>NZ_LIXI01000009.1 GCF_001905595.1 Streptomyces sp. CB00316 | reverse complement strand
TCAAGCTCACGCCGGCTCTCCTACTGCATCGTCATTTCTGGGCTGCCTTGTTCCACGCAGCATAGGCGCCTTACAGGGCCGTTTCCGGTCGGGCCGACCGGGCTCCCGACCGATATTACTCGCCAGTACACCCAGTCTCTTACCTCTGAGCAAGCGCTCCGCACTGTGACCTTGCCAACGGAGGAAACGTCCCTGCGCGCCGCCTGCCCGCCCTCAGTCTCGCAGAGCCGTGAACCGCCCCTGGTGGTAGACCAGCGGACGGCCGGCCCCCGACGGGTCGCCGGCCACGGCCTCGGCGATCACGATGCGGTGGTCGCCCGCCGGGATACGGGCCACGACCCGGCAGACCAGCCAGGCGGAGACGCCGGCGAGCAGCGGGACACCCTCGGGGCCGCCGCTCCAGTCGGTGGACGGGCCGAAGCGGTCGGCGCCGCTGCGGGCGAAGGTGGCGGCCAGCTCCTGCTGGTGCTCGCCGAGTATGTGGACGCCGACGTGCTCCGCCTCGGCCAGCACCGGCCAGCTGGAGGAGGACGTCCCGATGCCGAAGGAGACCAGCGGGGGCTCGGCCGCGACGGAGTTGAGCGAGGTGGCGGTGAATCCGACCGGCCACTCCCCGGCGGCGGTGATCACCGCGACGCCCGCGGCATGGCGGCGGAACACGGAGCGCAGGAGCTCGGGCGACGCCGTGAGGCAGGGGGCGAGTTCGGGAGAGGCCGTCATGGAGGTGTCCTTCCGCGGGAGAGGCGTACGGGGCCGTGGTTGCTCAGGCACCCGGACAGCGCGCACTCGCGTGACGCACGAGGTCCACGTGGACCCGGTCGTGGAGAAGGAGTTCTGGCGGCATAGCGTCAGACTGACGATGCGTGGTGGGTGCAGTCAAGGGCGTTCCGCCATGTGGGAGATGCGTCACGGTGCGTCATATGGCCCGTCCCAGCGCCGCGACGACATCGGCGGTGCGGGGCTGGCCCGACGCACGGCGGACCACCTCGCCCGCACCGTCGAGCACGAGCACGGTGGGCGTCTTCGTGATGTCGAGCTGCCGCACGAGCGTGAGATGCGCCTCGGCGTCGATCTCGATGTGCGCGACCCCGTCGACCATGGCGGCCACGTCGGCGAGCGTGCGGCGGGTGGCCCGGCACGGCTGGCAGAAGGCGCTGGAGAACTGGACGAGTGTCGCCCGTTCCCCCAGTTCCGCGCCGAGTTGGGCCGCATCCAGCCGCTGCCCGGGTGCTCCGCCGTCCACTGTCGCCTCCTGATCAGAGCTCTTCGCAAGGAGTCAGCACCGGTAGGCCGCAGGACATTCCCGCAGCTTGGAGGCGGCGCGCACGTGACGAGAATCTCGCGCCCCGGGCCCACCGGGACTGGCCACGGGCCCGCGCATGGGGCACCATCGCCACATTGCCGAAAACCTACGGCTGCGTAACTTCCGCCGGGAGAACCTCCCCAGGCGCTGAAGAAGGGTCTTCTCCAGATGGCAGAACTCGTCTATCGACCGGTCATCGGCGCCGCTCGCACCCTGTTCAAGGCGCTCGACCTGAAGATCGACACTCAGGGTTCGGAGCACATCCCGAAGACCGGTGGCGCGGTGCTGGTCAGCAACCACATCAGCTACCTCGACTTCATCTTCACCGGCCTGGGCGCCCTGCCGCAGAAGCGGCTGGTCCGCTTCATGGCGAAGGAATCGGTCTTCCGGCACAAGGTCTCCGGCCCGCTGATGCGCGGGATGAAGCACATCCCGGTCGACCGGACCCAGGGCGAGGACGCATATGCGCACGCGCTGCAGTCGCTGCGTTCCGGTGAGATCGTCGGCGTCTTCCCCGAGGCCACCATCTCGCAGTCGTTCACGCTGAAGAGCTTCAAGTCGGGTGCCGCGCGTCTCGCCCAGGAGGCCGGGGTCCCGCTGATCCCGATGGCGCTGTGGGGCACGCAGCGGATCTGGACCAAGGGGCGGCCGCGCAACTTCAAGCGCAGCCACATCCCGATCACCATCCGGGTCGGCGAGCCCTTGGAGGCGCCCGCGGACCAGTACGCGGGTGCGATCACCCGGCGGCTGCGGGAGCGTGTGCAGGAGCTGCTGGAGGCCGCCCAGCGGGCGTACCCGGTGCGCCCGAAGGACGCGAGTGACACGTGGTGGGTGCCGGCCCATCTCGGCGGTACGGCCCCGACCCCCGCCCAGGTGCGCGAGCTCGGCTGACCCGACTCCCTCCGAGCACCCCTGAGCCCTCCGGCGCGCACCGCCCGGGGGGCTCAGAGCCGGGTGGGGAGGTTCCGCCAGAGCTCGGCGCGGTCCCGGGCGTTCCGCAGGGCGTGGAGGATCTCGGTGGGCGGGGTGGCGTGGAGGGCCGGGTGGTCGACCTCGCCGATCTCCTCGCGTACCGCCCAGGCCAGCCGCTCGGTCCCGAGGGAGAACTGCGCGTTGACGCCCGGCTTGTTGCCCCGGGGGTCCACCCGGGCCCAGCGGTCGTGGCCCGGGAGCCGCAGCGCGACCAGGCCGTGGACCACCGGGTTCGCCCCGTCGTCGTCGGTGAGCCGCTGGTAGCAGAGCCCGGCCGGGACGGCGCGGGCCCGGAGCAGCGCGGTGAGCGCGATGGACTTGGCGTAGCAGATGCCGTTGCGGGTGGCGAGGACGTCGGAGGCGCGCCAGGTGACGCGGGGATCGCCCGAGTCCGCGGAGTGCGGGATGGTGTCGCGTACATACTCGAAGGCCACCCGGGCGTATGTGTATACGTCGTAGCCCTTGCGCGTCAGGGCGGCCACGGTCTCCCTCACGACGGGATGCTCGTGGTCGATGACCTCGTCGGCTGCCAGATAGGCCGAGATGTCCGGGTTCTGCTGGATCAGTTCCATGACCCCGGAGCGTACGAAGCGGCCGACCGGGGATCAATCGATTTCCGATCGGCCGCATACTCATGCGGCGTGAAGGGGGCGTGCTACCGCGCCATCTCTTCCTTCAGCGCCTGGAGGAAGGCGTCGACGTCGTCCTCCCGGGTGTCGAACGCGCACATCCAGCGGACGTCACCGGCGGTCTCGTCCCAGAAATAGAAGCGGAAGCGCTTCTGCAGCCGCTCGCTGACGGCGTGCGGCAGCCGCGCGAAGACGGCGTTGGCCTGGACCGGGTAGAGGATCTCCACGCCGTCGATCGCCCGGACGCCCTCGGCGAGCCGCTGGGCCATGGCGTTGGCGTGCCGGGCGTTGCGCAGCCACAGGTCCTTGGCGAGCAGCGCCTCCAGCTGGACGGAGACGAAGCGCATCTTGGAGGCGAGCTGCATGGAGAGCTTGCGCAGGTGCTTCATGGCCCGGACCGCGTCCGGGTTCAGCACGACGACGGCCTCGCCGAACAGAGCGCCGTTCTTCGTGCCGCCGAAGGACAGGACGTCGACGCCGACCGTGTTGGTGAACGTCCGCATCGGCACGTCCAGGGAGGCGGCCGCGTTGGCTATCCGGGCTCCGTCGAGGTGCACCTTCATGCCGCGCTCGTGGGCGTGGTCGCAGATGGCGCGGATCTCGTCGGGGGTGTAGACGGTGCCCAGCTCGGTGTTCTGGGTGATCGAGACGACCTGCGGCATGGCCCGGTGCTCGTCGTCCCAGCCGTACGCCTGCCGGTCGATGAGCTCGGGGGTGAGCTTGCCGTCCGGCGTGGGTACGGTGAGGAGCTTCAGGCCGCCCATCCGCTCGGGCGCCCCGCCTTCGTCCACGTTGATGTGGGCGGACTCGGCGCAGATGACCGCTCCCCAGCGGTCGGTGAGCGCCTGGAGGGCGACCACGTTGGCTCCTGTGCCGTTGAAGACCGGGAAGGCCTCCGCGGTAGGGCCGAAGTGGCTGTGCATGACGCGCTGGAGGTGGCCGGTGTAGTCGTCCTCGCCGTAGGCGACCTGGTGGCCGCCGTTGGCGAGAGCGATGGCCGCGAGGACCTCGGGGTGCGCGCCGGCGTAGTTGTCGCTGGCGAACCCGCGCACCTGCGGGTCGTGGTGGCGTCGGGCGTCGGTCCTCACGTTTGCGGGGTCAGCCACAGGCGCTTTCCGTTCACTTCGAGGGCGGGCTCGTCCCAGACGCCGGCGATGGCCTCGGCCAGCTCCTTGACGTCGGTGAAGCCCGCGAACTTCGCATTCGGGCGCTCGGCGCGCATCGCGTCGTTCACCAGTGCCTTGACCACCAGGATCGCAGCCGCTGCCGCGGGCCCGTCCTCGCCCCCCGCCTTGCGGAAGGCGTCCCCGAGCGCGAGGGTCCAGGCCTCGGCCGCGGCCTTGGAGGCGGAGTATGCGGCGTTGCCCGCGGTGGGCTTGCCGGCGCCGGCGGCGCTGATCAGCAGGTAGCGGCCCTTGTCGCTGCGCTGGAGAGGTTCCTGGAAGGCGAGCGAGGTGGACTGGACGGTGCGGATCAGCAACTTCTCCAGGGCATCCCAGTCGGCGAGGCTGGTCTCCTGGAAGCTGGGGCTGCCACGCCAGCCGCCGACGAGGTGGACCAGGCCGTCGATCCGGCCGAACTCGGCCTCGGTCCGCTTGGCCCAGTCCCTGGCGGCGTCGAGGTCGAACAGGTCGACGGTCTCCCCGGTGACGGTCGCTCCGCCGTGGGCGTAGCGGGCGGCGTCCACCGCCTCGGCGAGCCGCTCCGGGTTGGCGTCGCAGCCGACGACGGTCGCGCCGGCCTCCGCGAGGCGCAGCAGCGTCGCGCGGCCCGCGGGCCCCGCCGCTCCGGCGACCGCGATCACAGCACCTTCGAGCACACCCGTCCCCTCACCCCTACCGATTCCGTTCATGGCCACCGCCTCCTCGGGAGATGCGTTCACGCGGCTGCCTGATCGGCGCTCGCGGCGGTAATTCCCTTGGTGGAGGCAATCACGTGCTTCAGCTTCTTGGCGAGCGCCTCATAGAACATGCTCAGGGGAAACTCGTCCGGAAGCACGTCGTCGACGAGCTTGCGAGGGGGTTGTGTGAGGTCCAGGGCGTCGGGGCCCTTGGCCCAGGTGGATCCGGGGTGCGGGGCGAGGTACTCGGAGACGAGGTCGTACGCGGCGAACCAGTGGACCAGCTTGGGGCGGTCGATGCCGTCGCGGTAGAGGGTCTCGATCTCGGCGCAGAGCTGGTTGGTGACCTGCGGGGCAAGCTCCCAGTCGATCTTCAGCGTGTTGTCGGTCCAGCGGACGACGTCGTGCTTGTGGAGGTAGGCGAAGAGCAGCTGGCCGCCGAGGCCGTCGTAGTTGCGGACGCGCTCGCCGGTGACGGGGAAGCGGAACATCCGGTCGAAGAGGACCGCGTACTGGACGTCACGGCCGTGCGGGTTGCCCTCGGCCTCCAGCTTCACGGCCTCCTTGAAGGCGGTGAGGTCGCAGCGCAGCTCCTCCAGGCCGTACATCCAGAACGGCTGGCGCTGCTTGATCATGAACGGGTCGAAGGGCAGGTCGCCGTGGCTGTGGGTGCGGTCGTGGACCATGTCCCACAGGACGAAGGCCTGCTCGCAGCGGCTCTGGTCGCCGATCATCTCGCGGATGTCCTCGGGCAGCTCCAGGCCGAGCAGTTCGACGGAGGCCTCGGTGACGCGGCGGAAGCGGGCGGCCTCGCGGTCGCAGAAGATGCCGCCCCAGGTGAAGCGCTCGGGGGCCTCGCGCACGGCGATGGTCTCCGGGAAGAGCACCGCGGAGTTGGTGTCGTAACCGGCGGTGAAGTCCTCGAAGGTGATCCCGCAGAAGAGCGGGTTGTCGTAGCGGGTGGCCTCGAGGTCGGCGAGCCACTCGGGCCAGACCATCTTCAGCACGACGGCTTCCAGGTTGCGGTCCGGGTTGCCGTTCTGCGTGTACATCGCGAAGACGACCAGGTGCTGGAGGCCGTCGACGCGGTTGCGCGCGGGCTGGAAGGCGAGCAGCGAGTCCAGGAAGTCGGGGACACGGAAGCCGTCGGCGGCCCAGCGGCGCAGGTCGGTGACGAGCGCACGGTGGTAGGCGGCGTCGTGCGGCAGCAGCGGGGAGAGCTCCTCCACCGCGCCGATCACGCGCTCGACGACGCGCTCGACGGTCGCCGGGGACGGGGCGCCCTCGGCCTCGAAGTCGATGGAGCCGTCCTTGGACTGCCAGGGGCGCATCTCCTCGACGGCATCCCTGAGCGCGGGCCACGCCGGGTGCTCGACCACCCGCGGGGCAGTAGCTATCGCGCCGTCGGCGACATCGTGCACAAGAATTTCCGTCATAACACTTCCTCCACGGGAGAACCTCGCGTGGAGCCACCGTAGCCGCGCAGGGTTACTTCACACAAGTGAAGCCCTGAAAATTATCCTGCCGACCCCCTATGGTCACCGCTGTTTTTCCTGTCATACGCCGGGAAGGCGCACAGTTACGTCAGTCCTTGCTCCGTCCGGCCCAGCGGGCCCGCACGGCGGCAGACATCCGCGGCCCCGGCCGTTACCCTCACCGGTGCCGTGATGCCGTATCCCCGTCCGTATCTCCGTACGGGCAGGAGCAGTTGGCGGGCAGCCGCCGACGGGAACGAGGTCGCCTTGTCCTTTCGCACCCTGGGTCATCGTGGAGTGATGGGCGTCGAGCCCGAGAACACCCTGCGCTCGTTCGTCCGCGCGGAGGAGGCGGGGATGGACGCCATCGAGCTGGATCTCCACCTCAGCAAGGACGGCGCGCTCGCCGTGATGCACGACGCCGCCGTGGACCGTACGACCGACGGCACCGGGCCGATCGCCGGAAAGACCCTGGCGGAGCTGCGTGAGCTCGACGCGGGGAAGGGTGAGCGGATCCCGGTCTTCGAAGAGGTCCTGGACGCGGTGAAGGCGCCGCTCCAGGCCGAGATCAAGGACGTGGCGGCGGCCCGGGCGCTGGCGGAGGTGATCCTGGCGCGGGATCTGGTGGGGCGGGTGGAGGTCTCCTCGTTCCACGACGAGGCCGTCACCGAGATCGCCCGGCTGGTGCCGGGGGTACGGACGGTCCTCGTCGCCAGCCGCTGGGGCGGGGACATCGTGGAGCGGGCCGAGGCGGCGGGCGCGGCGACGCTGGCACTGAACATCCGCCGGCTCACGCTGGAGGTCGTGGAGCAGGCGCACGCGAAGAGCGTCACGGTGATCGGCTGGGTGGTGAACACCCAGGACCACCTGCGTTTGGCCCGGGCGCTGAACCTGGACGGCGCGACCACCGACTTCCCCGAGATCCGCCGCACGGGCCGCTTCACCGCCTGAGCCCCCGTGGTGTGCGCCCAGGGTCTTGCGTTTGGATCAGGCCGCGAGCCCGGCATGATCCGAACGAGAGGCCCTAGCGGTCCTCGATGTTCTTGACCAGGAGCTCGAAGGCCAGGTCGTCGCGTTGCGGGATGCCGAAACGCTCGTCGCCGTACGGGAACGGCGTGAGCTGCCCCGTACGCCGGTAGCCGCGCCGCTCGTACCAGGCGATCAGGTCCTCGCGCGCCGAGATCACCGTCATGTGCATCTCGGCCACGCCCCAGCTCTCCCGGGCCGTGCGCTCCGCCTCGGCGATGATCACCTTGCCCAGGCCGCCGCCCTGGGCGCCGGGGCGGACCGCGAACATCCCGAAGTACGCCGCATCGCCGCGGTGTTCGAGCTGGCAGCAGGCGATCAGTCCGCCGTCGCGCTCGACCGCCAGCAGGCGGCCCGCGGGAGCGTTGATGACCGCGCGCACGCCCTCCTCGTCGGTCCGCTGCCCCTCCAGAAGATCGGCCTCCGTGGTCCAGCCGGTGCGGCTGGAGTCGCCGCGGTAGGCGGACTCGATGAGCGCCACCAGCGCCGGTGCGTCCGCGTCGGTCGCGTCGCGGAAGGTCAGGCGGGCCGAGCCGGGGGGCGTGGCGGTGTCCATGGGGGAACGCTCCGTTCTCTGCTGCTCTCTGCGTGCCTCGCACGTGCGGGTCGAGAGTAACGCGACCCGGAGCGCCCCTTCCGGGCCCCGGCACACCCCCCTTCACTTCCCTGCGCGCCGGGTTCGTCGGCCGGGGCCTGGGCATCGACCAGAGCGGTGCCGTACGTCGCTGTGCGTCCATGGGGGGAGGTTCGCGTGCACGGAGGAATCCTGGCCGGCTGGCTGATGGTGGCGTTGTGCGGGGTGAGCGGTGCCTACTGCCTGGTGCGCGCCCGCACCGGCACCCCTCAGGAGTGCGGCAACGCGCGCGGCGAGGCGCTGATGGGTTTCGGCATGGCGGTGATGGCGGTCCCCGCCGCGGTGCTGACGCCCCCGGAGTGGGCCTGGGCGGTCTACGGGGCGGTGTTCGGCGCCGCCGCTCTGCGGGCGCTCCGGTCCGCGCCGCGCGGTGCCCACCATCTGCACCACCTGGTGGGATCGCTGGCGATGGTCTACATGGCCGTGACGATGGCTCCGGGGGCGGCGGGCGCGGGCGGGCACGCCGGGCACGGGGCGGCGGCGGGAGGCCCGGGGGGCGTCCCGCCGCTGACGGGGGTGCTGCTCCTCTACTACGCGCTGTACGTGCTGCGCTCCGCCGGGCACCTCGTACCGGCGGCAACGGGCGGGGCGAGCTTCGCGGGCGGCAGCGCGGAGGGGGTCGTACGCGGCGGCGGGGGCGGTGTCGGGGGCGGCGCGGCGGGCGGGGGACCGAGCTGACGACGGCCTGCCGGCTCACGATGGGCATCGCCATGTTCGCCATGCTTCTCACCCTGTGAGACAGATCGCGAGACAGAGGGCTCCCGAACCGTGGTCTGCGTCACTTGCCGGGCACAGCCGTACCCGTGGATCGCCCGCCCCTCATAGGCTGGCGCCATGCTGGTCTCCCTCGCGCTGCTGCTGCTCGGTGCACTGACCGCTCTGGTGACCCCGCGCCTGATGGCCCGGGCCCGGTGGCCGGAGCGGGAGCCGGTGGTGGCGCTGTGGGTGTGGCAGTGCGTGGTTGCCGGGGTACTCGTGTCGTTCGCGCTCTCCATGACCTTCAGCGCGGCCGCCGCCTGGCAGGCGGTGCGCGGCCATGTCTTCGCCCCCGCTCCGCACGCCGTGGTCGAGGCGTACGCCCTGGCCGCGTACGGACCCTGGTCGGCGGTCATCGCGGTGCTGCTGGCCCTGGGCGGCCTGTGGAGCGGCGCGATGCTCCTGCGGGAGATCCGGCGCGCGCGGCGGCGGCGCAGGCAGCGCCGGGCGGAACTGCTGGTCCGCTCCCCGCTGCTGCCGGGCGAGGAGCCCCGCGCCGAGCGTCTCGTGGTGCTGGAGGGTGAGCGCCCGGACGCCTGGTGGCTGCCCGGTTCGGCGCCCCAGCTGGTCATCACCACCGCCGCTCTCGGACGACTGAAGGGCCGTCAGCTGGATGCCGTGCTCGCCCATGAGCAGGGCCACGCGCAGGCCCGGCACGACTGGCTGCTGCACTGCTCCTCGGCGCTGGCCATCGGCTTCCCGCAGATCCCGGTGTTCGCCGCGTTCCGCGACGAGATGCACCGGCTCGTCGAGCTGGCGGCCGACGACGTGGCCTCACGCCGCTTCGGCCGGCTGACGACCGCGCTCGCCCTCGTCGGGCTCAACGAGGACCGCGGGGTCTTCGGCCCCTGCCCCACCCCGGACGCCCAAGTCCCGCTGCGCGTCAACCGGTTGCTGGCCCCGGTCGACCGGCTGACGGCGGGCCGCCGGCTGCGCCTGACGGCGGCGGCCGCACTGGTCCCGGTCGTCCCGCTCGTGGTGGCCTTCGTTCCGGGACTCCGCGCTCTGGGTTAGCCACCCGGCGGTGATGTCCGCGAGGATCACCCCATGCACTCCCCCCACATCACCCGGACGGACCGCTCCCCCCTCCCTGCGGCCGCCCTGACCGCGGGAACCGCGGGCCTCGCCCTGTTCGCGGTGCTCCTCGCCCTGGTCGCGGCACAGTGGTCGCCCCTGATGGCTCTGGACCGTACGGTCGCCGATTCCCTGCACCGGCACGCGGTGGCCGAGCCGGGACTGGTCCGCGCCAACCGGGTGCTGACGGACTGGTTCTGGGACCCTTGGACGATGCGTGCGCTGGTCGCGGTGGCCGTGGTGGCCCTGTGGTGGCGTGGGGCGCGGCCGCTCGCCCTCTGGGTGGCCGCGGCCAGCCTGTTCGGCTCCCTCCTGCAGCAGGGCCTGAAGGCCGCCGTGGACCGCGAGCGCCCCCGCTGGCCGGACCCGGTGGACTCGGCCCACTTCGCGGCCTTCCCCTCCGGGCACGCCATGACGGCGGTGGTGGGCTGCGGGCTGCTCCTGTGGCTGCTGCGGCTGTACGGAGCGGGGCCGGCGCTGTGGGCCGGTGCGGTGGCCGTGGCGGTGGTCTCGGTGATCGGGGTGGCGGTGACCCGGGTGTACCTGGGAGTGCACTGGCTGACCGATGTGGTGGGCGGGGCGCTGCTGGGGGTGGCGGTGGTGGCGCTCGCCGTCGCCGGATACGCCTGGAGCGGGTCCAGCCGGGCGCCGGAGGCCGGAGTGTGACCGATGTCCCGCCCCGAACCCCGTTGTGTGAGGGATATCCCGTCCCGCAGGGGGTCGAATCATCGGATCGGGGCCGTAGCCTTGTATGCATGTCCCCGATGTCGTCGTCGTCCGTTTCCACGCGCTCCGCCACAGAGGTCAACGCGGACATCCGCGGCCTGTGGCAGCGCTCGGGCGGCTATTTGTCCCCGCAGGACGAGGCGGAGTACCAGCGTCTCCTCGTGGAGTGGGCCGCCGCGACCGGCGGCAACGCCCGTACCGCCGTCTGAGCCCGGGACCGGAGCCGCTCTCCGGGAAACACACCTGATTCCGGCGATCCCCCGCGTCGCCGGATCCAGGCGCGGCATACAGCATGTCCCGGCCCGGCTCATCGGTCAATGAATAATCTGCGGCGCCCGCACGCACGCGCGGGGCCGACGCCCGCCGGGCGGGAAGAACCGCCCGGCGCACGCCGGCCCTGTGAGTGCGGGACGGACCGAAGAACTCCTCCTGCCGACGGATCAGCGGGCGAAGTAGTCCGGCTGCGTCTGCACGTTGAGCTCGTCCATCTTGACCCGGTCCGCCGGGTCGGTGCGCCGGTCGTTCAGCTTCAGCACGTCGAAGCCCTTGGCGATGTCGCTGGAGTAGATGTAGCCGTTGTAGTAGTACGCCGACCAGGGGCCGGCCGTGGTGACCCGGTCGAGCGTGACCGGGCCGCGCTCGAAGAAGGCGATCTCCTTCGGCTCGGCCGAGTCGGTGAAGTCCCAGACGGAGAGGCCGCCCTGGTACCAGGCCTGGACCATGAGGTCGCGGCCCTTCACCGGGATGATCGAGCCGTTGTGGGCCACACATACCTCGACGTCGGCCTGGTGGCGGTCGATCTTGAAGTAGCTGCGGAAGACCAGCTTGCGCTCGTCACCCTTGCCCACGATGTCGTAGATGCCGTCGGCACCCCGCTTGGGCCCGATCTCCTCGTTGCAGGTGGCCGCGCCGCCGCCACCGAGTTCGTCGGTGAAGACGACCTTGTTCGCACCCTGGTTGAAGGTGGCCGAGTGCCAGAACGCGAAGTTCACGTTGTCCTGGACCCGGTCGATGATCTTCGGGCGCTCCGGGTCCTTGATGGAGAACAGCAGGCCGTCACCCATGCAGGCACCGGCGGCCAGGTCCTTGGAGGGCAGGACCGTGATGTCGTGGCAGCCCGTCGTCTTGGAGACGCCCGGGTTCTGGGGCGCTCCCGGGTTGCCGCCGTCCGGGAAGAGGTTCGAGAAGCTGACGAGCTTGGCCTTCTGCGGCTTCTTGACCGGCACCTTGATGATGGAGATGCCGTCGTGCGGCGGCTGGCAGTCGGGGAACGCCTCGTTCGGCGAGTACGAGGAGACGTAGATGTAGATGTTCTTCTTGCCGTCCGGCACGAGGGTGTGGGTGTGCGAGCCGCAGGCGGTCTCGACAGCCGCGATGTACCGGGGGTGGCGCTTGTCGCTGATGTCGAAGATCTTCATGCCCTCCCAGGAGGACTTCTCCGTGGCGGGCTGGGTGACGCTGGAGCAGGAGTCGTCGCTGCGCGAGGAGTCGGTGGACAGGAACAGCAGGTTCCCGGAGACCGAGATGTCGTTCTGCGCGCCGGGGCAGAGGACCTCGGAGACCGTCTTCGGCTTCTTCGGGTTGCTGATGTCGTAGATGACGAAGCCGTCGTAGTTGCCGACGTAGGCGTACTTGCCCTGGAACGCGAGGTCGGTGTTGGTGCCCTTCAGGGCGCCCTTCGGGACGTTCGCCAGGTGTTTGATGTTCGAGCTGTGGACGATCTCGTCCACGCCGGGTATGTCACCGCCGCGGATCGCGGCGCGGGCCTCGGCCTGCTGACTGGTGGTCACGGAGCCACGTTCGACCGGGGCGTCGCCCGGATCGGGCGTCGCGGCTGCGGGTGCGGCTGTCAGCAGCGCGGCGAAGAGCCCGGCCGCGGCTGCTGCCACGCCCAGACGTCTGCGCCGCACGCGGGTGGTGTGCAACGAGATCACTGCGTCCTCCCTTGTATCCGTTCGGGGTTCGAACGGTTCACGGACCCCGGCAGTATCGTCCCTCACATGTACACATCAACAGATGGCAACAGAGACGTAATGAAGTTTTTGATCTTTGCCCCCGCGGAAGCGTGCTAGGAACGGTCTGCAACACACCTATCTGGCACAGGAGGTCGCCGTGTTGATTCACCGTCCGTCCGCCCGGCCCCGCGCAACCGTCCTCGCGGCAGCGGTGATTGCCGCCGCTCTCGCCCTGGGCGGCTGCGACGGCGACGGCGGCGACACGAAACCGGCCGCGGGCAAGGACGCAGGTCCGGGGGTGGTGGCACCCGGCAGACCGGGCGAGCCCGCCCGGACGCTCACCGCCGAGGAGGCGGCGAGGGAGGCGGGCAGGGACACCGCGAACTCCGCCGACTTCCGCTATGCGCAGATGATGATCGAGCACCACTCCCAGGCCCTCGTGATGACCGAACTCGCCCCGGAACGGGCCTCCGCCACAGCCGTGAAGAGGCTGGCCGAGCGCATATCCGCAGGCCAGAAGCCGGAGATCGGCGCGATGGAAGGTTGGCTGAAAAGGAACGGTGGCGAGGACCGCAAACAGCCCCACGACCATGCCGGGATGCCTGGTATGGCGACCGAGGCGCAGCTGAAGGAGTTGCGCGCGGCGAAGGGCAATGCCTTCGACGATCTCTTCCTGGAGCTGATGATCACCCACCACCAGGGGGCGATCACCATGGCCACGGAGGCGCTCTCCGAGGGGAACGACGTGATCGTCGAGGAGATGGCGAGCGATGTCGTCGCCCAGCAGACGGTGGAGATCAACCGGATGCGCACGCTGATGACGTGAGCGACGTACATCCCGCACTGGAGTGATCCGGCCGCCGGACCGAGTGACCTGACCGCGGGCCTCCCGCGTTCCGGCCGTCGGTGCGATGCTGGAAAGCACCCTTCGGGAAGAGGTGCGCCGTGCTCCGTGTCGCCGTCGTCGGTTCCGGCCCCAGCGGGGTCTACACCGCCCAGGCCCTGCTGAACCAGTCGCTCGTGCCGGAGGTCCGCGTGCACGTCCTGGACCGACTGCCCACCCCGTACGGCCTGGTGCGGTACGGGGTCGCCCCCGACCACGAGAAGATCAAGTCGCTCCAGAACAGCCTGCGGGCGGTCCTGGAGGACGAGCGGGTCACGTTCGTCGGCCATGTGCAGATCGGCGGGGTGGGCGGCGTCCCCCCGGCCCGTCTGGCGGAGCTGTACCACGCGGTCGTCTACTGCGTCGGGGCCGCCGCCGACCGCCCGCTGGCGGTACCGGGCGAGGATCTTCCGGGGAGCTGGTCCGCCACCCGGTTCGTCTCCTGGTACAGCGCCCACCCGGACATCGCCCCCGACGGCTTCGCCCTGGAAGCCCGCTCGGCCGTGGTGATCGGGGTCGGCAACGTGGCGGTCGACGTGGCCCGGATCCTGGCGCGCGGCGCGGACGAACTGCGCGCCACGGATGTGCCGAGGGCCGCGCTCGGGGCGCTCGCCGGCAGCCGGGTGCGCGAGGTGCACATCGCGGGCCGGCGCGGCCCCTCCCAGGCCCGGTTCACCACCAAGGAGCTGCGGGAGCTGGGGGCGCTGCCCGGGGCGCGGGTCGTCGTCGACCCGGCGGAGCTGGCCATGGACCCGGCGTACGCGGCCCAGGAGGGGCTGCCGTTGCCCGCGGTGGTGCGGCGGAACCTGGAAGTGCTGCGTGGCTGGTCGGCGCAGCGGGAGGCCTCGGTGTCCGATGCCGTACGCCGGATCCGGCTGCGGTTCTTCCTACGACCGGTCGAGCTGCTGGAGCGCGGCGGGCGGGTCGCCGGGGTACGGTTCGCGCGTACGGCTCCGGACGGTGCCGGGGGCGTGCAGGACACCGGTGCGTACGAGGACGTCGAGGCTCAGCTCGTGCTGCGGGCCGTCGGCTACCGCGGGGTGGAGCTGCCCGGCCTGCCCTTCGACCCGGTGCGCGGGACGGTGCCGCACGTGGCGGGGCGGGTCCTGCGGGACGGGGTGCCCTCGGCCGGGGAGTACGTGGCGGGGTGGATCAAGCGGGGGCCGACCGGGGTGATCGGTTCGAACCGGTCCTGCGCCAAGGAGACCGTCGCCTCGCTGATCGAGGACGCGCCCCTGCTCGCCCGCCGGTCGGCCGCGGAGGACCCGCTGGCCGTGCTGCGGGCGTGGGGGCTGCGGCCGGTGGAATGGGACGGCTGGCTGTCGATCGAGCGCGCGGAGGCGGCCCTGGGGCGTTCGCTGGGACGGGGTCCGGTGAAGATCCCCGACTGGCAGGGGCTGCTGGCGGCGGCGCGGGGCGAGGAGGAGTGAGAGCCCCCTGCTCCACTCCGGGCCCAGGCCCCCCGCCTTACTCCCGGGTCGCCACCACCAGGCGGGCGCGCGGGGAGCCGTCGGGGCGCTGCCCCAGGTCGGTCAGGGCCATCAGCCGCACGCTGAATCCGGCGTCGGTGAGGTCGTCGAGCACGTCGGAGAGCCGGAACGTGCGGTAGTACATGATGAACTTCGGGCGCCACAGGGCGTTGCGCACCCGCATCGCCGCGTCGAAGCCGAGGAGCGACCAGTAGGCGCGCGACCCCACGGCCGGCGGGGCGCCGATCGGGAAGACGAACCGGCCGCCCGGTCGGAGCGACCCGTACACCTCGGCGAAGAGACCGAAGCGGTCCGCGGGCAGGAAGTGGCCGAACGCGCCGATGCTCAGGGCCAGATCGAAGGCCGGGGCGAACGGGAGCGCCAGGGCGTCGGCCCGCACCCAGTCGACCGTCGGTCCGGCGTCCCTGGGCGAAAGCGCCGCACGGGCCTCGGCGAGCATCCCCGCGCTGAAGTCGACCCCGGCCACCCGCTCCCGGCACACCTGCCGCAGCACGCCCACGCCCGCGCCGGTCCCGCAGCAGACGTCGAGGCCGGTGCCGAAGGGGCCGAGCGGCTCCAGCGCCCGGGTGACGCTTTCGAGGACCCGGTCCGGGGTCCGGTAGGGCGTGTGGTCGAACTTCGGGGCGAGGAGGTCGTAGCCGCGCTCGGTCGACGAGAGCGCCTGGACGGCCAGCTCGCGGAGGGTGGGTCCTTGTTTGGTGACCATCGCGGCCAGCCTAGCGAGGCGGCGGGCGGGCCGGAGGCCGGAGTCGCCGCTCCTGGCGGCAGGATGGCGACCGGACCTGCGGGTGGAGGCTTCAGCGGTCGTCGGGCAGCCGGCGCCTGAGGGTGATCGCGGTGTTGACGTCGTAACTCTGGTTCCAGGTACGGCCCGCGCCGGACCTCCAGGTGACGTGGGTCGTGGACCCGTCGGTGCGTACGCCGTCCACGGTCATGGCCTTCTCGCCGTCCCGCACGTCACCGCGGCGCAGTTCGCCCGCCGGAACCGTGACCGGTCCCTCGTCGGACGCGTTCTCCGTCTCCTCGGCCGCCCGGACCAGCGCGGCCGCCAGCTCCCGGGCGGCGGCCGGGGTGCACGACCAGCGCAGCTCGCCCACCGGGGGCGTCAGCGTCACGGAGACACGGGGATCGGGTCCGGCTTCCCCCGGGGCCACCATCACCGGCACGTCGTGACCGTCGGCGTCCGTGATCCCGCTGCGCATCGTCTGCTCCTCGTGCCCGGTCCGGTGATATGTGCCGCTCCAGCATCTCAGCTGAGCCGCGGACCGCTGACCAGCGGAATTCGATTGTGCCGGACTCCGGTCGCCCGTAGCTTCACCCCCTGTGAATCCTTTGCTGCGTACCGACCGCCTGTTGCTCACCCCGTACACGCCCGCCGACGAGGAGGAGTTCGTCGCCCTGTTCCAGGACGCCTCGGTCTCCCGGTGGATGGGCGACGGGCCTTCCACGGAGGCCGAGGACCGGGCTCTCTTCGGCCGGATCTTCACCAAGGTCTACGCCGAGAACCGCTTCGAGGTCTGGGCGGTCAGGGTCGGCGGCGAGCTCGTGGGGCACGCCGAGATCAAGCCGACCGAGGCCTCCGGCGGGCACGAGATCATCTACGCGCTCGCCCCCGGCGCCTGGGGCCGTGGCCTCGGTACGGAGCTGGCGCTCGCTCTCGTCGGGCACGGGTTCGGCACCCTCGGACTGGCCGAGGTGCACGCGACCGTGGCCGCCGAGAACGCCGCCTCGCTGGCCGTGCTGGGCCGGATCGGCTTCGTCCACGTCGGGGACATCCAGGAGGACGACGGCAGCACCACGTGGCTGCTGACCTGCCCGCGTGGGTCCGCGCCCGCCGAGCGCGCGGCGCGGGCCGCACAGGCTCCGACCGGGGGCAGCGCGACGGCGGCGCCGTAGGCGTCCGGGCCGGCGAGCGGTGCGGCGAGCGGTGCGGGCGGCAGCGTGAGGTGCCGGGGGTGAACCGGACGAGCGCCCCGGGCGCCAGGGGTGTCCGCCGGAATGACCGGACGCGCCGGGAGCGTCCCCGGGCCACTGTCAGTGGTCGGGTGCAGACTGTCTCCCATCCGGCACAACGGCGTATCGGGAGGTCTCCGCCATGACCGAAGTACTCCTCACCGTGGGCACCCGCAAAGGTCTCTTCATCGGCCGCAGGCGCGAGGGGAACTGGAAGATCGAAGGGCCGCACTTCAACGCGCAGGCGATCTATTCGGTGGCCGTCGACACCCGTGGGGCCACGCCCCGGCTGCTGGCGGGCGGTGACAGCGCGCACTGGGGGCCGTCCGTCTTCCACTCCGACGACCTGGGCGAGAGCTGGGTCGAGCCGCGGCTTCCCGCGGTGAAGTTCCCCGAGTTCACCGGGGCGTCGCTGGAGCGGGTCTGGCAGTTGCAGCCGGCCGGTCCCGAGGCCCCGGACGTGGTCTACGCGGGCACCGAGCCGGCCGCGCTGTTCCGCTCCGAGGACCGGGGCGAGTCCTTCGAGCTGGTCCGCCCGCTCTGGGAGCACCCGACGCGCTCGAAGTGGGTGCCGGGCGGCGGCGGGGAGGGGCTGCACACCATCCTGACCGACCGCCGGGACGCCCGTGCGGTGACGGTCGCGGTCTCGACAGCGGGCGTGTTCCGGACGAAGGACGGCGGGGAGAGCTGGGCCCCGGCGAACAGGGGCGTCTCAGCGGTGTTCCTGCCGGACCCGGACCCGGAGTTCGGCCAGTGCGTCCACAAGGTCGCCCGGGACGCCTCCGATCCGGACCGCCTCTACCTCCAGAACCACTGGGGCGTCTTCCGCAGCGACGACGGAGGTGACAGCTGGAGCGACATCGGCGCGGGCCTGCCCTCCGACTTCGGGTTCGCCGCCGTGGCGCACCCGCACCGCGGCGACACGGCGTACGTCTTCCCGATCAACGCCGACGCCGACCGGGTCCCGGCGGAGCACCGCTGCCGCGTCTTCCGGACGACCGACGCGGGGCGCACCTGGCAGCCGCTCACGGCGGGCCTGCCGGGCGAGGAGCACTACGGCACGGTGCTGCGCGACGCGCTCTGCACGGACGACGCGGATCCCGCCGGGATCTACTTCGGCAACCGCAACGGCGAGTTGTACGCCAGCGCGGACGACGGCGACAGCTGGCAGCAGCTCGCCTCGCACCTGCCGGACGTGCTCTGCGTCAGGGCGGTGACTCTCGGCTGAGTGGCCGGGCAGGGCCGGGGGCCCCCGGCCGGCGGCAGTTGATCGGAGTGGTCGTATCACCAGTAGAGTGCGGCGCGTGGCAGCACGACCGTTGAAAGAGATCATCGAGCCGGGGTGGGCCGACGCCCTCGAACCCGTCGCCGAACGCATCGCCGCTATGGGCGACTTCCTCCGCGCGGAGATCGCCGCGGGTCGTACGTATCTGCCCTCCGGGGCCAACGTACTGCGGGCGTTCCAGCAGCCGTTCGAGGAGGTGCGGGTCCTCGTCGTCGGCCAGGATCCGTATCCGACGCCCGGGCACGCGATCGGGCTGAGCTTCGCCGTGGCGCCCGATGTCCGCCCGCTGCCGGGCAGCCTGGAGAACATCTTCCGGGAGCTGCACGCGGACCTCGGCCTGGCGCGGCCGTCCAACGGCGATCTCACTCCGTGGACCCGGCAGGGGGTGCTGCTGCTGAACAGGGCGCTGACCACCGCGCCGCGGCGACCCGCCGCGCACCGGGGCAAGGGCTGGGAAGAGGTGACCGAGCAGGCGATCAAGGCTCTGGTGGCCCGGGGCACGCCGCTGGTGTCGGTCCTGTGGGGGCGTGACGCCCGCAACCTCCGCCCGCAGCTGGGCGACTTCCCCGCCATCGAGTCCTCGCACCCCTCGCCCATGTCGGCCGACCGCGGGTTCTTCGGCTCGCGTCCGTTCAGCCGCGTCAACGAGCTGCTGGAGCGCCAGGGGGCGCAGCCGGTCGACTGGCGTCTGCCGTGACCCACTCCCGGCCCTCTGCGGCCACCCCTGGGACGTATGTCATCGGGGTCGACTCCGGCGGGTCGGGGCTGCGGGTGGCGCTCGGCCGGGTGGACACGGACGGGCCGCTGTTCACGGCCGTTGGCGCCGTGCCGGTGCGGACGGGGGCCGGGGGGATCGACGCGGCCCATCTGCTGGAACAACTGCTGCCCGCGGTGGCGGGGCTGCTGGAGCGGGCAGCCCGAAGTGACGGCGGGCGTACGGGGGATGGCCCCGCGACGGTCGCCGCCCTGGCGGTCGGGGCCGCCGGAATGGCCACGCTCGGCGGGCGGTTGCGGGCGGAGCTCCCGGGCGCGCTCGCGGCGGCGCTGGGCGTACGCCGGATGGCGCTGGCCGCGGACGCGGTGACGGCGTACGCGGGCGCGGTGGGTCAGCGCCCCGGGGCGGTCGTCGCGGGCGGCACGGGCATGATCGCCCTCGGCACGGACCTCACGTCGTGGCACCGGGCCGACGGCTGGGGTCATCTTCTGGGTGACAGTGGCGGCGGTGCGTGGATCGGCCGGGCAGGGCTCGAAGCGGCGATGCGTGCCCATGACGGGCGGCGCGGCGGCTCCCCCGCCCTGCTGGCCCGGCTGCACGCCGTGTTCGGAGCTGCCGAGGATCTGCCGGGGCTGCTCTACCCGCGCTCCGACCGCCCGGCCGTGCTCGCCTCCTTCGCCCCCGAGGTGGCGGCGTGCGCCGGAGCGGACGAGGTCGCGGCGGGCATTCTGCGGGAGGCGGCCGGCCATATCGCCGAAGCGGCGGCGGCCGTCTGTCCGACTGCCGGCCCGCAGGGCGACGAGGACCGCGAAGTGGCCCTGACCGGCGGGCTGTTCCGGATGGGTGAGCCCCTGCTCGGACCGGTGCGCGAGGAGCTGGCGCGGCTGGATCCGCAGGCCCGGGTGACCAACGGGACGGGCGATCCGCTGACCGGCGCACTCCGGATCGCGCGCGCCCTGGCCCTGGACGATCTGCGGCTGCCGCACCACCCGACGATGCTGTTCGTTCCGGCCGGGGACGGGCCCCTCGGACACGTGGGAGCGGAGGCACGGAACGGTGAGCCGGAGCCCGGCGGCGTACCGGCGGACGGGCCGGTGAGCGGGGCGCTGGACAGACCGACAGACAAGGACACTTCGCCAGTACGCCACTCATCGGACATAAGCGGATAGTTAACGCTCGACCGGACCCTCCCCGAACAGAGGAGCATCCAAAACCAGTAGCATGCGGCGCCATGAGCACCCCCACTGGGCCCGCTTCCGGCCTGCCTGTACGAATGCCGCGACCTCGCCAGTCCGGACGGCACCGCCGCCCGGAGCCCGTGGTCGCACCTGACGGCGCTGCCGCGCTCGTTCTCGCCGTTCCCGGTACCCCCTCCCCGGCCACGCGCAGTCTGGCCGAAGAGGTGATCAGCATCGCCCGTTCCGAGCTGCCCGGCCTCAACGCCCGGATCGGCTATCTCGACGGTGACGATGCCGAGTACCCCACTCTGGCCACCGTTCTCGCCCACTGCGCCGCCGAGCGCGTCCAGCGCTACGAGCAGGCCGTAGCCCTCGGCCGGGAGGCCGCCGAGCCCACCGGTCCTGCCGCCGTCGTGGTCCCGCTGCTCGCGGGTCCCGACAGCGCGCCGATCCGGCGGATACGGCAGGCCGTGATGGACAGCGGCACGCAGGTGGAGCTGACCGACGTGCTCGGTCCGCACCCGCTGCTCGCCGAGGCCCTGCACGTCCGGCTCTCGGAGGCCGGGCTGGCGCGTGCCGACCGCGCGAGGCTGTTCACCGTCGCCACCGCCGCCGACGGCATCGTGCTCGCCACGGTGGGCGGCGAGGAGGCCGTACGGGCCGCCGGGATCACCGGCATGCTGCTGGCCGCCCGGCTCGCCGTGCCGGTGATGGCCGCCGCGCTGGACGTGGAAGGTTCGGTCGCCTCGATCGCGCAGCAGCTCCAGGGCTCCGGCTCCGCGCAGCTCGCGCTGGCGCCGTACCTGGTGGGTCCGGAGGTCGACCCCGGCCTGCTGGACGCCGCCGCCAAGGAGGCGGGGTGCGCGACCGCCGAGCCGCTGGGCGCCTACCCGGCGATCGGCAAGCTCGTGCTGTCGCTGTATGCCACGGCGCTGGGCATCACGCCCGCGACCCCGCAGGGCGCCCAGGTGCACTGACCCGGGTCGACGGAAGCGGCACGGACGCACGGAAGCCGCGGCCCGGACCGACGGATCTGCATCGATCCTCCGGTCCGGGCCGCGGCTTTCCTGCTGCCTCTCCGGCCCCCGGTCAGCCGAGGACGACGCAGGAGACCGCCGGGACCTCGACGGAGCCCGCGTGCTGCGGGATGCCGGTCTCCGCGTCCACGGCGAACCAGCTGACGTTCCCGGAGCGCTCGTTCGCGGCGTACAGCCACTGGCCGCTCGGGTCGAGGGTGAGGTCGCGGGGCCAACGCCCGCCGCAGCCGACGGTGGCCACCAGGGCGGCCTTCTCGCCGGTCTCGTCGAGGGTCAGGACCGAGATGCTGTCGTGGCCCCGGTTGGCGGTCCACAGGAAGCGCCCGTCGTGTGCGACGACCACCTCGGACGGATAGGCCCGTACTGGGCCGTCGGCGGACCCGGGACCGCTGCCGGGCCCGGGCTCGGTCTCGGTCAGCACCGCAACCTCCCCCAGCGGCTCCGGACGGCCCTCCTCCGCATCCCAGCGGCAGACGGTGAGGGTCGTCACCAGTTCGTTCAGGACGTAGGCGTAGCGGCCCGAGGGGTGGAAGGCCAGGTGGCGCGGCCCGGTGCCCGGGCGAAGCGACGTCTCGCCGTGCGGCTTCAGGGCGCCGGTGGCCGGGTCCAGCGCGCCGACCCGCACCGAGTCTGTGCCGAGGTCCACGCTGACCACCCAGCGACCGGAGGGGTCGGGCAGCACCTGGTGGGCGTGCGGGCCCTCCTGGCGTTCGCCGTCGGGGCCGCTGCCCTCGTGCTGGACGACCGAGGACGCCTCGCCGAGCGATCCGTCGGCGAGGACGGGCAGGGCGGTGACGCTGCCGGATCCGTAGTTGGCGGTGACCAGGTGGCCCGCGGCGAGCGCGAGGTGGGTGGGACCGTCGGCGTCGACCGGCCGTACAGGGCCCAGGAGGGCCGGTACGTCGCCACTGACGTCGAAGGCGGCCGCCGAGCCCGGAGCGCTCTCGCCGACCGCGTACAGGGCCTCTCCGCCCGGTCCCAGCGCGAGGAACGAGGGGTCCGTCACGGCGTCCGACGAGCCGAGCACCGTCAGCGCCCCGGTGTCGCGGTCCACCTCCGCGACGGTGACGCCCAAGCCACCCGCCGAGGTGAACGACCCCATGAATGCCCGCCCGGTGCTGCTGCCGCCCATCGCACTACCCCACTTCACCGTCGCCGTGATCTTCCGACCGACGGTAGCAGGCGGCCCGGTCGCAGGTCTGGACCAATTCGCAGGACGGTCGGGCGGGGCACAGGACGGTCCCACAACGACGTGGGCGCGCAGGCCGGGCTCAGGCGGCGATCGGCGCCCGGGGCGGGCTGTGCAGGGGCGTGGCGAGGTCGGCCAGTGCCCGCTCCAGGCCGTGCAGATGGGCCAGGGCGGGGTGATCCACGGCGGCGCCCGGCTGCACACCACCCGCGCGCTCCGCCCCTCGCGCCTGTCGGCTCTCCTGGCGCAGGAGCTCCTCCACCGCCTCCTCCACCCGGGAGCAGGCCGCCGAGAGCCGGGCGTCGTGCGAGGCGGCCGGGTCCGCGGCGATGGAGGCCAGGCCGCGCACCTCGCGTACGCAGTCGTCGAGCAGGGCCAGCACCTGCCGCGCCCGCGCCTTACGGGCCTTCAGCGGACTCAGGGGATGCACCAGCGGAGCGAGCGAGAGCCGGACCCGGCCGAGCAGCACCTCGAGTTCGGCGACCCGGGGGGCGGGGTCGGCGCTCAGGGAGCCGGCGAGGCGCTCGGCGGCCTCGGCCGTGCAGGCGTGGACGCACCGCAGGGCCTTGCGGATCCACGCGTCGGTGACGGCGTGGGTCGTGACGGGCAGGACCACCAGCACGGCCAGCACCGCGCCGAGCGCGCCCACGGCCGTCTCGGCGACCCGGAGCCAGAGCAGGGAGGCGTCCAGGACGCCCAGGGCGCCGTAGAGCACGCCGACCATGACGGTCACGAAGAACATCATCCAGCTGTACGAGACCGCCGCTGTGTAGAAGATCCCGAAGACGGACACCGCGACGATGGCGGCCGTCGGCACCCCGGCGCCGTCGAGGGGGATGGCGACGTGGAATCCGGCGGCGATACCGATCACGGTCCCCAGCACCCGGCGGAAGCCGCGTACGAGGGTCTCACCACGCGAGGTGGTGTTGACGAAGACCCACCAGGTGGCGCCGACCGCCCAGTACCAGCGCTGGTCGGAGAGCACCTGCCCCAGACCCAGCGCGAAGGCGCCGCCCAGAGTGGCCTGGACCGCCTGCCGGGTGGTGATACGGGCCAGTCCGCGGCCCTCCGGAGGGGCGGGCACGGCCACGACGGGCAGCCGCCGCTCGTAGCACCAGAAGCCGAAGCGGACGGTGGAGGAGACACCGAGGGACAGCAGGACGGCGGCGTACAACTCGGGCAGCTGCCCCGGCACCGTGTGCAGGAACTGTGCGGCGAAGAAGGTCATGAACGCGAAGACGCCCAGCGAGTGCCCGCGCGGCCCCCAGCGCCGGGCGTAGACGCCCGCACCCATGACCGCGAGGAAGACCAGGTCGCGGGCGGCGGGCTGGTCGTGCAGCACGGCGGCGACGGCGAGGACCGGGAGCCCGGCGACGGGGAGCAGCGCGGTCGTGACGGCCTGCTGCCGCACCGTGGCGTCCGTGACCGTGAAGAGGGCCAGCAGCGCCGCGAGACCGCCGGTGATGGCGGCGACGAGCGAGTGCCCGACGAGCCCGCACAGCGCGACCGCGAGCCCGATCCCGATGACGGCCCGGCTCGCGAACCGCAGCCGCACCCTCCCCGGGTCCGGTGCCACGAACACCCTCTTCAGCACACTGCTCCCCTTCCGCGTCTCCCGTGGGCTCCGCGCGCTCGGCATGAAAAAGGCGCCACGGAAGTCCGCGGCGCCATCGACAGGACCATAAGAGCATCCCGAGGCACTATGGATCAAACGGGGGCGGAATCCATGGGCCAATGGCACAGCCCTCTCCTGTCCCGGTGGGCCAGAAAGGGACCACTGGACCACCGGGACAGAGAGCGCCGCGAGACTGCCGCGAGCACGGCCCGCGCCGCCCACGCCCCTCCCCCGGGCCAGGCCCTACCTGAGGGCGCTCATGAAGAGGAGGGAGAAGACGGCGACAGGAACGGCGAGCGCCAGGACCTCAGCCGTCCGCAGCGTGCGGCCGAGAAACCTGGTGAGCGCGATCAGGGAAAGGAGCGCCCACGACATATTGATGACGAAAAGTACCAGGCGGAGGTTTTCCTCGACCAGACCACCGACAATCGATCCGGCCAGAGAAGCGAATACCACAATACCCACGGGAATCCACCCCAGAGGAAGAAGCGCAAGCCCTCTGCCTCGCGCACCGCCTTTCCGCGCTTTATGGTCGCGGACCTCCGCCACGATCATCAGCGCAACACTGAGGAAGGGCAGCAGCACGTAGACGAAAGTAGGCACTACGGATCCTCACTTCATTCCCGGTTTCCGGGGTGGCGATGAGGGATGCCCCACCGCCACCCGGCGAAAAGGCTCAAGACGCTTTTCTACTGCTTAGTGATCGATATCCTCCCATAGACCCACACCGTGAGTTTCACCCCGCGGTTGGGGAAGGAACTGAGCACGCGCTGGATGTTGACCGCGACCCAGGTCGCGACTCCGGCGAGAATTCCCATGACCGCCGCCAGAATTCCGGCGGACGCGGCACCGAACAGGGCAGCCGATACGCCCCAGGCGGTGGCCCCGCCGATGATGTTCCAGGAAGCCTTCCACGCCCGGACCCGGCTCAGTTTGATGGTGCACCGGCCGTGCCAGAAGGAACAGCTCCTGGAGTTCTTGTTGTACTTGGCCTGGACCTTCCTGCCTTCCAGGTCGTACAGGTTGACCGGGTCGGCGGGATAGCCGTACGCGTTCGCGCCGCCGCCGTGGACGGGGTCGGTCGTAGGAGATCACCCGGCCGAGCGCGTCGCTGGTGCGGCGGACGGTGGCGGTCCGGTTGCCGACGGTGGCCGCGGCGCCGTTCACCGGATCGTAGGTGACCGTGCGCGGCGGTACCGCTGCTCCGGTGCCGCCGGTCACCTTGGCCGAAGTCAGACGTCCTGCGGCGTCGTAGGTGCTCTCGGTAGTACGGGTGGTGCCGTAGGCGGTCTCGGTGACGATGGTGGGGTCGCCCCACCGGTCGTACTGGGTGGTGGAGACCGGCAGTTCGTCGGGCTGGCTGCCGCCTCCCGTGATCTTGGCTGCCGGGCCCGTGGTGCAGGCGAGGTCGGCCCACTCGGGGCGTCCCTGGCAGGTTCCGGTGCCGGTGGCGGACCAGTAGGTGGTCACGCGGGCCCCGGCGTCCGAGCCGTTGGACTTGGGCAGCGTCGTCTTGATCACGCGGCCCTGGGCGTCGTAGCTGGTGCTGTGGACCGGATTGAGGCCCGTGGGGTCGGTGACCGTGCCGGTCTGCAGCCCCTTGACCCAGTCGTAGCGGTTCGCGGTGGTACGCACGTCCCCGTCGGCCGGGTAGCCGTCGGCGAAGGCGCCGACCCGGGTGCTGGTGAGCTGGTCACTGACGACGGCGGTGCCGTCGGTGGGCCGGTTCTCGTCGTAGCGGTTGACGGTGTGGGTGCGGGCGGCGACCTGCGTGCCCACGGGCACATCGGGGCTGTCCGCGTCTCCGCCGAGCTGCTTCGTCAGGGTGACGAGGTGCACGGGGCCGTACTCCTCCAGGAACCGCTGGCCGTCGTCGGAGTAGACGGAGACCGTACCGAGAAGACGGGCGCGCTCGGCGGGCGAGTCGGCGAGGATGCCGAGTTCGGTCAGGGTGTTGACCTGGTAGTCCCCGGTGCCGAGGGCCAGTTCGAGGTTCGTGGCGTTGATGGCGAAGACGGTATTGCCGAAACGGTCGTGCTGGTTGACCGTCAGGTGCCGGCCGGGCAGACCCGTGTTGACCGTGCGGCCGGAGGCATTGGTGTAGGTGACGGTCGCCGTGTCGTAGTCGTCGACGGTGAGGCCGCCGCCCGCGTGGGAGCCGGGCACCCGGTCGGCCGGGAAGACCGCGGTGGCGTCAGTGGGCGCGTCGGCCTGTCCCCACTGCGCCGACCGTATCTGTCGGTGACGTACAACACGCTGCCCTCGGTGCCGACCCTGGTGGCCCCCGCCGACAAGGGCGCCACCAACGACACGACTCCGTCGCTTTCGGCGAAGGCGCTAGACGGTCGGCTGGCGCCTCCTGCCCCAAGGCGAAGACCTGGCCGGAACCGGCTACCAGAGTCGCCTGGCATGCCAGGGTGAGCCCCAGAACCACTGCGACCGGACGCCGGCGCCCCGCCGATGGCGGCGGGGAAAAGGGCCGCGCAGACAGGGCGCTACTGTTCCACCAGCGCCTGCGTAAGGATTTCGACACATCAACTCCTCATAGGCGGCAAGGTCCTTCACCTCGCCGCCACAAAAGCCTTACACAGTGCACACGGCACGTCACGCGCCTTTCCTCGGCGTCGGCGGGGCCGGGGTAGGGGCGTTCGGCAGTATTTGGTCGCATTGACCGACCGAGCCTCGGCACAAGCCCTCAGCAAGATCGACACGATTCGGTCAGATTGCCGACGTTGGAGCTGGCCGCAACTCGTAACCAATTCTTCACTAAGATTTCGGCGGCCCCGGCCGAGGAAATGAATCGGGCCACCCGCCCCTTACCTCCTTCACATGTAGGACACCTGCTGGGCCATCGGTACAGTCGAGACGGCATCGGACGGACCAGAAGGAGACCGAGGGACCATGGCCGTGGACGCTCTCGACACCCGGATCCTGCGGCTGCTGATCGAGCAGCCGCGCACCAGCGTGCGGGAGTACGCGCGCATCCTCGGGGTGGCCCGCGGCACCCTGCAGGCCCGACTCGACCGGCTGGAGCGGGAGGGGGTCATCACCGGCACCGGGCCGACCCTCTCCCCCGCGGCCCTCGGCCACCCCGTGCTCGCCTTCGTCCATCTGGAGGTCACCCAGGGGCATCTGGTGGAGGTCGGGGACGCGCTGGCGGCCGTCCCCGAGATCATCGAGGCGTTCTCGACCACCGGCGGCGGGGATCTGCTGACCCGGGTCGTGGCCCGGGACAACGGGCATCTGGAGGACGTGATCCAGCGGCTGATCCAGCTGCCGGGTGTGGTCCGGACCCGGACGGACGTGGCGCTGCGCGAGCGGGTGGCGCACCGGGTGCTGCCCCTGGTCGAATCCGTAGGGCGGGCGGTGGTCGGCCAGGCCCGCTGAGGCACCCGCCGAGTCCGCTGCGGCATGCTGGGAGCCATGATTCCGCGACCCGGCCTCCATGTGATCTTCGACCTCGACGGCACACTGGTGGACAGCGAACCGAACTACTACGAGGCGGGGCGCCGGCTGCTCGCCCGGTACGGGGTGAGCGACTTCAGCTGGGAGGACCACACCCGCTTCATCGGGATCGGCACCCGGGAGACCCTGACCGCCCTGCGCTCCGAGTACGGGATCGACGCCCCGGTGGACGAGCTACTCGCCGGGAAGAACGCGCTCTACCTGGAGCTGGCGGGAGCGTCCACCGAGGTGTTCGGGCAGATGCGGGCCTTCGTGGAGCGCCTGCACGCCGCCGAGGTTCCGATGGCTGTGGCCTCGGGCTCCTCCAGGGCCGCGATCGGGGCGGTGCTCGCGGTCACAGGGCTCGACGGGTACATCCCGCTGTACGTCTCCGCCGAGGAGGTCGCGCACGGGAAGCCGGAGCCCGACGTGTTCCTGGAGACGGCCCGGCGGATGGGGGTGGAGCCGGCGGAGTGCGTGGTGCTGGAGGACGCGCCGCCGGGGGCCGCGGCCGCCCGCGCGGCGGGGATGCGGTGCATCGCCGTCCCTTATGTTCCCGCGACCGCCTCCGACCCGGCGTTCAAGGCCGCGGATCTGCTGTTCGCGGAGGGCCAGCCGGCCTTCTCGGCGGAGGCCGCGTACGGCTGGCTGCGGGGCGAGGCCTGGCCGGGTGGCCGCTCCTGAACGTGCCGGGCCGTCAACCGCGCCTCGGCGGAGGGCCGTCGGGACATCGGCGGCTCCGCGGACCGATATCCTGAACATGTCGTTCACTCCGCCGTGCACGGTCCCTCAGGGGGCAGGCCGCCGCGCGATGGACCGGCAGTCGGAGCGGGCCACGATTCGAGTTAGGTGAACAGGTGCTGGTAGCTGGTCGGTACCGGTTGATATCCCCCATCGGCCGTGGCGGCATGGGCGAGGTGTGGCGCGCCGCGGACGAGGTGCTGGGACGCGCCGTGGCCGTGAAGCTGCTGCTGGGCGACCAGGCGGACGCCTCGTCGACCGCCCGGTTCCGGCTGGAGGCCCAGACCGCCGCCCGGCTGAGCCACCCGCACCTGGTGGCCGTCTTCGACTTCGGGGCCTGGGAGGACCGCTTCTTCCTGGTGATGGAGCTGGTCGAGGGGCAGAGCCTCGGTGATCTGCTCGCCGCCCAGGAGCGCGTCCATCCCGAGCAGGTCGCGCGGATCGCGGGGGAGGCGGCGGCCGGTCTCGCCGCCGCGCACCGCCAGGGCATCGTCCACCGGGACATCAAGCCGGGCAACCTGATGCTGGACGCGGACGGTTCGGTGAAGATCGGCGACTTCGGCATCGCCCAGTTCGTCGACGACCCGTCGACGGCGCTGACGACGGCCGGGCACATCGTGGGCACCAGCCTCTACCTGGCGCCCGAGCGGGCTCTGGGACGTACGGCGGACTCCGCGTCCGACATGTACTCGCTGGGCTGTGTCGTCTACCAACTGCTGCTCGGTCAGCCGCCGTTCAAGTCCGACACCGCGACCGCCACGCTGTACCAGCATGTCGACACCCCACCGGTCCCGCTGCGGCAGCGCGGTGTGGACATCTCGGCCGCCTTCGACTCGTATCTCCTCGGCCTGCTGGCCAAGAAGCCCGAGGAGCGGCCCACCGCGCAGCAGGTCTCCGACTGGTTCCGCACCGACGCCTGGCGCGGCCGCCCGGAGCCGCTCCCGATGCCGAAGCCCGCCTCCCGCCGGGCCGCCCCCTCCCCCACCCCTTCGCCGTCGGTCCCGGCCGCCCCCGTGGGCCCTGCGACGTACCGGCTGCCGCAGCCCACGGGGCGAAGGCGCTCCACCACGTCCCGCTCAACCCCGGCCCGCCGCCGCAGTACACGGGAGGCGATCCGCCGGCGTCCGAGGGTGGCGAGCGCCATCGCGGGGACGGCGACGTTCCTGGCGGCCGTCTATGTCGGGATGATCCTTTTCTCGCCGGACTCCAGCTCGGCCGGAACCCCCGCCCCCGGCCCCTCCTCCGGCCCGGCCTCGCAGGAGGTCCAGGACGGCGGAGAGCAGCCGGGAGAACAGGGGCAGCAGGAGGACGGCGAGCGGGACGAGCAGGACGACTGAGTCCCGCCCGCGGTCACCAGCGGCCGTGGACCTCCGCGCGGATGGACCGGTCGTACAGCTTCCGTACGGCGTCCAGCGTGGACTGCGGCAGCGGCGGCAGGGCGGCGGCCGCCGCGTTGGCGCGGGCCTGTTCCACCGAGCGTGCGCCGGGGATCACGCTGGTCACGCCCGGCTGCTGGATGATCCAGCGCAGCGCGGTCTGCGCGGGGGCGGCGCCCTCGGGAGCCAGTTCGGCGAACTCGGCCGCGGCCTCGATCCCCGTCGCGTAGTCGATGCCGGAGAACGTCTCGCCCTGGTCGAACGCCTCGCCGTGCCGGTTGTACGTACGGTGGTCGTCGGGGCCGAAGACCGTGTCCTTGGTGTACTTGCCGGAGAGCAGTCCGGAGGCGAGCGGGACGCGCGCGATGATGCCGACGCCCGTCGCGGCGGCCGCCGGAAGTACCTCGTCCAGGGGCTTGAGGCGGAACGGGTTGAGGATGATCTGCACGCTCGCGACGCCGGGGCGGGCGATGGCGGTCAGCGCCTCGGCGCAGGTCTCGACGCTCACCGCGTAGGCGGCGATCCGCTGCTCGTCGACCAGGGTGTCCAGGGCGTCGTAGACGGCGTCGGAGGAGTAGACGCCGCTGGGCGGGCAGTGCAGTTGTACGAGGTCGAGGGTGTCGGTACCGAGGTTGGCGCGGGAACGGTCGTTCCAGATACGGAAGTTGTCCAGGACGTAGTTCTCCGGCAGTTGGTCCGCGCGGCGGCCCATCTTGGTGGCGACGAAGACGTCCGCGTCGGGGCGGTTCTTGAGGTAGCGGCCGATGAGCTGTTCGCTGCGGCCGTCCCCGTACACGTCCGCGGTGTCGAAGAAGGTGACGCCGGAGTCGACGGCCGCGTCGAGGACGTCGAAGGCGTCGCTCTCCTCGACCTCACCCCAGTCGCCCCCGAGCTGCCAGGTTCCCAGTCCGACGGCCGAGACATCACGGCCGGTCCTGCCAAGTGTGCGCTGTTCCATGAGGATCATGCTATTCCGCTTCTCGCGTCGAAAGGATCGTCGAGAGGTGGGGGGCGTAGACGAGGATCGTGCGGAAGTCGTCGGCGGTGCCGTCATCTGAAGTCGACGTGGCCCGCCGTGCGGTTCGCTCCCGGCAGCGGCAGAGTGGAGATATCGGCCCGGTGGCACGGCTGAGCCACACCGGACAGCACGGCGCGACCGGGCATTGCGGGCGGAGGGAGCACGGCATGCGGAACGACGGCGTACCGCGGCCCCGTTTCGACGGCGTACCGCGTCCTCACTTCGTCGTGCAGATCCACGACGCGCGGCGCGTGCACTTCGACTTCCGCCTGGAGGTCGACGGCGTACTCAAGTCCTGGGCGGTCCCCCGCGGCCCCTCGGAGAACCCGAGCGACCGCCGCCTCGCCGTGGAGACGGAGGACCACCCTCTGGAGTACCGCGAGTTCGAGGGGGTCATCCCCCAGGGCGAGTCCGGCAGCGGCACGGTCATCGTCTGGGACCAGGGGACCTACGAACCGCTCGGCCACGACGGGGAGGGGGACACCGTCCCCTTCGCGAAGTCGCTCGCCCTCGGCCATGCCACGTTCTGGCTGCACGGCTCCAAACTGCACGGCGAGTTCGCGCTCACCCGCTTCCGGGTGGGCGACGAGCCGGAGAGCGGCGGCCAGGAGGCGTGGCTGCTGATCAAGGCCGACGACCGCCTCGCCGTACGCGACCGGCCCGGCTCACCGGACCCGTACCACGCCCGGTCCGCCCGTACGGGACGCACGCTGCGCCAGGTCGCGGTGGCGGCGGCCCGGGGGGACGGGGACTGAGACCCCCCGCGCCCGGGTCCGGGGTCCTCCACGTGCTCCCGCCGGAGTCCAGCAGCTCCGGCAGGGCCGGACCGTGGGCCCGCGCCGCCGGAACGCCCGGAGCGGGGGCGCACAGGGCGTCCAGCGCGGCGGCGTCCTCGGCCTCGGCGTCCTGCCCGCGCAGGGGGCCCGCCACGAGGACCAGGCGGACGGCCAGGGCATCGCGGCCCTCGTCGCGCAACCGGCGGCGTACGCGGTCCAGTTCGGGCGTACGGAGCAGGGGGCGGCCCGCCAACAGCTCGGGGCACTCGTGCGCTCGGCGAGGAGGCCGAGGCCGAGGCCGAGGCCGAGGCCGAGGCCGAGATGGCGTACGCGGGGATCGGGGTGGCGGACCAGACGGCCGAGCAGCTCAGGGGAGCAGGTCCGGGCGTCGAGGTGCCGGGCGAGGAGACCGGCGTCGGCGCGGGCGAGGGCGGCCTCGATCGGCTCCTGCGGGGGTGTGGTCACCCGGAGATCGTAAACACACGGTCCGTGGGGCGGTCCGGGCTGGCCGGGGGCCTGGTTCCGTCCCGGCCCCTCCTGGTCGATGATGTCGGTCGACCGGGGCCACCATCCCTGGGCAGAGCACCGGCCGTCCGTCGACAGGTGGAGAAGGGTTGTGATGCGGGATGTCAGCGGATCCGGCGGCGGACAGGCGCGCGGGCGAGGACGCCCAGGTGATCGTGGTGGGGGCGGGCCCGGCCGGCTCGTCGGCCGCGTACCACCTGGCCCGGGCGGGTGTGGACGTGATCCTGCTGGAGAAGGCCCGCTTCCCCCGGGAGAAGGTGTGCGGTGACGGCCTCACTCCGCGCGCGGTGCACCAGCTGATCCGGATGGGCGTCGACATCTCGGCGCCGGGCTGGACCCGTTCGCGCGGGATGCGCTGGGTGGCCGGGGAGCACCGGGTGCACATCGACTGGCCAGCGCTGGGCCGCTACCCGGACTTCGGGCTCTCCCGCAGCCGCCACGACTTCGACGACATCCTGGCGCACCACGCGGTGGCGGCCGGGGCCCGGCTGTACAGCGGCTGGAAGGCGGAGCGGCCGCTGACGGACCGGGCGGGCCGGGTCACGGGGGTCGGCGCGACCTCGGACGCGCCGGACGTCCCGGGGCCGGTGGACTTCCGCGCGCCGGTCGTCGTCGCCGCCGACGGGGCCTCCGCCCGGCTCGCCCTGGCGCTCGGCCTGGAGCGGGACCCCGGGCGGCAGATCGCCACGGCGGCCCGCCGCTACTACCGCAGCCCCGAGCGCTCGCAGGAGGAGTACCTGGAGCTCTGGGCCGACCTCCGCTTCCCCGACGAGGGGCCGTACCTCCCCGGGTACGGCTGGATCTTCCCGATGGGCGACGGCCGGGTCAACGTAGGCCTCGGGGCGCTCCCCCACCGCCGGCACGGAAAGGCGGACCTGCGGGCCACCCTGGACCAGTGGCTGGCCCGGACGCCGCAGGAGTGGGGGCTGCGCGAGGAGAACGCCGAGGGCCCGGTCCGGGGCGCCGCACTGCCCCTCGGCTTCAACCGCCATCCGCTGTACGCCCGCGGACTTCTGCTGGTCGGCGACGCCGGCGGCATGGTCAGCCCCTGGAACGGCGAGGGCATCGGCCAGGCCCTGGAGGCGGGCGAGGTCGCCGCGGAGGCGGCCGCACTCGCCCTGGCCCACCCCGAGGGCCCTCGCCGCGAACAGGTACTGCGCGGCTACCCGGTGGAGATGAACCGCCGCTGGGGCCGCCACTACCGCCTCGGCAACGCGGCCGCCGACGTGGTCTTCAGCCGCTCGGGGTTCCAGCCGGTGCTCAACCGGTACGTCATGAACTCGCCGTTCCTCCTGAACACCCTGGCCCGGCTGCTCACCGACCTCACGGACAAGCCCTCGCGCGATGCGATCGACCATGTCCTCAACACCGCGTTCCGCATCGTCCCGGCGCCGCGGCCGGGTCGCGTCCCGGGGCGGTTGAGGAGAGCAGGGCGGTGAGGTGGTCCCCGCTCCTCCGTGGAGCTCACGCGCGGCCTCCTCGATCGGATGATGCGCTCATGGGAATTCTTGTGCGACCGCCACCGTCCCTTCGGCAGACCGGACCCGGACCGCGCCGTCCGGTCGGCGGACCGGGCAGCGTACGGTTTCGTCGTCCGCCGCCCCCGTTATGTTTTTCGCGGTCCTGCAACGGGGCCGCTGGCCTCCGGGCCCGGCATGACTGTGTCCCCCTGTCGAACGGATGACCTGGGGGGTGGTGTCACCGGGCCCGGGAGGTGCCGTCGGAGACGCTGATGAGAGGTCCGGCCACCGCCCGGTCCGGCGCAACGCCAAACAGCTCGCGGGCGGCAGGTCTGTATAAGGTGGATGCGCGCGTACGACACCGAAGCCGAGGCCAGGCAGATTCAACTCCCCTGGAAGGGTGCAATGTTCGACACCGCCAACGTGGGCGTCTTCCTCGGCATGGACGTCGGCAAGAGCGCCCACCACGGGCACGGGCTCACCCCGGCCGACAAGAAGGTCTTCGACAAGGCCATGCCCAACAGCGAGCCGAAACTGCGGGCGGTCTTCGACAAACTGATTGCGAAGTTCGGCACTGTGCTGGTGATCGTGGACCAGCCCGCTTCCATCGGCGCCCTCCCGCTCACGGTTGCCCGCGACGCCGGCTGCAAGGTCGCCTACCTGCCCGGACTGGCGATGCGACGGATCGCCGATCTCTACTCGGGGAGGCCAAGACCGACGCGAAGGACGCCGCGGTGATCGCGGACGCGGCACGCACCATGCCGCACACCCTGCGCTCGCTCGAACTCACCGACGAGATCACCGCCGAGCTGACCGTGCTCGTCGGCTTCGACCAGGACCTCGCCGCCGAGGCCACCCGCACCTCCAACCGGATTCGCGGCCTGCTCACCCAGTTCCACCCCAGCCTGGAGCGCGTCCTGGGCCCCCGCCTCGACCACCAGGCCGTCACCTGGCTCCTGGAGCGCTACGGCTCCCCGGCCGCCCTGCGAAAAGCCGGCCGCCGCAGACTCGTCGAGCTCATCCGGCCCAAGGGCCCACGCATGGTCCAGCGGCTGATCGACGACGTCTTCGACGCCTTGGACGAGCAGACCGTCGTGGTCCCGGGGACCGGCACCCTCGACATCGTGATCCCCTCCCTGGCCGCCTCGCTGGCCGCCGTCCACACCCAGCGCCGGGCCCTGGAAGCCCAGATCAACGCCCTGCTGGAGGCGCACCCTCTTTCCCCGGTCCTGACGTCGATGCCCGGCGTCGGCGTCAGGACCGCCGCCGTCCTGCTGGTCACCGTCGGCGACGGCACCGGCTTCCCCACCGCCGCCCACCTCGCCTCCTACGCCGGCCTCGCCCCGGCCACGAAGTCGTCGGGCACCTCCATCCACGGCGAACACGCCCCACGGGGCGGAAACCGGCAGCTCAAACGCGCCATGCTCCTCTCCGCCTTCGCCTGCATGAACGCCGCCCCCGCCTCCCGCACCTACTACGACCGCCAGCGAGCCCGCGGCAAAACCCACACCCAGGCCCTCCTCCGCCTCGCCCGCCAACGCATCAGCGTCCTGTTCGCCATGCTCCGCGACGGCACCTTCTACGAACCCCGCACCCCCGAAGCAGCCGCCGCATGACCCTCGGCCTTACCTGTGGTCGCGGTGGGAAGCTGACTCCCCCGAAGGCCCCCCCATGAATTCGCCGCAGGGTATCGAAGCCCCTGACGCCCTGGTCGCGTCGTACACGAGGAACGGTGGCGAAGAGGAACGCACCTGGATCGCCCGGCTGCCCGCGCTGGTGGCGGAGCTGCTCGACCGATGGGAACTGGAGCGCGACGGCGGCACCGGGTCCGGCGAGGCCTCACTGGTGGTGCCGGTGCGCCGCACGGACGACACCCGCGCCGCGCTCAAACTCCAGATGCCCCGCGCGGAGACGACCGCCGCGCTGATCGGGCTGCGGGCGTGGAACGGCGACGGCATCGTGCGGCTGCTCGACCACGACCCGGAGAGCGGCGCCGTGCTGCTGGAACGCCTGGACGGCTCACGCACCCTGGCTTCCGTCGAGGACGACGACGTGGCCATGAGCACCTTGGCCGGACTCATGGCCCGGCTGCACTCCGTCCCGGCGCCCAAGGGCCTGCGCGGCCTCGGTGACGTCGCGCGCGACATGCTGGCGTCCGTGCCGGCGGCCGTCGCCGCCCTGCCGGACCCCGAGGACCAGCGGCGGCTGCACGGCTGGGCGTCAGCAGTCACCGAGTTGGCCGGCGAGCCCGGCGACCGGATGCTGCACTGGGACCTGCACTACGACAACGTGCTCGCCGCCGAGCGCGAGCCGTGGCTGGCCATCGACCCCGAACCCCTCGTCGGCGATCCGGGCTTCGACCTGTGGCCGGCGCTGGACACCGGCTGGGAGAAACTCCACGCCACCGGGGACGCTCCCCGGGTGGTGCGGCGCCGCTTCGACGTGCTGACCGAGGCGCTCGGACTGGACCGCCAGCGCGCGGTCGGCTGGACCCTGGCCCGGCTGCTGCAGAACACGCTGTGGGACATCGAGGACGGGCGGACCACCATCGACCCCTCCCAGACCGCCGTGGCCGAGGCGCTGCCCCGCCACTGAACACTTCACCACCGAGCGCGACACACCCCCAACCGCACCAAACCCAACATGGGCGCCTTGACCAAAGACATAGAGGCCCCCCACACACAGCCGCACGGCGGGCGGAGGGCGGACGGCGGACGACCACCGGAGGAACGGACCGATGACGGGCACCAGGATCACCGCGCGGGGGCTCAACCGCTCTACGCTCGCCCGGCAGTTGCTGCTGCGGCGCGAACCTCTGGACGCGGCCGAGGGCGTACGTCGCGCGGTCGCGCTCCAGGCCCAGCAGCCGGCCTCGCCGTACGTCGCGCTGTGGAACCGGCTCACCGCCTTCGACCCGACCGGACTCGACACGGCGTTCACGGACCACCGCGTGGTCAAGGCGACCATGATGCGGCTCACCCTCCACGCCGTGCACGCCGACGACCACCCGGCCTTCCGGGAGGCCATGCACCCGGTGGTGCGCGCCTCCCGGCTGGGCGGCCGCTTCACCGCGTCCGGGCTGACGGCGGCGGACGCCGACGCGCTGGTCCCCCGGCTGCTGGAGTTCGCGGACCGGCCCCGGACCACCGCGGAGTGCGAGGCCTGGCTGGGCGACCAGCTGGGGGGGACCGCCGAAGGCCGGGGCGTGGTGGGGGCTGCGGCAGTACACGCCGCTGCTCCACGCGCCCACCGCCCCGCCCTGGTCGTTCGGCCACCGCCCCTCGTACATCGCGCCCCGGACCGGACCCCTGCGTACGGATCCGGAGGCGTCGGCCGCGTCCCTGCGCACGCTGGTCCTGCGCTACCTCTCGGGGTTCGGACCCGCCACGGTCGCGGACGTGGCGCAGTTCGCCATGGTCACGCGGGCCAGGGCGCGGGCGGCGCTGGCGGACCTCGCCGGGCGACTGGAGCGGCTGGAGGGTCCGGACGGCGCGCAGTTGTTCGACCTGCCGGGGGCTCCGCGGCCGGACGGGGCGGAGCCGGCACCGCCCCGGCTGATGGCGATGTGGGACAGCGTCCTGCTGGCGTACGCGGATCGCGGCCGGGTCCTCCCGAACGCCTACCGCAGGACCGTGATCCGCGCGAACGGCGATGTGCTGCCGACGCTGCTGGTCGACGGGTACGTCGCCGGGGTGTGGCGCCCGGTCGCCGGGGGCATCGAGGCGACCGCGTTCCACCCCCTGCCCGACGAGGCCTGGGACGGGCTGGCCGCCGAGGCCCGGTCACTGGTGCGGTTCCTCGCCGACCGTGAACCGGAGGTCTACCGGCGCCACGGCCACTGGTGGAGCCGCCTCCCGGAGGCCACCGTGCGGGTGTTGCCCGGGGGGTGAGCTGTACGGGGCGGGGTCGCGCCGCTCGGGTCCGTCATGCCTGTTCCCGCGGTCGCCCGCACCACGCCGAACACCACTGTCCGCAAGGGCGGTTGTCCGGGGGAGCCTGATCCGAGAACCCGGGAACGGATGCTCTACAGCCCTGTAGATTGCCTTCTGCCGGCCCGTCAGGGATCCGGATGACGCCTCTTCCAGTCCGCCCCAGAGAAAGCAGCAGCCATGTTCGGGATCGGCGAGCTCACCATCCTCCTCCTGGTCATCGTGGCGGTGCTGGCCGTGAAACGACTCCCCGATCTCGTGCGGTCGGCCGGAAAGGCCGCGCGCATCCTCAAGAGCGAGAAGCAGGCGCTCAAGGACGAGGAGGGCGGCCCGTCCCAGCCCGCTCCCCGCGTGATCCGCGGGGAGACGAACGAGCGGGACACCACTCCCTGAGGCTTCCCCTCCGGGGCACCGTCGGGGCGCCGTCGGGGCGCCGTCGGGGCGCCGTCGGGGCGCCGTCGGGGCGCCGTCGGGGCGCGGAGAACGGCAAGGCCCTGGTGCCCGGTGTGGCCGGATTCCAGCGGGGGCATCGGGAACTCCCTTGCCGCCCCGCGCAGTTCTGCTGGCGGTCCCGCCCGGGGCCGACCGCCGTCGTGGCGGGAGGCGTTCAACGTCAAGACAGTGGCCGATCTGGCCAACTTGAAGTACGCCCGCTGGGCCCAGGCACTCGCCGCGTTGGACACCGGCTCGTCCTGATCCGCCGGGCCCGGCCCGCCGGAGCGATCCGGCGGGCCGGGCCGCAGGGGTCACAGCGGCGTCGTCGCCGCCTCCAGGACGAGGAAGAGCGCGACGGCCGCGTTGAGCGCGGAGAGCGCGGAGACGGTCGTCCCGGCGGCGGCGACGAACGCGGCGGCCCCGGCCGGGGTGAGTGCGGGCGGCCAGCCCCGGTCCGGTGGCACCGGGCCCAGCAGCGCGGCCACCCGGCGCGGCACCGGGCCCGCGGCGGCGAAGCCCGCCACGCCGGCGGCCCGGGGTCCGGGGCCGGAGATGAGCGCCGCCTTGCCGACCGCACGGGCCGTCAGCCGGCGGTCGCCCGTGACCCGGGCCGCCTCCTCGTCCGCCCAGCGCTCGGTGGAGTAGACGAGGGCCGCCTGAAGGGGTCGCAGCAGCGGGTTGACGCACCCGGCCAGCCGGGTCGCGAGCAGCAGTCGGTGGTGGCGGCCGTCCAGGTGGGCGCGTTCGTGGGCGAGCAGCGCCCGGCGCTCCGCCGGGTCCAGGGCGGCGAGCATGGCGGAGGAGACCACGACCCGGCCCGGCGAGCCGGGCAGTGCGTAGGCGTACGGCACGTCGTCGGGGAGTACGGCGAGGTCGCCGCCGCCCGGCAGGCCGGCGAGGGTGCGATGGGCGCGGGCGCGGAAGCGGTAGTGGCGGTGGACGGTGAACCCGCAGGCCATCGTGACGGCGACGAGCGCCAGGATGGAGGCCTTGCCCGCGAAGGCGTCGTGCGGGACGGCGTCCCGTACCTCCTCGTCGGACCAGCCGTCGGGCAGCGGGTTGCCGGGCAACTGCGCGGTGCCGACCACCACCAGCAGCCCGAGACAGACCAGGCTGCAGGAGGCGAGGATCACGGCGACGGTGGTCAGCAGGCGTGCGGCTCTCCGTGGATGCAGGTGCTGCTCGGCCAGCCGCGCGATCGGCAGCGCGGTCAGGGGCAGGACCAGGGGCAGATACACGAAGACGCCCATCGTCAGCCCTCCGGCCGGTCCGTCGGCGCAGCCCCGGGTCCACCGGGTCCACCGGGTCCATCAAGGCCGCTTCCGGGGCCGCTCCCGGGCTCGCTCTCCGCGAGCAGCGAGCGCAGCAGCTCCTCGTCGTCCGCCGACAGGACGGAGACGAAGCTGGAGAGCACGGCATCCCGGTCGCTCTGCCTGTCGAGGAGGCGGCGCATCCGCAGCGCGGCGAGGCCGGCCTCGTTCGCCACGGGCTGCCACAGGACAGGGCGCCCCCGACCGGTCCGGGTGACGGCCTGCTTGGCGTGCAGGCGGGTGAGAATGGTGATGACAGTGCTGTACGACAGGCCGCTGCCGAGCCGTCGCAGCACCCAGGCGGCGGTCACCGGTTCGGTCGCCTCGCCCAGCACGGACAGCACCTGGGCCTCCAGCTCGCCCTGGCCCCGCCTGCGGGCGGGCGTTTCCCGTTCGCCACTGGCTCCTTCGGAGTCCACCGTCCGGCCCCCCTCTCGTTCCGCTTCGCTCTGCCACCCGGTCCCTGCCGTTCATCTGCCGGGCGACCGGGAAATCGTATCCAGCCACCGGCCCTCCGGTGACACCTCCGACGCCTTCCCACCTGGCCCGGAAAATCTACAGTGTTGTAGATTTTACGGTGGTGCCGCAGAGTGTCCGCACCGTCACCACACAAAGGGAGAACACCATGGGCGTGAGTCTGGCCAAGGGCGGAAATGTCTCGCTGACCAAGGAGGCTCCGGGGCTGACCGCGATCCTCGTCGGCCTCGGCTGGGACGTCCGCACGACCACCGGCACCGACTACGACCTCGACGCGAGCGCGTTGCTCTGCGACGAGTCGGGCAAGGTCCTCTCCGACGCGCACTTCGTCTTCTACAACAACCTCAAGAGCCCGGACGGTTCGGTCGAGCACACCGGCGACAACCTCACCGGCGAGGGCGAGGGGGACGACGAGATCGTCAAGGTCGACCTCTCCGCGGTGCCGGGTACCGTCGCCAAGATCGTGTTCCCCGTCTCGATCCACGAGGCGGAGGGCCGCGGCCAGAGCTTCGGCCAGGTCCGCAACGCCTACATCCGTGTGGTGAACCAGGCGGGCGGCGCGGAGATCGCCCGTTACGACCTCAGCGAGGACGCCTCCACCGAGACGGCGATGGTCTTCGGCGAGCTGTACCGGCACGGCGCCGAGTGGAAGTTCCGTGCGGTCGGGCAGGGTTACGCCTCCGGGCTGAGCGGCATCGTCGCCGACTTCGGCGTGGGTCTCTGACCCCGCTCCACCGCCCGGACACACTCACCTCACCGAAACCAGCGAAGGCGAGAAGCATGACGATCAACCTCTCCAAGGGCCAGCAGGTCAGCCTCACCAAGTCCGGCGGCGGCGAACTCGGCGTCGTACGGATGGGGCTGGGCTGGAAGTCCGCGCCCCGCAAGGGCTTTCTGGCCCGGCTGACCGCCCGCGACATCGACCTGGACGCCTCGGCCGTGCTCTTCGCGGGCAAGGACCCGCAGGACGTGGTCTTCTTCCAGCACCTCACCAGCGACGACGGTTCGGTCCAGCACACCGGTGACAACCGGGTCGGCGGTGCGGGCGAGGGCGGTGACGACGAGTCCATCGTCGTCGACCTGCGGCGGGTGCCCGTCCACGTCGACCAGATCATCTTCACGGTGAACTCGTTCACCGGCCAGACCTTCGAGGAGGTCGAGGCCGCCTTCTGCCGTCTGGTCGACGAGAGCACCGGCCAGGAGCTCGCGCGGTACACGCTGACCGGCGGCGGGCGGCACACCGCGCAGATCATGGCCAAGGTCCAGCGGGCCGGTTCGGGGTGGCAGATGACCGCCATCGGCGCCGCGGCCGACGGGCGTACGTTCCAGGACCTGATGCCCGCCGTCGCCCAGCACCTGTGACAACCACGCCGTGACCACGGCCCGGAGGGCCGCGGGGACCCTATGGCCCTGCGGCCCCCGCGCCGCGGGCGCCCCACAGCGACACAGCGACACAGCGATCGAGGGACAGTATGGGCAGGCCTTCCCCACTCGGGGACGAGGACAGATCCGACTACGCGGAAGTGGTCGACGAGGTGCTCGCCTCGACGGAGATCCAGCGGCTGCTGGAGGAATCCGGCGTCAGCTCCGGCCAGTTGCGGATCCGGGCCCTGGCCTCGGTGGCGCGTACGGCTCCGGCCGCCGCGGCGGAGTACCGGGCGTACGCGGCCCTGCGGCGCGCTTCGCACGGCCGGCGCGTCGACGGTGGCCCCGGTCCCCTGTCGGGTCCGGGGCACCAGGAGCGGCCGGGCGCCGGTGCCCTGGCGGTCCTCGGGGTGCTGACCCCGATCCTGGCCGCCGTCGCCGCGGCGACCTTCCTCCTGCTGGGGTACGGGCTCCGGCTGACCGACAGCATGGCGGCCCTGGCCGACACCCTCGTCCGGGTCGGCTGGGTCAGTCTGGCCATCGCGGCGGCCACCTCCCTGATCAGCCTCGCCGCCGTCTACCGCACCGCCGCCCTCCGGTCGGCGCCCGGCTCACCGCCCCGGGTGAACCGTTCGGCCGACCTGGACCACGCCCGGGAGACCTGGCGCACCGCCCTGCGGGACAAGGCGATCCGCCCGTACCTGCTCGGCGAACTCACCGAGGCGGGACCAGGGGCGGCGCCCGGCGGCCCGCGCTTCACCCCGCCTGCCTTCGCGGGCCCCGACTTCACCGGCCCGGGCTTCTCGGGGCCCGGTCACGGCACTCCTGGCACCGGATCACCCCAGCTGCCCGACACCCGGCGCTGAGGCGCGCGAGCGGTGGCGGGCCGCATCGACGAGGGCGGCCATGACGCGGGGGTCGTCGCCCATCTCCGGGTGCCACTGGACCCCGAGCACCAGGCTCTCGTGGTCCGGGAGTTCCAGCGCCTCCACCGTTCCGTCGGGGGCGTGGGCGGAGGCGATCAGGCCGTCGCCCAGGCGGTCGACGGCCTGGTGGTGGTAGGCGGGCACCGTGGTCTGCTCCGGGACGGCCGCCGCGTACGCCGTACCGGGCACGGGGTCCACCGGGTGGCCGCCGAAGACCGCGTGGCCGCCGGTGTGGCCGTCCAGGTGCTGGTGCAGGGTGCCGCCGAGGGCGACGTTCAGCAGCTGCATGCCCCGGCAGATGCCCAGCAGGGGGACGTGCAGCTCGATCGCGGCCTCGATCAGGGCCAGTTCCCAGGCGTCACGCTCGCGGGCCGGAGGTCCCGTACGGGGATCGGGAGCGGCACCGTAACGGGCCGGCTCGACGTCCGCTCCCCCGGCGATCACCACCCCGTCCAGGGCGGCCACGGTCTCCCGGGCCGCGTCCGCCGCCTCGTCCGGCGGCAGCAGCACCGCCAGTCCGCCCGCCGCCCGGACCAGGCGGGGGTAGGCGGCGGGCAGAAGCACCGCGGGCATCTCCCAGACACCCCAGCGGGCCGGGTCCTGGTAGGTGCTGATGCCGATGACGGGCCGGGACATGGACGGCTCCTTCAGCTGTCTCATTACGGATCGACGAGGGTGCGGGGGCGGTCAGCCGCGCTTGAGTTCGGCCTCCGCCGCCGCGAGTGCGGCGAACTCCTCCTCCGGGGCCGCCGCGACCAGCCGGTGGCGGCTGTAGAAGGCGAAGTAGGCGAGCGCCACCGCGTACACACCGAGCGCGATGAACGCCGCGTCCCGGTCCACCAGGAAGGTCGCCACCAGCGCCGAGCATGCCAGAACGAAGGCGACACCCGAGGTGCGCGCGCCGCCGGGGGTGCGGTACGGCCGGGGCAGGTCCGGCTCGCGGCGGCGCAGCACGATGTGGGACAGGGCCATCAGGGCGTAGCTGATGGTGGCCCCGAAGACGGCGACGTTCAGCATCCGGCCGCCGTTTCCGCTCCAGGCGGCCAGGGTGAAGCCGATGACGCCGGGGATCAGCAGGCCGAGGTAGGGGGACTTGCGGCGGTTGGTGAGCGAGAGGAAGCGCGGCAGGTAGCCGGCCCGGGAGAGGGCGAAGAGCTGGCGGGAGCCGGCGAAGATGAGCGAGAAGAAGGAGGCCACCAGGCCCGCGAGGCCCGCGTAGTTCACGAACCGGCTCAGGGCGGTCGGCTCTCCGCTGCCCTGCAGGGCGACCACGAGCGGGTTCCCGGCCTCCTTGATGGCGTTGGCGCCCTGGGCCCCGGTGGCGGAGACGAAGGTGATGAGGGCCAGGAAGACCAGTACGGCGAGCGAGATGGTCAGCGCCTTCGGCATCGAGCGGACCGGGTCCTTGGCCTCCTCAGCGGCGAGCGGTACGCCTTCCACCCCGAGGAAGAACCACATGCCGAACGGGAACGCCGCCCATATGCCGAGGAGCCCGTACGGCAGCCAGGAGCTGGAGCCGAAGGCGGCGGGGTCGGCCGGGATGTCGTTGAGGCGGGCCGCGTCGAACTCGGTGAACGCGCCGACGGCGAAGATCAGCAGGGCGGCGACCGCGATGGCGGTCACGACCAGGCTGAAGCGGAGGGCCTCGCCGACGCCCCAGAGGTGGATGCCGATGAAGATCGCGAAGCAGGCGAGGTAGACCGGCCAGCCGGAGGTCAGCCCGAACAGGCCGAGCGATTCGACGTAGTCGCCGATGAAGAGGGAGATGGCGGCGGGGGCGAGGATGTACTCGATGAGGATGGCGGTGCCGGTGAGGAAGCCGCCCCAGGTGCCGAGCGCGCGCCGGGCGAAGCCGTAACCCCCGCCCGCGGTCGGCAGGATGGCGGAGAGTTCGGCCAGCGCGAAGACCAGACAGGCGTACATGACGCCCATCAGGACCATGGCCACGGCGAGTCCGCCGAAGCCGCCCTCGGAGAGGCCGATGTTCCAGCCCGAGAAGTCGCCGGAAACGACGTAGGCGACGCCGAGGCCGGTCAGCAGCAGCCAGCCCGCGCTGCCTCGCCTCAGGGTCCGGCGGCGCAGGTACGCGGCCGAGCCGGTCACCCCCGGGCTCGTGGAATCGGGTGGTCCTGCGGGTGTCTCAGTTCCCTGAGCCATGAGGCGCTCCAGATGTCTGTCGACGTCGTCGATGGAACTGCTTCGATCAAAGGTTCGTCGGCACACCTTTGTGGAACGGCGGCGCGAAAGGCAAGGGGCCTGCGTTAAAGAGTGGTTACGGATGCATCCCGGGGGCCGCCCGGGCCGGTCCCCGCAGACCTCAGGCCAGGAAGCCCCGCAGCAGCGCCGCCGTACCGGCGCAGTGTTCGCGCATCATCTCGCGCGCCGCCTCGGCGTCCCGGTCGAGTACGGCCTCGACCACGGCCGCGTGCTGCTGCTGGGAGTGCTCCAGGTTGCGCACCAGGAGCGGGATGCAGTCCAGGAGTTCGTTGAGGGTGGCCCGTACGGAGGCGTACTGCGCCGCGAGCGAGCGGGAGCCGGAGAGTTCGGCGAGGGTGAGGTGGAGCAGGGTGTCCTGGCGGCGGTAGTCCTCCAGGCGGGCGCCCTGGGTGGCTTCGAGGGCCGCCCGCAGCCGAGCGGCCCCGCCGTCCGCGAGCCCGTCGGCGCAGAGCCCGGCGGCCCCGGTCTCCAGCACCTCGCGGAAGCGCAGGGTGTCCTCCACGTCGACGGCCGCCACCCGGCGCCGCAGTTCGTCGCTGCCGTCGGCCGCGGCGGCACGCGGCAGGACGAACGTTCCGCCGTAGCGGCCGCGCCGGCTCTCCACCATGCCCTGGTCCTGGAGGACCTTGAGCACCTCGCGCAGGGTCACCCGGCTGACCCCCAGGTGCTGGGCGAGCTCACGCTCGGCGGGCAGCCGGTCGCCGGGCGGGACGAGGCCGAGGCGCAGTAGCTGCAGGACCTGCTCCAGGGTCTCCTCGAAGCCGTTGCCGGCGCGGACGGGGCGCAGGACGGAGGCCGGCGGCGCGGAGCCGGACTCCGCGGCCTCCCCGCCCGCCGCCTCCTCGCGGGCGGCCTCCGGGGCGGCGCCCACCGCCTCCGGACGGGTGCCGTCGGTTCTCCTTGTGGTGACCACTCGCGGATCCCCTTCCCAATCAATGGTTCTCTGTCATACCTTAAGCCTCCCGGTTCACCCAAGGAGGAATCCCGTGGCAGACCGCACACCCCCGCTCACCGTCGACGAGCTCCGCTCACGCGTCGCGGACGGGTCGATAGACACCGTGGTGCTGGCCTTCCCCGATATGCAGGGCCGGCTCCAGGGGAAGCGGTTCGCAGCCGGGTTCTTCCTCGACGAGGTGCTGGAGCACGGTACCGAGGGCTGCAACTACCTGCTGGCCGTGGACACCGAGATGCGGACCGTCGACGGATACGCGATGTCGTCGTGGGAGAACGGCTACGGTGACTTCGGCATGGTCCCCGACCCCGCCACGCTCCGCCCGGTCCCCTGGCACGAGGGCACCGCCCTCCTGATCGCCGACCTCGCCTGGCACGACGGCAGCCCGGTCGTCGCGGCGCCGCGCCAGATCCTGCGCCGCCAGCTGGACCGGCTGGCCTCGCTCGGCTACACGGCGCAGGTCGGCACGGAGTTGGAGTTCATCGTCTTCCGGGACAGTTACGAGGAGGCCTGGGACCGCGACTACCGCGGGCTGACCCCGGCCAACCAGTACAACATCGACTACTCCATCCTCGGCACCGGCCGGATCGAGCCGCTGCTGCGCCGCATCCGCAACGAGATGCAGCAGGCGGGGCTGACCGTCGAGTCCGCCAAGGGTGAGTGCAATCCCGGCCAGCACGAGATCGTCTTCCGTTACGACGAGGCGCTGACCACCTGCGACCAGCACGCCGTCTACAAGACGGGCGCCAAGGAGATCGCGGCTCAGGAGGGTGTCTCGCTGACCTTCATGGCCAAGTACGACGAGCGAGAGGGCAACTCCTGCCACATCCACCTCTCGCTCACCGACGAGAACGGCGAGAACGTGATGGCCGGCGACGGACCGGACGGCATGTCCGAGCTGATGCGCCACTTCCTGGCCGGCCAGCTCGCCGCCCTGCGCGACTTCTCCCTCCTCTACGCGCCCAACATCAACTCCTACAAGCGCTTCCAGCCCGGCTCCTTCGCCCCCACCGCCGTCGCCTGGGGCGTCGACAACCGCACCTGCGCCCTGCGGGTCGTCGGCCACGGCCGCTCGATGCGCTTCGAGAACCGGCTGCCCGGCGGCGACGTCAACCCGCACCTCGCCGTCGCCGGGCTGGTCGCGGCCGGTCTGTACGGGGTGGAGCACCGGCTGCCGTTGCCTCAGGCGTGTACGGGCAACGCCTACACCGCCGCGTACGACCAGGTGCCGACGACCCTGCGCGAAGCGGCCGAGCTGTGGGAGGCCAGCCCCATCGCGAAGGAGGCGTTCGGCGAGGAGGTCGTCGCGCACTACCTGAACATGGCGAAGGTCGAACTCACCGCGTACGACTCAGCGGTGACCGACTGGGAGCTGCGCCGCTCCTTCGAACGCCTCTGACCATCCCCTGCTTCCCGATCGAGGTCCGTACGTGTCCCAGTCCACCCTGGACGTCCTGAACCCGGCGACCGCCGAGGTCATCGCCACCGTGCCCGCCGCCTCCGCCGCCGACGTGGACACGGCCGTCCACCGCGCCGCCGCCGCGCAGCGCCCCTGGGCCGCCGCCGCGCCCGCCGACCGGGCCAGGCTGTTGCGCCGCTTCGCCACCACCGTCGACGAACACATCGAGGAACTGGCCCAGTTGGAGGTCCGGGAGGCCGGACACACCATCGGCAACGCCCGCTGGGAGGCGGGCAACGTCCGCGACCTCCTCGACTACAGTGCGGGCGGTGCGGAGCGGCTGCTCGGCCGGCAGATCCCGGTGGCGGGCGGCATCGACTTCACCATCCTGGAGCCGCTCGGCGTCATCGGCGTCATCGCGCCCTGGAACTTCCCGATGCCCATCGCCGCTTGGGGCCTGGCCCCGGCGCTCGCCGCGGGCAACGCCGTCCTCCTCAAGCCGGCCGAGACAACCCCGCTGACCGCTCTGCGGCTGGCCGAACTCGCCCTGGAGGCAGGCCTTCCCGAGGGGCTGTTCCAGGTACTGCCCGGTGAGGGCCCGGTGGCCGGGAGCGCCCTGGTGGAGCACCCGGGCGTCGCGAAGATCGTGTTCACCGGCTCCACCCGGACAGGCAAGCACATCATGACCCGGTGCGCGGAGCGCGTGAAGCGCCTCACTCTCGAACTCGGCGGCAAGAGCCCGAACATCGTCTTCGCCGACGCCGATGTGGAGGCAGCGGCGGCGGCCACCCCGATGTCCTTCCTCGACAACGCGGGCCAGGACTGCTGCGCCCGGACCCGGATCCTGGTGGAGCGGCCGGTGTACGACCGGTTCCTGGAGCTGCTCGTCCCGGCCGTCGCCGCCGTGGTGGTGGGTGACCCGGCGGACGGGAAGACGCAGATGGGCCCGCTGATCTCGGCCCTCCAGCTGGACCGGGTGCGGGGCTTCGTCGACGGGGACCGGGGCACCGACGGCGTACGGGCGATCCTCGGCAACGCCCCTGAGGGGCCCGGGTTCTGGTATCCGCCGACCGTGCTCGCCGGGGTGGCGGCCGACGCTCCGGTGGCCGTCGAGGAGGTCTTCGGGCCGGTCGCGGTGGTGCTGCCGTTCGACGGCGAGGAGGAGGCCCTGCGCCTCGCCAACGCCACCGACTACGGGCTGGCCGGGTCGGTCTGGTCCCGGGACGTCGGGCGCGCGCTCCGCGTCGGACAGGGGCTCCACGCGGGCAATCTCTCCGTCAACTCGCATTCCAGCGTGCGCTATTCGACCCCCTTCGGCGGCTACAAGCAGTCGGGGCTTGGCCGTGAGCTCGGGCCCGACGCCCTGGCCGCCTTCACCGAAACCAAGAACATCTTCATCAGCACGGAGGCCTGAGCACCATGACCGACACTTCCCCTGTCTGCCGCCGCCTGGTCGGCCGCACCGCCGTCGTCACCGGAGCCGGCAGCGGCATCGGCCTGGCCACCGTCCGGCGGCTGGCCGCCGAGGGCGCCCACGTCGTCTGCGCCGATGTGGACGAGGTGAGCGGCAAGGCCGCCGCCGAGGAGGCGGGCGGGCTCTTCGTCCGTACCGACGTCACCGACGCCGAGGAGGTCGACGCGCTCTTCAAGGCGGCGTTCGACGCCTACGGTTCGGTCGACATCGCGTTCAACAACGCGGGGATCTCACCGCCCGACGACGACTCCATCCTGGAGACCGGCCTCGATGCCTGGCGCCGGGTGCAGGAGGTCAACCTGACCTCCGTCTACCTCTGCTGCAAGGCAGCCATCCCGTACATGCGCGCCCAGGGCAAAGGCTCCATCATCAACACGGCTTCGTTCGTGGCCCGGATGGGGGCGGCGACCTCGCAGATCTCGTACACCGCGTCCAAGGGCGGGGTGCTGGCGATGTCGCGTGAGCTGGGGGTGCAGTTCGCGCGCGACGGCATCCGCGTCAACGCGCTGTGCCCGGGGCCGGTCAACACCCCGCTGCTCCAGGAGCTGTTCGCCAAGGACCCGGAGCGGGCCGCGCGGCGGCTGGTGCACATCCCGGTCGGCCGTTTCGCCGAGCCGACCGAGATCGCCGCCGCCGTGGCGTTCCTGGCGAGTGACGACTCCTCGTTCGTCAACGCGACGGACTTCCTGGTGGACGGCGGTATCGCCGGGGCGTACGTCACCCCGGTCTAGCACCCGCACGCGCAGGGGGCCGTCAATGCGCCCCCTGCGCCGGCTCTCCCCTGAGCCGCTGCGAACGGAGGACCAGCAGCATCTCGAAGCGCTGGTCGGGGTCGTCGATCGCGTCGCCCCACAGGTCGCGGATCTGGCGCAGCCGGTAGCGCGCCGTCTGCGGGTGGATGCCGAGCCGCTGGGCCACCTCGGGCGCGCCGCCGGGCGTCTCGATCCAGGCGAGAAGGGTCTCGGCCAGCCGCTTCGCCGCGGTCGGGCCGAGGCCGTCCAGCGGGGCGAGGCAGCGGCGGGCGGCCGCGTCGATCAGCTCCCGGGACGGCAGGAGGACCAGCTCCTCCGTGCGCTCGGTGCAGTGCAGCACCTCACCCTGCGGCAACAGGTTCTTCTTGATCAGCTGGACCGCGGTCTCCGCCCAGCGCAGCGAGGTCGCCGCCCCGGCCAACGGCACCGACGGGCCGATCGCGCCGGACCAGCCGGCGGTGGCCCGGCGCAGGGTGTCCGCCCGGCCCGCCGTCTCCGGGTCGGGGATGACGATGCGCGGCTGCTCGCTCTCCATCTCCAGCAGGATCCCCTGGCCCACCGCCGGGGCCACGGCCTCCCGGGCGGGGCGCATCAGCACGCCCACCGCGATGGTCTTTGGCAGCTCCCAGCCGACGCGGGCCGCCCGCTCGGCGAGCGTCCTGGCCGAGTCGCCACGGGGCTCCACCAGGAGCAGGTCGATCAGCTGGCGCTGGAGGCGCAGCCGCTCGCTGGCGCGGCGGGCCGCCGCCTCGGCGTAGCCCAGGACCGACTGTTCCACGAGGCCGTCCAGATACTCGAATCCCGATTCGGCCAGTTCGTACATGGCGGGCGCGGCGATGTCGACCTGCTGGCCGATCTCGGCGAACCTGCGCCAGGTGAGCCGGACCCCGAGCCGGTAGACGGCCTGGAGGGAGTCGAGGCTGCGGCCGTGCAGCCCCTCGCCCCGGCCGAACTCCTGGAACACCTCCGGCGGCACCCTGGGGTCGGCCGCGCCGGAGGCGAGGTGGCGTACGAAGCCCTCGATGGCGCGGCGGATGCCGACCAGGGCCATCGGCTCGCCGGACTCGTCCTCGACGAGCTGGAGGTAGGGGTAGTCCTGCCGGATCTCGGTGAGGATCTGCTGGGCGATCTCCGGTGCCTCGGCCAGGGCGATGGAGGAGAACCGCTCCACCTTCGACCGGGGCACCTCCTGCCAGGCACGAGGCGTCACGAGCCGGCCGGACCGGTGTCGTAACTGATCAGCGGCGTGTTCGGCTGCTCGGGCGTGGCGTCGAGCAGGGCCACGATGCCGAAGGCGGCACCGAAGGCGAGCGCTGCGGCCACCAGGGTGGTCGCAGCGGCGGCGATGAGTCTGCGCATGATCGGGTCAGCTCCTTGCTGGAGTCGATCCCTGCTCCGTGGTGGCCGGGCCCCTCCGGCTGGCACACAGTGTCGACAGTCCATTGACATCCCGTCAAGGGCTTGCTTACTGTTCACGCCAATCAAGGGCTGACCGGCCCGGGGCCCGTGCACCTCCCGCGAAGAGATTCGACCCAGGAGTGCCCGGATGCGCCGCAATGCTTCACCTCTGTCACTATTTCTGCTGGGTGCGGGGGTCTTTCTGCTCGTTCTCGCGCCCCTGCTCGTCTGGTATGTCCAGCCGCAGGCGAAGCGCACCCCCGTAGATATCGATACGACCACGGTCTTCACCGGGACCGGCAGCTACTTCGACACCTCGAAGGTCGAGACGGTCGAGGGCAAGGAGATCACGATCACCCGCCAGGTGCGCGGGGACGTGGCCGACAGTGTCAAGAGCGGCAACGCCGTGTGGGACGTCTCCACCTCCGTCGACCACGAGGGGACCCTGCCCGCCTCCGACCCGCGCGACGCCCTCCAGTGGACCATGGAGCGCTGGGTGACCGACCGGACCACCAATGAGCCGGTCCACTGCTGCGGGGAGACGCCGACCTTCGACGGGGAGGCGTATCTGAAGTTCCCCTTCGATGTCGAAAGACGTGCTTACCGCTGGTGGGACGGCACCCTCGGCGGCGTCGTCCGGCTCGACTACGCCGGCAGGAAGAAGGTGCAGGGGTACGAGGGGTACGTGTTCAAGGGCACGGTCGAGCCGACCCGAACCGGCGTGCGCCAGGTGCCGGGCGTGCTCGTCGGCAGGCCCCGTACGCCGCAGATCCTCGCCGAGGAGTGGTACTCCAACAGCGGCATCGAGCTGGTCGTGGACCGGCGCACCGGGCGCATCATGAACGCGGCGATCGGCCCGAAGAAGACACTGCGCGCGCCGGGCTCGTCGAAGGACGCCGTCACGCTGCTGGAGAGCAAGCGGGTCGAGTTCACCAAGGAGACCCAGCTCAAGCAGGTCGAGCTGGCGTCGGCGGACAGCGACCGGCTGGCGCTGCTCTCCGGGACCGCGCCGGCCGGGGCGGTCGGGCTGGGTCTCGTCCTCGCGACCGTGGGCACCGTGCTCGTCGTCCGGGGGCGCAGAACGGAGCCGGAGGCCCCGAACACTCACATGATGACGAACTCGCCCACCTGAGTTACCGGCAAGTTGTCGCATCGGTGAGTAGCCGGGGGCGTAGCCGTACCGAAAACTGTCTATCCCCACCACAGCACGGCCCCCGGTCTCTCATCCCTTGTTCGCGCGCCCCACAGCCGCGTTCTCCACTTCCGTACCCGAATCCGCTCGTCCCGCTCCCGTGACGCCCCGGCCCCTCCCCTTTCCTTCCGTCCCTCTCCATCCCTTCTCCGTGTTCTTCAAGCCCCCGCCCCGAGTCCCCCGCCCCCCGAGCCGAGTTGGAGCACCCATGCCCCAGCACGTACCTCCCCCGCTGCTTCCCGCAGCCGCGCCACAGGGTCAGGGCCAGGTCTCCCCCAGGGTTTCCGCCTCCCCGAGACGCATCGTCTTCCTCGCCCACCGCGACCTGGGCAACCCGGCCGCGGGCGGCTCCGAGCTGCTCATCGACCAGCTCGCCCTCGGCCTCACCGAACGGGGCCACGACGTCACCCTCCTCTGCGGCGGACAGGCCGCGCGCCGGCCCTACCGGGTCGTCTCCGCGGGCTCCCAGCTGGGGCACTACCTCAGCGCGCGCTCCGCGTTCGCCCGGCAGGTCGGCAGCTGCGACCTGCTGATCGAGGTCTGCAACGGCATGCCGTACCTGGCGCCCCTGTGGCACCGCGGTCCGACCGTGTGCCTGGTCAACCACGTCCACACCGATCTGTGGGAGATGCGGTTCCCGGCGCCGGTGGCCCGCGCCGGGCGTCAGCTCGAACACTGGGCCCTGTCCCGGGCCTACCGGGAGCATCTGATGATCGCCGTCTCGCCGTCCACCGCGGGCGCCCTGCGCGAGCTGGGTGTTCCGGACGAGCGGATCCGGCTGGTGAACAACGGCGTCCAGGATCCGCTGCCGCAGAGCGAGCGGTCCGCGACCCCGCTCTTCCTGGCGCTCGGCCGGCTGGTCGACTACAAGCGCATCGATCTGCTGCTCCAGCTCTGGGAGCGGGTGCGGCCGGTCACCGGCGGCCGGCTCGTGATCGTCGGTGACGGTCCCGAGCGGGAGAAGCTGGAGCGGCTCGCCGGCCCCGACGTCGAGTTCGCCGGGCACGTGTCCGAGGCGGAGAAGCACCGGCTTCTGTGCGCGTCCTGGATGCTGCTGCACCCGGCGGCCGTCGAGGGGTGGGGGCTGGTCGTCACGGAGGCCGGGACCCGGTCGACCCCGACGCTCGGCTTCGACGTCCCCGGACTGCGCGACTCCGTCGAGGACGGGGTCACGGGCATCCTCGCCCGGGGCGAGTCGTCCTTCGCCGCGGCCTGGTGCGCGCTGGCGCTCGACGAGGAGCGCCGCGAGGCGATGGGCAAGGCGGCTCGCGAGCGGGCCGCCGCCTACCGGTGGAGCAGCAGTGTGACCCAGCTGGAGGCCGTGGCCGCCGAGGCGATCAGCGGTACGCGGTCCTGGTCGGCGGGTGCCCGCTCGTGAAAGACCCGTCCTTCCGCCGCTCCCTCACCCTGTTCCGCGCCTTCATGCGCGAAGAGGATGACCCGGCCACCGTCTACACCCTGCTGGCCAGGGACGCGGCGGACCAGGTCGAGCGGTACGTACCGCTGAAAGGGAAGGTCGTCGTCGACGTCGGCGGCGGCGACGGCTACTTCACCCGCGAGTTCCGGCGGCGCGGCGCGCAGAGCTATCTCTTCGAGCCGGACCCCGGCGCGCTGCGCACCAGGCCCGCCCAGGGGCCGCGGAACACGGTCGTCGCCGACGGCTACCTGCTGCCCCTGGCGGACGGGGCGGCCGATGTCGCCTTCTCCTCCAATGTGCTGGAGCACGTCGCGGACCCGCACACCTTCATCAGCGAGATGGCGCGCGTCACCCGCCCCGGCGGGCTGATCTACGTCTCGTTCACCAACTGGTACTCGCCGTGGGGCGGCCACGAGTGGGCCCCCTGGCACTACGCCGGCGCCGAGCGCGCCCGCGCACGCTACGAGCGGCGCACGGGCCACCCGGCCAAGCACCGCCTCGGCGAGAACCTCTTCAGGATCGGCGTCGGCCCGACACTGCGCCATGTGCGGGGCCGCACCGACGTGGACGTGGTGTCCGCGCGGTCGCGGTACTGGCCGGTCCTGCCCGAACTTGTTACCCGGGTGCCCGGACTGCGGGAATTCGCCACCTGGAACCTCCTCCTCATTCTCCGGCGGTGTTCATGACCAGCGCAGTCCACCTCCCACCCCACCAGTCCCCGGACGGCGGCGACCCGCCACCCGGCAGACCGGTCGACGACCCGGCGGCGCCCCGTTCGCGGCGCTGGCTGCTGGGGTTCTGGGCCACGGTGTTCGTGGCGTTCCTGGCGGTGTCACCGGGACGCATGACGTTCGACACCAAGCTCGGGGTCGTCGTGGATCCCGGGCGGTTCCTCAGCGACCTGGGCGAGCTGTGGCACAGCCGGTCCGGCTTCGGCGGGATCACCGACCAGTACATCGGCTACCTCGTGCCGATGCTGCCGTACTACGGCCTGGCCGACCTGCTGCGGGTGCCGACCTGGCTCGCGGAGCGGCTCTGGCTCTCGCTGATCGTGGCGGCCGCCTTCTGGGGCGCGCTGCGGCTGGCGGAGCGGCTGCGGGTGGGCTCCTCGGCCACCCGGCTGCTCGGCGCGCTCGTGTACGCGCTGTGGCCGACGTACACCATCGTCGTCGGCTCGACCTCGGCCGCCGCCCTGCCCGGCGCGCTGCTGCCGTGGGTGCTGCTGCCGCTGACGGACCCGCGGCTCGCGCCCCGTATCGCCGCCGCCCGTTCCGCGCTGCTGATCCCGCTCATGGGCGGGGTGAACGCGGCGTCCACGCTGGCCTCGCTGCTGCCCGTCGGGCTCTACCTGCTGTCCCGGCCGGCCGGTCCGCGCAAGCGGGCACTGCTGCTCTGGTGGATCCCGGGCGTGATCCTCGCGACCGCCTGGTGGATCGTTCCGCTGCTGCTGCTGGGCACCTTCGGTGAGAACTTCATGCCGTACGTGGAGTCGTCGTTCACCACGACGACGACCATGTCGGCGACCGAGGTGCTGCGTGGCGCGGGCAACTGGGTCGGCTATCTGAACTTCGGCGAGCCGTGGCTGCCCGCCGGGTGGACCGTCGCCACGGCGACCGCCACCATCCTGGGCTCGGCGCTGGCCGCCGCCCTGGGTCTGGCCGGTCTGGCGCGGCGCGATCTGCCGGAGCGCCGCTGGCTGGTGCTGACCGTGCTGTCCGTCGCGCTCGTCACGCTCGCCGGGTACGGCGGTGCGCTGGGCGGTCTCTTCCACGGGACCGTGCAGGAGTGGCTGGACACCTGGCTGGTGCCGTTCCGGAACATCTACAAGTTCCAGACGGGTCTGGCCCTCGCCCTGGCGCTCGGCCTGGCGCACATCGCCGCCGTGGCCTCGCTGCGGCTCGGCCGCGACGAGCGGGTGCCGGTGCGGGCGCGCCGGCTGGCGCCGGTGATCGCCGCCGTGCTCGTGCTGCCGGGTCTGGCCTGGCCGTACGTCAACGGGTCGATCCTGCAGCCGGGTTCGTTCAAGGAGATCCCGGACCACTGGTCGAAAGCCGCGGGCTGGCTGAAGGAGAACTCGGCGAACGACCGGGCCCTGGTCGTTCCCGCCACCGCGCACGGCATCTACACCTGGGGCTCCACCATCGACCAGCCGCTGGACGTGCTGGCCGACACGCCGTACGCCCAGCGCGACTACGTCCCCTTCGGCACGCCGGGCAACCGGCGGGCGATGGACGCCGTCGAACAGGCGCTGACGTCCGGGGGGCAGGTGCCCGGTCTGAGCGAGTACCTGAACCGGGCGGGTCTGCACTACGTCGTGGTCCGCAACGACCTGGATCCGGACCAGCTGGGGTACGTCCCCACCACCACGGTCAAGCGCACGCTGGAGGCGTCCGGCTACAAGAGGGTCACCGGCTTCGGTCCGGTGATGACCGGTGGCCGCATAGCCAACGACACCCCTGTGCAGATCGAGGGTCTCTACCCGCGCCAGGAGGCGGTGGAGATCTACGAGCCGCCCACCGGCACCGAGCGTCCCGGCCGGGCGGGCATCGCCCCGGTCTCCTCGACCGCCGTCGTCAGCGGCGGGCCGGAGTCGCTGCTGCCGCTCTCCGCGAGCGGCGCCCTGGACGGCCGGCCCACCGTGCTGGCCGGTGACGCCCACCCGGGCGTGGGGAAGCCGTCGCTCTACGCGGCGGGCGACGGACTGCGCCGGGCCGACACCCGGTTCGGCCTGGTCAACACCAATACGTCCCACACCTATACGGCCGACGAGCGCAACGCGCCGGAGTCGGAGCAGGACCCGGGCGCCGCGCCGCGGCAGATCCTGCCGACCGAGGGGAAGGAGCACCAGACCACGGCGGTGCTGCGGGGCGCGAAGTCGGTGAGCGCGTCGTCCATCGGCAACTGGCTGTTCCATCTGCCGCAGTACGACCCGGCCAACGCCTTCGACGGCAATCCGGACACCGCCTGGGCGGAGGGCTCCGCCGCCTCCCCCAAGGGCGAGTGGGTGCGGATCGACTTCTCCGGTACGCAGGAGATCCCGGGATCGTTGCAGCTCACCCCGCTGCCCAGCAACGGTGTGCGGGCGGCGGCGACCGAGGTGCGGGTCGAGACGGACCGCGGCTCGAAGGACAGCCCGATCCGCCCCGACGGCTCCCCGCAGGAGGTGGCCGCGCCCGCCGGGCCGGCCTCGTGGCTGAAGGTGACGATCCTCAAGTCCCAGCAGGGACGCCCCGGTCTCACCGGCGCCGGGTTCACCGACATCGCCGTCCCCGGGGTGCAGGTCACCCGGATGCTGGAGCTGCCCTCCGACGCACCGCGTGAGGGCGCCGACGCGACGGTCTACTCACTGAAGCGCGGCAGCGACCCGGGCGGGCTCTCCGCCGTGGCCGCGGAGACCGGGCTGCACCGCCAGTTCACGGCGGGTCAGGCCGGCCGGTACACGGTCGCCGCGAGCGCGGTGCCCGTGCCGGGCGAGGCGCTGGACAAGCTGCTGTTCGACCTGACGGGCAAGCGCGACAAGATCCTGGTCAGCGCCGACTCGACGGCCCGCCTCGGCACCAATCTCAGCGCGCGCAACCTGACGGACGGCGACCTCACCACCGCGTGGATCGCGGGCGACCGCCCCGTACTCCATCTGTCGTGGCCGGAGAAGACCCAGATCGGCGAGATCGTGTTCGCGGCGGCCGGCGGGATCTCCACCCGGCCCGAGCAGGTCCAGATCAGCTCGCCGGACGGCACGGCGGTGGCGGCGGTGGACGAGAACGGCATGGCCCGCTTCTCGCCCATCACCACCGACAAGATGGACATCACCATCTCGCGCCAGGCACCGCTCACCGTGCACAACCCGTTCGCCGGAGGCCAGTTGCAGCTGCCGGTCGGACTGAGCGAGGTCTACATCCCGGCGCTGGACAAGTTCCGCTCGCCGCAGCCCGCACCGGAGAAGAAGTTCAGCCTGCCCTGCGGTCAGGGGCCGGTCCTCTCCGTCGGCGGCACGCTGATGGAGACCAGGGCCGAGGGCCGGATCAGGGACCTGACACAGCGTCGACCCATCGCCGTCTCGCTCTGCTCCGAGCGGTCCGAGGTGGAGCTGAGCGCGTCGACCCACACCGTGGAGGCCGGTGACGCCGGTCCGCTCGCCATCACCGACGTCACGCTCTCCAACGGGGAGACGAAGGCCCCGGCGGCCACCGCCCGGACGGTCGACGTCAAGGAGAGTGACGGTGACCGGCGCACGCTGACGGTCGGCGCCGGAGAGGCCTCGTACCTCCAGCTCCACGAGAACCACAACAAGGGCTGGAAGGCCACGCTGGACGGCAAGGAGCTGACGCCGCTGCGGATCGACGGCTGGCAGCAGGCGTGGCTGGTCCCCGAGGGCGAGGGCGGAACGGTCACCCTGGAGTACGAGCCCGCGCTGATCTACCGGGCCGGGCTGATCGGGGCCGGGGTGCTGTTCCTGGTCCTGGTGGGACTCGCCTTCGTACGCCGCCGGGGCTCCGGTCCGACGGAGGGTTCGACCGAGCGTGACGAGCAGTCCGTGCCGCCGGCTCCCGGGCTGATCCTGGGCACCGTGGCGCTGACCCTGGTGGGCATCGTCATCGCGGGACCGGTCGCCCTGGTGGTGCCCGTGCTCGCCGTACTCGCCCACTTCCGCCCGTCGTTGCTGGCGCCGGTCGCCTTCGCGGCGATGGCCGGGGCAGGGGTTGTCGTGGCCGTCAGCACCGGGGAGTACACCGCCGTAGGAAAGGGTGCCTTCGGGGCGGTGCCTCAACTCCTCGCGCTGATCGCCCTGTTCGCCGCACTGGTCACGGTCGGGTCCGTCCCGAGCCGGGGCAGGCGACGGGCCGGCCGGGGTGCCGAACCCGCGGCCGCGACGGCCGGCGACGGGGACCCGACGATCCCGCAGCAGCAGGTGGCGCCACCGTCCGGCCGGACCCTCTCCGCCGACGCCAAGAGGCCGCACACCGACCCGCCCGCGCGCGGTCCGGGCGGCCCGACCGCTCCGCCCGGCAGCGGAGGACCCACCGGATGACCGCCACGCACCCCGCCCGGCCGTACGCGGCCGGGCGGCTGCCCCGGGTACCGTTCCCCGTCGTCGACGAGGTGGACCGGCACTGCGCGCAGGACGCCGAGCCGAGCACCGTACACATCGAGGTCCATCTGCCCGGCCGGGTCGAGGAGGACCGGCTGCGCGCCGCGTTCGCCGCGTCGCTGGCGCGGTTCCCGCGGGCGCTGATGCGGGAGCGGCCGCGCGGACCGCTCGCGCGGCGGTACGAGTGGGAGCTGACGGCGGCCCCGGACCGGGACCCGGTCACCTTCCTGCCGGCCGCGTCCGGGGCGCTCGACCGGGCGCGGGCGGCGTCCCTCGCCGTCGCCCCGCCGCTCACCGTCTCACCTCCGCTGCGGGTCGAGGTGGTCGAGGAGCCGGACAGGGAGGGGTGTGTGCTGGTGTTCACCGTGCACCACACCGCGCTCGACGGGCCCGCCTGTCTGCGCCTGGCGGCGACGGCCGCCGAGATCTACAGCGGTCGGCCCCTCCCCCCGCCGTCCGCCCCGGCCCGCCCGGCCGCCGCACCACCGCCCCGTCACTCCGGGCCGTCCGCCCTCAGCCGGCCGGCCCGGGTGGCGGCGGGCACCCCTGGGACGGTGCCGGGCAACGGGTTGCTGCTGGCCGAACTGCCGGTGCCGCGGCGGGAGTCGGGCGCGCCCTACACGGTGAACGACCAGCTGATGGTGGCCACCGCCCTGACGGTGGCCGACTGGAACCGGCGGCAGGGGGCGGCCGAGCGGCCGCTGCGGATCACCATGCCGGTCGACGACCGGCCCCGGGGACCCGAGATGCCGATCGGCAACGGCACCCGGCTGGTGGAGGTCGGCTTCGACGCCTCGGAGGTGGTGGCCGGCCGGGACATCGCCGGGCTGCTGCGCCTGACCGCCGAGCGGACCCGGGCCCTGAAGGGGCAGCCGCGTCCGCAACTGGGCCGCTCGACCTCCCTGTTGACCACCCCTCTGCTGCCGGTCGCCGTGCGTGCGGCGTACACCCGGGGGCTGCGGGTGCTGGCGGGGCCGTGGACGTCGACGACGCTGCTCAGCAACGTCGGCCGGATCCCGTACCCGTTGGACTTCGGCGACGCGGGGAGCTCCCGCGCTCTGTGGATCTCCGCGCCTGCCCGGATGCCGAGGGGGCTGACGTTCACCACCGCGTCGACGAACGGCCGCCTGCACCTGGCCCTGCGCTGGTCGCGGACCCTGCTGGGGGACGAGGACGGCGAGGCGCTGCTCGGCCTGTTCACCCGTCATCTGGCCGCGACGTCCTCGGAGGCTCCGTGACCGGCACCGTGCCCCTTCCGCCGGGGGCCGACGCCCCTGTCTCCGCTCCCCCGCCCGGGCTGCGGGACTTCTACGAGAACCCGGCCGTCCCCGTGGCGTCCGGCGACGGGCGCAGCAGACGCCAGGCGCGGCTGCTGGCCGCCGCCCTGGGCGGGCGGACCGGCCAGGTCATCGTGGACGTCGGGTGCGGCGACGGGACGGCCGCCGCCACCGCCGCGCCGATCCTCACCGGGCACCGGCTGATCGGCGTCGACTGGTCGCAGGACGCGCTGCGCCGGGCCCGTCCCCGGATGGGTTCGGTGGTCCGGGGCGAGCTGGAGCACGGCGGGCTGCCGCTCGCCGACGGGTGCGCGGACGCGGTGCTGTTCAGCGAGATCCTGGAGCACCTCGTCGACCCGGACCAGGCGCTGGACGAGCTGCGGCGCATCCTGAAGCCGGGCGGCCACCTGATGCTGTCCACCCCGAACCTGGCCGCCTGGTACAACCGGGCGCTGCTGCTGGCCGGGGTGCAGCCGGTGTTCTCCGAGGTCAGCCTGCGCGGGATCCACGGCCGCCCCGGCTCGGAGGTGGTGGGCCATCTGCGCCTCTACACCGCCCGGGCGCTGCGCTCCTTCCTGACGGCCTCCGGCTTCGAGGACGTGAAGATCACAGGCGCCCCCTTCCACGGGGTGCCGCGACCGCTGCGGCTGGTGGACAGGGCCGCGTGCGCGGTACCGGGTGCGGCGTCCATCCTGCTGGCCCACGCGCGGCGGCGATAGCGCGATGTGGTGGGGTGTGGGGGCCGCGCTGGTGGCCAACCTGCTGTACAGCGTGGGGTTCGTGGTGGAGAAGCGGGCCCTGGGCGATCTGCCCGAGCTCTCCGCGGGCAAGCCGCTGCGCCTGATCCTCGTCCTGCTCACCAGCCCGCTGTGGATCCTGGGCGCGCTGTCACTGGCGGCCGGTTTCGCGGCCCAGCTGATCGTCTACCGCGCGCTGCCGATCGCGGCGGCGCAGGGCATCTTCGTCTCCGGCCTGGTGCTGCTGCTCCTGCTCTCCTCGATCGTCCTCGGCGAGGAGTCGACCGGGCGCGAACGGTACGCCCTGGGCGGCGTCCTGGTGGCGTTGCTGATGGTCGTCGCCTCGGTCCGCGAGGGCGAGGACCAGGTGAGCTCCGGTGCCCCGTGGATGCTGGTGCTCCTGGTCTGCGTCCCGGCGCTGGCGGCGGGCGTCTGGCTCTACGTACGGGTGGAGAGCCGGGCGAACAAGCGCCACCGGGTGCCGACCAGCGGCATCGGCTACGGGGTGGCGGTCGGGCTGCTGTACGGCGTCAGCTCCCTGGCCGTGAAGGGCACCTCCAGCCGGCTGACCACCACCGACGTCGGGGAGGCCGCCCGTTCGCTGTTCGGCTCGCCCTACCCGTATCTGCTGCTCTTCACCGCCGTGGCCGGTCTCATCATGTCCCAGACGGCGCTGCAGCGCTGCCGGGCCTCCCTCATCGTGCCCGTGTGCACTACGGTGACCTGCGTCTTCACCGCGGTCCTCGGGAGCATCGCCTTCGGGGAGTCCCTCCCCGACGATCCGCTGCTGCTGACCCTGCGGCTGGCCGGCACCGCGCTGGCCCTCACCGTCCTGCTGGCCATGCCCCGCCATGACCCTCCCTCGACGGCCCCGTCCTGACCCCGTCCACCGGCCCTGTGCCCTCCCGTCCCGTCCCCACCACCGAGGGAGCCCCCATGAACCTCCCCACCACCGAGGGAGTCTCCATGAACCCCGACGATCCCCTGCTCGCCATCCTGGTCTGCCCGCTCGACAAGGGCCCCCTGGCCCTGCTGACCGATGAGGAGGCGCTCTACAACCCCCGCCTGCGCCTGAATTACCCCATCCTGGACGGCATCCCGCAGCTGCTGCCCTCCTCGGGCCGCAAGGTCGACGCCGACGCCCACGAGAGATACCTGGCGCATCTGAAAGCCTCGGCCGCGTGACGACGTTCGCCGCGGCGGTGGCGTCCCGGCTGCCCACAAGCCTGGTCGGCTCCGCCGCCGTCGTCCTCTACCCGCGCTTCGAGCCGGAGCTGCGCCGGCTAGCCGACTTCTGCCCGCCCGGCTCCACCGCCGTGGACATCGGCGGCTGGTACGGGCCCTGGTCGCGGCGGCTCGCCCGGCGCTGCGACCGGGTCGTCACGGTGGAGCCCGTACCGCACCTCGCCGGCCATCTGCGCCGTACGCTGCCGTCGAACGTCCGGGTGGTGCAGGGCGCGGCGACGGACCGCGACGGCTCCACGGTCCAGCTCTGGCTACCGCAGGGCGACGAGGGCGACCGCGGGGTCTCCTCACTGGAGCGCCGTGACATCCACGCGCACTGCGTCGAGGTGGAGTCCCTCACCATCGACGGCCTGGGCCTGGAAGGCGTCGACTTCGTGAAGATGGACGTCGACGGTGCGGAGGTGGCCGCTCTGCGGGGTGCGGCGGAGCTGCTGCGGCGGGACCGCCCGGCGCTGCTCGTCGAGTTGGAGAGCCGGCTCGGCCCGGTCGCCCCGGCGATCACGCTGCTCACCGGCCAGGGGTACGCGGGGTGGGTCCTGCCCGGACGGCGCTGGGTCCCGCTGGCCGGCTTCGACCTGCCGGCCCATCAGGCGCGGACGGAACACCTCGTCCATCAGGGGCTGCTGCGCAGGGCGTTCGTGCCGCGGCGCACCCGGTACATCAACTCGGTGCTGTTCCTTCCCGAGGGGCGGGTGCCGGGCGCCGCGGCGGCCTGAGCGAATCCGCCGGTGCGGGCCGCGCTGAGAGGGGACATCGCGGGGCAGGTGAGGGGGAGCCGGGCGGCCGTCCCCACGAGGGCGGGTCACCCGGCCGAACCGCCGAGACCGCCATGTACGACCTGGCCGACCCCGAGGAGTTCCGCCGTGATCGAGAGCGCAGACATCCGTGAGTGGCGTACGCGTGACGTCGTCGACCCCGACGGGCGCAGGATCGGGTCCCTGGAGTCCGTCTACGTCGACACGGGGACGGACCAGCCGGCGTTCGCCACCGTGATCGTGGGCCTGCCGACCCGTCACCGGCTGGTCTTCGTGCCGCTGGAGGGGACCGTCGTCGGCCCGGACTACGTGAAGGTCGCCCACGCCAAGGCCAAGGTGAAGGACGGCCCTTCGATCGGGACGGACGACGTCCTGCCCGCCGAGGACGAACCGGCGCTCTTCGCCTACTTCGGTCTGGCGTACCGGCCACCGGCCGATGGCGTACGCGTCCTGGCCCGCCGCTGACGCCCTGCCCGGCCGGTCAGGGGTGCGGTCGGGCGTGCGGTCAGGTGTGCGGTCAGGGCAGGAGCTCGACGTACCCGTCGGTTCCGTGCACGCGGATCCGCTGCCCGTCCCGGATCAGCCGGGTGGCGCGCTCCACGCCGACGACGGCGGGCAGGCCGTACTCCCGGGCGATCACCGCGCCGTGGGTCATCAGGCCGCCCACCTCCGTCACCAGGCCCGCGACGCCGAGGAACAGCGGCGACCAGCTGGGATCGGTGAACCTCGTGACCAGGATGTCGCCCGCTTCGAGGTCGGCGTCCGTCAGGTCCAGGATGACGCGGGCCCTCCCCTCGACGGTCCCGGTGGAGACGGCCAGGCCGGCCAGGGCCCCGGCCGGTACGTCCTCCCGCCGGTACGCCCCGGTGAGAGCCTCGCCGTCCGATGTGAGCACCCGGGGCGGTGTGAGCGCGTGGTACGACCGGAACGCGTCCTTACGCCACTGGATGAGCCGGTCGTCCACCTGGCGCGAGCGCACGACCTCGTGGAGCTCATGGAACGTGAGGTAGAAGATGTCCTCCTTCTCGGACAGCACACGGGCCTGTACAAGGCGCTCGGCCTCCTCCAGAAGCGCCTGCTTGTAGAGGAAGGAGCGGCTGACGATGCCGTACTTCGGGTACTCCCGGTATCCGGCGAAGGCTCTGACCTGGTCGATCATCCGCTTGGCCTCATCGGCCCTGCGGTCCCCGTCCGGCAGGGCGCGCAGGCGCGACAGCACGTCCTGCTCCTTCTGCCGTGCCTTCTGCCGACCCTGCTCGAAGCGCCGTGCGGCGGCGCCCGGCCCGAAGTTCCTGACGTTGTCGAGGATCAGGGGGACGAGCGTGGTGGGGCGCTCGCGCCAGCGTGGCCTCGTGATGTCGATCTCGCCCACACAGCGCATGCCGTACCGGTCGAGGTAGGCGTCGATCGCCTCGCGCGCCTCGGTGCCGCCGGGCAGCTTCGCCAGCTCGTCCAGGAAACCCTCGTCCCGCACTCCCTCGAGGAACGCCACCACCTCGGGGTGCGGGCGGATGACGTCCGCCACGTCGAGCAGGTCCAGTCCCATCTCCGACGTGATGTTGCCGGGGGCGGAGAGCGTGAGCGTGTCAGCCGCGTTCTTCTCTCCCAGCCACTCCCCCAGCTTGTCGTTGAGCCACCAGGTGGCCTCCGTGCCCGCCGTGATCGCCCGCATGCTCAGCGGATCGCCGAGGACGCGCTTGTGCTCCTCGAAGGCCTCCAGCAGGAAGTCGAACAGCGCCGGTCCGCTCCTCGTCCGCAGGTCACGCTCCAAGGCGGCGACCGACACCCGGCTGCGCTCCATCAGCTCCGGGACGATCGCCGGATCGACCTCGGCCGACGGCTCCGACGCGCCCCCGGCCGGTGGCCCTCCGGGGCCCGTTTCCGGGAGCGAGGGGACGAGGTCGTCCCGGTCGAGGACGGTCTCCAGAGCGTCCCTGACCAGCGGATCGCCTCTGCCCAGCACGTCCAGGAGGGCGGCGCGTGACGCGGGCGATGCCAGTCGGCGGGTAACGTCGACGAACAGCCTTCCGCCGGCCTCGTGCATCGGCACCATGGCCGTCCGCTGCCACAGGGAGAGGCCCAGCGGCTTCATGGGGTCGGTCATCATCTGCTGATGGCCGACGGAGACATAGACGTGAGGGTCCTGGTCACCGGCGTCGGGGATGGGGAACACCGTCGTGATCGGCCGGCTCTGGACGATCCGGAAGCCGTCGTCGGCCAAGCACCATTCGATGTCCTGCGGGCGGCCGAAGTACGCTTCGATCCGCCGCCCGAGCTCCACGAGCCGCAGGACCTGCGCATCCGTCAGCGCCGGCCGCCCCTGCCGCCGCGGGTCGACCTCCACCTCCCGCGTACCGCCGCCCGGCAGGGCGTGAACGGCGCGCTGCTTGGCGGCGATCGCCCGGGCGACGACCTCGCCGTCCCGCACGGTGAAGACGTCCGGGTTCACCAGCCCGGAGACCAGGGCCTCGCCGAGGCCGAAGCCGGCGTCCACAGTGGCGGTCCGCCGGTCGCCCGAGAGGGGGTCGGCCGTGAACAGGACGCCGGCCGCCTCGGGGAAGACCATCTGCTGGACGACCACGGCCATCTCGACCGTACGGTGGTCGATGCCGGTCCGCCCACGGTAGGCGACGGCCCGCTCGGTGAACAGCGAGGCCCAGCACCGGCTGACGTGCCGGAGGACCTCGGCCGGCCCGACGACGTTCAGATAGGTGTCCTGCTGGCCTGCGAAGGAGGCCGTCGGCAGGTCCTCCGCCGTCGCGCTGGACCGGACGGCGACGGCGGGCCGCTCGCCGAGCCGGGTGCCGAGCCGGGCGAGCGCACCGGCGATCTCCGCCGCGAGGTCGCCGGGGATCGCGGTCTCCTCGATGGCCCGGCGGACATCCGCGCTGAGCGTGCGGAGCGCCTCCCGGTCGTCCGGGTCCGAGCGCGACAACCTCTCGAGCCGGTCGTCGATGGAGGGCACCCGCGCCACCACCCGCCGGAAGGCGTCCGTCGTCACGCAGAAGCCGTCCGGCACGTGGATGCCTTCGATCCGTGACAGCGCGCCCAGATGCGCTCCCTTGCCGCCGACGACGGCGACCTGCGTCGCGTCGGCCTCATGAAGGTCCCGTACGTCTGTCCGGCGCATCGTCATTCCTGCTTCCTCCGCGGTTCGGGGCACGGCGGACGATTCTGCGCGGTGCCCCGGGCCTTGTGGCAAGCCCCCTGGTGCGCTATATGTTGGACACGGCAAGGAGAGGGCTCTCCTTGCCTTTCCTATTTGCGCGCCACGTTCCACGCTCCCCCGACTCCGTACGGCGGGCTGTCGGATGGTGCGTTCGGGTCTTCTGCGGGCGAGCAGCGTGTTGCGGCGTGCGGATGATACGACCAGGTGGTGTTCTGCTCACCCTGGCAATCCCCGGCCGATGGCGAGATGGCGAGTCCTTGGCCGCGCTGCTCCGAAGGTGCCCTCCATGGAACTCTGCACGGCATTCGTGCTCGGCGGGCTGGCAGTGCTGCTGATGCTGGTCGGCAGCACGGTCTATGTCGACCACGCCGTGAACGCCGACGCGGACGACGACACCGACCCGGGGGAGGAGTTCTCCGTGTGAGGGGCCCCGGCACGAGGTCGATGCACAGGTCCTAGGGTGTCGACGTGAGAGTGCTGCTGGTGGAGGACGACGCCAACCTCCGGTTCGGGGTGGCCGCCGCGCTGCGGGCCGCCGGGCTCGCGGTGGACGAGGCGGCCGATCTGCCGCAGGCCGACGAGGCCCTGTTCGTCACCGCGTACGACTGCGCGGTCTTCGACCGGATGCTGCCCTCCGGGGACGCCGCGGACTATGTGGAAGAGCTCCGGCGGGACGGGCGGGCCGTTCCGGTGCTGTTCCTGACCGCACGGGACACCGTCGCCGACCGGGTGGAGGGGTTCGCCCGGGGCGGCGACGACTATCTGGTGAAGCCGTTCGCCGTGCCGGAGCTGGTCGCCCGGGTGCGCAGCCTGTGCCGTCGCGCTCCGGCCGTGAGCCCGCCGGTGCTGCGGGTCGGGGACGTGGCGATCGACACCGCGCGGCGCCAGGTGCGCCGGGCGGGCGTCCTGCTGACCTTCACCCGCCGGGAGTTCGCGGTCCTGGAGGTGCTGGCCACGCGCGCCGACCAGGCGGTGGGGCGGGCGGAGCTGATCGAGAGCTGTTGGGACGAGATGGCGGAGCCGCAGTCCAACGTGCTGGAGGTACTGATCTCGCAGCTGCGGCGGAAGCTCGGCGGCCCTCCGCTCATCCACACCGTGCGCGGCGTCGGCTACCGCCTGGCCGAGGAGCCCGCCCGATGAGGGCCGTACGCCGTCCGTTCCGCTCCGCCCGCGCGCTGACGCCGACGGCTCGCGTACGAAGGCTGCGCCGGCGCATCACCGTGCTGTTCGCGCTGACGAGTGCGGCGGGGCTGGTCGCGATGGCGGTCCTGGCGGTGCGCAGCGACGGCGTGCGCGGGCGTGAACAGCTGGACCAGGCCATGAGCGCCGACACCAACTGGGCGCTGGGCCTGCTGGAGACCGACGAGGACAGCCGGCTGGACACCGAGGTGCTGCTCGACAACGCGGGGACCGCGTGCCCGCCGCTCTTCCTGCTCTCGGCGCCGACGGCGGCCGGGGAGCCGGCCGCCACGTCCGGGAAGCCGGTGGTCACCCCCGGGGAGCTGGTCGTCGAGCACGCCCCTCGCCGGCCCTGTCTCACCGTCTCCGCCGCCTCCGTACGGCAGGCGGCCGCCACCGCCGTACGGGCCGATGAGCCCCGGTCCCGGGACGCGCGGACGGCGGACGGCGAGCCGGTGCGGATGTTCGCGCTGCCCTTCTATCCGCCGGAGGCGGAGGAGGACGCGGCGCCGCAGGGGGCCCTCGTCACCGTGGCGGACGCGTCGGCCCAGTGGGCCGACCACCGGCGGCTGACCTGGGTGGTGAGCGGCGGGTGCGCCCTGTTGGTCCTCCTGTCGGCCGGGGTCGGGCACCTGCTCTCGGGGCGGGCGGTCCGGCCGGCGCTGGAGGCGCTGGACCGGCAGGAGTCGTTCCTGGCGGACGCCGCGCACGACCTGCGTACGCCGGCGGCCTCGCTGCGGACGCTCGCCGAGACCGCGCTGCGCGGTGAGACGGACAGCACCGACGTGCACCGGCGCACGCTGCGGCTCGCGGAGGGCATGGGCACGCTGGTCGACGGGCTGCTCACCCGGGCCCGGCTGATGTCGGGGACGGCCGTTCTCGCGGTGGAGCCGTTGCGGCTTGACCAGTTGGTGGAGGCCGTCGTCGAGGACGCGGCGGGCGAGGGCCAACGGGTGGCGGTGCGGGCGGAGCTGGCCGTGGTGGTGGTCGCCGACCCGGATCTCGTACGCCGCGCGGTGGCCAATCTGGTCGGCAACGCGCTCGTCCACGGTCACCTGCCGGGTAAGCCGGCCGAGGTGGAGGTGACCGTCGACGGCGAGGGGACGGTCACGGTGGAGGACTCGGGGCCGGGTCTGCCGCCGGAGGTGGCAGGCGCGCTCTTCGACCGGTTCCGCAGCGGTTCGGGCTCGACCGGGCTGGGCCTGTCGATCGCGTCCTGGGTCGCCCACGCCCACGGCGGCAGTCTCACGGCGGAGCCCGGGCGGCGCGGCGGGGCCCTGTTCGTGCTCCGCCTGCCCGCCGGGGGCCCGGCCACCGGCGGCTGACCGTACGGCGCCTCATCAAATCCTCAGCATCGCCCAGGAATGCTTCGGGTCGGAACCACACCACCCTCTCCAGGGAGCACTCCGTTGAACCGCGCCGTCCGTCGCCGCCCCGCCCTCGCCACCACCGCCCTGGCCCTCCTCGGCGCCCTCTCCCTCACCGCCTGTACGGGCGGCCCGATGCCCGCCCCAGGCAAGGCGCGGGCCGCCGACCCGGCCTCGCACCCCGACCTCGACCCCTTCTACGGCCAGCGGTTGGAGTGGACCGGCTGCGCGACCGACGGGTACGAGTGCGCGTCGCTGACGGTCCCCCTGGACTACGCGCGCCCCGGGAACGGCCGGACGTTCGTCCTCCCGGTGGCGCGCGCGGCCGCGACGGGTCCGGCGCAGCGCATCGGCTCGCTCGTCTTCAACCCGGGCGGGCCCGGAGCGGCCGGGGTGAGCTCGTTGGAGGAGGGGATGGACGAGGCGTTCGGCCCGGCGGTGCGGGCCCGCTTCGACATCGTCGGCTTCGACCCGCGCGGGGTCGGGGGAAGCGTTCCGGCCCTTACCTGCGAACCGGCCGGGGCTGAGGAGGAGGACACCTCGCAAGAAGCCTCCGACACCGTCGCGCCGCTCTACCCCCGCACGGAAGCCGACCGCTCGGCAGCCGCCTCGGGTGCCCGCACGGCCGCCGAGGACTGCGAGGAGCACAGCGGCCCCATCCTCCGGCACGTCGGCACCGAGGACGCGGCCCGCGACCTGGACGTCCTGCGCGCGGCCCTCGGCGACCGCCGACTCACCTACCTGGGCTGGTCGTACGGGACGAGCCTGGGCACCTCGTACGCCGAGCGGTTTCCCCGCCGGGTCCGCGCCATGGTCCTGGACGGCGCGATCGATCCCTCTCTGGACTGGCGGCAGCGGGTGATCAGCCAGTCGGCCGGCTTCCGCCGGAGCGTGGACGACTACGCCGAGCAGTGCGCGGAGATCGCCGGTGACAGCTGCCCCGGCGCAAGCCTCCAGGAGATACGGGCGCTGATCGAGCGCCTCTACCAGCGGGCGGAGCGCGAGCCGCTGCCGGTCGCGGAGGACAGTACGTACGCGGAGTACGGCGGCATGGACGCGACCGCCGTCCTCGACGCGGTCTCCATGGCGATGTACACGCCGGAGGACCAGTGGGAGCCGCTGTCGGAGGCGCTGCGGGAGGCGGACCAGGGGGATGCGACGAAGCTGGGCGCCCTGGACGACGAGGAGGAGAGCGAGGACCCCGGCACCGCTGAAGGGGAGGACGCCGAAGCGGAGCAGGAGGACGACGCCCCCGAGCCCCCCGCCGACAACAGCGACGCCGCACTCACCGCCGTCAACTGCCTGGACGTCCCCCACCCCCGCTCCCTGAGCCCTTATTGGGACGCCCTCGCCCCCGCCGACAAGGCGGCCGGGGTCTACGGAACCGCCGGGGTTACCGCCGAACTCACCTGTCGCGACTGGCCGTCCGGCGGGCGGCGCCCGCACCGGGTGGACGCGGACGGCGTACCGCCGGTCCTGGTCGTGGGCACGACGGGCGACCCGGCCACCCCGTACGAGGAGTCGGTGAGTCTGGCGGAGCAGTTCCCGGAGGGGATGCTGCTGACGTACGAGGGGCTCGGCCACACCGCGTACGGGCGGGGCGACGCCTGCGTCACCGCGAAGGTCGACGCCTATCTGGTGAAGCGGGAGCGGGTCCGCCCCGGGACGATCTGCTGACCCGACGGCATGATGGTCAGGTTACGCAGACCCTGCCTCGCCCGGGTCCCGCCGTCCGAGCGGCACATTCGCGAACATCAAGGGCACAACCCTCCAGGCCGGACACCGCTTCTGAGGAATCCTCATTTACTGGCCGGTAGAGAGCTATGCGACGCAGGTCACACACCTCTACCGTCGGGGCAGCGCTCCGGGTCCCGCCGATGTCGGTGAGCCGCCGACCGGACCCCGGGGTCCCGCACGTCTCCCGCCCCAGGAGGTCCGATGCCACCACCCCCCACCCCTCGCCGCCCCCGACGTAAGCTCTCCGCACTGGCACTCGCCGCGACGCTGGGAGCCCTCACGCTCGGCGCCCCCTCCCCCGCATCGGCCTCGCAGGCCGCCGCGGAAGCGGACTACCTCATCGGGCGCGGCATCGCCGACGTCACCGGAGAGGCTGCCGAGACCGGGATGATGGGCTACTCCAGCTTCGACCAGAAGACGTCCGGCATCCACCAGCGCCAGAGGTCACGCGCGTACGTCGTGGTGGACCGGGCGACCGGCAAGCGCGTCGTGTACGTCAACGCCGACCTCGCGATGATCTTCCAGTCCGTGCAGCAGGGTGTCATCGCCCGCCTCAAGGAGCGGTACGGCAGCCTGTACGGCGACGAGAACGTGCTGCTCTCCGCCACCCACACCCACTCGGGCCCCGGCGGCTACTCCCACCACGTCGCGTACAACCTCTCCGTGCTCGGCTTCCAGAACGGCACCTACCGGGCGATCGTCGACGGCATCGCCGAGTCCGTCGCCAAAGCCCACGACGACCTGAAGCCCGGCACCATCAGCCTGGGCACCGGCACCCTCACCAACGCCAGCGTCAACCGCTCCCGCGAGGCCTTCGACCGCAATCCGGCGGCCGACCGCGCGGCCTTCCCGGACGGGATCGACCCGGCGATGACCGTGCTGCGGTTCCGGCAGGGCGACAAGGACGCGGGCGCGATCAGCTGGTTCGCCACCCACAACACCTCGATCACCAACAAGAACACGCTCATCAGCCCCGACAACAAGGGCTATGCCGCCTACGCCTGGGAGCACGACCACGAGGGCGTGCGCCATCTCGACAACACCCCGGGTTTTGTCGCAGCGTTCCCCAACACCAACGCGGGCGACATGTCCCCGAACCTCGATCTGAAGCCCGGATCGGGGCCCACCGAGGACGAGTTCGAGAACACCCGCATCATCGGTGAGCGCCAGCTGGACAAGGCCCGCGAGGTCTACGCCGGTGCGCGGCCGGTGACCGGCGGGGTCGATGCCCGCCTCACCTATGTCGACATGGAGAACGTCACCGTACGCGGGGAGTACACCACGGACGGGAAGGAGCAGCGCACCTGTCCCGCCGTCGTGGGCGCCTCGACGCTCGCGGGCAGTGTGGAGGACGGCCCGGCGATCCCCGGCTTCGAGGAGGGCATGCGCACCCCGGTCGCAGGCGTCATCGACGCACTGCGCATCGACACCCCGTCCTGGCTCGCGACCTGCCAGTACCCGAAGGCGAGCCTGATCCCCACGGGTCTGCTGAGCAACGTCCACCCGGTCACCCCCAAGATCCTCCCGCTCCAGATCATGCGGATCGGGGAGCTGTACCTGGTGGCGGGCCCGGGTGAGTTCACGATCACGGCCGGGCTCAGGGTCCGCCGGACCGTGGCCCAGGAGCTCGGGGTCCCGCTGGAGCGGGTGCTGCTCCAGGGGTACGCCAACGCCTACAGCCAGTACGTGACGACGCCGGAGGAGTACGACGCGCAGAACTACGAGGGCGGCTCCACGCTCTACGGCCGCAACACGCTCCCCGCCTACCAGCAGGAGTACGCACGGGTCGCGGCTTCCCTGCGCCAGGGCACCCCGATCGGCCGGGGCACCGCACCGCCGGACGAGTCGGCCCGGCAGTTCACGTTCCAGACGGGCGTGGTGTACGACAACCCGCCGCTCGGCGAGTCCTTCGGCTCGGTCCTGACCTCACCGGCCCCCTCGTACGCACGCGGCTCCACGGCGACCGTCGAGTTCGCCACCGGACACCCGAAGAACAACGTGCGCCGGGGCGGGACCTTCCTGGAGGTCCAGCGTCTTGAGGCCGGGAAGTGGGTGCGGGTGCTGGACGACGGTGACTGGCGCACCACGTACCGCTGGACCCGGATCAACGGTCTGACCGGTACGTCGAAGGCCACGGTCACCTGGGACATCGGGCCGGACACCGCCCCCGGCACGTACCGGATCGTGCACCGCGGGGACGCGAAGAACCTGCTGGGCAAGATCACGCCGTTCACGGGCACGTCCCCGACGTTCACCGTGACCGGGTGACCGGCTGACCGGGCGAGCCGGTAGGAGGGGGCCCTGCGGCCCGGCCGCGGGTGGGCCCGGGCCCCAGGCGGCCCCCTCCTGCCACGGGATTCCGTACACGAGATGCCGGGCCCCCGCGCCGGGTCCATGCTGGTGGCATGGGTGACCAGGCCGGCCCCGAGCCCACCGAGTCCGTCCAGCGGGACCTTCGGTTGCTGGAGGCCGCTGGGGCTCATCCGACGGGCGCCCCCGCCGGGCAGCTGGCCAGGGAGGCCGGGCTGCCCGAAGCCGTGGCCGAGAACCATCTGCACACACTGGCCGAGGACGGCTACCTCGATGTGCTGGACGACGGCGCCTTCACGCTCGCCGACCGGGGCCCGTCGCCGGGCGCCGGATTCGGTGACGGGACGTGGACCCAGAGCATCCGCCCGCTCCTCACCTCCCTGCGCGACGGTCTCTCCGCCGCCGCCTACCTGACGCTGTACGACGAGGGGGAGATCCGGGTCCTCCAGATCGTCGACAGCCCACGGGCCCCCCGGGTCGACCTCTGGGTGGGCTTCGAGGACGCCGGGCACGCCACCGCGCTGGGCAAGAGCGTGCTGGGCGGGCTCGACGAGGAGGCCCGCGCCAACTACCTCTCCCGCCACCCCCTGGCCGACCTGACGTCCCACACCGTCACGCGCCGCGAGGAGCTGATCCGGGAACTCGACGCGTCGCCGATGGCGCCGCTCTCCCTGGACCGGGAGGAGTACCGGCGCGGCACGACGTGCGTCGCCGTACGGGTGTACAGCGGCGACCAGGTCGGCTCGCTCGGCATCTCCTTCCGCTCGGACCGGATGTACCGGACCAGCGAGGTCAAGGCCCAGCTGCTGTCCTCGGCGCTGCGGGTCACCCGCAGGCTGACGATCCCGGAGTGACCCGGCCGGCTACTCGGCCATCTCGTACGCCCCCGACAGCTCCTCCACGCGCTCCCAGATCCGCGCCGAACGCTCGGCGTCCACAACCGGACGCCGTAGTGCGCCGAGCGCCCAGTCCTGCTGGTCCTCGGTGGCGGAGTCCTTGCCGTGGAGTTCGACGGCGTGCGCGGAGAAGTCGCGTACGAGGACGGCGAACAGTTCGTCCAGCAGATCCTCGTCCAGGCCGGTCAGCCGGGCCTGCTCCAGGATCAGCTGGCCGTGGACGACGAGGGCGAAGAGCTGGCCGACGGCGAGGAGGAGGTCCAGGTCGCGGCTCTGCTCCTCGTCGGGGGCGGCGGTCTCGACGAAGGTGCACAGGGCGTCGGCCTGCTCGCGGAAGCGGGCGACGTTCGCCACCTCGGCGTACGCGTCGAACGCGGGGCGCCAGTCGTGGAACCGTACGGCGCCGAGACCCCGGGCCGGGCCCTGCCGGAAGAGGAAGTCGTCGTCGGCCGCGTCCAGGCGGGACGGGACGGCCGGGTAGTCGACGGGAGCGAGCAGGTGGTTCCGCATGAACTTCAGGATCAGGGCGAGGTTGACGTGGACCGTGCCCTCCAGCTTCGGCAGGCCCCGGATCTCGATGGCGGCCTGGGCGAAGTAGTTGTCCTTCTCGAAGCCCTTGGCGGCGATAACGTCCCACATCAGGTCGATGACCTTCTCGCCTTCCGTGGTCACCTTCATCTTCGTCATCGGGTTGAAGAGGAGGTAGCGGCGGTCGTCGGGGCCGGCGGAGCGGAAGTAGTCGACGGCGCGGTCGCTGAACAGCTTCATCCCGACGAGCCGGACGTACGCGTCGGTCAGCTCGCGGCGCACGTGCGGGAAGGCGGTGACGGGGCGGCCGTAGAGGATGCGGTTGCTCGCGTGGGTGACGGCCTCGTACATCGCGTGCTCGCAGATGCCGATCGAGGCGGTGCAGAGGTTGAACTTGCCGACGTTGACGGTGTTGAGCGCGGCGTCGAAGGCGGCGCGGCCCGTGTGAAGGATGTCGGCGGGCGCCACCGGGTAGTTGTCCAGGCGGAATTCGCTGACGTACTTGGAGGAGTCGACGACGTTCTTCACCAGGTGGTACGCCTCGCGGCGGCTGTCGGCCGCGAAGAAGACGTAGCCGTCGGGGCCCTCGACGTCGGTGCGGCGGCCGAAGACGGAGACGAGACCGGCGGCGTTGCCGTTGCCGATGTAGTACTTGGAGCCGGAGGCCAGGAAGCCGCCTTCACTGTCCGGCGTCAGCAGCATGTCGGTGGAGTAGATGTCGGCGCCGTGCGTCTTCTCGGAGAGGCCGAAGGCGAACACCTCGCCCTGCGAGAGGAGTTCGGCGGCCCGCGCACGGGCGTCGGCGTTCTCGCTCTGCCAGACCGGACCGAGGCCGAGGATGGTCACCTGCCAGGCGTACCAGTAGTCGAGGCCGTAGAACCCGAAGATCTCGTTGAGCGCGGCGATCCGGGCGGTGTCCCAGCGCTGGTCCTCGTCGCCCGCGGCGGAGGCCGGGGTGAGGAAGGTGGCGAAGAGGCCCTCCTTGGCGGAGAAGGCGAGGAAGTCGCCCAGCCAGGCGCGGGAACGGTAGTCCTCGATCAGCCGGCGCTTGCCGCGCTCCTCGAACCAGTCGACGGTGGCGCGCAGCAGCCTGCGGGTCTCCGGGTCGAAGTGCTGGGGGTCGTAGGTGCGCGGGTTGAAGAGCAGGGACGCGGACTCAGCCATGGAGGTCGCCTTCCGGGAGGGTCGAGGGTGTGTTCGGTGGTACGGGGGCGGCGGCCGGTGTCGTCAGACGCCGGCGCCCGTCGGTGGACCGGCCAGCCGGTGGAGGGTGTCGAGTACGTCGTCCAGCCAGGCGATGGTCATGCGCTCGTACGCGATGCCTCCGCGCAGCACGACGTGCTGGAGCTCCTGGCCCGCGTCCGGGGGTCCGGGCGCCTCCGGCCCGGTGAAGTCGCGCACCTCTCCGGCGAGGTAGTGGGCGAGGCGGTCCCGGTGGACCTGGCGGTGACGCTCGACCTCGCGGACCAGGGCGGCCGGGTCGTCGAAGGCGGCGCCCCGGATCTTGACGGCGAGGTCGTGGCGGAGGCTCTCCGGCTCGATCGGCTTGTGCAGCCACTCGGCGAGGGTGGCGCGGCCCGGACCGGCGACGGAGTACTCCTTCTTGTCCGGCCGGCCCTGCTGCTCGACTTCGCGGACGACGAGCCGCCCGTCGGCCTCCATACGGCTCAGGACGCGGTAGATCTGCTGGTGGCTGGCGGTCCAGAAGTAGCCGATGGACCGCTCGAACCGGCGGGCCAGTTCATAGCCCGAGCCGGGTTTCTCCAGCAGGGAGACGAGAATCGCGTGTTCGAGCGCCATACCGCGATCCTTCTATGCAACTCGTTGCATAACAAGTCACCGGGCCCGGGTGAGACACGGCTCACCCGGGTCTTCCTCCCCCGGGCTCGGCCTCCCGGCACCCCGAGGGACAATGGACAACCCACGCCCACCGCCCCCTCGCCCCGTCAGGAGAACCACCGCCTTGTCCCAGCCCACCGCGCACGCCGGCCACCCCGATCTGCGGGCCGACTGCGGGAACTGCTTCGGCCTGTGCTGCGTGGCGCTGCCCTTCGCCCGCTCGGCGGACTTCGCCGCGGACAAGGCCGCCGGAACCCCGTGCTCCAACCTCCATGAGGACTTCGGCTGCGGGATCCACGAGCGGCTGCGCGAGAGCGGCTATCAGGGCTGCACGGTGTTCGACTGCTTCGGGGCGGGCCAGAAGGTCTCCCAGGTCACCTTCGGTGGCCGCAGCTGGCGTGAGGAGCCGGACTCCGCCCGCACGATGTACGAGGTCTTCCCCGTGATGCGGCAGCTGCACGAGCTTCTGCGGTACACGGCCGAGGCCCTGGACCTCACGGCGGCCAGGGCCGCCCACCGTGACCTGCGCGGCGCCTACGACCGGCTCGACGCACTGACCCGGGACACCGCCGATGCCCTCCTCGCCGTCGACGTCCCGGCCCTCCGCGCCGAGGTGAACGCCCACCTGCTGCGCGCCAGCGAGCTCGCCCGCGCCGCCATCCCCGGCAGGAAGAAGAACCACCGGGGCGCCGACCTCTTCGGCGTCCGGCTGCGCGGTGCGAAGCTGCGCGGGGCCACCCTGCGCGGCGCCTGCCTGATCGCCGCCGACCTCTCCGGCGCCGACCTGCGCGACGCCGACCTGATCGGCGCGGACCTGCGCGACGCCAACCTGAACGGCGCCGATCTGACCGGCGCCCTCTTCCTCACCCAGCCGCAGGTCAACGCGGCCCGGGGCGACACGGCGACCAGGATCCCGGACGGCCTGCACAGGCCGCGGCACTGGGGCTCCTGAGCGGCGGGCCCCCGACCACCGTTAAAAAAAGGGGGCGTTTCGACCCCGGACGGCGGGGCACCCAGCTGCCATGAAGAGCAGCGAACAGCCGCAGGACCCCAACCGGCTCCACCCCCGCCCCGACTTCCCGCAGCAGGACCAGGAGCACCCCGGCTGGACCGGCCCCATGGATCCGCCGCCCGATCACGGCGAGGACTCCTACCGGGGCTCGGGCCTCCTCTCCGACCGGAAGACCGTGGTCACCGGGGGCGACTCCGGCATCGGCCGTGCGGTAGCCCTGGCCTTCGCGCGCGAAGGCGCGGACGTGCTGCTCACCCATCTCCCCGAAGAGGAGGAGGAAGCCCGGGAGACCGCCCGCCTGGTGGAGGAGGCGGGGCGGACGGCGGTGACCCTCGTCTGTGACATCCGGGACGAGAAGCAGTGCCGTGCCCTCGTGGAGCGGGCCGTCTCCGACTTCGGCCGCATCGACGTGCTGGTCAACAACGCGGCGTACCAGATGTCCCAGCCCGACGGGATCTCCGCGATCTCGACCGAGCAGTTCGACCGGGTGATGCGGACCAACCTGTACGGGATGTTCTGGCTGTGCAAGTCCGCCGTGCCGCACATCCCGGCGGGCGGATCGATCATCAACACCACCTCGGTGCAGGCGTACAAGCCCAGCCCCCACCTGCTGGACTACGCCATGACCAAGGGGGCGATCGTCACGTTCACGCAGGGGCTCGCCCAGATGCTGGCCTCCGACGGGATCCGCGTCAACGCGGTGGCCCCGGGCCCCGTCTGGACGCCGCTCATCCCGGCGACCCTGCCGGACACCGAGGAGTTCGGGAAGCAGAGCCCGCTGGGCCGCCCCGCGCAGCCCGCCGAGATGGCGCCCGCCTATGTCTTCCTCGCCTCCGCGAACGCCTCGTTCATCACGGGCGAGATCATGAACGCCACCGGCGGCACACCGCTTCCCTGATGCGAACCACCGAGCCGCTGCTGCGCCGCCTGCGCTCCGGTGTCGAAGCGGGCGCCGACGTGCCCGGCCCCGCCGATCCGGAGCCGGGGGCCGTCCGGGTCCGCGCCGAGGGCGAAGGCCCGTGACGTCCCCACCGCATCACGCGACCTCGTTACCGGCCGCGGCCTTGGCCGCGCGCCGGTCGAGGTATGCGGTCACCGGGGTCGCCGCCACTCCGTGGACCACCACGGAGATCAGGACGGCGAAGACCACGACCGCCCACATCTCCTCCTCGTAGGGCCCGAAGCCCCCCTCACCGAAGGCGTAGGCGAGGTAGAAGAACGAGCCGATGCCACGGATACCGAAGAAGGCGGTGGCCGCGCGCTCGGTCGGCGCCCCCGGTCCGCGCAGCTGGGCGAGCCACCCGGATACCGGGCGGATCAGAAGATGCAGCAGCACCCCCACGGCCGCACCCCTCCACGTGAGGGAGGCCAGACCGCCCGACGCCACGAAGGCGCCGACAGCGAGCAGGAGCACGGCCATCAGCAGTCGCTCGACCTGCTCCACGAAGTCGTGCATCACTCTGTTGTAGCCATGGCTGCGCTCGGACCTGCGCAGGGCGCAGGCCGTGGCGAAGACGGCCAGGAAACCGTAGCCGTGCAGGCTCTCGGCAACCCCGTACGACAGGAACATCGCCGCCAGCGCCACGAAACCCTCGCCGTGCTCGGCAAGCCGCAGTGACCGGGACCGGGCGCGGAAGAGCACCCGCCCCAGAAGCAGCCCGGTGACCACTCCCGCCGCCACGCCCACTCCGACGCGCAGGAGCAGGTCGTCCCACACCCAGTGCGCCACCCAGCCCCCGGACCAGGCCTCCCCGGCCGCGGCCAGAGCGACAGCGGCGGCGACGAAGGGGAACGCGAGCCCGTCGTTGAGACCGGCCTCACTCGTCAGGGCGAAGCGGACCTCGTCCTCGTCCTCCTCATCGTCCGAGGGCTCCCCGACCCGCACCTCGGAGGCGAGGACGGGGTCCGTAGGCGCGAGGACCGCGGCCACCAGGATCGCGGCGGAGACCGGCCAGCCCAGCAGCCACCAGGTGGCGAGCGCCGTCGCCCCGATCGTGAGCGGCATCGTCACGCCGAGAAGCCGCCATGTGGCGGCCCAGGACCGCCATCCGAAGGGGCGGTTGATCGCGAGGCCCGCCCCCATCAACGAGGTGATCACGCAGAGCTCGGTGAGGTGCTGCGCCCAGCCGCGGTCGGCGACCGGATCGACCTCAGGCAGCGGCAGCGGCATGAGGTAGAGGAGGACGCCGGCGGCGAGGAACACGATCGGTACGGAGACCGGCAGACGGGAGAGCAGCCGGGGCAGCGCGGCGGCGAGGAAGGCCGCGAGCCCGAGGCACCCGTACACCGCCCCTTCGGTGGTGATCGACACGTCCGGTCTCATTCTTTCTGTCAGTCCGTGCCCGCCGACCGGTGAAGTCCCGGTTCAGGCCAGGCGCCGGGGCACGGATTCGTTCCAGGTACGGGAGAAGACCCTGCGGCCGTCCTCGTACCCGTCCAGAGTCGCATCCACGAAGAAGTTATCCGAGTCGGAGGTGAGTACGGTGCTCGTCTCGACCCGTACGTCCCAGCCGGGCCTGGAGAAGGTCATGGTCCACGCCGAACGGCCGTTCAGGGAGGAGAAGTCGTCGGCCACGGAGGTGTACCTCTCGCAGGCCCGCAGCCCTACCTCGATGCCGTTGTCCTCGTACCGCTGGCGGCCCCGGTCCTTCACGATGTCGAGCGCGGAGTGGTAGTCCACCAGGCTCCTGGACACGTTCCAGGCCTGCTCGGGCTCGGTGAGCCGGGTGACCGGGGGCGGCCGGCAGCCCTCCGGTTCCCCGAAGGACGCCTGGGGCATGCCGTCGGGCTCCCCGGTGGGCCGTACCGGCAGGGTCAGGGCGGCGCCGTCCTCATGGACGGTGAGCAGGGCCGGTTCCGGGGCCGGCCAGACCAGGGGCCAGTACGAGGTGGAGAGGGAGAGCCGGACGCGGTGCCCGGGCGGGAAGGCCTGCGCCACCCCGTTCAGCGTGATCCGGGCGCGGTAGCGGCGGCCGGGCTCCAGCGGCTCGGGGTGTTCGTCGCTCTCCCGGTGGGTCAGGTTCAGCACGCCGTACGTGACCCGGGTGGCGCGGCCGTCCGGAGCCACGTCGGAGATCCTGGCGGTGATCTGGGCGACCGGGGCGGAGGCGGAGACCTCCAGATCCACGGAGGGCGAGCCGAGGATCTCCACCCGCTCGGTGAGCGGTTCGGTCTCGAAGACCAGCGAGCCGCCGTCCTCCTCCCGCTGGTCGTAGGGCAGATCGGGCGGGGCGTTGTAGGAGGCCCACTTGCCCGCGAACTGGCCGACTGAGAGCGGCGACTGGACCGTACGCGTACGCCCGCGCGGGAGGGCCTCCTCCTCGTCCGCCGTCACGATGGTGGATCCGCGCAGCGGGTGCGCCACCTCCTTGATCTGCGGGGAGGGCCAGGAGGGTTCGGCGACCCAGCGGCCGGGGCGCTCCTCGTACGACGTGGAGGGCGGGACGCTCTCCTGCATCCAGGTGCGGAGCATCGGCCCGTCCATGACGCCGTTGTCGATGCCCTTGAGCCAGTGGTCCCACCACTTGACGACCTCCTGGAGGTAGCCGATGGCGGGGCCGGGCTCGCCGAGGTGCGGCAGCTTGTGCGACCAGGGGCCGATCAGGCCCTTGCGGGGCACGTCGACACTGGCCAAAAGGCGGGTGACCGCGTTGGAGTAGCCGTCCGCCCAGCCGCTGGAGGCGAGGACCGGGCACTGCAACCGCCCGTAGTCCTCGCTGAGCGAGGCGTGCTGCCAGTACGCGTCGCGGTGCGGGTGGCGCAGCCACTCCAGGACCCAGGGGCGGGCGGCCTCCAGCCGCTCCTGCCACATGTCCCGCCACCGCTCCCCCACCACCTCCGGGTCGGGCGGGCAGGTGGCGTACGCGAACATCGTGCCGGCCTCGGCGAGGTTGTCGGAGAGCATGGCACCGCCGAGGTAGTGCATGTCGTCCGCGTACCGGTTGTCGGTGAACGAGGCGATGACGATGGCCTTCAGGCTCGGCGGCCGGCGCGCCGCCGTCTGGAGGGCGGCGAAGGCGCCCCAGGAGATGCCCATCATCCCGGTGTTCCCGTCGCACCAGGGTTGTGCGGCGACCCAGGCCAGCACCTCTTCGGCGTCGCGCTGCTCCTGCTCCAGGTACTCGTCCAGGAGGACGCCCTCCGACTCCCCGGTCCCGCGCAGGTCCACCCGTACGCAGGCGTAGCCGTGGCCCGCGATGTACGGGTGGTGGATGGCGTCCCGGGTGGAGGTGAGGTCGTTCTTGCGGTATGGGATGTACTCCACGACCGCGGGCACCGGCTCCCCGTCGGGCAGGACGGGCCGCCAGATCCTGGCCGACAGCCGCACCCCGTCCGCCATGGGGACGGTGACGTGGTCCTCCACCTCGGTCTCGTACGGAAGTTGTTCGACGAATCGCATACGGGTAGCAGGGTCCTTCCTGACGTCGGGTCCGGTGGGGGCGGGTACCCGGGACGTCACGAAGAATTCCGGCCGCGCCCACCCGGTTCGGTCTCGTCGAAGCTCAGGCCGAGGGCGGCGACGCAGGCGTCGAACTTGCGGCGCAGGTCGTCCTCGTCGTCGCCGCCGGTGAAGATGTGGGCGACTTCGTAGCTGTAGCTGTCCTGGCCCCGGACGGTGGAGAGCTTCTGGCCCTCGGACGGGACCATGTCGATGTGGACGCCCGGGATGTCCCGTTCGATGGCGGCGATCTCCTCGGCGGTCGGCACCTGGTGGACGCGCCCCTCACCGAACCAGCGGTAGTACCACTTGGCGGCCACCTTGTAGCGGCCGCCGCCCGCCGGGAGGGCCGGGTCACCGCCGAGGGCGAGGCGGAACATACGGTGGTGGTTGGGCACGCCGTCGACGAAGTGGAACATCTCCGCGTGCGACTGGGAGTGCCGGGGGTTGATCTCCAGCAGGCTGATGTCGCCGGTCTTGGGGTCGTAGAAGTACTCGATGCTGAAGGTGGCGTTGTCCATGCCGATCTGCCGCATGGTCCGTTCGCTGACCTCGTGCAGCTTCTGGATGACCGGGGCCGGGAGGGTGCTCGGGTACTGGTGGCGCAGGAAGGACGAGGAGTCGGGGTAGTTGATCGAGTCGAGGACGCCGTAGACGGTGACCTCGCCCTGCTGCGCATATCCCTCGACGGCCACCTGGATTCCGGTCATGGCCTCTTCGGCGAGACAGACCTGGCCTCCCACACCCGCCATCTCCGGCGGGAGTTCCAGAAGGTCGAGTATCGCCTCGAAGGGCTTTCCGACCCGGGCTATGCCCCCGCGTATGTCCGCGACCGCCGTCCGGAACTCCTCCATGTCCGAGACACCGAAGGCCAGCTCGGAGGAGTAGGCCAGGGCGGGCTTCAGCCACATGGGGAAGCTCATCCCCTCCGGCGGCTGCGGATCGTCGCTGTCCAGGTCGACGATGCCGAAGCGGGGGTGCTCGTCGATGACCTTCTGCTGTTCCAGCCGGCTCCAGTACTTGTGCTCGCACTTGACGACGGATTCGAGGCTGGTGCTGGTCGTCCCGTACTCCTTGCTCAGGAGGGGGACGAGAGTGCTCACCGGGAAGTCCCAGTAGCCGACGATCGCGTCGATACTGCCCTCGTGCGCGTCGAGTACGGCACGTGCGTCGGTCAGCAGTTCCTCGACGGTGGTGGTGTCCTCCTGCAACTCCTTGAGGCTGAGGAGCGGGTGGAGGCGGAATCCGTCCGCGTCCGGGACGGCCTCCAGCGTGCGCAGGTTGGCCTCGTCCATTCCGATGACGAAAATGTTCTTGCGCTGATCTCGGGACACAGGGATTCCTCTCGTCGGACAGCGGGGTTGTGCGCCGTCTACCCCTGTTCGGAGGTTCAAACGGAAACGGCCGACGCTAGGAATACCGGGCCACTTCCGCACTCGCCCTCGTCCGTGCGTTGAGCACCTCGCCCGCCCCCTCCAGCGTCTGCCAGCGCGTCCTGGAGCGCCTGAACGCCGAGTCGTCGTCGAGACGACGTCCTCGGGCGCCTCGTCGACCCAGTACGTGACCGCCTGGCCGGCCGGAAGGAAGCCGATGTCGTTCAGCTTCTGGAGGACGTCCGCGCGGGCGCTCGCCGCCAACGCCGTACGCCGGGCCCGGCTGCCGGCCGACGCCCCTTGCCCGGCGTCGTCCTGATCCGGCGGGTGGCCGCCCGACGGTATGTCACCCCCGGGGCTGGATCCGTGCCTCGGGGGGAGTCTCGCCCGTGATGCTGGCGATCAGCTCGGCGCAGAGCACCCGGAGTTTGACGTTGCGGTGCTGGGATGCCGTACGCAGGACTTCGAAGGCCTTCTCCGGGGTGCAGCGCTGCTGCCCGACGACCACGCCGATCGCCTGGTCGATGACCGTACGCGACTGGAGGGCGGCCTCCAGGTCGGCGGCGAACTCCTCGGTGTCGGCGATACGTTGAGCCAGGGCGATGGCCCCGGTGGCCTGCGCGGTGAGCAGCCGCAGGGCCGTCAGGTCGGCCTTCTCGAAGGCGCCCGGGACCGGCGCGTACAGGTTGAGGGCACCTGCGGTGTGGCTGTGCGGGGCGATGGGCAGCGACAGCGAGGACCGGGCACCGCAGACCGCGGCGTAGGCGGGGTAGTCGGCCCAGCGGCTCTCCCGGAGCGTGTCGGGCACGCTGACCTCCAGGCCGGTGCGCATGGCCTGGAGACACGGGCCGTCGTCCTGCCCGTACTGGGCCTCGTCCAGCTTCGTGGCGGAGGCTCCCACGCTGGAGACGGTGACCGGACGCCCCTGCCGCTCCAGCGTGATGCCGCACCCGTCGGCCGCTTGCACCAAGGCCAGGGCGCTGCGGCCGAGTGCCTGGAGGAACTCGTCCAGCGACTTCGTCTCCAGGAGCAGCGCGGTCGTGTCCGGCGCCTCGGCCACGGGCCTGTCAGTCATGATCATCTCGTTCTGGGCGGTGCCCCGCCTCCCGAAAGGGCGGGGCAGAGCTGGCGCGGCACAGTCCGGGGCCGCTGGGACAGGGCAACCTCCACCGACGCATCGGCACCTGGGACAGGCTCCGGGGGTGCGGGGGGTCAGGCGTGGGTGAGCGCGGGCCGTACGAGGGCGGGCACGCCACCGGCCGAGGTCACAGGACTGCTGAGGCTTTCCCGTAGAGAGGGCCCGGCCGACCACGGGCGGCCGCGGGCGGCCGAAGCCGGGATGCACACCGGGCGGGAAGGGCCGACGACCGGGACCGCGGCAAAGCGGCGGGGGAAAGCGTGGTTCACGGGAACTCCAAGGAGGCAGGAAGAAATCTCAAGGGCCGTTTCCTGACCTCCAGCGCTTCATTATGCCCTCTCGGCCGCCACGGTCCGCCCGGCGTCGCCGAGCCCGGCCGGCAGGGCCGGAAGGTGCCTTCGGTGTCCGGCGCCCGGACGGAGCCGGCCGCCGTCACTCCCCGGGAAAGCGCGGCAGGGACGTGTCGGTGTACGGCCCGACCGCCTTGCGCGGGCGCCGGGCGGTCTCCGCCAACGCGATCCGTCGTGCCGCTCGCTCCCGGGCCTCCTCCTTCCGGGAGGCGTCGGCGCCCGGTCCGCACCCTCGGCTCCGGAGCTCGGCGCCCTGGAGGCTGAACGCGACGCGAAGGACGCGGTTGAGCCCCGCGGCGCTCAGAACCTCACGCGTGGTCTCGTGCCGGGCCACCACCGCGATCGATACGCCGCGCTGCTGGGCGACCGCGCGCACGCGCAGCAGCACACCCAGGGCCCGTGGGGTGAGCAGAGGGGTGAGGACGTCCACGATCACGGTGTTGGGGCCGCAGCAGGGCAGCAGTCGGGAAAGCTCCTGCTCGATCGTCGCCTCGCTGTCGAGGTCGACGACCTCCCACAGCTCCACGACCACGTGGGACTCGTCAAGGCGATAGCTCAGCAAGGACATCGTGTACTCCGCAGAAGCAGGCAGGGCAGGAAGCAGACCGGTGGAGAGGCCGCTTCCTGACCTCGCTCCGCGCCTGCCCGCCGTTCGGGCATCCGACACCCCTTTTTCCCGCGCCTCTTCGGCCTGCGCGCGGCCGGGCACCACACGCGAACCGCTGCGACGCCACGTCCCGGATCGTGCCATGCTGGCTGAAAGGCCCTAGGGTTGTTCCGGCCCGGAAGGGAGCACCATGACCGACGCCCCGCCCCCCGGGACGCCCGACCTCGTCTCCCTGCTCCTCGACACCGACACGCTGGAGGACTTCCTTCAGGCGCTGGTCGATGGAGCGTTGGCCAACGCTCCCGGCGCCGACGGCTGCGGCATCACGCTGGAGCGGGAGAACCGCCCTCTGACCGTGGTGAGCGCGGGAACCAGCGCACCGGCCCTGGACGAGGCGCAGTACGGGCAGGACCACGGCCCCTGTCTGGAGGCCCTGCGCGAAGGGCATGAGGTCAGCGTGGTCGACATGCGGGTCGAGAACCGCTGGAACGGCTACCCGGCCTTCGCCGCCGCCGCCGGGACCCTGTCGTCGCACTCCCTGCCGATCGCCGCGCACTCCCACACGGCGGGCGCGCTGAACATCTACTCGCCCGAGGTGAAGGGCTTCGAGGACGCCGACCTCGGCGCCCTGCGCGACCTGGCCGCCCAGGCGACGGGCGCCATCGCCCTGGCCCAGCGGCTCTCCGACGCCCGGACCTTCACCTCGGACCTGCATGCCGCCCTGCGGTCGCGCACGGTCATCGACCAGGCGATCGGTATCGTCATGAGCCAGCGCCGCTGCCCGGCCGAAGAGGCTCTCCGTACCCTGCGCACCGCCTCGCAGCACCGCAACGTCAAGCTGCGCGACCTCTGCGGGCAACTCGTCGGCAGTATCTCCGGCGCCCCGCCGGCGAGCGGCCCACGGCTGCGCCCGCGCCCCTGAGACCTCACCGGCACGGGCGGTCCGCCGCGACCGACGGGCCGCCCGTCAGGCGGGGACCGAAGCTGAGGCCGGGGCCTTCGCTCTCGGGGCCGAGCGCTGCAACTGCTCACGGGCGGCGACGAGCGCCGCGGCGATGTCACGGGTCCCGGTGGAGACGCACAACGTGTAGGTCACGTCCTCCAGGCCACGGGCCAGCCCTTCGTCGCCCCCGCCGTACAGTGCCCGCAACTCTTCGTAGCGGCGCAGAAGTTCCTCGAGTACCGCGGGATGTGCCATCAGCATCGCGCTCTGCCTTTCTCTCACGACCAAAGGGCGCCCGCCGAAGTGAACGAGCGCGGACAGCTTTTCCCGAGACGGACAACCGACACACAGCGACACACCGACAGCGCCTATCGCGCACGCATGACCGGGTGGCACGCACTAAGACGACGGGGGAAGAAGGAGAGATCCGGTAAAAGCACGGCTCACCCGAGGGAACGCGGACCATTCGAGCCGGCCGCTTCCTGACCTCGTTCCACAACTGTGCCCAGCCCTGCGCGATTCATGCAAGCGCGTGAAGGGTGCACCGACGCGTCACGGCCCGGTATTCCCCGACATGTTTAGTGCCCTGGCGAGGGGTACTCCCCTTATCAGGCATCCGGCGTACGCGGAGCTCAGGCGCCGGTGGGTTGGGAAAACAGCCCTCGGCGCCGCACACGAAAGAGAGTCCGCCCCTCGCCGAGGCGCCTTCACTCCAGTGGACGCGGAACGGCACGACGGGCGTGCCCCCTTCCTCCCGGCGCGGTTTATTGGGGCTCGTACGGGAAACGCGGGTGGGCGTCCACCCGGGTGGCCGACTCACCCGTTTCGATGGAGGTCTCGCGGCCACGCGGCCGACGGGGCGGATCAAGGAGCACGTCATGCCTGCTGGATCGAGTGCGAAGCGTGAGCGCCAGTACGAGCGCATCAAGGAGAGCCAGGAGGAGCGGGGCACCTCCGCCAAGCGCGCCAAGGAGATCGCCGCCAGGACGGTGAACAAGGAGCGCGCCCGGTCCGGCGAGTCGAAGACCGCGAGCAGGACGTCGGTGAAGGACAGGAAGTCCGCCTACGAACGCGGTGGCGAACGCTCCCACCAGGGGGCGAAGGGCCCCACGAAGGACCAGCTCTACGAGGAGGCGAAGAAGAAGAACATTGACGGGCGCTCCTCCATGAACAAGGCGGAGCTGCGGAAGGCTGTCGGGCGCTGACTTCTCCGTGCAGCGGATGAACCCTACGCAGAGGAGGACGGCATGAGCGACCAAGGACGCGGCGACGATGTGTACCAGCCGCAGGACGACGACGGCCAGGACCCGCCGAACGACGATCTCGACCTGGAGAACACGCTCGGCGAGCGTGATCTGGACGACCAGATGGAAGAGGGCTACTCCCCTCCCGAACGCCCCCTGGGTGTCGACAAGTTCGGCACCACGGGCGAGGAGGGGCGTGAGGGCGAACCGCTCGACCGGCGGCTCGCCCAGGAGGTGGCGGACGTGCAACCGCCGGACGGCGACGGTATCGGCGATGTTCCGGAGGGCGACGGCGAGCCGCAGGAGCGGATCGACGGCGACGCGCGTGCCGGGAGGCTCGCGGCGGCGGACGACGCCACGGGCCGGAACACCGATGTCTTCGCCGAGGACGTGGGCATCGACGGCGGAGCGGCGTCGGCCGAGGAAGCGGCCGTGCACGTCGCGGACCACGAGGACGGCGGGGGACGACGGGCCTGACCGGGTGAGCGGGGGGCACGCAAGCGGAGGAAACGGGTGCACATGGCAGGCGCGGCGATCTTCGACGTGGACGGCACACTCACCGACACCAACCATCTGCACGTGGTGGCGTGGTGGGAGGCGTTCCGGCAGGCGGGGCATACCGTGCCGATGCCGGAGATCCACCGGGCGGTCGGCCTCGGTTCCGGCGATCTGATCGAGCGGCTGCTCGGCGAGGACCGGGACCCTGACCAGGACTCCGCCATCAGCTCCGCGCACAAGGCTCTCTACGGGACGTACTTCGACCGCCTCCCGGCCTTCGAGGGCGCGGGCGATCTGCTGCGGGCCCTGGCCGGGCGCGGCTGGCGGGTCGTCCTCGCCACCTCGGCGAGCGGGCCGGAGCTGGCGGCCCTGCGGCGGGCCGTTGACGCCGACGAGGCTATCCGGGATACGGCGAGCTCGGACGACGTCGACGAGGGCAAGCCCGCCCCGGAACCCGTACGTCTGGCCCTGGAGCTGGCCGGTGCCGGTGCCGGTCAGGGAGTGTTCGTGGGGGACACGGTGTGGGACATGGAGGCGGCGGACCGGGCCGGGGTGCGCGCGGTGGCGCTGCTGTCGGGCGGAATTCCGCGGGCGGACCTGGAGGCGGCGGGGGCGGACGCGGTCTTCCGGGACGCCGCCGACCTGCTCGCCCGCCTGGACGAGAGCCCTCTCTGCTCCCCGCCGGGCTGAGGGCGGACCACCTGTGGGCGCCAGCCCAGCCGGGGGCGGGGCCGGTCGCCGCCCCCCTCAGGGACCGGCGCCCTCACACACCCGCGCCCTCGGCCACGGTGAACAGCGCTCCTTCCGCGTCCCGGACGACGTACTCGGAGCTTCGTACGCCGGGCGAAGGGAAGGTCTCTCCGCCCGCCCGGTCCGCCTGTGCCGCCGCCCGGGGGGCGTCGTCCACCGGGAAGTGGACGATCCACCGCAGCCGGATCCTCGGGTCCGGGGCGCTACCGACCGCTCCGCCGGGGAGTACGGCCATGGGCCGGCCGGCCATCCGGGCCACCACCTTCTCCTCCTCGTACGCGACGCCGATGCCGTCCGGCCCGGGGCGCGGCCAGGAGAAGACCTCGCCGTAGAACTGGGCGGCCTCGAAGGCGTCCCGGGTCCGCAGCTCCAGCCACGGCAGAGGGCCCGCAGCACCGGACGACCAGACGGGTGCGGCGCCTTCCCAGACCCCAAAGACGGCACCGTCCCGGTCGGAGGCGATCGCCGCCCGCCCCTCCCCCACGGCGAGCGGGCCGACCGCGACGGTCGCTCCCCGTTCGCGGATCCGGTCTGCGGTCCCGTTCACGTCGGCGGCCGCCCCGTCCCCACCGAACGGATTTCACACGTTTGGACCCGTTTAGGGAGGGTAGGGGGCGGATTGCGCTTCGGACATGAGGCGCCCGTGGGAGTCCCGGGCGGCCTGTGTCCGGTTGCGAGCACTCCCACGGCGATCGAGCATCGTCGTCGAGGAGTGACCACCATGCCGGCTGCACCTACCCCCGAGTTGCTGTCGGACGCGGACGTCCCGTCCTCCGACACGGCGTTCCGGAGGTTGAGCGCGCTCCCGCCGGGGCCGGAGCGGGAGGCCCTGCGCGACGAGACGATCTGCGCCTGGCTGCCGATGGCGTACCGGCTGGCGGCCCGCTTCCGCAACCGGGGCGAGTCGATGGACGATCTGCGCCAGGTGGCCGCGATGGGGCTGGTGAAGGCGGTGGACCGCTACGACCCCGGGCGGGGCAAGGCCTTCGAGACGTTCGCCGTACCGACGGTGACGGGTGAGCTGAAGCGGCACTTCCGCGACCACACCTGGGACGTGCACGTTCCCCGCCGGGTCCAGGACCTGCGCAACCAGGTCCGGACAGCGCGGCGCGACCTCGCCCAGCGGCTCGGTGGGCGTGCCCCCACCTGCGCCGAGATCGCGGCGGAGGCGGGCCTCTGCGAGGAGGACGTCCTGCTCGGCCTGGAGGCCCTGGAGAGCTACAGCGCCCTGTCCCTGGACGCCGAACCGGCGGGTGGCGACGGGGGAACCGCTCTGGCCGACCGGCTGGGCTCCTGGGATCACGCCCTGGACGTCGCCGTCGACCGCGAGGCCGCCAAGCCGGGACTGCGCACGTTGCCCGAGCGTGAGCGGACCATCCTGTACCTGCGGTACTTCCGCGACATGACCCAGGTCGGCATCGCGAAGCGCCTCGGCATATCCCAGATGCACGTCTCCCGCCTGATCAGCCAGTCCTGCGAGCGCGTACGCGCCGGGGCACTCAGGGAAGCCGTGTGAAGGGGCGCTTGGCCCGCCTGGCCCCGTCCGTCGGGCGACCCGACCGGTACCAGGTCGTGCAGTCCCTCAAAGCGGCGGCCGCGGCCTTCCTCGCCTGGGCGGTGACGGGATGGTGGCTGGCGGCCCCGATGGCGCTGATGGCGCCCTGGGCGGCCGTGGCCCTGGTCCAGGGGACGGTCTACCGCTCGATGCGCACCGCTCTCCAGCTGTTCCTGATGATCACGGCCGGGACGCTGCTCGCCGCCGGAGCCGCCCTCCTCACGGACAGCACCATGACCGCCATGATCATCGCACTGCCGCTCGCCGTACTGCTGGGCAACTGGGCTCCGGTCGGCGGGCAGGGCCTGTACGCGCCCACCACCGCGCTGTTCGTGCTGGCCTACGGCTCCTACTCGCTGTCGGCCGTCGGACACCGGCTGCTGGAGACCGCCGTGGGGGCCGCCGTGGGCATCGCGGTGAACGCCCTCGTCCTGCCTCCGGTGCACTCCCAGCACGTCAACCGGCTGGCATGCGCGCTGCCGCGCGACTGCGCCCGCCTGTTGCGCCGGCTGAGCGAGGGCATCGCCGACGACTACGACGAGGAGCAGGCGGAACAGTGGTACCGGGCCGCAGTGGAGATGCTCGGGGACCTTTCGGAGCTGCGGGTCGCACGGGGGTGGGCCACCGAGAGCTTCCGGCTCAACCCCGGCCACCGCCTACGCCGCAGGACTCCCGAACCGTCCGACGCGTGGGACGTCGTCTGGGCGCGGGTGGGGGACCGCTTCCTGACGCTGACGCTGGCGTTGTGGGAGACCGCTGCCGAGGGGCGGGGACTGCCTCGGCCGCCGCGCCCGGCCCTGAACGACCTCAGTGATCTCCTGGCCGCCGCCGCGGAGGTCTGCGCAGTCGACCAGCTGGTCATGGAGCACGGTCCGGACGAAGAGCTGCGCGGTCGGCGCAGCGCCCGTCTGGCCGAGGCCCACCGCGCCCTCGCCTCGGTCAAGAGGCAGCCCCATGGACCGGAGCCCGATGCAGGTGCCTCGCTCGGCAGTCTGGTGGCCGGCTGTCATGCCCTGCTTGACGACCTGTCGCCCGGTGAGGGCGGGACGGCGGCGGCCGTCACCTGACCGCTCGCTCGCGGAACGAGGCCCGGCCTCTCCCGAACCCACCGCCCCGAGGCGGCCGGATGTTCGGCACCCGGTGACGGTGGTGCCCGCCCGCGCGGCGGACGTCGGCCGTCCGCATGTGGTGGACGCCCTGGCGGACGAGCTGGGCCGGGTCGACGTCCTCGTCAACTGCGCGGGCACCGGGACCTCCACCCGATTCCTCTTACCTGGACCACGCGACGGTCAAGCAGGTGATCGACGTCGATCTCATCGGACCGTTCCTCTGCTCACAGCGGGCCGTCCGACGGATGATCGCCCAGGGGGACGGCGGACGCATCGTGAACATCACCTCGGTGCACGAGTACCAGCCGCGAGTCGGAGCGGCCCCCTACTGCGCGGCCAAGCGGCCAAGGGGGGCCTGGGACGCTGACGCAGGTGATGGCCCTGGAACTGGCCGAGTACGGCATCACGGTGAACGCGGTGGCCCCCGGCGGGATCGCCGCCCCGATGCGGCCCGGTGGACGGCCACCGGTGCCCCGGGCAGGACGTGACCATCGCCGTCCTGGCCGAGGTGGCGAGGTTCCTCGCCTGGACCTCGTACGACGTCGCGGAACAGGACCTGCGCATCCCGCTGCGCCGGATTCCGGCGGCGCCCAGGAGCGGGGTTCGTGATCGGTGACGTGGCGGCGGCCCCGGCCGGTGTCCGCGCCGGGGCCACGAGCCGTAGCTGAACCTGCTGGACTGCCCCGCCGGGCCTCAGCCGACCTTGTGGCCGGCCAGCGGGGCTGTGTCCTCGCCCCGGCCCTCCCGTACCCCGCGCAGAAAGGCGTTCAGCGCCTCCTGCGCCGTACGGGTGGGCTGCCAGCCCAGCACCTCGTGGGCCCTGGTGGAGTCCAGTACCGGCAGCCGCAGCACCGCGTCGAACAGGTGCGGCGATGCCGGTACGGCGTGGGCCCGCCAGGCGCCCGCGAGCGCCGTACGCACCAGCGCCCTCGGGACCCGTACGATCCGGGCGTCGAGCAGCTCTGCCAGGATGCGGGCGTCGATCACCGGGTCCGCCGCCAGGTTGAAGGGGCCGCGTACGTCCTTGAGCACGGCCAGCCGGTACGCCTCGGCGGCGTCGTCGGTGTGCAGCACCTGGAACCGCAGCCCCTCCAGGTCGGGCACGAAGGGCAGCAGGTCGGGGCGGAGGAGGTTGCCGGGGACGTGGCGGCCGGCGAAGATGCGCCGCTGTTCGGGCGCGGCCGTCTCCTTGAAGAGGAAGCCGGGGCGCATCCGGACCACCCGGATCTGCGGGTGCCGCAGCTCGAAGGTGTCGAGGACGCGTTCCAGGTAGGACTTCTCCCGGCAGTAGGCCGCGTCCGGCCAGCCGTGGGTCGGCCACTCCTCGTCCACGCCGGGCTCGCCCTTGGGGCCCGGTGAGTAGGCACCGACCGACGAGGCGTGCACCAGGGCGGGGACCCCGCTCCGCTCCACCGCGCGGAAGACGCGCTGGGAGCCGAGCACGTTGCTCTGCCAGGTGACGACCGGGTCGTGGGTGGGCTGGAAGCGCCAGGCCAGGTGGACGACGGCGTACGCGCCGCGCAGCAGGCCGGTGAGCCGCTCCTCGCTGTCGTCGCGCGAGAGGTCGACGGTGTCCCACTCGACGCCCGCGATCTCCAGTGCGGGCCGCCTGCGGGCCAGGCCCAGGACCGAGCCGACCTCGGGGTCGGCGGCCAGGGCGCGCACGACGCTCGTCCCGACGTTGCCGGTGGCCCCGGTGACCACGATCCGCCTGCCGCCCGGCCGTCCGGTGGTCTCCATGAAAGCTCCTTCCGTCGGTGATCTCCGTCAGGGGACGAGCAGGGTCTTGATCATGCCGTCGGCCTTCTTCTGGAACGTCTCGTACGCCCGGGGCCCCTCCTCCAGCGGCAGGTGGTGGGTGGCGAAGGAGTCCACGCCCAGCGGGTCGCCGTCGACCAGGAGCGGCAGCAGGTCGTCGACCCAGCGCTTGACGTTGGCCTGGCCCATGCGGAGCTGGATCTGCTTGTCGAACAGGGTGAGTAGCGGCATCGGGTCGGCGGAGCCGCCGTAGACGCCGGAGATGGAGATCGTGCCGCCCCTGCGCACCAGGTCGATCGCGGTGTGGAGAGCGGTGAGGCGGTCGATCCCCGCCGTCTCCATCAGGCGCTGTGCGACCTTGTCGGGCAGCAGGCCGACCGCCGCGTGCGCGGCCTTGGCGACGGGCGCGCCGTGCGCCTCCATGCCGACCGCGTCGATCACCGCGTCGGTGCCGCGCCCGTCGGTGAGGTCCCGGACGGCGTCGCCGAGGTCCTTGCTCTTGTCGTACCGGCGCAGGTCGAGGCAGGTGGCCCCGTACCCGCTGACCCGGTCGAGGCGTTCGGGGACGAGGTCAACGCCGATGACGAGACCGGCGCCACGGTGGATGGCGATGCGCGCGGCCATCGCCCCGATGGGGCCGAGACCGAGGACGGTGACGCTGCCGCCGGGCGGGATGTCCGCGTACTCCACGGCCTGCCAGGCGGTCGGCAGGACGTCGGAGAGATAGACGAACCGGTCGTCCGAGGGGCCGTGCGGGACCTTGATGGGCAGGTCGTTGCCGAAGGGGACCCGCAGGTACTCGGCCTGGCCCCCGGGCACCTGCCCGTAGAGCTTGGTGTAGCCGAAGAGAGAGGCACCCGAGCCGCGCTCGCGGACCTGGGTGGTCTCGCACTGCGAGTGCAGTCCCTGACCGCACATGTAGCAGTGCCCGCAGGACACGTTGAAGGGGATGACCACCCGGTCCCCCGGGGCGACGGAGTGCACCTCGGGGCCCACCTCCTCCACGATGCCCATCGGTTCGTGGCCGAGGATGTCGCCCGGATCGAGGTAGGGGCCCAGCACCTCGTAGAGATGCAGATCGGAGCCGCAGATCCCGGTGGAGGTGATCTTGACGATGATGTCCGTCGGATCCTGGATCTTCGGGTCCGGAACGGTCTCCACCCGGACGTCCCGCTTTCCCTGATAGGTCAATGCGCGCACGGTGCCACTCCCTGTTTCGCGTCGGATTTCACGGCTTTTCCCCCGGGTGACGAACGAGTGCCGAGTTCCCAGGGGAGGCCTCGCGAAACACCGGTATGTCGCTCCGCGGACGCGGTGGCAGGATGACCTCATGGGAAATAGCGCTCTCATCGTCATCGACATGATCAACGCGTACGACCACCCAGACGCCGAGCTTCTCGTTCCCACCGTCCGCGCGGCCCTGCCACCGCTCACCCGCCTTGTCGACCGTGCCCGCACCGAGGGTGTTCCCGTCATCTACGCGAACGACAATTTCGGCGAATGGCGATCGCACCACGGGGAGATCATCGAGACGACTCTCGCCGGGAAGAACGCCGAACTGGTCGAGCCCATCCTGCCGGACGACGATTCCCTCTTCGTCGTCAAAGCGCGGCATTCCATCTTCTACGAGACACCGCTCAGCTACCTGCTCTCCCGACTGGATGTGGATCACGTCGTGCTCTGCGGCCAGGTGACGGAGCAGTGTGTTCTCTATTCGGCGCTGGACGCACATATCCGGCAGCTGCGCGTCACCGTGCCCGAGGACGCGGTGGCCCATATCCACGAGGATCTGGCGCAGGCCGCGCTGCGCATGATGGAACGGAATATGAGTGCCTCGATCCGGACGGCGGACACCGTCACCTTCTGACGGGCCGACGGACGGCTGTCACACGAGCGTGCTCTGCTCCACGGGCTGCTCGCGGGCACTCTCGCGGATGCGGCGGCAGGACTCGGTGATCAGCCGGGAGACGTGCATCTGCGAGAGGCCCAGTTCGGCGGCGATGGCGCTCTGGGTCATCCCGGCGAAGAACCGCAGGTAGAGCACCAGCTTCTCGCGCTCGGCGAGTCGGCGGATTCCCGGTTTCGCCGCCTCGCGGTCCAGCACCAGGTCGTATCCCTCCTCCAGCGCCCCCAAGCGGTCACCGAGGAGCAGCTCACTGCCCTCGGGGGCGGTCTCGGCGTCGAGGGAGAGGGCGCTGAAGCCGTGCAGTGCCTCGCTCCCCTGCCGTACGTCCTCCTCACTCAGCCCGGTGTGCTCGGCGATCCGGGCGGACGAGGGCGAGGCGCCCGAAGCGGCCAGTTCGGCGTGGGCGAGGCGGACGACGTTGCGGAGGTTCTGGATCCGGCGGGGGACGTGCACCGACCACATGCGGTCCCGGAAGTGCCGTTTGATCTCCCCCGTGATGGTGGGGACGGCGAAGGGCGCGAAGGCGCGGCCGATGCCGGGGTCGTAGCGGTCGACGGCGTTGACGAGACCGATCGCCGCGACCTGCCGCAGATCCTCCAGCGTCTCGCCGCGGTTGCGGTAGCGGGCGGCCAGCCGGTGGGCCATGGGCAGCCAGGCACAGATGATCTCCCCGCGCAGCCGCTCCCTCATGGGCCCGCCGGGCAGCTCCAGGAGACGCCGGAAGTCCGCTGCCGTGTCGGGGTCGTCGGCGTACCGGCTTTCCTCGGGCATGGGGGGCGGCTCATCTCCTCGCCGTACAAGATGGTTGTCGCCGGGAGACGGGGCGCCGGAGCGCGTCGTTACGCCGACGAGCGCGACCCGCACGGCATCCGTCGCCGGGACGTACCTCACCTCCGAAGCACTCCGTGGCCTTGCCACGCCGGAGCGGCCGCGAAAACCGGGGACCGGTGCATTCACCCGACCGGCCGTCCGCCGCATACGCCCCTGCCTCAGCCGGTGCGCGCTCGCCGAGCGGCGGGATCGCCCGGCCCGGGGCAGAATGGCACGCGAGAACAGATCGTCCCCGGCGCGAAGCGTCCGCTGTGCGAAGCGAGGAGGATCATGGCCGTGCGGCACCACCTCATCGACCGGCCGCCGACTGCGGTCTGGTCGGTCCTGGAGGACGAGACCCTGTACGGGGAGTGGGTGGTCGGGACCTCCGATTCCCGCCCTGAGAACGGCCGTTGGCCCGAGACCGGCGCCTCCATCACCTACCACGTCCACGTGGGGCCCAAGCGGTTCAGCGGCCGCACCGTCGTCCGGTGCATCGACCGGCCGGGCAGGCTGGAGCTGGAGGCGGAGGGCGGCCCCTGGGGTACGGCCCGGATCGCCTTCGACATCCGGCCGTGGGGCGAGCAGACCCTCGTGATCGTCGACGAGCACCCGCTGCGCGGCCTCGGCGGCACGCTGCACAATCCCCTGCTGGACACCCTGCTCCAGCTCCGGCACCGCACCATGCTGGCGCGCCTCGCCCGGCTGGTGGAACGGGTGACGGCCCCGGAACCGGACGGGGGCGGGCGTGCCACCGCACCGGCCGGCTGATCCGGGGCCCCTGTCCCGTGGGCGCGCTCCCGGGCGAAGGACTGCGCCATGGTCGACGCGGTAGTGATCGGGAGCGGACCCAACGGCCTGGTGGCCGCCAATGTGCTCGCCGACGCCGGCTGGTCCGTGGAGGTCCTGGAGGAGCAGGACGAACCGGGGGGCGCGGTCCGCAGTGACCGGGGGGTCCATCCCGCTTACGTCAACGACCTGTTCAGCTCCTTCTACCCGCTGGCGGCGGTCTCGCCCGTGCTGGCGGCGCTGGACCTCGAACGGGAGGGGCTCCGCTGGAGCCACGCGCCCCGGGTGCTCGCCCACCCTCTCCTGGACGGCAGGTGTGCCGTGCTGGACCGCGACCGGGCGGTCACCGCCGAAGGCCTCGACGGCTTCGCCTCCGGCGACGGGCAGGGCTGGCTGGACCTGTGCGGTGTCTGGGACCGGCTGGGCGGCGACATCGTCGCCTCCCTCTTCTCCCCCTTCCCTCCGGTCCTCGCCGGCGGGAAGCTGCTCGCCCGGCTGCGGGCGGCGGGCGGGCTGCGGCTGGCCCGCAGCCTTCTCCTTCCCGTACGCAGGCTCGGCGAGGAGGAGTTCGCCGGCGAGGGCGGCCGGCTCCTGCTGGCGGGCAACGCGCTGCACGCGGATCTGGCACCCGAGGCGGCGGGCAGCGGCGGCTTCGGCTGGCTGATGTCCATGCTGGGGCAGACCCGCGGCTTTCCGGTCCCGGTCGGGGGCGCCGGTGCCCTCACCGCGGCCCTGGTAGCGCGGTTGGAGGCCCGTGGGGGAAGGGTGAGGTGCGGACAGCGGGTGAGCGAGGTCGTCGTACGGCAGGGCCGGGCCGTGGGGGTCCGTACCGCGTCCGGGGACGCGCTCCCGGCCCGCCGTGCGGTGCTCGCCGATGTCTGTGCCCCCAGCCTGTACGGGTCGCTGGTCGCCGCGGAGCATCTGCCGGACCGGCTCCTCGACGACATGCGGCGGTTCCAGTGGGACCTCGCCACGTTCAAGGTGGACTGGGCGCTGAACGGCCCCGTCCCGTGGGACAGCCCGGCAGCGGCCACGGCCGGGACCGTACACCTGGCGGAAGGGGTCGACGAACTCAGCCGGTGGGCCTCCCAGATCGCACGCGGCCTGATCCCGGACCGCCCCTTCGTCCTCTTCGGGCAGATGACCACGGCGGACGCCACCCGTTCGCCCCGGGGCACCGAGTCGACCTGGGCCTACACCCATGTCCCCCACAGCGTGAAGGCGGACGCGGGGGCGGACGGCCTGTCCGGCGCGTGGGACCGGGCGGAGGAGGAGCGGATGGCGGACCGGGTGGAGGAGCAGGTGGAGCGGTACGCCCCCGGCTTCCGCGGCCGCGTCCTCGCCCGGCGGATCCTGGCCCCGCCCGCGCTCCAGGCGGCGGACCGCAGTCTCCACCAGGGTGCGATCAACGGGGGCACGGCCGCGATGCACCAGCAGCTGGTCTTCCGCCCGGTGCCGGGCACGGGCCGCCCCGAGACCCCGGTGGAGGGGCTCTACCTGGCCTCCGCCTCCGCGCACCCGGGCGGCGGCGTCCACGGGGCCCCAGGCGCCAACGCGGCCCGGGCCGCCCTGCGTTCGACCCGCGCGACAGCGACGGCCCTGTCCGCCGCGCAGCGGATGATGAGCCGGCGGGGGCGGGGCGGGGAGTCCTGAGGCCAGGTCAGGAGGGTGCGGCGATCCGCCGGGCCATGTGCTCGTACGCGTCAAGGACCCGGGGGCGGTAAGGCCCGTAGAACTCCACGCAGTCCAGGCCCACGGCTTCGTAGAGGTCGGCCGCGCCCCGGGGGTCCCCCGCGTCCCCGGTCAGTTCGGCCAGCCTGAACCGGGCGTCCACCACGGCGGGACGGCCCGCTGTGTGCTCGGACAGCAGCTCCCGTACCCGCTGTTCGCTCGTCGGGCGGGGGCGGGGGGTCAGGCGTGCGGGACGACGGCGACAGGGCAGCGGGCGTGGTGCAGGACGGCGTGGGCGGCCGAGCCGATCCGGGTGCCGATCGGGGCCCGGCGGGCGCGCCGCCCGACCACCATCAACTGCGCCTCGGCCGACTCCTCCACCAGCACCTCCCCGGCGCTCCCCATCTCGACGTGCTCGGTGACCTGCACGTCCGGGAACCGGTCGCGCCACGGGGCCAGGGCCTCCTGGAGCGCCTTGCGCTCGAAGGGCTCCAGCCCTCCCGAGGCGTCGGCGAGGGCCAGGGAGGCGCTCCAGGTGTAGACGGGCGGCAGACTCCAGGCGCGGACCGCGCGCAGCGGGACTCCCCGTACGGAAGCGGCCTCGAAGGCGAAGCCGAGCACGTCCGCGCTGTCCTCTGGGGTGCCCTGCTGGCCGACGACGACCTCGCCGTTCTCGCGGACCGGGTACTCACCGTCGTAAGCCCGGACGGAGACGACCGGGCCCTTCGCGCCGGCGATCACCTGCTGCCCGTAGGAGCCGAGGAGGAAGCCGAGGAGAGCCCCTTGGCCCCGGGTGCCCAGGCAGAGCAGGGCGGACCGCTCGGCCTCGGCCAGCAGCGCCACGACCGCCGTCTCGGGCAGCACCCGGCTGGATACGGGCAGTTCGGGGTACCGGCCGGTCACCTGCTCCTCTGCCTCCCGCAACACGGTACGGGCGGCCTGTGCCTCCGTCTCCCGGTTCTGGACGAGCGGGATGTCCAGCGGCTGCCAGAGCCAGGCGTGCACGATGCGCAGCGGCAGGCCCCGCAGGGACGCCTCGCGCGCCGCCCAGTCGGCCGCCGCCAGACTCTCCGGCGAACCGTCCACCCCTACGACCACGGCCTTCTTCACGAGTCTGCCTCCGTATGTCCGTGCGAACCGGCCCCTCGGCCGACCGCTGGAACCAGCATCTCGGCCGGGCCCGTCCGCGGGGAGGGCCGATCGGCCCTCCCCGCGGGCCCGTCGGGCACGGAAATACGAGGCCGACGGCGCTCCGGTGGCCAGAAGCTGACATTTCCTGGGACTGATCCGGGACTGAAACGTGTGGCGGCGGGTAGGCGGGTTGCGTTTGAGGGCTGTGCGGTGCAGCTGACCGACGGGGGGAAATGACGTGGAACTGCTGATGGCGGACCGAGGAAGCGAACAGGACCGGCAGACAGTGGGTACGGGCGCCGTGCGGGGCAGTGCCGCGTACGAGATGGGTTCGGGAGAGATCTCCCGGGCCCGGGGCTTCGTCCGGGACTTCCTGACCGAGGCGCGGTCGCTGCACGGCCTGCCCGTGTCGGAGCGGGCCATGGATGTCACGCAGTTGGTTGTGAGCGAGCTGGCCACGAACGTCTGCAAGTACGCGCCGGGCCCGTGCCTCCTCGACCTCGAAGCAGGCGACGGCATCCTGAGCATCACGATGTGGGACACGGGTTCGGTGCTGCCCACCAGCCGGCAGGCCGACCCGACGCGTACGGGGCAGCACGGGCTGGAGATCGTTCTCGCGGTCTGCGAGAGCTTCGAGGTGCGCCGTGAACCCGTGGGGAAGCGTGTCCGCGTGGAGATCTCGCTGCTTGACGGCCCGCAGGGCGATCCGGCGGGCCCCGCGGCCTGGTAGGGCTCCGACAGGCTGGTCCTGGTAGGGGCCCTGGTACGGACAGAACCCCCACAGCGAGCCGCTGTGGGGGTTCTGTCCTTGTGTGGGGGTTCTGTCCTTGGCTCGGTTCCGGTGGCTCCGGTTCTCCGGCGGCTCAGTTCTGGGTGAGCATGCCGTGCCGCAGCGTGGTGAGGAGCCGGGAGAGCAGCCGGGAGACATGCATCTGGGAGATGCCCAGATGTTCGCCGATCTGAGCCTGGGTCATCTCCTGACCGAAGCGCATCCGGACGATCTCGCGGTCGCGGTCCTCCAGGGTCTCCAGCAGCGGGGCCAGTGCGTGGAGGTTCTCGACCAGCTCCATGCCCGGGTCGCAGTCGCCGGTGATGTCGGCGTAGCTGGTGCCGCTGTCGGAGGCGCCCTGCTCGGTCCCGCCGAGCGGGAGGTCGATGGAGCCCGCGGTGTAGCCGTTGGAGGCGATGAGGCCGTCGATGACCTCGTCCTCGGTGATGTCCAGGTGCGCGGCGAGCTCCGCGACGCCGGGGTCGTGGCCCAGGATGGAGGTGAGCTCCTCCTTGGCCTTGGCCAGGGTGACCCGCAGCTCCTGCAAGCGCCGGGGGACATGGACGGACCACGTGGAGTCGCGGAAGAAGCGCTTGATCTCACCCACGATGTAGGGAATGGCGAAGGAGGTGAACTCGACCTCGCGCGACAGCTCGAAGCGGTCGATCGCCTTGATCAGGCCGATGGTGCCGACCTGGATGATGTCTTCCATCTGGCCGTCGCCGCGGTTGCGGTATCTCTTCGCCGCGAACTGCACCAACGACAGGTTCATCTCGATGAGTGTGTTACGCGCGTACTGGTACTCGTGCGTGCCTTCTTCGAGGACCTGCAACTGCTGGAAGAAGAGCGTGCCGAGTGCCCGGGCGTCCTTCGGGGCCATCTTCTGCGGATCGTCGATCTGCGGGAGTACCGCCGGCGCGAGTGCCGCCGGCGCGGCGACCCCGGTCGTGGCCTCCATGGATATCGACATTACGAACCTTCCCTGTCACGGACGCTGCCGCGGAATCCCGCCTGCATGTGGCTACGCCTACCCGTGCCGGCACGGAACACGCGTGCGGCACGGTGACATAAGAAGTCCCCAGGGACCCGCGCCTCGCAGACATGAGTACCGCCGTGGTGGACACCCGCCGGGTATGACAGACGCACCGAGGTCGGGCCCCGGCAAGGAACACACGGGCGGGAACGGGCGCCGCGACGGCGAAGCGGGACCTGATGAACAGGTGGAGGAGCGGGCGCCGGACCGTCCGACCGAGCTGCCCCGGCGCTCCTGGACGGCGGTGCTGCGCGGCACCCTGAAGGAGTTCAAGGACGACGAACTCGCGGACCGGGCCGCCGCGCTGACGTATTACGGGGTGCTGGCGCTGTTCCCCGCCCTTCTGGTGCTGGTGTCCCTGCTGGGCCTCGCGGGCGAGTCCGCCACCCAACAGGTCCTGAAGAACCTGCGGAAGCTGGCACCGGGTTCCGCCCGGGACGTGATCAGTGATGCCGTGGAGCAGCTCCAGGGCAACGCCGGCGTCGGTTCGTTCATGGCGATCGCGGGTCTGGCCGTCGCGGTGTGGTCGGCCTCCGGTTACGTCGCCGGGTTCATCCGCACCTCGAACGCCGTCTACGACATGCCGGAGGGCCGGCCGGTGTGGAAGGTCCTGCCGCTGCGCCTGGCCCTGACGGTGACGCTCATGGTCCTCGCGTGTGCCAGCGCCCTCATCGTGGTCTTCTCCGGCGGTCTGGCACGGCAGGCCGGTGCCGCCCTGGGAATCGGGGACACTCCTCTGATCATCTGGTCGATCGCGAAGTGGCCGGTCCTGGTCCTGCTCGTCACCGTCATGATCGCGGTCCTCTACTGGGCCGCGCCGAACGCCAAGGGCCGCGGGTTCACGTGGGTGACCCCGGGCAGTTTCCTGGCCCTGGTGATCTGGCTGGCCGCGTCGGCCGGCTTCGCGTTCTACGTCGCGAACTTCGCCTCGTACAACAAGACCTACGGCGCCCTCGCCGGCGTGGTCGTCTTCCTGGTGTGGCTGTGGATCACCAACCTGGCGATCCTCCTGGGGCTGGAATTCGACGCGGAGATGGTCCGCCAGCGTGCGATCGCCGGCGGCCACCCGAAGGACGAGGAGCCGTATGTGGAACCCCGTGACACCCACGCCTGGAGCGAGGGGGACCGCCGCCGGATGGAGCAGTGAGCGGTGTCCGTGGGTCGCGGGACGGGTGCCGCCGCCGTTGCCGGGTAGCCGGACGACGACGGCGTACACATCCGGACGAAGGCGTTCCATCGCAACGGCCCACGTCCCCGTGACGATTCCGACCGATCGAGGAGAGCAGGGTGACCTCATCATGAGCACAGCAGAGCGGCAGGCCGGCCCCACCGGCGACCAGGTGGGTGTGCTGGTTTCGCGTGCCTCGCAGCAGATCTCGGAGCTGGTCCGCGAGGAAATGCAGCTGGCACGTTCGGAGATGACGCAGAAGGGCAAGCGGTTCGGGAAGGGCGGCGGCCTCTTCGGCGCCGCGGGTCTCGTCGGCATCCTGGCGGCCCAGGCGCTGGTGGCGACCTGCATCGCCGCACTCGCGCTGGCACTGCCCCTGTGGGCGGCGGCGCTCATCGTCACAGCGGTGCTGGCGGCGGTGGCCGCCGTGGCCGCCCTGGCCGGGAAGAAGCAGATCGCCCGGGCAGGCACCCCCGCCCCCGAACAGACCATCGACAGCGTCAAGGCCGATCTGGCCGAGGTCAAGGAGAAGGCTCACCGATGAACGACGAATCACAGAACAAGATGGGCACGCCCACCCCCGAGGAGCTGCGCGAGCAGGTCGAGCGGACGCGTGACGAACTGGGACAGACCGTCGAGGCGCTGGCGGCCAAGGCCGACATCAAGGCGCAGGCGAAGGAGAAGACGGCGGCCGTGAAGGAGCAGGCCGCGGAGAAGGCCGCGCTGGCCTCCGGACAGATCCGTGAGAAGACGGAGCAGGCCGCGCAGTTGGTGAAGGACAGGACGCCGGACGCCGTGCTGGAGAAGACCGCACAGGCCGCCGCGCAGGTGCGCGAGAGCGCGGCTCAGGCGCGGCGGTACGCGGCGGAGAAGACGCCCGACCCGCTGCTGGAGAAGGCGGACCGCGCCGCGACGGCCGCCCGCGCCAACCGAGCCCCGCTCATCGCGGGCGGTGCGCTGCTGGTCGCCTTCCTCCTGATCCGCCGTAGCCGGGGGCGTAACCGGTGAAGGGGGCCAAGATCGCCTACAAACCGGTCGGTTTCGCCCTGGGTACGGTCAGCGGCATGATCGCGGGCGCGGCGTTCAAGCAGACATGGAAGCTCATCGAAGGCGAGGGCGACGCCCCGGACGCCCTGGACGAGGGCCGCCCGTGGCGGCAGATCCTTCTCGCCGCCGCCGTACAGGGCGCGATCTTCGCCGTGGTCAAGGCAGCGGTCGAACGCTCGGGCGCCCGGGCGACCCGGCGCGTCACGGGCGCCTGGCCGGCCTGACCCGCCGCGGTGCCGGCCCGTTCCGCAGGAGGGCCGGCACCGCCCGGGGGCAGGTCGGGGCAGGGATCAGGCGCTGACCATGTGGAGGGGGACGACGACAACGGCGTACGCGATCAGGGAGAAGGCCGCCGCGGCACCCAGCGTCAGGGCGCGCTCCTTGTGGTCACGGGCCATCAGCAGCGGGATCAGGGCGAACAGCGCCAGGCAGGTGTACGCCTCCGGAATGTGGTGGAGGTCCACCGCGTACAGCAGTCCTTCCATCCCCCAGAGACCGGCGAACGCGCCCAGTCCTGCCACGCGGCGCCGCGTGTCCCGGCCACGCCGCCACCACCAGCCCGCGACACCGAACAGAGGCCCGGCGACGAGAGCAAGCCCGAGCCACACCAGCGGGAAGAAGAGACTGCCCGCCCCGTCCCGCCCGAACTCGGCGTACCCGTAGTACCCGAGCACCAGTCCGACCTCAGCACCCGCGCCGCCCGACGCGGCCTGTAGGAGCCTCTCGTGCCGATACAGCAGCGCCCCGACGGCGAAGGCGACGGTGGACCAGACCGCTCCGGAGTTGGGGAGCTGCTGCCAGGCGTCGGGCAGCCATCCCTGGGCCAGGTTGGTGAGCACGCCGAGGAGCAGACCACCGCCCGTCGCCACAGCGGCGCGGCCGGCCCGGGCGCGCACGTCGCTCCTTGGCGCGGCGGGGGCGTCCGGGATGGTGCTGGTGGTCATCGTCGTCTCCATGGTCACGGTTTCAGGAGCTTTCAGGGCTCTCAAAGATCCTCAGGAGTTCTCGACTATACACCTCACGTATACATGCAGCGCATAGCATCTTTGTTGCGGGGAAGCCTCTCCGTCGCCGGGTCCCGGCACATGGACGATGACGCGGCGACCGGGGGCCCGGTCACCGTGCTGGCCGGCTTCTCCGGGCACGGCTCCAAGTTCGGACCCGCCATCGGCGAACTGGCCGCCGACCTGGCCGAAGGACGGCCGGGCACCGCCCGTTTCGCCCTCGGCCGCACGGCCCCCGCGCGCTGAAGCCGCTCTGTCGGCCCGGCGGGCGGGGAACTCCTGGACTGCCACGGGCGCGAGGAGTACACCAGCCACCTGAGCCGCGCGGGCCTGAGCTGGCGGGCCTGAGCTGGGCGGGCCTGAGCTGGGCGGGCCTGATCTGGCCGGGCGGCGAGGCCCCGTCCCAGCGCCCGGGCCGGGCAGCTCTACGGTACGTAGTGCTGCGGAAGCCCGCGCCGCTCCTCCGGCGGCAGGTTCCGGGCGGGCGTCTCCACCGGGCCCGTCGCCGAACGGCCCCGCTCGCGGTCCCAGCCCGCACGGGCGCGGGGGTGGAAGCGGTGACGCTCGGGAACGCAGTGCCAGGCGTGGTGCACCAGCCGCCCCAGTGCGCGCAGCAGCCGTTCGTCGTGGGGAGTCCAGCGCAGCCCGAGGCGTTCGCGTACGGCGTGCGGATAGAGGCCGATCGTCATCCACAGGGTCAGCCGGACGATCGGGATCCGGGCGACGGCCCACAGCGGCGCGGGCAGCAGCCGCAGGAGAGGTGGTTTGGCGATCCGCCGCATGTTCAGGACGTCCTGGGTCGGCCGGTTGTCCTCCAGGACGTCGGCGCACATGTGGTCCCAGTATCTCTGGAACTCCTCCCAGCTGCGGGGAACGGGCTTCATGGACAGGCCGTACAGCGCGTACCAGCGGACGTGCTCGTCGAAGAGCGTGTGCCGCTGGGCTTCGGTGAGGCCGCCACCGAAGCGCTCGGCCACCTGCACGGTGAGCATGAAGAACGTGGCGTGCGCCCAGTAGAACGTGCCCGGGTTGAGCGCGTGATACGGGCGGCCGCGCTCGTCGACCCCGCTGATCGAGGCGTGGTAGCCGCGCACTTCACGGGCCGTACGGGCGGCGAGCGGGCCGTCGTACACCACTCCCCCGATCGGGTACAGCGAGCGGAAGAGGCGCTCCCAGCGCTCCTCGAAGAAGCGGGAGTGCTCGGCGACGCCCGCGCCCAGTTCGGGGTGCATGTTCTGCATCGACCCGGCCCAGGGGGCGAGGAGGAGGCCCCTCCAGTCGCCGAACCAGCGCCAGGTGAGCGAGTCGGGGCCAAGGGGTTCGACGGTTCTCGGGTCGGTCGGGGCAGGTCCGTGGGCTGACGCTGTCACGTGTACCTCCGGTGAGGGATTCCGTTCCGGGGCCGCTCTGTTCCGTGGCTGCTTTGGTGACTGCGGCCGTGTTCGTGACCGTGGCGTGGTGGATCGTCCCGGCAGTTGCGCCGAGGACCATCTGAGGACACCTGTCATCAAGTTAGAATGTGCGGACGGCTGTCGTCAATCGTCTCGACGGAGGGCGGGCCGACAGGGGGCGGTCAACGGCAGACGAGGGGGCCGGAGTTGGCGGAACGGAGCTGGGGCGGGACCAAGCTCGCCGATCGCCGCGCGGCCCGTCGGCAGGTCCTGCTGGACACCGCCGAGCGCCTGGCCGGCGAGGAGGGGTGCGCGGCCGTCACGGTCCGGTCCGTCTGCAGACAGGCGCGCCTCACGGACCGCTACTTCTACGAGAGCTTCACCGGGCGCGACGACCTACTCCTCGCTGCCTTCGAGCGGGTCGCCGACGAGGCCAGGAACGCCCTGGAGAAGGCCGTGGCGCTCAGCGGCCCACCGCTGGAAGTACGGGCCCGGGCCGCCGTCGCCGCCTTCGTCGCCCTGGTCCTGGACGCACCGCACAAGGGCCGCCTGCTGCTCCTGGAGCCTTTCGCCGACCCGGTGCTCGGCGCCCACAGCCACCGCCTCATGCCGGTGTTCACCGACCTCGTCGGCGGTCAGCTCGCCGGTAGGGGGGACGCCGTCGACCGCCGGATGGCCGCGCACGCCCTGGTCGGCGGCCTGGCGAACCTCTTCGCGGGGTGGCTGCACGGCACGCTCGACGTGCCACGCGAGCGGCTGGAGGCGCACTGCGTGCAATTGGTGATCGCGGCGACGTCGCCCCGGGCCTAGCTGTATTGCCCAGTGAGAGCGGCCGGCCGTCCTCGACCACGCAGCGGGCCGGACGCAGACGTCCGGTCTCGGTCAGGGGTGCGTTGCGGCGGGACACGAGGGCCCTTCTGTGGGTGTAGACGTCGCAATCCACACCGAACCGGAAGGCCCTCACCTGTTCAAGATCCCTCAGCCGAGTTCTGGCTCACCCGTCCACAACCTCCCGGGACAGAACACCTGTGGGTGGGTACTCCGCCAGCCTACGGACTGTACGAGCTGATCCGCTGTGACCCAGCTGTTCACCGACTGAACCGAGGCGCACCCCGGGGCCGGGCCCGGGATGCGCCTCGGCGGCGGATCAGCCCACCAGGTCCGGGGCGCGCAGCATGGCGGACGGGATGCCCCACGCGTCCACGAGATCCCCCGCGAGCGGCCGGACCTTGCGGCAGAGGTCGTTCACCTCACGGGTGATCGCCTTGGAGCGCTGGACGGTCAGCCGGCCGTGCTCCATGAACCACGCCCGGTCCGCCTCGATCGTCGACAGGGCGAACAGGTCGCACAACAGCCCCAGCGCCACCTTGTTGCCGCCCTCGGGCAGGGTACGCGTCTTCTCGACGAACGCCTCCAGCACCAGCCTCTCGACATGTGCGTGGGCGACGGCGATGACGTGGTCCTGCACCTCCGAGAAGACGGCGCCCGGGTCGCGCTTCCGGTCGATTCCGGCCTTGAGCCTGCGGGCCACTCCGGCGAGCATGTGCTCCTCGCGGTAGCGGAACATGGCCAGCTGGTACTCCGAGTCCAGCAGCCCTGCTTCCTGGTCCCACTCGTCGCCGCCCGGCAGCAGGTCACGTACCCGTTCGAGCAGCTTGTGGGCCGAGGTCTTCTCGATGACCGTCTCGACGGCGAGGCTGGTGACGTAGCGGACCGTGCCGAGCTGGTCCAGGTCCTCGAACTCGCTGGCGTAGTCGGTGAGCAGGCCCTTGGCGACGAGTTGCAGCAGGACGTGGTTGTCGCCCTCGAAGGTGGTGAAGATGTCGCTGTCGGCCTTGAGGGCGGCGAACCGGTTGACGGCGAGATAGCCGGCGCCGCCACACGCCTCACGGCACTCCTGGATCACCCGCGTGGCGTGCCAGGTGCCCAGCGCCTTGGTTCCGGCGGCCCGTGCCTCCAGCCGGCGCCGCCCCTGCGGGTCGTCCTCCGCGCCGGAGAAGACCTCGTGCAGCTGCGTGCGTACGACGTCCTGCGCGAAGTGCAGCGCGTACGTCTGCGCGATGAGCGGCAGCAGACGGCGCTGATGCAGGCCGTAGTCGAGGAGCAGCTGCTCCTCTCCCTGGGAGCCCGCCGCGAACTGCCGGCGCCGCAGGGCGTACTTCGTTGCGACGGCGAGGGCCACCTCGGCGGCGTTGACCCCGGCGCCGCCGACGCTGACCCGGCCCTGGACCAGAGTGCCGAGCATGGTGAAGAAGCGGCGGTCGGGGTTGTCGATCGTGCTTCTGTAGACGCCTTCCGGGGTGACGTCGGCGAACCGGTTGAGCAGTGCCTCGCGGGGGACCCGCACGCCGTCGAACCGGATGCGCCCGTTGTCCACGCCGTTGAGGCCCATCTTGCGGCCGTCGTCCTCGATGTCGACGCCGGGCGCCACCTCGCCGCCGACCCGGATCCGTACGACGAAGGCGTGCACGCCCTCGGTTTCCCCGCCCACCTCCAGTTGGGCGAAGACGACGGCCAGCTCACCGTGGCGGGCCGCGTTGCCGATGTAGTCCTTGCGGGCCTGGTCGCCCTCGGTGGAGATGACGAACTCCTGGGCGGCGGCGTCGTACCGCGCGACGGTGCCGAGCGCCTGGACGTTGGAGCCGTGGCCGGTCTCGGTCATCGCGAAGCAGCCCATCAGCTTCCCGGTGACCAGGTCCGGCAGATAGGCGTCGTGGTGGCGTTCGGTGCCCAGGTGCAGAATCGCGCCGCCGAAGAGGCCGAACTGCACGCCGGTCTTGACCAGCACCGACAGATCACCGAAGGCGAGCGTCTCGAACGCGGCGATCGATGCCCCGACGTCACCACCTCCGCCGTACCGCTTCGGGAAGCCCATACCGGTCTGCCCCGTCGCCGCCATCTCGACCACGAGTTCGCGCACCCGCTCGCGGTACGCGTCGATGCCGAGCTCCTCGGCCTCCTCGAGGACCGAGGCGTACGTCACCAGGTTGGTGCGGACCAGGTCACGGACCTCGGCGTACTCGCCGTCCAGGACCTCGGTGAGAGCCCGGACGTCGAGTTCCGGCTGCACGTATCCCGCGGGAGCGGTGGGTGTTCTGTCAGTGCTCATAGCCTTTCGCTACCCCGACCGGCAGCGATAACGCGGTACCTCACGCGGCGCCGTCGAGTACCTCACGCAGACGGCGGGCGAACTCGTCCGGCTTGCCGGGGTAACCGAACTCGCCGTCGAGGAATCCGCCGTGATGGCTCGGGAACACGGTGACCGGTTGCCCGAGCAGTTCGGCGATCGCGACGGAGGTACGCCCGGTCTGGACGGCCTCGGACTCCTCCCCCACCGCGATCACCACGCGGGTGGGGGCACCGGTGATCGCGTCGACATCCGGCTGGTAACTACTGATCGCCCACGACCGGTCGGACAGCAGCGGATCGTCACGCGATCCGTCGTCCTCGGTCGGCATCCCGAACGCGGCCGGATCGGCCTCCGACTGAGCGAAGTACGCCTCGGTGAATTCGCCCTCCCAGGAGGTCATGGCCACGAAGGCGGCCATTCCGGCCCCCCACCCCCGCTTCTCGTAAACGTCCCGGACGGCGGCACGGGCCCGCACGGCCGCGGGACCATCCGGGGTGAGGGTGATGAGCGGCGGCTCGTGGGCGACCAGGACGGTCACATCACCGGGGTACCGGGCCACGACCGCGAGCGCGGTGACCGCTCCGCCACTGCTGGCGAACATCTCGACCGGACCGGCGCCGATCTCCTGGATCAGGGCGTGCACGTCGTCGGCCTGGGTCTCGGGGGTGTGGTCGACCCGCCCGTCCCTGCGGACGCTGCGGCCGAGTCCGCGCGGGTCGTAGGTGACCACCGTGCGCTCGGAGGAACGGGCCGCGAGCGCGGCGAACCCGGTGGCGTCCATGGGCTGCCCGATCATGAACAGCGGCGGGCGCCCGTGGGTGGTGGGCAGCGGCCCGTGCACGTCGTAGACGAGATCGGCGTCGGCTGTCTTGAGCGTGTGAGTCTTCATACCTGGGCAGACCATTCCCGCTCCGAAAACTCATCGGTCCGGGCCGTCCGGTCGGTTCAGACGCTTCGGACGGTTCGCAGGGCGGAACTCAGCGGCTGTCCGGATCCGGGCGGACATGCACGCTGACGGCGTAACCGCATCCCGGGACATAGGGATCGCCGCTCCAGGTGGCGTAGCGCTGCCGCAGGATCAGTCCGGCCCGGTCACACCACTCGTCGAAGTCCGCGAGGCCGAAGGGCGCTTCGGGCAGCGGCAGGTGCGCGGCGTCCAGCCCCATGCCCGTGACCAGCAGGCCGCCGGGCCGCAGCACGGCGGCCAACTGTCCGATGACGGCCGCTTCGGTGCCTGCGGCCAAGAGGGGGACGACGTTGCCTGCGGCCAGCACCAGGTCGAAATCGGGTCGCAGGCCGAGGGTGTCCGTACGGGCCAGATCCCCGAGGAGCCACTCCTGTGAGGGGGCATGGCGGCGGGCGACGGCGAGCATCGAGGCGTCGATGTCCACCCCGGTGCAGCGATGCCCCAGTTCGGCGAGCCGGACAGCGATCCGTCCGGTGCCGCAGCCGGCGTCGAGCACCCGGGCGGCGGGCTCCACCAACGCGGCGCAGAACGTGGCCTCGCCGTGGATGTCGTGCCCCGATTCGGCAAGCCGCGCGAAACGCCGGGCGTACTCCTCTCCGGCCTGTCCGCCGGTGAGTTCCGCCCAGCGGTCCCGTTTCCCGGTCATATCAGCGTGCCTCTCCCTGTCATGTCAGCGTGCCCCCCGATCGGCCCCCGCCCGGTGGTAGCGGGAACGTCTTCGAGGGGAACGTGGTGCCCCCGTATCGTCGCAGCCGTGGGCAGCGCCGGCACCGCGGGGCTCACCGGGCCGCACTCACCGCCGTCTGCACCAGCGCCCGTACCTGGTGCACGATGTCCGAGCGGTTGCGCTCGAAGCCGGGGTCGGTGACCTCACCCGTCGCCGGGTTCTCGTTCCCCGCGCCGAACTGCAGGACGGGCGTGTGCAGATGACCGCCCGGCAGCTTCGACAGCCCCATCCGGTCGCGTAGCAGGGTGACCCGGTAGGCGATCTCGTTGGAGAGGTAGTCGCCACCGCCCCCGGCCCGCGCGGTGGAGCCCGGGGTGGGCCCGTCCGGCCTGGTCACCGGCTGGGTGGCGCCCGCCGGGATCTCGGTGACCTCGGTGTTGTCGTACACGGGGAAGCGGCCCGTGTCCGCTTCGGTGAGCTGACGGTACGGGAGGGTGGTGGAGGTCCACTGCGGCTGCGACGCGGGGTCGGTGACGGGGACCGTCCCGGTGCGCGCGAGGTTCTCGTTGTCGGGGAAGCCACCGCGCCAGGCGCCGTTGGTGCGCTCCACGTCGAAGCGGCCTTGGCGGCCCTGGCTGATGGTGGTGAACACGTCCAGGTGCGGCAGATGCCGGGCGAGGGCCCGCTCGACGGCCCCCTCGGCGAAGTCCGTCCACCGCACCGGGAAGACGACTGCCTCTATCCGGACCGGCCCCTCGGCGGTCCGCACCAGGGTGCCGTCCAGGGCGAGCGCGCTCGCGCCCGAGGGGTTGCCGATCCGGACGTCCCTGTCCAGGGTGAACGGATCGAAGCCGGTGACGAGGACGCGCTTCACCTGGCGGCCCGGGTGGCGGATGTCCTGCTGCCCGCGCGAGGAGGTCTCCAGAACCGTGTGCAGAGCCCTGCGCTGCTGGTCGTCCAGCCCGAACCGAGGTGTCCACGCACGCAGTTCACGGCTCAGGGCGAGTCGGGCCCAGTACAAGGGACGGTCGTCGCCCCGGCTCAGGTCGCCCGTGGCGGGGCCACGGCCCTGGGCGCGGTCCACGGCACGCAGCCACAGTGCCGCGGCGTGGCGGTTCACCACGCGCTCCGCCTGCGCGTAACCGCGGGCACCCTCCAGGGCGTGGACGAAGCGGGGGGCCAGGGCGTGGAATCCGCTGCGCCGCAGGATCTCCTGCGGGGCGGCCCGGTCGAGGCGCTGTTCCTCGACGGTGGGCTCCGTGGTGCTGCGGGTGGTGCCGGCGGGGGACGCCGTGGCAGGCAGGGCGGAGCCCGTGAGGACGAGCAGGAGCGCGACTCCGCCCAGACCGAGCCGGGTGATTGCGGGGAACTGGTGCGTCACGTGGGCCCTTTCGACAGAACGGTTCCGACAGACCGGTTTTGACGGAACGGTCGGTCGCAGTATCGCTGCACCACGGGAGACGACGCCATCCCGCAGTGCCGGACGACGATTCCGCCTGCTGCGTCATGCGTCACGCACCTGCGGCCGCACGGGCGGTGGGAGCCGCAGCCCTGCGCAGCGACAGGGCGAAGGCGCAACTGGTGACGGTGAGGACGACGATCGGTGGAGGGGGAAGCAGGAGAACGGCTGTCGCCAGGACGGCCAGGGAGACTGCCAGGGCCGTCCATCCGAAGGCAGTGCGGCGCTGGACGAGGGCAGGGGCGTGGCGGACGGCGGCGAGGATGAGCAGGCCGCAGGCAGCGGCGAAGAACGCCATGGCGATGCTCATACCGTCGAAGAGATCGAGGACGGTGCGTTCCAGTCCCAGCAGGACGAACGTGGACTCCCGCATGGCCCTCTCGGCTTCGCTCCGCTCCGGTGCCTGGGCGGTCGACGCCGCGACGGCGGAGAGGGCGAGGTGGCCGATCCCCAGGAGGACGAATCCGTAGGCGCCCACCTTGAAGGGCCGCACGGAGTCCGCCCGGGGGAAGGGGCGGGAGGTGACCGCGCTGTTCATGGTTGCTCCTTGGTGGTGACGGAGGGCCGCGAGGGCGATGTGGGGCCGGACGGGGGCTGCCAGCCGAGGACGGTGTCCAGAGCCCTCGACGTGACCGCTGACGGCGTGGCCCGTACGACGAGGTTCCTGGCGGACACGGCCACGGGGTGGGAGAGCCGGGCGAGTTCACCGATGCGCCGGGAGCGGATGCTGATGCGGGTGGTACGCCGGTGTCTGGCCTGCGTGTAGGCGGCGAGGGCAGCCGGTACGTCGGCGTCATCCGCGAGGAGGTGCGCCATGACGACCGCGTCCTCGATGGCCTGGCAGCCGCCCTGGCCCATGTTGGGCGTCATCGCGTGGGCGGCGTCACCGAGCAGGGCCACCCGGCCGGAGTGGAATCGGGGCAGGGGCGAGGCCAGTTCGTGGAAGTCGTGGTGGAGTACGCCGACGGGGTCGGGGTTCCGCTGGTCGAGCCGGTCCAGCAGTGCGGGGATCGGGTCGTGCCACGTGCCGAAGCGCCGGTTCAGTTCCGCATGGTGGTCGGCCGGCTTCGTACCGGGGCCGGACGCGGCGGTGGCGTAGACATAGATCCGGCCGTCGACGAGAGGGACTATGCCGAACCGCTCCCCTCGGCCCCAGGTCTCGGCCGCCGACCGGACCGGGGGGCCGAAGCCGGGCAGCACCGCCCGCCATCCGGCCTCACCGGCGTGACGTAGGCCGGGGTGCCCGGGGAAGAGCTGTCCACGGAGCACGCTGCGCATGCCGTCGGCCGCCACGACGACGTCGGCACGCAGGTCGCCCGCCGACGTAAGCACGACCACCGCGTCCCCCGTGTCGTCCACACCGGTCACCGGTACGCCGAGGCGTACGACGCCGGGCGGCAGAGCGTCGGCGAGGGCGTCGATCAGGGAGGCGCGGTGCACGGCGCGCGCGGGAGGGCGGTAGCGGGAGGACATCGCGCCGGCACCGGCGCGGCTCAGCCACGTGCCGTCGGGGGTACGCAGCCCGACCGGACCGACCAGGGTGTCGCCCGCCCACACCTCAGGGCTCAGGCCGATCGAGTCCAGGGCGCGCAGTGCGTTGGGGGCGAGCACGATGCCCGCGCCGATACCGGTGAGGACGGGAGCCCGTTCGCACACGGTCACACGCCATCCCCGGCGGCTCAGGGCCACCGCCGCGGCGAGACCCCCGATCCCGCCTCCGGCCACGACAGCATGACGAACACCCATATCGACCACGCCCCTCCTTCACTCACACCTCCTCTACATCTGTAGAGGACGACGCTCCGCACTCTACACCTGTAGAGTGCGGGTGTGCCCCTTCCTGATCGCCGGAACCTGATCGCCGACGCCGCCATCAGCACCGTGGCCTCCGCAGGCCTGCGTGGTCTGACCCACCGGGCGGTCGACACCGCCGCCGGGCTGCCGGCCGGCAGTACGTCGTACTACTTCCGCACGCGGAGCGCCCTGATCAGCGCCTGCTACCTCCGCCTGGCGGAACTGACGGTCGCCGACGTGGACCGGTGGGAAGCGCAGCACGGGGGCCCGGACCCGGACTCCGCCGCGGAGGCGTTGGCCGTACTGCTGCACCACTGGCTGACCGTGGGGCGGGAACGCCAGCTCGCGCGCTTCGAGCTCAGCCTTGAGGCGACCCGTCGTCCGGAGCTGCGGGCCGGGCTGGAGACCGCGGGCCTCACCGCACGCTCCAGGGCCACCACCCTGCTGGCGGTGCTCGGCGCCCCCCGCCCGGCGCAGGCTGCGGACCTGCTCGTCGCCTGGACCGACGGGCTGCTGTACGACCGGCTCGCCGGGGCACCGGCCGCGAGCCGCCCGGTACCCGACGTGGCCGAACTGACCCCGGTCGTCCGTCGGATGCTCGCCGCCGTGCTCGCCGCCTGAGGCACAAGGAGGCCATCGCCTCCCTGGGGGGCCGACGCCTTCGGTGGGCGGCGAAAAGGTTGGTCTGCGGGGCCGACGGAACCGGGTAACGTATTTGTCATGTTCTTCCAGACCCCGATGTACGAGTGAGGGCGTGACGGGCCCCGCTGACACCCTCCGGCGTCGCCGCCCGTCCCCCACCGATGAATCCGCAGATCACTTCACATCACCCCCGGGAGAACCTGTGACCGTGAGCAAGAACATCAACAACCCCGTCGGCATGGGCGGCGGCCAGCGCAAGAAGCTGTCCCGCGCCGAACGCCAGAACAACGGTCCGCACCGCAACCTCGACCGCCAGGGCGCAGCCGCCCAGAAGGCGGAGCTGGTGCGCAAGATGCGCGAGAAGGCCGACTCGGCCGAGAGTGCCGGGCAGGCGGGCGACAACACCGCACAGGGCTGACGCACCGCCGCCTCAGTGCGGCACCGCACGGGGCGGCCGCACATGCGGCAGCCCCGTCACCACAACCGCCACCGCCCCGAGCCGACCCCTTCACCCCTTACCCGGTGGCCTGTCCGGCGAGGGCGAGATCGCGCAGTCGCGCGACGCTTCACACGGGCGAGGACATGCTCCTCCGGCCCGCCTGGGCGCGCCGTGGTGTCGGCGCAGGTACACGACCGCGTTCCGGCGGGGCGGTAAAGCCCGCCGCAGTCAGGCGCAGGCCGGACACAAGCCCCGGTAGGTGATCTCCACCGAGCCGACGGCGAACCCGAACCGCTCGGACTCGGGCAGATCACCCAGGGCATTGCCGGCCGGATGGACGTCGCGGACCATTCCGCAGCCGGAGCACACCAGGTGCTGATGAGGGCGGCGCGCGTTCGGGTCGTAGCGCTTGGCCCGGCCCACGGTGGAGACCTCCAGCACCTCACCGATCGCGACGAGTTCCCCCAGCGTGTTGTACACGGTCGCGCGGGATATCTCGGGCAGGCGCACGGCGGCACGCAGATGCACATCGTCCGCCGTCAGGTGCACGTGGTCGCCGTCGAGGACCTCCGCGACGACACGCCGCTGCGAGGTCAAGCGCCAGCCGCGGCTCCGCAGCCGCTGAAGGAGGTCGCTCATCTCGTCCCACCTGTTCCGGTCCACGGGGGACGTGCGACCCCTGGAGGGATCCGACACGCCGCACCCCGGTCGTTATCGTTTTAGCGCACTTCTTGACTTGGACGAAGTCCATTGTAGGATCGATCCCGGCGACATCCAAGAGACAGGAAGAGTCCGGTACGGCAGCAGAGACACGTGACGGGGCACCGCCGGTCGAGAGCGCACCGCCGCCCGCCTTCCGAGCATCGTCCTCGTCGCACCGCCCGGGACCGTCCGGCCCGGTGGTCCGTAAGACGTTCGGGCCCCCTCGGCGAGACCCTGGCAACACAGGTGCCCCTTCTGCACGGCCCGAATCCTCCTCCCCCGTACAGCGCCCCCTCGACCCGCCGGGGCCGGAAGGATCACCCATGACCGAGAACAACGAGTCACACGTCTTCGACCCCGTCGTCCCGGATTCGCCTGAGACGGCCAACCCCGAGGTGCCCGAGGCGCAGGCCAGCGGCTGCCCCGTGGCCCACGGCCGCGCGCCGCACCCCACGCAGGGCGGGGGGAACCGTCAGTGGTGGCCGGACCGCCTCAACCTGAAGATCCTTGCCAAGAACCCCGCCGTGGCGAACCCGCTCGGTGCGGACTTCGACTACGCGGCCGCGTTCCAGGCCCTCGACCTGCCCGCGGTGAAGCGGGACATCGCCGAGGTGCTCACCACGTCGCAGGACTGGTGGCCGGCCGACTTCGGCAACTACGGACCGCTGATGGTCCGGATGGCCTGGCACAGCGCCGGCACGTACCGCATCAGCGACGGCCGCGGTGGCGCGGGCGCCGGTCAGCAGCGCTTCGCCCCGCTGAACAGCTGGCCGGACAACGGCAACCTGGACAAGGCCCGCCGTCTGCTGTGGCCGGTCAAGAAGAAGTACGGCCAGGCGCTGTCCTGGGCCGACCTGCTGATCCTCACCGGCAACGTCGCCCTGGAGACCATGGGCCTGAAGACCTTCGGCTTCGCCGGCGGCCGCGAGGATGTCTGGGAGTCGGAGGAGGACGTCTACTGGGGCCCGGAGACCACCTGGCTCGACGACGAGCGCTACTCCGGCGACCGTGAGCTGGAGAACCCGCTCGGCGCGGTCCAGATGGGTCTGATCTACGTCAACCCCGAGGGCCCCAACGGCAACCCTGACCCGATCGCGGCCGCCCGCGACATCCGCGAGACCTTCCGCCGGATGGCGATGAACGACGAGGAGACCGTCGCCCTCATCGCCGGTGGCCACACCTTCGGCAAGACGCACGGCGCGGGCCCGGCCGAGAGCGTCGGTGCGGACCCCGAGGGCGCCCCGCTGGAGGAGCAGGGCCTCGGCTGGCGCAGCTCGTACAAGTCGGGCAAGGGCGGGGACGCCATCACCAGCGGTCTGGAGGTGACCTGGACCAGCACCCCGACCACGTGGGGCAACGAGTTCTTCCACAACCTCTTCGCCTACGACTACGAGCTGACCGAGTCCCCGGCCGGTGCGAAGCAGTGGGTCGCCAAGGACGCGGAGGCGACCATCCCGGACGCGCATGACGCGTCGAAGAAGCACAAGCCGCAGATGCTCACCACCGACCTGTCGCTGCGCTTCGACCCGGCGTACGAGCAGATCTCGCGCCGCTTCCACGAGAACCCGGAGGAGTTCGCGGACGCCTTCGCCCGTGCCTGGTACAAGCTGACGCACCGCGACATGGGTCCGATCCAGCGCTACCTGGGCCCTGAGGTCCCCTCCGAGGTCCTGCTCTGGCAGGACCCGCTGCCCGCGCGCACCAGCGAGCTGCTGGACGCCGCGGAGATCGCCGCGCTCAAGGAGCAGGTGCTCGCCACCGACCTGGCGGTGGCGCAGCTGGTCTCGGCCGCCTGGGCTTCTGCCGCGTCCTTCCGCGGCAGCGACAAGCGCGGCGGTGCCAACGGCGCCCGCGTCCGCCTGGAGCCGCAGCGCGGCTGGGAGGCGAACGACCCGGACGACCTCGCCCAGGTCCTGCGCGCCCTGGAAGGCATCCAGGAGTCCTTCAACGCCAAGGGCGGCAAGCAGGTCTCGCTGGCCGACCTGATCATCCTCGCGGGCAACGCGGCCGTCGAACAGGCGGCCAAGGACGCCGGCGTCGAGGTGGAGGTGCCGTTCACCGGGGGACGGGTCGACGCCACGCAGGACCAGACGGACGTCGAGTCCTTCGCCGCCCTGGAGCCCGCGTACGACGGCTTCCGCAACTACGTCGGCAAGGGCACCCGCCTGCCGGCCGAGTACCTGCTCCTCGACCGGGCCAACCTGCTGACGCTGAGCGCTCCGGAGACCACCGTCCTGGTGGGCGGTCTGCGCGTGCTGGGCGCCAACTCCGGCGGTTCGACGCACGGCGTCCTCACCGACCGCCCGGGCACGCTGACCAACGACTTCTTCGTGAACCTGCTCGACCTGGGCACCACCTGGAAGTCGACGTCGTCGGCGCAGGACGAGTTCGAGGCCCGCGACGCATCCGGCAAGGTCAAGTGGACCGGCACCCGCGCCGACCTGGTCTTCGGCTCCCACTCCGAACTCCGCGCCCTCGCCGAGGTCTACGCGAGCGACGACGCCCAGCAGAAGTTCGTGACGGATTTCGTCGCCGCCTGGACCAAGGTCACGAACCTCGACCGCTTCGACCTGGTCTGACCACTCCCGGCTGCCGGGGCCGGTGCTTACGCGCACCGGCCCCGGCAGCGGGGTCCGGACGGGCGCCGACACCTGGGACCATCCCCGCGTGCGCGGGGATGGTCCCTTTCCGGCCGTGGCGCGGTTCGTGGCGACGCAGGGCGGGCGGTGCACGTCCACGTGGCGTGACCCGCCCGGCCCAGGCGGGGAGCGGTCAGCGCCTGGGCAGGCGGTGCAGGTCGACCTCGCCCAGCACCCCGTCCGCCACCGTGCACGTCATGTAGGTGCAGTACGGCTGTCGTCGGCGGTCCGTGGGCGAGCCAGGGTTCAGCAGGCGCAGCCCGCCCGGAGCCACGGAGTCCCAGGGGATGTGGCTGTGGCCGAAGACCAGGACGTCCAGCTCCGGGTGGAGCGCGGCGCAGCGCGCCTCCCGCCCGCGGGCCGCCCCCGTCTCGTGGACGACGCCGAACTCCAGGCCCCCCAACCGCACGCGGGCCACCTCCGGCAACCGGGCCCGCAGTTCCGGGCCGTCATTGTTGCCGTACACCCCGACCAGACGTCGGGCACGCCCCTCCAGCAGTTCCAGGGTCGACAGGTCGACCCAGTCCCCGGCGTGCACGACAACGTCCGCCCGCTCCGTTGCCCGCAGCAGTTCGTCGGGGAGCCGTCTGGCGCGCAGGGGCACATGGGTGTCCGCGACGAGCAGCATCCGCACGGAAGGTTCCGTCGCCCCACCACTCCTGTCGGCGTCCATCCGCCTGCCTCCTCCTCAGGTCCGCCCGGCCGCACCGCCTCAGGTGCCTGGCGGTGCGGCCGAGAAGGCCCAGCTCGGCCCCGGACTCAAGGGGCGGTCAGGTCGATGCTGAGTACGTCTTCGTCTCTCGTGGGATGGTCGATCGTGATCGAGCCTGCGGCGCCGAGGTACGTTCCGGTGCCTCCGGTGATCGCGAAGGCGTGGGACCACTGCCGGGCGTTGACCGGTGGCTCCGTCACCGCGGGAAGCGGCCGCTGGAAGGCGGTGGCAGCCGTGATCATGCCGTCGTCCAGGCTCAGGACCAGCGTCGCGATGACGAACGATCCGTCCAGCCCCACGGCGACGGGCAGACAGTGGGCGTTCTCGGTGCCCACGCTGCGGCCCTGCTCGTCCGACAGGTCGTACCGGACGAAGTAGGGGACTCCAGCGGTGAGTACGTCCGGAATATTCGCACCCGTGCGCTTACCCCTGAGGACGATCTGGCCGGCGGCCTTGCGCGCCGCATGTGCGGCCCCGCCCGCCCCTGCGACCAGCCCGCCGGCGATGGCCGCCGCCGAGGTCAGCTGCAGGATGCTCCTGCGATCCATGTCCGTCATCGCCTGCCTCACGCCCCTGTCCGTCGTGTGCTCGGGCGCGTTCGCGCCTTATTCGTAACCGATCCTCGGAACGGAACGGATCGCCTCGCACCCGCAATTCGCCGGAATGGAGGAGCGCACGACCGGGAGAACGCCATGGAGGGGTCAGCTGCGCTTCGGCTTCCCTCACACAGGGAGGCCCGTGGCCCGGCGGGCGGCTCGGACTATGCCCGGAGCCGCCCGATGCGCGTCACCCCGCCCCGCTTCCCACGGTTTGGTACCTTTCACTGGACACGAAAATCGATCGGATGTTCGCTTTTGGGATCTCCGAAACGTCCGTTGTCGGCACCAGACGCTCACGTTCTCCGACGTGCGGCGGGCCACTCCATCGGACCGGGTGAAGCGCATGGCAGGAACCGACCACGAGAAGGCGCTGGACACCGCGCTCGCACAGATCGAGCGGAAGTTCGGCAAGGGCGCGGTGATGCGTCTCGGTGAGCGGCCGAACGAGCCCATCGAGGTCATCCCGACGGGATCGACCGCCCTCGACGTCGCGCTCGGCGTCGGCGGTCTGCCGCGTGGCCGTGTGGTGGAGGTGTACGGGCCGGAGTCCTCCGGTAAGACCACGCTGACGCTGCACGCCGTGGCGAACGCGCAGAAGCTCGGCGGATCGGTGGCGTTCATCGACGCCGAGCACGCCCTCGATCCCGAATACGCCAAGAAGCTCGGCGTCGACACCGACAACCTCATCCTGTCCCAGCCGGACAACGGCGAGCAGGCGCTCGAGATCACCGACATCCTGATCCGCTCCGGCGCGATCGACCTGATCGTCATCGACTCCGTCGCGGCCCTGGTGCCCCGCGCCGAGATCGAGGGCCAGATGGGCGACTCCCACATGGGCCTCCAGGCCCGTCTGATGAGCCAGGCCCTCCGCAAGATCACCAGCGCCCTCAGCCAGACGAGAACGACCGCGATCTTCATCAACCAGCTGCGCGAGAAGATCGGTGTGATGTTCGGTTCGCCGGAGACCACGACCGGTGGCCGGGCGCTGAAGTTCTACGCCTCGGTGCGCCTGGACATCCGCCGGATCGAGACGCTGAAGGACGGCACCGACGCGGTCGGCAACCGGACCCGCGTCAAGGTCGTCAAGAACAAGGTCGCCCCGCCGTTCAAGCAGGCCGAGTTCGACATCCTCTACGGCCAGGGCATCAGCCGTGAGGGCGGCCTGATCGACATGGGCGTGGAGCACGGCTTCGTCCGCAAGGCCGGCGCCTGGTACACGTACGAGGGCGACCAGCTCGGCCAGGGCAAGGAGAACGCCCGCAACTTCCTCAAGGACAACCCCGACCTCGCCGACGAGATCGAGAGGAAGATCCTCGAGAAGCTCGGTGTCGGGGGATCGGCGAAGGCGGCGGTCGCCGAGGACCCGGGCACCGCCCGGGACCCTGATGCCGCCCGGACCCCGGCGGGAAGCGCGGCCTGACAGGTGGGGGCGGTCGTCGGCCTGCCCGCCACGACCTGGGTCCTGATCGTCGCCTCTGCCACCGTGCACCTGCTGCTCCAGCGCACCGACATCCGCAACCTCTCGGCATGGTGCGGGCCGCGTCCGCGAGCACGGCCGCGTCCTTCGCGTCTGCCTTCGCCCCGCCCGGATACAGGTCAGCGATCCGCCGCGTCGTCAGGCCGGGCAGGTAGGCGACCTGACATCCGGCGTCCCGGGGCCACAGGCCGGCGGCCTCTTGCAGGACCGCGAGGAAGAGGACGGGCGAGTGTCGGGGTGCTCGTTCAGATGGGGATCCCTCGGTGAGGCTCATTGCCTCTACTGGTCCGAGTCGGCGGGGAGCTGCCCACCAGGTGACGTTGTGCGGCTCTGCTCTCCGTCCCCGACGACAGGAGCGCCGAGTTCAGCCCGAGCCCGTCAAGCCGGGCCTCGCTCCGGCTGGATTGCCTGCCACCGTGAGCAGGTCCACGACGAAGATCAGCGTCGAGTTCGCCGGGATCAACGAAGAGAGCGACTGTTTGCCGTAGCCGAGACGCGGGGGAACGATGATCTCGCGCCGGCCACCCACCTTCATCCCCCTCACCCCCCGGTCGAAGCCCTTGACGGCCTTGCCACCGCCCACGGCGAACTTGAACGGCTGGTCCCGCTCCCAGGAGGAGTCGAACTCTTTCCCGGACGCGAACGTCACCCCTACGTAGTGAACTTGGACGACCCTGCCCGGATGCGCCTCGGGCCCGTCCCCCACCACGAGGTCCCGGATCGTCAGCTCGGTGGGCGCGTCACCCTCCGGAACCTCGATCATGGGCTTCGCGAGTTCGCTCATCAATTTCCCATCACGCCACCGGCACCCCTCGCACGGGCCGACCGGACACCTGGATATTCCGTGCGGCAGACGATCACGCTACGCCGGAGTTCCCCTCTGCCGTCCCACTGAGCGATGAAGCTCAGCTGGACCAGACGGTTGGCATCGTCCCTATCGGTATCCACCACACTCCGTTAGGACAACTGCCACGCTACCTGGCTGTGCCCTTCACTCGATGTGTCACGCCCGCGAGCACGACGGGCGGCAGGACGGGCCGAGACGCGCCACAGGCGGGTACGGGACGGGAAGCACCGCGAGCCCAGGGAACCCCCGCCCGACGCCAACCCCGCCACCTCCCACTCCGTCCTACGGAGGGGATATCGCTTCGGGGCCGGTCCCGGTGAGTGCCCCTTATCCGGATCCGCAGCAGCCGTAAGGAGAGGGGAAACCGAGTCGTGTTCACATCATCGTCCGGCTCCGTCACGCGCTACTGCTTCCCGGCCGGCGATCCGGTCCGTGCGCCCGGATGCCACTCACCTGCTGTCTGCCGATCAGGGCACTTCTGAAATATTCCCGTGTCTTATCTGACTTTTACGACGATTCATGGCATCCCTTAGGCGATCAGGTGATCAGTACGACAATCATCTCGGCTTGAAGGAGCCCTCATGCGCATCCCTCGTTCCGTCCGATCCCGCAATGCCCGCACGGGCGCCAAGCTGGCCGTCGCGGTCGCAGTCGCCGGTGCCACCCTGGCCGGAGCTCCCGCGGCCTATGCCGTCCCCGGCGACAGCGGTGACATCGACATCCGCTCGGTCAGCTGGCACTCGCGCGGGGACCGCGACGGGGTCGAGGTCTGCAAGTTCGTGCTGGCGGCGAGCAACTTCGAGTCGTTCCCCTCGGTCCCCTGGACGATCACCGAGCAGCCCCCGACCGTGCCGCCGGGCACCACCCTGCTGGACACCCTTCCGCTCATCAACGGCAGTGCGCGCAGTGAGACGTACCTGCTCCCCGAGGGCACGTACCAGTTGGTCTGGGTCGTCCCGGCGGGCCCGAAGCAGAAGAGCTTCAAGGTCGAGTGCCCCGACCGCGGTCACGGCGGCGGCAAGCCTCACAAGCCGCAGCGGCCCATCGGCGCCGTCCCCGCCGGCGGCGGTGGTGTCCCGGACATGGAGCCCATCAGCTCGGAGAGCGACTCGAACGCCGGAACAGCGGCCGCCGCGCTGGTCGCCGGGGCCGCAGGGGCCGCGGGCCTGATCATGATGCGCCGTCGTCGTGCCCGTGGCGAGGCGTAACACCCGCTGCCGACGGCGACGACGAGGACCGACACGGGCGTGCCGTCTCACCATGACGCTGTGCGTGACGTTCTCTCTGGTGGCCGGCGTCGTCTGGGTGTCCTCGGACTCCTCCGAGGACACCCGGACGGTCACCGCCGCCCACGGCAGCGACGCCGCGGGCGGCGGGCCTGAGCCGTTCCGACGCGCACCGCACAAACCGGAGAAGCACGTTCCCCCCTCGCACGCGCCTCTGGTGCCCTCCCGACCACTGAAGGTCGCCATTCCCGCCATCTTCATCGAGGCGGCGGTCACCGGACTCGGCCTCGACGCGAAGGGCCGGCTCGAAGCCCCGCCGTTGAGCAAGCCGAAGCTGACGGGCTGGTACGAGAAGGGGCCGTCGCCCGGTGAGGACGGCACCGCCCTGCTCGTGGGCCACCGGGACACCAGGACCGGCCCGGCCATCTTCCTCAATCTCAACGCACTGCGCCGGGGCGACAAGGTCAACGTGATGCGCGCGGACCGCAAGACCGCGGTGTTCACGGTGGACGCGGTGAGGACGTACACAAAGGACAAGTTCCCCGACAACAAGGTCTACGGGGAGACCGGGCGGCCCGAACTCCGGCTGCTGACCTGCGGCGGGCGGTTCGACGAAAAGGCGGGCTACTCGGCGAATGTGGTGGTTTTCGCCCACCTCACGTCACTGAAGAAGGCAGCGGCCTGAATGCCACGCGCAGACTCGGCCGGTACCTCGGGGACGAGGTACCGGCCGCCCTCACGACCGAAGCGGAGGCTGGCACGCCCCGCCCCTCGCCGCCCCGAACAGCCGCTCCGGCTTAGCGGTGTCAGGCCCGCCAGCCGACACAGCAGGCGCTCGCTCGCAAAGCGTTGAGCGACCGCTCGCGTCTCGGGCGCTTCGAGCGCGCTGAGCGCCCCGTGCCGCGGCATGCGGCCATCGCTCTCGACGAGGTCCTCGATGCCACTGGGGCATTGGTTCGCTGCTGCGACGAGGCGGAACGCGAGGCCCCCCAGGACAGCTCTCCCATGGCCTCCAGAGCCGGGACAGCGGTTCATGGGGCCGATACACGGAGCCATGGGGCCAGCGAGCTGGGACCACTCGCAGCGAGCAGGCCCCGATCCGCGCGGAGGGCTGCGGTGAAGCACCGTCGTACGGGCTCGCTGTGGCGTGCAAGGGAGCATGCGGTCGGCGAGGGGCCGCTCCGGCGCGTACGCCGCCCAGGGTAGCGGCGAAGAGTGGGGCCGGGTCGGCACGGGCAACAAGGTGCGCCCCGGGCTTCGTACCCGGCACGGGAAGGCCGGAGCGCCACGTCGACAGGATTTCGTGACGCGAGGAGAGGCCGGACACGGGCGGATCCCGACCCGCTCCCAGGAGCGAGCGAGCCACTGCTAGCGTGGCGAAGCGTGGATGACAGCGTGTACGTGGGCAACGCGGGCAAGGACGCGGCTCTGGACCGGGGGTGGCTTCTCGGCCACTTCAAAGACGTGGACGATCCGCGTCATAGCCAAGCTGTCGAGATCAAGTGGGGTGTCCACCCCCGCGGCGACGAACGAGCACGGTGGGTCGAGAACGAGAGACGTACAGCCCTCCTGGTCCTCATCAGCGGGCGCTTCCGGGTCGATTTCCCCGGCCACAGCGTTCTTCTGCAAGAGCAAGGTGACTATGTCGTGTGGGGACGGGATGTCGGCCACTCGTGGCTCGCCGAGGAGGAGTCGGTTCTGCTGACCGTTCGCTGGCCTTCAGTACCCGGATACGCGGTGCCGGCCGCGAAGCGGGGCCGCCTGCCGGGCTAGGGGTATCGACCCGCGCGGTACGGATCGAACCCGCCTGCCGCCACCCGGTGCGATCGCCGTCGGAGGCGAGCGGTTCTCCAGCGCCTGCGGACCGGGCATTTCCGTGCACGTCATCACACCGGTGGACGTCCCGTGCATCATGAACATCCACCGGTGACCTTCGCCGGCAGCCACCCCGGCTCCCGCCCGGCCCGATACCGCGACCGGGCAGGAGCCGCGGCGTACCTCGCCGGGCAGCCTCCGAAGGCGACGCACACCCCCGAGGAACGCCCGCGACTACCGGGGTACGGTCGCTACCGTTCGGCGATCCTCAGGAACGTGACCGAGTTGGCGGGGAACGTATACGTGAAGGTGTCCGAGATCCCGGTCAGGGCCGACCTCACGGGGGCAACGGGAGTGGCTGTCTCGCTGTTCTCGGCGGACGGGTCGGCCGCCAGGGTCGTCACCCGGGCCCGGGGGGCCACTCGCGCTCCGCCCAGGTCGACCCTGGTGCGTGCCCCGGTCGCCTGGGCGTTCACGACCTTGACGATCAGGTCACCGGTCGCCGGGTCCCGGGTGACGACCTGACGGAACGGTTCGGCCACCCGGTCGTCGGTGAAGGCCCCCCACTCCTTGCCGTCCAGGTAGAGGGTCACCTGGCGTCCGCGGACCTTGACCTCGATGTCGTAGGCGCGTCCGGACTCGATGGTGCCGGGCTTGCTGATCAGTGTCGTCTTCGCGCCGTTGTCGGAGCGCTCGACTCCGTGCGCCGTGTTACCCCACCCTCCGAGGTTCCACCAGTAGTAGTTGCCGGTGTCCTTGACGCCGAAGGCGACCAGGAATCCTTCGGCACCCGCCTGCTTGGTGGCCTTCACACGCAGGTCGTAGTCGCGCCAGGCGCGGTCGCCCGCGGTGACCGTGGTGTTCTCGGCCGCGATGGCCGTCTGGGTGTACTGCCCGTCCTGGACGGCCCAGCTGCCGCCACCGGTGTGGGTCCAGGCCGAGGCCGGGCCGGAGAAGTCGTCGGTCAGGAGGGTCCTGCCGTCCGCGGCGGTCACCCGTACGTCGTCGTACGAGGCGGCTGTCGCCCACGTCGACAGGCCGACGGCCCCGGAGATGGGTCCGCTGACGGAGGGGGTGGAAGTGGCCTCGGAGGGAACGACCCGGCCACCCGCGTTGTTCATGAACAGCTTCTGGACCTCGTAGTTGGCCGACCCCCAGGAAGCACGGTTGTTGAACCAGATCAGGTTGGGGCGCCACTGCACGTAGTCCTCGTTGGCGAGGACGGGCGCGTAGGAGGCGAGTTTGACGATGTCCGCGTTGCGCTCCAGACCCGTCATGAACGCGGCTTCGGCGAGACCGTTGCCGAAGGTGTTGCCCTGGGAGGCGTACTCACCGAGGAAGACCTTGGGGCCGGAACGGTCGTAGGAGTCGTAACGCTGGTTGTTCTCCAGGAACCACCGCGGGCTGTTGTAGTAGTGCTCGTCGACCATGGCGACGCCGGCGTCCCGGTTGAGTTGCCAGAGAGTGTCGAAGGTCGCACCGGCTGCGGCCGGTCCGGAGTTGGAGACCACCGTGATCCCCGGGTACTTCGCCTCGATGGCCGTACGGAACTTCGTGAAGCGCTCGAAGAACTCCCGGGGCAGGTTCTCCTCGTTGCCGACCTGGACGTGCGTGAGTCCGAACGGCCCGGGGTGTCCCATGTCGGCGCGCTTACGGCCCCAGGTGGACGTCACCGGCCCGTTGGCGAACTCGATGAGGTCCAGGGTGTCCTGGATGTGCCGCTTCAGCAGGGCGTCATCGACGACGGCCCGGTTCTGACCGCAGCCGGTGACCAGGGCGGGCACGACGGGCAGCGGCATCGCCCCCACGTCCTCGGCGAAGCGGAAGTACTCGTAGTAGCCGAGGCCATAGCTCTGGTTGTAGCCCCAGAAGTTGGCGTTGGTGGCACGCTGCTCGACCGGGCCTATGGTGTCCTTCCACTGGTAGGAACGGGCTCGCTGCCAGCCGGACGCCTCGCTGTAGTCCTCCATCGAGCCGGTGTTGACGAGACAGCCGCCGGGAAAGCGGAGGAAGCCGGGCTTGAGCGCGGCGAGCTTCTCCGCAAGGTCCTTGCGCAGGCCCCCCGGCTGCTTCTTGTACGTATCACGAGGGAAGAGGGACACTTCGTCCAGGGCGGCGGCGCCGGCCGAGGCTACGGCGAGCCGTCCGGCTGCGGTGGTGCGCATCGCGGTGAACGTGGCGCGGTACTGCTTCCAGCCGCCCTTCACGGCCTTCTGCTGGGCCGTGGCCAGCACGCCGCCCGCGTCCTTGAGCGTGAGCGTGAGGGTGGTTCCGGTCTCGGCGCGGGCCCATACCGAGAGGTCGTACTTCGCCCCGCTCCTCAGCGACAGTCCGCTGTTGTAGCCGGAGTTGGTCAGGGTCGTGCCCGCCGCCACCCGGGCGTAGTTGCGGTTGTTCGCGTGGAGACGGCCGTCGTCGTTCACGACCGTGGCGGAGCCGTCGACGTCCCAGGAGGTCAGCGAGGTGTAGGCCCGGTTGTCGGCGGTGGAGTACTCGAAGGACCTGTTCTGTACGAGTTCGGCGTACAGGCCTCCGTCGGCGGCCCGGTTGATGTCCTCCAGGAACAGCCCGTACATGGTGTCGTCGATCGCGGCCCCATGCTTGCTCGGGTCCACGGTGATGGCGTAGTCGGTGACCGGCGCCTCGCCGTGCGCGGGGGCCGGCACGAGGGCTGTCGTGACCAGGACCGCGGCGGCCGTCAGGCCGAGCCTGAGACGTGGTCGGGTACTTCTGCGGGACATGGATCCTCCGAGTCGTGGCACCGGAAGGCGCCGGTCTGGGCGGACAGAGGTGTCGTCGTGCGCCCGCGCCGCTGGGCCGACCTGCCACGGCGGCCTCACCCACTTGTGACCGGGAGCAGGGCCGCCCGCAACCGGCCGGCTCACACACTGGCGGCAAAGGCGTCACACGACTACCCGCCGAGAATTGTGAGCGCTAACTCACCATGAGCTCAAGACCCTTGCACTACCCACAAGGGCCGGGCGCGCGGAATCACTCGGCGACCCGTTGACGCAAACGCCCCACTTGACCCCAAACCCCTTGCATCCCGCCACGAACCACGGATCGGGCGGTGGACGAGAAGCGAGCCCGACCCCGCGCGCTGGGTGCCGCGAGGGCACTGGTGAGCCGTCAGCCGTCTTGTTATCGTTAACACACACATGACAGATATTCGGGGCCAGGTATGGTCAGTCGTCGCCTCGCGCGCCCACACGGGGGCTCCGCCGTCCTCCGTCCCTGCTCGCGAGCGGCAGCGGCCCCGATCACCCGACCGTCGACCCGCCCCGAAGGCGTCATCGTGCAAGCGAAGCAGGGGTGACACGACCGGTTGTTTCTCAGGCACGTTCCGCTCGGCCGAGCGGAACCGCACGTCGGCCCGGGTGCGCGGAGGCTCTCGGCAGACCTCTGATCCCTACCGCCGTCGAAGCGTGCCCGCCGACACCCCTCGCCCTCTGCCGCTGTCCCCCCTGTGGTCAAGGAGCTCCATGAACCCGTCCTCGCCCCCTTTCGCCGGAGGCCCTCCGGTGTGTCGCCCCGACCCGGCAGCCGGGCAACGCTGGACCTTCGGCTTCGCCGGGGGACTCACGGCGGAAGTGCACACCCATGGCGCCCGCATCCACGGACTGTGGGTGCCGGACCGGCACGGCCGTCCGGCCGATGTCGTCCTCGCGCCCCGCGAACCGGGCGAGTCGACCGCCGCCGCCCGGTACTTCGGAGCCACGGTGGGCCGGTACGCCAACCGCATCGCCCACGGCCGGTTCACCCTGGACGGCACGCCGTACCAGCTGACCACGCAGGAGAACGGCCATTCCCTGCACGGTGGAACCGACGGGTTCGACACCCGGATCTGGGAAGCCGAAAGCGTGCACACTCCGGAGCGGACCGGGGTAATCCTGCACCTCCGCAGCCCTGACGGCGATCAGGGCTTTCCGGGAAACCTGGACGTCACGGTCAGCTACCTCATAGGCCGGAACGACGAACTCACACTCACCTACGCGGCGGTCACCGACGCCGCCACGCCGGTCAATCTCACCAACCACGCCTACTTCAACCTCGAAGGCGAGGGCGCCGGTGACATCCTCGATCACGAGCTGGCCGTCGACGCCTCCCACTACACACCGGTCGACGGAGATCTCCTTCCGCACGGGGAGCATCTCCCCGTCTCCGGTACCGCGTTCGACCTCCGCAGCCCTCTCAAGCTCTCCGAGGCGCTGGCCGGCTCCGAGCATCGGCCCATGCCGGCGGGCGGGGGGTACGACCACAACTTCGTACTGACCCCGGACGGCGACGGCACGCTGCGCCGTGCGGCCGTCCTCCGTGCGCCGGCCACGGGCCGGTGCATGGAGGTGTTCACCACCGAGCCCGGCCTGCAGGTCTACACGGCCGGACAGTTCGACGGAACCGTCGTCGGTAAGAGCGGAACGCCCTACCGGGCGGGAGCCGGTATCGCGTTGGAGACCCAGCACTTCCCCGACTCCCCGAACCGCCCCGGCGACCCGTCCACGGTGCTCCGCACCGGCGATGAGTACCGGTCGACGACGGTCCTGCGATTCGGTGTCCGCGGCTGACCGCTCAGGGACATGCCGAGGTGGCTGTGCCCGCCGGTGGTCGACGGCGGGCACAGCCACCGACCCGGGTCGGATTCAGAGGCCCGCTCTGCGCCTGTTCCATACGTCGAATCCGACCGCCGCGAGCAGCACGAGGCCCTTGATGACCTGCTGCCAGTCGGTGCCCACCCCGACCAGGTTCATGCCGTTGTTGAGCACGCCGAGGACCAGGCCGCCGATGATGGCGCCTGTCACGGTCCCCACGCCACCGCTCATCGAGGCCCCGCCGATGAACGCGGCGGCGATGGCCTCCAGTTCGAAGTTCACGCCCGCCTTGGGCGAGGCCGCGTTGAAGCGGGCCGCGAACACGAGTCCGGCGAGCGCCGCGAGCATTCCCATGTTGAGGAACACCACGAAGGTCACCTTCTTGTCCTTGACCCCGGACAGCTTCGCGGCGGGCAGGTTTCCCCCCACCGCGTACACGTGGCGGCCGATCACCGCGTTGCGCATCACGTAACCGAAGCCGACGAGCAGCACGGCCAGGATGAGGAGTACGACAGGAGCGCCCTTGTAGCTGGCGAGCAACAGGGTCGTGACCAGTACGGCGGCGACCAACGCCGTCACCTTCAGCGCGAAGAGGCTGGTGGGGAGCGATTCCAGTGCGAACTCCCGCCGGCGCCGACGGTCTCGCACCTCCTGGAACACGACGAAGGTGATCAGCCCCAGGCCGAGGAGGAGGGTCAGGTTGTGGTAGTTGGTCTGCGGCCCCGCTTCCGGCAGGAAACCGTTGGCGATCTTCTGCAGTCCCTCCGGGAACGGGCCGAGTGTCTGGCCCTGGAGGAAGATCTCCGTGAGCCCCCGGAACAGAAGCATGCCGGCGAGCGTCACGATGAACGACGGTATGCCCACGTACGCGATGAAGAACCCTTGGAGCGCACCCGCGACGGCCCCCAGCAGGAGGGCGAGGATCACCGCGACGGGCCAGGAGAGATGGTGCTCGACCATGAGCACGGCCCCCACGCCACCTACCAGGGCCATCAGTGAGCCTACTGACAGGTCGATGTGCCCGGAGATGATGACCATCATCATGCCGATGGCCAGGATGAGGATGTAGCTGTTCTGCAGCACCAGGTTGGAAACGTTGCGCGGCAGCAGGAGGTCTCCTCCCGTCCAGACCTGGAACAGAAGCACGATCAGTCCGAGCGCGAGGAGCATCCCGTACTGGCGCATGTTCCGCCGGACGCCGTCCAGAAGCGCACGAGCCACATGCGCCCCGCCGGGCTGGGCGACACCGTCCCCCTGAGGCGCCGGAGCGGTCGACTTCGTGGTGGCGGGGGTGCTCATTCCTGATGTCCTTCGTTGGGGGTGGCGGTGCGTGCGCCGACTGCGGACGGCGCGGGAACGTCCTGCGTCATGTGCCGCATCAGCACTTCCTGGGTGGCGTCCTCGCGGGTGACTTCGCCGGTCAACCGGCCGGCGGCCATGGTGTAGACCCGGTCGCACATGCCGAGCAGTTCGGGCAGTTCGGAGGAGATGAGGAGGATGGCCTTGCCCTCGGCGGCGAGTCGGTCGATCACGGTGTAGATCTCGAACTTGGCCCCCACGTCGACGCCGCGGGTGGGCTCGTCGAGGATGAGTACATCGGGTCCGGCAAGGATCCACTTGCTGAGAACGACCTTCTGCTGGTTGCCGCCGGAAAGTCGGCCGACCGGTTCGAGGACGTTCGGAGCCTTGATGCCCATGGTCCGCCGGTACCGTTCGGCGACTCTGCGCTCCTCGTGGGCGTCGACGATGCCCCTGCGGGCGAGCGTGCGGAGGGACGCGAGCGAGATGTTCCGGCTCACGGAGTCCTCCAGGTTGAGGCCGTAGTGCTTGCGGTCCTCGGTGACGTACGCGATGCCGTTGGCGACCGCTTCGGGAACCGTGCGGGTGCGCACCGCTCGGCCGTCCTTGAGAACGGTCCCCTGCTCGTAGCGGCCGTAGGAGCGGCCGAAGACGCTCATCGCGAGTTCCGTCCGGCCGGCGCCCATGAGCCCCGCGACGCCGACGATCTCGCCGCGGCGGACCCGGAGCGAGACCCGGTCGACGACCTTGCGGCTGTGGTCCAGGGGGTGGCGTACGGTCCAGTCCCGGATCTCCAGGACCGGGTCGACGTCGGCCGGGCCCTTGTACGGGGTGCGGTCGGGGAAGCGACTGTCCAGGCTCCGCCCCACCATGCCTCGGATGATGCGGTCCTCGGTGGTGGCCGGGTCCCTGACGTCCAAGGTCTCGATGGAGCGTCCGTCACGCAGGATGGTGACGGAGTCGGCGATCTGCGCGATCTCGTTGAGCTTGTGCGAGATGATGATGGAAGTGATGCCCTGGTCTTTCAGTTCCCGCATCAGCCGCAGCAGTTTCGCGCTGTCCTCGTCGTTGAGGGCTGCGGTGGGTTCGTCGAGGATCAGCAACCGGACGTCCTTCGCCAGCGCCTTCGCGATCTCCACGAGCTGCTGCTTGCCCACGCCGATGTCGGCCACCCGGGTCTCGGGGTGTTCGTCGAGACCCACGCGCCGCAGCAGTGCGGCGGCACGCCTCAGCGCTTCGCGCCAGTCGATGATGCCTCGTCGCGACGGCTCGTTGCCGAGGAAGATGTTCTCGGCGATGGACAAGTAGGGAACGAGTGCGAGTTCCTGATGGATGATGACGATGCCGTGCCGCTCACTGGCCCTGATGTCCTTGAAGCGGCACGGTTCCCCGTCGAAGAGGACCTCACCCTCGTAGCTCCCGTGCGGATGCACGCCGGACAGGACCTTCATCAGCGTCGACTTGCCGGCGCCGTTCTCTCCGCACAGAGCGTGAACCTCACCCCGCTTCACGGACAGGGTCACTTCCGACAGAGCCCTGACACCGGGGAAGGTCTTGACGATGGCCCGCATCTCCAGAACAGGGTCGGCCGGAGGCACTTTCGAGGACGAGGCGAATGCGGCGGAGCTCAACGGAGCTCCTCGGCCTTGATGTAGCCGGAGTCGACCAGAACCTTCCGGTAGTTCGCCTTGTCGACGCTGATCGGGTCGAGCAGGTAGGCCGGTACCACCTTCTTGCCGTTGTCGTACGTGCTCTCGTCGTTGATCTCGGGCTTCTTGCCGTCGAGGACGGCGATCACCATGTCCGAAGCGACCTTCGCCAGTGCGCGCGTGTCCTTGTACACGGTCTGGGTCTGCTGGTTCGCGATGATCGACTTCACGGAGGCGACCTCGGCGTCCTGACCGGTGACGATCGGCAACGGCTTGGCCGGACTTCCGTAGTCGTCGGACTTCAGGGCGGACAGGATGCCGATCGAGATGCCGTCGTACGGGGACAGCACTGCGTCGACCCTGGCCGTGGAGTAGGCGGAGGTCAGCAGGTCGTCCATGCGCTTCTGTGCCGTGCCTCCGTCCCAGCGCAACGTGGTGACCTGGGCGAGCCGGGTCTGCTGGGAACGTACGACAAGCTGCTTCTTGTCGAGATAGGGCTTCAGCACCTCCATCGCGCCGTTGAAGAAGTACTTGGTGTTGTTGTCATCGTTCGAGCCGGCGAACAGCTCGATGTTGAAGGGGCCCTTCTTCGAGCCGTCCTTCAGGCCCAGCTTCTCGACGATGTAGGTGGCTTGGAGCTTGCCGACCTTCTCGTTGTCGAAGGAGGCGTAGTAGGCGACGTGCGGAGATCCCAGGATGAGCCGGTCGTAGGAGATCACCGGGATGCGGGCGTCCGCCGCCTGTTGCAGGACGTTGGACAGCGCCTCACCGTTGATGGCCGCCACGACCAAGGCGTCGACACCTTGGGTGATCATGTTCTCGATCTGGGCCACCTGCTGGTCGGGGTCGTCCTCCCCGTACTGCAGGTTGGTGCGAAATCCGCTCTTCTTCAGGCCCGCGGTCATGTTGGCGCCGTCCGCGATCCACCTTTCGGAGGACTTGGTAGGCATGGAGATCCCGATGGTGAGGTCCTTCTCGTCCTTCGACTCCTGACTTCCTCCCTCGCTGCTGCGCCCACAGGCCGTCAGGAGCAGGGCGCAGCTGGTGGTTACGGCGAGGAGGAGGGATGCGGCTCGGAAGTTCGTCATGGGCTTACCTGGCAATCTCGTCGTTGAGGGTGTTTCCGTCCCGAAGGGCTTCGGCGGCAGCACATGTCCTCGTACCACCGGGCCTCGTCGCGGAGACGGTCGGGGTTCGACAGCCTCGGTCGAGCTTGATTGTTAGCGCGCGCATCGCCGCAGTACAAGAGGAACCAGGCTTTTTCTCGGGGCGATGCACGCCCGACGACGCGAAGAACGGGGCAAAACCGGGGCATCCCGCAGAGGTTTCTCACCGACACCGCGGGCTGCCTGCCTCCGGACGGCGCCCCAGCGTGGCACACGTGACCCGACGCACCGGTACGCCGGCCCCCCAGGACTCCGAACAGAGGGCTGCTGCATCCGGCATCGACATGACCTCGGCGGGGGGACGCCACGCGGCCGCCGGCTCGCCGATCGACAGGACAGGCTTCCGGTAGGCGCCGTGCCCCGGGAGGCCCGCCGCGAGCCGTCCGCCGGACACCCCCCAGCCGCCGACACGCACGCGGTCGCACTGACCGCCGCCGGCCGGCCGAAGCCGGTGCGCGTGCGGCGTCGGGGCGCGCGAGGGCCTGCCCGGCCGAGACGGTCCACTACAGGATGTGAGACTCTTGCCGACCTTGATTGGGAACGTTAACAATGTAGGGATGCTGGGTTGAGGGCCCTTGTGAGCCACCTGCCGCGGTACGGCGTCACCACCGACCGCACGCCCGGCCAGCCGATCCGGAGAGCACATTGACGCACGGCGACCGGCGGCCTCCGAGAATGCCTCACATGCCGACGTCGCGGTCCGCGTCACCCACCGCTTCATCGCGGTGGACGCCGCGATCCGGCACCACCACCAGACCGCCCGCGCCCGATGGCTACCGGGTCGGTGGCGGCATCGGGTGGGGTTCATGCCGCGTACGACGTGCGGACCTGCCGACACGGCGCGGACGGTCAGGCCCGGAACATCATGATCAGCCGATGTTCCATTGCTGGGGGTTGTTTCCGTTGCACGTCCACTGCCGGACCTCGGCACCGGGCGCGGTCCCCCAGTTGTAGTTGTCCAGGCACAGACCACTGTGCCGGTTGCCGACCTGGTAGTAGCCGTCGCTCACCGGCGTCAGGGCCCAGTCCTGAACCGCCGCTCCGCTACAGGTCCCCTGCTGTACGGCAGCCCCGGGCGTGGTCGCCCAATCACGGTCGTCCAGGCACAGGCCGCTGTGCCGGTTGCGAAGCACGACCGGTGCCGCAGCGACGCCCGCCTCGCCAGAAGGTCCCTGGACGGCGGTTGAGGTGGACACCGGGGTGCCGAGATCCGGGGTGCCGTCCGCCTTCCAGGAGATCTTCTGTACGCGGGTCGTGCGCGAGGTGCCGCAGCCCTGGCCGGCCGAGGAGTTCGCGTGGTAGGCGATCCAGGTCTCGCTGCCTTCGGGCGAGGAGAAGAACGAGTGGTGCCCCGGCCCGAAAACGCCTGCGGCGGCGTCGCGCTGGAATATCGGCGCGGCGTGTTTGGTCCACGACGCGGCGGCGAGAGGACTGCCGCCACGGTACTCCAGCATGCCCAGCTTGTAGTTGGGGCCGTTGCAGTGGCTGGCCGAGTAGGTGAGAAAGGTACGGCCGCCACGCTGCAGGGCGAAGGCCCCCTCGTTGACCGCACCGTCCTGCCGCTCCCAGGCCAGGGTCGGGGCCGAGATCCGCGTCCCGGTCGCGGCTGCGGTCCACGGATTCGCCATGGGCGCGATGTGGATCGACCGCAGATTGTCCTGCGGGGAGAATGCCGAGAACGTCATGTAGAGGCCACCGTTGAGCTTGAGCAGGCTCGCGTCGATGGCCCAGCCGTTGTCGGGCATGAGGTCGATGATGCCTCGGCAGGTGTACGGCCCCAGCGGATCACGCCCGGAACTCTCCAGGACGTGCGTCCTACGGGGCCCGCCGCTCTGCTCGATCGAGTAGTAGAGGCACCAGCGGTCGCCGACCATCTCCAGGTGCGGTGCCCACATCGCAGTCCCACCGGTACGGAAGACCAGTCGCTCCGGTGCGTCGCGCAGACCGGCGAGAGTCGGCGACCGGCGCATGACGACGTCGGACGACCACGTGGTGGCGACGTAGTAGTAGAAGCCCTCGTGGTGTACCAAGGTCGGGTCGGCGCTGTTCGGTGCGCCGACCACGGGATTGGTGAAGGAGGGGCCGGGCGCCGCCTCGGCCCGGGGGGGATGCGACGAGGTTGATGTTCACAACGGTGACGAGGGCCACCGCGAACAGAAGAAGCCGTCCTGCCCATGATGGTTGCCGAGCGAATGACACCGTGCCTTGTGCGGGCACCGTCCCGGAGGCGGCGGCGAGCGCAGCCGCGACGAGCCGGCGGGCGAGCAGTCTCCGATGAGGTCTTCTCCTGGGGAATCCATTGGCGTGTGGGGGCGGGCAGGGGGAGGCGGGGCGCCCCGGCCCGCTTTCCGAAGGGAGATCAAAACGCGTCGGTTCCCTCTGCGATGCCGTGAGGCAGGCAGGGCGAAGCAGTCGTGCGTGTGGGTGGTATGACGCCGTTGAACCGCGGTGCTTTCGGGCTGCGCAAGCCGGGTCTCTCGATTTCACGACCGCCAAGAAGGCGCTCGGTGTCCGTGGCCCGGCAGCGACGGTTCCCTGGACCGGCCCGACGCGGAGACCTGCGAGTACTCCTCGTGAGCACCTTGCGCGCGGTGGGTGCGGGGGCCGGACCCACGACGGTGAGCAGCACGTAACGTAGCGCAGGCGTCCGCCACCGACAACCCTTCTGTTACCGATAACAATCGGCGGGTGGTTGGGAGTTCACCCCCACCGACACGTTAACGGGCGAGCTGCGGAGCCGCCCTCCTTCACCACACCACCTCGCCGTCGACGCGGGGGACGACGTTTCTCGCCAGGTTTGGCGACCGCGGAGCGCTGGCGTCGGCGCGCACCGACCGACGGGAGCAGCACGCCACGGAGTACGGGAGACGCGAGGAGTTGTTTCCGAGGGATTGAGCCCTGGAACGAGCGCTGTTAACGTTCACACCACTGAGATCCCGCAAAAGGACGTTCGTGACCGCGCCGTCCTCGGAGAGCCACCGCCGAGCCGACCACCGAGAATGCGGTTGCCCGATCCTGGGCTCTGCCTTCCCGGCGCCCTTCGCTCTTCCCCGCGCGGGCATCGGCACCACGCCCACGCCTCTCGCCACGGCGAACACTGGACACCGATCCGCTGCCGTCCTCGCATCATCGACGAAGGAGAATCCGTGAGACTCAGAAGTCGTGGCCTGCTCACCGCGTCGGCCGTCCTGGCCGTGTTGTCGGCCGGTATTCCCGCTCCCGCCGCAGCGGCTGCTCCCACCCCCGCGGCAACGTTCGTGAATCCGATCGCCCAGCAGCGCGCCGACCCGCACATCCACAAGCACACGGACGGCTACTACTACTACACGGCGACCGTTCCCGCCTACGACCGCATCGTCCTTCGCCGCGCCACCACGCTGCAGGGGTTGTCGACCGCCCCTGAGACAACGATCTGGACCAAGCACGCCAGCGGTGACATGGGCGCGCACATCTGGGCTCCGGAGATCCACTTCATCGACGGCAAGTGGTACGTGTACTTCGCCGCGGCCCCCGCCGAAGACCCCTGGGCGATCCGTCCGTACGTACTCGAGTCGGGGTCAGCCAATCCGCTCACCGGCGCCTGGACCGAGAAGGGCCGGATCAGCCTGCCGCTGAACACCTTCTCCCTGGACGCAACCACCTTCGTGCACAACGGCATCCGCTATCTGAGCTGGGCACAGGCCGATCCCGCTGTCGGTGACGGCACGGGCATCTACATCGCGCGGATGTCCAATCCCTGGACCATCAGCGGCCGCCCCGCCCGAATCGCCTCCCCCACCCACGCGTGGGAGACGAGAGGCCACCGGGTCAACGAGGGGCCGGCCTTCATCAGCAAGGGCGACAAGGTCTTCATGACCTTCTCCGCCAGTGCGACCGACAGCAATTACTGCCTGGGCCTCCTGACGGCCGACCGGACGTCCGATCTGCTCAACCCCGCCTCCTGGTCCAAGAAGCCCACCCCCGTCTTCACCAGCAACGTGGCGACGAGCCAGTACGGTCCGGGCCACAACTCCTTCACCGTCTCCGAGAACGGTGCGTCGGACGTCATGGTCTACCACTCCCGCACCTACCGGGACATCAGCGGCGACCCGTTGAACGACCCCAACCGGCAGACCCGGATGCAGAAGCTGTACTGGAACAGCGACGGCACTCCCAATTTCGGCGTGCCCGTCGCCGAAGGCCCCACCCCCGTCCGCCTCTCGTCGTTCAACTTCCCCGATCGGTACATCCGCCACTCAGGCCTGCGGGCTCGGGTGGAGGCGAACGTCACCGACCTCGCCGACTCGCAGTTCCGTGTCGTCGACGGGCTGACCGGCAACGGCACCGTCTCCCTTGAGTCGGCGAACTTCCCCGGCCACTATCTGCGCCACAAGGGCTTCGAGGTCTGGCTGGAGAGGAACGACGGATCCTCTCTCTTCTCGGCCGACGCCTCGTATCGCCGCAGGCCGGGCCTGGCCGACGCGGCGGTCGGTCTCTCCTTCGAGTCGTTCAACTACCCCGGCCGCTACCTTCGGCACTACGACAGTCTTCTGCACGTGCAGCCGGTGAACTCGGCGCTGGACCGGGCCGACGCCACCTACTCCGTCGAGTAGGCGCCCCGTGGCAGGACCTGGCACCCGTTCCGCTCCCATGTGAAGGAGCCCCGCCCGGCGGGCGGGGCTCCTTCACATGGGAGCGGAACGGGTCACGCTTCGGTTTGGGTCACATTCGCTGGGCCAGCCGGTGGTACGCCTGATTCCAGCGCAGACGGTCCGCGAAGTCGTGGGCCGTCGTGGTGTCGTCGATCATCACCAGCTCGGTGCCGGCCATCTGCGCGAAGTCACGCAGGACGTCCGACCCCACCGTGGTGAGGACCGTGTGGTGCGGGCCGCCGGCCATCAGCCAGCACTCGGCCGACGTGGACAGCGAAGGGCGCGGCTCCCACACCGCCCGCGCCACCGGCAGGCACGGAAGCGGCTCGTCCGGCAACACGACATCGATGTCGTTGGCCACCAGCCTGAAGCGGTCGCCCATGTCGGCCAGGCCGATCACCGTGGCAGGGCCCGCGGCGGCGTCGAACACCAGGCGCACGGGGTCCTCACGCCCTCCGATCGACAAGGGGTGGACCTCACAGGACGGCTGGGCGTCCGCGATCGAGGGACACACCTCCAGCATGTGCGCGCCGAGGGTCCTGGGCGTACCTGGCCCGAAGTGGTAGGTGTAGTCCTCCATGAACGAAGCTCGCGGGCCCATGGCCTTCGCGGCGGCGAGCAGCGCGGAGGTCTTCCAGTCGCCCTCGCCGCCGAAGCCGTACCCGTCGGCCATGAGGCGCTGGACGGCCAGGCCGGGCAGTTGGCGCAGTCCGCCGAGGTCCTCGAAGTTGGTGGTGAAGGCGCCGAAACCGCCCTCCACGAGGAACCGACGCAGGCCGGCCTCGATGGCCGCCGCGTAGCGCAGTGAGGGGTGGCGATCACCACCTGGCTTCAACTCCGTTGCCAGAGAGTAGAGGTCGGAGTACTCGCCGACGAGATCGTCGATCTCCCCGGCGCTGACGGCGTCGACGAGTTCGACAAGGTCGTTGACGCCGTAGGTGTTGACGCTGACGCCGAACCGGAGTTCCGCCTCCACCTTGTCGCCCTCGGTCACGGCAACGTCGCGCATGTTGTCGCCGAAGCGCGCCAGGCGGAGATACCGCATGCGATGGAAGCCGATAGCCGCCCGGACCCAGTCGTCGACCCGCCTGACGACCTCCGGATCGGACACATGACCCACCACGGTCTTGCGGGCCATCCCGATGCGGGTCTGTATGTAGCCGAACTCCCGGTCGCCGTGGGCGGCCTGGTTGAGGTTCATGAAGTCCATATCGATGGACGACCACGGCAGTTCCCGGTTGAGCTGGGTGTGCAGGTGCAGCAGCGGCTTACGCAGCGCGTCGAGCCCGGAGATCCACATCTTCGCCGGAGAGAAGGTGTGCATCCACGCGATCACCCCGACGCAGGACGGGTCGGTGTTGGCCGCCTCCAGGGTCTGCCTGATGGCGGAGGCCTCGGTCAGGACCGCCTTTCCGACGATGTCGGCGCCGATCCGACCGGAAGCGGCCAGCATCTCCTGGATCCTGGCCGACTGCTCCGCCACCTGGTTCAGGGTCTCGGGGCCGTAGAGGTGCTGGCTTCCCGTCAGGAACCAGATCTGCGGCTGGGTTGTGCTGTTCATCGGTCTTCCCCTCGTGGGCTCACTGGCCGTAGACGTTCTGGTAGCGCTCGTAGAGCCGGTCAACGGCGGCCGGGTCGATGGCGTCCGGGGTACCGAGCTGGTGGGCGAAGTGGACGGTGCGGGCCACGTCCTCGACCATGACGGCCGCTTTCACGGCCGAACGCGCGTCCCGGCCGACGGTGAAGGGGCCGTGGCCGCGCATGAGGACGGCGGGCGAGCGGCTGTCACGGAGGGTGTCCACGATGCCGCGTCCGATGGAGTCGTCACCGATGAGCGCGAAGGGGCCGACCGGGATCTCGCCGCCGAACTCGTCGGCGATCATGGTCAGGACACACGGGATGGGTTCCCCGCGCGCGGCCCAAGCGGTGGCGTAGGGCGAGTGTGTGTGAACCACACCGCCGACCTCGGGCATGTGCCGGTAGACGTAGGCGTGGGCGGCGGTGTCCGAGGACGGCGCCAGATCGCCCTCCACCAGGTTGCCGTGCAGGTCGGTCACGACCATGGTGTCCGGGCTCAGGTCGTCGTAGGACACGCCGGAGGGCTTGATGACCATGAGGTCCTCCCCCGGAACGCGGGCCGAGACGTTTCCGGCGGTCCAGATCACCAGCCCGTATCGCGTCAGTTCGCGGTGCAGGCCGGCGACGGTCTGCCGGAGGTTCATCACGCTGTCGACGGCGCCCATCACTTCTCCTTCGATTCGATGGCAGAGCGGCGCATGGCCCGTAGTCTGCGCATGACGTCGCTGCCGCCCCGGCCGAAGTGGTCGTGCAGGGCGACGTATTCGGCGAAGAGCCGGTCGTAGGCGGCGGCTTCCGCGGGACGGGGCCGGTAGACGGCTCGGTCGACCGAGCCCATGGCAGCAGCGGCGGCTCGGACATCACGGTGCGCACCTGCGGCCACCGCCGCATGGAGCGCCGATCCGAGGGCCGGCCCCTGGGCGGAGCGGATGATCGACAGCGGCAGGCCGAGGACGTCGGAGTAGAGCTGCATCAGGAACGCGTTGCGCACCAGGCCGCCGGCGACGATGAGTTCGTCCACGGGTACGCCCGCGGTGGTGAAGGTCTGCACGATCGTGCGCGTGCCGAACGCGGTGGCTTCGAGCAGAGCACGGTAGATGTCCTCGGGCCGGGTGGACAGCGTCTGCCCCACGACCATTCCGGACAGCTCGTGGTCGACCAGCACCGAGCGGTTGCCACTGTGCCAGTCGAGGGCGATCAGCCCGTGCTCACCGACCTCCTGGTTCGCGGCCAGTTCGGTGAGCAGTTCGTGGACGGACAGGCCGCGTTCCCGAGCCTGCGCGTGGTAGCCCTCGGGGACCTGGTGGTCGACGTACCAGGCGAAGATGTCCCCCACTCCGCTCTGTCCGGCCTCGTAACCCCACAGCCCGTCGACGATGCCTCCGTCGACCACGCCGCACATGCCGGGGACCTCGCGCAAAGTGTCGCCGTTGAGGACGTGGCAGGTGGATGTGCCCATGATCGCGACCAGCTGGCCAGGCTCCACCGCCCCGGCCGCCGGGGCGGTGACATGTGCGTCGACGTTTCCGACGGCAACCGCGATGCCCTGCGGGAGCCCGGTCCAGGCCGCGGCCTCGGCGCTCAGAGCACCGGCCCTGTCGCCGAGCCGACCGATGGGCTGATCCAGCTTCTCCGTCACGAAGTCGGCGAAGGCGGGGTTCAGTTCGGTGAGGAAGTCCGAGGCGGGGTACTCGCCGTCCTGGCGCATTCCCTTGTAACCGGCGCTGCAGGCGTTGCGTACGTACGCCCCGGTGAGCCGCCAGACGATCCAGTCTGCGGCCTCCACCCACCGGTCCATGGCGGCGTACACCTCGGGCGCCTCCTCCAGCATCTGCAGCGCCTTGGCGAACTCCCACTCCGAGGAGATCAGCCCTCCGTAACGCGGCAGCCACTTCTCCCCGCGCTCCCGGGCCAGCGCGTTGATCCGGTCGGCCTGCGGCTGGGCGGCGTGGTGGCGCCAGAGCTTGACGTAGGCGTGAGGATTCCCTGCGAGCTCAGGCAGGTCGCAGAGCGGGGTTCCGTCCCGGATGGTCGGCACCATCGTGCAGGCGGTGAAGTCGGTCCCGATCCCGATCACATGAGCTGGATCGACCCCGGCGTCCGCGATCGCGGCCGGTACGGCGATGCGCAGGACGTCGAGGTAGTCCTCGGGAACCTGCAGTGCCCAGTCCGGCGGCAGGCTCTGGCCCGTCGCGGGAAGGGACCGGTCGATGACGCCGTGACGGTAGGCATGGACACCCGTGCCCAGCTCGGCCCCGTCCCGGACCCGTACCACTACGGCGCGTCCGGAAAGCGTGCCGTAGTCGACACCGACCACGAGGGAGTCAGGTTCGTCGGCCATGAAGCCACCTTTAGTCGTTCGTCGAAGGACACTCGAAGTGTTATCGCTAACAATCTGCGCGTCAAGACATCCACAGACAGCAAAGTCCCGGCATGTGAGCGTGCTCAGGCAGGGATTCGAGCGATCGACCGGAGTCGCGGCTCAGCCGCGCGGGGACGCGACGCTCTCACGCGGGATGAGCGTGGGGTTGAGCGTGCGCAGCGAAGGCCCTGACTCGCCCTCGATCCGGGCCAGCAGAAGACTGAGGGTCTCGGTGGCCACCCCGTCGAAGTCCGGGCGCACCGTGGTCAACGGGGGCGAGAAGAACTCGGCCTCGGGCACGTCGTCGAAACCGACGATGCTCACGTCGCCAGGGACGTCACGGCCCCGCTCCGCCATGGCGCGGATGGCACCGAGGGCCAGATGGTCGTTGGCCGCGAACACCGCGGTCACGTCCGGCATGCGGGCCAGCATCTGGCCCGCACGGTAGCCGGAGGACGCGCTCCAGTCCGCGGAACTGACCGGTGGAACCTCCGCGCCGGCCTCCCGCAGGGCACGCCGCCATCCGCACTCCCGGCCCGCGGCATCGAACCAGTCCGGCGGACCCGAGATGTGCCACACGGTCTGATGCCCCGCGTCCAGCAGGTGTCGGGTGGCCGCGAAGGCTCCCGCTTCCTGGTCCACCGTGACCAGCGCTCCGCCCCGGTCGGGGTCCCCGTCGACGGCGACGAGCGGAACATCGGCCGGAATCTCCGCCAGCGCCTCGTCGGCGGATGCCGTGGGTGCGATGACCACGATGCCGGCGACCCGCTGGTCGCGGTGGTGCTCCACCGCCGCGGCGATGGACGAGCGGTCAAGGACACGCACCCGTCGCACGCTCACCGCGAAGCCCTGGGCCGCGGCGGCCAGTTCGAAGGCGGCCAGCATCGAGGTGGGCCCGTACAGGGTCGAGTTCTGCGCCACCACGCCGATCTGCTGGGACCGGCCGGTCACCAGGGTGCGCGCGGCACGGTTGGGCCGGTATCCCAGCTCGGTGATCGCGGCACGTACTCTCAGCCGCGTCTGCTCCCGGACGTTGGGGTGCCCGTTGAGGACGCGGGAGACGGTCTGATGGGAGACCCCTGCGAGCCGTGCCACATCCGTCATCGCCGGCTCGCGTACCCGGGTAGCCGCCGAGGTGTCCTCCACCTGCATCTCCTGACTCCGCCGTTTCTGCCTGCCCGGTACCTGTGAGGGACCACGCAGGGACGCGCCACCTTGAACCTTAACCAGGCCGAGGGGCTGACAACCAGCTCCCCCTCCCCGCGGGCGCCGGAATCCGGCTGCGGGGCGCTTCAGGCCCTTTGGTTCCCAGCGGCGCTTGAACAATGAGCGTTAACATATCGCATCCCTCCCCTCTGCCTTGAGCAAGCAAAATTACGGCGTTCCAGGGGTTGACTGGGTAGATGTGAACGCTCACTCTGATGCACCAGTGACTCCGGTCACGCGAAGCTCGCCACCCCGAGTGAGCACGGTTGAGCACGGAGGAAGCAGTGTTGAAGAAGATCGCCACAGGTGTCAGCGTTCTGCTGCTCGCCACACTGACGGCGTGTGGCTCGGGCAGCACCTCGAGCAAGGACGGCGACAGCGGCGCGGCCGGCAAGATCACCATGGGCTTCGCCCAGGTCGGTGCTGAGAGCGGCTGGCGCACGGCCAACACGAAGTCCGTCCAGCAGTCCGCGAAGACCGCGGGCGTGGAGCTGAAGTTCTCCGACGCTCAGCAGAAGCAGGAGAACCAGATCAAGGCCATCCGCTCCTACATCCAGCAGAAGGTCGACGTGATCGCTTTCAGCCCGGTGGTGGAGACCGGCTGGGACGCGGTACTGCTGGAGGCCAAGCGGGCCCGCATCCCCGTGATCCTGACCGACCGCGCGGTCGACTCCGACGACGACACCCTGTATGAGACGTTCCTCGGCTCCGACTTCGTCGAGGAGGGCGAGAAGGCCGGCGAGTGGCTCGTCGAGAACACCAAGGGTCCCGTCAACGTGGTGGAACTGCAGGGCACCACCGGCGCCGCGCCCGCCATCGACCGCAAGAAGGGCTTCGAGGAGAAGATCGCCGCACGCCCCGACATCAAGATCAAGGCATCCCAGAGCGGTGACTTCACCCGCTCCGGCGGCAAGCAGGTCATGGAGGCCATCCTGCGCTCCAACCCCGACGTCGACGTCGTCTACGCACACAACGACGACATGGGCCTGGGTGCCATCGAAGCCATCAAGGCGGCCGGCAAGAAGCCCGGCAAGGACATCAAGATCATCACTGTCGACGCCGTCAAGGACGGTATGCAGGCGTTGGCCGACGGGGAGATCAACTACATCGTCGAATGCAATCCGCTCCTCGGCGACCAGCTCATGGACCTCGCCAAGAAGGTCGTGAACGGCGAGAAGGTACCCAAGCGTGTGGTCACCGAGGAGACCACCTTCACGCCCGAGCAGGCGAAGAAGGCGCTGCCCGACCGGCAGTACTGACCGAAGAGCTCCGGTTCCTGCCACCGTGCCCCTCCTGGTGGTGGCAGGAACCGTACCCACGACGAAAGCACTGGTCATGACCGATTCCTCAGCGCTCACCGGCACCCCGGTGGTCGACATGCGCGACATCAGCGTCGAGTTCCCTGGCGTCAAAGCTCTCTCGGGCGTCGACTTCCGCCTGCTGCCCGGTGAAGTGCACGCCCTGATGGGCGAGAACGGGGCAGGCAAGTCCACTCTCATCAAGGCACTCACCGGCGTGCACCCTCCGACGACAGGCGTCATACACCTGCATGGCGAACCGGTCGCTTTCGACGCGCCCGGCCAAGCGCAGGATGCGGGGATCAGCACCGTCTACCAGGAGGTCAATCTCCTGCCCAACCTCTCGGTGGCGGAGAACATCCTGCTGGGCCGCGAGCCACGCCGGCTGGGCCACATCGACGGACGGGCCATGCGCGCGCGGGCGAGGGAACTGCTCACCCGCGTCGGCCTGTCCATCGACCCCGCCTCTGTTCTGGGGTCCCACCCGATCGCTGTGCAGCAACTCGTGGCGATCGCGAGGGCACTGGTCGTGGACGCACGCGTCCTGGTTCTGGACGAGCCCACCTCCAGCCTTGACGGCGATGAGGTCGCCGAACTCTTCCGCATCGTGCGCGTGCTGCGCGACGAGGGAGTCGCCATCCTGTTCGTCTCCCACTTCCTGGACCAGGTCTACGAGATCGCCGACCGCATGACCATCCTGCGCAACGGCTCACTCGTCGGCGAGTACCTGCCTTCCGAGATGAACCACATCGAGCTTGTCGCAGCGATGCTCGGCCGCGAACTGGGAGTGCTGGAGGAGGTGCAGCGGCGTTCGGAGGCCCGGGCTCCCGGCACCGCGCCGCTGCTCAGCGCCGTCGCCCTGGGCCGCACGGGAGCGATCGCCCCCGTCGACCTGGAGATCCACGCCGGGGAGGTCGTCGGTCTGGCCGGTCTGCTCGGCTCGGGCCGCACGGAACTGGCCCGCCTGCTCTTCGGCGCGGACCGCGCGCATACCGGAACTCTCACGTTCGACGGCAGGGAGCACCGCCCCCGCGGCCCGCGGGCGATGATCGCCCAGGGCGTGGCCTTCTGCTCCGAGGACCGCAAGGCCGAAGGGGTCGTCGCCGATCTCAGTGTCCGCGACAACCTCGTGCTCGCCCTGCAGGCCGCACGAGGGTGGGCACGCCCCATCCCACGGCGCACCTCCGACGCTCTGGTGAAGGAGTACATAGCGAAGCTGGACATCCGCCCTGCCGATCCCGACGCCATCATGAGCACCCTCTCCGGCGGCAACCAGCAGAAGGTGCTGCTCGCACGCTGGCTCGTCACCCGGCCCCGCCTGCTCATCCTCGACGAACCCACCCGGGGCATCGACGTCGGCGCCAAGGCGCACATTCAGAAGGTCGTGGCCGACCTCGCGGGTGAGGGAATGGCGGTGCTGTTCATCTCCGCCGAACTGGAAGAAGTGGTACGCGTGTCCGACCGGGTCGTCGTCCTGCGCGATCGGCACAAGGTAGCCGAACTGACCGGCCATGACGTGTCGGTGGACAAGATCATGTCCGTTATCGCCGCTCCCAGCGACAACCACACCGCGGCGGTGGCTTCGTGACGCGCGGGCGGCTGCTGTGGCCGCTCGTCGCCCTGGCCGCGCTGATCGTCCTCAACATCGCCGTCGAGCCATCCTTCGTGGAACTCCGGATCCAGGACGGGCACCTCTTCGGCAGCATGGTCGACATCCTGCGCAACGGAGCGCCGACGCTCCTGATCGCCGTCGGCATGACCCTGGTCATCGCCACCCGCGGCATCGATCTGTCCGTGGGTGCCGTCGCCGCCATCGCCGGCGCGATCGCCTGCACCTACATATCCGGCGGCGGGGACGCGGCGACCGCGATCCTGCTGGCTCTGAGCGTGTGCGTCCTGCTCGGGCTGTGGAACGGCTTCCTGGTCTCCGTCCTCGGCATCCAGCCGATCATCGCCACCCTGGTCCTGATGACGGCCGGCCGTGGCGGCGCCATGCTGCTCACCGAAGGCCAGATCATCACCGTCAGGGATCCGCTCTACCGGCAGATCGGCTCGGGCTTCCTCATCCTGCCGATCGCGATCCTGATCAGCCTCGCCGTACTGACGGCAGTCGCCCTCATCACCCGCCGGACCGCTTTGGGCATGCTCATCGAAGCCGTGGGGATCAACCCCAGGGCAGGCGAGCTCGCGGGCGTACGCTCACGCACGATCATCTGGACGGTCTACGTCTTCGCCGGTCTGTGCGCGGGTGTCGCGGGCCTGATGATCAGTTCCAACGTGAACGCCGCAGACGCCAACAGCGCCGGTCTGTGGATCGAGATGGACGCCATCCTCGCTGTCGTCATCGGAGGCACTTCGCTTGCCGGGGGCCGGTACTCCCTCGCGGGGACCATGCTGGGCGCCCTCGTGATCCAGACGCTGACCACCACCGTCTACACCATCGGGGTCCCGACCAACGTCACTCTGGTCTTCAAGGCCGTCGTGGTGATCGCCGTCTGCCTGCTCCAGTCACCCCGCACGACGAAGATGCTCCGTACACGCCGTAAGACCGCAGTTCCTACGTCCCGCTCCCAGGAGGTGGCCGCCGGATGAGCACCATGGCTCTTTCCTCCGCACGCTTTCCCCAGCGCTTCCTGCCCGTGGTCGCGACCTTCGCGGTGTTCGTGGTCACCTTCGGAGCCGGATCGGTCCGCTACGAGAACTTCGCATCGGGACAGGTGGTCGCGAACCTGTTCGTCGACAACTCCTTCCTCATCGTCCTCGCGGTGGGCATGACGTTCGTCATCCTGACCGGTGGCATCGACCTCTCCGTCGGCGCGGTCGCCGCCCTCTCGACCATGATCGCCGCGGCCACCCTCAACGCGGGCTGGCCTCCGCTGCTTTCGATCATCACTGTCCTCGGATCAGGCGCCACCCTGGGTCTGCTCATGGGTCTGGTCATCCACCACTTCGAGGTCCAGCCCTTCATCGTCACGCTTGCGGGCATGTTCCTGGCCCGCGGGCTGTGCTTCCTCATCAGTGTCGAGTCGGTCTCCATCACCGAGCCCGCGTTCCGTGAGTTCGCGAGCGGGGCCATCACCCTGCCGGGTGACATCACACTGACCTACAGCGTCGTGATCGCACTGGCCGTGGTCCTGGGCGCGCTGTACGTCCTGCACCTGACGCGCTTCGGCCGGACCGTCTACGCCGTGGGCGGCAGTGAGTCGTCGGCCCGCCTGATGGGCTTGGCCACCAGGCGGGCCAAGGTCGGCGTCTACGTGGTGAGCGGCTTCTGCTCCGCACTGGGCGGCCTGCTCTTCAGCCTCTACATGCTCTCCGGCTACGGTCTGCACGCCGTCGGCATGGAACTCGACGTCATCGCCGCCGTGGTCATAGGTGGGACTCTTCTCGCAGGCGGGACCGGCTACCTGCTGGGCTCAGTGGTGGGGGTGCTGGTCCTCGGCACCGTGCAGTCGTTGATCTCCTTCGAAGGCACCCTCAGTTCCTGGTGGACGAAGATCGTCATCGGTGCGCTCCTGCTAGCTTTCATCGTGCTCCAGCGTCTGATCGTCCGCCGACAGGCCTGAGCCAGAGGCTGGTCGCCACGTCTGCGGCCCGTCAGGCACCCGTGCACAACGCCATCAGCGGCGGAGTTCGGCACGGCCCGGTGATCCAGGCAGGCCAGATCACCGGGCTCACATCCCATGTCCACAGTCTCGGCCTCCCGGTCCGGGACTGAGATAGGTCAGCAATGAGATCCCCTCGGCCGGTTCGAGGATCGCCACGCATGGCACGGAGTGCGTCGGTGGCCAAAGGTGCGCCACGTCGAACGGAGTTCTGTGAAGCCAAGCTCTGTGACCTGCGAACCGCGGGGTGACCGCGCACCCCACCCAGTTGTGTGCCACCGCCGATGCGAGCGGTCGCCGGCCCGCCGAACGCCTGGGCTGCGCGGTCGGCTGGGCTAACCTGCCCGGATGAGTCTCCTTGATGACGTGGCCGAGCGCGACGGCCGGCGGTGCTGGGTGTGCGACGAAGCGGTCGACCTCGACAAGTCGGTGAACGACCCGCGGGGGCCCAGCGTCGACAGCCGGACCGCCGACCGGAAAGCCAAGGTCACCGAGCGGCTCGCGCACCGCGGATGCAACACCCGCAAGGGTGCGGTCAAGGTGGTCATCGCCTGGCCGGACCGCCTGTACGTGGTCGAACCCGCGCCGCTGATCACCGTTGCCGGGAGGCTGGAGCGCAAGGGGGGCCGCGAGATGGTGGGCCGTTGTCCGACCAGGCGGGACGCCCAGGAGGCGGCGGACTGGTTGGTGGACCGGTTCTCCCGACTGGTACCCGGGCTGCCGGTGACCGCCGACATCGAGCCGGGCGGCGGCCAGTTCCTCGTCTTCCTGGCCTCCGGCCGCCGCTGACCAGGGATCAGCAGCTCTTCTCCGAGGCCCACGCGGCTGGGAGAACGTCCCGCTCACGTCGCCACTTCTTCACGCCGATGCGCCACGTGCAAGCAGGGCGGTGCCCCCTATGGGCCGGCCGACGCGCAGGGGCGGGTCGGCCGGTCGTGTAGGACCTCAGTGACCTCAGTGGCGCTCGGGCAGGTCACGCTCGGCGGGCATCGGTGCGAGGTCAGGGACGCCGGAGGGCGCCGTGGAGCGCGCGGTCGAGGCGGGTGTCAACTTCTTGCCGCAGAAGGCGGCCTCCAGGGTGTCGCCCAGCGCGGTGTTCGCGGCGCCGTGGTTGGAGGTGTTGGCCAACGCCGAAAGGCTGCGGCGGCCGTCGCGGGTGGAGAAGGCGTAGGTGTAGAAACCCTGGACGGTGCCGGTGTGCCCGTACACCTGGGTGCCGCAGGACAGGTCGTAGCGGCGCAGACCGAGGCCGTAGAACCGGGTGTTGGTGGTATCCGTCGGCGTGACCGTGGTCATTTCCGCCAGTGTCGCCGCAGACAGCAACCGGCCGCGCATCAGGGCGCCGGTGAAGGTGTTGAGGTCGGCGGGGCTGGAGATGACGGCGCCCGCGGACTGCGCCCAGGACACGGTCTGCTCGGTGGAGTCGACGAGCGGCGCACCAGCCTCGTCGGGGTGCAGATAGCCCCGCACGTGTGTGCCCTTCATGCGCGTGTCGGGATGGACGTACGCGGTTTTGCGCAGCTCCAGCGGCTTGATGATGCGCCGCTGGTAGGCGTCGGCCACCGGGCGTCCCGTCAGCTTCTCGATCAGCATGCCGACGACGACGAAGTTGGCGTTCGAGTACTTGTACGCGGCACCGGGCTCGGTGGTCCGGGGTTCGGCGAGGGAGAGGTCGACCAGTTCCTGGTAGCTGAACACCCGGTTGCGTACCGCCTCGAAGCCCGGCACGGTCTGGTCGAACATGGCGTTGGTGTAGTCGGCCAGGCCGCTGCGATGGGTGACGAGATGACGGACCGTGATCCGGTCGTCGGGCAACAGCCCTTCAAGATAGGTGTTGACGGGCGCGTCCAGCTTGAGCCGCCCCTCTTCCACCAGTTGGAGCAACACGACGCTGGAGAAGGTCTTGCTGACGCTGCCGATCCGGAACCGCGCCTGGATGTCCATGGCCGCGCCGGACTCCCGGTCACGGACGCCGACGGCCCTTCCTCTGGCCCCGTCCGGGCCGGAGTACCGGGCCATCGCCCCCGGCGCCCCGCTGGCCATCGCGGACTCGAGTGCGGCAACGATGCCGGCCATATCGGGCGCGGGCGTCCGGTCGGCGGCGGGGGCCGCGGACGCGCTGGTGGCGGGAGCGAGACCACCGGCGAGAGCGGCGATCAAAGCGGCACTCACGGTCAGACGGCGGCGTGACAGCAGGGGCACGGTCATCCTCGGTTCTCTCTCTGTCGGATGGGTACGGCAGCGCCGCGGCGATCGATCACGGGCGCCACAAAAGGGATGTATCGCATAGGTGGAACAAATCCCAGCACACGGGGTACGGCGTCTGGGCAGTCCGGGCACCGCTCGGCTGCTCTTCACCGGCCGGGAGCGCGATGCCGGGTGGCGTGGCACGGTCCGCCCCCGGCAGGCGAGGTGGACCGGGTCGACTGTTCGGATCAGCACGGTCTCAGACCCGGGACCTGGTTCTCGGGAACGCTCAGATAGATGTTGGTGACGTAACCCCCGTACTGCGGCAGGTAGGCCCACCAGTCGTTGGTGTAGGGAGGGATGCTGACCTCCTGACCCCGCTTCTGGCAGGACACCAGGACCTCGGCGCCGGCGGGCAGCACCGTCAGCTTCCGGGATGTCGTGGTGGAATCCGCGCGGACGTTGACGTCGGCGCCCCACGTGCCGATCCACGTGCCGGCCGGGCGCGTGGCCCCGGGCACGTTCAGGGAGCGGGTCAGCCGGCCGAGGTCGGTGTACGCCTTGCCGTACGAGGTGCCGTCCGGGTGCAGGGTGAGGACGGCCACGATCCCGCGGTCGTCGGGGCCGACGGTACCGGTGCTGTGCAGGGCCGGCCGGCCGAGGTCGACCCCCGCGACGGCTGAAGTACCGGTGCGGGCCGTCGGCGTGGCCGCGGCCGGTGTGGTGCAACCACCCGAGCTGAAGCCCGACCAGCCCTGCTTCACCGCCCAGGGACGTTCGAAGGCGCTGGGAATGCCGAAATGCTGGTCATAGCCGTCGTCGGCACAGCGGGTCGAAGAGCGCAGGCCGTCCATGACGTAGTCGCGCACCGCGGCGGGCGCGGTGTCCAGCAGGTACCGGTAGATCCTCACGGTGTCCCGGGCTGAGAGAGCGGTATACCCCCAGTAGCCGGGATGGGTCGCCGGAGGGCGGGTGGTGTCGGTGAGGCTGAGCTTGCGCACCATCCGGTCGACGATCGCGCCGCCTCCGTTCACGGCCCAGAAGTGGCTGGCCGCGTCGTCGTCACTGGCGCGCAGCATGTCGTCGACGCGGGCGCGGTCCTGCGCGCCGAGTGCGTCGGGGCCGCGGTCGCCGAGGAGGTCGAGGGCGATCAGGAGCTTGACGACGGAGGCCGAACGGAAAGGCACGGAGGGGTTGACCTGTTCGGTGAAAAGGCCGGATCTGCGGTCGAAAACGGCGACGCCGGCCGTCACTCCGGACGGCACGTCGGCACGCACGGTCCTGGGCGTCGGGTGGGGTGACGGGGCGGCTGCCGTGGCCGGCGGGACGGCCGAGCAGACCAGCGCCAGGACAGCAGCCCCGAGCACGGCGATGTGCGCCGGCCGCCACGGCGGGCGTCGTCGAGCGGCGACAAGGGAACGGGTGAGAGACAGAGTCATGAGTCGTCCAGAGATACGCGGGCATCGGATGCCGCGTGCGACCTGTGGGTGGGTGGGCCGGGGCGCGGTCCGCCGCCTGTCGCGGCACGGTCTGCCGGTCGGTGCCCCGCGGCGGACCCCAGGAGAGGGCCGGATCTCAGCGGTACCGGCGGGTCACCACCAGTCGACGCCGTTCTTGGTGGCGCAGCGGACGACGCCGTTGGTGGCGAGCGAACCGCAGACCCGGAACTGGTAGTTGGGGTCGGTGCTGGTGCGCTTGAAGGGAGTCGTCAGGCTCTGGCCGTGGCTCTGAACGGTGAAAGGTCCGCACTGGAGCCAGGGGCGGACCGGCCATTCGGGCCTGCCTCCGTCGTCCCATCCGGCGGCCCGCCAGTCCATCCACACCTTGTCACCCGGACGGGTGGGGCCGCTAATCTTCCCGAACCCGATCTGCTGGTCCCCGTACACCCCCTTCTCCAGGGTGATGACGACGCCACCGCCGAGATCCAGACTGCGAGGCTTGTCGGTGTCCCCGGAGGCGTTGTCCGGGTGGTCGCGGAAGCCCCGGGCGCCGCCCGTGCAGTCCGACGCGGCGGCCTGGGCCGGGGCGACGGGCCCCGCGACCGCCAGGCCGGCCGCGAGGGCACAGACCGCGGTGAGAGAGGTGAGCACGGATCGCAGTGAACTCATTTTGCAGATGCCCTTTCAGTGGTTGACGGTCGCGGTGTCAGCCGCGCCAGACTTCACGTACGTGACAGCGTCGTTGAGGGCGTCGCCGACATACGGGACCTGCCCGGTGAACGAGCCGTTGCCGCACGGGCCACTGAGGGCGAGCGGCGCCCGGTGGCGACGACGGGCCGACGGCTGGGCGTCGACGGACGAGGCTCTTTCCGCTGGTGTCTCTCCGAACATGTGCGATCTCCCCGTGTGTCCGGCGGACCCCGTGGTCCACCCGGAGCCGATGGTGCCGGGAGCACTCCGTGCCGAGCTATGGGGAGAAGTGCGTATGGACAACGGCGGGTTACGGTGAAGGGGCACACTCACGGAGACGCCGGGGGAAGTCGTCATGCCGGATCGGTACGCACGCATGCTGGACTTGGCGGTCGAGGTGATGAGCACCGAGGCCCCTGAGTTCGTCTGGCCCTTGCTCACCGAGGAACTGCTCACGGCGCTCGACGGGGAGCTGATCGTCGTCAAGGAGGTGCCCTGGACACGTGACCAGGGCAGCGTGGTGATCCGGTCCCCAGGACCTCTGCCGGAAGTCGGCGTCGGTGACGACTCGGTGCAGGCTCACATCCGTTCGGGGTACCCCTTCATCGACCGCTACGGGGCCAGCGCCGACTGGACGCCGCAGAGCGCCGCACGTGTGGTGGGGGCGCGGACCTGGCAGAACAGTCAGACCGCCGACGCTCTCCACCAGGCGTTCGGGACACGGCACGTGTTCGGCCTGCCGCTGCCGGGCAGGGGACCGCACGTCAGCGGATTCTTGGTGCACCGGTCCGGCGGCGACTTCTCCCGGCACGATGAGCGCTACGCCGCACGCGTCCAGCCACTGCTCAAGGCCGCGACGGCCCACCGTTCCCTCCTGATGGCGCTGCGCGAGTCCTCCGGCAGCAATCGCAGGCGGCATGCCGACCACGCCTTGGCGACGCCACTGACCCCGCGCGAGACAAACGTGCTGCACCTGCTCGCCACGGGGCTCACCGCCGAGGTGATCGGACGCAGGCTGGGCATTTCGCCGCGCACCGTCCACAAGCACCTGAACGCGCTGTACCGGAAGCTCGGGGCCGCGGACCGGCTCAGCGCGGTACTGCGTGCCCAGGACGCGGGCCTGCTTCCCGGGACGTCCAGGCCGCCCGGCGCACACCCCGGCCCGGGCTCGGCCGGCTCGCATTCCCGGTAGCCGGGAAGCCCTCTGCCCACCAGTCTCGCGGTCGCCGTCGGCAGAAACGGGGGCGTAGGCGCAGGCCGTACCACCGCTGCTGGAAGCGGGCCGAGGTCATCGGCTTCACCCGTGACCCGTGACCGGCTCCGTCGGCAGATCCGCCCCGGCCAGGAACGATGCCCCTGACAGGTCACGTTGAGCGTCCCTCCATGCCAGGGTGGCCGGCTACCGGGCTGTACTGCGGGCCCGTCCTCGACGGCCGAGTCGGTGCAGCCTTCGGTGAGTTCGAGGAGCGCGATCCGCGCCATGCGTCCAGCGGTCGTCGTCGCCTTCACCGAGGTCCAGCCGCTCAGACGCATGCGGGAACGGCGCCTCCGTGACCGCCGCCCACACGTCCTTGACGCCGGCCCGGAAGGTGCGGTCGAAGGCGATGCTGTCCAGGCCGTCGATGGTCACACGACGCCCGGTGGGGGTGCTGGTCATACGGTGACCAGCCCCGCCTCGGCAAGCAGTCGCAGACGCCTGCTCACCGCGGGCCGAATGCCCGGACGTCACGCGCCGGGCCTGCCGCGCGGCCCGCTGCCCCAGGCCGTGGGGGCATGCTCGAGTTCGGCCCCGAAGGTCGCGCTCGTAACGGGAAGGTGAATCGCTTGGCACGGAATCCTTCCAGCCGATGGCCCCCGGGCGCGGCCGAACGGTCCGCCCGGCGCCTTCCTGGCCGTCGATCTGCACGACGGACCCCCGCACCACGCAGGCAGCGTCCGCACCCGGTCGGCTATCGGCCGTCAGCACATCCTCCCGCCGACGTTCGGAGGTTGATCAGCCCAGGAAGCTCAACCGCACATGACGATCCGGATTGTCGACGTTGGTGTCCACCAGGCACACCGACTGCCAGGTCCCCAACTCCAGCGACCCCCCGATCACCGGCAAGGTGGCGTGGGGCGGGACGAGGGCGGGGAGTACGTGGTCGCGGCCGTGGCCCGGGCTGCCGTGGCGGTGCTGCCAGCGGTCGTCCGCCGGGAGCAGGTGGTGGAGGGCGGCCAGGAGGTCCTCGTCGCTGCCCGCGCCCGTCTCCAGGATGGCGATGCCCGCCGTGGCGTGGGGCACGAAGACGTTGAACAGGCCGTCCCGGCCCGCCGCCGCCCGGGTGAGGAACTCCTCGCAATCCTGCGTGAGGTCGGTGACGCTCTCAGCGGTACCCGTGGTGATGTGCAGAACAGTGGTGGTGAAGGAATCGGACATGCCTCCATCTTCCCTTCCGGAGGGCGAGATCACACGTCCACGTTCCGGGACACCGTTGACCGTCTCCTGACCGGATGGCCACGTACATCGCCATGTTCCGATCAGCTCTGCTCACCTCGCGCGGTCCCATCGACCTGCTGCGGATGGCATCCGCCGCGTACCGCAGCGGCTGCTGACGTTCCCTCAGCGCCCTCCGGGTCGCCTTCCGGCCGGGGCTTCGCGCCTGCTCCGCCCCCTTCGGCTGTGCCTTTCCGGCGCGCGCCCACGCGGGCTTCTTCGGCCCGTCACCCGTCGGACCCTCCACCCCTGACCTGTCGGCCTTCCGATCTTCCGCCTTCCCGACACGTACGGGTCGGCCGCTGCGCCACACCCAGGGGAGCCGCAGCGTGTCTCATTTCCCGATTCCCCCTCCGTACCACCTCCCGTTGCCGATCGTCCCGGCGTCCGCGCGCCGGGTGCGGCTGCGTTCCGTGCCGCAGTGGCTGCGGCGCACCACGGGCCGTTGGCCAAGCTGGAGATCGCGCCGAACCTGTGGGCGATCTTCGGCCTGGTGCGCGGCGGTGAGGGCTCACGGTCGACCGGACCTCGCCACCGGTGCAGGCCGGGCCCGGGAAGATCCCGGGCACCCCGCGAGTTAGTAGAAACGTGAACATTACTGGGGAGCGCGAGCTGGACGTGGTCGTGATCGGCGCCGGACAGGCTGGGCTGTCCGCCGCCCACCACCTGCGCCGCGTCGGTCTGGAGCCGGACCGCGATTTCGTGGTCCTGGACCACGCACCCCGGCCGGGCGGCGCCTGGCAGTTCCGCTGGCCCTCCCTCACGTACGGCAAGGTCCACGGGATGCACGCACTGCCGGGCATGGAGCTGACCGGCGCCGACCCCGATCGGCCCTCGTCCGAGGTGATCGGCGCGTACTTCACGGCGTACGAGGAACGCTTCGAGCTGCGGGTTCACCGGCCCGTCGAGGTGAGTGCCGTACGTGAGGGAAGCGGCGGGCGGCTGCTCGTGGAGACGTCCGAGGGTACGTACGCCGCGCGGGCGCTGATCAACGCGACGGGCACCTGGGACCGGCCGTTCTGGCCGCGCTACCGCGGGCAGGGGACGTTCCGGGGACGGCAGTTGCACACGGCGAACTACCCGGGACCCGAGGAGTTCGCGGGGCGGCGGGTCGTCGTGGTCGGGGGCGGCGCCTCCGGTACGCAGCACCTGATGGAAATCGCCGAGTACGCCGCCGAGACCTTCTGGGTGACCCGGCGCGAGCCGGTCTTCCGCGACGAGCCGTTCACCGAGGAGTGGGGGCGGGCCGCGGTGGCGATGGTGGAGGAGCGGGTACGCGACGGGCTGCCGCCGCACCGCGTCGGTGACCGGGCTGCCGGTCACCGACGCGGTGCGGCGCGCCCGTGAGCAAGGGGTGCTGGACCGGCTGCCGATGTTCGACCGGATCACCCCGACCGGGGTGGTCTGGGACGACGGACGGAGCGTCGAGGCGGACGTGATCCTCTGGGCGACCGGCTTCCGGCCCGCCGTGGACCACCTGGCGCCGCTGAAGCTGCGCGAGCCGGGCGGCGGCATCCGGGCGGAGAACACCCGGGCGGCACGGGACCGCCGCGTCCATCTCGTCGGGTACGGACCGTCCGCCAGCACCATCGGTGCCAACCGGGCGGGGCGCGCCGCCGTGCTCTCGGTGCTGGGGCTGCTGGAGGAGACCGGTGGCCTGGACCGTACGCGAAAGGCGGAGGCGGCCGTGTGACGGCTGCTCCGGTCAGCCCGTGGCCGCGCGGCGGTTGCTGTTGAACTCCTCGACGTTCTTCTGCTGTTGGTCGTAGCTGTCGGTGAACCGGGTGTCGCCGGGTGCGACCGTGACGAAGTACAGCCAGGGGCCCGGCGTGGGGCTGATCGCGGCCCGTAGCGCCTCATCCCCCGGGTTGCCGATGGGCGTCGGCGGCAGGCCCTTGCGTACGTAACTGTTGTACGGGCTGTCCAGTTGGGTATCGGTGGTCGTGGTGTCCAGGGTGGAACGCTTGAGGGCGTAGTTGATGGTGGAGTCCATCTGCAACGGCATGTCCTTGAGCAGCCGGTTGTAGATGACCCGGGCGACCTTGCCCATGTCGGACGCGGTGTCCGCCTCGGCCTGGACGATGCTGGCGATCGTGGCCGTCTCGTAGACCGTGACGTTGTTGCGCTGCGCCCCGGCGGTGATGTGGTCGGCCCCGAACCGCTTGCGGGCGGTGTCCGCCATGTAGCGCAGCAGGCCGGCGGGCTCGGCCGCGGAGTCGATCGGATAGGTGGCCGGGAAGAGGTACCCCTCGGGGTTGCCCTCGGCCTGTTCGGGCAGGTCCAGGTCCACCGTCGCCGCAGTCTTGTGCGTGGTGCCGGACTTCAGGCCGAGCGCCCGGTCGACAGCGGTGTACACCTGCGAGGCACGCCAGCCCTCCGGGATCACCAGAGTGCTCTGCGGGCGCTCCTTCTTCTCCTCGTCCGAGCCGAGCAGGGAGAGCGGGATCAGTACGGCGGCCGACGCGACGAGCAGCGCGGCGACGACCAGGACGATCTTTCCGCGGCGGGTCGGGCGGAGTCTGCGACGGGGACGGGCGTCCGGGGACTCGTTCACCATGCGGGCACGTTAACCCGGTCCGCTCCTTGGGGCCGGTAGCCCGGCGGCGGCGTCGGCTCCGGCGACACGAACGCCGTACCACGCGACCAGAACAAACGAACAAGGGATCGGGTGTTCGCGGGAACGCGTGATCTTTTGGGGATTCGTGGCGGTCCGCCGCATGGAAGGGCAGCCCGCCCTGGACATCTGGGACGTACGGATGCGGCCGGAAGTAACTCTCGGGGCCGAGCTTGGCCAGCCAGGCGTCGGTGTCGGCGGGGCGGTGGCCAGGGAGTCCGACCCCGAGGCCAGCTCTCATGCGCGGCGATCATGCCGTACGGACGGTGGGCCGGTGGCGCCGGGGTCCGGCCCCCCGGAGGATGCTCCGGTCGCGCGACGGGCGACGGCCGGTCGCGCGGTGCGCGGTCAGGGGGCCGCGACCGGGGCCGGGTGGGAGTCGCGGCGGATCAGGGCGGCGTAGCGGCCGTCCCGGTCGAGAAGCTCCTCGTGCGTACCGCGCTCGGCTATGCGGCCGCCGTCCAGGACGACGATCTGGTCCGCGTCGCGGACGGTGGAGAGGCGGTGCGCGATGGTGAGGGTGGTGCGTCCGGCGGAGAGAGCGTCGATCGCTTCCTGCACGGCGTGTTCCGTACGGGTGTCGAGTGCGCTGGTCGCCTCGTCGAGGATCAGCACCGGCGGGTCGCGGAGGATGGTGCGGGCGATGGCCAGGCGCTGCTTCTCTCCGCCCGAGAAGCGGTGACCGCGCTCGCCGACGAGGGTGTCGTACCCGTCGGGCAGGGAGGCGATGTGGTCGTGGATCTGCGCGGCACGGGCCGCAGCCTCGATCTCCTCGTCGGTGGCCTCCGGCTTGGCGAAGCGCAGGTTGTCGGCGACGGACGCATGGAAAAGGTAGGTCTCCTGGGAGACCACGCCGACCGCCCGGGCCAGAGTGTCGAAGTCCAGGTCGCGGACGTCGATCCCGTCGAGGGTGACCCGGCCGCCGGTGACGTCGTAGAGCCGGGGCACGAGATAGCTGAGCGTGGACTTGCCGGAGCCGGTGGGACCGACGACCGCCAGGCTGGTGCCCGCGGGGACGGTCACGTCGATGGAGCTGAGCGTGGGGCCGTCGTCGGCGTCGTAGCTGAAGTCGACGTTCTCGAAGGCGATCTCGCCACGGATCTTCTCCAGCCGGACGGGCTTCTCCGGTTCGGTGATGTCCACCGTGAGGTCGAGGTACTCGAAGATCCGCTGGAAGAGGGCGAGGGAGGTCTGCATCTGCACACCGGTGGAGAGCAGGCTGACCGCCGGGCGGAAGAGGCCCTGCTGGAGGGTGACGAAGGCGACGAGCGTGCCGATGGAGACGGCGGTGCCGCCGGGCTGGAAGGTGAGGCCGGCCACCCAGTAGATGACGGCGGGCATGGCGGCCATCACGATGCCGATGGTGGACATCCGCCAGCGGCCTGCCATGTTGGAGCGCACTTCGAGGTCGACCAGGCGCTCGGACTCCTCGGTGAACCCCTGGGTGAGTGAGTCGGAGCGGCCCATCGTGCGACCGAGGAGGATGCCGCTGACCGAGAGGGACTCGGTCACCGTGGCGGCCATGGCGGCCATCTGCTTCTGGCGCTGGGTGGTGATCTTCTTCCGCTCCCGGCCGACGCGGCGACTGATCGCGACGAACACCGGCAGCAGGAGCAGCGAGACGACGGTGAGGCGCCAGTCGAGCGCGAGCATGGCGACGACGGTGGCGATGACGGCCGTGAGGTTGGAGACGAGCGAGGTCGCGGTGGAGGTGACCGTCGCCTGCATGCCGCCGATGTCATTGGCGATGCGGGACTGGACCTCGCCGGTGCGGGTCCGGGTGAAGAAGGCGAGCGGCATCCGCTGGAGCTGGGTGTACACGGCGGTGCGCAGGTCGTGCATGACGCGCTGGCCGACGGTGGTCGAGATCAGGGTCTGCAGGACGCCGAAGACGCTGTTCATCACGGCGGTGAGGATCATGCCGAGGGCGAGCAGGGTCAGCAGTCCGGTGCGCCCCTGGGGGATCGCGGTGTCCAGGATCTCGCGCAGCAGGAACGGAGAGGCGACCGACACCAGGGAGGAGGCGCCGACCAGCAGACCTACCACGGCGAGGCGGCCGCGGTAGGGATGGAAGAGGCGGAGGATGCGACGCACCTCGCCGGGTGGCCGGTCGGAGACCGCGCGGCCATCTGGAGGGGGCGTCCACGTGAGTTCGTCGGGTTTCATGGGCTCCTTCGTGGGGCGTGAGGAACGGCCGGACGTGTCCGACCTTAAGAGCTTAGCTCATTGTTACCTATGCTCACAATGAACGGGGTCCTGATATTGTTCCCGCATGGACGCCTCAGATTCCTCCGACGCCGATGCCGCGGATGCGGCAGCCGCCGCCGAGCGGGCCCATGACCATCACCGGGACCGTGACCGCGACTCCGACGGCATGCTCGCCGAGCAGCTGCTGCGGCTGACCCGTCGGCTGCACCGCATCCAGAGCCGTCAGCTGGAGCCGATCGGCATCACCCCGGCCCAGTTCCGGCTGCTACGGACCGTCGCGAGTTACGACGCGACCCCCCGGATGGCCGATCTCGCCCAGCGCCTGGACGTCGTCCCGCGCGCCGTGACGACGCTGGTCGACGCCCTGGAGGCGAGCGGGCGGGTCCGCCGTGCCCCGGATCCGGACAGCCGCCGGGTGGTCCGTATCGAGATCACCGACGAGGGACGCGCCACGCTGCGCTCCCTGCGCGACGCGCGCCGGGCGGCCGCAGAGGAGATCCTGGCTCCACTGTCATCCGGCCAGCGCGAGGTGCTGGGTGAGTTGCTCTCCGCTCTGGTCGACGGGATGCCGGAGCGCCACTGCTGAGAGCGCCACCACTGAGACCGGGCCGCCGTAACCGGGTACGAGCCGCCAGGGCCGCACGCAGGCCCGCACCGACCGCCGAGGGGATGCCGACATGCCGCTGCTGGAGCCCGATCCGGAAGCCCTCCGCCCCGGTACGGCACGCGAACCCGCCCCCGACCGGGTCACCGACCGGAGCGCGGCCGGCACCCCGGAGCCCCTGCGCTCCGAGCTGACCGCCCTGCTCGGCGCGGACAAGGTGCTCTGGAAGATCTCCGACCTCGTGCGGTACGCCTCCGACGCCAGCCCGTACCGCTTCCTCCCCCGGGTCGTGCTGGTCCCCGAGGACCTCGACGACGTCTCCGCGATCCTGTCGTACGCCCACGGCAAGGGCCGCGAGGTCGTCTTCCGGGCCGCGGGCACCAGCCTCAACGGCCAGGCGCAGGGCGAGGACATCCTCGTCGACGTACGCCGTCACTGGACCGGTGTCGAGGTGCTGGACGACGGGGCGCGGGCCCGCATCCAGCCGGGTACCACCGTCATGCGGGCCAACGCCACCCTCGCCCGGTACGGCAGGCTGCTGGGCCCCGACCCCGCGAGCGCCATCGCCTGCACCGTCGGCGGGGTCGTCGCCAACAACGCCTCGGGCATGACGGCGGGCACCACCCGCAACTCCTACCGCACGCTCGCCTCCCTCACCTTCGTCCTGCCGAGCGGCACCGTCGTCGACACCGCCGACCCCGCCGCCGACGAGGAGCTGGCCCACGCGGAGCCGCAGCTGTGCGCGGGGCTGCTGGCGCTCAAGGCGGAGATCGAGGCGGACGAGGAGCTGACGGCCCGGATCCGCGCCAAGTACGCGATCAAGAACACCAACGGCTACCGCCTCGACGCCTTCCTCGACGGCGCGACACCGGTCCAGATCCTGCGCGGGCTCATGGTCGGCTCCGAGGGCACGTTCGGTTTCATCTCGGAGACCGTCTTCGACACCCTGCCGCTGGACCGCCGGGTGACCAGCGCCCTGCTCTTCTTCCCCTCACTCACCGCCGCCGCGGCCGCCGTCCCCCGGTTCAACGAGGCCGGGGCCATCGCGGTGGAGCTGATGGACGGCAACACCCTGAGGGCTTCGGTGAGCGTGCGGGGTGTTCCGGCGGACTGGGCTGCGCTGCCCCGGGAGACGGCCGCGCTGCTGGTCGAGTTCCGGGCCCCGGACGAGGCCGGGCAGGAGGCGTTCGAGGAAGCCGCCGCCGAGGTGATGCGGGGACTGGACCTGGTGGTTCCGGCCGCCTCCGTCACCAACACGTTCACCCGGGACCCGGGGACGATTGCCGGGTACTGGAAAGCGCGCAAGGCGTTCGTGACGGCGGTCGGCGGCTCCCGCACCTCGGGTACGACGCTGATCACGGAGGACTTCGCCGTCCCGCCGGGCCGGCTGGCCGACGCCTGCGAGGCGCTGCTGGAGCTCCAGTCCCGGCACGGCTTCGACGCCGCGGTCGCCGGGCACGCGGCCCACGGCAACCTCCACTTCCTGCTCGCCTTCGACGCCGCGCGCCCCGACGACGTCGAGCGGTACGACACGTTCATGCAGGAGTTCTGCGCACTCGTCGTGGACCGTTTCGACGGGTCGCTCAAGGCCGAGCACGCCACCGGCCGCAACATCGCGCCGTTCCTGGAGCGTGAGTGGGGCCCGCGGGCGACCGAGCTGATGTGGCGGACGAAGCAGGTCATCGACCCCGAAGGGGTGCTCGCTCCACGCATCGTCCTCGACCGTGACCCTCGGGCCCATCTGCGCGGGTTGAAGACCATTCCGAAGGTGGAGGCGGTCGCCGACCCGTGCATCGAGTGCGGCTTCTGCGAACCCACCTGTCCCAGCGGGGATCTGACGACCACTCCGCGCCAGCGGATCGTGCTGCGCCGCGAGATGATGCGCCAGGCGGACGGCTCCCCGGTGGAGGCCGGACTGCTCGACGCCTACGGGTACGACGCGGTGGACACCTGCGCCGGGGACTCCACCTGCAAGCTCGCCTGCCCGGTCGGCATCGACACCGGGGCGATGATGAAGGGGTTCCGGCACCTCAGGCACACCCGGCGCGAGGAGCGGATCGCCGCGCTCACCGCGAAGAACTTCCGCGTGGTGGAGGCCTCGGCGCGGCTCGCCGTGGCGGCGGGGGACGCCATCGGGGAGCGGGGCGGCGACCGGCTGCTGGAGTCCGTGACGCGGCTCGCCCGTAGGGCCGTGCGCCCCGATCTCGTACCGGAGTGGCTGCCGCAGCTCCCCGGACCCGCCGCCCGGAAGCTGCCCGGTACCGCACGGGTGGGGGCGAGCGCGGTGTACTACCCCGCCTGCGTCAACCGCATCTTCGCAGGCCCGGAGACGGGACCCGGGGACGGACCTGGAGCCGGACCCGGTGGCACGCCCGGCCCCTCCCTGGCCGAGGCGCTGGTGGCCGTCTCCGAGCGGGCCGGAAAGCCGGTGTGGATCCCCGAGGACGTCGCGGGGACGTGCTGCGCGACGATCTGGCACTCCAAGGGGTACGACGCGGGCAACAGGATCATGGCGAACCGCATCGTGGAGGCGGCCTGGGGCTGGACGGCGGGCGGGGCCCTGCCGCTGGTCGTCGACGCGTCCTCCTGCACGCTCGGCATCGCCGAGGAGGTCGTGCCCTACCTCACCGAGGACAACCGGGCCCTGCACCGGGAGCTCACGGTCGTGGACTCGCTGGTGTGGGCGGCCGGCGAGCTGCTCCCGGAGCTGACGGTGTCCCGGAGGACCGCATCGGCCGTCGTCCATCCGACGTGCTCCATGGAACACCTGGGCGACACAGAGCAGTTGCGTGTGCTGGCCGAAGCCTGCGCCGACGACGTGACCGTGCCGGACGACGCCGGATGCTGCGCGTTCGCGGGCGACCGGGGCATGCTGCACAAGGAGTTGACCGATGCGGCCACGGCGAAGGAGGCGGACGAGGTCAACTCCCGTACGTACGACGCCTATCTGTCGGCCAACCGCATGTGCGAGATCGGCATGGAACGGGCCACCGGACACCCCTACCGCTCGGTCCTGATCGAGCTGGAGCGCGCCACCCGACCGCCGGGCCGCTGAGCGTCCGAAGGACCCGTCCGAGCGCAGGTCAGGTGCCCCGACTGGTTGAACCAGTCGGGGCATTGGCATGACTGGAAGAAAAGTCCATGGTTTGAGGACGAGAGTCCAGTTGGCTCCCTTGCGCACCGTCAGCCTCACCGTCCAGGGTCCTACCGAGGCCCGGCCCCGGGGTGACTCACACCCGTACGGGACCCGGGCCACGCTCGCGCACGTCCAGAACCCCCACACCCCACCTGGAGGCTCGATGAACGACGACGCCCGGCCCGGACAGGCACCGCAGGACCTCCCCCCGCAGCACTCCGGCGACGACACCGACCGGCAGGATCCCAGCCGCCGTTCGGTGCTGTGGACCACGGCGGGCGTGGCCGGCGCCGGACTCGGCCTGAGCGCCCTCACGGGAGGCAGCGCGTCGGCCGCCGGGACCGTAACGCCGGAAGCAGCAGGAGCCGTGGAGGCAGCGACGGCCGCCCCCGCCCGCCAGGGCCGCACCATGGCCGACGTCCCCTTCGACCGGCGCTCGACCGTACGGGTCGGCATCGTGGGCCTCGGCAACCGGGGCGACAGCATGATCGACCTCTTCCTGGCCGTCCCCGGCGTCCGGGTCGTGGCGGTCTGCGACCCGGTCCGGGACAAGACGGAGAAGGCCGCCGCCAAGGTGACCGCCGCCGGGCAGCCCGCCCCCGCCGTCTACGCCAAGGGGGAGGACGACTACGTCAACCTCTGCCGGCGCGGGGACATCGACTTCGTCTACGTGGCCACGCCCTGGGAACTGCACTTCCCGATGGCGAGGGCGGCGATGCTGAACGGGAAGCACGTCGGCGTGGAGTGCCCCATCGCGATGCGCCTGGAGGAGCTCTGGCAGCTCGTCGACCTCTCCGAGCGCACCCGGCGGCACTGCATGCAGCTGGAGAACTGCTGTTACGGCAAGAACGAGATGCGGGTGCTCCGGATGGCGCACGCGGGCCTCTTCGGGGACCTGCTGCACGGCGCGGGGGCGTACAACCACGATCTGCGCGAGCTGATGTTCGACCCCGACTACTACGAGGGCCCCTGGCGGCGGCTCTGGCACACCCGGCTGCGCGGCGACCTCTACCCCAACCACGGGTTCGGGCCGGTCGCCAACTACATGGACGTCAACCGGGGCGACCGTGCCGTCTCCATCACCAGCATCGGCACCCCCGCCCTCGGCCTCGCCGCGTACCGCGAGGAGCACATGCCGGCGGGCGACCCCAGCTGGAAGGAGTCGTACATCGGCGCCGACCGGACGATCAGCCTGATCCAGACGGCCAAGGGCCGGGTGATCCGGCTGGAGCACGATGTGTCGAGCCCGCACCCGTACTCCCGTATCAACAGCCTCGGCGGTACCCGGGGCGTCTTCGAGGACTACCCGGAGCGGATCTACCTGGAGCCCACGAACACGGACCACCGGTGGGACGACTTCAAGAAGTACGCCGAGTGGGACCACTGGCTCTGGAAGGAACACGCCAATCCGCCGGGCGGCCATGGCGGGATGGACTACATCATGGTGTTCCGGCTGATGCAGTGCATGCGGCTCGGGCTGGTCCCGGACTTCGACGTGTACGACGCGGCCGTCTGGACCGCCCCCGTCCCGCTCAGCCACCTCTCCATCAAGGCCAAGGGCGCCCCGCTCCCCATACCGGACTTCACCCGGGGAGCATGGAAGAAGGCCAGGTCCGGGATGGATTCGGAGAAGCCGGCCGCGTGACGGCGACGGGGTCCCGTGCGGCTCGGCACGGGACCCCGGGGGCGGCCGCGCACCGCGGAAAACCGGTTGCCCCGGAGGGGGGCGGGAAGCGAACCTTGCACGGTTTGGTCACCCCGTAACTCCGAGGTCCGCACGGGCCTCGCGCATACCGAGCCCTGGGACGTCATGCAGATTCGCGATCTTCCGTATTCGGATCCCGGCGACCCCGATGTACGGTCGGGGCCACGCTTCCTGTACTGGCTCGGGCGCAATCAGCTCGGCGGACAGCTCAAGTCGCTCGGCTGGGGACTGCTCCACCAGCTGAGCATCGCCGGGCTTCCGGTCACCGTCGGCGTCGCCGTCCAGGCCGTCATCGAACGCTCCGGCACACGCCTGGCGCTGGCCGGCGGTCTGATCGCGGCCCTGGGCGTCCTCATCGCGGTGGGCGACACCATGCTCCACCGGACCGCCGTCACCAACTGGATCACCGCCGCCGCCCGGGTGCAGCAGCTCCTGGCGCGCAAGACCGCCGAGCTGGGCGCCGCCCTGACCCGGCGGGTCGCCGCCGGTGAGGTCGTCGCCGTGTCGACCGGCGACGTGGAGAAGATCGGCTGGTTCGTCGAGGCGCTCTCGCGCTTCCTGGCCGCCGCCATCGCGCTCGTCGTGGTCTGCGTGGGGCTGGTCATCTACCTCCCGACCCTCGGCGTGGTGGTGGCCATCGCCATGCCGGTGCTGGCCCTCGCCGTGCTGCCGCTGCTCCCCCGCGCCACTCGGCGCGCCGACGAGCAGCGCGAGAAGGCGGGCAAGGCGACCGAGCTGGCCTCGGACACCGTGGCCGGACTGCGGGTGCTGCGCGGCATCGGCGGCGAGGAGCTGTTCCTCGGCCGCTACCGCCGCGCCTCCCAGGAGGTCCGCAAGGCGGCCGTGCGCAGCGCCAGGATGTGGGCGCTGATCTCGGCGGTGCAGGTCCTGCTGCCGGGCATCCTGCTGATCACCCTGGTCTGGTACGGGGCGACGCTGGCGCGGGAAGGCCGCATCGACGTGGGCCAGCTGGTCACGGTCTACAGCGCGGCCACCCTGATGCTGTTCCCGCTCCGTCACTTCGAGGAGATCGCGATGGCCTACTCCTTCTCGCGGCCGTCCGCGCAGCGCGCCGTACGGGTGCTGTCGCTGCGCCGCAGCGACCGGACGGCCACGGAGGCGGGCGTTCCGTCGGGCGACCTGTACGACCCCGCCTCCGGGCTGATGGCCCACCGGGGTCAGTTCACCGCGGTCGTCTGCGGCGACCCGGACGAGGCGGGGCGGCTGGCCGAACGGCTGGGCGGCCATGCCCAGACCGGCGACCAGGACACCGAGGAGGAGAAGAAGGCCCCCTCCGTCCTGCTCGGCGCCGTCGCGCTGGACGAGCTCCCGCTGGACACCGCCCGGACCGCCGTCCTGGTCCAGGACAAGGACCCGGTGCTCCTCTCCGGCACGCTCCAGCAGCTGCTGGACGTACCGTCCTCGAGCCTGGTCACCGCCGAGGAGGCGCTGGAGGCCGCACAGTGCGGCGACGTGCTCGCCGCACTGGCCCAGGCCTCCCCCGACAACGAGGGCGACCCGATGCGGACGCGGATCACCGAGCGGGGCAGGTCGCTCTCCGGCGGTCAGCGCCAGCGCCTCGCGCTGGCCCGGTCGCTGATCACCGACCCGGAGGCGCTGGTGCTCGACGAGCCGACCTCCGCCGTCGACTCGCACACCGAGGCGCGCGTCGCCGCCGGGGTCGCGGGGCTGCGCCGGGGCCGTACGACGGTCGCGTTCGCCTCGTCGCCGCTGCTGCTGGACGTCGCCGACCGGGTCGTCCTCGTCCACGAGGGCAGCGTGGTCGCCGTGGGCACCCACCGCGACCTGCTGCGCTCCGAACCGCGCTACCGGGCCGTCGTCACCCGCGAGACCGAGGACGAGGCGGCGGCGAACGGCTACCAGGGCGTCGACGCGGTCCCCGCCCTGAACAACAGCACCCAGGAAATCGAGGAGAGGGCATGATCGGCGTCGCACCACCGGCGTACGACCCGGCCGCCCCGGAGTCGGCCACCACCCTGCCCGTGGGCACCCCCACGACCGTACGGAGTTACGTACGGCATCTGCTGCGGCGCCACCGCAAGGCCTTCGCCCTCCTGATCGGCGCCAACGCGGTGGCGGTCATCGCGTCGATCGCCGGACCGTATCTGCTCGGCGGGCTGGTCGAGGACCTCTCGAACGGGGTCACGGACCTCCATCTGGAGCGCACGGCGGCCATCTTCGCCGTCGCGCTGGTGATCCAGACGGTGTTCACCCGGTCCATGCGGCTGCGCGGGGCCATGCTGGGCGAGGAGATGCTCGCCGATCTGCGCGAGGACTTCCTCGTACGGTCCGTGGGACTGCCGCCCGGGGTCCTGGAGCGGGCCGGGACGGGCGATCTGCTCTCCCGGATCACCACGGACATCGACCGGCTGGCCAACGCGATGCGCGAGGCCGTGCCGCAGCTGGCCATCGGCATCGTCTGGGCCGGGCTGCTGCTCGGCGCACTCACCGTGACCGCTCCCCCGCTGGCGCTTGCGGTGCTCATCGCGCTGCCGGTGCTGATCACCGGCTGCCGCTGGTACTTCCGGCGCGCGCCCTCCGCGTACCGCTCGGAGGCCGCCGGTTACGCGGCCGTCGCCGCGATGCTCGCCGAGACCGTGGACGCCGGGCGGACCGTGGAGGCGCACCGGCTCGGCGCGCGTCGGGTGGCGCTGTCGGACCGGCGGATCACGGAGTGGACAGCGTGGGAGCGGTACACGCTGTTCCTGCGTTCGGTGCTCTTCCCGGTCGTCAACGCGACGTACGTGACGATCCTCGGCGCGGTGCTGCTGCTCGGCGGCTGGTTCGTGCTGGAGGGCTGGCTGACGGTCGGGCAGCTCACCACGGGCGCGCTGCTGGCCCAGATGATGGTCGACCCGATCGGCCTCATCCTGCGCTGGTACGACGAACTCCAGGTGGCCCAGGTGTCGTTGGCGCGGCTGGTGGGCGTGCGGGAGATCGAGCCGGACGGCGGTGACGCGGCGGTCGGGCCGGACGGCCGGGACGTACGGGCGGACGAGGTGCGGTTCGGGTACCGGGAGGGCGTCGACGTCCTGCACCAGGTGTCCCTCGACGTGGCTCCGGGCACCCGGCTCGCGCTGGTCGGGCCCTCGGGCGCGGGCAAGTCGACGCTGGGCCGGCTGCTGGCCGGTGTCTACGCCCCGCGCACCGGCGAGGTGACCCTCGGCGGGGCCGAGCTGTCGCGGATGACGGCGGAGCGGGTCCGGGAGCATGTGGCCCTGGTCAACCAGGAGCACCACGTCTTCGTCGGCTCGCTGCGGGACAACCTGCTGCTGGCCCGGGACGGTGCGCGGGACGCCGAGCTGTGGGCCTCGCTGGCCGCGGTCGACGCGGACGGCTGGGCGAAGGGCCTGGACCAGGGGCTGGAGACGGAGGTCGGTTCGGGCGGGTTCGCGCTGACCCCGGCGCAGGCACAGCAGATCGCGCTGGCCCGTCTCGTGCTGGCCGACCCGCACACGCTGGTCCTGGACGAGGCGACCTCGCTGCTGGACCCGCGGGCGGCCCGCCATCTGGAGCGTTCGCTGGCCCGGGTGCTGGAGGGCCGTACAGTCGTGGCGATCGCGCACCGGCTGCACACCGCGCACGACGCGGATGTGATCGCGGTGGTGGAGGACGGCCGGATCAGCGAACTGGGCAGCCACGACGAGCTGGTGGCGGCGGACGGGGCGTACGCGGCGCTGTGGCGGTCCTGGCACGGATAGGACCGCCTGGCGTCACCGTGCGGTTCGCGTGGGGTGAGGCTGGAGGAGCTGGTCGACGGGCGCGTGGTCATCGGTGAGGACCGGCGCGTCGCCGGTCCAGGCCGTCACGGTGTCGCCGGTGGCGATCCTCCAGTCGGTCTCCCCTGTGTCCAGGGCCTGCTGGATCGCGGGCGCGTCGAACGGCTGGTCGGAGGCGAGCACCACCATGTTGCCGCCCTGAGGGGTCGCGGCCGGATCGAGGCCGATGTCCTCGGGGGCTCCGATGACGGCGACGTGCTCGAAGACCTCGATGAGCGTGGCGACTTGGGCGCGGGCGAAGGCGAGGCGGCCGTGGTCGATGAGGTTGGCGGCGTACAGCCCGTCCTTCCTGAGCGCACGGTGTACGTCCCGCAGCGCCTCCGTGGTCGTGAGGTGCCACGGCACGCTGACGCCCCCGAACGCGTCGCCGACGACGAGGTCCCGGCTGTCGGTGTCCAGCCGCTTCAGGCCGAGCCGGGCGTCCTCCACGCGGACGTCGATGCCGCTGGAGGCCCCCAGGTCGAGCTGTTCGCGGTCGATGCGGACGACCCCGCCGTCGATCTCGGAGACGAGGCTGCGGGTTCCGGGGCGTGCGGCCGCGAGGTAGCGGGGGAAGGTGAGGCCGCCGCCCCCGATGTGATGGGCGGCGAGGGGTTCGCCGGCGGGGAACGCGGTGTCGACGACGGCCGCGAAGGCGCGCACGTATCCGAACCTGAGGTACGTCGGGTCCTCGACGTCCACGTACGAATGGCGCAGGCCGTCCAGGACCAGGGTGCGGCCGGTGGCCCGGTCGGGGTCCACGACGATCCGGGCGCAGTGGTAGCGGGTCTCCGCGTCACAGCCGCCCGGGGCGAACGCGGTGGCGAGGGAGCCCGCGACGACGGTGGCCAGCGCCACGGCCGAGGCCCGGCGCCAGCGCCGCGCCCGCCATCCGACCAGCACGGAGCCGATCACGAGCAGGGCGCCCAGACCGATCAGGATGGAGCTGACCGGCAGCCGCGAGATGAGGACGAAGCCGGTGAGGACCGTGCCGACGATGGCGCCGAAGGTGCCGACGCCGGACAGCCGTCCCACGACCGTCCCGGTCTCGGCGAGGCTGGTGAGCCGCAGCTTCGTCACGAGCGGGGTCACCGCCGAGAGCAGCGCGCCGGGGACGAGGAGGGTCCCCGCCGCGACCAGCAGGAGCGCCGGAGCCGCCCACTCGGCGGTGGTGCGGAGGAGGAGCGGGGTGAGTGCGACGACCACGCCCGACACCCCGAGCGCGGGGCCGATGAGCCGGTGGGGGTCGACCTGGTCGGCGACGCGCCCGCCCAGCCAGGAGCCCAGCGCGATCGCGGTGAGGGCGATGCCGATCACCAGGGTGCTGGTTTCGAGGGTGAGGCCGAGGTAGGGGGCCAGCAGCCGCAGGGCGACGATCTCGACGACCAGGACCGCGGCCGAGGATCCGAACACGAGGATCGCTGCGGCGCGTTGCCCCACGCCCTTGACTCGGGGCGGGTCGTCGGCCACGGGCGGGGAGGACGGTGTGGTCACCGCAGCATCCTCGCATGCGGGCGGAGGAACTCCGTGCGGCCCGGGAGGTGCTTGGAACCCAGCCACTAAGTTGATTAGTATGCGTGGCCCAGCCTCCGCCCGGCCGTCCCGCCGGCGGACGAGGAAGAAGGAGCCCGCCTCAGTGGCGTCCCACCGTCGTCCCAAGCAGCCCGGCAACGGATACGCGACCGTGCTCACAGCGACCGCCGCGGTGAGCGTGGTGCTCTCCGCCTCTCCGGCGTCCGCCGACCCGCTGCCCGACCCGAACAAGAAGGGCGTGCAGGCGCAGATAGACCGCCTCCACGAGGAGGCGACCCAGGCCACGGAGAAGTACAACGGGGCGAAGGAGAACGCGGAGAAGCTCCGCAAGGAGGCGGACAACCTCCAGGAGGCCGTGGCCCGCAAGCAGGACGACCTCAACGAACTGCGCCGCGGACTCGGTTCGGCGGCCGCCGCCCAGTACCGCAGCGGCGGGATCGACCCTTCGGTGCGGCTGCTGCTCTCCTCCGACCCGGACGCGTATCTGGACGAGGCGGCGGCCCTGGACCGGCTGGGCGCACGGCAGTCGCAGGCGCTCCACCGCTTCCTCTCCGAGCAGCGCGCCCTCCAGCAACAGCGCAACCAGGCCGGTGCCAAGCTCGCCGACCTCCAGGGCACCCGGAAGGAACTGGGCGACCGGAAGAAGGAGATCCAGGGCAAGCTGGCCGAGGCGCAGCGGCTCCTCAACACGCTGACGGCCAAGGAGCGGGCCGATAGCGCTGCCAAGGAGGAACGCGCCAACCGCTCCAGCGCGCGGGTCGAGCTCGGCAACGAGGCCAGCGCGTCGGGCATCACCGCCGCGGCCTTCGCGGCGGCGAAGACCCGGGTCGGCATGCCGTACGTGTGGGGCGCCACGGGTCCGGGGTCGTTCGACTGCTCGGGGCTGACCTCCTGGGCGTTCCGCCAGGCGGGGGTGAACCTGCCGCGCACCTCCCAGGCGCAGGCCAACGCCGGGACCCGGATCAGCTCCCTGAGCGCGCTCAAGCCCGGCGACCTCGTCATCATGCGCACGGACCTGAGCCATGTCGGCTTCTACGCCGGGAACGGCCAGATCCTCCATTCGCCGAAGCCGGGGGCCCAGGTGCGCTACGAGTCGATGGCCCGCAGCGGGATGCCGTTCATGTGGGGCGTACGGATCTGACGGAGGCGGCTGTCACCCGAGTCCGGCGTGACAGGTCAGCAGGACGGGCAGCAGCGGAGCCATGAGGGCGCCGGTGCCGACCGTGCAGCGCAGGGCGGGATGCGCGCTGCGCGGCGGCACCAGAACGCGCTTCAGGCGGATCAGCACCGTCTCGCCGCCGACTGCCAGCGCTCCGCGCGGCGCCCGGCCGGAAGCCAGCGTGAACATCGCTGTGGCCAGCGCCTTCTGCGGACTGCGGCGCAGGGCCCGGTCGTCGGCGGCCATCTCCAGCAGCAGCGGGATCTGCTCGCGCAGGTGCCGGGCCAGGGGCACCCCGGGGAAGATCCAGGCGAAGGCGTGGGCTGCCGCGAGGACGAGGTGGTGGCGGCCGTGGATGTGGGCCCGCTCGTGTTCGACGACGGCGCCGAGCTCGTCGTGCGAGAGGGCGTCGACCGCGCCGCTGCTGACGACGACCCGGGGGCGGCGGCCCGGCAGGCAGTACGCGGCGGGCTCGGCGTGCTCCACCACCGTGGCCCGCAGCAGCTCCGAGGGCCGGCCCACCTTGTCCAGGACATCGCGGTGCCGGGCGCGTGCGACGTACGCCCGTACGGCGTGGAAGGCGAAGCCGGACAGATGCGCGGCGAGCAGCACGGTGAGTGCCACGAGGCCCCAGGACGGGCCCGTACCTCCGTCGGGTTCGCCGCCGAGTCCCAGGGCCGCGCGGCAGGAGTACAGGATGCCGTGCAGATGCGCCCCCGGCGTGGTGAGGTGCGCGGCGGCCAGCTGGACGCAGACCGAGAAGGACGCCGCGAGGGCGAACCAGACGGCGACCGCCAGCAGCGGCGCCCGCTGCGGCCAATCGCTGCGGAGCAGCAGGCGCGGGGCCAGTACGCCGACGACGGCCGCGTAGCCGAGGAAGGCGGGGGCGGCGTTCACAGCTCGCCGCCCCGGCCCGTCGCCCGCAGCGCCTCGCGCAACGCGGCGACCTCCTCGTCGGTCATCCGCTCCACGAAGTGGACGAGGGCGGCCGAGCGGTCCCGGCTCGCCCCCAGGGCGTCCTCCATGAGAGCGGCGGAGTACGCCTCACGGCTGCGCACCGGCGTGTAGAGCCACGCCTGCCCCTGCTTCCGCCGGGTCAGCCAGCCCTTGTCGTAGAGGATCGTGGCCACGGTCATCACCGTCGTGTAGGCGGCAGGACGGCGGCGGTTGATGTCGTCCACGATCTCGCGGACCGTCGCCGGTCTGTCCCAGCTCCACAGGCGGTCCATGATCTCGGCCTCAAGCTCTCCGAGCCGTCGCATGCCCCGTCCCTCTTCCGTCCCGCGCCCTCTTTTATGCGCCCGCGTTCACATACTAGGTTCGCGCGGCGGCTTCAGGAGCACGGATCGTACGGGCTCCGGAAGCCGCTGCTTCACTTACGCGCGAGCCGCTTCTCGATGAGCGCGCGGAACTCCGTACGACCCGGGGTTGGGGATCCTGAGCCCGTCGACGAAGAACGTCGGTGTGCCCTGGACGCCGAGTCCGAGGCCGTCTCGCTGGTCGGCCTCGATCCGCTCGGTGGTCGCCGGGTCGTCCAGCGCGGCGGTGAACTTCTCCATGTCGAGGCCGAGTTCCTCGGCGTACTCGCGGAAGAGCGGTTCCTTCGACTCGTCGGCCTCGCCCCACCGCGCCTGGGTGGTGAAGAGCTTGCCGTATCTCCTCGAACCTGCCCTGCTGTGCGGCGGCCTCCACCGTAAGGCGGCGAGCCGGCCGTTCTTGTGTCCCGGCATCGGGAAGTGACGGCATACCAGGGGCTTTCGAGGAGTCGGGGCGGCTGCGGAGGGCCTGCGCCGCACGGCCGCGCACGCACCCGCAGCGTACTCGCCGCGCCCCGGGCCCCCTTCGACGGGAAGAGAGCGACCGAAATGGACATGCGTGGCCGATCGGGCGGGTGGTCGAATGCTCCGATGCGCAGAGGTGACGACGACAAGGCCGAGACCGTGGACCGCGAGCGTTTCCCGGACGCCAGGACCCCTTGGGACGACCCGGACCCCCGGGCCGAGGCCCTGGACTGGGCGACCGGGTGCTGGCGGCCCACGGGCTGCGCGAGTCCGGCCGCCGGCAGGCCCGGCTGCGCCCGTGGTCGGTGCTCGTACCCAGTCGGCCAGGCCGGCGGCGAGACCTGCCTCGAAGGCGGCGGCAGGCGGCACGGCCGTGCCGGACCATGTCCTGGCGCCGCTCGCCGTCGAGGCGGAGCGCGGCTGGTACCTGATGCCGGACGGCGGGCCGCTGTTCCGGCAGGTTCTGGACGAGGGCGCGGGCACGCTCGCGGACTGGGAGGACGCCCGCGGCGCCGAGACGGCCCACTGGTTGCGCGAGCTGCACGCCGAGCCGCCGATGTGACCGTGGCACCCCGCCGGTCCACCGTGCGGCGGCCCGTTCACCCCCGCCGGGAGGCGGTCCGGGGTGCATCCGGTGAGGATGAGGAGTGCATCGGCCGGTATACGGGGCAGGCGAGCGCAGAACCACGCAAGCCCGAGAAGGGACGCAGACCGTGGCACCACCCAGGATTCTCGTCGTCGGCGCCGGCTTCGCAGGTGTCGAATGTGTACAACGGCTGGAGCGCAGGCTCGCTCCGGGCGAGGCCGAGATCGCGCTCGTCACGCCGTTCTCCTACCAGCTCTACCTGCCGCTGCTGCCCCAGGTGGCCTCCGGCGTGCTCACCCCCCAGTCGGTCGCGGTCTCCCTGCGCCGCAGCCGCCGCCACCGCACCCGGATCATCCCCGGCGGAGCGATCGGCGTGGACACGGAGGCCAAGGTCTGCGTCATCCGGAAGATCACGGATGAGGTCGTCAACGAGCCGTACGACTACATCGTGCTGGCCGCGGGCAGCGTGACCCGGACCTTCGACATCCCCGGCCTGCTGGACCACGCGCGCGGGATGAAGACGCTGGCGGAGGCGGCGTACGTACGCGACCACGTCATCGCCCAGCTCGATCTGGCCGACGCCAGCCAGGACGAGGCCGAGCGGGCCTCGCGGCTCCAGTTCGTGGTGGTCGGCGGCGGTTACGCGGGCACGGAGACGGCCGCCTGCCTGCAACGGCTCACCACGAACGCCATCCGGCACTACCCCCGGCTGGATCCGAAGCTGATCAAGTGGCATCTGATCGACATCGCGCCCAAGCTGATGCCGGAGCTGGGCGACAAGCTGGGCCGGGCCGCCCTGGAGGTGCTCCGCAGGCGGAACATCGAGGTGTCGCTCGGGGTCTCCATCGCCAAGGCCTCCGCCGAGGAGGTGACGTTCACCGACGGCCGGGTGCTGCCCTGTCGGACGCTGATCTGGACCGCGGGGGTGGCCGCCAGCCCGCTGATCGCCACGCTCGGCGCGGAGACCGTACGCGGCCGGCTGGCCGTGACGCCGCAGCTGAAGCTGCCGGGCGCGGACGGGGTCTTCTCGCTCGGTGACGCCGCGGCGGTGCCCGACCTGGCGAAGGGCGACGGGGCGGTCTGCCCGCCGACCGCGCAGCACGCGATGCGCCAGGGCAAGGTGCTGGCGGACAATCTGATCGCCTCGCTGCGCCGTCAGCCGCTCAAGGACTACGTCCACAAGGACTTGGGGCTCGTCGTGGACCTCGGCGGCAGGGACGCGGTGTCCAAGCCGCTCGGCATCGAGCTGCACGGGCTGCCCGCGCAGGCCGTGGCCCGCGGCTACCACTGGTCGGCGCTGCGGACGAACGTCGCCAAGACCCGGGTCATGACGAACTGGCTGCTCAACGCGGTCGCCGGTGACGACTTCGTACGGACCGGGTTCCAGTCGCGCAAACCGGCGACCCTGCGGGACTTCGAGTACACGGGCGCCTATCTGACGCCCGAGCAGATCAAGGAGCACACCGCGTCGGCGACGATCAGGCACTGACCGCCCGGTGAGCGCGCCCTGCTGCGACGGGGCGCGCTCAGCGCTGCCGTGAGAGGACCGTCTCCACCGTGTCCGCCTCCTGCGCGGTCTTGTCCTCGCGGTAGCGCAGGACCCGGGCGAACCGGAGGGTGACGCCCGCCGGGTAGCGGGTGGAACGCTGGAGCCCGTCGTAGGCGATCTCCACGACGAGTTCCGGGCGCACGGTCACGATGTGTCCGTCCTCGCCGGTCGTCAGCGCGCGCAGCTTCTCCGTCTGCCACTCCAGCAGGGCGTCGGTGAGCCCCTTGAAGGTCTTGCCGAGCATCGCGAACGTGCCGTCGGGGCGTCGGGCACCCAGGTGGAGGTTGGAGAGCTTGCCGGTGCGCCGTCCGCTCCCCCATTCGGCGGCCAGCACCACCAGGTCCAGGGTGTGCACCGGCTTGACCTTCAGCCAGGAGGCTCCCCGGCGGCCCGCGCTGTAGGCGGCGCCCAGGTCCTTGACGACGACCCCCTCGTGGCCGCGCTCCAGGGTCTCGGCGAGGAACGCCTCGGCGGCCCGGCGGGCACCGGCGTCCGCCGGGTCGGGCACGAGGGCGCGCCGGACCCGCAAGGCCTCGGGGACCAGCCGGGCCAGGGCCGCGTGGCGCTCGGCGAAGGGGAGGTCGAGCAGGTCCTCCCCGTCGGCGGAGAGGGCGTCGAAGAAGACGGGCACGATGGGTACGCCCGCGGCAGCGGCGGCCACGTCACGGCGCGAGCCCACCCGGGCGGCGGTGTCCTGGAAGGGGCGCGGCCTGCCGTCATCCCCCAGCGCGATCACCTCGCCGTCCAGGATGAAGCGCCCGGTCTCCAGGGCGGCCACGGCGGTGACCAGTTCGGGCAGCCGGTCGGTGATGTCGTCCAGGGTCCGGGTGTAGGCGCGGACCCGGTCACCGTCCCGGTGCACCTGCACGCGGATGCCGTCGAGCTTCTCCTCGACGGCGCAGGGGCCCAGCTTGTCCACGGCCTCGGTGACCGTGGCCGCGGTGTGGGCCAGCATCGGGTGGACGGGCCGCCCCACGGTGAGCCGGAAGGCGGCGAGCGCCCCGGGGCCGTCAGCGAGGAGGGTCCGGGCCACCTCCTGGAGCGATCCGGCGAGCATCACGGCCCGGCGGACGTCGGCGGGCGGTGCCTCGGCGGCCCGGGCCAGCGCGTCGGCGGCGACGGCTTCCAGGGCGCCCTGGCGGACCTCCCCGGTGAGCAGGGCCCGCAGGAAGTGCTGCTCATCGGCGGTGGCGGCGGCGAACAGGACGCGCAGCCGGTCCCGGCGCAGGGCCTGGGAGCCGGTGCCGGAGATCGCGGCCAGCGCGGTCAGCTCGGCGTCGACCCCGGTGACGGTGAGCGTGGGCTCGGCGGCGGGTTCCACCGGGTCCCCCAGGCTCCGCCAGCCGACGCCGATCCGGCCCTGGGGCAGCCGTCCGGCGAGGTACGGGATGACGACGGGGACGTCCTCGGGTCCGGCATCCCGGAAGAGTGCGGCGAGGAGCGCCACCTTCTTGGACCGGGCGGAGGTGGCGGCGACCTCCAGGGAGACCTGGGCGAGCTCGGCGAGCAGCATGCGGCCATGGTGCTACGGGCCCGGGCGGACCGCCCGTCCGCAACACGGGCGGTGCGTCATATGTAGTTGAGGGCGGCCGCCCCGCCCACTCCCCCGAGCACCATGAACGCGGGCATCAGCACCTTGATCTCCACCCAGCTGCCGGCCCGGAACCGCATGAACTTCGGAGGGCCGAGCGGGTACCAGCGCTTGCCGCCGATCGGCAGCGGCCACAGGACCGGGCAGCCGGAGACGGTCAGCGCGTCCCCGATGTCGTGGACCAGGGCGCCCAGCACGATGGGCAGCCCGAGCCACATGTACTCCTGTCCGGGGGCCTCGAAGAGCCAGCCGGCGCCGCTGCCGGGCTGGTCCAGGACACCGGCGAGGATCCAGGCGCTGGTGGCGCCGAGCAGCCAGACCAGGATGTCGCTGGAGACCCGGGCGGCGCGCCAGAGCAGGCCCTCGACGGCGAGCACCAGGTGGACGAAGAGGATCGCGAGGACTGCCCAGCGCCCGCCGGTGATGGCGGCGAAGGAGCAGCCGGCGCCCATCAGGACGGCGAAGAACCAGGTGTGGGTCAGTGTCCGGTGGCCGCCGGTGCGGCGGGGGTCGGCCTTGCTCCTGGTGGCCTTGTAGACGGCGTACGAGAGCTTGTCGGTGATCTCGCAGAGCCCCTTCGAGAGCGGGCCGAAGGCGCGCGAGATGGTGGCGGACTTGTGGTCGAGGTCGGGGGCGAGCGCGGCTCCCGCGCAGATCAGCGCCCCGACGACGAGGACGGGCCAGGGCATCGTGTGGCCGGTGGCGGCGGCCGCCGCGCCCACCCCCAGCCAGGCGGCTGCCCCTGACAGAGAGTGTGCCGGTCCCATCATGGCTTGTTCCGCCCCCAGAGCGTGGTGTGCCCATCACCGGTGCGGCGCGGGCTGGTTGAGTGCGCAGCGTATCGCCCATGATCTTCGTGATGTCCGCCGGTTCCCTCATCCGGGCGGAAGACAGGCAAGATGGGGGCGTGACCCTCATCGACCAGCTGCCCCAGACCGCCGACCCCGACGCCCTCTTCGAGGCCTTCTCGTCATGGACCGAGAGCCAGGGCATCACGCTTTATCCGGCTCAGGAGGAGGCGCTGATCGAGGTGGTGTCCGGGGCGAACGTGATCCTCTCCACCCCGACCGGCTCGGGCAAGAGCCTGGTGGCGGCGGCCGCGCACTTCACCGCGCTGGCCCAGGACAAGGTCACCTTCTACACCGCGCCGATCAAGGCGCTGGTCTCGGAGAAGTTCTTCGACCTGTGCAAGCTCTTCGGTACCGAGAACGTCGGCATGCTCACCGGTGACGCCTCGGTCAACGCGGACGCCCCGGTGATCTGCTGTACGGCCGAGGTCCTGGCCTCCATCGCGCTGCGTGACGGGAAGTACGCCGACATCGGCCAGGTCGTGATGGACGAGTTCCACTTCTACGCCGAGCCGGACCGCGGCTGGGCCTGGCAGATCCCGCTGCTGGAGCTGCCGCAGGCACAGTTCGTGCTGATGTCGGCGACGCTCGGCGACGTCGCGATGTTCGAGAAGGACCTGACCCGGCGCACCGGCCGCCCCACCTCCGTGGTGCGCTCGGCGACCCGCCCGGTGCCGCTGAGCTACGAGTACCGCTTCACGCCGATCACCGAGACGCTGACCGAGCTGCTGGACACCCGGCAGTCACCCGTCTACATCGTGCACTTCACACAGGCCGCGGCCGTGGAGCGGGCGCAGTCGCTGATGAGCATCAACATGTGCACGAAGGAGGAGAAGGAGAAGATCGCCGATCTGATCGGCAGCTTCCGCTTCACCACCAAGTTCGGCCAGAACCTCTCACGGTACGTGCGCCACGGCATCGGGGTGCACCACGCGGGGATGCTGCCCAAGTACCGCCGCCTGGTGGAGAAGCTGGCCCAGGCGGGTCTGCTGAAGGTGATCTGCGGTACGGACACGCTCGGCGTCGGCGTCAACGTACCCATCCGTACGGTGCTGTTCACGGCGCTGACCAAGTACGACGGGACCCGCGTGCGGACCCTGCGGGCGCGGGAGTTCCACCAGATCGCGGGACGCGCCGGGCGGGCCGGGTTCGACACGGCCGGATTCGTCGTGGCGCAGGCCCCCGAGCACGTCATCGAGAACGAGAAGGCCGTCAAGAAGGCGGGCGACGACCCGAAGAAGAAGCGCAAGGTGGTCCGCAAGAAGGCGCCCGAGGGGTTCGTCGCCTGGTCGGAGACCACGTTCGACAAGCTGATCCAGTCCGAGCCGGAGCCGCTGAGCTCCCGCTTCCGGGTCACGCACACGATGCTGCTCGCGGTCATCGCCCGTCCCGGTAACGCCTTCGAGGCGATGCGGCATCTGCTGGAGGACAACCACGAGCCGCGCCGGGCGCAGCTGCGCCACATCCGCCGGGCGATCGCCATCTACCGCTCGCTGCTGGACGGCGGGGTGGTGGAGCAGTTGGAGACGCCGGACGCCGAGGGCCGGATCGTGCGGCTGACGGTCGACCTCCAGCAGGACTTCGCGCTGAACCAGCCGCTGTCGACGTTCGCGCTGGCCGCGTTCGACCTGCTGGACGCCGAATCCCCGTCGTACGCGCTGGACATGGTCTCGGTGGTCGAGTCGACGCTGGACGATCCCCGGCAGATCCTGGCCGCCCAGCAGAACAAGGCGCGCGGCGAGGCCGTGGGGCAGATGAAGGCCGACGGGGTCGAGTACGAGGAGCGGATGGAGCGGCTCCAGGAGGTCACGTACCCCAAGCCGCTGAGCGAGCTGCTGTGGCACGCCTACGACGTGTACCGCACGAGCCATCCGTGGGTGAACGACCACCCGGTGTCGCCGAAGTCGGTGATCCGGGACATGTACGAACGGGCCATGACCTTCACGGAGTTCACCTCGCACTACGAGCTGGCCCGGACCGAGGGCATCGTGCTGCGGTATCTGGCGAGCGCCTACAAGGCGCTGGAGCACACGATCCCGGACGACGTGAAGTCGGAGGACCTCCAGGACCTGATCTCCTGGCTCGGCGAGATGGTGCGCCAGGTGGACTCCAGTCTGCTGGACGAGTGGGAGCAGCTGGCCAACCCCGAGGTGGAGACGGCCGAGCAGGCGCAGGAGAAGGCGGACGAGGTCAAACCGGTCACGGCGAACCCGCGCGCCTTCCGGGTGCTGGTGCGCAACGCGATGTTCCGGCGGGTGGAGCTGGCCGCGCTGGACCGGGCACGTGACCTGGGTGAGCTGGACGGCGACTCCGGGTGGGACGAGGACGCGTGGGGCGAGGCTCTGGACGCGTACTGGGACGCGCACGAGGAGATCGGCACCGGTCCTGACGCGCGCGGCCCGAAGCTGCTGAAGATCGAGGAGGACCCGGCGCACGGGCTGTGGCGGGTCTGGCAGGCGTTCGCCGACCCGGCGGACGACCACGACTGGGGCATCAAGGCCGAGGTGGACCTGGCCGCGTCCGACGAGGAGGGCCGGGCGGTCGTCCGGGTCACCGAGGTCGGCCAGCTGTGAGCGGATCCCTGACGCGGAAGTGGAGAGGTACGGCATGACGAACCCGGCCGAGCGCCTGGTCGACCTTCTCGACCTGGAGCGGATCGAGGTCAACATCTTCCGCGGCCGCAGCCCCGAGGAGTCCCTGCAACGGGTCTTCGGCGGGCAGGTCGCGGGCCAGGCGCTGGTGGCGGCGGGCCGGACGACCGACGGGGAGCGGCCGGTGCACTCGCTGCACGCCTACTTCCTGCGGCCGGGCCGCCCCGGCGTGCCGATCGTCTACCAGGTGGAGCGGGTCCGGGACGGCCGGTCCTTCACCACCCGGCGGGTCACGGCCGTCCAGGAGGGCCGGACGATCTTCAACCTGACGGCCTCCTTCCACCGCCCCGAGGAGGCGGGCTTCGAGCACCAGCTACCGCCGGCCCGGATCGTGCCGGACCCGGAGGAGCTGCCGACGGTGGCCGAGGAGGTGCGCGAGCACCTGGGCGAGCTGCCGGAGGCGCTGGAGCGGATGGCCCGGCGCCAGCCCTTCGACATCCGGTACGTCGACCGGCTGCGCTGGACGCAGGAGGAGATCAAGGACGCCGATCCGCGCAGCGCGGTGTGGATGCGGGCGGTGGGCCCGCTGGGCGACGACCCGCTGGTGCACACCTGCGCGCTGACGTACGCGAGCGACATGACGCTGCTGGACGCGGTGCGCATCCCGGTGGAGCCGCTGTGGGGCCCGCGGGGCTTCGACATGGCGTCGCTGGATCACGCTATGTGGTTCCACCGGCCGTTCCGGGCGGACGAGTGGTTCCTGTACGACCAGGAGTCGCCCATCGCGACGGGCGGGCGCGGTCTGGCCCGGGGCCGGATCTACGACCGTTCGGGGCAGCTGCTGGTGTCGGTGGTGCAGGAAGGGCTGTTCCGGCGACTGAACGGATGATTCCGCCCCACCCCACAACAGCATCTTCCTGCCGGGGAGTTGGGTGTATCCACTGACCGGCGGACGATTCCCCGGCACACTGTGGGGGTGTCGAACTATGCGGAGCTACTCCTGGCCGACGGTACGGCGGTCCGCTTCGAGCTGACCGCCCCGGAGGAGTCCCGGCCGGACCCGTCCGAAGGGTCCGGCGAGCCGGTGGACGATCTTCCCGAGGGGATGGGGCGCAGCGTTCCGGTGGCCCGGGGGCGCCGTCGCGCGGCCGTACTCGCGGCGGGCGCGCTGCGCACCGCGCTGCAGCCGCTCGGACCGCTGATCCAGGAGGTCCACGACGCCGTGCTGTCCGCGGACCGGCCGCCGCAGGAGGTCAACGTCACCTTCGGCATCCAGGTGGGCGGCGACCTGAAGCTCGGCGTCGTGACCTCCGCCGGGCAGGCCCATCTCACCGTCTCCGCCACCTGGCAGCCGGCCGGGCCCACGGGCTGACGTGGGCTGGTTCACCGCGCCCGGCCCGTCCGACTCGGCCGATCCGCAGCGCTTCGTGGTTTCGCTGCTGCGCGCCGACGACGGGAGGACGGCGGGCGCCGGTGTGATGCTGGCCGCCGGTCATCTGCTGACCTGCGCCCACGTGGTCAACGACGCGCTGGGCCGGGACATGTTCGCGGCCGGGCTGCCGGCCCGCGGGACGGTGATGGTCGTGGTGCACGGTGCCAACAGCACCCGCAGGTACGCCGGACGGGTCACCCACTGGGTGGCGCCGCGCCGGCTGGACGGGCGGGGTCCGGTCCGCGAGGACCGGGACCAGGAGTGGCTCGGCGACCTCGCGGTGCTGCGATTGGAGGTCCCGGGGTCCGAGCAGGTAGCGGTGCCCCAGCGGCGGCGGATGGCGGAGGGCCAGTCGCTGCGTGCGTGGCACGCCACCAATCTGCGGAGCTCGTTCGCCGACGTCCGGGTGAAGACCTGTGACGACGTGATCGGGTACGTGGACGGCGAGCCGATGGGCATGCCGATCGGCCCCGCCTACAGTGGCGGACCGGTCTGGTGGGGTGCGGAGCGTGCCGTCGTGGGCATCGTCGCGGCGCACATCATGCCGCCGGCCGACCCCGCCACCGGGCGCCCGTACGCCTTCAGCACCCAGGACATCGCGCGGCGGAGCTGGTGCATCCCGTGGCAGCGGGTGGAGGACGAGCTGCGGGCGGCCGGGGCCGGCCACCTGTTCGACCCCGTGGCGGGGGCGCCCGACGACGACCCGGCGGTGGAACTGCTGACGGACCTGATCGAGGCGGCCCTGCCCTCACCCGTGCTGCGCGCCGACACGGGCCGTGCGGTGGCGGAGCGTTTCGGCCTCTCCACCCCTCAGGACGGTTCGGCTCCCACGCCCGCGGAGTTCGCCCGGCAGCTGGTGGGCGAACCACGCGCGATCGCCGCGCTCACCGAGGTGCTGCGGCAGGACCCGGGCGTCGTCGCGCATCTGCTCACGGTCGGGCCGCTCTCCCCCACGTACCGCTTCCTCTCGCCACGGGAGTACCGCAAGCTGCACACGCTCCTGGACGCGCTGCCGGAGCAGCAGCTGGACCGGCTGCCGGAGACGGTCAGGGCCGCGCTGCCGCTGGCCGCGCCGCTGCCGGTGGAACCGGGTTCGGTGGGGGTCGACGCCCTTCTGGACGCCCTGGAGTGTCTGCAGGGCGACAGCCGCACCAGCGCCGACGGCGAGGACGTGCGGGTGCCCGCGCTGCTGCGGGTGGTGGAGTACGTCGCCGTGCTGGGGTCGCCCGCGCAGCGCGCCGAGCTCCGGCTGTGGAACGACGGCGTGGCCGCCCGGCTGGGGATACCGAGGTCCGCGCTGGGCGAACGGCGCTCGGACGCCGGGGACTGGGCTGCGGCGGTCGCCTCGACGGGCGGACCCGCCCGGCTGCTGGCCCATGTCGTGCGGGCCGACGGCGACCGGTTCCGGCTGCGCGTCTGGTGCGACGAGGGGGCGGGGCACCGGCAAATGCCGTCGGACGGCGGAGCCACCTATTCCGGGACGGAGGCCGCGGGCGAACTGCTGCGGGTCCTCGCATCCTTGTACCGCAACGATCAGGAGGGCCGTCGGCCGCTGGTGGAGGTCCTCGTCGACCGGGCCGGGCTCAACCTGCCGATCGACGAGTGGGAGTGCTTCGGGCCGGACGGGGTGGTGCCGGGCGTCCTGGGGGCGGAGTACCCGGTGGTCGTCAACTGCCCGGAACTCCTGCGCCGCAACGAACGTTTCCTCCCTGACTGGCGGCGCCGCTGGCGTCAGCTGGACACGGGCACGTCGCTGCGGTTCGACGACGCGGCGGCCCAGCCCCGCGAGGTCTACGGCACCCTGCTGGACCGGCTCGACGCGGTCCGGGTGTCCGTCGACGTTCCCCCTCGCCCGCGCGACGAGATCGTTCAGGTGTGTCTGGCCATGGGGGTGCCGGTCGTGGTGTGGGACAGGAGCGGGAGCGGCGGGTCCGCCGCCGTCGAGCACATCTCCCGGGTGGCGACCCGGCGGCTTCCCGAGGGCGTGCGGTCCTACCGCGCCAAGACCGTGCACGGACCCGAGCAGTTCCCCGGCCGCCCGGTGCTGGCCTGGGCCGACGCCGACCGGACCGTTCCGCAGCTTCAGCTGTCCGAACCACAGGAGACCCGATGAGCACACCGACGGCCGGGGACTGGCGGATCTTCCGGGGTGACGGCGTCCGGCGGGAGGTGGCGATGCCCGGCGCGCCGCCGTGGCGCCGGTTCGGCACGCCGGAGCTGGCCCGCGGGCCCCTTCCGTACCTCATCTCCGCCGAGCACGCCGACGTGGTCAACGCCGCCCTGCACCTGCGGCGCCCCCTGCTGGTGACCGGCCCGGCCGGCACCGGCAAGTCGTCCCTGGCGCGGGCGGTCGCCCATGAGCTGAGCCTGGGGACGCTGCTGCGCTGGCCCGTCAACAGCCGCTCCAACGTGCAGGACGCGCTCTACCAGTACGACGCGATCGGGCGGCTGCGGGAGACCACGCTGAGCCGCGACCGGGGCGAGGCGGAGCCCTCCATCGGCAGCTTCATCCGCCTCGGTCCGCTGGGTACGGCGCTGGTGCCAGGCTCCTCGCCGCGCGCCCTGCTCGTGGACGAGATGGACAAGGGCGATGTCGACCTCCCCAACGACCTGCTGACCGTCTTCGAGGAGGGCGTCTTCGACATACCCGAGCTGATCCGGCTGCCCGAGGAGCAGGCGACCGTGGAGGTGCTGACGGCCGACGGGGACGGGACCGCGACGGTGGAGCGCGGCAGGGTGCACTGCACGGAGTTCCCGGTGGTCATCATCACCAGCAACGGTGAGCGGGACTTCCCGGCGGCGTTCCTGCGCCGCTGCGTCCGTCTTGATCTGCCGGTGCCCGACGAGGAGCAGCTGCGGGCCATCGTCGCCGCGCACCTGGGCGAGGAGGCGCTGCGGGAGATCGACGACCTGCTCCAGACCTTCCTGCGGCGCCGGGCCCCGGGTGAGCTGGCCACCGACCAGTTGCTCAACGCCGTGTTCCTGCGCGGCAGCGGGGTCGACCTGGACGCCGAGGGGCTGCTGAACGCGGTGCTGCACCAGTTGTCGGGGACCGTCTGACCATGACCGGGGAGGGGATGGCCGACGGACCGGCACGGGAGGAGGACGCCGACAAACTGGCGTCCGTCCTGCGGGTGTTACGGGACGCCGGGCACGACCTCGACCCGCAGCAGGTCCTCGACGTCCTGTGGCTGGCCGGGCGGCTGCCGGCGGGCCCGGAACTTCCGCTGGCCCGGACCCTGGCCGTGGAGCGGTCCGGGTCCGCCCCCTGCGGGGAGAGGGCCGCGGCCGCCGAGCCCGCCCCGGACGGCCCGCCGGGCCCGCCGGCCGCGGAGACCGAGCAGGCGGACCGGGCCGCGCCCGAGCTGTTCGCCGCGCCGCTGCGTACGGCCGCCCGCCCGCAGCCGCCACCACCCCGGTTCGAGGCGGCCGGGTCCCGCTCCCGTGAACGGTCCGCCCTGCCCTTGCGCGTACCGGAGTTCAAGGGGCTGGCCGACGAGCTGGCCCTGGGCCGGGCGCTGCGCCCGCTGAAGCAGAAGCGGCCGAGCCGGTGGCGCCGGCAACTGGACGAGGCGGCGACCGCGGCCCTGCTGGCGGAGACGGGGCTGCCGGACGTCGTGATGCGGCCGGCCCGGGAGCGCTGGCTCGATCTGGTGCTCGTGGTCGACGACGGCCTCTCCATGTTGCTGTGGCACCGGCTGGCGGCCGAGCTGCGGACCATGATGCAGCGGCTGGGCGCGTTCCGTTCCGTGCGCTTCTTCGGCCTGGACACCCGGGGTGCCGGTCCTCCGCTGCTGACCGGCCGCCCCTTCGATCCCGGCAGCGGCCGGATGTCCGCGACGGTCGTCACCGACCCCTCGGGACAGACCCTGATCATGGTGGTCAGCGACGGGATGGGGGCGGCCTGGCGCCAGGGCTCCATGCACGATGTGCTCCAGGGCTGGGCGGAGGCCGGTCCGGTGGCCCTCGTCCACGCGCTGCCCCCGCACCTCTGGGAGGGGTCGGGGATCCAGGCGGAGCGCTGGCAGGCGACGACGCACCGGCCGGGCGGCGCGAGTGCCGCGTGGGAGATCACCGACCGGGTGCTACCCGCCGGTCTCGCGGACTTCACCGGGGTCCCCGTCCCGGTGCTCGAGCCCTCTCCGGCGGCGGCCCGGGACTGGGCCCGGCTGCTGACCTCACCGGGGACGACGGTGGAGCTGCCCCTGCTGGCGCGGCCGAGGCTCCACGCGGCGGTCGGCCTGGCCCGCACCGCGGGCGAGGTGCAGTCGTTCCGGGACGCGGCGACCCCCGGGGCGTACCGCCTCGCCGCCCATCTGGCCGCCGTCTCCCCGGTCTCCGTACCGGTCATGCGCCTGGTGCAGTCGGCCGTCCCGTGGCGGGCCGGGACGGGGGACCTGGCCGAGGTGTTCCTCGGCGGACTGCTCCGGCAGGTGGAGGCCCCGGTGACGGGGCCGCTCCCCGCCCAGCACCGGGTCTTCGACTTCGACGAGGAGGTCAGGGGGTCCTTGCTGGACACCGTGCCGCGCGCCGAGCTGCTGCGCACCAGCCGGGACATCGGGCGCTCGCTGGAGCGGCTCGCGGGACGTTCACCGGACTTCCCGGCCTGGCTGGCGCATCCGGACGGCGTGGAGCGGCTCCCCGCCGCCTTCCGCTCCTTCACGGTCGTGGAGCGGCGGCTGCTGGCCCGTTTCGGGGTGACCCTGCCGCGCCGGGCCGACCCGTCCCCGGCCCTCGGGGAGGAGCCGGCGGTGGAGGCGTCCGGGCCCGGGGACTGGGGGCCGACGCTGCCCTCCGACCCCGAACGGCTGGGCCCCTACCGGCTGCTGGGCCGGCGGCCGGGCAGCCGGACGGTGGTCTACCTCGGCCGGGACGACCAGGGCGGGACCGCGGCCGTGCGGGTGGCCCGGCCGGAGCTGCCGGCGGCCACGGCCCAGCTCCTGACGACGGAGGCGGAGGCGCTGCGGCGGCTGAACGGCCGCTACGCGCCCGCGCTGCTGGCCACCGGGCTCACGGACCGGCCCGCCTGGATCGCGGTGCAGCTGGTGGCGCCCGGCTCCGGTCAGGCGAAACCGCCGCTGCTGCGGGAGCTGGTCCGAGCGGTGCCGCCCGGACGCCAGTCCGCGCTGGACATCCTGGGCAGCCTGACGCTGGGCTGGCATCTGGCCGGCGCCCTCAGCCTGTGCCATCTGCAGGGGCTCGTGCCGGCCCGGCTCACCGCCGACACGGTGATCGTCACCGGCCGCTCGGTGCTGCTGGCCGGGCTCTCGGACTGTGCCGTGGACGGTGAGTACGCCGGCAGCGGACCGGCGCCGACGCAGGCCGACAGCGTGCGGGAGCTGGGTGAGCTGCTGCGGCTGATCAGCACCAAGAGGACGCCGGCGCTCCACACTTCGCAGGACATGCAGCTCTGGCAGGGCGATTCCTGGCAGCCGCTGCGGGACCAGGTGTTGCGCTGCCTGGATCCCGATCCCGCCCGGCGGCCCTCCGCCAGTGAGACGGCCGGTGTGCTGGCCCGCTATGTCTCCGTCGTCTCGCAGCGCATGCCCGATTCCGGCGCCACGGTTGCCGGGACGGTGGGCGCGCGCGGTGCGGCGCGCCGGCCGCCGGTCCACGAGGAGGCGTCCGCGGCGCGGTCGTCACCGCGGGCGGCCGCGCGGGCGCTCGGGCTTCCGGCACTCCGCCGCCGGGGGGAGACCCAGGAGATGCTGGAGCGCGCGGGCAGGTCCCTCACGTACAGCCGGCGGGTCACGGTCGTCGGGGCGCACCACTCCTGCGGGCGGATCACGACGACCCATGTGCTCGGCTCCGTCCTCGCCGCCGTGCGCGGCCGGCCGGTGCTGGCGCTCGACGGCGCCCCGGCCGCTGGTGAGGTGTACGCCAGGCTGGCGCGCAGGAACCCGGCCACGGTCCGCGACCTCACGACGCTTCCGGTCGACGCGCCCTACGAGGCGGTGCGGCGGTTCACCACGCCACTCCCCTCGGGCCTGGAGGTGCTGGCGCACAGCGCGTCCCATTCGAGCGCCAGTCCCGCGTACCCGGACGAGTACCGCCGTGTGCTGGACATCGCCGACCGCCACTACCCCGTCGTCCTGACGGACTGGGCCCCGGCCCGTCTGGAGGAGTCGGCGCAGGTCGTGCTGGACGCGACGGACCGGCTGGTCCTCTGCTGCACGACCGGCGCCGACTCCTTGACGGCCGCGCGCGCCACGCTGGACACCGTGGAGGAGCTGGGATATCCGGCGCTGAGCCGGAACACCGTCGTCGTAGCCACCCGGCTCAGCGGTATGGAGGCGGTGATCGCCCGGGACGGGGAGGTCAGGATGCGGTTCCCCAACGCGGGCGGCCCCGTCTTCGTGCCCTTCGATCCCCATCTGTCGAGCAGCGGTGTGGTCGATGTGGGGCGGTTGCGCTCCCGCTCGGTCAAGGCCTTCCTGGAGCTCGCCGCGCGAGTGGTGGACGAGGTGCCCGAGGACGGCCCGGACGGCTGAGCGCCGTTCAGGTGCCGGGCAGCGGGTCCTGCTCGACCTCGTGGCGGCGGGTGCGGATGTCCGGCGGCGCGGGGTGCAGTTTGGCGTCGCAGGACGGGCCGAGACCGGTGCGGCGGGAGTCCGCGCCGGTGAGGGGGCGGCCGCAGAGGCGGCAGCGGATCAGGCGGCGGAGCGGGGCGTCCTCGGCCGCCGTGTCCTGTGCGGCGGCCCCGTCGGCCCCGGGCAGCGGTTCGGGGAAGGCATCGGGAGTATCCACGCCCCGATCCTCCCAGTACGGCCCCGTGGCCGCCCGAGGGGGCGGCGGTGGCGTGGACACCTCTCCCCTGTCGACGCCTCCCGCATATCGGGGACACCATGCGGATAGGAGAGATACGGCTCAGGAGCCGGATCACGTCGGCGTCCGGCCCCGACTCCGTACCCCTCCCGACCGTTCCGCTGTGAAAGGACCCTTGCGCATGACCGAGATCGTCCACGTGTCCGGCCCCGAGCTGGTCACGTACGCCGATGAGATGGCCGAGCTGCTCGTGGAGACCGTCGAGGAGGGCTCCTCGGTGGGCTTCCTGGCCCCGCTGGACCGGGAGAAGGCCGCCGCCTGGTGGCGGGAGCGCGCGGGCGCCGTGGAGTCCGGGGAGGTCTCCATCTGGATCGCCCGGGAGGGCGGCCGGGTCGCCGGAACGATCGCCCTGATCCGGGCGCCGCTGCCGAACGCCCGCCACCGCGCCGAGGTCGCCAAGCTGATGGTCCGCCCCGCCGCCCGCGGGCAGGGGCTCGGGCGGGGCCTGCTGGACGCCGTGGAGGCGTACGCGCGGGTCGAGGGCATCAGCCTGCTGATCCTGGACACCGAGAGCGGCAGCCTGGCCGAGCAGGTCTACTGCAAGGCGGGCTGGACGGAAGTGGGCTCCGTGCCGGGATACGCGGCCGACCCGGCGGGCAGCCTCAAGCCGACCACCTTCTACTACAAGGAGCTCGCCGCCCTATGAGCGGCGGGCGGCACAATGGGCACCACGCACGCGATGATCAGGGAGAGCTTCATGACGCTGCACGACATTCCGCTGCACACCCTCGCCGGTGAGCCGACCACCCTGGGCGCCTGGAGCGGCCGGACCGTCCTGTTGGTGAACGTGGCGTCCAAGTGCGGGCTCACTCCGCAGTACGAGGGCCTGGAGCGGCTGCAGCAGACGTACGGGGACCGGGGCCTGACCGTGCTCGGTGTACCGTGCAACCAGTTCGCCGGGCAGGAGCCGGGGAGCGCCGAGGAGATCGAGACCTTCTGCTCGACGACGTACGGCGTCACCTTCCCGCTCCTGGAGAAGATCGAGGTCAACGGGGCCGGTCGGCACCCGCTGTACGCGGAGCTGACGAAGCTGGCGGACGCGGACGGGGAGGCCGGGGACGTCCAGTGGAACTTCGAGAAGTTCGTGATCTCGCCGGCCGGTGAGCCGGTGGCCCGGATCCGCCCGCGCAGCGAGCCGGAGTCGACGGAGGTCGTGGCGGCGGTCGAGGCGCAGCTGCCCGGCTGAGCGGTGGCGTGAAGGGGGGCCGTCCCAGGACGGCCCCCCTTTTTTGCGGCCTGTCCGCTTCTTGTGGCCTGTCCGCTAGCGGATCGGCATGCCCGACAGCGTGCGGGCGATCACCAGGCGCTGGATCTCGCTGGTGCCCTCGAAGATGGTGTAGATCGCGGCGTCCCGGTGCATCCGCTCCACCGGGTACTCCCGGGTGAAGCCGTTGCCGCCGAGGATCTGGATGGCCTGCGCGGTGACCTTCTTGGCTGTCTCGCTGGCGTAGAGCTTCGACATGGAGCCCTCCGCGGAGGTGAACGGCTTCCCGGTGGTCGCCATCCAGGAGGCGCGCCAGACCAGCAGCCGGGCCGCGTCGATCTGGGTGCGCATGTCGGCGAGCTGGAAGGCGATGCCCTGGTTGTCGATGATCGGGCGGCCGAACTGGCTGCGCGTCCTGGCGTAGTCGAGGGCGACCTCGTACGCCGCTCGGGCGGTGCCCACCGCCATGGCGCCGACGGCCGGGCGGGAGGCCTCGAAGGTGGCCATCGCCGCGTTCTTGACCCGCTCGCCGCCGGACTTGGCGCGCTCCCGGGCGCGGGCGAGCCGCTCGTCGAGTTTCTCCTTGCCGCCGAGCAGGCAGTGGCCGGGTACACGGACGTCCTCCAGGACCACCTCGGCGGTGTGCGAGGCCCGGATGCCGTGCTTCTTGAACTTCTGGCCCTGGGAGAGGCCGGGGGTGTCGGGCGGCACGATGAAGGAGGCGTGGCCCTTGGAGCCCAGGTCCGCGTCGACGACGGCGACCACCACGTGGACGTTGGCTATGCCGCCGTTGGTCGCCCAGGTCTTGGTCCCGTTGAGGACCCACTCGTCCTTGGCCTCGTCGTAGACCGCGCGCGTACGCATCGAGGCGACGTCGGATCCTGCGTCGGGCTCGGAGGAGCAGAAGGCGGCGACCTTCACGTCGTTCGCGTCGCCGTACATCTGCGGGATCCAGGTGCCGATCTGCTCCTCGGTGCCGTTGGCGAGGACGCCGACGGCCGCCAGGCCCGTACCGACGATGGAGAGGGCGATACCCGCGTCACCCCAGAAGAGCTCTTCCATGGCCATGGGGATGCCGAGACCCGTAGGGTCGAAGAACTGCTGGGCGTAGAAATCGAGGGAGTAGATGCCGACCTTGGCCGCCTCCTGGATGACGGGCCAGGGCGTTTCCTCACGCTCGTCCCATTCCGAGGCCGCGGGGCGGATCACATCCGCCGCGAAGCCGTGAAGCCAGTCACGGACCTGCTTCTGGTCGTCGTTGAGATCGAGCGTGAACTGGGCCATGTTCCCCTCCATGCACTGCCGTGAAAAGCATGCGTTACTTGCGGTAACCGCAGTCTGTTACCGGACAGTAGCCGCTGTCAACCGCTCCGGAGCTGATCGACAAGGGCGCCGGGCGTGGTGTTACGTTGCGCAGGCGCGAAGAAGCAGACGTGAAGAAATTGCACGGCCAGGGGTGGGAGAGACGACATGGAGAGCACACGCGGCGCCGAGCGACAGCGGACAGCGGCCGAGGCCCGCCGCCGCGAACTGCTCGAAGCAGCGGACCGGGTGGTGCTCAGGGACGGCCCGCAGGCGTCGATGAACGCGATCGCCGCCGAGGCCGGGATCACCAAGCCCATCCTCTACCGCCACTTCGGGGACAAGGGCGGCCTCTACCGCGCGCTGGCCAAACGCCACACCGACGCCCTCCTCAGCGCCCTGCGCGCGGCCCTGGACGCCCCCGCCGAGCGCCGCGCACGGGTAGAGGCCACGCTCGACACCTATCTCGCCGCGATCGAGGCCCGCCCCCAGGTCTACCGCTTCCTGATGCATCCCGCCGACGGAGCGGCCGACTCCGCCACCTCCGTGGAGGCCGCCCTCTCCACCGAGCAGGGCTTCGACGTCGGCCGCCACTCCGCCCCGCTGCTGCGCCGCCTCGGCGAGGAGCTGGGCCAGGTGATCGTCGAACGGGTGGACCTGGGGCCGGACGGCGAGCAGATGGCGCGCATCTGGGGCCACGGCATCGTCGGCATGATGCACGCGGCGGGCGACTGGTGGCTCGCCGACCGGCCCTGCTCCCGCGAGCGGCTGGTGCGCAGCCTCGCCGACCTGCTGTGGGGTCGGCTGGCGGAGGCCGGCGACCGCGACCTCAAGGGCGGCCCGGGGTTCTAGGGGGTGCCCCTGCGGGCCCACGGCGCCCGGCGCGCCGCCCGCAGCGCCCGGGACCTCCGCAGTCCGGTCAGCCGGTCGGTGTAGACCACCCCCTCCAGGTGGTCGCACTCGTGCTGGAGACACCGGGCGAACCATCCCGCCCCCACGATCCGCACCGGCTCACCCGTCATCGTGAAGCCTTCGACCACCGCGTGGTCGAAGCGTTCCGTGCCCGCTTCCAGACCCGGAAGTGACAGACAGCCCTCCGGTCCGCGTACGGTGAGTCCGTCCGCCTCGACGAGTTCGGGGTTGACGACGTGTCCCAGATGACGGATGTCGTCGTCGTCCGGGCAGTCGTAGACGAACACTCTGAGCGGGACGCCGATCTGGTTGGCGGCGAGCCCGACACCCTGCGCGGCGTACATCGTGGCGAACATGTCCTCGACCAGTCTCGCGAGCGAAGGCCCGAACTCCGTGACGTCCTCACAGGCACGGTGGAGCAACGGGTCGCCGAGCAGACTCATCTCACGGACGAGTCCGGAACTGCCGGGGATCGGGCGGTTTCGCATGGCGGCAAGCGTACGTTCCGCCACGGCCGGTGAGTTCCCGTGGTGCCGCGGTGCGGTCGCCGCGCCGGACATCGATAGGCTGGGCGCGGACCGATGCAAGGAGGATCTAGGACGATGGCAGGCAACACGGAGCCGTTGTCGCCGCGGGCCAAGCTGGCCGTGACGGCGGGCAAGGCCGCGGCGGCGGTGTCACGCGCCGCGGGGCGGGGCAGCGGATCGGTGATCGGCGGCCGGGTGGCGCTCAAACTCGACCCCGACCTGCTGGGGCGGCTGGCGCAGCACCTGGACGTGATCCTCGTGTCGGCGACGAACGGCAAGACGACGACGACCCGGCTGATCGCCGAGGCACTGGGGGCCGCGGGGCCCGTCGTGTCGAACGCGCTCGGCGCGAACATGCCGGCGGGCATCACCTCGGCGCTGGCCGGCGGCTCGGACGCGAAGTTCGGCGTGATCGAGGTCGACGAGAAGTATCTCGCCGGCGTCGCCCGGGACACCACCCCCAAGGCGATCGCGCTGCTCAACCTCTCCCGCGACCAGCTGGACCGCGCGGCGGAGACCCGGATGATGGCCGAGCACTGGCGCGAGGGCCTCTCCGGCTCCAAGGCCGTGATCATCGCCAACGCGGACGACCCGCTGGTCGTCTGGGCGGCCTCCTCCTCGCCCAACGTGGTGTGGGTGGCGGCCGGTCAGGCGTGGAAGGACGACGCCTGGTCCTGCCCGTCCTGCGGCGGTGTGATGCAGCGCCCCGGCGAGGACTGGTTCTGCGGGCAGTGCGGCTTCCGCCGCCCCGCCCCGAGCTGGGCGCTCAACGGCGACTACGTCCTCGACCCGCACGGCTCGGCCTGGCCGATCCACCTCCAGCTGCCCGGCCGTGCCAACAAGGCGAACGCCACCAGTTCGGCCGCCGTCGCCGCCGTCTTCGGTGTGCCGCCGCAGGTCGCGCTGGAGCGCATGTACCAGGTGCAGGCCGTTGCCGGACGGTACGACGTCGTCACCTTCCACAACCGCGAGCTGCGCCTGCTGCTGGCGAAGAACCCGGCCGGCTGGCTGGAGACCTTCTCGCTGATCGACCCGCCGCCGACGCCGGTGATCCTCTCCGTCAACGCCCGTGGCGCGGACGGCACGGACACGTCCTGGCTCTGGGACGTGGACTACACCCAGCTGGCCGGTCACCCCATCTTCGTACTCGGCGACCGCAAGCTGGACCTCGCGGTCCGCCTCGAAGTGGCGGGGCTCGACTTCCGGGTCTGCGAAACGCTCGACGAGGCCGTGCAGTACTCCCCGCCCGGCCGCATCGAGGTCATCGCCAACTACACCGCCTTCCAGGATCTGCGCCGTCGTGTCGGCAACTGACCCCGGCCCCGGCCACCTCCGGAGAGGACGAAGCATGAGCAACAACGGTCTGCGTCTGGTCTGGGTCTACCCCGACCTGCTCAGCACCTACGGCGACCAGGGCAACGCCCTGGTCGTGGAGCGGCGGGCCCGGCAGCGCGGTCTGGACGTGCAGCGCGTCGACGTGCGCAGCGACCAGCCGGTGCCGACGTCCGGTGACATCTATCTAATCGGCGGCGGGGAGGACCGGCCCCAGCGCCTCGCGGCGGAGCGGCTGCGCCGCGACGGCGGGCTGAGCCGGGCCGCGTCCAACGGCGCGATCATCTTCTCGGTCTGCGCGGGATACCAGATCCTCGGCCACGAGTTCGTCAACGACCTCGGTGAGCGCGAGCAGGGTCTCGGCCTCCTCGACGTGGTCTCGACCCGCGGCGAAGGCGCCCGGTGCGTCGGCGACGTACTGGCGGACATCGACCCGCACCTCGGTCTGGAGGCGCTGACCGGGTTCGAGAACCACCAGGGCGTCACCCATCTCGGCCCGACGGCACGGCCGTTCGCCCGGGTGCGGTTCGGGCGGGGCAACGGGACGGGGGACGGCACGGAGGGCGCGTACAACGACACGGTCTTCGGGACGTACATGCACGGCCCCGTTATGGCCCGCAACCCGCAGATCGCCGACCACCTGCTGAAGCTGGCGCTCGATGTGAACGCGCTGCCGCCCACGGACGACCGCTGGTACGAGGCGCTGCGCGCGGAGCGGATCGCCTCGGCGACGCAGCCCGCCTGATGAGGGGTTTTCCGCTCGGTTGAGCGGAGTCCAGCAGGCGGACGCACGGTTCGGTCCCGCCACCCTGCGCCGGTAGGGTGGCGGGGATCCAACCGGACGACGTGGTCCGGTCGTCGACTCAACGTTGCAAAGGTTTCCGGGCCATGCGCATTGGCGTACTCACCTCCGGCGGCGACTGCCCCGGCCTCAACGCCGTCATCCGTTCCGTCGTGCACCGCGCGGTGGTGGACCACGGCGACGAGGTCATCGGCTTCCACGACGGGTGGAAGGGCCTGCTGGAGGCCGACTACCGCAAGCTCGACCTCGACGCGGTCGGCGGCATCCTGGCCCGCGGCGGCACGATCCTCGGCTCCTCCCGAGTCCAGCCCGCGCATCTGCGCGACGGTGTGGAGCGGGCCCGCGGCCATGTCGCCGACCTCGGCCTGGACGCCATCATCCCGATCGGCGGCGAGGGCACGCTGAAGGCGGCCAACCTCCTCTCCGAGGCGGGGCTGCCCATCGTCGGCGTCCCCAAGACCATCGACAACGACATCGCCTCCACCGACGTCACCTTCGGCTTCGACACCGCCGTGGGTGTCGCGACCGAGGCACTGGACCGCCTCAAGACCACCGCCGAATCGCACCAGCGCGTGCTGATCGTCGAGGTCATGGGCCGTCACACCGGCTGGATCGCCCTGCACTCCGGTATGGCGGCCGGCGCCCACGCGATCGTGGTGCCCGAGCGCCCCTTCGACATCGACGAGCTGACCGAGCTGGTCGGCAAGCGCTTCTCGGCGGGCAAGAAGTTCGCCATCGTGGTGGTCGCCGAGGGCGCCAAGCCGCGTGCGGGCTCCATGCAGTTCGAGCAGGGCGTCAAGGACATCTACGGCCACGAGCGGTTCGCCGGGGTGGCCACGCAGCTCTCCGGTGAGCTGGAGCAGCGGCTCGGCAAGGAGGCCCGCCCGGTCATCCTCGGCCACGTCCAGCGCGGCGGCACGCCGACCGCGTACGACCGCGTCCTGGCTACCCGGTTCGGCTGGCACGCGGTGGAGGCGGCGCACCGGGGCGAGTTCGGGATGCTGACCGCGCTGCGCGGCACCGACATCGTGATGGTCCCGCTGGCTGAGGCCGTCGAGACGCTGAAGACGGTCCCGGCCGAGCGGTACGCCGAGGCGGAGTGCGTGCTCTAGAGACACGTCGTCGAGAACTGCCCCCGGCCGCAACCGCGGCCGGGGGCAGTTCTACGCTGTACCGGACAACCGGCACGAAACGGGGACGTGTCCCCATCGGGAGTGGACAGATGGATCACAGCGGGCACGGCATGAACATGGATCTGCCGCCGTTCACGCTGGGACGGGGGCTGGAGCTCTCGCCCGACCCGTTCTTCCTGACCGGCTGCGTCCTGGCGCTCGCCCTGTACGGGTACGGCGTGGCGCGGCTGCGTCGCCGCGGGGACGGCTGGCCGGTCAACCGGATCGTCTTCTTCACCGTGGGCGTGCTGAGCGTCGCCCTGGTGATGTGCACCAAGCTCAACGACTACGGCATGGTCATGTTCAGCGTGCACATGGTGCAGCACATGGTGATCAGCATGCTGTCGCCGATCCTGCTGCTGCTGGGCGCCCCGGTGACGCTGGCGCTGCGCGCGCTGCCGCCCGCCGCCCGCGGCCGGACCGGACCACGCGAGCTGCTCCTGAAGCTGCTGCACAGCCGGTACATGAAGATCATCACGCATCCGGCGTTCACGATTCCCCTCTTCATCGCGAGCCTGTACGCGCTGTACTTCACGCCGGTCTTCGACTTCCTCATGGGCTCCAAGCCCGGCCACATCGGGATGATGGTGCACTTCCTCGCCGTCGGCCTGGTCTTCTTCTGGCCGATCATGGGCGTCGACCCGGGCCCGCACCGGCCCGGCTACGTGATGCGGATGCTGGAGCTGTTCGCCGGAATGCCGTTCCACGCGTTCTTCGGGATCGCCCTGATGATGGCGAGCACGCCGATGGTCAGGACGTACGAGAACCCGCCCGCGTCCCTCGGCATCGACGCCCTCAGCGACCAGAACTGGGCCGGCGGCATCGCGTGGGCGTTCAGCGAGATCCCCTCGGTACTGGTGCTGATCGCGCTGGTCTACCAGTGGTACCGCTCCGAGCAGCGCACGGCCAAGCGCTCGGACCGCGCCGCCGACCGCGACGGCGACAAGGAGCTGGCGGCGTACAACGCCTATCTGGCGTCATTGCAGGCGCGACAGTAGCGCCAGGGGTGCTGTCGGGGTGACCATGGGGTGAACGGCCGCGCGGCCGACGAGGAGGGTACGCGCATGTCCGGATCGACGAAGACCATGGGATATCTGACCATCGGGGCGCTGGTCACGGTGACGGCCTACACGGTGGCCCTGGGCAGCAGTGGCTGGCTCTGGTTCGGCTGGGTGGTGCTGGGGCTCTGCACCCTCGGCATGCTGGCCACCCAGGACACCTGACCGTCGCGGCGGACACGCCTGACGGGCCCGGCGGCGGGGTACGAGGCGGGTGACCGGTTCGCCACGGTCGCACGGCGATACCGGGGACCTACACTGACGGTCCCCGGCACGACCATGACCTGGCAGAACGCAGCCCTGACGCCGGCCCGGCAGAGCGAGGTGCACCCACAAGGTGTTCTACTACATCCTGAAATATGTCGTGCTGGGGCCCGTGCTGCGGGTGCTGTTCCGCCCTCGGATCGAAGGGCTGGAGAACATCCCGGAGGACGGCGCGGCGATCGTCGCGGGAAACCATCTCTCCTTCTCCGACCACTTCCTCATGCCCGCCATCATCAAGCGGCGCATCACCTTCCTCGCGAAGGCCGAATACTTCACCGGCCCGGGAATCAAGGGCAGGCTCACCGCCACGTTCTTCCGCAGCGCGGGCCAGATCCCGGTGGACCGCTCGGGCAAGGACGTCGGCCAGGCGGCCATCCGCGAGGGCCTGGGTGTGCTGGGCAAGGGCGAGCTGCTGGGGATCTACCCCGAGGGCACCCGCTCGCATGACGGCCGGCTCTACAAGGGCAAGGTCGGGGTGGCGGTCATGGCGATCACCGCACAGGTGCCGGTGATCCCGTGCGCCATGCTCGGTACGTTCGAGATCCAGCCGCCCGGCCAGAGGCTCCCGAAGGTCAAGCAGGTCGCGATCCGGTTCGGTGAGCCGCTGGACTTCTCGCGCTACGCGGGCATGGAGAACCAGAAGGCCGCGATCCGGGCCGTGACGGACGAGATCATGTACGCGATCCTCGAGCTCTCCGGCCAGGAGTACGTCGACGAGTACGCGGCGAAGGCGAAGGCCGCCGAGCAGGAGGCCGCGCCGCCGAGGAAGTTCCCCAAGCTGCGACGCTGACGGCGGATTCGCCACCGGCAGAGCGGGCTGGTCCCCTCCGGCCCGCTCCCCCTAGCGTCGTCACCATGAACCAGGGACACGCGTGGGTGCTGGGAGCGTCGGGACAGATCGGGCGGGCCGCGGTGAGCGCGCTCGCCGGGGACGGCTGGGAGGTGACCGCCGTATCGCGCGGCGGCGGCCGGGACGAGCGGTGGGGTGACGGGGTCCGCACCCTGGCCCTCGACCGGGACGAGGAGGGCGCGCTGGAGAAGGCGCTCGGCGAGGGCTGCGACGTCCTGGTCGACATGGTGGCGTTCGACGGGACGCACGCACGGCAGTTGGCTTCGCTCACCGGGCGGGTCGGTTCGGCGGTCGTGATCTCCAGCGGCGCGGTGTACGAGGACGACCGGGGCCGCAGCTTCGACACCCAGGAACAGCCCGACGGCTTCCCCCGCTATCCGGTGCCGCTGCCGGAGAGCCAGCGCACGGTGGAGCCGGGCGAGACGACGTACGGGACCCGGAAGGTGCTGCTGGAGCGTGAGCTGCTGGCGGCGGGTGACGCGCTGCCGGTGACCCTGCTGCGGGCGGGCGCGATCCACGGCCCGTACTGCCGCACACCGCGCGAGCTGTACTTCGTGAAGCGACTGCTGGACGGGCGCCGGCGGCGCGTGCTCGCGTACGGCGGCGAGAGCCGCTTCCACCCGGTCCACGTCGCGAACGCGGCCGAGCTGATCCGGCTGGCCGCCCGCCGCCCCGGCTCACGGGTGCTCAACGCGGCGGACCCGCAGGCCCCCACGGCCGCCGAGATCGGGACGGCGATCGACGCGGTGCTCGGCCGGGGGACGGAGACGGTCCTGGTCGACGGTCCGGCGCCCGAGGGGCACGTGGGCGAGACACCGTGGAGCGGGACGCATCCCGTCGTGTACGACATGACGGCGGCAAAGCGGGCGCTCGGGTACCGGCCGGTGACGGGGTACGTGGAGTCGCTGCCGGAGACCGTCGAGTGGCTCGCCGGGGAGCTGGCGGGGCGGGACTGGCGGGAGGCCTTCCCGAAGATGGCGCGGAACTACGGGGAGGTGCTTTTCGACTATGCGGCGGAGGACGCGTGGCTGGAGGCGTACGACCGGGGCGGTCGCTGATCGCGGGCCCCGGCCGTGCGCCACATCGGTGTCCTACGGCTTCCGCGTGGGATGCGGGGGTGCACGTCACATCGCGCCGGTCGGTCTTCCCGGTGAGCAGTAGGTGTCCACCCGCTCGTTGACGCAGGGGGCGCTGAGCGGACTCAGCCGTTGCCGGCGTCCGCTTCGAGGCCGCCCAGCAGCTCGTGCATCGCCTCGTCCAGGATCTCGCGCAGCAGGCGGGCGTCGGCGGCCACCGCTGTGACGAGGACTGCGGGACCGGCGAGCGGAGTGAGGGCGGCGGTCGGTCCGAGGATGCGGGCGGGGAGCGGGGCGTCCTCGAAGGACGGTTCGGCCAGGAGGAGTTGGCCGACCGCTCGGTGGCCGCCGAGGACGGCCGGGCCGTCCCAGCCGCCGGGGGCGCCGGGTCCGTAGGCGAGTTGCTGATCCAGGAGCGGGCGGCCCGCGCGGCGGACGGTGAGGCGGGTGGTGAGGGCTCCGGTGGGTTCGTCGTGGCGGCCGAGGATCTGTTCCTCGCGGAGCAACAGGCGTGCTGCGGGGGCCAGTTCGACGTGGGTGGTCTGGTGGAGGTCGCTGCCGTGGGCGGAGATGAGCTGTTCGGGGAGCCAGCGCAGGGTGGCCTCCTCCCCCACGCTCAGGTTCACGGTGTACGTCGACGGCTCGCCACCGGTCCGCGCGCCCGGCAGCGCCACGGTGGCCGCCGCCGCGTCGACGGTGAGGTGTGCGCCGTCGGCGGCCTCCGCCTCCAGGGTCAGCCTGTCGCCGTTGAGGGGCGCGCTCATGGCGCCGACGACGGTGGCCCGGGCGTATCCGGGGAGCGGTGAGCGGGTGCGGCGAAGGGCGAGGGGTCCGGCGCTCTCCAGGAGGGGCAGGGCCGTCCCGCCGCGGCCGTCGGGGACGGCGCGGAGGCGGGCGGTGGCGCGGACGCTCATGCGGTCCAGGCGGCGAGCTGCGCCCGCACCCAGTCGGCGACCGGTCCGACGCCTTCGGCTGAGGTCAACGAGGTGAAGAGTACGGGGAGTTCGCCGCGCTGCTCCTTGGCGTCCCGGGCCATCCGCTGGAGGTCGGAGCCGACGTAGGGGGCGAGGTCGGTCTTGTTGATGACGAGGAGATCGGCGGTGGTGACGCCGGGACCGCCCTTGCGCGGGATGTCGTCGCCGCCCGCCACGTCGATGACGAAGACCTGGGCGTCGACGAGGCCCTTGGAGAAGGTGGCGGTGAGGTTGTCGCCGCCGGACTCCACCAGGACCAGGTCGAGCGGGCCCACCGCGTCCTCCAGGTCCTCGACGGCTTCGAGGTTGGCGGAGATGTCGTCACGGATCGCGGTGTGCGGGCAGGCGCCGGTCTCGACGGCCTGGATCCGCTCGGGCGGCAGGACGGCGTTGGTCAGGAGGAAGTCGGCGTCCTCGCGGGTGTAGATGTCGTTGGTGACGACGGCGATGGACAGCCGGTCGCGCAGCTCGCGGCAGAGGGCGGCGACGGTGGCCGTCTTGCCGGAGCCGACGGGGCCGCCGAGGCCGATGCGCAGGGCGCGCCGGGTGCCGTCGGGGCGGGTGGCGTCGGCGCCGACTGCGGCGGGACCGTCGTGGGTGTGGCCGAGGTGCATGGTGCTTCTCCTGTTTCTTCGGGCGGTGAGGGGGTCAGGAGGCGAAGAGGCGGACCGGCCAGGCGGCGTGCGCCTCGGCGGTGATGTCGAGGAGCGGGGCGGAGGCGGCGGGCAGGGCGTCGATGCCGTGCCGGGCGGAGGTGGCAGCCTGTGCGGCCACCTCGTCCAGCTCGGGGGCGAGGCGGGCGAGTACGGCGGTGGCGTGGAAGGGGTCGAGGGAGAGCAGCCGGACCACGGCGGTGGCCGGTCCGCTGACCGTCTCGTACGCCACGCAGTGCGCGGCGTCCTCGGGCCCCAGCCCCGCCGCCCGGGCGGTGAGGCCGAGGACGACGGGCTGGTGGGCGCCGCGCGGCCGGGCGGTGGCGAGCGCGTCGAGCTCCGGGCTCGGCCAGGTGGCGCGGGCGGCCCGCATCATCTGCCGCCCCAGCTTGCGGGCGGTGGCCCGCAAGGCGGGTGAGGGCGTACGGGCGTCGGCGGCCTCGTCGAGGGCGAGGGGGTCGAGCCCGTGGGCGGCCGCCGCGGCAAGGGCGGCGGCCGTGAGCCCGGCGGTGTGCAGGCGGCCCCGGCAGAAGGCGGCGAGGTCGTCGGCGTTGCGGATACGCCCCTGGGTGACGGCCGGTTCGGCCCCGCCGGAGTGGGCGTGGCCGCCGGCGGGGAACCGGCCGTCGGCGAGGACGAGCAGGGCTGCGCGTGACATGACTGGTGGTCCGCCCGGCTCAGAAGAGGAAGTATCGCTGGGCCATGGGCAGTTCCGCCGCCGGTGCCGGTTCGACCGGTTCGCCGTCGATGGTGACGGCGAAGCTGTCGGAGTCGACGTGGACGTGCGGCATCGCGTCGTTCTCCCGCATGTCCGCCTTGGTCACCCCCCGGGTGCTGGTGATCGGTACGAACGGCTTGTCCAGGCCGAATCGTTCGGGCAGGCCGTCCTCGATCGCCGTTTCGGTGACGAAGTTGAAGGAAGCGCGTGCGGCCGCCCGGCCCAGGGCGCCGAACATCGGCCGGGGCATGACCGGTTGGGGCGTCGGGATGGAGGCGTTGGCGTCGCCCATCTGCGCGTACGCGATCTGGCCGCCCTTGATGACCATTTGCGGCTTCACGCCGAAGAACGCCGGGTCCCAGAGCACGAGGTCGGCGAGCTTTCCGCTTTCCACCGAGCCGATCTCCCGGTCCAGGCCCTGGGCGACGGCCGGGTTGATGGTGTATTTGGCGACATAGCGACGGACCCGGTGGTTGTCGGCAGCCCCGTCCCCGGGAAGCGCTCCGCGCCGCACCTTCATGACGTGGGCGGTCTGCCAGGTCCGCAGGATCACCTCGCCGATCCGGCCCATCGCCTGCGAGTCCGACGAGATGATCGAGATGGCTCCGAGGTCGTGCAGGATGTCCTCGGCCGCGATGGTGGAGGGCCGGATCCGGGACTCCGCGAAGGCCAGGTCCTCCGGGACGGCCGGGTTGAGGTGGTGGCAGACCATCAGCATGTCGAGGTGTTCCTCGATGGTGTTGACGGTGTGCGGCCGGGTCGGGTTGGTGGAGCTCGGCAGGACGTACGGCTCCGAGACCACGGTGATGATGTCGGGCGCGTGCCCGCCGCCCGCACCCTCGGTGTGGTAGGCGTGGATGGAGCGCCCGGCGATGGCGGCGAGGGTGTCGGCGACGAACCCGGCCTCGTTGAGGGTGTCGGTGTGGATGGCGAGCTGGGCGCCGGTCTCCTCGCAGACGGTGAGACAGGCGTCGATGGCGGCCGGGGTGGCGCCCCAGTCCTCGTGGATCTTGAACCCCAGCGCACCGCCGCGCAGTTGGGAGTACATGGCGTCGCGGGAGGTGGTGTTGCCCTTGCCGAGCAGCCCGATGTTGACCGGGAAGGTCTCCAGGGCCTCGAACATCCGGGCCAGGTGCCAGGGGCCCGGGGTGATCGTGGTGGCCTTGGTGCCTTCGGCGGGTCCGGTGCCGCCGCCGACGAGGGTGGTGATGCCGCTGGAGAGCGCCTGGTCCACGAGTGTCGGTGAGATGAAGTGGACGTGCGCGTCGACCGCTCCGGCTGTCAGGAACTTGCCGTTGCCCGCGATGATCTCGGTCTCGGGTCCGATCACCAGGTCGGGGTGGACCCCATCCATGATGTCGGGGTTCCCGGCCTTGCCGATGCCGGCGATGCGGCCGTCACGGATGCCGATGTCGGCCTTGACGATGCCCCAGTGGTCGATGAGGACCGCGCCGGTGATGACGGTGTCGGGTGCGCCCTCGGCCCGGGTGGTACGGGCCTGGCCCATGGACTCCCGGATCACCTTGCCGCCGCCGAAGACCGCCTCGTCGCCCGCGTGGCCGGGGCCGCCGGAGCGGTCCTCCTCGATCTCGACGAAGAGGCTGGTGTCGGCGAGGCGGATGCGGTCGCCGGTGGTGGGCCCGAAGAGGTCCGCGTACACGGCCCTGTTGAGGTCAGGCATCGAGGGCACCTCCCATCTCGCCGCGCAGGCCGGGGACGATGCGGCGGCCGGCGAGGGGGACGAGTTCGACGTCGACGGGGATGCCGGGTTCGAAGCGGACCGCCGTACCGGCCGCGATGTGCAGCCGCAGCCCGTGGGCGGCCTGCCGGTCGAAGCGCAGCCCGGGGTTGGCCTCGGCGAAGTGGTAGTGGGAGCCGACCTGGACGGGACGGTCGGCGGCGTTGAGGACGGTGAGGCGGGTGACGGGGCGCCCCTCGTTGAGGGCGATGCCCCCGTCCCCGTACAGGATCTCTCCGGGAACCATCGGCGTGGCCCCGTCAGACGATCGGGTCGTGGACGGTGACGAGCTTGGTGCCGTCCGGGAAGGTGGCCTCGACCTGGACGTCGTGGAGCATCTCCGGGATGCCCTCCATGACGTCGTCCCGGGTGAGCACCTTGCGGCCGGAGGCCATGAGTTCGGCAACGGTACGGCCGTCGCGGGCGCCTTCGAGCAGATGGGCGGTGATCAGGGCGACGGACTCGGGGTGATTGAGCTTCAGCCCGCGCGCCCGGCGCTTCTCGGCCACGTCTGCGGCCACATGGATGAGCAGGCGTTCCTGCTCGTGCGGGGTCAGTTGCACGCTTCCACCTCATCGTCTACCACCCGGTACCGGCCTCCGGGCGCAGCGGAACCCTATCCCCGTTCAACAGTTCGTTGAACGACGGACCCGGCTCTCGCGACCAGGTACTGCACGTTAGGGCGGAAGTTTTTCCGTTGCGTTAACCGGCCTTTTGCGGACCCATGGACATCAGCCCGCGCAAGCCGTTCTCCGGCACCTCACGCCGTACGTCCCCCGAGCAGCGCCTCCCGCACGATGAAGCCGTGGGCCGTGGGCCGTGGGCCGTGGCGCGGACAGCGAGCGAGGACCGGGTCGTATACGGGGCTGTCGTCGCCGGACCGGAGGGCCCGCACGTGCTCAGCGCGACGGTCGCGAGCCCCGTGGTTCGCCCAGCCGCTGCGTGAGGCGCTGACACCGGTGGCACCGGAGGGCGCCCGAGTCCGATTCGCCGATGCGGCGGCCGCGCGCTCCGGGGACCGCGCGGCGGCGCACTCGGCGCGTGCTGCCGCCGGGACTGCGCGGGGTGCGGGCGGGCGGTGCTGACACCGGCCGGATCGGCCGCACCGGTGGGCCTCGCCGCCGCGGCCGTGGCGCACAGCGGGCTCGGCGTCGTCACCCTGCTGAAGATCCTGCTGGGCGACCCCCTCTCCGGGGTCGCCAGCGCCCCGCAGCTACTCCCCGAGCCGGTCGGTGCGCTCGGGCAGTGGCTGCCGCCGGGTGCGGGCGGCTCACTGCTGCGCTCCGTCGCGTTCTTCGACGGCGGCGCGGCGGGTGGCCCAGCCCGCACGCTCATGCTCTGACCGGCGCTCGGCCTGGCGGTGGTGCTGGTCGCGCGGCGCGTACGACCACCGCACCGGCCGGTGATCAGGCGCCCGGGTCGCCCTGACCTCGGTACTCGGCCGCGATCCCGAACCGCTGACGTTCGCCGGGGGCCGGGGCGGCGGAGCGGATCGAGGAGACCGAGCTGATCACCTGCTCCTCGGCCGCGTCCCCGTCCCCGTCGAGCCCTTCGAGCCGTTCCAGGTCGGCGGCGGAGACCAGCGCGACGAGCGGCTTGCCGTGCCGCGTCACAACGACCCGCTCACCGCCGTAGACGACGCGGTTGATCAGGTCGGCGAGCTCCGCCCGTGCTTGCGTCACCGGAATCTCGTAAGCCATGGCCCCAGCTTAAGGCGCGGGCGCAACCGCCGCGGAGCCTCGCGACAGCCGCGATGCCCGGCTTCCGGGAGACCGGCGGCGGGGACACGACCACCATTCCCCCGCACTATGGTCACAACTCCATCACCAACGGAACATCCTGCTCCCGCGGGTGCACCTGACTCACCAGCGTCATCCCTCCACGAACCACCTCGGGGGACACGTGAATTGGAACGACCCGCAGCACCTGTCACGGCAAGCGGACTGGGGGCCGGGTGTCACCGCCCCGCCGCCGAGCCCTTCCACCGGTCCGCGTTGGGCCCGTAAGCGCGTCGTCATCCCCGCCGCCGGCGTGCTGTTCCTGCTCGGCATCGGGATCGGCGCCACCGGCGAGGAGCCGGAGACCGTACAGACGGCGTCGGTGAAGGCGGAGCCGTGGCCGACGGTGACCGTCACCGTGACGGAGACGGCGAAGGTCACCGTGACGGCCGCCCCGGAGCCGGCCCCGACGGTCACGAAGATCAAGAAGGTGCGGGTGACGGTCACCGCTCCGCCGCCGGATCCCGCCGCCGAGGCGCCCGATCCGGTCTACGACGATGCCGACGACTCGGGCGGAAAATCCACGTACTACAAGAACTGCGCCGCCGCCCGTGCCGCGGGCGCCGCTCCCGTCAGGAGAGGCGACCCCGGGTACGCCTCCCACCTCGACCGCGACGGTGACGGAGTCGGCTGCGAATAGGCGTTTACCGCCCTCTCCTGGATCTCGCGAACGCGGAAGCCCTTCCTCTCTTCTGTACGTCCTGTACATTTTTGACAGGGCGTGAGCGCAGGGCGGACCTGCGCCGCCCATGCGTTCCGCCACGCACCCAGGAGAGAGGCTCCGCCGTGATCCGACCCGACTCCCGTCACGTACTGCCCGAATTCACCGAGCGCACCACGACCGGGCCCCGGACCCAGGACCCGTACTCCAAGCTCCTGTCCGAGCGGATCGTCTTCCTCGGAAGTCCGATCGACGACACCGCGGCGAGCGATCTGATCGCGCAGCTCATGTACGTGGAGCACGCCGCCCCAAACCGGCCCCTGTCGCTCTACATCAACTGCCCCGGAGGCTCGTTCGGGGCGATGGCAGCGGTCTACGACACGATGCGGTTTCTGACATGCGAGGTGGAGACCTTCTGTCTGGGGCAGGCCGGCTCCTACGCGGCCGCCCTTCTGGCGGCCGGGGCTCCGGGGCGGCGACATGCCCTGCCCGGCGCGCGGGTAGTCATTCAGCAACCCGCACTGACCGAGCCGTTGCGGGGCCAGCCGTCCGACCTGGAGATCCACGCGCGCGAACTGGTGCGCACCCGCGAGCTGTTCACGGACATGCTCGTCCGGCACACGGGCCGGACCGCCGAGCGGGTCACCGCCGACATCGAGCGCGACACCATCCTCGACGCGGCGGCCGCTCGCGCCTACGGGCTGGTGGACCACATCGTGGAGAACCGCACGCTCTCCCAGCCGCCGCACGACGTGAGGTGAACCGCCCATGGAACCCCCGGAGTTCCCACCCCTGCCCGCACTGACCCGCGCCGAGGGTGAAGTCATCGACTGCTACCTGGCGGTCCTCGACCAGGTGGGCCGCATCAACCCGGCTCACGGCAGCGACACCTACAGCGCCCTGAGAGCCGCGCAGGCCCTGGTCTCCCGGGCCACGGCCCTTCGCGACGCCCTGGCCCTGATGCACGAGCGCGGCGAGCGGCAGATCCACGCGGCGACGCTGGCGCGGGCCCTGCGAGTGCTGGACGGCGAACGGCGGGCGGGCCGGGTCGCCGTGCCGCCGACCCCGAACTGAGCCGCTCCACGCGCCCGGAGCGCATTACGGGAGCGGGCCGGTCGTCCTGCCGTGCGACACGCCCGGTCCCGCGATCAATTTTCCTCGCTCGTTCGGCGTAGGCGATCACCCGCGCGAGCGACGGCTCAACTTGCGTTCGACGCGCGCCCCGTACTCGAATTGCACCCTTTCGTCGCTGGTGCGAGGGCATGCGCCGGGCTCGTCGACGGGCGCGAATTGGTCCCGTCCACCCGAACGGTTCAGTGGTGAGGAGACTCACAAATCCTTGTTTCGGCTCGGAAGTCCGGCACTTCGTGAGTCAAGATCCCTGGGACGACAAGCCCCCGCCACCGCGGCGGGGCGGTCCGGGTGGACGCCGAGTCCTGCCGCTTCCCGGATGACTGGTCGACAGGAGTGGATCGGCAGGAGTGGAGGACCCGAGCACAACGGGCCGACCGGGAGACCGGGAAGCCCTCGGGGTGAAGCCGCGTCAAGCGGCCGGGCAACTTCGCCAGCCCGAACCCGACAGGTCATCCTTCACAGGCGGCTGACGAAGGGTTGCGCATGTCTGCGCAGGTTCATGTCCCGTCTCTGTTCGCCCGGGTCGGTACGGCCTCCGTACTCACCCTGGCCGTGACGTCCTCGATGCTCGCGCCAGGTCTGGTCGACGATGCCGAGGCCGCCACCCATTCGACCAAGGCGCTCAAGATCGCCGCGTCGAAGAAGGGGGCTCCTTACAAGTACGGGGCCGCGGGTCCCAGCCGGTTCGACTGCTCGGGGCTGACTCTCTACTCGTTCAAGAAGGCCGGGAAGAAACTTCCCCGCACAGCACAGCAGCAGTACAACAAGACCAGCCGTATCTCCTCGTCGAAGCGGAAACCCGGCGACCTGGTCTTCTTCCATTCCGGCCGCAGCGTCTACCACGTGGGCATCTACGCCGGGGGCGGGAAGATCTGGCACTCCCCCAAATCCGGGGATGTGGTGCGCAAGGCGAAAATCTGGTCCAAGAGCGTCTGGTACGGACGGGTCCGCTGACCCACCTGCCGGACGCTCTTCCCCTGCGGGCGGATGATCTTCCCCTGCGGGCGGCACGGGCCCCCTCGGCGCACCTCAGCGCAGGAGGGGCCCGGTCACCAGCGCCAGTCCCAGTCCGGTGAGCGCCACGCCGCTGCCGCCCTCGATCGCCCGGGCGGTACGCGGCCGGCGCAGCCACCGCCCCAGCCGGTCCGCGAGCAGGGCGAGGGCCGCGAACCAGACGAGGGCGAAGGCGACCACGAGGGCGGCGAGCAGGAGGGGCCTGGGCAGCGACCGAGTACGGGCCGCCGGGCGGGATCGCGGCGGTCACCGCGGGCGAGGTGGACCTGGCTCTGACCCACACCTACGAACCGGCGGTGGCCGACCCGCCGCCGCCCGGCGTCACCGTCGAGCCCCTGCTGGTGGAGGAGCTGGTGCTGGCGACCGCGGTCGGGCACCGGCTCGCCGAAGGGTCCGGACGGCTGCCGGTCGCCGAGCTGGCGGGCCGGCCGCTGATCAGGGCTCCGGCGCGTCCGCCCCGGCGCGGAGTGGAGAGCGCACTGGCGGCGGCGGGCGCCACCCCGGCGGTGGTGTGCGAGTCACCCGGCTACGCACTGGTGTGCGCGCTGGTCAGCGCGGGGCTCGGCGTGGCGGTGGTGCCGGAGATGGTCGCGTCGCTGTCGTCCGCGCCGTTGGCCGTCCGGCGGCTGGAGCCCGCGGAGTTCCGCCGGACGATCTCCGATGTGCACCGCGGCGACCGCCGCGGCGTCGACGCTGCTCGCCCTGCTGCGGAGCGGTTTCGCGCGGGTAGCGGCACCCTGAACCGTGGCGGCCCTCCCGACACTCTCTGCCCTGTCGTCAGCCCTGGAACGAGCCCTGGACCGGTACCGCCCAGGGCAACGCGATCCAGACCGTCTTGCCGCCCTCGGCCGTCGGGACGACCGTGAGCCGTCCCCCGTACTCCTTGGCCAGCGCCCGGATGATCACCATGCCCCGCCCGTTGTCCTGCCGTACGGCGGCGGGCAGCCGCTGGGGCCACCTGGGGTGACTGTCCGTCACCCCGAGGCGCAGTTCCTCGTCGCGTTCGAGGCGCAGATCGACGGTGAAGGTGGGCGACTGGCCGAAGGTGTGCTGGACCGAGTTGGTGGCCAGTTCGGAGATGATCAGCCGGATGGTGTCGGCCAGCTCCGTGTCCTCGGAGAGGCCCCATTCGGCCAACGTCCTGGCCACGAATCTGCGGGCCGAGGCGACCGAGACCGGATCGCTCGGCAGGGTGACGGTTGCTTCCTGATGGTCTGCCATGGCGACGCCGTCCCTTTCGCGCCCCGGCCGACCGGCAGTCGGCCAGGAGGATGCTTTGCGCCAGACTGCCACTGTTGAAGCTCGCTGTAACGACGTTCGACCAAGATATGCATATATCTGTCGCTCGAAGCGGTGAATTCGGGTCCCGCACAACCCGGACGAAGGGCACACTGACCTTCCTGCGGGCCCGACCTTGCGGTGCGGGTCGGACCCGTCCCGTTCCGTACCGCACAGCGCAAGGAGACCCGGATGCCGCACGGCCCCGTCGTCCGACGGCGGAAGCTCGGCGAGGAGTTGCGAAGTCTGCGGCACGTCTCCGGACTGACCAGCCGGGACGCGGCGCGCCTGCTCGGCTGGAACCAGTCGAAGGTGAGCCGTATCGAGACCGGCGCCAGCGGGGTCAGCCCCGAGGACGTGACACGTCTGCTCGACGTCTACGCGGTGCGCGACGGGCAGCTGCGCGCCCTGCTCGAAGTGCTCGCCGGGTCGGCGGGTGGCGGCGGCTCGGGGTGGTGGCACGCCTACCGGGGCCTGATCCCGCCCCAGTACCGCGACTTCATCAGCCTGGAGTCCCAGGCCAGTACGGTGCGGACCCTGGAGACCTCGGTGGTGCCGGGGCTGCTCCAGACGGCCGGTTACGCGCGGGCGGTCACCCGCGCCTCGCTGGACGGCCTGCCGGCTGACCGCCTCGACTCCCTGGTCGAGGTGCGGCTGACCCGTCAGAGGGTGCTGCGCGCGAAGCCGCCGCTGCGGTTCACCGCCGTGCTGGACGAGGCGGTGCTGCACCGGGAGGTGGGCGGGCCCGAGGTGATGCGGGACCAGCTGCACCACCTGACGCAGGTGGCCCAACTCCCCCATGTGGAGCTTCAGTTACTTCCGTTCTCCGTCGGCGGGCATGTCGGACTCACCTGCCCTTTCGTTATCTTCTCCTTTCCGAACATTTCTGATCTGGATGTGGTCGTTCTTGACCACTTGACGAGTAGTCTCTATCTGGAGCGGAAAGAAGACCTCGAGGCGTACAGCTCGGCCTTCCGCACCTTGCAGGCGCACGCACTGACGCCGGACCGCTCGCTGGAGCTCGTCGCCGCGATCCGCCGCGGCTTGCGCCAGTCCGAGGACCCGTAGGACGTCCGACTGCCCGAGGGGGCATCCATGTCCGACCGTCTCGCACCGCACGCGCCATCCCCCGGCCAGGCGCCACTCCGGTGGCGCCGCAGCAGCCGCTCCACCGGAATGAACAACTGCGTGGAGACCGCGCGGATCGGCGGCCAGGAGTCCGGCGGCGCACTGCTGGCCGTACGCGACTCCAAGGACGTGGAGCGGCCGCCGCTGCGCTTCTCCGCTACGGCCTGGACCACCTTCGTGGCCGGACTGGACGCGCGACAGGTCAGCTGAGCGGAACCAGGGCCTCCCGGGGGGCGGTGGTGACGATCGTGGCCACCGCGGCTTTGATCTGCTCCTCGGTGAGGTCCGCCCGTGCGGTCAGCCGCAGCCGGGAGATACCGTCCGGCACCGACGGCGGCCGGAAGCACCCGACCGCCACCCCGGCCGCCCGGCAGTCGGCCGCCCACCGCACCGCCGTGTCGGCGGAGGGCGCCCGGACGGAGACGACCGCCGCGTCGGGCCGGACCGCGGTCAACCCGGCGGCGGTGAGCCGCCCGTACAGAGCGGTGGCGACCTCGCGGGCCCTGGCCGCCCGTTCCGGTTCCCGCCGCAGCAGCCGGAGCGCGCCCAGCGCGCCGCCCGCCGCGGCCGGGGCGAGGCCGGTGTCGAAGATGAACGTACGGGCCGTGTTGACCAGGTGGTCGATGACCCGGGCCGGCCCGAGCACCGCGCCGCCCTGGCTGCCCAAGGACTTGGAGAGGGTGAGCGTGGCGACGGTCCCCCCGCCGCCCGCCAGGCCTGCGGCGGCGAGCGCGCCGCGTCCGCCGTCGCCGAGGACGCCGAGGCCATGGGCGTCGTCCACGACGAGCGCGGCGTTCGCGGCGCGGCAGACCTCGGCCAGGGCGGACAGGGGTGCCGCGTCCCCGTCGACCGAGAAGACCGAGTCGGTGACGGCGAGCGTCCGCCCCTCGTGGGCCTGGAGTGCCTTGGCGACCGCGTCCGGATCGGCGTGCGGGACGACGGCGGTCTCCGCGCGGGAGAGCCGGCAGCCGTCCACGATGGAGGCGTGGTTGCCGGCGTCGGAGACGATGAGCGAACCGCGCCCGGACAGTGCCGTCAGGGCCGCCAGGTTGGCCGCGTAGCCGGAGGAGAGGACGAGGGCCGCCTCGAACCCGCAGAAGTCGGCGAGTTCCCGTTCGAGTTCGGCGTGCAGCGCGGTGGAGCCGGTGACCAGCCGGGATCCCGTCGCGCCCGCACCCCAGCGGTGGGCGGCACCGGCCGCGGCGGCGGTGACCTCGGGATGCCGGGTGAGGCCCAGGTAGTCGTTGCTCGCGAGGTCGAGGAGCTCGGCTTCCGGACTCCTCGGGCGCAGGGCCCGGACCAGTCCGGCGGCGGCCCGGCGGCGGGCCTCGTCGTCGATCCAGTCGAACGGGGATGAGGGCGGGGCGAAGGACATAGGACGGTCCCCTTTGTAGGCAGCTCACAGACCCTAGCGGGGGGCGCAGCAGGTCAGGGTGTGGCAATACACACACCCTCACCCACGTCTCCTGTCTGGTTCCTCCTTGGCTGGAGGCGGTGCCGTAAGCCAGGATCATCTTTCATGGACCTGCTGAACACGCTGGTGGACAAGGGGCTGCGGCGCGAACTGCCGACCCGCGAAGAAGCGCTCGCCGTGCTGGCGACCTCCGACGACGACCTGCTCGACGTGGTGGCCGCGGCCGGCAAGGTACGCCGCCAGTGGTTCGGGCGGCGCGTCAAACTCAACTACCTGGTCAACCTGAAGTCCGGGCTCTGCCCCGAGGACTGCTCGTACTGCTCGCAGCGGCTCGGTTCCACGGCCGGGATCCTCAAGTACACCTGGCTGAAGCCGGACGAGGCATCCAAGGCGGCCGCCGCCGGGGTCGCGGGCGGGGCCAAGCGGGTCTGCCTGGTGGCGAGCGGACGCGGGCCGACGGACCGGGACGTGGACCGGGTCACCAAGACCATCGAGGCCATCAAGGAACGACACGAAGGCGTCGAGGTCTGCGCCTGTCTCGGTCTGCTCTCCGACGGACAGGCCGACCGGCTGCGTTCGGCGGGCGCCGACGCGTACAACCACAACCTCAACACCTCCGAGGAGACGTACGGGGCGATCACGACCACCCACACGTACGCGGACCGGGTGGAGACCGTCCAGCAGGCGCAGGCCGCCGGGCTTTCGGCGTGCTCCGGGCTGATCGCCGGGATGGGCGAGAGCGACAAGGACCTGGTCGACGTCGTCTTCGCGCTGCGGGACCTGGACCCGGACTCGGTGCCGGTGAACTTCCTCATCCCGTTCGAGGGCACGCCGCTGGCCAAGGAGTGGAACCTCACCCCGCAGCGCTGCCTGCGCATCCTCGCCATGGTCCGCTTCGTCTGCCCGGACGTCGAGGTCCGGCTCGCGGGCGGCCGCGAGGTGCATCTGCGGTCGATGCAGCCCCTGGCGCTGCACCTGGTGAACTCGATCTTCCTCGGTGACTACCTGACCAGCGAGGGCCAGGCGGGCCAGACCGATCTGGACATGATCGCGGACGCCGGTTTCGAGGTGGAGGGCCAGGGCACGACGACGCTTCCGCGCCACCGGGCCGACGCGCTGAGCGGGGGCGGTCGCGGTTCGCGGGCAGCCGCTCCGGAGGCGGTCGGCGCCACCGGCTGCGGTTCGCACGGCGGCGGGGGCTGTGGCTCGCACGAAGCGTCCGGCGGCGGCTGCGGGCCGTGCGGTGGTCATGACGAGCCGGACCCCTCGACCGCTGCCGACGCAGGGGAGAGTGTCCCGGCCGGGGCGGCGCGTACGGATCTGGTGGCGGTCCGCCGCCGCGGTGCGGGGACGGATCTCGCGCCCAATGCCTGAGCCGTACGACAGCGAACTCGGCGGGCCTGCCGCTCCGAAGCCCTACTCCCCCGAGGAACTGCGGGCACTCGACCGCGCGCACGTCTGGCACCCCTACGGTCCCATGCCCGGCCGGCAGGAGCCGCTGATCGTGGAGTCGGCCTCCGGGGTACGGCTCCGGCTCGCCGAACCCGTCGAGGGGCGGAGCGAGTTGGTGGACGGCATGTCGTCCTGGTGGTCGGCGGTGCACGGCTACAACCACCCGGTCCTCAACGAGGCCGCGCGCGGCCAGCTGGACCGGATGAGTCATGTGATGTTCGGCGGGCTCACCCATGAGCCCGCCGTCCGGCTGGCCACCCGGCTGGTGGAGATCACCCCTGAGCCGCTCCAGCACGTCTTCCTCGCGGACTCGGGGTCCGTCTCGGTCGAGGTCGCGATCAAGATGTGCCTCCAGTTCTGGCGTTCGGCCGGGCGCCCGGAGAAGCGCCGGCTGCTGACCTGGCGCGGCGGCTACCACGGCGACACCTGGCAGCCGATGTCGGTGTGCGACCCGGACGGCGGGATGCACGAGCTGTGGTCGGGGGCGCTGCCCCGGCAGGTCTTCGCCGACGCCCCGCCGGACGGCTTCGACGCGGAGCCGGACCCCGCCTACGTCAACCATCTGCGGGAGCTGATCGCCGCGCACGCCGACGAGCTGGCGGCGGTCATCGTCGAGCCGGTGGTGCAGGGAGCGGGCGGGATGCGGTTCCACTCCCCCGCCTATCTGCGGGTGCTGCGCGAGGCGTGCGACGAGCTGGACGTCCTGCTGGTGTTCGACGAGATCGCGACGGGTTTCGGCCGGACGGGCACGCTGTTCGCCGCCGGGCACGCCGGTGTCTCGCCGGACGTCATGTGCGTGGGCAAGGCGCTGACCGGCGGTTATCTCACGATGGCGGCGACGCTGTGCACCTCGCGGGTGGCCGAGGGGATCTCGCGCGGCGAGGTGCCGGTGCTGGCGCACGGCCCGACGTTCATGGGCAACCCGCTGGCCGCCTCGATCGCCTCGGCCTCGGTGGACCTGCTGCTCGGACAGGACTGGGAGGGCGAGGTCTCGCGGATCGGCGCGGGGCTGCGCTCCGGTCTGGCGCCCGCGTCGGACCTCCCCGGCGTCGTGGACGTACGCGTCCTGGGGGCGATCGGGGTCGTCCAGCTCGACCACGAGGTGGACATGGCGGCGGCGACCCGGGCGGCCGTGCGCGAGGGCGTGTGGCTGCGGCCGTTCCGCGACCTGGTGTACACCATGCCGCCGTACGTCACCGGGGACGACGACGTGCAACGGATCTGCCGGGCCGTGCGCGCCGCGGCTCGGGAGGGCTGACATGACGATCCTGGTGGTGACCGGTACGGGCACGGAGATCGGCAAGACGGTGGTGACCGCCGCGGTGGCGGCCGCCGCGCGGGGGCGCCGGGTCGCGGTGCTCAAGCCCGCGCAGACCGGGCTCGTGCCCGGGGAGCCGGGAGACGCGGCGGAGGTTGCGCGGCTGGCGGGCGGCCATGTGACGCCGGTCGAACTGGCCCGGTTCCCCGAGCCGTTGGCCCCGGCCACGGCGGCACGACGGGCGGGGCTCGCGCCGGTGCGGCCGCACGAGGTGGCCGAGGCGGCGGAGAAGCTGGCCACCGAGCACGATCTGGTGCTGGTGGAGGGGGCGGGCGGGCTGCTCGTCCGATTCGACGACGAGGGCGGCACGCTCGCGGACGCGGCGCGACTGCTGTCCGCACCCGTGCTGGTGGTGGCGCCTGCGGGCCTGGGCACGCTGAACGCCACGGCCCTGACGGCCGAGGCGCTGCGGGCGCGGGGGCTGGAGTGCCTGGGCGTCGTGGTGGGCAGCATGCCGGACCGGCCTGATCTGGCCTCCCGGTGCAACATCGAGGACCTGCCGGTGGTGGCCGGCGCCCCGCTGCTGGGAGCCGTGCCGACCGGGGCGGGGGCGCTGGCGAGCGCCGACTTCGCGGCGAGGGCGCCGGGTTGGCTGGCCCCGGAGCTCGGGGGGGCCTGGACCGTGCCGACGCTGTGAGGCGGGGGCCGCCCCGGCGTCGTACGGACGTGTCGGCCTCGGGGCCGTGCTGACATGGTTCGGCCCGGTGCCGTACATACATGCCCGGCCTCGGTGCCGTACGGACATGCCTGTACCGGTCCGTACGGGGGAGAATCGGTGAGGAGAGCCGTACGTCCTCCTCTCCCTCCCGGAGGTCCGTCATGCAGTTGCGCAGCAGGAAGCTCCCGCGGGACGCCGTGCACCACCCGGTCTTCGCCCGCTTCTACGCCCGGATGAGTGTGGCGGCCGACCTCAAGGGCGGAGTCGCCGCGTACCGCGAGGAGTTGCTGGCAGGACTCTCCGGCCGCGTCATCGAGATCGGTGCGGGCAACGGGCTGAACTTCGCCCACTACCCGGGGGCCGTCTCGGAGGTCGTGGCGCTGGAGCCGGAGCGCTCGTTGCGGCAGCTCGCCGTCCGCTCAGGACTGCGTGCCGAGGTGCCGGTGGACGTGGTGCCGGGGGCGGCCGAGGCCCTCCCGGTCAAGAGCGAGGCCTTCGACGCGGCGGTGGCCTCACTGGTGCTGTGCACCGTACGGGACCTGCCGAAGGCGCTCGCCGAGATCCGGCGGGTCCTGCGCCCGGGCGGTGAACTGCGGTTCTTCGAACACGGACTGGCGCCGGGCAGAGCTCTGGCGGCCGCACAGCGCACGGCGGACCGGACGGTGTGGCCCCTCCTCTTCGGCGGCTGTCACACGGCGCGGGATCCGCTGGCCGCGATCGAGGCGGCGGGCTTCGAGCTGGGGACGTACCGCAGGCTGCGGATCCCGGAGAAGGGTCCGCGGTTCCCCACGTCCCCCTGCGTCCTGGGCGTGGCCCGCAAACCGTTCGCCTCGGAGCCTTCGAGCTGAGGGTGCTCGGTGTGCCTCATACGCTCCACTGGCGCAGCTCGTCCGCGATGGCTCGCACGTCCGCCTTGCCCTGCTTGACCAGGAGGGCCAGATCACGCACCTGCTCGGGTGAGGTGATGACCTTCAGCCCGGAGGCGATCAGATAGCCGTACGCGACGGCCGAGGCGAACATCGCGTTGGAACGTTCGAGGGCGGGCACATGCAGGAGCAGCTGCAACAGGGCGGCCGCCCGCGTGTGCGGGTCGCTGTAGACGGCGCTGCCGAAGATCTCCGCCTCGTGGCGGGCGACCGCGGCGACCAGCGCGCCCCAGTCGACGACCTGCGGGTCACCGGGCGTCTTGTGCTCGGCGACCATGAGCAGCCAGGAAAGGTCGATCCGAAGGTTCAACGGGTGCCTTCGCGCCGGGGGCCTTCGCGTTCCGGGCCGAACTCCTCGGCGAAGACCGACTCGTACTGCTTCATGAAGTCGGCGGCGGCCTCGACGAAGGTGTGTCCCACCTCGCCGGCGTCCTGTTTGACGAGCTCCTCTATATAGCGGTTCACGCTCATCCCCCTCTGGAGCGCGCGCTGACGCGCGGCCTCGGCGGTGGCCTCGTCCACTCGAACGTTCAGCTGAGTCTTGGGCACCCTCCCAAGCTAGCGCGGGCGCGCTAGCACCGGCAAGGGGAGCCCCGGGAGAGCAGTAGACGTCCGAGGCGGGCGGGTGGTGGGATGGCCGCCATGGACGATCTTTCGATACGGTCCGCGACCGCGGCAGACCTGGACAAGGTGCTGGCGTTCTGGAAGGTGTCCGCGGAGGGCACCAGCATCAGCGACGACGGCGACGGGGTCGCGCGACTGGTGGAACGGGACCCGGCCGCCCTGATCCTCGCGGAGCGGGACGGAACGCTGGTGGGCACGGTGATCGCGGGCTTCGACGGCTGGCGCTGCCATCTCTACCGGCTCGCGGTCCATCCGGAGCAGCGCCGCAGGGGTGTGGGCGGCGCCCTTCTCGCGGCGGCGGAGGACCGGTTCGCGGCCCTCGGCGGACGCCGCTCCGACGCGATGGTGCTGGACCGCAACGACTTGGCGCAGCGCGCCTGGCGGGCGGCGGGGTACGGGCAGCAGCCGCAGTGGAGCCGGTGGGTGAAGCACCTCACGGACTGACGCGGTAGGGCAGGGTGCGGCTGGGCAGACGCTCTACGATGAGCCCTTCCTCCGTCCCCCACCCGGTACTCCCGAAAGGTGTGAGCGTCCGCCCATGGGCGAGCCTCCCAGTAGCCGACACCGCGCGATCATTCCGCCGCTGCCTGATCATGGGACGGAGGTGAACCGATGATCGAAGTGCTTCTGCTGCTCGTCGCCCTTCTGCTCTGTGTCGCGTGCGGCGCCTTCGTCGCGGCCGAGTTCTCCCTGACCACGGTGGAGCGCGGAGAGCTGGAGCGGGCCGTCGAGCGGGGTGACCGGGGGGCCGCGAGCGCCCTGAAGGCCGTACGCAGCCTGACCTTCCAGCTCTCGGGCGCGCAGCTCGGGATCACCGTCACCAATCTGGTGATCGGCATGCTCTCGGAGCCGTCCATCGCCAAGCTCATCCGCAGCCCGGTGGAGGCCGCCGGCCTGCCTCCCACCGCGGCGTCCACGCTGGCCCTCGTCATCGGTACGGCGCTGTCCACGGTGGTCCTGATGGTGGTCGGCGAGCTGGTGCCGAAGAACTGGGCGATCTCCTCGCCGCTGTCCGTGGCCAAGGCGGTCGCCACCCCGCAGCGGGTGTTCACCGCGGTGTTCCGGCCCTTCATCAGCCACCTCAACAAGACGGCGAACCGGATCGTGCGCCGCTTCGGCCTGGAGCCGACCGAGGAGCTGGCCTCCGCACGCAGCCCCCAGGAGCTGGTCGCGCTGGCGCGGCACTCCGCGAAGGAGGGTGCGCTGGAGGCGGACACCGCCGAACTCTTCGTACGTACCCTGAATCTGGCTGAGCTGACCGCGGAGAACGTGATGACCCCTCGGGTCCAGGTGACCGCGCTGGAGGTGCGGGCGACGGCCGAGGACGTGGCCAACGCGACCCGCGCCACCGGCCTCTCCCGCTTCCCCGTCTACCGCGGCAGTCTGGACACCGTGGTCGGCGTGGCCCACATCAAGGACGTGCTGGCGGTCCCGGCCGACGAGCGCCCCCGTAGGCGGGTATCGGAGATGCTGCGTGAACCCCTCCTCGTGCCGGAGACGCTCACCGTCGACCGGCTGCTGGACCAGCTGTCCGGCAAGCTCGCCATGGCGGTGGTGATCGACGAGTACGGCGGTACGGCGGGGGTCGTGACGTTGGAGGACATCGTGGAGGAGGTCGTCGGCGAGGTCCGCGACGAGCACGACCCGCACGAGACGCCCGACCTGGCGCCCGCCGGTGAGGACGCCGGCGGCCGCACCCTGTGGTCGGCCGACGGCGCGGCCCGCACCGACCAGCTGAGCCGGATCGGGCTGCGGGTCCCCGACGGGCCCTACGAGACGCTGGCCGGGCTGATCGCCGCCGAACTCGGACGGATCCCGACGGTGGACGACACCGTCGAGCTGTCGGGGTGGCGGATCGACGTGGTGGACGCCACGGGCCGACGGGCCGCGCGGGCGCTGCTGCACGCGCCGCTGCCCGGCGCCGGGGAGCAGACGGAGGAGGAGGGCCGGTGATCGTCCTTCAGCTGTTCATCGGTCTGCTGACCCTGGTGGTCAACGCCTTCTTCGTGGGCGCCGAGTTCGCCCTGATCTCCGTACGCCGCAGCCAGATCGAACCGCGGGCCGAGGCCGGCGACCGGCAGGCCCGCAGTGTCATCTGGGGGCTGGAGCACGTGTCGGCGCTGCTGGCCGCCGCCCAGCTCGGCATCACCCTCTGCACACTGGTGCTGGGCATCGTGGCCGAGCCCGCCATCGCCCATCTGCTGGAGCCGGTCTTCGACGCGGTGGGGGTGCCGCACGGGCTGGTGCACCCGCTCTCCTTCGCGATCGCGCTGAGCGTGGCGACGTATCTGCACATGCTGCTGGGCGAGATGGTGCCGAAGAACATCGCGCTGGCAGAACCGGCGCGCAGCGCGCTGCTCCTGGGTCCGCCGCTGGTAGCGGTGGCCCGTGCGCTGCGTCCGGTGATCTTCGCGATCAACGCCTTCGCCAACGCCCTGCTCAAGCTTCTGCGGGTGGAGACGAAGGACGAGGTGTCCGCGACGTTCTCGGACGACGAACTGGCCCGGCTGGTGAAGGACGCCGGCGACGCGGGGCTGGTCGACGACCGCTCGGCCGAGCGGCTGCGGCACGCCCTGGAGCTGGGCCGGCGTCCGGTACGGGATGTGGTCATGCCGGTGGACCGGGTGCTGTACACCCGGGTCGGCACCACACCCGAGGAGCTGGAGCGACTCTCGCACGAGTCCGGGTTCTCCCGCTTCCCGGTGATGGACAGCGAGGGCCGCATCCTGGGCTACCTCCATGTGAAGGACGCCCTGGACGCCACGCCCCGGGACGCGCCGTTCCCGGTGGCCGCTCTGCGGCCGATCGCCCGGGTCCGGGCGGCGACTCCGCTGGACGACGTGCTGACCGCGCTGCGGCGCAGCCGGACCCATCTCGCGGCGGTCCTCGACGACGGGGACCGACTGGTCGGCATGGTCACGATGGAGGACGTCCTGCGCGAGCTCGTCGGCAGGGCCCAGTCCCGCTGAACGCCTGCGCGACGGCTCCCGTACCGGCCGGACGGTATGGGAGCCGTACGCGATAGAATCACCGGGCCATGGAATTGAATGTCTCCTACACCAGTCTCGTCGCGGTCGGCGACTCCTTCACCGAGGGCATGTCGGACCAGCTCCCCGACGGCACCTACCGGGGCTGGGCCGATGTCCTGGCCTCCCGGCTCGCGTCCCGGTCCCCCGGATTCCGGTACGCCAACCTCGCCGTACGCGGAAAGCTCATCAGCCAGATCGTCGACGAGCAGGTGGGCGCGGCGGCGGCGATGCAGGCCGATGTGGTGACCCTCGTCGGCGGGCTGAACGACACGCTGCGCCCGAAGTGCGACATGGGCATGGTCAGGGGGCGACTGGAAGAGGCCGTGGAACGCCTGGCCCCGTCCTGCAAGCAGCTGGTGCTGATGCGCAGCCCCGGGCGCAACGGCCCGGTGTTCGACCGGTTCCGCCCTCGGATGGAGGCGCTGTTCGCTCTGATCGACGACCTGGCCGGCCGGCACGGAGCCGCGGTGGTCGACCTCTACTCCGCGCGCTCGCTCAGCGACCCGCGCATGTGGGACGCCGACCGGCTGCACCTCGCGGCCGAGGGGCACCGGCGGGTGGCGGAGGCGGTCTGGCAGACACTGGGGCTCCCGCCTGAGCTCGACTGGCAGGCGCCGGTCCCCGCCTCACTGCCGCCGCGCTGGGCGGACCGGCGGGCCGACGACATCCGCTTCGCCCGCCGCCACCTGGGTCCCTGGATCGGCCGCCGGCTGACCGGCAGGTCCTCCGGCGACGGCCGGTGGGGCGCCCAGTTCGACCCGGGGACGACCTCGGGCTTCTGGATCACGCCCGCGGACGCCGGGGCCCCGGGCCCGGTGACGGGCTGGCGCCGGGCCTCTCCCGAGGAGGGCGCGTCCCCCGCGTCCTCGTAGCCGGTCCTCGTAGCAAGCCACAAAGAGGCCCGCGGCGCTGGCCTGCAGAAACCGACAGTAGAATCCCTTCACGTGACTGCTGTGTCTGCGAAGCCTCGCATCCCCAATGTCCTGGCCGGCCGCTACGCCTCAACGGAGCTGGCCGTCCTCTGGTCCCCCGAGCAGAAGGTGAAGCTGGAGCGTCAGCTGTGGCTGGCGGTGCTGCGCGCTCAGAAGGACCTCGGGATCGAGGTGCCGGATGAAGCACTGGCCGACTACGAGCGCGTGCTCGACCAGGTCGACCTGGCGTCGATCGCCGAGCGCGAGAAGATCACCCGGCATGACGTGAAGGCCCGGATCGAGGAGTTCAACGCTCTAGCGGGTCACGAGCAGGTCCACAAGGGCATGACCTCCCGGGATCTGACGGAGAACGTCGAGCAGCTGCAGATCCGCCTCTCGCTGGAGCTGATGCGCGACCGCACCGTGGCCGTGCTGGCCCGGCTCGGCAAGCTCGCGGCGGAGTACCGCGAGCTCGTGATCGCCGGCCGCTCGCACAATGTCGCCGCGCAGGCGACGACGCTCGGCAAGCGCTTCGCGACCGCGGCCGACGAGCTGCTGGTGGCCTACGGCCGGCTGGAGGACCTCCTCTCCCGTTACCCGCTGCGCGGGATCAAGGGCCCGGTCGGTACGGCGCAGGACATGCTGGACCTCCTGGGCGGTGACGCCGACAAGCTCGCCGACCTGGAACAGCGCATCGCCGGACACCTCGGTTTCGCCGAGGCGTTCACCTCGGTCGGCCAGGTCTACCCCCGCTCGCTCGACTACGACGTGGTGACCGCTCTGGTGCAGCTCGCCGCGGCGCCCTCGTCGGTGGCGAAGACGATCCGGCTGATGGCCGGGCACGAGCTGGTGACGGAGGGCTTCAAGCCCGGCCAGGTCGGCTCGTCCGCGATGCCGCACAAGATGAACACGCGCTCCTGCGAGCGGGTCAACGGCCTGATGGTGATCCTGCGGGGTTACGCCTCGATGACGGGTGAGCTGGCGGGTGACCAGTGGAACGAGGGCGACGTGTCCTGTTCCGTGGTCCGCCGGGTGGCGCTGCCGGACGCGTTCTTCGCGTTCGACGGCCTGCTGGAGACCTTCCTGACGGTGCTGGACGAGTTCGGCGCGTTCCCCGCGGTCGTTGCTCGTGAGCTGGACCGCTACCTTCCCTTCCTGGCGACGACCAAGGTCCTCATGGGTGCCGTGCGGGCCGGGGTGGGCCGCGAGGTGGCCCACGAGGCGATCAAGGAGAACGCGGTCGCCTCCGCACTGGCGATGCGGGAGCAGGGTGCCGAGCGCAACGAGCTGCTCGACAAGCTGGCCGCCGACGAGCGCATCCCGCTGGACCGTGCGGAGCTGGACGCGCTGATGGCGGACAAGCTCTCGTTCACGGGCGCCGCGGGTGACCAGGTGGCGGTGCTGGTGTCCCGGATCGAGGAGATCACCAAGCAGCACCCCCGGGCCGCGGCCTACGCCCCGGGCTCGATCCTCTGACCGGCACCGCCCGCACCGCGTGACCCCCGAGGAGCTTCGCGCCGCCCGCGACCGCATCGTCCCCGATGTGGCCGCGGGCGGTCTGCGCGTGCTCTTCTGTGGTATCAATCCGAGCCTGAAGACCGCTGCCACGGGCCATCACTTCGCCCACCCCGGCAACCGGTTCTGGCCGGTCCTCCACCGTTCGGGCTTCACGCCCCGGCAACTGCTGCCTTCGGAACAGTCCGAACTTCTGCCCCTCGGCCTCGGCATCACCAATGTGGTGGCCCGGGCGACGGCTCGTGCGGACGAGCTCGGCGCGGAAGAGTTCCGGGAGGGCGGGGCTGCGCTCACCGAGAGGGTCGAGCGGCTCGCGCCGGCGTGGCTCGCGGTCGTCGGAATCACCGCCTACCGCACGGCCTTCGGGGAGCCCCGCGCACGGATCGGCCGGCAGGTGCGCACGATCGGCGGTGCCCACGTGTGGGCTCTGCCCAACCCCAGCGGCCTCAACGCCCATTGGACGATCGACGCGATGGCCGAGGAGTACGCCCGCCTCCGTGAGGCCCTCCCGTCATCAGCACCGGACTCTCCCGGCTGAGGCCCTCGCCGACCGCCGGTCCCTTCCGTCCGGATCAGGGTGGGTCGATGACCGTCACCAGCACCGTCAGCTCGCAGCCCGGCCCCTCTTCTTCCAGGACCAGCCCGATGGCGAGCCACCGCTCCTCGACCTGCCAGAGTCGGACGAATTCGCATCCGGCCACCGGGTCCGCCCAGGGGGCCGGTATCACTTCGCCCGCCAGCATCCGCTCCTGGGCGCTCCACAGGCTCATCACCTGGGGTTCGCCCCAGCGCGCGGTGAGGAGCGTGAGCAGCGCGTCGTGCTCCGCCAGGCATTGGGCCCGGTGCTCCGGGCCGGGCGGTTCGTCGTCTTCCCATGGTTCATGGCCGGTGCGCAGGAATGCCGTGTGATAGCCGGGTCCGCTGACTCCCGAGACCGACGGCGTGCGCTCCTGGGGGAAGTCCCCGGTGCACATCCCGTCGATGAGGCGGAGATGGTGTGCGGTCGTCATGACGTCAGTAAACCGTCCGGCACTGACGGCCGATGCCCTGGCCCCGGGCTCAGGCGTCGCACCGACGCACCGCCCACCAACGACGAGTACGTCTACGAGACGTTGCGGGGAGGGTCCGAAGGCACGAACGAGGCGCGGGTGGCTCTGGAGTGGGCCGCGCCCACCGACCGGGAGGAGGAAGTGCTCCGGTTGGTGGCCCGGGACCTGTTCGAACGCGGAGATCTCCTCCGGGCTGACCGCCGGGGTCGAGACGGTGAAGCCCATGTCCGTTCGATTCTCGCGAAGTTGGGTGCCCGGGACCGTACCCAGGCGGTCATCGCGGCGTACGAGTCCGGTTCCCTGGCTCCGAGCTGACGCAGGTTGCGGCTCGATACCGGCTTGCGGAGCCGCTCGCAGGCCCTGCGAGCAGCGAGTACGATCCGGCAGACATGCGCACGAGCTGGGAGGACACACCGTGAGCCGGCTGACCGGGGGAGATCCGTCGCTGCTGCGGCGGATCAATTCAGCGGTGGTACTGCACGCCCTGAGAGGGGCCGGCTCGCCGACGCTGACGGATCTGACCCGGATCACGGGTCTCTCCCGTCCGACGGTCGAAGGCGTGGTCGAGGGGCTGTTCGAGGCAGGACTGGTGGTCGAGGCCCTGCCCGACGAGAGTGAGGCGCGGCGCCAGGGACGGCCTGCCCGCCGGTTCCGCTTCCGTGCCGAGGCCGGACATCTGCTGGGCGTCGAGATCGGCCCGCACCGGGTTTCGGCGCTCCTGTCGGGGCTCGACGGCCGGGTGACCGGGGCGGGTTCCCGCACGGTGTCGGAGACGGCCGGTGCGGACGAGCGGCTCGACCAGGTGAGAGCCGTGATCGCGGACCTGCTGCGCCGTACGGGGGTGGCCCGGAGCAGTCTGCGTGCCGTCGGCGTCGGCAGCCCCGGCATCGTGGAGGCCGATGGGACCGTTCGGCTCGGCACGGCGCTGCCGGGGTGGACGGGGCTCCCGCTCGGGGAGCGGCTGCGCCGTTCGTTCCGCTGCCCGGTCCTCGTCGAGAACGACGCCAACGCAGCCGCCGTCGCCGAGCACTGGAAGGGCGCGGCCACCGAGTCCGACGACGTCGTCTTCGTCCTGGCGGGGCTGAGTCCGGGGGCCGGTTCACTGATCGGCGGGCGCCTGCACCGGGGGTTCGGCGGGGCGGCCGGGGAGATCGGCGCTCTGCACCTGCTGGGCAGGGACGTGACTCCGGAGCATCTGCTGTCGACCACGGGCACCCCGCTGGAGCCGCTGGACGAGCAGGCGGTGGCGGTGGTGTTCGCCAAGGCACGGCAGGGCGATGCGGAGGCGCAGGCGGCCGTCGAGCGGTTCCTCCAGCGGCTCGTGCACGATGTGGCGGCCCTGGCGCTGGCGCTCGACCCGGAGCTGGTGGTGGTCGGTGGCTGGGCCGCCGGCCTGGACGGGGTGCTGGAGCCGCTGCGCGAAGAGCTGGCCCGCTACTGTCTGCGCCCGCCACGGGTGACGTTGTCGTTGCTCGGGGAGGCCGCGGTCGCGACGGGGGCCCTGCGGCTGGCGCTGGACCACGTCGAGGAGCAGTTGTTCGCCGTGGAGGGCGCGGTGACGGCCCGACGCTGATCGCGGACGGGCCGGATGACGTGCGGGGGCCGGGCCCGACGCGCGCCGGCTGCGGGAGCTCGGCGGGACAACAGACGCGCCGATGGCGGCCCGGCCGGCTTCCCGGCGGACCGCCATCAGGTGGCGCTGGTCACGGAAGGCCCGGATCTTCTGCGGCCTTCCGGGCTGCGGCGGCCCGCAGGCTCCCGGCGCGCGAGGCGTCAGGAAGCCTGGCGATCCCGCTGCCCGTCGTGGCTGATCTCCAGGGCGCCGGAGTCCCCGAAGGTGAGTCGGCAGGTGTCCGCCCGGTAGGTGGCGATGGACACCGCGGCCGTACCGCCCGCGGCGAAGTACCGGGTGGTGACGACGAGGACGGGTGCGCCGGGGAGCCGGTCGAGCTCCTTGGCGTCGTCCGCGCGCGCCGATCCGAGCTCCACGGAACGGTCCTGCCCCTCCAGGCCCAGCCGGTGCAGTTCGCGCAGGACGGCCCGGGCGCGGACGGTGCCGGACGGGGCGTCGATCGCGGAGAGGTCGGGCACCGAGGAGGCAGGCACGTACAGAAGCTCGGCCGCCACCGCCTGGCCATGCGTGTCGCGGATACGCCGCACCACGTGCACGGGCTCGGTTCCGGTGCCGAGCATGGCGGCCACAGCGCTCGGGGCCGCCTCGCTCGCGCAGCCGACGGGCTGCCATGCCTCGCCGGTCGCACCGCCCGTCCACTCGTGCTGGGCGGTGGAGACGGCGACGCCCACGCGCGGCGGGGCGACGGTCGTACCGACGCCCCGGCGGCGCTGCAGTCTGCCTTCGAGTTCGAGCTGCTCCAGAGCCTGCCGGAGCGTGGCACGCGCGACGCCGAACCGTGCCGCGAGGTCCCGCTCGTTGGGCAGGATCTCACCCACCGCGAAGTCCGAGTCGAGTGCCTCACTGAGCACGGTCTTGAGGTGCCAGTACTTCGGCTCCTGCACCGATTCCAGCTGCGTGGTCCCCACCAAGTCCTCCGCAATCGCCCAGCGGCTTTTCCGCGACGCTATTTATTAAAGGTTCCTGTCTTAAGGTGACCTTAGGATGGCGCACCCCCTTGGTCAAGACCAATCCTTATTCCGTAACGGAACGAAACGGGACTTTGGCGCAGAGCGTTCACAAGACGTTCGCGGTGCCGTGAGCCGCGCACAGCATGAAGCCCCATCACCGGGCCGGTGGCGGGGCTTTCGCAAGTCGACCGCGGGTCATCCGCGGGAGGAGGATCGTCCGGATCTCCCCTGGCCGGAAAACTCGACCGGCCACACGGCGGACAGCCCGACGAGCTTGTCCGCATTACGAACGATATAGATGCATTGAATGGCGCCACCCCGGACCTCGATCTGGAAGAAAGTGTCCGGTCTCCCTCCGACAAAGCACGCCACAGCGGGTCCGCCGTCGAACTCCGCGACGCGCGCGTCCCGGTCCGGCCCCACCTCCTGGCCGACCGCGGCGAGGAACCGGCCGACCTCGTCGGCGGTCTCGATGACGCGCAGCGCGGCCTTCGCCCTGCCACCCGGGTCGCTGACGACCCGGACGTCCGGTGCCAGGAGAGCCATCAGCCGCTCGATGGAACCGCCGGACGCGGCGGCCAGGAACCGCTCGGCGAGGTCCCGGCGCGACTTCAGGTGACGCAGCCGGTCGATGGCCAGCCGTGTGGTGATCCGCACGAGGAAGGCTCTCGGCTCGCGGACGCCTTGCCGGGCCGCGGACGACCACCTCAGCCATGCCTCCTGCACGACGTCCTCGGCATCGGCGACAGGGCCGAGCACGCGGTGGGCGACGCCGGTGCGGACGGGGCCGGTGCTCTTCGAAGACGTCGGTCGCGGGGTCGGCCGCCACCGGCCCATCCCGGCCGACACGCCGGGCGGTGTCCAGCGGGAATCGCCGGAGCCCTTGAACTGCCGGCTACCGGACGGTAATTGTTGTTGACGCGATGTCTACCCAGTCCAGGGAGCAGCTCCATGACCACCACGGTCTCCTTCACCGTCGATTCGGCGCACGGCCCCCGTCCGGTCTCGGTGGAGTACGAACGGACCGGTGCGGGAGAGCCGTTGGTCCTGCTCCACGGCATCGGCCATCACCACCAGGCCTGGGACCCGGTGACGCGGATCCTGGCCGCCGAGCGCGAGGTGATAGCCCTCGACCTGCCCGGCTTCGGCGCGTCCCCGGGGCTGCCGGACGGAGTCCCGTACACGCTGGAGGCGGTCACCCCGGTCCTCGGGGCCCTCTTCGGGGCGCTGGGCCTCGACCGCCCGCATGTGGCCGGCAACTCCCTCGGGGGCCTCTTCGCCCTTGAGCTGGGGCGCACGGAGCTGGTCCGCTCGGTGACCGCCCTGTCGCCCGCGGGATTCTGGAACGAGCCGGAGCGCCGCTACGCCTTCACGACCCTGCGGGCGATGCGCCGCGCCGCGCTGGCCCTCCCGGAGCCCGCGATCAAGCGGCTCTCCCGCAGCGCGGCCGGTCGTACGGTGCTGACCAGCACGATCTACGCTCGGCCCGGCAGGCGTTCACCCGAGGCCGTCGCCGCCGAGACCCTGGCCCTGCGGGGAGCGACCGGTTTCCACCAGACGCTGGCCGCCGGCGGGAGCGTCTCCTTCACCGACGATGTGAAGGGCATCCCCGTCACCGTCGCCTGGGGCACCCGCGACCGCATCCTGCTCCGGAGGCAGGGCATCCGCGCCAAGCACGTGATCCCGGAGGCCAGGCTCGTGCGGCTGCCCGGCTGCGGGCACGTCCCGATGAACGACGACCCGGCCCTGGTGGCCCGCGTCATCCTCGACACCAGCCGCGGAGGGGACGGGGCGCTTCATCGGCCCGGCCGTCTCGCGGCGCCCCAGGACGCCTGAGCCGAGCGCCACCCCGGCGCCGACGAGCAAGCTCCCCACGCCCTGCGCCAGGCCGTACGTCCCCGCGCCGACGAGCGGCGCCGTCAGCGCGGCGGAGACCGGGATGAGGCCGGAGAAGGGGGTGGCGCGTTCGGCCCCGATGCGCTGCAGGCCGATGTACCGGCAGACGAAGCCGATCACGGTCACGACGACGGCCTGCCAGAGCAGGGCCGTCGCCTCGGCCGGTGTCGGCACCCGCGGGAACGCGCTGCCGTCCATCACCAGCCCGAGCAGCACGGACTGTACGGCGGCGACGGCGCACACCGTCGCCGCGCCGGGAACTCTCCGCAGATCTCGGGGTGTCACGCGGGCTGGTCACCGAGGCGTACGAACAGCTGACCGCCGAGAGCTATCTGCGCAGCGGGCAGGGCGCGGGGACCTGGGTGAGCGACGGAGTGCGCGCGGCGGCGCACCAGTTCCCCCCGGAATCGCCTACTCCGCCGAGCGCCGCCGTGAGTTGCTCGACTGGGCGCGCGAGGCGGACTATGGACCTGGGAAACCCCGCCATCGACCAGGCGGTTCTGGCCGACTTCATCGTCCGCGGCGCCTACGACCGGCAGCTGCGCCGCTGCCAGCGCGCCTATCGGGAGCGCCGGGACGCGCTGGTGGCCGCCCTCGGTGAGCACTTCCCGGGTACGGCGGTCAGCGGCATCGCCGCCGGGCTGCACATCATCGCGCGGCTGCCCGAACGGTACGGTCCCGAAGGCGCGTTCCTGAGCCGCGCGGACCGGGCGGGCATCGCGCTGCGGCCGCTGAGCGACTGCGGGGAGGCCGGGCCGCAGGACGGCACGGTGGCGCTCGTGCTCGGCTCGGCTACGCCCATCTGGGGGCGGGGGACATCTCCCGGGGCGTCGGGATGCTCGCGGCCGCGCGGGGACCCGGGCGCGGGTGCTCGGGCCTGACGGCTCATCGGACCGACCCCGTTCACCTGGCGTTGGGACAGCGGTTTCCGCGGCCCACTAGGCATGGGGGCGGAGACCGGCTCAGGTCCGGCGGAGCGCTGCGGCCGCCCCGGCCCGGTTTCCGCCCGTCCGTTCCGCCCACCGTCCTGGAGGCGCTTCGATGCCGCACCGTCCGCACATCCCCTCGCCGGCCCGCCGTACCGTTCTGCGGGGCTCGCTGCTCGTCCCGGCCGCGGCCGCCATGACCACGGCCGTCGGCGCGGCTCCCGCCCTGGCGCTGGCGGGACGGCCGGAGGCGGCGTGGGGCGTGCAGGTGGGGAGCGTCACCGCCTCGTCCGCGCTGGTGTGGGTGCGGTCGGACCGGCCCGCCCGGATGCTGGTGGAGACCGCGTCGACCGAGTCCTTCCGCCGGGCCCGGACCTGGTACGGGCCGCTGATCGGCCCGGGGTCGGACTTCACCGGCACCACTCCCCTGTACGGCCTTCCGGCGGGCGAGCAGGTGCACTACCGCGTCACGCTGGCCGACCCCGGCGATCCGCGCCGTACGGGTAAACCGGTGTACGGAACCTTCCGTACCGCTCCGGCCCGGCGCCATGACGGGGTGCGCTTCCTGTGGTCCGGGGACATCGCGGGGCAGGGGTGGGGCATCAACCCGGACATCGGCGGCTACCGCGTCTACGAGGAGATGCGCCGCCTCGACCCGGACTTCTTCCTGTGCAGCGGCGACACCGTCTACGCGGACGGGCCGCTCCAGCCGAGCGTGACCCTGCCCGACGGCAGGACCTGGCACAACGTCATGACCGAGGAGAAGGCCAAGGTCGCCGAGACGCTGGACGAGTACCGGGGGAACTTCCGCTACAACCTGCTCGACCGCAACGTCCGGCGGTTCAACGCGCAGGTCCCCTCCGTCGTCCAGTGGGACGACCACGAGGTACGCAACAACTGGTACCCCGGCCAGATCCTCGACGACACGCGCTACACCGAGAAGAACGTCGACATCCTCGCGGCCCGCTCCGCGCGCGCCTTCCACGAGTACTTTCCCGTATCGGCGCCGAACAGCTCGTACGGCGCCTCCTCGCGGCGCTCCCGCATGTACCGGGTCGTCCACCACGGACCGCTGCTGGACGTCTTCGTCCTCGACATGCGCTCGCACCGCAACCGCAACTCCCCCGGCCGGCAGGCCGACGACACGACCGGCATCCTCGGTGCCGAGCAGCTGCGCTGGCTCAAACGCTCCCTTGCCGAGTCCCGCGCGGTGTGGAAGGTGATCGCGGCCGACATGCCGCTCGGCCTGGTGGTACCGGACGGGGCGACGGACTTCGAGGCGGTGGCACAGGGCGATCCGGGGGCTCCGCTCGGGCGTGAGCTGCAGATCGCCGAGCTGCTGCGGTTCATCAAGCACCGCAAGGTCACCGGCACCCTGTGGCTGACGGCCGACGTGCACTACACCTCGGCGCAGCACTACGCCCCCGAGCGGGCGGCGTTCAAGGATTTCGCACCGTTCTGGGAGTTCGTCTCGGGCCCGCTGGCCGCTGGGGGATTTCCGGCCAACGCACTGGACGGCACCTTCGGACCCGACCGTGTCTTCGTCCGGGCGCCGGACCGGGCCAATGTGTCGCCGATGGAGTCGCCGCAGTTCTTCGGAGAGGTCGAGATCGACGGCGACAGCGCGGAGCTGACGGTACGTCTGCGGGCGGAGGGCGGCGGGGTGCTGTTCACCAAGGTTCTGCGGCCGGGCCGCGTCGGCCAGTGAGGGACCACCTGAACTGAGCGGGCGGCTGCTCCGGGGCCCGTTGAACAGCTCCCGGCGGCCGGACAGGACAACGCGGAGACAGCCCAGCAGGACGTCAGTCAGTGGTCGAGCCACGATCACCGGGACGATCTGGCCGGCCGCGCTCTGCGCGCTCGCCGAGGAGGGCGTGCTCGACCGGTCGCAGCTGGCCGAACGGTGTGTGACCCGCCAGCATCACGGAGGACGAGGAGAGGGCCCACCTCCGCGACTGGATGGGCATGGCGGCGGACGGCATCTCCGTGGTGGCCTCCCATGCCCAGGACGTGCTCGCTCGGCTGGACGCACGGGGCGAGCTGTCCACCGGGGATCTCGCCGAGGTGTCGGGCTCGGTCCTCTTCCGCCGGGAGAAGAAGCTGGTGCGGGCCTTGACCAGGTCGTGGTCGACGAGCGCCCCCAGCTCACGCCCCAGCAGCGCCGTGTCCAGTCGCCCCTGAGCGGCCAGCACGAGGAGCGCGTCCACCGCGGATATCCGGTCCTCGGGGTGCCGGGCGCCCAGCCCGTAGGCCAGGGCGAGGTGCACCGCGACACCGGCCTCGCCCCCCGTCTCCATCAGCGGCGGCAGGAACCAGGCCCCGCATCAGCCAGGCGGCCAGGGTCTCCCCGTCCTCGGGCAGTGTGGCGGCCCAGTGCGGGCACTGCTCGGTGCCCCAGTGACAGCACTGTCAACCGGTTGGCCGACGCCGCCCGGACGGCGGCCGCCACAGGTGCGTACCGGACCGTGCTGGGCGTGCTCGCCACGGCGCTGCCCACCCTGCTTGCGTACGGAAGGCGCCCCGGGGCCTCGGGGACCTGCTGGCCGTGGCGGCGGAGTGCGCCGAGCGCTGCGGTACGGAAGGCATCGAGCACGGCGGTGCGGAGGGGATCGAGCCGATCGCCGGGCTGGCCGCGACGGCCGGGCGCAAGGGGTCCTCGCAGACCGTCCGGCAGGCCGCCCGCCTGCACGCGGCCATCGTCAGGGACAGCGGTCAGGGGCCTCAGTGATCACGAACCAGGCTGATCACAGGACACAAGATGCGGCCGAAAAACGCCGATAGGGGATCAGATCCACACTTAACCCATCAGTCACAAGGTGTTCGTGATCAGGCAACACCAGTCATCCAGAGTAAGGACATGACTGATGTGACGTCTTCGAAGACCGCCCGCCGTCCGCACCACTGGCGGCGGGACCTGATCGAGCTGGCCGCGCTGTTCACCGCGGTCGCCGTGGCCGACGCGATCGCCAACCTGATCGGGCACCAGCCCGACGGGCCCTACCTGCTCATGGCGTCGGCCGTGGCCCTGGTGGCCACGGCGACGTTCCACACGTGGTGGGCGCGCCGGCACAGCAACGCTCCCCCGCCGAAGGAACCGGGCGCGTCCGATCCGGCGCCGGACGAGACCACCGGTTCGATCGACGGGTCCGGAGCCGAGGCCGGCGCGGGCGCCGGGGAGACGGTCCTGTGGCGGATGCGGACGACCGTGCGTGACGCCCCGGGCAGTCTGGCCGCGCTGTGCCTGGTGCTCGCCCGGCTCCGTATCGACATCCTGACGCTCCAGACCCACCCGCTGGCCGACGGGACGGTCGACGAGTTCCTGCTGCGGGCGCCCGCCTCGCTCCCGGCGCCGGAGCTGACCCGGCAGATCTCGGGCGCCGGCGGCACCTCCACCTGGATCGAGCGGGCAGACACCCACGATCTGGTCGACACGCCGACCCGGGTGCTCTCGCTGGCCACCCGCACGGCGCTCGACGCAGCGGAACTCCCCCTCGCCCTCCGCCAGTTGCTCGGCCGGTGCACCATCCACTCGCTGCCCGCCGTCTCCATCACCGGCCGCCCGACCGGGGAGAGCGCCCCGGTCGAAGGCGTGCTGGAGGAGACGGTGATGCGCCTGCGCGACCCGTCCGGCGGCGTCATCTCCGTCGAGCGGCCCTATCTGCCGTTCACCCCGACCGAGTTCGCCCGGGCCCGCGCCCTGGTGGAGCTGGACGCCCGGCTCGGCCCGCGGGTGCCCCGTAGCGAGGACATCCTCACGCTGCCCGAGGGCAACGAGATCACCGTGCGCCGCGCGGACCGCAGCGATCTCGCCGCCGCCCGCGCCATGCACGACCGGTGCTCCCCGCGCACCCTGGGCCTGCGCTACCACGGGCCCGTCGGGGACGCGGACCGCTACCTGGACCACCTGCTGAGCCCACGGTTCGGCCGCACGCTGGCCGTCCAGACCGCCTCCGGCAAGCTGGTGGCCCTGGGCCACCTCCTCTGGGACGGCGACGAGACCGAAGTGGCCCTCCTCGTCGAGGACGACTGGCAGCGCCGGGGCATCGGTTCGGAGCTGCTCGGCCGTCTGGTGCAGCTCGCCGAGGAGGCGGGCTGCGACAGCGTGTACGCCGTCACCCAGTCCCGCAACACCGGCATGGTCGCGGCGATGCGCGCCCTGGAGCTGCCCCTCGATTACCAGATCGAGGAAGGCACCCTGGTCATCACCGCGCGACTGACGAGTGCGACGGAGCGGACGGCTCAGCCGACGGACTCGCGACCCGCTCAGCGGTCCGAACCCGCGGAACGGGCCCGTCGCTGAGGGCCTGGCACAGGTCGGCCCAGAGATCCTCGACGTCCTCCAGCCCGACCGACATGCGCAGCAGCCGGTCACCGACGCCGGACGCCTGCCGGTCGCCCTCCTCCACGATGCGGTGGCTGATGGAGGCCGGGTGCTGGATCAGCGAGTCCACGCTGCCCAGGCTGACGGCGGGGGTGATGAGCCGTACGCCGGCGATCACGGCGTGCGGGTCCCCGTACACCTCGAAGGAGACCATCGCCCCGCCGATCGCCGGGTAGTGCACCCGGGCGATCCGGGGGTCGGCGGTCAGCCTGCGCGAGAGTTCGGCGGCGGTCGCCGAGGCGGCACGTACGCGTACCGGAAGGGTGGACAGTCCCCGCAGGAGCAAGTAGCCGGCCAGCGGGTGCAACACGCCCCCGGTGGCGAACCGCACCTGGCGCAGCCGGGCGGCGAACTCCTCGTCGCAGGCCACGACTCCGCCCATCACATCGCCGTGTCCGCCGAGGTACTTGGTGGCGCTGTGCAGGACGATCCGGGCGCCGTGTTCGACGGGGCGCTGGAGCACCGGGGTGGCGAAGGTGTTGTCGACCAGGAGCGGCACGGAGCCGCAGGAGTGGGCGACGGCCCGGATGTCGATCTCGGCCAGGGTGGGGTTGGCCGGGGTCTCGACCATCACCAGACCCGTGTCCGGGCGGATCGCGTCGGCGATGCCCGCCGGGTCGGTCCAGGTCACCTCGGTGCCCAGCAGCCCGGCACCCAGCAGGTGGTCGCTGCAGCCGTAGAGGGGCCGGACCGCGACGACATGGCGCAGTCCCATGCTCGCGCGGGCCAGCAGGACCGCCGTGAGAGCCGCCATCCCGCTGGCGAACGCGACAGCGCTGTCGGTCCCCTCCAGTCGGGCGAGCGCCGTCTCGAAGCGCGCGGTGGTCGGGTTGTCCAGCCGCGCGTAGACGGGCGGGCCGTCCGGCCGGGCGCCCGTGGTGGCGAAGGTGTCGATCCGCTCGGCCTCGCCGCGCGAGTCGTAGGAGGGGTAGGTGGTGGACAGGTCGAGCGGAGGGGCGTGCAGGCCGAGGGAGGCGAGGTCGTCGCGTCCGGCGTGCACGGCTTCGGTGGCCAGCGCCCTGGACGGGGTGGGGGCGAGGGGCGTCGTCGAGACTTCGTTGTCCATGACAACACCCTGAACAGTTACCGGCTCGTAGCGGTAAAAGACCGTGCTACGTTCGCCATATGACCGATTCTGTCGCTCTGGATCCGGTGGATCTGCAGATTCTGCGGCTGTTGCAGAACGACGCACGGACCACCTACCGGGAGCTCGCCGCCGAGGTGGGGGTGGCGCCCTCGACCTGCCTGGACCGGGTGACCCGGCTGCGCCGTTCCGGTGTCATCCTCGGCGATCAGCTCCGGCTGGATCCGGCGAAGCTCGGCCGGGGTCTCCAGGCGCTGCTCCTGGTCCAGGTCCGGCCGCACCGCCGCGAGCTCATCGGCCCGTTCGTCGACCGGGTCCGGGCCCTGCCGGAGTCCCGCGCGCTCTTCCATCTCACCGGCCCCGACGACTATCTGGTCCAGGTGGCGGTGGCCGATGCGGCGGATCTCCAGCGGCTGGTCCTGGACGAGTTCACCTCGCGCCGGGAGGTGGCCCGGGTGGACACCCGGCTGATCTTCCAGCAGTGGGACTGCGGCCCGCTGCTGCCGCCAGGCGAGCCGGTCCGCCCGTGATCGTCTTTCGGACGTGCGCCCTTCGGCGGTGGTGACGGGGAGGGGCCCGTCGTTGGAGGATGTCCGCATGTCAGACACTTCGAGCAGCGCGCTGCCCCGCCAGGTCGCCGACGCCTACGTCGACGCAGTCATCGAACTCGACCCCATCACGGGCACCTATCTGGGTGTCCCGGAAAGCTCGCGCCGCCTGCCCGACTTCTCACCGGCCGGTCAGGCCGCGGCCGCCGACCTCATCCGTGCCACGCTGCTGAAACTGGACGACGCGGAGCGGCTGCCGGGGGCCGCAAGCGACGAGGAACGCCGCTGCGGGCGACTCCTGCGGGAGCGGCTGACGGCGGAACTCGCCGTGCACGACGCGGAGGAGGGTCTGCGGACCGTCTCCAACCTGCACTCCCCCGCCCACAGTCTCATCGGGGTCTTCACGGTCACCCCCACCGAAACGGAGGAGGACTGGGCGGCGATCGCGGAACGGCTGCGCGCGGTCCCGACGGCGGTCGAGGGGTACCGGGCCTCACTCGGACTCGGTCTTGAGCGCAAGCTGTACGCCGGGCCCCGCGCGACCGCCACCTTCATCGGGCAGCTCACGGAGTGGAGCGGCGGCGGCGAGAACACCGCCTTCTTCGCGGACTTCATCACCCCCGCACCGGAGGCCCGGCGTCCGGAGCTGGCCGAGGCGGCGCGGCTCGCGACCGCCGCCTTCGCCTCCCTGCGGGACTGGATGCGTGACGTCTACGCCCCGGCGATCGAGGGGGCACCCGACACGGTGGGCCGGGAGCGCTATGCCCGCTGGACGCGCCAGTTCAACGGGACCGACCTCGATCTCGACGAAGCGTACGCGTACGGGTGGTCCGAGTACCACCGCCTGCTGGCCGAGATGAAGACCGAGGCCGCGAAGATCCTTCCGGGCGCCGGCCCCTGGGAGGCGCTCGCCCACCTCGATGTACACGGCAAGCACATCGAAGGGGTCGAGGAGGTCCGCGAGTGGCTCCAGGACCTGATGGACGAGGCCATCGAGGCGCTGGACGGCACGCACTTCGAACTGGCCGAACGGGTGCGGAGGGTGGAGTCCCGCATCGCCCCGCCCGGCGGCGCCGCGGCCCCGTACTACACGGGTCCCTCCGAGGACTTCTCGCGCCCCGGGCGCACCTGGCTCCCCACCATGGGCGAGACTCGCTTCCCGGTGTACGACCTGGTCTCGACCTGGTACCACGAGGGCGTTCCCGGCCACCACCTCCAGATCGCGCAGTGGAAGCATGTCGCCGACAGCCTCTCCCGCTATCAGACGTCGCTCGGCCAGGTCAGCGCCAACGCCGAGGGGTGGGCGCTGTACGCGGAGCGGCTGATGGACGAGCTGGGCTTCCTGCCCGACGCGGAGCGGCGCCTGGGCTATCTGGACGCGCAGATGATGCGGGCCTGCCGGGTGATCGTGGACATCGGCATGCACCTGGAGCTGGAGATTCCGGCTGACTCGCCGTTCCACCCGGGCGAGCACTGGACACCGGACCTGGCACAGGAGTTCTTCGGCAGCCACAGCGGGCGGCCGGCCGACTTCGTGGAGAGTGAGCTGACCCGCTACCTGTCGATGCCGGGCCAGGCCATCGGCTACAAGCTGGGCGAGCGGGCGTGGCTGCTCGGCCGGGAGAACGCCCGCGCGGCGCACGGCGACGCGTTCGACCTCAAGGCCTGGCACATGGCCGCCCTCTCCCAGGGGTCGCTCGGCCTGGACGATCTGGTGGACGAGCTGTCCAGGCTCTGACCCACCCCGCCCGTCGGCCGGGACCCGTTCGTTGAGCGGGTCCCGGCCGACGGGCGGAGCGCGACGAAGTGGGCAGGCAGCAGCCCCGACCGGATTCCTGTTCCGCGCCGACCCGTTGCGGCCGGACCGGCCCTCCCCGCACGTCGCCGTGCCCGGTGCGTGAGGCGGCGCGGCGGCTCGGGCCGCGCTGGGTCACAACCGACCTGCGTTGCGTTGAGCACGGGATGTGACGGGTGGTGGAGGTCGGTGACGGCCAGGTCGGCGGGCTGCCCGCGGGTGCCGGGGCCGGGGCGTCGTCCGGCGCCGCGGCCACTGCGGGGCGGCACTCCTGAAGGTGTCGGCGCGGCCCTCAGCAGCCGCAGTCCGCGTCGTCGACCGGCGCGGTGAGCGGGTCGGCGGCGCGCTGCCCGCCGCCCTCCCAGGTCTCGAAGGCGAACCCCTCGCGCGCCCAGTACTCGAAGCCGCCGAGCATCTCCTTCACCTGGTAGCCGAGTTGGGCGAGCGCCAGGGCGGCACGGGTGGCGCCGTTGCATCCCGGCCCCCAGCAGTACGTGACCACCGGGACGGCCGGGTCCAGCAGCGCGGCCGCCTGCCCGGGGATCAGCGCCGTCGGCAGGTGGACCGCACCGGGAATGTGCCCCTGGTCCCAGGAGACGGTGGAACGGGAGTCCACGACGACGAACCCGGGATCGCCCTCGGCGGCGAGTGCGGAGGCGACGTCGGAGACATCGGCGTGGAAGGCGAGCGAGGCGCCGAAGTAGGCGGCCGCCGCGGCCGGGGAGGCGGGCGGGACGCGCAGGACGGAGTTGACGGCGGTGGCCGTGGTCGGGGAGGTCATGACCATGAAACTATGCTCGCCGTCCGGGACCAGGAAGGAGAATTCCCCGGCCCTTCTCTTGATCTGCCGGTGATTTCCCTGTTGCCTTGGGGGCGTGACCGACTATTCCCCGGACGCCACCGACCGGCGCATTCTCGATGTCCTCCAGCGCGACGGCCGAGCCACCTTCGCCGAGCTCGCCCGTGCCGTCGCCATGTCCCCGAGCGCCGTGACGGAACGGGTGCGGCGCCTGGAGGAGACCGGGGTGATCAGTGGTTACGCGGCGGTGGTCGACGCCGAGCGGCTCGGGCTGCCGATCCTCGCCCTCGTACGGCTGCGCTACCCGAACGGGAACTACAAGCCGTTCCACGACCTCCTGGAGACGACCCCGGAGATCGTGGAGGCCCACCATGTCACCGGTGACGACTGCTTCGTCCTCAAGGTGACGGCCCGCTCGATGCGGCATCTGGAGGAGGTGACCGGCCGGATCGGCGCCCTCGGTTCGGTCACCACCAGCGTCGTCTACTCCTCGCCGCTCCCCCGGCGCGCGATCGGTCGCTGAACCGCCGGAACGGCCCCCTCAGAGGCGGTGGTGCACCGTCGATCCGTGCCGGTCCTTGACCACTTCGAGCCGGGCGGGGATGCGGCGGCGCAGATCGGCCACGTGGCTGACGATCCCGACGCTGCGGTCCCGCTCCCGCAAGGAGTCCAGCACGTCGAGCACCTCGTCCAGGGTCTGGTCGTCCAGACTGCCGAAGCCCTCGTCGATGAAGAGGGTGTCCAGGCGTACGCCCCCGGCCTCCTCGGTGACGACATCGGCGAGACCGAGCGCCAGTGCCAGGGAGGCGAAGAACGTCTCCCCGCCGGAGAGCGTCGACGTGTCCCGTTCGCTGCCGGTCCAGGCGTCCACGACGTGAAGTCCGAGCCCGGCCCGGCGGCCGCCCGTGCGGGCGTCGGAGTGGACGAGCGTGTAGCGGCCGGAGGACATCCGCTGAAGCCGGGCGGTGGCCGCGGCCGCAACCTGTTCGAGGCGGGCGGCGAGGACGTACGCCTCCAGGCGCATCTTGCGTTCGTTGTCGGCGGAGGTCCCCGCGGTGAGACCGGCGAGCCGGGCGACCCGCTCGTACTCCAGGCGCACCGGTCCCAGTCGCCGTACCTCCTCGGCCGCCTGTGCCGAGAGCCGGTCGAGTTCGGCGCACCGGTCGCGGGCGGCCGCGCGTGCCGAGGCGGCTTCGCGCAGCAGCCATTCCGCTGTCGCGTGGGCGCTCTCGGCCGCCGCCGGCTGAGCCGCCGGGCGTTGGGCGGCTTCCCGCGCGTCCTGTTCGGTGCGGCGGTCGGCGACCGCCGCCGCCTCCGCCTGCCAGGCGTCGATGCGGTGCTGGAGGTCGCGCTGCGCGGCGGCGCCGAGGAGCGTCGCGGCGGCGGCCTGCGGGGTGTCGAACCCGGCCTTGAAGGCCGCGTCGGAGAGCCGGTCGTCGGCCTCCTTGCGCCGCTGGGCCGTGTCCTGTTCGGCGCGTACGGCCTCGGCGGCGTCGGCGAGGAGCGCGACCCGGCGGGTCAGCCGGTCCGCGTGCGCGGCGACGGACTCCGACTCGCCCCGGGCGGCGGTGATGTGGTCCTCCAGACCGGCCTGCTCGCGGTCGAGCGCCTCGCGCTGGGAGGTGCGGGCGGCGGCCCGGCTCCTGGCCTCCTGCCGCTGTTCCACCCGCTCGTCGTGCTCGCGTTCGGCGGCGGCGAGGGCTTCGCGGGCGGCATGCGTCCCGGCGGCGAGGCGGTGGGCCTCGGCGTGGTCACCGGTCAACCGGTCGACCAGAGAGCGGAGTTCGGCGACGGCGGGATCATCGCTCGCCGCCTCCTCCCGCGCCGCGGCCTGAGCCGTCAGGTGCCGTTCGCATACGAGCCCGAGTTCCTGCTCCGCGCGGGCGCGGGCCTCCTCGGCCGACCGGTGGGCATCGAGGGCCTTCTCCTCCGTCGCCCGGTCCACGTGACCGTCGCCGGGGCTGGCGGGGGCGGGGTGTCCGGTGGAGCCGCAGACCGTGCAGGGCTCGCCCTCGACGAGACCGGCGGCCAGCTCCGCCGCGATGCCGCGCAGCCGGCGCTCCCGCAGCCCGAGCCAGAATTCATGGGCGGCCAGGGCCTGTTCCCGTACGGCGGCGAGCGCCTCCCGGGCGTCCTGTACGTCGGTGGCCAGCGCGTCCCGCCGGCGTGCCGCGTCCAGCCGGAGGCGGGCCGGGGCGAGGTGTGCGGCGAGTTGCTCAGCGCGGGTGGCGGCCTCCTGGGCCGTCTCGACGCGCCGGCGAAGGTCCGCGCGGGTGGCGGCCCAGCCGTCCAGCCAGGCGTCCGCCTCCCGGACGATCTCGTCGTCGGCGCGGGCGTCCCGGTTCAGCCGGACACGCTCCTCGTCGATCCGCGCGCTGCGCGCCTCGGCCTTGCGGGCCGCTTCGAGTCCGCCGAGCTCCTGCCGGAACCGGCGCTCCATCTGGGCGAGTTGACCGGCCCCCGCGTCGGCCAGCTCTGCGGGCAGCAGCCCTCGGGTCCGGTCGAGGGCGTCGCTCGCCGCCCGGTGGTCACGCTCGGCCTCCTCGCGCAGCTCCAGCGCCGGCGCGACCCGGTCCGCCTTGCGGGCACGCTCCAACTGCTCCTGGCAGCAGTCGTGTTCGGGACGCCGCTCCTCCAGCGCCTCGGCTCGCCGCAGAGTCTCCGCGTACCGCTGCTGGAGGCGGGCCAGTTCGCGTTCGGCGTCCAGCGCGCGGCGGGCGTCCAGTTGACGATTCTCCGCCTCCGCGACCACCGCGTGCGCGATGTCGAGGTGTTCACGGGCGGCGCTGCGCGCGATCGCGGCCCACTCCAGAACGGCTTCGGCGAGGCCGGGTTCGCCCGGCCGGTCGGCGGGCGGTCCGGCCTCGGCCGCCGCGGGGCCGCCGGCCTGGGCGATGCGCTGGGCGAGGGCGAGGATCTGCTCGTCGCCGGATTTCACCCGGGCCTCGGCAGCCCGGCGCAGTTCGGCGAGCCGCTCCTCGACGGCGGCGAAGCGGCGGGTGTCGAAGAGCTTGCCGAGGAGCTTGCCGCGGGCCTCGGCGTCGGAGCGCAGGAAACGGGCGAAGTCGCCCTGGGGCAACAGCACGACCTGGCAGAACTGGTCCCGGCTCATGCCGATCAGCTGGGCCAGCTCCTCGCCGATCTCCTGGTGCGACTTGCTGAGGCCCTGCCAGTCGCCCTCGGGGTCGCGCTCGCGCAGTCGGCTCTGGGCCTTCTCCAGGGTGAAGCCGTCGCCACGCTTCTTGGGGCGCGGCTGGGCGGGGCTGCGGGTGACTTCGAGGCGGCGGCCGCCGACCGTCAGCTCCAGCTGGACCTCGGTGGGCAGGCCGGCGGGGGCGTGGTCGCTGCGGAGGGTGGCGCCGGGGCTCTGGCGGGCGCCGGGGACGGCTCCGTACAGGGCGTAGCAGACGGCGTCCAGGACCGACGTCTTCCCGGCACCCGTCGGGCCGTGGAGCAGGAAGAGGCCGGCCGAGGAGAGGGCGTCGAAGTCGACTTCCTGGGTGGCGCCGAACGGACCGAAGGCGGTGAGGGTGAGGCGGTGCAGTCTCAACGGGACACCTCGCGCACGCTCTCGTCGACCCGGACGTCGTCGAACGCGGCGCGCAGCACGGTGCGTTCGGGGTCGCTGGGACCGCTGCCGCCGCGCACGTGGGCCACGAAGTCCTCCGCGATCTGGTGGTCGTCGCGGCCCTGGAGGCGCTGGGCGTAGGAGGCGAGCGGGTCCTCAGGGGGCCGTTCGGGGTCGAAGACGAGGCTGAGGGTGTGCGGGAAGCGGGCGCCGAGGCGCGCCATGGGCTCGGCGGGGCGCACGGGGTCGGTGAGGGTGGCCTCGACCCAGGCGTGTTCGTGGCGGTCGAGGGCCGGGTCCTCCAGCAGGGTGCCGAGGCGGCCGCGGAGCCGGGCGAGGGGGCGCTCGACGGGGCAGTCGATCCTTTCCTCGGCGGCGATGTCCCCGTTGCCGTCGAGGTCGATCAGCCACATGGTCTTGCGGTGGTCGGTCTCGGAGAAGGAGTAGGCGAGCGGGGAGCCGGAGTAGCGGACGCGGCTCGTGACGCGCTGGGAGCCGTGGAGGTGGCCGAGGGCCACGTAGTCGGCGCCGTCGAAGACCCCGGCCGGTACGGCGGCAACCCCGCCGACGGTGATGTCGCGCTCGCTGTCGCTGGGTTCGCCGCCCGCCACGAAGGCGTGCGCGAGGACGACGGAGCGGGTTCCGGCGGGGCGGGTGGCCAGATCGGCGCGGACCCGGTCCATGGCGGCGGTCAGGACCGCCTCGTGCCCGGCCTTGGCGGCACGGAGGGTGTCCTTGACCAGGGCCGGTTCCAGGTAGGGGAGGCCGTAGAGGGCGACGTCGCCGTGGGCGTCGGTGAGGACGACGGGGGTGGCGCAGCTCTCGGGGTCGGTGCGCAGGTGGATACCGGCCCGGTCGAAGAGTCCGGAGCCGACGCCGAGCCGGCGGGCCGAGTCGTGGTTCCCCGAGATCATGACGGTGGGGACACCGATGGCGGCGAGCCGGTGCAGCGCTCGGTCGAAGAGCTCGACGGCGGTGAGCGGCGGGACGGCCCGGTCGTACACATCGCCGGAGACGAGGACCACGTCCGCCTCCCGCTGCTGGGCGGTGGCCACGAGGTGGTCCAGGAAGGCGGCCTGGGCGTCGAGGAGGGGTACGCGGTGGAAGGACCGGCCCAGGTGCCAGTCCGAGGTGTGCAGCATCCTCACGCGATCGCTCCGCCTGTTCCGAGCTGCATGTACGTCGTCCTCCGCCCCTGGGCCACCGCCGGAGCGGCTCGTGATCCCGCCGCCGGCACGGACCACGCTAACGCCGCCGGGCCGCCGAACCCGCATCGATCAAGGATTTGCCCGGCGTGGGCTTGCCCTCACGCCCGCTCCGCCGGTCCCCTGACACGCCCCCGGGGACTGTCGGCTCACACGTCCCCGTACGCCTCGCCGCCCAGCTCCAGCGTGGCCGAACCCGCGGTCGCGTCGGCCAGCCAGGCGGTGAACGCGGGAACATCGGCGTCCGGCAGCCCGATCCCGATGGTCACGGCCTCCGCGTACCGCACCTCGCGCACGTCCCGGCCGGTGGCCCTCAGGTCGTTCTCCAGCTTGCCCGCCCGCTGGTGGTCGACGCGGACCGTGGCCAGCCGGAAGCGCTGCCGGGTGATCGTGCCGAGTGCGTCGAGGGCCTCGCCGACCACTCCCCCGTACGCACGGATCAGCCCGCCTGCCCCCAGCTTGACCCCGCCGTAGTAGCGGGTGACGACCGCCGCGACGTACCGCACCTCGCGGCGCATCAGCATCTGGAGCATCGGGACGCCCGCGGTGCCGCCGGGCTCACCGTCGTCACTGGCCTTCTGTACGGAGGCGTCGGCGCCGATCACGTACGCGAAGCAGTTGTGGGTGGCGGTCGGGTGCTCCTTGCGGACGCGTGCGACGAAGTCCTGCGCCTCGTGTTCGGTGGCGGCGGGGGCGAGGGAGCAGAGGAAACGCGATCGGTTGATCTCGCTCTCGTGCACACCCGCGCGGGCGACGGTCCGGTACTGCTCCTGCATCCGTCCACCCTATGCGCCGCGACGGCAGCAGGTTCCGGCGGGAATGACGGGGCCGGGACCAGCGGTTGTCCCGGCATGGACAACGAGACAGAGACGATCCGGCGGATTCTTCAGGACTCGGGCGACACCTGGGCGGTGGTGGGCCTCTCCAACAACCGCTCCCGGGCCGCCTACGGGGTGGCGCAGGTCCTCCAGCGCTTCGGCAAGCGGGTGGTGCCGGTGCATCCGAAGGCCGAGACCGTGCACGGGGAGCAGGGGTACGCCTCGCTGGCGGAGATCCCGTTCCCGGTGGACGTGGTGGACGTGTTCCTCAACAGCGAGCTGGCGGGCGGGGTCGCGGAGGAGGCGGTGGCGGTGGGGGCGAAGGCGGTGTGGTTCCAGCTCGACGTCGTGGACCCGGCCGCCTACGAGCGGACGCGCGCGGCGGGGCTGGACATGGTGATGAACCGGTGCCCGGCGATCGAGATTCCGAGCCTGGGCTAGCGGTGTGGGGAGGGCCCGGCGTGGGGAGGGATCCCCGCCGTGAGCGACCCTCTCGACAGCGACCGGCTGACCGCCGCGCTGTCCGCGCTGGGCGTGCGCCCCGGCGATGTGCTGCTGGTGCACGCCTCCCTGCGGGCGGTGGGGCCCGTCGCCGGCGGGCCCGAGGCCGTGCTGGCGGCCCTGCGCCGGGCGGTGGGACGGGACGGGACCGTCGTGGTCCCCTCGTTCACCCCGGAGAACTCGGACACCTCGCCGCACTACCGTGCCCGCGTGCGGGGCCTGGACGCCGAGGCGCGCGAGGCCGTCCGCGCGTCGATGGCACCGTTCGATCCGGCGACCACCCCCGCCCCCTCAGTAGGCGTTCTGGCGGAGACCGTACGGACGGCGGCGGGGGCCGAGCGCAGCGGCCATCCGCAGACCTCCTTCGCCGCGATCGGCCCCGCGGCCGGAAAGCTGCTCGCCGGGCACCGGCCAAACTGCCACCTCGGCGAGGACTCCCCGCTCGCCCGGCTGTACGAGGCCGACGCCAGGATCCTCCTGCTCGGCACCGGCTACGACACGTGCACCGCCTTCCACCTGGGCGAGTACCGCAGACCCGGCCCTCCCTTCCGCACCTACCGCTGCGTGGTGACCCCGCGGGGTGTGCGGCAGTGGTGGGAGTACGAGGATGTCGCCCTGGACGACAGCGACTTCGCCGCCATGGGCGCGGCGTTCGAGGAGACCGCCGGCCCCGGTGACGTACGGATGGCCCCGCTCGGGTCCGCGCCGTGCAGGCTGCTCAGGATCCGGGCGGCCGTCGACTTCGCCACCGGGTGGCTCACGGAGCACCGGCGGCCCGGCGACTGAGTAGCGGCGGCCGACGGGAGGTCCGAAGCGTGAACACATCTCAGCGGGTGGTGCGGAGGAACCGCGTCTCGAACGGTGGCACGCCCCGGCGGGAAGCCCCGCGGGAATTCTTCGGGAAGCCCTCAACGAGCGTCCGGCTCCTGCTCCTCCTCCAGATCGGCCAGCGCGAGCAGCTGCTCGGGCGTGACGCCCTTCGGGATCGGCACGGGGGCCGGCGTGCGCAGGGGCGGCTGCCAGCCCTTCTCCGGGTCCCAGCTCCGCACGACACGGGCCGGGGCCCCCGCGACCACCGCGTGGTCGGCAACCTCGCCCCGTACGACCGCGCCCGCGGCGACCACCACATTGCGGCCGAGCCGGGCGCCGGGCAGGATCACCGCGCCGGTGCCGATCCAGCAGCCGGGGCCGATCTCCACCGGCTCCATCCTGGGCCACTGCTTGCCCACGGGCTCGTGCGGGTCGTCGTAGCTGTGGTTCGTGGAGGTGATGTAGACGTAGGGACCGCAGTACGTGTCCGAGCCGATGCTCACCGTCGTGTCGGCGATGACGTGGCTGCCACGCCCCAGCACCACCCCGTCGCCCAGCGTCAGGATCGGCTCGGGCCCCAGGTCCAGGTCCGGCATCATCCCGGCCGTCAGGGTCACCTGCTCGCCGATGACGCAGTGCCCGCCGAGCTGGATCCACGGCTCCCCGAAGACGGTGCCCTGGGGGAAGGCCAGCCGGGTCCCCTCCCCGATCGCGCCGAAGCGCAGCCGGCCCGGGTGCTCGGCGGTGACGGCACCCGCCTTCTGCGCCCATGCCCAGCCGCGGTGGACCGCCCAGGAGGCGGCGCGGCGGCGTTGGCGGGCAAGGAAGGAGAACGTGTTTCGGTTCTTCGGCACGGGCTCACGGTAGTCGGCGGTGGGGCGGCGACCCGCGCGGTGACCTGTGATGTTCACCCCATCCCCCGGCGCGCGCGGGGAGCGGTCGCCTACCGTGTGAAGCGGCCCGATCCCGATCGAAGGCCCCACGAGCAGCACACCGGACCACCGAGGAGCAGGCCATGGCGGAACAGGCGTTGATCACGGGGATGGGCGGCAAGGAGCCGGACATCGACGCGGAAGCATTCGTGGCCCCGACCTCCGTGGTGATCGGGGAGGTGACGCTGGCCGCCGGTTCCAGCGTCTGGTACCAGGCGGTGCTGCGCGCCGACTGCGGCCCGATCACGCTCGGCCCCGACAGCAACATCCAGGACAACTGCAGCGTGCACACCGACCCGGGCTTCCCGCTGACCGTGGGCGCGCGCGTCTCGGTCGGCCACAACGCGGTCCTGCACGGCTGCGTCATCGAGGACGACGTCCTGGTGGGGATGGGCGCCACGGTGCTCAACGGCGCGCATATCGGCGCCGGGTCCCTGGTCGCGGCGCAGGCGCTCGTACCGCAGGGGATGCAGGTCCCGCCGGGGTCGCTGGTCGCGGGCGTGCCCGCCAAGGTGAAGCGGCCGCTGACGGCGGAGGAACTGGAGGGCATCCGGTTCAACGCCGCCGGTTACGTGGAGCTGGCCAAGGCCCACCGCGCGGCGCACGACGGCTGAGGCCCACCCGAAGGCGTGCACACCGAAGCCGCCGCGCCCTCCCCGACCGGAGGGGCGGCGGCCCCGGGAACATGCGCCCGTGGGCGTCAGTCGTTGGGGCGCAGGGTCCACACGACGGTCATCTCGCCGGTGACCGCTCCGTCCGCACGTCGGATCTCGATGGCGACCGGGAACTCGGGGCGCTCCCCCGCGTCCAGCTGGGCCACGACGTCGGTGATCGGGCGGCCGAGTGTCGCGGTCGCGGTGACCTCGCCCATGGCGAGCTTCTTGTAGCCGATCTCGGCCTTGACGGCGAGCGGTACGGCTCGGGACATCTGGTCGCCGAAGGCGGCGATGACGATGGCGCCGCTGGCGGACTCGGCGAGCGTGAACATCGCTCCGGCGTGCGGCCCACCGACGTGGTTGTGGTACTCCGCCTGGTCCGGCAGCCGGACGACGGCGCGCTCGGGGGTCGTCTCCAGGAATTCGAGGTTGAGGGTCCGGGCCATCGGAACCGTCGCGACGAGCATCTCGCCCACGGTCATCTGTTCAGCGCTCATGGACCGAAGGTTACTCATGAGTAGCCAGGTTTGACCATCCCCTGTGCCCGGTTCGGGCATCCCCCTGTTACGGCACCGGGACAGCACTGGGACAGGGGCGGCCGTAGCAGTGGCCACGCCACCCATCTATGGTTACTGGCCATGTGGCCAGGACAGCAGCCGCCCGGGGGCGAGCAGAACCCGCAGGACCCGAATCAGAACCCGTACCAGCAGCCGGGGTACCAGCAGCCGAATCCCTATCAGCAGCCGGGATATCCGCAGCAGGGCCAGCAGCCGGGGCAGTCCGGTGCGCCCGGACACCCACCGGGGCAGCCCGGTCAGCCGGCGCAGCCGGGCCAGCCGGGTTACGGGCAGCAGCCCGGGTACGGGCAGCCGGGCTACGGACAGCCCAATCCCTACCAGCAGCCGACCGTCCCGCAGTACGCGGTGCCGGGCCCGCCCGGCGGGCCCAAGCCGGACGACGGCAAGAAGAAGACGACCGTCGTCGCCATCGTCGCGGCGACCGCCGTCGTCGTGGCCGCCGTCGTCACCGGCGTCATCGTGCTGAACAACAAGGACGACGAAGGCGGCTCTACTGTCGCCGGCGGCAAGAAGTCCGCCTCGCCGAGCGCGAAGCCGAGCGCGTCGGAGGACGCCAGCTCCGCACCGGTGGAGAACCCGCGCGGCTCCGAGAGCGACCCCAAGCCCCTCATCCCGGGCTGGAAGGTCGTCACCAACCCGAAGTGGGGCACGCAGTTCGACGTGCCCGGTGACTGGGAGGTCTCCAGCTCGGGTGTGTTCGCCGGCTTCGAGGACGCCAAGGAGCCCACGGGCAAGCCCGTCGCCGGTTTCTCGGCACCCGCCTACTACAAGAGCAAGTGGTGCGTCGACGACTCCGACAAGGACGGCCGCGAGGAGGAGACCGAGCTGGCCGGCGTCGGGACGAAGGGCGCCCGCGGGGCGAAGAACTCCGACGAGGCAGCGCGTGCCGAGGCGGGCACCTGGGTGTGGGCGGCGTACGCCCAGACCGACTCGAAGGACAAGGTCGAGATCGCCCCGGCCAAGCCGTTCACCACGAAGTCGGGTCTCTCCGGCAGCGTCGTGACCGCCACGGCGACGGGTCTGGCCAAGAAGGAGAAGTGCGACACCGACGGAAAGTCGATCGCCTTCTCGTTCAAGAACGGGAACGACGAGTTCTCGACCTGGATCCTCTACGGCCCCAAGGGCGTCGAGGGCGAGCTGCCGGACACCACCATCCAGCAGATCCTGAGCACGGTCCGCCTCTCCGCCGACAAGCCGACCGGCTGACACGGCTGACACACGGCTGACGCCCGCCCTCCGGCCCGGGAACGCTGTCCCCCGGGCCGGAGGGCGCCGTACTGCTCAGCCGATGCCGAAGGCGCCGTCCGGCGGCTCCGGCGAGGCGACGGCGTCCACGTCCGCCACCGGGCGGGCCCCGCCGATGAGCCGGACCAGCGCCGCCCCGTCGGTGACCCTGGCCGGAAAGGCGTCGGCGGCACAGCGGCGGGTGAGCGGCGCCGTGTCGATCGGGGCGTGCGAGGCGAGCAGCACCACGTTGCCGAAACGCCGCCCGCGCAGTACCGCCGGTTCTCCGATCAGCGCGAGCTCGGCGAAGACCGCAGCGAAGTTGGCGAGTTGGGACCGGAGGAACGCGAACGGCGCGCTGTCCGCCAGGTTGGCGGCGTAGATCCCGTCCGGCCGCAGCACCCGCCCGGCGGCCCTCGCGTACTCCACCGATGTGAGGTGGGCCGGGACCCGGGAGCCGCCGAAGACGTCCGCGACGATCACATCGGCGGAGCCGGGCGGTGCCGCCTCCAGCCGGGCCCGGGCGTCGGCGGCGTGCACGCAGATGCCGCTCCCGTCGGGCAGCGGCAGGTGTTCCCGCACCATCCGCAGCAGCTCCCGGTCCGCCTCGGCGACGTCCTGCCGCGAGCCGGGGCGGGTCGCCGCGACATACCGGGGCAGGGTCAGCGCCCCGCCGCCGAGGTGCAGGACGTCCAGCGGGGCGTCCTCGGGTGCCGCGCAGTCCAGGACATGCGCGAGGCGCCGTACGTACTCGAATTCCAGGTACGACGGGTCGTCCAGGTCCACGTAGGACTGGGGCGCCTCGTCGACCGTGAGCAGCCAGGCCCGGTCGCGGTCCACGTCGGGCAGCAGCCGGGCGGTGCCGCAGTCGACGTCGCGGATGACGGGTATCGGCTCGTTCACCCCTCCATTGTCGCCCCCGCACGCCGCTGCCCGTCACCCCTGGGGCCCAGGGGTGACGGGCAGCGGGAGCCCTCTCAGAGCAGGCCGGTGACCGTGCCCGCGCCGACCGTGCGGCCGCCCTCGCGGATCGCGAAGCCGAGACCGGACTCCAGCGGGACGTCACGGCCCAGCTCCACGGTCATCGTGACCGTGTCGCCCGGGCGCGCGACCGCCGTCCCGCCGAGGTCGACGTCGCCGACGACGTCCGCCGTACGGATGTAGAACTGCGGCCGGTAGCCGGTGGTGACCGGGGTCGACCGGCCGCCCTCCTTCGTCGACAGGACGTACACCTGCGCGGTGAAGCGGCGGCTGGGCACCACGCTGCCGGGCGCGGCCACGACATGGCCGCGGCGGACCCGGTCGCGCTCCACCCCGCGCAGCAGCAGCGCCACGTTGTCCCCGGCCTCGGCGGACTCCATCGGCTTGCCGAAGGTCTCCAGGCCGGTGACGACCGTCTCGGTGTCCGCGCCCAGCACCGCGACCCGTTCCCCGACGCGGACGGTGCCGCGCTCGACCGCGCCGGTGACGACCGTGCCCCGACCGGTGATGGTCAGGACGTTCTCCACGGAGAGCAGGAACGGCGCGTCGGTGTAGCGCACCGGTATAGGTACGTACGTGTCGACGGCGTCCAGCAGCCCTTCGATCGCCGCCGTCCAGCGCGGGTCGCCCTCCAGCGCCCTGAGCCCGGAGACCCGGACCACGGGGACGGTGTCGCCGCCGTACCCGTGCGCGGAGAGCAGCTCGCGGACCTCCAGCTCGACCAGGTCGGTCAGCTCGGGGTCGCCCGCGTCGGCCTTGTTGAGGGCGACGACGATGTGGTCGACGCCGGCTTGACGGGCCAGCAGGACGTGCTCGGCGGTCTGCGGCATGATCCCGTCGAGCGCGGAGACGACGAGGATCGCCCCGTCGAGCTGCGCCGCCCCGGTGACCATGTTCTTGATGTAGTCGGCGTGACCCGGCATGTCGACGTGCGCGTAGTGGCGGGTGTCGGTCTCGTACTCGACGTGCGCGATGTTGATGGTGATGCCGCGCTGGGCCTCCTCCGGGGCCCGGTCGATCCGGTCGAACGACACGTAGGAGGTGGAGCTGGAGCCGCGCTCGCTGAGGACCTTGGTGATGGCGGCGGTGAGGGTGGTCTTGCCGTGGTCGACGTGGCCCATGGTGCCGATGTTGAGGTGCGGCTTGGTGCGCACGTAAGCCGTCTTGGACATGGCTCGTTCCTTTGAGAACTCGCAGCTGAGAAGGAGAAGACCCCAGGGACCCGCCGACCCTCCCCTTGCGGGGTCCGCCGGACTGTCGGGGGAGGGTCAGCTTCGGGCGCCGCCGATGGGCGCTGCGGCAGCGGTGAACGCTGCTGCGAGGACTGCTGCTGCGGCCGGGGCGACCGCCTCGTTCACGGCAGCCTTCGGCGCGGCCGCGACTGCGGGCCGTGCTGCGAGGAAGGCGTACCGGAACATGCCCTGATCATGTCCGGGCGGGACCGCCGCGTCGAATGGTTTTCCCGTGGCTTCCCGGCGCCTCAGAGGTTCTTGAGCGCCTCGCGCACCGACAGCGGTGACAACCGGTCCCGGGCACCCTCGACGAAGTCGCGTACGGCGGTGGGGTCGGTCTTGGCGTACTCCCGCAGCGCCCAGCCGATCGCCTTGCGGATGAAGAAGTCCGGGTGGTCCGCGCGGCGCAGGCAGTAGCCGAAGAGCCGGTCGGCGTCGGTGGCGTCCTTGTGGCGGAGCTGGTGCAGCAGGGCGGTCCGCGCGACCCACAGGTTCTCGTCGTCGATCCACCGGTCCATCGCACGGGCGAGCGCCGGATCGGCGGCGACCAACGGCCCGGCGACATGCGCGGCGAGCAGATCGACCGTGTCCCACCAGGGAGTGGTGGTCACCAGGTGGTGCAGGACGGGCAGGAAGCCGGAGGAGCAGGAGGTCACGTACCGGCGGAGGTAGTCGACGGCGAAGTACTGGTACTCGCGCTCGGGCAGCTCCCAGCAGCGCAGCGCGATGGCCGTGCAGTCCCGCTCGTCCGGCCGCCCGGTACCTGCCAGCACCGCCTTCGACAGGGCCCGGCGCCGCGGGGTGGGGATGCCGAGGAACGGGGCGATGTGCTTCATGTAGGCGGCGGCGCCCTCGGCCCGTACGGGGTCGGCGGCCGGGGCGTACAGCTCGGTCAGCCGGGCGAGGACGGTGTCGGCGAGCGGGCTGTCCGGTACGGCGGGGGCAGGGGCTGCGGCTGGGTCCACGCGACGCACATTACGGCGATCAGACACCGTTTTCGGTTACTCTCCCCGAATGTTCGACCCCGTCCCCACCGCCCGGCCCGCCGGCGCCACGGCCCTTCGTCGTTCGAAGGGGCTGCTCTCCCCCTGGTCCCGGTTCTCGCTGCTCGTCGCGGTGCTGCTGGGCGCCGCGTCGACGATGCTGCTGTTCGACCCACAGCGGCTGCTGGCGTCGGGCTGGCCGGAGCAGCTGACCGGCGGCGGTGCGGCGATGCTGTTCGGGCTCGCGTACGGGGCGCTGACCGTGGCGTTCGTGCCGCGCCCGCTCCTCAACCTCGCGGCGGGGGCGCTCTTCGGTACGCAGACGGGTCTGGCGGCGGCCCTGGCGGGTACGGTGCTCGGCGCGGGCGTCTCGTTCATGCTGGGCCGGGTGCTGGGCCAGGACGCGCTGCGCACGCTGTTGCGCGGGAAGGTGCTCACCGCCGCCGACGGGGTGCTGAGCCGGCACGGCTTCCGCTCGGTGCTGGCGCTCCGGCTCTTCCCCGGAATCCCGTTCGCCGCCGCCAACTACTGCGCGGCGACCTCCCGCATGGGCTACCCGCCCTTCCTCCTGGCCACCGGACTCGGCTCCATCCCCAACACGGCGGCGTACGTCATAGCGGGCAGCGAGGCGGCCTCGCCGACCTCGCCCCTGTTCCTGGCGGCGACGGGGTTCATCGTGGCGTCCGGTCTCGGCGGCGCGCTGGTGGCCTGGCGCAAGCGCCACCGGCTCGGCCGGGACACGCCGGACATCTGAGCGGACGACGGCACGTGGATGACCCGTGCGGTCAGCCTGGCGTTCACTTTCAGGGGATACGCTGCCCGCGACCTCGACATCCTTGATGCCCTCGATGTCCTCGACCGCAAGCCGCACTCCGTACGCCGCACTCTGCCGACGGGCCCAGTCGTCCCTGGCCGATGCACGATCATTTCCGGGATGGCCAAAGCCCCATGAGCTGGTTCGAATCATTCGTTTTGGGACTCGTTCAGGGACTGACCGAGTTCCTGCCGATCTCCTCCAGCGCCCATCTGCGGCTGACCGCCGCGTTCGCCGGCTGGCACGACCCGGGGGCCGCCTTCACCGCCATCAGCCAGATCGGCACGGAGGCGGCGGTGCTGATCTACTTCCGCAAGGACATCGCACGGATCGTGTCGGCCTGGTTCCGCTCGCTGACGGACAAGGAGATGCGCGGCGACCACGACGCCCAGATGGGATGGCTGGTCATCGTGGGGTCGATCCCCATCGGGGTGCTGGGCATCACGCTCAAGGACCAGATCGATGGCCCGTTCCGCGACCTGCGGCTGATCGCGACGACACTCATCGTCATGGGCGTCGTCCTCGGCATCGCGGACCGGCTGGCCGCGCGCGACGAGGTGGGCGGCAAGCACCGCGCGGTGAAGGAGCGCAAGACACTCAAGGACCTGGGCGTCCGGGACGGCCTGATCTACGGCTTCTGCCAGGCGATGGCGCTGATCCCCGGTGTCTCGCGCTCCGGCGCGACCATCAGCGGTGGTCTGCTGATGGGATACACCCGCGAGTCCGCCGCCCGCTACTCGTTCCTGCTGGCCATCCCCGCGGTGCTCGCGTCGGGCGCGTACGAGCTGAAGGACGTGGGCGAGGGCCACGTCTCCTGGGGGCCGACGATCTTCGCGACCGTCGTGGCGTTCTTCGTCGGATACGCCGTCATCGCATGGTTCATGAAGTTCATCACGACCAAGAGCTTCATGCCGTTCGTCATCTACCGGGTGGCCCTCGGCATCCTCATCTTCATCCTCGTATCGGCCGGTGTGCTGAGTCCGCACGCGGGTGAGTCGGCCGGCTGACACAGCGATGGGTCGCCCCGCCCGGGAGCAGCCGGGCGGGGCGCATCCAGCAGCGCAGCAGCCAGCAGCGCGGATAGATGTCACCACCGTAGAGCGGGGGTCCGACAACGCCGGTTCAGCGGTCCGTGAGCCCCGTCGCCGCGAGGACCGCGTCCACCGTCTCCTCCACCGTCAGCTCCGCGTTGTCGATCCAGACGCCCTCGCCGGCCAGTTCGGCGCGCATCGCCGTGTCCAGGAACGACCAGTCCGTCGTGAGCGTCTTGTCCCGGGCGAGGTTGCGCTCCCCCGCCTTCGCGGCACCCGGGGCGAGCACCACCCAGTGCAGCGGTCCGACGGCGATCTGCCGCCGGTAGAAGTCGAGGTGGGCCCGGCGTACGACCACGTCGTCGATGACCGGTACGAACCCGGCGCTGACGAAGCTGTCCGCCAGCAGGCAGGCGTTTCGGGCCCGCAGGAAGATCTGCCGGTCCGCCTCCTCGTCCCGCTCCGGGGAGGGCCACCGCCCGCCCGTGACGATGAGCTCCTGAAGGGCGTCCACCTCGATGTGGGCCGAGGCGGCGAACCGGGCGGCGAGCGCGGCGGCCACCGTGGACTTGCCGCTGCCCGGGATACCGCTCAGCAGGACGGCTCCCGCCGCCGGTTCGGTGTCCACCGGCACCTCGGTCCAGGCCATCGCGTCCCCGCTCCGCTCCCGGGCGGTCCGGACCGCCCGTGCCGGTGATCGTAGGGCACCTCACCGGGGGCGGCGGCGGGAACTTCCCCGGCCGGGCCGCCGACTACTGGAGGACGAGCCCGGCGAACCGCTGCGGCGGCACGACGGCCCCACGAGGGCCGGAAGGAGGCCGAGAGGCATGCACTGGTACGAGGACGACGCGCTCTGGTCCGATTTCGCCTCGACGATGTTCCCGCCCGCCCGGGCCGAGTCCGCCGCCGCCCTCGTCGCCTCCTCGCCCCTGCTCGACTTCCCACCCGGTTCACGGGTGCTGGACCTGTGCTGCGGACCGGGTCTCTTCGTGGTGCCGCTGGCGGCCCGCGGGTACGCGGTGGCGGGCGTCGACCTCTCGCCCTCGATGCTGGAGCGGGCCCGGAGCATGTGCGACGCGGCGGGGGTGGATGTCCGCCTGGAGCGGGCCGACATGCTCACGTACGCGGAGCCCGGCGCCTTCGACGTCGTGCTGAACGTCTTCACCTCGTTCGGCTACTTCGAGGACGCCGAGGACAACCTCCAGGTGCTCCGCAACGCCCACGAGAGCCTCGCGCCGGGTGGTCAGCTGCTGGTCGACGTGATGGGCAAGGAGGTGCTGGCGGGTTGGATCGGGCGGCCGAAGGTGGTGGACCTGCCGGACGGTGCGTACGTCGTCCAGCGCGACACCGTCCTCGACAGCTGGCGGCGGCTGCGCACCGACTGGACGCTGGTGCGCGGGAGTTCGGCCCGTACCGCCTCCATCCACTCCTGGCTCTACTCCGCCGCCGAGTTGCACGCCCTCTTCGAGGAGGCGGGCTTCACCGACGTGGAGTGCTTCGGCGGCTTCGACGGTTCGGGGTACGACCAGCGCTCCGACCGGCTCATCGTCCGCGGGCGGCGCAAGTGAGGTCCGGGGCGCGGCAGTCGGCCGCGACCGTGCACGAGCACATCACCGACGCCGTGAAGGCCCCGGACCTGATCCGGCTGGACGGTGACGTGGTGCTCGCGCGGTTCGAGACGATGAAGGTGTACGCGGCGCTCGGCGCGGTCCGTTCGCTGCTGCGGCGGGGCCGGGTGGTGCCCGGGCAGACGCTGGTCGACAGTTCCAGCGGCATCTACGCGGTGGCGCTGGCCATGGCCTGTCACCGGTACGGGCTGCGCTGCCACATCGTGGCGTCCACCACCGTCGACGCGACGATGCTCGCCCAGTTGGAGATCCTCGGCGCGACCGTGGACAGGATGCCGCCGTCGCAGAGCCTGCGCCTGGACCAGGAGCTGCGCGTACGGCATGTGCGACAACTCCTGTCCGAACGGCCGGACTTCCATTGGATGCGGCAGTACCACGACGCCGTGCATCACGAGGGGTACCGGGAGTTCGCCGAACTCCTCGACGCCTCCCTGCCCGAGGGTCCGCTGACCGTGGTGGGCGCGGTCGGCACGGGTGCGTCGACCGGTGGCCTGGCCCGCGCGCTGAGGGAGTCGGGGCGGACGGTGCGGCTGGTGGGGATCCAGCCGTTCGGCAGCGTCACCTTCGCCAGCGAGCAGTTCAGCGACCCGGAGGCGATCATCGCGGGCATCGGCAGCTCCATCCCCTTCGGGAACGTCCACCACGAGCTGTACGACACCGTGCACTGGCTGGACTTCCGCCACGCGATGGCCGGAGCGGTCGGACTGCTGCGCCGGCACGCGGTGTTCGCCGGGCTCTCCACCGGAGCGGCGCACCTGGCGGCCTCCTGGGAGGCCACGCGCGACCCGGGCCGGCTGCACCTAGTACTGGGCGCCGACACCGGACACCGCTACGCCGAGCGGGTGTTCACCCGGCACGCCGAGGCGCTGGACCCGGCCGGACTGCGACCGCGCCCGATCGCGTCGCTGGACGCCCTGCGACCGCCGTGGTCGGTGATGGAGTGGGGCCGGCGCGCCGCGCCCGAAGCCGCCCGCCTGCCCGAACAGGGCGGCACCGCCGCCCCCGTGCCGACCGTGGAGATGCAGCCGTGACGATCGCCGCTCTGGAGTCCCTGTCCTTCGGGCTCGGCAGGATGGCCGAAGCCGCCGCGGAGGCCGGGCACCGGCTGTGCCTGCTCACCGGTGACCGCTCGGTGTACCGGCACGAGCTGACCACCCTGCCCGCCGATGCGCTGGACGTCGTCGACGTCGACACCGACGACCCGGAAGCGGTCCGCCGCGCGCTGGCCGCTCTCCCTTCCCTGGCCGGGCTGATCAATACGACGGATACCTGGAGCTTGCCGGCCGCCGAACTGGCCGCCGAGTTGGGGCTCCCGGGCCCGGACCCGGAGGCAGTCCGGCTGCTGCGGGACAAGCGCCGGGTCCGGGAGGCGCTGCACGAGCGGGGGCTGAGCCGGTCGACCGCCGTGGCCGTACCCCCCGGGCCGGAGGGGGCCGACGCGGTCCTGCGTACGGTGGGACTGCCCGCCGTGCTGAAGGACTCGGCGGGCACCTCGTCGCGGGGCGTGTGGATCGCACACGACGAGGAGGCGCTGCACCGGGCGCTGGCGGAGGCGGAGCGACAGCCGCTGAAGGGGGCGCTGTTCGCTGAGGCGTTCCTCGCCGGTCCGCTGTACAGCGCGGAGACCCTGAGCTGGGAGGGGACCACCCGGCTGCTGGGGGTGCTGAGCCGCCAGACGTCCCGGTCGGCGGTGGTACGGGAGGAGGTCGCGGCCTTCCCGGTGGCGCTGCCGACCGGGGAGCGGGACGCGATCGAGGCGTGGGTGGGGCGGGTGCTCGAAATGGCGGGGCACCACGGGGGGTTCGCCCATGTGGAGTTCATCCTGACGGACGAAGGACCGGAGTTGGTGGAGATCAACCGGCGGATCGGCGGTGCACTGGTCGGCGAGGTGCTCTGCCGGGCACTGGGGAGGAATGTGTACACGGCGATGATGGACGAGGCGCTCGGCCGCCGCCCCCGACTGCTGGACACCCCGCTCGGCCGGCAGGGGCCCGCGTACGGCTTCGTCCTCGTCTACGCGGACCGGCCCGGGGTCCTGAAGGGCTGGCACGGCCTGGACGAACTCGCCGCCTTTCCCGGGGCCGTGGAGTGGTATCCCGTACGCGAACCCGGCGAGACCCTGGCCCATGTGGCCGACCAGCGGGGGTGCACCGGCATGGTGCTGGCCGAGGCCGCGACGGCGGAGCTGGCCCAGCACCGGGCGTGGAGCGCGGCGGTCCGGGTGCGCCCGGTGATCGCGGACACGCCGTGAGGGCGGGGTGAGCGATGAACGGGCCCCGAAATCAGGTCGGTTCACGACTCCACAAGGGTTCCTTCTGGCGGGCTCGTTCCTGATCACGCTGGGCAGCTTCGCCGTGCTGCCGTACATGTCGGTCCTGCTCCACCAGCGGCTCGGTCTCGGGCTCGGCACGGTCGGCTTCGTCCTGGCGGTGGCCTCGCTGATCCAGTTCGCCGGGGGCGTGGTCGCGGGTCCGGTCGCCGCGCGGATCGGGCTGCGGCGGTCGATGCTGCTGGCGCTGGCGCTGCGGACGGCCGGATTCGCCGCGTTCGTACCGGGGCTGACCAGCCCGGTGCTGGCGATCGGCGCGCTGTTGCTGGTGTCGGCGGGCGCGGCGCTCTACCTCCCGGCCAACAAGGCCTATCTGGTGGCCGGTCCACCGGACGAGGACCGGCCGTGGCTGCTGTCGGCGAGCAGTTCGGCGTTCAACGCGGGGATGGCGCTCGGCCCCCCGGCGGCGGCCCCGCTCGTGCTCGGCTCCCCCGGGGTGCTCTTCACGTGCGTGGCGGGGCTGTTCGCGCTGGTCGGGGTGGGACACGCGTTCCTGCCGCGCGAGGAGACCCGCCCGGAGACGGTCACGGCCGAGGCTCCGGGTAGGAGTCCCGCACGGGCCGGGCTTTCGCCGTTCCTGGTCACGGTGGTGAGCGTCTACGCGTTCATGTTCTTCCAGCACTACCTGGCGCTGTACGCGGTCCCCCGGACGTCGGCGGGCTTCTACGGCGTGGTCCTGATGGGATACGCGGCCCTCCTCGTCGTGGCCCAGCCGCTGCTGGCGGAGCGGATCGCCGCGCTGAGCTACCCGGCTGCGCTGAGGTGGGGGTTCGGGGCCATGACGGCGGGCATGGCGGCCATCGCCGGGGGCGGGCACGCGGGCATCGCGGTGGGCGGGGCGCTGCTCTGTCTGGGCGAGATCGTGCTCTTCCTGAAGAACGACCTGGAGGCGCTGGCCCGCTCGTCCGCGGCTCCGGCCACCGTGTTCGGGCGGCAGCGGCTCGCGGCGGGCATCGGCGCGTTCGCCAGCGGGGTGGTCGGCGGTCAGCTGTACTCGGCGGCGGAGTCGGCCGGTTCGGCGCGGGCGTTCTGGGTGGTGGTCTGCCTCCAGTGCCTGCTGCTGCCGGTGCTGCTGATGTACGGCGGCCGCCGTACCGCCCGGGGCCGGTCGGAGCCCCGGGCGGAGGCGGCCTCCGGCCTACGGGGCTGAACCGGCGGCCGCCTCCGCCCGCTCCCCCGGTTCCGTACGCCACTGCCCGGCCAGCTCGCGGCGGGCGCGCGCCACGCGGGAGCGCACCGTACCGACGGGGCATCCCGCCGCGTCCGCCGCCTCCTCGTAGGAGAGCCCGAGCACCTGGGTGAGGACGAAGGCCTGGCGGCGCGCCGGGTCCAGGTGGCCGAGGGCGTCGAAGACCGCGACGGACTCGTCGAAGCCGGGAAGGTGGCGCGGCTGGGCGCGTTCCGCCGCACCCTGCCAGTCGGCGGTGTCGGCGGTCCGGGGGCGTACGGCGGCGGTGCGGTGGCGGTCGATGACGACGCGCCGGGCGATGGAGAGCAGCCAGGTGCGGGCGCAGGAGCGTCCGGCGAAGCGGGCCAGTCCACTCATCGCCCGCAGGTAGGTCTCCTGGGCGAGGTCGTCGGCGCCGGGGACGTCGGCGCTGAGGTAGGCGACGAACCGGCGGACGTCCTCGTAGGTCGCCCGGACGAAGCGGTCGGCGGCCTCCCGGTCGCCGCCGCCCGCGGCGAGGGCCCAGTCGGTGATCTGTAAGTCGTTCTGGCGGGTGGCGTACACCCGGGGCCGGGGCGCCGGGGTGCCCGGCGGCCGGGCGGGGAGGGAGCGGGTGGCAGCAGGGGTCACAGCAGTCCTTCGCGTCCTGGCGGAGCCGTGGCCTGGTCATCGCCCGGTTCCGCGTGGCCGGCCGCGCGGACGGCCCTGGGGGCGGGTCCGGCGGAACCGGCATGCCTGTTATGGGTGTGGGCGCGAGCGCACACCCGTACCGCCACCGGGTCACACGGACCCGGGTGGGCGGCTGGAGGTCACAGGGAGGGGACGGGAAACGGTGGACCGCGCCGGGAGATGACGTGCCGGGCGAGGAGGTCCTGAATGCGGCGGCGCGGCCGGCGGTGGGCGCGCGGCCGGACCGGCGAGACGCCGTCCAGGAGCGTCGCCGACCAGAGGCGCCAGGCCGTCCGCAGCGGGGTTCGTACGAAGAGGGCCAGGCAGCGGCCCAGCCGGGCGAGAGCCATCTCGCCGCGCCACAGCCACCAGCCGCAGACCAGCCCGGCGACGGCGTGGGAGGCGGCCATGCCGGTGGTGAACACCGAGGCGTCGAAGGCCGCCAGCAGCTCCATCCGGTGCGAGACGTCCCCGGCCGGGCCCGCGTGGGAGGCGTGGGGCGTCGCCCGGGGCGCGTGGTGCGCTGCCCCCGCGGTGGAGGCGGTGAAGTAGGCGTGCAGCCCCAACTGGCCCAGCACATGGGCCGAGACGGTGACCGGGGCGTTCCGGTCGCGCCCGGCGAGCAACCACCCCGCTGCGGCGACCGGCACGAGGACGGAGAGCAGGGGCGGCAGTGGCAGCGGCCTGTCCGACATCAGGGCATGGCCGAGCCCGGACACGGCGACGCACACGACCGCGAACAGCGCGGTGCGGGCGAGGCGGAGTGCGGTTCCGGCTCCCATGGCGGCCATCGTGCCAGCCGCACCCACCTCGCGGAGAAGACCAGCAGATGCGGAAACAACGGGAGTTCACCCCGTTTGTCCCAGGCATCGCGCATGTGATTCACGTCACACGACTCTCGGGGGAACTTTCACCCCGGCCCCGCCGACTGCTCCAACAACGCGTCCGCACACGCCTCGTGGCCCGGGGCCGACGCGTCCGCCCCGCCAGCCGACGCCCCCGAAGAGGCCGCATGACGAACCAGCCCCCCGCACCCGAACCGGCAGCGGCCGCCGAATTCCCCACCGTACCCACCGAGACCGACGCCACGCCGGACACCCAGCTCCCCGGCCCCCGGCAGCCCCGTCCGACGCAGCGCACCACCCTCCGCTCCGATCTGCGCGCCTCCTGGCCCGACGGGCTCGTGGCGCTCCTGGTGACCGGCGCCGTCTTCGTCCTGCTCTACATACGCATCCGCAACAAGACCTCCTCCACGGTCTCCGTGATGCCGTTCATGGCCGACGCGGGCGGCTTCTGGATGTACTTCCTCAGCCAGGCGTTCGGCTGGTCCGCGCTGCTCTGGGCGTGGGGAACTGTCATCCTCGGCCTCCTGCTCTCCGGGCAGCGCCCGGGCCGCCTGCCGCTCTCGGGCCCCCGCCTGGAGCGCCTGCACCGCACCACCAGCCTCAACACCATCGCGCTGATCACGGCCCACGCGCTGCTGTTCGGCGCCGAGTTGTTCCGGCACTCCACCGATGCCTGGAACTCCGCACTGGCCACCGCCTTCGTCGAGACGTTCGTCCCGGGCGGCTACACCTCGGGGACCGGACAGATCGCCATCCCGATCGGCCAGGCGGCGCTGTACCTCGCGATACCGCTCGGCCTGCTCTTCTACGTACGCCACCGCATCGGCCCGAAGACCTGGCGCGTCCTGCACCGGTTCGTGATCGTGGTCTACGTGCTGAGCGTCTGGCACACCCTGCTGTACGGGACGAACGTCTGGTTCGACGGCTGGTTCCGCACCAGCGTGTGGCTGCTCCAGCTGCCGATCGCCGCCCTGCTGCTCGTCCGCCTGCTGCGCCCGGCCCGCCGCTCCGAGAAGCTGCCCCTCTCGCCCGGTGCCACCGTCTCCCGGACCGGCTGGGCGCTGCGCCTGGGCGGCCGGCTCGCGGTGGTCGGGGCCATGGTGGCGCTGGTCGTGGTGGTGGTCAGCGGGAGTGACGGCGGACGGACCGTGCCGCCGGACGACACCTCCTCCAGCCACAATCACGACTGATCGGCGCGTTTTGCCCGACACCGTACGCTCGGGTCCATGACCACTCATGATCTTCCCGTGATCGCCGCCGTCGACGGTTCCACCCACAGCCGGCAGGCGCTGGACTGGGCCGCGCGGGAGGCCGCGCGGCGCCACCTGCCGCTGCTGATCGTCCATATCAGGCCGCTCACCCGGAACGTCGACGAGGAGACCGGCCTGCGCGAGGCGGACGAACTGCTCGCCGAGGCCGTACGCCGGAGCGAGTCGGTCGCACCTGCCTCGCGGCCCTCGACGCTGGCCCCGCTGGACTTCCCGGCGGCCGCACTCGTCTCGCTCGGCCGGGACGCGTCGATGGTCGTGGTCGGCTCGCGGGGGCTCGGCGGCTTCCGGTCGCTGATGATCGGCTCCAACAGCCTGGCCACCGCGTCGATGGCGAGCTGCCCGGTCGTCATCGTGCAGGACGGCCGCTCGGACGAGGACGACCGGCCCGAGGGCGAGGAGGCCTACTCCGACATCGTGGCGGGGGTGGCCGCCGACGAGAGCAGCGAGGCGGTCCTGGAGTTCGCCTTCGCCACCGCGGCCGCCCGGCCCGGCGCACGGCTGCGGATCGTGCACGGCTGGACGATGTTCTCCTCGATGCTCGCGGGCGGACCGGTCTTCGACCGGGAGACCGCGCAGGGCTCGGCCCAGCGGAGCCTGGCGGAGGTGACCTCCGGCTGGCAGGAGCGGTACCCGCAGGTGGAGGTCGTACGGGAGCCGGTCAACGGGTCCGCCTCGCGCACCCTGGTGACGGCCTCCGCCACGGCCGCCCTGACCGTGATCGGCCGCCGCAAGGGCGGCGAGTCGCTCGGTCTCGGCCTCTCCCCGGTCGCCCAGACGACGGTCACGCACGCACTGGGCCCGGTCGCCGTCGTGCCCTGCTGACCGGGCGGGCGGTCATCTGCCCGGGTGCGCAGGCCCCTTGGCGTGGCGGGCGGCTTGACCGAGACTTGACCGATGACACAGCGTGTGGCACTCGCGACCGTGATGGACCGGCTCGCCATCGATGATGTGATCACCGGATACGCCGTGACCGTGGACGACGGCGACTGGCCCGCGTACGAAGCGCTGTTCACCCCGGACGGACGCGCCGACTACACGGGCGCGGGCGGAGCGGAGGGCCCGGCGGGTGAGATCGCGCGCTGGCTCACCGGAACGATGCGCCTCTTCGCGATCCGCCAGCACCTGATCGTCAACCGGCGCATCGACCTCCAGGACCTGGGCGGCTACCCGGGCGACCGGGCGCAGGTACGGGCCGACTACCTCAACCCGATGCGCCTGGCGCGTGAGGGCGGGGCGGATCCGGCCGGTGACACCGCTCCCGACTTCGTCGCCGGCGGGCGGTACACCTTCGAGCTGCACCGTACGGACCCGGGCTGGCGGATCCGTACGGTCGCCGTCCACGAGAAGTGGCGCCTGGCGCAGGGAGTGGCCTGAGCCGCACCCCTCGGCCGGGGGTGTCCTGGGTACCGTGGGGATCACCTCCCCCACACTGGGTAGACAGAGCTGACCTGGCAGATCACTCGGTTGCTCACCCGCGTGGGACGAGGAGGGCACGGCATGCGGATGCGGGGCGGAAGGCTTCCGGCGTCCGAAGGGCAGCCGCCGGCCGGAGAGAAGTCCGCCCGTCGGTCGCTCCCGGCGTCCGGCTGGGTCCGGGGGGCCGTGGCGCTCCTCGCCGGGGCGCTGCCCGCGCTCGCGTTCCCCGCGCCGTCGCTCTGGTGGCTGGCCTGTGGCGCGCTCGTCCCCTGGCTGCTGCTGATCCGCTCGGCGGGGACGACGCGCCGGGCGGCGCTGGACGGCTGGATCGGCGGAACCGGCTTCGTCATCGCCGTCCACCACTGGCTGATGCCGAGCCTGCACGTCTTCATCGTGCTGCTGGCCGCGCTGCTCGGTCTGCTGTGGGCGCCCTGGGGTGTGCTGGCCCAGCGGCTGCTCGGCGGCGCGCCCTCCGTGCTGCGGGCCGCCGCCGCGGTGGTGGCCGTTCCGTCGGGGTGGCTGGTGATCGAGCTGGTCCGCTCCTGGGAAGGGCTCGGCGGGCCCTGGGGGCTGCTCGGCGCGAGCCAGTGGGAGGTCGCTCCGGCACTGCGGGTGGCGTCCGTGGGCGGGGTGTGGCTGGTGAGCCTACTGGTGGTGGCGGTCAACACCGCGCTCATCCTGCTGACGGTCGCGCGCACCGGCGCCCGGACGACGGGCGGGGGGCTGCTGGTCGTGTGCGCGCTGATCGTGACCGGGGTGTGGGCCTGGGCCCCACAGCCGGTGACCACGGGGACGGCCAGGATCGCCGTCGTACAGCCGGGTGTCATCTCAGGACCCGGGAGTGTCGAGCGGCGCCTGGCCCGGGGCGAGGAGCTGACCCGTACGGTGGCGGGCCGGGACGTCGACCTCGTGGTGTGGGGCGAGAGCAGCATCGGGGCGGGCGCCTGGCGGGGCCCGGAGACCGCCCGGCGGCTCGCGGCGCTCTCCCGGGACAGCGGGGCCGACCTGTTGGTCAACGTGGACGCCCGGCAGACGAACGGATCGGGCCGGAGCGGGATCTTCAAGGCGGCGGTGCTCGTGGGTCCTGACGGGCCGACCGGGGACCGGTACGACAAGATGCGCCTGGTGCCGTTCGGTGAGTACATCCCGGCGCGCTCCCTGCTCGGGTGGGCGACCTCGGTGGGCAAGGCGGCGGGCGAGGACCGGCTGCGGGGCGAGCGCCAGGTGGTGATGACGCTGCCCGACGGCGACCAGCGGCTGCGGATCGGTCCGCTGGTCTGCTTCGAGTCGGCGTTCCCCGACATGAGCCGCCGGCTGACCCGGGACGGCGCCCAGGTGCTCGTCACGCAGTCCGCCACCTCCACCTTCCAGGAGAGCTGGGCACCGGCCCAGCACGCGTCCCTGGGGGCGCTGCGGGCCGCCGAGAACGGCCGGCCCGTGGTGCACGCGACGCTCACCGGGATCAGCGCCGTGTACGGGCCGCACGGGGAGCGGATCGGCACGCCGCTCGGTACGGACGAGAGCGCGGCCGCCGTGTACGACGTACCCCTCGCGCACGGCACCACCCTCTACAGCCGCTTCGGCGACTGGGCGGTGTACGGGGCCCTGGCGGCGATGGCCGCCCAGTGCGCCGCCGAGGGGCTGCGGGCGCTCAGGAGGAGGCCTGCTCCAGGGACTCCCGGACGATCCGCTCGCACAGCTCATGGGTCGCCAGAGCATCCTGAGCACTGAGCACCTTGCCCGCGCGGACCGCGTCCAGGAACGTGCGGACGCACCCCTCGATGCCGCGCTGGCGGGCCACCGGCACCCAGTCGCCGCGTCGGCGCACGCTGGGCTGGCCCTTGTGGTCGACGATGTCGGCGAGGTTGAGGACCTGGCGCTTGGTGTCCCGGCCTGAGACCTCCAGGATCTCCTCGGTCGAGCCGTTGAGGCGGTTCATCATCCCGATCGCGGTGAAGCCGTCGCCGGAGAGCTGGAGCACCACGTGGTGCATCAGTCCGTCCACGATCCTGGCCCGCACGGTGGTGTGGTCGACGGGTCCCGGGGCCAGGAAGCGGAGGGTGTCGACGACGTGGATGAAGTCGTCGAGCACCAGGGCGCGGGGATTTTCAGGCAGTCCGACGCGGTTCTTCTGCATCAGGATCAGCTCGCGCGGGTGCTCGGCGCACTGGGCGTAGCTCGGCGCGAAGCGGCGGTTGAAGCCGACGGCGAGGCTGACACCCCGGGCCTCCGCGAGGTTCACCAGCCGCTCGGACTCCGCGTACTCGTAGGCGATCGGCTTGTCGACATAGGTGGCGACCCCGGCTGCCAGGAGCCGGCCCACGATCTCCGGGTGCACGGCGGTCGGGGCGTGCACGAAGGCAGCGTCGAGCCCTTCGGCGAGCAGCGAGTCCAGGGTCGTGTGGCGGGCGCCGGCCGGGATGCGGTGCGTGTCGCCCACCGCTTCGAGGGTGGCGGGCGTACGGGTCTGGAGGTGCAGCTCGACCCCCGGTACGGCGCTCAGCACCGGCAGGTACGCCTTCTGCGCGATGTCGCCGAGCCCGATGCAACCGACCTTCACAGGGATCTCCCTCTCGCCGTGCCGTGCGGTGTCCGGATCGCCGTGCCGTGCTGATGTTCCGGTGCGGGCAGCATACGGGGCGCCTGCGCCCCCCTTCCGGCCGCCCGGGGAAGAAGTGCCTGGCCAGGATCGTGATCTTGGTCCAGGATGACCGGATGACTTCCGCAGAACGCTCCGAACCCGCCCTCGACGCAGCCGAACGCCCCATGCTGGAGGGCTGGCTCGATTACCACCGCGAAACGCTCGCCATGAAGTGCGCGGGCCTCATGGACGCGCAGCTGCGCGAGGCGTCCGTGCCACCTTCCGCGTTCACCCTGCTCGGCCTCGTCCAGCACCTGGCGGAGGTGGAGCGCTTCTGGTTCCGCGAGATCCTGGCGGGCGAGGAGCTGCCGGACCTCTACTCCACCGAGGAGGACCCGGACGGGGACTTCAAGGTGACGGAGTCCACCACCTGGGCCGGCACGGAGTCCGTGTGGCGGGCGGAGACAGCGGCGGCCCGTGAGAGCGCCGCCGGGTACGGCCTGGACGACTTCTCGCAGGGCGTCGGCTCGGCGGGCGAACCGTTCAGCCTGCGCTGGATCTACACGCACATGATCGAGGAGTACGCGCGGCACAACGGCCACGCCGACCTGGTGCGGGAACGCGTCGACGGCGCGACGGGCGACTGACCGGTCCTGCTGTCCGCCCCCTGACCCCGGGCCGTGGCGCCGTGCTGACCGGGTCACTCGTGCGGGCCATTCCTCGCCCACGGGCTGCCCGAGCGGCCGCCCGCACCGCAGAGTTACCCGGGTGCAGCGAACCAGATTCACCACGAAACTCCTGGCCGGGGTGGCCGTCACCGCCGTCTCCGGATGCGTGTCGGTCGATCCGCAGGAAGCAGCCCCGCGACAGCCTCCGAGGGCGGAGAGCGCCAGACCGGCCCAGGACGTGTTCCCGCAGGTGGTGCAGCCGCCCGGGCGCGAGGCGCTGGAGGCCGTCGTGGAGCCGAGCCCGTCACCGGGCAGGCCCGCCTCCCCCGCGCCTCCCTCCCCTTCGCAAGCCCGGCGGGCCGGACCCCCACCGGCACCCCGGGCGCTGGAGCGGGCCGTGCCACCGCCTCGGAGGACACCGCCCCGACAGGTCCCGGTCATCCCTCCCGGCGTGCTGCCGGCCCTGCCGCAGGCCCGGGGCGGCGGCCTCCATGACGTGTGCGCGCTCGGCCGAGGGTACGGCGGCTGGCCCGCGGGCAGCAGGGAGGCGCGGATCTGCGAGGAGACGTACGGGCGATGACGGCTACGGGGCCGGGGCGGCGGCCAGGCTTGCAGGCCGCCCCGGCATCCGGATCGGCCCCCGGGCCTCACATCCCCCGCATCCGCAGCTCCAGCCGCTCGATGGCGGCCCGCACTCCGGCGTCGTAACCGCTGTATCCGCCGTATCCCCCATGACCGCCGTGCCCGCCGTCCTCCAGCGCGTCCGCCGCGTCGCGAGCCTGGCGCAGGTGGATAAGGGCCGCGTCGGGGCGCTGGAGCTTGAGGTAGTCCGCCGCCAGGTTGAGGTGGAGCGAGGGGTAGAACGCCTGGACGGCCAAGGAGTCCCGGTGCCCGGCCGACCGCTCGCCGCTCATCAGCCCCTCGGCGGCCGTCAGGGCCCGCAGGTCCCAGGCGAGCTCGTCCCCGGGGTCGTCCTGGGTGTCGGCCATGTAGTGCGCGAGGGTGCAGCGGTGCAGGCCGTCACCGTCGGCGCCGAGCTCCGACCAGAGAAGGCCGAAGCGGTTGCGGGCCTCCTCCCGGTCACCGCCGTGGAGCAGCATGACCGCCTGGCCGATCCTGGTCATGACGGCGTCCTCGGACGCCTCCTGCTGCTCCACCACTGCGGTCTCCTCTTTTCGCACGTCCAGCCCGGCCGCCGTCCCTTCGACGCTAGCGCCGGCGGTCGGCAATCCCGCTCAGGCACGGGCGGCGAGGCGTTAGGCCTCAGCCGAGATTCGGGATCCGCCAGTCGATCGGCTGGTGGCCCTGGGCCGCGACCGCCTCGTTGATCTGGGTGAAGGGCCGGGAGCCGAAGAACTTCTTCGCGGAGAGCGGGGAGGGGTGGGCGCCCTTGACCACGACGTGGCGCTCCTCGTCGATCAGGGGGAGCTTCTTCTGGGCGTAGTTCCCCCAGAGGACGAAGACGGCCGGGTCGGGCCGCTCGGCGACGGCGCGGATCACCGCGTCGGTGATCTTCTCCCAGCCCTTGCCCTTGTGGGAGTTGGCCTCGCCGCCGCGCACGGTGAGCACCGCGTTCAGCAGGAGCACGCCCTGTTCGGCCCACGGCATCAGATAGCCGTTGTCCGGGATGGGCAGGCCCAGCTCCTGCTGCATCTCCTTGTAGATGTTGCGCAGGGAGGGCGGCGTCTTCACGCCGGGTCGCACGGAGAAGCAGAGCCCGTGCCCCTGGCCCTCGCCGTGATACGGGTCCTGGCCGAGGACGAGGACCTTGACCTTTTCGTACGGCGTGGCGTCGAGGGCGGCGAAGACCTGCTCGCGCGGCGGATAGACGGGCCCCTGGGCCCGCTCCTCCTCGACGAAGTCCGCCAGCTCCTTGACGTACGGCTTCTGGAGTTCTTCGCCGAGGACGCCTCGCCAGGACTCGGGCAGCAGGTCGATATCGGTCACGTCCACAACCTCCGGTGAGCAACAGGTTCTTGATCCCAGAACCTACCGCCCATCACTGACAACGGGCCCGGGGAGACCTGCTCCCCGGGCCCGCACACCTGCTACCTGCTACCTGCTACCAGCTGGCCTTGCGGTACAGCTCCCACATCTGCATGACGGTCTGCGGGTCCAGTGCGCGCTCGCCGCCGCCGATGTCCTCGCCGGAGGCCACGTACAGCTTGCCCTGCCAGAGCGGCAGCAGCCGGACGTCGTCGACGAGGATCTGCTGGGCCCGCTCGAACTGCCTGCTGACCGCGCCCCGGTCGCTCTCCTGCCGCGTGGCCGGGATGAGCTGCTGGGTGATCTCCTTGTTGCGGTACGGGGTTCCGGTGACGCTCTCCTCGCCGACGAAGGGGGCGATGAAGTTGTCCGGGTCCGGGAAGTCCGGGAACCAGCCGCGGCCGAAGACCGGGTACTCACCCTGGGTGAAACCCTCCTGGAAGGTCTTCCAGGGGGCGCTCTCCAGCGTGATGTCGAAGAGCCCCGTCTTTTCCAGCTGCCGCTCCAGCTCCTCGAACTCGGGCTGCGTGGAGGAGCCGTACCGGTCGGTGGTGTACCAGAAGGTCATCTTCACCGGAGCGGTGATCCCGGCCTCGGTGAGGAGTTCCTTGGCCTTCTTCACATCCGGATCGCCGAAGGTGTCGAAGAAGCTGGTGGTGTGCCCGGAGATGCCCTTGGGGATCATCGAGTAGAGGGGTTCGGCGGTGCCCCGGTAGACCTTGGCGACCAAGGCGTCCCGGTCCACGATGTGGGCGATGGCCTTGCGGACGGCGGGCTTGGCGGCGGCCGGGTCCTTCGGGTTGAAGACCAGGAAGCGGATGTCCGCGCCGGTGGTCTCGAGGATCTGGAGGCCGTCGTTGCCCTCCTTCTTGTCCTCCAGGCCGACGACCTCCTCGGCGGTCAGACCGCGGTAGGTGGCGTCGATCTCCTTGGCCTTGAGCGCGTTCACCATCTCGCTGGACTTCTCGAAGTACCGGATGGTGACCGCGTTGTTCTTCCGGTTGGCGAAGCCCTTGTAGTCGGGGTTCTTCGTCAGCTCGGCGGTGACGCCGGCCTCGTAGGAGTCCAGGAGGTAGGGGCCGGAGCCGGTGATCTTGCCGTCGTCGCGGATCTTGTCCTTGGGGTAGTCGCCGGGGGCGACGAGCGACATGGCCGGCGTGGCCAGGATGAACGGGAAGGTGGCGTCGGACTTGTTCAGGTGGAAGATGACGGTGTCGTCACCCTTGGTCTCGATCCGGTCGAGCGAGCCGAGCATGCCGGCCGGGCCGCCCTTGAAGTGGATGTCCACGACGCGGTCGATGGAGTGCTTCACGGCCTGGGCGTCGAGCTTCTCGCCGTTGGAGAACTTGAGGTTCTTCTTGAGCGTGCACCGGTAGGCCATGCTCGTGGCGTCGGTGAACGTGCAGGTGTCGGCCGCGTCGGGCTCGGGGCTCGTACTGCCGGTGGGGAAGCTCACCAGGGTCTGGTAGATGTTCCGCATCAGCTCCCAGGAGCCGTCCCAGGCCGCCGCGGGGTCCAGCGTGGACGGGGAGCTCGTCGTCCCGACGGTTATCTTCTGGTTCTCTTCCGATCCGCTGTCGGAAAGAAGACCGCAGCCGGCCAGCAGAGAAAGGGATGCTAGGGCTGCAGCGGCCTGCAGACTGGCCCGGTAGAACACGTGCACGCTCCTCGATCAGCCATGGGTCGGCAGACCATACCGCAGCGCCCCGCCGGAACAATCCGTCGGTCCAGCGGGGCACTTGAGTCAATCACGGCCAAACCGGTTCAGGTCGCTCTCAGCCCACGCCGGCGTTGAGGAAGATTCCTCCGTCGACCACCAGGGTCTGCCCGGTGATCCAGTCCGACTGTGCGGAGGTCAGGAAGGCCGCGGCGCCCCCGATGTCCCCGGGCACACCGAGCCTGCCGAGCGGATAGGCGGCGGCCGCCTCCGCTTCCCGGCCCTCGTAGAGCGCCTCGGCGAACTTCGTCTTGATCACGGCGGGGGCGATCGCGTTGACCCGGACGACCGGCGCGAACTCGTGCGCCAGCTGGGCGGTCAGGTTGATCATGGCCGCCTTCGACATCCCGTACGCGCCGATGAACGGCGAGGGGGCGACACCGGCGACGGAGGCGATGTTGACGATCGCCCCGCCGTTCTCCTTCTGCCAGGCCTTCCAGGTCTGCTGGGCGAAGCCGAGCGCCGAGATCACGTTGGTCTCGTAGACCTTGCGGGCCACGTTGAGGTCGAGCTCGGCCATGGGACCGAAGACCGGGTTGGTCCCCGCGTTGTTCACCAGGTAGTCGACCCGGCCGAACGCCTCCATGGTCCGCTCGACCGCCACCGCCTGGTGGGACTCGTCGTGGGCCTTGCCGGAGACCGCGATGACCCGGTCGGCGCCGAGCCGCTCCACGGCCTCCTTGAGGGCGTCCTCGCCCCGCCCGGTGATGGCCACCCGGTCGCCGCGCGCGACGAGCGCCTCGGCGATCCCGTAGCCGATGCCCCGACTGGCGCCCGTGATGAGGGCGACTTTTCCGCTGTCCTGCACCGTCATGTCGTTCACTGCCCTTCGGGTCAGTTGAGGGGGCCGCCGGCCACGTAGATGACCTGGCCGGAGACGAAGCCGGCGTCGTCACCGGCGAAGAAGGCGATGGCGCCCGCGACGTCCTCGGGACGGCCCACGCGCTGGACCGGGATCTGGGTGGCGGCGGCCGCCTGGAACTCCTCGAAGCCCATGCCGACACGGGCGGCGGTCTGCGCGGTCATCTCGGTGACGATGAAGCCGGGGGCGACGGCGTTGGCGGTGACGCCGAACTTGCCGAGCTCCTTGGCGAGGGTCTTGGTCAGGCCCTGGAGGCCCGCCTTGACGGCGGAGTAGTTGGCCTGGCCGCGGTTGCCGAGGGCCGAGGAGGAGGACAGCGAGACGATCCGGCCGAACTTGGCCTCCACCATGTGCGCCTGGACGGCCTTCGCCATCAGGAACGCACCCTTGAGGTGGACGTTCATCACGATGTCCCAGTCGGACTCGCTCATCTTGAACAGCAGGTTGTCGCGGAGCACGCCCGCGTTGTTCACGAGGATCGTCGGGGCACCCAGCTCAGCGGCGACCCGCGCGACGGCGGCCTCCACCTGGGCACTGTCCGACACGTCGCAGCCGACGGCGAGCGCGGTGCCGCCTGCGGCGGTGATCTTCTCGACGGTGTCCTTGCAGGCCGCCTCATCGAGGTCGAGTACGGCGACGGCGCGGCCATCGGCCGCCAGGCGCACGGCGGTGGCGGCGCCGATGCCCCGCGCCGCTCCCGTCACGATGGCGACGCGCTGCTCGGTGGTGGACATGCTTGGTTCTCCTCGCCCTTGGATAGCGGTTCAGCGGACGTCGTGGCCGTTCCCTGACAGAGAGGCCCGATGACTGAGCAACCGCTTAGTACCTTCAGCAGACGAGACGCTAGAAGCCCTGGCACCCGGTGTCAACGGCGCGCGACCCCAGAGGGCCGCACGTCACACCGGGCGGCGGCCCCCTGATACCGGACTCGGCGCACCGAGCGGCCCCGGGCCCGGGACACTCAGCGCACCAGCAGGCCGAGCAGCCGCTCCACCTCACCGGCCGGGTCGGCGGTGAGCCCGGTGTGCACGGCGCCGGGCTGGACGACCGTGGAACGCGGCGCGATCAGCCAGCGGAAGCGCCGCCCGGCGTCGTCACCGGCCGCCTGACCGGCCGCCTCGCCGCCGCCGCAGACTCCTTCGACCGCGCGGAGGGCGGCCCGTACGCCCACCACATCGGCGTCCGGGTCCAGCGCCCTGAGCTTCGCCTCGTCCAGGTGCGTACGGGCGGCGACGAACGAGTGGGCCCGGCAGTAGACGAGCACCCCGGCGTTGAAGCACTCCCCGCGTTCGACCCGGGGGACGACCCGCAGGAGCGCGTACTCGAAGACATCGCGGCGCGTCATCGGCCACCCTCCCGGCCGGTACGGACGGCTGCCGCGGCGGAGGCCTCTCCGGCCGACTGGGGCCGGGGTGGCAGGCGCTCGGTGAGCCAGCCGGGGGCCTGGGACGGCCGGTTCGCGGCCGGCGCGTCCAGGGTGATCCGCTCGTGGATGGCGGCGGCTCGCGCCAGCAGCGGCGCCACATAGGCCCGGCGCAGCTCATCGGTGGAGGAGAACCCGGGCTCGTCCACCAGCCAGGCGTCCGGCACATCGGCGGCCACCTCGGTGAGCAGCTCCTCGGTGACCAGCGGGGCGAGCTCGGCGGCCGCGGCGGCGATGTCCGGGGCGAAGGGGGCCAGCACATGGTCGGAGGCGTTGTAAGGCTTCGCCGCCGAGGCCTCGGCGCCCGGCCAGTTGTGGTGCCAGATCATGGTGGCGCCGTGGTCGATGAGCCAGAGGTCGCCGTGCCAGACCAGCATGTTCGGGTTGCGCCACGAGCGGTCGACGTTGTTGATCAGCGCGTCGAACCAGACGACCCGCCCCGCCTCGGCCGCACCCACCTCGTAGGCGAGCGGATCGAAACCGAGCGAGCCCGGCAGGTAGTCCATGCCGAGGTTCAGCCCGCCGCTCGCCTTGAGCAGCTCCTGCACCTCCTGGTCGGGCTCGGCGAGACCGATGACCGGGTCGAGCTCGATGGTCACCAGCTCCGGCACCCGCAGCCCGAGCCGCCGCCCCAGCTCCCCGCAGATGACCTCCGCGACGAGCGTCTTGCGGCCCTGGCCGGCGCCGGTGAACTTCATGACGTACGTGCCGAGGTCGTCGGCCTCGACGATCCCGGGGAGCGAGCCGCCCTCACGCAGGGGCGTGACATAGCGGGTCGCTACGACCTTTTGCAACACTTTCCCAGGTCACCCATCTCTTCAGCCTCGTAATCCACGGTCGACTTCTCCGGGGTGTAGAGGCAGGAATCACCGGTCAACGGCGCTGGGGAGAATCTGGGGAGTTTCGGCCGGCGGGCCGGCCTCCCCGCTCCCCAAGCAGACCGTCGATGGTGCCGCGCCCCTTGCCGCCGGCTTCCGGCATGAAGTAAGCATAGTAACCGAGGGTGATCGCCGACGAGGAGTGTCCGAGCCACCGAGCCAGGGTCACGACGGACTCTCCGGCCTCCGACATGATCGAGGCGTACCCCGGGTATGCCGGCGACACTGCGTCGTTCGGCCCGTCCGGAGCAACCGCCGGTGAACATGCGGGCCCTGAAAAGGGGGACCTGACAGGTCCGAATCCTGTCGACCGGGGGAAGTACGGCTCGAAGATCCACCTGATCACGGAACGGTCGGGTCTGCCCATATACGTCGGCATCTCCGGGGCCGACCTGCACGACAGCCAGGCCCTGATACCGCTTGTGAAGGGGGCATCCCGCCGATCCGCTCGCGCCGCGGCCGACGACGGCGCAAGCCCGGAAAACTGCACGCCGACAAGGGCTACGACTACGCCCACCTGCGGCGATGGATACGCGAACGCGGCATCACCCACCGCATCTCCCGCAAGGGAGTCGAATGCTCACAACGACTGGGCCGCCATCGCTGGACCGTGGAACGCACCATGGCCTGGCTCGCCGGCTGCCGCCGCCTCCACCGACGCTACGAACGCAAGGCCGACCACTTCCTCGCCATCACCAGCATCGCCTGCACCCTCATCTGCTACCGCAGGCTCGCCAAATGAGATGACTTCTAAGCCAGAGCAGGCGCCCCACACCGCGGCAGCCCATGTCGGCCTTGTGGTCGCTGTCCAGCGTCTCGAACGATGTCATGCTCTCCGGAGTGAAGCCCACTCCGTTGTCCTCGACGCTGAAGCCGACGATGCGCTTCAACGCCGCGCGCACTGGGCCGACGTGGCCGAAGTCGAGTGCTTCCTGCTGACTGCGCCGGATCCTGATGCTCAAACGACCGGGCTCCATGTCGTCGCCGAACCGGGCGTCGATCGCCTGGATGCCGTTGACCACGGCCTCCGGGAGCGGCAGAATGGCATGGCTTTTCGGCAGACTCGTGTACCCCGGATGGCAGCCGCTGCTGGACCTTCCGCCCCGGCTCGGCGCGAGCGTGACGGTCCTGCCGTTCGGACCGGATATGTCCGTGGACGCCGCCGCCGTGGCTGCGGCGGCCGGTGAGAACCTGCGGCTGATCGCGCTGAACTCGCCCTGTAGCCCCACCGGCCTCCGGGTCGAGGAGGAGGAACTGCGGGCACTGGTGGCGCTGGTGGCGGAGCGGGACGCCTATTTGCTCGTCGACGAGGAGTACGCGATCGATCTGTCGCGCTCCCCGGCCGTGGGCCAGGACCGGGTGATCTCGGTCTCCGGTCTGTCCAAGACCTACGGCCTACCGGGTCTGCGTACCGGCTGGGTGTACGGCGCGCCGCAGGTGGCGGAAGCCTGCGTGGAGCGCAAGTTCCTCACCTCGATCGCCAACTCCGTACTGTGCGAGGCCCTGGCCTGCTCGGCGCTGGACCGGCACGAGGACTACGCGCGGGAGTACCACCGGTTGTGCGCCCCGGGCTTGGGGCTCGTCGAGAGGTGGGTGGCCCGCCACCCGGATGCCGTCCGGCTGGTGCCGCCGCAGGGCACGCCCTTCGCCTGGATACAACTGCGAACCGGTGAGTCCTCCTTGGCGCTGTGCCGCCGGGCGCTGGAGGCCGGTCTGTTGCTGACCCCCGGGGAGACCATGGGCTCGGACGAAGGCTTCCGGCTCGGCTTCGCCCGCGACGTCGACACGGTGACCGAGGGCCTGCGGCGGCTGGACACCGTACTGCTGCCGGACGGGCCGCCCGGCGGGGACGGGCCGTCCGGCGATCGAGGGCTTGCCGGCCTTGCTCAGGGTCGCGCCGGTTGCACGGTCCCCTCTTCCTTCTCCTCCTCGGCCGGCCGGGGTACGGCTTCGGCTTCGGCTCCGGTCCCAGCCTCGGTTCCGGCCCCGGCGCCGGCGCCGGGCTTGGTCCCAGCCACCGGACGTGACGGCGCGGTGCGGGTCAGCAGTACGCCACTGACGATCAGTAGCGCGCCCACCACGGTGTTCCAACCCAGCGACTCGTTCAGGAAGAACACTCCGACGATCGCCGCCCACAACGGGGTCAGATACGCAACCGTGGAGGCGACCGTCGAGCCGACGGCGCGGATCACCGACAGGTTCCACATGTACGCGAGCCCGGTGCCCACGGCGCCGAGCACCACCATGGCGGCCATCGGCCCCTTCCCGCCCCAATGTGGTGCGCCACTCAACAGTGGTGCGAACAGCGCGAGTTCGAGGGTCGCCCAGCTGACCTGAATGGCGGTCAGGGTGATCGCGGGGATGTCTCCGCCGGACAGGTAACGGCGGGTGTAGGTGTAGCCCAGCCCGTACGAGGCGGTGGCGACCAGGCAGATCGCACTCCCTTTCATCAGCGAGGACTGCCCGCCCGACCACACGCCGAGCACCACCAGGGCGCCGCACAGGCCGGTGGCGATGCCGAGCAGCCGTCGCAGGGTCGGCTTCTCGTCCGGCAGCATGACCAATACCCAGACCAGGGTGAACAGGGGAATGGTGGAGTTCCACACCCCGGCCGTGACGGAGTCGATGTACTGCTCGCCCCAGGCGAACAGGGTGAAGGGGAAGGCATTGAGCACCGTCCCCACCACCAGGGCGTGCCCCCACACCCGCAGGTCACGCGGCATTCCCAGCCGCCGCACCAGTACCAGGCCCCACAGCACCAGTGCTCCGAAGAAGCACCGCCAGAAGGCGACCCAACCCGGTTCGATACCGGCTTCGACACCGATCTTGATGAGCGCGAACCCGGACCCCCAGATCATCGAGCAGATGACGAACTGAGGTACCCACGACTTGGCCGGTACAGCGGATAAGGCGTTTACGGAGCTTGCCACTTCGAGTCCTTTCGATTTGCCGTGCGTTTCTTGTCGTGCGCTCTTCGTCATGCGCTTCTTGTCGTGCGTTTCACGGGGGCGGAGCTGTGCCGCTCGATCACGTCTCCGTGCTGCGCCCGACCGCCGCCGAGGCGAAAGCACGCACCAGGGGATGGGGCCGGGAGGCGTCGTCGGCCAGTTCGGGCTGGAACAAGGTGGACAGGAAGAACCGGTGCCCCGGCAGTTCGGCGATGCGGGGGTGGCCGTCGTCGTGGCCGGTGAAGCGCAACCCGTGGTCGCGCAGGGTGCCGGCGTACCGGGGGTCCAGAGCGTGCGTGCACTGGTAGCGCTCCACGGTCGTACGCGCGCCGAGCGCTTCCTCGGCCAGTGAGCCGGGCTCGATGTGGACAGTTCCCTCATGGCCCGCGAGGGCGCGTGACAGCGGAACGATCAGCGGAAGCGGGCTGCCGGGGGAGTTCTCGGCGTGGGCGGCACCGTCCAGCGCGCAGACGTGGCGAGCGAATTCCAGGAGGACGTGCAGGAAGCCGCCGCAGGTCGCCAGCAGAGGGATGTCCCGCTCGCGCGCCGTGCGCACAGCGCTCACCCCTCCGGCCTCGCTCCGGTACGGGCTGCCCGGCACCAGCCAGATGCCGTCGAAGCCGGCCAGGTCCCGAGGGCCGTCGAGCTGCGCGGTCGACACCCAGTAGGCGTCCACCAGCAGCCGTTCGCGGCGCCACAGCGCCTCCAGCATCGGCGCGTAGCGGGTGTGCGCGGGCACGCCCGCCGACCGCTCGCCGACGAGCGCGATCCGGGCGGGCCGGGTGCGCGAGAGGTCCAGGTCGGCCTGGGGGCGTGGTGCGACGGTGGTGGGCACGCCGGAATCATCCAGCGGCCCTGACAAAAGGACAAACGATAGCTTCTGATTCCTCGATAAGTGATGCTGATCCGGTGGACCCGCGCCTGCTCAAGACCTTCTCGGCCGTCATCACGCACGGCTCCTTCTCCGACGCGGCCAGGGAGTTGGGCTATACGCAGTCCGCCGTGTCCCAACAGATAGCTTCGCTGGAAGGGGAGTTAGGCGTCGAGTTGGTCTGTCGGCGGCCGGTCGGTCCGACGGAGGCCGGTGCCCGGCTGATGGACCACGTGGCCTCCATCCTCCTGCGGATCAACGCCGCACGCGCGGAGGTCCAGAGGGTGAAGGGCGGAACCACCGGGCGGCTGACCGTCGGCACCTGTCCACTGGCGGCCACCGCACACGCACTGCGGATCATCGGTGAGGTGTCCCGGCGGGCCGGTGCGCACGAGCTGACGGTACGTACGCTGCCTCGCCAGGCGGTCGCCGAAGGCGTCGCCACCGGCGAACTGGACCTCGGCCTGGTCGACGGCTTCGCCCTGCCCGATGACCCCCTGCGCCCGCCCCGGGTGGCCGGGCTGCGCGGCGTACCGGTCTGCCGGGAGCCGGTGGTGGTGGCTCTGCCGCCCCACCACCCCCTGGCACACCGCACGGATCTGCGGCTGGCGGACCTGATAGACGCCCGGTGGATCGACGCACCGGGCGTGAGCGCCCCCCTGGCGGACCTGTCTGCCGTGGTCAGAGGAGGCAGCCCCCATCTGCGGGTGGCCCTGCGGTACGACGGCCACGACGTGCGTACGTACACCGAGCTGCTTGCCGGAGGACAGGGCCTGGGCCTCCTCCCACGCTTCGCGCTCGCCGGGCGGCAGGACCTGGTCGGCATCCCACTGACACAGCCGGAGCTGTCCCACCGCGTCGAGGCCCTGCGCGTCACGGGCGGCCCACTGGTGGTGGACGCCCTGGTCGCATCGCTCACCGAACCCGCCGAACCCGCCGACACCGAGATCCAGCCGCGAAGCTGAAGGAGGACGGCAAAAGACGAAGGCCCGAACCGTTGGCACGGTCCGGGCCTTCTGCCAGCGGAGGACAGGAGATCCGAGTCCCTGAGGAGCTGCCACCAACACGCCCGTTCTCGTCGGTTCAGGTCAGATCTGTGACCCGCCGGGCGGTCACCAGATATCCCGCGAAGCGGACGTCCGGCCTGGCCTTCGCCCACCCATCGGCCTCCTCGACCGGAACCAGCACGGTCGTGCCCGGAACGGTTCACCCGCTGCGATGCCGGCAGGCTGGCCACCATCCAGGCACACCGCATCTAGGGGTCCCGCAAAACCGGCGCGGTCGGGGACCGGTAGGTCTTGCCCTGGCGACAGCGGGCACCTTCTGCCGCCGGGACAACCAGTACGGGGGGCGCCAGGGAATCCGCGAGTCCGCAGTGCACGCCCGCCAACCAACTGCTGCATGAAGGACGATACGCAGCAGCTGCGATCCGCAAGGGTTCGCGGATACGTAGTGGGCGAGCGTCAAGCAGGCGGGTTGGATCAGGGCCGATGAAGCGCGGCGCAGCCTAGTGACGGTACAGATTGGCTACTCCGCTGCGCAGCCATACATCGTATTCCTGAGTCCGGTGGACTCCTACGATCCGATCCAGATGCTCCTCGAACGCCAGCTCGACCGGGCCCAGCCCCGTATGGGAGCGCATCAGGGCTCCGTCTGCGCGCGGAGCAAGGTGCACGCACCCGATCCCGGGATTCCGCGCATTGGTTGCCCGGGACAGAGCAGCTTCGGAGAAACCACCCGCGGCGTAAAGCACTCCGCGGTCACAGCCGACGTCGAGCAGTTTGCCAACGAACTCGTCAATGGTCCCGATGCTTACCGGCCGCTTGTATCGCTTGGCTTCGATGGCAATCGTGATGTCTTGGCCGACAACCTGCCCGCGCACCAAGGCGTCGAGTTGTCGCGTGGCCCCGCTGACCAAGCCGGTCACGTGGGCGTCCGGTTCAACAGTGGCGCCTGAATCGAGGCTCTCGACGAGTTCGACGACTTCTTGCTCGAAGTGCTGCCACGGCTCCTGCTTCTTCCCTCGAACCTGACCGCTCTGGCTCCCCGCTCCCTGTCGAATCACCGCCGCATGCTAGCCCGATCTTCGACACTCTTCCGAGGAGTTGCCCCACTCAGGCCATTTGCAGGCTAGCCTCGCACCCTCGCAACGGACCGCGCGGCGCTCGACGCCGCGACCAAGGTGTTCAGTCCGACCAGGGCCTCGAAGTATCGACTCGTGGCTCTGCGACTGCTCGGCGATTCGAGCAGGGGCGGCAACTGCTGAACTGCAACGGGCAGCCCGCCAACGCCGACGGGCGACCCACGGCACTCCCTGCGCCGATGGCTGGCCGGCACGGTGACGGTCCGCTCGCAGGCTCGTAGGCCTGCATGCCATGACGACGCGGATAGCGGGGGATCAGGTGCTCAATCCGTGGACCCGCACGACCACGAACGCTCCGTACGCGGTCCCCGAAGACCTGCCGCACCTGCAAGCCCTCGCCGACACCCAAATCCACCCCTCGCACGCGCCGTACCAGCTCAACCTGACACTCCCGCCGGAACCGTTCATCGGCCTCCATGACGCGCCCCTGGTCATGCTGCTGGGCCAACCCAGGCGTGAGCAACGCAGACCCGGCCGCCTACGCCCGGCCCGGCGTGACCGAGCGAACCCTGCAACACCTCGCGAACGCCGGCGGGACCCCCAACCACTTCCTACTTGCCCGGCAGATCCTTGCCGTGCAGTTCCACGGCTACCATTCGCGATCGTGACGGCCGATCCCGTACACATTGCCCTCCCAGTCCTTCGCCTTCTACCTGGTGCGCCGCGCCATATCCCGTGACGCGGTGATCGTCCTCGGGCGGATCGCGGCCACCTGGAGGGTCGCCCTGACCGTCGGCGTGCTGTGGGCAACGCGAGACCGACCTGCCGGGGGATGACGGCCCTCGTCCTTTAAGCGGGTTCGGGCGTGGTCGGGGCTGACGTGAACTGGGCCGCGTGCAGGCGTGCGTAGACACCACCGGCGGCGAGCAGCCGACTGTGGGTGCCCTGCTCGGCGATGCGCCCGTCCTCCATGACCAGAATGGTGTCGGCGTCGCGGATGGTGGACAGGCGGTGGGCGATGACGAAACTGGTCCGCCCCTGGCGTAGATCGGCCATGGCCCGCTGGACCAGCGCTTCGGTCCGGGTGTCGACGGAGCTGGTGGCCTCGTCCAGGACCAGGATCGAGGGCTTGGTGAGGAAGGCGCGCGCGATGGTGAGCAATTGCCTCTCCCCTGCGCTCAGTCCCCCACCGTCCTCGTCGATCAGGGTGTCGTAGCCCTCCGGCAGCGTACGGATGAAGTGGTCGGCGCGGGCCGCCCGCCCGGCCCGGACGATGTCGTCACGGGAGGCGCTCTGGACGCCGTACGCGATGTTGTCGGCGATGGTGCCCTCGAAGAGCCAGGTGTCCTGGAGCACCATGCCGATGTGGCCGCGCAGTTCGGCGCGCGACATGCTGGCGATGTCGGTGCCGTCGAGGGTGATGCGGCCGCCGGTCGGTTCGTAGAACCGCAGGAGCAGATTGACCAGAGTGGTCTTGCCCGCGCCGGTGGGGCCGACGATCGCGATGGTGTGGTGCGGTTCGACGGTGAGGGACAGGTCTTCGATCAGAGGCTTGGCGGGCTCGTACCGGAAGGCCACGTGCTCGAACGCCACCCGGCCCCTCACCTGCTGGGGGCGGGCCGGTGTCAGGGGGTCCGGTTCCTGTTCCACGGCGTCCAGGAGTTCGAAGACGCGCTCGGCGGAGGCGACTCCGGACTGGACGATGTTGGCGAGGGCGGCGCTCTGGGTGATGGGGTTGTTGAACTGCAGGGTGTAGGTGATGAACGCCTGGATGTCCCCGATCGACATGGCCCCCGCCGCCACGCGCAGCCCGCCGATCACCGCGATGAGGACGAAGTTGAGGTGGCCGAGGAAGGCCATGACGGGCTCGATGACCCCGGAGAGGAATTGGGCACGATGTCCGGCCGCGTACTGCGCGTCGTTCCGCTCGTCGAAGGCCCGCTTGCTGTGCTCTGCGCGGCCGAAGAGAAGGATCTGGTCGTGGCCGGTGTACATCTCCTCGATATGGGAGTTGAGGTGCCCCGTGGCCGCCTGCTGCTCGGCGAAGCGGGGCTGGGCACGCTTGCCGAAGCCCCTGGTCACCCAGGCCGCCAGCGGTAGCATCACCACTGCGATCAGAGTGAGCAAAGGCGAGAGCCACAGCATCATGCCCAGGACACCGATGACGCTGAGGACGGACACCACGATCTTCGTGAGGAGCTGCTGCAGGGTGAGCGCGATGTTGTCGACGTCCTGGGTGACGCGGGAGAGAACCTCCCCCCGGGTCCGCTTGTCGAAGTAGCTCAGCGGCAACCGGGCGGTCTTGGCCGACGCCTGCTCCCGAAGCCGGTGCGCGGCGCGCTGGGAGAGCGCCTGTGCCATGCGCCCGCGCCCCAGCGCACAGGCGGCCGAGACCAGGACCAGTACGGCGGCCCCCAGGAGGATCCGGCCGACCTGGGCGAAGTCCACCCGGCCGCCGCCAACCCCTTGGACGACCAGGTCCGTGACATGGCCGAGAATCATGGGTACGGACACACTGAGAGCAACGCTCACCAGGCTCAGCGCCAGACAGACGGCTAGCATCGGCCGGTCGGGGCCCAGTGAGCGAAGCAGCCGGAGGGCTGAGGTGCGGAAGTCGGAGGGCGTCTGCTTCGGGTCGGCGGTCATGCCGCTGCTTCCTCCTCGGTGAACTGTGAGAGCACGATCTCGCGATATGTCTCGCTGTCGTCCATGAGTTCGTCGTGGGTGCCGCTTCCTACGACGCGACCCTCATTGAGGACGACGATGCGGTCCGCGTCGCGGACGGAGGAGATGCGCTGGGCGACGACGACGAACGTCGTGTCGGCCCGCTCTGCGGCGAGTGCGCCCCGCAGCCGGGCTTCGGTGGCGGCGTCGAGTGCCGAGTAGGAGTCGTCGAAGAGGCAGATGGCCGGGCGGGTCACCAGCACCCGTGCGATCGCCAGACGTTGCCGCTGTCCCCCTGAGACATTGCTGCCGCCCTGGGCGACGGGCGCCTGCAGCCCTTCCGGGAGGGAGGTGACGAAGTCGCGGGCCTGTGCGACCTCCAGAGCCCGCCACAACTCCTCGTCGCTCGCCTTCGGGTTGCCGTAGCGGAGGTTGGAGGCGATGGTGCCGGAGAAGAGAAGCGGCCGCTGGGTGACCAGGCCGACGGTGGCGGCCAGAGTCCGGCGATCCATGTCGCGTACGTCGGTGCCTGCGACGCGCACGAAGCCCTCGTCCGCGTCGAAGAGCCGGGGCACCAGTTGGAGCAGGGTGGTCTTTCCGCTTCCGGTGGAGCCCACGATCGCGGTGGTGCGGCCGGGACGTGCGGTCAGCGAGACGCCGTGCAGCACCGGCTCCTGCGCGCCGGGGTAGCGAAATGCGACATCCCTGATCTCCAGGCCGCCAGACGGGCCGGGTGGCGCGGTAACAGCCGGGGGGACAACACTGGAGGGGGTGTCCAGAACCTCCTGGATCCGCCCTGCGCAGACCCGGGCGCGCGGCGACAGGATGAACGCCAGCATGGCCAGCATGACCGCCTGGAGGATCTGTGTCAGGTACTGCAGGAAGGCGATCAACGTGCCCGGCTGCAGCGTCCCGTTGTCCACCCGGTGCCCGCCGAACCAGAGAACGGCGATGCTGGAGAACTCCATGACGATGGTGACGGTCGGCATCATCAGCGCCTGGATACGCCCCAGGCGCAGGGACACGGCCAAGGTGCCGTCGTTGGCCGCAGCGAAGCGGGACTGCTCGTGCTCGTCACGGACGAAGGCCCGCACCACGCGCAGACCGGTGAGCTGCTCGCGCATCACCTTGTTGATCCGGTCGACGCGCTGTTGAAGGGATGCGGAGAGCGGCCCCATCCGGCTGACGATCAGCGCCACGGCGGTAACGAGGGCCGGCAGCACGATCAGCAGGAGCAGCGACATCGACACGTCCTGCCGCAGAGCAAGGAGCACGCTGCCCACCCCCATGATCGGGGCGGCGACCATCAGCGTGAACACCATCACGACCAGCGTCTGAATCTGCGATACGTCGTTGGTGGTACGGGTGATGAGCGAGGCAGCACCAAAGCGGCCGACCTCGCGCACGGAGAACGTCTGGACGTGAGAGAACACATCGGCCCGCAGATCCCGGCCGATAGCCATCGCGGTCCGCGCACTGAAATAGACGGCCGTACCCGCACACACCATCTGCACCAGCGTCAGGACGAGCATCACCCCGCCCGTGCGCAGGACATGACCGGCGTCGCCAGGAAGCACACCGTTGTTGATGACGTCGGCGTTCAGGGTTGGCAGGTACAACGTGGCAGAAATCTGCACGAGCTGTAACGCCAGGATCGCAGTGATGGACCTGGCGTACGGGCGGAGGTAGAGGGTCAGGAGACGGATCAGCACAGGAGCACACCACTTCCCCGAAGTGAGACTAAGTCCCATCCTGTTATGAGTCTCACTTTGGCATGGGCTCCGATAGAGATCCAGTCCCGCGATGCCTAGGTAGTCTGAGACCGTGGCAACCGAGAGCTCCGACATACGAACCCACGCCGACAGCGACCTTCCATTGCGTGAGCGCAAGAAACAGCGCACCCGCCGCGCTCTCGCCGACACCGCCTTGGAGCTCTTCAGCGAGCGCGGCTTCGACCGCGTCACCCTGGAAGAACTCACCGCCCGCGCCGAGATCGGCCGAAGCACCTTCTTCCGCTACTACGGCGCCAAAGAGGACGTCGCCATGGCCGCCGAAGGTGAACTGTGGGACGCCTACACCACCCACTTCGAGAGGCACACCGCCCGCGGTCCCGCGCTCGACGCGCTGCGTTCCTCACTGACCGCGGCCATCCTGTCCATGCCCGACGACTGGGACCAGCGCTTCCTGCGCACCCGCCGCCTCGCCGCCGGCACCCCCGTCCTGCACGACCACAGCCTCGTGTCCTCCATGAAGGTCCAGCAGCGCCTGGTCGAGATCCTCGAAGGAAGCCTCGGTGCCGACGGCCGCGAGGACGTACGGCTGCGCCTGCTCGGCGAGTTCGCCCTCAGCGCCTGGCGCTGCGGCGCCCGCAACTGGGTCGCCGGCCGTGGCCCGGGCGGCTACGACCGGCGCCGCGGCCACGGCGGCACCAGGACCCTCGCCAGCCGGGTCGAGGAAGCCTTCGACGCGATCCCGGCGAGCCTCGCCCTGGACCTACCCTGAATGCCCTGTTTCCTCGACGGAGAGAGCCAGGACCTCGCTGAGCCCCGGCCGACTCCGGACCGACGACGGACAGTGGGCCGGCACCGCGCGCCCTACGCTCCGCTATCGCGTCGGCCTGGACCGACACCGTCTCATCCCACGACACCCTGACGTCGCCTTCCGGCCGACCCCTGTGCGAGCATACGGACCAACCCCGCGGGCCCGCGGCTGCGCGCCAGTCCGCGTGGGACCCCTTGCAGGCGCCTCCGCCGGCAAGCACGGGGTTACCCCTGCATGCTCGGCCAGCTCCGCCGACGGCGACCCCTCGCTGCGGCTCCGGCGGGGGTCAGCCCACTGGGGTGCGAGTCCCGCGATCGGAGATCTCTGCCGTCCCGGAGGTGGCGGCGTCAGGATGGCTTCCGGGTTCCTTGGTGAAGGCCAGGAAGCGCGAGGGCGGACCGACGTGGGTCAGGTGGAGTTCGTGCATGGCCCTGGTGCAGGCGATGTAGAGCATCCCCTTGTCGATCTCGGTGGCGTAGGTCGTGTCGTCCACGTGCGGGACGATCACGGTGTCGAACTCCAGGCCCTTGGCGATGTGCGCCGAGGTGATGACGGCACCGGCACTGAACTCGGTGCTCTCGTAGTCGAGGAAGGCCAGGTCGACGCCCTCTGCCGCAAGGGTTCGGTGCAGCTGCTCCGCCTGGGCGACGGTCTTGCAGATGATGCCGAGGGAGCGGTAGTCGCTCCGCCGGTGCCGCTCGACCAGGACCAGGATCTGCTTGTCGTGCGCCCGCCGGTCCGCAGACGCAAGCACCTGTGGCGGAAGCCCGTGCCGCTCGACCGGGATGAGCTTGTCGTTACGCGAGACGTGCTGGGCGAAATCCGTGATCTCGGACGTGGAGCGGTAGCTCCTGCACAGCTCCAGACAGTCCGCCTCCGGAAAGATGTCTCGGATCACCGGCAGTGACGAGGAGCTGAGCGGGTTCACCGACTGGTTGGCGTCTCCGAGGATCGTCATCTTGCAGGAGAACAGCTCGCGTAGCACCGCGTACTGAACTGGGGTGTAGTCCTGCATCTCGTCCACCAGGAGGTGCCGGATGCGGCCGTAGCCTTCCTGCCGTGACGTCTTGATCATGGTGTAGACCAGCGGGAAGACGTCCGCGTACTCGATCTTCTTCCGGCCGAGCGGCTGGAACAGGCCCTTGCGCTCAGGGGCCTGGTAGAACGCCTTGTACAGGGAGAGCGCGTCCTTGTGCGGGAACATGGCGCGCACCTGCTTGCGGATGCCGTTGCTGTCCGCCGCCGACCACTTGCCGCCCTTGTCCAGCACCTCCTGCCGCAGCCGGTTCGCGGCGCTCTCGGCGAGGAGGTCCAGCCGGGCGAAGACGGGCAGGCCCCGCGAGGCCACGAAGGCGTCCGCGACCCAGTCCTGCGACAGCCGCTTGTTCCTCTGCTCGATCTGCCGTGCAGCGAAGTCCTCGTCTCCCCGCACGGCGAGCCACGCGTCGAGCAGGGTGACGAACTCCGGCGTCGCCTTGAATCTCATCCGCTCGGCCGCCGCGCCGTCCACACCGTCGAGCAGCTTGACCACCTGCTCGCTGAAAGTCTCGAACTCCGTCACCCTGGTGAGGTACCGGTCGGCGATCCTCTCGAAGTCGATCTCCGCGATCTGCTCCTCACCGAGCTCGGGCAGCACGTCGGCGATGTAGTCCCCGAACACCTTGTTCGGGGAAAGGATCATGACGTTGTCGGACGACAGGGAGTCCTTGAAGCGGTAGAGCAGGAACGCCACCCGGTGCAGGGCGATCGATGTCTTCCCGGAACCGGCGACGCCCTGCAGGATGAGCACCTTCGCCGTCTCGTTGCGGATCACCTCGTTCTGCTCGCGCTGGATCGTCGCGACGATGTTCTTCATCTTGTCGTCGGCGGACTGACTCAGCTCCCGTTGCAGTACCTCGTCGCCGATGGTCAACGTACTGTCGAACATGTAGTCAAGGCGATCGCCCACGACCTTGTACTGGCGCTTGCCCGTGATCGTTCCCCGGACGGTCCCCGTGGGAGCCTCGAAGTGTGCGGCCCCCGACTCGAAGTCGTAGTAGAGGCTGGAGACCGGTGCCCGCCAGTCGTGGACCAGGATCTCCTGGGTCTCCGGATCCGAGAAGTCATGGACCCCGATGTAGTGGCCCTTCCCCTCCCCGTCGTCCGCTCTACGGAAGTCGACACGCCCGAAGTAGGGGGATTCCAACAGGCGCTCCATGTGCCGGCGCACCATCACGGCACCGTCGCCCACACCCACGGAGGTGTTGACCTCGGTGCGCATGGCGGCCTTCTCGGCGGCGTCCATGTCACGCCAGTTCTCCCACATGAACTCCTTCTGCTCCTGGATGGTCCTGGCGGTTCGGTCGATCGAGGCACCGAGCCGCTCCAGTTCCAGTTTCAGCAGGCGCACCGTCTCGGCCAGGTACTGCCGCTCTTGTTCCATGTCTCGCGTCTGCAAATCCGTCAAGGCCCTCTCCGGTCGCGTGTCCACCACTCAATCTACCGTAACGTTAGAGTAGGGTGCGGCGAGCTAGGTAGTCGTCGATGGTTCGCAGCGGGCCGAGTTCGTTCCACCGGGGACTTCGAACCGCCCGCGGTCACGTCGCCGAGCCCCTGGCCAGTCGATATGAGGCTCTTGCCAGGGCGTTGCCGCCTGCCTCGAAGGGTTGACTTGAGCTCAATCGGAATCCCTGAAGCTGTTGTCCTGGGTGTCGTCGAAGGAGTGACGGAGTTCCTCCCGATTTCCTCCACCGGGCACCTGAAGATCGCCGAAGGACTGATGGGCATTCCGGTGGACGATGCCGCCGTCGTCGGGTTCACGGCAGTCATCCAGGTGGGTGCGATTGCCGCCGTATTCGTCTATTTCTTCAAAGACATCGCGCGGTTCGCCACAGCCTGGGCTCGTGGTCTCACCGATCGTGAAGCCAGGCAGCGGCACGACTACAAGTTCACCGTGTGGGTCGTGTACGCCACCGTCCCGCTTGTATGCGTCGGCCTGGCCGCGAAGCCACTGATCGAGGGGCCCCTGGCGTCGCTGTGGGTCGTGGCCGGTTCGCTGATCGCCGGGAGCGGTGTGATGTGGGTCGCTGATCGCATCGGGCGCCACAAGCGGGGCGAAGATGACATCGACCTCAAGGACGCCATGCTGGTCGGCTCGTCGCAGATCCTTGCACTGCTGTTCCCGGGCTTCTCACGCTCTGGTGCGACCATGTCTGCCGCCTTGCTGCGCGACCTGGACAGGGTGGCCGCGACCCGGCTCTCGTTCTTCCTGTCGATCCCGGCGCTGACCGGCGCGGGACTGTACGAGTTGCAGGCTGCCACCGGTGGTGACGTTGGCTTGCTGCCACTGGCCGTCGGCACGCTGGTGTCCTTCGTCGTCGCCTACACGTCCATCGCATGGCTACTGAAGTTCGTCGCTCAGCACACCTTCAACGCGTTCGTCGCCTACCGCGTCATCATCGGCCTCTTCCTCATGGGCCTCCTGAGCACGGGCGTCCTGGAGGCATGACTGGCTGAGGGACGGTACGGAGGCAAGGCGAGGCGGAGGAAGGCGGCTCGACTGACGGGCAGGCCCTCTGGCGTAGACACGATGCCGCTTGCCTGTCGGCCGAACCACGGTGCAACTCGCCGCGCGCTCGCTCAGCGCCGGGCCATGTAGAGGCTGAGTGCTCTGTGCAGGAACCTGTTGAGCGGGAAGTCCCATTCGCCGAGGTATTCGGCGGCTTGCCCGCCGGTGCCCGCCTTGAAGCGGAGCAGGCCGAGCAGGGGGTTGTCCTCTTCGAGAGTGTCGGTGATGCCTCGCAGGTCGTAGATGTGTGCGCCCGATTCGTGGGCATCGTTCATCATCCGCCACTGGACGGCGTTGCTCGGTTGCAGTTCTCTTCTGCGGCTGGTGGAGCCGCCGTAGGAGTACCAGACGTGTGTGCCGACGGTCAGCATGGTGGCCGCGGACAGCACCTCGCCGGCATGGTGGGCGAGGTAGAGCCGCATCCGGTCGGGGTGTTCCGCTGCCAAGGCGGTCCACATGCGCTGGAAGTAGGTCAGCGGGCGGGGTGCGAAGCCATCGCGCGCGGCCGTCTCGCAGTAGAGCGCGTGGAAGGTCGTCAGGTCCTCGTATCCGCCTGTGGTGACCTTCACGCCGGCCTTCTCGGCCTTCTTGATGTTGCGGCGCCATTGCTGGTTGAAGCTGCGCTGGATCGTGTCCATGGTGCGTCCGGCGAAGTGGACCTGGAAGACGTAGCGCGGCTGCCCCGGGGCGAAGCCGCCCGACTCCCGGTCCTCGCGCTGTCGCCAGCCCATGGCGCGGAGCCGGTCGGCCACGTCGACAGCTCGTTCGTCGACGAAGGTCGCCTCAGCGTCACGCAGACGCCGGGCCTGCGGATCGGCGATGGCGGCCTTGACCACGTCGGCGTCCCAGCGGCGGGCCACGACCGGTGGCCCGATCCTGACCGAGAACGCACGCCGGGAGCGCAGATGGGTCAGCATCGGTTCGAGCCACTGCTCCAGATCGGCGGCGTACCAGTCGATCACCGGGCCTTCGGGCAGGTAGGCGAGATATCGCTTGATCTTCGGCACCGGACGGTAGAGGACGAGTCCCGCACCGCAGAGGTGTCCCTCGGCATCGAACCAGCCCAGGCTCTCCGCCCTCCAGCCCTGCTTCACGTCTCCCCACGCCGGGGTCTGCAGGTGACTCACCGATGGCCTCGTCGCCACGAAGGCCACGTGTTCGTTACGAGTGATGACCCTGATGCGGCATTTCATCGAGTGTGTTCCTTCGCGACGGCAGGCGCGTAACCCTACTCACACGTAAGAGTCACCATGCCCATCACCGCTGCGGGGCCGGACCGGGTCCCCCCTCCGGCCCGCCGTTCTCCACCCGTACGGGCTCAGCCACAGTGTCGGAGTGCTCGGGCTGTGGAGCACGGGTCAGGACTACGGCGACGGCAGCCGCAGCGGGTAGAGCGGCGAGAACGAGGAGTGCGGTGCCGTAGTGGCCTGTCAGGTCGTGGCCCAGAGAGACGGCCAGGGGGCCGAAGGCGCTGGCGGCCACCGTGATGGTGTGGGCGGTGCCTCGGATTGCTCCCAGGTGGGCGGTACCGAAGTAGCGGGGGTAGGTGGCGGCTTCGACGGCTCGTAGGAGGCCGTTGGAGGCTCCGAGGAGCAGGCCGTAGCCGATGGCCGTCCAGCCGGGTTCGACGGCGCGGGCGCCGAGGACGGCACTGGCGAGGATGGCCATGGCGGCCAGCAGGACGGGTTTGGGTGACAGACGGTCGATGAGGGCGCCTGCGGCGAGGGTGGCCAGCAGGGCGGCCGCGGTTTGTGGCAGGAAGTTGGCGGCGGCCTCGACCGGAGTGAGGCCACGCTCCCCGAGCAGGGCGATCTGGTGGAAGTTCAGCCCGGTGGTGAGCATGCTGCTGGCTGCCAGGCAGCCGGCCACGGACCAGAACGCGCCGGTGCGCAGCGCCTGGCCCAGGGTTCTGCCGGTGAGCGGGGCATCGGTGGTCTCGGTCGTGGGTGGGATGCCGTCGGTGTGCTGGCCGATGTCGGCGGGCCGGTTGCGGATGCCGAACAGGGCGAGCGGGATCACGACGAGCCATACGGCGATGCCTTCGATCGCCCAAGCCTGGCGCCAGCCGTATGCGGAGATCAGGCGCTCGATGAGGAGGGGCGCGAGGGAGATTCCGGCGGTGCCGATGGCGCTGGTGATTCCGAGGGCCAGGCCGCGGCGTTTGTCGAACCAGTAGGCGACCGTGGTGGTGGCGACCAGGGACAAGGCGCCCTGGCCGGCCATGCGGACGCCGACGAATCCGGCTGTCAGTCCGAAGATGCCGGTCACGAAGGCCAAAGAGACGAGGATGGCTCCGAAGACGGCGCCGACCGCGGCGATGACCCGCCGCGGACCGTAGTGGTCGATGGCGCGGCCGACCAGGGGCATCGCGCAGGCGCCGATGAGTGTTCCGGCCAGGTATGCGGTGGAGACCTGGGTGCGGCTGATGTCGAGATCCGCGATGAGGGGATCGATGAAGACCGAGACGCCCGTGGTCTGGCCCGGCGCGGTCATCGCCATGGCGAGCGCGCTGTAGCCGACGATGCGCCAGCCGTGGAAGGGTTTGCGCCCACCGGTCTCGGCGGCCAGGCGCGGAGAGCTCCCCACGGACCTGCTCTTCGCGGACCGGCTCAACGGTCCTCCTTCCGATTCCCCGGCGCCGCCCCGGTGGGACGGGCAACTCCAACCTCCGACGCATTCTTCCGGGTGTGGCCGGCGAGTTGGGGGCGCCCGCCCCGCGTACGTGGGCGCCGCACGCGGGCGCGGGGATGCGGCAGGCTTCTCAGTGCCCGACCGTGGTCAGTCCTGCGTGGTGCTGTAGAGCCAGTGGCCGCGGGTGGGTGGCATCTTCGCGTTGCCCGCGGTGGTGGTGCGTACGGCGAGGATCTGGTTGACGCCGATGTTGTTCTGCTCGAAGGCGAGGGCGGAGGCGGCCATGTAGAGGCGCCAGACCCTCGCCCGGCCGGAGGTGGTGAGGCGGGTGGCGTCGGACCAGCGGTTCTCCAGGTTGGTGACCCAGGCGCGCAGGGTGAGGGCGTAGTGCTCGCGCAGGGCTTCGACGTCGCGTACCTCGAATCCGGCGTCTTCGAGGAGGGCGGCGGTGCTGGCGACGGGCGCGAGTTCGCCATCGGGGAAGACGTAGCGGTCGATGAACTCGTCGATCCGGTAGGCGTCTTCGTTCTTGAGCGGGCGGCGGGCGATCTGGTGGTTGAGGAGTCTGCCGCCGGGCTTGAGGAGGGAGTGGAGGATCTGGGCGTAGGCACGGTACTGCGCTGATCCGACGTGTTCGGCCATGCCGATGGAGGAGATGGCGTCGAAGGGTCCGTCGTCGATCTCGCGGTAGTCCTGGACGCGGATCTCGGCCCGGTCGGTGCATCCGGCTTCGGCGAGGCGCTTGCGCGCGAGGGCGGCCTGTTCCTCGGAGATGGTGACGCCGACGGCTTCGACTCCGTAGTGCTGGACGGCGTGCAGGACCATCGAGCCCCAGCCGCATCCCACGTCCAGGAGCCGCTGACCGGGCTGGAGGCCGAGTTTGCGGCAGATCAGGTCGAGTTTGGCGTGCTGGGCCTCTTCCAGGGTCGATTCCGGGTTCTCCCAGTAGGCGCAGGAGTAGACCATGGAGGGGCCCAGGACGAGGGAGTAGAAGTCGTTGCCGACGTCGTAGTGGTGGCTGATGGCCTGACGGTCACGGCGCAGGCTGTGCAGGGGGCCGCGGTGGGAGACCGCTTCCTCCCGGGGCGGGGCCGGAGGCAGGGCGGGTCCGGCCAGGGCGAGTACGTCGGCGGCGAGCCTGATGTTGCGCGGGTCGCGCAGTGCGGTGAGCGTACGCAGGAGGGCCGGGCGTCCCGGTTCGCTTTCGCCGCGGTCCCAGACGAGGCCGGAGATCCGGGCGAGGCCCTCGTAGAGGTCGCCCTCGATGTCGATCTCTCCGGCGACCCAGGCCCTGGCGAGGCCGAGCTCGCCCGGTTTCCACGCCAGCCGGTGCAGGGCACGGCGGTCCCGGATGGCGAGGACGGGCCCGGTGGAGGGGCCTGCCTCGCTGCCGTCCCAGGCCCGCAGCCGTAGCGGCAGCGGCCTGCCGAGTGCCTGCTTCACCATGTGTGACAGCCGTCCGGCTGCGTCCGTCATGATCCCTGCCTTCTCAAAAGAGTCACGGCGCTCCCGTCATGTCGCGAGCGCTGTACTGCGACGGATCCGCCCCGGGGAGGGGGCGGCCGGAGCGCGGGCCCGGCCGGGGGCTGGTCAGGGCATTGGTCCCGGCCGGACCCGCGCAACGTGGGCCGCCCCTGCCCGCGGTCCGTGGTCAGCGGGCAGGGGCGGCCGGTCTCAGTGGCTGCCGGTGAGCTGGCCGGCGAGCTTGCCGTGCATCTCGGCGCTGGCCTTGTTCAGGCCGATGATGGTGACCTTCTTGCCGCGCTCGGCGTACTTGGTCTCGATGGCGTCGAGGGCGGCGACGGAGGAGGCGTCCCAGATGTGGGCGTCGATGAGGTCGATGACGACGTCGTCGGGGTCGTCCTTGTAGTTGAACTGGTAGACGAGGTCGTTGGAGGAGGCGAAGAACAGCTCGCCGGTGACCGCGTAGACGACCTGGTTGCCGTCCGGGTCGACGACTCCGGAGACCTCGGCGATGTGGGCGACCCGCTTGGCGAAGATGACCATCGCGGTGATGCAGCCGAGAACGACACCGATGGCGAGGTTGTGGGTGGCGACCACCGCGGCGACGGTGACGGACATGACCACGGTCTCGCCGACCGGCATGCGCTTGAGCGTCTTGGGCTGGATGGAGTGCCAGTCGAAGGTGGCCATGGCCACCAGGATCATCACCGCGACCAGGGCGGCCATCGGGATGGTGGAGACGACCGGGCCGAAGACGACCACGAGCACGAGGAGGAAGACACCGGAGAGGAAGGTGGAGAGGCGGGTCCGGGCGCCGGACGTCTTCACGTTGATCATCGTCTGGCCGATCATGGCGCAGCCGCCCATGCCGCCGAAGAACCCGGTGATCACATTCGCGATGCCCTGACCGAGGGACTCGCGGGTCTTGTTGGAATGGGTGTCGGTGATGTCGTCGACGAGCTTCGCGGTCATCAGCGACTCCATCAGCCCCACCAGCGCGAACGCGAAGGCATAGGGCGCGATGGTCGTCAGGGTGTCCATCGTGAACGGCACGTCCGGCAGACCCGGCACCGGCAAGGAGGACGGCAGGTCCCCCTTGTCCCCGACGTTCGGCACCGCGATACCCGCCGCGACCGTGATCACGGTGAGGATGACGATGGAGACCAGAGGAGCCGGGATGACGGTGGTGATCTTCGGGAAGAAGACCATGAGGGCCAGGCCGCCGATGATCAGCGGGTAGACGGCCCAGGGGACGTTACGCATCTCCGGGACCTGCGCCATGAAGATCAGGATGGCCAGGGCGTTGACGAAGCCGACCATCACGCTGCGCGGCACGAACCGCATCAGCTTCGCGACCCCCAGGGCGCCGAGGACGATCTGGATGATCCCGCCCAGGATCACGGCGGCGATGAGGTAGCCGAGGCCGTACTCATGGTTCAGGGGTGCGATGACCAGGGCCATCGCACCCGTCGCTGCGGAGATCATGGCCTTGCGGCCACCCACGATCGAGATCACGACGGCCATCGTGAAGGAAGCGAAGAGGCCGACCGCCGGGTCGACGCCCGCGATGATCGAGAAGGAGATCGCCTCGGGAATCAACGCCAGGGCGACGACGAGGCCGGCCAGCACCTCGGTACGGAAGATTTTGGGGGAAGCGAGCCAGTCCGGCTTGGACATACGCAGCCTGGGGACTGTGGTCAGCGGTGAAGACATGCAACCGTTTCTGTTCGGGCGCACGCATCCACGCTGGACGCACGCGCGTTTCGTACTCGACACCGCACCAGGGGGGGCGGGTTCCCGGCGGCCCGGCCATTGACGGGGGCCCTGCCGGAGGGGATGGCGGCCGGTGTGGCCGCCGATCGGGCGTCTTCGCCCGGAAGCTTTGGGGTGCCGGATAGTCAGGCCCGGTCGGGGTACGTATCCGGCGGTGCCGCTGCTGTCGTGCTTCTTTACAGCGCGAGCGGTTTCGTCGATCACTCTACCCTAACGTGAGGGCAGGGTGCGAGTTGCGGCTTATGAAGAGCCGGTGAACAAGCCCTTCGGCGAGCACATGCCCTCGGCCGCGTAGGCTGGAACACTTCACGTGTTCGACGGGCGACAGGGAGTCGAAGATGAGGGTGGGCGATGGCTGACCAGCAGATGCAGATCGGCGAGGTCGCCGAGCGGACCGGCCTGTCGTTGCGCACGATCCGCCACTACGAGGAAGTCGGACTCCTCGTCCCCTCGGCCCGCAGCAAGGGCGGGTTCCGCCTTTACACCGAAGTGGACATCGAGCGGCTGATGACCATCCGCCACATGAAGCCCCTGAACTTTTCCCTCGAAGAGGCACGGGAGCTCCTCGACATCCTCGACGCACTCCAGGAGACCGGCGCCACCGGTGAGGACCGGCAACGGCTGCGGGGTCGCCTGGAGTCCTATCGCCAGGTCGCCGACGCCCGCTGCGAGGCGCTGCGAGCACGCCTGGAGATGGCCGAACACTTCGCCGCCTCCCTGCGCCGCGAACCGTCCGCTCGCGACTGATTTAGTCATCGGCGCCCTCGAAAGCCCGCATGCGCTTCACGCGGCCGAGGAGACAGCCAATCCGAGCGCAGCCGTGCGCAGAGGTTGCTCGCGCGAACGAGGCCCGGGCAGGAACTTCACGGCCGGAGAGCATCACAGGGCGACGCGATGCCGGGCTTCGCGCAGGGGCTGCAATGCGGCGAGAGGAGGCAGGCCGTTCGTCGCCCCAGCCCGGGAATGGCGTGGCGTCACGGTTGCCGAGCATGGTGACGGACCGGCGCCAGGTGAAGTGGCCTGCTTCTGGACAGTGCCGAGAAGCGGGGGCAGGCGCTCGTTGACGCGCCGGCCGCAACACCATCAGAGACGCCGACCGGAAGAATCAGTCGTCGATCGGCTGCGTGAGGTGACTCGTCGGCACTGGAGCACGCCCACAGGCGGCGCACCGGGCGAACCGGCAGACGATCTCGCGAATCTCGCCAGCGCCGGACAAGTCCCTACGCCCACACCGGATGAGCAGTTGTGGGCGGTGGCTCCTCAGTAGGCCCACCAAGGCCCCTGGGCGGGTTGTTCGTCCCATGCGGCAGTACCGTCGTCGCGGACTTTGTACACGTAGGTGTGGGTGAGCACGTTGGCCGCTATCGTGCAGATGGCGCACCAGTTGCCGCGGGCGTCAACGTTTTCGAAGGCCACTTCGCCGGTGCTCCGGCGGGCGGCTCGCCCTGCGGTCATGATCATTTCGGAGCCGTCGATCATGCGCACCAAAAAGGTTCCCAACGGTCTTTCCCCCCTCTGTCCAGCTGGGCCGAGCACAGGCGTGTCGGCGCTCCGCCTTGCCGGTGTGCGGTCAGTAGCACCACCAGGTGCCGTCGTTCGGCTGGGGGATCCAGTTGTAGAGGCCGCCGTCGGCAGGGGATCGCCGGTAGATCGCTGCCACCATGCCGGCCCGGTAGGTCCGAAGCCGCTCGGCCCGGCCGTGCCGGTCGGTCCTTTCCAGCACGATCTCGCCTGCCGCGGTGCGCCCTGCCGCGTCTGCCTCGACCAGGGTGTCCGCGCCGTCGGCCAGTTGCAGCATGAAGACTGCCATGACGTGTGCTCCGTGTTCCTAAAGTCCGACCGGGATGCGGGGAAGGTCTTCCCAGATCTGGCGGAGTTCCGTGTAGCGGCGGTCGGGCAGTTGCCGGAGCACCTCCCGGACCTCCGGCCGGGCAGTGGCTGCCCCTATGAGCAGGTCGTGTTTCGTCACCGCGCCGTTCGCGAAGAGCGCGGAGAGATGATCGGCGATCTCTGTACGGGTGACCGCATCAGGCATGTGCTCTCCCCAAGGTGTGTGGTGCGCGTCGACGGGCGCCCGATGCGCTGCCCTGCGGGGCAGCCTCGGAGAGACCGCCGCCTGGGCCGCCCCGGGCGGCGGTGCGGCAATGCACCGACCGCCGCCCGGGAACGGCTTGGAAGCAGACCGACCAGGTCGGCGAGCATCTCTACTCTAACGCAAGAGTAGAGTGTCGAAGCAAGGGCCGATCCCACCGACTCCGATAGTTCCTGACAGGGAAACCGGATACAGGCGGGGCAACGCGGGCCGACCCGGGGACACTCTACCGGTACGTAAGAGTAGAGTGACCCTGTCGGCGCACAGAGTGGACCGGTGAGGCGCCGACACGGCGGCCCTGGCGCGATCCCGCCCGCGCCGGGGCCGCACCCCGCCCGTTCACTGCGCCGGGGTCAGGGGTGGAAAAGGTGGAGGCGGCCGGGCATGGGCTCCAGGCGCAGAGGGGCTCGTACGTCGTGCGCGGGGATGCCGTCGATGTCGAGCCGGTAGGCGCTCCAGGGGCGCTCGTAGCGAAGTCGCCGGACATGCCGCGTGGCGAAGGTCTCCCCCCGGACCTGGAGAGTGCCTTCCGCCGTGAGGTCGATGCGCAGGGGCCGGTCGGCGGGGGCGCTGATCTTCTCGTTGTCCAGGAGGAGTGATGCGTTGCCGGCATGGGGCTGCAGGCAGGTGATGGTCGCCTGGCGGACGGCGATGTCGAGGGTCTCGCCCGGGAGGTGGACGCCGATCACGGCGAGGCGTCGGGCGTGGAAGTTGGTGAGCCCGGAAGGGCTCGCACCGGGCGGGCGCTCGATGAGCAGGGGCAGGTTCCACAGAGCGGCGGCACGTAGTGCCTGAGCCCGCTGGGAGCCGCCGACGTGGAGCAGCAAGTGGACGCGGGGGCGTTGACCGGTCGGGGGCACATGATGGCGTTCTCCGGCTTCGGGTACGGGGCTGAGCTCAGCACTCCGGATCTCCTGCTGAGCCAGATGCCAGCGCAGCACCCGGGCCTGCTCCCGGTCCGCTCTGCCCCAGCCGCGCAGAACTCCGACCACGGGCCGCGCGGCGGGCAGTTCGCGGGCGATTTGCACGGCGGCGGAGACGAGGGGCTCCTGGTCGGTTTCGGTGTCTACAGGGTCGACGCCGGAGGTGGAGGGGGTACGGGGTGACATGCAGGCTCCTAGCGTGCTCATGGTCGGTGGGCCCCGGGCGCGCGGACCGCGATGCTGCGCAGCGGCAGGGAAGAGCGGGCTCGCGAGACCGCCCTGGAGTCACAGTGGGACCCCTCGGCCTCGCGAGCGGCGGTGAAGCGACCGCCCCGGGGTTGCCGCGTCGCCCCGCCCGAGTGGCCCGGGGCGGGACTGCAGCAGCACACCCGACCGCGCATCTCTAACCTAGCGCGAGAGTTCGTCGCTTGGAAATTCCCTCTTGGACTGGGCCGGTCGACTCCAGACCCTCCCGTTGGGGTACTTTTGATCACGTCAGTGGGATTCCTGGACACGTCCTGCTGGCGCGGCGGTCCCGGTAGGTCCTCCACTCGACGGTGGTACCGGGGCCGCCCTTCGCACGACGCCTCGGTCCGGCCCGCTCAACGCAGTTCGGCGGCCGGAGGCCGGGGCGGGCCGGCCATGAACTCCCCAGTGGTGACGGCCCGGCAGAGCGTGTCCAGGGCGCACTGGGCGGCCGATGAGCGACAGCTGAGTGCCGCGCGAGTGACGCGTCATGACCTGCGGGCGCTCCCAAGATCCGAACCACCGCAGCCCGCGTAGCGTGTGGCCCCGCGCATCGTGCCCCGCAGGGCAGTCAGGTGCAACGTATGTCGCCCTCGTACGGCTCCCTTCGCAGCTCGAAACACTCGCCGCACGAGGCGGGTTACGCCACGCAGGGCCGGCACGGGCCCCGGACCTGACCAGCTCGCCGCATCGGACGTGACCGGGGCTGGCAAGGGCGGCATCCAGCCGCCGGTACGCGTCCGGGGCGGGATGCATATATTCGCCCATGCTCATTGCGTTGATCGCGTCATGCGGTCGCTCTCGTCCGCGGTACCGGTTGAGCGCCGGGGCGGGCCGACGTGGCGCTGCTCGCCCCGGCTGTCGCGGAATGCCCAGGCCATGTCGGGTTCGGTCACAGCACGCAGGGCACGGCGAACCGGCGGGGTGCACATCAGGGTCACGGCGATGGCGGCCGCCAGGGAGACGGCGACCTTCCCGGCGGGTTCGCTGAGCCAGGTGTACGTGTCGAAGACCCCGGCGTACTCGGGCCCCTTGATCGCGAAACCGTGCAGCAGGTATCCGCAGATCGTCCCCGCCCCGAGGACGGTGAACCACATGCGCCGGCTCGGCACCCAGGACAGGAAAGCGACCGTCAGCAGCAGGGAGCAGCCGAAGAGCAGGAGGGTCATGACGGGGCCGCTCCACCAGGGTGCGTCCAGCTGTTGAGCGCTGTTCGTGCGGAAGAGCCAGCTGGTCTTCATGCGCGGGGCGACCCAGTACGCGAACAGCAGCGCACCGGCGAGGACCGGCAGGGCGAGCAGCCGGACCTCGCGGCGCCGCACGGTCTCGAAGTGGTGGGGCTTGAGGCACAGGCCGAGGACGAAGAACGGGAGGAACTGCAGTACGCGTTGGAGGTTGAGGTCGTCGCCGATGCCGGGGGTGAGCGAGGCGAGCGCGGCGATGCCGAGAGCGACCGGAATCGGGTGCCGGAGATGCCGCCACAGCGGGCTGGTCAGCCGCCAGATCAACAGCGCGGCCAAAAACCAGGTCAGGAAGAACGGGTCCAGCAGGGTGATCGCGTGATCCGGTGTGTCGTCGGCGTACCGCTTGAAGAGCGAGTAGGCGACCTCGAAGACGGCGTACGGCACGGCGATGCCGGTGATCAGGCGCTTGATCTGGTGGGGGCGGCCGGTGAAGCTGCGCGAGAGGTAACCGCAGATCACGATGAAGGCCGGCATGTGGAACGTGTAGACGAACATGTAGAGCGCCTTGGTGGCGCGGCTGCTCTCCACGGCCTCCCAGGAGTGAGCGACTGCCACCAGGACGATCAGCAGGTACTTGGCGTTGTCCAGGAAGGCATCGCGCTGGCCGACCGCCCCGGACCGGCCTCCCTGGGACTGCTGCTCAACGGCGGGTGAGGACGATCGAAGCCCCCCCCCGGCACGGCGGCACCCGCTGAGGTATCGAGTTTGGTGCCGAAACCTCCGGCACCGGAAGCGTCGTTCACAGCACTCTACTTTCGCGTGACAGTAAGGATGCTTTTGCGGGCGGCACCCCGCGAGCGACACCCACCACCGACTCATGGCGAGCACCCGAAGGGCGCGGACCTGTCAGGCGGGATCACCTCACCCGCCCCGGCGCAGCAGCGTAGGCGCCCACAGTTCAAGCACCGTACCAGTCGCTTTACCCTTCCTTTGCAAAAGGGGAGGTGGAGGGAGCGAGCTTCCTGACCACCCGGGGGACTCATGGGCGGGACTTGTCGAGATCACCCCAGGGCAGACCTTCACGACCCTCACCCACTCTCCCCATAGGTGAGGCATGACCGCCGAGGAGGGCTGCCCGGAAGCCTCCACTCCCCCGCATCCGGTGGTGTGCTATTCGTGGGCGGCGAGGAGGGTGCCGAGGCTGGCGTCGGGGAACTGCCGCTGGAAGGAGTTCGCCTGCCAGCGGTCGGGGAACAGCGCGAGCTGCGCTTTGTCGCGGATCCTGGTCAGCGCCTCGCCCTTGACCAGCTGGGAGCGGTTGAGGGTGTCCGCTCCGGCGGCGTCGGTGGCCCGCGCCAGGTGATAGGGCAGCATCTCCAGGCGGACGGGGGCGGAGAACTCCCCGGCCATCCGGGCGGAGACGACGTCGAACTGCATCGGCCCCACCGCCGCCAGGACCGGTGCCTGGTCCCCGCGTGTGTCACTCACGAGGACCTGCACGACGCCCTCCTCGTCCAGCTGGGCGATGCCGCGGCGGAACTGCTTGGAGCGGCTGATGTCGACCGGCCGTACGACCGCGAAGTGTTCGGGGGCGAAGGTCGGCATGGGCGGGAACAGGGCCGGCGGCCCGTCGTAGAGGGTGTCGCCGACGCGCAGGGCAGCGGCGTTGACCAGTCCGACGACGTCGCCCGGGTAGGCGGTGTCGACCATGGAGCGGTCCTGGCCGAAGACGCTGTGGGCGTACTTGGTGGCGAACGGCTTTCCGGACGCGGCGCGGGAGACGGTCACGCCTCTTTCGAAGACGCCCGAGCACACCCGCAGGAAGGCGATCCGGTCCCGGTGGGCCGGGTCCATGTTCGCCTGCACCTTGAACACGAGCCCGGAGAAGGGTGCGTCGACGGGCCTGCTGCCGCCGCCTTCCAGTCGCCGCGGCCCCGGGGGCGGGGCGAGGTCGACGATGGCGTCCAGGAGCAGCCGTACGCCGATGTTGGAGACCGCCGCGCCGAAGAAGACCGGCGTGGAGCCGCCCGCCAGGAACGAGGCTTGGTCGAAGCCGGCACCGTCCGCCTCCAGCAGCTGGAGCTCCTCCACCGCCTGCTGCCAGTCGGCGCCCTCCTCGAACGCGGCCCGCTCGGCGGGAACGACCTCTTCGGCGGCTTCGTGCGCGCCGCCGGGGGTACGGGTGTAGCGGAGCATCCGCTCCGGCTCGCGTACGTCGACCAGGCCGCGCAGGTAGCCGGAGGTGCCGACCGGCCAGTTCACCGGGGTGGGCTTGAGCCGGAACTCGCGCTCGATCTCGTCCAGCAGCTCCAGGGCCTCCCGGCCGGGCCGGTCCCACTTGTTGATGAACGTGATCACGGGGATGCCCCGGTGCCGGCAGACGTCGAAGAGCTTACGCGTCTGCTCCTCCAAACCTTTGGCCGCGTCGATCAGCATGACCGCGCAGTCCACGGCCGCCAGCACCCGGTAGGTGTCCTCGGAGAAGTCCGCGTGCCCAGGAGTGTCCAGCAGGTTCAGCACGCAGTCCCGATAGGCGAACTGCAGGACTGCGGAGGTCACGGAGATACCACGGGCCTTCTCCATCTCCATCCAGTCCGACGCCACACCCCGCCGCCCGGACTTGCCGTGCACCGCCCCCGCCGACGTGATCGCGTGCGCGTGCAGCGCCAACGCCTCGGTCAGCGTCGACTTGCCCGCGTCCGGGTGACTGATCACCGCGAACGTACGCCGCCGGGCCGCCTCAGCGGCGGCCCACTCGCGCATGGCGTTCACCGCGCCGCCTCCGATCCGGCCACCGACGTATCCAGCAGGTGAGCGAGCTGCTCATGGAGGGAACGCGCGAACGCCTCCGCCGTCTCCAGCTCACGGCGCAGGTCCTCACACCGCGCATCGGCCCGCACCCAGTACTTCCGCAACTTCGCCACCAACTCCTCGTACGCCTGCTCATCATTCTCCGGCAGCGGACCACCGCGGCCAGGAAGCCGGTCCAGCACATCGAGCAGCGCCCGCACATCGTCCAGACAGAACCCGAGCGGCCGCATCCGACGCACCAGCACCAACCGCCGCACCTCCAACTCCGTGAACAGACGGAAACCACCCAGACTGCGCCCACTGGGAGCGACCACACCGACGCTCTCGTAATGACGGATCGTGCGCAGGGACAGACCCGTGCGCCCGGAGACCTCACCGATCCGCATCAGCCGCTCACCCACGACTCCACCGCCCCGCGTCACCCGTCCGGCACCTTCGCCTCCTACAAATCTACCTTGACGTCAGGGTAGATTGACAATCGCTGCAACGAGGGCCGCCCGCGAGCTGTCGTCGTTGTCAGGCGGCGCCGCCTTTCCCCCCACGGGGGCGGCGTCGTTCCGCCGTCACTCGGGTACCGATGGCCGGTCCCGATCCCGCTCTCAGGAGTTTCTGCCGCGATGCGTCTTGGTGTGCTCACCTCCGGCGGCGACTGCCCCGGCCTGAACGCCGTCATCCGCTCCGTCGTCCACCGCGCCGTCGTCGACCACGGCGACGAGGTCATCGGCTTCCGCGACGGCTGGAAGGGCCTGCTCGAACGCGACTGCCGCAAGCTCGACCTGGACGCGGTCAGTGGCATTCTGGCCCGCGGCGGCACGATTCTCGGGTCCTCCCGGGTACAGCCCGCACACCTGCGCGACAGTGTGGACCGCGCCAGAGGGCACGTCGCCGAGCTGGGACTCGACGCCATCATCCCGATCGGCGGAGAGGGCACCCTCAAGGCCGCCCACCTCCTCTCCGAGGCAGGCCTGCCCATCATCGGCGTACCGAAGACCATCGACAACGACATCGCCTCTACCGATGTCACCTTCGGATTCGACACCGCGGTCGGCGTCGCCACAGATGCGCTGGACCGGCTCAAGACCACCGCCGAGTCGCACCAACGGGTCATGGTCGTGGAAGTCATGGGACGCCACACCGGCTGGATCGCCCTGCACTCCGGCATGGCCGCCGGCGCCCACGCCATCATCGTCCCGGAACGCCCCTTCGACATCGGCGAGCTCACCGCACAAGTCGGGGAACGATTCTCCGCGGGCAAGAAGTTCGCCATCGTCGTGGCCGCCGAGGGCGCCAAGCCCCGCGAGGGCACCATGGACTTCGACGAAGGCGACACCGACGTCTACGGTCACCAGCGCTTCGCCGGCATCGCCCGGCAGCTCTCCGTCGAGCTGGAAAACCGCCTGGGCAAGGAAGCCCGGCCCGTCATCCTCGGCCACGTCCAGCGCGGCGGCACCCCCACCGCGTACGACCGCGTCCTCGCCACCCGCTTCGGCTGGCACGCCGTAGAGGCCGCGCACCGCGGCGAGTTCGGGAGAATGACGGCGCTGAGAGGGACCGACATCGTGATGGTCCCGCTCGCCGCGGCTGCCCAGTCGATCAAGACCGTCCCTCCGGAGCGGTACGCCGAGGCCGAGACCGTCCTGTAGACGCGAGGAAGGACGACAGCTGCGCCGCCTGCGCGAGATCCGTCACCTTAGGCGCAGCGGCGCTATGGCGCCGACGCCGATCGAGCGACGGCCGGTTGTCGCACAAAGCCTTCGGGCCCCGCCGTACGTGCCTGCCTCTGACTCTGCCAAAGCAGCATCGACATCCCACATTCGACGATGACGAAGGAGACCGCGATGCCCTCACCAGTCACGGGACGAAGGCCACCCCGGCGCCATCTCGGCCCACTTCCTGCACAGCGCCGACGGCAGCCGGGTACTGCTGTACACGGAGTGGACCAGCGTCGAGGCCCATCAGGAGGCGGCCGCGGCCGGGGACCACGACGCGACCCATGAGATCTTCGCCGGCACCCCCGGGGTACGGCCCACCCGCGGCGGACGCTGGCACCTTCAGCGGTCTCTGCGCCTCAGCGGCGGCACGTGACATGCCGGTTCAACCGGCAACCGGCGGTCCCGGTCCCCGTGCGTGGCCCCGCTCCAGTGGCCCGGGGGCCGTCAGGGCGCGGGCACCTCCGCGCCCTGCAAGAGCTGTTGCAGCTGGTGATACGAGGTCTCCCAGCTCCACTCCTCCTGGACCCACGCGCGCCCGACGCTCCCCATGCCCGCCGGGCTGGTCAGTAGTTCGACGAGCCGTTCGGCGACCTCTGCGGTGTCCTTGCCCCGGGTGACGTAGCCGCTTCGCCCGTCCAGGACGGCGTCCGGAGCTCCGCCCGAGTCTCCCGCGAGAACGGGGAGTCCGGCGGCGGCGGCTTCCAGGAACACGATGCCCAGCCCTTCCGGTTCCAGGCCCGCGCGGCGGGTACGGCACGGCATCGCGAAGACATCGGCCGCGGCGTAGAAGTCGGGCATCGCGCTGTGTCCGTGGCCGCCGGCGAAGACCACGGCGTCCTCGGGCAGCTCGCGGGCGAGGCGGCGCAAGGTGGTCTCGTACGGCCCGGAGCCGACGATGAGCAAGGTGGCGTCGGGAACCACACGCCGGACCTGGCGGAGGGCCCGGATGAGCGAGTCCTGGCCCTTCCGGGGAACCAGGCGGGAGACGGTGAGAATCACGGGCCGGTCACCGAGGCGGTACACGCGGCGCACCGCTTCGCCGTCCGCGTGAGGGTGGAAGTGATCGCTGTCGACGGCCGGTGTCAGGCGGGCCAGGCGGGCCTGTGGGCCGAGGGCGGCGGCCAGCCGGTCGCGGGTGAAGGGGGTGAGGTAGGTGACGGTGCCGACCTGCCTGCCGATGCGCCGCAGGGCTTGGCGGGCTCCGGGCAGGGCAGCCCACCACACCTCGTGTCCATGCGTGGTGGCCACGGAGGGAAGACCGAGTCGGCCGGCGAGCAGCCCCAGCGGTGCCGCCGCGCCGAACCAGACGCGGTCGCAGTCGTACTGGTCGATCAGCGCACGGGCGCGGGTGGCCACCCGGGGCGACGGCAGCAGAACCCGGGAGCGGTCGCGGACGACAGGGAAGGGCATGGTGCCGTCACGTTCCTCGCTGCCGGGGGAGGAAGAGGTGTAGACGACCACCGAGTCGGGCGGGAATCGGCGTACGAGTTCGTACACGAACGTCTCGATACCGCCTTGGCGTGGGGGGAAGTCGTTGGTGACGACGAGGGTCCGTGGCACGGAGGCTTCTCCAGTCAGCTGTGGTGCATGCGAGAGCAGGGGGCGTCGGCACGCCGTGGAGATACGGTGCCGAAGGTCAGGAATGAGCGCGCTGGAGCCAGCCGTGGGGGTGGCAGGTGATCCCGTACCGCTCCAGGTCGCGGCGCACGTGGAAGCGCCGTCCGGTGTCCGTGGTCAGCCAGTCACGGATGGCCGGTACGACCCCGCCGTGCATGCCGGGAGGGCGCAGCTGGGGTACGTCCACGATGCCGTCCTCGACGACGAAATAGCCGTGAGCGGGGACGAAGCGGGAGAAGTGCTCCAGCGCCGCGTAGGTGGTGTCGTAGGTGTGGGCAGTGTCCTCGACGACCAGGCACCGGGCGCCGGAGGGAATGTGCGGGGACACGAGATCGGAGACAGCCGGGTCGGTGACGTCTCCCTCGACGAGGGTGATGTGCTCGGCGTAGCTCGGATCGGCGTCCCGAAGGAGATCGTGGGCCCGGCGCTGGGCGAGATCCACGGTGACGACTCGGAAGTCCTGCGGCACACGGGCATAGGCGGCGAGAGTGCGCAGGCGGTCGCGGAACCACAGTGCGGAGCCGCCCAGATGAGTCCCGAGCTCGATGACCACCTGGGTACGGGAGAGCCACAACAGGTGCTCGATCATGCGCAGGTCCTCGGGGAACTTCTTGATGCGGAGGCCGGCATAGACGTCGCGCAGATGCTGACGCTCGCGCTCCTTCCAGTACTGCAGCAGACGCCCTTCGGGCAGGGCCCGCACAGGCGGCGGGAGCGGGGCGAGAGGTCGGTTACTCCTGCCGCGTGAGTGTTCACTCATGAGTCGGTACCGACCTCCGGGTAGGGGCGAGAGCCGCCGCTCGGGCAGCAGGGAGCAAGGGGCGGTGATGTTCGCTTGATTGGGCGCCGTCGCGGCACAACCGCATAGCGGAACCGGGTCGCAGACGTGGGCGATGCCCGGAAAACAACACTACCCTAACGTGAGGGTAGAACCTGGCCCTCGCCTGGCCGCACCCGGCCTTGCACGCTCGCGCTCACCGATGTGCAACGAGGGCCCACCTCGACTTTCCTGCCAGCGCCCCCGGGTGGCGCCCGCGGCCACTGAGGGCAGGAAAGCGGTCAGTCCTGCATCCGCACCGCCCCCGGATCGTCCCGGCGCTGAGTGAGGCGGCGACAGTGGCGGCTGCGCGCCGTCCGAGGATCGCGGCGGCAAGCAGGGAGGCGAGGGCCGACGCGAGGGTGGCGCCCCTGGCGTCGGCGAGGTGCGTATGGTGCTGGCTAGGCCGTTTCGTTCGGATCATCAGGCGACCCAGAGGGAGACGGCCTGCGATATACGGACCGCCCTTGCTGCGGTGGTGCAGTAGCGCCACGAGCCCGTGGTGTAGTCGTGACCCTCCCCGGGGCCCGGCTCCGGGACGCGCGGGTCAACGTCGGCGCGCCCCCCGCGCCCCGTGCGGGGCCGTCACCTGCAGTTGTTAGGCTTGCCACAAGACCGCAGGCAGTAGAGGGAGGAGGGGTTCGATGTCTACTCGTCCTCTCTCGCTTTCTCTGGGGCGTCTACCTGCTCGCCCTCGAATTCTTGAGCCGTTGGAGCGGCGGCCGATCGGTACGAACGGCTACGTCAGTACATGGGGCGCGATAACGAGCGTCTGTCCACCGAAGAGCTGCTGAGCCCGCCGCGTATCTCGCGGAGGCACTTCACCGGCCGTCGGCCGGTGCACTGTCATGCGCCCCCTTCGTAGTGTGGGAGACGTCTCTTTCATGTCTGCTGTTTCACGGATCACTGCTGCCCTGCGCCTGGACGCGGTCGGCGGCTCACTCCTGATAGGCGCCGCTGTCCTGGCGCTGGTCTGGGCTAACTCGCCCCTCGCCGACTCCTACGAGTCCCTTCGCTCCTTCACCTTCGGGCCCGCCGCCCTCCACCTGAACCTCTCCGTCGAGGCGTGGGCCGCGGACGGGCTGCTGGCGGTGTTCTTCTTCATCGTCGGCAACGAGCTGAAGCAGGAACTCGTCCACGGCGAGCTGCGCGACCCGCGCCGCGCTGCGCTCCCGATCGCCGCCGCGATCGGCGGCGTCGCGATCCCCGCCCTGATCTTCCTCGCGATCACCGCCACCTCCGGCGGGGAAGCGATGGGCGGCTGGGGCATCCCGATGGCCACCGACATCGCCTTCGCCCTCGCCGTCCTTGCCGTCGTCGGCCGGCACCTGCCCACCCCGCTGCGCACCTTCCTCCTCACCCTGGCCACTGTCGACGACATGGTCGCCGTCCTGGTCATCGCCGTCGCCTACACCAGCGGCCTCAACCTGGCCGCACTCGCCCTGGCAGCCCTGGGCCTGGCCGTGTTCGGCTACCTCCAGAACGGCTCCGGCCGCGCCGTCACCCGCCTGCGCACCCGGGTCCCGGGCTGGCTGCTGTTCGCCCCTCTCGCCGTGGTGATCTGGGCACTGATGCACGCCTCCGGCGTCCACGCCACCATCGCCGGCGTCGCGATGGGCCTGCTCATGCACACCCGCACCCGCGACGGCGAAACGTCCTCACCCTCACACCGGGCGGAGGAGATGCTGCGCCCGTTCTCCGCAGGGATCGCCCTGCCGGTCTTCGCCCTCATGGCAGCGGGGGTCTCGCTGTCCGGCGCGGGCGGTTTCTGGACCTCCAGCATCACCTGGGGCGTCCTCGCCGGACTCCTCGCGGGCAAGTTCCTCGGGATCTTCGGCGTCTCCTGGCTCACCAGCCGCTTCACCAGCGCCCACCTCAATCCCAAGATCGCCTGGGCCGACATCGCCGGCATCGGCATCCTCGCCGCGATCGGCTTCACCGTCTCCCTGCTGATCGCCGAACTCTCCTACAGCACCGACGCCCACATCACCGACGCCAAGGGCGCCATCCTCCTCGCCTCCGCCCTCGCCTGCCTCCTCGCCGCCGTGATCCTCGGACGCCGCAGCCGCCACTACCACCGCCTCACCCAGCACCATGTCGATCCGCGACCAGCGCAGACACGGAAATGATCACTGCGTCCCTGATCACCCGTACCGTCCCTGGCCGAGCGAGTCGTACACCAGTGGAACGCGCCGCATGACTGCGGCCCTCTCGGCCACGCAACGGAGACGGGTCTCCCTGTCCACCCCTCGTGGCTGTTCGGCCGTCCTTCCCAGATCAACGCGGACGGCGCGGCAGTGAAGGCGATGCGCACGATGGTCTCCACGGTCGCCATGAACGGCGTCGTCGTTATCGGGGAGGGTGAGAAGGACGAGGCACCGATGCTGTTCAACGGCGAGCACGTCGGTGACGGCACCGGCCCCGAGTGCGACGTGGCCGTCGACCCGGTCGAGGGCACCACCCTCACCGCCAAGGGGCGGACCGGAAGTTGAAGCGCGGTGGTCGGTGGCGGGACCACCGCGTGGTATTCGATGCGATCGCCTGGAAGTTCCAGACGGGATCGCAATGGATCCATCTGCCCGAGCGGTACGGCAACTGGAAGGGCGTCTACAACCGGCTTCGCATGTGGGCCTTCGACGGCACCTGGAAGCGGGGTTTCACCGCGCTCGTGGCCCAGGCATACGCCGACGAGGACCGGACCTGGGCCGTCTCGGTGGACTCCACCATCGTGCGGGCTCACCAGCACGCGGCCGGGGCCCGCCCCAGAGGGGCCCCGGGCCGGCGAGCCGCACGATCATGCCATCGGACGGTCTCGCGGCGGACTGACCACGAAGGTCCACCTCGCGGCAGACTCCCATTGTCGGCCGCTCGCTTTCCATCTCACCGCCGGACAGGTCGGTGACGCGCCCTCCTTCGCCCACGTGATGGCGTGCTTGCGCGTTCCCCGCCGACGCGGACGGCCCCGCACCGGACCGGACGTAGTCCTGGCCGACAAGGCGTACTCCTCACGCGCCATCCGCGAACACTTACGCAAGCGCGGAATCCGGGCAGTGATCCCCGTTCCGGCGGACCAGAGAAGCCACCGACTGCACAGGGGCAGCCGAGGCGGCAGACCACCGGCTTTCGACCGCGAGGCATACGAGCAACGCAACACTGTCGAACGATGCATCAACCGCCTCAAGCAGTGGCGCGGCATCGCTACCCGCTACGAGAAGACCGCCACCATCTATCTGGCAGGACTGCATGCCGCCGGTATCTTCCTCTGGGCTACCCGATGATTCGAACGAAACGCCCTGGGACAGCGCCAACGGCTCCGAGGAACCTCAGCCGACGCGCGTCAGGCGGGTGCCGATCGACGGCTCGGTCAGCTCCTCGGCGGCCACGACCGTCACGCTCCGGGCGCCCGCGCCCTCGCCCGCAGTCAGCACTCCTACCTCGGCGCCCGCGGCAGCCATGCGCGGAACTGGGGTCTTCACCCCTGTCCCGCCGCTCGTGGCGAGCGTGAGGCGCAGCGTCTGGCCGGGGGTGGCGGCGACCTTCAGGTCCGCGCCCGCCACGAGCGGCGTACGGCCGCCGAGCCCGTCGTCCACGTGGCCGACCGTGTCCCCCTTGCGAACCACCGTGGCCGAGGTCAGGGCTCCGCGGACGGACTCTATGACCTTCTTGCTGTTGGCCAGTACCAAGGCGAGACTCCGGGCCGCGTTGAGGTCCGGGCCGTCCGCCCGCTGTTCCAGCAGCGCGCCCAGGATCAGCGGGGTCTCATTGCCGACGGTCTTGTAGCCCGCCCACACCAGCGCGCCGCCGGCCGGGGTGCTCGACCCGGTCTTGATACCGCGAATGCTCAGTTCGGGGGCGCTGAGCAGGGTGTTGTTGTTGATCAACCGCTGGGAGAGGTTCTCGATCTCGGCGTCCGGCAGGGCGACCACGGAGCGGAACACGTCGTCCTTCATCACCGCCTCGGCGAGCTTGAGCTGGTCGGCGGCCGTGCTCACGGTGCCCGCGTCGAGACCGCTCGGGTCGGTGTAGGTGGTGTCCTTCATCCCGAGCTCGCGGGCTGCGGCGTTCATCCTCTCCACGAAGGGGGCCTCGGATCCACTGCCGGTGGACCAACGCGCCAGCAGCCGAGCGGTGTTGTTGCCCGACGGGATCATCAGCATCTTCAGCATGTCGAGCTGGCTGTAGGTGCTGCCCTCGGTGAGCTCAGCGATACGGGACTCGTTCTCCGACCGGCCCTCCGCGACGGCCCTGGCGTCGACGGTGACGGTGGGGCCGGCCTCGCCCTTGCTCAGAGGGTGATCCTTGAGTACGACGTACGCCGTCATGATCTTGGCGACGCTCGCGATCGGCACCGGCCTCTGTATGCCGAACGTGCTGATCGTCCCCGAACCGGGGATGCGTACAGCCCCCTGCCCCTCCTCGGGCCACGGAACGGCCAGCCGCCCCTCCACGGTGTGAGTCCGGTCGGCCGCGATGATACGGGGGTCGGGCAGCGGACGGAGCAGCTGGGATCCGGCCACGGCTCCAGCGAGGAGTAGCAGGACCGGGGTCCACACCTTTACCCGGCGCCCTGCGCTGCGGCGCGAGGTCTCGGCCGGGCCAGGGGCGTCGGTCAGTTGGCTGAGCGGAGCCTCGGCGGAGTCCGCTGCCTGAGGAGAGCCGGCGAACACGGGTTCGAAGGGGCGCGGGGCGGCGGCCGGCGCGGTCGCAGGGTGGGCAAAGTTGGTCGTCGGAGTGTCCAGAGCCTTCGGCACGACGAGGGCACGGATGGGCTGGTCGTCCCCCTCTGGCCGCGCCCACGAGGGCACGGGCCGACGTGACGCATCCGCCGTGCGGTCGGCGGGCGTGGCGGCCCGCCCTGTGGCCAGAGTCCTCGTGTTCAGGGTGACGGTGGCGTGGTCCACAGCCGGTCGCGATGTCGCCGCGGAGGGGGCCTTGTCGGGCTGGGTACGGGGGGCGGCGTCGCGGGCGGGGGTGGCGGAGGCAAGCTCGCCGTCGCCACGGGCTGCCACCGGCCGGGCGCGTGTGGGCACAGGTGTTCCGGGTCTGTCCTCGGCTGCCGCAGCCCGGGCATCGCCGGGCCTGTGCTCGGCGTCGGGCCGGGATCCGACCTCTGAGGCGGCCTGGGACCTCCCGGCCACAGCAGCGGTCTGCGGCGTGTCCACGTCCACGGGCGGGGCCGCGTCGTCCTCGCTGGAGGCGCCAATCGCGGGTGGAGTGTCACCGTTGGACGCCGGCGCGTCCTCCCTCACCGGGTATTCCGGCTGCGGTGGGGCTGTCAGGGGCTCCGGCGGGCCGTCGGCGAGGCGCTCCTCTTCCACGGGGCCCTCGTGGAGATGCGTCCGGCGGTCATCGGCCGCAGCCGTCGTCTCCGGCCCGTTCTCACGCTCAGGAGACTCCGGGCTTCCGCCCGAGACCGCGTTCGTCGCCATCCCACCCAGCCTTACTCGTAGATGTGTATCCGGGGCCGGCAGCCCCGTCACCTCCCGAGACGTGTGCCGAGACGGTGATGTTCCATAGAAATCATCTTGTGACAGTCCGGTCATACGGTGGGCGCGACGAGCCAGTGTTGTCCGCCGGTCGGCGGAGCGGACACCGACCGGGGCATGCAGTCGCGTTCGGCCGTCGCGGCGCGGGAGGACCGATTCGTGATGTGACGCGCTACCGCGCTCGGCTCAGAGCTTCGGCAGGCCCGAGCTGAACCCTAGCCGGGGCTCGGAGCCCCCCGTTCGCCGGCCTGACCAGCGGGCATGCACGAGGCTGCTCCACGAAGCGATGTGACGTGCCCCTCGGGGTGCACCGGGCCTGGGCGGTGTTCACCTCCAGGTAGACAACTTCGTGACGTACGTGCCGAGATCGTCGGCCTCGACGATCCCGGGGAGCGAGCCGCCCTCACGCAGGGGCGTGACGTAGCGGGTCGCGGTGACTTCGGTGAGGATGGGGCCCAGGCTATCGGCCGCCGCACCCGGAGTTCTGACACCGGCAGGGACCCGCGCCACCGCACTGAACACCCGCGCCCTGATCTCCGTACCCATGGCCGAAGGACACATTCATGGATACCGCTGAAGGGAAATGCCACGATGAGCGCAGCCCAGGAACGCCGGACCCTCCTCGAACGCCGCACCGTCGTCCTGGCGGTGGGTGCGGCCGGGGCGGCCGCCGCACTCACCGCGTGCGGGGGTTCGGACGGGTCGGGTGGCGCGGAGTCGGTCGAGCAGCCGGGGAGCGGCAGGTCGGGTGGGGCCGTCCTGGCGAAGACCGCCGACATCCCCGAGGGCGGCGGGGTCGTCTTCGCCGCGCAGAAGGTCGTGGTGACCCAGCCGACGGCCGGTCAGTTCAAGGCGTTCTCGGCCACGTGCACCCACCAGGGCTGTGCGGTCAAGGACGTCACGGACAACGTCATCACCTGCCCCTGCCACAATTCGACGTTCGACGCGGCGACGGGCAGTCCCACCGCAGGTCCCGCGACCCAGCCGCTGCCCGCGCGGGAGATCACGGTGGAGGGCGACTCGATCACGCTGGCGTAGGGGTCTGTGCCCCGTGAGCGGAGGGAGCTCGCAGGAGCTTGGCTCCCTGGGCGGAGGGCTCTGCTCCCTAGGCGCGGGGCCGCCTGCGGGGCTCCTTCCAGCGGCCCAGGATGTCGTCGGTGGTGGTGATGGTGGCAACCAGGGCGAGGGTGTTGCGGATCATGGCGGGGGTGTACTCGGCGGGCGTCCCCGCGATCGCGTCGGCCGGGACGACGGCCGTGTAGCCGAGGTTGACGGCGTCGAACACGGCGTTGGGGATCGCGACGTTGGCCGAGACCCCGGTGACGACGAGCGTGCGGCAGCCGAGGTTGCGCAGGAGGGCGTCCACGTCGGTGCCGGCGAGCGGCGAGAGCCCGTGCAGCCGCCGTACGACGAGATCCTCGTCCGCGACCTGGACGGGCGCCGCGACCCGCACGGCGGTGGTGCCGGTGTGCTGCTGGACGGGGAGTCTGGCGGCGGCGCGGAAGAGCCGGGCGTTGCGGTTGGCGCCGCGTCCGTCGGGGCGGCTCTCGGCGACGGCGTGCATGACCTGGACCCCGCCCTCGTGGGCGGCGGCGACCAGCCGGGCGATGTTGTCGAGGGCGCCCGAGGAGCGGGCGGCCCCGGCGAGTTCGGGCAGGGCGCTGTCCGGCCCCACGACCCCCTGCTGGCATTCGACGGTCAGCAGTACGGTGGTGTCGGGGGCCAGCAGCGCGGCGAGCCGTTCCTGGGATTCTCTGGACGCCACGGCGCTCCTCCTCCTTCCGGGGCCTTCTCCGGTCCTGGTGTCTGCCGCGCGGCGAACGGCATTGCGCCGCACGGTAAGCGGCCCCATGCTTTCTGACATACCATCAGATATCAAGGGGAGGAATCCGCATGACCGACACCCAGCGCCGCGGTCGCAGGATCATGATGACCCCCGAGGAGCGGGACATCTATCTCCGCGAGCAGCGCACCTGCCGGGTCGCCACCCTCGCCGCCGACGGCCCTCCGCACATCGGCGCGCTCTGGTTCGTCTGGGACGGCACCTCACTCTGGCTGTACTCCATCACCCGCAGTCTGCGCTGGTCCCAGCTGTGCGAGGACCCGCGGATCGCTGTCGTGGTCGACGACGGGGTGGAGTACGACGAGCTGCGCGGCGTGGAGTTGTCCGGTACGGCGGAGTTCGTCGGCGAGGCACCGCGCACGGGCGAGCGGTGTCCCGAACTCGACGTACCGGAGCGGCTGTTCCCCGCGAAGTACTTCGGGATGGAGGAGATGCCGCACGACGGCCGGCACGCCTGGCTGCGGCTCACCCCGGACGCCACCACCTCGTGGGACTTCCGCAAGCTGGCGGACCTGGCCCGGTAGTCACCCCCCGGCGGAATCCCTGAACGCCACCCGCGCCCCCGCCGCCCGCAGCGCTTCGACCGCGGCCCGGACCGAGGGGCGGCGGTCGGCGTCCGCGCGCCAGACGGCGTGGATGTGGCGGCGCATGGTCTGCCGCACCGGTACCAGGGAGACCCCCTCGGGAACGGGTCCACGGCCCAGCCTCGGTGCGACGCATACGCCGAACCCGGCGGCGATCAGGGCGAGTTGCGTGTGGTGTTCACCTGCCAGGTGGGAGATGCGCGGTTCGATGCCCCGGGAGCGGAGGGTGAACATGAGCCACTCGTAACAGAATTCGCCCTCGGGCCAGGAGACCCACTCGTCCTGTGCGAAGTCCTCCAGCTCCACTTCGGCCCGGCCGGCCAGCGGATGCCCGGTCGGCATGGCGATGTCCGGTGCGTCGTCCAGGAGTTCGGCCTGGGCCAGGCCGCCGGGCACGGGGAGCCGCTTGTTGCTCCAGTCGAGCACCACGGCCACGTCGACATCGCCCCGCAGTACCGCCTGGAGTCCCTGCTCCGGCTCCAACTCCCGGGTTCGCAACCTCAGTTCGGGATGCTCCGCGCGCAGGGCGGTGAGCGTGGCGGGCAGCAGTCCGCGCGCCGCCGTGGGGAACGCGGAGAGCGTCACCTCGCCGACCACCTCGCCGCGCTGGGCCTCGATGTCGGACTGGGCCAGCTCCACCTGCGACAGGATCCGCGCGGCGTGGTCCGCGAGCAGCCGGCCCGCGTCGGTGAGGCGGACGCCACGGCCGTTCCTGGCGAGCAGCTGCTGCCCGACCTCGCGCTCCAGCTTGGCCATCTGCTGCGAGACGGCCGACGTGGTGACATGCAGCCCCCCGGCGGCTCCGCTCACCGAGCCGTGCCGGGCGAGGGCGTCCAGGGTACGCAGCCGCTCCAGATTCAACATGTCCGCTCCAGGTTCAAGACGTCCGCTCCAGAAACATGTAAGCGATACTACGTGGACCAGCACAGAAACTCTCGCTTGTTCTTATCAGTGCCGTTCGCCATCGTTGAGCCATGAGCGCCCCCTGCCAGCAGCCCGCCGCCCCTTTGACCGCCTCCGCGCCCCTTCCGTCACCTGCTCCCGCCGCCCGACGCCCGGCCGTGGACTGGCGGATCCGGTTCGCCGCGCTCTCCCTGATCTGGGGGTTCAGCTTCCTGCTCATCAAGGTGGGCACCGAGGGATACGCACCGTTCCAGGTCACGCTCGGCAGGCTGCTGGCCGGGACCGCGGTCCTGGCCGTCGCGATGGCGATGCGCCGTGAGCGGCTGCCGCGCTCGGCCCGGACCTGGGGGCACATCACCGTGGCGGCGTTCTTCCTCAACTCGCTGCCGTTCTCCCTCTTCTCCTACGCCGAGCTGACGATCCCCTCCACCCTCGCGGGCATCTGCAACGCGACCTCGCCCCTGTGGGGCATGGCCCTCTCGGTGGTCGCCCTCTCCGAGGACCGCCCGACCCGCCGCCGCGTGGCGGGCCTGGGCGTCGGTTTCCTCGGGGTGCTGACGGTCCTGGGCGCCTGGCAGGGCTTCTCCGGCCTGGATCTGCCCGGTACGGGGATGGCGCTGCTGGCCTCGTTCAGCTACGCGGTCGGCTGGATCTACGTCCGCCGCACGCTGGCCGGTACCGGCTCCTCGACGCTGACGCTCAGCGGCAGCCAGCTCTTCGTCGGGACGCTTCAACTGGCGGTGGTGACACCGGTGTTCACCTCCACTCCCGACACTTTCCCCCTGCTGCCCACACTGTCGGTCCTGGCGCTCGGAGCGCTCGGTACGGGTCTTGCGGTACTGCTGCAGTACGGGCTGGTCCAGGAGGTCGGACCCACGACCGGGCAGATGGTCACCTACTTCATCCCGGTGATCGCCACCGCGGCGGGCGTCGCCCTACTCGGCGAGCAGCTGAGCTGGAACACCCCGGTGGGCGCGGTGATCGTGCTGGCCGGGGCGGCCCTCACCCAGAGCCGCCCGTCGGCCGCCGCCGCCCGGGGCCCGTACGACGGACGACCGGACGAAACGGCCCAGCCGGACGTGACCGCCGTGACCCGCTGAGGCCCCTCAGCCGTACGTGACCGCCGTGACGGCAAGGCACCTCAGCCGTACGTCACCGGCCGCGCGGGCCCGGCAGCAGCCGCCACCGCGTCCGCCAGCGGCCCGATGTCCGCGGCCGCCAGGGGGGACACGGTGAGCCGCACCGCCTGGGGCGTACCCATCCGGAAGCGCGCCCCGGGCGCCACCGCCCACCCCGCGTGGAGCAGCCGGGCGATGGCCCCGGTCTCGTCGCTGACGGGCACCCACACGTTCATCCCGCTGCGCCCATGGGCCGCCACCCCGCGCTCCGCCAGCGCGCGCACAAGGGCGTCGCGCCGCTCCCCGTACGACCGGGCGACGGCGGCCGTGTCGACGGCGTCCGAGGTCCACAGGTGGAGTACGGCGCGCTGGAGCAGCCGGCTGACCCAGCCGGGCCCCAGCCGCTGCCGGCCCGCCACCCGGTCGACCGTGACCGCGTCGCCGGTGAGGACGGCGACCCGCAGATCGGGGCCGTACGCCTTGGCCGCCGACCGGACGAACGCCCAGTGGTCCGTGGTCCCGGCCAGCGGGTGCAGCGGCAGGTCGACGATGGCGTGGCCGTGGTCGTCCTCGATCAGCAGCACGCCGGGGTGCCGGGAGAGCACGGCCTTGAGCTCCCGGGCGCGGTCGGCGCTCACCGAGGCACCGGTCGGGTTCTGCGCCCGGTCGGTGACGACGAGTGCCCGCGCCCCGGCCCGCAGCACCCGCTCCACGTCCGCGACGAGCGGCCCTTCGTCGTCCATCCCGACCGGCACGGCGTGCAGCCCGAGCGCCGGTACGAGGTCGAGGACGCTGCCCCACCCGGGATCCTCCACCGCCACCGCGTCGCCGGGCCTCAGGTGTGCCGCGAGCACCCTCTCTATGGCGTCGAGGGCGCCGGAGGTCACGGCGACGGGCCCCTCCGGCACGCCGTCGGCGTCCATCGCGGTACGCGCGTACGCGGCGAACTCCGGGACCACGGGCGCCTCCCCGTACAGCCCCGGGCTCTCGGCATGGACCACGGCGGCCGCGGCGAACACCGGGCCGAGCTCCGGCAGCAGGGCCGGATCGGGGTTGCCCTCGCCGAGGTCGCGTACGCCCGGCGGCGCCTCGATGCGCAGGGAGCCGCGGGACGTGCTGGCCGGACGCGGCCGCACCCGGCTCCCCCGGCGGCCCGCCGTCTCGATCACTCCGCGCTCGCGCAGCGTCCGGTAGGCGGCCGCCACCGTGTTCGGGTTGACCTCCAGTTGCGCGGCCAACTCCCGCATGGGGGGCAACACATGACCGGGCGCGAGGTCTCCGGAACCGACCCCGCGCTCCACACTGGCGGCAATTTCCAATGCGCGCCGCCCACTGATCCGATACTCTCCTAGCACAAACAACAGTATGCACTAGTGCAATCAGATCCGCAATGGGAGTACGTCATGCAGGACACCGCACCGCCCACCGCCACGGGCCCCGGCGTCGCCGCCCCCTACACGCCCACCGCCCGCACGGTACCCACCCGGGCCAAGGAACGCGCCTCCTACGACCGCGAGCTGGTCCACTCGATACTCGACGCGGCCTACGTCTGCCACCTCGGCTTCGTCCGGGACGGAGCGCCGGTCGTGCTGCCGACCCTGTTCGGCCGGGTCGGGGAGCGCCTGTACGTCCACGGGTCGACCGGCTCCCGCCCGCTGCGCACCGCCCGAGCGGCGGACCCGGGGCTGCCCGTCTGCCTGACCGTCACCCATGTCGACGCCCTGGTGCTGGCCCGGTCCGCCTTCCACCACTCGCTGAACTACCGCTCCGTGGTGGTCCACGGCACCGCCGTCACGGTGACCGACCCCGAGGAGCGGCGCACCGCCCTCGACGCGATCGTCGATCAGGCCGTCCCCGGCCGCTCCCGGGACGCGCGCCCGGCCAACGCCAGGGAGCTGGCCGCCACGGCGGTGATCCGGCTGGACCTGGACGAGGTCTCCGCGAAGGTCCGCACCGGCGGCCCCAACGACGAGCCCGAGGACCTCGCCCTCCCCCACTGGACCGGGATCGTGCCACTCACCCGGGGCTACGCGCAGCCGGTCCCGGCGGACGACCTGGACCCGGCCGTCGGCGTACCGGACTACCTCCGCGCGCTCTGACCCCGCCCCGGGCCACCGGTGCGCTCTCCGGTCCCGCCCGAGCCGCTACACCGCCACGACCCCGGCCTCCCTCCGGCGCGTGACCGCGGCGCCCCGCGCCTCGGCCAGGGCCAGCCCGGCCACGGCGGTCAGCAGCAGCAGTGTGCCGACGACGGTGGCCGCGGTCAGCCGCTCCCGCAGGACGGTAACCGCGATGAGCGCGGCGCTCACCGGCTCCAGGAGCATGATCACGGAGACGGTGGCCGAGCGGACGGCGGCGGCGCCCGCGAAGTACAGCGCGTACGCCAGCGCGGTGGGCACCGCCGCCACGTAGAGCAGCAGCCACAGCACCTGGCCCGTCGCGGCGGTGTGCGGCACGAGCCCCTCGGCCACCGCCATGGGCAACAGCCCCACCGCCCCGATGCCGAACGCCCAGGCGCTGGTGGTCAGCGCGTCACCGCCGCCACCGTCCCTCCCGAGCCATCGGGTGAGCAGGGTGATCGCCGCGTACCCGGAGGCGGACAGAAGCGCGAGCAGCACCCCGGCCGGGACGACGTCGCCGCCCTCACCGCCCAGGACCAGCACGGCCAGCCCGGCCAGCGCCCCGGTGACGGCGGCCAGGCCGCCCCTGCCGAGGTGTTCGCCCAGCATCAGCCGCGCTCCGACGGCGATCAGGACGGGCCCGGCGCCGAGCGTGACGACGGTGCCGACGGCGAGGCCTGTGGCGTCGACCGCAGCGAAGTACGCGCTCTGGAACACGGTGAGACCGACACCCGTGCCGAGGATGCGCAGCAGCCGGCGACGCCGGGGCTCGGGCCGTCGGGGCGCGCGGCGCGGGCGCAGGGCGAGCACCCCCGCCAGCAGGACGAGGCCCCCGGCGCAGCGCCAGAAGGACAGGGCGAGGGGGCCGAGATCGCTGACCCGGAAGATCAGTGAGGCGGCCGCACCAGCGGTCCCCCAGGCGACTCCGGCGACGACGAGATACAGCAGGCTCCGCCCGACGGGCAGCGCGGAAACAGCGGGAAGGGACATGTGACCGCTCCAGAGGAAGACAGGGTGGTGGTCGCTCGACTCCGCACGCGGGCAGCGACGGACCGCTCGGGGACTGCCCGAGCCCGGTCTTCGTCAGGAGTGGCCGCCCGCGTCAGGCGGCAGGCGGCGGCAGCACAGTCAGATGCATGACCGGCACACTAATGCGAGGCCCGCCCGGCCGACAACTCGCTCTCCGTGGCGGCGGCCGCCGCACCCGCGCCCGCGGCGACGGGCCCCGACGGCGGTTTCGGGGCGGACGACTGGGCGATGAAGGCACCGGTCAGGACGACGAAACCACCGATGAGCTGCGGGGCGGAGAGGTGTTCGCCGAGCAGCACCCAGGCCAGCACGGTCGCGATGACCGCCTCCAGGCAGGCGACGACCCCGGCGACCTGCGGCGACAGTACCCGGACGGAGACGACGCCGGTGCCGTACGCGAGCACGGTGGCGACCAGCACGATCCAGCCGAGCAGCAGCCAGGCGGGGACCCCGGTGCCGTTCATCCCGGCGGTACCCCCGAGCAGCGACCAGTCCATGCCCCACGGACGCGCCACGACGGTGAGGACGAGGGCGCCGACGATCAGTCCGTACGCGATGACGCCGAGCGGAGGTGGAGGTTCGACGCCCCGGCCGTCGCCGCCCTTGCCCTCCTGGCCACCGTGGTCGGAGAGGACGAAGTAGCCGACCTGGCAGCAGGCGGCGCCGAGGGCGAGCAGCAGCCCGAGGGTGTCGAAGCTGAGCCCGGCCCAGACCTCGACGACGCAGGCGAGGCCGCCGACGGCTAGGACCACGCCGAGCGCGGCGGCCCGGGTGACGGGCCGGCGCTGGACGAAGCGGACCCAGCCGAGGACCAGCGCGGGCGCCAAGTACTCGACGAGGAGGGCGACACCGACCGGGATGCGGGAGATGGCGGCGAAGTAGCAGGCCTGCACACCGGCCACGGCGAAGAGCCCGAACCCGGCGAGCAGGGCGGGCCGCTCACGTACCAGGTTCCGGTGGCGCCAGGCGACCGGCAGCATGATGAGCGCGGCACCCGCCACCCGGAGCCACACCACGTGCAGCGGGTCGAGCCCCGCCTCGATCAGTGGCTTGGCGGCGACCCCCGAGCCGCCGAAAGCGAAGGCCGAGAGCAGGGCGAGCCCCAGGCCGGCGCTTCGCTTCTGAGTACCCCGAGACGCGTGCATCGGCACATCATGACAGCAGCCGACAGCACCGTCACCTCTGTGACACCTGTCGAGACGCGCAGGCCGGACGCACCCCGGCCGGCCCCGCCGGAACACCCCGGCCACAGTCGCGTTCGTCCCCCTACCGAGACACCTCCGCCGTACGCTCCACCGCACGCCCCGACAGCCACCGCGCGTCCACGCCCGCCCGGCCCAGCACCTCCGCGGCGCGACACTCGCCGTCGGCGGCCAGTGCGGCGAGGAGATCGAGCCCGCGGGCGCGCGGCTCCCCGCGCAGCCCGGCGCGGTGCAGCGCGTCCTCCATCGCGGTGACCGCCGAGGGCGACCAGCCCTCCGCGGCCGGGTCCCGTACGACGGGGACGGCGCCGGAGTCCTCCACCGACCCCTGCCAGCGGAGCCCGTAACCGATGCTGCGCTGCACGAGGTAGCCGAGCACCTTCCCCAACTGCGGTCCGCCGTCGAAGGCCTCGCGGACCTCGGGGTCGCTCTCGATGAGGGAGTGCAGCAGGTGGGCGGTGTCGATCTGCCGGTCACCGTCCCGCAGCGCACGCCGGCGCGCACCCGTCACCACCGAGGCCAGTTCGACGGTGAGTCCGGCGTCGGCTTCGACAGGGTTCGGGGCGGGCTGTTCGGGGGTACTCGGCGTCCGGTTTCGCACTACTCCACCCCATCAGTCCCCGGGCGGCGAAGCATCGGCGGAGCGGCCCATTCACGCGTCCCACCCAAGTTGGGCACACCGGAGTGCCCCCTCATCCCTGCGGATGAGATCGCGCCACGGCGTACAACCATCGCCCTCAAGGGGGCGCGCCACCTTGCGCCGCGCTCCCCCGGGCAACCGTCACCCCCCGAGCGCACGTCACTCATGGCACACAGCACGTAACTGCACGCATCGGCTCCAGGCGGAGGGAACCACGGGTGTTCTGGATGGTCGCTCTGCTCGCCCAGGACGGGGCGCAGTACGTCTACCGCGTGTACGCACCGGAGGACGCCCTGCCCGCCGATCTGTTCTGGGCCGCGTTCCACTGCCACGACGAAGGCCCGCATCCGCGCGCGTCGGACCGGTTCGACGCTGCGGAGATCTGGCGGAACCCGGCAGCACCGGCAAATCTGACGGTTCATCAGCATTGAATGTCGGAGGGGTCGCCATTACGTTCCGCGGCACCGTAACCGGACGAACCAGGGGTGGTCGCATGGCCGAAGTCAGCGCGGAGGCGCGCATCGCAGCACCCGCCGGGAAGATCTGGGCACAGCTGACGGACTTCTCGTCGTACGGCGAGTGGAACGCCACCCACACCAGCTTCCCCAAAGGCGGACCGGCCCCCTTGGAGCTCGGGGCCACCTATGAGGAGAACATGAAGCTCATGGGCTTCCCCGCCGAAGTGGTGTGGACGGTCGACGAGCTGGAGGACGGTCGGCTGCTGACGACCCGGGGCAAGGGCCCTATGGGGGTCAACCTGGCCATGCGCTACTCCCTGGCACCGTCCCCGGACGAGGGCGCCACCACGGTCCGCATCGAGGGCGAGTTCACCGGTGCGGCGGTCTCGCTGATGGGCGGCAGACTCAAGGACTCCGCGACGGCGGCGCTCCAGGAGTCCCTGCGCAGGCTCGACGGCCTGGTCACACCCTGACGCTCACCGCACGGACGCGGCAGGGCCCCGTCTCGGGGGCCCTGCCGCGTCGGCGACGGGATCAGCCGCTCAGTGCTCGTCGGCGAGAATCAGGTACAGCTTCTTGAGGGCGTCGTTGATGACGGTCAGCGCCTTCTGCCGCTGGTCGGCGGAGCCGGTCTTCCAGACCTGCCCGAACGCCTCCATCAGACCGAATCCGGCCTGGCGGATCTCGTTCACGCCCTCGCAGTCCGCACCGCGCCCGGCCTCCTCCCAGGGAGCCTCGGGACCGACCCGGCCTCGCCGCGCCCGGAGTCGGTGAGCGTGAAAAGCTTCTTGCCGCCCTCGCTCGCGCTGACGATCAGCCCTTCGTCCTCCAGCAGTTGGAGCGTCGGGCAGACCTAACCGGGGCTGGGCTTCCCCGCCCCGCCGCTGCGCTCGCCGATCTCCTGGATCATCTCGCACCCGTGCATCGGCCGGTCCTTCAGCAGGGCCAGGATCGACGCGCGCACATCGCCCCGCCTCCGCCCCGCCCGAAGCCCGGGGGCGCCTTCGCGCGCCGGGTGGCGGTCCTCGTTCCGGCAGTCCCAGGGGTTCTGTGCCGTCTCTCCCCTCTGCCCCGCGTCCTCCTCCACTCGCACGCCTGGGGCGGAGGCTTCCGATATGGCGTGCGCCAAAGGTCACGCGCGGGCGAGACCGCCGCGAACACCCCCGTACCGACAACCACCCGTCCTCGCCCGCCGATCCGAGCACACCGCACCGAAAGGGCGGGCCCGGCTCCCCGCGGGGCGACTCAGGCCACTTCCCTGCCCCCTCGGAAGGCTGGTACAGATGGTGAGGTTCCCACACACACCGGAAACGCAGCCATGAAACAGGACAGGACGGCCGACCTCATCCCCTTCACCATCGACCTGCCCTTCGAGGAAGCACGGCGACGGGCCGCGGTCCTCGCCGCGCTCGGCCCCGACTGGGACCCGAGGGCCGCCCTGCGCGGCGAGGACGGGGCCTACGCCCTGCTCTACTCGGGCCTCGACGTCGAGCAGCAGCGCCTCTACGACCGGCTGGTGGCCGCCGGCATCCTGCCGGGCGAGGACCAGGGCCGTGCGGCTGCCCGTTGATCCGCACGCGGACATCGCCCGCCGTGCCTGGGTGGTCTGCCCCGCCTGCGACGATGCCCACCACTGCGCGACCTGTGCGGACCGCCGCACCTGCGGTGAGCACTGGCGCCACCTGATCTCCGACAAGGGTCCGGTCCTGCACTCCAGTGCCCCGGCTGCACTCACATCTGGTCGCTCGACACCCGCCCAGGCAGCCCCGGCCACGGCGGCGGCGCCCGCCGCGCCTGAACCGCCGACGCACGCCCGGACCGCCGACGGACGCCTCCACAGAGAGGCCAGTGACCCCCGATTGGCCTTGGCCCGTGGTCACACGGCCGCTCTACGGTCGCCCCATGAGGATTCGTATCGTCGACGCGTTCACCGACCGCCCCTTCTCCGGCAACCCCGCAGGCGTCCTCCTGCTGGAGTCCGCCGCCTTCCCCGACGCCGAACGGCTCCAGGAGATCGCCACCGAGGTCAACCTCTCCGAGACCGCCTTCGCCCACCCCCTGCCGCCGGGCGGCGAGGCCGACTGGGCGCTGCGTTGGTTCACCCCGGCCACGGAGGTCGACATGTGCGGGCACGCCACGCTCGCCACCGCGCACGTCCTGCACACCACGGGGCGGGCCACCGGCACCCTACGCTTCACCGCGCGCTGCGGGATCCTCACCTCCACCGCCCACGCGGACGGCTCCCTCACCCTGGACTTCCCCACCGCCCCGCTGTGTGAGGAGACAGCACCACCCGGACTCGCCGGGGCGCTCGGGGCTGAGCCGGTCTCGGTCCACGACACCGGTGAGCACATCGGCGACCTGCTCGTCGAGTTGCGCGACGAGGCGACCGTACGGGCTCTGGCCCCGGACTTCGCCGCCCTCGTGACCCACTCGCGGCGCGGCGTCATCGCCACGGCCGCAGCCGAGGACCCCGCCCGCGGCTACGACTACGTATCGCGCGGCTTCTTCCCCGGTGTCGGCATCGACGAGGACCCCGTGACGGGCAGCGCCCACACCGCGCTGGCCCCGTTCTGGTCGGCCCGCTTCGGCCGGGACGACCTCACCGGGCTGCAGGCCTCCGCCCGTTCGGGGTTCGTCCGCACCGCGCTGCGCGGCGAGCGCACCCTGCTGACGGGCTCGGCGGTCACCGTCATCGACGGCGAGCTGCTGACGTCTCTCTGAACCACGGCCTTCCGGAGCGGCGGGGCGGCGTACAGGGCCCTGCGCGCCGCCCTTCCCCCTCTCACGGCGTCGGCAGCCAGTCCACCTTCCCCGCGAGCAGCGCGTACCCGACGAACGCCCCGATATCGAGCAGCGTATGGGCGACGACCAGCGGCCCCACCCGCCCCCAACGCCGGTAGAGCAGAACGAAGACGACGCCCATCACCATGTTGCCGATGAAGCCCCCGATGCCCTGGTACAGGTGGTACGAGCCACGCAACACGGAGCTGGCCACCAGCGACGCCATCGGTGACCAGCCCAGCTGGTCCAGCCTGCGCAGCAGGTAGGCGACGACGATGACCTCCTCGACCACGGAGTTCTGCGCCGCGGAGAGGATCAGTACGGGGAACTTCCACCAGACGTCGGGCAGCGACTCCGGTACGACGGTGAGGTTGAAGCCACTCGCCCTGGCGACCAGGTAGAAGGCGAGCCCGGTGCTGCCGATGCCCGCCGCGACGAGCGTCCCGCGACCGAGGTCGAACCACGGCCTCGTGCGGTCGAATCCGATGGCCCGCAGGTTCGCCCCCTCCCTGATGAGCAAGTGCGCCACCAGGGCCACCGGCACCAGGGCCGTTGCGATTCCGAACATTTGCCACGCCAGATCCAGCCATGGACGGCCCGGGGCGTACGAACCGTTGAGCGTCGCCGCCTGATCCTTCAAACCCCCCGGTTTCGTCAGCGATCCGACAAAACTGATGAGCGCGGAGACCGCACTCGCGCCCAGGGAGAGCGCCAGGACCAGGATCGTCTCCGACCGCAAGATCCCTCGTGATACGCCCTCTTGAGGATAGGAATCAGCCACGCGCCCCACCTTCACCGCTCCACCTGCCTTTTGTTCTGCAATCGCGTCTCATCCCGCCCGCCGTCCCGCTAGGGTCTCGAATGCAGGTACGAAGATCATGCGCGACAGGCCGGGGGACGACCACCATCGCCGGTGGTGAGGTCCCCCTTTTCCTTGTTCACCGTTCATCGTTCGTCTTCAGGGGGCACCACCGACATGGGACGTCACAGCTTGCCCGACGCCGACGCGCCGGAGGAACGCGGGGACGCGTCCCCCCGGCGCAGGCGCCGCACCATCGCCATCGCCACGCTGCTCGTCCTCGCGGTGGCGACGGGAACAGGGGTGGCGGTCAAGGGCGGCCTGCTGTCGTTCTCCGAGTCCTGCGAGGACTCCGCCGTGCACCTGTCCCTGGCCGCCTCCCCGGACATCGCGCCGGCGGTCCGGGACATCGCCGAGCAGGCCCTCGCGGACGAGGTGAGATCCGACGGCCACTGCCTCGACGTGGAGGTGGTGGCCCGCGACTCCTACAAGGTGGCCGACGCGCTCGCGGGCGGCGGCGAGACCCCGGACTTCCAGGTCTGGCTGCCCGACTCCGACCTCTGGCTGGACCGGGCCGAGGGGCTCGGCACGGGCACCCCCATCTCCCCCTCGGACTCGGTGGCCTCCTCACCGGTGACGCTCGCCATGGTGCCATCGGCGTCGAAGCGGCTGGACTGGCCGAAAAAGACGTACTCCTGGGCCGAACTGGTCGGCACCGCCCTCCAGTCGGACAAGGTCCGCCTCGGCGCGGCCGATCCGGCGCGTAGCGCCACCGGTCTGCTGGCCCTCACCAGCATCGGCGACTCGTCCGCACAGCAGGGCGGGGACAGCGACACCAGGGTCGCGGAGACCGCGAAGGTGCTGGCCGAGCGGATGTCGGACAGCGACGCGCAGGTGCTGGAGACCCTGGCGCGGAGCGGCTCCGGCGCCGAGGAGGGCAATCCGAGACGTAACCAGGCGGTCCTCATATCCGAGCAGGCCGCGTTCACGCACAACGCGGAGGCGACGGGCAGCGGCAGGCTGAACCTCTTCTACCCACAGGACGGCACTCCGCTGCTCGACTACCCCTACACGCTGGTCGACGAGGAGAAGCTGACCCTCGCCCAGTCCCGGGCGGCCCTGCGCTTCATGACCCTGCTCAACGACAGGAGCTCGCGAGCCGTCTTCGCCCGGTACGGGTTCCGCCCCGCCGACGGAGCGGCCGAGGACGCCGTCGTCACGTCGGCGGGCGGCAGGTCGCCGCAGCCGTACGCCACGTCGGCGGCCGAGACACCGTCGGCGAAGGAGCTCCAGGAGATGCTGGGGATGTGGACGATCACCGTCCAGAGCGCCCGGCTGACCACGGTGGTAGACGCCTCGGGTTCCATGGCAACCCTCGTGCCGGGACGCGGCCAGTCCCGGATGGACGTCACCAAGGGATCGCTGATCCAGGCGCTCACCCAGTTCACCCCCAACGACGAGATCGGCCTGTGGGAGTTCGCCACCACGCTGGACGGTGAGAAGGACTACCGCGAACTCGTGCCGACCCGCCGGCTGGGCGACCCGGCCCAGGGCGGCTCCACCCACCGGGAGAAGCTCTCGGCGGCGTTCGCTGGGCTGCAACCCGTGCCGGGCGGGGCGACCGGGCTGTACGACACCACGCTGGCCTCGTACAAGGAGGCCCGGTCGACGTATGTGAAGGGCAAGTTCAACGCCCTGGTGATCCTCACCGACGGGTCCAACCAGGACGAGGACGGCATCTCCCGGAGTGCGCTGATCGCCGAGCTCAAGGAGCTCGCCGACCCCGAGCGTCCCGTTCCGGTCATCGCCATCGCGGTGGGCCCGGACGCCGACCGCGAGGAGGTGGCCGAGATCGCGCGGATCACCGGGGGCGACGGGTACGAGGTGAGCGACCCGGCGGAGATCCAGGCCGTCATCCTCCAGGCCATCATGACGGCTGGGCAGAACGGACGCGCCGCCCAGGAGTGAAGACGGCGCTGCGACCGGAACCGCCGCCCCCGCCCGCGTGCGGAAGGGTCTGCCGCCGCACGGAAGCACGCCGCCGTACGGGCGTCCCTCAGGGTGCCGGGAACCCCACCGGCCAGGTGTGGACCGGCTCCCCGGCGTGCATCAGCTCGGCGTAGCGCCGGGTGGTCGCCGCCAGCGCCGCCTCCCGGCCGAGCCCGGCCGCCAACGCCCGGCGGTAGGTGGCGACCTGCCAGGAGGCCCCGTTGACCCGCCGCTTGCAGCGCTCCTCGATGACCCCGAGGTAGCGGTCCCGGTCGACGGGCTCGATGTGCCAGGCGTCCAGCCCGGCCGCGGCAAGCGGGAGCAGTTCCTCCCGTACGAGCTGTACGGCGGGGATCTTGGCCAGCCCGCCGGCGCGGCCGGGGCGCGGCCAGAGCAGTTCGGCGTCGATGCCGTGGCGGCAGGCCTCGGTGAAGTTCTCGGCAGCGGCCTCGAACGGCAGCTGGCTCCACACCGGCCGGGACTCCTCGGCGAGTGCCCGGACGAGCCCGTAGTAGAACGCGGCGTTGGCGATCACGTCCGTGACGGTCGGCCCGGCCGGCAGGACCCGGTTCTCCACCCGCAGGTGCGGGACGCCGTCGGCCATCCCGTACACCGGGCGGTTCCAGCGGTAGACCGTCCCGTTGTGCAGGACCAGCTCGGCCAGCTCCGGCACCCCGCCCTCGTCGAGGACCCGCAGCGGCTCCTCGTCGTCGCAGATCGGCAGCAGCGGCGGGAAGTAGCGCAGGTTCTCCTCGAAGAGCTCGTAGGCGGAGGTGATCCACCGCTCCCCGAACCAGGTCCTGGGCCGCACCCCCTGGTTCGCCAGCTCCGGCGGCCGTACGTCGGTGGCCTGCTGGAACAGCGGGGGCCGCGACTCCCGCCAGAGCTCCTTGCCGAAGAGGAACGGGGCGTTGGCGCCCAGCGCGATCTGGACGGAGGCGATCGCCTGGGCCGCGTTCCACACGTCCGCGAAACGCGCGGGGGTCACCTGGAGGTGCAACTGGACCGAGGTGCAGGCCGATTCGGGGGCGATCGAGGGCGAGGAGCAGACCAGGTGCTCGACGCCTTCGATATCGAGGGCGAAATCCTCCCCCCGGGCCGCCGCCATTTGGTCGTTGAGCAGGGTGTAGCGGTCCACGTCCGAAAGATTCGCCGAGACCACGTCGTGCTCGCCGAGTGTGGGCAGGATTCCGATCATGACGATCCCCGCGTCCACCTCGCCGGCCTTGCGGTGGGCGTAGGCGAGACCGGTCCGCAACTCCTCCGAGAGCTGATCGAATACGCGGCCGCCAAGCCGGTGCGGAACGATATTTACTTCCAGATTGAACATCCCGAGTTCCGTCTGGAAATCCCGGCTCGCGATGCGCTGGAGCACTTCCTGATTCATCATCCGGGGCATGCCGTCGGAGCCTGCGAGATTCAACTCTATCTCCAGCCCCATCAGGTTTCGGGGACGGTCGAACCTCCGCTCCGCCAGCAGTCTGCCCAGCCCCTCCAGGCACTGGTTCAGTTTCGTCCGGTAAGCCTGCCGATCGGACAGGTCAACGGCTCCCGCCACGACCTTCTCCCCCATCGAGGGGTCCCTCCTCCAGTGGTCGGCCCGCTGACCGGGCCGCGCGCATCACGATCGATAATGCCCAGTGGGAGTGATCCGTAACGCCCCACAGCCACCCGGAAACGCGCTAGGCTGGTTGACGGAGACCGGGGGCACATTCCCGGGGCACCCGGCGAGCGGCATTTTCATCCGGAGAGTGCGTGGTGGAAACACCGACGAGTTTCGGCCTACCGCTCCGCCGAAAGAGGCGCAGGCCGGAGCCGAAAACGGTCGATCAAATCACCAGGAAAACCGCATTTTCAAGTCCGGATGTCGCCTTGCGCGAAATATCCCCGGCAGCTAGCGGAAACACTGAGTGAACACCTGTCGTATAAACTCCGCCTGACGAGGCAGAGAGTTGACGCAACCGGCCCGTCATCGGCCTCCTCTGGCCCCGCACGCCGACAGCGCCGTCTGCACCCGCCCACGCATCACCGTGTCTCCAAGTGAGAGGCGACCCACCATGCCGCTGCATGTCCCCTCGGCTCCCGCGCCCGCCCTGCGCAGCGTTCTCGCCGCCCTCGGTTCTCCCACCGCGGTCCGCGAGGCGCGTACCTCCGCCCTCCGGTACGTCCAGGGACCGCTCAGCCCCGAACTGCCGCTTCCCGTGCACGTCCTGGACCGGATCACCACAACCAGGACCGCACCCCGAACCCGCCTCGCGGCCTGGCGCTTCCTGATCCGGAGCGAAGGCCGGGCGATCGCCGCCGCGGACACCATGCTCACGCCGGACGGCTGGAGCTTCTCGCACTTCTTCGAGGGCCCCTACCTCGCCTCGACGGAGCTCGCGGTCCGCCAGGCGGAGGCCTCGCCCACGGCGTACCAGGCCAGACTTCTCTCCATCCCCGAGCTGTACATGCTCACCCTCTGGCTGCGCGACAACCCCGACGACGGTGCCGCCGACGCCTCCGGCGGTGTGCTCGCCCCGGCCGACGTCCTGGTGCCCCTGGCGCCGGCCCCGCCGGGCATCGCCGCGCACCGGCCGCACCGGGTCGCCGATCTGCTGCCCGTCATGACCCTGCGGGTGGCGCCCGGCCCGCTGCTCAGCTCCGCCTGACCGGCGGGCGAGGGGCGACGGGCGACCGGCCCCCGTGGTGACCCGAACGCGCTGTGGTGGAACGGGTCATCACGGGGGCTCCGTCCTACCCACTCGGACTAGCCCGTCCCGGCCATCCCGAACCACCCGAAGGGACAGTGCGGTTGCGGTGAACCGTCCGCGCGGGTGATGCGTCATGAGAGGAGTACGGGAGCTGCAGCGAAATCCCTGCGGAATCACCCCCGTAGGGCAACACTGGGACCGGACCGACTGATACGGGGGCGGCCATGAACCTCTCATCCAGCCGCAGGACACTCGACTCGACGCAGCGAAAGAACCCATCCATGTGCCAGCACCAACCACCCTGCCCCACCGCCGACTCCCCCGACAGGGAGGCGGCCCGCCTGACGGCACACCACCCGGAACAGGGCTGGAGCCTCCTGTGCAACGGTGTCCTGCTCTTCGAGGACACCGGCGAGCTGTTGCCGGACGGGCAGATCATCGCCCCGCACCGGCCGTCGGCGGCGGGCCGCGTGGTGAAGGCCGCCTGAGGGCGGACAGAGAAAGAAGCTGTACGGAGAAGGGGCCGGCCCGGGGAGATCCCCGCACCGGCCCCGACGCATGTCAGGCGTGAGCCCCTGCGCGTCAGTTGTCGTACTCCTCCAGCGGCGGGCAGGAGCAGACCAGGTTGCGGTCGCCGAAGGCTCCATCGATACGGCGGACCGGCGGCCAGTACTTGTCCGCGGCGGACACCCCGGCCGGGAAGACGGCCTCCTCACGGCTGTAACCGTGGTCCCACTCGCCGCCCAGCGCGGCCGCGGTGTGCGGGGCGTTGGCCAGCGGGTTGTCCTCCGCGCTCCACTCGCCGGAGGCGACCTTCTCGATCTCGGCGCGGATCGCGATCATGGTGTCGCAGAACCGGTCGAGCTCCGCGAGGTCCTCGCTCTCGGTCGGCTCGATCATCAGCGTGCCGGCCACCGGGAACGACATGGTCGGCGAGTGGAAGCCGTAGTCGATCAGGCGCTTGGCGACGTCGTCGATGGAGACGCCGGTCGCTTTGGAGATCGGGCGCAGGTCGACGATGCACTCGTGCGCGACCAGTCCGGCCGGGCCGTTGTACAGGATCGGGAAGTGCGGCTCCAGGCGCTTGGCGATGTAGTTGGCGGCCAGCACGGCGACCTGCGTGGCCCGCTTGAGCCCCTCGCCACCCATCAGGCGGACGTACGCCCACGAGATCGGCAGGATGCCCGCCGAGCCCCACGGAGCGGCCGAGATCGGGCCCACGCCGGACTCCGGGCCCGCGCCGGGCTGGAGCGGGTGGTTGGGGAGGTACGGGGCGAGGTGCGCGCGGACGCCGACCGGGCCGACGCCGGGGCCGCCGCCGCCGTGCGGGATGCAGAACGTCTTGTGCAGGTTCAGGTGCGAGACGTCGCCGCCGAACTTGCCGGGCTTGGCGAGCCCGACCAGCGCGTTGAGGTTGGCGCCGTCGACGTAGACCTGGCCGCCCGCGTCGTGCACCTCGCCGCAGATGTCGGCGACGTGCTCCTCGAAGACCCCGTGCGTGGAGGGGTAGGTGATCATGAGGACGGCCAGCTCGTCGCGGTGCTGCTCGATCTTGGCCCGCAGGTCCGCGATGTCGACCTCGCCGTCGTCGGCGGTCTTCACCACGACGACCTTCATGCCCGCCATGACGGCGCTCGCGGCGTTGGTGCCGTGCGCGGACGAGGGGATCAGGCAGACGGTGCGCTGGTCGTCGCCGTTGGCCCGGTGGTACGCGCGGACGGCCAGCAGGCCCGCGAACTCGCCCTGGGAGCCGGCGTTCGGCTGGATGGAGACGGCGTCGTACCCGGTGACCTCGGCGAGGCGCTCCTCCAGCTCACGGATGAGCGTGAGGAAGCCCTGCGCCTGCTCGGCCGGGGCGAACGGGTGCAGCGCACCGAACTCCGGCCAGGTGATGGACTCCATCTCGGCGGTCGCGTTCAGCTTCATTGTGCAGGAGCCGAGCGGGATCATGCCGCGGTCCAGCGCGTAGTCGCGGTCGGCGAGCTTGCGCAGGTAGCGCAGCATCGCGGTCTCGGAGCGGTGCTGGTGGAAGACCGGGTGGGCCAGGATGTCGTCGGAGCGCAGCAGTCCCCCGGGCAGCGCGTCGGCGGCCGAGCCGTCCAGCGCCTCGATGTCGGCGTCGGCGCCGAAGGCGGCCCAGACGGCGGAGAGCTGGGACCGGGTGGTGGTCTCGTCGCAGGCGATGGAGACGTGGTCGGCGTCGACGCGGCGGAGGTTGACCCCGCGCTCACGGGCCTCCGCGACGATCTCCGCGGCCTTGCCGGGCGCCCGGACGGTCAGGGTGTCGAAGAAGGCGCCGTGCACGACCTCGGCACCGGCGGCACGCAGGCCCTCGGCGAGGATCGTGGCGTAGCGGTGGGTGCGCCGGGCGATCGTGCGCAGTCCGTCGGGGCCGTGGTAGACGGCGTACATCCCGGCCATGACGGCGAGCAGCACCTGCGCCGTACAGATGTTGCTGGTGGCCTTCTCGCGGCGGATGTGCTGCTCGCGGGTCTGCAGGGCCAGGCGGTAGGCCTTGTTGCCGTCGGCGTCGACGGAGACGCCGACGAGGCGGCCGGGCAGGGAGCGGGCGAACTTCTCGCGGACGGCCATGAAGCCGGCGTGCGGCCCGCCGAAGCCCATCGGGACGCCGAAGCGCTGGGTGGTGCCCACCGCGATGTCGGCGCCGAGGTCTCCAGGCGAGGTGAGCAGCGTGAGGGCCAGCAGATCGGCCGCGACGGTGACGATCGCGCCGAGCTCGTGGGCCTGCTCGATGACGGGCTCGATGACGCGCACGGCACCGGAGGCGCCCGGGTACTGGAGCAGGACGCCGAAGACGCCGCGCTCGGCGATCTCGGCGGGGATGCCGTCGCTGAGGTCCGCGACGACGACCTCGACGCCGGTCGGCTCGGCGCGGGTCTGGATCACGGCGATGGTCTGGGGCAGGGTGTCGGCGTCGATCAGGAAGACGCCGTTCTTCACCTTGCCGACGCGCCGGGCGAGCGCCATGGCCTCGGCGGCCGCGGTGCCCTCGTCGAGCAGGGAGGCGCCGGAGGTGGGCAGCCCGGTCAGCTCGGCGACCATCGTCTGGAAGTTGAGCAGGGCCTCCAGGCGGCCCTGGGAGATCTCCGGCTGGTACGGCGTGTAGGCCGTGTACCACGCGGGGTTCTCCATGACGTTGCGCAGGATGACGGGCGGCGTGAAGGTGCCGTAGTAACCGAGGCCGATCATCGGGGCGAGCACCTTGTTGCGGTCGGCCAGCGACCGCAGCTCGGCGAGCACCTCGGCCTCGGTGCGCGCCGAGGGAAGGTTCAAGGCCTCCGCACTCTTGATCACGTCGGGCACCGCGGCGGCGGTCAGCTCGTCGAGGGAGCCGTAGCCGACCTGGGCGAGCATCTTCGCCTGGGCGCCGGCGTCGGGCCCTATGTGGCGCTGCTCGAACGGAATGCCCTGCTCCAGCTGGGAGAGCGGAGTGCGACGGGGGGTCATGGTGGAGGCCTCCTGGTCTGTCACGACCTGCGAGGGGCACCACGGCGCGGGTGCCCGAACGGCCTCCCCCTCTGTCATCTCAACCTGAGAGCTTCACCGGCCCGCCCGGGGACGTGCCGACTTTCACCGTCGGTGAGGGTCGAGTCCGTCCCGGCATGTGCCCGCACGAACCCGCCCTGCTTTCCAGAGTGACCTCGTCCGTGCGGTACGGGGGCCTGAGAGATTCCGGGGAGGATTTGCTCCTTCGGCGCCCCCCGGATTCTGCACCGGAGGACTCTCCCGCACGGGGTCAGCAGCCACCTGCCAGCCTACCAGCGGCCATCCCCGTGGAGTCCTCGAGTGGCCGACGCCACGGATCTGCACTTGTCTGGTGCTGGTGGAGCGAGAGGGGATCACCTTGCGGTGACGAGGGGCCCCCTTGAGCCGGAGCGACCAGTGGGAGGCACCGTGCAGACCGACATCGATCCGCGCCGCCTGATCGGCCGCAAGGCCTTCGATCACAAGGGCGCCAAGATCGGAACGGTGGATGAGGTCTATCTCGACGACGCGACGGGCGTGCCCGAGTGGGCGGCCGTCCGCACCGGCCTGTTCAGCAGGGACGCCTTCGTCCCGCTGGAGCCGAGCGAGTTCGTCGAGGACGAGCTGCGGGTCCCGTTCGACCGCGCGCTGATCAAGGACGCCCCGGACTTCGGCGTCGGGCGGCACCTCTCCCCGGAGCAGGAGCTGCAGCTCTACCGCCACTACGGTCTGGACTCCCCGCCGGCGGCGGAGACCGGCCCTGACCGTGACTTCGGCAGGCTGGCCGGCCAGGAGGAGTAGTCGACCGGGTCGCGGACCAGCGGCAGCGGATCGGCCGGACTGAGCTCCGGGTCGTCGATGCGGAACGTGACGACCCGGCCGACCGGCCCCCCGGGCTCCTCGAACCGGACCGTCACCCGGCCCACCCCGCTCCCCTGCACCCAGCCGTGTCCGTGCACGGTGTGGCGTACGTCGTGTCCGGCGGGCCAGCGCCGGGCGGCGAGCTGCTCCGCGCTATCCCGCGCGGGTTCCTCGTCCACCGGTCGCCCGCTCTCATCGGCGACCGGCTTCTCAGGCGTCTCCGCCCGCGCCGCCAGCTCCCGCGCGTCCGCGGCCTGCGCGAACAGATCCTCCTGCGTGAAGTCAGCGAGCCCCGTGACACCCACGCCCAGGAGCCGTACACCACCGGTGGTGTCCACTGCCTCCAGCAGCCTCGCGGCCGCCTCACGGACCACCGTGGGGTCGTCCGTGGGGCCTCTGAGGGTCTCGGAGCGGGTCAGGGTGGAGAAGTCGTAGCGGCGCACCTTCAGCACCACCGTGCGCCCCGACCGGTCGGCGGAGCGCAGCCGCTCCACGCACCGCACGGCCAGCCGCTCCACCTCGGCGCGCACCCTCACCCGGTCGTGCAGGTCGACATCGAAGGTGTCCTCGACCGATACGGACTTGGCGTCCCGCTCGGCGACCACCGGCCGGTCGTCGAGCCCGAGCGCCATCCGGTAGAGGCCGTGGCCGTGGGCCTTGCCGACCAGCCGGACGAGCTCGGCCTCGCCGGCCTCCGCGAGGTCGTGGACGGTGGTCATGCCGGCGCGCCGGAGGTGGTCCCCGGTGGCGGGCCCGACGCCGGGCAGCGTCCGTACGGACAGCGGGGCCAGCAGCTCGCGCTCGGTGCCCGGCTCGATGAGCACCAGGCCGTCCGGCTTGGCCTGCTCGGAGGCGATCTTGGCGAGCATCTTCGAACCGGCGAGGCCGACCGACCCGCTCAGCCCGGTCACCTCCCGGATGGCCGTACGCAGCCGCTCCCCCGTCCTGCGGGCCGACGCCGTGTCGTCCGCGACCCCGCCCGCCTCCAGGTCGACGAAGGCCTCGTCCAGACTCAGCGGCTCCACGAGCGGTGAGAGCCGCCCCAGGAGCTCCATCACCTGCTCGCTCACCGATCGGTAGAGCGAGAAGCGGGGCACCAGATAGGCGGCGTTCGGCGCGAGGCGTCTGGCCTGGGCCGTCGGCATCGCGGAGTGGACGCCCAGAACCCGTGCTTCGTACGAGGCGGTGGCGACGACCCCACGGGGTCCGAGGCCGCCCACCACGACCGCCTTCCCGCGCAGGCTGGGCTTGGCCGCCTGCTCCGCCGAGGCGTAGAAGGCATCCATGTCCAGGTGAAGGATGGTCGGCGCGGGTCTCACACCGTCGATGCTGCCCTACGCCACTGACAACGGGGCGGCCCGGCACTCCGTGGAGTGCCGGGCCGCCCCGTTCCGTACGCTCAGCCGCTCATCCGGCGCGGTTGCGGCGCCGGGCCAGCTCGTCGGCCGGGTTGTTGCCGATGAGGGTCTCACCGGTGTCGACCCGCTCGCCGTGGAGCTGGGAGAGCGCCGCTTCCACATCCCGCCAGACGACGCCGACGGCGATCCCGAAGACGCCCTGACCACCCTGGAGGAGGCTGACGACCTCGTCGGGGGATGAGCACTCGTAGACCGTCGCCCCGTCGCTCATCAGCGTCATGCGCTCAAGATCCTGGAACCCCCGGGCCCGCAGGTGCTGGACCGTGGTGCGGATGTTCTGCAGAGCGACCCCGGTGTCGAGGAACCGCTTGACGATCTTGAGGAGGACCACGTCCCGGAAACTGTAGAGTCGCTGGGTCCCCGACCCGTAGGCCGGCCGCACGCTCGGCTCGACCAGCCCCGTACGCGCCCAGTAGTCCAGCTGGCGGTAGGTGATCCCCGCCGCCGCGCACGCCGTCGGTCCGCGATAGCCGATGTCGCCGGCACCGCTCGCCGCTGCCACGCCGCCCGCTGCCATCGCTGCCGGCTGAACCGGCTGCCTGATGGCGTGGTCGGCTCCACTGCCGTGCTGCGGATACGGCCCACCCGCCGCCGTACCGTCGCCGCTGCTTCTCACGCCGACCTCCGTCCTTGACCTGCCCACTCGAAGGTAGGCAGTCACTGGGGGTGCGTCAACGATCGCCACACTCGGCACGCCGAGTGATAATCACCCTGAGGGTGGTTTCCCGTGTCTCGCTACCGGGAAAGGCTTGTCGGATGCGCTGACGACACCCTTGCGGGACGGGTCACTGGCTGTTGGTACCGAAGTCCTCCGGTGAGATCTGGTCGAGGAATTCGCGGAACTTCTCCACCTCGTCCTCCTGCTCGTCGGGAATCGCGATGCCCGCATCGTCCAGCACGCCGTCACTGCCGTAGATCGGCGTGCCGGTCCGCAGGGCGAGCGCTATGGCGTCGGACGGCCGGGCGCTCACCTCGACCCCGCTGGCGAAGACGAGCTCCGCGTAGAAGACCCCTTCGCGAAGGTCCGTGATGCGGACCTCGGTGAGCTCCTGGCCCACGGCCTCGAGCACATCCTTGAACAAGTCATGGGTCAGCGGCCTGGCCGGAGCCATGCCCTGCTGGGCGAAGGCAATGGCGGTCGCCTCCCCAGGACCGATCCAAATGGGGAGGTACCGGTCGCCTCCCACTTCACGCAGGAGAACGATCGGTTGGTTGGAGGGCATTTCCACCCGGACACCGACAACGTCGAGCTCGTTCACACAGCAACCCTAGGACGTGCTCGCCATGTTTGGGTAGTCGGGCTCCCCCGAGCTCAGTGCAGACGGCTCCGCAGAGCGCTCTGGACGAGCGCCGCGTGCAGCCGTACGGAGAGCTCGGCCAGCTCGTTCGCCGTGGTCTCGGCATGGGCCCTGGTCTGCGGATTGCGGTGCAGGCGCAGGGGCGCGACCAGCTGCTCCACCAGCCCCGCCTCACGGTCCGCGGAGGCGCGCATGGCGCGCAGATGGCGGGGTTCCAGGCCGAATCGCCCCAGATCCGCCACCAGCCTGGCCACGGTCACCATCTCGGAGTCGTAGCCGCCCTCAGGAGCCGGGACGATGAGCCCGTAGGACTCCCACTCCTCCAGCTGCTCCTCGTCGACCTGGGCGGCCGCCAGGAGCTCGGCGCGCCCGATCCGCGCGGCGGTGGCCTTACCCGGGCCGGAATCCCACACGGCGTCGCCGAGGGCGCGCTGACCGCCCGGCGAGGGCAGCGCCGGCTGCTCCCCCCGAGCCAGGGCGTCCAGGTGCTCCCGGATGACCTTGAGCGGCAGATAGTGGTCCCGCTGCATGCGAAGCACCTGCGCGAGGCGCTCCACATCGCCGGGAGCGAACTTCCGGTACCCGGAGGGAGTCCGCTGCGGCTCGATGAGCCCCTCGGCCTCCAGAAAGCGGATCTTGGAGATCGTGACTTCCGGAAACTCTTCGCGCAGCCGGGTGAGTACCGTTCCGATGCTCACCCAGCGCGCGTCCGCGGTGGCGGTACCGTCACCGGGACCGCCTGTCGGTGTTCGCAGCATGGGCCTTCCTGGGGATTCCCCCGGACAGGGTCCGGGGGCTGGTCACACGCCCCGCGGGCTCGCGTAGAAGACCAGGCGGTACTTTCCGATCTGGACTTCGTCGCCGTTGGACAGCAGGACCGAATCGATGCGCTCGCGGTTGACATAGGTGCCGTTGAGGCTGCCGACGTCACCCACCGTGAAGCTACCGTCCGGACCCCTGCGGAACTCCACATGACGCCGCGACACGGTCACGTCGTCGAGAAAGATGTCGCTCTGCGGGTGACGGCCCGCGGTGGTGAGGTCGCTGTCCAGCAGGAAGCGGCTGCCGGAATTGGGGCCGCGGCGCACGACCAGCAGCGCCGAACCTCCGGGCAGCGCGTCGACGGCCGCCTGGGCTTCCGGGGAGAGCGAGGGCAGAGCCGTCTGACCCGTCGCCTCGGCCTCGTACGCCTCAAGACCGGAGATGGAGATCGTGGACGTCGTCTCCGAGGCACGCTCGGGGACTCCGCCCCGCAACGGCGCGCCGCAGTTGGAGCAGAATCGGCTGGCCTCCGCATTGCGGTGGCCGCACCTCGTGCAGACCGGCATCGACGAGCCCTCCGGGGTGAACCCTCCACCCGAACGTGAGGTTGATGGTTCGCCGAAACCTATGCGGCCGGCACCGGCAGGGTCAACGGACGACACGCTGAGCCCGGCCTGAGTGGCGTCACCGGACACCTCATCGCGGAAGAGCGGACGCTCCGCCTCCTGCTCCTCGCCCTGGCCGTGGCGCGGAGCACGGTGGCGGGCAGCACTGTTGCTGTCCTCGCGGGCGCTCTTCCCGAACAACTTCGCAAAAAACTTCACGGGCGATTCCCCTTGACCGACATAGACCCGCCCGTGGGGCAGGACGAACCCTGAATGAACACACCTGCCGAGCCGGACACCTTCACAACGTCCGTATCCACCCGACAGTTTCCACCACGCACCACCAATCCGGTGCGCCGACCCCCCGCAACTTCGCCCCCTCGTCCATCAGCCCTTCGGCCCGGCGCGCTCACGGGGACGACGACCGAGCGTAGTCAGGCCGCTTCGCCGGTCGCAAGGCGTCGACGACGATGTCCCCGGAGCGCTCCACCACCGCCGTGGCCTGCTCCTTCTCGAGCGTCTGCACCACGCCTCCGGGAATGTTGAGGGCGGGCTCCAGGTCCTGTGGCTTGCCGATCACCTTGAACTCGTACGGTGCTTCGATCTTCCTGCCGTCCACCTGGATGTCACCGCCCTCTCCTGAGAAGTACGTGTTGGCCACCACCCGGACACCGTTGACCTCGATGGCCTCGGCTCCCGCCGCGCGCAGCTCCTGGACCGTGTCGAGCAGCTTGTCCGGGGCGACCGCGCCGGAGGGGTCACTGATCGTCAGCGTGATGCCGGGGCCCTGGGCCGCCACCGTACCCGCGAGGATCCCCAGCTGGCGTTCCTTCTCCAACGTCTGTTTCCGGGCCTCCTCGGCCTGGTCCGAGCTGTTCTCCAGCTCGGTGCGCTGGGCGTCCAGACGCTGCTTCTCGTCCTCCAGGCGCTGGGTCCGGTCATCGACCTCGTCGAGGATCCGGACCAGGTCCTCCTGCCGCGCGCCGCGCAGCGCGCTGTCGTCGCTGGTGGACCGCACCTGGATGGCCAGCCCCAGGCCGAGCCCGAACAGCAGCACGGCGACGATGAGTTGGGCCCGGCTCACCCGGGGCGGCCACAGGCCCGCGAGCAGTCTCTGGCGTCCGGAGACCCCCTCGGCGGCGGGCGGCTGTACAGGCGCGTCCGGGACGCCGGACGGACCGGCGTCCGGCTGTTCGGGCTGTTGGCTGCGCGGGTTCTCGTCGTTGTTCATCGGCCTCAAGCCCGGAAGACGTGCCGGCGGATCGCGGCGGCGTTGGAGAAGATCCGGATGCCGAGCACGACCACCACACCGGTGGAGAGTTGCGCGCCGACACCCAGTTTGTCGCCCAGGAACACGATCAGTGCGGCGACGACGACGTTGGAGAGGAACGACACCACGAAGACCTTGTCGACGAAGATGCCGTCGAGCATGGCCCGCAGACCTCCGAAGACCGCGTCGAGCGCGGCGACCACGGCGATCGGGAGATAGGGCTCGACCACCGCCGGTACTTCGGGCCGGACCAACAGTCCGACCACGACTCCCACGACGAGGCCCAGTACGGCGATCACGATGTGCCCTTCCCTGATTCTGCCGCATCACTGCCGGCGGCCTTCGGCTCTGCTGTACGGACGATCAGGCTCGGTGCGGCCGGGAGCCGCACCTCGGCCTGATCGGACGAGCTGGTGCGGATGTCGAAGCTCTCCTTGAGCGCGTTCAGGTACTGGCCGTCGGCGCTGTCCCGGAACGCGGCGGCGAGATTCTTCCCGTCCCCCACCGCGAGCACCGTGTACGGCGGTACGAGCGGCCTGTTGTCGACCAGTATGGCGTCGCCCGCTGCGCGGATCGCCGACAGCGCCGTCAGCCTTTGCCCATTGATGGCGATGGCCTCGGCGCCGGACTCCCACAGGCCGTTGACGACCCGCTGCATGTCCCGGTCGCGCACCCGGCCCGTGTCGGAGAAGCTCGACGACTCGCGGGGCCCGCCCCCGCCCTGGTCGGTGTTCTTGGCGTCGTCCACGACGAGCTTCACCCCGGGGCCCTCGACCGGGGTCGCCCCGGACAGCAGGGCCACCAACTCCCCCTGGTCCCCGCCGTGCTGTTCCAGAGCCTTGCGCTGCCGCTCGCTCACGTCGCTGCGGAGCTTGTCGACATCGGACTCGAGTGTGTCGGCCGCCCGGGTCTCGGCGTTGATACGGTCGATCAGCTCTTCGCGTTCCTTCGCGACGACCGGCGCCGACACCCGTGCCTCAGCGGCTCCGAGGGTGACCACGAGGGCGGCCACCACAAGACCGGCGGCGAGACCGAGCTTCGACTTGAGCGTACGGGGCAGGCCCGCGCTCCCGTCGGCCCTGCGGCGGGCCGAGGCCTCCGCGTAGCCGTCGTCGAGGCTGTGGTCCATCACGTTGTTCAGCAGCGACATGGAGGCGTCGGGGCGTGCGGGCGGCGAGGGTGTGCTCCGATCGGGGGGCTGCTGCGACATGCCGCACATCGTCGCACGTCACCACGGCTGCCGCCGAATGGCCCCACCGGTGCACCGCAGCGCCCTGGACAGGGAGTTCCGGTGCACCGGCTTCAGGAGGTCACTCGCCCGCGCTCTCCACCACGGCGGACCACTCGTCGAGCAGCGCCTGTGCGGAGGCGTCGTCCGGGCCTTCCGCCCACAGATGGGTGACGGCCTCCGCCCGGTCGGGCAGCACCATGATCCACCGTCCGTCCGCCTCGACCACCCGGACGCCGTCCGTGGTGTCCACGCTGCGGTCCCCGGCGGCCTCGACGACGCTGCGCATGACGAGGCCCTTGACCGCCCAGGGCGTCGCGAGGTCGCGGCGCAGGACGTGGGCCCGCGGAATACGGGCGTCGATCTGGCTCAGGGTGAGCTGGGTCCGGGCGACGAGGCCGATGAGCCGGACGAATGCGGCCGTCCCGTCGAAGACGCTGCTGAATTCGGGAACGATGAACCCGCCGCGCCCGTCTCCTCCGAAGATGGTGGTCTCTTCGCGTCCCACCCGGGTCAGGTCGTCGGGCGAGGTGGTCGTCCACTCCACCTGGGTGCCGTGGTAAGCCGCCACCTGCTCGGCGACGCGCGTGGTGGTCACCGGCAGGGCGACCCGTCCGCTGCGCCGCTCTGCGGCGACGAGATCCAGCATGACCAGCAGGGCCCGGTCGTCCTCGATGATCCGGCCCAGCTCGTCCACGAGGGAGAGCCGCTCACCGACCGGGTCGAACCGGACGCCGAAGGCTGCCCGCGCCGAGGAGACGATCTCCCCGAGCCTGACGAGGCCGGCACGGCGCGTCTCGGCGGACTCGGTGGGGCGCGATTCGTCGAGCCCCGGGTTGATCGTCAGAGCGTCCACCCCGAGCCGTCCGAGCAGGCTCGGCAGAACGAGCCCGGCGGAACCGTTGGAGGCGTCGACGACGACCTTGAGCCCGGAGTCGGCGATCCCCGCGATGTCCACGTTACGGAGCAGGGAGCCGGTGTACGAGTCGAAGACGCTGGACGGGAAGTGCAGGTCCCCGATCTCCCCGGGGAAGGCCCTGCGGTACTCCTGACGGGCGTAGACGCGGTCCAGCTTGCGCTGCTGGGCCTGCGAGAGGTCGGCGCCCCGCTCGTCGATGAACATGATGTCCACCGAGTCGGGCACCCCCGGCGACGTACGGATCATGATGCCGCCCGCACTGCCTCGCGCCGTCTGCTGGCGGGCCACGGGCAGCGGTACGTTCTCCAGGTCGCGTACGTCGATGGCGCTGGCCTGGAGCGCCGAGATGACGGCTCGCTTGAGGGCGCGCGCGCCTCGGGAGTGGTCACGGGCAGTCGTGACCGTCGACCCCTTCTTGAGGGTCGTTGCGTAGGCACCCGCCAGCCGGACCGCCAGCTCGGGGGTGATCTCGACGTTCAGGATCCCGGAGACGCCACGCGCCCCGAAGAGATGCGCCTGCCCACGGGACTCCCAGATCACCGAGGTGTTGACGAACGCACCGGCCTCGATGGTCTTGAACGGGTACACCCGCACGTTGCCCTGGATGATCGACTCCTCGCCGACCAGACATTCGTCACCGATGACAGCACCGTCCTCGATCCGTGCCGCACGCATGATGTCGGTGTTCTTGCCGACCACGCAGCCCCGGAGGTTGCTGTGCTGTCCGATGTAGACGTTGTCGTGGACCACGGCCTTATGGAGAAAGGCGCCGGTCTTGACGACGACGTTGGAGCCCACGACGGTATGCTCACGGATCTCGACGTCCGCCTCGACCTTGGCATAGTCACCGATGTACAGCGGCCCGCGGAGCACGGCGTCCGGATGGACCTCCGCGCCTTCGGCCACCCACACGCCGGGCGAGATCTCGAAGCCGTCGAGCTCCACGTCGACCTTGCGCTCCAGGACGTCGGCCTGGGCCTTCACATAGCTCTCGTGCGTACCGACGTCTTCCCAGTAGCCCTCGGCGATATAGCCGTAGATCGGTTTGCCTTCCTTCATCAGCTGCGGGAAGACGTCACCCGACCAGTCCACAGAGGTATCGGCCTGGACGTAGTCGAAGACCTCGGGCTCCATCACGTAGATGCCCGTGTTCACCGTGTCCGAGAAGACCTGGCCCCAGGTCGGCTTCTCCAGGAAGCGTTCGACCTGGCCGTTTTCGTCGACGATGGTGATGCCGAATTCCAGCGGATTGGGGACCCGGGTCAGACAGACCGTGACGAGTCCGCCCTTCTCCTTGTGGAAGGCGATGAGGTCGGTGAGGTCGAAGTCGGTGAGCGCGTCACCGGAAATAACGAGGAAGGTGTCGTCCTTCAACGCCTCCTCGGCGTTCTTCACGCTCCCCGCGGTGCCGAGTGGCTTCTCCTCGTTGGCATAGGTGAGCTCCATCCCGAGCTCCTCGCCGTCCCCGAAATAGTTCTTGACGAGGGAGGCCAGGAACTGGACGGTCACTACTGTTTCATTGAGCCCATGCCGCTTGAGAAGCCGCAGTACATGCTCCATGATCGGCCGATTGGCCACGGGCAGGAGCGGCTTGGGCATGCTCGAGGTCATGGGGCGCAGGCGTGTGCCTTCGCCACCAGCCATCACGACGGCCTTCATGTCGGAAACGTCCTCCTAGAAGAGACGACGGTCAGCCGAGTTCGCCCGTCGGGGCATCACATTCAAGTCATCACGCCGCGGGCCGGCCACACTGCACGGCACCGCATCAACGAGCTCAATCGGCTACTGCATCCGCCTTGACGAGTCGGCGGACCTGGACCACGTAAAGGATTCCTGCCCACCAATACAGCGTTGTACCCCATCCTGCGAACGCCCATCCGAAAATGGCGGCCATAGTAGCCAGCCAACCACTCCCGCCGCTGAGCAGCAACAAGGGGAACGCGTACATCAGGTTGAAAGTTGCAGCTTTCCCGAGGAAGTTGACTTGCGGCGGCGGATAGCCGTGGCGCCGCAGGATGGCCACCATCACGAGGAGCATCAGCTCACGGGCCAGCAGGGCCGCGGTGAGCCAGAGAGGCAGGATCTCGCGCCAGGTGAGGCCGAGAAGGGTCGAGAGGATGTAGAGGCGGTCGGCGGCCGGGTCCAGGAGCCGGCCGAGACTGCTGATCTGGTTCCACCGGCGGGCGAGCTTGCCGTCGAGGTAGTCGCTGATGCCGCTGAGCATCAGCACCAGCAGCGCCCAGCCGTCGCTGTTGGGGCCGCCGAACACGGGGCGGAGAATCAGCCACAGGAAGAGCGGTACCCCGACAAGGCGAGCCATGCTGAGGATGTTGGGGATGGTGAGGACCCGGTCCGTCTGGACCCGAGTCTCCTGGACCTCCACCCGGGAGCCTCCTGTGAAGAACGTGCGAATGATGCTCCCCGACCTTACCCTCAGCGTCGGCCGACACCCGCACAGGGGTGGGCGCAGGTGGAAGTGGAGGCTGCTATGGGTTCGAAACGCAGGAAAGCCCCGCACCATACGGTGCGGGGCTTTCCCGGAAAAATTGTTCGGCGGCGTCCTACTCTCCCACAGGGTCCCCCCTGCAGTACCATCGGCGCTGAAAGGCTTAGCTTCCGGGTTCGGAATGTAACCGGGCGTTTCCCTAACGCAATGACCACCGAAACACTATGAAATTAACCAACACCGG
>NZ_LIXI01000008.1 GCF_001905595.1 Streptomyces sp. CB00316 | reverse complement strand
CCACCGCGCGGCCCAGCGCCGTTCCAGGCGACCATTGACGCAGGTCGAGAGGCCTTATAACTTCACTATACGGATTGTTGATTCCGGGAAGCGGAAACAACGAGAGCGTGGAGGGTGCGGTCATGGGTCAGCAGGAGAAGGTGGCAACGAGCCTCGCCGGCACGGTCAGCGAGGAGATCAGCGCCTCCCTCACGGCGGTCGACGCGGAACTCGCCCGCCGCTACCCGGGAGACCCCGGCACCCGCCAGCCCGTGCACACCGTCTACGTACCCGGCGATACCTTCGAGCCCGGCACCCTCCGCTCCTGGGGCGAGGGGGCGCTGGCCGCCCTCGACGAACACGCCCCCGACGCCGCCTCCTTCGCCGCCGTCCTCGGCATCCCCGAGGAGCTCGCGGGCCCCGTCCACGACCGCGTACGCGCGAAGCTGGAGCGCGAGCCCGTCGAGGACCTGCGCATCGACTTCGAGGACGGCTACGGCCCCCGCCCGGACGCCGAGGAGGACGAGGCCGCGGCCCGCGCCGCCCGGCTGGTCTCGGAGGCGTACGCGAACGGCACCGCCGCCCCGTACATGGGCATCCGGATGAAGTGCATGGAAGCCGGCGTACGCGACCGGGGCATCCGTACCACCGACGTCTTCCTCACCGGCCTCATGGAGGCGGGCGGGCTCCCCGACGGGCTCGTACTGACGCTGCCGAAGGTGACGTACCCCGAGCAGGTCACCGCCTTCGTCCGGCTCCTCGAAGCCTTCGAGAAGGCCCACGGCCTCGACGCCGGGCGCATCGGCTTCGAGATCCAGATCGAGACCAGCCAGTCCATCCTCGCAGCCGACGGGACCGCTGCCGTCGCCCGCATGATCGACGCGGCGCGGGGCCGGGCGACCGGGCTGCACTACGGCACCTTCGACTACAGCGCCTGCGTCGGTGTCAGCGCCGCCTACCAGGCCGGCGACCACCCGGCCGCCGACCACGCCAAGGCCGTCATGCAGGTCGCCGCCGCGGGCACCGGCGTACGCGTCTCCGACGGCTCCACCAACGTCCTGCCCGTCGGCCCGACCGCCCAGGTCCACGAGGCCTGGCGGCTCCACTACGGCCTCACCCGCCGCGCTCTGGCCCGCGCGTACTACCAGGGCTGGGACATGCACCCCGGCCACCTGCCGACGCGTTACGCGGCTGTCTACACCTTCTACCGCGAGGGTCTGGAGCCAGCAGCGGCCCGGCTCGCCGCGTACGTCGCCAAGGCCGGCGGTGACGTCATGGACGAGCCCGCCACCGCCAAGGCCCTCAGCGGCTACCTGCTGCGCGGCATCGACTGCGGCGCGCTCGACACCGCCGAGGTCGCCCGGCTGACCGGCCTGACCCGCGCCGACCTGGACGCGTTCGCCGCACCGCGCCGGGGCGACCTGACGGTCACGGCTCCGTAGGGGCCGTCAGCAGGCGTCGCGCCCCGGCCGTGGTACGGCCGGTCCGGCCGGGGTGTGCAGGCCCGCCACGGGCAGGGTCCGCCGGCCGCCGCGCGGCCCGGGGCCGTCAGCGGCCGACGTCAGGAACCGTACCCGCCGATCCGTGGCACCACGCCCCCAGAGGCTCCCCGGCCACCCCGACGGCCCCGGGCCCGCCCTCAGGTGTCCCGGCGTGCGGCAGCCCCCGTACGGGCGCGGTAGGCCCGCATCTTGTGCCGGGAGCCGCACACCTCCATGTCGCACCACAGGCCGTTCGACGACGGGGCCCGGTCGTAGAAGACCCAGTGGCACTCCGGCGCCGCGCAGGCCTTGAGCCGGGTCGCGTGACGCCCGGTCAGCCCGTCCCGCAGCAGGGCTTCGAGCACCGTTCGCACGGTCTCCGCCACCGGCCCGTCGCCGGCCGGGTGCAGGGCGAGGGTGCCGTCGGGGCGGACCACCGGGGCGCCCGCCACGGAGCGGATCAGCCGGTTGAGGGCGTCGAGCGCCTCGGGCGAGGAGCGCTCGACGAGGAAGGCCCGCACGGTCTCCCGGGCCTCCGTGAGCGCCGCCAGCTCGGCCGGGGTGACCGCGTCCGGGTAGCCGTGCGCCCGCAGCCAATCGCTCGCCGTCTCCGGCCGGGCGAGTTCGTCCTCGCCGTGGAGACGGGTCGCCGTGTTGCAGAACGCCTCCACCGGTCGGAGCTCTGCGGGCGCCGGGTTCCGTCGCATGATCCCCACCATATCAACGTTACCGGCAAGTGGTCTCCTCTGGTAACGTCGAAAATCCGGCAGGGTTCTGCACCCGACATCAGGAGGCGTGTCATGAACGGCGATCTGACCAGGACATTCGAGACCCCGGACGGGACGGTGCGCTGGGACGTGCTGGGGGAGGGCGACCCGGTCGTCCTCCTCCACGGCACGCCGTTCTCGTCCCGCATCTGGCGCGAGATCGCCCCCGCGCTCGCCCAGGACCACCAGGTCCACGTCTTCGACCTGCTCGGCTTCGGGCAGTCGGAGCAGCGCGAGGGGCAGGATCTCCGTCTGGCCGCGCACACACGCGTGTTCACCGGGCTCCTGGACCACTGGGGGCTGGAGAGCCCGAGGGTGATCGCCCACGACATCGGCGGTGCCGTGGCACTGCGGGCGCTGCTGCTGGAGGGTGCCCGGTACGCCGACCTCACCCTGGTGGACGCGGTGGGCTGCGGCGACTGGGGGACCGGGCTGTTCCGGCTCGTACGGCAGAACGCGCACCTCTTCGAGCAGTTGCCGGTCTACGCGCACGAGGCGCTGGCCGAGAGCCACCTGCGGTTCGCGAGCCACTCCGGCTACCGGCGGGACGTCCTGGCCGCCCATCTCGACCCGTGGCGAGGTGAACGGGGCAGGGCGGCGTACTACCGCCAGTACGGACAGCTGGAGCAGGCGGCCACCGACGAGTTCCAGCACCTGCTGGGGTCCGTGCCGGTGCCGACCCGGATCATCTGGGGGCGCGAGGACGGGTTCCTGCCGCCGCCCTTCGCCGAGCAGCTGCACGCGCTGATCCCGCACTCCGAGCTGCACTGGGTGGAGGGAGCGGGCCACGCGATCCCGGAGGACGCGCCCGCGCGGCTGCTGGCGCTGCTGACGCGGGAGTTCCGCGCGCGGGCCTGACGGGAGTCAGGCGGGCGCCCGGCGGGGCTCACGTGGGCGGCCCGGACGGGGCTCAGGCGGGCGGCAGTTCGCCCGAACCGCGCGGGATCAGGGTGGTAGGCAGCTCCACCCGCGCCGGGGCGTGGTCGGCGCCGTCGAGCCGGCGGAAGAGGTGCTCGGCGGCGGTCCTGCCGACGGCCGCCGCGTCCTGCGAGATGACGGTGATGCCGAGCAGGTCCGCCAGCTCGATGTCGTCGAACCCGACCAGGGCCACCGGGCGTTCCTGCTCCGCGATCACCCGGACCGCCGTCACCGTCACCCGGTTGTTCCCCGCGAAGAGAGCGGTGACCGGCTCGGGCCCGCCGAGCATCGCCTCGGCGGCCGCCCGGACCCGGGGCGGGTCGGTGGTGCCCAGCGAGACCCAGCCGTCCTCCACGGTGATCCCCGCGTCCGTCATGGCCGCGTGGTATCCGCGCAGACGCTCGGTGGCGGTGTGGATCCGGGGTTGGTCGCCGATGAACCCGATCCTGCGGTGGCCGTGCGCGATCAGGTGGGCCACGCCCTCCCGGGAGCCGCCGAAGCTGTCGGAGAGCACCATGTCCGCCTCGATCCGGCCCGCCGGGCGGTCCACGAAGACCGTGGCGATGCCCGCCTTGATCTCGGGCTCCAGATACCGGTGGTCATCGCCCGCCGGGATCACGATGAGGCCGTCCACCCGGCGGGCGCACAGGGCCAGCACGAGCTCCTGCTCGCGCTCGGGGTCCTCGGCGCTGGAGCCGTTGATGAGCAGGGCCCCGTGCGCGCGGGCGACCTCCTCCACGGCGCGGCTCAGCGGGCCGTAGAAGGGGTCCGCCAGATCCTCCAGGACCAGGCCGATCGAGGCCGTGCGCCCCTTGCGCAGCACCCGGGCGCTGTCGTTGCGGCGGAAGCCCAGCACGTCGATCGCCTCCTGCACGCGGCGCTCGGTGTCGGGCGTGACGCCGGGCTCGCTGTTCACCACCCGGGAGACCGTCTTGAGGCCCACTCCGGCGCGGGCCGCCACGTCCTTCATGGTCGGCCGGTTGCCGTAGCGGGTCTCGGAGTGACGGGTGGTCCGGTCCACGGTGCGCTGTCCTGTCGTCGTAAACGGGCGGGGGGAGAGCAGTGACGCCGGTGATTCGGGCGGCATACGGGCACCTCCGGACGGCCCGCGGAGCCTGCTGCGGAGACGAACGGAGGCTGTGGGGTCGAGCATAGGCCCTGGACAACGTTGTCAACGCGATGGAGACTGTGCAGACTGTTGACTGAACCCGCAGGTCCCGCCCTTCACTCATCCGGAGAAGCCACACCGATGCATACCGACCTCGTCGCCGCGCTCGACATCGGCGGCACCAAGATCGCCGGCGCGCTGGTCGACGGCGGTGGGAACCTCCTCCTACGGGCGCAGCGGCCGACGCCCGCCCGGGAGGGTGCCGAGACGGTGATGGGCGCCGTGGACGAGGTGCTGGGCGAGCTGACGGCCTCACCGCTGTGGGAGCGTGCGGGCTCCGCGGGGATCGGCAGCGCGGGACCCGTCGACGCGGCCGCGGGCACGGTCAGCCCGGTCAACGTTCCAAACTGGCGCGACTTCCCGCTGGTGGAGCGGGTACAGAAGACGATCGGAGGGCTGCCCGTCGCCCTGGTCGGCGACGGGGTCGCGATGACGGCGGCCGAGCACTGGCTCGGGGCGGCGCGCGGCTACGACAACGCGCTCTGCCTCGTCGTGTCGACGGGCGTCGGCGGCGGCCTGGTCCTGGGCGGCACGCTGCATCCGGGTCCCTCCGGCAACGCAGGCCACATCGGCCACATCAGCGTCGACCTGGACGGCGACCTGTGCCCCTGCGGCGCGCGAGGCTGCGTCGAGCGCATCGCCAGCGGCCCGAACATCGCACGCCGCGCCCTGGACGGCGGCTGGCTCCCCGGCCCGGGCGGCGACACCACCGCCGCCGCGGTGGCCGCCGCCGCGCGCGCCGGGGACCCGGTGGCCCTCGCCTCGTACGAGCGGGCTGCGCAGGCGCTCGCGGCCGGGATCGCGGCCACCGCCACCCTGGTCGAGATCGACATCGCGGTGATCGGCGGGGGAGTGGCGGGCGCCGGAGAAGTGCTCTTCGCGCCGCTGCGCCGCAGCCTGGGCGACTACGCCACGCTCTCGTTCGTCCGCGGGCTGACCGTCGCGCCCGCCGTGATGGGCACCGACGCGGGGCTGGTCGGCGCGGCGGCGGCGGCGATCGCGCTCCGCTAGCACAACCTCCGTACGGCTCCCGGAGGGTGCCCGGTTCGTCAGGCCGGGCTCCCTCCGGGAGCCGTACGGCGCCCCCTCAGCGACCCGCGTCCGCCGGCTGCTGCGGGACGACCACGAGGAAGACGTCCTGGTCCAGGTTCATCACGACCTCCGCCGCCAGGCCCTCCCCGCGGCGCGCGGCCGCGAACTCCTCGGCCGCCCGGCTGCCGCGCGGATCTCCGGCCGGAAACCGTTCGAGAATCGTCCGCCGCACGGCGCACCCCCAGTTGCACTGTGCCGCCGGCCCGTGCTTCGGGCCCGGCGATCGTCCGCTCGACGAGATCCGCTCGTCATCGATACGGCTGCCCCGAAACCCGGCTTCGTACCGCCGGCTCTCCCGAATCGGGCCGGATGCCCGGGCCGCCGAAGCCGACTCGGCCACAGCGGCAACGGGAGTACGTGCGGTTTACCGGAGGGCGGTGGCAGCAAGGCGTAGTAGCGGTGGCAGGGCGCCGCTTGCCCCCAGCTCCTCGGCGCGATTGTTGGCTGGCAGGAACGGTAGCGGCGTAACCGCCGCGTCGGCCCTCCTGGTGGACGGTGATCCAGCACATGATCTGCGTTTCCCTCATCGAAGTTCTCGCGGGATACTGACCGGCCCGCCGGTCTGACGGCGCCGGTCGCCTGCCGGCAGGTTCCAGCAACACCAGTCAGGAGATCAACGTGAACCCATCGTCCGTGGGCGTCGTGCTGATGTCAGGCGGCGCAGTCGCCACGGCGGCCGGAGCTCTCATGTACGTCCTTCCGGGCCCCGGCCTCCCTCTTCTCGTGGTGGGACTGGCGATACTGGGCTCCGGAGCCGCCGCACGGGCCCTCGGCGGATCGCGGGAACGACGCGCTCATCGGCCTGGCTGAGCTTCCTGGCTTCGGCTACGCGGGCCCCGAGTCGCACGAGGTGACCCGGGGCGCGTGCTGCAACGTGCGGCTGCGCCACCAGTGGCGGCATCGACGAGGCCACGGTTTCGGTTTCGGCTACGTCGCAGGGAGGGAGCTGGCCGCATTTCCGCACGTCAGGCGCGGGGATCAGGGGTCATGCCTTGGGCATCAGGACGGTGTCGACGATGTAGACGGTGGCATTGGCGGTGGGGACGTCGCCGCAGACGACCTTGGAGTTGTCGTTGACCGTGTAGTCCTCGCCGGAGCCCTTGGTGGCGAGGGTGGACTTCTGGAGGGTTTCGTAGGTGCCGCTCTCCAACTGCTGCGGGGTGAGCTTCTCGCCGACGACGTGGTAGGTGAGGATGTTGGTGAGCATCTCCTTGTCGGCCAGGACCTTGTCGAGGTCGGCCTTCGGGATCTTGGCGAAGGCGTCGTTGGTCGGCGCGAACACGGTGATGTCCTGGGCGTTGTTGAGGGTGTCGACGAGCCCGGCCTTCTTCACCGCGGTGACCAGGGTCGACAGGGCCGGGTTGTTGGAGGCGGCGGTGGCGACCGGGTCCTGGGCCATGCCGTCGAAGGACCCTGCTCCGTCCTGCGGAACCGATGCGCATGCCGGTCCGAACGGTCCGTCCACGGAAGTGCTTTCGTCCGTCGCCGGGCTCGACTTCTCCTCGGCGGGCGCGGAGCTGCTGACCTTGTCGGCGGCCGCGTCGGAAGATCTGTCGTCCCCGCCGCAGGCGGTCACTGCGAGGGGCAGGGTGACGGCTGCGGTGACGGCGATGGCGGCGCGGCGGAAGCGGAAGGCGTTCACGGAAATTCTCCTGTGTAATCGGGTGATCGCTCTCAGTGCTGACCGAGGGCTGCGGGAGGGGCTCCCGGTGCAGTGAGGTTCATGTCAGGAAGTGCGGTGGGACGGAGGGGAGGCGATCAGCGGGTTCCGCCCCGGTGTGGTGGGGGCGTCGCCGGGTCCGCGTCGGGCCACGAGCGCCTCTTTGATCGTCATGACCGCTATTCGTGGCAACCGGCACTCCGGATTGGTGTGTTGGGCGAGAGAGATTCAGCCGGGCCTTCTGCCGTGGCTCCCGACGGCCGGCTTGGCCCGTCCGGTGGGTTCCTCGTGGTCCGACCGATCCGGGGCACGCCCGGTCGCGAATGACCGGTGTGTGGCTCTTTGGAGGAGGCGCCGCACGGGCTGCGGCTAGCCGTTGGAGTTGGGGAGCCGCACCGTTCTTCGCGATGGAAGGGCCGTGAAGAGCGGCTGCCGCGGGGCGTTACTCTTCTGGACGTCCCGCGGCAGTTCTCGGGGGCGCGCGTCAGTGCCTCTGCGTGCCGAGGGGGTGCGCACCTTTGGCGGGCGCGCTTCGACCGCCGCCCTCCAGCGCTTCCACCATCGCTTACACGGCTTCCCGCACGGTCTGTCCGCGCGCCGGGGATGGCGGGCTTCCGATGACGGCAGGGACGGCGAACCTGACTCCAGGTGGTCGAGGCACAGGTCCAGGACGTGCCCTTTCCGGGCTTCGCCCGGGGGATGGAGTAGTGCCTGGCAGCGCAGCGGGCTACGGTTCCGAGCCGAAGGACCTGGTGGAGTCGCCACCGGAAGTCCGGTGCGACAGGCGCCCAACTGGACCTGGACTTCAGCGCCATCGCGGGGTGCGGGCCCTCCTGGGTCCCGGAGCAGGCGGGCTCGGCGGGTGTGAACGGGGCGAACGGACGCGGTCCACCCGCCACACGGGGGGCTGACGCCTCGGCCACTCGTGTCGCGGTCTCGACGACAAGGCCGGTGGTGGCGGGGGTGCGCTGGCCACGGATTTCGTATCAGCCGCAGGGGGCGACGTGTGCGCCTGCGAGGGCTACGGGCGTACGACGATGTTGCCGATCTTGCGACCGCTGTCGACGCGGTGATGTGCCGCAGCGATGTCACGCAGATCGTAGACCTGGTCGATCACGACGGAGATCGAGCCCTCGGCAGCCAGCCGCAGGAGGAACTCGAAGTCCGCGACCCGTTCGGGTGCGGGACCCGCGAAGACATTGCCCCGGGCGCGGACCGTGTCGCCCAGGTCCGCGACGGCGAGCAGCAACACCCCTCCGGGGCTCAGCAGGCGTCGGCCTGCCGCGATCGAAAGGTTGCCCATCACGTCCAGCACCACGTCGAACCGGTCGGCTGTCCCGGTCAGTTCGGTCCGGGTGTAGTCGATGACTCGCGCCGCTCCCAGGTTGCTGCGCTTCTGTCGAGCAGGTACGGCGACTCCACGGCGCCCCGAGGCATGAGAGACGATCGACGGGTCGCTGTGGGCCGTCGCTGACCCACCTCCAGCGGTCGCCAGTGCTGTTGAACGGGACATCTCCGAAGGTTGCCTTCAGGTTCACGCGGCATGCATGAACGCCCCGGACACTTTGTCCTGCTCGTGCCGCATCGCCCTCGCGCCTGGAGGGATGGCAACTACTGGAGGTCGTGCATGGTCAAGCGTCGTGAACTGCTCGGGATGGTCGGCGCGACCGTCGGAGCCGGAGTGCTGGGAACGGGCGCCGCCGAGGCCAGGCCTCAGGATGCGCACAGCCGCCGCCGTCCGACGAAGCGAACGCTCAAGGTCATGCAGTTCAACATCTGGCTCGGCGGCAGCCGGGTACCCGGTGGGCGGGAGGGTATCGCCGACACCGTCGCCGCGGTGGAGCCGGACGTGGTGATGCTCAGCGAGTCCAACCCGGAGCGGGTGGGCCACCTCCTGGTTGATCTCGCCGCGCGCGGACTGACGTACTTCGACAACAGGAATCCGACCGACCCCGGGGTGATCTCGCGCTACCCGATCATCGAGCACGCGTCCTTCCCCTCCTGGTCGAAGGCGGTCATCTCGGTCGACGGCACTGAGGTCGCGGCCTACTCCGGGCATCTGGAGTACCGCTACTACGCCAACTACCTCCCGCGTGGATACGGCGGCGGCACCCCCGCGCCCCTGGAGACCTCCGAATACGGCTGGAACGAGATTCCGACCGGCCCGATCACCGATGTCGGCCTGATCGAGCGGCTCAACGAGGCTTCGGGGCGCACGAAGGTGACGAGGACGGTGCTCGCGGACGCTGCGAGAGAGCGCGCCGAAGGGCGGCTCACCCTACTGGCCGGCGACTTCAACGAGCCCTCGCACCGTGACTGGAACCACCGGACCCGGAACCTGTTCGACCACAACGGCACCGTCGTCGAGTGGTCGACGACGAAGGCCATCGAGGACGCCGGCTTCCGTGACAGCTACCGCGTGGTCCACCCCGACCCTGTGCGCACCCCGGGCTTCACCTGGCCGAGCGACAATCCGGGCGCCGACGTGGGAGAGCTCACCTGGGCGCCGAAAGCGGACGAGCGGGACCGCATCGACTTCGTCTTCTACCACCCCGACCGCCGGATACGGCTGCTCGACAGTGTGATCGTCGGACCGTCCAGCACCATCGTGCGCGGCCGGCGGGTGAAGGAATCGGGCAGGGACCCGTTCTGGGAGCCCACCTGGACCTGGCCGACCGACCACAAGGCCGTACTGAGCACGTTCCGGGTGAGCACGCACTGAGCAGGCTCGTGTTCCGGCAGGGAGCGTCCCGTGTCGCCGACCGTGACGAGACCGCCGGCGGTGATCGCGGAGGGCGCCCCGGACGCTCGCCCGCCGGGAGCTGGACGGTACCGACCCCGGTACGTGGGTACGGAACGGCACCGTCTGTGACCGACCCTCGGTGCGGCTGAGCACCCCCGAGGGCAGCTGCGCGCAGCCATCGAGGGAGATCGCGCGGGGAATTGGGTCCCGCGGTGCGGACGGCCTGTCGGATCGTGTCCGGGACGGCACCGAGGAGCGCGCGTCCCGGCCCCGGTACGCGCGGCGGGCCCGGCCTGCCCTGCCGGCGGCCGAGGAGCGGATGGGCCATGAGCTGCCCGGAGTGGAGGCACCTACAGCGAGGTAGCACTCGCGATGGAGGAGCGGATAGTTGGGTATCTCCAGAGAGTGTGGGAGAAGGCAGGGGGCCGGGCTGTGGACGCCGACTTTTCCCATGCCTCTCCTGGACGGCCCTGCGAATCCGGCTCCGCCGCTGTTCAGCGGCCTTCCCATCCTGGAGTACGAGTGATCGTCTGGATCAACGGTGCGTTCGGCGCGGGCAAGACCAGCGTCGCGGGCGAACTGATCGATCTGATCCCGAACAGCACCTTGTACGACCCGGAGCTCACCGGGGCGGGGCTGCGCGGACTGCTGCCCCAGAAGACGCTGGCCGAGGTGGGCGACTTCCAGGACCTGAGGATCTGGCGCCGGCTCGTGGTGGACACGGCGGCCGCGCTGCTGGCCGAGGTGCCCGGGGTGCTGGTGGTGCCGATGACCCTGCTGAGACAGGAGTACCGGGACGAGATATTCGGCGGCCTCGCCTCCCGGCGCATCCCGGTCCGGCATGTGCTGCTCTCACCTGAGGAAACGATCCTGCGTAGCCGGATAGCGGGCCGGATGGAGTACCCCGGCGACCGTGAGCAGAGCGAGCGGGTCAACCGGTGGGCGTACGACCACATCGGCCCCTACCGGGACGCGCTCGGCTGGATCACCGAGGACGCCCATGTCGTCGACAACGGCGCTCTCACCCCGCGCGAGACCGCCGAGAGGATCGCCGAAGCCGTTCGCAGCGGTGCGGCCGGGGCGTGCGAGATCGTCCAGAGCCCCGAGCCGACCGCCGCGACCGTCGCCGCAGGGGTGCTGCTCTTCGACGAACAGGACCGGGTGCTCCTCGTCGACCCCACGTACAAGCCCGGCTGGGAGTTCCCCGGCGGGGTCGTGGAGGAGGGCGAGGCCCCGGCGCAGGCCGGGATACGGGAGGTGGCCGAGGAGATAGGGCTCCGCCTCGACCGGCTCCCCACGCTGCTCCTCGTCGACTGGGAGCCGCCCGCCCCGCCCGGCTACGGCGGGCTGCGCTTCCTCTTCGACGGCGGCCTGCTGCGCTCCGAGGACGCAGGCCGCCTCCTGCTCCCCGGCTCCGAACTGCGCGGCTGGCGCTTCGTCACGGAGGAGGAGGCGAGGGGGATGCTCCCCCCCACCCGCTACGAGCGACTGCGCTGGGCCCTACGGGCGCGGGAGCGGTCCACGGTGCTCAACCTGGAGGCGGGCGTCCCGGTGGGCTGAGGGACGCCCCGCGCTGCGGTCGGCTCACACCTGAGCGCCCGCCCCTCGACCGCTGTCCGCGTACGCCCGGGACGGGGTTCAACGCCCCGCATGGATGACGCGTTGGGCAGGCCGCCGATACTCCCCCGCCCGCCGCCGCCCGCATGGCCTCCACCGCGTCCTGGGTGAGCGGGTCGCCGTGCCCGAAGCAGACCGTGGGGGCCTCCAGCGCGGCCAGCCGCCGGAACGTCTCCCGGGCCTGCGCCCGATCCACGTTGAACACGCCGAGCATCACCTCCTCCACGCTCGCCACACAGTCCCCGGTGAACAGGACCCCGTGACGCGGCAGATGGAGGGCGATGGAGCCCGGCGTGTGGCCGGGGGCATGGACCACCCGGGCGCCGCCGCCGAACGGCAGCACCTCGCCGTCGGCCACCTCGCGGTCGACCCGGGTGGGCGGCGCCTCGGGGACCGTCAGCCCGTTCTCGTACAGCGGCCGTTCCCAGTCGAGCAGGTCAGGTTCCGGTGCGCTGAGCTCGCCCCGGATCACCGGCGCGTCGAGCGGGTGGGCGAGGATCTCGGCGCCGTGGCGGTCCGCCAGCTCCTGAGCCGCGCCGTAGTGGTCGCGGTGGCCGTGGGTGAGGACGATGCGGCCGATCCGGGCGGGGTCCAGCCCCAGACCCCGAACCGCGTCCTCGATCGCGGACGCCGCCCCGGTGTCCCCGGCGTCGATGAGCGTCAGGTCCGCCCCGTCGCGCCAGAGATAGGCCTGGCCGATCCGGAAGCGGAACATGTGCAGGTGCCCGGTGAGTACCTCGATGAGATCCATGCCGCGAACGTACGCAGACACGTGCACCCGCCCTGCGGAACTACGCTTCCGGCGACTTCGCCGAGGGCGTAGTGGCTGGTGCCCCGGCGGCGGCCGAGAGAGGCCGTCGCGGGGGCGTGCGCGAGGTTCAGGCCTTCTTGGACTCCGCGTAGTTGCGCAGGAACAGCGCCTCGGTCACCGACATCCGTTCCAGCTCCTCGGGCGACACGCTCTCGTTCACCGCGTGGATCTGCGCCTCGGGCTCGCTCAGGCCGATGAGCAGGATCTCCGCCTGCGGGTAGAGCGACGCCAGGGTGTTGCAGAGCGGGATCGAGCCGCCCATGCCGCAGGACTGCATCTCCTGACCCGGGTAGGCGTCCCGCATCGCGGCCGCCATCGCCGCGTACGCCGGGCTGCTCATGTCGGCGCGGAACGGCTGGCCCTGGCCCACCTGCTCCACCGCGACCCGCGCGCCCCACGGGGCGTGCGACTCCAGGTGGGCGGTGAGCAGCTTCGTCGCCTCGGCGGCGTCGTGGCCGGGCGGTACCCGCAGGCTGATCTGGGCCCGCGCGCTCGCCTGCACGGACGGCGTGGAGCCGACGACCGGCGGGCAGTCGATGCCGATGACGGTGACGGCCGGGCGCGCCCAGATCCGGTCGGCGACCGTCCCCGTACCGATCAGCTCGACCCCGTCCAGCACCTTGGCGTCCTGCCGGAACTCCGCCTCCGGGTAGTGCAGTCCGTCCCAGTCGGCGTCCCCGGTCAGGCCGTCGACCGTCGTCGTCCCGTTCTCGTCACGCAGGGAGGCGAGCAGCTGGATCATCGCGGCCAGCGCGTCGGGGGCGGCGCCGCCGAACTGCCCCGAGTGCAGGTTCCCTTCGAGGGTGTCGAGCTGCACCCGCAGCATCGTCATCCCGCGCAGCGTCGCCGTGACCGTCGGCAGCCCGACCCGGAAGTTCCCCGTGTCGCCGATGACGATCGTGTCGGCCGCCAGCAGCTCCGGGTGCGCCTCCGCGTACCGCTCCAGACCGCCGGTGCCCTGCTCCTCGGAACCCTCGGCGATCACCTTCACCGACACCGGGACACCCCCGTTCGCCTTGAGGGCGCGCAGCACGAGCAGGTGCATGATGAACCCGCCCTTGCAGTCCGCCGCACCCCGGCCGTACCAGCGCCCGTCGCGCTCGGTCAGCTCGAACGGCGGGGAGAGCCACGCCGACTCGTCCAGCGGCGGCTGCACGTCGTAGTGGGCGTAGAGCAGTACGGTCGGAGCACCGGCCGGGCCGGGCAGGAAACCGTAGACCGACTGCGTGCCGTCGGGGGTGTCGAGGAGGGCGACGTCCGTGAAGTCCTCGGCGCGCAGGGCGTCCGCGACCCAGTTCGCCGCGGCCTCGCACCCGCTCCTGGGGAACTGCGCGGGGTCCGCCACCGACGGGAACGCGACCAGCTCGGCGAGCTCCGCCCGCGCACGGGGCATCAGCGACGCGACGGTCTCGGAAATCGGGCGGGCGGTCATGGGCACGCTCCTCGTGGGTGCGACGTTATGGGTAGGGCACGGTGTGTACGCGCCCGCCGGCGACACCGTGGGTGCGGTGTCCCGGGCAGGAACAGATCATGGCCGATCCTCCCACAGGGGGGCTCGGCCGGGACGCGCCGTAGGATGCCGTGAGCAGCTTGGGGCCACTGGTCGGATCGGGAGCAGAAGCACATCGTGAGCAGCGAGAACGCAGACGCCGGGCGGGAAAACGAAGAGTCGTCGGCGGTATGGGACGTCGTCGTCGTCGGCGCCGGACCGGCCGGCGCATCGGCGGCGTACGCGGCAGCCGTGGCGGGCCGACGGGTCCTGCTGCTGGAGAAGGCGGAACTGCCGCGCTACAAGACCTGCGGCGGCGGCATCATCGGGTTCTCCCGGGATGCGCTGCCACCGGGGTTCGAACTGCCCCTGAAGGACCGTATCCACGCGGTCACCTTCTCCCTCGACGGGAAGTTCTCCCGTACGCGCAGATCCCGGCGCATGCTCTTCGGGCTCATCAACCGCCCGGAGTTCGACGCCGGGCTGGTGGAGGAGGCGCAGAAGGCCGGTGCCGAACTGCGCACCGGTGCCTCGGTGGTGCGGGTGGAGCAGCACGGGCCCGCCGTGCCCGACCGGCGTACGGTCGCCGTGGTGCTGGCCGGCGGTGAGACGGTGCTGGCGCGGGCGGTCGTCGGCGCGGACGGCAGCGCGGGCCGGATAGGAGCACATGTCGGGGTGAAGCTCGACCAGGTGGACCTCGGTCTGGAGGCGGAGATCCCCGTTCCGGCGACGGTGGCGGAGGACTGGGCGGGCCGGGTCCTCATCGACTGGGGCCCGATGCCCGGGAGTTACGGCTGGGTCTTCCCCAAGGGCGACACGCTGACCGTCGGGGTGATCTCGGCGCGCGGCGACGGCGCGGGCACCAAACGGTATCTGGAGGACTTCATCGCCCGCCTCGGCCTCGCCGGGTTCGAGCCGTCCATCTCCTCGGGCCATCTGACCCGCTGCCGCAGCGACGACTCGCCGCTCTCGCGCGGCCGGGTCGTGGTCTGCGGTGACGCGGCGGGACTGCTGGAGCCGTGGACGCGGGAGGGCATCTCCTTCGCGCTGCGCTCGGGCCGGCTCGCGGGCGAATGGGCCGTCAGGATCGCCGAGGCGCACGACGCGGTGGACGCCCGCCGCCAGGCCCTCAACTACGCCTTCGCCATCAAGGCCGGTCTCGGAGTGGAGATGGGCGTCGGCCGCCGTATGCTCAAGCTGTTCGAGCGCCGCCCGGGGGTGCTGCACGCGGTCCTGACCGGCTTCCGGCCGGCCTGGAAGGCGTTCGCGGGGATCACCCGGGGCACGACGTCGCTCGCCGAGCTGGTCCGTACGCACCCGCTGGCGCAGCGGGCGTTGAGCGCGATGGACCGCTGAGCGACGGGGCGAGGGGCATGGGCGGCCGGGCCGCAGCGGTGCTCGTCCCCGAGCTCCACCGGGGCGCCCGGGCGAGAGCGCGGCCGCACTCGGCGGGACGTCCCCACAGCTGCGAGACGCGGTCGTGCCGGGGGAGGGGCCCGACGGTACGACACATCTGGATCCCGGCCGGGCGGCCGACGTCCTCCACGACGACTGCCCCTGACCTCTCGCGGCCCGCGCGGTCGGCCTGTTGCGGCCGCAGGCCCCGGGGTGCGGGCGGGGGATCCCCGAGCGCCACAGCTGGAAGCGGACGCCCTCGACCTATGCCGTCTGCGCCGGGGACCGGGCGATCGACCCCGCCCTGCAACGGACGCCGGCCGCCCGCTGCACCGCTGTACGGGAGTGGCGGACGGGCCATTCGCCGTTCGTGTCCCGGCCCGCGCTCGTGGTGGAGCTGGTGGCGCAGCTGCTCGGCGTGGTCAGCCCTCGAACGTGATGCGGAAGACCGGGTGGTCCGGGCAGGCGGCCAGGAGTTCGGCGTCCGTGGACTTCGCGGTGACGCCCTGGAAGTACTGGTTGACCTCCCAGCCCCACCGCTTCAGATAGGCGCGGAGGATGCGTGCCTTAGCTGCGTCGTCGGCGATCTCCACGGCGGTGAAGGCCCGGTTCCTGCGCCCCACCCGCAGCTCACCCCCGCCCGCGACGCGCATGTTGCGCACCCACTGGGAGTGGCCCCGGGCCGAGACGAGGTACCGGGCGCCCGCGTAGGAGTGCGGGTTGACGGGGATGCGCTGCATCCGGCCGCTCGTGCGTCCACGTACCGACATCTCGGCGGAGCCCATGAGGCTGATGCCGTGCCGGGCGAGCCGGCCGATGGCGCTGTTGAGGCGGGTGGCGGTTGCGCCGGCCCGGAGGTAGTACGGCTGCGGCTGCGACATGGTGACCCCCAGGGGCGTGGACGCGGCGGGATGATCCCGGTGGTGGGAGAGCGGTGCTCCAGATGGGAGAGCGGCGCTCTCGCTTGAGATCAGTGTGCAAGAGGTTGATGCTCAAAAGCAAGAGCAGTGCTCTCGTTACTGTTCGGTGCTCTGAACGCGTGGCAGACTGACCGCCATGAGCACCATCAGAGGGGCCAGGGAGCGCGCCCGCAGAGAAGTGACCGCCGCCATCAAGGACGAGGCCAGAAAACAGCTGGCGGCGGAGGGCGCGGCCAAGCTCTCCCTGCGCGCGGTCGCCCGCGAGCTGGGCATGGCATCCTCGGCGCTCTACCGCTACTTCCCGAGCCGCGACGATCTTCTCACCGCGCTGATCGTCGACGCGTACGACGCCATCGGCGAGGCCGCGGAGACCGCCCGCGCCACCGCCGACGGGGCCCGCCCCCGCCCCGCCCCGTACGCCGACCGCTGGGTCGCCGTGGCCGGTGCCGTACGGGGGTGGGCCCTCGCCCACCCCCACGAGTACGCCCTGATCTACGGCTCACCCGTCCCTGGCTACAGCGCCCCCATGGACACGGTGGGCCCCGCCTCCCGGGTCGGCATGGTCCTCATCGGCCTCATCCGCGACGCGTTCCGGGACGACGGGCTCGCGGTGCCGCCGCTCGCGGCGGATCTGCGTGCCGAGGCCGAGCGGCTCGCCGCCGAGATCGTCCCCGACCTCCCGCCCGCCGTCGCCCCGGCCCTCGTGGCCGCCTGGGCCCAGCTCTTCGGCCTGATCTCGTTCGAGATCTTCGGCCAGTTCAACCGGATGGTCGAGGCGCGCGAGCAGCTCTTCCGGCAGGCGGCCGGGGAGCTCGCCCGCTCGGTCGGGCTGCGCGGGAGCCAGGGCGCCGGCTGAGTCGCGGGACGCCCCGTCCTACGGGGTGGAGTCGGCGGAGCCGGAGCGGTCCGGTCGGTCCGGGGCCGGGCCGCCCAGCCGGCGGCCGTCCCGCCGCGGAAAGCGCCCCAGGACATGGATGACCCGCGCGGCGAAGGCCAGTACGGCGGCCGCGCCGGCGAGGCCGAGGACCGCCGTCCGCGCTGTGCGGCCGAGGTCGAAGAGGAGGAGGGCGGGTGCGGAGGCTGCCGCGAAGGTGAGGCCGGCCAGTACGGTGGAACTGATCAGCGCGTAGCCGATCTCGACCGTCATCGCGTCCCGCTCCGCCTGTGTCCGCCGTGCCCCCATGGCGGCAGTGTCACAGGCCCGTCGCACTCCCGGCAAGCGTGCGGCCCCGCGCCTGGCCCCACGCCGGTCGCCGGACCACAGGCTCCGCGTCCGGCCCACCTTCACCAGGTGACCGCGGAGTTGTCCGTCCAGATCCTGGCCACCGAGCGGTCGCCGCGCAGTGTCACGGCGGCGAGCGGCAGGCGGTTCCAGAGCGTGAGGTAGAGACCCTCCGCCGTTCCGCTCAGTTCGCAGTCCACGCGGTCGTCGGCGCCGCCGTCCGAGCTGGCGGCCGAGCCGCTCCCGTCCCTGGCGACGGGCGTACGTACGGTCTGCGGCGGCTCGTCCGAGATCCGTACGGTCCACACCGCGTCCGTGTCCACGGCCCGCACCCGCAGGGCGCGCGGGACGGAGGAGCGCACCCGGCTCTTGGGACGGGCGTGGAAGCCGGTCAGGAGTTCGTCGATGCCGTCGGCCGCCCGGTCGGCGTCGACCGTCGTCAGTGGTCCGCCGAGCGCCGACTCCGCGTCGACCCGGTGCACGGTCGTCTCGTTCAGCTGGCGGCGGGACCAGAACGCCAGGGGCGAGGGGGCAGGGAGGAAGCTCCAGCACTCCAGGTCGGCGGGGGCGTTTTCCAGTGACCGGACCAGGTTGCGGTGGCCCGCCCGGAACCAGTCGAGGAGTTCCTCGCCGTCGAGATCCGGTTCTCCGCCGTCGGGCTGGGGCGTGGTGTGCCCCTCGGTGACGAACCCGGCCGCCCAGCGGTGCACCATGCCGGTGTGGCGCAGCAGGTGACGTATCTGCCAGCCGGGACAGGTCGGGACCGAGGCCCCGGGGCCCGCTTGTTCGGCGGCCGCCGCGAGGAGGCGGCCTTCCTCGGACAGGGAGGCGATGTACTCGGTGATCTCCATGGCCGGATTGTGCCAGGGGGCGGTGGCGGCTTGGGGGTGCGTGGTCGGGTCAGGTGCATCCGTCCGATGAGGCGTGCGTCGCGTTGCGGGCCCCGTACCCCAGGGCGGCTGCCGCCGCGGCCAGCAGGGCCACGGTCGTCAGCGCCATCGGCAGTGAGAACCAGTCGGCCAGGAAGCCGATCGCGGGCGGGCCCAGCAGCATGCCGCCGTAGCCCAGCGTCGAGGCGGCGGCCACCCCGCTCGGTCCGGCCAGTTCGCCGGCCCGGCCCACGGCCACGGGGAAGATGTTGGCCAGCCCCAGGCCGGTGACCGCGAAGCCGGCCAGAGCGAGCCAGACGGTCGGCGCCAGTGCGCCCAGCAGCATTCCGGCCGCCGCGACCGCACCGCCGAGGACCAGGGTGCGGGTCTGGCCGAGCCGTTCCAGCAGCAGCGTCCCGGTGAGCCTGCCGATGGTCATCGTCAGGGCGAACAGCGCGTATCCGGCGGCGGCGAGGCCCGGATGGGCGTCCAGGTCCTGCTCCAGGTGGAGTGCGCCCCAATCGGCGAGCGCACCTTCCCCGTACGCCGTGCACAGGGCGATCAGGCCGAACAGCACGACGATCCGGCGGGCCCGCGGGTCGAGTCTCCGCTGGGGCTGCCGCTGAGGCGTGTGCGGCCCGTGGGTCGTACGGGGCGTACGGGCCGGGCGGTGGCGCAGCAGCGCCGGCCCCGCGAACGCGGTGACGAGCAGGCCGATACCGGCCAGCAGGAACAGGTGCGTCGAGGCGGAGAGGCCGCCCGCGACCAGCCCGCCGAGTCCGGCACCGACCATGCCGCCGAGGCTGAAGGCGGCGTGGAAGCTCGGCATCACCGGTCGGCGGAGTTCGGCGACCAGGTCGACGGCAGCGCTGTTCATCGCCACGTTCATCCCGCCGTACGCCGCTCCGAAGACCAGCAGGACGAGGCCGAGCGAGAGCGCCGCATGGGTCTGCGCGGGCAGGGCGATGCTCAGCGGGAGCAGCACCCCACAGGCCACGGTCACGGCGTGGCTGCCGTAGCGGCGGCAGAGGCGGCCGGTGACCATCATGGTGATCACGGCGCCCGCGGAGACGCCGAGCAGGGCGAGGCCGAGGGTGGAGGCGGAGGCGCCGGTCTGCTGCTTGATGGCCGGGATGCGGACCACCCAGCCGGCGAAGAGGAAGCCATCGAGGGCGAAGAACACGGTCAGCGCGGTACGGAGGCGGGCCGACGAGGGTGGGGCGGTGTCTCCGCCAGGTCCCCCCGGTAGGGCCGTCCGCAGTTTGTTTAGTTGCGGCACAAACTCAGCATAGGGGTGGGTGGAGGGCAGTCGCAACATGGCTGACGGAGGCGGGTTCCCCCCGCCCCGGCGGGCTCCCTCGGCGTCCGGGACACCTCCGGATCATGGGAGACTCGCCCTCATGAACGGCAAGGCGACCACCACCCGGACGAAGTTGGAGAGGGGCCGCAGTGCGCTCGGGCCCGCACTGGAACTGGTCCACACCGGGCGCGCCCCGACGCGCGCCGTCCTCACCTCCGAGCTCGGTGTCACCCGGGCCACCGCCGGGGCGGTCGCCGCGGAGCTGGAGGCGCTCGGGCTGATCCGCGTCGACTCCAGCCCCGGTTCCGCGGCCGGTTCGCAGGGCCGCCCCTCGCACCGGCTGTCCGTCCTGGAGGCCGGCCCCGTCGTCCTCGCCGCCCAGGTCCACGCCGACGGCTTCCGGGCCGCACTCGTCGGTCTCGGCGGCCGGATCGTCGCCACGTCGCCGGGCTGCGTCGCGGTGATGGCCGACCCCGCGCAGGTCCTCGGTGAGGTCGTGGCCGCGGGGGCGCAGCTGCTGCGGGAGGCCGGCCTGCGTTGCGTCGGCGCCGGGCTCGCCGTACCGTCGGCGGTCGCCGAACCCGAAGGCACGGCGCTCAACCCGCTGCACCTCGCCTGGCCCGCGGGCTCGCCGGTCCGCGACATCTTCGCCGCCTGCGTCCGGGAAGCGGGCATCACCGGCCCTGCCTTCACCGGCAACGACGTCAACCTCACCGCGCTGGCCGAACACCGGCACGGCGCCGGACGCGGCGCCCAGCACCTCCTCTGCGTCGCCACCGGACACCGGGGCGTCGGCGGGGCCTTGGTGCTCGACGGCCGCCTGCACAGCGGGAGTTCAGGGCTGGCCCTGGAGGTGGGTCACCTCACCGTGAACCCGGAGGGGCGGCCCTGCCACTGCGGCGGACGCGGCTGCCTCGACGTGGAGACCGACCCGCTCGCCTTCCTCACCACCGCGCGCCGCGACCCGGGCCCGGAGGAGTCGCTCCTCAAGCAGGCCGGCGATCTGCTGCGCACGGAGTACGAGGACGCCGACGTACGTAACGCCGCCGAGGCGCTGATCGACCGCCTGGGTCTGGGCCTCGCCGGGCTCGTCAACATCCTCAACCCGGACCGGATCATCCTCGGCGGGCTCCACCGCGACCTGCTGGAGGCGGACCCGGAGCGGCTGCGCGCCGTCGTCGCCGACCGCAGCCTCTGGGGCCGCAGCGGCAGCGTGCCGATCCTGCCCTGCACCCTGACGCACAACAGCCTCGTCGGCGCGGCCGAGCTGGCCTGGCAACCTGTCCTGGACGACCCGCTCGCGGTACTCGCCTGAGCCGGAAGCCGGAAGCCGGAAGCCGGAAGCCGGCGGTCCTGGGGGCGGCGGTTGGGCATCACGCTCACCGCACCGCCGCCCCCAGGACCTTCCCGGTTCGCCCCCCGCCGAACGTCAGCCGACCACGGCCGACCTGGCGGGTCCGGCCGCGAGGGCCTCGGGGCTGATGGGGACGGACCCGAACGGCCCGTCGGTGGTCGACCCGTAGACCGCGAGCGGCGGCAGGGTCGAGGTGTCGCAGACCGCCGGCAAGGTGAACCAGACAGCCTTCCCGGCCGCGCCGCTCGGCCGTACGCCCCAGCTCTCGCTGACCGCGGCGATCAGGGCCAGACCCCGGCCCGAGGTGGCGAAGGAATCCGCCTCGTTCACCGTGGGGACACGGGGGTCGTGGTCGTGGACGGAGACCGTCAACCGGTCGAGCAGCAGCTCGATGTCGACGGTGCATGACTTGTCCGGCTGTGCGTGCCGGTGGACATTGGTCAGGAGTTCGGTGACGCCCAGGGCTGCCTGGTCGATCAGAGGATCGAGATGCCAGTAGCGCAGTTGCGCCGAGATGATTCTGCGGACCTGACCGATCCGCGACGGCAGGGCTTGGAGCTCCACCGTGCAGTGCCTGCTTGGCTCGCTGATCACGGCTGCGACTCCCCGAAATAGGTCCGGAAGAAGAAGACGGACGAACGGAGCCGGCGGACGACTGACTGCCGAATCCGCTCTGCTCTTGTCGTGTCTCTCACGTCGCACGATCCGGTCCCGCGCTGTCCCGCGGGGGCGGATCGCTCTGTCACCGATGGTGCACCTTCAGTGACGTGGGTCCAGCGTGGCCCAGCCCGACCGGCTCCGCAACTCGCGGAGCCGCGTACGGCGCCTGAGGAACAGGAACCTGGGCTCAGCCCCGGCGGCCGCCCGCGCTGCGCAGCGCCTCCAGGAAGCGGCGCAGCGGGGCCGCTCCGTCGCGTCTGCGGTTGCGCTGCCCCATCGTCAACCGGTAGCGCACGCCGTTCACCCGGGCGATGGCCGAATCCGCCGCGAAGAACCACCGTTTGCCCGCGCTAACCGTGCTCACCGGGGCGCTGTCGATCTCCCGCCCGTTGCTCATCAGCAAGGACAGCCGGCCGTCCTTGACGACCACCTGACCGGCCCTGGTCAGCGACCGGGTGAACCGCTCGATCCTGACCCCCGACGCACTGAACTCGACGTCCGCCATCGCGGCTTCGCCCCCCTTCGTCACCACTTCTCCTGTTGCAGTGTGCCCGGCCGCGCCCCTGGCCGCCAGAGGGCACGGGAGCCCGCCGCGCGCTGCTCGCACCGCCCGCCCCAACTGCCCCCGGAAGACCGGCTCAAAGGCAGGGCTATAGACCATCAAAGTCAACGTTTGTGCAGGTCGGCGGCATATCGTGGAGGCAGGAGCACCGGGCGGACGAGCAGCGACGCACGGCGGACGAACAGGGGCACGGCGATGGACACCGATGAGCTGGGACGTGACCGCGGGGCCACGGGGGCGGTCATGGGGACGGCGGACGTCGACCGCAGCGACCCGGAGTACCGGGCCTGGCTGAAGGAAGCCGTCCGCAAGGTCCAGGCCGACGCCAACCGTTCCGCCGACACCCACCTGCTGCGCTTCCCGCTGCCCGAGGAGTGGGGCATCGACCTCTACCTCAAGGACGAGTCGACGCACCCCACCGGCAGCCTCAAGCACCGGCTCGCCCGCTCACTCTTCCTCTACGGGCTCTGCAACGGCTGGATCCGGCCGGGCAAGCCGGTCATCGAGGCGTCCAGCGGGTCGACCGCCGTCTCCGAGGCGTACTTCGCCAAGCTGATCGGCGTGCCGTTCATCGCCGTGATGCCGCGCACCACCAGCCCGGAGAAGTGCCGGCTCATCGAATTCCACGGCGGGCAGTGCCACTTCGTCGACGACTCCCGCAAGATGTACGAGGAGTCCGCGTCCCTCGCCGCCGCGAGCGGTGGGCATTACATGGACCAGTTCACCTACGCGGAGCGCGCCACCGACTGGCGTGGCAACAACAACATCGCCGAGTCGATCTACCAGCAGCTCCGGCTGGAGCGCTATCCGGAACCCACCTGGATCGTCGCCACCGCCGGGACCGGCGGCACCTCGGCCACCATCGCCCGCTATGTGCACTACCTCCAGCACGACACCCGGGTCTGCGTGCCCGACCCGGAGAACTCCTGCTTCTTCGACGGCTGGACCCGCAACGACCCGTACGCGAGCAGCGACTGCGGCTCCCGGATCGAGGGCATCGGCCGCCCCCGCATGGAGCCCAGCTTCGTGCCCGGCGCCATCGACCGGATGATGAAGGTGCCCGACGCGGCGAGCGTCGCCGCCGTACGGGCCCTGGAGCGGACCATCGGCCGCAAGGCGGGCGGCTCGACGGGCACCGGGCTGTGGAGCGCCTTCAAGCTGATCGCCGAGATGGTGGGGCAGGGGGAGAGGGGCAGCGTCGTCACGCTGCTGTGCGACCCGGGCGACCGCTACCTGGACAAGTACTACTCCGACTCCTGGCTGGAGGAGCAGGGCCTGGACATCGCCCCGTACAGCGCGGCGATCGACGGCTTTCTCGCCTCCGGAACCCTGACCGGCTGAGTGCCCGGAGCAGCGCTCAGGCCGCCGGTGCGGTCAGCCGCCCGTCCAGCCGGCGCACCGCGTCCCGGAAGGACCGGCCCATCCCCAGCCGCGCGACCCCCAGCACCGAGCGGAACGGGCCGGTCCCGTCGGCGGCGAAGGTCCACTGCACCCGGGTCCCGGTCCCGTCCGCGGTGAGCCGCCACTCCTCCACCAGGGCCCGCAGCCCTGGGGCGTTGGTCTCGTCGACCCGGTAGGCGTACCGCTCGCCCGGCTCGGCGGCCACGACGGTCTCGCGGAAGCGGACCCCGCCGCGCAGCCGCACCTCCCGGCCCGCGCCCCCGTCGGTGGGCGTGGCCCGGGTGACGGCGGTGAACCAGGTGGGCCAGGAGGCGACATCGTCCGCGAGCGCCCGGTAGACCACGTCCGGGGGTACGGACACCTCGGCGGCGAACACCAGACGAATCGGCGCGGACTCGGTGAACTCCATTCCTACGGTACGGAGTCGGCGTGCCATCCTGTGCACCTCCCGGCGGTCTGCGCTTATGGGGAGGCACACCATAGCGGCCGGGACGTCAGTTGTCTGTACCACTGCCGGCCACCGGCTCCCGGCCCTCCATCCGGGTCCGGGCGGCGGTCCTGGCGGCCTCGGCGATGTTGCGGGCCATCCCGCCGAACACCACCGCGTGGAAGGGCGACACGCCCCACCAGTACGCGTGGCCGAGCAGTCCCTGCGGGTGGTACAGGGCGCGCTGGCGGTAGAGCGTGCGCCCCTGGTCGTCGGCGCCGACCGACAGTTCCAGCCAGGCCGCGCCAGGCAGCCGCATCTCCGCCCGCAGCCGCAGCAGTTCGCCCGGCACGATCTCCTCCACCCGCCAGAAGTCCAGCGAGTCCCCGACCCGCAGCCGGTGGGCGTCCCGCCGCCCGCGCCGCAGCCCGACCCCGCCGACGATCCGGTCGATCCAGCCGCGCACCGCCCAGGCGAGCGGGAAGGAGTACCAGCCGTTCTCGCCGCCGATGCCTTCGATCACCCGCCACAGGTCCGCCCGGTCCACCGGCACGGCCAGCTCGCGCTCGTCCCGGTAGAGGCTGCCGCCCGACCAGTCCGGGTCGGTGGGCAGCGGGTCGCTCGGCGCCCCCGGCAGCGAGGCGGAGGACCAGCGGGTGGCCACCTGGGCGTCCTTGATCCGCTGGAGGGCGAGCCCCAGGGCCCGGTCGAAGCCGATCGGCCCCTCCGGCGGATCGGGGACGTACCGCACGATGTCGTGCTCCCGGCAGACCACCTCGTGGCGCAGCGACTCCGCGAGCGGCCGGGCGATCGACCGGGGGACCGGGGTGACCAGCCCGATCCAGTGGCTGGAGAGGGTCGGGGTGAGGACCGGGACCGGCACGATCACCCGTCGGGGGAGCCCCGCCACCCGGGCGTAGCCCTGCATCATGTCCCGGTACGTCATGATGTCCGGGCCGCCGATGTCGAAGGTCCGGTGCACCTCGGGCGGCAGCGTCGCACTCCCCACCAGGTACCGGATCACATCCCGTACGGCGATGGGCTGGATGCGGGTGGAGACCCAGCTCGGGGTCACCATCACCGGCAGCCGCTCGGTCAGATAGCGCAGCATCTCGAACGAGGCCGACCCCGAACCGATCACGATCGCCGCCCGCAGCACCGCCGTCGGCACCTTGGAGTCCAGCAGGATCCGCCCCACCTCGGCCCGTGACCGCAGGTGCGGCGACAGCTCCTTCTCCGGCACCCCCTCCGGGGTCAGCCCGCCCAGGTAGACGATCCGCCGCACTCCGGCCGCGCGTGCCTTCTCGCCGAAGTTCCGCGCGGCCCGGCGGTCGGTCTCCTCGAAGTCCGAGCCGGAGCCGAGCGCGTGCACCAGGTAGTACGCCACGTCGACGTCCCGCATCGCCTCGGTCAGTGAGTCTGCGTCGGTGACATCGCCGCGCACCACCTCGACCCGGTCCGCCCAGGGGTGGTCGCGCAGCTTCTGCGGCGTCCGGGCCACCGCGCGTACCTGATGGCCGGCGTCGAGGAGGGCGGGCACCAGTCTGCCGCCGATGTAGCCGGTGGCCCCGGTGACCAGGCAGCGCAGCCGGGCCGGGGCGGGAGCCGGGGCGGGAGCCGGGGCGGAAGGCTCGGCGGAGGAATCGCGTACACCGGGTTCTTCAGGAAGATCCGTCACCTGTCCGAGTGTCGCACCCGATGGCGTACGAGGTCGGGACGAGGACTCCGTACGGCGGAGCGCGCGTGGTCAGCGGCTCAGATCGGCTCGGCTCAACGCACCGCCGCCAGCGTCCCGCCCTCGCGCAGCCTGGCCGTCAGCTGTACGGAGGCGTCGCGCGGCGCCCGTACCGCCGGCGTCGGGCCGCCCGCCGCGCCCCGTACCTGGCCGGTGGCCTCGATCCGGTCGACGGCCCGGCCGCCCGCCGCCGGGACGTACCACCGGCCGGAGGCGGCCTTCCAGCGCGTGCCCGCCAGGCCCCGCCGCCTGCGCTGCCCGTGCCGCTTCCGGGGAGCGGCGGGACTGGCGGCGGAACGTTGCTGCGGTTGATGGATCGGCATGGGTTCGGTGCCTTCCGAGGCCGTGGCGGGCGAGTGTCATACCGACAAACGAGTCAATCGTGTGACGGTCACATCACCCGCTCCGGCGAGGGGGCGGGAACGGCCGCACCGTGGTGGCGCTGGCGTCGGCTGTACTCATCGATGGCCTGCCACGGATGACGTCGGTCGACGTCCGGCCAGTGGTCCCGGGTGAAATGCGACCCCGCGTAGGCGGCCTGCCAGGGAGGAGAGTTGGAGACGCGCTGCTCGTCGCCGGTGCGCCACAGCAGGTCCACGTCCGGCATGTCGGGGTGGGGCAGATGGCGGGCGGAGTCGTCCTCGTCGAGGAGGTGGGGGTCCACCTCGCCCTCCCGGGCCGCCTGGGCGAGCGCTGCGGCGGTCCGGGTGATCTCGTCGCGAACGCCGTAGCCGACGCAGGTGGTGAGGGTCAGTCCGGTGCGGCCGCCGGTGCGGCGCTCCTCGCGCCTGAGGGCGTGGACGAGGTCCTGATCACGCTGCCGGAACGACACGGGCGGGTGGTGCGGAAAGGCGTCTCCGCCGATCACCGCCGGGCGAGCAGGGAGTCCAGCACCCCGCCGAACAGCCGCCTCCCGGCCGAGGCCAGCAGCGGGTCACCCCACCGCGGCACCGCCCGCACCCGCAGCTCCTCCACCCACACCACATGAGAACCGGAATGCGTCGGCAGTACGTCGATCGAGGCCCGGCCCAGCACCAGGGAGCCGCGCTTCTCCAGCAGGCAGATCCCGGCCCGGCCACCGGCGGGCGGCGTCCAGCGGACCACTTCCATCGGATCGTCGAAGGCCAGCGGGCCCACCCCCGTACGCGCCGTGAACACCGTGCCGACCCTGGTCGGCGCCCCGCCCGCCACCGAGATGGCGGTCAAGGGGACATGCGCGGCATGCCGTTCCCAGTCGGTCACCCGGCGCCAGGCCTCGGCTGCGGGGAGAGGGGAGAAGCGCTCGATCCGGAAGACGGCCATTCCTCGATCCTAGGACGTCACGGCCGTACGGCGACCCGAACGGAACCCGGACAGCCGCACCCCGGTCAGCCGATCAGTGGCGAGCCGCGTCCCCGTCAGCCGGGGGAGACGGTCTCCTCCGGCGAATCGCCCGCCACCACCAGGCCCGGCAGATGCTCGCCGATCTCCTCACGCGCCCCGGGAGCCAGCCCCGCGTCCGTCACGAAGGTGTCCACCTCGTCCAGCGTGGCGAAGGAACTCAGCCCCACCGTGCCCCACTTGGTGTGGTCGGCCACCACCACGACCCGGCGGGCCGACCGGACGAAGCGGCGATTGGTCTCCGCCTCGGCGAGGTTGGGGGTCGACAGACCGGCCTCCGCCGAGATCCCGTGCACCCCGAGGAAGAGCAGATCGAAGTGGAGGGAGTCGATGGCCCGGTCCGCGACCGGCCCCACCAGCGAGTCCGAAGGCGTCCGCACCCCGCCCGTCAGCACCACCGTCGCCGTCGCCGTCCCCGGCCGCGCCCCCCGCCCGGCCGCCGGACGCTGCGCGTCGTGGAACACGTCGGCGACCCGCACCGAGTTGGTCACCACCGTCAGATTTGGTATGTCCAGCAGGTGCCGGGCCAGCGCGTAGGTCGTCGTACCGCCCGAGAGGGCGATCGCGCTGCCGGGCCGGGCCATCGCCGCCGCCGTCCGCGCGATGTCCTCCTTGGCGCTCAGCTCCAGCGCCGACTTCACCTCGAAGCCGGGCTCGTGGGTGCTCGCCTCGACCACCGGGACGGCACCGCCGTGGACCTTCTCGATGACCCCCTGACGTGCCAGCGCGTCCAGGTCCCGACGGATCGTCATGTCGGACACATTCAGCCTGCGGGTCAGCTCGTTGACCCTGACCCCGCCGCGCCTGCGCACCTCGTCGAGGATCAGGGCACGCCGCTGCTCCGCGAGCAGGTTCTGATTCTCGCTCAACGCCGTCGCCCGGTCCTTCCCTCTGCTCCTACGGTCCGCAGCGGCCTGCGAGACAGGCTCATCCTGCCACGCAGGCATGTCCGGCGTACCACCTGGGGAGATTCCGTGAGACCGCTCACGCACCCGCCCCGCCTCCGGGATTCCGGGGCCGGGGCACGGGCCGGAGTCCACGGCCCCCGGGATTCCTCCGCCCGACCCCTGCCATGCCTTCGCCCGACCCCTGCCTTGACTTCGCCCGACCCCTGCCTTGACTTCGTCGGTCCCGCGCGGCCGGCGCACCCGAGAGAGAGTGCTGCCTTGCCTCCTGCCATCCCGCCCCCGCCGCGACCCCCGCAGAACACGGGGGCGGCCCTGGAACTGCTGGTCCACGGCGTGGGAGGCGCCACCCCGCAGGAGATGCTCGGCGATCCCCGGACCGTCCGGGTCACCGGGGACGCGACCGCCGCCGTGTACCGGCGCACCGAGGACGCCCAGGGCGAGAAGCACCCCGAGCGCTACCGGGACGAGCCCGTCGCCGAGGCGTACTGCTGGTCCGGGCTCACCTCCGGCAACGGCTCCCGCGCCCTGTGGCTGCTCCTCCTGCCGTTCATGGTGGTCAACCTCGCCCACTGGATGCGCCCCACCGCCGCCGGCCGCACCCGCGCGGTCCGGCTGTACGGCGTGGTGGTGCGGCTCGTCGCGCTCAGCCTCACCGTGCTGCTCACCGCGGCCGCCTGCGAGGTCGCGCTGGACCTGGTGGCCTGGCAGTGCGCGGGCACCTCCGCGTGCTCCGAACGCCGTTCCTGGCTCGGCTTCCTGTCGAGCAGTCAGGGCGGCTGGTGGTCCCAGCCCGGACGGCGGCTCGCGCTCGCCGCCACCGTGCCCGCCGCCCTGGTGGGCCTCCTGTGGTACCTCTCCAACCAGACCTGGAGCGCCTACGAGTCCCAGAGCCCCCTGGACGCCACGGACGACGACGCCTGCGACCCGGACGGGACGGAGGAGGCCCACGGCCCGGGCGCCCCGGACAGCGCCGACGATCCGGAGTCCGCGCGCCCGGTGCCGCCCGCGCTGAGCAGGCCCGGATTCTGGTACGGCCGCCGGCTCGTCGCCCGGCTCCGTGCCGCGCACACCGCGGCGGGCTTCCTCACCGTCGCCGCCGCGGTCACCGGCGCCGCCGCCCGCCACGACCGGACCGCCGACAGCCCGGTGCCGCAGATGTTCGGCCTGGTCATCGAAGGGGCCCTCGTGCTCTGCGCGGCGGTGACCGTCTGGGTCATCTGCCGCCGCGGCCGCAGCGAGAGCGTCCGGGACACCCGCGTCGACGGCGCCCTCATCACCTATCTGCCGGGCTCCGCGCTCACCCTGCTCGGCCTCGCCGTCCTCCACGCCGGGTGGTCGCGCCCGGAATGGCAGTCCACCGGCAGCCTCCCCGGCGAGACCGCCTTCCGGCTCCTCGCCCTCGGCCAGGGCCTCCTCGTGGTGATCCTCGCGCTGGTCGCCCGCAGCCTCCACCGGCGCACCCCCGAACCCCGCACCACGCTGTACGGCCTCGGCGGCCCGTCCGTCGCGATGCTCGCCTGCGCCCTGGGCGGTGTGATGACCGGCGGCGTGGCCCAGCGCGTCGCCGACTGGCTGGACGGCCCCGGCACCCCGGGCATGGGGCGCGGCTCCATCATCGAGGGGCCGCCCGTCCTGCTCAGTTGGCAGGCCTCCGTCATCCCCGTTCTCCTGCTCCTGCTGCTCGTCCCGGTCCTCTTCCTGACCGTCCGTACCGCGCGCCGGGCCCGCCGCATGGGCCCGGACATCGAGGCGGAGTACGCCCCCGAGCCGCCCGACCCCGCCCGCACCCGGCGGATCGCCCGCATCCGCGCCACGGCGGCGCTCACCGACTCGGCCCCCTGGATCGTCGGCGTGGTCTCCGCCGCCACCCTGCTCCTCGGCGCGGCGGCCGTCGCGGGCTCCTGGACCAGCGGCGAGGTGCCCGGCCTCGCGACGGACGGGGCCGCGGCCCCTGTCGAATCCCTCGCCGAGGCCGCCCAGTCGACGGGCTCCTGGCTCATCGGTTTCGGCTTCATACTGTTCGTCGCGGGCGGGCGCCGCGCCTACCGGGACGCCTCCGCCCGGCGCACCATCGGCATCCTCTGGGACGTGGGCACCTTCTGGCCGCGCGCCGCCCACCCCTTCGCGCCCCCCTGCTACGCCGAACGCGCCGTCCCCGACCTGGCGTCGCGGATGTGCGCCTGGACGGCGACGACCAGGGGCCGGCTCATCATCTCGGGCCACTCCCAAGGCAGCGTCCTCGCGGCCGCCGCGGTCTGGCAGCTCCCCGGCGCGGCCCGCCGCCGGGTCGGGTTGCTCACCTACGGCTCCCCGATCGAGCGGCTGTACGGGCGCTGGTTCCCGGCCTACTTCGGAGCCGTACCGCTGCTCGGGCTGAACCGTTCGGTGCACTGCTGGCGCAACCTCTTCCGGGCCACCGACCCGATCGGCGGGCCCGTCCGGCTGAGCACCGACCCCGACCCCGGCGTCGACCGGGGGCCGCTGAAGGACCCGCTGGCGTACGGGCGTACCACCGCGCTCCCGTTGCCCGAACCGATCCTCGGCCACTCCGACTACCAGGCCGACCCGGTCTTCGCGAAGGAACGGGCCGCCCTCCTCGAAGAGCTCGGAACACGGCTGCCCCGGCAGGCGGAAGGCGGGGACACGCTTCGGAGGAGTCAGGAGGGTCGGACGAGCTCCGGCAGATCCTCCGGATAGAGCAGGGTCAGGTCGTCCGTACTCGTCTCGGCGAACTGGGCGACCCGGCCCGCGTGCCGCTCCACCATCGACTCGAAGGTCTGCCGGGCCGTGCGTCCGTTGCCGAAGGCGGGGCCCTTGGGAAGCGCGGTGAAGTACTTCAGCAGCGCCTCCCCGGTCCCCTCCGCCAGGCTGTACTCGTGCTCCTCCGCCTGCTGCTCGACGATCCGCAGCAGCTCCTCGGGGAGGTAGTCGCTGAACGTGATGGTCCGCGAGAAGCGGGAGGCCACACCGGGGTTGACGGTGAGGAACCGCTCCATCTCGTGGGTGTACCCGGCGACGATCACCACCACCGCGTCCCGGTGGTCCTCCATCAGCTTCACCAGCGTGTCGATGGCCTCCCGGCCGAAGTCGCGCCCGGAGTCCTCGGGGGAGAGCGCGTACGCCTCGTCGACGAAGAGCACCCCGCCGCGCGCCCGGTCGAACGCCTCCTGGGTCCTGATCGCCGTCGAGCCGATGTGCTCGCCGACCAGGTCCACCCGGGAGACCTCGACCAGGTGGCCGCGCTCCAGCACCCCGAGCGAGGCCAGGATCTCCCCGTACAGCCGTGCGACCGTGGTCTTCCCCGTGCCGGGGGAGCCGGTGAAGACGAGGTGGCGGCGGACGGAGGCGGCCTTGAGCCCGGCCTCCTGGCGGCGACGGCCCACCTCGATCATGTCGGTCAGCGCCCGCACCTCGCGCTTGACGCTCTCCAGGCCCACCAGCGCGTCCAGTTCACCGAGGACCGCCGCGGAGTCACGGGCGGGCTCGGCGGCCGGAGTCACCGGTTCGGGCTCCACGGCCCGCTGGCCGGGCATGGTGGAGAGCAGGCCGGGCGTCGCTTGCGTGGCTGTCAGTACGGCGGGAGCCGGAGCCGGTGCCGTACGCAGACCGCTCTCGTCGCTCGTGCAGTCCGTGACCACCGGGCCGGAGCCCCCGGCCCCGTCGCCCGTCTGCCCGGCGAAGCCCTCGGGGAACTCGTAACCGCCGCGCGCGCACCGCTCGGTGCGGCAGCGGGTCAGCGTGGTGCGGCAGCCGTCCATGACGTGGAAGCCGTACCCCTCGCTGCCCGTCACGCGGCAGCTGTCGAAGGTGCCGCGCCCCTCGGCGGAGACGTAGAACCCGGCCTCGGCGGGGTTGGTGACCGTGCACCGCTCGATGACGGGGTCGGCGCCCTTGGTGACGATGACTCCGGTCTGGGCCGCGTCGATGGTGCAGTTGTTCAGCGTGCCGCCGCTGCCGTGGTCGCGGAACCAGGCGCCGGTGGAGGCCTCCCGGATCCGGCAGTCGTCCAGCTGGGCCGTGGCGCCGTCGCTCACGGACACGGCGGTGTTGCGGATCTGTGAGAGGTCGCTGTCCACCACGTCGGCGCGCGATCCCCGGTCGAGGACGAAGAGGGCGTCCGGCACGTCGTGGACCCGGCAGGCGTCCAGTATCACCGTCGCCCCGTCGCTGACCCAGACCGCCGGGTAGTCGCCCGTACTGTCGTGGATCTCGCACTGGTTGGCGTCCACGCGGGTGCCCGGGTCCCAGACCGAGAGGCCGTTGCGGCCGAAGCGGCGGACCGTGGAACGGGTCAGTGTGAGCACCGAACGTGACCGCAGGTCGATCGCGTTCTCCGGAATGTCGTGGATGTCGCAGTCGGCGAGCGTCAGCACCGCGTCGGTGTCCAACGTGACACCGTCGCCCGACGTGCGGTGCACGGTGCAGTCGGTGAGGTGCGCGGTGGCGCGGGCGGTGACCTGGACGCCGCTGCCCTTGATCTCGTACACCTCGCAGCCGATCGCCTCCAGACCGCTGCCCTCGCCGGTGACGCCGATGCCCGCACCGGAGGAGTGGTGGATACGGCAGCGGTCGAGGCGGGGGTGGCCGCCCTCGCGGACCGAGACGCCCAACTGCCCGGCCGAGACGATCTCGCACTCCTCGAAGACCCCGCCCGCACCGCCGAGTACGGCGATGCCGACCCCGGCCGGATTGTCGACGGTGCAGCGCCGCACGGTGGGCCGGGCCGCTGCCCGTACCTCGATGCCGGCGGCCGACCGCGTCACGATCCGCAGATCCGAGAACTCGGGGGTGCCGTCCTCCACCAGCACGGCCGGGGCGGCGGAGTCCTGCCCCTCGATGTGCAGATCCTGGACGATCGCGGAGGCGCGCACCGTCAGCGGTACGCCGTCGACCGGCGCGATCCGCACGGAGCCGACCGACCCCTCGGGGCCGCGCAGGGTCACCGCGCGGTGGAGGACGAGGTTCTCCCGGTAGGTCCCGGGCGCCACGGTGAGGACGTCACCGTCGGCCGCCGCTTCCAGGGCCGCGGAGAGGGAGGCGTACTCGCCCGTGCGGCGGCGCCATCGCGATGTGCCGGTGTGCGTCACCTGGACCGTGCCCTGTGCCATGGAGTTGCTCTGCCCCCACCTCGTGCTGTGCTGCCTCGGGTCGTGCTGTGAAGCCCTGGGGCCGTGATGGCCCGGGCCCGTCCGTCCGTCTGTCGAGGAGGCGGACGCGGTCGGACCACCGTAGCGCGCGGGAGGGGCTGGAGTTGACGACTCGGGCCGCCGGGGTGATGTCGCCGCCTGCCGTACGTCGCCGAGGTGGCCGCCCGCCGTCAGCTGCCCGTTCCGGCCCGGCCCCGGTCCGGGCCCGCCTCGGCCCACTCCCGGTCCAGGAGTGCGTACCGCTGCCGCATCATGCGCCCTACGATCAGCCGCCTGCCCGCCTCGACACACCCGGCGGCGAGCAGGAAGACGCCGAGCCCGCCGAGCACGGCGTGCGTACGGGCCGAGCCCGCGTCCATCGGCGGCGGTACGGGGAGGCCCGACGCGTCCGTCCAGACCCGCACCGGCGCACCGGGCTCCTGGGCCCCCGACCCCGTGGCGACCTCGCCCGTGCGCGGGGTGCCGTCCGGCGCCCGCCAGGCCGCCACCACCGAGGTCCGCCCCGACCCGGCGCCCGGGTCACCGGCGAACCGCCGCGCCTCCGGCGCCGGGCCGACCACGACCGCGGTGACGGGCCGCCGCTCCTCGTGCTGGGCCCGTATCTCCTGCCGGAGCGAGGCGTCGGCGAGCGCACCGCCCGCCCATCCGGCCGCCGGCGCCCCCAGCGCCAGGAGCACCAGCGCGCCGAGCGTCACCCACGCCTCGCGGCGGTCGGTGGCGCGCCACAGCGGATTGCGCCGCCACCGCCACCGCCACGGCCCCCGCCATCGCAGGACTCCGACTCCCATGTTCTCCCCCCCACGCGTCCTTCCGGTCCCCCCGGGTCCCCGGGTCCTCAGTCGAGGATCTTGACGGGGTCCCCGACCCGGATCACCCCGGTCCCGTCCGGAATCAGATTCTGGCCGAAGAGCAGCTGATTGCCGACCCGGCGGTGTCGGGCCAGCGTGAGCAGCGGCTCCTTGCCGCGCTCGGCGGTCCGCTGGTCGGTGGTGGTGATCACGCAGCGGCCACAGGGCTTCACCACGGAGAAGATCACATCGCCGATGGCGATCCGCCGCCAGTGGTCCTCGCCCCATGCCTCGGTGGAGTCGATCACGACGTTCGGCCGGAAGCGGTCCATCGGCAACGGCCCCTCGTCCGGCCGGTCGCCCGCCGCGATCAGGGCGTTGAGGGCGTCGAGGGAAGCGGTGGTGGTCAGCAGCAGCGGATAGCCGTCGGCGAAGGAGACCACATCCCCGGGGCGCGCGTACGCGGGGTCGACGGGTCTGCGGCGCGCCGGATCGTCGAGATGCACGAGCCGGGTCTCCGAGCCGAGGACCTCGCTGAACCAGGCGTGTGCCTCGTCCGCTGCCTCGGCGACCGTGACGGTGTCCCGGTGCAGCTCCACATCGACCAGGCGCTCCGGCCCCGGCACCTCCACCCGCAGGGGCGGACGGCCCGGGGCGGAGAGGGCGATCCCGCCACCGGACAGCAGCACCGCGGAGATCCGCGCCAGAAACGGCCGCTGTCGTTGGGTGATCACCCGCGGCGTCTTGTCGACCAGCATCCAACGGCGGTCGCCGTCGAGTCCCCATGGCTCGACGGCGACCTCGTCGGATGTCAGGGCGCCCAGCGATTTGACCGGATACAGGTGGACGGACCGGAGCACAGGAGATGCCATGCGCCCATCCTGCCAGTCACCTATCCACACGTACGCACGATTTGTTCGCGGAGCCCGCGGCGGGGCGGAGGGGTCAGTATCCCCGGCTCTGGTAAGGCCGGTTGTACGGGTCCTCGTACGGCGACGGGGCCGGCGCGGGCCGCGGCGAGGCCGGGCGCATCGACTCGTACCCGGTGCCGGGCGCGGGGCGCTGCTGCTGGGGCTGCTGCGGATAGCCGCGGACCGCCGAGGGCTGCTGCGGGATGTACGGCGCCGGCGCGTTCTGCAGCCCGGCCGCGTACATCGGCGCCTGCTGCGCAGGGGCCTGCTGGTACTGCGGCATCGGCTGGGGCTGCTGCGGATAGCCGTAGGAACCGACGGGCTGCGAGGGGGCCGCGGGCAGGGCCGGCAGCGCCGACGGCAGGGCCGGCAGATAGCTGCTGGACGTGTCGTACGCGGCAGGGACGCGGATCGGTGCGATCTGTGGGGTGCCCCGCTCCGCGACCAGGGAGTCGTAGATCGGAGTGTCGGGGAACGACGCGGCGTAGTAGCCGCCGCCGAAGGCGGAGCGAGGGGAGGTCATGGCACCTAAGTTAAGCCCACGATGTGCCGGTTGGGGAGCCCCAATCTTAGGGTTATCCGTTTTTACGCCTGTTCTGTCGGCCGGGACCACCAGAACATCGGTAATCCCTCGCCTATCAGCGGCATTCCCTCTCGGCGGGCCATTGTCGACGAGAAGTGGCGGGCGGGTGGCAAAGGGCGACAGCAGGTCAGCTTCGGGGGCAACGGCACCGACCCCGGCGGAGACCGCCTGCCAGGGCGGCCACGGCTCCGGGCTCGTCCCTCCACGGGCCGCCCACCTTCGGCGACCTCTTCGCGGCCGGCGGCTTGCGGGTCACCGGCCACTCCACGGGCGTCACCTTTCCGCCCGGCCGCTGCGACGGGCTGGAGGACCGGCGCGACCGGCACCGGCCCGACCGACCCCGGTGGCCTGCTCGGATTCGGCCACGACCCCGTGTCCCCGGTCGCCGGGCGCTTCGGCGAGACGGCCCGGCTCAGCCGCCCTCGCCCGCGTTCCCGGCTTGCGGCCGCCGAACTCATAGACAGTCACACGGCGTCGTATCAGAGCCTGTTCGTCGCCCATTGCCGGGTCCGGCCGGTAAAAGACAAGAGGGCGGCGCCCACGGCGGCACGCTCGGCTTCGTTGAATTTCGGCCTGATGGAATGCCCGGCCGGTGAACTGCCGCGCAGCCGTCCCGGTGCTCCGGGCCGGGTATCCGCGATCATGATCGGATGAAAGCTCGATTCCTCGGCATCCCCGAACTGGTCGAGACCCCGCCCGTCGCGGTGGTGGTCGACGTCATGCGTGCTTACACCGTGGCTGCCTGGGCCTTCGCCCAGGGGGCGGAGGAGATCGTTCTCGCCGAGTCGCTCGACCAGGCCCTGGCGCTCAAGGCCCGCCACCCGGACCGGGTGGCACTCAAGGACGGTCCTCCCGCGCCCGGCTTCGACGCCGTCAACTCGCCGGGCCTGCTGCGCTCCCTGGACCTCGGCGGACGGACCGTCGTGCAGAAGACCACGGCAGGGACGGTCGGCGCGCTCGCGGTGAAGGAGGCGTCGCTGGTGCTGTGCGCGGGTTCGTCGTCGCGGAGGCCACAGCCCGGCTCCTGCGCGAACGCGGGCGCGACGGTGTCACGTTCGTGGTCACGGGCGAGGACGGGCGCGCCGATGAGGATCTGGCGTGCGCCCAGTACATCGCCCGGAGGGTCACCGAGGACGCGACGGACGCGGACGGCTTCCTCCGCCGCGCCGCCGCGCCGCCGCGTCGGCGTCGCCCGCGAGCCGGCGGAGGGGGTGCGTCAAGGAGTGCATCCTGATGACATCGCGCTCTGTCTCGAACTCGACCGGTTCCCCTTCGCCATGGTGGCGACCTCGGAGGACTCCCTCATGGTCCTGCGCCCCACAGGGGCGAGGAGTAGTCGTCGGACCCTTCCGGTGGCCGCTCGACGGAGGGATTAGGTTGTGCGGAAAGGCCTGCGGGCAGCCGGAACCGTGATGGGGGCGAGCATGACCATGCAAAAGGGAACCAATGTTCCGGTGCCTGCGGGCACCGTGCGCGTCGAACTGGGGTGGCGGGCCGCCGCGGGCACCCCTGATGTCGACGGTTCCGCACTGCTGTTGGTGTCGGGCAAGGTACGCGACGACGCCGACTTCGTCTTCTACAACCAGCCGTCCCACGCCTCCGGCGCCGTCCGCCACGAGGGCAGGCGGACCGCCGGTGACGGAGTCACCGACACCCTCCTCGTCGACTTCGGCAGGGTCGAGCCGGCGATCGACCGCGTCATCGTCGCGGCCTCGGCGGACGGCGGCACCTTCGGCCGGGTGAGCGGACTGCACGTACGGGTCGTCGACGCGGCCGGCGGCGCCGAACTGGCCCGCTTCGACTCCACGGACGCCACGATCGAGACCGCGTTCATCCTCGGTGAGCTGTACCGGCGTCAGGGCGCCTGGAAGTTCCGCGCGGTCGGGCAGGGCTACAGCAGCGGGCTCGAGGGCCTGGCGACGGACTTCGGCATCTCCGTCGGCGAACCGCAGCAGGCCCTCGCGCCGTCCGCGCCGACCAGGCCCGCCGCCCCCGCCCTCGTACCGCCCACGCCTCCGGCCCCCAACCCGACGCTCCACGTCGCCCCACCCGCCCCGCCGGCCCCTCCCGTACCGCCCGCCCCGGCGCCCCCGCAGCCCGTGCGGCTGTCCAAGGTCACGCTGACGAAGGAGGCCCCGTCCGTCTCCCTCGCCAAGCAGGGCGGCACCTCCGGCGCGCTCCGCGTCAACCTCAACTGGGAGGTGCGCAAGCAGTTCAAGGGCTGGGGAGCGAAACTCGGCCGGGCCGTCGCCATGCACGGAGACCTCGACCTCGACCTCTGCGCGCTGTACGAACTCACCGACGGCCGCAAGGGAGTCGTGCAGGCCCTCGGCAACGCCTTCGGCTCACTGGCCCAGCCGCCCTTCATCCAACTCGACGGCGACGACCGCACCGGCGCGCTCTCCACCGGCGAGAACATGACCGTCAACCTCGACCGCAAGGACCTGATCCGCCGCGTCCTGATCTTCGTCACCATCTACGAGGGCGCCCGGAGCTTCGCCGATCTGCACGCCACGGTCACCCTCCAGCCGCAGAACGGCGCGGCGATCGACTTCTCCCTCGACGAGTGCACCGTGCCCTCCACGGTCTGCGCGCTCGCCCTGATCACCAACAACGGCGGCGACCTCACCGTGCAGCGCGAGGCCCGCTACCTCGTACCCGACCGTGGCGTCAGCCCGCAGCGCACCATCGACGCCGCCTACGGCTGGGGCATGAACTGGACCCCCGGCCGCAAATGAGCCCCAAGTGACCGGCGAGCCCGCCCGGCCGGACCCGGCGCCCGCGTGGGGTCACCGGCCGGGCGCGGCGTCGGCCGTCCCGCCCGGATCGGTCCGGGCATAGGTACGGCCCTTCCAGGCGGCCCCCCGCCCCCTGTAGTGCTGCACCGCCGAGTCCACCGTCATCAACAGGTACAGCACCGCCGTGAACGGCAGCAGCGGCCCGAGCCACGGCGACTGCCGGTAGTACGCCAGCATCGGCAGGTACGTCGCCGTCATCACCGCCCAGGCCGCGCCACCGGCCCACGCCGCCACCCCGTCGCCGGTCGCCACCCCCGCCACCAACGTCATGGGCGGCCCCAGGTAGACCAGCGCCAGCCCCGGGACCGTCCCCGCCAGCAGCAGCGGACTGTGCCGCAGCTGCGCGTACGCGCTCCGCGCCACCATCCGCCACAGGTCCCTCAGCCCCGGATACGGCCGCACGCTGTCCACCCGGTCCGCGAGCCCCAGCCAGATCCGGCCGCCGCCGCGCCGCACCTCCCGCGCCAGCGACACGTCGTCGATCACCGCCTGCCGGATCGACTCCGGGATCCGCGCCCGCTCGGCCGCCTCCGTCCGCAGCAGCACACAGCCGCCCGCCGCGGCCGCCGTCCGCGACCGGGCCCGGTTCACCCGGCGGAACGGGTAGAGCTGCCCGAAGAAGTAGACGAACGCCGGCACCACCAGACGCTCCCAGAAGCTCTCCACCCGCAGCCGCGCCATCTGCGACACCAGGTCGTAACCGGCCGGGCCCTCGGTCCCGGCCGCGGCCACCAGGTCCCGCAGGCTGTCCGGCTCGTGCGCGATGTCCGCGTCGGTCAGCAGCAGGAAGTCCGGCTTGTGGAGCCGGGCCAGCGCGATGCCGTGCCGCAGGGCCCAGAGCTTGCCCGTCCAGCCCGCCTCCGGCTCCCCGGGCTCCGCGACGGTCAGCGGCAGGCCGCCGAAACGGGCGGCCAGCTCCCGGGCCAGCTGCCCGGTACCGTCGCTGGAGCAGTCGTCGACCAGGATGATCCGGGCCTCGCCCGGGTAGTCCTGGACCAGCAGCGAGGGCAGGCTCACCGGCAGCATGTCCGCCTCGTCGCGGGCCGGTACGACCACCGCCACCGACGGCCAGCGCGCCGGGTCGGTGAGCCGGGGCAGCCGCTGGTCGGTCCGCCAGTAGAAGCCCTGCCCCAGCAGCAGCCACACCCACGCGATCAGTGAACCCACGGCGATCCAGGCAACGGCGCTCATTCGCCGCAGTCTGCCCCACCGAGCCCGGTCCGCAAGGACTGTCGGCTAGGGTGACCGGGTGAAGATCGCGCTCATGGACTCCGGAATCGGCCTGCTGGCGGCAGCGGCCGCCGTTCGCCGGCTGCGGCCCGACGCCGAGCTGGTCATCTCCTCGGACCCCGGCTCCATGCCCTGGGGCCCGCGCACCCCCGAGGACGTCACCGCCCGCGCGCTGGCCGTGGCCCGCGCCGCCGCCGCCCACCGGCCGGACGCCCTGATCGTCGCGTGCAACACCGCCTCCGTCCACGCCCTGGCCGCGCTCCGCGCCGCGCTGGAGCCCGCGCTGCCGGTCATCGGCACGGTACCCGCCATCAAGCCCGCCGCCGCGGGCGGCGGCCCGGTCGCCATCTGGGCCACCCCGGCCACCACCGGCAGCCCCTACCAGCGCGGGCTGATCGCCGAGTTCGCCGGGGCCGTCGATGTCACCGAGGTCCCCTGCCCGGGTCTCGCCGACGCCGTCGAACACGGCGACGAGGCCGGCATCGACCGCGCCGTCGCCGCTGCCGCCGCCCTCACGCCGCCGGGCGTCCGGGCCATGGTCCTCGGCTGCACCCACTACGAGCTGGTCGCCGACCGCATCCGCGCCGCAGTCCAGCAGCCGGGCCACCCGCCGCTCGTCCTGCACGGCTCCGCCGGGGCCGTCGCCGCCCAGGCGCTGCGTCGGATCGGCGCTGATGCCGCCCCGACGGCCGAACCGTCCGGCACGCTCACCGTCCTGCTCGCCGGACACCCCGGCACCCTGCCGGAGCCCGCTCTGGCCTACGCGGAGGGCCGCGCCCTCCAGGCCGCGGCCCCCGCCCGCTGACCCCGCAGCCCCGGGCCGGGCGGCCCGAGGGTGGGTACGCTGCGAATATGACGGACCACTCCGAGAGCGCGCACCACGGCTCGTCGCAGGCCCCGTCCACCGTCTGGACCGGCCGCGCGACCAACCGCATCCAGTGGCTTTTGGCCCTGGCGGGCGCGGGCTGCATGGCTCTGGGCATCGAGCTCGCCGTCGTCTCGCCCTGGTCGTCCGGATTCGCCCCGCTGCTGATGTCCGTCGTCGGCTGCCTCGCCGTCGGACTGCTCATCCTCTTCGGGACGCTCGCCTTCGTCCATGTGGCCGTGAAGGTCGACCGGGACGCCCTGGAGGTCCGCTGCGGCCACGCCGGGCTGCCGCGCCGCAGGATCCTGCTCACCCATGTGGTCGGCGCGGATTACGTGGCCAAGGTCAACCCGCGCCAGTGGGGCGGGTGGGGCTACCGCTGGCGCCCCGAGCAGGGCACCGCCGTCGTGGTGCGCAAGGGCGAGGGCATGGCCCTCCGGCTCGGTGACGGCCGCACCTTCACCGTCACGGTGGATGACGCGGAGGCCGCCGTACGCTTCATCCGCGAACGCCTCCACCTGGCCGCCGGCGCGGAGCGGGACCAGGACTGACCACGCGGACACGGCGGAGGACGGCCATTCGGCGGCCCCCGCGGCCCCGGGGCGGCCCCCCGCCCACAGCCGCCCACCGTAGACTCCGCCAGGTGAGCGCCACTATGACCCCCGTCGACGACCCGCGGCCCGCGTCGACGCCCCCGACCGCCGGACTGCCGCAGCGGCTCCTGCGTCCGGCCGCCGCAGCCCTCTCCGGCGTGCTGCTCTACGCGAGCTTCCCGCCCCGGCCGCTCTGGTGGCTCGTCCTGCCCGGCTTCGCCCTGCTCGGCTGGGTCCTGTACGGGCGCAGGCCGCGTGCCGCCTTCGGCCTCGGGCTGCTGTCCGGGCTCGGCTTCATGCTCCCGCTGCTGCACTGGACCGGCGAGGACGTCGGCCCGGTGCCGTGGCTCGCCCTCGCCGCCGCCGAGGCGCTCTTCATCGCGGTGGGCTGCCTCGGGATCGCCGCCGTGACCCGGATCGCGTACTGGCCCTTCTGGGCGGCCGCGGTCTGGACCCTGGACGAGGCGGTCCGGGCCCGGATCCCGTTCGGCGGCTTCCCCTGGGGCAAGATCGCCTTCGGCCAGGCGGAGAGCGTGTTCCTGCCGCTCGCCGCGCTCGGCGGCACCCCGCTGCTCTCCTTCGCCGTCGTGCTGTGCGGCTTCGGGCTCTACGAGGCCGTGCGCCGCTTCCGTACGTACCGCTCCACCGGCGAGATCCCGCGCGCCGCCGTCGCCGGAGCCGCCGCCTGCGTCCTCGTACCCGTCGTGGCCGCGCTCGCCTCGCTCCCGCTCGTCGACGACTCCGCCGAGGACGGCACCGCCACCGTCGCCGCGATCCAGGGCAACGTGCCCCGCCTCGGCCTCGACTTCAACGCCCAGCGCCGCGCCGTCCTGGACAACCACGCCAAGCGCACCACCCAGCTCGCCGACGAGGTCGAGGCCGGAAAGGCGAAGCAGCCCGACTTCGTCCTCTGGCCGGAGAACTCCTCCGACCTCGACCCGTACCTCAACGCCGACGCCCGCCAGGTCATCGACGACGCGGTGAAGGCCATCGGTGTCCCCACCGTCGTCGGCTCCGTGGTCGAGAAGGGCTCCGACAGCCTGCGCAACACCCTGATCGAGTGGGACCCGGACAAGGGCCCCGTCGCCACCTACGACAAGCGGCACATCCAGCCGTTCGGCGAGTACATGCCGATGCGGACGGTCGCCCGCTTCTTCAGCGAGGACGTCGACCGCGTACAGCGCGAGTTCGTCCCCGGCACCCGGGTCGGCGTCTTCGACCTCGCCGGTACGAAGGTGGGGATGGTGACCTGCTACGAGGCCGCCTTCGACGACGCCGCCCGCGACACCGTCCTCCACGGCGGCCAGATGATCGCCGTGCCCAGCAACAACGCGACCTTCGGCCGCAGCGAGATGACCTACCAGCAGCTCGCCATGTCCCAGGTCCGGGCCGTCGAGCACGGGCGGTCCGTGGTCGTCCCCGTCACCAGCGGTGTCAGCGCGGTCATCCGGCCCGACGGCACGATCGCGGACCGGAGCGACATGTTCACCCCCGACGCACTGGTCGCCGAGGTCCCGCTGCGCTCCTCGCTCACCCCCGCCACCCGGATGGGCCCGCTGCCGGAAGCCGTCATCGCCCTGCTGGCCGTGGCCGGCCTGGGCTGGGCGGGCGTGTCGGCGGCACGGGCGCGGCGGGAGCGGGGGACCGCGCGGTAGGCCCGGACCGGACACGTAGGCTCGGACGCATGGCGACTCCCGACTTCATCCGCACCATCCGCGCCACCGCCGGACACCAGCTGCTCCTGCTCCCCGGGGTGACCGCCATCGTCTTCGACGACGAGGGCCGCGTCCTGCTGGGGCGGCGGGCGGACACCGGAAAGTGGTCGGTGATCGGCGGCATCTCGGATCCGGGGGAGGAGCCCGCGCGGACGGCGGAGCGCGAGGTGCTGGAGGAGACCGGCGTGCACTGCGTGGCCGAGCGTCTGGTGCTCACCCAGGCGCTGCAGCCCGTGCAGTACGCCAACGGCGACCGCTGCCAGTACGTCGACATCACCTTCCGCTGCCGGGCGACCGGCGGCGAGGCCCGGGTCAACGACGACGAGTCGCTGGATGTCGGTTGGTTCCCGCTGGACGGGCTGCCGCCGCTCGCCGAGTTCGCCCTCTTCCGGATCAAGCAGGCGCTGACGGAGGGGCCGGCCTGGTTCCAGCCGACGCCGGTCGACGCCTGACGCCTACGTGTCCCCGGCCCCCCGCCACAGATGGCGCACCCGCAGCCAGACGTCCCGCGCCTGCCGCCCCGATGCCGCACGGCTCCGCGCCACGAGCTGCGGGGCCTGCTCGGGCGTCTCCACCATAGGCCCCGAGCCGCGCAGCGGCCGCCCGGCCGTCTCGTGGGGGGAAGAAGGTCGCCACCGGTGACGGACGAGGTCCGGGCACGGGCCGCCGAGCACTTCGACGAGGACCAGCTCGTCGCGCTGGTCTCCCTGACCGCCCTCATCAACGCCTTCAACCGACTGAACGTGATCGTCCAGCAGCCCGCGGGCGACTACAAGGTGGGCCAGTTCGGCTGACCGGTGTGTGACCCGGCCCCTGTCGGGGAGGTGTGTGGCATGCACTCCTGGAATCTCCACGACATGCCCGACCTCTCCGGCAGGACCGCCGTGGTCACCGGCGCCAACAGCGGCATCGGGGCCTTCACCGCGCTTGCCCTGGCCCGCTCCGGCGCCCGTACCGTCCTCGCCTGCCGCGACGCCGAGCGGGGCCGGCGCGCGCTGGCGGCCGTACGCCGTGCCGCACCGCGCTCCGACACCCGGCTCGTCCGTCTGGACCTGGCTGACCTGGCCTCGGTGGCCGAAGCGGCGGACACCATCGCGAAGGAGGTGGACGGCCGCCTCGACCTCCTGGTGAACAACGCCGGGGTGATGGCCCTGCCGCTCCTGCGCACGGCGGACGGCTTCGAGATGCAGTTCGGTACCAACCACCTCGGCCACTTCGCCCTGACCCTCAGGCTGCTGCCGGTGCTCGGCGTGGCGGGACCGGCCCGCGTGGTGACGCTCTCCTCGCTGGTCCACCGCATCGGCCGCATCGACCTCGACGATCTCAACGCCGAGCGCGGGTACGGCAAGTGGGGCGCCTACGCGCAGTCCAAGCTGGCCAACCTGCTCTTCACCGCCGAACTCGACCGGCGCGCCCGGGCCTCCGGACGCGACCTGCTCGCCCTCGCCGCGCACCCCGGCCTCGCCGCGACGGAGCTGGGGCAGGCGGGCCCCAAGCTGTCCGGCCGGAACTGGGCGGCGAAGCTGGAGAGGGCCTCGCGCCTGTACACCCAGCCCGCCTCCGCCGGAGCCCTGCCCACGCTGTACGCCGCGACGCTTCCGGACGCGCCCGGCGCCTCGTACTACGGCCCCCGGCACCTGGGCGAGACCCGGGGAGCCCCGGGTCCGGCGCGCAGGTCAGCCCGGGCACGGGACATAGGCATGGCGCGGGCGCTGTGGGAGGAGTCGGCGCGCCTGACGGGCCTGGATGCGGACCTGGTCTGAGGGAGGGGCGGTCAGCGGGAACCGGGATGGCCATGTACGGTCAGATCAAGGCTCTCACCGGCGGTTACGCGGTCAACGGCCTTGCACGGACAGTGAGTAGAGGAGAGACATGAGCGTCGACGACGTCGAGTTCCGCCGCAGGATCCGCTCCGACGTCCCGCATTCGGCGAGGGTGTGGAACGCCTGGCTGGGTGGCAAGGACAACTACCCCGTGGACCGCGAACTGGCCGACGCGGTGAGCGCGGCCTACCCGCAGATGGTCGGCATCGCGCGCGCCTCCCGCGCGTTCCAGGCCCGCGCGATCCGGCACCTCGCCTCGCTGGGCATCCGCCAGTTCCTGGACGTCGGCACCGGCCTGCCGGTGGCGAACAGTACCCACGAGGTGGCCCAGGGCATCGCGTCCGACGCGCGGATCGTCTACGTGGACAACGACCCCATCGTCCTCGCCCACGCCCACGCCCTGCTGACCAGCGCCCCGGAGGGCCGGACGGACTACGTGGACGCCGACCTGTCCGACACGGACGCGGTGGTGGACGAGGCGGCGAAGACCCTCGACCTCTCCCAGCCCGTCGCCGTCCTCCTGCTCTCGACGCTGGGGCACCTGACCCCGGCCGACGGCATCGATGTCGTCCAGCGGTACATGGCCCGGATGCCGTCGGGCAGCTACCTGGTCCTCTGCGACACGGTGAAGACACCACAGACGCTGGCCGCGCAGGAGGCGTACGACTCCGGCGAGAACCCGCCGTACCTGGTCCGGGAGCCGGAGGAGATCACCGGCTGCGCCGAGGGCCTGGAGATCATCGAGCCGGGCTTCCTGTCGATCGCGCTGTGGCGCCCCGAGGAGGACGACCCGGTGCTGGTCGACCAGTGGGGTCTGGTGGCCCGCAAGCCGTAGGCGGTGAGCGGCAGGGTGTACTGAGCGGCGGAGGGCTGGAGAAGCCCTCCGCCGCTCAGCTGTTCTGCCGCCGGGCCGTGGTGTCCTCGCGCAGCTCTCCGGTGAGGCGGGTGAGCGAGTCGATCCGGTCGGCCAACTGCTGCTGCCCCGACGGCAGATGGGGCCGGACTGCGGCGAGTGGGGTGACCAGGAGGGCGGCGTCGTCGGCGGCGAGGGCCTGGCGCAGGTGGTCCAGCGGAGGGTCGGCGGGGGAGGGGAGGCCGGTCAGGGCGGTGACCTGGCCGGCGAGCGAGCGCAGCTCCGCCGCGTTCTCCCTGGCCCAGGTGGTGATGGTGCGGTCGGCGGCCCGGCGGTCCCGGGTGGCCTTGACCCGCTGCTCCCCGGTGGAGCCCAGGGAGCCTGGACGCAGGCGCAGATAGCGGCGCTCGGCCGCCTGCCGGCTGGCGACGCCGAGCGGGTCCGCCAGGTCGGCCCAGCTGGCCCCCGCCGTGCGGGCCGCCTCGATCAGCCCGGTCTCCCAGCCGGCGAGCCGCTCCCGCACCTCCCGCAGCAGCTGGAGCGAGGCCAGTGCCTGGGCGCGGTCGGGATCGGCCGCCGCACCGTCGGGTCGGTCCGCCGTGGCGGCCCTGGCCCCGCGGACCGCGTCGTCGATGACCCCCAGCGCCGCAGCGGCGGCGAGGAGGGAGACGGCGTCCGGATCGGGGTGGCGGGCCGGATCGGGCTGCTCCGCTGCTGGCACGGTGGCTCCTTCTGCGTGCTTGTCGTCCTTCCGGTGACATTTCGCTTGTCATCGAATGGATGACATGCTACAACGGATTCAGGTGAAACGCGCGGGCTTCCGCCCGACCGACTGGAGGTGTTTTCGCAATGCTCATGCGTACCGACCCCTTCCGTGAACTCGACCGGATCACCGAGCAGATCCTGCGCCCCGGCACCTGGTCGCGGCCCTCGGCGATGCCGATGGACGCGTACCGCGAGGGCGACGAGTACGTGGTGGCGTTCGATCTTCCCGGCGTCTCGCCGGACGCGATCGACATCGACGTCGAGCGCAACATGCTGACCGTCCGGGCCGAGCGCCGGCCGGCCGTCAACACGGACGATGTGCAGATGGAGCTCTCCGAGCGTCCGCTGGGGGTGTTCTCCCGCCAGATCGTCCTGGCGGACACCCTGGACACCGAGCGCATCGACGCCGGCTACGACGCGGGTGTACTGACCCTGCGCATCCCGATCGCCGAGCGGGCCAAGCCACGCAAGATCTCCGTCGGCGGCGGCTCCTCACGCAAGCAGATCAAGGGCTGAACCGGTTCGCCCGTCCGTGACGGGGGCCGGGCCGGATCTCCCCTTATCCCCTTCCCGGCCCGGCACCCGTCCCCGCCCGAAGGGGGACAGCCCGAGGGAGCGGTCACCGTGACCCTGCGATGGGAGGCGTTCCTGGGCCGGGTCCAGGAACGCGGCACGTACGACACCCGGGAAGAGGCCGAGCGCGCCGCACGCGTCGTGCTGGCCCTTCTCGGCGCCCACCTGGTGGGCCGGGAGCGGGCCGAGCTCGCCGCCCGGCTCCCCGAGACCATGGCCCTGATCCTGCTCGACCCGCTGCAGGCCGCCGAACCGCTCACGCCGGAACGGTTCGTCCGCGCCACGGCGGCCTGGATCGAGGGTGCCACCGAACGGACGGCGATGTGGGACGTGGGGGCCGTCCTCAGTGTCGCCGCCGACGCGGCCGGCGAGGACCTGCTGCGCCGCATCCTGTTGCAGTTGCCGGCGGGGTACGACCTCCTCTTCGGCCATCCGGGCCCCCTTTGACCGCCGAATACCCCCCCAGGGGGTGTACGGCGGCGCTTTCGGAGTAGAAGCCAGAGACAACCGACACCGCACGACGACGAGAAGGGCTGCCGCCGCCATGATTCCTGAGCCTCGGACCATCGCCGCCCCGAAGGCCATGACGTTCGACCGGCTGCTGGAGAAGATCAGGTACGAGGGCGCCTACCCCACCCGGGAGCGGGCCGAGGAAGCCCTCCGTGCCGTCCTGGGCGGGCTCGGCGCCCAGATCACCGGCGAGGAGCGGGTCGCGTTCGCCGCCGCGCTCCCCAGGGAGGCCGCCCTGGTGTTCGCCGCCGAGGCTCCCGGCATCGCCCCGTCCCCGGCCGCGCGTTTCGTGGACGACCTGGCCGTGCGGACCGGCGGCACCGCGGCGACCGCCCGCTGGGACGCGGGCACCGTACTGGCCGCGGTCGGCGCGCTGATGGACCCGGCCCTGGTCACCCGGATCATCGGGGCCCTGCCGACCGGATACGCCCTGCTCTTCGGCCGCGCGCAGCTCACCACGGCGGCCTGAGCGCGCCGGCCCGGTCCGCCCCACCGGCCGTCGGACGACCTCGTCGAGGCGGCCGGTGGTGACGTCGAAGACGAAGCCGCGGACCTGGCCGGTGAGCGGGATGAACGGAGTGTTCGTCACCCGCCGCAGGGACCGGCGTACGGCGTCTCCTGCCACCCCCGCCGCCGGGTGCGCCGGACCCACAGCCGGTGGTCCCAGTCGATGTCGTCGCAGCGGCGCACCCGCAGGCCGGCCCGCACCGCCGGCGCGCCCAGCTCGTCCTGAGAGCGCACCCCCGAGCCGAGGGCACCGCCGTGCCGTCGGCCGGGCTACCGGCGGATCGTCACCGGGTCGGTCTCCGCGTCGTTGTGCCGGCGGGCCCAGTTCTCCAGTGCCACCCGGCAGGCGTGGTCGAGATGGCGCAGGCCGCTGAGGTCCAGCTCTATGGGCTGGTCCTGCGGCAGCTTCTCCAACTGCTCCAGGATGCGGGGCAGTCGGAGGAAGGTCGCGTTGCCGGTGAGGGTCACCACGACCCGGCCGCCGGTGAGCTGGCGGGTGGAGAGCTGTACGTGGGAGGTCTCCCAGGCCGACTTGACCACGGCCAGCAGCAGGCCCAGCACCACACCCTCGAAGAGGTTGGTCACCACGATGGCCAGTGCCGTGACCGCCAACAGCACGGCCTCCCCGCGGTGTTCGCGCCACAGCGGGCCGAACTCCTTGACAGGTACCAGCTTGCACCCGGCGTGCACCAGGATCCCGGCGAGCGAGGCGAGCGGGATGATGCCGATGGCAGCGGGCAGCAGCGCCGCGAAGAGCAGCAGCCACAGCCCGTGGGCGACCCGGGAGAGCGCGGTGGTGGCCCCGGCCTGGACGTTGGCAGCGCTGCGGACGATGACGGCGGTCATGGGGAGTGCGCCGAGCGCCCCGCAGATCGTGTTGCCGACGCCCTGCGCGACCAGCTCCTTGTCGTAGTCGGTAGGGGGGCCGTCGTGCATCCGGTCGATGGCCGCCGCGCTGAACAGGCTCTCGGCCGAGGCGATGAGGGCGAAGGCGAGGACGGTACCGATGACGGCCACGTTCGCCAGATTGCCGAACTCCGCCGCACCGGGCAGGTCGATGGCGTGCAGCAGCCCGTTCACATCGGCCACCAGGGGCCGCAGCCCGGCCAGGGCGGCGACGGCGGTGGCCAGGCCGACCGCGGCGAGGGGCGCGGGGACCATCCGTACGCCGGCGGGGAGCTTCGGCCAGAGCAGCATGACGGCGACGGTCCCCGCGCCGAGGCCGAAGGCGGTCATGGCCTCGTTGTCCGTGACGATCTCGGCGGCGAGACCGGGCAGCCCGGCCAGTTTGGCGAGGGCGGTTCCCGGCTGCTCGGTGTCGGCCATGGCGTACAGCTGGCCCAGCACGATGACCAGGCCGATGCCCGCGAGCATGCCCTGCACGACGGAGACGGAGATGGCGCGGAACCAACGGCCGAAGCGCGCCACGCCCAGCACCACCTGGAGCAGGCCGGCGGCCAGGACGATCGGCCCGAGGGTGGCGAGACCGAACTCCGTGACCGCCTCGTAGACCAGGACGGTGAGGCCGGCGGCGGGCCCGCTGACCTGGAGCTTGCTGCCCGGCAGCATGCCGACGACCAGGCCGCCGACGATGCCGGTGACCAGGCCGAGTTCGGCCGGTACGCCGGAGGCGACGGCGACGCCGACGCAGAGGGGGAGGGCGACCAGGAAGACGACGAGTGACGCCAGCAGGTCACGTCGTACGACGTGGGGATTCTTGAGTTCCTTCACGGAGATCACGGGTGACGATTCCCTTGAGGGTGAGGTCCGGCCCCGGCGGGGCCGGGGCGCGGACGAGTGGGGGGCGGGAAGCCGTCAGAGGCGGCCGCACGACGAGCCGCTCTCCGGCCGGTGAACGCTGATCGAGCCGGGGGGCACTACGCCGCGGCTCACGCGGAAAGGTCTCGGGGGCCGGGCGTGTGTGGGGAGCCCGGCCTCCTTTGCGTTCGCGGTGTCGTGCCCGGTGAAAGTCCGGGCGGGTGCGACAAGGGACTTCATGGGTGGCCTGCCTCCTGCATCCGGCGAGGCCGGGGAGCGGTGTGGTCGGGTCATCTTGACGAATGCGCTGATTGAATCCGTATGAATGTTCGGGAGGGGGAGTGTGTTTCACCTCGCGTTCTTCCGAACATGTGGCCCATCCGGACGCAAGGTCGGCGTCCGAATGGATACGACTACAGCTCAGCATATAGACCAGAACTTTGCTATCGCATTACCTTCTCGTGAAGGAACGCGAATGCGCCATTCTTGTCATTCATTCGGCTTGTTCTTTGTGATTGCGAAAGCCTTGGGGCTGGGGCGTCAGATGCGACGGCCGTGCAGGAAGAGATGCGGCTCGGGGGCGCCCGCCGGATGGTCCGGGGTGAACAGCACGCTGTGCCGCTCCTCCACCGCGAACCCCGCCCCGGTCACCACGGAGACGAACTCCTCCTCGCCGAAGCTCGACACCACCACCGGCTGGCCCATGAAGACGGCGCTCACGTCCGCCACGTCCACCGGCACGGTGGCCACCGCCAGCCGGCCCCCCGGCTTCACCGCCCGGCCCAGCCGGCTCAGCAGCTCGCTCTGCTCACCGCGTGACATCTGCAGCAGCGAGAAGTAGACGCAGGCGGCGTCGAACTCCCCGTCCGCCCACGGCAGCTCCCGGATGTCGGCGCACCGGAACTCGGCGTCCGGCACCTGCCGGGCCGCCAGTGCGGTCATCACCGGGGAGACGTCGACGCCCACCACCCGGTGTCCGGCCGTGGCCAGCCGCCGCGCGGTCGGGACGCCCGTCCCGCTGCCGGCGTCCAGGACCCGGCTGCCGGGCGCGAGGTGTTCCAGCAGCCGGTCCAGCGAGGCGTGGTGGGCGGCCGAACCGGCGAACGCCCGCTCGTACTCGGCGCCCAGAGCGTCGAACACCGTCGCGGCGGGGAGCCCGTGGGTGCCCGCCCGGTCTTCGGCCGGGACTCCGTCCGGGCGCTCCGCCGACTGCGCCTGGTGCTCGCTCATCGGCGTGGTCCTTCCGTGGTCCGGCGGCCGCACCGCGGCCGTGGCCCCGCGGTCCGGGGCCGCGTCCCCAGCGTCCCCGTGCGCGCGTCTGAGTATGCGCGGACGTCACCGCTGAGTACCTGCCCCGATGTTCCGCCACCCGCCCGCTGTTCGAATGAGGCCATGGACTCCGCAGCGCAGCGCCGCCCCCACATCCAGCACGTCACCACCGCAGGCACCGCCCTGGCGGTCACGCTGCTGCCGCTGGTGGTCGGTGTGCTGCTCGCCAAGTCCATGGCGGCGGACCCGATGACCTCGGTGAACGCGCTCGTCACCAACGGCGCCCACCGCCCCCGGGTCTCGCCGAAGCAGTGGCGCAGCTGCGGCGGGGACGCCCTGCGGCGCCTGCGCACCACGGAACGTCTCCGCCTCGTCCGCCGCTGACGGGAGCCTCTGCTCAGCCGACCGGCTGGGCCTCGTCCGCCGAGGGCCGGTCGAACTGGGTGCGGTACAGCTCCTCGTAACGCCCGCCTGCCGCGAGCAGTTCGCCGTGGGTGCCGCGCTCCACGATCCGGCCCGCCTCGACGACCAGGATCTGATCGGCCGCCCGTACGGTGGAGAGTCGGTGCGCGATCACCACGGCGGTCCGCCCCTCCAGCGCCTCGGCCAGGGCCTCCTGGACGGCGGCCTCGGAGGTGGAGTCCAGGTGCGCGGTCGCCTCGTCCAGGATGACGACCCGCTGACGGGCCAGCAGCAGCCGGGCGATGGTGAGCCGCTGACGCTCACCACCGGAGAGCCGGTAGCCGCGCTCGCCGACCACCGTGTCGAGGCCCTCCGGCAGCGAGGCGATGAGCCCCTCCAGCCGGGAGCGGCGCAGGGCGTCCCAGATGTCCTCCTCGGAGGCGTCGGGTCGGGCCAGCAGCAGATTGGCGCGTACGGACTCGTGGAAGAGGTGCCCGTCCTGGGTGACCATCCCCAGCGTGTCGCGGATGGAGTCGGCGCTCAGATCGCGTACGTCGATCCCGTTCAGCCGTACGGAACCGGCATCCGCGTCGTACAGCCGGGGCAGCAGCTGGGCGATCGTCGACTTGCCCGCGCCCGAGGAGCCCACCAGGGCGATCATCTGGCCCGGTTCGGCGCGGAAGGACACCTCGTGCAGGACCGGGGTGCCGCCGCGGTTGTCCAGCGTCGCGACCTCCTCCAGCGAGGCGAGGGAGACCTTCTCCGCGGACGGGTAGCCGAAGGAGACCTTCTCGAACTCGACCGAGACCTGGCCCTCCGGCACCTGACGGGCGTCCGGCTTCTGTTCGATCAGCGGCTTCAGGTCCAGGACCTCGAAGACCCGCTCGAAGCTGACGAGCGCGCTCATCACCTCGACCCGGGCCCCGGCCAGCGCGGTCAGCGGGGCGTACATCCGGGTCAGCAGCAGGGCCAGCGCCACCACGGCCCCCGGCTCCAGGGTGCCGCGCAGCGCGTAGTAGCCGCCGAGTCCGTAGACCAGGGCGAGCGCGAGGGCGGAGACCAGGGTGAGGGCGGTGATGAACGCGGACTGGGCCATGGCGGAGCGGACCCCGATGTCCCGCACCCGGCGGGCCCGCTCGGCGAACTCGGCGGACTCCAGCGACGGGCGGCCGAAGAGCTTGACGAGGGTGGCGCCGGGAGCGGAGAACCGCTCGGTCATCTGGGTTCCCATCGAGGCGTTGTGATGGGCGGCCTCCCGCTGGAGTCCGGCCATCCTGGCCCCCATCCGGCGGGCCGGTACGACGAACACCGGGAGCAGGACCAGTGAGAGCAGCGTGATCTGCCAGGAGATCGTGAGCATCACGGCGAGCGTCAGCAGCAGGGTGACGAGGTTGGAGACTACACCGGAGAGTGTGTTGCTGAACGCGCGCTGGGCGCCGATCACGTCGTTGTTGAGCCGGCTGACCAGGGCGCCGGTCCGGGTGCGGGTGAAGAAGGCGACCGGCATCCGCTGCACATGGTCGTAGACCGCGGTCCGCAGATCGAGGATCAGCCCCTCGCCGAGGTTGGCCGACAGCCAGCGGGTGAGCAGTCCGAGCCCGGCCTCGGCGACCGCGATCAGGGCGATCAGCAGGGCGAGCCGGGTGACCGTCCCGGAGTCCGAACCCCGCACGATGGCGTCGACGACGCGCCCCGCGAGGACCGGGGTGGCCACCGCGAGCAGCGCGGTGACGGTGCTGAGCAGGAGGAACCGGTGGATGCGGGCCTTGTGGGGCCGGGCGAAGACCAGGATGCGGCGTAGCGTCGCCTTGGAGAAGGGGCGCCGGTCCTGCTCGGCGTTCATCGCACTGTGCAGCGATGTCCATGCGGTGACTTCCATGTCCATGGGGCGCTCCGAACTCTGACGGCCTGGGTATGCGGACTCCTGAGAACGCTAGAACCTCAAGTTTGGTCGAGGTCAACAGGGCGCGCCGCACCCCGCCGGGCGCCGGCCCCCGGCCGGTGCGATTCCGGGGGTGAACGCGGTGGCCTGCGGGGGCGGCCGGCAGACGGACGAAGAGGCAGGTACGGAGAGAGCGAGCAAGGGGAGAAGCGGGTGCGCATCGATCTGATGCCCAGGCGTCGGCGATGACCGGGGCGGCGCTATGGGTCGACGGCGGGTACGTCAACTCGATCGCGCCCTGAGCGAAGTGTCTTGAAGGTCGGGGGAGGGCCTCGGCCACCGGTCCGAGCGGTCATGCCGGGCTGGCATGATCGGGGGATGAACGAGAGCATCATCGCCGCGTGTGACGGAGCGTCCAAGGGAAATCCCGGACCGGCCGCCTGGGCCTGGGTCGTCGCCGACGCGCAGGGCAGCCCGCAGCGCTGGGAGGCGGGCCCGCTGGGCACCGCGACGAACAACGTCGCCGAGCTCACCGCCCTGGCCGAACTGCTGGAGTCCACCGACCCGGCGGTCCGTGTCGAGGTGCGGATGGACTCGCAGTACGCCATGAACGCCGTGACCAAATGGCTGCCCGGCTGGAAGCGCAACGGCTTCAAGACCTCGGCGGGCAAGCCGGTCGCCAACCGCGAGCTGGTCACCCGCATCGACGCCCTGCTCACCGCCCGTACCGTCACGTTCCGCTACGTGCCCGCCCACCAGGTGGACGGCGACCCGCTCAACGCGCTCGCCGACCAGGCCGCCAGCGAGGCGGCGGTGGCGCAGCGGCCGGCCGGTACGGCGTACGGCGCGACCACGCTGCCCGTACCCGCCCAGGCGCGCTCCACGAAGGGGCGTACGGAGACGGGCGGCGGCGCGGGGGAGGCGAAGGCCGCGGGGGGTGCGTCCCGGACCGGGCGGTCCAACGGCACGATCAAGGCGCGTTTCGCAGGGCGGTGTCACTGCGGTAGGACGTACGCGGCGAAGGAGCCGATCGCGAAGAACCCGAACGGCTGGGGTCACCCGGAGTGCCGTACCGCTCCTGTCTGATCACCTGGAGGGATGGGGGAGTCCCAACCCCTGTTCACGCGGGGAGCATCAGACGTCGGCCCAGACGAGCCGGCCGGCCAGTGCGGTGCGCGTGCCCCAGCGGGCCGCCAGGGCGTCCACGAGCAGGAGGCCTCTGCCGTCCTCGGTCAGACAGTCGAGTGAATCGTCGCCGTCGGGGCCGTTCGCCGGTGGAGCCGCCTCGACGGGCAGCCCCGCGGAGTCGGCCGGGGACGCCGGCGCCGGGATACGGGCCCGGCCGCGGTTCCACACGCAGATCCGGACCCCTTCGGCCGAGCGGAGAAGACGACAGCGGATCCGGCGGGTGCTGGTGTGCTGGACGGCGTTGGCGACCAGTTCGGTCACTATCAGCGCCGCGGCCTCGATGCGTTCCGAGGGTTCTCCCCACGCGTGCATCGCCTCCTGCACTCGGTGACGGGCTTCGGGAACGCCCCCGGGCAACCGGGGGACCCACCAGCTGTGGGCACCTCTGGCTCCCCTGTTTTCCGGAGCGCGTTCCGCGCAACTGACTATTTCCGACATGTATGTACTCTCGGTGCAAAGTGCATACTTTGCAAGCGACAGAGTGTCCACGGCTCCGCCCCGGGGCTCGACGAACGAGGTACGAGCATGCGACCCCGCTCCGGCCCCACGGTGCAGCACCGCGTCCTGGCGGCCCGGCTGCGGATACTGCGGGAACAGGCGGGCCTCACCCTCCGAGCCGCCGCCGACGCGCTGGACGCGCACCCCGCGACCGTACGACGGATCGAGCGGGCCGAGACCGGCCTCGACGCCCGGCAGGTCGCCGCGCTGCTGCGCCGCTACGGGGCCCCGCCCGCCGTCGCCGAACCCATCCTGACCGGGCTCGGAGCCGCGAACCTGCCCGGCTGGTGGCACCACTGGCGGGACGCCATGGAGAGCTGGCAGCAGGACGTCATCGGGGTCGAGTCCTCGGCCAGCCTGGTGCGCACCTGGCACCCCGCCCTCGTGCCCGAGCTGCTGCGCACCTCCGCCTACGCCGCCGGGCTGTACCGGGTGCGGTACCCCGACGACACCCCCGCCCGTCGTGAGCGCCGCCTGGAGCTGCTGAGGGAGCGTCGGCGCCGGCTGAGCGAGCGCGGTACGGCCCTGTGGGCCCTGTTCCCGGCTGCCGCCCTGTATACCCGGGTGGGCGACGCGGAGACCATGGCCGGGCAGCACCGGGCGCTGGCCGAGGCGATGGAGCAGCCGCACATCACCGTCCAGGTGGTGCCGCTGGACCACCCGCCGCACGCCATGACCGCCATGCCGCCCCTGCACCTGCTGCGGGTGCCCGCCCCGGAGATCGGCGACCAGGCGGTCCTGGAGACGCCCGGCGTCCGCGTCGACCTCATCGACGATCCGGACGCCGTGATGGCCCACCGCATCCGGCTCGACGCCGCGTGCGCCGCCGCCCCGCCGCCGGGGACCCCGCTGCCGCTCTGACACCCGGCCCGGGTTCCGGACGCGCACCGCCGGGGTGCGGCGCGTGCCCGGGCCGTACAGCGCGGGGGAGTGGTGCGGCAGCGCAGGGCCCAGTGGATCCCGGTCGGGTGATCGTGCTGGCTGTCCTGATCGACCTGGCGACCCCGACCGACGTGACCTCCGCGCCCCTGCTGAGGGGTGCCGCGCCCGTCGCCGCCGCACCCCTGCTGAGCCTGCCCGGCACCCGCCAGGTCGCCGCCGTCGCCCAGGCCGCCGTACTGCCCCGGCCCCCGTCCCGGCTGGGTGACCTCACGATCGCCGCCCGGTACGTCCCCGCCGAGGCCATCCGCCCCCGGTGCTGCTGGACGCCGAGGGCACGGCCACCGTCCTCGAACCCTCCCAGGAGGCCCCGCCGCTCGGCATGGCGGCCCTGGGCACCTGGTCGTTCCCGGTCGACACGTTCTCCTTCCCGCACGGCTCCACGCTCCTGTGCCACACCGACGGCGTGACCGAGGCCCGCGACGAGGCCGGTGCCTCCTAAGACGCGGCCGTACGGCTGCCCCGCCTCCTGCGCCACCGCTCCCTCACCGGCGACCCGCCGGCCCCCGCGCAGATCCTCCAGCTGCTGATCGAGGACGTCGGGCGCCACACCGGCGGCCGGGTCCGAGACGACCAGGCCCTCCTCGCCCTGCACCGCCCCGCCCCGCAAGCCGCCGCGGTTCTCCGGCGGCCACGTGTTTGAGGCGCCGATCGCCGGTCACCCGGACGGTACGGCCGTACGGCAGGCGCCTACGGCACGCATCCGACACCGGGAGTGAGCAGCATGGAGAACTGGCGCACGCACGCGGCCTGCCGCGAGGAGGACCCGGACCTGTTCTTCCCCATCGGGACGTCCGGCCCCGCCGTCGTCCAGGCCGCGGACGCCAAGGCGGTCTGCCGGACCTGCCCGGTCCAGGCCCAGTGCCTGGAATGGGCCCTGGAGAACGGCCAGGACTCCGGCGTCTGGGGAGGTCTCGCCGAGGACGAACGGCGCGCGCTGAAGCGGCGCAGCCGCCGGCGTACCAGGAACACCGCCGGCTGACTTCCCCGTAATCCCGTCATCGGCGCCCGAGTGGGTAGACGATGAGCCATGGACACCACCGTTTGGCTCGTTGTCGCCGCCGTCGCCGCACTGATCATGCTGGCCCTGGCCGCCGTACTGCTGGTGCGCGTCTTCAAGGCCAGGAAGCTCCTGGTAGACGCCGGGATCCCGCTGCGCAGCAAGGCCCTCGTCTGGGCGGCCGTCGTCTACACCGTCTCCCCGGTCGACCTGCTGCCCGACCCCGTCTACCTCGACGACATCGGATTCCTGCTGCTGGCCCTGCGCTCGCTGCACTCCGCCGCATCGGCGGCCGGCCTGGGGCGAGCCAAGGGAGCCGGTGCCCCGGTGGAGATCCCGAAGCTCGAGAAGTCGGCCGAGCCGCGGCCGGACGCGGTGCGCTAGACGTTCACGCGTGCACTGGTTGTTCACGCGTCATGCCGGTTGTTCCCGCGTGCGCTAGGAGTTGGGCTGTTGCTCCGGCGGCTGCTGCTCTTCCTGTGGCTGCTGCTCCTGCGGCGGCGCGGGCTGGGAACCGGGCGAGTCACCGGGCGGGTTGTCGGGCGGCGGAGGGTCGCTGGCGGGCGGACTGTCCGGCGGCGGCGTCGTCCCTCCGTCGGCCGGGGGCGGGGAGTCGCCGGGCGGCTGAGACCCGTCCCCGGGCGGCTGAGATCCGTCCCCGGGCGGCGATTCGACCTGGCTCGGGCGGCAGGAGTCGTCGCCGGAGCCCGGGGGGCAGGGAGACCCGGACTCGTCCTTCTTCTTGTCCTTGTCCTTGGGCGGATCGGTCTTCTCGTCCTTGGCGCCGGTGTCTCCCGCCGGACGGGTGAACCAGTCACCGTTCGCGGGATCGACCATCACGAACTCGACCACCGGCTTCGACGCCGGCTGCACCACGACCACGTCCGACGCCCGGTACCCCGGCCAGGCCTTCCCCGTCTGCTTCGGGTCCTCCTGCGCGACGGGCGGCAGCAGCGGATTGCCGCAGGCGCAGCGCACCCTGGGCACCCCGCGGTCGTCGACGAGGACCGCCGTGCCGGCCTGGAGCACCGCCTGGTAGGGCGTCGCCTTCCCGTCCCGGAAGCCGTGGTTGGTGACGCGGGTGTCCATACGCAGCTGTGCGGGGGTGAGGGAGCGCAGGTATTCCGGTACGGCGGACGGCTCGATGTCCTGGACCGAGGCGAACGCCCGGTTCTTGTCCGGAGCCGCCCGCAACGTGCTGATCTGCTTCTCCACATCACAGCTCGAGACCTTGCGGGTGCCCCCGTAGAGACCGGGGGCCGCGCCGTCCACCCCGCGCGTCACCTGCGACCCCGTCGCCGTGGCGCTCGGGACGGCGGACGGGGAGGCGGTCCCGGGCTCGGGATCGCTCTTGCGCGCCGTGGACTCCGTGAACGGGTCCGGTCCGGAGGAGCCCGCCGCCTGGAGGAACACCTCGCCGCCCGCCTTCGAACCGCCGCCGTCGTCGGGACGGGTCAGGAACACGACCAATACCACCGCCACGACCACGGCCGTCGCGATCGCGGCGATCCGGGGCACGGAGCGCCACCAGGGGCGCCCGGGACCGGAGCCGGGGGCGGCACCGGAGCCGCTTCCTGAACCGGAGCCGCCTCCCGCGCCGCTTCCCGGACCGCCTCCCGCACCGCCGGAGCCCCCGGAGCCGCCCGAACCGCCCCGGTCCGCACCGCTGGGCGGACCGGGCGGTGTGCCGGACACGGTGGTGGGGGGCGGGGGCGTCGGGCCTGACTGGGAGGGGCCCGAGAGCGGACCGGAAGGCGGTCCTGTGGGGTGGCCGGACGACGGCGGTTGATCACTCACGGGCTCTGCTCCCGAGGTTGGGACCCGTCCCGGATCACCGCTCCCGTACATGGGGCGTCTCTTGGCAGTCCGGGCCTTATCGCACTCATTGTGTGTACCGCCCGTGTGCTCCCCGCAAGCGGAGGGAGCAACCGATTCCCCGGGGAGCGCGGCGCCGGACCACTGCTTAGCGTGGCAGCGTGAACGTCCGGGCGAGTAACGACAGGAACAGCGCGCAGCGCGCACCGCACGGCTGGCGCGACGCCCTCGTGGCGGTGCTGGCCGGAACCCTGGGCATGCTGGTGACCGCCGCCCTCGGCCTGTGGGCCGCCGGTGCGGCCGGGCTGCCCGGAGGCGCCTTCCCCCGTGTGGTCGCCGCCGTCGTCGTGATGGCGGCGGGCGGTTCCGTCGGGCTGGCGGGCGACGCCGGTTCCCTCGTGGGGGCGCAGGCGGGGCTGTCGGTGCTCCCGCTCTCGGTGACCCTGGCAGGCGCGCTGCCCATCGCCTACGGGTTCCTCCGCCCCCTGCGCCACCGGGCCGTCGCCGGCGGCCGCGAACTGGCGGGCGGGGCGGGCCGGGTCGCCGCCCTCTGGGCCGTGGTGCTGATCGTCCTCTCGCTCCTGGCCCGGCACACGTTCACCCTCCCGGCCGAAAGCCTCACCGGTGACCGGAGCGGGGACGACACCGGGGACGCCCTCGGGGACGTGCTGGGTGATACGGCGCGGGTCGGGTTCCGGGCCGACATCCCGTTGACCGTCGTCATCGGCCTGGTGTGGCTGGCCGGCGTCCTCGTGCTGGCGCTCCTCGTCTCGCGCCGGGCGCCCCTCCCGGCCCGGCTGGTGCGCTTCCAGGAGACCGTGCGCCCGGCGGCGTCCGCCATGGTGGCGCTGCTCCTCGCCTCCGTCGCCCTGGGCGTCGTCGTCGGACTCGTCGTGATGGTGGTGCGCGGGCACCCCGCCCAGACCCTCGCGGTGATCCTCCTCGGCCTGCCCAACCTGGTCTGGCTCGCGCTCACCCTGGGACTCGGCGCCTCCTGGGAGGGCAAGGTGCAGGGTCCTTTCGGACTGCCGATGCCCCAGGTGCTCGACTCCGTACTGCGTACGCCGGACCTGTCCACGGTCAACCTGCGCACCCTGGCCGCCCAGGACGGGCGCGTGTGGTGGCTGCTCGTCGTCACCGCCCTCCTCGTGCTCGGCGCCGCGTTCCTCATGGCGGTCCGGTCGCCCGCCCGCACGCGGCCCTGGCAGCACGCCCTGCACCTGGCGGTCGCGCTCACCCTGACCGTGCTGCTCATCGGCCTGACCGCGGCGGTCTCCGCCCAGTACGGCCTGTCCCTCCTGGGCATCGGGGACCTCGGCGGCGGTCTCGGAGGGGAGGTCTCGCTGCGTCCCCGGCTGTGGACCGCGCTCGGCATCGCCTTCCTGTGGGGCCTGGTCACCGGGTTCCTGGGCGCGCTCGCCGCCTCCCGGGTGCACCGGCACGGCGAGATTCCGCCGGAGACCCCCCAAGGGTCCGACTAGGGGTCCGAGAACACCGGGCGGGCCCAGCGTGGCGGCCGGGGCGGCGGCTCGGGCGTCGCGGACCAGGAACCTGCCCGCGCGTCCACCCGGGTCTGCGCATGGTGCCCGGCCGGAACCCCCGATGCCGCCGCCCGCAGCGCCGCCACGAACCGCAGACAGGTGTCGTAGCGGTCGTCCGGCGACTTGGCCAGGGCCTTCGCCAGTACGCCGTCCACCGCGCCCGGCAGGTCCGGCCGCTGCCCGGTCGGCGGAGGTGGCGGATCGTACTGGTGGGCCCACAGCAGGGCCATGTCGTCTTCCCGCTGGAAGGGCGGAGCTCCGGTGAGGGTCTCCTGCACCACGCACGCCAGGCTGTACACATCGCACCGGCCGTCCACGGGCTTCCCCGAGATCTGCTCCGGCGCCACGTAGTCGAGCGTCCCGACGAACTGGCCGACCGTGGTGAACCCCGTCAGCGACAGCGACTTCTTCGTCAGCCCGAAGTCCGTCAGATACACATGCTCCGGATGGTCGCTGTCGGTCCCCGCCGCCACCAGGATGTTGCCCGGCTTCACATCGCGGTGGACCAGATCGTGGTCATGGGCCGCGTCCAGCGCGGACGCGACCTGCCCGCCGATCCGGACGGCGGCGGTGAGATCGAGCGGCCCGCGCCGGTCGATCAGCACGCGCAGGTCGGCGCCCGCCACGTAGCGCATCGCGATGTAGAGGAGCCCGTCCGTCTCACCGGCCTCGAAGACCGGCACGATGTGGGGGTGGTCGATCGCGGCCGCCACCCGCGACTCATGGGTGAACCGCTTACGGAAGGTGTCGTTGCGGGCCAGTTCCGGGGCGAGCAGCTTGAGCGCGACGATCCGGTCCAGCCGCAGGTCCTTGGCCCGGTAGACGACCGCCATGCCCCCGCGGCCGACCTCGGCCTCCACCAGGTAGCCCGCGATCCGCTTGCCGATCAGCTCGTCGTCCCGGCCGGCCGGCAGCCCGGCGTCGTGCGACGGGGGAGGCGGCGGTGGCGCCACGGCTCGTCACCCCCTGCCGTCCGGCGCATCGTCGGGAGTGACTACGCGCGTCGGTTCGGGCACCATCAGCTGGGTGGGCTCGGGCCCGTCGGGGGCCACCACCTGGGTCGGCTCGGGCCTGTCCGCGGTGACGAAGTGCGTCGCGTCCGGCGGTCCGTCCGCAGTGACCACGCGCGTCGCTTCCGGCGGCCCCTCCGCACCAGCCACCCGCGTCGGCTCCGGTCCCGGGGTGCCCGTCCCCGTGAACGCCGTCCCCGATCCCGGCCCCGACTCCGCCGCGTACGTACTGAGCTGTGTCCCGTCGCAGAAGACCCACCGCTCGTGCTCGGCGTCGTACAGCCACACCGACTCCCCGTCCACGACCATGCCCACCCGCATCCCCCGCGTCCGCTGCTGGAAGCTCTCCCCGTCGCTGCGGCCCTCGGCCAGGTCCTGGGCGGCGCGCCGGTACTGGTTGAGGGTCTCCTCCGCCCGGGCCAGCAGGGGGCGCGGGTCTGCCGTGCGGGCGAGCGGCTGACCGGGGGCCGGAGGAGTGCGCGGTACGGACACGAGGAGCCGCCCGTCGACCCAGGCCGCCCAGCCGTTGGAGCAGACCACGTACGCCCAGTCCCCGCGCCGCTCCGCCATCTGCACCGGCAGCAGGGCGTCCAGTGGGTCGGTGGGCCGGGCGGCATCGGGCGCCTCCCAGGCGGGCAGCCCGTCCGGGGGGACGACGTGGGTGGGGCGGAATTGCGGGGTCGGAGTCGCCATGGAACCGCCCTACTTCCGCATGACCGCGGGCTCATGCCGCCGCAGCAGCTTCGCGACGACGTAGCCGAAGAGGGCGGAGAGGACGACCAGCATGCCCATGTTGAGCAGCCAGACCCCCGCGGAATGGCCGAAGAGGGGGTCGGACGTCAGCTCGCCCGGCACGATCCGGGCCAGATCGATCGTGCCGGCCATCGCGCCCAGCGCCCACCGCGACGGGACCAGCCAGGACAGCTGCTCGAGCCCCGGCACCCCGTTCAGCTTCAGCAGGGCCCCGCAGAACACCACTTGGACGATGGCGAGGAGGACGAGCAGCGGCATCGTGACCTCCTCCTTGCGCACCAGGGCGGAGACCAGCAGGCCGAGCATCATCGCGGTGAACGACAACAGGGCGACGGCCAGGGTGATCTCGACGAGTGGTGGCAGGAACACACCTTCACCACCTGGTGCGTTGAGGTCGACACCCACCAGCCCGACCAGGGTCAGCACGATGGCCTGGAGGATGGTGACGGTTCCGAGCACCACGATCTTCGACATCAGGTACGCGGATCTGGAGAGGCCGACGGCTCTCTCGCGCTGGTAGATCACCCGCTCCTTGACCAGCTCCCGTACGGCGTTGGCGGCGCCGGTCAGCACGCCGCCCACACACAGGATGAGCAGCGCGTTCATCGCCGTCTCCTGGGTGAGCCTGCTGCCCGCCAGGGCGCGGGCCATCGCCCCCATGACGAAGGGCAGCGCGATCATGATGATCAGGAACGTACGGTCGGCGGCGAGCGCGGAGGCGTACCGGCGGACCAGAGTGCCCAGCTGCGCACCCCAGTTACGGGTCTCCGGAGGCGGGGCGACGGACGTTCCGGGCGAGGCCTGGGGCAGCTGGGGCTGCGCCGAGGCGTTCACGATGTACTGCCGGTGGAAGGGTGAGTCCGCGTAGGTGGCCGCCCAGTCCCGGACCCGGTCGTTCTCGAACGCCTCGAACGCCTCGGGCCACTCCGCGAAACCGAAGAAGGCGAGGGCATCCTCCGGTGGGCCGTAGTAGGCGATGCGGCCGCCGGGCGCGAGGACGAGGAGCCGGTCGCAGACCTCCAGGCTCAGCACGCTGTGCGTGACGACGATGACCGTACGGCCGTCGTCGGCGAGGCCGCGCAGCATGTGCATGACGGAGCGGTCCATCCCCGGGTCGAGTCCCGAGGTCGGTTCGTCCAGAAAGAGCAGCGAGGGCTTCGTCAGCAGCTCCAGAGCCACACTCACCCGCTTGCGCTGGCCGCCGGAGAGACTGTGGATAGGCTGGTTCGCCCGTTGTTCCAGGCCGAGTTCATGGATGACCTCGGCCACGCGGGCCTGCCGCTCCTCCTTCGCGGTGTCCTGAGGGAAGCGGAGCTCGGCGGCGTACCCGAGGGCTTTGCGTACGGTCAGCTGCGAGTGGAGGATGTCGTCCTGCGGGACGAGGCCGATGCGCTGGCGCAGCTCGGCGAAGTCGCGGTAGAGGTCACGGCCGTCGTAGAGGACGGTGCCGGTGTCGGCCGGGCGAAGCCCGGTGAGGGCGTTGAGCAGCGTCGACTTCCCGGCGCCGCTGGGCCCGACGACGCCGAGGAGGCACTTCTCGCCGACGGGGAAGGACACCCCGTCCAGGAGCGTCTTGCCGCCCTTGCCCGCCTTGCCGACGGTGACCTCCAGATCCTGGACGTCCAGCGACACCTCACCGGTGTCCACGAACTCCTGAAGCACTTCGCCGACGAGGCTGAACGCGGAGTGGCCGATACCGACGATGTCACCGGCGTCGATGACGGCCCGGGCGACGGGCTGTCCGTTGAGGAAGGTGCCGTTGTGGCTGCCGAGGTCGACGATCTCGTGCCGGCCGTCGGGGAGCGCCCGCAGCTCGGCGTGGTGCCGGGAGACCACGAGGTCGTCGATGACGAGGTCGTTGCCGCTGTCACGGCCGATGCGCACGGTCCTGGCCGGCAGCGGCCGTACGGTGGTCGGCTGCCGGAAGGTGCCGGTGGCGGCGGGCATCGAGACGGCCGAGGGCCGGTCCGCGGTGGCGGGGTGGACGGGGGGTTCCCGGCCCTGCAGGACGGCACGGGGGCCGTCGCCCGGGTTGCCGAAGTGGATGACGCTGCCCGGACCGACACCCGTCTCATGGATGCGGCGACCGCCGGTGTACGTGCCGTTGGTGCTGTCCTCGTCCTGGAGCGTCCAGTGACCGGCCTCGGGGTGGAGCACCGCGTGGTGCCAGGAGACCCGGGCGTCGTCGATGACGATGTCGCTCTCGGGGTCGCGCCCGACATGGTAGTCCCGGCTCGGACTCATCACCGTGGAGCCGATACCGGTCTCCAGGACGAGCTCGGGCGCCGTCGGCGCTGCGGGCCGCTCTGCCATGCTCGAATTCTATCGAGACGTCACGATCGGCGCTCGTCGCGGCCCGGGACCACCGCAGCCGGCGGGTCGGCGGGTCAGCGGAGCACGGTGGCCAGGATGACCTTCCCGCCGTCCGCCGACTCGCGCACCGTGACCTCGTGGGACAGCCGCTGGACCATCGGCCAGCCGAAGCCGCCGGTGCGGCCCGACAGGTCGGGCGTACGGTCCTGCGGGTGCGCCGGGCTGGGATCGGTGACCCGCACATGGACGCCCGTACGGTCCGCGGTCAGCCAGAGCGCGGTGACGGCTCCGGCGTGCCGGACGGCGTTGGTGACCAGCTCCGTCACGAGGAGCAGCAGGTTCTGCACCACGTGCGCGGCCGGCGCCGGGTGGAGCCGTGCGACGAAGCTGCTGACCGCGTCCCGTGCGTCGGCGGCCTTCTCCGGCCGGCATACGTAGTCCGCGCGGGTCTCCCCGTCCGGCGAAAGTGTCATCAGCATGCGGTCGTTCATGGCGGTCACCCCGTCGCGTGAGCTTTCTGGCTGAAGTCCGGATACCCCCGTATCGGCGTTTCATGGAGATCCGCCTCCCCCGGTGCGGGTGAACCGGCCCGGTCACGCCTCAGCTGGCGCCCCTGAACCGGTCCCGCCGGACGCGGTGGGCCAGGGTGCGGCGCACGGAGGCGGATCCCGTGGCGGTCACGTCCGCCGGGACGTCGAGTCCGCGGCTGATGACGTCGTACGCCGTCCGGTAGCCGCCGGGGAGCTCCGCACGGTGCAGTCGCAGGTCCTCCTCGACGAGGCGCCGCAGTGCGTCCACGTCCGAGGGCGTTAAGCGCTTCCTTCCCCGGCCGACGGCATCGTCGAAGCGGGTACAGCAGGCGTCGTGGTGGAGGGTCTCGGAGATCGCCTCGGCCAGACCCCATAGCGGCGACGTCACCTTCCGCGAGACCACGACGATCTGCCTGGAACGGCCGGCCGGCACGGGGGCGGCCGTCGAGATCATCGACACGGACCCCGCCCCCTTCCTCGCCACCGTCGGCCTGCGCGTCGACCCGGCCCCGTACGGCAGCGGAGTGGAACTCCGCTGCGAGGTGGAACCCGGCCCCATGCCCCCTGCACGCTGCAGGGCGAGCTCCCGGCGGCCCGGGTGCACGAACTCCAGTAGCTGCTTCCGGGGCTGCCCCGGGGTGAGGGAATGCTGGAGTCGGCCTTCGACGGCCACCGCCCGGTGACCTGTTCGGTCCCGGACCGACCGCGCACCGACCACGACCCGCTGCACCGCGAGGAGTACCTGCTGCGCACGGTGCGGCGGGTCGCCGGTTGAGGCCGCTACTTCAGGTACGGGCCCGCCGCGCGCCGTGTCGAGCCGGAAGCCGTCGACGCCCATGTCGATGTACTTGTTGTACGCGCCGATCAGGAGCGGGAGTCCTCGCCCTCCCAGTTCCCGATCCAGCAGTTGTGGTAGAGAGCTTTGGGGAACATCCCCGAAGTGGGGCTCGGCCACTGGCAGTTGTAGATCCGGTAGCCCTCCGGTGAGGTGTGCCCGGTGGGCGTGCCCCAGCCCACGCAGGTGTTGCCCGTAGGCTCGGCCGTGGACCACAGGTCGCCGTTGTAGTACGACTTGCCGGACTTGGGCTCGATGCTGAGGCCGTCGTACGCGAAGCCGTCGTTCCTCTCGTCGTAGAACCAGCTCCACTGGGTGTCGCGCACCCCGTATGCCGTCGGGGTGAACAGGTCCTTGGCGCCCCAGCGCGAGGAGTGGTTGTGATCACGTCCTGGTAGATCTACGCCGCTGGGCACCGACCCCCGCAAGGACCCGATCTACTTCGTGCTGACCGCCCGCTTCAACGACGGCGACCCCACGAACAAGGCGGTGGCGGGGGAGGACTCGGCCGAGACGTTCCCGGCGGCGTCGACGGCCCGGACCGTGTAGCCACGGTGAAGGACCGCACGGTGACCGCCACGGCGAAGGACCCCTGCGCCGCCGAGGAAGCGGACACCGAGGGACCCACCGCGCCCGCCGCGGTGAAGGCCGCGGCCGACGGGGTGTCCGTCCTGGTGAGCTGGGTGAGCCCGGCCGGGAGGGTGTAGTCGCCGCCGTTGTTGTCCCAGACCCCGTTGCCGTTGTTGAACGCGGCCTGGAGGCCGGTGGAGCTGCCCACGTCCACGGTCCGCCGCACCCAGCCGGTGCAGGCCGCCTCCATGCCGACGCCGGGGACCGTCGTCCAGGCTCCACTGTGCGGGCGGTAGTGCAGGTTGACGGTGGACCAGCCGACGCTCGATGTCGCGTAGTAGACCGAGGCGCTGTTCGGCCCCGCGGGGTCCGGCTCCTCGGGGCCCGTGCCCGCGCACGGGTCGCTGTGCGCCACGACCCCGTCCTCGACGGTGATGTTCCCGGTGCCCAGGTTCGTAGTTCTTGAACCCTGACGCGCCTCGGGGTTCGGCGAGTGAATACGATCCGGCGGAAATTTCTGCCGGAATATTGCTGCAAACTCTTGCGGGGTGGAAGTTACCGGTGCATGACAGGCCCGTAAAGGGATCGGGCAGGACCGGCTCTTCGGAATGGGCCGCCGGGCGGAGGCGTTCGCACGGTCATGACCTTCTCCGTTGATGTGACCGTGCGCGGCTACGAGCTCGACACCCAGGGCCATCTGAACCAGGCCGTCTACCTCCAGTACGCGGAGCACGCCCGCTGGGAGCTGCTGCGGGCCGCCGGGCTCCCGCAGGAGAAGCTGCTGGCCGACGGGATCGGCCCCGTGCAGCTGGAGGTCACCGTGAAGTACCGCCGCGAGCTGCGGGGCGGGGAGAGGGTACGGGTCACCTGCCGCTTCGACTACGGCACGGGGAAGACGTTCACCCTGGCCCAGCAGGTCATCAAGGAGGACGGCACGGTGGCCGCCGAGATCACCGGGGTGGCCGGCGTACTCGACCTGACCGAACGCCGCCTCGTCCCGGACCCGCAGGGGCGCCTGGCCGCACTGGCCGGCAACCCGGATCTGCTGACGGGCTGAGCCCGGGCGGGGAGGGCGGCCGCCTCTTCCCTCACGGGCGGGGGCGAGGTGGGACGCCCCTTCCCTCACGGGCGGGGCGTCCACCGCTGGCCGGCGGTGGGGCGCCTGGTCAGACGGGGGTGCCGACGACCAGGTGGTCGCCGGGGATGCCGGCCTTGTCGGGCGCGTAGTAGTCCTTGATCCCGGCGACCCACGTCTCCACCCGGATCCGGTCACCGTCGGTCGGCTCGAACGCGTCGAAGAGCGCGTCGATGTTGGCGGGCTCGAACCCGATCGCCGTCATCAGCGCCATGAACAGGGGGCGCTCGATCAGACCGTCGCCGTCCGGGTCGCCGAGCGCGGCGAGCGCCTCGGCGAACACGGCGATCGTCGCGTCGAACCGCTCAGGCGACAGCACACAGGCGGTGAACTCCTCGAAGCTGATCTCGCCGTCCCCGTTGGCATCCAGCTCGGTGAGCAGGGTCGTCCAGTACCGCCGGAACGCACCTCGCATCGCGTCCTTCGCCGCCTGGTCCGAGGCGTGCGCCTCGCGTACGACGCGGTCGGCCATGAGTTCGAAGTCGTCGGCCTCCAGGACCCCGTTGGCGTTGGCATCGAACAGGGAGAAGACGAGCGCGACCCGTCGGGTGGCCTCAGTGGTCATGAATCCGTCACCTTTCGCCGTGCGGTCCCGCCGACCGGAGCCCGGTCGGCCCACCCACTGTCCGGCCGGAGGTCGGCGGGCACGGCGAAAGCCGTATCCCTTTCACCTGAAGGGCGTAACCACCTCGCGTAAACGTCGAGTTGAGGCAGGCAGCGAGGCGCAGTGCCCCCGCACGCCCCGGCACGGGCCGTGGACGACCGCGTCGTGCCGGGGGACGAACTGCTCTGAACCGAGGCCTTCCGGCGGATCACCGGGCTGACCCCGGGGACGTTCCGACCGGAGTTCACGCCCTGAGCAGGCGGAGGCCGAGATCCGCCGCCTGAAGGCCGGCGAGGTCGCCGTTGCGTTCGGCCCACCGGCCGGAGGCGAGGTCGTCGCCGAGGCTGCGTACCGCACGCCCCTCCGCCTCCGGCCCGACCCTCGTCCGCACCGACATCGCACGGCGCACGTGCTCCTCCAGATATGCCTCCGGCCGGCGCCAGTACGCCTCGAACAGGCCGTCGGCGCAGTCCCACGGGACGGGCACCGGCTCGTACAGCCGTGCACCGAGCATCTCCAGCTGCTCCTCCGGTGTCACCTGAAGTCCCTTGGCCCGTGTCAGGAGTTCCCTGTCGATGGCCGTCACCATCGCGTCGGCGCGATCACGACGCTCCAGCAGCATTCCGCGCAGCCGGTGCAGGTGCGCGACCGCGTCGGCCGACGGGTCGTCGACCAGTTCCGCGATCTCCCGCAGTCCGAAGCCCAGCCGCCGATAGGCCAGCACCTCACGCAGCCGTTCCACGTCGCCCGCCGCATAGGCCCGGTACCCGGCCGCGGTCCGCGCGGACGGCCGGACCAGCCCGATCTCGTCATAGTGATGCAGCGTGCGGACGCTCACGCCGGCCAACTCGGCGACGCGTCCCACGGTCCAGTGTTCTTCCGCGCGCCGACTATGCGGCCTGACGCCACGTGAGGGTCAAGAGCCTCATGCCCAGCCTCCCTGCCCGCCTCCCCGCCGAGGAACTGACCCGTACGCTCGGCCTGCTCCCGCAGTTTCCGGGCGGCGGCCGAGGGCGTCACCGTCTCCGCCCTCATGGGCCGGGGCCGCCACCCACACCGGTCCAGCACGCTGCACGCCGCCGGTTCCCCGGCCGAGGTGCTGACCGAGGAGACCGCCCGCGCGGTCTTCGGTCCGGAGAGCCGCCTCATCGAGGACCCGTCCCGGGCCGGCCCCTGATGCTCCCGATCGGCCGCCACCACGCCCGGGAGACAGCCGCCGCCCGAGCAGGCCCTCAGAAGCCGAGCAGCGCGGAGCCGTACCAGTCCGAGGCGTCGGCCACCCCCGGCAGCGCGAGGAAGTAGCCGCCGCCCGTCGTGGTGCTGAAGTCGGCGAACCGCTCGCCCTCCAGCCGCTTCTGCACGGTCGCGAACTGCCTGGCGATGTCCCGCTGATAACAGCAGAAGACCAACCCCACGTCGAGCGTGCCGTCGGGCGCGAGGCCCCGGTCGATGTTGTAGCTCCGGCGCAGCAGGACCGAGTCCTCGCTCCCGGGGGTCCGCGGATTGGCCCGGCGGATGTGCGACTCCAGCGGTGTGATCCGGCCGTGCGGGTCCCGCCCGTAGTCGGGCAGGTCGCTCTCCTCGCGTCCGTCGAGCGGCGCCCCGGTCGACTTGCGCCGACCGAAGATCCGCTCCTGCTCATCGAGCGGGACCCGGTCCCAGGCCTCGGCCCGCAGCCGGATCGTGCGCAGGACCTGGTAGCTCCCGCCGCGTGCCCAGCCCGGCCCCTCCGGCCGCCCGACCCAGACCAGCCGGTCCATCTCCCGCGCCGACGCCGTGTCCGGGTGCGCGGTGCCGTCCTTGAAGCCGACGAACGACCGCGGCGCGCCCTCGGGACGAGGCGGGTTCAGGAAGCCGTCGGTCCGCCACCGCGTCCGCAGCAGCCCTGAGGTCTCCCGGGCCAGATCCCGTACGACATGGAGGACGGCGTCCGGATTCTCAGCACAGACCTGCACCGAGAGGTCGCCGTGACAGCTTCCCGGTTCGAGCCGGTCCCCTGGGAACTCCGGCATCGGGACGAGTCCGGGCGGCAGCGCGTCCTCCAGCCCGTACCGTCCGTCGAACAGCGAGGCCCCCACCCCGACGGTGATGGTCAGCCGGTCCTCCGGGCCCCGCACCGCCGCCACTTCCGGGTCCAGCGGTGTGACCCCCGCCGTCAGGACGCGGCACCGCTCGGTCAGCTTCTTCAGGAGCGCCGCCAGCTCGGCCCGGTCGTGCGCGAGCACGTCGAAGGCGGCGAAGCCGCCGAACCGCTGCTGCCGGGTGAGGATCCCCGCCTGATGCGCACCGTGGAACGGCACCCGGCCGTGGCCGGAGCCGGCCGCCGGCGTGCCGGAAGCGGCCCCCACCGCCACCGTGCCGGTCAGTCCCGCGACCCCCACGACACTCGCGGCCGCCCGTACGAAGTCCCGTCGGCCGGGACACGCATCCCGGCGCTGGTCACTTTCCGTCATGGCCGTTCTCCTTCCGGGATCTTGGCGGTCGGCTCCGTCTCCTGAGCCAACCGCTCGGAACGCCAGCTCAGCACGGTTTCCTCGTGCGGGAGGGATCGCTTGGGCCGGGCGGCCGAGCGCCGGGGCGTACGCCCCTCTGATCGGCTGACTGCGGAGGGTGAGTGACATGTTTCCCGGCTCGACGGGGGACACAGGGGAGGTCTGTTCCCGGGCCGGAGCCGGGACGCCCTGAAACCCCGAACCGGTCATTGGGAGAACCTCGGTGGAGAACACCTCGGTCCGACACGCATCAGTGCACGACAAGGACCAGAACGCCTCGGTGCGGGACAAGGAGTCCGTACGGAGCTGTCCGTTCGACTTCGCACAGCAACTGGAGTTCGACCCCCAGCTCAAGGAACTGCTCACCGAGGAGCCCGTCTCCCGCATCCGCATGGCGTACGGGGAGGGCGAGGCATGGCTCGTCACCCGGTACGAGGACGTCCGGACGGTCACCACCGACCGGCGCTTCAGCCGCAGTGCCGTACTCGGCCGGGACTTCCCCCGGATGACCCCGGAGCCGATCGTCCAGGCCGAGTCCATCAACCTCATGGACCCGCCCGCCAGCAGCCGGCTGCGCAGCCTGGTCGCCAAGAGCTTCACCCCGCGCCGCGTCGAGCAGATGCGCGAGGGGACCCAGCGGGTCGTGGACCGGCTGCTGGACGGGATGGAGGACGAAGGCTCGCCCGCCGACTTCGTGGCCCGGGTCTCCTCGCCGCTGCCGCTGATCACCATCTGCGAGGCCCTCGACATCCCCGAGGCCGACCGCCCCTGGCTGCGCGCCCACGCCCTGACGATGATGAACGTCGGCGCGGCCGGCAAGGAGGACGCCGTACGGGCCAAGGCCGAACTGCGCGGCTACTTCACCGAGCTGACGGCCGAGCGCCGCCGCTCCCCGGGCCAGGACCTCATCAGCACCCTGGCCACGGCCCGCGACGGCGAGGAGCTCCTCGACGACAAAGAACTGGCCGTCATGGCGATGGTCCTGCTCATCACCGGTCAGGACACCACGACCTATGAGCTCGGCAACATCGCCCACACCCTGCTCACCCGGCCCCAGCTCCTGAAGACGCTCCAGGCCGAACCGGAGCGACTGCCCCGCACCATCGAGGAGCTGCTGCGGCACATCCCCTTCCGCAAGGGCGTCGGGATCCCCCGCATCGCCATGGAGGACGTGGAGCTCGGCGGGGTCGCCATCAAGGCGGGCGACGTGGTCCACGTGTCGTACCTGACGGCCAACCGGGATCCCGCCAAATTCGACCGCCCCGACGAGCTGGACCCCGACCGGCCCTCCATCCCGCACATGACGTTCGGCTGGGGCGCCCACCACTGCCTCGGCGCGCCGCTCGCCACCATGGAACTGGAGGTGGCCTTCTCCACGCTCCTGGCCCGCTTCCCGGCCCTGCGTCTCGACGCCGCGCCCGAGGACATCCGGTGGAACACGACGTCCATCTGGCGTTACCCGCTCGCCCTGCCCGTCACATGGTGACGAGAGCCTCCGCTCCCAGATACGAGGAGAACCCATGGCGACCCTGTGCCGACCGGCCATCGCTGTGCCCGAACACGTCATCACGATGCAGCAGACCCTGGAGCTGGCTCGGGAGACCCACTACGGACACCCCAAGCGCGACCTCGTCCTGAGGCTCATCCGGAACACCGGTGTCCAGACCCGCCACCTGGTCCAGCCGATCGAGGAGACTCTCAAGCACCCCGGCTTCGAGCTCCGCAACCAGGTGTACGAGGCCGAGGCCAAGACCCGGGTCCCCGAAGTGGTGCTGGAGGCCCTCGCCAACGCCGAGACCGCCCCGGCCGACATCGACCTGATCGTCTACGTCTCCTGCACGGGCTTCATGATGCCCTCGCTGACGGCCTGGCTCATCAACACCCTGGGGTTCAGACCCGAGACCAGACAGCTGCCCATCGCCCAGCTCGGCTGCGCGGCCGGTGGCGCGGCGATCAACCGGGCGCACGACTTCTGCCGCGCTTACCCCGATTCCAACGTCCTCATCGTCTCCTGCGAATTCTGCTCGCTCTGCTACCAGCCCACCGACATCGGCGTCGGATCGCTGCTCTCCAACGGCCTGTTCGGGGACGCCATCTCCGCCGCCGTCGTCCGGGGGCAGGGCGGCACCGGCATGAAGCTGGAGCGCAACGGCTCCCACCTCGTGCCCGACACCGAGGACTGGATCTCCTACGCCGTCCGCGACACCGGATTCCACTTCCTGCTCGACAAGCGTGTGCCCGGCACCATGGAGATGCTCGCGCCGGTCCTCAAGGACCTGGTCGACCTGCACGGCTGGTCGGTGCCCGACATGGACTTCTTCATCGTCCACGCCGGCGGCCCGCGCATCCTGGACGACCTCTGCCACTTCCTCGACCTGCCGATGGAGATGTTCCGCTACAGCCGGGCCACCCTCACCGAACGCGGCAACATCGCCAGCTCCGTCGTCTTCGACGCGCTCGCCCGCCTCTTCGACGACGGCGGCGCGGCCGAGTCCGCACAAGGTCTGATCGCCGGATTCGGACCCGGCATCACCGCCGAAGTGGCGGTCGGCAGCTGGGCGAACCACGACCCCGACCGGGAACTGGCCGACCTGGAGCTCACGACGGGCGTTGCGCTGTCCGGCTGAACCCGTGTTAAGGCGCCGTACGGGCGGGGACGAAGGACCGGGTATTCGCGCTTCGCGGCTGCGCACCCGCACCGCGAACGAACCCCACCCGAGGAGACACGTATGCGCCTGCGCGCCCGCTGGGCCCCGGCCGCCCTGCTGCTGATCGCCCCGCTGATCGGCACCACCACCCCGGCCACCGCGGACACCGGACCGGAAGGGGTCCCGGTGGAACGGTCCGCCCGCGCCGTACCCGGACAGTACATCGTCACCCTGGAGCCCGAACTCTCCCCGGACGCCGTCCTGGAGGAGTTCGGGCTCCGCCCGTTGTTCACGTACGGGAATGTCCTGCACGGGTTCGCCGTCACCCTCACCGCCACCGAACTGGAGGCCGTCCGGGCCGTCCCCGGCGTGCTCGCCGTCGAGGAGAACGCCGAAGTGGCCGTGGAGGCGCCCCGGGCCGGTGGTCGCTTCCGGGCGCCCGCGACCACCTGGGGCACCGACCGGATCGATCAGCGCGCCCTGCCGCTGGACGACACCTTCACCACCACCGCCACGGGTGACGGCGTGAAGGTGTACGTCGTCGACACCGGGATCGACGCCGCGCACGCCGAGTTCGGGGACCGGGTCGTCAAGGGCTACGACGCGGTCGGCGACGGCCGTGACGGGCAGGACTGCAACGGCCACGGCACCCATGTGGCCGGCACCGTCGGGGGCTCCACCTCCGGGGTGGCGAAGGACGCGTCCCTGGTCGGCGTGCGGGTGCTGAACTGCCAGGGGCGCGGCACCTGGGCCGGCATCATCGCCGGGTTCGACTGGGTGGCCAAGGACGCGGCGGCCGGCTCCACCCCCGCCGTTCTGAACGCCTCGCTCGGCGGGGCCCGCTCCCGGGCCGTCGACGCGGCGGTCGAAGCCGTCGCGGACGCGGGCGTCCTGCCGGTCGTGGCGGCGGGCAACGACGACAGCGACGCGTGCGACGTCTCCCCGGCCGCGGCCGACGGTGTGGTCACGGTGGGCGCGAGCGACCGCCAGGACCGGGAGACCGCGTTCAGCAACTGGGGCTCCTGTCTCTCGCTCTACGCCCCCGGCGCCGACATCGTCTCCGCGAATCTCGGCGGCGGCACCGTCGCCCTGAACGGCACCTCCATGGCCAGCCCGCACGTCGCGGGAGTCGCCGCCCTCTACAAGCAGGACAATCCCTCGGCCACGCCCGCCGCCGTCACGAGTTGGCTTACCGGCACCGCCACCCCGGACGTCCTCTCCGGCCTCGGCCAGGGTTCGCCCGATCTGCTGCTCCACACCGGAGGCCTCTGACACACCACCAGGTGGGGCCGGTGAGCGGTGATCGCGGTACACGATCCGCTCACCGGCCCGCACCATCCGGCTGTCGGCGGAACGGTAAACGGTCTCTCGTTTCCCTGCCTCTCTCCGAACAGTAGAACGCGAATCCAAGCCGTACTGGGTGAAGAGTCGCGTTCTCCGGCTACGGAATGTGCCCTCCCGCGCGCCGCGATCCGGCCGCTGCCCGTTCGGTCGCCGAGGCCACCGGGGCAGCCGGCGGAGGAGGACACCGAGCGTTCGAAATTCTTCCTGGAGGGCGGCCGGACCGCCGCCTCCCGGCTGCTGGAGCGGGGCGTCACCGCCATCACCTGCGCCTGTGACCCACTGGCGCTGGGCGCGGTCCGGGCGGCCCGCAGGCGCGTGGCCTCGGGGTGCCGTCGGACGGTCACTCCGTGTCCGGCACGATCGCGGGGCGGCAGGCGTTGCGGCAGAGTAGGCAGCATGGACGACCTCAACGCACTCGCCGATGAGCACCTGACCGCCGCCCGCGCGTCCGCGCACGGTCGCAGCGCGCATCTCCTCATCCAGGAACCGCCTCTGCGCCAGACGGTGATCGCCCTCACCTCCGGCTCGGCGCTCGACGAGCACAACGCCCCGCCCGCCGCCTCCCTCCTCGTGCTGCGCGGCACGGTCCGCCTCACCGCCGACTCCGGCGACGCCGAGCTCCCGGCCGGCACGATCCACCCGATCCCGCAGGAGCGGCACGGGCTGCTGGCGCTCCAGGACGCGGTGGTCCTGCTCACGGCCGTCAACAACTGACCGCCGTAGACGATTCACGGAGCATCCGGGAAGGCCGTACGGCCCGGACAGGTGTGTCCGGGCCGGGACGTGGCAGGAGAGGATCGAGGGAAGCCGGGGCGTCCGACGGACGAGCACCCCGCCCGCCGCGTCCGACCACGTCCCCGGAGAACCAGCTTGCCCACCCAGACCGCCACAGCCGCGGAGCGCACCGACCCCGCCGCCGGGGGCCCTCGCGCGCCGCGCCGCTGGCTGACCGCCCTGCGCCGCACCCCTCTCTCGCTGTGGAACGACGACATCACCGACTGGGCCGCCGCCCTCACCTACTACGCCAACCTCGCGCTGCTCCCGGCCCTCCTCGTCACCGTCTCCGTGATCGGCCTCGCCAACCCCGACGCGACCACCGCCCTGATCGCCGACATCACCGCCTTCGCCCCCGCCGAGTCCGGGGAGGCTTTGCGACGCCCTCTGGAGGCCGCCACCGAGAAGCGCTCCGCCGTCTGGCTGCTCGTCGCGACCGGATCCGTCAGCGCCGTGTGGTCCGCGTGCAGCTACCTCGCGGTCTTCCGCCGCGCGATGCACGCCATGCACGGCGTCCGGGACAACCGCCCGCCCCTGCGCCAGGCGCACGTCATCGTCGTCTCGGCGATCGGCCTGCTCGTCCTCCTGATGACCAGCGCCCTCGCCCTCGTCCTGACCGGCCCCCTGGCCCGCTGGCTCGCCGGCCGCGTCGGCCTGCCCCACGAGGGCGAGACCCTGTGGGTGGTCCTGAAGTGGCCGGTGCTGCTCTGCCTCGTCGCCTGCCTGATCATGGTCCTCTTCAGCACCGGCCCCCGCTCCGCGCGCGGCGTCCGCCGGGGCCTGCCCGGCGGCGTGCTGGCCGCGTTCCTCTGGCTCACCGCATCGGCGCTCTTCGCCCTCTACGCGACCCAGGTCGGCAGCTACAGCAGGCTCTACGGCTCCCTCGCCGGCCTGGTGGTCTTCCTGATCTGGGTCTGGTTCGCCAACCTGTCCCTGCTCGCCGGCGCCCAGTTCAACGTGGAGCTGGACCGCCCGCACCCGGTGCGCGAGCCGGAGGAGGCGCCCGCTACGGCCGCAGGATGAGGCGGACCGGATCGCCCTCCTTGGTCTCCATCCGCCGCACCGCCGTCGCCGCCCCCTCCAGCGGCAGTACGCCGGTGATCGACCGGGAGAAGTTCAGGCGCCCGCCCTCGGCGAGCCGGACGAGCTGCGCCACATGGTGCTCCTCGGAGCCGTAGTGCCCCAGGATCCGGTGCTGGAGGTAGCTGAACCGGGTGGAGTGGGTCACCGTCAGCGGCTGGTCGCTCAGCCCCACCAGCACCAGGCGCCCCTTCGGCGCCAGCACGCTCAACGCCTGCTCGCGGACGGCGGGAACGCCCGCGAAGTCGAAGGCCGCCTCCAGGCCGCCGCCGCCCGTCGCCCCGAGCACCTGCTCGTGCAGCAGCGGGTCGCCGGAGTCCAGCGCCAGGTCGGCCCCGAAGTGCAGGGCCCGGTCGCGGGCGGCGGGGGCCGGGTCCACCGCGATCACCGGGTACGCGCCCACGGCCCGCAACAGCTGCACGGCGTGCGCCCCGAGCCCGCCCGCCCCCCAGACCCCGACGGCCTGCGCCGGGCGTACGTCACCGGTGACGGTGACGGCCGCCCAAGGGGTGGAGACCGCGTCCGGGATGATCGCCGCCTGGTCGAGGGGGAGCGTGAGGGGCAGGGCGACCAGGGTGGCGGCGGAGGCGAGGGCGTACTCGGCCCAGCCGCCGTCGTAGTCGACACCCCGCGTGTGGGTCCGGCCCCCGCGCCGCTCGCCCGCCTGGAGGACCACCCGCTGCCCGGCGCTCCAGCCGCCGGCACCGGGCCCCAGCGCCTCGACCGTCCCGGCCACCTCGTGGCCCAGGGTGACGGAGTCGCCCTCCAGGTACATCGGCGTGAGCGTGCCGTCCACGAGATGCACATCGGAGAGACAGACCCCGGCCGCGCCCACCTTCACCAGCACCTCGCCCGGGCCCGGCACCGGCTTCGCCACCTCCTCGACGGAGAGCGTGCGGGTGGGCAGGTGCAGGCGCACGGCGCGCATGCGGTCCATGGCGGGTCCTTGTCGTGGCGGCGTGACGGTTCACTCCGGTCGCGGGCGGGACCCGGCCGGTCAGACCTTCGAACGGTATCCGGCCACGATCGGCATCGTCTCGCGCAGCACCCGCACACTGTCGTTCGAGGCGTCGCCGAGCCGGTGCCCCTTCCAGCCCCCCACTGCACTGGAGAACCGGCTGATGCGCTTGCAGTGGGCGCCGCACGAGGCGCGGTACGCCATGATCGTGTAGTACCGCCCGTCCTCGGTGATCCAGCCGGTGTTGTACGGGCGGGTGCGGCTCACGTTCATCGACCCGCCGGTGTCCGACGCCAGTGTCGTACGGTCGTGGGCCAGGCCCAGGTTGTGCCCGATCTCGTGGCTCGCCGAGTCCAGCTCGATCCCGTCGACCTCGACGACCGCATACGCGTACTCGTGGGTCGAGCTGTCGAGGGCGGGCGTGTAGTCCGCCGTGCCGCCGCCCCGCTCCGACCGCTCCACGACGAGCGTCACCAGATCGGCGCCGTACCGCTCACGCTGCTCGTGCACCTGGCGCCCGAGCCCCGAGGTGTGGTCCTTGAGCACGGCGTACGCGGCGCGGAACTCCTCCGAACCGTCGTAGCCCTTCGCCGTGTACGGATGGACGACCCGGATGATCCCGCAGAGCCCGTCCGCGGCCAGCGAGCGGTTCATCCGGGTCGCGAGCCGCTGGGCCGACGCAGGGACCCGGTGCTCGCCGCCGAGCCGCTCCGCGGCCTTGGGGGTGTGGACCACCAGCACGTCGATCACGGGACATCTCATCGCTGTCGAAGCCGCCGCCGGAGTGGCCGGGGCGCTCGCCGACGTGTCGGTGAGGAACGGGGCGGCACACAGGGACGCGGCGATGCCGACGGCCAGAGTCGCTTTCAAGAGAGGTGCACGCATGGGGAGTTGTCTCCATCCGGAGAGAGCGGGCGGAGGGGGCTGCCCTGATTACTGAACGTGCTCCTTTCTAACACTCGGTGAATTCGTCCGCCCGTCGCGTCGCATACCGGGTGGTACGCAGGTGGGTGCCGGGTCGAGGGGTGCGGCGGTGACCAGGTGGGCAGGTACACGTGTACGAACTCGCACAAGCGGTACGGCAGTCGGTGGTAGAGGGGCGTGTGTGGCGTGACGGAACAGAGCGAATGGCGTTTCTCCGACGACCGGGGTCAGCTGTCGACGGCACCCCGGCGGCCCGAGCGGGTGCTCGCCTACGTCCAGGCCGGAGCGACGCTGTGGGGCCTCGGCATCCGGCCGCAGGCAATCTTCGGCTCCGACCACGACGGCCCCGACCCCGACAGCGCCAAGACCGGGACGCTCCCGCTGGATCAGGTCCCGTACGTCGGTGCCGGAAGCTCGCTGGACGTGGAGCGGCTGCTGAGCGGCCGGCCCGATCTGGTGGTCGCGGTGAGCTACGGCAACGGCCCTGTGTACGGGCTGGCGCCGGAGACCGCCAAGCCGCTGGAGGAGCGGGTCCCGGTCGTCGTCATCGATGTGAGCCAGGCCCGTACGTTCGAGGAGATCGGCGACCGGTTCGCCGAACTGGCCCGCTCGCTCGGCGCCGAGGACCGCGCCGACGCGGACGCCGACCTCGACGCCGCCCGGGCGCGGCTGCGGACGATCACCGCCGCCGGCCCGGCCGGCGCGCCCCGCGTGCTCGCCGTCTCCCCGGCCGGATCCGACCAGGCCCACGTCGCACGCCCCAGGATGTGGCCCGAGCTGCGCGTCCTCACCGGGCTCGGCGTCCACCTGGTGGAGCCGGCCCCGGGCCCCGGGGCCAACTGGTCCACCCTCGACCGGTCGGATACCTTCGCGCTGCGCCCCGATGTGATCCTCACCGACATCCGCGCCCACGCCTCCCCGCTCGACGAGCTGGGCTGGGACGGCGGGGGGCCGGTCGTGCCGTGGAACCCGGAGCCGCTGTACGGGCCCCGCGACCACGCCCGCTTCCTCGGCCTGGTCGCGGACGCGCTGGAGGGTTAGGGCCTACTCCGTCGGCACCAGCCCGTCGGCCACGAGCCCGGCGAGGACCGCCTCGCCGAGCGCGTGCACGGCGGACTGGGGTCGGACCATCACGGTGAACTCCTTGATCCGCCCGTCCTCGGCGAGATGGACCAGGTCGATGCCGTGGATCTCCTTGCCGTTAACGGTCGCCCGGAAGAGCAGGACCGCGGCCGGTGCCTCGACGCCGTCCACGCTGGTCTGTGCCGCGCCCGCGAGCTCTCCGACGTAACGGAAGTCCTCGAAGGTGCGCAGGAGGACCCCGAAGACCCCCACCACCATGGGCCGCCCCTCGAACGGGGTGAACTTCACCGGGCTGTAGAGCCGGATGTCCTCCGCGAAGAGATCGCCCAGGGCGCTGAGGTCGCGGGTGTCGACGGCCGTGCGGAAGCGGTTTACTGCGGCGGTCATGACGTCTCCTCGAAGGCTGGTGTTCACGAAAGTGACTAGTCATGAATATGAGTAGTCACTTTCATGACTATCATGGGCCACGAACTCCTGGACAGGGGTGGGTGGACATGAGAGGGGGCGGTCCGATGGCCCTGCGTCACGCCGTGCTGGCGGCGTTGCTCGACGAGGAGCTGAGCGGATACCAGCTCGCCAAGGCGTTCGACGTGGGCGTCGCGAACTTCTGGCACGCGCAGCCCCAGCAGCTGTACGCCGAGCTCACCAAGCTGGAGAAGGAAGGCCTGGTCGCCGGCCGCGAGGTCGTGCAGGACGCCCGGCCCAACAAGCGCCTCTTCCGGGTCACCGACGACGGTCTCGCCGAGCTGGAGCGGTTCGCGGCGGTCACCGCCAAGCCCTCGTTCATCCGGGACGATCTGCTCGTCAAGGTCCAGGCGGCGGACCATCTCGACGCCGCTGAGCTGATCGCACGTCTCGCCGAGCGGGCGGAATTCGCCGAGGCCAAGGTCGCGCAGTTCGAAGCGCTGCTGGAGGGGATGCGCGGCGACCGGCCGGAGGGGGAGTTCCTGCGGCACGGCGAGCGGATCGGGCCCTATCTCACGTGCCGCCGCGGACGGGACTTCGAGCGTGCCAACCATGACTGGTGCCAGGAGGTCATCGCGGTCCTGCGGGCGCGGTCCGCCTGACGGGACGGCCCGGCGCAACTCTCCAAAAAATATTCTGCAAAAATTCTTTGGGAAAGCCTGCGAGCTGTCCTACGCTGCTGCCATGGACAGCGAACCCACCCGCCGCGTACTCGATCCCGACCGCGACGGAGCCGCGCTCAAGGCCCTCACCCACCCCTTGCGCATCGAGTTGCTCGGGCTGCTGCGGCAGCACGGCCCGGCTACCGCCAGCGAGCTGGCCGCGCGGACGGGCGAGTCCTCGGCCTCCACCAGCTACCACCTGCGGGTGCTCGCCAAGTACGCGTTCGTCGCCGAGGCCGACCACCGCGACAGCCGCGAACGCCGCTGGAAGGCCGTGCACACCCTCACCTCGTGGAGCAACGAGGCCATGCACCGCGCACCCGGCGGCCGGGCCGCGCTCAGCGCGCTCCGCCGCCGCCAGCTCGAACACCTGGAGCGCTCGCTGGCCCGCCACGAGGCCGACCTGGAGAGTGGCCGACTCGACAGCGCCTGGCAGGAGCCGTCGGGTCTGAGCGACGCCCTGCCCCGGCTGACCCCCGAGTCGCTGGCCGAGCTGTGGGAGGCGGTCGAGGCGAAGACGGCCGAACTGACCGCCCGCGACGAGGGTGACCCCCGCGCCGAACAGGTCGTGGTCTTCACGGCCGGGCTTCCGCTGGCACCGGAACCCGCCCCCGAGGCGGAGGGGAACGCCTCGTGAGCGGCAGAACCGCAACCCCGGAGCCCGGCGGCGACGCGTCGACACCGAGGTCGCCCGCTCCCACCGGGCGTGGCCTCGACCCGCTGACCGCGCGCCGCCGGTTCGCCATGGTCTCCTTCCTCTTCTGGCTCCCCATCGGCATGTCCATCGCCACCGGGGTGCTCCTCTTCACCGACCGGGGCATGGGCCTCGCCGCCATCGCCGGCTTCTTCGCCGTGCACTCCCTCACCGCCGCCGCGATGGAGCTGCCCACCGGCGGCCTCTCCGACGTCATCGGCCGCCGCGCCGTCCTGGCCACCGCCGGGCTGCTCAACTGCACCGCCTTCACCCTCTTCGGCCTTGCCGCGACCGCCTGGGCCATCACCCTCGGCATGGCCCTGATGGGCTGCGCCCGCGCCCTGTCCAGCGGGCCCGCCGAGGCCTGGTACGTCGACACCGTCCACGCCCACGCGGGCCCCGACGCCGACATCCGTACGGGCCTGGCGCGCGGCGGCTCCGCCATGTCGGCCGCCCTCGCGCTCGGCACCCTGCTCGGCGGCGGGCTGCCGTGGCTGCTGGGCCGCGGCCCCGGTGTGGGGGAGTGGCTGACCGACGCGACCGGCGGGCTCGTCATCCCGCTCTCCGTGCCCGCGCTCCTCGGCGCGCTCGTCGAGATCGTCTTCGTGCTGTACGTGGTGAGCGCCCTGCCCGAACCGCCTCGGCCCCGGGCCACCCTGCGTGGGGTCGTGGGCGGCGTGCCCGCCGCCATCGCCGCCGGGCTCCGGCTCGGCGCCCGGAACACCGTGATCCGGCGCCTCCTGCTGACCGCCAGCACCACCGGGGCCGCGCTCGCGGCCGTCGAACTGCTCACCCCGCGCCGGGCCGCCGCCCTCATGGGGACGGCAGAGTCCGGTGCCGTGGTCTTCGCCGGGCTCGCCTGCGCGGGGTTCGTTTGCTCCGCCGTCGGCAGCCAACTGGGCCCTTTCGCCGCACGGTTGGCCCGCAGCAGTGGGCGCGCGGTGCTGGCGGGCCGCGGGGTGGTGGTGCTGGGGCTCACCCTGCTCGGCGTCACCACCGGCTCGACGAGCGGCTCCGCCACGGCGGCGGCCGTCACCGGCTACGCGCTGGTCTACCTGGGGCTGGGTGTCGCGGCCCCCAATGCCAACGACCTGCTGCACCGCCGGGTCGACGCCTCGGGCCGCGCCACCGCCCTCTCCGTCCAGTCGCTCGCCCTGCAACTGGTCGCCGCCGGTGCCGGACTGGCCGTCGGGATTTTGCCGCTCGGCCCGCTGCCCTGGCTGCTGGCCGCCGCCGTCGTGCTGGGTGGAGCCCTGCTCTGGGTGCGTCGGGCCGACGGGAGCCCGCAAGGGGACCTGGCCTCCGCGCTGCCCGTTCCGGCCGGATCGGCGTCCGAACGGTGACCGGCCGGTGCCCGATGCCCGGGGCGGCTTCCGCCCGAGGGACCGGATCGGGCTCAATGGGTGCACAGGCCGGGGCACCCACGTCACAGCAGTTGAGGAGATCCACCCCCATGCTCGACCACAGCGAACTGCTGGTCGTCGGCGAATGCGTCGCCGACATCGTTAGGCAGCCGGATCAGGAGGACAAGGTCCACCCCGGCGGCAGTCCCGCCAACGTCGCCTACGGCCTGGCCCGCCTCGGCCGCCGCGTCACCCTCCTCACCCAGCTCGGCCCCGACGCCAACGGGCGGCTCATCCGGGACCACCTGGCCTCCGCCGGCGTCACCGTCCGTACCGACGGCTCCGCGACCACCACCCCGTCGGCCGTCGTCACCCTGGACGGGTCCGGACAGGCCTCGTACGCGTTCGACATCGCCTGGACCCTCGCCCCGGTCGCCGTCGAACCCGCTCCGGGCCATGTGCACACCGGCTCGATCGGTGCCGTGGTGGAGCCGGGGTCGGGCGCGGTCCTGGACGTCGTGCGCGCCGCCCGGGCCACCGCGACCGTCAGCTACGACCCCAATGTGCGGCCCGCCCTCATGGGCGACCACGCGGCGGCCGTCGCCCGGGTCGAGGAGTGCGTCGCTCTGAGCGACCTGGTCAAGGCGAGCGACGAGGACCTGGCGTGGCTGTACCCGGGGGAGGAGCCGGAGAAGGTCGCCGCCCGCTGGCTGGAGGGCGGGCCCGCCGCCGTCCTCGTGACCCGGGGCGGCGACGGGGCCCTGGCCGTACTGCCCGGCGGGCGGATCACGGTGGAGGCCGCGCCGGTCGAGGTGGTGGACACTGTCGGCGCGGGCGACGCGTTCATGTCGGGCACGCTCCACGCGCTCGCCGCGCACGGGCTCCTCGGCGCCGGGGTGCGGGAGCGGCTGCGCGCCGTGGACCGGGACACCGTCGCCGACGTACTGCGCCACGCGGTGGCCTCCGCCGCCGTCACCGTCTCCCGGGCCGGCGCCAACCCGCCCGACGCGGCGGAGCTCCGGGAGGCGCTTACCCGTGACGGCGCTTCCGGAGGCGCTCACCCGTAACTGACAAACCGTCATGACCCGTTCGGCCCAGTCGAACGCACCCTCGCCAGGCGTCCCGCCGTTCGTCAACCGTTCGCAGTATGACAACGGGATCGGGGTAGCGGGTGGCGAGCAGCAGACGGGCAGTGGGCACCGGGGCGGGGCCGCAGGCACAGGAGCGTGCCTTAGCGGGCGGTGGCGGCGGGCGCACGGCGGTGCTGGAGAGCGTGGCGGGTTGGGTGCCGGGCGAGCCGGTCCCCAACGACCGGCTTCCGGCCGGCTGGGGTATCGACGACGCCTGGGTCCGCCGCCGGACCGGCATCGGCAGTCGGCACCGCGCCGCGTTCGGGACCGCCACCGGTGACCTCGCCTACGAGGCGGCCTCCCGGCTGCTCGCGGGCTCCCCGGCGGACGGCCCCGTGGACGCGGTGGTCCTCGCCACCGCCACCCCCGACCACCTCTGCCCCGGCACCGCCCCCGCCCTCGCGGCCCGGCTCGGGCTCGGCACCGTACCGGCGCTGGACATCGCCGCCGTGTGCAGCGGCTTCGTCTACGGGCTCGCCCTGAGCCACGGGCTGGTCGCCTCCGGGCTCTACGGGCGGGTCCTGCTGGTCGGCGCCGACGTCTACTCGACCTGGCTGGACCCCGACGACCGCTCGGCCGGAGTCGTCTTCGGCGACGGGGCGGGCGCGGCCCTGGTGGCGGCCGGGCGGACCGGTGACCCCGGTGAGCTGCTCGCCTTCGACCTGGGCAGCGACGGCACCGGCCACGACCTGATCACCGTTCCCGGCGGCGGCGCCCGGGCCCGGGCGGACGGGAAGCCGCCCGCGCTGTCGGACGCGTACTTCCGGATGCAGGGCCACACCGTCTACCAGCACGCCGTGGAGCGGATGACCGGCTCGTGCCGCGTTCTGCTGGAGCGGGTGGGCTGGGACCCGGCCGAGGTCGACCACTTCGTGCCGCACCAGGCCAACGCCCGGATCCTGCGTGCCGTCGCGGACCGGGTCGGCATCGGGCCGCAGCGCTGCGTCACCCATCTGGAGCGGGTCGGCAACACCGGCGCCGCCTCCATCCCCCTCGCCCTGGCCGACGCGGCGGGGCAGGGGGTGCTCCGGGGCGGGGACCGGGTGCTGCTCACCGCGTTCGGGGGCGGATTGACCTGGGGTTCCGCGGCACTTCGGTGGCCCGGGACCCCGCAGACCATCTCGACGGATTCTACGGAAGGAACACAGCATGTCGCAGTCCGCTGATCAGGGCACCGGAGCCGCCACCGGCACCGCCATCGCGGTGACGGGGGTCGGCCTGGTGACACCCGCAGGGGCTGACGAGCACAGCTTCTGGGAGGGGCTGTGCTCCGGGCACTCCACCGCCCGACGATGCGAGGAACTGGCCGGTCTCCCGGTCGACTTCGCCTGCCCGGTCGACTCCATCGACCTGGACGAGGCGGTGGGCGGCCGCTCGGTGTGGCGGATGGCCCGGTTCGTGAAACTGGCCGTCGTCGCGGCCCGGCGGGCCGTCGCCGACGCCGGTCTCGACCCGGCGGTGTGGGACGGCGGCCGGGTCGGGGTCGTGCTGGGCGTCGGCGTCGGCGGTGTCTCCGTCCTCGTGGACAACGCCGCGAAGCTGGCCGCCTCGGGGCCGGAGGCGGTCTCGCCGCTGCTCGTCCCGATGATGATCCCCAACGCCGCGGCCGGCGAGGTCGCCATCGCCCTGAAGGCGGGCGGCCCTTCCCTCGCGCCCGCGACCGCCTGCGCCTCCGGGGCCACCGCGATCGCCGTCGCCCGTGATCTGCTGCTCGGCGGCAGCTGCGACGTGGTGGTGGCCGGGGGTGCCGAGTCGGTGCTGACTCCGCTGGTGGTGACCGCGTTCGCCCGGATGGGCGCGCTCTCCACCCGTACCGCCGATCCGGCGGGCGCGTCGCGGCCGTTCGCCGACGACCGGGACGGGTTCGTGATCGGCGAGGGTGCCGCCATGCTCGTCCTGGAGCGCGAGGAGGCGGCCCGCGCCCGGGGCGGCCGGGCCCGCGCCCTGCTCACCGGCGCCGGCTCCAGCACGGACGCCCACCACCCCACCGCCCCGGCCCCCGACGGGCGCGGCGCCCAGCGCGCGGTGCAGGCGGCCCTCGACCAGGCGGGCTGGCAGCCGGGCGATGTCGACCACGTCAACGCCCACGGCACCTCCACCCCCCTCAACGACGCCATGGAGACCACCCTCATCTCCCGGCTCTTCCCGCACCACCCCCCGGTCACCGCACCCAAGGGTGTCATCGGCCATACCCTCGCGGCGGCGGGCGCGATCGAGGCGGTCGCCACAGTCCTGACGCTGGAACGTTCCCTCATCCCGCCGATCGCCAACCTGGACTCGCTCCCCGACGCCTTCCCGCTCGACTGCGTGGTGAAGGAGCCGCGCCACCAGCGGGTCGAGCGCGCGGTGAGCCACTCCTTCGGCTTCGGCGGGCACAACGTGGCGCTCGCCTTCCAACGAACCTGACACCGCAGGGCCGTTCGGGAACGGCGAGGGGTGTCCTCGCCGTTCCTTGATCGTTACTCTGTCGTGACCGTATCCACGCATAAACCGCGCCAGCCCGACACGAACGATCTGCTCACCCGAGTGCTCTACGGCGACAACTTCTCCCGGGAGCACGGGTTCTGGCGGCGGCTGCTCACAACAGAACCGTTTCGTCGTTCCGGTGGCGGCACTCCCGACGAACGGCTCGCGCTCTCCTACCACCGGCTCCGCATCCTCAACGACGCACTGGACAGCGGCGCGAGGCTGGCCGCCGACCCCCGCGCCCTGGCCGCCCTGCACGAATGGCTCGGCCCGGTCGACCCGGCGCTGACCACCGTCGCGGGTATCCACTACAACCTCTTCCTCGGCTCCCTCCTCGACCACGACACGGGTACGCTGCGCGACCTCTCGGACTTCCTGGACCTGCGGTCCATCGGCACCTTCCTCTGTACGGAGGTGGCCCACGGCAACGACGCGGCGGCCGTCGAGACGACCGCGACGTACGACCGCGAACGCGACGGCTTCGTCCTGCACACCCCGCACGCCGGGGCTCAGAAGTTCATGCCCAACACCAGTCCCGCCGGCGGCCCCAAGACCGGTGTGGTGGCCGCCCGGCTCCTCGCCGACGGTGCCGACCACGGGGTCTTCCTCTTCCTCGCCCCGCTCACCGACGCCGTGAGCGCCCTGCCCGGCGTACGGGTGCGGCGGCTGCCCGCCCGCATGGGCTCCCCGGTCGACCACTGCCTCACCTCCTTCGACCGGTACTTCGTCCCGCGTGAGGCCCTGCTCGCCGGGGAGCAGGGACGCATCGGCACGGACGGGCGGTTCACCAGCGAACTGGCCAACCGCAGAAGGCGGTTCCTCCTCTCCATCGGGCGGGTCACCCCCGGCAAGCTCTCCATGAGCGCCTGTGCGGTGGGCTCCGCCCGGGTCATCCTCGCCATCGCGATCCGGTACGCGGGGCACCGGCTGGTCTCCGGATCGCGGAGGGCGCGACGGGTGCCCGTCTACGCGCACCGCACCCACCACGGCCCCCTTGCCGCGGCGATGGCCACCGTCTTCGCGATGAGCCTCCTCCACCGCAGGGCGCTGGACCGCTGGGAGTCCGCCCCCGCCGCCGACCGGGACGAGGCCGAGCGCCTGGTCGCCGTCGCCAAGGGGTGGATCACCTGGCAGGCGCGGGGCGTCATCGTCGAGTGCCGGGAGCGGTGCGGGGCGCAGGGCCTGCTGGAGAACAACGGCATGACCGAGCTGTTCACCGGCATCGAGGGTGCCATCACCGCCGAGGGCGACAACCTCGCCATCCACGCCAAGGCCGCCGCCGAGATGCTGTTCAGCGTCACGGTCCGGGACGACGAGGAGACGGAGGGGCCCGGCGACCTGGACGATCCCCGCTTCCTGGGCCGGCTGCTCGCGGCGTTGGAGGACATCTGGTTCGACCGCGCCCGCCAGCGGATCGGCTCCGCCCCGCCCGGCGACCCGCTCGGCCGGTGGAACGCGGCCTCGGGACCCGCGCTGCGCGGGGTGGAGGCGTACGGCTACCGGCAGGCGAGCGAGGCGTACGAGCAGGCCGCCGCCTCCCTGTCCGCGGGGCCGGCCCGTGAGCGGCTGACCGAGCTGCACCGGCTCTTCGCCCTCCGGTGGATCGCCCGCAACAGCGGCGACCTGCTGGCGGCCGGACGGCTGACCGCCGAACAGGTGTCCTCGCTGCCCGACGCGGTGGAGCGGCTCATCGCGACCGTGGCCCGGCACGCGCCCGACCTGGTGAAGTCGTTCGCGCTGCCGGAGCGCCTGATGTCGGACTGGCCGATCGCCGGACCCGGCTACACGGACGCCTACGACGATCCGGACGGCTCCTGGCACCAGCACCGCAGGGCGGGGGGGCCCGGGGCCCGCACGGCGGATTTCCAGCGGCCCGCCTGTGGCAGCAAGCGGCGTCCGCTGCGCGAGAAGGTGGCGGCGCTCGGTACCCGCGGAGTGCTGCTGGCGTACTGGGGAACCACGTCGGTGCTGTCGAGATGGTTCGAGAAGCCGCAGGTGAGCGTAGACGAATCGGTTCACCCCAGGGCGTAACCGGAAGATCGCCATCCAGTTACTTCGGCGGTGGGCCTGTGCGTACCGCCACCCGCCGTCCATAAGGCCGCCGATGAGAGGAAACACCGTGAAGAGCCAGACCATCCACCCGAAGATCACCGAGGTGCTGACCGAGACGTTCAAGGTGCCCGCAGCCGAAATCCTGCCGGAGTCCACGATGGACAGCCTGGAGATGGACTCCCTGGCGGTCGCCGAGTTCGCCGTCATCATCAAGGAGACCCTGGGGGTCGCCGCCGACTCCGAGAAGCTCTACAAGGACGCCACGCTGGCCGACATCTCCGCGTTCATCGACGCGGCCATCGGCGGCGAGGCGGCAGGCAGCGCGGTGCCGGTGAGCAACACCCGATGAACCGACCCGCCATCGCCGTCACCGGCCTGGGGATGATCACCCCGGCCGGCCACACCACCGACACCACCTGGGACGGGGTCTGCCGCGGGGAGTCCCTCGCGCGCACCGTCCCCGAACTGCACGGCTGCGCCGTCGACTTCGCCTGCACGGTCTCCGGCATCGACCTGGACGAGGCGGTCGGTGGCCGCAACGCCTTCCGCATGGGCCGGTACGTGAAGTTCGCCGTCCTCGCCGCCCGGGAGGCGGTGACCGACGCCGGGCTCGACCCCGCCCACTGGGACGGCGCCCGGGTCGCGGTCGTCGTCGGCACCAGCAGCGGGGGATCCGCCGGACTCACCGAACAGGCCGTCGCCCTGGAGCGGCGCGGCCCCGAGGCCACCTCGCCCTCGGGCATCCTGCTCACCATCCCGAGCATGCCCGCGGCCGAGATCGCCATCCAGATGAAGGCCACGGGCCCCAGCCTCGCCCCCTGCACGGCCTGTTCCTCCGGGGTGACCGCCCTCTCAATTGCCCGCGACATGCTGGCGCTGGGCCAGTGCGACATCGCGATCGCCGGAGCCACCGAGTCGATCGTCTTCCCGGTCGCCATGACCGGCTTCGCCCGCTCCGGCGCGGCGGCCCTGCGAGACGGGGACCCCGCCCGCCTCTGCCGCCCCTTCGCCGCCGACCGGGCCGGGCTCGTCATGGGCGAAGGCGCCGCGATCATGGTCCTGGAGCGGGCGGAGGACGCCCGGGCCAGAGGAGCGGCCCCCCGAGCCATGCTGGCCGGCACCGGCGCCACGACCGACGCCCACCACCCGACCTCCCCGCACCCCTCCGGGGCGGTCGCCCAGGCCGCCGTCGACGCGGCGCTGGCCGACGCGGGGTGGCGGGCCGAGGACGTCGGTCACGTCAACGCGCACGGGACCTCGACCCCCCTGAACGACGCGACCGAAGCCGCCCTCATCGGCCGGGCCTACCCGCACCGGCCGCCCGTCACCGCCCCCAAGGGCGTACTGGGCCACTGCATGGGGGCGGCCGGCGCCATCGAGGCGGGGCTGACCGTGCTGACGCTCCAGCACGGCATCGTCCCGCCGATCGCGAACCTGGACGCGCCCGACCCCGGGTTCGCCATCGACTGCGTCACCAAGGTCCCGCGTGAACTGCCCGTACGACGGGCCGTCAGCCACTCCTTCGGGTTCGGCGGACAGAACGCGGTGATCGCGCTGCAGGCTCCGTAAGGGGCGGCGGGCCGGTGCGGCGGGACGACCCCGCGCCGCACCGGCCCACGGGGGGAGTGGTCCGCGCACCGGCACTGAGCTGCACGAAGCCCCGTGATAGCTCGCCGGGGCAAGTCGAACCCCAGCGACGGGGTCAGGGAATCCGGTGCGAGACCGGAACTGACGCGCAGCGGTGAGGGGGACGGGCGGGGCCACGGCCACTGGAGCACACACGTGCTCCGGGAAGGCGTCCCGCCCGGACGAACCCGAGTCCGAAGACCTGCCGGCACCCGCGCCCCGCACCGGGGCACGGGAATCGGACGACGGGCTCCGCGGCTGGGCCCAGAGACACCGAGGTCCTCCGTGCTGCCCAAGGCCACCCCTGCCCCGATACGCGACGCCGCCCTGTTCGCGGTCGGCGTCGTCCTGCTCACCGCCTGCGGCGGCGGGTCCACCATCTCGTCCGCCGACGGCATCGGCAAGGACAACAGCGGCGGCGGCGACGGAGCCCGTACCGCACCCGCGAACTCCTCCTCGACGAGCCCACCAACCGCCTGGACATCCAGCGCCAGCTGGAACTGCCGGCCCTCGTCGCCGAGTTGCCCCTCACCAGCGTCATCGCCCTGCACGACCTCAACCTCGCGGCGATGTTCTGCGACCGGATCACCGTGATGAAGGCCGGCCGGGTGATCGCGGGCGGCACCCCGGCCGAGGTCATCACCGAGGAGCTCATCGAGGACGTCTACGGGGTCCGGGCGGTCGTCACCCCGGACGGGCCGGCCGGAGGTCCCTCCGTACGGTTCCCGCCGCGCCGCCGACCGCGAGGCCAGGGCCGTGCCGCTGACCGCCGGCGCCCCCCGTCCCGTCCCGGACAGCCCTCCGGGCGGACCCGTTGGCACGGGTCCGCCCGGAGGCCGAGGACATGGGAGCGGCCTCCCGGCCGCCGAACGGGGATGCGCCGTCAGCGGCGGCGTCCCCGCCCGAACTCGCCACCGGTGTCCTTGCCGGTGTCCATGTCCTTCCCGTCGCCGTAGTCGATCTTCTCCTTGCGGACCTCGGCGGAGACTTCCTTCTGCTCGGTCACCCTGTTGGTCTCCAGGCGGACCCGCTCCACGGGGACGGCCTCCTTGCGGACCGTGGCGCGCTCCGCGTGCAGGGTGACCTCCACGTCCTGCTCGCCGAAGTCCGTCGTCCCGGTCACCTTCTCGCCGGGGCGCAGCGGCTCGCGGACCACCCGCACCTCCTCGTGGGAGACGGGCACGGACCGGGTGACCTCCTCGGTCACCACGTACTTGTGCAGCCTCGCCCGGCCGCTCTCGTACTCCTCCGTACCGACGTGCAGCTGCTCCTCGGAACGGATCATCTCCTGCTTGCCGCTCATGTCGGCCGCCCGGGTCCCCGCTCCCGCGCCCGCCAGCGGGCGGGCGGAGGTGTCCGTGGTCGCCTTGGCGTTCGGCGCTGCGCCCGTGCCGCGGGCCGTGCCCGCCGCACCCGCTCCGGCCGCGCCCATGGCACCGGTTCCGGCGACGGTCCGGGCGTCGGCACCGGTGCCCTTGCCGGTGTCACCGAGGTTGCCGGACTTCCTCGTCAGGCCGTAGTGCCGGTAGAGCTCCTCCTCCTCGGCGACGGACAGGTGCGCGTCCGCGTCCACGCGAGGCGCTTCCTTGACCGTTTCCTTGGAGTGCGAGACATGCAGGTCGGAACCCACTCGACGGGCTCCGGCGAGCGGTACGAAGCTCTCCTTCATGCCGAACATGCCGGTCTTGACCGTGATCCAGTCGGGCTTGCCGGTGTCGTCGTCGACGTACACCCGGCCCACGCTGCCGACCTTCTCGCCGTCGTTGTCGTACACGGTCAGACCGTCGAGCTCTCCGGAATCCGTGAAACCGTCAGCGGCTCCCATAACCGAACCCTCCTCGCTGGGCGCGCCCTGTGGGTGGCTCCACCAGATGTGGCACGTCCGGCTTCCATCGCGCCTCATCCGGTTGGACGCCGCAACCTCCCGGCCACCCGGCCGGAGGGGCCCCGGAGACCCCGCGGTCCCTGCTGGCCCCGTACGACGCCGCTGAGCGGCTCCCGGATCAGTTACGCCAATCGGGTGAGTGGGTGCGGGGCCCGCATATGATCGGCGGAGCACGGCAGCCCCGGGAGGACGGGCCATCGCCGGTCCCGCCGAACCACCAGGGGTGCGCCATCGATTCCGCACGCGTCCAGCTGCCCGCCCGGCGCGGGGAACCGTGCGGCGAAACCCGCGCGGAACTTCACGAACGGCACGAGGACGGCCACCGCCTCCACCACCTCGTGTGGCGGCTGGGCCCGGGTGTGCGGGTGTGCAGCAGCGCGGTGCTCGGCGGCGGCATCGGCCCCCGTGGCTGGATCCTCAACGCCCAGGTCCCCGGCGGATACCCGCGCCTCGACCCGGACCGCCACCTCGCCGAGATCGCCGCCTCCGAGGGGCTCACCGGCCCCGGCGCCGGGCTGATGACCGCCGCCGACGTCGCCGCGTACACGACCGGCCGCGACGGCGGTGCCACCGCGACCGTCACCACGGGTCTCGGCGTACGGGGCTGGGCGGCGGTACCCGACGTGGAAGTCGGTACCCCGCACTGGCCGGGCACGGTCAACATCGTCCTCACGCTGCCCGCCGCCCTCTCCGACGCCGCCCTGATCAACGCCGTCGCCACCGCCACCGAGGCCAAGGTGCAGGCCCTCCTGGACGCCGGACTCGACTGCTCGGGCACCCCCACGGACGCCGTGTGCGTCGCCGCCCCCGAACCGGGGCCCCACGGCGGCGAACCCTTCGCCGGACCCCGCTCCACCTGGGGCGCACGGATCGCCCGCGCCGTGCACACGGCCGTACTCGAGGGCGCCCGCCCGGCCCGGGACCTCAGCTGACCGTCACCGGGTGCCGGACCACCGCGTCGAACAGACACCCCTGCGGAGAGTTGGGTCTCATGATTCCCGGATGAGTATCCCGCCGTCACTCCTGGACGAGCATCCCGCTGCGCAGCTTGCCCAGCATCCGGCTCAGCAGCCTCGAGACATGCATCTGGGAGATCCCGAGCTCGGCACCGATCTGGGCCTGCGTCAGCTCCTGGCCGAACCGCATGTCGATGATCCGCCGCTCCCGCTCGTCGAGTTCGCCCAGCAGGGGTGCGAGGGTGTGCAGGTTCTCCACGGTCTCCATTGCGGGATCCGGCTCGCCCAGGACATCGGCGAAGGTCCGCCCGCCGGTGTTCTGGGGGCCGGATTCCGAGGAGTCGGTCGGCATGTCCAGCGAGCCCGCGGTGTAGCCGTTGGAGGCGACTATCCCCTCGGTGATCTCCGCCTCGTCCATCCCCAGGTGCTCGGCCAGTTCCTGCACCGTGGGGTCCCGGTCGAGGTCGCCCGCGAGGGACTCCTTCGCCTTGGCGAGGTCGACCCGCAGTTCCTGGAGGCGCCGGGGCACGTGAACGGCCCAGCTGGTGTCCCGGAAGAACCGCTTGATCTCGCCGACGATGTACGGGACGGCGAAGGAGGTGAACTCGACCTCCCGCGAGAGGTCGAAGCGGTCGATCGCCTTGATCAGCCCGATCGTGCCGACCTGGATGATGTCCTCCATGTCGCCGCTGCCCCGGTTGCGGAAGCGGTTGGCGGCGAATCGGACTAGCGACAGGTTCATCTCGATGAGGGTGTTGCGCGCGTACTGGTACTCGTGCGTGCCCTCCTCCAGAACCTGGAGGCGGTCGAAGAAGACCTTCGACAGGGCTCGCGCGTCCATGGGGGCGACCTTCCCGGCGTCCTCGATCCACGGGAGGTCCTCCGTGGTGCCCCTCCGCTGCTCGGTACCGGTGGTCTGTGCGGTGTGCGCCGTCATCTCGTCACGCTCCCCTGGTCGTAGGCCATGAGGTCTATTCGCCTGCCCGGCCGCCCAGTCCTCATGCGTGCGGGAAGGGATTCGATCCGGCCGGCTGTCGCGAGTTGGCCGAAAGCGGCTGGAGAAAGCAGGGAACGGGCCCAGTTCGGCCCTGAAACACCGTCATGGGGACGGGCCGGGCCACAGGGGGAGCACAGAACCGCCCCACCGGTACGGGGGAGCCCGGTGGGGCGGTCGCCACCAGAGTGCCACAACCGGCAGGCAGTTGGGACCAGACCGGTGCGGATTGGCCGACGGATGAGTCGAATTCGTCGCTCCTGGGGGCGGGTGCACGCCGGTTCCCGGCTGCTCCGGAACCTCTCCGTCCGGGGTCGTGGAGCCGGCCGGACACTCCGGTCGATTGCGGCATGGTGAACACTTCCCCGGCACGGAATACGCCCTGCGTCCCTCGGCTTTTCGCGGGTGGCGGGTACCCCGGCGCCAGGGCACCGGGGTACCCGCCGGAAGGAACCGCGCGATGGAGCGGATCGAGGGAGAACACGCGCAAGCCGTGCGCGTACGACGAGTGCCGCGAAGGGGTGGCACGGGGTGCGGTCGAAAGGCCCGATCCGATCGCCGAGGTGGGCCCGTGAGCACCGTCGACCCCGCGACGCGGAAACAGACCGCCGCCCTCGCGGCCCCCACCCGCTGGACGACCCCGCGCTCGCCTCGCTCACAGGCCCGCACGCCCACTTCGCCGAGCGCCGCGGCCGGATCCTGCGCTATCCCGGCCCACCCCGAGTTCCTCTCCGCCCTGGCCCCGGTGAGTTTCCCGCAGCGGTGATCAGGGCCGACGGGCACCCGTACCGGGGGCCGAAGGTCCTGGGTCGAACGTCCCGGTCGGGACGTTCGACCCAGCCTCCGGGCCCTATGTCCCCCTGCGCCGGGGCCCGGATGCCGGTCAACTGGAAGGGACCGTCCGGACCACGGGCGGCACCGAGCGGCGAACAGGAGGAGAGGTCGTGTCTCTGGGGAAAGGGCGCAGGGTCCCGGGCCGGGCGACGGTCCTTTCGGGTACGGACGCGGGCGCCACGGCCGCCACGGGCCGGATCGGGAACTGGGCGCTGGCCGGCGGGCTGGCCCTGCTGAGCGCGCTGATCATCCTTCTCGACCTGGTCACGGGCGAGGACCTCAGGGTCATCCCCCTGCTCGTGGTCGTCCCGGCCCTGGCCTCCGTCTTCTGCAGCCTCCGGCAGACGGTCTGGGTGGCGGTCTGGATCACGGTGGTCGTCCTCGCGTCCGGGCTCGGCAGGGACGGCACCTTCTGGGACTTCGTGTTCGGCATCGGCTTCACCGTGCTGGCCTGCGCCCTCGGAGTCGCCGCCTGCGCGGCCCGCATACGCCACGCCACCGAGATGGACCGGCTCCGCTCCGCCGCCGTCGCCCTGCAGCGCCAGATCCTGCGCCCCCTGCCCGTCATCACCGACCAGGTCTTCGCGTACGGCCTCTACGAGCCGATCGAGGAGGACCGCTTCGTCGGCGGTGACATCTACGAGGTCGTCCAGTCCCCGTACGGGACCCGCGTCATCATCGGGGACGTCCAGGGCAAGGGGATCGCGGCCATAGGGGCCGGGTTCGCGGTGATCGCCGCGTTCCGTGAGGCGGCGGTCCGGGAGGCCACGCTGACCGGGGTGGTGGAGGCCCTGGAGGCCGCCGTCGTCCGGCACAACGCGTTCTCCGCCCAGACCGGAGAGGCCGAACGGTTCGTGACCGCGCTGGTCCTCGGGTTCGACGAGGAGGACCGCGTACAGGCGGTGAACTGCGGTCATCTGCCGCCGCGACTGCTGCACGAGGGCCGCGCCTCCGCCGTACGGCTGGACCGGACCTACGTGCCCCTCGGCCTTGCCGCCCTCAGCCGGGAGATCCGCAGGGCGGAGTCGTTCGCCCTCCCGCCCGGTGCCACCCTCCTCGTCGTCACCGACGGGGTGACGGAGGCCCGCGACGCGGCCCGCGCCTTCTACCCGCTGGACCGGCGGCTGGCGGGCTGGGCCGGACACGGCCCGCGTGAGCTGCTGGACGCGCTCCGCCTCGACCTGGAGACGTTCACCGGAGGCATCCGCCGCGACGACGTCGCCGCGCTCGCCCTGGGCAGGGTGCCGGGCGACGGCACACCACTGCCCGCGGCCGCCGCCGAGGACGTCCGACCGGTCGCGGGGGCCGTGAGCGACTGAGCTGCCCGTACGGACGAGACGAATGTCCCCACGGGACTAATGTCGCGTGGGGACATGTTCAGGTGTGCGGTGCACATATGAGCCCGGAAGAACGTCCTGGAGGGTCCGACGCCGGAGCGGAAGACGCCGGAGCGGCGCAGCCGCAAGGCCCGCCGCACCCGCGACACCCTGGCGCAGGCCGCGTTCGAGCTGGTGTTGGACCGGGGGCTGCGGTACGTCACGGTCGAGGAGATCGCGGAGGCCGCCGACGTCGACCGCCGCACCTTCAGCCGGTACTTCGCGAGCAAGGAAGCCGCCGCCCTCGACTCCCTGCGCGGCGACGGCGACCGGATCAACGAGGCCCTGCGGTCCCGCCCGGCCGAGGAGCCCCCGATCCTGGCCTACCGGCGCGCCGTCCTCGCCTGGCTCGCCGACCCCGACGCGGAGCCCTGGCACCGCCGCCCCCGGATCTTCGACCTCTCCGTTGTCAACATGTCCTCGATCCTCGGCACCAACGGCTTCGCGAGCTCGCCCGCCTATGTCGCCGCCGAGCACGGCGTCGTCGGCCTCACAAAGACGGCGGCGCTCGAATACGCCGCACAGAACGTCCGGATCAACGCGGTCGGCCCCGGCTTCATCGACACCCCCCTCCTGCGGAACGCCGACCCGCAGGCTCGCGAGCACCTGATCTCCCTGCACCCGGCCGGGCGCCTCGGCACCGCGGAGGAGGCCGTCGAACTCACCGTCTTCCTCCTCTCCGACAAGGCCTCCTTCAGCCACGGCAGCTACCACCTGGTGGACGGAGGCTACTCCGCCCCGTGACACCGCCCGGGTGGCGGACGGGGGAGCCCTTCACCCGGCTTCGGGACGCGCTCCTGTACGGCACCAGCGTCAGCGCCCCCTACTGGGGCTTGCGCAAGGAGCTCGCCGAGGTGCTCGACCTGGCGCACGCGGGGGCCGTCGACGTCCACGTGGAGACGTACACGATCGACGAGGCGCCGCTCGCCACCCGGGCGGCTGCACGACGGCCGGATCAACGGCCGCGCGGTCATCCTGCCGAACGGCTGAGTGCCGGCCGGGGTCGGGGCCGGTGAAAGACCCCCGGCCCCGACCCCGGCCCCACCGTTGCACTCGATGCCATGGGTCCGTACTACTTCTTCCGCTGATTCCCGGCCCGGACAGCCGCCGCGCGACGCCTGACGTCACCGGCTGAGCTCACCGGCCGACCGCCGAGCACCGCCCGTGACCTCACCGGGCGGGATCCGGCCGTATCCGGCCCCGGTGCGCCGCTGTCCCTCCGCCGTCCGGCATCCACGCCCCGTCCCCGCGCGTCTCCCTACGCGCCGCCGCGGGCCGTCACCCAGGGAAAAGGCACCTCGGTGATCCTGGAGGGCGACCGTGACCTGCGCACGGTCACCCGGTACGGGGACGGCTGGGACGGCTGCCGCACCGCCAAGGCGGCTGCCCGTCGCCGCTGGGCGCAGGAGCACCAGGAGTACCCGAGCGACCTGGCCCGTACGGCGGAACTGGTGGACGCGGCCGGACAGCGGCTCGCGGCCTCCGGCAAGGACCCGAAGCAGGGGTTCGGCAAGCACCGCCGCTCCCACGAGGCCAGACTCTCCGGCCAGGTCAGGGCGGCACGCACCCGGCTGGAGGCGCTGCACCGCTCACCCGTGCTCCGGTCGCGTCCCTCTCCATCGGCCAGCAGCGCAGGTTGGCCCTGGCGCGGCCGGTGACCCGCCCGGCCGACCTGCTGGTGCTGGACGAGCCGACGAACCACATCGCGCTGAGCCTGGTGAAGGAGGGTGAGGCGGCGCTCGCGCAGTACCCGGGAGCCGTCGTCGTCGTGTCGCACGACCGCAGCTTCCGCGCCCGCTTCACCGGCGACGTACTGGAGTTGCGGGTCGGCCGCCCCGTCTCACAGCCGGAACAGGCCTACGTCTCCGGGGAAGCGGCAGCCTCTCCGCGTACCTGAGCGCGCAGCCGCTTCACGAAGATCCGCTGACCGACGATCAGCCGCTCGGCGGCCTCCTCCGGCGTGCACCAGGCGAACCGGTCCATCTCCGGAAACTCCTGCTGCACGCCGGAGCCGCGCGGCCACTCCATCGTGAACACCCCCGGCACCACGGAGGCCACATCCAGCTCGGCCTCCACCGCCCACACGGTCACCGTCTTCCCGCTGCGCTGACGCGACTCGCCGAGCGGCAGCCAGACCCCGTCCGGCACCGGCAGTCCCAGCTCCTCCTCGAACTCCCGCCGCGCGGCCGCCGCCGGTTCCTCGTCATGGCCGTACTCGCCCTTCGGCACCGACCAGGCGGCAGCCTCCCGCCTAGCCCAGAAGGGCCCGCCCATGTGCCCGATGAGCACCTCGACATCCCGCTCGCCGCCGCTGCCGGTACCCGTGGTCCGGAAGAGGAGAAGCCCCGCACTGCGTTTGCCTGCCGACATGTCGCCAAGTCTGCAATTGCCATGGGCGGCACGCCAACCGACGGGCGGTACACACGCGGAAGGGGACGGAGCCGCACGGACTCCGTCCCCCTTCCTCCGCCCCCTTCCGCAGACAGCGCGACTCTCTACGTCTTGCGGTACCCGTACGCCTCCGAGGCCGCCGCCTCCACCGCGCCGATGTCGCCGCCGGACGAGGCGGTCACCACGGCGGCGACCGCGCCCTCCACGAACGGCGCGTCGACCAGTCGCGTGTTCTCCGGCAGCTCGTCGCCCTCGGCGAGCATCGCCTTCACCGTGAGGACCGCGCTCCCCAGATCCGCGAGAACCGCGACCCCGGCGCCCCGGTCCACCGACGCGGCGGCCCGGCCGATCAGCTCGGCGCTGGTGCCGAGCCCGCCGTTCGGCAGCCCGCCCGCCGCCGCGACGGGGGCCGTCACGCCGCCGGCGGCGAGGCCCCGGGCCAGTTCGGCTACCGATTCCGCGACCGGACCGCTGTGCGAGACCAGCACGATGCCCACCTGCGGCTCGTCGCTCATGCCTCCGCACCCCCGTCCTCCGCGGTTCGGGCCAGCGCCTCGACCAGCAGGGCGGCCGAGGTCGCCCCCGGGTCCTGGTGGCCGATGCTGCGCTCGCCGAGATAGCTGGCCCGCCCCTTGCGCGCCTGCAACGGCACCGTCGCCTCGGCGCCCGCGCGGGCCGTGTCCGCGGCCCCCCGGAACGACGAGGCCAGGGCCTCGGCGGCCGGCAGCAGCGCGTCCAGCATCGTCTTGTCCCCGGCCTGCGCCCCGCCGAGCTGCCCCACCGCGGCGACACCCGCGGCGAACGCCTGGGCGAGCTGGTCCTGCGTCACCTCGGCGTCCTCGCCGAGCGCCTTGCCCGTACGACGCAGCAGCGTCCCGTACAACGGACCGGACGCCCCGCCGACGGTGGAGATCAGCTGCCGCCCCGCCAGGGTCAACACCGTACCCGGGGTCGCGGGCGCGTCCTTCTCCAGCACGGCCGCCACCGCCGTGAAGCCGCGCCGGAGGTTGCTGCCGTGGTCGGCGTCCCCGATCGCCGAGTCCAGCTCGGTCAGTCGGTCCGCCTCGCGGTCCACGGCGGCCGCGGTGGCCGCCATCCAGCGGCGGAAGAAGTCGGCGTCGAGCACATGAACTCCTGTTCCCCGGGCCTGTCCGGCACGGTGGCACGGTTCGTACGGTTGACGAGCACGGTCGGGTCCGGCGGGGCTCAACGGCCCCAGCGGAGCGCGGGCGTCTCCACGGGCGCGTCCCACAGCCGCAGCAGCTCCTCGTCGACCTGGCACAGCGTCACCGAGCAGCCTGCCATGTCGAGCGAGGTCACGTAGTTCCCCACGAGCGTACGAGCCACCGGCACACCCCGTTCGGAGAGCACCCGCTGGACCTCGGCGTTGAATCCGTACAGCTCCAGCAGGGGCGTGGCCCCCATCCCGTTGACCAGCGCCAGCACGGGGCCGGCCGGCCGGAGATCCTCCAGCACCGCGTCCACCGCGAAGTCGGCGATCTCGCCCGAGGCCATCAACGGCCGCCGCTCCCGCCCCGGCTCACCGTGGATCCCGATGCCCAACTCCAGTTCGCCGGAGGGCAGATCGAAGGTGGGGCGGCCCTTCGCCGGAGTGGTGACCGCACTGAGGGCCACGCCGAAGCTCCGCGAGGACCCGTTCACCTGCCGGGCCACCGAGGCCACCCGCTCCAGGGGCGCGCCCTCGTCCGCGGCGGCGCCGGCGATCTTCTCGACGAAGAGCGTCGCCCCCGTACCGCGCCGCCCGGCCGTGAAGGTGCTGTCGCTCACCGCCACGTCGTCGTCCACCACGACCTGGGTGACCTGGATGCCCTCGTCCTCGGCGAGCTCGGCGGCCATCTCGAAGTTCAGCACGTCACCGGTGTAGTTCTTGACGACGAAGAGCACCCCCGCCCCGCTGTCCACCGCCGCTGCCGCCCGCACCATCTGGTCCGGCACGGGCGAGGTGAACACCTCCCCGGGGCAGGCGGCCGACAGCATCCCGGGCCCGACGAACCCGGCGTGCAACGGCTCGTGCCCCGACCCGCCCCCCGAGACGAGCCCCACCTTCCCGGCCACCGGGGCGTCCCGCCGTACGACGACCCGGTTCTCCACGTCGACGGTCAGTTCCGGGTGCGCGGCGGCCATACCTCGCAGGGCGTCGGCGACGACGGTCTCCGGGACGTTGATGAGCATCTTCATGTCTGTCTCCTCGTGTTCTCTCGGGTTTGTGACCGCGTCGTGCACTGTCGCATCGCGCCCAAGAGGGGTGCAGTGTGCGACGGTTCGCGTCGCCGTGTCGTGCACGTCGTAGTTGTCGTTGAAGGCTCGTGACTCATCAGGTGATCTCCAGAGGGCTACGGCCCTTCCCGGTACACATGCCGTCGGGGCAGCGGTACTGGACAGTGTTGGACGACGATCGGTTGACGCCCGTACTGGAAGCGGACGAGTTCTTGCGGCATGTGCGCTTCGGCCGTGATCAGGCGGAGTCGACTACGCGTACATATGCCGGGGCGGTCGTGCTCTATCTGACGTGGTGCCGCTGCACCGGCCGGGATTGGACGACGGCGGCGGGCCGGCTGGGCGGCTTCATGTTCTGGCTCCGGCACTCGGCCGGTGACGGCAGTCCGGTGGCGGCCGGGCCGGGCAGTGAACCCGTTCGCGGGCCGCGCCGGATCAACACCGTGCTGGCCGGCGTCCGTGAGTTCCTCACTCACGGCACGACGCTCGGCACGGTGCCGACGTTCGTGCTGTCCCAGCTCTACGAGGTCGCTGACGACCGGGACTTGCCGATGCAGGCCCGCGGCGAGGGACGCCACCTTCGCTACTACTCCAAGGCCCGGCACCGGGCCGCCGAACCACAAGAGCCGGTCGGCCGCGCCAGTGACGAGGAAGTCCTTGCCCTGCTGCGGGCCTGCCGCTCGGCCCGGGACCGGTTCATCGTCCTCCTGCTCGCCAGGGCCGGGCTGCGCCGCAGCGAGGCCGTGGGCATGCGGCGCGAGGACATCCATTTCATCCTGGACGCCAGCGTGCTGGGCTGCCGGATTTCCGGCTCTCACCTGCACGTGGTGCGACGGGACAACGACAACGGCGCCTGGGCGAAGTCGAAGCGTTCGCGCGCCGTCCCGGTCGACTTTCTGCTGGTTCAGGCTTACGACCAGTACGTCGTCGAGCGAGACACCTGCCGCGAAGCCCGCGACAGCGACTTCGTGCTGGTGAACCTGTTCCGGGCCCCACTGGGGGCGCCCATGCCGCCGGGCGCCCTGAACGACCTCTTCGATCGGCTCTCCCGTCGGGCCGGCCTGGCCGACGGCGTTCATCCCCACGCTCTGCGGCACGGATTCGCCAGCAACGCGGCCGACGCCGGCGCCGTCCTGGACGAGATCGCCGACCTGCTCGGGCACGCCAGCGCGGCCAGCTCGCAGGTCTACCTGCATCCCGATCCGCAGCGGCTGCGGTCCGCCGTCGAACGGGTCGCCGCTCTCGCTCCCAGGAGGAACCGATGACCACGGCCCTGCGACTGGTGCCCGCGCCCGCATCGGATCTGCTGCCTGCCCGCGCGAAACGGCTACGCGCTCTGATCCGGCCGGAGACGCTGGACGTTCTGCACTGGGACGAGAAATCCCGAATCCTTCGGCCCTCACCGGACCACCCTTTCCTCGGCATGCACATCTGCGCCCGTTCCGGCTGCTGGGCGGCAGCCCGGAAGACAGAACTGGGGTTGTGCTCGGCCTGCCGCAGCGTCTGGAAGCGGAGCGGCAAAACGCCAGACGACTTCCTGGCCAGCGAGCCAAAACAGATCAGCAACGTCTCGGGCGGATGCGCGGTCCCCAAGTGCCGACGGCCCTGGACGTCGTCCCGCACGCGGATGTGCATGCGGCACCGCGAGTATTTCACGAGGCTGGGGCGCCCCCCCGCTGGAGGAGTTCTTCGCTGACCCTCGCGTTCGCCCGCTGCCGGGCTTCGGCCTGTGCTCGGTGGATGCCGAACAGCTCGAACCCGTTCTGCCCCCCCGCACTGGGTGAGGTGGCAGGAGGCACAAGTCCCTGACGCTGAATTCGAGACCTGGTGCCGCACCGAGCCCGGCACGGCGGAGTCCACCGCGCTGAGCCTGCGGGGTCTGCCGGCCCTGGTGACTGCCGAGATCCTCTACGTCCTTCAGGCCCGCACGGACGCCGAGGTCAAAAGCCCTCCCGCCCTGCTGCGAGGCCTCGTCCGGCACCTGCGTGAGCAACGCGTCGAGCAGTTCGACGACGTCCAGGTGCCCCGCAACACCCACCTGGCCGGCATGGCCAACCGCATGCGCCACATGCTCGCGGCCGCCGTCTCCACTCCGGAACTGGAGCAGATCAAGGACGTCTGGAACATGGGTGCCTTCGGACTGGGCCAGTGGCGTCGGATGGACTTCACGCCGTTGCACCAGGAGTGGATGCGGCGAGCCTGCAAGACGTGGGTGCTGGTGAGATCCCCCGCCGCTACGGCAAGAACATCCCCAACGGCCTCTCCGACACGCCGTCATCGCCCGCGCGGGCCAGCCCCCGCCCGGCACGACTGCCGGAACGCAGGTCAGCCGCAAGTCGCTGCTGGCCGACGTCGCGAACCTCACGGCCCGCAACGGAAGACTGGCCGCGCACATCACCCGGCTCGAACGGCGCCTGTCCGCGGCTCTGGGCCAGACGGCTTGGGAAGCATCCGGCCTCGGCGCCCCGGCCGACATCGAGACGCTCACACGCCGCGCCACCGAGCTGGAACAGCAGATTCTTGCCCTCCGCGGCGAGCTTGCGGAACGGGACGAGGACCTCGAAGCCGCCCGCGCCGCGAACCGTGAACTGATGGCTCAGCGCAACCGCTGACCGCATCATGCAGTGCCGGTAAGAATCCTGTCACCAGCCGCAAGACCGGTGGGTAGCCCCTTGCCGACTGAGGGTCAAGCGGATTGGGTGCCCCGTCGTTCACCTGGGTGAACTACAACCGCTCCGGGATCTTGGAGCGCGCGATGTGGGGATCTTGGTTCATACGCCCTGGGTGGTCCGGGGCTGGAAGGGCGGATTCTTCATGAAGCGCACGTCACGCGTTGTGGTTGGTATGGCGGCTGTTGCCGCCCTCGCTGGCATTCCAACGACGGCGCAGGCAGCGCCCGAGGCAGCGGAGTGGACGCTCAACTTCGACGGGTTGGACCCCACTCCCAGCTGGGCCGACATGCGCAGTCACTGGTTCGGTACGTGCCCTGTACCTCACCAGACCTTCACCGTGTTCATCGAGGGTGAAGCGCTGAACGGCATGGCGTCGGCGGTGCGGTGTACGCCAGAGGGCACCTACCGGTTCGCAGTACCGCACAACGACTACAACAGGCAGGACGCGCGCATCGAGAGGGGCCAGAAGTACAAAGCGACGTTCGCCGCACCACCCACCACCGTTGGAACGGCGACGACAGTCATCGAGTAACCGCGAACACCCAGGTCGATGCCCTCGCGAGATATCGCCCGCGAGGGCTGCCCTGTCACTGCCGTTTGCGGACGGTGAGGTGACAGGGTTCTTACCGGCACCCCATCATCGCCATCACCCCCACCACGCAGGGCGGCGGCGTTGATCGCCAGATGCACCGTGTTGTCCGCGACGATGACCAGCGCGTTCGCAAGACCGGACGGGACGGTCACCGGCGAGCCTTGGTTCACCTGGACGTCAGCCCACTTCACCCACCGCGAGGCGGGCGCCAGTAGGTTCCTCGCCCAGACCAGGTACTTCGCCGCCCGATAGCGGTCCAGCACGATATGCGTCACCACGATCACGAACAGAGCGAGCGGGACTGCGTGATCAGCAAGAACGGCAGTCCATACGTGGTTCCGTGAACCACCGCAGGCCACCAGCGCTTGACCTTCTCGGTCGCCATCCAGTCGGACTGAATGAGATTTGTCGCTGCCTTCTTTGCGTGTCTCACATTCCTCATCTCCGTTGATCTGGTGTGGGGTTAGCAGTTGGTGGGAACGGTGTCGCGCACGTAGCGTCCCGGCGCGTGTTGGTGCACTTCTTCTCTGCTGAGGGCTGGCAGTCCTGGGGGCTCGGTGGCGAGCCGTTGATCCCCGAGCGGATGCCGGTCCTGATCGACGACGATTTCCTGTTCGAGGACAGGCACGGGCCGCGGGCGACGCGGGTGGTGAACACGTGGCTGCGTACGCTGCCGTCGAGCGGGGCTCCGTCGCCGAATTCTTGGCGTGCGTACGCGCTGGCGGCCCGGGATTGGCTGACTCATCTGAGGCGACACGCGGTCGGGGTGTTCGCCTCACGCAGGACCTGGTGGCCGCGCTGGGTACGTACGCCGACCGGCGGTTGTCGGGGCCGTTGGATGAGCGGTTGGCGTCGTCTTCGTGGGAGCTTCAGGTCACTGCGTTGTCCCGGTTCTACGCCTGGTCGGTGGAGGAGGGCCTGGCGAGTTCGGTGCCGTTCACGCTGGCCTCGGGGATGCGGATGGTCGATGGCCGGCTGGTTGAGACGGGGCGGAATCTGGCGAGGCTGCGGCGGGCGAAGCCGCACGTGAAGGTGCAGTACCTGGAGTCGGACTTTGCCGAGCTGTTCTGTCGCGGGCTGGCCGGGCTGGGTCCGGATGGTCTGGAGGATGCGGCGTTTCGGGGCCGGTTTCCGGGGCGGAACGCGGCCATGGGCCGCTTGGTGCTGGGCACCGGGATGCGGAGCCGGGAGTTCACGCATCTGCTCGCGCACGAGGTGCCGCCGCTTCCGGCGGAGCCGACCGAGGTTCCGATCTTGTGGGCGGTGCCGGAGCTGGGGGCCAAGGGCCGGAAGTTCCGCACGACGTGGATCGACTACGCGTCGCTGACGGCGGTGCACACCTACATCGCGCTGGACCGGGAGTTGGCCCGTGGCTCGTGGATGCCCCGGAGGCCGCTGGTGGTGGAGGAGGCGGACTTCCTCGGCGGCCGGATCAACGGCCGGCGGATGAGCTGGTCGTCGCTGGCTCCGGTCGAGCGGCTGCGGTTGGTGGATCCGCAGGGAGGTTCGCTGTTGCTAGCGCTGAGCTACGGCGGTCGGCCGTTCGTGGACTGGGGGACGCTGTTTCGTCGCACGGCCCGCACGATCCGGGAGGTGTTCGAGCCGCGGTTCCCGGACGTTGCTCCACACCGCTGCCGGCACACCTTCGCGATGGCCACGCTGGAGAAGCTGGTGGAGGGCCACTACCGGGCATCCGCCCAGGTCGCCGCGGCTACTGGTGATGCGCCGGGGCTGGCGCTCTACCTGCTGAAATCCGATCCGCTGCTGATCTTGCGGGACCTGTTGGGGCATTCCAGCGTCACGACGACGGAGGTCTACCTCAAGCGCCTGGACGTGCACCGGATCTACCGGGCCGCCTGGGAGAAGGCGCACGGGCAGCTGGATCCGGCGGTGCTGGCCGAGGCCGAGGCCGAGTTCGAGGAGGCTCTCTGATGCCGGCCGAAGTCGTCCGCGAGCCGCTCGCGCTGAAGCTGTCCTTGCCCGGCCAGCCGACCGAGCTGATCGCGATCGGGGACCTTCCGAACCCGATGCTGGCCGCCGATCTCACCGAGGGGCTGGCCGCTCTGGTCCACCCGCACGGGCCGCTCGCCAAGCGGACCACGGTGATGAGCTTCACCTACACGCTGCGCCGGATGGTCCGCGAAATGGCCGCCGACGGGTTCACCGGGCCAGCGGGGGAACTGTCCCGGCCGCTGCTGGCTTCCTTCTGGCTGCGCTCGCAGTATCTGGTCGAGTACCGCACCCGCACGATGCTGCGGGCTCTCGACGAGCGGCACGGAGCCTTGACGGAACCGGTGCGGCAGATGGTGTTCGGCACGAACTACACCAGGCCGGTCGTGGGAGCCCCGCTGCCGCCCTACCAGCCAGCCGAGTGGAACCGGCTGATCGACTTGTGCAAAGCGGAGGTACGTCGTCTCAGGGCCAGGCACCGGGAGGTGCTCGCGTTCGCGGAGGAGGGTCAGGACCCGGCGGTCGGGGGCTGGAACGAGGCGAACGCGGCCTGGTTGCTATTGCGTCTGGGCCCCCTCAGCCGGGCTCAGATCGCGAAGCACCTGGGCCTGGCACTCAAGGACGCGCGCCAGGGAACTCTGGGGCTTGAAGAGGTCCGCAATGCCCTGTTCCCCACGCACGTGGACGCCGTCCCCTATCTGTTGCTGCTCGGGGCGTGGACGGGCATCGTCCCTGACGGGCTGACGGGCCTGGAGACGAAGGACGTCCGCTGGACGGGGCAGCAGGCGATGTTGCTCTCCTACACCAAGGGCCGCACCGGCGAGGAGAGTCTGGTGCTCTCAGCGGGGGCATCACGGCTGCTGGAGCAGTGGATCGAACACAGCGCCCAGGCAAGGAGGCATGCTCCCGAGGACCTGGCCGGACAGGTCTGGCTGGTGACTTCGCACTGCCGGTTCAAGGCGGCGACGTTCGCCGAGTATCTGCTGCGGCCGTGGGTGAAGCGCCACAACGTGCGCTCGGATGCCGGCGGACCGATGTGGCTGGACAGGCGACGGTTGCGGACCACGTTCATCGCTCAGCGCGGACAGCGCACGTGGTCACTGCGGGCGACTATCGACCCCAACCACTCTCCCGAGGTCGAAGGTGATCACTATCTGTCGGCGGCCACCCCCGCTCAGCAGGCGGTCATCGGCGAGATCATCGCGGACGCGCAAGGAGACCTGTTGCGGCGCGCAAGAACGCCGCTGGTCGTCGACGACGCGGTGGCCGCGGAACGGCTGCCGCAGGAAGTCGAGCGTCTGGGCCTGGGCCAGGGTGTTCTGGAAGAGCTCCTGAGAGGAGAGCGAGACGTGTTCACCGCTTCCTGCGCGGACCAGCTGGCCGGGCTCCACGGTCCCAAAGGCAAGCCGTGTCCTGCCAGGCCGTGGGTCTGCCTGCTCTGTCCGCTTGCCGTGTTCACTCCGCGGCACCTGCCGAATCTGCTGCGGTTGAAGGCGTACTTCGCCCGTCAGTTCCGGGCGATGCCGCGCGAGCAGTTCGCCGTGGTGTTCGCGCCCTATGCCCGCCGGCTGTCTGCCGAGATCCTGCCGCGGTTTCCGCAGGCCGCCATCGAGGCGGCCCAGGCCGAGGTCGCCGACGTGGATGCCGAGCTGCCCAAGTCAGCGGCGGCTCCGCTGGCGGGCTTGTGTGACAGCTCCCGTTGCCCGCAGGCCACTCACCATCTCCTCCACCGGCCCGTCTGGCAGACCGCGGCGGACAACGGCACCGCCCTGCTGGCCAGCCCGCGCATCCCGGCCGGCGAGAAGCGCCGGTTGCAGGCCGAACACGAACGGTCCATGCGAGCCCTTGAAGAGATCGACAAGGCCGCCGGAAAGGCGAGATGACATGGCACTGAGTCCTGAGCAACGCAATCAGACCGAACGGCGGATCCGGGCGGCCATCGACCGGCTCCTCGCCGGGCAGATCCCAGCCGCAGGGGCCTGCGACGTCAAGACCCTCGCCCGCGAAGCGGGCATCTCCCGCGCTGCCCTCTATCGAACCTGGGGCCACCTCAAGGACGAGTTCGAGAAGCGGCGAACCGCTGCCTGGGCCGCAGGCCAACAACCCGACCCTCGTGAAGCCCGGATTACCCGCCTACGGGAACAGAACCAGAGGCTCACCCACAAACTCGCCCGCACCCATACCGAGCTCAGCCAGCTCAAAATGCAGCACCAGCTCGCCCTCTCCGCGCTGGCGGCCCAGGACGACGAGCTCCAGCGGCTCCGTCGCCAGCTGAACCCGGCCCTTCTCCCCGAACAGCGGCAGGGGAACGACGTCTTCGACGTCGTTCCCCTGCGCCGGCCGTGAGCTCCGTTCACCCGCCGGAGTGGACCTCAACTGGCCACCCAACCGAGACACTCCTGCCGCGTCCTACGTCGTTACTCAGACCGCAGTCCATCAGCACTGACGGCCCTAACTCCCTTGATCTTCCGGGTGATGGCTACGGCCGTGGCCTTCTGGGCATCCGTCCACACCGTGGTGCTGGAGAGGCTGACCACACCCTTGTTCGTCTCCACCTTGATGTCCGAACCGGGGATGCCCCTTTCAGTCACCAAGTCGGCCTTCACCTTCGTCGTGATCCACGTGTCGCTGACGTCCGTCATCTCTGTCATGGCTTACTCCTCCTGCACCGCAGATGGCTCATTACGAGAAGTGATCATGTCACGACAGGCAGTCACTAGGTCTCTGATTCCATGATTCTTTCCAGAGACGCAGCGAGACAAGTCCCGTCCCCTCCACTGGCATGCGCAACATCTGCTCAAGAGACACAGCGCAAGGCGGACACACCCTTTGCATCGATAACCCAGTAGTCACCGGCCAGATGCGCCAGCAGGCTCTCGAAGAACAGCATCAGACCGCCTCCGTCCACGACACCTGTCGCACACTGGAGATCGGAAGGGGCAATCCACTGAGCTGGGGGAACTTGATGTCCGTCACGCCCACTCGGCCTTCAAGCCCGAGGGAAGCAGCGAGCCGAGCGGAGCCTTGTTGACCTGTGCTTTCCCTGGTGAGCAGGTGGGGCGAGTTGCTGATCCGGGCGAGGTGCGAGCTGCTGACCGTCTCCCATGATCCTGCAGACGCGTCATGTGGGGTGCGTTGCGGTCGTTCGGCCTGTCGGGGATGCTCGCTGGCCCAAGGAGCATGTGGGATCGCTCCAAGCCCGAAGACGGACATCTTGCCGGGCTGCCTCAGGTGAGCTTTCGGACGGATGGTTCCGGCATGTTCGTCTGCTGGTGGTACACGGCCCGCACCGGGTCGAGCCCGGTTCGTCCGCACCGAACCAGCCGCCGCCCTCCCCGGCATGGCCCCGGCGCGGACCACGGTGGCGGCGCCGGACGGGGTGGCGCCCGCGGCCCTGGCTGCGATGGAGCGCTGGAGTCGGCACCGGCCGAGCTCCGGACACGGTGGAGCGCACTCGGCGTCGGCCGCACCACCGCCAGGCGCTCGGATAGCGGCACAGGGTTGGTCTGCGGCGCCGGCTGCCTGTACCTCCGTCGTCTCGGTCGGTGCCAGAAGGGTCCGGCGCCGGCCGAGGGGCCAGATGAGCTTGAGGAAGCCGACGCGGCTGCCGTAGCCGTTGATGTCGCCGTGGGCGGCCCCCTCACCTCGTACGGTGCGCGGCCCACGTGCCCGCCGGCCCGACTGCTCGATCCGGGCGAAAGCGGTGGGCCGGGGGATCTCGGGCCGGTCGGGCTGGGTGTAGCCGCCGAACTCCTCGTAGCCCGCGCCGCCGCTCGACGTCAGTACCGGACTGTGCAGCTCGGGGCCATAGAGGATGTCCTCCGGTGCCCCCGGGGCTGCTCGGCGGGCCGGGGGCGGCATGGCCTGCTCAGGAGGCGTACCGGGTCACGTCGGTGATCCGGCAGGTCACCTTGGTGGTGATCTGGTCCAGTCCCTGCGCCTTCGTGTTCACCTCCTGCTCCGGAGCGACGTTGCTCGCCGCTGCGGACGCCTCGCCGAGACGGGTGCCGGACGCGTCGACGAACTCGACCTGCACCACGTAGTTGCTGGCCTTGCTGGACCCCCGAGAATGGCGAGGAACTCCCCGCGCCGGACGGTGAGGCAGGGCTGACGCGTTCTCACGTGGTGAGATGAAGAGGTACGCCGGGGTCGGCAGGACGAGGATCAAGCTAATGGCCCCGTTCGGGACGAACTGGGGGCGCCTTGCCCCACAGGTATCGCACCGGCACCGGAGGAGAAGGCCGGGTAGGCGGTTGCACGAAGCTCGTGGTTGGGCTTGCAGGTGGATCGTCGGCTGTCGGTTGTGGCCATGACGAGAACAAGGTGATCGCGGGGCCGGTATTGCTGCGTCGGCCCACCGTCAGGCGGGGCCGACCAGCGCCACGAGGTGCTGCCGGTCGGCGTGTCGCACTTCACGATCACGTTCACCGTCTTTCTCAGACATGTGTCGGGGGTATCTCAATGAGTCCCTGACCACGTATGGCAAGGTATGCCGACGACTCACGCCGGCCGGGCTCCGCGCGGGACTTCGGCCCGCCTGTCTTCGGGGCACCGGGACCTGGACCCTGCGGCGCCAGGGGAGCCGGACAGCCGTAAGCCATACGGGACAGTCCCGTACGGTCACGCCCGACCTTTCAGGAGTACGCACGTGAACGGCAAGCGCCGCCGACTTCTTTTGGCCGCCATCGACCCCATGCTCGAGCCCGATGAGCAGGTTGAGGTGACGACCATCGTGAACCTGAGTTCCGTCACCGTGCGCCGGACGGCAGCGTTCGCGGCAGCCTCGGCCATCCTGAGCGGCGGTGGAATGGCCGTGATCCCGGTGCCGACCCCCATGTACCTGGCGATGACCGACCGCCGCATCTTCATCTTCCGAGCGAGCCCGACGTTCGCCCGGCCCGAAGAACATTTGATGACGATCCCGCGCGCCGGTCTCGTCCGCTCGGAGATCAAGGAGCGGGTGCTCAACTCATCCTTCGTCATCTCCTCGACGGACAGTGAGCAAGGCCTGAAAATCATCTTCCCGCTGGTCGGCCGCAAGGAGCGGAACGTGATAGCGGCCGCTTTGCCTCTGGCCGACTGACTGCCCAGGACAGGGCGGGAGCGGAGTGACTGCCAGGACCATGTGGAAGGGGACGGCTCGCCACCGCCCCCTTCCGCGTCCGGGTATGGGCCGCCACGACGGGCTCGATCGAGGTCAGTGCCATCGTCAGCACTCATTTCCCCACCGCGGAAGTGTCTCCAGACAGCACAGCTTCGGTGGTCCTTGGGGGCATGCCCGGGTGGAAACGACGGAACGCGACGCCAGATGATCAAGGTTGCCGAGATCGAAGATCGACCTGGAGCCGCGTCCGCGTGCCATCTTGGGTACGCCGTCCGGGGGGTCGGCGAGCAGGGCCGCGATGTGGTCCGCGCAGCGAAGGGCTGCCGTGGCCATGGCGCTCCTGGTCATCCCGGCGACATGGGGGGTCAGCAGTGCGTGCGGTAGACCGACGAGCGGCGAGGTAAAGGCGGCATGCTCGCGCTCGAAGGTGTCGATGGCGGCCGCCATGAGTGGGTGTGCGGGGTCGCGCAGAGCCTCGGCCGGCGCCTGCTCGTCAACGATCCCGCCCCTGGCGGTATTCAGCAGGATCGACCCGGGGCGCATCAGGGCCATCTCCGCCCGCCCGATCAACCCTCGGGTCTGCGCAGTGAGCGGCAGGTGCAGGGAGACCACCTCACTGGTTGCTAGCAGTGTTGTGAGAGAGCGGGCCTGGAGCACCGATGCCTCAGGGTGTGCGGAAGCTGTTGGTGCGTAACGGCTGGTCCTGCCAGGTCCCGGCCCGTCGTGCCATGGAGCGGGACGATGATGAAGCCGCAGGTCTGCGGGAGTTCGCCGAAACCCGGGACTGGCTGACCATCCACTACCTGCCGCCCTGCGCACCCGCGACGTTGGAGAGCCAGCCGCGCCGAAGGAGGGACCAGATGCCTTCGACGGGGTTGAGGTGTGGACGTTGAGGTTGTCTGGGACGAGGACGGTCGGGCCGCCGCCAACCTTCCGCGCGGGGCCACACCTCCTTGACCCACCCCGCGACCGCCATGCGCGGCCGGCCCCTTGGCCAGCTGCGCCTCCAGCTGAGCGAACTGCCGGTCGCTCAGCCTCGGCAGTGACGCCGGCCCATGCGACCGCAGGGATCGCGGGCCGCCCTCGGCCCACGCGTGACGCCATCGCTGGACCGAGCGGACCCTGACCCGCAGATCTCTGGCGATCGCGGTACTGCCCTCGCCTCGGGCGAACCGCTCGGCCGCCTGGAGCCGTAACTCTTCGCGGAACTGCTGCCGTTCGGCGGTCAGCCCGCCCCCTTGTGGATACCGCATGCCTCCGGTGATACCTCAGCCACCGGCCAGCCGTCACTCCCTACGACACCACGCATCCAACCTCAGCAGTCGCGGTCACGAGCCGCAGCAACCGCCCGCCGGTGCTTCGCCCACGGTTTCGGCAGCGGCCCGTGTACCGGTACCGAGCTGGACCAGGGTGGGTTCCGGCGTCGCGCAGCCGCCGTCGGCTTGGGGTGTGGCCGGGTCGTCGAAGAGTCCGGCTCCGCCACAGACTCCGGTTTCGGGGAGGGTGAGTTCGGTGCGGTCGGCTGCTTCGAGGTCGCCGGCGAGGGCGGCGGCGACGGAGCGGACCTGTTCGTAGCCGGTCATGGCGAGGAAGGCCGGTGCGCGGCGGCGGCGGGCCCGGCTTCCAGGACAAGCGGAACGAGGCCGCGCTCGACGAGGTGGGCGGCGGCGGCAAGGCCGGCCGGGCCCGATCCGATCACGACGACCGGCAGATCCGCGGTGGTGGTGGTCATGGCGATGATGTCCTCCGGGGAGAGGCGGCAGGTCCGGCCTCTGTTTCGATTAGTGTCTATGTATAGAGCTTGTCACCGGTATCGATGAGTGTCAACATAGGCACATGTCGAAGTATGAGGGTGTCGCGCTGCCCGTCCTGGGCCCGGAAGTGGTCGTGCCGTGCTGCCCGCCCATCACGGCCGGGGAGTTGTCCGTGCCGGACGCGAAGCGGATGGCCGCGATGTTCAAGGCGCTCTCGGACCCGGTGCGGCTGCGGCTGTTCTCCAGGGTTGCCTCGCATCCGGCAGGCGAAGCGTGCGTGTGCGACATCATGGACGTCGGCGTCTCCCAGCCGACCGTCTCCCACCACCTGAAGAAGCTTCGCGAAGCCGGCCTCCTGACCTCGGAGCGGCGAGGGACCTGGGTCTACTACCGGGTCGCACCCTCCGTCGTCGCTGCCATGTCCGCCATGCTCGACCTGCGTCCGGCCGCCACCGACAGCTGAACTCCGGCTGGGGCGGGGTCGTCGTCCTCGCCGTGGCGCTGAGCGATTCCGCCCCGCCGACGTCGGCCGCGGCCCCGAGCGGAAGGGGGCGAAGCCTGTGGCACCTGAAGCTTCGGGAGCTTGGTGTGAACCCCGTGACGGATGGGCAGAGCTTGACGGACTTGGCAGGTGCATGAGTGGCTCGTGTCCGGGGAGAGGGAGCCTCGCCCGGGGGTCGGCGCGGCATCTGCAGATGGTCCGGCGGGCGTCCGACGTTGCTGCCGAGTGCGTCTCCGAAAGGTTGTGAATGAAGCACTTCCGGCTGCTTGTTCTTGGTAACGGCCTCTCTGCGTATGGCAGTTACCTGAACATGGTGGCGTTGAGCGTCTTCGTCTACGACGTCACGGGGAGCGCCCTGGCCGCAGGGCTCTTCATGGCCGTACGGCTGGGGACGAGCGTGGCGTCGGGCTTCGTGAGCGGGCGGCTGGTCTCGGCCTACGACCGGAAGCGCCTGATCATCTGTGCGGACCTCGGCCAGGCCGTGGCTCTGCTGGCTCTCCTCATGGCCCCGGAGGCCGGTCGGCTTCCCCTGCTGTACTGCCTCGCTGTGGTCACCGGAGGCTGCTCGACGCTCTCGCAGGTGGCTCTGCGGAGCAGCATCCCGGAGATCGTGGGGGCCGAGCACCGGGCCCGCGCCAACGGTCTGCTGGTGACCGCCCGTTCACTGGCGATGATTGCCGGATTCTCGTCGGCGGGTGTCGTGGTGGCGCAGCTCGGATACGCGGCGGCCTTCGTGCTGGACGCGGGCACCTTCCTGGTGTCCGCCACCCTTCTCGCGCTGCTGCCGATCCGCACGAGGGCGCGGTCCGGGAAAGGCGAAGGCACCGGGGAGAGCACGCCGGGCGCCGGCCGCGGTTCCCTCCGGCTGATGCGGGCCGTGGCGCCGGTGCTGATGGCGATGATCGCCCTGCGAGCCGTGGACGGGCTGGGGTCCTCCTCGCACAACGTCGCGCTGCCGGTCTACTCCAGCCTGCTCGACCCCGAGCATCCGGCCACCTTCATCAGCCAGTTCTGGGCGATCTGGGCGGTCGGCAACATCATCGCCCAGCAGGTGCTGGCCCGGTACACCCGCCGGAGCGGCCGCACCCTGGGCGAGCGGGCCTTCGCGATCGGCGCGTGCGTCATGTCGGGAGCGTTCATCATCGTGTTCAGCGGTCTGCCGACCGGGCTGACGCTCGCGACGGCGCTTGTCGCCGGAGCGGCGGACGGCATCACCGAAGTCGTCTACGTGTCACGCCTCCAGGCGGTCCCCGACGAGGAGCGCGGACGGCTGTTCGGGTTCTCCGCCTCGGTCGAGAACGCCGGGTTCGGGCTGGGGATGCTGGTCAGCGGATTCCTCCTGGAGTCCTACTCCCCGTTCCAGGTGGTCGCCTCCTTGCACGGCCTCGCCATCGCCGGATGCCTTGCCCTCCTGGCGTTCCTCGTACTGCGCCGCCCCCCGGTCGGGCCGGATGCCCGGGTGCGACCATCCGCCGGTGTCTTACGCGAGGAGCGCGGCTGATGGGCATCGGCGAGAGGGACCCGCGCATCGCCGTGGTCGGGATGGCCTTCCGGCTTCCCGGTGCGGACACCCCGGAGGACCTGTGGCGGATCATCCGCAACGGTGAGAGACGCTTCACCCGATTCGGCCGGGACGAGCTCAAGGCCGCGGGCGTGCCCGATGAGCTGTACCGGCGCGACGACTTCATCGGGACGTCGGCCGTCCTGGACGACATCTCCGGATTCGACGCCCGGCACTTCGGGATGAGCGCCCGTGAGGCCCGCCTCACCGACCCCCAGCACCGTCTCTTCCTGGAATGCGCGCAGCACGCACTGGAGAACGCCGGCTACCCCGACGAGCGGGACGGGAAACGGATCGGGGTCTACGCCAGCACCGGCTACCACCTCTACAACATGCAGTCCTACCTGCTCAACAACGTGCTGCCGAACGAGGACATCGGCGACTGGCTGGCCGGCATGCAGGTGATGATCGGCAACTCCACCGACTTCAACGCGACCCGGGTCGCCTACCGACTCGGCCTCACCGGCCCCGCCGTCAATGTGCAGACGGCCTGCTCCAGTTCGCTGGTGGCCGTGCAACTGGCCGCCGGCTCCCTGCTGCTCGACGAATGCGACGTCGCGCTGGTGGGTGCCGGTGCCCTCCACGTCCCGCAGGTCCTCGGCTACCACCACGTCAAGGGATCGATCCTCTCCAGGACCGGCGATCTGCGGGCTTTCGACGCGGCCGCGAACGGAACCGTCGGGGGCACCGGCGTCCTGGCCGTCGTACTCAAACGGCTGTCCCGCGCGCTCGCGGACGGAGACACCGTCCACGGCGTCATCCGCGGCTGGGGTGTGTGCAACGACGGTGCCGGCAAGAAGACGTACGCGGCTCCCAGTGCGCGAGGTCAGCAGAACGCCGTACGCAGGGCCCTGGACCACGCGGGCGTCAGCGCGGACACCATCGGCTACCTGGAAACCCACGGCACGGGGACCCTCAAGGGCGACCCCATCGAGCTGGAAGGAGCGCGGGCGGCGTACCGCCAGGACACGGACCGGAACGGCTACTGCGCCCTCGGGGCCGTCAAGAGCAACATCGGCCATCTCGACGTGGCATCCGGCCTGGCCGGTCTCGTCAAGGCCCTGCTGGTGCTCAAGCACGGGGTGATCCCGCCGATCGCCGGCTTCTCCGAGCCCAATCCGCTGCTCGAACTGGATACCGGTCCGTTTTACGCTCCCCGCTCCCTGCGGCCGTGGCCCGATACCGGCACCCCCCGACGCGCAGGTGTCACGTCCCTCGGTATCGGCGGCACCAACGTCCACCTCGTCCTGGAGCAAGCCCCCGAGCCCGCACCGCGTACCGCCGTCACAGCCCCGCCCGACGTGCTCCTGGTCTCCGCGTCGAGCGGAGAAGCCTTGGCCGACAACGTACGGTCCCTGCGCGATGTGCTCCGCAGACGAACCGCTCTGCCCCTGGCGGATCTCGTCACGACCGCCGCCCTCGGGCGCTCGCACGGCCGCCACCGCATCGCGGTCCGGGGAAGTACACCGGCCCGGCTGGCGGATGCCCTCGACACCTGGCTATCCCGCCCCGATCCGCCCGCTTCCCCCGGCGACCCCGTCCCACCACGCGACGCGGTCACCCGGGTGGTGTTCCAGTTCACCGGCCAGGGGTCCCTGCGTCCCGGAGCCGCGGCGGAGCTGTACGAACGGTTTCCTGTCGTACGTGAGGTGCTCGACGCCTGCGAGGCACAGCACCGCCGCCTCACCGGCGAAACGATACTGCCGCACCTCCTCACCGAGGAGGCCGCCGCCCCCGGGGCGGTCTGGCCGACCGCGACGGCGCAGCCGGCGCTCTTCGCCCTGCAGTGCGCCCTGGTCCGGCTCTGGGACGAGTCCGGCATTCGCCCCTGGGCCGTGACGGGCCACAGCGTCGGAGAATACGCCGCGCTCTTCGCCGCCGGGGCCCTGTCGCTGGCCGACGGCCTCGAACTCAGCACGAACCGCGGCCGGCTGATGAGGGACCGCTGCGAGTCGGGCGCCATGGTGGCCGTGGCACTGGAGCGGGAGGCCACGGCGGAGCTGGCTGCCTCGCACCCGGGCCTGGAGCCGGCCGTGACCAACGGAGAGCACTCCCAGGTCCTGGCCGGTCCCGACGCGGTGGTGAACCAGGTGTGCGCTGTGCTCGATGACCGGGGCATCCCGTACGAACGCCTCGCGGTGGACCGCGCCTTCCACACCGCCTCCATGGAACCGATGCTCGGCGCGTTCGGGGAGGTCCTGGCGAGGACCGCCTTCACCCCCCTACGGACCCGCTTCATCAGCTCGCTCGACGGCCGGACCCATGAACCCGGCTGGACGCCCGACCCGGGCCACTTCGTGCGCCATGCCCGTGAACCCGTCCGCTACGACGCGGCACTGCGTTCCGTCGCCGGTGAACGGCCCGACGTGCTCCTGGAGATCGGCCCGCACACCACGCTCAGCGGTCTGGCCCGCCGCTCCCTGCCGACGGTGCGGGCCCTCCCGTCGCTGCATCGCGGCACCGGACTCACAGCGCTCTTCGGTGCCGCTGCGGCATTGCACTGCGCGGGAGCGGATGTCCGCTGGGAGACGTTCCTGGCAGGCACCGCAGGGCGGCGTGTCCCGCTGCCCGGATATCGCTTCCAGCACCGCCCCTACTGGGTCGGGGACCCTCCCAGGCTCCCCGGACCCACGTCCCCGGCAAGAGAGGAACGCACTGTGACGGCAGAGACGATGGAGACCAGGCAGCTGCTGGACGGCATCCTCGGTGTGCTCTCCCGCGCCTTCGGCGAGGATCTGACCTCGGTTTCGGCCGACACCCCGTTCTTCGACCTCGGTGCGGACTCGCTTCTCATGATCAATGTGCTGCGGGAGATAGAACAGGAACACCGGGTCAAAGTCACGATGCGAGAGCTGTTCGACGAGACGGGAACCCCCCGACTGCTCGCCGAGCTCGTCGCGGCGCGGCTGCCCCGGGAGCATCGGACCGTCCCGCGACCCGCCACCGCGGCTGTGCCCGTCCCGGAGCCGCGCGGGGTGGAGCCCGCGGCCGCCCGGCCGTCGGTCCCGGCGCCCCGGCGGCCGGCCGGTCCAGCCCCTGACCCGGCCCCGCAGGACACCGGATTCGTCACCCGGAAGGAGTATCTGGAGCTGGCCCAGCGGGTCCAGGAGCTGTCCCGGATCCAGCTCCAGATGCTCACCCAGCTCTCCCAGCTGCTCGCCCTGCAGACCGACCCCACGGCGGCACCTCTGGGCGACGACCGGGTGGTCCGGTGAACGAGCAGCAGGAGATCACGGCCTCCCTCGACCGGGACCTGGCCGAGATGGCCCAACTCGCCGACCGCGTCACCGAGCGGATGAACGCCCGGCAAGCTGTGGCCGGCGGCGGGACGGGAAAGCCTCAGGTGCACGGGCCGCGTATCGAGGTCGCCCCCGACGCCGGCATGGTCGACGCCACCTCTCCCCGCTCCCAGCAGGAGCATCTCGACGACCTCGTACGCCGGTACACGGCACGGACAGCGGCCTCCAGACGGCTCGCCCAGCGCCACCGCCGCAGACTCGCCGACAGCAGGGCGGTCGTCGGCTTCCGCAGGACGACCAAGGAGATGCTGTATCCGGTGGCGGCCCGTCGCGCGGAGGGAGCACGGATCGAGGACGTCGACGGCAACAGCTACACCGACATCACCATGGGCTTCGGCGTGCTCCTCTTCGGCCACGAACCCGACTTCGTCCGGGAGGCCGTGACTGAACACCTCTCCCGAGGCATCCGGCTCGGCCCCCGCAGTGTCGAGACGGGCCTGGCCGCCGAGCTGCTGTGCGAACTGACCGGCATGGAACGGGTGGCGTTCGCCAACTCGGGTACCGAGGCCAACGCCGCGGCGATCCGTCTCGCCCGGGCCGCCACCGGCCGCGACCGGATCGTCACCTTCCAGGGCTCCTACCACGGCCACGCCGACCAGGTCCTGGGCCGGCAGGCCGGACAGGGGGAGACCGTGCCCGTCTCCCGGGGCATCCCCCGCAGCGCCGTCTCGGAGCTGACGGTCTGCGAGTACGGCAGCGAGGCGGCCCTGCACGCGATCGAACGGGACGCGCAACGGATCGCCCTGGTCATCGTCGAGCCGGTGCAGAGCAGGCACCCCTCGCTCCAGCCGGTCGAGTTCGTCCGCAGACTCAGGGAGCTGACGACACGTCACGGCATTGTGCTGATGTTCGACGAGATGCTGACGGGGTTCCGCCCAGCCCTCCGCGGGGCGCAGGATCTCTACGGTGTCACCCCGGATCTCGCCACCTACGGCAAGCTCCTCGGCGGCGGATTCCCCATCGGCGCCGTCGCGGGCCGCTCCGACATCATGGACGGGATCGACGGCGGCTACTGGAGTTACGGGGACGACAGCGGCCCCACCGCCGATACCACCTTCTTCGGGGGCACCTACCTGCAGCACCCCGTGTCGATGACGGCGGCCCACGCCGTACTCACCCATCTCCAGGAGCACAGCCCGCGCCTGCAGGAACGGCTCAACGACCGGACGACCCAACTGGCCACCGGCCTCAACGAGTTCTTCGAGGCCGAGGGATTTCCCGTGCGGATGGGCTGGTTCGGGTCCCAGTTCCGCTTCGAGCACCGCGCCGACATGGAACTCCTCTACCACCACCTGATGCTGCGCGGCGTTCACGTATGGGAGTGGCGCAACTTCTTCCTCTCCACGGCGCACACCGACGGTGACATCGAGCATGTGGCCGAGGCCGTACGGGGGTCGCTGAGGGACTTGCGGCAGGCCGGCTTCTTCCGTTCGGACCCGGGCCCGTCCCGGCGAGCCGGCCACAGCCGGCCCGCCCCCACGAAGGCGTCGGCCCCCGCCTCCACGGCGCTCACGCCGTCACGCCGCGCGGACTTCAGCCTCTACTTCTTCGGTGACTACCCGCAGGACGGGCCCGGGCCGCGAGAGGGCCGCTACGAACTGCTCATGGAGGCGGCCCGGTTCGCCGACCGGCACGGGTTCGAGGCGCTGTGGATGCCCGAGCGGCACTTCAACTCGTTCGGAGGCCTCTTCCCGAACCCCGCCGTCCTGGCGGCGGCCCTGGCCCGGGAGACCCGGCGCATCCGCCTCAACGCCGGGTCGGTCGTCATGCCGCTCCACGACCCGATCCGGGTGGCGGAGGAGTGGTCCATGGCGGACAACCTCTCCGGCGGACGCATCGGCCTCGGCGTGGCGAGCGGCTGGAACGCCGACGACTTCGTCTTCTTCCCCGAGCGCTTCGGGCGGCACAAACAGGAGATGTACGACGGCCTGGAAGAGGTACGGAGCCTCTGGCGGGGCGAGGCACTGCGCCGGACCACCGGGGACGGCGAGCGGGAGATCCGGCTCCACCCCCGCCCCGTACAGGCGATGCCGCCGCTCTACACCGCGGTGGTGGCCAACCCGGAATCGTACGAACGGGCCGCCGAGCACGACCTCGGCATCGTGACCAACCTGATGACCCAGGACATCGACCAGCTCCGGGACAACATCGCCCGCTACCGCCGGGCCCGGGCACGCCACGGCCTCGACCCGGACGCGGGGCGGGTCGCCGTCCTGCTGCACACCTACCTCGGCGAGGACCACGACACCGCCCGGGCCGACGCCTTCGAGCCGATGGCCCGCTACATGCGCGCGTCCCTGTCCCTGTTCAGCGGCGTCACCAACAGCCTCGGTGTCACCACCGACATGAAGTCGCTCAGCGAGGACGACCTGGACGTGGTCTTCCGGCGGGCCTACAGCCGGTACTGCGACCAGCGTGCCCTGATCGGCGACGTGGACTCCGTCCTGCCCGTGGCCGAGGCGGTGGCCGACGCGGGCGCGGACGAGATCGTCGCACTGGTCGACTTCGGCATGGGCGCGGACCAGCTGCGCGCGGGTCTTCCCCGGCTGGACGCCCTCCGCCGCCGTCACGGGAACCGGCAGCCCTCCGCGCCGGGAGCGCCCCTCTCACCGGGCCAGGAGCGCATCTGGTTCCTGGAACGCCTGCTCCCCGGGCGCACCGCCTACAACGAGGTGAAGGCGATCCGCCTGCGCGGCCCCCTCGACACCGAGGCGCTGCGCAACGCCGTACGACGGCTCGTCGCCCGCCACGAAGGGCTGCGCACCGCCTTCAGGGCAGCCGGCGATTCGGCGGTCCAGCTGGTACGCGACTCCTCCGAACCCGACTTCGCCGTGGTGGACGGCACCCTCGGGGCCGAGAGCGCCGTGCGCGAAGCACTGGCCAAGGAGAGCACCCGCCGCTTCGACCTGGAGAACGGACCGCTGTTCGTCACCCGGATCGTCCGGACCGCCGCAGACGAGCACGTCCTGGTCCTGTCCTTCCACCACATCGTGGTCGACGCGGCCTCGGCGACCATCCTGTGCCGGGACCTCTCCGCCTTCTACCGCTCGGAGCTCGACGGCACTCAGGTCACTCTGCCCGAACTGACCTGGAGCTGTGCCGAGCACGCACGCGAGCAGCGCGCCGCGGCGGACGGCCCCCGTGCCGAGCGGGACGTGGCGCACTGGCTGAGCGTGCTCGGCGGTGATCTCCCGGTCCTTGAACTGCCCACCGACCGGCCCCGTCCGGCCGAGATGACCTCCGAGGGCCGCGCGGTCTTCCGCTCCCTCGGTCCAGGCCTGAGCGACCGGCTCAGGCAGCTGGGCCGCGGTCACCGCGCCACGCTGTTCATGACCCTGATGACCGGCTGGGCGGCCATGCTGCAACGGGTCACGGGTCAGGAGGACATCGTCATCGGCGTCCCCGTCTCCGACCGGCCGCAACGGGCCGAGGAGCTGATCGGCTTCTTCGTCAACACGGTGGCCCTGCGGGTCGACCTCACCGGCGACCCCGGATTCACGACGCTGTTGGACCGGGTGCGGGCTGCGGCCCTCGACGCCTACGACCACGCGGCAACGCCGTTCGACCAGGTGGTGCGCGCCCTGGCTCCACCACGCGGGACGGACCGCACGCCGGTGTTCCAGGTGCTCACCGAGTTCCAGTCGGACGAGCCGTTCCGTCTCGACCTCCCCGGTGTCGAGGCAGTGGCCCTGGACGCGGGCCCCGACAAGGCCTTGACCGACCTGACGGTGTACTTCACCGACCGGCCGGAGGGCATCCGCTGCCATCTGGAGTACAACGCGCAGCTGTTCGACCAGGCCACCGTCGACAGGTTCTTCACGGTCTTCCGTGACCTGCTGACCGCCGCCGTCGAACGGCCGGGCACGCCGCTCTCCCTGATCGCGCGGGTACCGGCCGAGGGCGACGAGGTCCCGGAGAGCTGGGGCAGAGGCCCCCTGCGTCCGGTGCTCGACACCACCGTCCACGACTGGGTGGCCCGGCAGGCGGCTGAGCACCCCGGCCGAACCGCTGTGGTGAGCGGAGACGTCGCATTGACGTACCGGGAGCTGGAAGAGGGAGCGGAACGGCTCGCGGCCGCGCTCACCGAGCTCGGGGCGGGCGAGGGCCGGGAGCCCGTGATCGCGGTCTGGCTGCCCCGCGGTGCGGAGTTCGTCACTGCCCTGCTCGCCGTCGTGCGGAGCGGCTGCGCCTATGTGCCGCTCGATCCGTCGCTCGGCGCTGTCCGCGCCGCTCAGGTCATCGCCGAGAGCGGCGCGCGGATGGTGATCAGCGCTCCGGACGGGGCTCGGGAGCTGCGACTGCCCGCGTCGGTGAGGGTCGTCGGACCGGACGCCGTACCGATCGGAGACACCGGACCCGGTACTCGGCCGATACCTGGCAGCGGCGTCTCGTCCCCGTTCGCCGTCATCTACACCTCGGGCAGTACCGGCACGCCGAAAGGGGTCGTGCTCACCCACCGTTCCCTCGTGGATCTCTGCCAGTGGCACCACGCACGTTTCGGGCCGACCGGCGCATTCCGCGGCGCCGTCGTGTGCAGCCTGAGCTTCGACGCCTCCCTCATGGAGATCTGGCCGGTCCTCACGGCGGGCGGCACACTGGTGGTGGCCGACGACCAGGTCCGCCGCGATCCGCTCACCCTGGCCCGGTGGTTCGCGGACCAGGACATCACCTTCAGCATCATGCCGACGGCCCTGGGGGACGAGGTGCTCCGGCTGCCCGCGGCCGATCAGCCCCCGCTGCGTCACCTGCTCATAGGCGGCGAGATGCTCCGGAGCCGCCCGAGACCCGAGGCACCCTACGAGACGGTGAACGTCTACGGGCCGACGGAGGCGACCGTGCTGTGCGTCGTCGACACGGTCCTTCCTCCGGCCGACGGCGAGGTCACGTACGAAGGGGCGGACGCCATCCCGATCGGCCGTCCCGTCGACAACGTGACCGTGCGCGTCGTGGACACCTCGGACAAGCCGGTACCCATCGGTGCGGTGGGGGAACTCCTGGTCGGCGGTCCCGGCATGGCCGAGGGCTATCTGCACCGGCCGGATCTCACGGAGGAGAGGTTCGCGACCTGTCCGGAAGAGGTGAGGGACGCCCGCTGTTACCGCACGGGTGACCTGGTCCGGTGGACGGCGGACGGGCGGCTGGTGTTCGTGGGCCGTACCGACGACCAGGTGAAGATCCGCGGATTCCGGGTGGAGCCGGAGGAAGTGGCGCAGGTGCTGGCCCGCCTCGACGGCGTCCGACAGGCGGCAGTCATCAGCCGGCACCGTACCAACGGCGAAGCGGTTCTTGCCGCTTATGTGGTGCCCACCGAGCCGGGCTCCGCAGATGCGGCGGAACAAGAGCTCCGGACGGATCGATGGGCCCGGGAGCTGAGCCGCCGCCTGCCGGAGTACATGGTGCCGCGCACCTGGTGCACTCTGGCCCGGCTGCCGTTGAACAGCAGCGGCAAGCTGGACCGGACGCTGCTCCCGCCGAGCGCTCCCCTCGCCCCGGCGGCCATCGGTGAGGTCCGCAAGCCTGAAGGCCAGCCGCCCGAGGCGGTCGCCCCCACCTCCGTGGAGAAGGGGCTGCGCGACCTCTGGGCGGCCGAGCTCGACCTCACCGATGCGGACGTCGACCCGGATGTCTCCCTCTTCGACCTCGGCGGGCATTCCCTGACCGCGATGAGGCTGGTCAACCGGATCCGGGAGACGTGGGGCGTCGAGTACCCGCTGACACGCCTCTACCAGCAGCCCACGCTCCGCGCCCTGACGGAGTTCGTGGACGGGGGCCGGCCGGGGCGGGTGGTCCGCCGCGGTCCGGCCACCGAACAGCAGACCCGCTTCGCCACCCTGCACTCCCGCCACGCCAGGCCGCAGGTCTTCAACGTGGCTCTGAGCATCACCTTCTCCGGCCGGCTGGAACCCGGAGCCCTGCACGACGCACTGGAGAGCCTGGTGCGGCGCCACGAGTCCCTGCGGACACGGCTGGTACGCGAGAGCTCCGGCACCTGGCGACAGGAGGTGCTCGAGTTCCGGCCGCTCGACCTGCCCGTCCAGGACCTCACCTCGCGAGCGGAACCGGAACGGCGGGAACAGCTGCGCCGGCTCGCCGAACGGGCGACGGAGACACCCCTCGACCCCTTCACGGGAGACGTCCTCTCCGCCCGTCTGGTGCGCACCGGTGCCGAGGAATGGGTGCTGCTGTTCGTGACGCACCACTGCACGTGCGACGGGTGGGCCCTGACCACTCTGCTGAAGGAACTCGCCGCCTTCTACCGTACGGCTGCCACCGGAGCCGGGCACGGTCTACCGCCCGCGGCACCCCAGCAGGTGGAGTACGCGCATTGGCAGGCCGCCCACCAGGAGGCGACCGACCGGCGCCGCACCGACTACTGGCTCGAAGAGCTGGCCGACGCCCCCTTCACCCTGGACCTGCCCCTGGACCGGCCGAGGCCCGACGTGTTGAGCGGCCGGGGCGGAGTCATCCGATTCACGGTACCCGCCGAGGTCCGGGCCGCTGTGGAACGGCTGGCAGCCCGGCGCTCGACCACACCCTTCGTCGTGGCAGCGGCCGCGCTCGGTCGACTGCTGACGACGAAGGCCGGGCAGGACGAGGTGGTGATGAACATCTCCTACGCAGGCCGGGAGAGCCGCGAGTTCGAGTCCCTGGTGGGCTGCACGGCCACGGGGTTCGCCCTGCGGGTCCGCGACGCGCGCTCCGGTTCCTTCGCCGAGCTGACGGACCGGGTCACGCGCACGACCGTCCTGGGCATGGAACATGCCATGCCACCACGTCGAGTGGCCCCGGCGATGCGGCAGCGCAGGGGCATCCGCATACCGGACGGCTTGGCCATCGGCCTGGCCTACGAGAGTTCGCTGGACACCGGGATCGACCTGCCGGGCCTCACCACCACGGTGGCGGAGATCGCCCCCTCGGCTTCCCGGTCGGAGTTCATCATGGTGCTGTCCCCGGCCGGCGACGTTCTGGAAGGAGCGGTGGAGTACTCGGCAGACCTGTGGGACGCGGCGACGGTCGAGGCGTGGTCGCGCGACTACGTGCGCCTGCTGGAGGAGGGAGCGGAGGAGCCCCTCACCGACGAGGCGGGGTGACGTCCGCCCTGAAGAGGGCGTTCGGACGGGCCGTATGCCGATGGCAGACCGGGACCGGCCCAGGATTCCAGGGGCGAGTTTCCTTGACGCCTTTCCGGGTTGGGTACGAGCTCAACCCGGATCCCGGCGGCCGCTCCGGCTTTCGTGATTCCTTCGGAGGATTCCGAGGGCCGTGCTGCCACGTTCGCCAGGGGTTCTGCGGTGGTGTACCTGACCGAAGGCGTCCGCTGCCGCGCTTACCAGGCCGCAAGGCGAACCTCAAGCGAATGGAGTGTGAACAGCGTTACACTTGGCGGTAGTTGGTGATCCTTCCCGGCACCCCGTCACCTGCTTAGACTCCCCTCAAATCAGCTGCGCTGCTCTGGGGGAATCGCATGTCACGTACAGCACGTTCGCATTCGATCGATGAGAGTCAAGGGGCGGCGACACGCCGGGGGTTCGCCGGGCGACGGCGCGGTCTCGTGTACCTCGCATCGGGAGTGCTGGTGGCCGGCCTGGCCACGGCATGCGCCGACGGCGAGTCACGTGCCGGAGGGGGCGGGTTGAGGGCGAGCGGCTCGACGACCGTCGCGCCTGTTGCCGCCGACGCGGCGGAGGCTCTCAAGGCGCAGGGTATGAACATCACCATCGCCACCCAGGGAGGATCCGCCGGCGGCATCTCCCAGCTCGCGGCAGGTCAGATCGACATCGCGCTCAGCTCGAAGCCGATCGCTGAAGAAGACCGGGCCGCCCATCCCGGAACCGATTTCGTCGCCACGCAGATCGGGTCCGACGCCGTCGGAGTCATCGTCACGAAGCCGGTCGCCGACGCCGGGGTCAGGAACCTCACGGCCGATCAGGTGCGGGGCCTCTTCGAGGGCGAGATCACCAACTGGTCCGAACTCGGCGGTCCGAAGCTCGATGTCTTCGTCTATGACAAGGAGCCCGGGCGCGGTACGCGCGAGGTTCTCGACAAGTACGTGTACGGGGACGAGAAGGCCCCGCCGCCGCCGGACTCGGACAACTTCGCGATCGTCGGCGGCAACCTGGAGACCCGCAACAAGCTGGAGTCCACCCCCGGGGCGGTCGGCCCCCTGTCCACCGGCTTCGTCGAGGGGCGGAACAAGCTCGCCGTGGTCACGCTGGACGGCATCGAAGCCAGCCCGGAGAACATCGCCTCGGGGAAGTACCCGATGAACAGGCCGCTGTACCTGATCACGAACGGCGAGCCGACGGGGGATGCCAGGAAGTTCATCGACTACCTGCTCTCCGACAAGGGGCAGTCGCTGCTGGAGCCTCACGGATACCTGTCGCTCAAGCAGATCGGGAAGTGATCGGTGACGATCACGGAGGAGAGGCGACCGGCGGCAGAACCCGGGGCTGGGCCGCGTCCTCGGCGGTCGGCCTGGGTGTGGGGATGGCTCTTCACCGGAGCGTTCTCCGTCGTCGCCGTCCTGCTGGCGCTCCTCGGCTACCTCGGTGAAGGTGTCGCGGGAGGTGACGTCGACTGGGTGGCGCTGCTGACCGACTCGTCGTGGAATCCCAGCGGTTCGGTGTTCGGCGGACTGGCGATGATCTACGGCTCGGCCGTCGTGTGTGTCATCGCGCTCGTCCTGGCGGTGCCCGTCGGCTGGGGAGCGGCTGTCGCGCTCTCGGAGTACGTGCCCGGACGTGCGGCTCGCGCTCTCCGTATGGGTGTGGAGCTGCTCGCCGCCGTTCCCTCGATCGTGTACGGACTGATCGGTATTCTGCTCATCCGGCCGTTCGTCGGGAGCGTCGCCGATGTGCCGGGTGGGGACAGCCTGCTCGCTGCGGGCATGGTCCTGGCTGTCATGATCATGCCTACAATCGTGGCGGTGAGCGTGGATTCCCTGGCCGCGGTCCCCGACCGCGACAGGGAGGCAGCCTTCTCGTTGGGGCTGACCCGCCGCGAAGTCATTCGCTCGGCGGTTCTGCCGAAGGCGCGGGCTGGTATGCGGGCGGCCGTACTGCTCGGCCTCGCGCGGGCACTCGGTGAGGCGATCGCCGTCTTCCTGGTGGTGGGAAGGGCCGACGGACGGCTTCCGGGCACGTTCGACCAGCTGCTGAACTCGCTGGCGCGCCCCGGCCAGACACTGACGACGAAGCTGGCGGGGCCGGAGCCCGTTCTGGCAGGTACCTCCGGCACCTACTTCGCCTCACTGTGCGGTCTCGGGTTCATCCTCCTCGCCCTGGTGGCCATGGCCACGGTGTGGGGGAACCGGGGGGCGTCCCGGCCCGTGAGGGTCGCACGGTTCCGAGGTCGGCAATCGGCTGGACGGAGCCGCGTCCACGTGGACCGGTTCGTCGCCGTCCTACGGTTGAGCGCGCTCGCGCTTCCTGTGCTCCTGCTCCTGGGCATGCTCGGCGTGCTGGCGACACGTGGCATCGCGGCCTTCAACCCTTCGTTCTGGTTCACTTCCGCCACCGGTGCGGCCGGTGGGGGCGTCAGTGACCAGATCCTGGGCACGCTGCTGCTGGTCGTCACCTGCGGACTCATCGCTCTGCCCCTCGGGTTCGGCGCCGGGGTCCTGCTGGGCGTCCACGCCTCTGCCCGCACCGCGCGGGTGCTGCAGACACTGACGGTCGTCGTGGGAGGGACACCGACCATTCTTCTGGGCCTGGCCGGGTTCGTGATCTTCTGCAGTGCCATGGGCTGGGGGAGATCCTGGCTCGCCGGAGCCTTCGTCCTGGTTCCCGTCGTCGTGCCCATGGTCGCGTTACCGACCTGTGCGCGTGTCAGGAGTCTGTCGCCGGAGATGACGGAGAGCGCGCTGTCGCTCGGGCTCACGCGTGCCCAGTACATCCGATCCGTCGTCGTCCCGTACACCTGGCCCGCCACGCTGACCGGACTGCTGCTGGGGCTGGCGCGCGCGGCGGGGGAGACGGCGCCGCTGCTCTTCACCGCCACGGTCTTCTTCGGTGCGCCCGCGCTGCCTGGCGGCATCGTGGAATCGCCGGTACAGGCCCTGCCTACACACATCTTCACCCTGTCCCAGGACTCCGGTGACCCCCAGGCCGTCGCGCAGGCATGGGGGAGTGCCATGGTTCTGGTGCTCATCACCGCCGTACTGCTGAGCCTGGCGGTCGCGTTGCGCAACCGCTTCGAAGGAGAACGATGGACCACGTAATCACCGTGCGGGAACTCCGTGTGCGGGATCGGAACAAGACTCTGGTCGGGCCGGTCTCCTTCGGAGTGGAACACGGCTCGACCACCGGCCTGTGCGGACCGTCGGGCGCCGGCAAATCCACGGTGCTGCGCGCCCTGGTCGACCTCCTTCCGGCCGGCCTCACCAGAGAGGGCCGGATAGAGGTGGCCGGGCGTCCGGTCGCCTCACGCAAGGGAGACGCGGACCTCAGGGCCAAGGTGGTCCTGGTTCCCCAGACGCCTGTTGTCTTCGGCGGCAGCATCCTGGACAACGCGCTGTTCGGGCTGCGCCATGTCATGCGCGCCCGCCGCGAGGTCCTGGGTGACCGTGCGGAGCAGGCGCTGAAGGAGGCGGGTCTGTGGAAGGAGGTCCGCGACCGGCTGGACTCTCCCGCCCAGACGCTGTCCGCCGGACAGCGCCAGCGCCTCTGCCTCGCGAGGGCGCTCGCCCTGGAGCCGGCCGCACTGCTCCTCGACGAGCCCACCAGTGCCCTGGACGAACGGAGCAGGGACACGGTGGAGGAGTCGGTGGCCGCGCTGCGCGGGCGCCGTACCGTGCTCCTCGTGTCGCATGATCCCGCGCAGGTCGACCGGCTCTGCGACCGTACGGTCCGGCTCGAACTGCCCAGTGCGGAGAGTCTCGTCGCCGTGCCCTCCTGACCCGTCCCGGGCTGGACCGAGCCCTGCCCGTGCGGCTGTCCGGCGTCCTGTCGGCAGCCGCACGGCACCCTCGGGTTCAGCAGGGGCGCGTACGGCCGGAGTCGGCGGTCTCCTCGGCCAGCACCGACAACTGGGCCAGTTCGGCAGCCAGACCGGACAGCGTCTCCGGCTTCAGGCGGTAGTACGTCCATCTGCCGCACGGTTCGGTCTCGACCACGCCCGCTTCACGCAGCACCTTCAAGTGATTGGACAGGTTCGTCTGCCGAGCCCCGGTCTCCCGCACCAGGTGAGTCGTGCACAGGGACTCCCGGGCGAGCAGGGTGACGATCCGCCAGCGCAGGGGATCCGCCAGCACCCGTAAGATGTCACTGTCAACTGATGTCACCATGTGCTGATGTTCTCATGTCGAGTGTGCCGGGTCCACCGGTTCACGGGATCTCCAACGATTCCGTGCCGGGTCACGAAGACCCCTTCCTGAGCCCCCCCGGCCGGCCCGGTGGGATCCTCCGCGCGAGTCCGCACGCGTCGGGAACCGGGCCCCGCCCCCACCACCCCCTCCGGTGGGGGCGGGGCCGCACGGCAGCCGTCGGCCCCGGGGAGGGGCCCGCCTCCCTGCCAGCTGGTTGCACAATGATTAGACCGCTGTAAAACTGGAGCGGTGTCAAGCCTGGAAGTAGTTACGTCAGCGCCCTGCTGCCCGCCCGTCACCGCCGCGCCACTGGAGGCTGAGCGGGCCTCGGACATGGCCAAGATGTTCAAGGCGCTGGGTGACTCGATCAGGCTCCGCCTGTTCTCGATGATCGCGTCGGCCGCCGGTGACGAGGTCTGCGTCTGTGACCTGACGGGCCCCTTCGACCTCTCCGCCCCGACGATCTCGTACCACCTCAAGATCCTGCGAGAAGCGGGTCTGGTCACCTCCGAGCGTCGCGGCACCTGGGTCTACTACCAGGCCCGGCGCGACCAGCTCGGAATTCTCTCCGGACTCCTCGCCGTGGACACGGTGCCCGAGGCCTGCGCGATCTGAGCCCGCAGAGCCCCTTCCTCGCATTGTCCGGGCGCCGCCCTCAGACGCGCGACACGACGCGCAGCGACCCTGCGGTTCCGGTGGCTGACGCGGACGCTTGTGTCTCCCGGAACGGCAGGGGGCGGTCGCTGCCGCAGGCGCACGGGCGGAGCCAGCCGCGATCGACGGCGTTGGCTCCGGCCTCGAACCTGCTGCGGGCGTCCAAGCGCTCCATCAGGTCCGCGATCATGCGGCGGGCGGTGCGCAGACCGACTCCGAGCTTCTTCCGTACGGCGTCGTCGGTCAGTCCCTGGCTCATCAGGCGGAGAATCTCCTTCTCCATGGGGGTGGGCTGGTCCTGCGCACCACCCCCGCACAGGGAGTCCAGTGGCCTCATGGTCTCGCAGAGACGCTCGAAGAGCGCCACCAGGCACGCCAGGAACCCCGCCCCGCTGACCTGGACGGCTCCCGCCGCAGGATTCCTGGGATCTATGGGCACCAGAGCGGTGGTGCGGTCGTAGACGACGAGCCACATCGGCAGCGTCGGAACCGTCCCCACGCGTCCGCCGCCGCGCGCCAGCCAACGGGCGTAGCCGAGGGCCGCACGGTCGTTGTAGACGCTCTCCAGATGGATGTTCCAGACGGAGAGACCGCGCTCCAGCATGTGCTGGTCGAGGGGGCGCCGTGCGAGCAGTACCTCCTCCCCGACGGTCTCCGCGGGTAACAGGGACATGCACCCGACCGTCGCCCGGCCGGCGAGCCGCTCCATACGGGCCAGTACCGCGGCCTGTGACTCCAGGCGCTCCCAACCGGAGTGCGACGTCGACGCCTGAGCGACCTCGTACTCCTCGGCGAGCTGGTCGACGGTGTCCTTGATGTCGGAGAACTCCTGCTGCTTGCTCATGATCTCGGCCTGCCGCTGCTGGAGCAGGGTTCGCAGGGCGAGAGAGGGCTTCGCCGGAACGAGCGTTCCGGCGAGGGGACGGAGCAGGGAGAGTTCCAGGAGTCGGTCGACGCTCCGTCGGATGTCGTCCCGAGGTGCGCCGAGACCGCTGAACAGGTCTTCCGGCGAGCAGCCGGGCCGGCCGAGTGCGAAGCGGTAAACCGCATGTGTCAGGTCGTCAAGTCCCAGCGGCTGCGACATCCGTCCCCCCAGATGTGCTGGTGCTTCGAATGTCTTGAAGTTAGCACGGTCCGGGGCCAGTTGGGCGAGAAAAGTCGGCCGACGGTGCGGAAGCGACAGGTAGTTGCCGGGCAACTTGCTGCCTCACCGGGAGCTTTCTTCATCAGGGCGCGACCCCTCAGGCTCTTCCCGATTGCCACTGGCGTTCGACACCGACAACCATGGGGAGACGCGTTGAGTTCTGTCGAGACCGATCCGCGACTGAAGGCCGAGAGTGTCACGATCAGGCCGCTGACCGCCTTCCGGAAAACCGTTCAGGTCCTCGGCTCCAAGAGCTACTCCAACCGCTACCTCGCCCTCGCGGCGCTCTCGGGCGAGCCGACCGTCATCGAGGGTGCTCTCGTCTGTGACGACACCCGGTATCTCGCCGACGCGCTGACCCGGTTCGGTCATGTCGAGGTGGATGTCGACGCGGCCGCGGAGCGCATCACCGTCACACCGACCGGCCGCGCCATGCGCGCCCCGGAGGAGGACGTGTACGTCGGCGCGGCCGGCACCCCGATCCGTATCCTCATCGCCATGGCCGGGCACGCCGAGGGCACCACCGTCCTCACCGGGACCCCGCGCATGCAGGAGCGGCCGATGGGCTCCCTGCTCGAAGCGCTGCCGGGCCTCGGAGTGGCGGCCGAAGCCGTGAAGGGCAACGGCAGCCCGCCCGTCCGGGTCACCGGTCCGAGTTTCCGCGGTGGCTCGACGCGTATCAGCGGGGCGGTCAGCTCCCAGTTCACCTCCAGCCTGCTGATCAACGCCACGCGCGCCGAGCAGGACACCGAGATCCACGTCATCGACGAACTGGTGTCCAAGCCGTACGTCGAGATGACGGTCGCGGCCCTCGCGGAGATGGGCGTCGTCGTCGAGCGGGACGGCTACACCCGGTTCGCCGTCGCCGCGGGCCAGAAGCTGCGCGGCGGCACGGTCCAGGTGGAACCCGATGCCTCCGGCATGTCCTACTTCCTCGCGGCCGCCGCCGTCCTCGGCGGCACCGTCACCATTCCCGGCATCGGCAAGGGGTCGCACCAGGGGGACGTCGGCCTGGTCGCCGCTCTGACCCGGATGGGATGTACGGCGGACATCGCCGACGACTCCATCACCCTGACCGGAGGCGACCTGCGCGGCATCGACATCGACATGGAGACGATGCCGGACGTGGTCCCGACACTCGCCGTCGTCGCGGCCTTCGCCGAAGGCACCACGCACATCAGCAACATCGCCAGCCTGCGGATCAAGGAATGCGACCGGATCGCCGCCGTCGCCACCGAACTGCGCAAGATGGGCATCACTGTCGAGGAGCACCCCGACGCGTTGACCATCACCGGCGGTACGCCTCGCGGAGCCGTCATCGACACCTACGACGACCACCGCATCGCCATGTGCTTCGCCATCGCCGGACTGCGTACGCCGGGGGTGGTGATCAAGGACCCGGGGTGCGTCGCGAAGTCCTTCCCGACCTTCTGGCAGAAGCTGGACACCCTCGCCGGCCCGACCACCAGCACCCTGTGAGCGCGGTGCGACCGGGCATCCTGCTGGTCCTGGACGGATGGGGGCACGCGGAGCCGGGCGAGGCCAACGCCCTCACGGCGGCCGACACTCCCTGTCTCGACCGGCTGCTCGGCACCCCTTGCGCTGTGCTCGCGGAGGCGTCGGGCAGTGCCGTCGGCCTGTTGCCCGGCACGGTCGGCAACTCCGAGATCGGACACATCGTCATCGGGGCGGGACGGCCCGTCCCCTACGACAGCGTCCTGGTCGAGGAGAGGATCAGCAGCGGCGCTCTGCGATCGGACGAGACTTTGAGCGCCGCGCTCGAGGGCGCCGCACGCACCGGTGGCTCGCTCCACCTGATCGGTCTGACATCCGACGGCATGATCCATGCCAACGTGCACCATCTGCGCGAACTGCTGCATATCGCAGCCCTGTTCACGGTTCCCGAGGTCAGGATCCACGCGATCACCGACGGTCGGGACGTGGCGGACGGCACCGCCGCCACCTATCTCGAAGCAGTCGAGGGATATGCCGCGGAAGCGGGCATCGGGAGAATCGTCACGGTCACGGGCCGTGGATTCGCCCTGGACAAGAGCGGCGACCTCGCGCTGACCGAACGGGCGGCCCGAGCCATCGCCGACGGCGCGGGCCACCTGATCGGTGAGCCGAAGGAGGCTTTGGCGACGACCGGACGCGGCGAGGAGTGGGTGGAGCCCAGTGTCGTCACCGGCGGTGACGGCGACGCGGCTGGTCCGGTCCGGGACGGTGACGTCGTCCTGTTCACCAACTTCCGCAGCGACCGCATTCAGCAGCTCGCCGATCATCTCCACCGAGATCTGGCGGGCCGGGGTGTGACCTTCCTCAGCCTGGCCCAGTACGACACGGACGCGGCCATACCGGCGTTGGTCCACCGGGCCGACGCCGGGGGAGGGCTGGCCGCCCGGCTCGCGGAGAGCGGTCTGCGGTCGGTGCGTGTCGCGGAAGCCGAGAAGTTCGAGCACGTGACGTACTACCTCAACGGCCGGGAGGCCGCCGTGGCGCCGGTGGAGGAACACGTCAGGATCTCCGATGCCACGCCGCCGGACTACCGGGCCAGGCCGGAGATGAGTATCGGTCAGGTCACCGAGGCCGTCAGTTCGGCCGCCCGGCGCGATGACGTGTCGCTGGTGGTCGCCAACCTGGCCAACATCGACGTGGTCGGCCACACGGGGGACTACGCGGCCACCGTCCGGGCCGCCGAACACACCGACCGCGCCGTGGAAGCCCTGTGCCGGGTCGCGAGCGAGACGGGACGCTGGGTTCTCCTGGTCGGTGACCACGGCAACGCGGAGAAGATGCTCACCGACTCCGACGGCGTCCGCCGCCCCTACGGCGGTCACACCACCAACCCCGTGCCCGCCGTGCTGGTCCCGGCGGAGGGCCAGCGGGTGGACCGCCCGCAAGGGGCAGCCACGCTCGCCGACATCGCACCCAGCGTGCTGTCGCTCCTCGGGGTCGGCCCGGCGTCCGCCATGACCGGCCGCGCGCTGTGGTGACGGTACGTCCGTAGCGCACAGAGAGCACCAGAACATGCCTGTTCCGCCACCAAGGAGGCACGTTGATGACTTCCCGGCCGAGACTCGCCCTCGTCGGTGACCGCAGCGATCGTGTACCCGCGCACGCCAAGTTCGACGAACTGGTTCCGCACTTCGGTGTGGAGGTCGACTGGCTTCCCAGTGCGGGGGTGACCGACGCCGTCGCCGACTACGACGGGATCTGGGTGATACCCGGCTCTCCCTACGTGAGCCAGGCCGGCGCCCTGCTGGCCATCCGTACGGCCCGTACGGCGGGCATTCCCTACCTGGGTACCTGCGGCGGTTTCCAGCACGCGCTCATCGAGTACAGCCGCAACGTCCTGGGGATCAGGGACGCGGAGGACGTCCAGTACGACGCGGATGCCACGACCCCGCTCATCGTCCCGCTGGCCTGCTCCCTCGTAGGGGAGACCGCACCACTCCACTTCGCCGCGGACAGCCGACTCGCCTCCGTCTATCCGGGGCGCGAGTCCGCGGTGGAGACCTATCACTGCAAGTACGGTCTCAACCCGGCGTACGAGAACGAGCTGCGGTCCGGTCAGCTCCGGATCACCGGCTGGGACGCGGAGAAGGCGCCGAGGGCTGTCGAACTGCCCGACCACCCCTTCTTCATCGGCAGCCTGTTCCAGCCCGAACTGTCCTCCACGCCGACCGACATCCACCCGCTCATCAGGGCCTTTCTGGCGGCCGTCGGCTTGCGCGCCGGGGTGCGGGAACGCGGTCCGGTGGCTGTGGGGGAGTGAACCCCCCGCTGCCATTGACACGACGATCACACTGATTCGATACTTGTTTAAGTAAGTGTCCATCGAATCAATGATCGGAGAGCAGCGAACATGACCAGTGATCCGTCCGACGCATCGGAGCAGAGGCCCGTCGGTGGCTTCATCACGGAGCCGCTCGTGGCCGCGGCGGCCACCACCGGTGGCTGCTGCGGCGAGCCCGCCGACGCCACGGGCGCGGTTCCCGGCGGCCAGGGCGGCGGTTGCTGCGGTGAGCCCGTGAGCGAGCCGAAGGCCGAGCGCAGCAGCTGCTGCGGCGAACCCGCCGTCCGCACCCCCCGAAGCTGCTGTGGTGACCCCACGGCAGCAGGTTGAGGAAGACACCCTCCCCCATGACCGAGACGGCACACGACCAGGGGCCCACCGCGGCACGCGGGCCGGCGGACTCCTTCGACACCGAGCGCGCCCTTGCCACGCTCCGCTCCCTGTGCGTCCCGGACATGGCCGGGCGCGCACCGGGCAGTGCCGGACACGACCGCGCCACCCGATTCCTGGTGTCGGAGCTGACCGCCAGCGGTCTCTCGCCCGTCCTGGAGCACTTCGCCATCAGCGGGGTGCTGCGTCTCTCGGCGCCGCCGTACTGCGGTGTGGACGGGCCCGAGGGCGTCCGCGATCTCGTCCACCGCGCGGAATTCGCCGAGCACCCCCGTTCCGCCCCGATGCCGGCGCCGGTCTCCGGCGTTGCCTCGGCGGAGGCCGGGCCCGGCCGGTGGGCCATCGTACGAGGCCCTTCGCAGGGACCTGACTTCGCGGAACTCGCCGATGAACTGACGGCACGCGGGGCGGTGGGCATTCTGGTGGCTCAGCACGCCGACGCATCCGGGTACCTCACCAAACGGGTCCAGGGCCCACCGCCCGTACAACTGCCGGTCGTGGCGCTCCTGCCGGAGCTGCTCGACGCCGTCACCGACGCGGTCGTCACCGCTCACGTACCGCTGGAGCGGGTGCCCGCCGTCGGAGCCAACATCATCGCGACACTGCCGGGCCGCGCTCCGCAGGCCCGACCGATCCTCCTGTCGGCGCACTACGACGGGGTCGGATCCGACCCCGAACTGCACTTCCCGTGCGCCGGGGACAACGCCAGTGGCGCCGCCGTACTCTGCGAGACGGCCCGCGTTCTGAGCCGGGCCGAACCGCTGAGCCGCCCCCTGGTCTTCGCCCTCCTGGACGCCGAGGAGATGGGCACCCTGGGGTCGGGACACCACGCCCGGCAGCTGAGCGAGCGGAAGGTGCGGCCCGACGTTCTCAACATCGACATGGCCGGCAAGTTCAACGGCAAGGTGGCCGTGGAGCTGGGGCCGGCCGACCCGCCGCCCAGCGACCTCATCGCAGCGCTCGACGCGTCCGGCCGGCACCTGGGCATTCCCCTCTACGCCGCGCCCGTCGCATCCGACAACCGGCGTTACGCGGCCTCGGGCTTCCCCTCGGCCGGCGTCGGGCTCGGCGCGGCGCACTACCACTCACCCCTCGACAGCCCGGAGCGGATCGACGCCGACGCCCTGCGCAAGGCGGGACAGCTCACGCTGGCCACGATCCGTCATCTCGCCGCCCACGGCTGACCCACCCACCGTCCCCCTTCATCCTGAGGAGCCCCTTCATGGCGACCACGCCCCAGCAGTCCGTCTCGACCCAGCTCATCCAGCTCGCCCCGAGCGTCGGCGAGCACCACGCCGCCTTCTCCAAGAGCTACCAGGAGTTCTTCGGCGCCGTCTTCGACCACGACGCCCTCGAACCCAGGACGCGGGCCGCCGTCGCTCTCTGCGCGGCCCTGATGCAGGACCGTGAGGAAACGGTTCGCTCCTTCCTCGCCGCCGCCAAGAAGCTCGGCCTCAAGAACGAGGAGATAGGCCAGATCGCCGGCATCGTCGAAGCGATGAAGCTGGACGAGCTCCAGCGCCCCGCCGTACAGGCGGTCGCGGCTGCCGCGAAGAAGGCCAACACCTGCTGCTGAACAGGCCGGCCGCCACGCCCACCAGCCCACTCCACCTCGACGAAGGACATCGGTAGTGCCTGAACCATCCACCCCCGTGACCGGCACCGTCGTGATGCTCGGTGGCCGCAGCGAGCGAGAGTTCAGCGTCGTCAGGGAGCTCGGATACCGGGTCGTGCTCCTGGACGAACGGATTCCGTGGCACTGCATGCCCTGGGTCGACGCCCACGTGGACATCGGCCTGGACGACTGGGGCGCGGTGGCGGACGCGATCCGGGACGAGCTCGGGGGCGAGCGGCCCGCAGCGGTACTGACGCACACCGAACCGCGTCTGCCGCTGATGGCGCACCTCGGCAGCCTGCTGTCCCCCGGATCGCCGGGGCTGGACGCAGAAGCCGCGGCCAACTGCCGGGACAAGTGGCGCACGCGCACCGTGCTCGAAGCGGCCGGCCTGCCCGTACCACGCTTCGCGCTCGCCACGAACGAGGACGAGGCGGTGGCGGCGGCCTCGCGCATCGGCTACCCCGTGGTGGTCAAACCCCGCGACGGGGCCGGCGCCTTCGGTGTCCGGTGCTGCTTCGGGGAAGCCGAGGTGCGGGAGGCCTTCGGCGCGCTGGGCGGCTTCCTCCCCGACGGCCTGCCGGGGGCGCTGATCGAGGAGTACGTCGACGGCCCCGAGTTCGCCGTACAGACCCTCACCCGCGGCGGAACCACGCAGCTCCTCAGCGTCTTCCGGCAGCGTACGACCCCGCCGCCCGTCTTCGTGGAGCTGGGCTACGAGCACCCGTGCGGCCTCGCGGCGCCCCACCACGAGGAGCTGGAACAGCTCCTCCAGGGCACGCTCGACGCGCTTGGTCTACGGGACTGGATCAGCCATACGCAGGTACGGCTCGGCACCGACGGGTTCCGCGTGATCGAGGTCAACGCCCGCAGACCCGGCGGGCGCCTGGTGGAGATGACCACCGCCGTCAGCGGCATCGACATGGTGGAGGCGGTCACCCGCCAGGTGCTGGGCCTGGAGCAGGCCCAGCCCGGTCCGGCCGTGGCTTTCGCCCGCTACACGAGCATCGTCTTCGACGAGCCGGGAACGGTTCTCTACGACGAGTTCGTGGCGGACGGGGAAGGCCCCGGCAGACCCGTCGTCGAGCTGGAGATCGCACCCGGCGAGACCGTGCGGCCCAAGGAAGACCCTCAGGGCGGTGTCTACGGCCGCATCGTGGTGTACGGCGAGAGCGCCGAGGAACTCGACCGGGCGGAGCAGGACGTCCGCCGGGCTCTGGACCTCCAGGTGGTGTTCGGCGACGGCCTTGATCCGGCCCCGTCGGACAGCCGTGAATTCAAGTCGTGCTGCTGAGGTGCGTCCGATGACCCTCACCGACCCGGTCGGCCACATGACCGGACAGCACCGGATCGAGACCCTGTCCACGATCCACGACGCCGACGCCGACGCGTGGAACCGGGTCGTAGGCCTGGCAGCCGGAAGCGTCTTCCACACCTGGCAGTGGCTCGCCGCCTTCGAGGACGCTCCGCCCGGAGAGTTCGAGCCCCGCCATCTCGCCGCCTACCAGGGCGACGAGCTCGTCGGGGTCTGCCCCGCCTACGTGGTGCACGACTGCCCGCGCCTCTCCTACCTCGTCGAGCTGGGTGACTTCGCACCGACGGGTCCGATACTCCTGGCACACAGCCTTGCCGCCCTGGACGGCGGCCCGTTGGCCGCGCCCGGACACGACGGCGCGGTGGACGAGCTGCTGCACGCCCTGGGGGAGGCGGCGCGTTCCGCCGGAGCCAGGGTCTGGGGTGTTGCCAACGCGTCGGCGGACCGGCTCAGCGGACGGCTGATGCGGCAAGGCTTCGCCACAGCCCACATCACCACTTCCTACCGTTGTGCCACCGACGTGGAGACGGTCGAGCAATACTGGACCTTCGCCGAGGGGCACCGCCGCCGCAAGCTGGCCAGGGAACGCAGGCTCGCGGCGCGCGACCACACCGTACGTGACCGGCCCGCGGACATCGACACGACGATCCGTCTGATCCACTCCCTTCTGCGGGACCGCGACACCCCCACCGACGTCCTGCCCGCCGCGTTCCTCCGGGCCATGCAGGCCAGGCTGGCGCCGTTCGAGCGGTCCATCACGGCCGTCGACGGCGCCGGACACATCGTCGGCGTCTTCGCCGGCTGGCAGTTCGGCCCGGTCTGGTCGATGTGGCTGGCCGGTCTGGAGACCGCGCGCCTGCCGTCCTTCGTCCCGTACCGGGCGATGGCCGGCCGCATCGTCGAGAGCGCCGTCGCCACGGACGTCGCCACGGTCGACCTCGGCCGCTCCAACGGGATGGAGAAACGCAAACTCGGGGCCTACCCCGTATCGCTCCACCTGGCGCTGAACGCGGCCGACCGCGATGAGCAGGCCGCTCTGCACGCGTCCTGCCTGCGCCTGGAACAGCGTTGCCAGGGCCCCGAGGAGCAACTCGACATGACCAGGCGGTGCTGCTGATGAGCCCCGACATCCGTCCCGGTGTGGCCTGCCTCTCCGGGCGCCGCGTCGTGGACGTTCTCGACGCCCTCGACGTACACACCGTCCTGCTCGACGATCCCACGCCGCTGGAGCTGGCCTGCCGGGTCGACGTGCCTCTCGACATCGACCTGAGCGACTGGGCTGCGGTGGAGAGCGCGGTGAGCCGCATCCACGCCGTCCGGCCGCTCGAAGCGGTGTTCAGCGTGTACGACGCGCACGTGCCGCTGGCCGCCTACCTGGCCGCCCGGATCGAGGTACGCGGGCTCGACCTCTCAGCCGCCCTGGCCTGCCACGACAAGGCGCGCCTTCGGATGATGCTGGCCGCCGGCGGCGTACGGACGCCCGACTCCCTGGCGGTCGCCGATCCGGCCGACGCCCGGGCGTCGGCCCGGAGGCTGGGACTGCCCGTCGTGGTGCGGAAGTCGGTCGGCCGGGGTCGAAGGCTCTGCCGCGATCTGGACGAGGTGAAGCGGGCATCGGAGCTCCTCGGCCCCACCGCGCTCGTTGTGGAGAAGTTCACCGACGGGCCTGAGTACGCCGTGCAGAGCTTCACCGTCGACGGGGTCACCGAGATCGTGAGTGTGCTGGCCCAGCACACGGGCCCGGGCCCGGGGCGGTCCGAGACCGGTTATGACCACCCCAGCGGTCTCGACCCGGTCCGGGAGTCGGAACTGGAGGCGTTCTGCATCCGGGCCCTGGCCGTACTCAACTTCGACCACGGCGTTTCCCACGTCCAGGTGAGGCTGACGGACGACGGGCCCGTCCTCGTCGACGTCGCCGCCCGGCCGCCCGGGGGGCAGCTGTGCGCCGCCACCGAACGGATCAGCGGGATCGATCTCACACGCGCGGCCGCGGAGATCGCGCTGGGACGGCCCGTCACGCGCAGGCCGCCCACGGCGAGCCACGTGCTGTACCGATGTGTCGGCTTCGACAGCCCGGGCCGGATCGACTACGACGTCCGGGGCCTCGACTCCCCGGGCGTCTGGCTCGACGTCGAACCCGGCGACAGCGTCCGCGGTGTCGACGACCCCGAAGGCGGCAGCTGCGGCCGCATCGTGGTGTACGGCGACGAACCGGCGGAGCTGGATTCCACGTACCACTCCCTCTTCCACTCGCTCCGACTCCGCGTCGAGCCAGACATCCAGTAGGTGATGGACCCTTGTCCACGCGCATTCTCGTGCTCGGCGGTCGGCGTACCGTTCAGCAGCTCCAGGAAGAGAGCGACTACGACGTCGTGTTCGCGGAGGAGAACATGACGCTCGAACAGGTCATGCTCGCCGACTACCCCTTGGAGGTCGACTTCGGAGACTGGGCCTCGGTCTCGCGCCAGGTGGCCGAGGTCCACGCCCAGCAGCCGATCCACGCCGTCGTCACCGGGGTCGAGCGTCTCGTTCCGCTGGCCGGCCGGTTGCGGGAGGAGCTCAAGCTCGACCACGGCATCACCGAGCAGGCGGCCCGGGACTGCATCGACAAGGCGGCCACCCACCGCCTCCTCGAAGGGGCCGGAGTTCCGGTGCCGCGCATCCGGGTCGTGAGCGGAGCACAGGAGGGCGGCGAGGCCGCCGAAGCGCTTGGCCTGCCCGTCGTGGTCAAGCCGCGCGACGCGTCGAGCGCAGCCGGGCTGGCGTACTGCGACACCCGCGCCGAGGTCGAGCAGGCCATCGCCGGCATCCTGGCGGGTGGCCGGGACAGCGCTCTGGTCGAGGAGTACGTACAGGGGCCGGAGTTCGGTGTCTTCGCCGCCCGTACGGCCGGAGCGACCCGGGTCCTGTGGGTGGTCGAGGGCGACGTGGGGCCGCCGCCGACCTTCGTCAAGGTCGGCGGCTACTTCCCCGCCAGGCTCGACGAGGAGAACAGGCGGGAGCTCGACCGGCTGGCGGACCTCGCGCTGAGCGCGGTCGGACTGGACGACTGGGTCGCGGCGCTCCAGTTCACCCTCACGGCCGACGGCTGGCGCGCGGGGGAGATCAACCCCCGTGTTCCCGGCGGCCAGGCCGTCGAGATGATCAGATCCACCACCGGCTGGGAGCCGAGTCTCGTCGCTGCCGAAGCCGCTCTCGGCCGGCACGGGGAGCCCCGGGCCGCCGACGCCGCCTGCGGCCTGTACCGGAGCATCGTCTTCGAGGAGGCGGGGCGCATCGAGTACGACGCCTCTGCCCTCGGCTCGCTCGGCGGACTCGAGTCCCCACATCCGCCCTTCGTCGAGCTCGACGTCGCACCGGGCGAGTCGGTGCTGCCGGTCGGCCACCCGCGCGGCGGAGCCTTCGGCCGTATCGTGCTGGCCGGCGAGAGCCCCGAGCAGCTGGAGCGGGACCTCGCACGGGTCATGGAACAGCTGGCCGTCCGGCTGGCGGACGAGCAGGTCAACGAGGGTTCCGTAGACCGGGTGCACACCAGCTGCTGCTGACAACTCCCTTAGGGGTCAGACTACTTGACGCTCTTGAGGCTCCATGATTCGATACTTTTGAAAGTATCGAATCAGCGAGAACGAGAAGGGAGATGCCATGGCCGACGACATGATCGGTTCCGGTTGCTGTGAGACCAGCGGCAACGAGGACGTCGCGGAAGACGGCACCGAGTGCGGCTGCGCCTGCGCCTGCTGCGACTAGTCCAGCGGCATGACGGCGGGCCGCACTCTTCCGGGTGCGGCCCGCTCGGACCGACTGCCCGATCCAACTACCAAGAGGGGGCTCGACGTTGAACGACTCGCTACGCGCGCTGCGCTTCATCTATAGCTACCCGCTGCGCTACCGCCGCGAGATGACCATCGCCACCGTGGTCATGTTCCTCGGTCTCCTCGGCAACATCGCCGTGCCACTCCTGACGCGGTACGCCATCGACGTCGGGGTACTCGGCGGAGCGACAGAGACCCTGCTCTACACCTCCCTGGGCGTCCTGCTCGCCGGTGCGGCGACCACCGCCCTGCTGCACTTCGGCAAGCGCATCAGGTTCTCCGTGGCCAGCAAGGCCGTGAACGACCTGCGGGAGGATCTCTTCCGCAAGCTCATCCATCTCGGCCCCGCCGACATCGCCGAGGCGTCCGGCGGCCGCGCGCTCACCCGCCTGATATCCGATGCCGTTTCCGTCCGCGGTCTCACCAACGGTGGTCTGCTGGAACTGCTCAACCAGGTGCTGGTCACGCTCACCATGCTGGTCACGGCCATCGTCATCGACGCGCGCACCACGCTGCTGGCCGTCATCCCGATGGTCTTCGTCATCATCGGGAACTTCACCGTCCAGCTCCGCCTGCAGAAGGCGTTCACCGAACTCAAGAGCCAGTTCACCAAGCTCCTGAGCGGTGTGGGCGAATCCCTCGCCAACATCAACGTCGTCAAGTCCTACGGCCGCGAGTCGGACGCCTCAGGCCGCCTGGACAAGGTCAACCAGGCGCACGCGGCGCGTGACGGCCAGATGAAGCGCACGTACAGCCGGTGGGAGGCGATTCTCAACGTCATCGGTGGTCTGCCCACCCCGATCGCCCTGTGGGTCGGCGGGCAGGGAGTGCTCAACGGCACCAGCACGGTCGGCGATCTCGTCGCGGTCGTGGCCCTGGTGATGATGTTCCAGATGAGCATCCATATGCTCGCCATGCACACCAACGGGGCCTTCCGGAGCGTCGTGACCGCTCAGCGCCTCCTGCGCGTCATGGATGCCCCCTCCGTCATCGCCGGCCACGACGGCCGCACCGACGTCCCGGCCATCGGCACCGTCGACGTCCGAGGCATCGACGTCGACATCGCCGGTCGCCGCGTTCTGGGCAACGTCGACCTCCACGTGGAGCCGGGCGCCGTCATCGCCCTGACCGGTCCCACGGGAAGCGGCAAGTCCACGCTCCTGCACGTCCTGGCCCGGCTGCGTGACCCGGACGGCGGCACCGTCACGTACGACGGCGTCGACGCCCGCGCGTACGCTCCCGAAAGCCTGCGTCGGCACATCGTGTGCCTGCCGCAGCGGCAATGGGTCTTCGAGGGCACCCTCGCCGAGAACGTCCACTTCGTCCGGCCCGACGCCACGGACGAGCAGGTCGCGCAGGCGGTCACCGCTGCCGGCCTCTCGCACATCCCGCTGGACCGACGCTTCGGCGCCAGCACCCTGGACCTGTCGGCGGGGGAGCGTCAGCGCATAGGCCTCGCCCGGGCGCTGCTGGTCAACCCCGACATCCTGTTGCTCGACAATCCGACGGCGAACCTGGACGCGGAGACCGAGGCCGCACTGTTGCAGACCATCCTCAAGGTGCGCAACGGCCGCACCCTGATCATCGCCTCCCAGCAGCCCGCGGTCACCCGGTACGTCGACCGCACCGTCAGCCTGGCCCTCCCGGAAGTCCCGGCGCAGGCCGTGGCGTCGCTCGCCGGGGCGGCCACCCCAGAGGGAGGAAAGGTTTCATGACCGTCACCTCGCACGAGGTACCTCTGGAGGGCAAGGAAGCCCGGCAGGCCCTGCTGAAGGCGGCCCGCAGATTCCTGCCCTACCTGCGGCCCCACTGGTTCTGGCTCAGCGTCGCCACGCTGATGGCCATTTTGAACTCCATCGCCACGATCGCCGTCATGTACACGGTGATGGCCGGTATCGGACAGATCGTCATCGGTGACATGAGCGCCGTGCGGTCCACCGCCATCAACCTCGTCGTCCTGACGGTGGCGGAGAACATCATCCGGATCATCTACAACTCGGCGATGATCCGGATCAACGAGAGCCTGTCCGTCACCATCCGCAACGACCTGGTCGTGCGCCTGCACAACGTGCAGCTGTCCCGGCACGTCTCCCAGGCCAGTGGCGAATGGGTCACCCGCGTGCTCTTCGAGGCGAACCGGTTCCGCGGCTTCCTCACCAAGTCCCTGATGGAAGTGGCCAACAGCGTCATCTGGTTCCTCGCCTTCGCCGTCTTCCTCCTCGCCCTCAGCCCCCTCGTGGCGCTGCCCACCCTGGTCACCATCCCCCTGATGGTGTGGATCGCGGTGGTGTGGACCAAGCGGCTGCGTCCGGACACCCGGAAGCAGCGCGAGAGCTGGGACCAGATGGTGGGCTACCTCGACCAGCGCATCGAGGGCCTGGCCGACATCCGTTCCTTCGGCCAGGAGGAGGCCGTACTCGCCGACCTGCGAGCGCGGTCCGAGGAGTACAGCACGGTGCACAACCGGCTCTCGCGCAAACGCCTCTGGCTCACCTCCCACCTGGGGTTCAGCGTCTTCCTCGCCCTGGGCCTGCTGATCTTCTTCGGCGGCCTGCAGATCATCAACGGGCACCAGCTCGGCTCGGGCTTCTTCTTCGACATGGCCGCCGGCATGATGCCCATGACCTGGATGCTGATGGGCACGGACACGATGATGGCCTCCATGGGCATGGCGTCCGGCACAGCGCTGGCGGCCGGCACGCTCGCCGCCTTCGCCCTCTTCGTCAAGCGCATGCTCAACCCCGTACGCGACCTCGCCCACCAGCTCGGACAGTCGTCCGACATCGCCACCTCGGCACGACGCATCCTGGACGTCCTCGACCTGGAGGAGGAGCGGAGCGGCTCCGGCACCCTGCCACCCGTCGAAGGCGCCGTCGCCTTCGAGGACGTCACCTTCGCCTACGGCGACGGCCCCGACGTCCTCCACGGCATCACGCTCCGCGCGGAGCCCGGACAGCACATCGGCATCGTCGGCACGAGCGGCGCCGGCAAGAGCACGCTGATGCAACTGCTGGTCCGGCTGTACACACCTACCGGCGGCACGGTCAGCATCGACGGGCACGACCTGACGGGCATGAGCAGCGCGTCGGTCCGCTCGCAGGTGCTGCTCGTCACTCAGGAGGCACAGCTCTTCGACGGCACCGTCACCGAGAACATCCTCTTCGGGCGGCCCGGCGCCACCAAGGAGCAGGTGATCGACGCCGCGAAGACCCTCGGGGCGCACGAGGCCGTCATGGGCCTGCGCGACGGTTACGAGACCCGCGTCGGCGAGCGGGGCTCCCGCCTCTCCGTCGGTGAGCGGCAGCTGATCGCCCTGGCCCGGGCGATGCTCGCCGACCCCCGCGTCATCGTTCTGGACGAGGCGGTCTCCAGCGTCGATCCGGAACGTCAGCGACTCGTCCTCTCGGCGATACGCCGCCTCCTGGAGGGCCGCACGGCCGTCGTCGTCGCGCACTGGCTCCCCCTGGTGGAAGACCTCGACCAGGTCTTCGTCATCGAGGACGGACGGATCGTCGAATCCGGCCTGCCGGTGGAGCTGTTCACCGCGGGCGGGCGACTCACCGAACTGTGCGACGCCCAGGAGGGCCGCACCCACAGGAACACCCCCGGAAAGGACAACGCCCATGTCTGACACCAACCTCGGCAACATGTTCTGGAACGCCACCCAGCAGACCCCGACCGCGACCACCGAGGAGCCGAAGAAGGCTTCCTCGTGCTGCGGTCCGAAGCCGGCCGCCGAGGCCCCGGCCGAGCCGAAGAAGGCTTCGTGCTGCGGCCCCAAGCCGGCCGCCGACTCGTCCGCCGCACCGAAGAAGACGTCCTCCTGCTGCGGCCCCAAGCCCGCCGCCACGACGGAGACCGAGGGCGCCGCGGCCCCCAAGAAGTCGTCCTGCTGCGGCTGATCACCACCGTACCGAACATTCCGAGGAGGACACATGACCTGGCGCACGGCCCCCCACCAGCCTGACGGAGAGGCCACGACCACGGCGTACCCTGCCGGGCCCCGCACCACCCGGGGGGCTGCGCGCCGGGCTGCCACCGCGACCGTGTTCCTGCTCGCCGCGGTCCTGACCGGCTGCAGCGGCACCACGGACGCCGCCGGCGGATCCACCCCTGCCGGCGACCTGGACGACGACTGCCGGGCGACCAGGTCCGACGCGGGTCTGGAGGTCACGCTCACCGTGGCCCCCTGCCCGCCCACCGGTGGGGGAGCGGCCGGGACGGCCGGTATCGCGGTGAAGGACGCCGACGGCAAGGCGGTAGCGGGCGCCAAGGTCGCGATCAACCCCGAAATGCCCAACATGAAGATGAAGGGCGGGAACCAGACGGCACGCCCCGAGGGCGACGGCTATGAAGCCAAGCTGGTCCTGGGGATGGCGGGTGACTGGCGGATCACCGTCACCGTCACTCCCGCGTCGGGTGAAGCGTCCACCACCGCGTTCAACCTGACGGCGAAGGACTGAACCCGTGCTGAGCAGCCGCGCACGATCGCTGCCCGCGTCCAGCACCGCGGCCCTGGATGCCGAGATCAAGGCCCGCATCGCCGACGGCGCCGACATCATCAACCTCACCGGCGGCGAACTCGACTTCCCCACCCCGGAGCAGGCGGCCGAAGGCGCCCGGCGGGCCATCGCCGAAGGCCTGACCCGGTACACGCCGGTCGCCGGTGTCCGGCCTCTCAGGGAGGCCATAGCCCGGCGCCTCGCGGAGCACTGGGGCTGCTCGTACGACGCGGCGCAGATCGTCACGACGAACGGAGCCAAGCAGGCACTCGCCCAGGTCCTCACCGTCCTGTGCGAGCCCGGGGACGAGGTGATCCTCCCGGCCCCGTACTGGGTCAGTTTCCCCCATATGATCGCTCTCGCAGGTGCGTTGCCGGTGACGGTTCCCACCGCTGACACCGGCTTCAAGCTCACCCCCGAAGCGCTCCGGGCTCACCTGACTCCACGGTCCAGAGTTCTGCTGCTCAACAACCCGTCCAACCCCACGGGCGTGGTCTACGAACGCTCCGAACTCCTGGCCCTTGCCCAGGTGGCCGTGGAGCACGGGCTGATCATCGTGACCGACGAGATATACGGGGACCTGGTCCATGCCGGTGCGTCCTTCACCAGCGTCGCCTCGCTCGGCCCGGAGATCGCTGAACGGACCGTCACGATCGCCGGCTTCTCCAAGACGTACGCGATGACGGGCTGGCGCATCGGATTCGCGGCGGCACCCCTGCCCGTCGCCACCGCCCTCACGGCGGTGCAGGGCCACACCAGCTCCGCCCCCTCCTCGATCTCGCAGTACGCCGCGCTCGCCGCGTTGACCGAGGGCACCGAGACGGAACTGGCCCGAAGGGCGCAGGAGTTGAGCACCCGGCGCACGATCGTGCGCGACGGGATCCTCAACCTGCCGCCCATCCGGCTGACGGCGCCGCCGCAGGGCGGATTCTTCGTCTTCGCCGACATCAGCGCCCTCTGCGCACGGCCGGGCGACGACGCCGGCAGCGTCGCCCGAGACCTTCTGGAACACGCGGGCGTCGCGGTCATGCCCGGCAACGACTTCGCGGCCCCGGACCACGTCCGGTTGTCGTACGGGGTCGCCACCGAGGACGTCGTCCGCGCCCTCGACCGCATCGGTACCTATCTGAAGTCCACCGGAACGGGAGTACACCATGGATAAGGCCACCATCTTCGAAGTCCGCGGGATGACCTGCGGAGGATGCGCCAAGCGCATCCGTACGGCCATCGAGACCGACCTCGGTGAGGACACCACGGTGACGGTCGACCACAAGAGTGGCCGAGTGACCGTGACCTCCCCGCGCGACGTCGCCTCCGACGCCGTGCGGTCGGCCGTGGAGCGCACCGGATACGAGTTCGCGGGAACGGCGGCGTGAACCCCCCCATCCGGCTCACGCTCTACGCCGCCGTCCTCGTCGGATGTTTCGGCCTGGCCTGGCTGCTCGGCAGAGCGCTGCCCCCTCTCTAACCCGACAGCCCTACCGAAGGAGACCGCAGTCATGGCCGGCACTGCCACGACGGCACCAGCCGTAGTCACGCTCGATATCGGCGGCATGACCTGCGGGGCCTGCTCGGCCCGCATCGAACGCAAGCTCAACCGACTCGAAGGCGTGACGGCTGAGGTCAACTTCGCCCTGGAGCGCGCTCACGTCAGTTTCGACGACCGTCACACCGTCGACGAACTGATCGACACGGTCAGCAAGATGGGATACAGCGCTGCGCTGCCTCCGCCGCCCGAGGCCGCGACCCCGCCGGCGGGACCCGGCGAATCGGCGGACGACGCCGCTGACCGTGAACTGTCCGCCATGCGGCTGCGTATCCTCGTATGCCTCGCCCTCACTCTGCCGGTCATGGCGATGGCCATGGTCATGCCGCTGCAGTTCGACCACTGGCAGTGGCTGTCCCTCACTCTCGCGGCTCCCGTCGCCGTCTGGGGTGCATGGCCGTTCCACACCGCGGCCTGGAAGAACCTCCGTCAGGCCGCCGGGACCATGGATTCCCTGGTCTCCATCGGAGTCCTGGCTTCCTTCGGCTGGTCGCTGTACGCCCTCTTCTTCGGCTATGCCGGGGTGACCGGCATGCAGATGCCGTTCCTCATGGTCCCGACGCCGGGGCAGGGCTCGCACCACATCTACCTCGAAGTCTCCACCTCCTTGACCCTCTTCGTCCTGGTGGGCCGGTACGCGGAGCACCGGGCCAAACGGAGGGCGGGCAGTGCGGTGCGGGCGCTGCTCGAACTCGGCGCCAAGGAAGTCACCGTCCTGAGGGCCGGTCAGGAGGTCGGCATCCCCGTCGGCGAGCTGCGTGTCGGGGACCTCTTCGTGGTCCGCCCCGGCGAGAAGATCGCCACCGACGGCAGCGTCGTCGAAGGTGCCTCGGCCGTGGACGTCTCCATGCTGACCGGCGAGAGCGTGCCCCAGGAAGTGGCCGAGGGCGACGCCGTCACCGGAGCCACCGTCAACACCAGCGGGCGCCTCGTGATCCGCGCGGAACGCGTGGGGGCCGACACACAGCTCGCCCACATCAGCCGGCTGGTCTCCGAGGCGCAGGCGGGCAAGGCCCCCGTTCAGCGGCTTGCCGACCGGATCGCGGCCGTGTTCGTCCCCGTCGTCATCGGCATCGCCGTGGCGGTCGCCGGATTCTGGATCGGAAACGGCGGAGGCGCGGCCGCCGCGCTCACCGCCTCGGTCGCCGTGCTGGTGGTGGCCTGCCCCTGCTCCCTCGGGCTTGCGACCCCCACCGCCCTGCTCGTGGGTACCGGACGTGGCGCACAACTGGGCATCGTCATCCGGGGGCCGCACATCCTGGAATCGACCCGGCGTATCGACACCGTCGTCCTGGACAAGACCGGCACCGTGACGACGGGCCGGATGCGGCTCGTCGCGACGGAGTACGGGCAGGGAACCGACCGCGACGAACTGCTCACGCTCGCGGCCGCACTGGAGCAGGCTTCCGAACACCCCATCGCTACGGCGGTGACCGCCGCGGCCGCCGAGGTGGCGCCCGTGCTTCCCAAGGTCGACGAATTCCGCGCCAGTGCCGGCTTCGGCGTGGTGGGCCGCGTGGGGGAGCGCGAGGTGATGGTCGGCCGGCCGAGCTGGGTCGGCGAGCACATGGAGATGCCGGACGGCCTGCGAAGGAGTCTGGACGATCTGGAGAACAGCGGCCGGACAGCAGTGGCGGTCGGCTGGGACGAGGAGGTGCGCGGCCTGCTCTTCGTCGCCGACGAAGCCAAGCCCACCAGTCGTCCGGCGATCGACGAGATGCGCCGGCTCGGGCTGACGCCCGTACTCCTCACCGGTGACACCGCCGGGGCGGCCCGGCGCATCGCCGACGACATGGGCATCACCGACGTCCACGCCGAGGTGCTTCCCCAGGACAAGGCTGCTGTCGTCCGCCGCCTCCAGGAGGAAGGCCGCACTGTGGCCATGGTGGGCGACGGCATCAACGACGCCGCCGCCCTCGCGCAGGCGGACCTGGGCATCGCCATCGGAGGGGGAACCGACGCGGCCATCGAGGCGAGCGACATCACCCTGGTCCGCGGTGACCTGCGAGACGCCGCTGACGCCGTACGCCTGTCCCGGCGCACCCTCGGGACGATCAAGGGCAATCTGTTCTGGGCCTTCATATACAACCTGGCCGGCATTCCTCTCGCCGCGTCCGGCGTCCTCAACCCGATGATCGCCGCGGCTGCCATGGTGCTGTCCAGCATCTTCGTGGTGACGAACAGCCTGCGGCTGCGCCGCTTCAGGTCCTCCTCACGGACGGACGGCGGCCGCTCCAGGACGGGGACGGCTGCCGCGCCCGCCTCTCCCCGGGACCTCGCGGGCGTCTCGTGATCGTCCACTCCCTGGGGCTGCCCGTGGCCCTCGTCGATGTCGATCAGGCCATGAGCGGTGAGTGGCGTGACCACGAGCGTCAGGTGGACGTGGTCAGGGTGCAGGACCCGCCCCGTCACGCGTGGCCATGGCTGAGGGAGGCGGGATTCCACCCGAAGCCTCAGGTGATCATGTGGCGCGCCGAGGTACTGGAGTCGGAAGGCACCTACCTCGCGGCCCTCTCGGGAAAGGACCGCTACGACATCCGCTCCGCCTACAGGCGGGCGACCGAGGCGGGCCTCCTGATCCGCACCGAGAAGCTGACCCCCGAACTGCTCGATCAGTTCATCGAGCTGTACGAGCGGCAGGTCGCCGGCATGAGGCACGGGTGGGCGGTCGCCGTCCACCAGCGTGCGGACATCCTGGACGAGGCTGACACGTACTGTGCGGTCACGGTCCGCAGTGGAAGCACGCTGGTGGGAGCCTGCCTGGACCAGGACCTGCCGGATCGTCAGGAGATGCGTGCCCGCTTCTCGGCCGTGACACCGGGACAGCGGAGCGGCAGTCTCTCCCGGGTCCTCTACTGGGAGACGATGCGAGAGGCGCGGTTGAGGGGGAGGCGCTGGGCGACGCTCGGCCGGGACGTCAACCTCTATGGGCACCTGGGCAACGCGGGGCTGTTCAGCTTCAAGTCGAGGCTCGGCTTCACAGCGGTGCCCGGCCAGCTGGTGGAGCCCGGCACCGGATCTCACCAGGCCGACCGAGTGGTCGGTTTCGCCGCCCTGTCCGATCCCGCGCTGCTGCTCTCCTACGCGGCTGTGGACGGGGAGGAGGCGGCCGTGTCGGCGCCGCTGCTGGGCCATCTGTTCAGCGCGGGAGAGGTGGACCTCCGCCCCTTCCGAGGCGCGGGGCTGGCGGACCTGACCCTGCACAAGGTGTGCCCGTCCGGCTGAGCCGGAACGGCGATTCGCGGTGAGGGGCGCTCCCTCACCATGCGTACGGAGCGGGCCTCACGGACAGACAGGAGCAGGGGCCGGTCGGCCGTGAGGTCAGGCCCTTCCAGAGGCTGCGGAGAGGATGCGTTCCATCGCTGCGAGAGTCACCGGGTCGGCCCGGTAGTAGATCCATGTGCCGCGACGTTCGGAGGTCAGCAGCCCTGCCTCACGGAGCTTTCTGAGGTGATGGGAGACGGTCGGCTGGGAGACGCCGACATCGGATATGTCGCACACGCAGGCCTCGCCGTCCTTGTGCGACGCGATGGCTGACAGGAGGCGTAGGCGGACCGGGTCGCCGAGCGCCTTGAACATCTGAGCGGCCACCTCGGCCTCTTCGCTGTTGAGCGGACGCTCGGAGAGGGGCGGGCAGCACGGCTCCGCCCCATGGCCGTCGACGAGCAGGGCCGTTGACAGTGCTCTCATCCTGGTCATAGCTCTATGTTGACATATTTCGAATCAGCCCGGCAGAGGGAGGCGATGGTGGAGTCGTCTTCGAGTGCGATGGGCCCGGCGGACCGCGAACTCGGTCCCCCGTGTGGCGCCGCACCCTGATACGACGAAGGGCCGCTCCGCACCCCGTTCCCGGGTATGCGGAGCGGCCCTGACCGTGCTTCGAGCCGGATCGTCCGCTCGCGCCCTCCTACGGTCGCGCCCGGCGGCCTCCGGACAGGTGGAAGTGAGTTGGGGAGCGGGTATCTACCGCGTTTTCGCCCAGCGCAATCGTGTTGATCATCACCCCCCTAGATTTGATCGATTCAGACTAGTTTTCTCGGGTGTGACTGACTCTCAGATTCCGGATACCGCATCCGTCTCCGCCGCGCTCGCCGATGTCCTGTTCGCCGGTCATTGGGGCACGACGCACGAACGGTGGAGGAAACTCTTCAGCTCCGCCCGATTCCACTTCCACGAGGGACTGACCCACCGAGAACGCATAGCCCTGAGCTACGACCGGCTCCGGCTGGTCAACGAGGCCGTAGGGGATCCACAGGTCCTGGCGAACGATCCGGTCGAACTCACCGCCATCCACGAGTGGGCCGGCGCGGTGGACCCGGGCATGGCCACCATCGTCTCCATCCACTACAACCTCTTCTTCGGCAGCCTGGTGGACCATGAGGCGGCCGGGCGCGACCTGGGCGAGTACGTCCGCGCGGACCGCATCGGGACGTTTCTCTGCACCGAGGTCGCCCATGGCAATGACGCCGCGCACATGGAGACCACGGCGACATACGACCGGGTGGCGGGAGGGTTCGTGCTGAACACCCCGCACGCGGGGGCGCAGAAGTTCATGCCGAACACCAGTCCGGCCGGAGGGGCGAAGGGTGCTGTCGTGGCCGCCCGCCTGATCGTCGACGGCACCGACCACGGCGTCTTCCTGTTCCTGACGCCGCTCAGCGACAGCGACGGCAGCGCGCTGCCGGGTGTGGAGGTGCGGCCGCTGCCCCAGACGGCCAGCAGCCCCGTCGACCACTGCGCCACGACGTTCCACCAGGCTCGCGTCCCTTTCAGTGCTCTTCTCCAGGGTGACCACGGCCGCCTCACCCCGGACGGCGAGTTCACCAGCACGCTCGGCAGCCCTCGTCGGCGGTTCCTCCAGTCCATCGGGCGGGTCACGATGGGCAAACTGTGCATGACCGCCCACAGCCTCGGCGTGATGCGGCACGCTCTCGACGTCGCCATGCGCTACGCCCACACCCGGGTCACCTCGGGCATGACGAACGGGCAGCGCGTGCCGCTGATCGCCCACCGCGGCCACCACACGCCCCTGCTCGACGCCGTGGCGACGACCTACGCCGCCACGCTGCTCCAGCGGTCGGTCGTGCGACAGTGGGACCGGGCGACCGGCGAGGACCGCGAGGCGTACGAGCGGCTGACCGCGATCAGCAAGGCATGGATCACCTGGCGCGCCCGCGCGGTCATGACCGAGTGCCGCGAACGGTGCGGCGCCCAGGGCCTGATCCAGGCCAACGGCATCGCGCTTCAGCTCGCCTCCATCGAGGGCACGATCACGGCCGAGGGCGATAACGCGGTGATCATGCAGAAGGCCGGGGGTGAGATGCTGCTCGGCGGCATCGACCTCAAGCCGGAGAGCGAGCTCGCAGCAGAGGACCGGAAGCTGACCGACCCCCAGTTCCTCCAGGACCTCCTGGCCGACATCGAGCGCATCTCCCACAGCCGCGCGAAAGCCCGGCTCCGGCAGCGCGCCGCGTCGCCGCTGGCCCGTTGGAACGCGACGGTGACGCCCGCCGTGGCGCTGGCCGACGCTCACGTCCACCGGCTCGCCGGTGAATCCCTGCTGACCGCCGCCGATCAGGTTCCCTCCGGACTGTCGGCGGACCTGCTGCGCGGGCTGCATGCCCTGTTCACCCTGCGCCGGGTGGCCGCGCACAGCGGGGACCTGCTGGCACGCAGTCGGTTGACGGCCCATCAGGTCGAGCACCTGCCCGACGCCATCGAGGCGGTCCTCGGCTTCCTGGAGCCGCACGGGCTGACCCTCACGCGCGCCTTCGGTGTGTCCGAGTCGCTGCTGGAGACGCACCCGATACTCAGCGCCTGACCGGCACTACGGGGGAGGCCGGCCCCCCGGCCGCCGGACGGGGGCGGCGGCCGGAGTGGCGGGTCAGAGGTACAGGGACCGGTGCATCGTGTACATGAACGCGTCGCCGGTGCTCAGGGCGTGGCAGAACTGATCGCGGTAGGCCTCGTACTCGGCGTGCCGCGCACCGTCGAGGGAGACCTCCCGCTCCGGCCCGGCCGGTGCCGCGTGGCGCAGTGACGCGAGCAGGGCGAGGGGCGCCGGTATCCGCAACGCCCGCAGGACCCGACGGAAGTTGTCCACCAGATCCCGCTCCCGTGGCTCCCTGATATCTTCGAGCGCGCCGGCCAGCGCGCCGCCCAGCTCCTTCTCGGCCTCTTCGAGCAGTGCGAGGCACGCCGTCAGGCAGCTGATGCTCTCGGAGCTCACATCCACCGCGTACAGGCTGATCAACTGCTCGCCGTGGGGGCTGTGGAGGCGGTAGCCCTCCGACTCCCTTCGTGGCGCGGCGAGCTCGAATGCGGTCGGCGTGTGCCAGCTCAAGAATTTGGGCATTGCCGCCTGGATGCTGCCCCAGCCCTCGTAGGCCCGGCGGATCGTCTCGGCCTGGTCCCGCGGCAGGTGGTCGAGGTGGAGGTAGTACAGGGAGTGGAGGAGGGGTTCCTCCATCTCCAGGAACCGCGTCATGAACACCGGGTCCTCCGGCATGAGAATCTGCATCACAGCTCCTGATCGCCAGGTTCGAAAATGAAGGTCAGGATGCTCGCGCCGGTGGTCCGCGAGGCGAGCAGGTGCGTTGTCCCGTCGCCGAGTGCCGGGTGGTGCAGTGGCAGGGACGCGCCGTCGAGCCCGCTACCGGTCTCCTCGATCTCCCGCAGCCGGGCGTCGTCGGCAACCTCGGACAGGAGGCGGAGAGCCGCGCTGTCCTGCGGCGCGCGGTGGCACATCAGCTTGACCTCGGTCAGCAGGCGCGGGGCCCATGCCTGCTCCCAGTCCCGCAGCAACTCCTCCGCGTCGGGGCTGAACAGCGCCCAGCGCCACAGGTTGGCCGGCGGCCCACCCTCGGGGAACAGGGCCGCGAAGGCGGTGTTGGCGGCCACCCGGCTCCCGTCAGGCGTGATCGCGCACGCGATCTCGCGCTGACCGCCGATCAGGCGGCTCAGGAACGGCGAAGGCGCCGCGGCGGGCAGCACCGGCTCGGACCGGAACAGCTCCAGGTGCCCGATGACGGTGTCCTCGGGACTGAAGCCGAGCAGCTGCGCCAGACGCATGTAGAGGTCCGGTGAGGGACGCAACCGGCCCGCACGGATCTTCTGGTAAGTGCCCGCGCCCCCCTGGAGCGCGGTGTCCACGTCGACCTGCCGGATGTGCTCGGATCCGCGGCCGCCCCGGCCGAAGGGCAGGGACCAGGGTTCGAGCCCGATCTCCTTCCGGGTCCGCCGACGCCGGTAGCGCTCCATCAGTCGCTGGTACTCGCGCTCCGCTCCCGGCACCGCTCTCCCCCTCCGCGCAGCCCGGCCGTGCACACGGAATGTGCGCACACCAATGGGCCGTTGGTATCTCGTCAACCGGACTGAACGATAGAGATCAAACCATGCGCATGGTTTGGTTTGAAACCCGGCAGTGCCCTTTGCTTCACTCAGAGCGACCCACGCTCCGGCGATCCAGCCCTTTCGACGGGCGTTCGCCGTCGACTTCTCGACGGCCGCAGGCCCACTTTCGTGTTGACTTTGTGTGACGGAACGAGGAGTCCTGCAGAGTCCTGCTGTGACCCGGCCCGCCGGACACGAATGGACCGAAGGTGCACGCCCATCCCCGTCCGGCGGGCCTGAGCGCGGACACCGAGACGGGGCCGCAAGGAACTTCTCTTCCCGCCCCGCTGTCCTGGCGGTCAGGTCGGGCTGCCGGCCGACGTCACAGCTTCGAGGCCCTGGATGTACTCCTTGGCCCAACGGGACTGCCGCACCAGAAGGTCGCCGCGCTGAACCGACATGTCCAGTTTGAGGGCTGTTTCCGCAGTGACGATGCCACGCACGATCACCGCGTTCGCCTGCGCGATCTTCTGCGGCAGCCGTTGGTAGTCCAGGCGGGCGTGCTGATCGGTCCCCGAGTAGAGCATGACCCACGCCTCCGCCGTAAGAGCCGGATCCACGCCCTGCTGGAGCTCGCCGAACTCCTTGGCCTGCTCGATCAACTCAGTGACCTGAGGGATGTACAGCCGGACCAGGTGGCCGTAGAAGTCGGGGTGGTCCTGCTCGGTGGCCAGCCGTGCGGCGGCTTTGACGACCGGAACCACGGGGGTGAGCGTTGCGAGGGCGATCGAGGCGTCCACCACGCTCTGGATGCGCGGCAGCATCGGCACCGCCGCGTCCATCGTGAAGCCCTCCGTCACCACTGCCGTGGCAACGTCGGACTTGCCGTTGTTGAAGTAGTGGTAGAACGCACCGCGGCCGACCCCTGCCAGCGTCGTGATGTCCTCGATCGTGGTCCGGTAGTAGCCCTTCTCGGCGAAGACCCGTGCGGCAGCGGCCACCAGCTCCTGCCGCTTGTCTATGGATCGCCGCTGGACCGGTTGCCGCACTGTCGTCTCCTGTTTCGGCTGCGCTGCGGCAGCGGTCTGCGTCCCGAACCCCCGGCCGCGCGTCCGGCCACCGGAGACGTCATCACATTTAGTTACAACGGGGCTGGTGAAACTCTAACCCCGAACGATAGCCGCACTAGAAGTGCGCACACCATCTTCTCCGTTGATCTATCACCGGCCGGCTGGAAGAGTGGCCACTGAACCAGTCACAGTGTTCGGTTTACCGGGCAGGCGGGTGACGGGGGACAGGGGAAGCACAGCAACCGGATTCGGAATCAAACCGAGTGTCTGGTCTGTTCCGTCTCGCTTGCGAGACGGCGGGGGACTTCTTCCTGCGTCTGCCGCCTGTGACGACGTTCGGCTCCAGCCCGAGCCAGCGTTTCTGTGGCGGTGCCGGCCTCAGGGCCGGCACCGCCACAGAACGCACCACCACCGTCAGATCATGTCGCTGACCGATGCGCAGTGGGCACGGATCGAGCCGCCACTCCCTGACCGGACTCCGAGACGTGGAGGCAGGTGGCGGGATCACCGGGAGGTGGTCGACGCGATCGCCTTCAAGTTCCGGACCGGGACGCAGAGGGCCCATTTGCCGGAGAGGTACGGCAATTGGTGAGGCATCTGCACCAGGCTGCGTGCTCGACGGACCGGTCTCACGGTCAAGGCCATTCGGTTCTACTCCGATCGCGGAATCGTGGCGCCGACGGACCGCAGCCCGGCTGGCTACCGCCTCCACAACATCGACGCCGTCGCACGCCTGGACTTCGTGCGGACCCTGCGCGAGCTGGGACTGGACCTTCCCACGATCCGCAAGGTCGTGGACCGCGAGCTCTCGCTTCCCAGGGTCGCCGCGGCGCACGCCGAAGCACTGGCAGTGCAGATCGGAGCCCTGCGCCTGCGATGCGCGGTGCTGACGGCGGTGGCCGAGCGCGGGTCCACACCCGAGGAGGCGGAACTCATGCATCGGCTGGCCCAGCTTTCCGAGGACGAACGCCGACGTCTGATCGGTGATTTCCTCAACGCCGTCTTCGGCGGTCTTGACGCCGCCCCCGCATTCACGGGGGTCATGCGCTCGATGACCCCCGAGCTGCCCGAAAGCCCGGAGGCAGAGCAGGTTCAGGCATGGGCGGAGTTGGCCGAAATGTCCCTGGACCCGGACTTCCGCGCCACTGTGCGGCGGATGGCCGAGGACCAGGCAGCCGAGCAGGCCCGAAGCGACACGGTAAGCACGCGCCGCGACATCGCCGCAGCCGTCCGTGACCAGGCCGGCCCGGCCCTGACCGCCGGGATCGACCCGGCCTCGCCCCAGGCCGATCCGATCGTCGCGGCGTTCACGGCGCACTGCGCGCACCTTCTCGGCCGCCCCGACGGCGTCGAGCTTCGCCGCCGGCTGGCGACTCGGCTGGAGAGCGTGAACGACCCCCGCAGGGAGCGATACCTCCAGCTGCTCGCAGTGGTCAACGGCTGGCCGGCCCCGGAGATCCTGGCTCCAGTGTTCGACTGGTCCGTCCGGGCTCTGCACGTCCGGACACCTCAATGACGGGGTGGTCGCAACGCGGCATGGGGCGGACGTGGCTGGCATCGGGCGAGAACGCCGCCCCACGCGGAGATCGCGGGCCGGCCGCACCTGGTGGAGGGCACGGTGAAAGCGCACGTACCCGGTTGTGTGCGCCGAGCTTCGCGAGAACCGCCTGGCCCCAGGGGCTATCGCTGACCCTGGCTCAGCGTCCCCCGCCACGGCGTCCCCCGTCACATCGTCGGATGCGACGGCGCAGTCACCCCGGCCCGTCCGCTGCGCCGGCGTCCTGGCCCAGCCGACCGGCAGTGAAGGCGTGGGCGCAGCCCCCGCGGTGTGGTCCCGCCCCGGCGGTGCGATCCCCCACCGCGGGCGGCGCTACGCCAGCGTGTCGAAGGTGTAGAACTCCGTGTGATCCAGCATTTCAGCAGGCGTCACGTCGTTCCAGGGGCGCATGACGTCGTTGAGGCTCACGACGTTCCTCGTCGCCGCGGCGGGCAGGTAGGCGGAGCGGGGGTGACGTGCCTGCCACTGCGCCCAGAGCCGGTCGATGAACGCGTGGTGCAGCCAGAAGACCGGGTCGTTGGGCGAGGCGCCGGTGGCCATCTGACCGCCCACCCACACATGCACGCGGTTGTGGAGATTGACGCCGCGCCAGCCTTCGAGGTGGTTGCGGAAGCCGTCCGACGCGCTGTTCCAGGGCGCGGTGTCGTAGGCGGGCATGGCGAGGACCGAGTCGACCTCGGCGCGGGTCGGCAACTGCGGTACGCCGGACCCGAGGGCGCGGCGCAGGAAGCCGCGCCCGTCGACCGTCACCGTGACCGGCCATCTGCCGCCGCTGACGGCGAACGGCCCCTCGGTGACCTGCCCGTCCCGGCTCCGGCCGGTGCCTCCGAGGAAGCCGGGTGCCCATAGGGAGGACGAGGCGGTACGGTCCGCCGTCCAGTCCCAGTAGGGCAGGGCGACAGCGGGGTCGATGGCCTGGAGCGCCTGCTCGAACTGTATGAGGAATCTGCGGTGCCAGGGCAGGAAGGACGGTGAGCGGTGGCCCACCCGGTCACCGCTGTCGGTGTCGCTCATGATGAAGAGGTTGTGGGTGGTGACGAACGCGTCGTACTGGCCGGTGCGCTTGAGCTCCAGGAGCGCGTCGACGAAGCTGCGCCTCTCGGCGGCGGTGAGGCTCGCCTGGTTCTTGCGTACGGTCATGAAGGTGCTCCCCGGTTCAGGAAAGGGTCGGCGGAATCTCGCGGGCGGAGGGATCAGGCCAGGGGTACGAGTTCGGAGCCCTGGAGCTCGATCACGGCCGCCCGGGCGACCGCGCGCGGGGTGGCGAACGTCTCGTAATGGTTGATGACGCTGACCCAGGTGCGGTCCGCGTTCTGCATCACGTGCAGTTCCTCGCCGTCGATCTGCACGGCGTAGCCCCCGTGGTGCCCATCGGCGTGCGACGGTGCGCCCTCGATGCGGCGCCCCCGGAAGGTCTCGCTGAACGGCTGTGGGCCTTCATGCCCCGCGTGCCCCTCGTGGGGCTTCGGGTCGGCGGTCCGAGGTTCGGACGCTCCCCCTGCCGTCCGCGCGAAGCCGGTCAGGACGAGGCCGGTCAGAACGGTCGCCGTAGCCCCGAGGGCGCGGCGACGGGTGAGTTGAGACATGAGAAAGTCCCCCAAGTGCGGCGGTGGTGAGCGGGAATCGAAGGCGGATGTCTCCGGACTCCCCTTGAATGACGGCGCATCACCGGAAGGGCGATCGACTCGGTCAGGGTCGGCGCTCCCGGCATGCCGTTCTGGAATATGCCTACAGCCACATGCGCGAGAGGTAGTAGTCGCGTCGGGACGGTTGGCCGCCATACGGACAGGGTGAGGTGAACGGTGCAGGGTTCAACGATGTTGATCTTGCTGTTCGGGTGATGAAATGGGATCGCGGCAGAAGTTTCTGAGGGAGAAGTATCAACCTCGTGAAGAATTTCCCGTCAAACGCCGGAAGTCGTGGCCTCACTCACATCCCGAAGCTGTCCGGAAACCCCCGCGTGGTCGTCAGTGGCCGGCTCCGGGGCCGACCATGACCATGGGTATGGCCGGATCGGAGGGCGGGCGGAAGTGAGGTGAGCGCTGCACGAAGACCTGGACCGGGCCGGAGCAGCTCGGGGGAGATACGGGCGATGTCTGTTGCCGATGAGGAGGGTGGCGCACGGGGATGTCCTGGTGTGGGGCGCCGGTGCCGCCGCGACGGTGGGGGGCGGGGGCCGGGAGGCCGCTGCGGCGCTGGTCAGGGAGGTGACGACCTGCCCCAGCCACTGCTCGGTCGGCTCCTCGAAGTGGGGCTCGCAGTCGGTACGCAGGACCAGGCGGGTGGCGTCTAGGGCGTCGAGGCGTCGGCCGTGGCCGCGGTCGTTGCAGCTGGAGTCTGGCGGAAGACACGGAAGACACGGAAGGCGCGCGGAAGGCGCGGAAGGGCCGGGCAGGGGAACCGACCAGCAGGAAGACGTCCGGGGTGGACGGGACGAGGCAGCCGGCGCCCGAGCCGCCGGCGGGGGACCACCCGGTACGCGAGGCGACGCGGAGCGCCTGCGACAGGCTCCCGCCGGAGACGGCACGGCTCTGCCGACTGACGGCTCTGGGCGGCTGGCCGTCGATCGACGCCCCCCTCGCCGCGGCCGCCGCAGGCGTCGACCCCGCGGAGGCCGCCCGGATGCTCGCCGAGGCGGTGGACGTCCAGCTGCTGGAGCCGCTGCCGGACGGCCGTCACCGCTTCCGCCCCGAGATCCGCCGCTACCTGGCGGACACCGCGGGCCCGGTCCACGGCATCGCCGGGTGCTCCGCGGCCGTGACGCGTGTTCTCGACGCCTTGCTGAACCGCGCCCTGCATGCCGCGCACGCCGCGTTGCCGCAGAGTTGGCGTACCGAGCCGGCCCCGGAGAGCGGGGTGGTGTGCCGCGACGAAGCGGACGGCGTGGCCGTGCTGGCGGCGGAGGTGCGCAACGTCGTCCGGGCCGTCTCCGTGGCGGAGGAGTATCAGCACATCGACACCGCGCTGCGGCTGGCCCGGGCCCTGTGGCCGCTCCAGCTGAAGGCCGGGTACTGGGACGACGTGCTGCCCGCCCTGCGACTCGCCGCCCGGTGCGCCGACGAACACCGGCCCGACTCCCGGATGACCGGCGCGTTGCACTTCCAGCTCGCCCACTGCCTGGGCGAACTGGGGCGCGAGGAGGAGGCGGACCGCGCGGCGGGCGCCGCGGTGGCCTGCGAGCGGGCGGCAGGCCACACCCGCGGAGAGGCCTCGTCCGTCGAATTGCAGGGGTTGCTGAGCATGCGGCGCTGGCTGTACGCGTCGGCCCATCAGCGGTTCGTCGAGGCCGAGTCCATCTACCGGGGGATCACTTCCGGCCAGGATGAAGCGGTGGACCTGCCGCGCGCCCTCGCTCTGGTCCAGCGTCATCAGGGGCGTGCTCTGCGGGGGATGGGACGGCTGGCGGAATCCCGGGTCCTGCTGGAGGCGGCGACCGCGTTCTTCGAGGAGCAGGGGGAGGCGTACAACCAGGCGCGCGCCCTCACGGACCTTGCCGAGGCCCTCCACGACGCGGGAGAGAATGCCGAGGCGCTCACGAAGATCACCCTGGCGGAACGCCTGCTCACCCCGGCCGCGACCCCGCACCTGATGTACCTGGCCGGCCTACGGCTCCGCTGCGAGGCCGTCGCGTAGGGCCTCCACGGTCACCGGATGGGCAACACCGGCCGTGTGCATGCGGAGTGTGGTGCCTCCCGTCGGCACCTTGCCGCCGTTCGCCAGCCACGCATGGAACGCCGAGGCGTACGCCGCCGGGTCGGCGTCCGCGCCCGGCGCGGCGGAGAGCCGAACATGCCGTGCCGCACGGTGCGCACGGTGCAGCTGTCGGGACCGCTCACATACGCGGCGACCGAGCAGTGCGGATGACGGCGCAGGACCTCCGCGGTCCAGCCGTCCGGGCCGCCCAGCCGCGGGTCGTCCTGCGGTCCGTCGCGGACGATCACGTCTGCCGACTCCAGGTCGCCGGGGTCGCGCGTCTCCTCGTGCACCGCGAGGTGGGCGTCGCCGCCGGTCTCGTAGGGATGCTCCGTCGACCGCTCGACCACCACGTCGGCTCCCTGGACGCGGGTGAGCACGCGCAGCGGGTGCGTGCGGCGCGGGGGGTTGTACGGGGGCAGCGGCAGCGGTTCGAGCAGCGCGGGGGCCGTGGGTTCGACCAGGTCCATCAGCGTGTAGAAATGCCAGCGCAACAGGGCCGCCGAGGCGCCCGGAGCCGATGTGACGAACGCGGCGGGACCGGCGAGCGGGCGGTGGCCGGCCAGCACCTTCTCCACCTGTTCGCGCAGAGGCGTGTGGACGTCGAGGCGCGGGGCTTCCCGTACGAACGTGGCGAGGGGTGCGTCGGGGTCGAGTCCGTCCTGCTCGGTGGTGGCCAGGAGCACGGGGGCGCCGAGAGCCGCCGCGTAGTACGAGACCGCCCCGAAGTCCCCGACCACCAGATCCGCGGCCAGGAGGGCCTGCCGCCACGCGTGGACGGGGTCGATGAGGGACAACCCGCTGCGGTGGGCGCGGTCCAGCCAGGCCCGGATCTGCCCCGGCCCGTGGCCGTGCCAGATGTTCGGGTGGAGTACGGCAGCGAGGCGGTAGCCGTCGGCCGGCAGCTCGGCGGCGAGCCTCGGGAGGAGACCGGGGAGGAGGTCCTGGTCACCGCCGTCGCCGAAGAAGCCCTCCGGATTCCAGGTCGAGTTGAGGACGACGAGCCGCTGGCCCCGGCGCACGCCCAAGGCACGCCGGAACCGGTCCCGGTACGGACGGGCAGCCAGCATCCGGTCGAAGCAGGGGTCCCCGGCGAGCACGGACGCCCCCACGGCTTCGGGGCAGACCTGGCGCAGCCGGGCCACCTGCTCGGGGTGCGACAGCACGAGACCGTCCACGAACGGCCTGCCGTCGGAGAGCAGCCACTCCGGTGACAACCCGAAGGTCGGCTCCCGGCTCGGCCATTTTCTTGGTGTATCCGACACCATGTGAGAGAACCGACAACATGCCCTGAAGCAGGTCGATTTGTCCACCGAAACTGGCAGAGATCGCCAGATCCACGGGAGTGGACAGCGCCTGTTCCCAGGGCACCACAGGCAGGCCGACATCGGCGAAGAGCTCGCGAACACCCCCTTGGAAGGGGGACGATTCCGTGGAAGTGACCAGGAGCTGCACCCGGAAGTCGTCGTGGAACAGCGGGAGTACATCCAGCAGGCGCCCGGCCGAAGTGACGTTGTGCACCACCAGCAGCACCTTGCGGTGCGATGACCGGCTCGCCCACCGCTCGGAGCCTTCCCCGACCGGCACGCGTATCGGCTGGTGTCCGGTCGGCCCCATGCGTCACTTCCTGAACGGGCGTGGTGTCATCGCGTCATCACTTTAGCCCGGAGGCGGGGCCGGTGATCCCGTCCCCGCAGCGGCCAGGCCGCCGAACCGTGCCTGCCAGGCCGTATGCGTCTCCCGCCTGCCTTCCGCGCCCGCCCAGAGGGTTGGTGTTCCCGCCCGCCGGCGGGCGGGCGGCCCGCGTCAGCGCTCCCGGGGCCGGTTTCCCGGGCGGTCGATGTACACGTTCGTCGACTTCACCCGGGCCGTCGCCCAGGACGCCCACCGCCACCCGGCACCGGGTGCAGGCCCTCCGGCGCGCTCGGTGGCGGAGGCCTCCAGGTTGACGCCGTCGATCAGCCGGTTCCCCGAGCTGCCCCGGTCCATCGCGAGGTGACCGCCGTCCGCCCATCGGCGAACGGTTTCCGGGCTCACGGCCGGCAGCTCTGCGGCCTGGCAAGGCTGTCCGAAGGCGCCTCACTTTGGTCAACGGTGGCGCCCGCCGCGGTCACGCCATGTGGCGCACGGCTCACCGTCGCTGTCAACAGGACTTTTCAGCGACCCAATTGACGAGCCGTCAAGTTCTGGATATCCGCTTTGCCCTATCGACAGTCTCGATTCGATTAGCTTAGGCTCACCTAAGTCGGGCTGGGCCGTTCTGTCGGCGTCCCGTCTCGCGAACCTTCCCCGGCGCCTGACAGGCGGCTTTCCCGCACGATGGGAGTGACATGTCACAGGTTCATCCTGGCGACGCACCACTGATCCATGACCTCGTCGGAATCGGCTTCGGCCCCTCCAACGTGGCCATGGCGATCGCGCTCAGAGAGCACAACACACGCGTCGGCGGGCAGGAGCCGGTCACCGCTCACTTCTTCGAGCAGCAGCAGAGCTTCGGCTGGCACCGCGGCATGCTGATCGACGACGCCACGATGCAAGTGTCGTTCCTCAAGGACCTGGTGACACTCCGTAATCCGGCGAGCGAGTACAGCTTCCTCTGCTACCTGCAGAGCAAGAACCGGCTGATCGACTTCATCAACCACAAGAATCTCTTCCCCCTGCGCGTGGAGTTCCACGACTACTTCGAGTGGGCCGCGGCCAAGGTCGACGACATGGTCTCCTACGGTCACGAGGTCGTCTCCGTGACGCCCTTCGTCCACGACGGCACCGTGGAGTACCTGGATGTCACCGTCCGGTCGGGGGGCGGCCTCGAAGTGCACCGGGCCCGTAACCTCGTCATCGGCACCGGGCTGCGCCCGCTCCTGCCGGAAGGTGTGCGGCGCGGCGACCGCGTCTGGCACAACTCGGATCTGCTGCGCAAGGTCGACGGTCTGGAGGGCAGCTCCCCCTCCCGGTTCGTCGTCGTGGGAGCCGGGCAGAGCGCCGCCGAGAACGTCGCCTACCTGCACCGTCGCTTTCCCGAGGCCGAGGTCTGCGCGGTCTTCTCCCGTTACGGCTACAGCCCCGCCGACGACAGCAGCTTCGCCAACCGGATCTTCGATCCCGGGGCGGTCGACGAGTTCTTCGCCGCGCCCGACAGCGTCAAGAGCAAGCTGATGGCCTATCACGGGAACACCAACTACTCCGTGGTGGACATCGACCTGATCGACGACCTGTACCGGCAGATGTACCGCGAGAAGGTCCTCGGCGCCGAACGGCTGCGCTTCCTCAACGTGTCCCGGGTCACCGACGTCGAGGAGAGGCCGGACGGCGTCCGCACCACCGTAAAATCCCTCGTCACGGGCGAGGAGACACCTCTGGACGCGGACATCGTGGTGTTCGCCACCGGCTACAGGCCCGCCGACCCGCTCGGTCTCCTCGGTGAGGTCGCCGACCGCTGCCTGCTGGACGACGAGGGCCGCGTCCGGGTCGAGCGCGACTACCGCATCGCCACCGACCCCGCCTTGAACTGCGGAATCTATCTGCAGGGCGGTACGGAGCACACGCACGGCATCACGACGTCCCTGCTCTCCAACACCGCGATACGCGTCGGCGAGATCCTGGACTCGCTGCTGGACCGGAGCGTCAAGTCCACCTCCGACGAGGCCCGCCCGATCACCGACGGCACCGGCAGCGCCATCGCCTAGCGGCCGTACGGGCGCACCCGGACGCGGGTGTGCCCTCTGCGGCGTACCAGCGCTTCCGGTTGACCAGTGGGGATGGCATACGTCCATATGAGCACGACTGCAGTTGAGCGCCCCGTGCCCAGGGGTGCGACAGAGGTCCGCCGGGGGCGGGTTGTGGGGTTGGGCACGCTGGTGGCGTTCCTCGCGCTCGTCGCGGCCCTGTCGTTGGCCGTGGGAGCCCGTGCGCTCAGCCCCGCCGAGGTCTGGCACGGGCTGTTCGCGGCGGCGGACTCCGACCAACGGCTCACCGAGATCCGGCTCATCGTGCAGACCATCCGGGTGCCCCGGACCGTTCTCGCGATCGTGGCGGGCATCGCCCTGGGCGTCGGGGGTGCGCTGATCCAGGGGTACACACGTAACCCCATCGCCGACACGGGCCTCCTCGGTGTGAACAGTGGTGCCTCGTTCGCCGTGGTGTCGGCGATCGCCGTGTTCGGCCTCAGCAACCCGTTCCACTACGTCTGGTTCGCCTTCGCGGGGGCGGCGGTCGCCGGCGTCGTCGTCTTCGGCCTGGCGAGCATCGGCAGGGGAGCGGGCAACCCGCTGACGCTCGCCCTGGCCGGGCAGGGGATCACGGTCTTCCTCATGGCGATGACCACCGCGGTCGCCCTGACCGACCAGAAGTCGCTGAACGCGCTCCGCTTCTGGAACGCGGGCTCCGTGGCCGGGGTCGGATTCGACGTCATCTGGCCGGTGACCGGGTTCATCGGCGTCGGGCTCCTCCTGGCCCTGAGCACCCTGCCCTCCCTCAACCTGCTCAACCTGGGCGACGACGTGGCGCGCGGGCTGGGCGTGAACATCCTGCTGAGCCGGGCCGTCGGCATCGTCGCCATCACCCTCCTGGCGGGAGCGGCCACGGCGGCGTGCGGCCCCATCGCCTTCCTCGGGCTCATGGTCGCCCATGTGGCCCGGTATCTGACGGGGCCCGACTACCGCTGGCTGGTGCCGTACGCGGGTCTGCTCGGGGCCGTCATCCTGCTGGCCTGCGACATCGTGGGGCGCCTGGTGGTGCGGCCCGGTGAGCTGGAGCCGGGGGTGGTGGTCGCCCTCATCGGCGCGCCGTTCTTCGCGGTTCTGGTGTGGCGAGGGAAGTTCAAGAGCGCATGAACCGACAAGAGCGCACGAGCAGGCAAGAGGGCATGAGCCAGACGGACCTGAACCCGGCCGATACGAACCTGACAGATACGAATTCGGCAGGCGCGAACCTGACAGGTATGAATCCACCCCTGGCGCCGGGTGTGCGGTTCGGTCAGGTGTCGTTCGTCTGGCGGCCCTGGCTCGTCCTGGTCACGCTGGTGCTGGCGGCCTCCGCCTTCCTGGTGTTCTGCCTCTCCATCGCCGTCGGGGACTTCCCCATCGGCCTGTCGCGGGTGATCGCCACACTGCTGGGGCAAGGCGAACAGGTCGACGAGTTCGTCGTGATGGACCTGCGGATGCCGCGCGCCCTGGCCGGTCTCGTCGTGGGCATCGCCCTGGGGGTGTCCGGGGCGATCACCCAGTCCGTCGCCCGCAATCCGCTGGCCAGTCCCGACATCCTGGGGATCACCAGCGGGGCCAGCGCGGTCGCGGTCTTCCTGGTGACGGTGTCGGGCGGGGCCGCCGCGGCGGTCGTCGGCTCGGTCGGTCTGTCGGCTGCGGCGCTCCTGGGCGGCCTCGGTACGGGGCTGTTGGTCTACTTCCTGGCGTGGCGGCGCGGGGTCGACGGCTTCCGGCTCATCCTCATCGGCATCTCGGTGAGCGCCGTGATGCAGGCGCTCACGACCTGGCTGCTGGTGTCGGCCGACATGAGGGACGTGGCCCGGGCCCAGGCGTGGCTGGTCGGCTCGCTGGACGGCCGGTCGTGGGACGAGGTCCACATCGCGCTCTGGGGGGCGCTGGTCCTTCTCGTCGTGGTGGCCGCCGCCTCGTTCTCGTTCAAGCCGATGCACCTCGGTGACGACGTGGCCGCCGGTTTGGGCGTCCGGTACACCAGGGTGCGGGCCGTCCTCCTGCTGTGCGCGGTGCTGCTGGCCGCCGTCGCGGTGAGTGCGGCGGGCCCCGTTCCGTTCGTCGCGCTGGTGGCGCCCCAGGTGGCGATGCGGCTGGCGAGGTGTCCTACGCCGCCGATGGTGGCCTCCGGACTGCTGGGAGCGCTGCTGCTGATCGGTTCGGACCTCATCGCACGGACAGCGCTGCCGATCACCATTCCGGTCGGCGTGGTCACCGCCGCGATCGGTGGCCCGTTCCTCGTCTACCTGCTGGTACGGGCGAATCTCCGCCGGACCGGACCGTGACGCCCCGAGGCGAACTCCCTTCGGACGTAATAAGGTTAGGCGAGCCTGAACTCAAGGGGTGCTTGTGGTCGCGCAGTTCATCACCGAGGCTCGGTCCGAGCCAGTGGACGTCCCACGGCTGGCGGCGAGGGGTGTCACGGTCGGCTACGGCGGCCGGGCGGTCATCGACGACCTGGACGTGGCGATCCCCTCGGGGGTGGTCACCACGATCATCGGTCCCAACGGCTGTGGGAAGTCGACGTTGTTGCGCACCCTGACCCGTCTGCTCAAGCCGGCCAGCGGGACGGTCGTGCTGGACGGCGAGGACATCGTCAAACTCAGGACCCGGGACGTGGCGAAGAAGCTCGGCCTGCTGCCGCAGGCGCCCGTGGCGCCCGAGGGCCTGACGGTGGGGGACCTGGTCGCCCGGGGGCGCCATCCGCACCAGAGCTGGCTGCGGCAGTGGTCCTCGGACGACGCCGCCGTCGTGGAGCGCGCCCTCGCCATGACCGGGGTGGCCGACCTGGCCGACCGTCCGGTCGACTCGCTCTCCGGCGGCCAGCGTCAGCGTGTCTGGATCTCGATGACCCTGGCCCAGGGCACCGACCTGCTGCTCCTGGACGAACCGACCACCTATCTGGACCTCGCGCACGCGATCGATGTGCTCGACCTGGTGGACGACCTGCACGAGTCGGGGTGCACCGTGGTCATGGTGCTGCACGACCTCAACCTCGCCACGCGCTACAGCGACAACCTCGTCGTGATGCGGGCGGGCTCGATCCTGGCGCAGGGGCACCCGCGTGACGTGATCACCGCCGATCTGCTGCATGAGGCCTTCGGGCTGCAGGCCAAGGTGATCGACGATCCGGTGGGCGACCGTCCGCTCATCGTCCCGATCGGACGTACGCACGTCCGGCTCGAACCGGTGCGCGACACCCGAGTGAAGTGAGCGGTTTCCAGATGAACTTGGCGGCTGGCTCCAGGTGATTCGAAGGTGGGAGAGTTTCAAGTAAGGCTAGGCTGGCCTCACTTGGGCGGTATAGGGTTTGCTCGCCCTCGTTCAGGGGCGCAGTGGACAGTGCGAAAGCAAGGGATTCCGGATGCTTCTCCATCGAACGACGCTTGTGAAGCCGTGGCGGCGGCTGGCCGTGGCACTTTTGGTCGCGACCCTCGGCACCGGTCTCCTCGCGGGATGCGGTTCCGACACGGAGGCGAAGAAGAGCGACGACGCCCCGGCCGCCGAAGCCGGCGCGTTCCCGGTCACGGTGGAGCACGCGTTCGGATCCACGAAGGTCGAGAAGGCACCCGAGCGGGTCGTCTCCGTGGGCTACACGGACGACCAGGCCATCCTGGCGCTCGGTATCAAGCCGGTCGGCATGGTCGACCAGTACCCGAACCCGGTCGGCCGGACACCCGACATCAACACCCAGTGGCCCTGGGTGAAGGACAAGTGGGGCGACACCCGTCCCGAGGTCGTCATGAACAACGGTGACGCGGGCCCCAACTACGAGAAGATCGCCTCCCTGCGGCCCGACCTGATCATCGCGGTCTACTCCGAGGTCGACCAGGCCGCCTACGACAAGCTCTCCAAGATCGCGCCCACCATCGGCCGGACCAAGGCCGAGAAGGAGCCATTCAGCGCTCCGTGGCAGGACAACGCGGTCCACATCGCCAAGGCGCTCGGCAAGGAGCCCGAGGGTACCGCGCTGGTGAAGGGCATCCAGGACAAGCTCGACGCGGCCAGGAAGGAGAACCCCGCCTTCGCCGAGCAGAAGGCCGTCGCCCTCTCCTGGTACAAGGGTGCGGTGTACCCGTTCACCTCCACCGATGTACGCGGGCAGCTGGTCACCGGTTCCGGCTTCGGCTACCAGACCGAGATCGACAAGATCGCCGACGGCAAGTTCTCCACCGAGCTGTCGCCCGAGCGCATCGACCTGATCGACGTCGACCGCATCTTCGTCATCAACGACAAGGCGGACACGGCGGCGCTCAAGAAGTTCGAGCTCTTCGCCAACCTGCCCGCTGTGAAGAGCGGCAAGGTCTCCTACCTCCTGGACAGCGAGGGCCCGGCGATCGGCGCGGCCATGTCCCAGGGCACGCTGCTCTCCCTGCCGTACGCGATCGACGAGCTGGTCAAGGCGGCCAAGTAGCGATGACGGCCGAACCGCCCTCCCCCCACCGAGAACTGGCGATCGCGTGACCGTCACCGACACCCCTGTGGCCCCGACGAAGTTGCGTACGGCGACGGGGAGGGAGGCCACCGGGTGGGTGGCGGCGCACTGCCGCCGGGCCCCGTGGCTGACCCTCTCCACCGTGCTCACCACCGTGGCCGGGGCGGCCCTCCAGGTGGTCCCCGTGCTCCTGCTGGGCCGCGTGGTCGACGGGGTGGTCGGTGGTGAATCGCGCTCGGTGCTCGTCACGGTCGGGGTGCTGATGGGGGCCGCCGCGTTGTTCGGCGCGGCGGCCACCGCTGCGTCCACGTACCTGATCGGGCGGCTGGGGGCGGAGCTGCTGGCGCAGCTGCGGGAGAGCGCCGTACGGGCCGTGCTGGGGATGCCGAGCGCGCGTGTCGAGCAGGTCGGCCGCGGCGATGTGCTCTCCCGGGTCGGTGACGACGTGGCCGTGCTCTCCAAGGGCATCCGGCAGGCCATCCCCACGGTGTTCTCCGCGGGGGTGCTGGTGGCCATCGCCACGCTCGGCATGTTCGGCCTGGACTGGCGGCTCGGCCTGGCCGGGGCCTGCGCCCTGCCGGCGTACGCGCTCGCGCTGCACTGGTACCTGCCCCGGTCCGCGCCCCTCTACCGCAAGCAGCGCATCGCCCAGGCCGACCGCGCGCAGGCGCTGATCAGCGGCCTCAACGGGATCGACACCGTGCGGGCGTACCGCTTGGAGGGCGACGTCCGCGAGAAGGTGGCGGCCGAGTCGTGGCGGGTGCGGAATCTCGGCGTCGAGGTCTTCCGGTTCTTCGGCCGGTTCGTCGGCCGCGAGAACCGGGCCGAGTTCATCGGCCTCGTCCTGATCCTGGTGGTGGGATACGCCCTGCTGGAGGCCGACGCCGCCACCCTGGGCGAGGTGTCGGCGGCCCCGCTGATGTTCCACCGGCTGTTCACCCCGCTGGGCGCCATCATGTTCACCTTCGACGAGGCGCAGAAGTCCGGCGCCAGCCTCACCCGCCTGGTCGGGGTGCTGGGGGAGCCGGCCGAGGAGCGGCTGGTGGGCGACGCGTCCGTCGCCCAAGCCGCGGCCGTGCCGTACGCGGTGACCGTGGAGGAGCTGACGTTCAGCTATCCGGACACGGAGGAGCCCGTCCTGCGGAACGTGAACCTGGCCATCCCGGCCGGCGGCTCGCTGGCGCTCGTGGGCGCGACCGGTGCCGGAAAGTCGACCCTGGCCGCGCTGATCGCCGGCATAGGGACCCCGCAGTCCGGCACCGTACGCATCGGCTCCTGGGACCTCGCCGGGCTCGACGAGGCCGCGGCGCGGTCCCTGGTGAGCATCCTGACCCAGGAGACGCACGTGTTCTCCGGGCCGCTCGCCGACGATCTGCGTCTCGCCGCACCCGAGGCGAGCGACGAGCAGCTCATGGACGCGGTGCGGACGGTCGGCGCCGACGGGTGGGTCGAGCTGCTGCCCGGCGGGCTGCACGCGCCGGTCGGCGAGGGCGGCGAGCGCCTGGATGTGACCAAGGTCGCCCAAGTCGCTCTGGCCCGGCTGGTGTTGAGCCGCTCCCCGGTGGTCGTCCTCGACGAGTCGACCGCCGAGGCGGGCAGTGAGGGCGCCGCCGAGCTGGAGCGCGCCGTACTGGCCGCCTGCGCGGGCCGTACCACGCTCTTCGTGGCCCACCGGCTGACCCAGGCGATGGCGGCGGACCGGATCGCCGTGCTCGACGCGGGGCGCGTGGTGGAGGAGGGGACACATGAGGAACTGGTGGCCCTGGGAGGCATGTACGCACGCTTGTGGCGCGCTTGGCGCGAGGGTAGTTAGGGCAACCTCAGTAAGGTTAGGCTAACTTGATCCCCTTGGAAGGGTGCTGAGTCCTCGATGACGGAACCGACCGCTCCTCATGTACTGCTCTCTCCCACCCACTTCACCGATGTGCGCCGACGCGTCGGCGATTACGGCGACCGGACCATCGCCGAGGCATTGGCCATCGGGCTGGCGTACTGGGCGACAGGGGGCGGCCCCGACGGCATCGACCTCACCCCCGCCACTTCGTTCGCCGATGTCCTCGGCTGGGTCGACAACGGCGGTGGTGGAAGCCCGGGGTGGGAGGTCGGAGCGGACGGCCTGACCATCACGCTCCCCGACGGCGTCCGGCCGGACGAAGCACAGCTCGCCCTGGACGACCTGGCCGGCTTCCCGGACCGGCCCGTCGGCACCATCGGCCCCTCCAGCATCGCTGCACGGATCGAGACCCTGGCCCGGTGGAACGACAACCGGGCCGACCGCGTCCGCCCGACCGTCATGGAGCTGTTCCGCGAGCAGGCCCGCGCCAGGCCGGACGCCGTCGCGATCGTCGACGAGCACCGGACCCTGACGTACCGTGAGGCGGCCGAGCGGTCGGCCCAGCTGGCCCACCACCTGATCGAACGCGGCCTCGGGGCCGAACAGGTCATCGGGATCTCGCTCGGCCGCTCCGCCGACATGGTCATCGGCCTCCTCGCCGTACTCCAGGCCGGGTGCGCGTTCGTCCCGCTCGATCCGCAGTGGCCCGTCGCCCGCCGGGCCGTCGTCATCGAGGACGCGCGGGTCGTGCTCCAGCTCGACAGCTCGGGCGGGTCCGACGCCGCCGAGCCGGACGCCGTCGCCGTCGACCTCGGCGACTGGGGGTTCGGTTCCTGTCCGGCCGAGGCGCCCGAGGTGGCCGTCCACGCCACCTCCCTGGCGTACGTCATCTTCACCTCCGGTTCGACCGGCCGGCCCAAGGGCGCCATGATCCGCCACGAGGCGATCAGCGAGCGCCTGCTGTGGCAGCGGGAGGAGATCCTGCGGTTCGGCCACGACGACGCGTCGCTGTTCAAGGCGCCGCTCTCGTTCGACATCTCCATCAACGAGATCTTCCTGCCGCTGGTCTCCGGCGGCCGGCTGGTGGTCCTGCGGCCCGGCGGCGAACGCGACCCGCACCACCTGCTCAGCGTGATCGCCGAGCAGCGCGTCACCTTCACCTACCTGGTCTCCTCCATGCTGGACGTACTCCTGGAGATCGAGGCCGGCTCCGGCCGCCTCGACAGCCTGCGCCATGTCTGGTGCGGCGGCGAGGTGCTGACCCCGGAGCTGTACGAGCGGTTCCGTACCCGGCTCGACATCCCCATGTACCACGGCTACGGCCCCGCCGAGACGACCATCGGCGTCTCCCACGTCATCTACCGGGGCGAGGCCGAGCGCCTGTCGACCTCGATCGGCAGGGCCAACCCCAACACCCAGCTCTACGTGCTGGACGACGAACTTCGCCCGGTCCCGTTCGGCGTCGGCGGCGAGCTGTACGTGGGCGGACTCCTCCTGGGACGCGGATACGTCGGGGCACCCGGCCTCACCGCCTCCCGGTTCGTCGCCAACCCCTTCGCCTCCGACGGCTCCCGGCTGTACCGGACCGGTGACCTGGCCCGGTACGACCCGGACGGGTCGCTGGACTTCCTCGGCCGCGCCGACAACCAGATCAAGATCCGGGGGATGCGGCTGGAGATCGAGGACGTCGAGGCCTCTCTCGCCGAGCACCCCCGCGTACGGCACACCTGCGTCGTCGCCCGGAAGAACAGCGCGGGCGGCAGCTACCTCGTGGGCTATGTCATCCCCTCCACCCGCGGTGAGGAGCTCACGGCCGACGAGGTCACGGCCTGGGCCACCGCCCACATGGTCGAGTACATGGTCCCGGCCCACCTCGTCGTCCTGACGGAGTTCCCGCTCACCGCGAACGGCAAGATCGACCGCGCAGCCCTGCCGGAACCCTCCCGGCCCACCGGCGGCCTCGTGGCACCCGCCACCGAGAACGAGCGCCTGGTCTGCGCGACGGTCGCGGCCGTGCTGCGGGTGGACGACGTCGGCGTCGACCAGGACTTCTTCCAGCTCGGTGGCGACAGCATCCTGGCGATCTCCCTGCTCAGCGCGCTGCGGGACGTCGGCCTCCATGTGACGGCACGCCAGATCTTCACCAACAGCACCGTCGGGGCACTGGCGGCGGTGGCGAGCCGCGACGACGTCTCCACCGTCGACCGTGCCGACACCCCGACCGGCTCCGTCGTCGGATCGCCCATCGTGCAGTGGCTCGGGGAGACCACCGACACCATCGACGGCTTCGTCCAGTCGGTCGTCCTGAACACCCCGCCGGAGCTGACCCCCGATGCGCTCGACACCGTCCTCGCCGCCCTGCTCGACCGCCACGACATGCTCCGCGCCCGGCTGGTGCGCGGCGAGCGCTGGAGCTTCGACATCCCGCGGGCCGGGCAGGCCGTCGTGGGGTGGCAGGAGAGCGACGGGCCGCTGGAGGAGTGCGTCGAACGCGCCACCGAAGGGCTCGACCCGGACGACGGGGTGATGCTGCGTGCCGTCTGGCGCCGCGCGGCACACCAACTCGTCCTGGTCGCCCACCATGTGGTGATCGACGGCGTGTCCTGGCGGGTCCTCATGGACGACCTGGCCACGGCCTGGCGGCAACACGCCGCCGGCGCACCCGTCGAACTCCCGCCCGTCGGTACGTCGTTCAGGCGCTGGACCCAGCTCCTCGGGCGCGCGCCCTTCGACGCGGACCGTGCGTACTTCCAGCGCGCCCTGCCCGGAGAGGACGCACCGATCGGCAGGCGTGCGCTCACCGAGGCCGACACCGTGGCCCGGGAGCGGACCCGGACCTTCTCCGTCGGCCCCGAGGAGACGGCCGCACTGCTCGGGGAGATCCCCGCCAAGTTCCACGCGGGCGTCAACGACGTCCTGCTCACCGCCCTGGCCGTCGCCCTCGCCCGGTGGCGCCGCGACCGGGGGCAGGACCAGACCTTCGCCCACATCGAGCTGGAAGGGCACGGCCGCGAGGGGCGATTCGTGGCGGACGCGGCCGGGTTCGAACCCGAACTGTCGCGTACGGTCGGCTGGTTCACCACCCTGTTCCCGGTGACCGTGGACCCCGGCGCAGCCTCCGACCTCACCGGCCCCGCCTACCTCGCCGCCGCCCTCAAGGCGGTCAAGGAGGACCTCGCCCGGGTACCGGGCAACGGCCTCTCCTACGGCGCCCTGCGCTACCTCACCGACACCGAACTCACCGCACCCGCACCCCAGGTGCTCTTCAACTACCTGGGCCGCTTCGACGCCGGCGCCGCCGGACACTGGCAGCTCGCGGGCACCACGGGGCAGTTGGGCGAGAGGCGCGACCCCAGGATGCGCCTGCCGCGTGCCCTGGAGTTCAACGCGATCGCCGAGCCGGGCACCGACGGGGCGTACGAGCTGGTCACCACCCTTTCCTGGCCCGAGGGCGTGTTCACCGACGAGGACATCGCCACCCTCGGCGCGTACTTCGGCTCGGCCCTGTCGGCCCTCGCCGCGCTGGAGGAGGGCGGCCACACCCCCAGCGACTTCCCGCTGGTGCCGCTCACCCAGGCCGACGTCGACGACCTGGACGGCCCGGAGCTGCGTGACATCCTGCCGCTGACGCCGTTGCAGGAGGGCCTCTACTTCCACTCGGTCTTCGACGACGACGCCACGGGCAGCTATGTGGAGCAGCAACTGCTCACGCTGGAGGGCGAGGTGGACGCCGCCCGGCTCGCGGCGGCCGCCACCCGGCTGCTCACGCTCTACCCCAATCTGGCCGCCCGCTTCACGGCCCTCGCCGACGGCCGGGTCGTCTCCGTCGTCGAGAGCGGCACCCGCGCGCCCTTCACCACACTGGACCACCCCGGCATCACCGACGACGACATCCGCGACCTCGCCGAACAGGACCGCCGCGCGGGGTTCGACCTCGCCACCGGCCCCCTGATGCGCTACACCCTCATCCGCGCCGGAGCCGGCCGCACCGTCCTGGTGCAGACCGTGCACCACATCATCGCCGACGGCTGGTCCGTCCCGCCGATGCTCCGCTCCCTGCTGGCCGAGTACCACGCACCGGGCTCCGTGTACCCGCTCGGCGGCTACCGCGACTACGTCGGATGGCTGGCCGGACAGGACCAGGACGCGAGCGACCGGGTGTGGCGCGACGAGCTCGCGGAGCTGCCCGGCCCCTCCCTGGTCGCCGAAGGGCACACCCCCTCCGGGCGGTTCGCCGACGTCGCGGCCGAGCCCGCCGACGACATCGACGTCGCCGCACGGTCGGCGGGCGTATCCGTGAGCGTGGCCGTGCACAGCGCGTGGGCGGTGACACTGGGAGGCATCCTGCACGGCCGGGACGTCGTCTTCGGCTCCACCGTCTCCGGACGCGACGCCGAGGTCCCCGGCATCCGTGACATGGTGGGCCTGTTCATCAACACCATTCCCGTACGAGCCCGTTGGGCCGCAACCGACACCGCGTACGACCTGCTCACGGCGGTGAAGGAGCACCAGAGCACGGTGCTGGCACACCAGCACGTGTCGTTGGCCAGGATCGGCCGGCAGGCCGGCGCGGGCTCGCTCTTCGACACCCTGGTGGTCTTCGACGTCGCCACCGACGTGGACGTCCTGCGCGGCCCGGACGACACCCTCACCATCACCGCCATCGCCAACGAGGGTGCCCCGCACTACCCGTTGACGCTGGTCGTCGAGCGCGCTCGCGACGGCCGCCCCCGCTTCAACCTGATCCACGACGGGGAACTGCTGCGCCGCGAGAGCGCCGAGGCGATCCTGCACAGGTTCACCCGGACCCTCGCCGAGCTGCTGAGCCGCCCGGACGCCCTGGTCGACGAGCTGGCCCGCGCAGCGGACCGCGTCCCGGAGCGGGTCGTGCCGACGACCCTGGGAGGGCTGTTCGACGCCGCCGCGCACCGCGACCCGGCAGCGACCGCCGTGACCCAGTGCGCCCTGGACGGCTCCGACCGGTCCCTGACCTACGGCGAACTGGCCACGGCCAAGGACGCGTCGGCCGCCGTCCTGCGCGCGGCCGGAGTACGCCCCGGGCAGCGGGTCGCCGTCGCCGTCCCGCGCTCCCTGGAGCAGATCGTCGCCCTGGTCGCCGTCGTCACCGCCGGAGGCGCGTACGTACCGCTGGACCTCGCCTACCCGGACGAACGGCTGGAGTACATCCTCGCCGACGCCGCCCCGCAGGTGGTCCTCGTGGACCAGGACCAGCGCGACCGCTTCACCCGGCTGCTGGAGAGGGCGGGCGTCAAGGCCCGGGTGCTCGTCCAGGGGGAGGAGAACCCGCCTGCCGCCGACACGGCCGCACCCGTGGTGAGCCCGCAGGACCCGGCATACGTCATCTACACCTCCGGCTCGACCGGCCGGCCCAAGGGAGTCGTCGTCCCGCACTCAGCGGTGGTGACCCTGCTCGCCGGCACCCGGCCGGACATGGGCTTCGGGCCGCACGACGTCTGGGTCCAGTTCCACTCCTTCTCCTTCGACTTCGCCGTCTGGGAGCTGTGGGGCGCCCTCGCACACGGCGGTGAACTACTGCTCCCGGACTACGCGTTGACCCGCTCGCCCGTCGACTTCCACCGGCTGGTCCGCGAGCGCGGGGTGACCGTGCTCAACCAGACCCCCTCCGCCTTCCACCGGTTCATCGAGGCCGACCTGCACGCCGGCGAACCGGTCCCGGCGCTGCGCCGCGTCATCTTCGGCGGCGAGGCGCTGGACCTCGGGCGGCTGCGCGGCTGGGTCGAGCGGCACGGCACCGGTGCGCCCGAGCTGGTCAACATGTACGGCATCACCGAGACCACCGTCCATGTCACCCACCGGGTGCTGAGGGATGAGGACTTCGCCCGCTCCACCGATATCAGCCCGATAGGTGGCCCGCTCCCCGGTCTGGCCGCCTATCTGCTCGACGACCGGCTCCGGCCGGTACCGCCGGGCCGGGTAGGCGCCATCTACGTCGCGGGTGATCAGGTGTCCCTCGGCTACCTGGGGCGCCCCGGGCTCACCGCGAGCCGCTTCGTGGCGAACCCGTTCGCCGGCGACGGCTCCCGGATCTACCACACGGGGGACCTCGCCCGCCGGACGCTCGACGGGGAGCTGGAGTTCGCGGGCCGCGCCGACGACCAGGTGCAGCTGAAGGGGTTCCGGGTCGAGCCCCGCGAAGTCGAGGGAGCGATAAGGGAGTTGGACGGCGTCGTCGATGTCGCCGTGACTGTGGCGGACAGCGGCGACCACCTCCTCGCGCACATCGTGGGCGAGGCGCCCGCCGACCTGATCGCCCTGCTCTCCGCCAAGCTGCCCGTCCACATGGTGCCGGGCCGGGTGCTGCCGATCGACGCGCTGCCGCTGACGGTCAACGGCAAGCTGGACCGCAAGGCCCTCACCGAGCGCGCCGCCCAGGAGGAGGGCGCGCAACACCAGCAGGCCGGGCCGCAGCACCAGCAGCAGGCCACGAGCGGGTCCGACTCCCTCGCCGCCCTCACCGGCATCTTCGCCGAGACGCTGCCCGGCGCCGCCGTGGACGCGGACACCGACTTCTTCGGCGCCGGGGGCGACAGCATCGTCGCCATCACCCTGATCAACCGGGCCCGCGCACTCGGCCTGCCGATCGCGCCCCGGGACGTCTTCCTCCTCAAGACCCCGCGCGCCCTCGCCGGCCACCTGGCCACGCGCACCCCCCAGGCCGCGCCTGCACCGCCCACCCGGCGCGAGGACGGCCCGCTGCCGCTCACGCCGATCATCCTGCGGCAACGGGAGCTGGGCGGCTCGCTGACCCGGTTCGCCCAGGCCAGGGCGGTGGTGGTGGCCGAGGGCACCGGCCTCGCCGACGTCCGGCGGGCCGCGAACGCCGTCATGGCGGCCCACCCGGCCCTCCGGCTGCGGCTGCACGTCGAGCACGGCGTATGGACCCTGCGCATGGAACCCGCCCGCGACGCCACGGTCGCCACCCCGGACACCGCCGACGCGACGGCCGTGGCGAACGAGGCGGCCGGGCGGCTCGCCCCCGAGGCCGGAGACGTCATCGCGTTCTCCTGGCTGGCGGCCAGCCGCACCCTGGTCGTCACCGTGCACCACCTCGCCGTCGACGCGGTGTCCTGGCTGATCCTCCTGGACGACCTGACCACCGCCCTGAGCGGATCCGCCCTCCCGCCGCCGACCACGCCCTACGCCGAGTACGCCGCAGCCCTCGCCGTACGGTCTGCCGAGTCGGCCGACGGCCTCGGACACTGGATCACCACGCTCCAGGCCCCGCCCTTGGTGCGGACACCCACCGACCTGCGCGAGACCACTGTCGTCCTCGCACCGGACGTCAGCGACCTCGTGACGCGCACCGCCCCCGCCGCCCTCGGCACCGGCCTCACCGAGCTGCTCTGCGGCGCCCTGCGCACCGCGCTGACCCAGATCCAGCCCACACCCACCGACCTGGCGATCGACCTGGAGCGTCACGGCCGGGTCCCGGCGCAGGAGCACCACGACTACACCCGTACCGTCGGCTGGTTCACCTCCATCGCCCCCGTACGGCTCACCCCGCACACCGACCCGGTGGCGGCGGCCCGCGAGATCGCCGACCGCCAGCCGGACGAGGAGGGGCACGTCGCGTACGGGCGGCTCCGATACCTCAACCCGCAGGCGGCCCCCCTCCTCACCGCCCGCCCCCAGGTCCTCTTCAACTACCTCGGCCGGGGCGGCGAGTCGCAGGCCCTCCACATCACCGGCGGCGAGCAGAACAGCCCGTACGCCGTCGAGGTCAACGCCTGGACCGACGACGCCACCGGCAGCCTGCACGCCGCCTTCACTCTCGCGGCGGGCATACCCGACGCGCTCACCGACCACTGGCTCACCGCCCTGGCGCAGATCGGGAACGCCTCCGCCACCGCCGAGCGCACGGCACCGGTCACCCCCCTGCAGCGCGGCCTCTTCTTCCAGGCCCAGATGGCGGGCGCGGCCGGACACTATGTCGCGCAGAGCTACTTCACCTTCGATCGGCGCCTCGACCCCGACGCCCTGGCCGAGGCGATGGCGTGCGTCATCGGCCGCCACCCGGTCGTCGGCGCGGGCTTCACCACCGACGGCTACGGCAACCCGGTCCAGCTCCTCAATGCGGGCCGCCGGATCGACGTCCGCACGGTGGAGCTGACCACGGACGCCGAGGTGGACGACCTGTGCACCCGCGACCGCGATCTCGGCTTCGACCCGGGGGAGCCGCCGCTCATCCGGATGACCGTCGTGCGGATGCCCGACGGCCGTGACGGGCTGCTGCTCAGCTACCACCTGCTGCTCTGGGACGGGTGGTCCCGCGAGATCGTGCTGCGCGACCTGTTCGACGCGTACGAGGCCGTCGTCGCCGGCGAGCCGTGGGACGCGGCCCCGGCCGTGCCGGGCTTCGAGGAATACGCCCGGGCGCTCGCCGCCAAGGACCCCGCCGTATCCGAACGCTTCTGGGCGGACCACCTGGCCGGTCTGTCCGGGCCGACGCTGCTCGCCGGACCGGCACCGGCCCTCGGCGAGGGGCTGCCGCAGCCGCTCGTGCACACGCTTTCGGCCGAGCTGACGGATCTGCTGCGGGAGGCCGGCCGCGTCCACGGCGTCACGCTGAACTCGGTGCTGACCGGCGCCTTCGGTCTCCTGCTCGGGGCCCGTACCGGGCGCGGCGACGCCGTGTTCGGCGTCACCGTCTCGGGCCGGGAGGGTGAGGGTCACGGCGACGTCGTCGGCGTACTGCTGAACACCGTGCCGATGTGGACCCGGGCCCGGCCCGAAGAGACGGTCGGCGCGTACCTGTCCGGCGTGCAGGCGGCCCGGGTGGCGGCGATGGACCACGAACACCTCGGGCTCGGCGAGATCCAGCGGGCCAGCGGGCACGACACCCTGTTCGACAACCTCTTCGTGCTCCAGAACTTCCTGGACCTGGACGCCTTCGCCGCGATGAACGCCCGCCACGGCATAACCTCCGTCCGGGCGGACGACTCCACGCACTACCCGTACACCTGGGTCGTCACGCCCGGCGACCGGCTCACCGTCAAGCTGGAACACCGCCACGGCGACCCCGAGTCCGCCCGCCGGCTGCTGGACGACTACCTGCGGGTGCTGGAGGACGTGGCGCACTCGACCACGGGGCGGATGGGTGCTCTGCGGGGACTGGGACCGGACCCCGAGCCCGCCGAGCGTACGGACATCGGTACGGACACCGTCGTCGACCGCTTCGACCTCGCGGCCGACCGCCATCCTGAGCGACTCGCACTCGTCGCCGACGGCGCGACCATGACCTTCGCCCAACTCCGCGACCGCAGCCGGGCCGTGGCGGGCGTGCTCGCCCGGCGCGGTATCGGCCCGGAGACGACCGTGGCCCTGGCGATCCCGCGCTCGCCCGACTGGATCGCGGCGCTGTTCGCCGTACTGCGGGTCGGTGCCGCGTACGTTCCGCTGGAGCTGGACCACCCGGACGAGCGGATCGCGGCCATCGTCGAGGACGCGCGGCCCGAGGTGATCCTCACCGTGAGCAGCGTGTCACCCCGGCTGACCGGCGAGTTGATCGAGCTGGACCGACCGCTGCCGGCCGCCGAGCCGTACGTGACCTTCGCCCCCGGCGATCCGGACCGGCTGAGGCACCCCGCGTACACGATCTACACCTCCGGATCGACCGGCAGGCCCAAGGGCGTGGTGACCGAGTACGCCGGGCTCACCAACATGCTGATCAACCATCAGCGCCGGATCTTCGAGCCGGTCCTCGCCGAGCACGGCCACCGCACCTTCCGCATCGCGCACACCGTGTCGTTCGCGTTCGACATGTCGTGGGAGGAACTGCTCTGGCTGGCCGACGGCCATGAAGTCCACATCTGTGACGAGGAGTTGCGCCGCGACGCACCTCGGCTCGTCGAATACTGCGGGGAGCACGCGATCGACGTCATCAATGTGACCCCGACCTACGCTCAGCAGCTCATCGCCGAAGGACTGCTGGACAACCCGCGACAGCGGCCGCCGCTCGTGCTGTTGGGCGGTGAGGCCGTCACGCCGACGCTCTGGCAGCGGCTCGCCGAGACCGAGGGGACGGTCGGCTACAACCTGTACGGGCCCACCGAGTACACCATCAACACCCTCGGCATCGGCACCTTCGAGTGCCAGGACCCGGTGGTGGGCGTGGCGATCGACAACACCGAGGTGTACGTCCTCGACCCCTGGCTGCGGCCGCTGCCCGACGGGGCCCCCGGCGAGCTGTACGTGGCGGGCGTCGGTATCGCCCGCGGCTACCTGGGCCAGAGCGCCCAGACCGCGCACCGCTTCGTCGCCTGCCCGTTCGGCGCACCCGGCGAGCGGATGTACCGAACGGGGGACCTGGTGGTCCGTCGGCCGGACGGCAACATCGTCTTCCTGGGCCGTACCGACCAGCAGGTCAAGATCCGCGGCCACCGGGTCGAACTGGGCGAGGTGGAAGCCGTGTTCGCCGCCCACCCGGCGGTGCGGTTCGTCGCCGCGGTCGCCCAGCCCGACCCGCAGGTCGACGGGGCCTACCGACTGGCCGCCTATCTGGTCCTGGAGGGAGCCGAGTTGGCGGAAGTGGCCGGTGAAGTCAGCGCGGGACTGCCGGACTTCCTGCGCCCGACCCACTTCGCCCAGGTTGACAGCATCCCGCTGACCGTGAACGGGAAGGCTGACACCAAGGCGCTGCCCGAGGCACGGCCGCTCGGTGCGCTGACCACGGCGGGGGAGCGCGGACCGGACACCGAGACCGAGACCGTGGTCTGCGAGTTCTTCGCCGAGGCACTGGACCTTGACGACGACGAGGTGAGCGCGGTGAGCGACTTCGTGTCCCTCGGAGGGCACTCCATGCTGGCGGTGCGGCTGATCGGGCTGCTCCGCCGCGAGTACGGTCCAGTGATCACGATCCGTGATCTGTTCACCCTGCGAACCCCGGAAGCGATCGCCCGCCACCTTGATGAGAACCGACACGCCTGATGAGAACTGACACGCAGCGGCCCCGCCCGGGGGCCGCCATTCTGCGGACCGCTCTGCACCGGAACATCGGCGCCATGATCGCTGGCACCGTCCTCATGGGCCTGTACCAGGCGGCGGAGACCGCGTTCCCCATCGCGCTCGGGCTGATCGTGGAACACACGATGCAGGACCGCAGCCTCGGCGCGCTCGGGGTGTCGATCGGCTCGCTCGCCGTGATCATCGCGACGGTCTCGCTGTCGTGGCGGTTCGGCATGCGGGTGCTCCAGAAGGCCAACACGACCGAGGCGCACCGCTGGCGGGTCCAGGTGGCCGCCTGCGGGCTCCAGCCGGTGGCCAGGGACGTGGACGGCCTGAAGTCCGGCGAGATCCTCACCATCGCCACCGAGGACGCCGACCAGACCGCGGACATCATCGAGGTGGTGCCGCTGCTGGTCAGCTCCCTGGTCGCGGTGGTCGTCGCCGCGGTCGCGCTGAGCCTGGCCGACCTAAGGCTCGGCCTGCTGGTGATCGTGGGGACCGTCGGCATCCTGTCGGTCCTCGCGGTGATGTCCAGGCGGATCGGCTCCAGCACCCAGGAGCAGCAGGCCAAGGTGGCGCGGGCCGGGGCCAAGGTCGCCGACCTCATCATCGGCCTGCGCCCGCTCCACGGCTTCGGCGGCAACCACGCGGCGTTCGGCTCCTACCGCAGCGTCAGCACCGACGCCAAGCGGCAGGCGATCACCGTCGCCCGGGTGAACGGCGCGTACGCGGGCACCGCGCTGGCCCTCAACGCGGTCCTCGCCGCCGCCGTCTCGTTGACGGCGGGCTGGCTGGCGTTCGGCGGTCGGATCTCCATCGGTGAACTGGTCATGGCCGTGGGCCTCGCGCAGTTCATCATGGAACCGCTGAAGATGTTCTCGGAGATGCCCAAGTACGTGATGATCGCACGCGCCTCCGCCGAGCGCATGGCGCTGGTGCTCTCCGCTCCGCCGGTGACGGTTCCGGGTCCTGAACGACCGGCCCCGGGCGGTGACCTGGAGGTCGACGGCGTCCGCCACGGCACCCTGCGAGGGCTGAAGTTCACCGTGGCCGCAGGGGAGTTCGTGGCGATCGCCCCCTACCAGCCGCGGGCGGCGGCCGACCTCGTCGCGGTGCTCGCCGTGAACGCCGCGCCACCCGCGTACGAGGGAGTGGTCCGGCTCGGCGGGCAGGAGCTCGCGGACCTGTCGGTCGAGGCCGTCCGCGAGCACATGCTGGTCAACCCGTACGACGCGGAGATCTTCGGCGGCACCCTCCGGACGAACATCGACCCGTCCGGAGGCAGCCGTACGCTCCCCGAGGCCGTCGAGGCGTCCATGCTGACCGATGTCGTCGCCCTCCACCGCGACGGGCTCGACTACGCGGTCCGCGACCGGGGGGCGAACCTCTCCGGCGGGCAGCGCCAGCGGCTCTCCCTGGCCCGTGCGCTGGCCGCCGACAGCGACGTACTGGTCCTGCACAACCCGACGACCGCCGTCGACGCGGTCACCGAGCAGCTCATCGCCCGCAACATCGCGAAGCTGCGGCGGGGCCGCACCACGCTCGTGATCACCAGCAGCCCGGCGCTCCTGGACGCGGCGGACCGGGTGCTCGTCCTGGACGAGGGCGTCATCACCGCCGAGGACACCCACCGCAACCTGCTCGCGGGCGACGAGGAGTACTGCCTGGCCGTGGCCCGGTGAGCGGCCGGCGGGGGCGGTCGTCGCCCCCGCCGGCCGCTCAGCCCAGCGCCCAGGCGACATCCCGGAGGAGGGCCTGCCGCCAGCCCGCCCGGTCGTGGTCCGAGGCGGACCGCGAGACCCGCACGGTCGCCCCGGCCCGCTCGGTGAGCGACTCGGCCAGCTCGCAGTGGGGCAGCATCCGTGTCTCGTGCTCCCCTACGTCGAACGCGCAGCGCAGCGAGGACAGGTCGGGCCCCCGGCGCAGTCGTTCGGCGATGGTCCCGCCGACGGGACCTCCCAGCGGGTCCGCCGACCCCTCGGCGCCGGGCGCCCACCAGAACGACCCCGACTGGCAGGCGATACGGGAGACGAGATCCGGGAACTCCAGCGCCGCGTACAGCGCGCTCAGCCCGCCCAGGCTCTGCCCGGCGACCACCAGCCGTTCCAGGTCGCCCCGTACACCGGATCCGGCCACCAAGGGCAGCAGCTCGTCCCGGACCGCCTCCCACAGCTCGGGGCGGCAGGCGAACTCGGCCTCCCGGTCCTTGGCCGGAAGGAAGACCAGCGTGACGGGTTCCAGCTCACCGGCGGCCACGGCAGAGGCGAACGCGGTCATCGCCGGGTGGAGGTGCAGCCAGTCGTCCCCGTCGAGCAGCAGCACCACCGGCCCGCCGCCCGCGACCGGGTGGACGCGTACCGTCCGCCGCCCGCCGAGCCGCGCGCTGCTCCAGCGCAGCCGGGTGTCGGGGAGGGGCAGGATGTCGTCGGGGCCGAGGGCGGGCCAGTGCGGCTGGGGCGGGGCGTCCGGGGTCGCGGCTATGGAGCGGTCACCGCCCGCCCGGGCCGGGTTGAGGTGGTCGGCGCGGGCCTCGCCGTCCACGAGGAACCGGTAGGTCACCCGCAGCCGCGCGGGCATGGGGACCTCGGCGTACCAGCAGTCCGTGGCGGCCCACCGCCGCAGGGGGAGGGGCCCCGACCAGCTCTCGAAGTCGAGGTCGGCGGGAGACCCCCGCCACAGGAACAGCGTCAGCCAGCCGTCGTCGGCGGGGACCGACCGGGGCGTCCGCGCCGCGGCCCAGAACGTGTCGGTGCCGGGCTTGCCGGGAAGCCCGAACGCCGCGAAGGGGCTCTCCGCGTCGGCCGCCTCAGCTGCTTCGGCCGCGGGGCCGGGTCCGGGGGCGGTCATGGCCGACCGGGGAGACCGTGGGCCGGGAGCCGGATGAGCGGGCGCATGAACGTCTCCTGGGGAGAAGGGAGGGGGTTCGCTCTGGGCGAGCCTAACCCGGAGATCCTCTCCGCTCCAGAGGTGCCCCCGTCCAGGGGCGCTCCCCTCCACAGATGCGCCACTCCGGCGATGCTCCGCACCGCGAACTCCCGCCGACCCGAGGAGGCGTACGCCCCGGCTCCGCGCTGCGAGCCGCACGGGCTCTCGCTAGCGTGGGCGTGCGGAGCCCCGCCCCGACGAGTAGAAGGGCCTCACGATGGACCGACCACCGCATACGGCGAGAGGTGACATCGGCCGGCGCGTCGCGGCCCGTCGCCTCCAGCTCGATCTGTCCCGGCAGGACGTGGCCCTGAGGGCGGGTGCCGCACCCGGCTACATCCAGTACGTGGAGGAGCAGTCCGCGACCCCCGGCATCGGCTTCCTGCTCCGGCTCGCCGACGCCCTGGAGACGACGGTCCAGGAGCTGACCGGCGGGACCGTGGACCTGCCGGGCGGGCTCGGCCGGGGGGCCCGGGGGGCCCGGATGGCCGAACTCGACGAGACCGAATGCCGGGCCCTGCTCGGCGACCACGGTGTGGGGCGGGTGGCGCTGAACGACGGCGACGGGCCGGTCGTCCTGCCGGTGAACTACCAGGTGCTCGACGGCGAGGTCATGTTCAGCACGGGGGACAGTTCTCCGCTCGCCGGAGCGGCCGGGACGGAGATCGCGTTCGAGGCCGACCACATCGACGACGCCTTCAGCAAGGGCTGGAGCGTGCTGCTCGTGGGCACCGTCCGCGTCGTGGAGGACGAGGACGAGGCGCGCCGGCTCAGGGAGACGGCGTACTCGACCCCCTGGGCGGGAGAGGGGCGTGAGCACGTCATGGTCCTCGTGCCCCGCCGGATCACCGGGCGCAGGATCGTCGTGGACGACGCCCCGGGGGACGCCGGCTGAACCCGGTGACACCCAGGCAGAACGGCGAGGGGGGAACTGCGGGGGCGGGAGGCCTGACGGGCGCCTGCTGCGGGTCACTCGAAGGGGACGACGGCGACCGGGGCCGGGCTGTGGTGGATCGCGGCGTGCGCGACATGGCCGAGGTGCGGGCCCACCGGGGAGCGACGGCTGCGCCGCCCCACCACCAGCAGACCGGCGCTCCGGGACGCCTCCACGAGCGCGGCCGCCGCGGGCCCGACCACCGCCTGCTCCGTCACCCGGACGGCCGGGAACTTGGACCGCCAGGGCCGCACCATCCCGGCCAGCCCCTCGGCGGCCTTCCGGCCGAGACCGCTGCCGACACCCGGGTCCAGGATGGCCGTGTACCCGTACGCCGGGGACGGGGACCAGCTGTGGACGATCCGCAGCTCCTCGTCCCTGCGCGCGGCCTCACCGAAGGCGAAGGCGAGCAGTGGGTCGCACGGTTGTTCGATGTCGACGCCCAGGACGATGCCTGAGCCGGTGTCTCCGGAGCCCGTGCCCGACGAGGGCGAACCCGACCGTACGAGCACCACCGGCCGTCGCGCCCGGCCGACGACGGCGAGCGACACCGAGCCGATCAGGAAGCCGACTACACCGCCGAGCCCGCGCGACCCCAGCACGGTCACCTCGGCCTCGTTCGCGGCGGCGGTCAGCTCGGCGGGAGCACGGCCGCGGGCCATCTGGGTGGTCACATCGAGGCCGGGCCGCTCGCTCCTGACCCGTTCGGCGGTGGCGCGCAGCAAAGTCTCGTACCGCTCGACCAGTGATTCGGCGGAGAGCACCGGCACCTCCGCGGTGACCGGCCACTCCTCCACGTGCATGAGGTGCAGCGGGACGTCGAGCAGGGAGGCCTCCTCCGCGGCCCACAGCGCGGCCGCCAGGCTCTCGGGGGACTCGTCCATTCCGACGGTGACATGAGGGGTCATGGCCAGGGCCTCCTCGGTACGCGGGGCTCCGGGTGCGGAACCCTGCGTCCAGCCTCCTCGCGGCGGCACCCGCCGGGCGAGGGGCCGAGAGGGCCGGATCGGGGCCGAAGGGCCCATGCGCGGCGGCGGCGCTCCGGTGCGACCGTGGAGGGGTGGCCCCGGGCCACCCCGAGCCCTCAGGCCCCCTGAGCCCACCGGCCACCCCGAGCCCCGGGCCACCTCCGAGGAGGAGCCATGACCAGCGACCTTCCCGACCCCGCGGAACTCGGCGCCGTTGTCGTCGGAGTCGACGCGTCTCCGTTGGCACGGGCCGCCGCCCTCTGGGCCGCCGCTGAGGCGGATCTCCGAGGGCAGCCGCTCACCATCGTCCACGCCGCCGACATCGACGGGCGTTCCGTCCTCACCTCGGCCGAGACCCTCCAGGCCCTGTGGGACGCGGCGAGCGACGTGCCGGCCGAGACCGCCGACGCCGTACAGGAGAAGTACCCGGACCTGATCGTGACGAAGGAGCTCAGCCGCGGCGACGCTGTGGCCGCACTGCACGCGGCGGCCGGCGACCGGGGCACGATCGTGGTGGGCAGCAGGGGGCTCGGCGGGTTCGCCTCACTGACGCTCGGCTCCGTCGGACTGGGCGTGGCAGCGCGCACCGAGGTGCCGGTGATCGTCGTACGGGGCGAGCCCGACCGGGCGGCGACCGGGGTGGTCACGGCGGCCGTGCACGGCACGTCCGACCTCGACTGGCTTCTGATCGCCGCGGCCGAGGCGCACGTCCGCAACGCCTCGCTGCGGCTGCTGAGCGTCAGCAATGCGCTGGCCTACGTCGGCCGGTTCACCACCATGCTCGACAGCATCGGGGAGGTCACCGAGGAGAAGGTGCACGAGACGGCCGCCGTGGCCGACCGGATACGCAAGAGCTATCCCGGCCTGACCGTCACCCACGACGTCGAGACCGGGACCAGTGTTCCCGGCATTCTCGTCGAGGCCACGGCCATCACCGACCTGCTGGTCATGGGCGCCAGGCACCGGGTGATCGGGGGCGGTTCCGCGCTGGGCCGAGTGGCCCACGCGCTGCTGCACCACGGCCACTGCCCTGTCCAGATCGTTCCGCCCGGTTATGCGACCACGGACGACGACAGCGGCTGAACGGCAACGAAGCGGCGCACCGGTGTGGGGCCTCTCCGCGGAGAGGCCCCACACCGGTGCGCCACGCGCCCTCTCACTCCACGCTCAGGACCTCACCGACCGGCCGTCGCGGCGTGGCCACTCCCCGCGGGCCGTAGCCGAACCGGAACACCATGTGGACGAAGCCGGTCAGCGAGCCGGGCTCGCGGGTCAGCGCGCGGAGCTCGGGCCATTCGAGGGGCTGCGACATCAGCGAGGTCGACAGCCCGTCGAGGGTGGCCTGCAGGAGTACCCGCTCCATGGCCTGCCCCGCCCGCAGCCAGTCGGCCGGGGTGTCGTCCATCGTGCCCAGAAGCGCGATCTGCGGCTGCGCCTCGAAGGCGGCGACGGCCCGGCCGGGCAGGTCGCGCGGTGCGTCGAAGTCCCGGGCGGGGGCGCTCACCCCGTACTGCCGGGGGCCGAGGGCGTACGACGGTATGCCCTCGGTGGCGGGCCCCTCCCCGGTCTTGCCAGTATGGGTCCAGGAGGCGATCTCCTCGCGCAGCGCGGCGTCGGCCGACTCGAAGAGAGCGGCGTCGCGCACCAGGTCCAGGACGGCGTCCGAGTGCCAGGACCCCGGCACGATCAGCCGGCACCCCTCCAGGAGGGCGGCACCGCGGACCCCGTCGAGTATCTCCCCCGGGATCCGCTCGTCGGAGAAGGGGAAACGGCTGGTGTGCCGCTGCCGTACGGCGGGGTACAGGTCCGCCGGTCCCGGTTCCGCCGGGTCGGGCTCCTGGAGCACGACATCGGCCAGGTGCCAGGGATCGCGGGGGTCGGGAAGCAGTTCGGCGGCGGCGTCCCACCCCTGATGGGCGGCGGACACCCGCAGATTGAACAGTGCGGCCCCGCATCCCAGGTGCAGCCCACGCCCGTCCGGGTCACCGGCCGGCAGCGAGCGCGACGGGTCTCCGTACAGGGCGAGGACCCGGGTGCCCGCGCGATGGACGAACCTCCAGGGCTGGGCGTTGTGCATGGACGGTGCGGTGACGGCGTCCTCGACCAGCGAGGTCACGGTCTCGACGAGATGGTCGGTGGTGGGCATGGCTTCCTCTCCGGTGCTCCCTCGGCTCCAGCTTCCCGCCGGGCACGCCCGGCGCAGCAGGGGCCGAACGGCCCTGCCCACGGTCCGAACGGGGCCCCTTTCCGCCTCTCCCGATCACGACGAGCAGGACGATCACGACCAGCACGCGCGGCTCGACATGAGGCGGCGCGGTGCGGCGGCTACGTTGGGAGGACGCGGACGTGAGCAGTCCGCTACCTCGACGCCGTCGGAGGTATCCATGGGCGGGGATGGCCGCGAGACCCAACGGGCCAGGCTCCCGCGCCTGAGATTCGACGAGGTGCTCGATGAGCTCCAGGGCCGTATCGACGAGGCCCGGGGAACCCGCGACCGGCTCCACGGCCTGCCGGAGGCCGTCATGCCCGTGGGCCGGGAGCTCGCTCTGCCCCAGGTGCTCCGGGGGATCATCGAGGCGGCGGTCGTGCTGGTCGACGCCGAGTACGGGGCGCTGGGTGTGATCGGCGACGACCAGAAGCTCGCCGAGTTCCTCCCCATCGGCATCAGGGACGAGGTACGGGAACAGATCGGAGGCCTCCCCTCCGGCCACGGCCTCCTCGGCGAGCTGATCCGGCACCCGGAGCCCCTGCGGCCGGCCGAGCTCGCGGCCCACCCGACCTCGTACGGCTTCCCGCCCCACCATCCGCCGATGCACTCGTTCCTCGGCGTGCCCATCAGGGTCCGCGAGGAGGTGTTCGGCAACCTCTATCTCACCGAGAAGCGCGGCGGAGCCGACTTCGACGCGGAGGACGAGGCCGTCGTCTCCACCCTGGCGGTCGCGGCGGGCATCGCCATCGAGAACGCCCGCCTCTACGAGGAGGGGCGGCTGCGGGAGCGGTGGCTCGCCGCGGGCTCCGACTTCACCAGCGCGCTGCTCTCCGGCTCGGCGGAGCCGGAGGTCCTGGAGGGAATGCTGGCCCGGGCCGTGGACATCGCCGGTGCCGACCTGGGCGTCTTCCACCTCGTGGAGGCGGACGGCGAACTGAGCGGTTCGCTCGCCCACGGGGAGAGGGCCGGGGCCCACCGCGGCCTGGTGCTGCCGACCACCCGTGGCACCCTCGCCGGGGCCACGCTCGCCGCCGACGCGCTCATCACCGTTCCCGATGTGCGGAGCGACCCCCGGATCACCGTACGGCCGTCGTGCTGGGAGGGATTCGGTCCCGCGGTGGCTGTCGTCGTGGGGACCAAGGAGAAACTGAGCGGGGTGCTGATCCTCGCCCGGCTCCGGGGCGGCCCGCCGTTCGCCGGCCCGGAGATCGCCTCGCTGCCGGGCTTCGCGGGGCAGGCCGCGCTGGCGCTCGAACTGGCCGAGCGCCGCCGCGCCGCCGAGCAGGTGAGCCTCCTGGAGGACCGTGACCGGATCGCCCGGGATCTGCACGACCTCGCGATCCAGCGGCTGTTCGCCACCGGGATGACCCTGCAGAGCGCCCGCCCCTTCGTCGAGCACGCGGGAGCGGCCGAGCGGCTCGGCCGTGCGATCGACGACCTCGACACCACCATCAAGATCATCCGGTCCACCATCTTCGGGCTACGCGAGCACGGGCCGACCGGGGACGCCCCCAAGCTCAGGACCCGGGTCGTCCAGGCGGTGGACACCGCCGCACCCACACTCGGTTTCGCTCCCGCTCTGCGGATGGAGGGCCTGATCGATACGGACGTGCCCCAGGACACGGCGGACCAGGTGATCGCGGTGATCGTGGAGGCCCTCAGCAACATCGCCCGGCACGCGGGGGCGAAGGGGGCGGAGGTGTCCGTCGCCGCCGGGGACGGTGTGCTGACGGTGACCGCGACCGACGACGGCACCGGACTCCCGGAGGGTGCGCGCGGCAGCGGCCTGGGGAACCTGACCGAACGGGCCGAGCGGCTGGGCGGCACCCTGTCCGTCGGGCGGGGCCCGGCCCCGCGAGGCGGCACCGTACTGGAATGGCGGGTCCCGCTGCCCACGGGACGCGGGGGAGGGGTGTACCGGACGCCCGGGTGACCGCGACCCCTCCCGCCGCCCAGGTGACCGCGACCCCTCCCGCCGCCCGGGCCGGACGATCCTCCCGCCGCCCCGGCCCGGCGGCCCTCTCACCCCTCCTGCTGCCCGTGCTCCCGTACCTCCGTCGCGATGACGGCCGCCTGGACCCGCCGCTCCACCCCGAGCTTCCCGAGCAGCCGGGAGATGTGGTTCTTCACGGTCTTCTCGGAGAGGTAGAGACGCCCGGCGATCTGCCGGTTGGTCAGCCCCTCGCCGATGAGGTCGAGCACGGACCGCTCCCGCTCGGACAGGACCGAGAGCCGCTCGTCCTCCACGGGACCGGAAGGCTCGGGGGCGCGCAGGGTGCGCATGAGCCGGGCCGTGGTCGCCGGGTCCAGCATCGACTGGCCCGTCGCCACGGTCCGTACGGCCGACACCAGGTCCGACCCGTTGATCTGCTTGAGTACGTACCCGGCCGCCCCGGCCATGATCGCGTCCAGCAGTGCGTCCTCGTCGTCGAAGGACGTCAGCATCAGACAGGCCAGCCCCGGCATCCGCGAGCGCAGCTCCCGGCAGACCGTGATGCCGTCCCCGTCGGGCAACCGGACGTCGAGGACCGCGACATCGGGCCGGAGCGCGGGGCCACGGGCCAGCGCCTGGGCGGCCGTCGACGCCTCCCCGACGACCTCCAGACCCGGCTCGGCCCCCAGCAGGTCGTGCAGCCCCCGGCGTACCACTTCGTGGTCGTCCAGCAGGAAGACCCGGATCGGGGCTCCGGCTGCGGCGTTCGGTGTGCCGGACATGTGCGGCCCCCCGGTGGTCGGTCGGCTCTCGCGGCTTTCGTCCAGGGCTTTCCTTCAGGGCCTCGTCGAGGTCGGGCCCCGGACCCCTCGTCCTACCCGCATTGTCCCAGGGGCGGCGCCGAAGGGCCCCCTGGACGCGTTCTCCGCTGGTCAATGCGGGTGGCGGAAGGCGTTGGCGTAGGCTTGCCAGCCTGACTGGACAAGACCTGCCCACCCGTGCGCGCGCCGTTGCGGTGGGGTGACCACGGAGGTTCGCGTACATGCCGAGCAGCAGTCGTACGGCACTGGTCGAGGACCTGATGGGGCGTTTTCCCGAGGTACCCCGGGAAGCCGTCATCAAGGAGGACCTGCTGCGCGGCGGCATGGCCTTCGACGAGTCCGCGCTCAGCGGCTCCACCGGCGGCGCCACCGGTGATGTGAAGCCGAAGTCGTACTTCATCTTCTCCTTCGACCACCGCACGCTGCCCGAGCTCGGCGCCGCCGCGCTCAACCGGCCGCCGGAGGAGGTCGTGCTCACCGGTGGCCCCTACGGGCTGCGCCGCACGGTCGTGTCGGTGCGGGTCAACCCCGACTCGCCGTACGTCGTGCGGGGCGGCGAGGACGGCACGCTCGGCCTCTACCTCGACGGGGCGCGGATCGCGGACGTCGGGCTGCCGCCGATGCCGGAGTACTACCGCCACCAGCTGTCCAACGGCAAGTCGGTGATGGAGGTCGCCCCGACCATCCAGTGGGGCTACCTCATCTATCTGACGGTCTTCCGGGTGTGCCAGTACTTCGGCGCCAAGGAGGAGTGCCAGTTCTGCGACATCAACCACAACTGGCGCCAGCACAAGGCGGCCGGTCGCCCGTACACCGGGGTCAAGCCGGTCGAGGAGGTGCTGGAGGCCCTGGAGATCATCGACCGGTACGACACCGCGGGCGTCTCACGCGCCTACACCCTCACCGGCGGCTCGATCACCTCCCAGGTCGCCGGCCGCGACGAGGCCGACTTCTACGGGCACTACGCCAAGGCCATCGAGGAGCGCTTCCCCGGCCGCTGGACCGGCAAGGTGGTGGCCCAGGCGCTGCCGCGCGAGGACGTGCAGCGCTTCCACGACTACGGCATCCGGATCTACCACCCCAACTTCGAGGTCTGGGACCGCCGGCTCTTCCAGCTGCACTGCCCCGGCAAGGAGCGTTACGTCGGCCGCGACGAGTGGCACCGCCGGATCCTGGAGTCCGCCGAGGTGTTCGGGCCGCGCAACGTCATCCCCAACTTCGTCGCGGGCATCGAGATGGCCGAGCCGTTCGGCTTCACGAAGGTGAGTGAGGCCATCGACTCGACCACCGAGGGCCTGCGGTTCTTCATGTCGAACGGCGTCGTTCCGCGCTTCACCACCTGGTGTCCCGAGCCCACCACCCCGCTCGGCAAGGCCAACCCGCTGGGCGCGCCGCTGGAGTACCACATCCGCCTCCTGCAGGCGTACCGGGCGACGCTGGAGGAGTTCGGGCTCAACTCCCCGCCCGGCTACGGCCCCGCGGGACCCGGCCGCGCGGTGTTCTCGGTGAGCTCCTTCATGGACAGCCTCGAAGGCATGGAGGAGGAGCCCGTCTCCTGACGCTTTCCGGGAGAACGGGCACCGTTTCCGCGTGATCGGGCACGGATCGGGCACGATACCCGGCCGAGCGGACCCCGGGAGCGCCCGGAAAGCCCGGCGGTACGGGTGTGACCAGCGGCGGTCCACCGGGGGAAACGGGCAGGAACGGGCAGAGGGAATCCGGCGAAGAGCCTGGTCGATCGGGTGACCGTGCTTGTAAAAACGTCACATGGGCCCGAACGGACCGGGTCGCCGCCTGAACAGCGCCACCGCAAGAGCCAGGGATGTGTGTCGTGGACACCGATGAACGCCGCAGAGGAATTCTCGACACCGCCCGACGGGACGGATCGGTCGAGGTGAACGCCCTGGCGGTGCTGTTCAAGGTGGCCAAGGAGACCGTCCGCCGCGATCTGCACGTACTGGAGGAGCACGGTCTCCTCCGCCGGACCCACGGCGGCGCCTACCCGGTGGAGTCGGCGGGCTACGAGACCACGCTCGCGGTCCGCACCACCCGTAACGTGCCGCAGAAGTCGCGGATCGCCGCCGCCGCCGCCGATCTGCTCGGGGACGCCGAGACCGTCTTCGTCGACGAGGGCTTCACCCCCCAGCTCGTCGCCGAGGCGTTCCCCCGGGACCGGCCGCTGACCGTGGTCACGGCGTCCCTGGCCGTCGCCACCGTCCTCGCGGACGCCGAGAAGATCTCCGTCCTGCTGCTGGGCGGCCGGGTACGCGGCTCCACGATGGCCACCGTCGACCACTGGGCCTCCAAGATGCTCGCCGGCTTCGTCATCGACCTGGCGTACGTCGGTGCCAACGGCATCTCCCGCGAGTACGGCCTCACCACCCCCGACCCGGCCGTCAGCGAGGTCAAGGCCCAGGCCATGCGCAGCTCCCGCCGCCGTGTCTTCGCCGGGATCCATTCCAAGTTCGGCGCGGTGAGCTTCTGCCGGTTCGCCGGTGTCGGCGACTTCGAGGCGATCGTCACCGACGCGGGGCTCTCCTCGGCCGAGGCCCAGCGCTACTCCCTCATGGGGCCCCAGGTCATCCGCGCCTGACCCGCCCACGGTCCGTACCGGCCGCGCCACCCCCGTACCACCGCGCCCCGCCCCCGTCGGGGCGCGGTCCCGCCCTGCCCGCACGACCAGCGCCCTCACCCCCCTCGCCCGATCCGCCCGACCCGATCACCGAGCCGCTACGACTGATCAGGAGTCCCCATGCGCCCTCACCCCCGCCGACGACACGGACCCCGCCGCCTGCCGCGCACGGCAGCCACCGCCGCGGCACTCGCCCTCCTCGCCACCGGTTGTGCCGGGGCCGGCGGGACCTCCTTCGGGGGAGGCGACGCCCTCAACGTCCTGATGGTGAACAACCCGCAGATGGTCGAGCTCCAGAAGCTGACCAAGGAGCACTTCACCAAGGAGACCGGCATCACCGTCCATTTCACGGTGCTGCCCGAGAACGACGTCCGCGACAAGATCAGCCAGGACTACTCCAACCAGGCCGGCCAGTACGACATCGCCACCATCTCCAACTTCGAGCTGCCGTTCTTCGCCGAGAACGGCTGGCTGCGCCCGCTGGACGCCTACGTCGACGCCGACCCGGGCTTCGACCAACAGGACATCCTCCCCCCGCTGCGCGAGTCGCTGACCCACAAGGACGGCAAGCTCTACGCCCAGCCCTTCTACGGCGAGTCCTCCTTCCTGATGTACCGCAAGGACGTCTTCGAGGAGGAAGGGCTCGTCATGCCCGCCAAGCCGACCTGGAAGGAGGTCGCCGAACTCGCCGCCAAGACCGACGGATCGCAGCGCGGGATGAAGGGCATCTGCCTGCGCGGCCTGCCCGGCTGGGGCGAGGTCATCGCCCCCCTCACCACCGTCGTCAACACCATGGGCGGCACCTGGTTCACCGAGGACTGGCAACCGCAACTGACGTCACCGGAGTTCAAGAAGGCGACCGAGTTCTACGTCGACCTGGTGCGCAAGCACGGAGAGCTCGGCGCCCCGCAGTCCGGGTACGCCGAGTGCCTCAACAACATGACCCAGGGCAAGACCGCCATGTGGTATGACGCCACCGCCGGCGCCGGTTCGCTGGAGGCCAAGGGCTCCCCGGTGAAGGGAAAGATCGGCTACGTACCGGCCCCCGTCGAGCAGACCGAGAGCTCCGGCTGGCTCTACACCTGGGCCTGGGGCATGCAGAACGCCTCCAAGAAGGCCGACGACGCCTGGAAGTTCATCTCCTGGGCCTCCGGCAAGGAGTACGAGGAACTCGTCGGCGCCACCAGCGGCTGGTCCAACGTCCCTGCCGGGAAGCGCGCTTCGACCTACGCCCACCCCGACTACCGCAAGGAAGCAGGGGCGTTCGCCGACGTCACCCAGCAGGCCATCTCCGAGGCCGACCCCAACAACCCTGGCACCCAGCCGCGCCCCACGGCGGGCATCCAGTTCGTCGGCGTACCGGAGTTCACCGACCTGGGCACCAAGGTCGCGCAGGAGATCAGCGCCGCCATCGCAGGCCGCCAGTCGGTGGACGCCGCACTCGCCACCTCCCAGAAGCTGGCCGAGAAGGTAGCGGAGGAGTACCGATGACCACGATCACCGCCGTACGGCCGACCCCACCCCGGCCGGCCCCGCCCGGCCGGCGCCCGGCAGGCGGCAGAGCCCGCGCCTGGGCGACCCGCGCACCCCTCCTGCCCGCCCTCGTCTTCCTGATCGTCGTCACCCAACTGCCTTTTGTAGCAACACTGGTGATCTCCTTCTTCGACTGGAACTCCCTCAAGCCCGACCAGCGCCACTTCACCGGATTCGCCAACTACGGCTCCGTCTTCACCGACCCCGCCCTGCGCGAATCGGTCCTCACCACCGTCCTGCTCACCGCCACCGTGGTGATCGCCAGCGTGGTGCTGGGCCTCGCCTTCGCCCTGCTCCTGGACCGCACCTTCTTCGGCCGGGGCTTCGTCCGCACCCTGCTCATCACCCCGTTCCTGATCGTGCCGGTCTCGGCGGCGCTGCTGTGGAAGCACGCGCTCTACAACCCCGAGTACGGGCTCTTCAACGGGGCGCTGACCTGGTTCGGAAACCTGTTCGGCATCGAGTCGATCGCCCAGCCGGAGTGGACCTCCGAGATGCCGCTGATGGCCGTCGCCGCGGCCCTCGTCTGGCAGTGGACCCCCTTCATGATGCTGATCCTGCTGGCGGGGCTGCAGAGCCGCCCCGCCGAGATGATGGAGGCCGCCCGGCTCGACGGCGCGGGGCCCTGGCAGATGTTCCGCTTCCTGACCCTGCCCCACCTGCGCCGCTACCTCGAACTCGGCGTCCTGCTGGGCTCGGTGTACATCGTGCAGAACTTCGACGCCGTGTTCACCATCACCGCGGGCGGCCTCGGCACCGCCAACCTCCCGTACACCGTCTACGAGACCTTCTACCGGGCCCACGAGTACGGACTGGCGTCCGCCGTGGGCGTGGTCGTGGTGATCGGCACCGTGATCATCGCGACCTTCGCGCTCCGGGTGGTCTCCTCCCTCTTCCGTGAGGAGGCGAGCCGCGCATGAGCGCCTCGACCGCACCACCGACCCGCACTCCCGCCACCGCCACGAAGCTCCGCCCGGCCGGCCGGGCCCGAAGGCGCTCCACCGCGCTGGGCCTGACCGCATGGGCCGTGGGCGTCGTCTTCTGCCTGCCCGCCCTGTGGATGGTGCTGACCTCCTTCCACTCGGAGGCCGACGCGGCGACCAACCCGCCCTCCCTGGCGGCCTCGCTGACGCTCGACGGCTACCGGACGTTCTTCGGTGGCGACGGCGGGCCGACCCCCTGGCCGCCGCTGGTCAACTCCCTCACCGCGTCGCTGTTCTCCACCCTCCTGGTGCTCCTGCTGGCACTGCCCGCCGCGTACGCGCTCTCCATCCGGCGGGTGAGCAAGTGGACCGACGTGATGTTCTTCTTCCTCTCCACCAAGATGCTGCCGGTGGTCGCCGGTCTGCTGCCGGTCTACCTGTTCGCGAAGAACACCGGCCTCCTGGACAACATCTGGCTGCTCGTCCTGCTCTACACCTCGATGAACCTGCCGATCGCGGTGTGGATGATGCAGTCCTTCCTCGCCGACGTCCCCGTCTCCATCATCGAGGCGGCCCAGGTCGACGGGGCGAAGCTGCCCACCGTGCTGTGCCGGGTCGTCGCCCCCGTGGCCGCCCCCGGCATCGCCGCCACGGCCCTGATCTGCTTCATCTTCAGCTGGAACGAGCTGTTGTTCGCCCGGGTGCTGACCGGCGTGGTCGCCGGGACGGCGCCCGTCCACCTGACTACCTTCGTCACCAGCCAGGGGCTCTTCCTCGCCCAGCTGTGCGCGGCGTCCGTGGTCGTGTCCCTGCCGGTGCTCATCGCCGGCTACGCCGCCCAGGACAAACTCGTCCAGGGCCTTTCCCTGGGAGCAGTCAAATGAGGGCAGCCATTGTCGAGGCCCCCGGCAAGGTGTCCGTCACCACGGTCGACGACCCCACGCCCGGCCGGCGTGACGTGGTCGTCAAGGTGGCGTCCTGCGGGCTCTGCGGCACCGATCTGCACATCCTCCAGGGGGAGTTCGCCCCCACTCTGCCGATCGTCCCCGGCCACGAGTTCGCCGGCGAGATCGTCGCCGTCGGCGCCGACGTCACCGAACTGGCCGTCGGCGACAAGGTGGCCGTCGACCCCTCGCTGCACTGCCACGAGTGCCGCTACTGCCGCTCCGGCCGCGGCAACCTCTGCGACAACTGGGCCGCGATCGGCGTCACCGCCCCTGGCGGGGCGGCCGAGTTCGCCGTCGCCCCGGTCGCCAACTGCGTGAAACTCCCCGAACACGTCGACGTACGGGACGCGGCCCTGATCGAACCGCTCTCCTGCGCGGTCCGCGGGTACGACGTCCTGAACGGCAACCTGGGCGCCGAGGTGCTGATCTACGGCTCCGGGACGATGGGCCTGATGATGCTGGAGCTGGCCAAACGCACGGGCGCCGCGTCGGTGGAGGTGCTGGACGTCAACCCCCAGCGCCTGGACACCGCGAAGCTCCTCGGCTGCACGGGAGCGGCCGCCCGGGCCGAGGAGCTCGACCGGCCCGGCGGCTGGGACGTGGTCATCGACGCCACCGGCAACGCGGGGGCTATCCAGGACGGCCTCGGCCGGGTCGCCAAGGGGGGCACCTTCCTCCAGTTCGGGGTGGCCGACTACGCCACCACCGCGGTCATCGAGCCGTACCGGATCTACAACCAGGAGATCACCATCATCGGCTCGATGGCGGTCCTGCACAGCTACGAGCGGGCCGCCGCGCTCTTCGCGAGCGGGGTGCTGGACCCGGCCGTCTTCATCAGCGACCGGCTGCCGCTGGAGCAGTACCCGCAGGCCATCGACCAGTTCAAGGCCGGGGTGGGGCGCAAGATCGTGGTGCAGCCGTAGCCGATGCGCGGTCGGGTGGCGAGCCCGTGGGGCCTCGCCACCCGACGGTCGGCGAAGGCCGGTCCGCTCCCCGCTACGGCGCGGCCGTCCTCGTCAGCAGTGCGCGGACAGACCGTTGGCGTACCTTTTGAACGCGGCCTGGGTGGCAGGGCCGGCGACTCCGTCGATCGCACCGGTGTACTGCCAGCCCCGCCAGGGACTCACGCCGCAGGTCGAATCAAGTGTCCGGCGACGTTGCCGAGGTCGGGGAGCCGATGTTGTTGATCACATGCCGGTACTGCTCGTTCGAGCAGTAGCGGCGAGTTGACCGGACCGGCGTCGATGAGGAAGCAGGCCGGCTTCACCCCGTCGGCATCGGCGACCTCCATCGCGGTCCGCTCCTTCGGGCAGCGGCTCACCGTGCCGCGTACACGATCCAGAGCGGCCCATCGGCCAGGTCGATCCGCTCGCCGTCCGGCGTGCTGAACCGGGTGTCCGCGGCCGCGGCGGTCCGCGTCCACCGTGCCTCGTACGTCTTTCCGTCGCGCAGGACGTGCGCGGTGCCCGAGCCCACGGTCTCGGTGAACGGGGTGTTGTTCCCGGACCGGTCACCGAAGGCCGAGGGGCGTACGTTCACGTCCTGCACGATCACCGTGGCGGCCCCCAGTGGTTCCCCCTCGCTCGTACGGGCGGGGGAGCCGTCCATGGCGACCAGCCACTGCTCGCGCTCGGCGGACCAGGTGAACGTGGTCCGCGCGGACGGGAAGCGGACCGTACGGCTGTCCTCGGCGCTCCCACCGGGCGGCGCCGGGCCGAACCTCAGCCCCAGCGCCTCGATGGCCCCGGTCCCGGAAGCGGTGTACGGAATCCGCTCCGGCCGCAGGTACAGATTGTGCGGGGCCGGCCGCTCCGCACCCCGGAAGTACGCCCTGGGCGCGGCCGACGGCGGTGCGGCGTCGAGCGGCGCCCGGTCGATGGCCGGCAGGAGCCTGCTCTGGGCTCCCGAGAAGGCGAGCACCGGCCGGTCGAACTGGCGCAGCAGCTCCAGATCGGTCTCCCGGGCGCTGCGGACCGGGCCGATGACCGGCGGCACGTCGGAGGAGTAGACCGCGAGGAGACGGCTGAGCCCGGCCTCCACCTGCTCGACGTAGATGATGTCCGCCCGCTCCAGACCGGTCTGCGGTCGGGCCGGCGCCACATTGTCGATCTTCACGGCGAGCACTTTCGTGTCCGCTCCCGTGCCGGACGGGCTACTGCTCCGGCTCTCGGGCCCCGAGCCGTCCCCGCCCGTGCACCCGGCCGCGAGGAGGACCAGGAGGAGCGCGGTGAGCAGCGCGGCGGCCGAGACCTTGGGCCGGTGAGGTGCGGACGTCCGGTGGGGCGCGGGCCTTCGGAGGAGTGCGGGCATGGCGACGACCGTCCTTTCGGGGCCTTGGCAGGCCGTCCCGGCGGAGTGTGGCCGTGGCGGGTCCCACTTCCATCATCACGCGTCGAGCCGGTTCACGGTTGCTCCCGCGCCCCCGCACGGTTCAGGCTCCGCCGGGCCCTGCGCGACAACCCGGAGGCCGCGCGGGAGCTGAGGGAACTGCTTGACGTACTGGCCCCGCACCAAGCCGCCGCTCCCACCGTCACGGTGAACAGCAGCACTGAGGGGGGCACCTACTACAGCCAGGTCATCCAGGGGCACGACATCTCGGGGCTGACCTTCAACGGCGGGGGTGCGGTGGCCCCTCGGCCGGAACCGGGCGCGGGCTGAGTCAGCCCTTGGCCCGGCGCTCAGGCCTCGGTCGACCACTCCGGTCCCGATCGGCGGCACATGCGAATGTCTTGAACGAACCGCCTGGATGGCTGGTTCTCGCTGGTTGACGCGCGTTGACCGGAACCGCCAACCTTTGACAGGTGCACGCCAGTATTCACGGAGGGCTGGTACACCGACCCTCCGCCAAGAGCTCCGGCGCCACCCCGGCCATCACCGCAGGGTCTTGTGCCTACCCCCCCGGTCTGGCCGGCTCCTCCCACGCGAAAGGAAGACCGCCCGTGTTCTCCGGACTGCCCATAAGAACCACCGTCGCCGCACTCGCCGTCACCGGGCTGCTCGCCGTCGCGCCTTCGGCGATGGCTGCCCCTGACGGCCCCTCGGTCGCTGCATCCCGCGCATCCTCCGCCGGTGTCGTCGTGAAGATGCCGCCCGCCGTCGAGGGCCGTCTCGGAGCCGACAGCAAGGAACTGATCGACGCCGTCTCCGCAGACATCCTCGCGCGGTCCCACGACGCCGCGGTACTCACCCCTGATGCGGCCGTGTCCAAGCTTGCCGACGAAGGCCGCGAGGTGGTTGTCGACGTGCGGACCGTCACGGACGGCTGGGCTCGGGGCGTCGCCTATGTCGAAGCCTCCCGTGCGCGTCACGGCGAGCCGGAGGGCTGGCTGTACCTCGCGCACCGGCAGAACGGGCGATGGATCGCGGGCCTGGAGGGCGACCGCGAGTTCGCCGCGTACGTGGCCCGGTCCCCGCTGGTCAGCAAGGCGGAACGGCGGAACATGACGGCGTACGCGGAGCGCAGGACCGAGCCGCAGGCCGAGGTGGCGGAGCTCGGAGCCCTGGCCAACACCAACGGCCTTCTGCTGCCCTGGATGCCCGACTACTACATGACCCTCACCGGCGGCCCGCACGCCCATGACGGCGGCTCCGGCTACTGGAGCGCCCTCGACTTCGCCGGCGGCAACGCGAGCGGACTGGTCCGTTCGTCGCGTGAGGGCACGGCGACCTCGATGTGTGGCGCCGGGGGCGGCTGGACCCGGGTCATCCACCCGGGCGGCTTCTCCACGGACTACTACCACATGCGGAACACCACCTACTACAATGGGACGTCGATCGCCCGGAGCGCACTGCTCGGCACCATTGGCACCGACACCTGCGCCGGTGGTGCCGCGACCGGCGCCCATGTGCACTGGAGCCTGCGCACGTACGACGCCAACTACAACGGCCAGTACACCTGGTTGAACGGCCGTACCATCGGCGGCTGGGCCTGGTGGAACGGTTCGGGCCAGTATTCCGGCTGCGGCACACGGCTCGGTGTCACGGCCTGTCCCGGGACGGCGATCTACAACCGTACGAGCTGACCACAGCCCGGGCCGCTGAGGCGCTCAGCGGCCCGGGCTGTGATTCTGGGTGTCGTCGGGTGGCGACTTCCCAGTGCGGATCGGCGGCGGGCGGCATCCGGGTGCTCCCTGTGTCCCTGGGGTGGTTTCACGGGCTCAGGCCTGGGGACGTACGGCGAGGTTCGATCCTTTCCCCCATGGCGCCCGCCCTACCGCGGCACTTCCGCCTTCGGGCCCGCGAACCGGACCGGAGCGCGGGAACGCGCCTCGCGGGCCGCCCTGCGGAACGAGGTGGGGGCGGCGGGAGCGGCCAGGGTGATGCAGCGCAAGTTCACCCATCCGGTGTCCCAGCTCAGCGACGTCGCCACGTCGTCGCGAGGTCCCGCTGTCACTGCTCGGTGAAGGGAAGTACCGGCAGGTAAGCGATGGAGCTGTTCGGATCCACCGAGGACGGCCAGAAGGACAGGTTCAGCAGGCAGCCGAAGGGAGAGCCGAAGGGCGACGCGTAGACCGCCGGCATCATCACCCCGCGGCGGCCCGTGGCGCTGGGCGGCAGATCCGCGAGCATGCCGACGAACGCGCAACCGAGCATCTGGTACGGCCTCCACGGCCCGGCCCCACCGGTGATGAGCGCGGACGCGAACAGCGAGGTCCAGCTCAGCGTGAAGCCGCAGCCCGGACCGCGGACGCGACCGGCCGGGAGCAGCACGAAGAGCACCGCCTCGATGCCGCCGTGCCCGCATCGGGCGGCCACAGCGCCGCGGTGGCGCCGGAGAGCACGGGGTGAACCTTTCGCACCGCCGGCGGCTGACCCGGGCAGGAAGGACTACGGATCATGGGCCGTACATCACGACTGCTGGGCCTCGGCCTGGCCGTCACCGGCGGCAGCGTGGTCTACGGCTCGATCTGGGGGGCGTACCTGCCCATCATCAAGAAGCACGGCTGCTCCGGAGACTCGTACTTTGCCGGTACGGTCGCGGGCTTCACCGCCCAGACGGACTGCCTGAACAAGGGACTGGTCATCCAGGGCACCACCATCAAGGTCCCCTACGACAAGCAGGTCCCGGGCCTGCCCGCCCAGCCCGGCGCCGGCGGCGGCCATATGTCACCCTCGCTCGTCTCCCAGGCCTGGAACCACTACAACGGCTCCCTGAAGGGGCTGATGACATGGTCTCTGAACTGGGACGGCTCCAAAGGCTGGACCTTCGGCGACAACGTGAAGCGTCTGCGGGGCCGCTGACCCCCGGTCCCATCGCGTCCCTGGTCCCGCGCCGGCCCGGGGGCGCGTTGCTGCCCCGGCCGGGCGGCCACGCGAGGAAGGCGTGAACCCGTCACGCACCGATGAGGGCAAGGGGACAGAATCGGGTACGGATCGGGGTGATCGTCCGCCCCGGGACGGCGGCCCGTTCCCCCCGGGCCGGAGATGACGAAGAGGCAAGAGGAGATCCGATGGTGCACGAACGGGCCGGGCAGCCGGCGCAGTCAGCGGACCTGGTCGACGTGGCACGGCTGGTGACGGCCTATTACGCCCTCCACCCCGATCCGGCCGAGCCCGCCCAGCGGGTGGCCTTCGGCACCTCGGGCCACCGCGGCTCCGCGCTCGCGGCCGCGTTCAACGACGACCACATCGCCGCCACCACCCAGGCGATCTGCGACTACCGGGCCCGCCAGGGCACCGATGGGCCGCTCTTCCTCGGCGCCGACACCCACGCCCTCTCCGAACCCGCCCGGGTCACCGCCCTGGAGGTCCTCGCCGCCAACGGTGTCACCGCCCTCATCGACAGCGACGACGGCTACACCCCGACCCCCGCGGTCTCGCACGCCATCCTCACGTACAACCACGGGCGCACCGAGCATCCGGCCGACGGCATCGTGATCACCCCGTCGCACAACCCGCCCGCCGACGGCGGCTTCAAGTACAACCCGCCCAACGGCGGACCGGCCGCCTCCGACGCCACCTCCTGGATCCAGGACCGGGCCAACGCCCTGATCGAGGCCGGACTCGGGGAGGTCCGCCGGATCCCGTACGCCCGCGCGCTGGCCGCCGACACCACAAGCCGCCACGACTTCCTGACCGCGTACGTCGACGACCTGCCCTCCGTCCTCGACCTCGACGCCGTACGGGACGCGGGCATCCGGATCGGCGCCGACCCGCTCGGTGGCGCCTCCGTCGCGTACTGGGGGCGCATCGCGGAGCGCCACCGGATCGACCTCACCGTGGTCAACCCGCTCGCCGACCCGACCTGGCGGTTCATGACGCTGGACTGGGACGGCAAGATCCGCATGGACTGCTCCTCCCCGCACGCCATGGCCTCGCTCATCGAACAGCGCGACGCGTACGCCGTCGCCACCGGGAACGACGCCGACGCCGACCGGCACGGCATCGTCACCCCCGACGGCGGCCTGATGAACCCCAACCACTACCTGGCCACCGCCATCGACTACCTCTACACCCACCGCGAGGGCTGGCCCGCCGGAACGGGCATCGGCAAGACGCTGGTCTCCTCCTCGATGATCGACCGGGTCGCCCATGACCTCGGCCGCACGCTGGTGGAGGTGCCGGTCGGCTTCAAGTGGTTCGTCGACGGGCTGTACGACGGCAGCCTCGGCTTCGGCGGCGAGGAGTCGGCCGGGGCCTCGTTCCTGCGACGCGACGGCCGCGTCTGGACCACGGACAAGGACGGCATCCTGCTGGCCCTGCTCGCCTCCGAGATCACCGCCGTCACCGGATCCACGCCCTCCCAGCGGTACGCGCAGCTCACCGCCCGCTTCGGCGACCCTGCCTACGCTCGCGTGGACGCGCCCGCCACCCGCGAGGAGAAGGCGGTGCTGGCCCGGCTCTCCCCGCAGCAGGTCAAGGCCGACACCCTGGCCGGGGAGCCCATCACCGCCGTCCTCACCGAGGCGCCGGGCAACGGGGCGGCGATCGGCGGCCTCAAGGTCTGCACCGACAGCGCCTGGTTCGCCGCCCGCCCCTCGGGCACGGAGGACGTCTACAAGGTGTACGCGGAGAGCTTCCAGGGGCCCGAGCACCTCGGGCAGGTCCAGGAGGAGGCGCGGGCCCTGGTATCGGAGGCGCTGGGCAGTGCCTGATGCCCCCAGACGTCCGCGTCGCCGGAGAACACCTTGCCCCAGCGGGGCTGACGGAGGCGGGCCACACAGCGCGACAAGGTTCGCTTCCCGCAGCCGTTGGGGCATGGGGCATCACCTTGCCCGATGCCTCCAACAAGAGGGGGTGTCGGCTCGCCATGGCCCTCGCCCAGGAAACGTCGACGCCGACCTGGTAAGGGAGTTGTGCATCGAGGCCGAGACCCTCACCGCGACCTCCGACGGCCCCCCGTCCTCGTACCGTCCGTGAGCGCGCCCCCCGGTCGCCGCCTGAGCCTCCACCGGACGGCACCCCCCTGAAACGCCGATGGGCCCCTGCGTCCAGGGGCCCATCGGTCTGTTCAGGTGAGGCTCAGGCGGGCTCGTCGCCCCGGAACACGCGCAGGATCTCCTCGGCGGCCAGCGTCGCCGTCAACGTCCCCTCGCGGACCCGCTGTTCGAGCTCCGGAGCCAGCTTCCGCACGGCAGGGTGGTTGCGAAGACTGTCCAGCAGCTCGTCCCGGACCATCGTCCAGGTCCAGTCCACCTGCTGATCGCGGCGCTTGGCCGCCAGCCGGCCGGTGGACTCCAGGACCGTACGGTGCTGCTCCAGCCGCTCCCACAGCGTGTCCAGGCCCGTCGACTCCCGGGCGCTGCACGTGAGCACCGGAGGGGTCCAGGCCGCGTCCACCGGGTGCATCAGCCGCAGCGCGCCGGCCAGTTCACGCGCCGCCGACCGGGCGTCGCGCTCATGGGGGCCGTCGGCCTTGTTCACCGCGATGGCGTCCGCCAGCTCCAGGACACCCTTCTTGATGCCCTGCAACTGGTCGCCGGTCCGGGCCAGGGTCAGCAGCAGGAACGTGTCGACCATGTTGGCGACGGCCGTCTCCGACTGCCCGACCCCCACCGTCTCCACGAGCACCACGTCGTACCCGGCCGCCTCCATCACCACGATGGACTCCCGCGTCGCCTTCGCCACCCCGCCCAGCGTGCCTGCCGTGGGGGAGGGGCGCACGAAGGCGGCCGGGTCCACCGCGAGCCGCTCCATCCGGGTCTTGTCGCCCAGGATGGAACCGCCCGTACGGCTGGAGGACGGGTCGACGGCCAGCACCGCCACCCGATGGCCGAGCCCGGTCAGCATCGTGCCGAGCGCGTCGATGAAGGTGGACTTGCCCACCCCCGGCACCCCGCTGATCCCGATCCGCCGGGCGTTCCCGGCGTACGGCAGCAACCGGCTCAGCAACTCCTGCGCCAGCAAACGGTGTTCGGCCCGCGTCGACTCGACGAGCGTGATGGCGCGCGCCACGAACGCCCGCTTGCCGTCGAGCACTCCCTGCACATATCCGTCGATGTCGATCTTGGCGGCCATCCGTCAGCGGCTCACAGCTCGTGGCCGAGCGCGGCGCCGAGCCGCGTCACCAGATCGTGGGCCGCGTCCGGGATCACCGTCCCCGGCGGGAAGACCGATGCCGCGCCCGCCTCGTGCAGGGCCGCGATGTCCTGCGGCGGGATCACCCCGCCCACCACGATCATGATGTCCTCCCGGCCCTCGGCGGCCAGCTCCTCGCGCAGCGCCGGCACCAGGGTGAGGTGCCCGGCCGCCAACGAGGAGACGCCCACGATGTGCACGTCGGCCTCCACTGCCTGCCGCGCCACCTCGCCCGGCGTCTGGAACAGCGGGCCGACGTCCACGTCGAAGCCCAGGTCGGCGAAGGCCGTGGCGATCACCTTCTGGCCCCGGTCGTGGCCGTCCTGGCCCATCTTGGCGACCAGGATGCGCGGACGGCGCCCCTCCGCCTCCTCGAACGCGTCGACCAGCGCGCGGGTGCGGTCCACCGAAGGGGAATCCCCTGCCTCTTTGCGGTACACACCGGAGATCGTACGGATCTGCCCGGCGTGCCGCCCGTACACCTTCTCCAACGCGTCCGAGATCTCCCCGACCGTGGCCATCGCCCGCGCCGCGTCGACGGCGAGCGCCAGCAGATTGCCCTCCAGGCCCGGGCCCGGGCTGCGCTCGGCGGCCGCCGTCAGTGCCCGCAGCGCCTCCTGGCAGGCCACCTCGTCGCGCTCCTCGCGCAGCCGACGCAGCTTCTCGATCTGCTGGGTGCGCACCGAGGAGTTGTCGACCTTGAGCACGTCGATCTTCTCGTCGGTCTCCACCCGGTACTTGTTCACCCCGATCACCGGCTGCCGACCGGAGTCGATCCGCGCCTGCGTACGGGCGGCCGCCTCCTCCACCCGGAGCTTGGGGATGCCCGCGTCGATGGCCTTCGCCATCCCGCCGGCCGCCTCGACCTCCTCGATGTGCTGCCAGGCCCGGTCCGCCAGATCGCGGGTCAGCTTCTCCACGTACGCGCTGCCGCCCCACGGGTCGATGACCCGGCAGGTCCCGGACTCCTGCTGGAGCAGGAGCTGGGTGTTACGGGCGATCCGCGCAGAGAAGTCCGTCGGCAGCGCCAGCGCCTCGTCCAGCGCGTTGGTGTGCAGCGACTGGGTGTGCCCCTGCGTCGCGGCCATCGCCTCCACACACGTACGCGTCACGTTGTTGAACACGTCCTGCGCGGTCAGCGACCAGCCCGAGGTCTGCGAATGGGTGCGCAGTGAAAGGGACTTGGCGTTCTTCGGGTCGAACTGCCCGACCAGGCGCGCCCAGAGCAGCCGGGCCGCCCGCAGTTTGGCGACCTCCATGAAGAAGTTCATGCCGATCGCCCAGAAGAACGACAGCCGGGGCGCGAACGCGTCGACGTCCAGGCCGGCTTCCTGCCCGGCACGCAGATACTCCACGCCGTCGGCCAGCGTGTACGCCAGCTCCAGATCGGCCGTCGCCCCGGCCTCCTGGATGTGGTACCCGGAGATCGAGATGGAGTTGTAGCGCGGCATCTTCTGCGAGGTGAACGCGAAGATGTCGGAGATGATCCGCATCGACGGCGTCGGCGGATAGATGTAGGTGTTGCGGACCATGAACTCCTTCAGAATGTCGTTCTGAATGGTCCCGGCCAGCTTCTCGGGCGGTACGCCCTGCTCCTCGGCGGCCACGATGTACAGCGCCAGTACGGGAAGGACCGCGCCGTTCATCGTCATCGACACCGACATCCGGTCCAGCGGAATGCCGTCGAACAGCTGGCGCATGTCGTAGATCGAGTCGATCGCCACCCCGGCCATGCCGACGTCACCGGTCACCCGGGGGTGGTCGCTGTCGTACCCCCGGTGCGTCGGCAGGTCGAAGGCGACCGAAAGACCCTTCTGCCCGGCCGCGAGGTTGCGGCGGTAGAAGGCGTTGGACTCCTCGGCCGTGGAGAACCCGGCGTACTGACGGATCGTCCAGGGCTGGTTGACGTACATCGTCGGGTACGGGCCGCGCAGGTACGGGGCGATGCCCGGGTAGCTGTGCAGTGCGTCCAGGCCTTCCAGGTCCTCCCCGGTGTAGAGCGGCTTGACCGTGATGCCCTCGGGTGTCTCCCAGAGCGGGGCCTCGGAGCCGTCGGCCGCCTTGACCACGGCCGCCTGCCACTCCTCGGCGGAACCGGCCGGGGGAGCGGGGGACTCCAGCGGGACCTCGGAGAAGTCGGGAACGGAGGATTTCTGTTCCGTGGGCGGTGTCTGCATCACGCCACTCCCATGCGGTCGAGTACGGAGGTGAGAACGGCGACCGTGTCGCAGCCCGCGAAGACGTAGGAGTCGACATCGGGGTACTCGCCGGGGCGCCCCGCGAGGAACACCTGGGCCGCGCCCGCCGACTTCAGCGCCCCGGCCGCCCCGGCCGCCTGCTCGGCGTACAGGGCGTCCGAGGAACAGAGACAGGCGACGCTCGCACCGGAGGCGGTGAGCGCCTCGGCGGCCGTGGCCGCGTCCACCGACACCGGCTGGTGCACCGCCTCGATCCCGCCCGCCGCGAAGAGGTTGACGGCGAACGAGACCCGCGCGGTGTGCGCGGCGGCCGGACCCAGCGCGGCGATGAACACCCTGGGCCGCTCGCCCGTCGCCGCGAGGTGCGCGTCCGACCGGGCGCGCAGCGCCTCGAACGCCTCGTCGCGCCGGACCCGGGGCAGCCCGCCCGGAGCCTCCGCGTAGGCGTCGGGCGCCGGTTCGCGCTCCACCGGGCGCTCGGCGGGCATCGGGAACTCGCTGACCCCGGTGATGGGCTCCTTGCGGCGGGCCAGCTTCGCGCTGCGCGCCGCCCAGGTGGCGGCGAGCCGCTCCGCGACCATCCCCGAGCGCAGGGCCGCGGGCAGTCCGCCCGCCCGCTCGGCCTCCTGGAAGAACGCCCAGGCGGCCGCCGCGAGTTCGTCGGTGAGCCGCTCCACGTACCAGGAGCCGCCCGCCGGGTCGATGACCCGGGCCAGATGCGACTCCTCCATCAGGATCGTGGAGGTGTTGCGGGCGATGCGCCGGGCGAACGCGTCGGGCAGCCCCAGCGCGTGGTCGAACGGCAGGACGGTGACGGAGTCGGCGCCGCCGACCCCCGCGCCCAGCGTGGCGAGAGTGGTGCGCAGCATGTTCACCCACGGGTCGCGGCGCGTCATCATCACCGGTGACGTCACGGCGTGCTGGCGCTGGGCGCCCGCCCCGGGAGCCCCCGACGCCTCGGCGACCCGCGCCCACAGCCGGCGCGCGGCCCGCAGCTTCGCGATCGTCAGGAACTGGTCTGCGGTGGCCGCGTAACGGAACTCCAGTTGCGCGCAGGCTTCCTCGACACCGAGCCCGGCAGCGGTCAGCGCCCGCAGATAGGCGACGCCGGTCGCCAGGGAGAGCCCCAGCTCCTCACCGGCCGAACCGCCGGCCTCGTGGTACGGGAGCGCGTCCACGGCGATCGCCCGCAGCCCCGGGTACTCCGCGCCGCAGACCCGCGCCCAGCGGACGGCGGCGGCGAGGTCCGCCTCGATGCCGGTCCGGGCCTCGTGGCCGAGCGGGTCGGCGCCCAGGGTGCCGCGGGCCTCGCTCTTGGCGACGCCCCGTTCCTCGTACAGCTGCAGCAGCCCGGTGGCGGCGGCGTCCAGGTCGGCCGGGGCGTCGAGGACGATGGGCGCCAGGTCGAGGTAGACGCCGTCCAGCGAGCGGGCCAGCGACTCCGCGGGTACGCCGGCAGGGCCGCCCACGGTGAGCCAGAGCGAGGTGACCCCGTTCTCCAGATCGCCGAGCACCGCCTCGTTGAGCCGGGCGGGGTCGCTCAGGGCATGGCGTTGGCGCACGTCCCAGCCGCCCGCCGCGTTCCCCTCGGCCCTGCTGCCCCGGGTGAAGGGCGCGAAGCCGGGAAAACCGGTGTCCGGCGAGGTGTCGTGCGCGGTGTAGAGGGGCCGGGTGGTGAGCCCGTCCTCCAGTGTGGTGGACAGCGCTTCCTCGGCGGCCGAGCCCGAGACTTCCTTGCCCGACTTGCGCAGAACGCCTTCGACGAGGCTCTGCCACTGGTCATGGGAGGGGTCGGGGAACGCGGCGGCCGGAGAGAGCCCGTCAGCAGGCTGGACCGTCATGCTCAGATGCTAGGCCAGCGCGGGGAACGAGCAGCAGGGGCACGTGCTGTGACCTTGCCCTCTCCGGTCCGCACTTGATCCTTTACTTACCGTCGCGTTACCGGCACGACGTGTCCGAGCAGTGGGGAAGCCGGAACGGGCCGGGCGCAACACGGCCTTGCTCGACAACGGGGTGAATTAGACAGTTGATGCATATTATGTGCGAAGTTTTCCGGTTTCTTAGGTAATCCCTTGCATGCCCGTATCCACCCCGGAGCCCGAGCGGCCGCCGGGATGCGGAGAGGACGCGACCGTGGCCGTCGGACCTGTGGAACACCTCGTCATCGCCTTCCCCGGCAGCGGCTTCACCGGGGCCGTCGTGCCCGTCCTCGCCGATGCCGTGGCGTCCGGTGCCGTGCGCGCCGGAGATCTGGCCTTCGTCCGTCGCGCCGAAGGTGGTGCGTTGGCCCCGGTGGAGCTGGCGGAGCTCGACCCGGAGGGGACGGTGCCGGCCGACGGGGCGGAGGGCGGGGCGGCCGTGGCGCTGAGCGCCGGGAACGTGGAGGTGCTGGAGCGGAGCGTGCCGGAGGGCGAGACGGTCGCCCTCGTCGTCCGGGAGGACCTGTGGACCTCGCAGCTCGCCCGCGCCTTCCGGGAGGCGGGCGGCGCGTTCGCGACCCACGAGCGCTTCGGCGTGACCGGGTCGGACGCGGACGAGGCGGGTGAGGGGGACGACATCATCACCCGGCTGGAGCGGCTCGCCGAGCTGTGGCGACGGGACGTGCTCACGGACGCCGAGTTCGCGGAGCAGAAGGCGAATCTGCTGGCGGACTGAGTTCCGGCCGGTGGGTCGTTGGGCCGATGGAGTCCTAGGCGTTCTCATCAGGGAAAGAGGCAGTTCATCGTGCAGACCGCCCGGACCGTTCCGGCCGCCACCGTTGTCAATCTGCGCGACCTGGGGGGCATCGTCCTGGGCCGTGACCGCCGGGTGCGGCAAGGTGTCCTGTTCCGCTCGGGGCAGCTGAGCGACCTGGAACCGGACCGCGACCGGGCGGTGGCCGCGCTCGGCATCCGTACGGTCGTCGACCTGCGCACCGCCGACGAACGGCAGTGGTCCCCTGACCGGCTCCCGGATCGGGCCCGGCTCTTCGTCGCCGACGTCCTCGGCGACCACCCGGGAGTGGCACCGGCCAGGCTCAAGGCGCTGCTCGCCGATCCGGACGAGGCGGAACGCGCGCTGGGCGGCGGCCGGGCCGAGGAGCTGTTCGCCGAGACCTACCGCAAGATGGTGCTCTCGCCCGGCGCGGCGGCCGCCTACCGGGCCTTCCTGGAGACCGCCGCGGACCCGGGCGCGCGGCCGGTGATCTTCCACTGCACGGCCGGCAAGGACCGCACCGGCTGGGCGGCGGCCGTCCTGCTGATGATCCTGGGGGCATCCCGGGAGACCGTGCGGCAGGACTTCCTCGCGGTGAACCCCGCCGTACGGGCCGCGTTCGCTCCGTACGTCCAGAAGTTCCTGGACGCCGGCGGCGACCCCGCCGTCGCGGCGGCGGTCGTCGAGGTGCGCCCCCGCTATCTGGACATGGCGCTCGACGCGATGGACGAGCGGTGGGGCGGTCTCGACGGCTACGTACGCACCGGCCTGCGCATCCCCGGACCCGCGCTGGAGCGGCTGCGCGAGGGGCTGGTGATCAGCGGCTGAGCTCCGGTGCGGACGGGAGCGCGATGTGACAGCCATACCCCTAGGGGGTATGTTGATGGGGTGTCGGAAACCGTCGTCGTCCGCTGGGGGACAGCCATGAACACCGGACTGAGAATCGCGGCCTTCGTCGCCGCGGTCGCCGCCGTCTTCGCCGTCGCCTTCGGTGTCGGCAGGGTCGCGGGGCCGGACCCGGAGCCCACTCCCGGGCCCTCCACCCATCAGCCCTCCGCCCATCAGGAGGAGAGCCACGGAGAGGGGGCGCCGTGAGAGCGCGGTCCGCACGACGCGAGGGCCGGTCCCACCGGCATGCGTCGGTGGGACCGGCCCTCGCGTCGTGGCGCCGTGCGGTCGCCGTTCAGAGGCGGACGAGGCGTTCCGTCAGGTCGCGGTACTGCTGGAGGGCGATGCGCAGATCCTCCGTCCCCGCCTCGGACCGCTCGCCGTCGCGGTCGGTGCGCAGCAGCCGGGACCGCTCGGCCAGGGCCTGCGTGAGCTCGGCGACGACCTCGTCGAAGGCCGCGTCGGCCTCCTGCACCGCCTGACGCGGGTTCTCCACGAAGCCGGCCACCGCCTGGTGGATGCGGGCGTCGAACCTCTCCCGCTGGTCGGCGGCGAACAGTGGGCGGCCGTTCTCCTTCGCCGTGTCCCTGCCGTGGGAGGAGGCCGTCGTCCGTCCGGTCTCCCGGCCCCGGTCCGTACGGGCGGAGTCGGCGAGCGTCTTGTCGGCGTGGGTCTGACCGGCGGCCGGGACGGACGTGCCGTCCGTGCGGGCGGCCGTCGGCGGGGATCCGGAGGGTTTGGCGGCCGTCGGCGGCACGGGTGTGCCGAGCGCGTCGCCGGGAGGCGTCACCGGCGGGACGCGCTCGGCCCCGGTCGACGATGTGGGCCTGTCGGACGTGTTGCCGGTGCTGCCGGTCTCGTTCGGAGTCTGCGTCATGATGTGCCCCGTCCCTTCGTGAGCTGTCGGTTGCCGTGGTCACGTGTCGCCGGGCCGTCCGCGAGGAGGGCGTCGAAGAGGCCGCGGGCGTCGACGAAGGCCTCGCGCATCTCCTCGGTGCCGGTGCCGTCCTTCCGCGCGGTGTGCACCCTGCGGTAGCCGTCGACATGGTGGGCGTGGTGGACGGAGAGCGCGGCGGTGCGGTCCTCGAAGCTCTCACCGGCCGGGAAGCCCCGGTCGCGGGAGAGATCGCCCAGCAGCGCGTCGGCCTCGTTCAACGCCTGCTGCGGCGACTCGACGAACTGCTCCTGGGTGCGGGCCCAGCGGGCGGTGTAATCCGCGCGGGCCGCCTCGGTCAGCGGCCGCTTCTCCAGGTCGCCGTGGAGCTTCACCCGCTCACCGAGCTCCTGCTCGGCCGCCTTGGTGTCGCCGCCGTGCCGGGCGAGCACCCGGTCGTACTCGGGGCCGAAGCGGCTGCGCAGTCCTCGACCGCCACCGGCGGAACCGCCGCGGACCAGGAAGAAGTAGACGGCGGCGGCCACCACGAGGGCCACGGCGATGATGATGATCACTGTTGTCATGGCTACCGCCCCCACCGCTCATCGGCCGGTACGCAGCTTCGTTGTCGCACAGTGGTCAACCCCTTTCGGTCCGGGCCCGGCGGAAAAGCCACCGGGCGGCGTGCAGGAGTCCGTGTACCCCCGAACGGCCGTTCATGCGTTCGATGCCTGCCGGAGTGCTCGGTGTACGGTGCACGTGTCGGCGTACGTAATACTCGACGCATGAGATCAGGAGTTACGCGCTCCGGGCGCGGTCCGCACCGCCCGGACCCGGTGATCCGCCGGGCGACGCCGCGTGACGCCCGCCGGCTCACCCGGCTGGTCCGGACGTCACGCGCCTACGAGGGCCCGTACGCCCCGATGGTCGCCGGATACCGCGTGGGACCGGACTACATCGAGGCGCACCGGGTCTTCGTCGCCGCCGACCGCGCCGACGACCGGGTCCTCGGCTTCTACGCGCTGATCCTCCAGCCACCCGAGCTCGACCTCATGTTCGTCGCCGACGAGGCGCAGGGGCTCGGCATCGGGCGGCTGCTCATCGGCCATCTGCGCGAGGAGGCGAAGCGGGCGGGCCTGACCGGTGTACGGATCGTGGCGCACCCGCCCGCCGAGGGCTTCTACCGGGGTGTGGGCGCCGAACCCGTCGGCACCGCCCGGGCGAACCCGCCCGCGGTGATGTGGGACCGCCCCGCATTCCTGCTCCCCGTGGGGCGCTGAGGGCCCGCGCTCAGCCGCCGTAGGGGCGGGTGATGAGCTCCATGCCATGACCGCTCGGATCGGGGAAGTAGGCACCCCGGCCGCCGTCGTTGTGGTTGATCTCGCCCGGGAGCTTCAGGTGAGGATCGGCGTAGTACGCGATCCCCAGCTCCTGGATCCTGCCGAACGCCGCGTCGAACTCCGGCTCCGAGATGAGGAAGGCGTAGTGCTGCGGCACGATCGACGCCTCGGGGATTGTCGCGAAATCCAGGGTGACGTCGTTCGCCAGGACGACGGGGATGAACGGGCCCCATTCCGGTCCGACTTCAAGGTTCAGCAGATCCGCCAGGAATTCGGCGGACTCGCGGTTGTCGCGGGAATGAATGATGGTGTGGTTCAACTCGACTGACACGGTGGAATGCCTCCAGCGGGCATCTCACGGGCTACCTCCACGCCTCACCCGGACGGTGACCGACGCGCGATGCCGTGAGCGCGATCCTAGACGAACGGTGTGAGGCGGTCGAGCGGGAAGTGCGGGCATCACCGGTGGGATTGTGCCCGTGAGGCCGGGGCACCTGTCATCCCGAATCGAATGGGTGTGTCAGTGCCCCGGTCGCGTCGAAGTCGAGGAGAGTGCCCGTGTCAACGACCAATGGCAGAGGTCGCGAGGAGACCGAGGAGGAGCGGGCGGACCGGCAGTGGTCCGAACTGCTCCAGGAACTGCGCGTCGCCCAGACCGGGGTGCAGATCCTCTTCGGCTTTCTCCTCGCCGTGGTGTTCCAGCCGAGGTTCGCCGAGCTTTCGGAGGTGGACCGCGACATCTACGTCGTCACCGTGGTGCTCGGCTCGGCGACCGTCGCCGCGCTCATCGGTCCCGTCACCTACCACCGGCTGCTCACCGGCCGCCGGCTGAAGCCGGAGACGGTCATCTGGGCCTCACGCATGACCGTGGTCGGACTGGTGCTGCTGTTCCTGACGATGTGCTCGACCCTGCTGCTGATCATGCGGGTCGCCCTCCACAACACCTTCGCCCTCTGGCTGGTCGGCGGAATAGCGCTGTGGTTCCTCGCCTGCTGGTTCGTCTTCCCGGTCTGGGCGCTGGCCCGCGGCCGCTCCGGACCGCGCACGGACGAGGAGCCTGCCCAAGGCCCGTCGGCCGGCACGAAGGACGCCGGCGCGAAGCACTGAGCGGGTCAGTTCTCCGGGCCCACCGGGCCGCGCAGATCGGTCACCGTGAACAGCGCGCCGTCAGGGTCCCGCAGGGTGGCCTCCTTGCCGCCGAGGACGGACCGCTCCTCGACCAGGGAGCCGCCCTGCCGTTCGGCCGCCGCGACCGTCACGGGGACGTCGTCCACCGGGAACTGCACCTGCCAGTGCGGGCGCACCAGAGGATCGACGGCGGCCTCCACCGCCCCGGAGCCGATCCGGGCCAGCGGCCGCCCCTCGCACCGCACGATGACCTCGTCACCCTCGTACGCGACGTCGCAGCATCCGGCACGTCCGCTCGCCCAGTCGAGTACCTCGCCGTAGAAGATCGCCGCGTCGAAGGCGTTGCGGGTCCGCAGCCGCAGCCACGCGTGCGCGTGGCCGTCGGGGGCCGGCGGGGAGGAGGAGGGCTCGGTGCGCTCCCAGAGGCCGAACGCGGCACCGTCCCGGTCGGAGGCCAGGACGCCCCGGCCCTTGCCGAGCGTCAGCGGCCCCACCGCCACCGTGCCGCTGCGCTCCCGGACCCGGGCGGCGGCCACATCGGCGTCCGCGACCGCGAAGTACGGCGTCCACGCCACCGCGACCTGGTACGCGGTCGACACGGCGTAGATGCCCGCCACCGGGATGTCGCCGCGCCGGGCCACGGAGAACTCCGCGCCGAGCTGCCCCGGGCGGAACGACCAGCCCAGGACCCCGGTGTAGAACCGCTGGGCGGCCTGCAGGTCCCGGGTCATCAGGGTGACCCAGCACGGCGCGGCGGGGCCCGTCAGGGGCGCTGCCGAGGGGGCCGTACGGGGATCGCTTCCGGTCATGGTCCACTGCCTTCTCACGGGTGTGCGGCGCGGGGCGGCCGCTGCGGTCCAGCACCCACCATCGGCCGCCCCGTGCGGCGGCGCAACGCGGGCCGCGCTCGGAGTCCGACCAAGTTGTCGAACAGCACGGCGGGTGAGCCTGAGATCAGCCCGCCCACGGTCTTGGCTGCGCGCGATCACGAGGTTGGCCGCGAGCGCGACCAGGACCGTGACGCGGGTTCGTCGATCGGCGACCGACCGGCTCATCACCGCCTCCGGTGACGAGGGGGCCGGCGGACCCGCCTCCGCGGGGGAGGGGTCAGCTGCGCGGAGGATCCGTATCGGTGCGCGGGTCGTCCTGGTGGGGCGGGAGCGGCGTGTTGCCGTGATCGTCGAGCTGGTGCGGATTGAGGGCGCTGCCGTCGGCGGGGAAGCGGTCGGAGGCGTGCGGGTCGTGCGCTTCGATGTGCGTGCGCCTCTCCGGCTTCGTGGGCTGCTCGTGGGGGAGCGGCGGCGGTAGTTCGGCGTCCTTCTTCCGCTTGCCGAGCAGGAAACCGCCGATCAGCAGACCCACCACGGCGAGCGCGGCGATGGGGAAGAGGACGGCCGCCAGCGCGCCCGTCCCGTCGGCGAGTGGGGCGGCCAGTGACTGCGTGGCTCCGTTCGATACGTCCATGGTTGCCGCATACCCCGGGAGGAGGGCGTCAGTCGGCTGTTCACATCAATTCATGTTTTATGAGTACCTCAGGGGAAAAGCGTTTCGCATGGTGCGAATCGGCTACACGATGATGACCGAACAGACCGGACCCCGAGAGCTCGTGCGGGACGTGGTGGCCGCGGAAAAGGCGGGATTCGACTTCTCCGTCACCTCCGACCACTACTTCCCCTGGCTCCGGGAACAGGGTCATGCCCCCTACGCGTGGGCGGTCCTCGGCGCGGCGGCGCAGGCCACCGAGCGGATCGGCCTGATGACGTACGTGACCTGTCCGACCACCCGCTACCACCCGGCCGTCGTCGCCCAGAAGGCCGCGACGCTGCAGATCCTCGCCGGGGGGCGCTTCCGGCTGGGCCTCGGCTCCGGCGAGAACCTCAACGAACACGTCGTCGGCGGGGGATGGCCCGCCGCCCATGTGCGGCTGGAGATGCTCGAAGAGGCCGTGGAGATCATCGGTGCCCTCTTCGACGGCGGTGACGTCAGCCACCACGGCACCCACTTCGACGTGGAGAACGCGCGGCTCTGGGACCTGCCCGAGACCCGGGTGCCGATCGGTGTCGCGGTCTCCGGCCCGGTCTCCTGCGCGCTCGCCGGCCGTGGCGCCGACCTGGTGATCGCGACCGAGCCCAAGAGCGGGTTGCTCGACGACTTCGACCGGCACGGAGGCGAAGGCAAGCCCCGGGTGGGCCAGCTGCCCGTCTGCTACGACCCCGACCGGGACGCCGCCGTCGCCCGCGCCCACGAACAGTTCCGCTGGTCGGTCGGCGGCTGGAAGGTCAACTCCGAACTCCCCGGACCGGCGAGTTTCGCCCAGGCGACCGAACTCGTCCGCAAGGAGGACATCGCGTCGGCCATCCCGTGCGGACAGGACGTCGACACGTTCGTCGACGCGGTGCGCGCCTACAGCGACGCGGGATTCACCGAGATCGCACTGGTCCAGGTGGGCGGGGAACACCAGCAGTCCTTCATCTCGTGGGCGGAGAAGTCCCTCCTGCCCGCTCTGCGCGACCTGTAGCCCTCTTCGGCCCTCCCGTGTCGCCGTCGGCCCGGTGCGGGGTGAGCCTGGAGTGGACCCGAGGGCCGGCACCCGATGGAAGGAACCCCGTGAACAGCACCCCCGAACGAAGCGGCGACGACTCGACGGCCGGTCAGGAGGTGCTGGTGTCGCTGAGCCGGTGCGACCTCGCGGACGCGCGGAGCGTGTTCGGCGTGCTCGGCAGCGCCTTCGACTCCGACCGGGACGCGGGCGACGCACCCGAGGCGACGAGCGGCCCCCGCCCGACCGTCTGGGTCACCACCGTCGACGTGTCCGAGCCGAAGGCCGCCGCCGAACCCGTGACGTTGACCGCCCCGGTCACGGTGGACGCCCAGGGCGGCTACTGGGCCGTCGACCGGCTCCGGGAGCACCTCACCGGCGCGTTCGCCGTGCGCGTCGTCGGTACGGCGGCGGGGGACCAGGAGCAGGAGGTGAGGCTGCGCCTGGACAACCGCTGACACGCTCGGTGGCCCCCGCGGGGCCGCGTACGCCGAAGAGCCTGTGAGCAGGGCCGACAGCAGCCCGATGTGAAAGGTGTTCGAGCATGGATTCCCTCGCCCTGGAAACGGTCACCGCACCGGAACCGGTCACCGTCGAACGGTCCACCGTGACCCTCCACGTCAACGGAGAGGAGACCGAGGTGACGCTCGACCACCGCACCACGGTCCTGGACCTGTTGCGGGAACAGCTCGGCCTGACCGGTGCCAAGAAGGGCTGCGACCACGGCCAGTGCGGCGCCTGCACGGTCCTCGTGGAGGGGCGCCGCGCCAACAGCTGTCTGCTGCTCGCCGTCGCCCAGGACGGCGCGGCGATCACCACGGTGGAGGGTCTCGCCGACGGCGACACCCTCCACCCTCTGCAGCAGGCGTTCGTCGAACGCGACGCCCTGCAGTGCGGCTACTGCACCCCCGGGCAGATCTGTTCGGCCGTCGGCATGCTCAAAGAGGCCGCCGACGGCCACCCGTCGCACGCCACCCCGCCGGACGCCCTGACCGCGGACCCCGCCCCTCTCGACGCGGAGGAGATCCGCGAGCGGATGAGCGGCAACCTGTGCCGGTGCGGGGCCTACCCCCGGATCGTCGAAGCCATCGAGGACGTGACACCGTGAAGCCGTTCGGCTATCAGCGACCCACCACCACCGCCGAGGCCGTACGGCTCTGCGCGGAGGGAGCCGGAGCCCGGTTCCTGGGCGGTGGCACCAACCTCGTCGACCTCATGAAACTCGGCGTCGAGGAACCCGGCCTCCTCATCGACGTCACCAAACTGCCGCTGGGCCGGGTGGCCCCGGCCCCGGACGGCGGCCTGCGGATCGGCGCCACCGTCCGCAACAGCGACCTCGCCGCCCACCCCGACGTACGCCGCGACTACCCGGTGCTCACCCAGGCGCTGCTGGCCGGGGCCTCGGGTCAGCTCCGCAACACCGCCACCACCGGCGGCAACCTCCTCCAGCGCACCCGCTGCTCCTACTTCCAGGACGTCTCCAAGCCCTGCAACAAGCGGCGCCCCGGCTCCGGCTGCCCCGCCCGCGAAGGCTCCCACCGCGACCTCGCGATCCTCGGGCACTCGCAGGAGTGCGTGGCCACCAACCCCTCCGACATGGCCGTGGCCCTCGCCGCGCTCGACGCCACCGTGCTGCTGCTGGGGCCGGAGGGCGAACGGGCCGTCCCCGTCACCGAGTTCCACCGGCTGCCGGGGGAGAACCCCGACCAGGACACCGTGATCAGGCCCGGCGAGCTGATCACCGAGGTGGTGCTCCCGCCGCCCGCCCCCGGTACGGTCTCCCGCTACCGCAAGGCCCGCGACCGGGCGTCGTACGCCTTCGCCCTGGTCTCCGTCGCCGCCACCCTCCAGGTGGAGGCCGGCCGTGTGGAGCGGGCCACGCTCGCGTTCGGCGGTGTCGCCCACCGGCCGTGGCGCGCCCGCAGGGCCGAGGCCGAACTGCTCGGCGCCCCCGCCACCCCCGCCGCCTTCCAGCACGCCCTGATCGCCGAACTGGCCGAGGCGCAGCCCCTGCGCGACAACGCTTTCAAGGTGGACCTCGTCCGCCGCGTCGCCCAGGACGTCCTCGGCGAACTCAGCGACCCGCGACGCCCCGAGGCCGGCCCGGCCACCTGACCCCACCCCCCCGCCCACCGACCGGAGGCCCCGCCGCCATGACCCACGCCCCGCAGCTCACCGGTGCGCCCGTCGTCCGCAGGGAGGCCCGGGACAAGGTCACCGGCACCGCCCGGTACGCGGCCGAGCACACTCCGCCCGGCACCCTGTACGCCTGGCCGGTTGCGGCCACCGTCGCCGCCGGCCGGGTCACCGCCGTACGTGCGGTCGACGCGCTCGCCGTCCCCGGCGTCCACACCGTCCTCACCCACGACAACGCGCCGGCCCTCGCCGAACCCGATGACCCGATCCTCGCCGTCCTCCAGAGCGACCGGGTCCCGCACCACGGCTGGCCGATCGCCCTCGTCGTCGCCGATTCCCCCGAGGCCGCCCGGACGGGCGCGGGGCGGCTGCTCGTCGAGTACGAGAGCGACGAGCACGACGTGACCCTCACCGAGGACCACCCGGGCCTCTACACACCCGAGGAGGCCAACGGCGGCTTCCCCGCCGTCCGCAAGCGCGGGGACTTCGAGCGGTCCTTCGCCGCCGCCCCCGTCCAGGTCGACGCCACCTACCGCCTCATCTCGCTCCACAACCACCCCATGGAGCCCCACGCGGCCACCGCGTGGTGGGAGGACGGGCACCTCACCGTCCACGACTCCAGCCAGGGCTCCAACGGCGTACGCAAGAGCCTCGCCCGGGTCTTCGACCTGGACCCCGCGCACATCACCGTCGTCTCCGAGCACGTCGGCGGCGGATTCGGCTCCAAGGGCACCACCCGCCCCCAGGCGATCCTGGCCGCCATGGCCGCCCGGCACACCGGCCACCCGGTGAAGATGGTGTTCCCCCGCGCCCAGCTCGCGGAGGTCGTCGGCCACCGGGCCCCCACCATCCAGCGGGTGCGCCTCGGCGCCGACCTCGACGGTGTCCTCCAGGCCGTCTCCCAGGAGATCGTCACCCACACCTCCACCATCAAGGAGTTCGTCGAGCAGGCCGCCGTACCCGCCCGCACGATGTACGGATCCCCGGACAGCACGACCACCCACCGGGTGACCGCCCTCGACGTCCCCAGCCCCTCCTGGATGCGCGCGCCGGGCGAGGCCTCGGGGATGTACGCGCTGGAGTCGGCCATGGACGAACTCGCCTCCGCCCTCGGCATGGACCCGGTCGATCTGCGGCTGCGCAACGACCCGGCCACCGAACCGGACAGCGACCGCCCCTTCAGCAGCCGGGGCCTGGCCACCTGCCTGCGCGAAGGCGCCCAGCGCTTCGGCTGGCACGGCCGCGACCCCCGTCCCGCCGTCCGCCAGGAGGGCCGCTGGCTGCTCGGTACGGGCGTGGCCTCGGCGACGTACCCCGTCCTCGTCTCCCGGTCCTCCGCACGCGCCCACGCGGCGGCCGACGGCACCTTCCGGATCGAGGTCAACGCCACCGACATCGGCACCGGCGCCCGGACCGTCCTCGCCCAGATCGCCGCGTCGGCCCTCGCCACCGACGTGGAGAGCGTCTACGTGCGGATCGGCTCCACCGACCTGCCCACCGCCCCTCTCGCCGGCGGCTCCTCCGGCACAGCCTCCTGGGGTTGGGCCGTGCACAAGGCGGCGACCGCCCTGGCCGACCGCCTGGCCGGCCACCGTGGCCCGCTGCCCGCCGAGGGGTTCACCGCCACCGGCGACACCGAGGAGGAGGCCGCCGCCGAATCCCCGTACGCCCGGCACGCCTTCGGCGCCCACTTCGCCGAGACGGCCGTCGACTCCGTCACCGGCGAGGTCCGGGTCCGCCGGCTCCTCGGCGTGTATGCCGCCGGGAAGATCCTCAACGCCCGCACCGCACGCTCCCAGTTCACCGGCGGCATGGTCATGGGTATCGGCATGGCGCTGACCGAGGGATCCGCCATCGACCCGGTCTTCGGCGACTTCACGGCCAAGGACCTGGCCGCCTACCACGTGCCCGTCCACGCCGACACCCTCGACATCCAGGCGCACTGGATCGACGAGGACGACCGCCACCTCAACCCCATGGGTTCCAAGGGGATCGGCGAGATCGGTATCGTCGGCACCGCGGCCGCCATCGGGAACGCGGTCCGCCACGCCACCGGGGCCCGGCTGCGGGAACTGCCGCTCACCCCCGACCGGCTGCTGCCCTACCTCCTGTGACGCCTCCTGCGGCGGCCGGACGGCCCTCACCAGGGCCAATAGCTCATCTGTTGCGGGGACGGCGCACCCGAGTCACCCTGTTGAGTGACCCAGAAGTGATTGGTGCTCACGCTTCGTGTTCGGGGGTCGTTGGTACGACGGGGTGAAGCATGTGGGCCTCGCGGTGAGGAGCCTCGACGATGACCGTTCCACTCGACCGGCACTATTCGGTCGAACTGCAGGTGTCGGCAGAGCGCGTTTCCCAGGTGCGGCGCATCGTCGCCGCGCACCTTCGTCACTGGAGTCTCGAACTCCACGTCCGGCCGGTGTGCCGGGCCATGGACGAACTCCTGACCAACGTCCATCGGCATGTCGGCGACGCCAACACGTGCGTCCTCGAACTCCGCTGGACCGGCCGGCACGTCACCGTGTCCGTCGCCGACAACAGTGCCCGGATGCCACGACTGCTGCCGTCCGGCGGCGGACTGAGCCGGGTGATGGCCCTCAGCGACAGCTGGGGCACCTGCCGGACCACGGACGGCAAAGTGGTCTGGTTCACCCGCTACGCCCAGGCGCCGCAGACCGCGCGACTGCTGCCGTACCCTCCGCTGCCCGGCGTACTCGAGTCGCGCCGAGCCCCGCTCGCGGCACTCGTATAGGTCCCCGACAGCTCGCGTACCCCGGCCGACGCGGAACGTGCCCCACCCGGCACGCATGATCCGCGTCGGCCGGGTACGTGCGGAAGGGGCCGCGTTGCGCCCGACCGCACGGCGCGGCACCGTCGAAGTACCGATGCAAGGAGGCCACTGCCATGCCCATCGCGACGGTCAACCCCGCGAACGGCGAACTGATCAGGTCCTACGACGCCCTCGGTGAGGAGGAGACCGAGCGCAGGATCACCGCCGCCCACACCACCTTCCAGCAGTACCGCACCACCCCCTTCGAGCAGCGCGCCGCCTGGCTGAACCGGGCCGCCGACCTGCTGGACGAGGACCGTGACACCATCGCCCGCACGATGACCCTCGAAATGGGCAAGCCGGTCACCGCGGCCCGTGCCGAGGCCGCCAAGTGCGCCAAGGCGATGCGCTGGTACGCGGCCAACGCCGAGCGCCTGCTCGCCGACGAGCACCCGGACCCCGCCGACGTGACGGACTCGGGTGCCTCCCGGGCCTTGGTCCGCTACCGCCCGCTCGGTGTCGTCCTCGCCGTCATGCCGTGGAACTTCCCCCTCTGGCAGGTGGTCCGCTTCGCCGCCCCCGCGCTGATGGCGGGCAACGTCGGTTTGCTGAAGCACGCGTCGAACGTCCCGCAGACCGCGCTCTACCTGGAGGACCTCTTCCACCGGGCCGGATTCCCGGCGGGCTGCTTCCGTACGCTGCTGATCGGCTCGGGCGCCGTCGACGCGGTCCTGCGCGACCCCCGGGTCGCGGCGGCCACGCTCACCGGCAGCGAACCGGCGGGCCGCGCCGTCGCCTCCACCGCCGGTGACGAGGTCAAGAAGACCGTGCTGGAGCTCGGCGGCAGCGACCCGTACGTGGTGCTCCCCTCGGCCGATGTCGAGAAGGCCGCGGCCACGGCGGTCACGGCGCGCGTCCAGAACAACGGCCAGTCCTGCATCGCGGCCAAGCGGTTCATCGTCCACGCCGATGTGTACGAAACGTTCGCCGAGCACTTCACCGCCGGGATGCGGGCCCTCACCGTCGGCGACCCGCTGGAGGAGACCACCGACATCGGACCGCTCTCCAGCGAGCAGGGCCGCACGGATCTGGAGGAGCTCGTCGACGACGCCGTCGAACGCGGCGCCACCGTCCTGTGCGGCGGCGGCCGGCCCGACAAGCTCGGCGGCGGCCTGGAGAACGGCTGGTTCTACGACCCGACCGTGCTCGCCGGGATCACCCCCGCCATGCGCATCCACCGCGAGGAGACCTTCGGCCCGGTCGCCACCCTCTACCGGGTCGCCGACCTCGACGAGGCGGTCCACCTCGCCAACGACACTCCGTTCGGGCTCAGTTCCAACGTCTGGACCCGCGACCCGGGGGAGCAGGAGCGGTGTGCCCGCGACCTGGAGGCGGGCGGGGTCTTCTTCAACGGGATGACCGCCTCGCACCCGGCCCTGCCCTTCGGCGGGATCAAGCGCTCCGGTTTCGGGCGCGAACTGGCCGGGCACGGCATCCGCGAGTTCTGCAACGCCACCACGCTCTGGTACGGCCCCGAGGAGTCCTGACGCAGCCCCTCCCTTTTCCGCCGTCATCCCACGAGGAGACCCGCTCCGTGAGCGACACCCACACCCCGCCCGCACTCTCCGACGAGGAACTCGCCGCACTCGACGCGCACTGGCGCGCCGCCAACTACCTCGCCGTCGGGCAGATCTATCTGATGGCCAACCCCCTCCTCACCCGGCCCCTCAGCCCCGAGGACATCAAGCCGCGGCTGCTCGGCCACTGGGGCACCTCGCCGGGGCTCAACCTCGTCCACACCCACCTCAACCGCGTCGTCAAGGACCGGGGCATCGAGGCGCTCTGTGTCTGGGGCCCCGGCCACGGTGGCCCGGCCGTCCTCGCCAACGCCTGGCTGGAGGGCAGCTACACCGAGACCTATCCAGACGTGCCCCGCAACACCGAGGGCATGGGCGTGCTCTTCAAGCAGTTCTCCTTCCCCGGCGGAGTGCCGAGCCATGTCGCGCCGGAGACGCCCGGCTCCATCCACGAGGGCGGCGAACTGGGCTACGCCCTCACCCACGCCTACGGGGCCGCCTTCGACCACCCGAACCTGCTGGTCACCTGCGTGATCGGCGACGGCGAGGCGGAGACCGGACCGCTCGCCGCGTCCTGGCACGCGAACAAGTTCCTCGACCCGGTGCACGACGGGGCCGTCCTGCCGGTCCTCCACCTCAACGGCTACAAGATCGCCAACCCCACCGTCCTGGCGCGGCTGCCCGAGGACGAACTCGACCAGCTCCTGCGCGGCTACGGCCACGACCCGCTGTACGTCACCGGCGACGACCCGGCCACCGTCCACCGGGCCATGGCCGCCGTCATGGACACCGCCGTGGAGCGGATCGCCGCCCACCAGCGCGCGGCCCGCGAGGAAGGGGCCACCGAGCGTCCCCGCTGGCCCATGATCGTGCTGCGCACCCCCAAGGGCTGGACCGGCCCCAAGGAGGTCGACGGCCTGCCCGTCGAGAACACCTGGCGCTCCCACCAGGTCCCCCTCTCCGGGGTCCGGGACAACCCCGAGCACCTGCGGCAGCTGGAGGCCTGGCTGCGCTCCTACCGCCCCGAGGAGCTGTTCGACGCCGACGGCCGCCCCACCGAGCAGGTTCTCGCCTGTGTCCCCGAGGGGACGGCGCGGCTCGGCTCGACCCCGTACGCCAACGGCGGCCTGCTCCTGCGCGACCTGCCGGTCCCCGCCCTGGAGGACCACGCCGTACGCGTCGACAAGCCGGGCTCCACCTCCCACTCGCCGACCCGGGTGCTCGGCGGACTCCTGGCGGACATCATGGCCGCCACGGCCGAGCGCCGGGACTTCCGGGTGGTCGGCCCCGACGAGACCGCCTCCAACCGGCTCCAGGACCTCTACCGGGCGACCGGCAAGGCCTGGCAGGCGCAGACCCTGCCCACCGACGAACACCTCGCCCGCGACGGCCGGGTGATGGAGGTGCTCTCCGAACACCTCTGCCAGGGCTGGCTGGAGGGGTATCTCCTCACCGGACGCCACGGCCTCTTCTCCAGCTACGAGGCGTTCGCCCACATCGTCGACTCGATGGTCAACCAGCACATCAAGTGGCTGCGCACCTCGCGCCGACTGCCCTGGCGGCGCCCCATCGCCTCCTTCAACTACCTGCTCACCTCGCATGTCTGGCGCCAGGACCACAACGGCTTCTCGCACCAGGACCCCGGGTTCGTCGACCACATCCTGAACAAGAGCCCCGAGGTCGTACGCGTCTATCTGCCGCCGGACGCCAACACCCTGCTCTCCGTGGCCGACCACGCGCTGCGCAGCCGGGACTACGTCAACGTGATCGTGGCGGGCAAGCAGCCGACGTTCGACTGGCTCACGATGGAGGAGGCCCGCGCCCACTGCGCCCGCGGGGCCGGGGTGTGGGAGTGGGCCGGGACCGAGGACGGCAGCCGCGAGCCGGACGTGGTGCTCGGCTGCGCCGGGGACGTCCCCACCCAGGAGGTGCTGGCCGCCGCCGACCTGCTCCGCCGCCATCTGCCGGAGCTGGCCGTGCGGGTGGTCAACGTGGTCGACATCGCCCGCATGCAGCCGCACGAGGAGCACCCGCACGGGATGACGGACGCCGAGTACGACGCCCTGTTCACCCGCGACAAGCCGGTGATCTTCGCCTACCACGGCTATCCGTGGCTGATCCACCGGCTCGCCTACCGCCGGGCCGGCCACGCCGACCTGCATGTGCGCGGCTACAAGGAGGAGGGCACCACGACCACGCCGTTCGACATGGTGGTCCGCAACGACCTGGACCGCTACCGGCTGGTCATGGACGTCATCGACCGGGTGCCGGGGCTCGGCGTCCGCGCCGTCGCCGTACGCCAGAAGATGGCCGATGTCCGCACCCGCCACCACGCCTGGATCCGCGAGCACGGCGTCGACCTGCCCGAGGTGGTGAAGTGGAGCTGGGGCGGCTGAGGCAGTTGGGGCGATCATGGACGTCGTCCGCCTGACCCCGTCCCGCCGGAGAGCCCCACATGAAGCTGCGCTGCGCCGTGATCGAGGGTTCGCCTGCAACGCGCCCAGCTCCAGCCAGATCCGGTGCATCTCGTTGCCGGGGCCGCTGCCGAGGAGCCAGCTGACGCAGGCGTCCAGGGTGAAGCCGCCGGATGTTCTCGACCGCCTGGCCGTAGTACGTACGCGTGGCTCGGGCCGGCCCTCGTCAGAACCGCAGCGCCGCCGCGATCCGCCCGTGCTCGGCGAGCGAGTCGTCCTCGACGAACACCACGTCGGCCCCGCCGTCCAGCGCCGCCTCGATCAACTCGTCCACGATGTCCTCGCGGACCTCCGGGTCGTCCGACTGCGTGGTCCCCTCGGCGACCGGTTCCAGGTGTCCGTCGGTCACGCGGACGGTGGTCTGGAAGTGCTCCTCCACCGCGATCAGCCCCACCCGGCCCTCCCGGACGGCGGCCCACACCTCGTCGAGCCCGCCGGCGAACGCGTGCCCGCTGCGGGCGTTGTCGAGGCGCCTGCCGACGTCGGCCGTGGTCTGCCGGGCCCCTTCCTCCAGGGCGGGCCGCAGCTCCTTGAGGACCTCCGCGGGCGGAAGGTCGGCGGGCGCGCCCCTGGCGACGCGTCCGACGGCCGCCTTCGAGCTCTCGCCGGTCTCGTCCAGCAGGGAGAGGGCGGGCGGCAGCCCCATCACGTACAGCGGACGCGGGTCGGTGGCCAGTACGGCGCGCAGTTTCTGGTCGACGGTACGGAAGAAGTTCCGCGTGTCCTCGTAGGTGAACGTGCTCGGGGTGTCCCCGATCCGCTCCTCGCGCTGCGGGTTGGGCGGCTCCTTCGGCGCGGTCAGCGGGAATCCGTCCGTCCTCCGCACCTCGACGCCGCCGTCCGTGCCGTTCCACAGGGTGGCGTGGTCGGCGGCGACGGTGAGCACCCAGTACGGACGCGCCTGGGCCTTCGCGGCGACGAGGTTGCGGGTGAGGTAGGTGTCGCTGAGCACCACCCGTTCGGGTGCGGTGCGTGGCAGCTGCCAGATCTGGTGCTCGTCCGCCGTGGCCAGGACGACCAGCGAGTCCAGGGCCCGGCGCGGGTCCACCTCGTCGACCGCCCGCTCCAGCTCGGCCCTGATGGCGGCGGCCGTCTCCCGGCTCACCTGCGGATCGGAGTCCAGGCGGCGGCCCGCCTCCGCCACCAGGTTGCGCAGCCGCACCGGGTCCTGGTGGTTGTCCGGGGCCGTGCGGTGGGTCGGCATGGTCAGGGACAGGGCCGGATAGGGCCGGGTCGCCCGCAGCTCCCGCAACAGGCCGGCGGTCAGGGCGTCCGTGTCCATCGTTCCCTCCCAGGGCTCGAACCCGCTCCCGTATGAAGCGGATGCTTCGACGAGTCAATTCATACCGTTTGATTCTAATATGGGCGAGTTGGTGATCATTCTTCTCGTGCTCTTCTTCCCTCTCGATTGGACGGAATGTCCGTGAAAGCGCATCGCTTCCCGCGCACGGCCCGCGTCCTGGTCCCCGCCGTGGCCTCCGCCCTCCTGGCCGCCACCACCGCGGCCTGCGACTCCGACACCACGAGCGAGGGCACCCCCAGCAGCGTGCGGACGCTCACGCCGGACCGTTCCGAGCACGAGAGATCGCCGGCCTCGTCCTCCCGGCCGACGGGGTCGCCGTCCCAGGAGCAGAGCCCGCGCACCCAGCAGAGCTTCGCCGCCTCCGTCTCCACCGAGACCGAACGCGTCCGGCAGGAGGCCGTCAAGCGGCTCGAAGGCGTCGAGTGCCGGGGCGACGCGGTCGCCGACATCTCGGTGAGCGGGCTTTCCGTCACCGCGTCGGAGGAGGTCCGCAGCGCCCGCGTCCGGGTCACCGACACCACGGGCGCTCCCGCCTTCCACGCGGTGAAGGTGGAGTTCGTCGAGGCGGAGGACAAGGTCCTCGACGCGGTGGTCGCCGGGGCGGAGGACGCCCCGCCGGGCCGTACGGTCGACGCCTGGGCCAACAGCCGCAAGGCCGCCGGGGTGAAGACCTACCCCCGGGTCGCCCAGGTCGAGCGCGGCTGAGGGCGAAGCGGATGAGTGCCGCCGACGCGGTGACCGACTCGCTCGGGAGGATGCGCGCCGAATTCGGCGACCTGCCCGGCGGCCGTCCGGCCGACTACATCCCGCAGCTGGGCCTCGCCGACCCGGACGCCTTCGGGCTGGCCCTGGTCAGCATGGACGGGCACCGCTACAGCGCGGGCGAGGCCGAGGTCCCCTTCACCCTCCAGTCGGTCTCCAAACCGTTCGTCTACGCCCTCGCGCTCTCCCTCCTCGGCCTCGACGAGGTGAGCCGGTGGGTGGGCGCCGAGCCGAGCGGCGACGCGTTCAACGCCATCAGCCTCGAACCGGGCACCGGCCGGCCCGCCAACGCGATGGTCAACGCCGGAGCCATCGTCACCACCGCCCTGATCCCCGACACCCCCGACGAACCCGCCTTCGAACGCATCCTGCACTTCCTCGGCCGCTTCGCCGGGTGCGAACTGGACGTGGACGAGGAGGTGTTCGCCTCGGAGTCCATGACCGGTGACCGCAACCGGGCGCTCGCGTACCTGATCCGCTCCACCGGCACCCTGCCCGTCGACCCGGTCCTGGCGGTGGACCGCTACTTCCGCCAGTGCGCGGTACGCGTCACCGCCGTCGACCTCGCGACGATGGCCGCGACGCTCGCGTACGGCGGGGTCAACCCGGTCACCCGCGACCAGGTCGTCTCCGCGGAGGTCGCCGCGCGCGTGCTCGCCGTCATGGCCACCTGCGGCATGTACGACGGCTCGGGGGAGTGGCTCCTGCGGATCGGGCTGCCCGCCAAGAGCGGGGTCTCCGGCGGCCTCATCGCGGTCGGCCCCGCCCGCTTCGGCGTCGCCACCTACAGCCCGCCGCTGGACACCACCGGTACGTCGGTACGCGGCCACGCCGCACTCGGCGCGCTCTCGCAGCGTTACGGACTCCACCTGATGCTCAACCCCGCGCTGCCCGGTTCGACGGTCAGCCTCGTCACCACCGCCGACGACCTGCCCTCAGCCCCTTCGGCCGACCATGAGAGAGCCCTGCACGAGAAGGTAGGCGTGGTCGTCGCACAGGGGGCCATCGACTTCACGGCAGCCGAACGCGTGCTGTACGCGCTGGACGAGTCGGGGCCCTACCGTGGCGGCTCGGTCGTCCTGGACCTGCACGACGTGACCGCCATCGACTCGGTCGCCCTGTCGATGCTGCACACCGGTCTCGCCCGGCTCTCCACCGACGGCCGGCGCGCGGCGGTCGTCGACCCGCGCGACCTGCTCGGCCCGCCGGACGTCGTACGGGAGGGCACCGGCCAGGACCTGCCGCGCTACGCCACCCGCGAGGCCGCGGTGGAGGGCTGCGCGAAGGTCCTGGCCGGGGAGGGCTGACAGGGGCCCGGGACTACCAGATGGCCCCGACCCACTCGGGGTGGTCGATGAACGGGTTCCGGTTGTGCTGGAACTGCTCGAATATCACGTCGTTACGGCGCTTCTCGAAGGTGTCCGGCGGGTCCTCCTGGCTCCACCGCTTCAGCACGGACAGCTTGCCCATCTTCGGGGCGGAGCCGTTGTTCACCTGGTCGTTGGGTTCGAGGTCGGCGAAGGAGTCGTTGCCCTCGTACCGCACCGCCATGTAGAAAATCATGCGGGCGACGTCGCCCTTGACCGCGTCGCGCGGCTCGAAGGAGTCGCCGTCGGTGTAGTTGCCGGGCGCCTCGCCCAGCTGGCTGCCGCCGTCGTCGAAGTCCTTGTTGCCGCGGGCGGAGTTGACCGAGACGTCCTCGGGGCGCAGATGGTGGATGTCGGTGCCCGGGCCCGTGGCCGTACCGAAGTCGCCGTGCGACTTGGCCCAGACGTGCTCGCGGTTCCACTGGTCGGCGTTGCCGCCGTTGTCGTTCTTGGACTGGGAGCGCCCGGTGTACAGGAGGATCACGTTGGAGGAGTTGGCGGGGTCCTCGTCGCTGGTCTTGAGCGCGTCCCACACCTGGCTGTAGGAGAGCTTGGTCTGGTCGCTGATGATCGTGTGCAGGGCGGCCTTGAGCTGGGTGCCGGTCTTGCCGAGGGCGTCCTCGTAGTACGTGTCGTCGAGCGCCGCGGCGAGGGTGGCGGGACGGTCCGGCGGGGTGTCGGCGGCGGGTGCGGCCGCCGCGGTGCCCGCGAGGACGGCGACGGCGGCCGCGGTGGCCAGCAGCGGACGCGCGTAGAACTGATGACGACGGGACATGTGGGGTGTCCTCTCGAAACGCGGGCACCACGACGCCTGCCCTGGGTGAGGGCGCTCGTCGGGGTGGCCGTGCGGTGTGTGGTAGGCGGGAGCCTTCCACACGCGCCGTGGCCCGCGTGTGAACGCTCTGCATCTATCATGTGCAGGTCAAGATTGACCTTGATCGGGCCCCTGGGGCGGGAACGCTCCAGGGGCCCGGCAGGTGGCTGCCCGGCGGCCCAGTCACGCAGGGCGCGGACCGAGTGAATCGAGACCGTCCGTGTCGTAGGAGGGCTGATAGGTGCTGACGTCGACGCCGTGGAGCATGGGCACCGCCTCAAGAGGTGGGAACCGACATTCCGGTTCTGCCCACTCCTCGTACGGCCCAATGACCGGTCCACTCTCCCGGGTGGCCCACCGGTTCCCGGGCCCTCGGATGCGGACCGGCCCGTGCGGCGCGAGAATTGCCGCAAGGACGAGGAGGAGGCGGCATGAGCGAAGACCCCGAATCCGTATCCGCGGCCGTGCCGGAGGCGTCGGGCGTGACCCCCGACCGGCTCCTGCACACGGGCGCGAGCGACAGGCCGAGCGCGGAGGACGTGGTGCTCGCCTCCGGGCGGGACCTGACCCCCGAGACCCTGGAGTGGGCTCGGCGCAAACTGGCCGACGAGGGGCGCTCCGCCCTCGACAGGCAGCTGCCCTGACGGACCCCGCGGCCCCGCCCGGCGACCCGGCGGCAGACGCTCGGCGGGCCGGGAGCCGGGGCGATGCGACCGAGGGGCCGGGGAGCGTGTGGGGCGCCCCCGGTTCCTCGGTTAGCCTGAGTGACATATGAACCGTTTGACGACCTCACAGGGCACTTTCGAGCTTGCCCGCTTCCCCGAGCACCCGAGCGATCCCTTCCGGGCATGGGACGCCGCCGACGAATACCTGCTCCGCCAGCTGACGGATCCCGAGACGGGCCCCGTCGACCTCACGGGCGCGGTCGCCGTCGTGGGGGACCGGTGGGGTGCCCTGGCCACCGCGCTGGCCGCCCACCGGCCCTTCCAGATCAGCGACTCCTACCTGGCCCGGCGCGCCACCCAGGCCAACCTGGACCGCAACGGCCTGGACCCGGCCGCCGTGACGCTGCTCTCCTCGCGCGACACCCCGCCTGACCGGATCGACGTGCTGCTGGTCCGGGTGCCGAAGTCCCTCGCGTTCCTGGAGGACCAGCTGCACCGGATCGCCCCGGCCCTGCACGCGGGCACGGTGGTCATCGGCACCGGCATGGTCAAGGAGATCCACACCTCGACCCTCAAGCTGTTCGAGCGGATCGTCGGTCCGACCCGCACCTCCCTCGCGGTGCGCAAGGCGCGGCTCATCTTCAGCACCCCGGACCTCGAGCTCACGCGCACGCCGAGCCCGTGGCCCTACCGCTACGAGCTGCCCGGTGACGTGGGCCCGGTCGCCGGCCGTACCGCCGTCAACCACGCCGGGATCTTCTGCGCCGAGCGCCTGGACGTCGGCACCCGCTTCTTCCTGAAGCACCTGCCCACCCGCGGCGGATCCGTCGAGGTCGCCGACCTGGGCTGCGGCAACGGTGTCCTCGGTCTCTCGGCGGCGCTCGCCAACCCCGATGCGCACGTCACGTTCGTCGACGAGTCGTACGGGGCCGTCGCCTCCGCCGAAGAGACGTTCCGCCTGGGTGCGCCGGAGGGTGCGAAGGCGGACTTCCTGGTGGGCGACGGACTCACGGACCTCACCCCCGGCAGCCTCGACCTGGTGCTCAACAACCCGCCGTTCCACTCCCACATGGCGACGACCGACGCCACCGCCCGCACGATGTTCGTCAGCGCGCGCACCGCGCTGCGGCAGGGCGGCGAACTCTGGGTGGTGGGCAACCGGCACCTCTCGTACCACACCCACCTGCGCCGGATCTTCGGCAACTGCACCACGGTGGCGGGCGACCCGAAGTTCGTGGTCCTGCGCGCGGTGAAGCGCTGACGGCGGAGATCAGGGTTCCCGGCCCTTCCAGATTCTTGCAACACGTTCTACTGTGTGCGCCGCCGCACACGGGCGACGCAGACGCGAGACTCCGGAGGGGCCGTGCACCTCGAATACACGCCTGAGCAAGAGCAGTTGCGCACCGAACTCCGAACGTACTTCGCGGCCCTGGTCCCCGACAACGCCTACGCCCGCTACGCGGAACCCGCCGCCCAGAAGCGCTTCTACCGCGAGACGGTCCGCCGGCTCGGCACCGACGGCTGGCTGGGCGTGGGCTGGCCGAAGGAGTACGGCGGCCGAGGGCTCACGCCCATGGAACAGTTCATCTTCTTCGACGAGGCGGCCCAGGCGGGCGTGCCGCTGCCACTGATGGCACTGAACACGGTCGGGCCCACGATCATGCAGTTCGGCACCGGCGAGCAGAAGACGTACTTCCTGCCGAAGATCCTCGCCGGGGAGATCGACTTCGCGATCGGCTACAGCGAACCGGACGCCGGCACCGACCTCGCCGCCCTCAAGACCCGCGCGGTCCGCGACGGGGACGCGTACATCGTGAACGGCCAGAAGATCTGGACCACCAACGGCGACACTGCCGACTGGGTCTGGCTCGCCGTACGCACCGACCCCGAGGCCCCGCCGCACAAGGGCATCACCATGCTCCTGGTCCCCACGAGCGACCCCGGCTACTCCTGCACCCTGATCAGCACGCTCGCCTCGCACGACACCACGGCCAGCCACTACGAGAACGTACGCGTCCCCCTCACCCACCGCGTCGGCGAGGAGAACAAGGGCTGGCGGCTCATCACCAACCAGCTCAACCACGAACGCGTCACCCTCGCCGCCCACGGCACCATGGCGGTCCGCGCCCTGCGCAACGTCCAGCGCTGGGCCGCCGACACCGAACTCACCGATGGCCGCCGCGTCATCGACCTCCCCTGGGTCCGTACCCGCCTCGCCCGCACCCATACCCGCCTGGACGCCATGAAACTGCTCAACTGGCAGATGGTCTCCGCCCTCCAGGACGCGACCCTCTCCCCCCAGGACGCCTCAGCGGTCAAGGTCTACGGCTCCGAGGCCCGCCGCGACGCCTACGCCTGGCTGATGGAGATCGTCGGCTCGTCGGGCCCCCTGAAGGAGGGCTCCGCCGGCGCGGTACTCCACGGCGAACTGGAACGCGGCTACCGGTCGGCGGTCATCTTCACCTTCGGCGGCGGCAACAACGAGATCCAGCGCGAGATCATCTCCTGGATCGGGCTGGGGATGCCGCGCGTGCGGCGGTGAGCGTGCGAGGTGATCAGTCGCCAGAACTGAGGTCCACCTGGCCCGGTCCCCATGCTGCCCGACGTCCTGGAAGGGTGCATCCGCAGCGTCTGCGACGGGGACCCGAACACCCTGAAGATCGCGGTGCACCGGCTGGACGACAGCACCCGTCGCATCCACCTCAGGGGCGTCCGCTGAGGGCAGGTGGCCTGCCCGCGTCCCTCGCCGGACGTGCCCCCATGGGACGATGACCCCGTGACGTTGGAGGACCTCGTCCGGCTGCGCCGGGCCCGTGACCGGATGGACCGTGACTACGCTGAGCCGCTCGACGTGCCGGCGCTGGCGCGCGGCGCGCTCATGTCGCCGGGCCACTTCTCCCGCAGCTTCCGTGCCGCGTACGGCGAGAGTCCGTACAGCTATCTCATGACCCGCCGGATCGAGCGGGCCAAGGCGCTGCTGCGCCGAGGGGACCTGTCGGTGACGGAGGTCTGCTTCGCCGTCGGGTGTACGTCGCTCGGGTCGTTCAGCTCCCGCTTCACCGAACTGGTCGGCGAGAGCCCAAGTGCCTACCGGGCGCGCCCCCACGAGGAGGGTGCCGCCGTCCCGGCCTGTGTCGCCAAGATCCACACGCGACCGGTCAGGAATGGAGAAGCGAAAGCGCCGCCCCGTCCGTAGCGTGAAGCACATGGAAATCAAGCTCGCACAGACCTTCATCGCCGTCGACGACCACGACAAGGCGCTCACCTTCTACCGAGACGTTCTCGGCCTGGAGGTACGCAACGACGTCGGGTTCGAGGGGATGCGCTGGGTGACGGTCGGCTCCCCGGCGCAGCCGGACGTGGAGATCGTCCTCGAACCGCCGCTCGCCGACCCGAACGCCCCGGCCGCCGACCGGCAGGCCATGGCCGAGCTGTTGGCCAAGGGCCTGCTGCGCGGCGTGATCTTCTCCACCGACGATGTCGACGCCACCTTCGAACGTATCCGCGCCGCGGGCGGCGAGGTGCTCCAGGAGCCGATCGACCAGCCGTACGGCGTCCGCGACTGCGCCTTCCGCGACCCGGCCGGCAACATGCTGCGCTTCAACCAGCCGCGTAAGGGCTGAAGCCCGCCGATGGACCGGTTCCGCTGCCGGGCGGGACCGGGACGGCGAGAATGGAACGCGCTGTTCGAAGTGAGCGAGACCGAGCCGGGCGCCGCAGGTGTGCGTGAGCGGCGGCCCCGCGCAACAGATGGAGAGACGATGAGCAAGGCCGAGAGAACCGGATCGCGGTCGCCCGCGCAGCCGGTCGCCGACAGCCACGAAGTGATCCGTGTGCACGGGGCGCGCGAGAACAACCTCAAGGATGTCGACATCGAGATCCCGAAGCGCCGGCTGACGGTGTTCACCGGGGTCTCCGGCTCAGGCAAGAGTTCTCTGGTGTTCAACACGATCGCGGCGGAGTCGCAGCGGCTGATCAACGAGACCTACAGCGCCTTCGTCCAGGGCTTCATGCCGACGCAGGCGCGGCCCGAGGTCGACGTACTGGAAGGTCTGACGACGGCGATCATCGTCGACCAGCAGCGGCTGGGCGCCGACCCCCGCTCCACGGTCGGCACCGCCACCGACGCCAACGCGATGCTGCGCATCCTCTTCAGCCGGCTCGGCAAGCCCCACATCGGCTCGCCCAACGCGTTCTCCTTCAACGTCGCCTCGATCACGGCCCGCGGCGCGGTCACGGTCGAGCGGGGCGCCGCCACGAAGACGGAGAAGCAGACCTACTCCCGTACCGGCGGCATGTGCACCCGCTGTGAGGGCCGGGGCACGGTCACCGACATTGACCTCACCCAGCTGTACGACGACACCAAGTCGATCGCCGAGGGCGCGTTCACCATCCCCGGCTGGAAGTCGGACAGCTGGTGGACGGTGCGGACCTACGCCGAGTCGGGCTTCCTCGACCCGGACAAGCCGATCCGCAAGTACACCAAGAAGGAGATGCAGGACTTCCTCTACCGGGAGCCGACCAAGGTGAAGGTCGAGGGCGTCAACCTCACCTTCGAAGGGCTGATCCCCAAGATCCAGAAGTCCTTCCTCTCCAAGGACAAGGAGGCGATGCAGCCGCACATCCGCGCCTTCGTGGAACGCGCGGTCACCTTCACCACCTGTCCGGAGTGCGAGGGCTCCCGGCTCAGCGAGAGCGCCAGGTCCTCGAAGATCAGGAGGATCTCCATCGCCGACGCCTGCGCGATGCAGATCAGCGACCTGGCCGACTGGGTGCGCGAGCTGGACGAGCCGTCGGTGGCGCCGCTGCTCAGCGCGCTGCTGGGGACCCTCGAATCGTTCGTGGAGATCGGCCTCGGCTACCTCTCGCTCGACCGGCCCTCGGGCACGCTGTCGGGCGGTGAGGCGCAGCGCGTCAAGATGATCCGCCACCTCGGCTCCTCGCTGACCGATGTCACGTACGTCTTCGACGAGCCCACCATCGGCCTGCACCCGCACGACATCCAGCGGATGAACGACCTGCTGCTGCGGCTGCGGGACAAGGGCAACACCGTGCTCGTCGTGGAGCACAAGCCGGAGGCGATCGCCATCGCCGACCATGTCGTCGACCTCGGCCCCGGGGCAGGCAGCGCGGGCGGCACCGTCTGTTTCGAGGGCACGGTGGAAGGACTGCGGGCCGGCGGGACCCTCACCGGCCGCCACCTGGACGACCGGGCCGTCCTCAAGGAGAAGGTCCGCACACCCTCCGGCACGCTGGAGATCCGTGGCGCGTCCGCGCACAACCTGAGGGACGTCGATGTCGACATCCCGCTCGGGGTGCTCTGCGTGGTCACCGGGGTCGCCGGCTCCGGCAAGAGTTCCCTCATCCATGGGTCGATCCCGGAGGGTGAGGACGTGGTCTCCGTCGACCAGACCGCGATCCGCGGTTCGCGCCGCAGCAACCCGGCTACGTACACCGGGCTCCTCGACCCGATCCGCAAGGCCTTCGCCAAGGCCAACGGCGTGAAGCCCGCCCTGTTCAGCGCCAACTCCGAGGGCGCCTGCCCCACCTGCAAGGGTGCCGGTGTCATCTACACCGACCTGGCGATGATGGCGGGCATCGCCACCGTCTGCGAGGAGTGCGAGGGCAAGCGGTTCGAGGCCTCGGTGCTCGACCATCACCTCGGTGGCCGCGACATCAGCGAGGTGCTCGCGATGTCGGTGGACGAGGCGGAGTCCTTCTTCGCCGAGGGGGACGCCCGAACGCCCGCCGCGCACAAGATCCTCACCCGTCTCTCGGACGTCGGGCTCGGCTACCTCAGCCTCGGGCAGCCGCTCACCACGCTCTCCGGTGGCGAGCGTCAACGGCTGAAGCTGGCCACCCACATGGGTGAGAAGGGCGGTGTGTACGTCCTCGACGAGCCGACCACCGGTCTGCACCTGGCCGATGTGGAGCAGCTGCTCGGGCTGCTGGACCGGCTGGTGGAGTCGGGCAAGTCGGTGATCGTCATCGAGCACCACCAGGCGGTCATGGCGCACGCCGACTGGATCATCGACCTCGGCCCCGGCGCCGGGCACGACGGCGGCCGGATCGTCTTCGAGGGCACCCCGGCCGACCTGGTCGCCGACCGCTCCACCCTCACGGGCGAGCACCTCGCTGCGTACGTGGGGGGCTGACGGGAGCGTCTCGTACGCCGTACGCCGTACGTCATGCGTAGTGCAGGGCCGGGGGAGAGGCTTTCCCCCGGCCCGCCTCGTAGCACTACCGTCCGGTGGACCGGCTCACCCCCCCCACCGGCACCCCCGCCAACAACACCCGCGGCATCTCGCGCAGCGAGGGCGGTGAAGTCCAGCCGCATCGCCGCCAGTTCCGGGTCGGCCTCACAGGCGGCCGGCATCGCCGCCGACGGCATCCCGCTCGACCTACTGCTCGACAACGGCGGAGGGGTGGCCCCGCCCCACCCGGATGACCACCGCCGACGGCTTCGAGCTCCGGTGCGGCAGCAACTTCCTCGGGACGTTCGCCCTCACCGTCCGCCTGCTGCCGCTGCTCCTGGCCGCCCCCGAGCCCCGGGTCGCCACCATGAGCAGCGGAACCGCCAACTGCGGCCGGATCCGCCTCGACGACCTTCAGTGGGAGCGCCGCCGCTACTGACCCAACCTCAGCTACGCCCGGTCCAAGCTGGCCGACCTCATGCTGACCCGGCAGCTGGGCGGCATCGCCGCCGAGCGCGGCAGGAGTCTGCTCAGCACGGGCGCCCACCCCGACTGCACCCGCACCGACCTCCGGACGGCGGGCGCGAGCCTGGGGCGCGACAAGCCCAAGCGCTCCCCGCTCAAATCGTCACCGTGTCCTGACCGGCAGCCTCACGAACACCGCTCAGGACGGCCGGTCCCGGTTGAGCCACGAGGGGACCTCGGGAACATCCGCGTCCCACGCCCGCGGCGGCTCCGGCTCCGGCGGCGGCTGCACGGGGCGGCGCCGCGCGGGCGGAGGCGGCTGCACCGGCTCCGGTTCGGGGGCGGCCTGCGGTTCGGGATCGGGCTCCGGCGCGGCGCTGTCGCAGAGCTCCTCCACCACTGTGAACCGGCAGTGGAAGCTCTGCCAGGCCCCGTCCAGGACCAGCACGAACCCGTCAAGCTCGCGGTAGAGCCTCCGGCGCTTCGGACTGGCCGGATGCACCGGCTGGTACACCTCGGCCCGCTTCCGCAGGGCCTCCAGCGCCTCCTCGCGTGTGCCGTCCACATGGTCCATGACACCGGCCGACCAGACCCGGCGCTGGCCGCCGAGGCCGAGGTTCTGCTCCACCAGCAGCCCCCATCTGGGCATGATCTCCCCCGCTCGTCGATCACTCCACCGTGCCGCGACAGCCCTCTGCCACGAAAGGGCCCCGCGTCGCACCATTGTTCCTGATCTTGTTACGTGCCGTGGCGCCGCCTGTACGCCCACGCGTCGTACCGCGGCGCCGCCGAGCCGCGTACCGACTCCGCCGTGAGGCCGCCATACTGGACGTGCCGGGGAGGGCGTAGCGGTAGCAGCGGGGAACGACGGGGGCGGGAAGCGGCAGATGGCGGACACCAGGCTGATCCAGAGCCGGTACCGGCTGCTCGATCTGATCGGGCGCGGTGGCATGGGCGAGGTGTGGCGGGCGCGCGACGAGTCGCTGGGCCGTCTGGTCGCCGTCAAATGCCTCAAGCCCATGGGCCCCCAGCACGACCAGGCGTTCACTCGCATCCTGCGCGAACGCTTCCGCCGCGAGGCCCGGGTCGCCGCCTCCCTCCAGCACCGCGGCGTCACCGTCGTCCACGACTTCGGCGAACACGAAGGGGTCCTCTACCTCGTCATGGAGCTGCTGGACGGACACAACCTGAGCCAGCTCCTGGAGGAGAACCAGCAGCGCCCGCTCCCCGTCGACCATGTCGTCGACATCGCCGAACAGGTCGCCGACGCGCTCGGCTACACCCACCGGCAGGGCATCGTCCACCGTGACCTGAAGCCCGCCAACATCATGCGGCTGACCGACGGCACGGTGAAGATCTGCGACTTCGGCATAGCGCGACTCGGCCACGACATCAACGTCACCTCCCGCCTCACCACCACCGGCATCGCCATGGGCACCCCCCACTACATGTCGCCCGAGCAGATCGGCGGGAAGGAGGTCGACCACCGCAGCGACCTCTACTCGCTGGGCTGCGTGCTGTACGAGATCGCCACCGGCGTACCGCCGTTCGACCTGGACGACGCCTGGGCCGTACTCGTGGGGCACCGCGACACCCAGCCCGAGCCGCTGCGCACCCACCGCGCCGAACTTCCCGGCTTCTTCGACCGCGTCGTCCTCGACCTGCTGGCCAAGGCCCCCGACGAGCGGCCCGCCGACGCGAGCGACCTGCGCCGCCGCATCACGCTCGGCCGCAGCGGCGAGCACGAGGCACTGGGGCCTTCCCTGTTGCCGGCGGCCCTCTCCGGCACGTACCGGACGCCGGAACCCGCCGTCCGCCGCCCGGCCCCCGAACTGCCCGACTGGACGCGGAACATGACCGCCGGGCACCCAGCGGCCGGCTCCCTGAACCAGGTGGCCCGCCTCCCCGACCCCGCCGCGGGACTGACCGGCCGGTGGACCGTCGCGCGTGCCGCCACCGCCACGCCCCCCGGCACCGACAGCTCCACCGGTGTCCCGCCCGCCCGCCCCGCCCCCACGCCCGAGCTGCTCGCCGCGCTCGCCGGCCGCCACAGCTCGGGCATCGACCTGGGACGCCTGGGTCGCTGGGAGGAGGCGGGCGACGTGCACCGGGCGGTCGCCGCCCAGCGCGAGAGGGTCCTCGGCCCGGACCACCCGGACACTCTCGCCAGCCGTCACGAGATCGGCCTCACCCTCAGCCGCACCGGCCGGGCCGCCGACGCGCTGCGCGAGTTCGGCCAGGTCGCCGCCGGCCGCGAACGCACCCTGGGCCCCGACCACCCGCAGACCCTCGCCGCCCGGCAGGAGACCGCCCACGTCCTCGGGCAGCTCGGCCGCTACTTCGAAAGCCATCAGGTGTACGCGGCGGTCCTCGCCGCCCGGGAACGGTCCATGGGCCCCGACCACCCGGAGACCCTGCGCTGCCGCCACCACCTCGCGCTCAACCTCAGCCGCGTCGGCCGGCCCGAGGAGTCGTGGCGGCTGGCCCGCCAGGTGGCCGACGACCGGGCCCGGCTGCTCGGCGCGACCCACCCCGACACGCTCGCCACCCGGTACGAAGTCGCGTACACCCTCGGCCGGCTGGGGCGCTGGGCGGAGGCCCTGGAGACCTACCAGGAGGTCGCCCGGGCCCGAGCCGCCACCCTCGGCCCCGACCACCCCGGCACCCTCGCCGCCCGCTACGAGGCGGGCATCAGCCTCGGCCGGCTCGGCCGCAGCGCGGAGGCCCTGGAGCTCTTCCGGACCCTGGTCGCCGACCGTACGCGGGTGGGCGGCCCGTCCGACGCCGAGACCCTGCGCGCCCGTCACGGTCTGGGCGTCAACCTGGGCCGGATGGGCCACTGGGAGGAGGCGGTCACCGAGGCGCGTGAGGTGTGCGCGATCCGGGAGAGCACCCTCGGCCCCGACCACCCGGACACCGTGCTCAGCCGCCGTGAGGTCGCGGTAGCCCTGGGCTGGCTCGGCCGGTGGGCCGAGGCCCTCATCGCGTACCGACAGGTCGCGGAGGCGCGCGGCCGGGGCCTGGGCCCGGACCACCCGGAGAGCCTGGCCGCCCGCCACGACGAGGCGCACTGCCTGGACCGGCTCGGGCGGAAGGAGGAGTCCGCCGAGCTGTTCCGCACCCTCGCCGCGCACCGGGCCCAGAACGCGCTACCGCCGCACTGACCACGGCCCCGGCCTGCGGCGACGGGCCCGGGACCCCCGGCCGGGGCCCGGCCGTGCGGTCCCTCTGGCCGGGACGCGGCTCCGCGTGTTACGAAGGTGCATGCCCGCACCTGAGCCGTCCGCACCCCACCCGTCCGCCCACCTCCAGCCGCACGCGCCCGTCCGGGGCCGCTACGACGCCGTGATCGTGGGCGGCGGCCACAACGGTCTGGTCGCAGCCGCCTACCTCGCCCGCGCCGGACAGTCCGTCCTCGTCCTGGAACGCCTGGACACCACCGGGGGAGCGGCCGTCTCGACCCGCCCCTTCGCCGGCGTCGACGCCCGCCTCTCGCGCTACTCCTACCTGGTCTCGCTGCTGCCGCGGAAGATCGTCCGCGATCTCGGCCTCGACTTCGCCGTACGCAAGCGGACCGTCTCCTCGTACACTCCGGCGCTGCGCGACGGGCGGCCCACCGGACTCCTCGTCGGCGGCGACCGTACGCGGGAGTCGTTCGCCGCGCTGACCGGGGGAGAGCGGGAGTACGAGGCGTGGCAGCGCTTCTACGCCATGACGCGGCGCGTGGCCGAACGGGTCTTCCCGACCCTCACCGAGCCGCTGCCCGCCCGCGACGCGCTGAAGGCCCGGATCGACGACGCCGAGGCATGGCGGACCCTGTTCGAGGAGCCCATCGGGGTGGCCGTCGAGCGGAACTTCACCGACGACCTGGTACGCGGCGTGGTGCTGACCGACGCTCTGATCGGCACCTTCGCCGACGCCCACGATCCCTCACTGCTCCAGAACCGGTGTTTCCTCTACCACGTGATCGGCGGCGGGACCGGCGACTGGGACGTCCCCGTCGGCGGCATGGGCGCCCTCACCGACGCCCTCGCCGGGGCCGCCCGTGCGGCGGGCGCCGAGATCCGCGTACGGCACGAGGCGACCCGGATCGAGACCGACGGCACCCACGCCGAGGTCACCGTCCGCACACCGGACGGCGAACAGGTCATCGCCGCCCGCCGGGTGCTGGTCAACGCCTCCCCGCAGGCGCTCGCCGCCCTCCTCGGAAAGACCCCGCCGGAGCCCGCCGAGGGCGCCCAGCTCAAGGTGAACATGCTGCTCACCCGGCTCCCCGAGCTCCGCGACCGGTCCGTGGACCCCCGACAGGCCTTCGCGGGTACGTTCCACATCGCCGAGGGGTACGGGCAGTTGGCCGACGCCTACCGGGACGCGGCGGCCGGACGGCTGCCCGCCGCACCGCCGTCCGAGATCTACTGCCACTCGCTGACCGACCCCTCGATCCTCGGCCCCGACCTCGCCGCGCGCGGCTACCAGACCCTCACCCTCTTCGGCCTCCACGCCCCGGCCCGGCTCTTCGCCGCCGACAACGACACCGCCCGCGCCGCCCTGCTGAAGGCCACCCTCGCCGAACTGGACGCCCACCTGGAGGAGCCGATCACCGACTGCCTGGCCCTCGACGAGAGAGGCGAACCCTGCATCGAGGCCAAGACGCCCCTCGACCTCGAACGGGATCTGCGCCTGCCCGGCGGCCACATCTTCCACCGCGACCTCTCCTTCCCGTACGAGAGCGAGACGACCGGGCGGTGGGGCGTGGAGACCGCTCACGCCAATGTCCTGCTCTGCGGGGCGGGCGCGGTGCGCGGCGGCGGGGTCAGCGGGGTGCCCGGCCACAACGCGGCGATGGCGGCCCTGGGTTAGCCCCTACCGCAGGTCGCGGCCCTCGACGGCGGCGGCGATGGCGGTGTGCCCCGCCGGCCCGGGGTGCAGGCCGTCGCCGCTGTCGTACGCCGGCAGCAGCCGGGAGGGGTGGTCCGGGTCGCGGAGCACGGCGTCGAAGTCGGCGACGGTGTCGAAGATCGGCCCGGTGCGCACGGCCTCGTTGACCTGCTGGCGTACCACGTCCTGCTCCGGAGTCCAGCGCGTCCACCCTTCGAACGGGGCGATGGTGGCGCCCACCACCCGCAGGCCGGCGGACCGGGCGCGCAGGGCCAGTTGGCGGTACGCGGCCACCATCCGCGACGGGTCGCGCTCGGCGGGCACATGGTGGAGGTCGTTGACGCCCAGGTGCACCAGGACCGTCCGCAGCCCGGGTAGCGACAGCACGTCCCGGTCGAAGCGGGCCTGACCACCGACCCCGTAGCGGTCGCTGTCGAGCAGCAGCCGGTTGCCGCTGATGCCGAGGTTGGCGACGGCGGAGCCGGGCAGCCTGCGGGCCAGCTGGTCGGGCCAGCGGAGGTCCGCGTCGTCGGGTGTGCCGGAGCCCTCCGCGATGGAGTCGCCCAGCACGGCGAGGACCGGGCCGCGCGCCCCGGTCGTCTCGACCCCGGTCAGGAGGAGGACGGACCGGGTGCGGATGCCGTCGACGGTGTGCCAGGCGTGGGTGTTGCGGTGGAAGGAGAGCGGGCCGGTGGGTCCCGGGAGCCGCGTCCGGACCGTCAGCAGGGACCCGTGCTCCACCCGGAGCCCCGCCACCGGATCGCTGGTGAGGGAGGCGCCCGCCGCCAGCCACTCCTGCGGCCGCCCGCCGAAGGTGACCGGCCGGCCGTCGGCGGTCACCGGGCCCACCAGCACCGGCGCGGTCCCGAAGGCGTGTGCGTACCGCAGTCGGACCTGCCCGCCTGCCGAGAGCCGCAGCCGCGCGGTGCAGAGCCCGTCGGTGAGACCGGTGGCCGCGAGCGGGTCGGCCGCCGTGGGCGCGGTCTGCGCGGTGGCCCAGGAGGCGGTCCAGGAGGTGGCCGAGGGGGCGCGGCCGGGCGTGGCCGCCCGGGCGTCCGGGGCGGTGAGGGCCGTCGTGATTCCGGCTGCCGCCGCGTACAGCAGTCCCCGCCTCGCCGGTACGGAGAGCTGGCCGCCGGTCACCGGGAGAGCACCCGGGCGGAGGGGGCGGTGCGCCGGACACTGCTCATGGGTGTGCCTCCTGGAATCGGCCACGGGGAGCGGCTTGCGTATGGCCCGTGCCATCCAACGGCCCCCAGATGAACCGGTGGTGACATCGTTCCGCTCCGGCCGCGCCGCCATTGTGACGGCAGCGCCCGGCGCGCGACAGCCCACCACGCGCACCGCCGCCCGCCCCGCCGCTCAGTCGGCCGACAGCACCCAGCCCGTCGCCGCGATCCGCCCCGCGTCCCGGGGCCGGTCGGAGTCGAAGACCGTGACGCCGCCGTCCCTCACCCGCAGGGAGTCCACGTACGCGCCGCGCCCCACGTACAGCTGGTCGGTGGTGTACCGCCACCGCAGTTGCACGCCCTTGCCGCGCCAGGGCGACAGGTCCGCCTCCAGCCGGTGCCACACCCGCCCCGACCACCCGGACACCCAGCCCTGCGGATGCGGACGCGGGTCCGGGCGGTGCTGGCCGGGATGCGAGCCCACGGTGGTGAACGGCACCGGCTGCCACTCCTGGCCCGCCGACACCTCCAGAGCCAGCCGGTCGGAGCCGGGTTCGGTGTCCCACCACAGGGCGCACTCCAGCCGGGAGCGTGCGGAAGCCAGGCGCAGTACGGGCATGGTCAGCGTGGCGGTCGACGCGCTCGCCATCCCGGAGAACCAGGCCGTCCGCCCCCGCTCCGGCCGGACCGGGACGGCCCGGGCCAGCTGGTTGGCGGTCGCCACCCGGGGTGCGCTGCCCGAGCGCCAGCTCCGTACGGGATGCACCGAGTTGCCCAGCACGATCAGGAACGTGTCGGTCGACGGGTCGAGCACCAGGCTGGTCCCGGTGAACCCGGTGTGGCCCGCCGTGCGCGGAGTGGACATCGCGCCCATGTACCAGTGCTGGTAGAGCTCGAAGCCGAGGCCGTGCTCGTCGCCCGGGAACGCGGTGTTGAAGTCGGTGAAGAGGAGGTCGACGGAGTCCTCGGACAGGATGCGGGAGCGGCCGTAGACGCCGCCGTTGAGGAGGGTGCGGGCGAGGACGGCCAGGTCCCAGGCGCAGGAGAACACGCCGGCGTGACCGGCCACTCCGTCGAAGCTGTAGGCGTTCTCATCGTGCACCTCGCCCCAGACCAGGCCGCGTTCGAGGCCGGACCACGGCAGCCGGGCGTCCTCGGTGGCCGCGATCTTCGGCTTCCAGGAGGCGGGCGGGTTGTAGCGCGTCCGGTGCATCCCGAGCGGAGCGGTGATCTCGTCACGGAGCAGGGCATCCAGAGAGTGACCGGTGATCTGCTCCAGGATCAGTTGCAGCGAGATCAGGTTGAGGTCGGAGTAGAGATAGGCGCTGCCGGGGGCGGACGCCGGGACCTCGTCCCAGAGCATCCGGAGCTTCCCCTCCCGGGTCGGCTCCTGGTGGAGCGGGATCCAGGCCCGGAAACCCGAGGTGTGCGTGAGCAGCTGACGGACCGTGATGTCCTGCTTGCCGCCGCCCGCGAAGTCCGGGAGGTACGAGGCCACGGTGGCCTCCAGCTCCAGCGCGCCGCGCTCGATCTGCTGCACCGCCAGGACCGACGTGAACAGCTTCGAGATGGAGGCCAGGTCGAAGACGGTGTCCTCGGCCATCGCGATCTGCTGCTCCGCCGGGAACTCCACCCCGGTGTCCGTCGTCTCGTCGTACGCCGCGTAGCGCACCGCCTTGCCGATCGGCCGGTGCAGCGCCACCGTGCCGCCCCGCCCGGCGAGCAGCACCGCGCCGGCGTACCAGGGGTGCTTGGGGGAGTCGGCGAGGTACGCCTCCGCCTCGCGCACCAGCTGGTCCAGCGGTCCCTGGAGCAGCCCCGCGCGGGCCGCGCTGCCGCGACGCAGCGTGGGTCGGTGCTCGGGCCGCCGCGCCCCTGATCCCATGCTCGCTCCCGCGTCCGCCGTCACCGGGCCCCTGCCCGGCGCGCCCCGTTCGGCCGCCCCGGCCAGGGGGAGCGGCGCCAGGGCGAGTGCGCCGCCCAACGCCAGTATCCCGCCGCCCAGGCGCCGGCGGCCGATGCCGCTGCCCGTGGCGCCGCCGTCCGGGAGCCCGCCTGCCGCCGTGTCCCCGTTCTCCGCCGCGTACCCGGTCATCCGCAACCCCTTCCCGTGCCCGGAGCCGGCCCGGCGCGATCCCGCGCGAGCGCCCCGGTGCGAAAGTTACTTCCGAAATCTCGCCGAGCAGTGAAAGTTCCTGCCGCCGCAGAGATTACTGCCGCCCCCGCCGCCCCGTACGCCTCCGGGCCCGCAAAGAATCTGACATGGCATCAGAAAATCCCTTCCCTCGTCCGTCCGGCTGCGGCATCCTGCCGCCCATGGAGACGGAGCTGAGCAGAGAACTGGGCATCGAGCACGCCATCTTCGGCTTCACGCCGTTCCCCGCCGTCGCGGCGGCCATCAGCAGAGCCGGGGGATTCGGGGTGCTCGGCGCGGTCCGCTACACCGACCCGCAGGAGCTGGCCCGGGACCTCGACCGGCTGGAGGAGCTCGCCGACGGAAAGCCTTACGGCCTCGATGTCGTCATGCCGGCCAAGAAGGTCGAAGGGGTGACCGAGGCCGACGTCGAGGCGATGATCCCGGAGGCGCACCGGGGGTTCGTCCAGGAGCTGCTCACCCGCTACGGCGTGCCCGAACTCGCCGAGGGGGAGGCGTCCGGCTGGCGTATCACCGGCTGGATGGAGGAGGTCGCCCGGGGCCAGCTCGACGTGGCCTTCGACCATCCGATCAAGCTCCTCGCCAACGCCCTCGGCTCCCCGCCCCCCGACGTCGTCGAGCGCGCCCACGCCCACGGGGTCCTCGTCGCCGCCCTCGCCGGCAGCGCCGAACACGCCCGCCGGCACGCGGCCGCGGGCATCGACGTCGTCGTCGCCCAGGGGTACGAGGCGGGCGGCCACACCGGCGAGATCGGCTCGATGGTGCTCGTCCCCGAAGTCGTGGAGGCCGTCGCCCCGCTGCCCGTGCTCGCCGCCGGAGGCATCGGCAGCGGCGAACAAGCCGCCGCCGGGCTCGCCCTCGGCGCCCAGGGCGTCTGGCTCGGCTCCCTCTGGCTCACCACCGAGGAGGCCGACCTCCATTCGGCGGCGCTCACCCGCAAGCTCCTCGCCGCAGGCTCCGGCGACACCGTCCGCTCCCGCGCCCTCACCGGAAAACCCGCGCGCCAGCTCCGTACCGTATGGACCGACGCCTGGGACGACCCGGCCGGACCGGGCACCCTGCCCATGCCGCTTCAGGGCCTGCTGGTCGCGGAAGCCGTCTCCCGGATCCAGAAGTACGAGGTCGGGGAGCTGCTCGGCACCCCCGTCGGGCAGATCGTCGGCCGCATGACCAGCGAACGCAGCGTCCAGGCGGTCGTCGACGACCTGACGCGCGGCTTCGAACGGGCCGTCACCCGCATCAACCGCATCGCCGGAAGGAGCGCCACGTGAACCAGCCGCCCAACGGCTTCTGGGCCCAGGCCGCCGCCGACCCCGACCGGACCGTACTCGTCGCGCCCGGCGGTGAGGAGTGGAGCGCGGGTAGGCTGCACGCAGACGCCAACCGCATGGTCCACGGACTGCGCGCGGCGGGGATGCGCGAAGGGGACGCGTTCGCCGTCGTCCTGCCCAACGGCACCGAGCTGCTCACCGCCCACCTCGCCGCCGCGCAGGCCGGCTTCTACCTCGTCCCGGTCAACCACCACCTCGTCGGCCCCGAGATCGCCTGGATCGTCGCCGACTCCGGGGCCCGTGTCCTCATCACCCACGAACGCTTCGCGACCGCCGCCACGGCAGCCGCCGACGAGGCCGGGCTCCCGGAGAGCCACCGCTACGCCGTCGGCACCGCCCCCGGCTGCCGTCCTTACGCCGACCTGCTGGACGGCCACCCCGCCGCCCCGCCCGAGGGCCGCACCCTCGGCTGGGTCATGAACTACACCTCCGGCACCACCGGCCGCCCGCGCGGTATCCGCCGCCCCCTGCCCGGCAAGCCCCCGGAGGAGACGTACCTCGGCGGTTTCCTCGGCATCTTCGGCATCCGGCCCTTCGACGACAACGTCCATATCGTCTGCTCGCCGCTCTACCACACGGCCGTCCTCCAGTTCGCGAGCGCGGCTCTGCACATCGGCCACCCGCTGGTGCTGATGGACGGCTGGGCGCCCGAGGAGATGCTGCGGCTGATCGACACCCACCGCTGCACTCACACGCACATGGTCCCGACCCAGTTCCACCGGCTGCTCGCGCTGCCCGACGAGGTGAAGGCCCGCTACGACGTCTCCTCCATGCGCCACGCCATCCACGGGGCCGCACCCTGCCCCGACCATGTGAAACGCGCCATGATCGACTGGTGGGGGAGCTGCGTCGAGGAGTACTACGCGGCCAGTGAGGGCGGCGGGGCCTTCGCCACCGCCGAGGACTGGCTCAAGAAGCCCGGCACCGTCGGCAAGGCCTGGCCGATCAGCGAACTCGCCGTTTTCGACGACGAAGGGAACCAGCTGCCGGCTGGTCAACTGGGCACGGTCTACATGAAGATGAGCACCGGCGGCTTCAGCTACCACAAGGACGAGGCCAAGACCCGCAAGTACCGCATCGGCGACTTCTTCACCGTCGGCGACCTCGGCGTGCTGGACGCGGACGGCTATCTCTTCCTCCGCGACCGGAAGATCGACATGATCATCGCGGGTGGCGTGAACATCTACCCCGCCGAGATCGAGTCAGCCCTCCTCACCCACCCCGCCGTCGCGGACGCCGCCGCCTTCGGCATCCCGCACGCCGATCGGGGCGAGGAGGTCAAGGCCGTTGTCGAACCGGCCGAGGGGTACGAGCCCGGCGACGCGCTCGCCGCCGAGATCCTCGCCCACTGCGGGGAACGCCTCGCCGGCTACAAACGCCCCCGTTCCGTCGACTTCGTCACCGCGATGCCTCGCGATCCCAACGGCAAGCTGTACAAGCGCCGGTTGAGAGAACCGTACTGGGAGGGGCACCGACGTCCCCTGTGACCAAGGCGTCGAGCAACTGCAGTTCGGCTACGGCGTCGGCCTGGCGGGGGCTCTTGTGCTCGGTGAGCGTATGCAGGGAGGTGAGCACGGCCACGCGGGCCTCGGCGAATTTGCCCATGTGTCGGAGGACCGTGCCCAGTTCGAGGTGGACGGGCCCGCTCCAGGCTGGCATGTCCGCGCTCTCGAAGGTGGCGAGGGCCTCGCGCAGCGGTCCCTCGGCCTGCTGCCACTGGCCGAGAGCCGCGTGGTCGATTCCGAGGTGCTGCAGAGTCACTGCCTGGTAGAGGGCCAGCAGGTCGGGTGACAGCCCGGGAATGCCCGCGTGGCAGATCTCGTCACTGCGACGATGGATTTCCAGGGCCTGGTCGGCGCACCCCTGGTGACGCAGGATCTCACCGAGGGCGTTGAGGGTGGACAGTTCGGCGAGCCTGCCCTGGAGGGTGCTGGCCTGCTGGTGGCAGGCGGCCGAGTCCCGGAATCCGGCCACGGCCTCTTCCGTCCGGCCGAGACGGCGCAGCGCACCGGCCGCGTACCCCAACGCCCAGCCCATCTGAAGTCTGTCATCGCTTTCACGGGCGGCGCGGTACGCGGCGCGGGCGGCCTCCAGCGCGGCGTGGTGGTCGTAGAGACACATGTTGTAGGCCCAGGCGAGGTAGTTGAGGTGGGTGGCCTCTTCCCGTATGGAGCCCAGGGCGCGGGCCGCGTCGGCGGCGCGGCGGAAGACCTCCACCCATAGCTCCCAGTGCTGGGTCAGATCGGAGAACCAGTGCATCGCCTCGGCCGTGTCGACAACCGCCCGGTGCCATCCGGCGCTGTGGGCGTGTCTGAGCGCCGCGAGCCACTGACACCGCTCTGCCTCCAGCCAGGAGCGGGCCTGCGCCCGGCCGACGGGGGCGGTGGCCGGGTCGGGGTCGTTGTCCGGGGTCCGGTGCTGCTGGGCTTCGAAGTGGAGTCCGGCGGCCGTCGCCCGGGCCAGCATCCAGCGCGCGGCCCGGTCCCGGGCGGCTTCTTCCGCCGCACCATCGTCCTCGGCGGCCGCCAACTCGGCGGCGAACAGCCTGAGGAGGTCGTGGAACCGGTACCGCTCGACCGTGGCCTCCGCCTGCAGGAGCCCTTGGTCGGACAACTCCTCAAGCCCCAGCTCCGCCTCGCGTAAGGTCGTTTCGGCCAGAACGGCGGCGGTCTCGGGGCTGAAGCCCTGGCCCGCGGCCAGTGCGGAGCGGCGCAGAAGGGTACGGGAAACGGAGCCGAGCTGCTGGTAGGACAGGGCGAAGGCCGCTCTCACCTGAAGGTCACCGGCCTTGAGCAGGTCCAGGCGGCGCTCTTCACGGGCGAGTTGCGTTGCGAGTTTGTCCAGGAGCTCCTGCGGTCGGCCGGCGAGCCGCTGCCCGGCGATGCGGATCGCCAGGGGAAGATGCCCGCACAGGTCAGCCAGATCGCGTGCCGTCTGGGCCTCCCGGTCGACGCGCTCGGAGCCGATGATCCGGGTCAGCAGTTCTACGGACTCCTCACGACGCAGCAAGGGGAGGTCGACCCTGTGCGCGGCCTCGAGGCCGGTGAGGCCGCTCCGGCTGGTGATGATGGTCAGCGAGGAGCCGGTGCTCGGCAGCAGGGGGCGTACCTGGTCATCGTCGGCGGCGTTGTCCAATACCAGCAGCAGACGGCGGGTCGCGGCAATCGAGCGCAGCATGCCGGAGCGTTCCGACAGGCTGTGGGGGACGGCATGTCCGGGAACGCCCAGGGCACGCAGGAGCGTGGCCAGTACGTCCCGTGGATCGGCCGGTTCCGTGTCCATGCCGCGCAGATTGAGGAAGAGCTGTCCGTCGGTGAACCGCGGGGCGAGGGCGTGAGCGGTATGTATACCGAACGCTGTCTTGCCGAGGCCGGGCTGACCCGTCACGACGATGACGGGCGGGTGAGCGGTGTCCGAGCTCTCGGCAACGGCGAGGACGGTGGCCAGCGCCTGGCCCCGGGCGGTGAAGTCACGGGTGTCCCGCGGCAGAGGCAGGGGTCCTGGGCTCGCTGGGACAACGGCCTGAACTGTCCGGGCCCGTCCGGGGAGTGCGGCCGCCTCCAGCGTTCGCGCTTCCTCCGTGCTCAGAGCCAGCCCGCGGGCCAAAGCCTCGACGGTGCGGCGCTGCGGCCCCCCGGTGCGGCCCCGTTCCATGTCCGCCAGCGCTCGTACGCTCACACCCGAGGTGTGGGCGAGTTGCTCCTGGCTGAGCCCCGCGCGCATACGCAGACCGCGTACGAGTTCACCGAACTCACGCTTTGGGGGCGTTGTGCTGCTCATGAACCGGCCTCTCCTGTACGTGTGCCGAGTATGCGTTCTGAGCACGGCACTACCGGCAGAAGTATCCCGGACCGTACTTCTGCCGGGGCTTTCGCCTGGTGTTGACCTCACTGTATTGATCAACTCGAAACAAAGGACCGTCGGCCTCTGGACCAGGAAGACGGACACGCCTCCCGTCCCGTCATGGGCCGGCACACCGTGTCGGCCCATCCCGGCGACAGCGGGACGTGGTGCCCGCCGCGAGCAGGTGGCTTCACACCTCGGAACTCTTTCCGTGCTTCCGGTGCCCTTCAGGTCCTTTCGTTCCATACAGATCACAGAAGAAGGCAGGGACGTCATGGGTGGAGGGTTGCGCCATGCGCTTCTCTGAGCGCGAAGGAAGACGCCGGAGCGGGTTGGTTCCCGTGGTGATGGCGGTCGTCTGTTCTGCGGCGGTGGCTCTGGGGGCGCAAAGCCTGGTCTCCCGCGTGGGTGAGCGGGATTCACCACAGGAAGTGAAGAGCGTCAGTCCGGCCGGCATGGGGGTGCGGGAGGGGGAGTTCGTGCTCTACGAGCCCGTCTGGACCACCGCACACATCATCCAGAAGGGCCTGCACCTCCAGGACTTCGACACGGGTCTGGTGGTCTCGTATGTCGGACCGCCCGGCCGGAACCCCGGTGAGCAGGGTGACTGGGTCGGAATCTATGAACGTGGACAGCTCGACAAGGCTCACCGAAAGGACTGGGACTGGGTCTGCCCGAACGAGCACCACCGCTGCAAGTCGTTCGGCTCCGCCATTGTTCCCGCAGGAAATGACGGCCTGGAATCGGGCAAGACGTACACCGTGGCCTACTGGACCAACAAATCGGACGAGTCGAGCGGGCAACCCGCCGTGACCATCGACTATCACGTGCCCTGGTAACCCGCCCGTCAGATCACTCGAATCACTCATGGCCAACCGAACCCGATTCCCCGGAAAGGAGTTCTTACCATGCGCTTCACGAAGCGCCGAGACGGCGGGCGGCGCAGAATCCTCCCCGTCGCAGCCGCTGCCCTCTGCTCCGCTCTGCTCGTTACGGGTACGCAGTCCTTTCTGCTGCACATGACGAAGAGCGCCAACACGCAGAAGCTTCAGCGGACCAGCCTTGCCGCGTCTTCCGGCAGCACCAGCGAGTTCAGCATCCTGGACGCCACCTGGACCACCGCCCACATCAGGGAGAAAGGCATCACCAATGCCAAGGACACCGGTCTCGTGGTGACCTACCTCGCTCCGGTCGGCCGGAACCCGGCCAAGCAGGGCGACTGGATCGGAATTTACGAACACGGACGGCTCGAAAAGGCCCACCGAAAGGACTGGGACTGGGTCTGCCCGAACGAACACGATCGCTGTATGGCTTATGGGGCCGCGGCCATACCGGCGGGTGACGACGGGCTGGAACCGGGTAAGACGTACACCGTCGCCTACTGGGCCAACGACGCAAGCGAATCGAATGGAACTCCTGTCGCGACGATTGATTACGTGGTGCCGTGGTGAATCACCCCCCTGCCGGAGCGCGTGATCAGCGCTTCCCTGATGCCGTCATGTGCTGCTTCCTAGCACTCGTCCTCGCTCTCGTATCCACCGTTACGGTCCTCAGTAGACCCGCCGCGGCTCAGGATGAGGAAGACGACGTGGCGGCCAACTACTTGCGCGTCGTCCAGACCATCCTTGAAGAGGCCCGGGGAGCGGAGCATTCGGGGCAGGGTGGAAACCGGAGAGGGCATCGGACGACCTCAGCATCCGCCCCGGCGCGGGCCCTTCCGTACGATCTGGCCCGCCCGAACCCGATAACCCGCAACGGCTATGCTCTCGTCAGTCTCGATAGCCTGCGCAGAAGCACGAACATGCCATCCGTCAGCCTGGTCATACGTCTTGACAGCATGTACGTGATGGGGTTCTACCAGATCACTCTCGGCACTCACCGATTCTTCCGCTTCAATGAACCTGACCTGGGGGAGGTGCCCCAAGGATTCTTCGGGCCGGTCGACAGCCAAGTTCAAAGGGTGAATCTGCCCTACTTGAGCCGGTACGGCGAACGCGGTATGGGCGGGGCAAACGTTTGGAACCAGGATATCTCCGGCGAAGATCTCCGTAATGCCGTCGAACAGCTTGGCTACACCAGGACGGAACGCTCAAGCATGGATAGCGCGGGCCCCCACCTCGCGAGGCTGGTCATGACCTTGATGGAGGGGGCACGGTTCAACAACGTCAGGGACGCGGTTCATACAGCACTGGCCGCGGGGGAGGGCTGGCCAGCGGTTGAATACGAGCCGTACATCACCAACTGGGCCGACATGTCCGAGGTCATCAGGACCGGGTTCCACTACACCATGGAAGTCGGGCGCAGGGCACTCACCCTGTACCTCAGCGCGCTGAGAGCAAACATCAACATTCTCCATATCCCCAAGGGGAACCCGCCATCCCGAATGTGTTCGGGGAGCGGGGCCGCGACCTGCGTTTCAGCCCTCACTTCCAAGGACCGTCTCGGTGCTTCCAGCGGCCTGCCGGACTGGACCCAGGTCGGCTACCGCGGCGGCAGCGCGCTGCCCGATCACCAGCAGTACACCGCGGACGCGGCCTGCCGGATCACACCGGAGAAGCTGTCCGAGACATACGCCGTGAAGCCGGACGACGGCACGGACGACTCCGATGGCCTGCAGCGCGCGATCGACGACATTGGCAGCCGTTGCAGTGGCGGGGCCAACTTCGACCAGCTGTCCCTGATCACCCTGCCCGCCGGACGTCTCGACATCACACGCCAGATCTCCGTGGACGCCGACTACCTCGTGATCCGCGGACAGGGCAGCGACCCGGTGAACGGCAGGACCACCCACATCGTGTTCCGCCCGGACGCCGACACGCGCTACGACACGCTGACCAAGGACGGCAGCCGGTGGGACCCTGACTCGATGGTCCACGAGGCCGGTGCCGACACCGCCAAGGGGGGCTGGATCTGGCCCGGCCGGGGACTGTTCCGGGTCCAGACCCGGGAGGTCGCCCCCCGCTACGCCGACGAATGGGCCGCCGCTCCCTCCAACCGCAAGGACCTCTACGAAGGCTCGGTCAACCAGCACTGGGCCTCGGGAGCGAAGCTGCGCGGTTCCACCGATGAACCGGCCTACTCCGCCAAGGAAGGCGGCCGACTGATCCACTTGGACGCCAAGGCGAACATGTCGCGGTTCCGGAAAGGCGGGCACCTCTGGGTGGGCGCCGCGAACAGCCGCAAGTTCTACGAGCAGCAGGAAGCCCTGGACGAGACGCGGATCAACAATCTGCACATGCGTCAGCAGGTCTTCCGTATCAGCACGGTGGACGCCGAGAACCGCACCATGACCGTCGACAGGCCGCTGGAGTTCGACCTCCCCGTCGACTCCACATCCGACGGCTCCGCGCCGATCGACGGCACCGCCTACGCCAGCAAGGTGACCCCGCTGAAGATGGTGGTCGGCGTCGGCTTCGAGAACTTCTCCTTCACCCAGGAGATGCCGAAGCTGAGCCCGGAGCAGGCGAAACACAACTACGGGAACCTGGCACCCGAGTCCGCGATGCACGGTCTCGTCTTCAAGTGGGCGGCGGACTCATGGGCCCGCGGCGTGCGCGCGGAGATGACGGGCTCGCATCCCATCGTCACCGAGGTCGCCAAGAACCTGCAGTTCGAGGGGAACCACCTCGACGGCGCCTGGAACAAGGGCAAGGGTGGCAACGGCTACTTCCGCGGCAGCCGCGTCTGGGACTCCCTGTACGCGTACAACACCACACGCAATCTGCGGCACTTCACCCTGCAGTGGTCCGCCTCCGGCAACGTCGTGTACGCGAACGACTTCGACTCGGACCTGAATCTCCACGGCGGCTGGGAGCGCCGCAACCTGTTCGAGAACAACACCGTGCGCGTGCCGTACGAGCACTACTCCGGGAACTGCACCGCCCGCTGCGGCGGCGAAGGCGGCGAGGTGGAGGCCGGCACCTGGTATCCGATCTGGTGGGCGGCCGGGGCGAAGGCGGTGAAGTGGGCCGGGTCCTCCGGACCGCAGAACGTCTTCCACAACAACGTCCTCGCCAAGCAGCTCGTCCCCGGTGGCCCCTACGTCGACTACCTGCCGTACAGCAGGTCCGGAGGCGGCGCACAGCCGGTCTACCAGTTCGGCTCCGCCGCCGACGACCCCAGCCGCTTCCAACACCTCACACAGAACGGTGCTCCGCTCTCGGACTGGAACGGACACGAGAACGACGAATTCTCACACGGCAACGTGGGAGTGAACATCTTCCACAGCGCGCCGGGTGCATCGGTGTTCCTCAGGAACGCCGCATAGCCGGGCGACGGTCACAGGGCGGCCCCGGCAGTTCCTTGCCGGGCGCGACCAGACAGCCGAGGCGGACGGCGGCCGTCACCAGAGTCGGGTTCCACGTTTCTCCGAAAGCGCGGAACCCGACGAGGATCCGCATCGCTGCCCGGCTCGCTTGGTGCGTGGTCTCGTCGTAGACAGGACTATGAACGATGGGACGGCGACCTGGACGCTCCAGAAACCGGCGCAGCCCGGCCCCCGCTCGCCGCGTACCGTGACGAACCCGTCGGCGAGCGTGCACACCTGGTCGGCGGCCCGCGCCCAGCCGGTGCCGAAGCCCAGGTTCACGGAGTCCTTCACCACGATGTGCGGAAGACCGTACTGCGTGTACGGTATCCAGCCGCCGCGACACTCCCCACCGGCCCCTTGACCTGCCGGGCCCGCCCGCGCAGGATCACGCCATGACCGGTGTACGCAGCAGCACAGTCGACGGCGTCCTCACCCGCAGCGCCCGCCGCACCCCTGGACGGACCGCCGTGCGGTACGGCGACCGGGCCTGGACCTACCGTTCGCTCGACGCGGCGGTCTCCACCGCGGCCGCCGTCCTGACCGCCGAACACGCGCTGCACCCCGGCGACCGGGTGGCCTCGTACGCCCACAACTCCGATGTCTACCTGATCGCCTTCCTCGCCTGCGCCCGGGCCGGGCTCGTCCACGTCCCCGTCAACCAGAACCTCACCGGCGACGACCTGGCCTACCTCCTGGACCAGTCCGGCTCCGCCCTCGTCCTCACCGACCCGGACCTCGCGGACCGCATCCCCGTCGGCCGTCCCGTACGCGCCCTGCGCGACCATCCGGGCGCGCTCCTCGACGCCCTGGACACCGAGCGGCCCTTCACCCCGGAGCGCGCACCCGGCTCCGGCGACCTGGTGCAACTGCTCTACACCTCCGGTACCACGGCCCTCCCCAAGGGGGCGATGATGACGCACAGGGCGCTGGTCCACGAGTACGTCAGCGCGATCACCGCCATCGGTCTGGCGGCCGACGACCGGCCCGTGCACTCGCTGCCGCTCTACCACTCCGCCCAGATGCACGTGTTCCTGCTGCCGTATCTGGCGGTCGGTGCTGAGAACACCATCCTGGAGGCCCCCGAGGCCGGCCGGATCTTCGACCTGGTCGAAGCGGGCCTGGCCGACAGCCTGTTCGCCCCGCCCACCGTCTGGATCGGCCTCTCCAGCCACCCGGACTTCGCCACCCGCGACCTCTCCGCCCTCCGCAAGGCGTACTACGGGGCGTCGATCATGCCCGTACCCGTCCTGGAACGGCTGCGCGCCCGCCTGCCGCACCTGGCCTTCTACAACTGCTTCGGCCAGAGCGAGATCGGCCCGCTCGCCACCGTCCTCGGCCCCGACGAGCACGAGGGCCGGATGGAGTCCTGCGGCCGGCCCGTCCTCTTCGTGGAGGCCCGCGTCGTCGACGAGGAGGGCCGCGAGGTCCCGGACGGCACCCCGGGTGAGGTGGTCTACCGCTCACCCCAGCTCTGCACCGGCTACTGGGACAAGCCCCAGGAGACGGCGGAGGCCTTCCGCGACGGCTGGTTCCGCTCCGGCGACCTCGCGGTCCGCGACACCGAGGGCTACTTCACCGTCGTCGACCGGGTGAAGGACGTCATCAACTCCGGCGGCGTCCTGGTCGCCTCCCGCCAGGTGGAGGACGCCCTCTACACCCACCCCGCCGTCGCCGAGACAGCGGTCATCGGCCTGCCCGACGAGCGCTGGATCGAGGCCGTCACCGCCGTCGTGGTCCTGCGTGGCGAGGCGACCGACACCGAACTGATCGACCACGCCCGCGAGAAGCTCGCCCACTTCAAGGCGCCCAAGCGGGTCGTCTTCGTGGACGAGCTCCCGCGCAACGCCAGCGGGAAGATCCTCAAGCGGCAACTGCGGGACCGGCTGGCGTGACGGACCCCGCCCTCCGCGGGTGTCGAACCGGGAACCGAACAAAAAGGGGGGACGGCGGATGATGATGAGGCTCGGCGCGGGGCACTGGTCCTGTTCTGCCACATCGACGTCGTCGCGGGTCTCGCCATCGGAGACGTCATTTCCGACGCAGGGCCTCCTCTGCTCCACGGCGGCCCGGTCGCCTTCGTGGCAGGGTTCGTCACCCCGCGCCTGATCAGCCGGCCGGCAGCCGAAACGCAGCCCGCCCTCCCCGTCGTCGGGGAGGGCGGGCTCGGTGTCGTGCCGGGGTCTACTTCAGACCGTTGCTGATCGCGCTCACGAGTTCGCCGTTGGCGGTGTCGCCGTTGAACTCCCAGAAGAACGCGCCGCCCAGGCCCTGGCTCTTGGCCCAGGCCATCTTGGTGCCGACCGTCGCGGGGGTGTCGTAGCTCCACCAGTCGTTGCCGCAGTGGGCGTACGCCGTGCCCGCGACCGTGCCGGTGGCCGGGCAGGTGGTCTTCAGGACCTTGTAGTACTGGTTACCCGGCTCGACGCCGGCCGCCGGGCCGGTGGCGGTGCCGCCGGGGGCGGACTGGGTGACGCCGGTCCAGCCGCGGCCGTAGAAGCCGATGCCGAGCAGCAGCTTGGAGGCCGGGACGCCCTTGGCCTTCAGCTTGGCGATGGCGTCCGCCGAGTTGAAGCCCTGAGCGGGGATGCCGGGGTACGAGGTCAGCGGGGAGTGCGGGGCCGTCGGACCCTGCGCGGCCCAGCTGCCGAAGTAGTCGTACGTCATCACGTCGTACCAGTCGATGTACTGCGCGGCGCCGCCGTAGTCGGCTGCGTCGAGCTTGCCGCCGTTGGAGCCGTCCGCGGTGATGGCCGCGGTGAGCAGGTTGTTCGGGCCGAACTTGGCGCGCATGGCCTGCATCATGTTCTTGATCGATGCCGGGCCGCTGGAGTCGCAGGTCAGACCACAGGCGTTGGGGTACTCCCAGTCCAGGTCGATGCCGTCGAAGACATCGGCCCAGCGCGGGTCCTCGACCAGGTCGTAGCAGGACTGGGCGAACGCGTTCGGGTTCTGGACGGCCTGGCCGAAACCGCCGGACCAGGTCCAGCCGCCGAAGGACCACAGCACCTTGATGTGGGGGTACTGCGCCTTCAGCTTGCGGAGCTGGTTGAAGTGGCCGCGCAGCGGCTGGTCCCAGACATCGGCCTTGCCGTCGACGGAGTTGGCGGCGGTGTAGGACTTCTCGTAGTCCTCGTACGCGTCGCCGATGGTGCACTTGCCGTTCTGCACGTTGCCGAAGGCGTAGTTGATGTGCGTGATCTTCTCGGCGGAGCCGGAGGTCACGAGGTTCTTCACCGTGTAGGAGCCCCAGTTGGTGAAGTAGCCCAAGTTGATCTTCCCGCCGCCGGGGTTCTCGCCGCCACCGCCGCCGGTGGTGCGGACCGTGGTGGCGGGGGAGGCCGGACCGGTCTGGTCGGCGGTGTCGCGGGCGACCACGCTGTAACTGTAGTCGGTGCCGGCGGTCAGACCGGTGTTGGTGTAGGTGGTGCCGGTGACCGTGGCGACGGTGGCGCCGTCGCGCTTGACGTCGTAGTTCTTGACGCCCTTGTCGTCCGTGGCGGCCGCCCAGGACAGCTTCACCGAGGTGTTGGTGATGTCGCTCGCGGCGGGCTTGCCCGGGGCGGAGGGGGCGTTGTCACCGGGGTTGGTGGAGCCGCCGTCACAGGGGTTGCCGTTGAGCTTGCAGCCCGTGGGCGCTCCGGAGCCGGAGCCGTTGAAGCCGAAGGAGGCGGAGGCGCCGGGGGCCAGGGTGCCGTTCCAGCCGAGGTTCTTCGCGGTCCAGTGGTTCGCGGAGTTGGTGACGGTCGCGTCCCAGGCGGAGGTGACCTTGGTGTTCGCGGGGAAGTCCCACTCGACGGCCCAGGAGGTGAGCGTGGTGGTGCCGGTGTTCTTCACCGTCCACCTGCCCTCGAAGCCGGAGCCCCAGTCGGAGGCCTTGGTGTAGGTGGCGGTGGCCGAGGCCGCGGCCTCGGCGGGGCTGGCGAGGCCGACCATGGCGGCCAGCGGGAGGAGCAGTGCGGTGGCGCCGGCGAGGACCTTGGACCGCTTGTTCGGGATGATGCTCCGCGTCGATCCGGTGCGGCGCCATCGTGGTTCAGTGCTCAAGGGGGCTCCTCGGGTCACGTCCGGAGGACAGGGGTGGTCCCTGGCCTGACAACCCTGCGTGGCCTTGAGCACGTGGTGTCTCTCCTCGGCACCCCCGCAGTGTCTCCGCGACCCTAGGAAGGCCTAGACCAATCGTCAAGAGGTCTGGACCAAAAGATCGTTGAGCGGATCTCGAGTCGGAGCCGGACCGCCGGGCCGCGGACCTCGAGCGCGGCTCCGGGGTTGGTCTCCATCACCGCGTGCGGGGCATCGACCTCGACGGTGGTGGACCCGGCCCTCCTGGCCATGTAGCGCAGGTTCTCGGTCCCTATGGCGCGGTCGTCGGTGGCGACCAGGTACCAGGACGGGATCGTCTTCCATGCGGCTGCCTTGGAGGGGCTCACCACCCGACACCGGGGTGACCGGGCGCTGGGAGGCGGCGAGCAGCGGGTTCGTGGTGGCGACCACCTGGTAGCCCCGCGCTTGCAGGCTCTTGCTGACCTCGTCCCAGCCGGAGGGGTCCGCCCAGGCTCCACGCAGGAGTACGACTGTCGGGCGGCTGTCAGACGGCGCGGGCGGTCTCCAGGGTCGGATAGATCCGCAGGTAGGTGTCGACACCTGCGAGGTCGAACAGCCGGGCCACCCGCCTGGAGGGGGCCGCTATGCGCAGATCGGTGCGCGGGTGGGTGCTGAGGATCATCCGCACGAAGGAGGAGTCGGCGAACGTGATTCTGCTGGCGTCCAGTACCACTCCGCCGTGGACGGCGGCCATCGTCTCGATCTCCGCTCCGAGCGAGGTGGTGTTGTCCATGTCGAACTCTCCGCGCGGGGAGAGTTCGGGCAGCGGCGCGGGTCTGGAGCTCCCGAGGTCTGGAATCGTCACCGGGTGACTTCATCGCCAGGCGTGCAGCGCACCGAGGACCGGTCCTGCCGACTGGGCGCAGCGGTCCTCGCAGCCGCCCCGCCTCCGCGATCCGCCGCAACAACTTCCGCGTATGCTCCTCCCGAGGCGCACCGAACACCTCATCCGGTGACCCGCCCTCCAGCACCACCCCCTGCCGCAGGTCCTGGAGGGCGGTACGTCGCTCGTGCTGCGGGACGTGGACCTGGAGGTCGCCCCGCACACCGTGACCGCGCTGTTCACATCGTGCCGGGCTCCCGCAGATCCACGATCCGCCGGATCTTGCCCACCGAGCGCTCCAGCGACTCCGGGTCGACGATCTCGACCTCCACCGACACCCCGACCCCGTCCTTCACCGCCGACGCGATAGCGAGCGCCGCCTTCTCCCGGTCCGCCGCCGTCGCGTCCGCCCGCGCCTCCGCCCGTACCGTCAGCGCGTCCAGGCGCCCCTTCCGGGTCAGCCGGAGCTGGAAGTGCGGGGCGACGGCGGGCGTACGCAGCACGATCTCCTCGATCTGCGTCGGGAACAGGTTCACCCCGCGCAGGATCACCATGTCGTCGCTGCGCCCGGTCACCTTCTCCATCCGGCGGAAGTTCCGGGCTGTCCCCGGCAGCAGCCGCGTCAGGTCCCGGGTGCGGTAGCGGATCACCGGCATCGCCTCCTTGGTGAGCGAGGTGAAGACCAGCTCACCCTCCTCGCCGTCCGGCAGCACCTCACCGGTGAACGGATCCACGACCTCCGGATAGAAGTGGTCCTCCCAGATGTGCAGCCCGTCCTTCGTCTCCACGCACTCCTGCGCCACCCCGGGGCCCATCACCTCGGAGAGGCCGTATATGTCGACGGCGTCGATGGCGAGCCGGTCCTCGATCTCCCGGCGCATCGCCTCCGTCCACGGCTCCGCGCCGAAGACGCCCACCTTGAGAGAGGTCGTGCGCGGGTCGACGCCCTGCCGCTCGAACTCGTCCAGCAGCGTCAGCATGTACGACGGCGTGATCATGATGATCTCGGGCCGGAAGTCCTGGATGAGCTGCACCTGGCGCGCCGTCATCCCGCCGGACGCCGGGATCACCGTGCAGCCGAGCCGCTCGGCCCCGTAGTGCGCGCCGAGGCCACCGGTGAACAGCCCGTACCCGTAAGCCACATGGACCTTGTGGCCGGGCCTGCCGCCCGCCGCCCGGATCGACCGGGCGACCACGTCCGCCCAGGTGTCCAGGTCCCGTTCGGTGTACCCCACCACGGTCGGGCGCCCGGTCGTGCCGCTGGAGGCGTGGATGCGCCGGACGTCCGCCTCCGGCACGGCGAACATCCCGAACGGGTAGTTGTCGCGCAGGTCGGCCTTGGCGGTGAACGGGAAGCGGGAGAGGTCGGCGAGCGTACGGCAGTCCTCGGGCCGCAGCCCGGACCCGTCGAACGCCGCCCGGTAGAAGGGCACGTTCTCGTAGGCGTGGCGCAGGGTCGTGCGGAGCCGTTCGAGCTGGAGGGCCTCCAGCTCGGCGCGGCTCAGCTGTTCCGCCGCGTCCAGCATGGCTGTCATCAGGGCCCTCCCTCTCCCGAACCGGACGACCGATCATTCGATCGATCTTCCTGGGAGCAGTAATTCAGGAGACCGGGCGCGCTGACAAGAGGGGCGCACGGACCGGTTCCCGATCGGCTCGCAGCGAAGCCCGGTGCGTTCGTCCGCACGTTCCTGTTTGGATGGACGGCATGCCGACCTTCGCCGCGTACGACACCACCCCGCTCGCGTACCACCTGGTGGGGGAGGGCGAACCGCTGATCTGTCTGCCCGGCGGACCGATGCGGGCGAGCGCGTACCTCGGCGACCTCGGCGGGCTCTGCGCCGTACGGCAGCTGGTCCTCCTGGACCTGCGCGGGACGGGCAAGTCCGCCGTACCCGAGGACCCCACGACCTACCGCTGCGACCGGCTCGTCGACGACGTGGAGGCGCTGCGCGAACACCTCGGCCTGGACCGGATCGACCTGCTGGCCCACTCCGCCGGCGCGGACCTGGCCCTGCTGTACGCCGCCCGGCACCCGGAGCGGCTGCGCACCCTGACCCTGATCACCCCCTCCACCCGGGCCGTCGGCATCGAGGTGACCGACCAGGACCTGCGCGAGGCCGCCGAAATGCGCAGCGGCGAACCCTGGTACGCCGAGGCCCGGGCCGCCCAGGAGGCGCTGCTCGCCGGCGGGCCCTTCGCCGAGCTGTGGCCCGCCGTCCGGCCGCTCACCTACGGCCGCTGGGACGAGAGGGCCCGGGCCCATGCCGCCGCCTCCGCCGGGCAGACCAACCCCGAAGCGCGCGGCCGCTACGACGACGGCGCGTACGACCCCGCCGCCACCGTCCCCGCCCTGGGCGAGCCGGCCGTGCCGGTGCTCGTCCTCGCCGGGGAGTACGACGGGCACCCGAGCCCCGACCGGGCGACGGAGCTGGCCGCGCTCTTCCCGTACGGAGAGTTCGCCGTCCAGCGGGGCGCGGGGCACTTCCCGTGGCTCGACGACCCGGGCGCCTTCTCCCGTACCGTGGCGGCCTTCCTCGACCCGGACGTCCTCACCGTGCGGGCGGGCGGCGTCCGGCTCGCGTACCGGGTGTGGGGCGAGCCCTCCGCCCCGCCGGTCGTCCTCCTCCACGGCCGGGCCGGCTCCTCCCTCACCTGGACCCGGATCGCCGGGGAGCTCGCCGCCGGACACCGCGTGTACGCCCCCGACTTCCGGGGCCACGGGCTCAGCGACTGGCCCGGCCACTACTCCTTCGAGCTCTTCCGCGACGACCTGCACGCCTTCCTGGAGGCCCGCGGCCTGGCCGGTGCCACCGTGATCGGACACTCCATGGGCGGGGTGGCCGCCTACCTCCTCGCACAGCGGGAGCCCGGGCTGATCGGACGGCTGGTCATCGAGGACGCCCCGCCGCTCCTGCCGCTCGACCCGCCCCGGCCGCCGGTCGAACGCCCAGAAGGCGAGCTGGACTTCGACTGGTCCGTGGTCGCGGACATCGACGCCCAGCTGAACGACCCCGACCCGACGGGCCGTGAACGGCTGGCGGAGATCACCGCCCCGACCCTGATCATCGGCGGCGGCGCGACGAGCCACATCGACCAGAAGCAGCTGGCCGATATAGCGAGGACCATCCCCGGCGCCGTGCTCGCCACCATCGAGGCGGGCCACCTCGTCCACACCACCCGGCCGGAGGAGTTCCTCGCGGCGATCAGGTCGTTCGGCCTGGCGTGACCGTCAGGCTCAGCCCTCAGCCGCCGCCACCGCCTTCGCCCACCGGTAGTCCGCCTTGCCGCTCGGCGACCGCTGGATCCGGTCGGTGAGGACCAGGGCACGCGGGATCTTGTACCCGGCGAGCCGGGTCCGGCAGTGGGCCTGCACGGCGTCGAGGTCCAACGCCGGTGCGCCCTCACGGAGCTCCAGGACGGCCGCGACCCTGCTGCCCCAGCGCTCGTCGGGGACGCCCGCGACGAGCGCGTCGTACACGTCCGGGTGGGACTTGAGCGCCTGCTCCACCTCCTCCGGGTAGACCTTCTCCCCACCGGTGTTGATGCACTGCGAGCCCCGGCCGAGCACGGTGACGATGCCCTCCGCGTCGACGGTCGCCATGTCGCCCAGCAGCACCCACCGCTCATCGCCCTTACGGAAGAAGGTGTCGGCGGTCTTGACCGGGTCGTTGTAGTAGCCGAGCGGCACATGGCCACGCTGGGCGATGCGGCCCACCTCGCCCGGTGCCACCGGCTCGTGCGTCGCCGGATCGAGCACGGCCGTACGGGCGTTGACCTGCACCCGGAAGCCACGCTCGGGGCCCGAGTCGGCGGTGGCGGTGCCGTTGAAGCCGGACTCGGAGGAGCCGAAGTTGTTGAGCAGCATCACGGTCGGCACGAGTGCCTGGAACTCCGCCCGCACCGAATCCGACATGATCGCCCCGGAGCTGGAGACCGAGAACAGCGACGAACAGTCCGTCCCTCGCAGCGGCCCGTTGAGGGCGTCGATCAGCGGACGCAGCATCGCGTCGCCCACCAGCGACACGCTGGTGACCTTCTCCCTCTCGATCGTTCTCAGCACCTCTTCGGGGGCGAACTTGCGGTGCACGACCACACGTTGACCGAAGTTGAACCCGATGAACGCGGTGAGTGTCGAGGTGCCGTGCATCAGTGGGGGAGTGGGGAAGAAGGTGATGCCGTCACCGCCCGCCGCCACCCGCTCGGACAGCTCGTGCGGACTCCTCACCGGTTCGCCGGTCGGCGCGCCGCCGCCCAGGCCGGAGAAGAACAGATCCTCCTGACGCCACATGACCCCCTTCGGCATCCCGGTCGTGCCGCCGGTGTAGATGATGAACTGGTCGTCCGCAGAGCGTGGTTCGAAGCCGCGCGCGGGTGAGCCGGACGCATCGGCCTCGGCGAAGGGGACGGCCTCCAGGCCCGGGGGTGCGGCTGCGGACCCCACCCGGACCAGGTGGCGCAGGGCCGGAGCCTGTACGGACGCCGCCGCGACCCGTTCGTCGAACTCGCCGTCGAAGACCAGCGCCGCCAGGTCCGCGTCCCGGTAGAGATAGACCAGCTCCTCCTCCACGTAGCGGTAGTTGACGTTCACCGGCACCAGTCGTGCCTTCAGCGCGCCCAGGACCGTCTGGAGGTACTCGATGCCGTTGTAGAGGTGCAGCCCGAGGTGTTCGCCCGGGCGGAGCCCCGCACCGATGAGGTGATGGGCGATCCGGTTGGCGGCGGCGTCCAGTTCGGCGTAGGTGAGGCGCCGCTCCGTGCCCGTACCGGGATGGTCCACGTACAGGAGCGCCTCGCGGTCGGGGACCACGTCGACGACCGACTCGAACAGGTCGGCAAGGTTGTACTCCACCGTTCCTCCTGACCCCGGGTGACTGGCGACTCGGCCGTCATTAGAGCGCCGGGCGGCACAAGTGGGAAGGGGCGGAGTCGAAGGAATCTGACGAGCTGTCAGAAAACTATTGAACTGCGACCCCACCTACTGCAACCTGTTCCAGGTCTGCAGACGGGAGTTCGTCATGGGCGGTACGGAACACCTCGGTACGGAACACCTCACCGCGGAGCGCCAGGGCGCCACGCTGGTGCTCACCTTGAACAGACCACAGGCCAGGAACGCGCTGTCGCTGCCGATGCTCGTCGGCCTGTACGACGGGTGGCTCGCGGCCGACGCGGACGACGAGGTGCGCTCGGTCGTCCTGACCGGGGCGGGCGGCGCGTTCTGCTCCGGCATGGACCTCAAGGCGCTCGCGGGCGGCGGGATGGAGGGCGAGGAGTACCGGGAGCGGATGACCGCCGACCCGGACCTGCACTGGAAGGCGATGCTGCGTCACCACCGCCCGCGCAAACCGGTGATCGCCGCCGTGGAAGGGCCCTGTGTCGCCGGCGGCACCGAGATCCTCCAGGGAACGGACATCCGCATCGCCGGGGCGGGCGCCACCTTCGGGCTCTTCGAGGTCCGGCGCGGCCTCTTCCCGATCGGCGGCTCCACCGTCCGGCTGCCCCGCCAGATCCCCCGCACCCACGCCCTCGAAATGCTCCTGACCGGCCGCCCCTACACCGCCGACGAGGCCGCAGCCATCGGGCTCATCGGCAGGGTCGTCCCCGACGGCACCGCCCGGGAGGAGGCCCTCGCCGTCGCCGAGCGGATCAACGCCTGCGGACCGCTCGCCGTCGAGGCGGTCAAGGCCTCGGTCTACGAGGGCGCCGAGCTGACCGAGAGCGAGGCTCTGGCCGCCGAACTCAGGCGCGGCCGACCGGTATTCGCCACCGAGGACGCCAAGGAGGGCGCCCGCGCCTTCGCCGAGAAGCGCCCGCCCGTCTACCGGCGCGCCTGAGCCCTGAGCCTTTGGAGAGTGCCATGACCGACGTCCTCAGCGCCCCGCTGGTGGTCGAATTCCCCTTCACCCGTTCCCTCGGCCCCGTCCAGAGCGCCTTCCTCACCGGACTGCGCGAACGCACCGTGCTCGGCGTCCGGACGGACGACGGCACGGTCCTCGTGCCGCCTGTCGAGTACGACCCCGTCACCGCGAACGAGCTCCGCGAACTCGTCGAGGTCGCCGCCACCGGCACCGTCACCACCTGGGCCTGGAACCCGTCCCCGCGCCGCAGCCAGCCGCTGGAGACCCCGTTCGCCTGGGTCCTCGTCCGCCTCGACGGCGCCGCCACCGCCCTCCTGCATGCCCTGGACGTCCCCGGACCCGACGCCGTGCACACCGGGATGCGGGTCCGGATCCGCTGGGCCGCGACACGTACGGGCGCCATCACCGACATCGCCTGCTTCGAGCCGTACGAGGGTGAGGCAGGGCCAGCCGAACCCGCGCCGCACGACGGGGGGTTCACCGACCTCGTCACCGGCATCGCCGCCCCTGCCCGCCTCGACTACGTCCACACCCCGGGCCGCGCCCAGAGCGCCTACCTCAAGGCCCTCGAAGGCCATCGGACCGTCGGCGAACGCTGCCCCGCCTGCCACAAGGTCTACGTACCCCCGCGCGGAGCCTGCCCCACCTGCGGCATCGCCACCGCGGAGGAGGTGGAGGTCGGCCCGCGTGGGACCGTCACCACCTTCTGCATCGTCAACATCAAGGCTGCTCATACGGCGAATCTCGGCATCGAAGTCCCGTACGTCTACGCCCACATCGCCCTCGACGGAGCCGACCTCGCCCTCCACGGCCGCATCGCCGGCATCCCGTACGACGAGGTCCGCATGGGCCTGCGCGTCGAGCCCGTCTGGGTCGAGGGTGCCCGCCATCCCGACCACTACCGGCCCACCGGCGAGCCCGACGCCGACTACGACACGTACCAGGAGCTGGTGTAGATGCGAGACGTGGCGATCGTCGCCTTCGCCCAGACCGCGCACCGGCGGCGTACCGACGAACTCTCCGAGGTCGACCTGCTGATGCCCGTCCTCCACGAGGTCCTCGGGCCAACCGGCCTCAAGGCCAACGAGATCGGGTTCACCTGCTCCGGCTCCGCCGACTACCTCGCCGGGCGCGCCTTCTCCTTCACCATGGCACTCGACGGCGTCGGCGCCCACCCGCCCATCTCCGAGTCGCACGTCGAGATGGACGGCGCCTGGGCGCTGTACGAGGCCTGGGTGAAGATCATGACTGGTGGAGCGGACACCGCCCTCGTCTACTCCTACGGCAAGTCCTCACCCGGTGAGGTCCGCGACGTCCTCACCCGCCAGCTCGATCCGTACTACCTCGCCCCGCTCTGGCCGGACTCCGTCGCCCTCGCCGCCCTCCAAGCCCAGGCCCTCATCGACGCGGGCGACACCGACGAGGCCGCCCTCGCCTCCATCGCGGCCCGCAGCCGCACCGACGCCACCACCAACCCGTACGCCCAACTCACCGGTGACGTCCCCGCGGGCGACCACCTCGTGCACCCGCTGCGCACCGGCGACTGCCCGCCCATCGGCGACGGCGCCGCCGCCGTCATCCTCGCCGCCGGGGACACCGCCCGCGCCCTGTGCGCACGGCCCGCCTGGATCCGCGGCATCGACCACCGCATCGAGGCCCACAGCCTCGGCGTCCGCGACCTGACCGAATCACCCTCCACCCGGCTCGCCGCCCAGCACGCCGGAGCCTTCGAACGCCCTGTGGACACAGCTGAGTTGCATGCCCCGTTCACTTCGCAGGAGGTCGTCCTGCGCAAGGCCCTCGGGCTCGGCGACGGCACCCGGATCAACCCGTCCGGAGGCGCGCTCGCCGCCAACCCGATCATGGCGGCGGGTCTCATCCGGCTCGGCGAGGCCGCCGCCCGCATCCACCGCGGCGAGTCCGACCGGGCCCTCGCCCACGCCACCTCCGGGCCCTGCCTGCAGCAGAACCTGGTCGCCGTCCTGGAAGGGGAGAGCGCTCATGCCTGAGGAGCCCGTCGCCGTCGTCGGCATCGGCCAGACCAAGCACGTCGCCGCCCGGCACGACGTCTCCATCGCCGGACTGGTCCGCGAGGCGGCGCTCCGCGCTCTGGAGGACGCCCAACTGACCTGGAGCGACATCGACGCCGTCGTCATCGGCAAGGCCCCCGACTTCTTCGAGGGCGTCATGATGCCGGAGCTGTATCTCGCCGACGCGCTCGGAGCCGTCGGCAAGCCGATGCTCCGCGTCCATACGGCGGGCTCGGTCGGCGGTTCGACCGCGCTCGTCGCCGCGAACCTCGTCGCCGCCCGCGTCCACCGGACCGTCCTGACCCTCGCCTTCGAGAAGCAGTCCGAGTCCAACGCCATGTGGGGCCTCTCCCTGCCCGTCCCCTTCCAGCAGCCCCTGCTGGCCGGGGCCGGCGGCTTCTTCGCCCCGCACGTGCGCGCGTACATGCGCCGTACGGGAGCCCCCGACACGGTCGGCTCCCTCGTCGCGTACAAGGACCGCCGCAACGCGCTCAAGAACCCCTACGCGCACATCCATGACGCGGACATCACCCTGGAGAAGGTCCAGGCGTCGCCCATGCTCTGGGACCCGATCCGCTACTCCGAGACGTGCCCCTCCTCCGACGGGGCCTGCGCGATGATCCTCACCGACCGGGACGGCGCCGCCCGCGCCCCCCACCCGCCCGCCTGGGTGCACGGCGGCGCCATGCGCAGCGAACCGACGCTCTTCGCCGGCAAGGACTTCGTCTCCCCGCAGGCCGGCAAGGACTGCGCCGCCGACGTCTACCGGCAGGCCCGGATCGCCGACCCGCGGCGGGAGATCGACGCCGTCGAGATGTACGTCCCGTTCTCCTGGTACGAGCCGATGTGGCTGGAGAACCTCGGCTTCGCCGATGAGGGCGAGGGCTGGAAGCTCACCGAGGCGGGCGTCACCGAACTCGACGGCGACCTCCCGGTCAACCCCTCGGGCGGTGTGCTGTCCACCAACCCCATCGGCGCCTCCGGCATGATCCGCTTCGCCGAGGCGGCCCTCCAGGTACGAGGACGGGCGGGCGAGCACCAGATCGACGGGGCCACCAGGGCGGTCGGCCATGCCTACGGGGGTGGGGCGCAGTTCTTCGCCATGTGGCTCGTCGGGTCGCAGCCCCCGCCGGGGTGACGCCGACGCCCCCGGGCCGCCGTGCGCGCGCCTTGAGGGTATGCACGCACCTTCAGGGCAGCGGGCAGCTGACCTGCAGCACCCGCTCGGCCAGCCGGCCCGTGAGGCGGCCGCCGGTGACTGCGGCTTCCTCCAGCCAGTCCGCCGCCGTCAGCTGCTCCACCAGCGGCTCCAGTTCGTCGGGCTCGACGGCGCACCAGGAGGTGAGGATTGCCAGGTCGATGCCCTCGCCCTCGGGCCCCAGCCGGCCGTCTGTCGTGGTCCGGACGGCCAGGGCCAGGGCGAGTAGCCGGGTGGCGGCACCGGTCTTCTTCTTGCGCAGCTTCTTGTCCCCGACGACCCTCTGGGCCCATCCGCTGAGCTTGGGACGCGTCTTCCGGCCGAAGTCGAACGGGCCCCGTCCGTCGTCGTCGGGCATCAGGGACGGGATCGTGATCGGGGTGGGGCTCTCGGGGCGGGAGGCGAGCAGATCGTCGGCGGTGCCGGGGATGGACAGCCAGCCGGAGTCCACGAGCCGTCCGATCAGCTCCTCGGGCTCGGTCAGGGGCAGCCCCTTGACGTCCTGCCCCACCAGATTGCCGATGCCGGTGAGCGCCGAGCGCAGGGTCAGCATCACCGCCATCAGCCGGGCCTCCGGGCCGGGCAGCGGGGTGTGCTCGGCGACGTGGGCGAGGACCGTCCGCGCGTGGTCCCACTGCGTGAGGCCGGGGAGCAGGCGATTGGTGACCTCTCCCTCGCCGACCGGGCTCTGGCCGGTGCGCTGCTGGTGCTGGAGGAGGGCGGCAGCGGCCGCCTGCTCGGCGCGCCGTGCGTCCAGCCGCAGCTCGGTCTCCCCGGTGACCTCCGCCCACGTGTGGAAGGCCTTGGCCTTGCGGGCGTGGAGGTCGGCGAGCTGCTCCAGATCGGGTTCGGGGCGCTGCTGGTAGGCGCGGAAGAGATCGCCCAGCTCGATCAGCTCGTCGCGCAGGGCGACGGGGTGCAGGTCGTACGGCACGAAGCGCTGCGCGATCTTCCCGGTGCGGCGGTTGCGCCGGGGCCTCGGGCGGGGGGCGGGCACCGCCCGGGGCACGGGGGCGGGGGACGAGGAGGCGTGGGAGAAGTGCGGGCCGACCGGGGCGGGCGGAGGGCCCGCGGCTCCACGTGCCCCCGCCGCGGGGGCCCGGCCGGCGGCAGGGGCGGTGGCGACGATCTTCGCCGAGGGGTGGGCGGCCGCACAGCGTGCGCAGCACTCCAGCGCCTGCCACCAGCGGCCCTGCCGATCGTTGACGACCGCGAGGACGACCGGGCCTCCGCACCGCAGGGCCGGGGCGCGGTCGCGGGGGCCGTCGGCCCGGACGTGCGTATGGCACTCCGCGGCCCGGCAGGCGCAGGACGCCTCGGGCCGGGGCCCCGGGGCGGCGCGCAGATGTGTCGCGAGGTGCGCGACGGCAGCCGTGCGGCCGACGGCGGCGGAGGGCAGAACCTGGGGGGCGCAGGCCGGACGGCCGCACGAGACGCGTACCGCCGCACCTCTCCGGTCGGCCGGGTCCAGGCGCACCATCCACGCGCGCCCCACCACCCGCTCTTCCAGCCCGCTCACTGTGCCCTCCACCGTCATCCTGTCCTCTCTCCCGGCGTATCGCCGTACCTGTCCTGTCGGCGTTCCGCCGTCCCGTACCCGCCGCTGCCGCGACGGACGGGGCGCGGCGGTGATCCAACGGTATGCGGCACAAGGCCTCGTCGCGGGCGGACTTGCTCCGATTCCACGCGGAAGAGTCTGCGCGGGGGCGCACCGCTCGTGCCTCCCGCCGGCGGGAGGCGGCCGGTGCCGCGGGGCGGCGCTCCGTCCCGGGCCCCGCTCCGCAACGTGAGCCGGGCCACGTAACATGGCGGCATGTCCTTCCTCCGCCGCCGTAGCGCCGCAACACCCGCGGGCCCGGACTTCGATGTCCTGGCCATGGAACCGGGGGACTGGCCCGGCAACCTCGGCGCCGGTCTGCTCCCCGCGCCCGACGGCAGCTGTCAGGGCGTCTTCCTCCGTTACGACCTGTACGGCGGCCGCGGCCCGGCCATGATCATCGGTAATCTCCCGGCCGGTTCGCCCGCCCGCGAGACCGAGGACGGCCAGGTTCCCTTCGAGGTCGCGCAGCTGCTGCTGGCCCTGGAGAACGACGAGCCGGTCGAGGTCGTCAGCAGCGAGGACGTCCCCGTGATGCAGGGCGACAACCTGCTGATCGTCCGCCGGGTGAAGCTCTCGGAGAGCCGCATCGCCTGCGTCCAGTTCGACCGGAGCGACGGGGTGCTCGTGACCATCGCCAGCTGGGACCGGCCCATCACCGACGACCTGTACACCCTCCTCAAGCCCCTTCCCGCAGAGCTGTTCCAGCAGGGCTGAAACGTCACTGCATAGGCCGCCCGCATATGCGGGCGGCCTGCCGCGCATCCGGCCCCAGCGCATCCGGCCCCGGCCCGTCACGAGAACCGCGCGACGGGCCGGGGCCGGCCTGGATCGGTGACGCCCGCACCCCCCTGGCGCGGGTGCGGGACTACGCCCTGCTGCCCGCGAGCTCGGCCATCAACCGCGTCACCTGCGCCGCCGAGGTGCCGAGCCCCGTGGGACCGCTGAGGTGCCAGGGGGCACCATGCCCGCGCCTCAGGTCCTCCTCGCGGTACCGGCGGCAGCCCCGGTGCCAGATCAGGATGCCCGCGATCCAGTGCTTGAGCTCCAGCACATAGCCCGCCAGCACCTCCCGCGCCTCGGCGTCCAGGCCGAAGTCGTCGTACAGCACGGGAAGTTCGACCTCCGCCACATGCAGGAACTGCCGCAGTCGCGACTTCATCAGGTCGTGCACGATCGCCACGCCAGTCGGATAGTCGACCCCGAAGAAGTTCTGCACGACCAGGACGCCGTTGTGCACCTCACCCTCGTACTCGATCTCCTTCTGGTACGAGAACAGGTCGTTCAGCAGGCACGCGTAGTCCGCCGCGGCGTTCTCCAGCGACTGCATCGGGCCGCTGCGGTAGATCGCGTCCGGCACCTTCCTGCCGTGGCCGAGCCGGCACAGGCTCATCGTCAGGTTCGAGCCGAAGGTGGCCCGCCGCATCTCAACATAGTCGACCGGATCGGGGATACGGTTCTGCGCCTGGTTGGCCAATTCCCACAGCCAGCTCTCGGTCATCGACTCGACCGCGCCCCGGAAGGTGCGCCGTGCGCCCAGGTCCATCGGCGCGGCCGTCCTGCGCCACAGATCGCCCAGCGACCGCTCCAGCGCGTTCACCGGCTCGGGGAAGGACTCGCCGTCCAGCGGCATGAACAGCGAGAGCCGCTCATTGGCCAGCCGAGCCCCTGCCAGATCCCTGGCCCGCCCGTGCACCACGGGGAACCAGTCGTCGCCGTACGTGCCCCAGGCCAGCCATCCCGAGGAGAGGTCCAGCTCGTCCGGCGTCGCGTCCGGATGCAGCCCCGCCGCGCACAGGGGGAGGTCGATCGCGATGATCCGTTCCTCGTCCCAGATGTGCGAGCCCAAAACCCCCGGCTGCGCCTCCAGGATGCCCATCCGGCGTGCCCAGTCGACCAGCCGTACCCGGGCACCCTCCAGGTGCGGGCTCAGCGTCGTCCCGAACGGCAGCTTCAGGTCGGGGATCAGCGAGGGGCCCACGTGCTGGTACGGCAGGTGGCTGTGGCTGCGGGCCCGCGCCGTCTCCGAACGCAGCGTGAACTTGATCGAGGCGGCGGACATGCCGAAGCCCGCCACCGCCTCGCCGGCCCCGCCGCCGTTCATGTACCGGCTGGAGCGCATGTGCCACTCGTGGCCTCCGGACTGCCAGTCCTGGAGCCCCTTGACGTATGCGAGGACGGACGCGGTCTGCGTCGGGTCGAGGCCCTTCTCCGCACAGAGCGGGCCCAGTTCGGTGAGGACGGTGTTCTCGAACTGCTGAAGCCGTGAGGTCAGCAGATCGTTGACGGCCTCGGCGGCCTCCTGTGTGGAGCAGCCGAGGAACTTCTCCAGGACGAGGACCCCGTTGCTGTTCTCACCCTCCTCCTCGACCTCGCGCTGGTACGAGAAGAGGTCGTTGCGCAGGTGCACCCCGTCGGAGAAGGCGTCGCGCAGCACCCGCAGCGGGCGGGCGTCGGCCACCTGGGCGGGCACCTCCGCGCCGGCCGCGTACTCCACCAGTCCGGCCGACCAGGGGGCGCCGCCGACCTTACGGCGCATCTCGATGTACTCGACGGGGTTGGCGATGCGGCCCTCGTTGATGTTGGAGAGCTCCCACATCGACTCGTTGAGCAGGTTCTCCGTCGCCTCCGCGAACCGGGCCCGCCAGGCGTCCGACATCGCGGGGACCGTCCGCGCCCACAGATCGGCGAGGCCCGCCTCGACGGGGTTCTCCGGCTCGGGGGTCGCGGCCCCGCGCTCCATCGGCATGAAGGCGGGCAACCGGTCCAGATACCGCTTGGCGCCCTCACGGTCGGGCGTGCGCTTGAACAGCTCCAGGAAGTGGTCGTCGAAGAAGAAGACCCAGACGTACCAGTCGGTGACCAGGGACAGCGCCTCGGCCGAGCAGTCGGGGTGGGTGTAGGCGCAGAGCAGGGCGTAGTCGTGCGCCTCCAGGTCCTTCTCCTCCCAGATGCCGGATCCCTCCAGCATCCCCATGCCCCGCGCCCACTGACGCGTGTGCGTCCGTGCCGCCTCGACATGAGGGTTGAGCCGCGCCGGATACGGAACATAGAAGTTTGGCAGTGAGAAGGGCTGTGCCATGTGCGTCAGGCCTTTCCGAAGCCTCCGCGCGGCGAGCGCGCGGACCAGTGGTGTCCGCGCCAGCTCTACCCTTCGGCCAACCGGGGCACGCACCAGGGCGATTAGTCGGATAATCGCGGTCTGATCTGTGTCCGTTCGGTGGCGGTCCGCTCAGCCGGCGGACTCGACTCGGTACGCCGAGTCCCGCCCCGAGTCTCAGTGGGCCGAGTCTCCGTCGGCCGAGTCCCGGTATGCCGGGTCTCAGTACGCGGAGTCGACGTTGTCGATCGAGCCGTACTTGTCCGCGGCGTAGTTGGCGGCGGCGGTGATGTTGGCGACCGGGTCGGTGAGCTTCTTCGGGGTGCCGTTGACGTGGTAGGCGTCGAAGGTCGGCTGGATCACCTGGAGCAGGCCCTTGGAGGGAATGCCGTTCTGCGCGTTGATGTCCCAGTCGTTGACGGCGTTCGGGTTGCCGCTGGACTCGCGCATGATGTTGCGGTGCAGCCCCTCGTAGGAGCCGGGGATGTTCTTCTTCTTCATGATGTCGAGCGACTCGCGTATCCAGCCGTCGAGGTTGTTCTTGTACTGCTTGGGTGCGGCGACGGCCTTGCGCTCGGTGGAGCGGTTGGCGGCCTGCTTCTCGGAGCGCGCCTTCTCGGCGGACTTCTTCGCCGCGGCCTTCCGGTCGGTCACAGCCTTCTCCGCGGCGGCCTTGCGCTCCGCCACAGCCTTCTTCGCCGTGGCCGCGGCGGCGGCCTTCTTCGCGGCGGTCTCCTGGGCGGCCTTCTTGGCCGCGGCTTCCTTCGCCGTGGGGACACCGGCGACCTTCTCCGCGGCGATGGAGGTCTTGGCCGCGGCGGGCTGTGCGTCGCTCTGCCCGCCGGTCGCGACGATGGCCGTGACGGAACCGGCCGCGACGAGCACGGCGGTGGCGAGCTTGTGGGAGCGGGTGATGCGGATGGTGCCGGGCATGCGTGAGCTCTTCCTTTTGGGGACGGGGGTCCGCGGCCTGTGGCCGCGTGAGCGGAGACCGAGGGGGACGGGCTGCCGACCGCCGGTGGGCGCTCGTCGCAGGCTCGGTCTCGGTGCTTGCCGAGATCCATGGTTAGCGGCCGCCTGGACAGGAGGCAATGACCCCATTTACTAGCTTTGATAGGAGAATGCGGGGAATACCTGCTTTGGGTGTCTCGCGGCGCCGCGGGGAAGGACTAACACCCACTACCGTGGTTCGTAGGTGACGTGGGTCTCGTGGCGCGCCTCACCCGGGGAGGGCCACGTGGTGCCGCAGAGTCAGTGCCCCGTCACGCGGGGACGCGCCCTGTGGGGGGTGCCGAGACCGCCGGGCGGGCCTTCGCGTGGCTCTGGCGCGATGACGCCTTGTTCGACTTCGGGGTGAGGGGCTCCCGCCCGGCCTGGCTGCACGGGTGCCGCTTCGAGGGTGAGCAGGTGGAGATCGCCCACAACCGCTTCGACGACCTCTCCAGCACCTGGAACGGGCTCGCCCCGGACGGCCCGGTCCGGGGGCCTGGATCAGCGTCTTCGACGCCCTCGACGAGAACGGCCTGAGCTTCGACGCGCCCGGCAAGGAACGGCGCGCCCGTCTGCTCGGCGAGGGGCGGAACGCGGAACAGCGCGCTGCGGGACCGGTGTGTCGGCACCGGTCCCGCAGCGCGCTCCCTTTACACAGTGGTCTCTTCGTGGGTCTTCGGGGGCAGGCGGCGCACCCGCCTGCCCCCGAAGACCCACGCGGCCGCGCCGGCGGCGCTGATCACGCGCGATCAGCGCGTCCCGACCGCCGCCCGCACCGCCCGCCGAGCCATCGCGCAGTCGTCGTGCAGCCTGCGCAGCAGCAGCCGCTGCTCCTCGCCCGAGGAGAGCGCACCCGGCCGGTCCTGGACCGTGCCCGCCGCGGGCGCCTCGCGCATGGTGCGCTGCACGGCCGTCTCGTAGTTACGGATCTCCCGGGTCAGGACGAGCATCAGGTTCACCAGGAACGCGTCCCGGGCGGCCGGCCCCCTGGCCTGTGCCAGCTGGCTGATCTGCCGTCGCGCCACCGGGGCGTCACCGAGCACCGCCCACAGGGTCGCCAGGTCGTAGCCCGGTAGATACCAGCCCGCGTGCTCCCAGTCGACCAGCACCGGCCCGGTCGGGGACAGCAGGATGTTGGAGAGCAGCGCGTCGCCGTGACAGAACTGGCCCATGCCCTGGCGGCCGCCCGCCTGGGCCAGACCGTGCAGCAGCTTCTGCAGGTCGCCCAGGTCGCGGTCGGTGAACAGGCCGAGCTCGTGGTAGCGAGCGATCCGGGAGGCGTAGTCGAGCGGCGCCTCGAACAGCCCGGGTGGCGGCCGCCAGGCGTTCACCCGGGCGATCGCGCCGAGTGCCGCACGGATGTCGGCCCGCGGCGGCGCCTCCGCCGGGTGCCGGGTCAGCGCCGCCACCCGGCCGGGCATCCGCTCGATCACCAGTGTGCAGTTCTCCGGGTCCGCCGCGATCAGCCGGGGCACCCGAACCGGGGGCCGGTGCCGGACGAACGCGCGGTACGCCGCTATCTCGTGCTGGAACCGCTCCGTCCAGGCGGGGGAGTGGTCCAGTAAACACTTCGCCACGGCGGTGGCCCGCCCGGTGGTGCCCACGATCAGGACCGAACGGCCGCTGCGCCGCAGCACCTGGACCGGGTTGAACTCGGGGCAGATGCGTTGCACGGAGGCGATGGCCATCCGCACCTGCGCCCCCTGCGGCCCGGAGAGGTCGATTCTTCCGCTGAGAGGTCCTGCCCCCGGTCCCGCCGCCCGCCGGGTCCGGCCCAGACCCTGCGCCGGCGCACCGGCGTGGGGGGCGAGATACGGCCCGCCGCCCGTCCCCATGGGGCGAAGCGGCCGGGGCGGGGCGGACACGGAGGACGATGCTGTGTACATGGGCGAGACAGATCCCTTCGTGCGCCGACAAGTCACGTGCGCCAACCCGGCCGACGGCCGTTCGGCACCCTGGGGAGTACCTAGGGCTGCCGGGCGGGGTGGCGCTTTCCTACCTGACACCGGGTCACGGGTGGCAGACCATCTGGCGGACCCTGGCGAACCCTGGCGAATAGTCACAGCGCATCTGACAGGGGGTTAGTGTCAAGTCAGCCGAGAACCTGGGGGCTTGACGTGACCGGAGAACCCAACACCCGCCTTTCTGACCTGTTCGGCCTGGCCGGCTGGTCCAAGGGCGAACTCGCGAGAATGGTGAACCGGCAGGCGGCGGCCATGGGCCACCCGCAGCTGGCCACCGACACCTCGCGGGTCAGGCGCTGGATCGACATGGGGGAATCCCCCCGTGATCCCGTGCCCGAAGTGCTGGCAGCCCTGTTCACCGAGCGGCTCGGCCGTGTCGTGACCATCGAGGACCTCGGGTTCGGCCGGCGCGGGCGTGTGGGGAAACGGCGTGACGCGGGGAAGGAACACGACCCCGATCAACTGCCGTGGGCGCCCGAACGGACGGCAGCGGTCCTCACCGAATTCACGGGAATGGACCTCATGCTCAACCGACGCGGCATGGTGGGCGCGGGCGCCGCGCTCGCCGCCGGCTCAACCATCGCCGGCCCCATGTACGAATGGCTGCGCAGCAGCCCCGCTTCCACGGCCGACGCGCCACGCGCCAACGCCCCTCAGCACGCCGACCCCGCCGGTTTCGACCGGTACGAGGCCGCGCCCGTGGGCTCCGAGGAGATCGAGGCCCTGGAGCACTCGGTCGAGGTGTTCCGCGCCTGGGACGCCTCCCGCGGCGGCGGCCTCCAGCGCAAGGCCGTCGTGGGCCAGCTCAACGAGGTGGGCGGCATGCTCGCCTACCGCCACCCCGACCATCTCCAGCGCCGCCTGTGGGGCGTCGCAGCCAACCTCGCCGTACTCGCGGGCTGGATGTCCCACGACGTCGGCCTCGAACCCACCGCCCAGAAGTACTTCGTCATCGCCGCCCACGCGGCCAGGGAGGGCGGCGACCGGCCACGCGCCGGTGAGGCGCTCTCCCGCGCCGCACGCCAGATGGTCCACCTGGGCCGCCCCGACGACGCCCTCGACCTGATGAAGCTGGCGAAATCCGGCTCGGGCGATGAGACCCTGCCCCGTACGCAGGCGATGCTGCGCACCATCGAGGCCTGGGCGCAGGCGGCGATGGGCAAGGGCCAGGCCATGCGGCGCACCCTCGGTGAGGCCGAGGAGCTCTTCGTCTCGGACAAGGGCGACGTACCGGCGCCGAGCTGGATGCAAATGTTCGACGAGGCCGACCTGCACGGCATGCAGGCCCTGGCGTTCCGCACCCTGGCCGAGCACGACCCGGCGGCCGCGTCCATCGCGCAGCGCCACGCCAAACAGGCCCTGGAGTTGCGCGTCAACGGGCGGCAGCGCTCCAGGATCTTCGACTACATCTCGCTCGCCTCGGCCTGCTTCATCGCCAACGACCCCGAACAGGCCGATCGTTACGCCAGGCTCGCCCTGGTGTCGATGGGGGAGACCTCCTCGCACCGCACCTGGGACCGGCTGCGCGAGATGTACCGGCTCACCGGCCAGTTCGCGGGGTACGCCAAGATCCAGGACCTCCGCGAGCAGATCGAGCTCTCGTTGCCGCAGAGCCCGGTCGCCAAGAAGACCAGGGGTACGCAGGCGTGATGTCCGTACGGGCCCGCCGGCGGAGGCCGTAACCGCCGCGCGTACCCACCATCATGACGCCCCGGCAGTCCTGAACACCGGTCCCGCGCTCTCTCACGCCCCGATCCGGGCGACCAGCACACACGCGTCGTCCAGGCGCTCGGTCCCGCCGAACTCCTCGACCACGCCCCGCACGCACTCCTGTGCGTCACGGGCCTGTGCGAAGCGGGAGGCGAGGGCGAGCAGCCGCTCCGGGCCCGCACCCCGGTCGCCGCGCCGCGTCAGGCCGTCCGTGTGCAGCACGAGCACGTCGCCGGGGAGCAGGCGCACCTCGTCCTGCTCGTAGGCGACCTGGGACGCGGCACCGAGCAACGCCCCTTCGAGGGACGGTAGTCGGCGCCCCGTTCCGTCGCGGAAGAGCAGGGGCGCGGGGTTTCCGGCCTGCGCCAAGGAGAGGAGGCCGGTCGCCGGGTCGAAGCGGCAGCACAGGGCGCTGCCCACGGGCTGCATCGATGTTTCGAGGAGGTGGTCGAGGTGACCCATCAGGGCGCCCGGCTCGATACCGGCGATGGCCATGCCGCGCAGCGCGCCGAGCATCATGGCCATGGCCGAGGTGGCCCGAATCCCGTGCCCGGACAGATCGCCGACGCTCAGCAGGGTCCGGCCGTCCGGCAGCTCCATCGCGTCGTACCAGTCGCCGCCGATGAGGCCGCCGCCGGCGGCGGAAGGGAGGTGGTGGGCGGCGATGTCCAGGGCGCGGGGCCCTTTGGCCGGGAGGGGGAGCGAACCGCGCCATGGGGGCATGACGGTCTCCTGGACCTCCGTGGCCATCCGGTGCCGCGTGCGCTCGTCGCGCCGGGCCGAGTCCCGGTTCCGGCTGACGGTCTCCTCGCTGCGGCGCAGCTCCCCGACGTCCCGGAGCACGGCCCACATGGAGGCGGTGCAGCCCTCGGAGTCGAGGACCGGTTCGCCCGTCATGTGCAGCGTGCGCACCTGGCCGTCGGGGAGCACGATGCGGAACTCCCCGTCCATCGGCTGCCCGTCCACGAGGCAGCCCGTCACCATGGAGGTCAGCTTCGGCTGGTCGTCGGGGAGCAGGACGGACGGCAGGTCGTCCAGGGAGAGGGGAGGTGAACCGGGGGGCCGGCCGAAGATCTCGTACAACTCCTCCGACCAGCTGACCTCGTCGGTGAGGAGGTTCCATTCGGCGCTGCCCACCCGGTTCGCCGACGCGCCGTCCGCGGTCACGCGGTCGCCCCGGTCCGTCGAGCGCTGGGCCGGCGGACCCGCCTTGAGCTGCCCCAGATGCTGGTCGAGGTTGTCGAGGTGCTGGACGGCCAGGTCGCACAGGGCGCGCTGCCAGCGCGCCCTGGGGTCGTCCTCGTCGGTCATCGCCGTGTTCCGCCCCACGGCGTCCACGTCTCCGCGCAGTCGACGCGCGCGGTGGATCAGGGCGTCGACGGCATCGTGCGCGGGGGGCTGTGGTGCGGGGCGGTCCGCGAACAGATGGGACGGCATCTCGTACTCCGATACAGGCGCGGTGCGGCCGGGTCTTGAGGGGGCGGCCGCTCTCGACTGTCGCACAGGCTGCGGCGGCCCGTAAGGGATTCGACGACACTCGATGTGTGGTTGCTTCTGGCATATGCCATAGGCTGTACGGGAGGGGCAAGCCTCCGAACGGGCGTACGTTTGAGGGGTGTTGGCCTGTGCCCAGGGCATAGGCGCCCTCGGTGAACGGGCCGGAAGCGATTGCGCGTGCGCGCGGCGGGGCCGCCCGGCAGGATGCCTCGCATGCCCGAGCAGTCGAGTGTCATCCTTCCCCCGGCGGTCCGCCCTCGACGCCTTCGGTGTGCGCGGCATCCCCGAGCCGCTGCCCGGCGGTCAGGGGCGCAGCGTGCGGGTGGGCGGGGCCGTCCTCAAACCCGCGGAGGGAACCGAGGGTGAGTCGGAGTGGGCCGCGTCCGTCTTCGAGGGGCTGCCCCGGGGTGGCGGATTCCGTGTGCCGCGGCCGCTGCGGTCGGCCGAAGGGAATGTCGTGGTGGAGGGTTGGACGGCCGCGAGTTCATCGACGGTCGCCCCGGCCCCAGCAGGCGGTGGCATGGGGTCGTCGCCGCCGGCCGCGCCTTCCACGCCGCCCTGCGCGAGCTGCCCCGCCCCGCTTTCCTCGACCGCCGTACGCACCCGTGGGCGGTGGCCGACCGGGTCGCCTGGGATGAGGGGGAGGCTGACGTCGCCGCGGAGCTCGCCGAGCCGTTCGCCCGGCTGCTGTCCCTGCGGCGGCCCGTACGAGGCGTCCCGGAGCTGACCGCGCCGGCTCCGGCCGACGGTGGAACAGGAGATTCCGTGCCGTGGATCACATCCACGAGGGCGGGTTCCCGGGAACAGCCCGAGATAGTTTATCGTTCATCTACACGTGGGTGTGGGGGGACAGTGTCCCCGGGCCTCACCAACAGCCCATGGGGAAAGCTCGCACAGCCGAAGCCCCATGGAGCCCCTCGCCGAGAGGCGACCGCCCTTCGCGCCCGCACTCAAGCCGCCCCGGCTGGATTCCCCCGATCCGGCCGGGGCTTCCCGGTGTTCCGGCCCCCGCGCCACCCGGTTTCGAGAACCGCCGCCCCCGCCACCAGGACCACCGCACCCAGCGCCGCCCCGGGGCTCCACCACCGCTCCGTCAGCGCCGCGAGTGCCGCCCCGGCCACCACCGCCCCCAGCCGGCCCAGCACCCAGGCGTCCCCCGGCTCCAGCTGCCGCGCCGCCGCACGGCCGGCGAGAGAGGTGAGGGTCCCGGTGAAATAGTTCGTCGGCGTCACCCGGACGCGCCCCTGGACGCCCATCGCCAGCGACACGAGGGCCAGCAGCCCGAGCCGGTCACCGTCCGACGCGACCAGACCGAACCCCCACAGCACGGCCGCCGCCCCGAGCAGGACGGACTCGGCCAGCAGCGTCAGGCCCAGGGGGAGCCCGGCCGTCAGCGCCCCGGCCGCCGCCCCGCACGCGTACGCCGCCAACGCGGTGACCACTCGCAGGGCCACGCCGTCCTCGCCCGCTCCGGCCGCCGAGGCACCCAGCAGGACCAGATTCCCGGTCATCACCCCCGCGAAGACCTGGCCCACACAGAGGAAGGCGAACGCATCCGCCGCCCCGGAGGCCGCGGACAGGAGCAGCAGCGCCCACACGCCGCGCCGGGAGGGGCCGCCCGCCCGTGGCGCGGCGGAAGAGGGGGACGGTGGCGGGGAAGGGGAACGCACGCGAGCATTCTCGGTACGCACACGCTCCGATGCCGCGCGCCGCGCTGGATGCGCCGCCCCGCTGTCCGGTGCCGCCCCCGGGTGCTCCGGCCGGGCGGGCCGGAGCACCCGGGTCACATCGTCTCGTGGAGGTCCTTGGCGTAGTGCTCGATGGCCGGCCGGTACTGCTGGACGTGCCGGTCCTCACTGGTCGACGCCACCACCCGCAACAGCAGCTGCATCGCCTCGTGGTGCTCCTCCGTGTTGAACAGGGCCATCGCCAGGAACGTTTTGAGCGCCCCGTCGTCCGGGAACTCCTCGACGCCCCGGCGCAGTGTCTCCACGGCCTGCCCGTACCGCCCCAGCACCCGGTAGGTACTGCCCAGACCCAGCAGCGCCCCCCGCCGGTCCTCCGCGCCGAGCCCTGTCCCCGCCAGGCTGCGCTCGTAGTACGCCACCGCCTCGGTCTCCAGGCCCAGGACGTCGTGGACCCACGCGGTCCGGTAGGCCACCTCCGCGTCGTCGGGGAACGCGGCGGTCAGGGCGAGCAGCCGCTCGCGCGCCTCCCCGGCCCGGCCCTCCTCGCGCAGCCGGTCGGTCTCGGCCAGCAGGTCCTTCTTCTCACATGCGCTCATGAGATCCATCGTCGCAGGCGACACCGGGCGGCCGAGCGATTTTTAGGCCCGGACGCCCACCCGGGTGTTTTCCGCCGCGGCGGGGGCACCTGTCCCCCATGACTGCAGAGACGAGACCCCGTACGCGACAGGGGACATGGGCACGCGTGCTGCTGAGGGTGACCGTCCTGACCGTGGTGCTGCTGGGGCTGGTGGTGTTCTCCGTCCTCCTGGCCAAGGTGACACTCACCCCCTCGCCGGCCTCCGAGGACATCGTCACATCGAATCTTCGGCCGGGCCGGTCGCTGCGCCAGTACGCCGAGGACTACACGTTCCTCGCCGCGTGCAAGCAGGCGGGCGGAAATCTGCTGCTCGGCGTGCCCTTCGGGCTGCTGCTCCCGTTCCTCGTGCCACGCCGCCTGCGGATGCTCAGCATGACGCTGCTGACCGCCGCCGCCATGATCCTCGTGGAACTGGTCCAGGGCGCCCTGGTCACCGGCCGCGCCTTCGACATCGACGACGTCATCCTCAATACGTCGGGCGCCCTGCTCGGCTACTTCCTGCTGGGCCGCCGGATCAGCCACAGCTACCACGCGCACGCACACGCTCCGCGGGCCCAGGCGGTCACACCCGAGGCGGAGCCGAAGGCCGAGGAGAGGGCGACGCCCTCCCGGACCAAGGAGAAGACCCTGACGAAGGCCGGAGCGAAGACGAAGACCGGGACGCATACCCGGGGCACGACCAAGGCGAAGGAGTCGGCCAAGGCGGGTACGGGGACCGGCCGTACGCGCCTGACGAAGGCCAGGGGTGCGAGCGGTCGCCCCACCGGCGACGGCGCCCAGCCCGGCTCCGGCCGAGCCCTGCTGGACCGGCTCCGCAGGCGCTGACCCCCAGGGGCCACCGGAGCAGTGCCGCAGGCGCCCACCGGACCGGACGCCAGCGCTCACCGCTGCAGGGACCGGCCACCCGTTCGGGCCGCGGCCGTTTGCAGGCCGTCATGCGGGGCCGCAGCGTGGGGGCATGTCCTGCGCGCGACTGCCGCACGGACTCCCTGCCGAGGAGGAGCGACATGGCCGACGGCCGGTGGAGCCCGGGCCGCAAGGAGATCGACGCCGACGAGTTCCGGCCCGTCCTCGACATCGTCGAGCCCGGCCGCCAGCGCCGGCTGACGGTCTTCTTCCGGCTGCTGCTCCTGATCCCCCATTTCATCGTGCTGTTCTTCCTGCACATCGCGGCCTTCTTCACCGTCATCGCGGGCTGGTTCGCCGCCCTGGTGCTGGGACGGCTGCCCGACCCCGTCTTCCGGTTCCTGGCCCAGTTCCTCGGGTACGACCTGCGCGTGTCGGCGAGCCAGATGCTCCTGATCGACCGCTACCCGCCCTTCGCGCTGACCCCGCCGCCGGACTACCCGGTCCAGATCGACGTACGGCCCACCGCCCTCAACCGGCTCGCGGTCCTCTTCCGGATCTTCCTGATGATCCCGGCGGCGATCGTGCAGAACCTCGCCGTCTACGGCTGGTGGGCCCTGGCCTTCGTGTGGTGGGTCATCACGCTGGTCCTCGGCCGGATGCCGCGTCCCCTGTTCGAGGCGACCGCGGCCACCCTGCGCTACCGGATGCGGTTCTCCGCGTACGCCATGATGCTCACCCCGGCCTACCCCAAGGGCCTCTTCGGCGACGACGGCCTCGCCGTGGCCCAGGGACACTCCCGCTCCGCCACCCGGCCGCTGGTCATGAGCAGCGCAGCGAAGTGGCTCGTGGTGCTCTTCCTGGTGCTCGGCCTCGCCGGCAACGTCACCACGTCGGTGACCACCACCTCGACCTCCGACGACACCACGGAGCTGACCGGCCGCCCCTGAGGCCGGCCGTCTGCAACCGTCTACCCGAACTGGCTTATTTGGCAGCGGAGATGGGTTGAAAACGCGCCTGGGGGTCACATGCAGTCCATGACGTCCAGCGACGCAACCACGGATACCGCCCCGCAGAGCGGGAAGAAGCCCACGTCCCGACCCGGGCGGGGCCTGCTGAAGGCCGTCGGCGCCTGCGCCGCCGTCCTGGCCCTGATCCTCGCCGCCGGCAAGCTCAGCCTGCTGCCGGGCCTCGACAGCCTCTTCGGCGAGGAGACCCACGACCGGTCGGGCCCCGCGGTCCTCAAGTCGATCCAGGACATGAGCGCGTACGAGGCGGCCTCGGGCAACTTCCAGGTCGTCGTCGACCTGGAGAAGGACGCCAAGTTCCTGCCCGACGCGGTACGCGGCACCCGCACCCTGTTCGTCGGCGCGGGGACCGTCGGCGCCTCCGTCGACCTCGGGAAGGCCACCGAGGACGGGGTCGTCATCAACGAGGACCGCACCACCGCCGAGATCCGGCTGCCGCACGCGGTGCTGGGCAAGCCGGCCCTGGACCCGGACCGCTCCTACGCCGTCTCCAAGCAGCGCGGAATCCTGGACCGGCTCGGCGACCTCTTCTCCGACAACCCGAGCAGCGAGCAGGCGGTCAACCAGCTGGCCGTCCGGCACATCGGTGAGGCGGCGAAGGAGAGCGGGCTGACCGCCCGCGCCGAGAAGAACACCGCGGACATGCTGAAGGGACTGCTCGGCTCCCTCGGCTTCGAGCGCGTCACCGTCCGCTACGGCGACGACCAGGGCTGATGGGGCGCCGCGGCCCGGCGAGGCGATCGTCCGTCGCGGCCCGCCCGGCCTCCGTGCCTCCCGCCCCTCGCGCAGCTACCTTGACGCGTACGCGACGGTGAGTATGGTCCAGGCCACGTGCAAGGCCCTTCCGGCGCCGGTCATCAGGCCTGTCCGGCAGGGGACGTGCGGCCCTTCGCGCCTCGTAGGGGCCGCACACTCGCGAGGCCTCGCCGTCGAAGCCGGCCCCCCACGGCCCGCCACCGCGCGGTGCGGTCTCACGTGAAGGAGAAGCATGCACGCGACCCCGGCACTCGACCAGCACCTGGCAGTACTTCGTCGGCGGCGAGAAGATCAGGTCGACTTCGGCAACAAGACCGGTCAGCAGAAGGTCTTCGCGGTCTGGAACATCGCGGACACGTCGAACGCCTTCTACGCCTGCGTCGACGTCAACGTCGGCTAGCCGCAGGCACCGTTTCGCCCATCGCGCCCCGGCCGGGCCCCAGCTCCACCCGGCCGGGGCGCGATGCTGTTCCCTCAAGCACCGGCACGGTCGTCCTGGCCGGAAAGCGGCATGGCGCGGATGCTCCAGGTAGCCGAACGGATACTCTTCGTCAGCTGTCTGATTGATCATCAGTGCTCGAGGGGATCCCTGAATGAACCGCATGCGTACCGTACTTGCCGCGCTCGGCATCACCGCCGGACTGATCACCGCCCCCGCCGCGAACGCCGCCCCGCAGCCGGACGTCCCGGTGGCCGCCGAGCGGCACGAACCCTGCACCGGCGAATACCGCGGCGACGCCCGGCTCGGCCCGAAGTGGCTGCCGAACAACCGCCTCGCCCCGGTCGGCCCGCTCCTGAAGGGCTACCAGCGCACCGGCGACCTCTCCCCGCAGGCCTTCCTCAAGAAGTACTGGGAGGGGCCCGCGGACACCGGAAGCTGGAAGTACCCGCCCAACGACGGCTTCGGCGAGGTCAACGGCGAGATCGACAAGGAGCCCTCCAAGCTCCGCCCCGGCCAGCGCCTGGACCGCTTCGGCTCGGAGTACGGCGGCTACCTGGCCCCGGCCGGTGACGCCTACGCCGAGCGCGCCCTGCCTCCGCAGAACCTCAACACCCGGGAGGCGGCGACCCCCTGCGACTACCGCGTCTACAAGGTGGCCAAGCCCTTCTGGGTCTGGCAGGGCAGCATCGCCCCGTGGTTCGAGCAGCCCGGCGGCGGCCGGCAGATCAAGCTCGACCCGGTCTTCCTGAACCCGGGCGAGGGCGAGCGGCTGAACGTGAAGTGGCTGCTGGACCACGGCTACCTCACACCCGCCGGCGCGTAATCCCCGTGGACCGTCGGACGCTGCACGCCGCACTCATGGAGGCCTCGATCCCCGGCGGCTACTACCGGATCGAAGGCGTCCACGAGCCGGTCCCCACGCCGCCCGACTTCCTCTTCGTGCGACGGGCGGCGGACGGCGGATGGGAGACCGGCGCCTACGAACGCGGCCGGGACGAAGTCCTCGCCCGCCACCCGGACGAGGCCGCCGCCTGCGCGCACCTGCTGCGGCTGCTCGTCTGACCGCCCTTCGCGCTCCCCTTTTGCCGGTCCGGCAAAGATCCTTGTGCGGGCGGCGGACGCCCCCGAATGATCGTGAACGGGCGGCCGGACTCCGGCCCGGCCGCCCGGCCGCCCCGTCACGATCCGCCCCGCACCCCTGGGGCACCCGAGGAGGAACCGTGCCGCAGCCCCTGACGGACCCCGCCACCCCGCCCGGCGCGGTCCACCGCCTGGTGGACACCCCCGGCGGCCGCATCCACCTGGTCGAGCAGGGCACCGGCCCCCTCGTCCTCCTCGTCCACGGCTTCCCCGAGTCCTGGTACTCCTGGCGCCACCAACTCCCCGCGCTCGCCGCCGCCGGATACCGGGCCGCCGCCATCGACGTACGCGGATACGGGCGTTCCGCCAAGCCCACCGCCACCGCCGCGTACCGCATGCTCGCCCACGTCGCCGACAACACCGCCGTCGTCCACGCCCTGGGCGAGGAGACCGCCACCGTCGTCGGCCACGACTGGGGCTCGCCCATCGCCGCCAACAGCGCCCTGCTCCGGCCGGACGTCTTCGCCGCCGTAGGCCTGCTCAGCGTCCCCTACGCGCCCCGGGGCGACCACCGCCCCAGCGACGGTTTCGCCCGGATCGGCGGTGACGAGGAGTTCTACGTCAGCTACTTCCAGGCCCCCGGCCGGGCCGAGGCGGAGATCGAACGGGACGTACGCGGCTGGCTCACCGGCTTCTACACCGGGCTGACCGGTGGCGCCCTCACCCCCGAGGAGCACGGCCGGCTCTTCTTCGTACCCCCGGGAGCCCAGCTCGCCGACCGCTTCCCCACCGGCCCGCTGCCCGCCTGGCTCACCGAGGCCGAGCTCGACGTCTACAGCGGGGAGTTCGAACGGTCCGGTTTCACCGGCGCCCTCAACCGCTACCGCAACGTCGACCGCGACTGGGAGGACCTCGCGGCCTGGCACGGAGCGCCCATCAACCAGCCCTCCCAGTTCATCGGCGGCTCCCTCGACGCCTCCACCACATGGATGGCGGACGCCATCGACGCCTACCCGGCCACCCTCCCCGGCCTGTCCGCCGCGCACATCCTCGACGGCTGCGGCCACTGGATCCAGCAGGAACGCCCCGACGAGGTCAACCTGCTGCTGACGCAGTGGCTGGACGGCCTGCGGTAGGACGTACTCAGCGGGCGGGGCCGCGGGTCGCCGCCGTCGCCCGGAGCAGATCCCGTACGAGCGTGAAGTCGATCCTCTCCGGCGTACGGAAGCGGAGGCACCCCCTGCCCATGTCGCGGCCGGCCGGCCGGTCCGCGAACGCGTCACGGACATCGGTGCGCAGGAGGGAGAACGATGTACTGCTTCTGGCCGGCGAAGGCGATCCCGCCGGCCTCGTCCCGCTCGTAGGCGGGCATGCCGTACGCCATCACCTCCCGGAACCGCGTCAGCTCCGCGCGGCACAGCGCGCGGCTCGGTGAGCGCGCCACGGCGGGCCTCCGGCAGGTCGGCGAGGTACTGATCGACGTCTTGCGCGCCGCTCTGGACCATGTGCCGATCCTCAGCGGGCGGCGCACGTGTGTCGGAGCGTGGTTCGCGCGGGCCAGGAGGCGAAGGTGAACGGATGAACAGTGCGAACATGCTGGCCGAGGCGTTCGGCCGGGTCGGGGAAGCGGTCCACGCGGCGGCCGAAGGGCTCTCGGCCGACGATCTCAACGCCCGGCTCGACGACGGAGCGAACTCGATCGCCTGGCTGATCTGGCACCTCACCCGGGTCCAGGACGACCATATCGCCGACGCCGCCGGCACCGGCCAGGTCTGGCTCACCAAGGGGTGGTCCGACCGCTTCGGGCTCCCCTTCGACGAGGAGGCGACCGGATTCGGGCACAGCAGCGAAGAAGTCGCGGCCGTCCGCGTCGACTCCGCGGACCTGCTCCTCGGCTACTACGACGCCGTCCACGAACAGACCCTCGGGTTCGTCCGCGGGATCGACGGCCGCGCCCTCGACCGCATCGTCGACGAGGCCTGGTCGCCCCCGGTCACCCTGGGCGTCCGGCTGATCAGCGTCATCGCCGAAGACCTCCAGCACGCGGGCCAGGCCGCATTCGTCCGGGGCGTACGGGAACGCGCGTGAGACGGGGTTGCGGAGGAAGCACCTCCGCAACCCGTGCACCCTCCAGGCAGCGGTGCCATACTCGGAAGCAGTCCGCCGCAGAGGCTTGTCATCATCCGAAAGGCGACACGTCATGAGCTGGGCATCGTGGACGACCAGCGGTGTCTTCGCGGGAACAGGCGGAGTCCGCACCGAAGAAGCCGGCATCCTGAGCGGAGACCTCACGGTGCACACGACGTGGTCCGACGGCCAGGCGTCGGTGGCCGTGCAGTACAGCGGCTCGTCCGACTGGTTCACTCTGGCGGGCAGCCCCGTGCCGTGCACCTCCGAGGAGGAGAGCCGGGCCTTCCACCAGAGCGTGGTCGAGGCCGTGCGCGCCGGTGACGGGGCCACGGTCCCGCCGGACGGTACCGCCCCCGCCGCACCGCCCGCCCCCGCCTCCTAGCGTTCCGCCCCCGCCGCACCGCCCGCCCCCGCCTCCTAGCGTTCCGCCCCCGCCTCCCTGGCGCCCGTGCCCGGAGGCGCGACCCGCCGCGTCCGTCACGCCCCATAGAGTGAACCGACAAGATCCGTTCCCCACCGGGGCGGGTGAGCGGTTCACGGGGCGAGGAGCGGCGCAATGGTGCGTGCGGGTGCACGGCGGGCGGGGACGAGAAGACACCGGCCGTTCTGGGTGGAGCTCCCGCTCCTCGTCGGAATCGCCCTTATCCTGGCCCTGCTCATCAAGACCTTCCTCGTCCAGGCTTTCTCCATCCCGTCGGAGTCCATGCAGAACACCCTGCAGAAGGGCGACCGGGTCCTGGTCGACAAGCTGACCCCGTGGTTCGGATCCGAGCCGCAACGGGGCGAGGTGGTCGTCTTCCACGACCCGGACGGCTGGCTCGACGACGTGGCCGTCGACCCGCCCAACACCGTGCAGAAGGTGCTGAGTTTCATCGGTGTGATGCCGTCCGCCGAGGAGAAGGACCTCATCAAGCGGGTGATCGGCGTCGGCGGTGACACCGTGGAGTGCGCGGGCGACGGACCGGTGAAGGTCAACGGCAAGGCCCTGGACGAGCCCTATGTGTTCCCCGGCAACACCCCGTGCAGCGACGACGGCAAGGGCACCTTCAAGGTCACCGTCCCGCAGGGCGAGCTCTGGGTGATGGGCGACCACCGCCAGGCGTCGGCGGACTCCCGCTACCACAGCGACGACCGCAACAAGGGCATGGTCCCGGTCGACGAGGTCGTCGGCCGGGCCGTCGTCATCGCCTGGCCGGCCGGCCGCTGGAACACCCTGCCCGTCCCCGCCACCTTCTCCACGAGCTGACAGCGGGGCCCGTCCGGGGCTACCCGGGCCGGCCGAACCCGCGTACGTAGCGCCGCTGCCACGGGGTCTCCACCGCGCGCGGATGATACCCGCGGCGGACGAACGCCACCGCCTCCTCGGCGGGGACCCCGTCCAGCACGGCCAGACACGCCAGGGCCGTCCCGGTCCGCCCCATCCCGCCCCCGCAGGCCACCTCCACCCGCTCGCCCGGGGCCCGCCGCCACACCTCCTCCAGCAGCTCCCGGGCCTGGTGCGGGTCGGCCGGAAGCCGGAAGTCCGGCCACCGCAGCCACCGTGACTCCCAGCCGACCTCGGGAGGCGTACGGCCCAGCAGATACAGGGCGAAGTCCGGCTCGGGGCCTTCGGGCAGGGGGTTGCGCAGGCCACGACCCCGGATGCGGCGCCCGGAGGGCAGTGTCAGGACGGCCCGGTCGGCCGCGTCCCAGCTGTCGGTCATGCCGTCGAATCTAGCGACCGGAAGCGGGCCCGGAGCAGGGAACGGGACACAAGATCAGAGACCTTGTGCCCCGTTCCGTCGGCGCGACGGGGTCAGGCGGTCACACCCACCCGGGAGGCGGCGGCCGTGGCCCCCGCCTCGTCGGCAGGTACCGCGACCGTCCGGCGGGCGCCCTTGAGCAGGACGACCAGCGCGGTCGCCACGAGGGTTCCGGCGGCGATCGCGAGCAGGTACAGGAACGGTTCACCGATCAGCGGGACGACGAAGATGCCGCCGTGCGGAGCGCGCAGGGTGCACCCGAAGGCCATCGACAGCGCACCGGTGACCGCGCCGCCCGCCATCACCGAGGGGATCACCCGCAGCGGGTCGGCGGCGGCGAACGGGATCGCGCCCTCGCTGATGAACGAGGCGCCCAGCACCCAGGCCGCCCGGCCGTTCTCCCGCTCGGTCTTCGTGAACAGCTTCTTGCGTACGGTGGTGGCGAGCGCCATCGCCAGCGGCGGGACCATACCGGCCGCCATGACCGCCGCCATCACCTTGAGACTTCCGTCGGTCGGATCGGCGAGACCGCCGACCGCGAAGGCGTACGCCACCTTGTTCAGAGGGCCGCCCATGTCGAAGCACATCATCAGGCCGAGGACGACGCCGAGGATGACCGCGTTGGAGCCGGACAGACCGTTGAGCCAGTCCGTGAGGGCGCTCTGCAGCGCGGCGATCGGCTTGCCGACGACGATGAACATCAGGAACCCGACGACCGCCGACGCGATCAGCGGGATCACCAGCACCGGCATGATCCCGCGCAGCGTGGCGTGGACCGGGACCCGCTGGATGGCCATCACCACCGCACCGGCCAGCAGACCGGCGACCAGACCACCGAGGAACCCGGCCTCGACGGTGAGCGCGATCGCCCCGCCGACGAAGCCGGGCACCAGCGCGGGACGGTCGGCCATCCCGAACGCGATGTACCCGGCCAGCACCGGCACCAGGAAGCCGAAGGCGGCGGAGCCGATCTGGTTGAGCAGCGCGGCCCAGCTGTCCGCCTGGCCCCAGACGAAGTGGTCGGCGACCGACTTGGCGTCCGCGATCTCGTAGCCGCCGATGGCGAACGACAGGGCGATCAGGAGGCCGCCCGCCGCGACGAACGGCACCATGTAGCTCACGCCGGACATGAGATACGTACGCAACCGGACTCCGAAGTGCGCACTGTCCGCACCTGATCCGCCGTCCGCCGGCCCGTCCCCGCCCTGCGGTACGGCGGCGATCTCACCGCGCTCCGCCTTGCGGCGGGCCTCCGCGATCAGCTCGGCGGGCCGGTTGATGCCCGCCTTCACTCCGACGTCCACGAGCGGCTTGCCCCGGAAGCGGGCCTTCTCCCGCACCTCGACGTCATGCGCCCAGATGACCGCGTCGGCCCGGGCGATGACGGCGGGGTCCAGCTTGCTGAAGCCGGCCGACCCCTGGGTCTCCACCGTCACCTCGACGCCCTCGGCACGGCCGGCCGCCGTCAGGGACTCGGCGGCCATGTAGGTGTGGGCGATGCCGGTGGGGCAGGAGGTGACGGCGACGATCCGGAAGGGGGTGTCGGTGCTGTCGTCGGTGTCATCAGCTGCCTGTATCGGCGCTGCGGCTTCGGGCTCCGGTACCGGCTCCTCGCCCCGGATCAGCGCCGCGACGGCCCCCGGGTCGTCCCCGGCGCGCAGGGCGGCGGTGAACTCCGGTTCCATCAGCCTACGGGCCAGCCCCGACAGGATCGTCAGATGGTCGTCGTCCGCCCCGGCCGGCGCGGCGATGAGGAAGACGAGGTCCGCCGGGCCGTCGGCCGCGCCGAAGTCGATGCCCCGGGCGCTGCGCCCGAAGGCCAGCGTCGGGGCGCTCACGTGCTCGCTCCGGCAGTGCGGGATGCCGATCCCGCCGTCGAGGCCCGTGGGCATCTGCGCCTCGCGGGCGGCGACATCGGCCAGGAAGCCGTCGAGGTCGGTGACGCGGTGCGCGGCCACCATCCGCTCGGCGAGCGACCTCGCGGCGGCGTCCTTCGTTGCGGCGGACAGATCGAGGTCGACCAGTTCCGCGGTGATCAGCTCACTCATCGCGGTGCTCCTTGCTCGGGGACCGCCGGGCGGCGGCTCGGGGGGATGGAATGCTGCGGGCTTGTAGGGGGAGTGCGGGGGTCATGGGGCAGGCTCCGTCAGAGGGCGGTCCAGCGGGACATCGGTGCTCAGCGCGACCGCCGCGGGGTCGAGGTCGGCCGGAGCGGGCATCAGGCTTCCCGCCAGCTGCACCGCCGCCGCCCCGTGGGCGACCGCCGAGACGAGCGCCCCCGGCCCGTGCCCGCCCGCCGTCAGGAAGCCGGCGAGGGAGGCGTCCCCGGCGCCGACGTTGCTGCGTACGGTCGCCACGCGGGCGGTCGCGAAGTACGCCCCGGCCTCCTCCACCAGCAGCTGCCCGTCCGCCCCCAGACTGGCCAGCACCGCCCCGGCGCCCCGCTCGCGCAGCTCCTCGGCCGCCTTCAGCGCGTCGCCCACCGTGGCGAGCGGACGGCCGACGGCCTCGGCGAGCTCCTGGGCGTTGGGCTTGATCACGTCGGGCCCCTCCCGCAGCGCGGCGGTCAGCGCCGCACCGGAGGTGTCCAGCGCGATCCGCGCCCCCGCCCGGTGGCTCCGGGCGACCAGCTCCGCGTACCACCGCGGCGGCAGCCCGCGCGGCAGGCTTCCGCAGCACGCGATCCAGTCGGCGGACGCCGAGCGGGTGCGCACCGCCTCCAGGACGTCCTCCGCCTCGGCGGCGCTGAGCTCGGGCCCGGTGGCGTTGATCTTGGTGAGGGTGCCGTCCGGTTCGACGAGCGTGACGTTGATCCGGGTGCTGCCGGTGACCGGGACTCCGGCCGCCTCGATGCCGTGCTCGCCGAGCAGCCGGGCGAGCAGCGCGCCTTCCGGCCCGCCCATCGGGGCGACGGCGACCGTGCGGTGGCCGGCCGCCGCGACCGCGCGGGAGACGTTGACGCCCTTGCCGCCCGGGTCGACGCGGTCGGCCGTGGCCCGCAGGACGGTGCCGCGGACCAGGTCCGGCAGCTCGTAGGTCCGGTCCAGGCTGGGGTTGGGGGTGACGGTGAGGATCATGCGCGTACTACTTCCGTGCCCCGGCTCTCGATGGAGCGGGCGTCGTGGGGGCTGAGGCCCGTGTCGGTGATGAGGAGGTCCACGTCGGTGAGGTCACCGAAGCGGGCGAAGTGCCGCTGCCCGAACTTGCCGGAGTCGGCGAGCAGGACGACCCGGCGGGCGGCCTTGACCACCGCGCGTTTCACGGCGGCCTCGGCGAGGTCGGGCGTGGTGAGGCCGCTGTCGGGCGAGAAGCCGTTGGTGGCGAGGAAGACGACATCGGCGCTGATCTCGGCGTACGCGCTGAGCGCCCAGGCGTCGACCGCCGCCCGCGTCCGGTGCCGGACCCGCCCGCCTACCAGGTGCAGCGCGATGCCCGGGTGGTCGGCGAGACGGGCGGCGACCGGCAGGGCGTGCGTCACCACGGTCAGCGCGGCATCGACGGGGACAGCCGCGGCGAGCCGGGCCGTCGTGGTCCCGGCGTCGATGATCACGTTGCCGTCCGCCGGCAGCTCGGCGAGCGCCGCCTGCGCGATCCGGTCCTTCTCGTCGGCGGCCACGGCGTCCCGCTCGGCGAGGTCGGGCTCGAAATCGAGCCGCCCGACCGGGATGGCACCGCCGTGCACCCGGCGCAGCAGCCCCGCCCGGTCCAGCGCCTTGAGATCCCGCCGGACGGTCTCGGCGGTCACCTGGAACTCCTCGGCCAGGGAGAGCACGTCGACCCGGCCGCTCTCCTGGGCGAGGCGGAGGATCTCCTGCTGACGCTCCGGTGCGTACATGTGGTTTCGTATCCGTTTCATGCCCGAGTCTGTGGTTTCGCGCTCAGGTTACGTCCGAGGTCTGGGAAAGTAAACACATTCGGGCGAGAGGTGGGCAGGGGCGGGCGCGAGATACGCACCGACGGACGCACAGCTCGGCGGGGCGCACCGTTTCGCCGATACGCCCCGCCTGTGGTCCGTGACCGGTCTGCTCAGTGCCTCCCGGGAACCCCCTCGGTGAGTGGCCGGGCCAGCAGCGGGGTTCCGGGGACCTGGTGTCCTCCGCTGGCGAGCATCCGGACCTCGCCCCGGTCGCTGATCTCGGCGCGGACGATCCCGGTCTCGTCCTCGTACACGGGAGATCCGCCCGCTCCGGTCCGGTCGGTCAGCCGGACGGCGACCACGTCGTCCTCGGCGCCGGACATCTGGAAGATGAGTTCGTACCGCTCCGTGTGCTCCATGACGGCCTCCCGGCGGGGCCATGACGACATCCGGCCCCGCCTCCATTGTTTCGCACCCGGGTGCGCCCCGCCCGGGGAGCGGCGCGCGGCTTGGCGACGGCCAACGGGCGGAGGTGTCCGGTCGATCGGGTGACTCCGGCCGGTAGGACAACATGACTGATCGCCGGGAGGGCTAGGCATGCGTACATGAGACTTGAGCCCCGACGAAACAATTGTCTTTCCCTACGCTCCCGCAACCTCAGGGCGACCGGCGCCGCCGCCTGCCTGGCCGCCGCCGCTCTCCTGCTGACGGCATGCGGTCAGAGCGCGGACAGCGCGACGTCCGCGGCCACCGAAGCCGCGAAGGTCCTCCCGCAGAGGACGACGGCGTCCCCGTCGGCCACCGCGGACCTGACCGAGGACCAGCGGGAACGCAAGAGCGTGCTGGATGCCACCAAGGTCGCCTTCGACGACGCGGCGACGACCGCGGTCGGCGAAGTGGCCAACGGCAAGCTCGTCGATCTGGACCTGGAAGGTGTGGACGACGACGACCGCGGCGAGAGCCCCAGCCCGACCGCGACCGGCAGCCCGACGGGCACCGCGAGTCCGACCGGCAGCCCCGAAGCGACCGGTTCGCCGAGCGCGAGCCCGGGTGCCGACGGCCCTGTCTGGGTCGCGGAGGTCGCCGAGAAGGACGGCACGGTCCACACCGTGCGGATCGACGCGGTCGACGGCAAGGTGATCGAGGCCCGCGTCGACGCGGACCAGGACGCCGAGGACAAGAAACAGACGGCCGAGTGGCTCTCCCAGGCCACGCAGACGCCCGAGCAGGCGGCCAAGGTCGCCACGGAGAAGAAGAAGGGGACCGTCACCTCCGTCAGCCTGGACGACAACGATGGCAGCGGCGTGATCTGGTCGGTCGACGTGGTCGGCTCCGACTGGAAGAAGACCACGTTCGACGTGGACGCCAAGAACGACACCATCGTCCGCGAGGAGACCGACAACGACTGACCGTCGCCGGACGGGGCACCGATGCGAGGGAAAGGGGTACGCCGGACACCCGGCGTACCCCTTCTCCTATGTTCCGTGCGGCTTGCGCCGCTCCAGCAGCCGGCAGACGAAGTCCTCCTGGAGGCCGCGGAGGGTGGCCAGCAGCCGCGGGTTCGTCGTGCTGTTGACCTGCGAGGTGAGCGAGACGGTCAGCGACCGCTTGCCGTCCTTGGTGGCCGCCGCCAGCTGGGTGTAGCCGGGGAAGTTGCCGGTGTGGCCGTACACGGTCCCGCACCGCGTCCGGTACGCGAAGAGGGCGAGCCCGGCCTCGTTGCGCCCGGGACCCGCGGGTTCGGAGCTGCCCGCCACGAATGTCAGCTGCCGGCGGCGGACCGCCGGGCTCAGGTCCCGGCCGCCGGCCCAGGCGCGGATGAAGGCGCCGAGGTTCCCGGGCGTGGAGACGATGCCGCCGGACGCCCACACCCCGGAGGCGCTGATCGCGGTGGAGAGGTCCGCCGGCGGATTCGGCGGGTCCACGTCGTACCCGTGCAGATACGGCTCGGGCAGCCTGTACCCCTGGGGGAGTGAGGTGGCGCGCAGCCCCAGCGGCCGGTACACGATCTCGGCCAGCAGCTGCTCGTAGCGGGTCCCCGTCGCGGCCTCGGCGATCAGGGCCACGGCGATGTTGTCGGAGTTGGAGTAGCGGTACGCCGAACCCGGCCGGAACCGCAGCGGCTCCCCGGCGACGTACCGCAGCAGCTGGCGCGAGTCGAAGTGGCGGCGCGGATCGGCCGCGAACTCGGCGATGAACGTGGGGTCCTCGGTGTAGTCCGGCAGCCCGCTGGTGTGGTTCAGGAGCTGGCTGACGGTCACCCGGTGCCAGGCTGCCGGGAGCCGGGGCAGCCACCGGCCGAGGGTGGCGTCGAGAGAGAGGCGCCCCCGGTCCGCCAGGTGCAGCGCGACCGCGCCGCTGAAGGCCTTCGACACGCTGGCGATCCGCATGTGGTCCGTCGTCCGCGGCGGCCGGCCTGTGCCCACCTTCGACGTTCCGGCCCGGTACACCTCGCTGCGGCCGCCGGCCTTCAGTACGGCGATGGCCCCGGGCGGCCCGCCCGGTGTGTCGACGAGTGCCTGGAGCCTGCGCTGCAGCTCGCCGTCGGCCGGACCGTGCGGTCCGCGCGGGCCGTCGCCCCCGTCACCGCCCGCCCGGGCCGGGCCGGTCATCAGCCCGGCGAGCGAGGCGGCGGCCAGCACGGCCACGACGGCTCTTCGCCGCAGCGGACGGGAAGGGGCGCGCAGAAGGGGACGAGTGGGCACGGGCTACCTCCTGAAGGTGCGGTCAAACGGCGGGCCGGGCCTCAGGAGCGGCGGGGCGGATCGGGCCGGACATCCCCTGGGCGTCCCGGGCCTGATCCCCCGACGACCCCCTGGGAGGCCTGGGCCTGGACCACGACAGCCCCTGGCCGGCGGCTGCCGCGAGCCCAGCATCGGGCGGCCGGGCGGAGCCCGCCCCCGGAGTGGACCATCCGGCTCTCTCCAGGAAGCACCGGTCACCGGGCCGGGGAAGCGTCCCCGCGCAGATCGAGGACGTACCGTCGCTCCGGCCGGACGCCGAACATGACGTCCTCCACCGGCTCGAACCCCGCACGGGCCAGTACCGCGTGGGAACCCGCGTTGTCGCGCGTCCTCCGCCCGCAGCGCGTTGAGCCCGTACTCCGTGACCGCCACCCGGCAGATCCGCCGGACCGCCCAGGTCGCCAGGGGAGACGGCGAACGGGCCCGGTCACGAGGGGAGCTGCCGCTCCAGGGCATGGGCCAGGCCGCGCTCGGCGTCGTCGGCCGACGCCCGGCGGTAGGCCCTTTCGTACGCCGTGTTCCCGGCCGCCTGCCGGGCCTGGAGCTCCCACTGTTCCCGGATCGCCCCGAGCTCGGGGGTGCCGCGGTGGGGGTGGCCGATGATCCGCCAGTACGTGTGTCCGGTGCCGGAGGTACGGGCAGCCGCGACGCCGTCCCCCTGGGCGGCGATGGCTCCGGCGAGCAGGTCGAGGCCGAGCGCGATGCCGAGGCTGTCGTGGAGCTCGTGCTTGCTCGCGAGCATCGCGCGCGCGTGGCTCTCGGCGTGGCGGGGGCGGCCCTGGAGGAGGTGGATGAGGGCGAGCTGGTGATCGGCGTAGGCCCGTGCCCAGTGCTCGCCGAAGCGCAGGCTCGTCCGCTGGAGCCGCGTCGCCTCCTCGTACGCCTCGTCCAGTCGGCCCAGTGCGGACAGGGCGAAGAGGCGTATCACCCGGCAGCGCAGCTGGGAGGGGGCGTCGGCGGGGTCCCCCGGGTGCTGTCGCAGGGCATGGTCGCTGACCAGGTGGGCGGTCTGCGGGCGGCCCATCATCAGATAGGTGAAGCTCATGGAGTGGGCCGCCGAGAGCGCTCCTTCGGCGTCCTGCCCGAGGCGGGCCGCCTCCTCGCACTCCGTACCCACCCGGCGGGCCGCCTCATGGTCCCCCTGCAGGGTCAGCGTGATGCCGAGGGCCCAGAGCGCGCGGGTGCGGTGCGGACCGGCCGAGAGGGGCAGGGCCAGCACCCGCTCCAGATAGGTCCGGGCCTGGTGGAGGTGGCCGCAGCAGCTCCAGAACAGACCGGCGCATCCGGCCATCTCCATCGCCCGCTCGGGGTCCTCGGCCAGCAGATGCTCCAGGGCCGCGCAGAGATCCGCGTGCGTGGAGGCGACCCTGCGGTACCACTCGACCTGCTGGGGGCCCAGCCAGCCGGCGTGCGCCTGCACGGCGGTCTGCGCGAAGTGCCGGGCGTGCCGGTCCGTCAGGAGCGCGTCCTCGCCCAGTTCGGCCAGCCACATCGCCCCGTACTCGCGCAGCGTGTCCAGCATGCGGTAGCCGGCACCGGTCCGCCGGAGCACGGACTGCTCGGCGAGGCGCTCCAGCGCGGGGCCGACCGCGTCGGCGCCGAGGGGCCCGCCCGCGCACACCGCCTCGGCGTCGGCCGTCATGATGACGCCACGGAAGACGGAGAGCCGCGCCCACAGCAGGCGCTCCAGCGGGGCGCAGAGCTCGTGGCTCCAGCCGATGGTGGTGCGCAGGGCGCGGTGGCGGCGGGGCCAGAGCGTGTCGTCGCAGAGGGCGTCCAGCCGGGAGGCCAGCCGCCCGGTGATCTCCTGCGCGCTGCTCTCACGGAGCTGCGCGCAGGCCAGCTCGACGGCGAGCGGTATCCCTTCGAGGCGGCGGCAGATCTCCGCCACGGCGGCCGTGTCGCCGGGAGAATCGAGCACCAGCCCGGGGGCGACGGCGGCGGCCCGGTCGTGGAAGAGCCGGACGGCCTCGTCGCCGTCCTCGCCCGCGGAGAGCGGGGGAACCTCCAGGGCGTACTCGCCCTCCGCGCCGAGCGGCTGCCGGCTGGTGGCCAGGACGGTCAGCCCCGGCGCGGCGGAGAGCAGTTCGGTGACTAGCTGCCGGCAGGAGTCGACGACGCGCTCGCAGCAGTCGAGGACGAGCAGCAGCCGGCGGTCGGAGAGCCATTCGCAGAGCGCGGCCACGGGGCGTCGGGAGCTGTGGTCCAGCAGCCCGACGCCGTCGCACACCGTCGTGCTGAGCAACTGGTCGTCGTCCAGATGGGAGAGGTCGGCCCACCACACGCCGTCCGCATACCGGTCCCGGACGTACCCGGCGGTCTGCAGGGCCAGACGACTCTTGCCGACCCCGCCGCTCCCGCTGAGAGTGACCAGCCGGTGATCACGAAGTGCCCGGTCGATACTGTCCAGTTCGCTGTCGCGGCCGACGAAGCTGGTCGTCACAACAGGGAGGTTGCCCATCACGCAGGCCATCCTGCCTCGCCGCGCCCCGCAGCCTCCGTTCATAGCGAAAAGCAGTCAGAAACGGCTGACAATGCCTCCTGTCCGATCGGAAGTTGACACGTATGAAAGGTCGCGTCAGAGCACCCCGGCGAGCGACTCCAAGGCCCCGATGGGGTCCGGACCGACCGGGGCGAGGACGGCGTCGGTGACGCCCGCCGCCCCGAGCTCGCCGAGGCGGGCGCGGGCCGTCTCCGGCGTTCCCGTGACCGCGAGCCGCGCGACCCAGGCATCGGGCAGGCGGCGGACGAACTCCTCCCGGGTCGCGCACGCCGCCCGCAGCTCCACCAGCTCCCCGGCGAACGGGAGCGGGGCGATGTGGGCGTGCCACTCCGGCTCGCCGATCCATTCCAGCCCGGGCCGCGCCGCGGCGAGGGCTGCCGCGGGATCGGCGCCGACGGAGCCGACGTTGTACGCGACCAGCCGGTGCGGGCGGGTCGCGCCGATGTGCCCGAGGGCGGCACGTACGTACTCGGGGGCGACGGGCTCGGCGAGGATCGTCCCGTCGGCCACCTCACCGGAGACGGCGAGGGACTTGGGGCCCCGGACGCCTGCCAGGATGTCGGGCACCACGTCAGGCAGCGCGCCGCTCTCCAGCCGGACGCCGTCGAGGCGCACGTACCGCCCCCGGACCTCCGGCGCCTCGCCCCGCAGCAGCGCACGCAAGGCGTCGATGTACTCGTGGAGGAAGGTGAGAGGGCTCCTGGGCCACTGGCCGACGCTCCGCATCCATCCGGGCATGCCGTGTCCCGTGCCGATGTCGGTCCGACCGGGGAAGAGCTGGGCCAGGGAGGCGATCTCCATCGCCGCGAACGCCACGTTGCGGGCACCTGCGGGCAGCAGCCCGATGCCCACCCGGATCCCGGACGTGGAGGCCAGGACGGTGGCCGCCTGGGTGATCCCGCCGCGGAACCCGAGATCCTCCACCACCCACACCGAACCGAACCCCAGCTCCTCGGCCCGGCGGGCGAACGGCAGGAGCAGATCCGTGGGCAGATCGCGCGGCAGCAGGACGCCCACGGCGGGGGAGGGGGTGGAGGAAGGCACAGGTGTTCTCCTCGGGCTCTCGGCGTACGGCTCAGGGCCGCGACGTAGGGATCGGGTTCTCGGCGTACGGAGAACCTAGCGAACGCGGCCCGGCAGGAGTCGAAGGGCACTGTCGGACCCCTGCGTTACGTTGCTGCCATGACGAACTTCGTACTCGTGGCAGGCGCCTGGCTCGGCTCGTGGGCGTGGAGCGATGTGCTGCCCGGCCTCCGCACGGCCGGGCACACGGCCCATTCGCTGACCCTGTCGGGCCTCGCCGACCGGCAGGGCGTGCAGGCCGGACAGCAGACCCATGTCGACGACATCGTCGGCCATGTCGAGCGCCTGGACCTGCGGGACGTCGTCCTGGTCGGACACAGCTACGCGGGCATTCCGGTCGGACAGGCGGCGGAACGGATCGGTGACCGGCTGGCCCGTGTGGTCTTCGTCGACTCCAGCGTTCCGGCCGATGGTGAGTCGTTCGTGTCGGGCTGGCCGGAGGGCCGGGCGCAGGTCGAGGCGGCGATCGCCGCGAACGACGGCTTCTGGCCCGCGCTGACGGCTGCGGACTGCGCGGGCCAGGAGCTCGGCGACGAGGAGATGGCCCGGATCGTGGCGGGAGCCACACCCCACCCGGGCGCCACCCTCACCGAACCCGCCGTTCTGCGGGGCTCCCTCGGCGAGCTTTCCGCGACGTACGTCAAGTGCCTGCTCGACGGAGCCGAGCCGGGCCCCGACGTGGCCGCGCTCCTGAAGGGCGAGCGGTGGGAGCTGGTCACCATGGAGACCGGCCACTGGCCGATGTTCTCCCAGCCGGGCGAGCTCGCCCGCGTCCTCCTGGACGCCGCCGGAACCGGGCGATGACGGAGCACCCGGAGATCACGTACATCGGATGCGCCCGGTGCGGCACCCAGATCGCGGGGCTCGACGGCCGGTACGCCTGCTCGGGCTGCGGCTGGGTGAACGAGTGGACCGAGGGGCACCGGCCCTTGCCCGGGAGCCGTTCCGGCAGGTCCGGGGACGTCTCGGTCCCCGGACCGGGAATCGCGGCGTCCCCCGCCCACCACGTACACTCGCCCCCGCTCCGCCGACCGGCGGGGCTTTCCGCACCAGACCAGACGGGGAAATCCGCATGAGTTCCGCAGACAGCACCGAAGCACCGATCTACGCCGGCCTCGTGGAGGAGCAGGGAGACGTGCTCGCCGAGGTACGGCGCGTGGCCGAGGAGGTCCTGCGCGACGCGGACCGCGCGATCGACTTCGGCGCCGTACGGTCGTCCGCCGCCTACCGCTAGGGCGTCAGGGCAAGCCGCCCAGAGATGGACATGTCCATCGATAAACGTCTTGCAGGCATTGTCATATTTTGCGCACCCAAGGCGACGGCTTGCTGAAGAACCGTCGTCGGCGAGAGTGGGTGGGGCCGCGGTCCGGCCGAGTGCCGACGGGGCGCCGGTGTCACCGCGGCCACCCGCCGGCCGGGCGTGAAGGACACGCCCCCGCCCCGGTGAGCGGCCCGCGCGTCGGCGCGGAGAGCGCTCCCGGCCCGTCACCGACGGACGGCGCGCGATCCTGCCATCGCCGCCGAATCCGGCCTTCGTCACCTCTCCGCATCCTCATCTCCCCCGCGCTCCCCGAGCCGGCCGGCCGCCTGTCCCGCTGCCGCCGCTTGCGGATGTTGCCCAGGTGGCGTGCCCGTAGCAGTCGGATCCACCCCTCCGTGGACAGCCTTCCGTCCGTACTTCCGCGGCTGCTTGTCGCAGGCGACTGCCCCTCGGACGGCGAGCGGCTGCGCGGGTGGCCGCCGGGCTCCGAGCCCGGGACGGCGACGGCGCGGTGCGGCTGTTCGTCCAGCCGCCCCAGCAGTTGGCCACCCGCTATCGGATCGACATCGGCGGGGCGCCCGCTGCCGGCGGGAGGCGTCGTCGGCGACCCCCGCAGTCTGCCGCCGGGGCCGTACGCCCCGCGCACCGTTCTCCGCCGGGCAGGGCAGGGAGGCCGAGCACCACACCCACCCCCGGCTGAGTATCCGAACTCAGGTCCGAGGCCCACGCCGCCGCGACGATGAACACGACCGCGAAGCCGAGGTCACCCCACCGACCAGGACCACAGGAGAACCGTGCTCAGCAACGTCGCAGCCGCCGTCATCCCTTGCCTCGGCCGCCTCACGGTCACCTCCGACCACGGCAGCGCCCCGGCGCCCGGCTCCATCATCGTCGCCAACCACACTTCCCTCGCCGACCCCGGCGTCGTCCTCGCCGCGCTGCGGCGCCTCGACGTCGAACCGGTCGTCCTGGCCACCGCCGGCCTCTGGCGCATCCCGGTCCTCGGCCGGCTCCTGGAGCGCGGCGGCCACGTCCCCGTACACCGCAACACCCACCGGGCGGCCGACGCCCTGGACACGGCCGCCGCCGCGCTCGGGTCGGGCCGCCACGTCCTCATCTACGGGGAGGGCCGCATTCCGCTGCGCGCGGACGTGGCCGAGGCGCCGCCGGAGAGCTTCCGCAGCGGTCTCGCCCGCCTGGCCCACGCGTCGGGTGCGCCGGTCGTCCCCCTCGGGCAGGCCGGCGCCCGCCGGGTGACCAGCGGCTCGGTCGCCAAGCAGATCGCGGGGTTCCTCACCGCTCCGGCCCGCCGCCCCCGCCTCCACGTCCACCTGGGTGCGCCGCTGCACCTGCCCCCGGACGTCGAAGCCGCGACCGCCACCGCCCGCGAAGCCGTCACCACCGCCTGGCGCACGGCCGCCCGGCACCTGGGCGAACCCGCCGCGGCCCTCACCGTACGGTGAAAGCGACGGCGGCCGCGGGTACGCGCCCGGGTGGCGCCGGTGACGCGGGAGGCGTAGGTATGTAGGGCATGTTGTTCCGGCGAGGAGACGGATCGGCGATGACGGAGGCAGAGCGGGCCACCCCTGTGTACGGCGTTCCCTGCTGGGTCAGTCTCATGACCCGGGACCTGCGCGCCGCCCAGGCCTTCTACACGGCCGTCCTCGGCTGGACCTTCCGCTCCGGCACCCTGGGCGAGGGATTCACCGTCGCCCACGCCGACGGCCTGCCCGTCGCCGGGATCGGCCGGATCGGCCCCGGCCTGCCCACCGCCACCACCTGGACCCCGTACTTCGCCGTCGCCGACGTGGACGCCACCGCCGCCCGCGTACGGGAACGCGGCGGCACGATCGCCGTCGGCCCGCTCCGGCTCGGCCCCGGCAGAGGGGCCGTGGCGGCGGACCGCGAGGGGGCCGGGTTCGGCTTCTGGGAGGGCCGGACCCCGCCCTGGTCCATCGGCCGGGGCAGCGCGCCCGCCTCTCTCGAACTGCGCACGAGCCACGCCTTCGACGCCGCGATCTTCTACGCCGAGGTCTTCGGCTGGGACCCCCACGACCCCGGCGGCTGCGAAGTCGGTTATGCGTACCAGCAGGACGTCGTGGTCGTCCGCCAGGGCGGCCACACCGTGGCCACCCTGCGCGGCGGCGGCGACGGGGCGTCCCCCGACCCCCGCCTGCGCCCCCGGTGGCACGTCCGCTTCCAGGTCGACGACCTGACGGCGGCCACCGAGGCCGCGCGGAAGGCGGGTGGTGAGGTGTCCCCGCCGACCGTCTCCCCGGACGACGGACCCGAGTCGATGATCGGCGACCCCCACGGCGCCCTTTTCACGCTCACCTCCCGCCGGTCACCCGCATCCCCCGCGTGACCGGCGCCGGTCCGTATCAGCAGGTCCGGAAGACGTACCCCTTCTGCCCCGCCGGCCGGACGTCGAGGTCCCGGTGGACCACCGAGAGCTTCGTGCCCATGGCGGAACAGGCCTTGGAGAAGTCGCGGGCGGTGTATTCGATGACGAAGACCCTGTTGCCGTACGCGGTGGCGTAGTCGGCGCACTCGTCGTAGCGGCCGCACTCCTCGGCGACCGCGAAGTCGAAGCCGATGCTCTTGCGCTGCCCCAGCAGGTCGGTGGTGTTCTTCTGGCCGATCGCCAGGCCCGCCGCGTGCGCCCGCGTGGCCAGCAGCTTGGCGAACGCGGCGTTGTGTGCCCGGGTGAGCCGGCCTCCGGAGCGCTCGTAGGAATCGAGGTTGTCGGGCTCCACCGCCTGGAACCCGGACTTGGCGCAGCCGTCGATCCAGCCGCCGACGATCTCCACCAGCCGGGTCCGCTTGGCGGCGGTCGAGGTGTCCAGCAGCGCCTCGCCCCAGGCCTCGTCGTTGACCGGCTTGCCGCTGCCGTCACGCAGCAGCAGGTCCGGGTTCTTCTTCTGCCACCAGTCCATCGCGTCCGGCTGGGTCTGGAAGGCGTTGACGTAACAGACGTTGTACAGGCCGCGTACGGGCTTGGCGCCCCGGTCTCGCGAGAGCGCCTTGACCCCGGCGGGCGGGGTGTAGGCCCCGCCGATCTGGTAGTCGAACGTGGCGTCGGCCCGGGGGAGTACGACCTTGGGCGCGGGCTCGGCCGCGAAGGCGCCGGACAGCAGGACCCCGGCGCCGGCCGTCACGGCGACCCCGCCGGACAGGGCCGCGAGGGTGGAACGGCGACGGAGCAACGGGGTGGCGGCGTGCTGGGGCATGGGGACTCCTGTGCGTGGTCTGCGTACCTGCCTCCGCATCATGGACGGCCGATCATGAGCGAATCGTGAGCGTCAGTCTCCCGGACGCCTGCCTGCCCGCCTCCGCCGCGACCGGGCGGGTGCCAGCCGCAGCACGAACACCGCACCGCCGCCCGGGCGGGCGTACACGGTCAGGCCGCCCCGGTGGGCGAGGGCCACCCGTTGCACCAGCGAGAGGCCGATCCCGGTACCGCCGCCCGGCGAGCGGAAGCGCTCCATCAGCTCAGGCAACCGCCCGGGCTCCACCCCCGGACCGCGATCGGCGACCGAGACCTCCGGTCCGCGTACGGTCACGAGCAACTCGGCCCCGCCGGGTTCCCCGGGCGTACGGCCGTGACGTACGGCGTTGTCGAGCAGATTGCGTACCGCCATCCGCACCAGCGCCGCGTCCGCGTCGACCACCGAATCCTCCAGCCGCAGCTCCAGCCGGTGCCCGCCCTCCGGCAGCTCGGCGCACACCTCCTCCACGAGCTGGTCCAGCCGCAGCGGCTCGGCCCGCACCGACTCCACGGCGGCCTCCAACCGCCCCCGGGTCAGCAGGTTCTCCACCACGTGCCCCATCCGGTCCGCCGCCCGGCGGATCATCGGCAGAGGGGACTCCGGCCCGCCCGACCCGTGCTCGGCGACCTCCACCGCACCGCGCATCACCGCCACCGGCGTCCGCAGCTCGTGCGCCGCGTCGGCGAGCAGCCGCTCCTGCTGCTCCAGCGCCTGCCAGGCGGGCCGCATGGACCGACCGGAGAGCACATGGCCGGTGAGCGCGGCCAGCGCGCTCAGTGCGGCGCACCCGACGACGAGGGAGAGGACCAGGCTGCGGTGTTCGGCCGCCCCGTACGCCGGGTCCCCGACCGCGACGGCCGCGCCCGCCACCTCGTCGGTCGCGTCGTGGTAGAAGGGCACGGCCAGCAGCCGCACGGGCCCGCCCTCACGGTCGTCGGCCTCCTCCCGCACCGTCTCCTCGGTGCGCATCGCCGAACGCGCCGCCCGCGCGATCGTCGCGGCCGGTACGTCGAACTGCTGGACGCTGCCCCGGAAGACCACGGCCGGACCGTCACCGGGCCGCTCCTCCAGCACGAGGACCTGGGGCGTGCCCGCTGTCGCCTCGTCGTCGGCCAGGCCGTCGAGGCGGATCCGGTCGTCCTCGTAGTAGACGAGCGAGGCCGCGACGGAGGCCCGGCGGCGCATCTCGTCGTACTCGGCGGCCTCCCGGGACCGGTCGTCGGTACGGATCACCAGCCAGGACAGGCAGCTCAGCCCGACGACGGTGATCAGCGTGTACGCGGCGGTCAGCCGCAGCTGGAGCCGGCGCAGCCCTCTCCGGGCCGGGGAGCCGCGCCGCGCGGACCCGGCGCCTTCAGCCCGGGTCATGCCGAGCTCATCAGGAACCCCTGGGCGCGCACGGTGCGCACGAGACCGGGGGCGCCGAGCTTGCGCCGCACGCCGGCGATGACGGCGTCCACCACGTTGGAGACCGGGTCGGCCATCTCGTCCCAGCAGTGCTCCAGCAACGCCGTACGCGTGACGACGCTGTCCCGGTGGACCAGGAGCTGCTGGAGCACGGCGTACTCCTTCGGGCTCAGCGAGAGCAGCACCCCGCCCCGCCGCACCTCGCGCCGCGCCAGGTCCATCACCACGTCCCCGCAGCTCAGGAAGGCGGGCAGCCGCTCGGCCGCCCGCCGGGTCAGGCTGCGCACCCGCAGGACGAGCTCGCGCATCGCGAACGGCTTGGCCAGGTAGTCGTCCGCCCCGCTCTCCAGCCCGCGCACCCGGTCGTCCAGGGCGTCCAGAGCGGTGAGGCAGAGCACGGGCACCGACCAGCCGGCACGGCGCCTGCTCTCCAGCCGTGCGAGGGAGTCGCCGGAGGGCAGCATCCGGTCCAGGACCACGCAGTCGTACGCGGTCACGTGCAGCATCACGTCCGCCTCCGGCCAGTCGTCCGCGCCGTCGACGGCGAAGCCCGCCTCGCGCAGCCCCGCCGCGAGCACCGCCCGCAGGTCGTCGTCGTCCTCCACCAGCAGCACGCGCAAGGAGACGCCTCCGGGTCTCTCGGGATGGCCCCCCGGGGCACTTCCCGTACGGAGCCGGGAGCCTGACCTGGGGGAGAGACCCGTCATCCTAAGGGGCCCCGTCGAGCGCCTCGGCGGCCTCCGCCACCACGGCCTCGGCCACGGTGGCGAGGGCCGGTGAGTCCAGCTTCCACTGCTGCCAGTACAGGGGAACGTCCACGTGACGGTCCGGGGCGAGGGCGACCAGCCGACCGGCGCCCAGCAGCGGGCGTGCCTGGACGTCGGGCAGCATGCCCCAGCCCATCCCCGCCACCACGGCGTCCACGAACCCCTGTGACGTGGGCACGTAGTGGCGCCGGGCGGCCGCCCGCCGGTCGCACCCGAGCGCGCGGACGAAGGAGTCCTGGAGGTCGTCGCGCCGGTCGAAGTCCACGACCGGGGCGTCCGCGATCAGCTCGCGCAACGGGGTCGCCGTCCCCAGCCCGAGCCAGCGCCCGGCGAAGGCCGCCGTCGCCACCGGCAGATAGCGCATCCGGCCCAGACTCCGCACCGAACAGCCGGACACCGCCTCGGGCGAGGAGGTCACCGCCGCCATCACCAGGCCCTCGCGAAGCAGCGCGGCGGTATGGTCCTGGTCCTCCCGGCGCAGCTCGTAACAGATGCCGAGCTCCTCCGGTACGCGCCCGAGGGCGGGCAGGAACCAGGTCGCCAGGGAATCGGAGTTCACCGCGACCGTCAGCCGCGTCGGCTCGCCGGGGCCCGACATCCCGAGGGCCGACTGCGCGTCCTGCTCCAGCCGCGCCAGCTGGCGGGCGAAGCGCACCAGGACCTCACCGGACCCGGTGGGCCGCACCGGCTTCGTCCGCATCAGCAGCACCCGCCCGGTGCGCTGCTCCAGGGCCTTCACCCGCTGGCTGACCGCCGACGGCGTCACGTGCAGGGCGTTCGCCGCCGCGTCGAAGGTGCCTTCGTCGACGACGGCCAGCAGGGTCCGCACCTGATCCAGGGGAAGCTCCGACATCATGACAGCTAATGATACGTAAGAATCATTAGCTGTACACGCAGAGTGGATCTCCCTAGCGTCTGGACTATGACCAACGCCCTGACCACCGCGGCCGCCGGGTTCGGTACCGGCCTCTCCCTCATCGTCGCCATCGGCGCCCAGAACGCTCTGGTCCTCCGCCAGGGCGTCCGCCGGGAGGCCGTTCTCGCGGTGGTGGTCATCTGTGCCCTGTCCGACGCCGTCCTCATCGCCCTCGGAGTCGCCGGGGTCGGCGCCGTGGTGGTGGCCTGGCCGTCCGCCCTGGCCGTGGTCTCCCTGGTGGGTGGCGTGTTCCTGATCGTCTACGGCGTCCTGGCCGCACGCCGGGCGTTCCGTCCCTCCGCCCTGCACCCGCAAAACGCGCCCTCCGGGGCGAAGCGCGGCGCCGTGCTCGCCTGCCTCGCGATGACCTGGCTCAACCCGCACGTCTATCTGGACACCGTCTTCCTGCTCGGCTCGGTCGCCGCCGACCGCGGTCCGCTGCGCTGGACCTTCGGGCTGGGGGCGATCCTCGCCAGCGTGTGCTGGTTCGCCGCTCTCGGGTTCGGCGCCCGGCTGCTCAGCGGGGTGCTCGCCCGCCCGTCGTCGTGGCGCGTCCTGGACGGACTCGTCGCCGCGATGATGATCGGCCTCGGCACCCGGCTGGCCCTGACCGCCTGACCGCCTGCGGGTCGGCGCCTGCGGGCTCAGTGCGCGGGGGTGAGCCGGGCGAGCCGGGTGGTGCGCTCGGGGCTGAGGTCCAGCGCGGTGAGGATGGAGGGAGTGGCGATGCTGGGCAGGATGTGCCGCTGGAGCGTGATGTGGCGCTGCTCCAGATCGCGGTAGTTGGTGAGGGTCTGGGAGACCGCCTGGATGCCGGTGAAGGCCGCGACGTAGAGGTCGGCGGTCTCCGTGGGGTTGACGTGCGGGAGGAGTTCGCCGTTCTGTTTGGCTTGGGCGAGGAGGCCGTGGGTGGTCCGCTGCCACCGGAGGAAGGGGCCGGTGCGATCCAGGCCCTGGGCCTGCTGGTCCATGGAGAGACGGACCCCGGCGCGGGTGAGGAGACTGGTGTGGAGGCGGTGGCTGAACAGCATCCCCATGTCCACGAGCTCCTGGAGCTTGAGGAGTTGGTCGGGGGTGGGCGGTGGGGGGTCCTGGGCCTCGATCACCCCGAGCGCGAGCTCTTCCTTGGACGGGAAATGGAAGTAGAGCGCGCCTTTGGTCACTCCGGCGACTCTGAGTATTTCGGTAATGGTGGCGGCTTGGTAACCGTGCTTCTCGAAAGTCTCGGCTGCTGCCATCAGGATCGCCTGGCGGGTGCGGATCGCCCGGTCCTGCTTGGCCATCCCTGTCTCCTTCGTCGGGCGGTGCCGGTCGTGGGCCGGGCGGGCGGCCTGTGGGGATAGAAAAAAAACCGCTTAGTCTGTATCTTATCAGCGCGTGCGCACCGCAGGAACGACTCGCCCATCACATGACCCCTGGGGGGGAGTTATGCCCGAAGCAGCAGTGTTGACCGATCCTGTAGCGGCGTCGGCCGTCGGCTCGGAGGCCCGAGTGGTGCATCCGGTGGGAATGGAACTGGTTCACAGGAGCAGGGCGGAGGACGCCTTTCCGCGCTACTGGGAGCGGCTGGGGCCGGACCGGTTCCACGTGGAGGCGGTGCTTCCGCACGATCATCCGTTCTTCGCCCCGGTGGGAACGGACCGTCACGATCCGCTGCTGGTGACGGAGGCGATGCGGCAGGCGGCGATGCTGGCCTTCCACGCCGGGTACGGAGTCCCCGTCGGCTACCACTTCCTGATGGCCGATCTGGATTACGCGACCCACCCCGATCACCTGGTCGTGGGCGGCCTGCCCACCGTGATCGACGTGGAGGTGACCTGCTCCGAGCTCAAGTGGCGCGGTGGCCTGCCGGTGCAGGGACGCGTGGACTGGGTGGTGCACCGCGCGGGCCGGCTGGTCGCGACCGGTATGGGCGCGACGAGGTTCACCAGCCCGCGCGTCTACCGGCGGATCCGCGGCGGATCGGCGGAGCCGGGCGTGGTGATACCGCGGACGGCGCCGGTGGACCCCGCCCGGGCGGGTCGCGCCAGGGCGGAGGACGTGGTGCTCTCTGAGGGCTCCCACGAAGGGGTCTGGGAGCTGCGGGTGGACACCCGTCACCCCACGCTCTTCCAGCGGCCCAACGACCATGTGCCCGGCATGCTGCTGCTGGAAGCCGCCCGGCAGGCGGCGTGCCTGGCCGCCGGGGACGGCGGGTTCGTCCCCGCCGAGGGGCGTACGCACTTTCACCGGTACGCGGAGTTCGGCAGTCCCTGCTCGATCGCCGCAGAGATCCTGCCGGGCGGCTCGCCGGGCGGGGCGAGGATCCGGGTGACGGGCCACCAGGACGGCGAGCCGGTCTTCGACACGGTGCTGACGGGCCCCGTGGGGGAGAGCTGAACGCGCAGCCGGTCGGCGCGCGTGCGAGCGGTGTGTTGCGGTTGGACGGCAGACTGATGACGGTGTGTGAGGAGTACGTGGCGTGATTCTGGTGACAGGGGCGACGGGGGCGGTCGGCCGCGAGGTCGCCCGTCTGCTGGCGGCCGCCGGTCCGGTGCGGATCCTGGCGCGGCGGCCGGAGCGCGTGACGGTGCGCGGACCCCAGGCCGATGTCGTGGCGGGGGAGTACGGGGACCGCGCGTCCCTCGACCGGGCGCTGCGGGGCATCGGCGCGGTGTTCCTCGTGACGAACAGCCCCACGGAGCCCGATGACGCGAGGGTCGCCGCGGCGGCCGCGGCGGCGGGTGTGCGCCACCTCGTGAAGCTGTCGATGATGGCGGTGGAGGAGCCGGACGCGGACGACTTCATCACCCGGCTCCAGCGGGGCAACGAACAGGCCATCAGGGAGTCCGGGGTGCCGTGGACCTTCGTCCGCCCCAGGACGTTCATGTCCAACACGCTCTCCTGGGCGAACGGCATCGCGTCGGACGGTGTGGTGCGGGCCCTCTACGGGCGGTCGCCGGTCGCGTGCGTCGACCCGCGGGATGTCGCGGCGGTCGCCGTCGCCGCCCTCACCGGTAGCGGCCACGAGGGACGGGCGTACGGGGTGTCTGGCCCGGAGGCGATCAGCGCGTACGAGCAGACGGCCCAGCTCTCCGAACTGCTGGGCCGGCCGCTGCGCTTCGAGGAACTGTCCCTGGACCGCGCGCGCGAGGCGCTGCTCGCCAAGTATCCGCGGCCGGTGGCCGAGGCGTTCCTGGAGAGTGCGGAGCGCCAGCGGGCAGGGGCCAAGGCGGCCGTGGTGCCCACCGTCGAGGAGCTGACGGGCCGTCCCGCCAGGCCGTTCCGCACCTGGGCCGCGGACCACGCGGAGTCCTTCGGCGCGGTCGGCCGCACGGCGTAACGCCCGGCGTACGGACGCGGGGGTCCGACCGCGCATACGTTCCCCTGGAAATCAAACCGGTAAGTTGGTTTGATATTGCCCATGACACTGCTTCACCGCTCCGGCGGAGAGCCCCGGGCCCTGGGAGCCCACGGCCCGGGGCCCCATCCCATCCGCTTCGCCCCCCGGTGGAGGTCACGGTGACCAAGCAGGTGCGCGCCGCGCGTACCCGCCAAGCCCTGATCCGCTCCGCGGCGATCGTGTTCGAGCAGCACGGGTACGGACAGGCGCGCCTGGCGCTGATCAGTTCCGGCGCGGGCGTCAGCACGGGGGCCCTGCACTTCCACTTCGAGAACAAGGCGGCGGTCGCGCAGGCCGTGGTCGCGGAGGCGTCGCACGGTCTTCTGGAGGTGTCCGGTTCCATCCGCCGCAGGACGGACACGGCCCTGCAGACCCTGGTCGACACCTCGCACGCCCTGGTGGACCTGCTCGGCCGCGACCCGGTCACGCGGGCGGGTTTCCGGCTCAGTCACGGCGGGGAGCGAGGCGGTGAACCCGGCCTGCCCGCGCAGTGGCAGAGCTGCGTCGGGGAGTTGCTCGACGAGGCGGCCGCCGTCGGCACCCTCGTGGAGGGTGTCTCCCGCACGGACGTCACCGCCGCGACGGTGGCCGCGACCACCGGGTTCGAGGTGCTCGGACGGTGCGACTCCCAGTGGCTGTCCGCGCGGACGCTCACCGGCTTCTGGCGGCTGCTGCTGCCCTGCCTCGCCGACTCGGAGGTCCTGCCGCTCCTGGACCCGTCGGGGACCACCGCGGCAACGGAGGCCGTCGCCGCGGGTTGGGCCGATCGCGAGACGTACGGGGTGGGGGCCGCCGCCCCCATCTGACCCTCCGGCTCCTACGCCGCCCGGTGCGGTGAGCCGCGCCGCCGCCGGCACGGTGGCCCCCCGGTGCGCGACCTGGACCGCGATGGGAACGGTATGCAGGGTGAAGGACGTGGCGAACTCGTCGCACCAGCGGTGCGCCGGACCGGTGGCTCGGGAGCGCAGGCGCTCCTTCTCCTCTCCCGGACCCTCCAGGGCACAGGCGAGCAGGAGGGCCTCCGGCCCGTCGTCCAGCGGCGTGGGATCGGCGGAGCGCTCGTCCGTCCCCTGCGGCACCTCCACGTTGAGGGTGCGCCCGCCGTAGGCGTGCGGTGCGTACCACGTGGAGGTCCGGGCGTCCTCGATGTTCGCCTCGAAGCGGTTCCGGCGGCCGGCCGGCGGGAGGACGAACCCGCCCGGGCCGGAGGTGCGGCCGCCGCTCCCGCACCAGCCGCAGAAGGGCGTCGTCTCCGGCATCCGGGCGCCTGACGAGGGGGCTCACCTTCGAGGCGAAGGCCGAGCGGCGTCACGCCCGTGCCGCGCGACGGCTCGCGTCAGCTCCCCAGCTCGCCAGCAGGCGCAGGGCCTCGGCCGACGCCGACCCCGGTTCCGCGTGATAGGTGACCAGGCACTGCTCCTGGTCGTCCGGCAGATGCAGCGTCTCGTACGACAGGGCCATGTCCCCGACGAGCGGATGCCGGATCAACTTCGTGCCGTGCCCCTTCTCCTTCACGTTGTGCGTGGCCCACAGCCGCCGGAACTCGTCGTTCTTGACGGAGAGTTCACCCACCAGCGCGGAGAGCTGCGGATCGTCCGGATGGCAGCCCGCGTACAGGCGCAGATAGCTGACCATGTCCGAGGCCTTGGAGTCCCACTCCACGAACAGGTCCCGGTAGGCGGGGGAGAGGAACACGAGCCGCGCCCAGTTCCGCTCCTCGAGCGGCAGCGCGCCCCAGTCGCCGAAGACCGCCGCCGCCATCGGGTTCCAGGCGAGGATATCGGAGCGGGCCCCGGAGACGTACGCGGGAATGCCCTCCAGGCTGTCCAGAAGGTGCAGCAGTCCCGTCCGGACCCGCTGCACCCTCGCCGGCCGCCGCTTCTTCTTGTGCTGCGCCGGCTTGGCCATGTGCGTCAGGTGCGCGTGCTCGGCGTCGCTGAGTCGCAGCGCCCGGGCGATCGCGTCGAGCACCTCGGCCGAGACGTTGCGCCCGTTGCCCTGTTCCAGGCGCGTGTAGTACGCCACCGAGACCCCGGCCAGCTGCGCCAGTTCCTCCCGCCGCAGCCCCGGCACCCGGCGGGCCCGGCCGAACTCCGGCAGCCCCACGTCCTGCGGCTGGAGCCGGGCCCGCCGGGTGCGCAGGAACTCGCTGAGTTCGGCGCGCCGGTCGAGCGGCTCGGGGGCGGAGGGGGCGGGCTGATCGTCCATGGCTTCTATTGTCCCTGGTCGTACGCGCGGGAGCCTGTCCCCGCCAGTGGTAGGACCACTGGACGTAGGCAAAGCGGTGACCTGGGTAAACGCCGCCGAAGCCTTGATGCTGGAAGGCGTACTTACCGCACCACCCAGAGGAGAACCTCCGGCATGACCGCCGTTGCCGCTTACGCCGCTCCCCGTGCCAAGGCCCCGCTGGAGCGCACCACGATCGAGCGCCGCCCGGTGGGCGAGTTCGACGTCCTGATCGATATCAAGTTCGCGGGCATCTGCCACTCCGACATCCACCAGGCCCGTGACGGCTGGGGCGAGGGCATCTTCCCGATGGTCCCCGGTCACGAGATCGCCGGCATCGTCGCGGAGACCGGCCCCGGCGTCACCAGGTTCAAGGTCGGCGACCGTGTCGGCGTCGGCTGCATGGTCGACTCCTGCGGGAAGTGCGACGCCTGTCTGATGGGCCGCGAGCAGCACTGCGCCGAGGGGAACACCCAGACGTACAACGCGCTGGACCGCAGCGGTGAGCCGACGTACGGCGGCTACTCGACGCACATCGTCGTGACCGAGGGGTTCGTCGTCGGCGTCCCCGAGGGCATCGCGCTGGACGAGGCCGCGCCGCTGCTGTGCGCGGGCATCACCACGTACTCCCCGCTCCGCCGCTGGGGCGCGGGCCCGGGCAGGAAGGTCGCGGTCATCGGTCTGGGCGGGCTCGGCCACATGGCCGTCAAGATCGCTCACACCCTCGGGGCCGAGGTCACGGTCCTCTCCCAGTCCCTGCGCAAGAAGGACGACGGGCTCAAGCTGGGCGCCGACCACTACTACGCGACCAGCGACCCCAAGACCTTCGAGGAGCTGGCCGGAACCTTCGACATCATCCTCTCCACGGTCTCGGCCCCGCTGGACTTCGGCGCCTACCTCGCCCTGCTGCGGACGGACGGCACCCTGGTCAACGTGGGCGCGCCCGAGGAGCCGATCTCGCTCAACCTCTTCTCGCTGATCGGCGGGAACAAGTCGATGGCGGGCTCGGCGATCGGCGGCATCGCCGAGACCCAGGAGATGCTTGACTTCTGTGCCGTGCACGGCCTCGGCGCCGAGATCGAGGTCATCGAGGCGGGCCAGGTCAACGAGGCGTACGAGCGGGTCCTGGCGAGCGACGTCCGCTACCGCTTCGTGATCGACACCGCGACCATCTGAGCGGGTCCGACAGCTGTACGCGTCCGCCCCGCGCTGCTTCACAGGCCCGGGGAGGACGGCGTACGGGGGTGGCTCACGCCGAAGGCGTGGCGGCGTGGGCGGAGCGCCGCGCCGCTTCCAGGACGGCCGCCAGGAGCCCGGGGAAGCGCGCCTCCAGGTCGGCCTCGCGCAGCCTGCTCATGCGGGAGGTCCCCTCGTAGTGCTGGCGGATGACGCCCGCCTCGCGCAGCACCTTGAAGTGGTGGGTGGTGGTGGACTTGCTCACCGGAAGGTCGAACGCGATGCAGGCCATGTCCGCGTGGCCGTCCGCCAGTTCGCGCACGATGGTCAGCCGGATGGGGTCGGCCATCGCGTGCAGGACCGTCTCCAGGCGGATCTCCTCCGCCGACGGATGGGTGAGCCGGCGCCCGGTCGGGGCGGCGACGTCGTGCTCGGTCGTGGGCATGGGCGGCCTCCTCAGGTCTCGCACCTCTAAAGTACGAACATCCTCGTAGTTTGACAACTGCCGTACTACGAGGTCTATCGTACTGGTCATGGCTGTCCCGCCCTACCAGTCAGGGCGGGGCGTCAGCTCCGTGCCCCGACCCCCTGAGGAGACGTTCCGGTGAGTGCTCTGTTCACGCCCCTGACCCTGCGGTCCCTAAAGATCCCCAACCGCGTGTGGATGTCCCCGATGTGCATGTACTCCGCGGCCTCCCACGGGTCCGAGGCCGGCGTGCCGACGGACTTCCACCTCACCCACCTCGCGGCCCGCGCCGTCGGAGGCGCAGGGCTCGTGATGGCGGAGGCCACCGGCGTACGCCCGGACGGCCGGATCAGCCCGTGGGACCTGGGCCTGTGGAACGACCGCCAGCAGGAGGCCTTCGCCCGGATCGCCGCGGCCATCGCCTCCCACGGCTCCGTCCCCGCGATCCAGCTCGCCCACGCCGGCCGCAAGGCGTCCACCGAGCGGCCCTGGCTCGGCGGCGCGCACGTCCCCGAGAGCGACGGCGGCTGGCAGCCCGTGGCCCCCAGCCCTGTGGCGTTCGACGGACTGCCCGTCCCGCACGAGCTGACCGAGGACGAGATCCAGCAACTGGTACGCGACTTCGCGGCGGCCGCCGGGCGAGCCCTCGCCGCCGGATTCCGGGTCGTCGAGATCCACGGCGCCCACGGCTACCTCATCAACTCCTTCCTCTCCCCGGCCGCCAACCACCGCACCGACGCCTACGGCGGCAGCTGGGAGAACCGCCTGCGCTTCCCGCTCCAGGTGGTGGACGCCGTCCGCGCGGTCTGGCCCGACGACCTGCCCGTCCTCTTCCGCACCTCGGCCACCGACTGGCTGACCGAGAACCCGGAGGACCCGCGCGAGGGCTGGACCGGTGACGACACCGTCCGCCTCGCCAAGGAGCTGACCGCCCACGGCGTCGACCTGCTCGACGTCTCCACCGGAGGCCTGGTCCGCGACGCGCGGATCTCCGCCCACCCCGGGTACCAGGTGCCCTTCGCCGCACAGGTACGGCAGGCCACCGGCATACCCGTCTCCGCGGTCGGCCTGATCCTGGAGCCCGCCCAGGCCGAGGAGATCGTCGCCTCGGGTCAGGCCGACGCCGTCATGCTCGGCCGTCAGCTGCTGCGCGACCCGCACTGGGCCCACCACGCCGCCGACGCCCTCGGCGCGGAGCCCCGCTGGCCCGACCCGTACGGCTACGCCGTGGTCCGCCGCCGCACCGCCGAGAAGGAGACGGCCAAGGCCTGACCCACCGCCGGACCAGCCCGCCGTCCCGAGCGGGCGGCCCAACGCGGGCCGACAATGGCGCAGGAGCGGGTCGCGGAGACGGACCGGATCGCCTGCCGGCCGACCGGCGGCGCCCCGGAGCCCGTACGGCGGTGGACCGCACCGGACGGCCGTACGCCGCCGCCCCTCTCGGTCGACCTGGAGGTGTGGATGACGAGCCTCGCCCACCAGCTCACCCTGATCGAGTCCTCGCTGACTCCGCCACCGGGCCCGGACCCGCCCCCCCAACCACGCCGTCGCGGCGTCGAACAGCACCCGGGCCGGCCACTGAAGCACGTGCGGACCGGCACGGTCGGCGCGCCGGCCGGCTCAGGACATGGCGGCCCGCTGCGCCCGGCTGCTGACCGCGATCCGGGGCTGAGTCGATCCGCAGTCGGGCCCCGCCGCGTGCGACGGGGCACGACGTGAGCGGTGCGCGGTCAGCCGGTCAGGGCGAACGACTGGGCGGCAGCCCCGTCGCACGGCTGCTGGGAGAGCCGCGCACCATCGGCGGTGGAGGAGTTGTCGACGGTCAGGCACTTGCCGCTGTGGCGGGTGACGAAGCGGTACCGCCCGCTGGTGGCCAGCGGCTCGGGCCGCCACTGCTGGTTGGTGAGCCCACGTAGGACCAGAGGTGGACCTTGGTGCCGTCGGCGGTCGCCCCGGCGCCGCCGTCCACGTCCCAGACCTTCGCGTTGTGCCGGTTCACCACCTGGTAGTGGCCGCCGCTGGTCGGCCGGAACTGCCAGCTCTGGTTGGCCCCGGTGCCGCAGGCCCACTGCTGCAGCGCGGTGCCGTCACCGGTGCCCCAGTCGGTAGGGGTAGCCGCGGCCGCCGATGGCGATGCGGTCGTCGGCGGTTGCAGCGGTTGGTGCAGTGCCCCTGGTGGGGGCCGCCGTTCTGGTCCAGGGCCAGGTTCCAGTTGATGACCGTCTCGCCGCCGTTGCGCATGTTCTGTACGACGAGGTTCTCGGCGTGCCACTTGAGGGTGTCGCCGAACGTGGTGACGGGGTTCGCGCTGTCGGTGCCGGAGCACTCGGTGAAGAAGACCCGCTTCCCGCCAGCGCAGGGCCCTGAGCTCGGAGCCGAGTACGCGCAGCCGGCCGTCGATCGCCGGCTCCAGCGCATCGGCCGTCGCCGGGCGTACCGGAGCCGTGGCCGCGACAGTGGACCACCGGCTGCACGCCCCTATTGACTACGAGCGGGCCGCCGAGGACGTGAGCGCCGCGGTGGAGCGGGTTGCGGGCCGACCCACGGGTCGACGCGGACCGGATCGCCCTGTGGTTCTTCTCGGGCGGCGGCCCCTCACAGCGGACTGGCTGGCCGCACCCCCGGCATGGCTGCGCTGCCTGGCCGCCAACTACCCGATCATGGCCCTGCTGCCGAGCTGGGGGGTGGTGGACGCCCGCTTCCGCCCGGTGCGGGCGGTCGCCCGGGCGGGGAAGCTCCCGATCGTGCTGGTCCGGGCGGGCCGGGAGATGGCCGGGATCGCCGCGACCGTGGAGCAGTTCCTGAACCGCGGCCGAACGCTGCGGGGCCGACGTCGAGGTGGTCGACGTACCGGAAGGGCGCCACGGTTTCGAGACCCTCGGCCCGACGGACGAGGCACGTGACGCCGTACGCCGGGCGGTCAGGCGGTGCTGGCCCGCCTGACCGCCTGGATACGGGATTACTCGATGACCAGCTCGACGGCTATGTTCCCCCGGGTCGCCTTGGAGTAGGGGCAGTAGGCGTGGGTGGCCTCGACCAGCTGCTGCCCGACCTCTCCGGTGAGGGAGTCCGGCAGCTCCACGCGCATGACGACCGCGAGACCGAAGCCGTCGCCGTCCTTGCCGATGGAGACCTCGGCGGTCACGGAGACGTCCTTCGTGTCGAGCTTCATCTCGCGGGAGACGGCGGCCATCGCGCTGGCGAAGCAGGCCGCGTACCCGGCCGCGAAGAGCTGCTCGGGGTTGGTGCCCTTGCCGTTGCCGCCGAGGGCCGGGGGCAGGGCGAGGGGCAGGTCGATCTGGCCGTCCGAACTCACGGCACGGCCCTCGCGGCCGTTGGCGGTTGCGGCAGCGGTGTACAGCGCGTCCATAGGGTGACCCTCCTCGTCGGGGCCGCGAACGGGGTCGGTCGCGGTCACTTCCATAAAGATGGCACACGATTTAGTTGTGCACAACTCAATGACGTGACCGGCGGTACGCTGGCTCCATGACGCCTGCTCCCAACCCCTCGCCCCACCTGCCCGACCTGTCCGACCGGTCGGACCGCCCCGACCTCCCCGGCATCCTCCCGGCCGTGCCCGACGCGGAACTGCTGCGGCTCGACCACCAGGTCTGCTTCTCGCTGCATGCCGCGTCGCGTGCGTTCGGCGGCTTCTACCGGCAGGCGCTCAAGGGCGTCGGCCTCACCTACTCCCAGTACCTGGTCATGCTGGTCCTGTGGGAGGACGGCCCCCGGTCGGTCAAGGCCATCGGGGAGCGCCTCCATCTGGACTCCGGGACCCTCTCGCCTCTTCTGAAGCGGCTGGAGGCGGCCGGACTGGTCCGGCGCGAGCGCAGCCGCGAGGACGAACGCTCCGTCCTCGTCGAGCTGACCGGTGAGGGCGTGCGGCTGCGGGAGCGGGCGCTGTCCGTCCCCCGGGGTGTGCTCACCGCCACCGGCCTGTCGGTGGAGGAGGTGCTCGGGCTCCAGGAGGTCCTCGGCCGCCTGACCGCCGCACTGGGGGAAGCCGCCGATGCTCATTGAAGGCGCGGGGCTCCCTCGGCCAGCCGCAAGAGTGTGACAGCTTTAATTGTCATTGGCGCAAGATGACAGTTACTCTTGTCGCATGAATGAATCGACGGCCATCCCCACCCCGGCCAGGAACGACGAGAACTTCTGGACCTTGGTCATGACACCGGTGCAGCCCGCCTGGAGCGAGCCCGGCGATGGCGACTCGTTCGCCATGGACGAGAAGGTGCTCGACGCGGTCGGCGCACTGGCCGAGCGGATCTCGACGCGCGCGCTGGCCTACCGCACCGCCGGCGAGCCGTTCGACGCCGCGCTCATGGCCGCCCCCGACGTGCAACTGGCGACGCTCCGGGCCCTGTACGAAGCCAAGCTGTCCGTCGACCGGCTGGCCGAGAGCGCGGCCACCGCGGCGGGCCGCAGCGGAGCCAGCTACTCCCAGCTGGGCGCGGCCTGGGGCGGCATCAAGCGCCAATCCGCCCGCCTCAAGTGGCCGCACGCGGTCGTCAAGAGGTCGGCCGGCGAGTCCGTGCCGCTCCGGTACGCGGGTGGCTCCGCCGTCATCCACCACGACCCGGGCGTGGACGCCTGGTGGTACACCGCCACGGCGGCGGACCGGCAGGAGGAGGAGTCCGAGGCCGTTCACCGCACTTCGGCTGAGGCCATCGCCCGGGCGACCGAGTTCCTCCTGACGCACGCCGGGCCCGCGCCGCGGCAATCCGCATGACCCGAGCCGTGGACGCCCGACGCGACGACAGCCCCGACGAGCCCCGGCGGGAGCGCCTGGCCCGTAGCTTCGACGAGGGCGCGGAACTGTACGACCGGCGGGGCTGCCGCGCCGCCACGAGCGGGACCTTACCTGCACCACGTCCGGCTACCTGGAGCTGCTGCGGACCTTCTCCGGTCACCGGGCGCTTCCGGAGGCAGCCGGGAACGGGCTGCTGGGGTGCGTCGAGGCCCTGATCGTGGGGCGGTACGGAGGCAGGGTCACCAAGCGCTACCTCTTCGAACTGGCGGTGTCCCACCGGATCTGACGCCCCGGCGCGCCCCGGCCGGCCTCGGACGGAGGTCGGCCGGGGGCCGGGCGCCCGTGGTGCCGGCTGATGTTCTTCTCCAGCAGGGCGGTCGAGGCCCGCACACCGACCAACCCCCACGGGTCGCACCCCACGGTTCGCACCGCACCACCGATCGCGCCGCATCGGTCACTCCGACGGGCACGGATCAGGATCCGTGACCAAAGCTCCAGGCCTCGATGTCGCGGTAGCGGATCGGCCCCGGGCCGCGGCCGATGTTGCTGCCGACCAGATGGAGCCGTTCGGCCTCCCACACGCGGCCGGAGAACGCGGCGAGTCCCTCGGCGACCTCCACCGCGGCGCGGTGGTCGCCCCGGCGGGAGCGGGCCAGCGTCAGATGGGGTCGCAGCGGCCGGTCCGGGAAGGAGACACCGCAGGCCCTGACGACGTCGCGAACGTCGGTGGCCAGCCGGTGCAGCCCTTCGAGGTCCCCCTCGATCCCGCTCCACAGGACCCGTTCGTCGAAGTGCCCACCGCCGTGCAGCGCCAGCCGCAGGGGCCTGCGGTGGGCGGTGAGTTCGGCGAGCGGGGGCATCAGGAGCGGGACGGTGGTGAGCGGGAGTTCGTGGAGGAACGCCAGGGTGATGTGCCAGTCCTCGATCCGGTTCCAGCGCAGGCGCGGGTACTCCGCGTAGGCCGGACCCAGCGCCCGCGCCAGTTCGTGCTTGGCGTCGTCGGGCGGGGCAAGGGCCAGGAACACGCGGATCGTCGTGGCCTGGTCACGCTCGTCCACAGCGGACTCGGCAGCGGCTTCGGGCGGTTCGTTCACCTGCCGTACCGTACGTGCCGGTCCTGCCCCCGGTACAACACGGGGCTCACCCACGGACCCGTGGTCGCCGGTGACGTCATGGGCGGGGCTCCGAGCCGCGCGAGGACGCGCCGTCGGCGTACGGCCTGATTCAGGCCCCGCTCTCCTGTCCGGTTCAAGCCGTCGGCGGCCCGGTGGTCACGTCCGGCGCGTACCGGGCGCCCCTTGGGAGCTGAGCCGATGCGGCGCGGTTCGAACGCGTACGAATGGCACCGGCCAGATCAACGGCCCCACTGAGCTGGCCGGTCTACCCGTCGACCAGATAGGTGCCTAGGGCATCCAATAGTCGGGAGACGCGGAACGACCGGCTCCGCGCGCACGACCGAGCACTGCGAGGCGACCCGATCCCATGACGGCATCCACCACGGACCCGGCCCGCCAGAACCTCGGCCCGACCGACGCGACCAGCCCGACCAGCCCGACCAGTCCAAGCGGCCCCGCAGCCACTCCTGCCCCCGCGACGTCCTTCCCCCAGGACCGGGGATGCCCGTACCACCCGCCCGCCGGGTACGCGCCGTTGCGCGACGAACGCCCGCTGAGCCGGGTCACCCTCTTCGACGGACGCCCGGTCTGGGCGGTCACCGGACACGCCCTGGCACGCCGACTGCTGGCCGACCCGCGCCTCTCCAGTGACCGCGGCCACCCGGACTTCCCCGTCCCGGCCCAGCGGTTCGCGAACGCGCAGCAGCGCCGCGTGGCTCTGCTCGGCGTCGACGATCCCGAGCACAACACCCAGCGCAGGATGCTCATCCCGGCCTTCTCGGTGAAGCGGATCGGCGCACTCCGGCCGCGTGTCCAGGAGACCGTGGACCGCCTGCTCGACGCGATGGAACGACAGGGGCCGCCGGCCGAACTGGTGAGCGCGTTCGCCCTGCCGGTGCCGTCGATGGTGATCTGCGCCCTGCTCGGCGTGCCGTACGCCGACCACGCGTTCTTCGAGGAACGCTCGCAGCGGCTCCTGCGCGGCCCGGGAGCCGACGATGTGGACAGGGCACGCGACGAACTCGAGGAGTACCTGGGCACGTTGATCGACCGCAAGAGGACCGAGCCGGGGGACGGCCTCCTCGACGAGCTGATCCACCGGGACCACCCGGACGGACCGGTCGACCGCGAACAGTTGGTCGCGTTCGCCGTGATCCTGCTCATCGCGGGGCACGAGACGACGGCGAACATGATCGCGCTCGGCACGTTCACGCTGCTGCGCCACCCCGAACAGCTGGCGGCGCTGCGGGCCGGCGGGACCACGACCGCCGTGGTGGTCGAGGAGTTGCTGCGCTTCCTGTCCATCGCCGACGGCCTGCAGCGCCTGGCGATCGAGGACATGGAGGTCGCCGGGACGACGATCCGCAAGGGTGAGGGCGTGGTCTTCTCGACCTCGCTCATCAATCGCGACACCGACGTGTTCCCCGGCGCCGAGACGCTCGACTGGGGCCGCTCCGCTCGCCACCATCTCGCCTTCGGCTTCGGCATCCACCAGTGTCTGGGCCAGAACCTGGCCCGCGCCGAGCTGGAGATCGCGATGCGCAGTCTGTTCGAGCGGCTGCCCGGCCTCAGGCTCGCCGTGCCCGCACACGAGATCCGCCAGAAACCGGGGGACACGATCCAAGGGCTGCTGGAACTGCCCGTGGCCTGGTGAGCGGCGTGAGCGTCCAGGTCGACAAGGAACGGTGTGTGGGGGCCGGCATGTGTGCGCTGACCGCGCCGGACGTGTTCACACAGGACGACGACGGCCTCAGCGAGGTGCTCCCGGGCCGGGAGTCGACGACCGGGACCCATCCGCTGGTGGGGGAGGCCGTGCGGGCCTGCCCGGTGGGGGCGGTGGCCCTGTCATCCGGCTGACGTGCCGCCGCTCCACCGCCCCGTGACGCAGCGGGGGCCGCCCCCTGGGGCCGGCCTCCCGGGGTCAGCGGTTCTCCGCTGCGAAGGGCCCGCCGTCGCCGAACGCGAGGCCGGCGAAGCGCTCGGCGATACGCCGGTGGGTGGCGGGGTCCGGGTGCAGGTCGTCGGGGAGCGGCAGTTCGGCGTGGTCGGTCGCGTCGTAGAGGGCGAGGCCGTCGAGGTGGTGCAGGTGGGGATCGGTGGCGGCGCGCTGTCCGACGAGCCGGGCCAGCTCGTCCCGGATGACGGTGAGCGTCAGCTTCCCGGCGGCGGTCTCCGCGGGATTCCCGGTGGCGATGAACCGTAGCCGCCCCTCGCTCATCGCGCTGAAGTCCGGGGCGCACGGGCCGGGCGTGTTCTCGTGGATGGGGCAGTGGATCGGCGAGACGACCAGCAGGGGCGTGGTGGGGTGCCCCTCGCGGATGGTGTCGAGGAACCCGTGGACGGCCGGGCCGAAGGCGCGCAGCCGCATCAGGTCGGCGTTGACGAGGTTGATGCCGATCTTGACGCTGATCAGGTCGGCGGCGGTGTCCCGTATGGCACGGGCGGTGAAGGGGTCGAGGAGGGCGCTGCCGCCGAACCCCAGGTTGATCAGTTCGGCCCCGCCGAGAGCCGCCGCCAGGGCCGGCCAGGTGCCGGTCGGGGTGGCGGCGTTGGAACCGTGGCTGATGGAACTGCCGTGGTGCAGCCAGACCGGCCGGCCGCTCGGCCGCGGGGCGCGGACGGGCGCGTCGGTGCGCAGGGCGACCAGCTGGGTGGTCTCGTCGTGCGGCAGCCAGATCTCGATGCGCTTCTCGTCGTCCGGCAGGCCGGTGAACCGCAGGGTCTCCACGGGACCTGGGCGGGTGTGCGCGGTCCCCGAGGCCAGGTCGAGGGTGACCGTGTCGCCGTCGGGCGCACTCGCCCGGCCCGCGAGGTGACCGTCCACGAGGAGCTCGTACACCCCGTCGGGACTCGACGGCGCTCCCGGGTAGACCCGCTTGGTGGCGACGACGTCCAGCTCGACGGCGGTGGCCCGGCTGTGGAAGGCCAGCCGGACCCCGGAGGGCTGCGACTCGGCCGTGGCCAGCTGTCCGTCGGGGATCTGTTCACGGGCGTGGGCGGGCAGCCGGTGGGGCAGTACGCCGCGTTCGGTGCGCTCCAGGTCGAGGGCGCCGCGCAGGAAGTCGAGGGTGATGGGGGTGACGGTCCACTCGTGCCGGGTGTTCATCTTCTGGACTCTCCTCGCGGGTAGGGGTCAGGAGGGGGCGGGCCAGTTGCGCAGCAGGGCGTCGAGTGCGCCGAGGATCTCGGTCCAGCTCTCCTGGGAGACGGGGGAGCTGTGGCTGAAGCCGCCGGCCGCCTCCAGGCCGACGTATCCGCTGAAGACGCTGCCGAGCAGCCGTACGGCATGCGTCTGCTGGGTCTCGTCCAGCTCGTAGCCGCGCAGGATGGCCCGCATCATCTGGGAATGCCGTACGCCGGCGCTGGCGGCTGCCGCATCCGCGTCGAGTCGGAACTGTGCTGCGGCGAAGCGTCCGGGATGCTGGAGGGCGTAGCCGCGGTACGCGTTGGCGAAGGCGCTGAGAGCGTCCTTGCCGGCCCGCCCGGCGATCGCGGCGGCCGCCACGTCGGCGAGCTCCTCCAGAGCGAGCAGTGCGATCTTCGTCTTGAGGTCGTGGGCGTTCTTGACGTGCGAGTACAGGCTCGCGGTCCTGACGCCCAATTGCCGGGCGAGCTCGGATGGGGTCACCTGCTCGAAGCCGATCTCGTCCGCGAGGTCGGCCCCCACTCTCACCACGCGCTCCGCGGCCGGTCCTGCCTTCGCCATGGCACCCTCCGAACACTTCCCCGTGATTACCTAAGAGAATATACATTTGCCTAATAATTTTAGGCAAATTAGCGTGACTGTCATGAAGCCGCTGACCGAGCAAGAGATCCGTAACGCCTTCGTGAACTGCACCAAGGGCGAGGCCAAGCGCCTCAACATCCCCCGCGATCTGGCCGAACGGCCCTGGGGCGACCTGGACTTCCTGGGCTGGCGCGACCCCCAGGCCCCCGACCGGGCGTACCTCGTGGCCGGCTGGGGCGACCGTCCCATCGGCATCCAGCTGCGCTCCTCGGACGCGGGCTCCTGGCAGACCCGCCGCAGCATGTGCTCGATGTGCGTGACCGTCCACACCGGAGGCGTCTCCCTGCTGGTGGCCCCCAGGTCCGGGAAGGCCGGCCAGCAGGGGAACTCGGTCGGCGCCTACATGTGCAGCGACCTCGCCTGCTCGCTCTACGTACGCGGAAAGAAGGACGCGGGCATCGGTGCACGGCTCAGCGAGTCGCTCACCCTGGAGGAGCAGATTCGGCGGACCGTGGCGAATCTCGCCGCGTTCATCGCCAAGGTGACCGGATGACCCCCGCGGGCGAGCGGGCCTTCGCACTGTGGCACGGGCCTTCGGCGGCGAGCTTGCGAGTGGTTCACCGCCGAGCTCACCCCGCCGCGGGCCCCGAGTTCACGCGCCGTCTGAACCGGCACGTGGTTCCGAGACGAGAGCCTCGGCGGCTCCACCGTCCGTCCCGATGCGAACGGGAGCTGATCCGCGCGACCCTCGAAGTCCCCCGAGGGCGCGTAGCAACTGGTCGTCTTCCTCCTGGCGACGAAAGAACGGCCCGCGCCGTCGACCGGCTCGGTGGCCGATCGCCCGCACGGCTGGGAGCCGTCTGGACCACCTTCGGGTACGCCGTCGGCGTGTCGCCTTCACCGGCCGACGGCGTACCCGAGGTCACGGCAGATGCTTGCGGGCCGCTTCGACGGCGTCCGTGACGCTCTCCACGGCACTGCTCGCTACGTCGCCGACCCGGCCGACGGCAGCGTGCGCCTGGTGGGCGACGGCGTCGGAGGCATGACCGGTGGCGTGGCGGGTGCGGTAGGCGAGCGAGGGTTTGCCGTGGGTGTCCGCGGCGGCGATGAGGAGCCCGCCGAGCAGGGACGCGTTCTTGAGGAACTGGATCCGCTGAGCCGAGCGCTTCTCCGGGTCCTCGATCGTCCAGAAGCGGTGGGCGGCCAGGGTGGTCGGCACCAGGGACACGGCGAGAGCCGCCGAGGCCAGCCGGGGTGCGCGCCCCAGCGCGAGCAAGATGCCCGCACCGAGCTGTACCGCGCCGTTGAGGCGTACGAGGCTCTCGGGGTCTTCCGGCAACAGGGACGTCCGCCGTCCGATCGCCGAGGAGACGCGATCGGTCACGGGTTCGGCGACAGGGACCAGGGGCGCGGGATCGCGCACCGCGTCGTATCCGCCATTGACGAACATCGAGGCCAGCAGGGGTCGGGCGACTTTGCGCAGAACAGTCATGACGGTCGGCTGCCCCGCGATGCGGAGAAGCACACGCTTCCATGCCCGGCGTCCGTCGTTCGGCGGCAGTTCGCAGAGGGCCTCCCCTCCTGCCCCGTCTGGCGCCGCGTGGCGTCATGAGCAGGCACCGTGGCGCCATGTGGTGCTGGGTAGCACCATAAAGGCTTGCCAGTGGCGCCATTTTGATGTCACTATGGCGTCATGGATCTCACCCCCTATGTCGACTCCCTCCGCCGTGAACTCGCGGTGGCCGCCGAAGCCGGTGGCGACGAAGCCCGTGCGCTGGCGGAGAGGCTCACCGCCCCTCTGGAGTCGGCGACCAGGCTGACCATGCTCCATGTGCTCTCCGCCGCGATGGACGAGGTCACGCGCGAACTCGCCCCCGGTTCGGTCGATGTGCGGCTGCGCGGGCTGGACCCCGACTTCGTGGTGACACTGCCGCAGACCGGCGACGGGGTCACCGCGGAACCGACCGGGCCCGCCCAGCCGCTCAAGGTCCCGGCCGACGGTGACGAAGGCGCCGTCGCCCGGGTCAATCTGCGTCTGCCGGCCCGCCTCAAGGCCCGTGCCGAGGAGTCCGCGGCCGGTGAAGGGCTGTCGGTCAACGCGTGGCTGGTCCGGGCGGTGGCGTCCGCGGTCGACGGCGGTGCCCGGCCGCGTACGACGGAGAGGACCCGGGCCGTCGGGCAGAGCTTCACGGGCTGGGTGCGCTAGCCGCCCCGGCTCCGTACCCCTGCCGCTCCGTACCACTGCACGTACACACCACGTCCCACCAGCGGGGACGTCCCCAGCACCCACGAGGACGGCACAGCCATGCCTACTTTCGACACTCCCGAACCGATCTCCGTCACCGCGCACGTGGAGGTCGGCTCCATCCAGTTCACCGCGGGCGACGGACCCGCCACCATCGTGGACGTACGGCCCCGGGACCCGAAGCGGGACCAGGACGTGCGGACGGCCGGTCAGACCGGGGTGACGTACGCGGGCGGCGCGCTCGCCGTGAGGACGCCCAAGCCCGGACTGCTCGGCCGCACCGGCACCGTCGATGTGACGGTCGGACTGCCCGCGGGATCACGCGTCGAGGTGACCGGTGCCTGGCTCCAGGTGCTCGGCGAGGGCCGACTCGGCGAGGTCCGCGTGAAGACGTCGTCCGGCGATGTGCGTCTCGACACGACCGGCCCGCTGAAGCTGACCGCGTCGCACGGCTCGATCACCGTGGACCGGGTCGAGGGCGCGGCCGAGATCACCACCAGTTCCGGGAGCGTGCGCGTCGGCCTCGTGGACGGCCCCGCCGTCCTGAAGAACTCGCACGGCACCACGAGCGTCGAGACGGCCAGGGGCGACCTGCGGGTGAGCGGAGCCAATGGCGACATCATCATCGCGCGCGCCGAGGGCCCGGTCGCCGCCACCGCTGCCAACGGCACCCTGCGTGTCGCCGAAGTGTCCCGCGGGGCGGTGCAGTTGGAGACCTCCTACGGTGCCATCGAGGTCGGCGTCCGCGAGGGCACCGCCGCCTGGCTCGACGTCAGCTCGGACTCCGGCCAGGTGCGCAACACGCTGACCGAGTCGAAGGCCCCGGATGAGGGCGCGGACACCGTCAGGATCCGCGCCCGCACCCGGTACGGCAACATCGACGTCCGCCGCGCCAAGCGCTGACCCGGCGGGAGCCGCGCCAAGGGCTCGCCGGCTTCCCCCTCCAGCCACCGCTTTCCGCATCATTCGCACGCGAAGGGGAGAACCCCATGTCCCTACCTGTCATGCCCACATCCAACAGGGGCGGCGTTCATCCGCGACCGCCCGCGGTCTCCGCCATCGGTCTGCGCAAGGCGTACGGCGGCCACACCGTCCTCGACGGCGTCGATCTGCACATCCCGGCAGGATCGGTGTTCGCACTGCTCGGGCCGAACGGCGCCGGCAAGACCACCCTCGTCAAGATCCTCTCCACGCTCATCACCGCCGACGGGGGACAGGCCCAGGTCGCGGGCCACGACATCACCGCCTCCCCTGACGGGGTACGGGCCGCGATCGGCGTCACCGGGCAGTTCTCCGCCGTGGACGGGCTGATCACCGGCGAGGAGAACATGCTCCTCATGGCGGACCTGCACCACCTGCCGGGACGCGAGGGGCGCCGGATCGCGGCGGAACTGCTGGAGCGGTTCGGCCTCACCGACGCCGCGAGGAGACCCGCGCAGAGCTACTCCGGCGGAATGAAGCGCCGCCTCGACATCGCCATGACCCTCGTCGGCGCCCCGAGGATCATCTTCCTCGACGAGCCGACCACCGGCCTGGACCCGCGCTCCCGGCACGCCCTGTGGCAGATCATCCGCGAGCTCGTCGCGTCCGGCACCACCGTCTTCCTCACCACCCAGTACCTGGAGGAGGCCGACCAGCTCGCCGACCGTATCGCGGTGCTCAACGACGGGAGGATCGCCGCCGAAGGCACCGTGGAAGAGCTGAAGCAGCTCGTCCCCGGTGGTCACGTACGGCTGCGCTTCCTCGGCCCGGCCGCGTACCGGAGCGCCGCCGCCGTGCTCGGCGACACCGTCCGGGACGAGGACGCGCTCACACTGCGGATCCCCAGCGACGGCGGCCAGCGCGAGCTGCACGCCCTTCTCGACCGGCTGGACTCGGCCGGTATCGAGGCGGACGAACTGACCGTGCACACACCCGACCTCGACGACGTCTTCTTCGCCCTGACCGGCTCCACGATGCCCGACCGGACCGACCGGCCCGACCAGCCCAAGGAGACCGCCCGATGAGCTCTCTCTCCCTCGCCGTACGCGACTCGTCCACGATGCTGCGCCGCAACCTCCTGCACGCGCGGCGCTATCCCTCCCTCACCCTGAACCTACTGCTCACGCCGATCGTGCTGCTGTTGCTCTTCGTCTACATCTTCGGCGACGCGATGAGCTCGGTCATCGGCGGCGGGGACGGTCCGGACCGCTCCGCGTACCTCGCGTACGTCGTCCCGGGCCTGCTGCTGATGACGATCGGCAGCACCGTGGTCGGCACCGCCGTGTCGGTGTCCAACGACATGACCGAGGGCATCATCGCCCGCTTCCGCACGATGGCGATCCACCGCCCATCGGTGCTCGTCGGCCACGTCCTCGGCAGCGTGCTGCAGTCGGTCATGAGCGTGATCCTCGTGGGCGTCGTCGCCGTGGCCATCGGCTTCCGTTCCGCCAACGCGACCGCCCTGGAGTGGCTGGCGGCATTCGGGCTGCTCGTACTCTTCGCCACCGCGCTCACCTGGATCGCGGTCGGCATGGGCCTGGTCAGCCCGAACGCCGAGGCCGCGAGCAACAACGCGATGCCACTGATCCTGCTGCCACTCCTCTCCAGCGCCTTCACGCCGGTCGGCTCCATGCCCGGCTGGTTCCGGCCGATCGCCGAGTACCAGCCGTTCACCCCCGCCATCGAGACCCTGCGCGGTCTGCTGCTCGGCAGCGAGATCGGTGGCGACGGGTGGCTCGCCGTCGCCTGGTGCCTGGGGCTCGCCGCGCTCGGCTACTTCTGGTCGGCCGCCAAGTTCGACCGCGACGCGGGATGACCGCCCCTGCCCGGACGACGGAGCCCCGTCGTCCGGGCAGGGGCGGGTTCAGCGCGCGGTGCGTGCGCGCCGGAAGCCGGCCCCGGCGGGGCTATCGTTCATGCCACGGTCCACTTCTGGTTGGCGGCGCCGGTGCAGGTCCACAGCTGGGCGCGGGTGCCGTTGGCGGAGGAGTTGCCGGTGGCGTCGAGGCACTTGTCGGCCGGCATGGAGACGATGTCCCGGGCGGTAAAGATGCCCCACCGCTGGGCCGCCGTCCCGTTGCAGTCCCAGAGCTGGACGAGGGTGCCGTTGGCGGTGGCCCCGTCCTTGGCGTCCAGGCACTTGCCGAGGGCCCGGACGGTGCCGTCGGAGCGGACGTCCCACTGCTGGGCGCCCGTCCCGTTGCAGTCGTAGAGCTGCACGGCGGTGCCGTTGGCGGAGCTGGCACCCGCGACGTCGAGGCACTTTCCGCCGAGGCCCCGGATGGTCTTGGTGCCGGTCGGCGGGGTGGTGGTATCGGTGCTCACGCGCACGTAGTCCACGACGAGCTGCTGCGGGAAGCGGGTCGAACCGTCGGGGTCACCGGGCCAGTAGCCACCGACCGCGAGGTTCAGGATGAGGAAGAAGGGCTTGTTGAAGACCCACTGCCGGCCGCCGAGGTCGGCGGGGGTGCGGGTCTGGTAGACGTTCCCGTCCACGGACCACCTGATGGAGTCGGGGCTCCAGTCGATGGCGAAGGTGTGGAAGGCGTCCGCGAAGGCCGCGCCGCCGGGCAGGGTGTAGCCGGCGCCGATGCCGCCGGAGCCGGAGTAGCCCGGTCCGTGCAGCGTGCCGTGTACGGTGCCCGGCTCGAAGCCGACGTTCTCCATGATGTCGATCTCACCCGAGGTGGGCCAGCCGACGTTGCCGAAGTCGTTGCCGAGCATCCAGAAGGCGGGCCAGACGCCCTGGCCGCGCGGGAGCTTCATGCGGGCTTCGACGCGCCCGTACTGGGCGGTGAACTTCCCGGCCGTGTTGAGTCGGGCCGAGGTGTACTCGCACCGCCCGTACCAGCAGGTGTAGTTGGCCGGGTTCTCTCTCTTCGCCGTGATGACGAGGTTGCCCTGACCGTCGAGCGCGGCGTTGTTCGTACCCGAGGTGTAGAACTGCCGCTCGTGGTTGTTGACGTTGTCGCCGGTCTCCAGCTGCCACCTGGAGGTGTTGACGCCGGAACCGGCCGGGCCGTCGAAGTTCTCGTCGAAGGTCACCGCGGCGGGGGCGACCGTACCGGAGTCCGGGACCGGGGCGGCCTGCGCGGCGGTGGGGGAGAGGGAGGCGAGGGTGAGACAGGCGGCAGCGGCCAGCCAGGTGAGGGATCTGTGGCGCCAAGGCGTACGCACGGGGCATCACATCGCTTTCGAGGGGTGTGAGGGGACGGGGAAGAGCGAGTTCACTGCGACGTGTGCATGACGGAACGTCGGACGCGCTGACGGCCGTGTCGTGGACACGAAGTGAAGTGATGTGGGGATCGCCGGGACAGCAGCGTTCAACAGTTGGCGATACTGATTTAAGGAGCGCGCCGCAGACCCGTCAAGACGTTCGTCTGGACCAGTTCCCTTCGCCGTGGGTCGACTTGGCGTCCTGCCCTCACCGACCGACGCGAGAGCGGCCCTCCTGGTCCCGGTTGCGCGGTTCTCACCTCCCTCGGCCGAGGGGCCCAGCGCCGGTCTCTTTGTCTCCCCAGTAGAGAAAGTTGGGGCCAGGTACGTCAAAGGGCTTTCTGGTCCGCGGAAAAGCCATTACCTTCCTGCTCTGTACCGAACGACAAGGCCTGAGTGCTCCTCCCTCCCCCCGGGAGCACCCATGCCTCCGGCGCGACGGCGCGCGCCTGTGCTCCAGACCTCACCCCGTCACCACACGGAGGATGCGCGTGCACAGGAGACTCCCCCGACCCGTCGCGGCGCTGGCCTGCGCCTTGCTTGCCGCAGCGGGTGCCCTCACCACACAGCAGAGACCCGCCGCAGCGGCGCCCGAACCCGTGACAACCATCGCTGCCGACGAGTTCCAGCAGGTCACCCTCGCCAAGGGGGTGACCGAGACCGGCGAGCCCATGACGCTCGCCGTGCTGCCCGACCGGTCCGTCCTGCACACCTCACGGGACGGCACCCTCCGCCTCACCGATGCCGCGGGCACCACGAAGACCGCCGGGAAACTGGACGTCTACTCGCATGACGAAGAGGGTCTGCAAGGCGTAGGCGTGGACCCCGAGTTCACCACCAACCGCTTCGTCTACCTCTACTACGCGCCGAAGCTGACCACCCCCTCCGGCGACGCGCCCGCCAACGGGTCCGCCGCGGACTTCGCCCCCTTCGACGGCGTCAACCGGCTCTCGCGCTTCGTCCTCAGAGCCGACGGCACCCTCGACATCGCCGGCGAGAAGAAGGTCCTCGACGTCCCCGCGAGCCGCGGCCTGTGCTGCCACGTCGGCGGAGACATCGACTTCGACGCGCAAGGGAACCTGTACCTCTCCACCGGCGACGACAGCAACCCCTTCGCCTCCGACGGCTACACCCCCATCGACGAGCGGGCGAACCGCAACCCCGCGTACGACGCGCAGCGTTCCTCCGGCAACACCAACGACCTGCGCGGCAAGGTGCTGCGGATCAAGGTCGCCGCCGACGGGAGCTACACCATCCCGTCCGGCAACCTCTTCGCACCCGGAACCGCGAGGACCAGGCCGGAGATCTACGCCATGGGCTTCCGCAACCCCTTCCGGATGAGCGTCGACAAACCCACCGGCACCGTCTACCTCGGCGACTACGGCCCGGACGCGGGCACGGCGAACGCCGGACGCGGACCCGCCGGACAGGTCGAGTTCAACCGGATCACCAAGGCCGGCAACTACGGCTGGCCCTACTGCGTCGGCAACAACAGCCCCTACGTGGACTACAACTTCGCCACCTCCACCTCGGGCGCCACGTTCTCCTGCGCCGCACCGAAGAACACCTCGCCGAACAACACCGGGCTGACCGACCTGCCCCCCGCCCAGCCCGCCTGGATTCCGTACGACGGCGCCTCCGTCCCCGAGTTCGGCAACGGCTCCGAGTCACCCATGGGCGGGCCCGTCTATCGCTACGACGCGGCCTCGGCCTCCCCGGTCAAGTTCCCGCAGAGCTTCGACGGCGACTACTTCGCCGGCGAGTTCGGCCGCAAGTGGATCAAGCGCATCGAGCAGGGCTCCGACGGCACCGTACAGTCGATCAACGCGTTCCCCTGGCAGGGCACCCAGGTCATGGACATGGCCTTCGGCCCGGACGGCGCGCTGTACGTCCTGGACTACGGCACCGGCTACTTCAACGGCGACGCCAACAGTGCCGTCTACCGCATCGAGTACGTCACCGGAGGCCGCGCCCCGCTCGCCAAGGCAACCGCGAACCGCACCTCGGGCCAGGCCCCGCTGGCCGTGGCGTTCTCCTCGGCCGGAACCTCCGACCCCGACGGCGACCCCCTCACGTACGCCTGGAAGTTCGGTGACGGGTCCACCTCGACGGCCGCGAACCCCTCACACACCTACACCGCCAACGGTCGCTACACCGCCGAACTGACCGTCTCCGACGGCACCGGCAACACCGCCACCGCCTCCGTCATCGTCACCGTCGGCAACACCGCGCCCACCGTCACCCTCGATCTGCCCGCCGACGGCTCCATCATCGATCCGGGCGCGGCCGTTCCCTTCAAGGTCACCGTCACCGACCCCGAGGACGACACGATCGACTGCTCCAAGGTGAAGGTCACCTTCATCATCGGCCACGACAGCCACGGCCACCCGCAGACCTCCGCCACCGGCTGCTCCGGCACCGTACAGACCATCGCCGACGGTGAGCACGACCCCAACGCGAACATCTTCGGCGTCTGGGACGCCGAGTACACCGACAAGGGAGCGAACGGGCAGCCCGCCCTGACCACGCACGACCAGAACATCAGCCAGGGCAGCAAGCGCCAGGCCGAGCACTTCGGCGGATCCGCCGGCATCCGGATCGTCGACAAGGCCACGGCGAACGGCGGCAGGACCGTCGGCCACATCGACAACAACGACTGGATCTCCTTCACCCCCTACATCCTCGGCAACGCCACCAAGCTGACCGCCCGGGTCTCCTCCGGCGGTGCGGGAGGCACGCTGGAAGTACGGGCAGGCTCACCCGCCGGCACGCTGCTCGGCTCGGCCGCGGTCCCGGTCACCGGCGGCTGGGACACGTTCCGGGACGTGAGCGCGGACCTGACCGACCGCCCGGCCGCCACCACCACGCTCTACCTCGTCTTCAAGGGCGGCAGCGGCTCCCTCTTCGACCTCGACGACTTCACCATCACCACCACCGGGGCCGCCGCGCCCGGCCGCGACCTCAAGGGAATCGGCGGCAAGTGCGTCGACGTGGCCAACGGGTCGAGTGCGGACGGCACGCAGATCCAGCTCTGGACGTGCAACCAGACGGCAGCCCAGAAGTGGACGGCCGGCACGGACGACACGCTGCGCGCCCTCGGCAAGTGCATGGACGTCAGCGGGGCGGGCACGGCCGACGGTACGAGGATCCAGCTGTACGGGTGCAACGGCACGGGCGCCCAGAAGTGGGTGGCGCAGCCTGACGGCACGTTGAAGAACCCGTCCTCCGGCAAGTGTCTGGACGCTTCCGGAGCTTCCTCGGCCGACGGCACCAAGCTCCACCTGTGGACCTGCCACACCGGCGCCAACCAGAAGTGGACCCTGTCATGAACCGACGCCGCACCCGCCTCGCCTGCTGGGCCGCCGGCGCCCTGCTCGGCGCCGCCGCCCTGCCCACGGCGGTCTCCACGGCCTCCGAACCGGCCCCGGCCGCCCCCGCCCGCGCGGCTACGGCCGCCGCCGACCCCGCGTACGACGTGCTGGTCTTCTCCAAGACCGCCGGATTCCGCCACTCCTCCATCGACGAAGGCGTCACCGCCCTGCGCCAGCTGGGCGCCGCCAACAACTTCACCGTCACGGCGACCGAGGACGCCGCCGCCTTCACCCCCCCGAACCTCACCGGCTACGAGGCGGTGGTCTTCCTCTCCACCACCGGCGACGTCCTCAACGCCGCCCAGCAGACCGCCTTCGAGGGGTACATCGAGGCGGGCGGCGGCTACGTCGGCATCCACGCGGCGGCCGACACCGAGTACGACTGGACCTGGTACGGCGGCCTGGCCGGCGCCCTGTTCAAGTCCCACCCGCACATCCAGCCGGCCACCGTCAAGGTGGAGGACCGCGCCCACGACGCCACCGCGCACCTCGGCCCCACCTGGCAGCGGACCGACGAGTGGTACGACTACCGCACCAACCCGCGGAGCTCGGCCCGCGTCCTGGCCTCGCTCGACGAGTCCACCTACAGCGGCGGCACCATGGGCGGCGACCACCCCATCGCCTGGTGCAAGGACTACCGGGGCGGCCGCGCCTTCTACACCGGCGGCGGCCACACCGAGGAGTCCTACGCCGACCCCGCCTTCCGCCGCCACCTGCTCGGCGGTATCCGCTGGGCCGCGGAGATGACGGAGGCCGACTGCCGCCCGGAGACCGGCTACACCACGCTCTTCGGCTCCTCGGGCACCACCGGCTGGCAGCAGGCAGGGCCGGGCTCGTTCACGCACGCGAACGCCACCCTCACCTCCCAGGGCGGTCTGGGCCTGTACTGGTACCAGGCCAGGGAGTACACGTCGTACTCCCTGAAGCTCGACTGGCGTCAGAGCGGGGACGACAACAGCGGCGTCTTCGTGGGCTTCCCCGCCTCCGACGACCCGTGGTCGGCCGTCAACAACGGCTACGAGATCCAGATCGACGCCACCGACACCCCCGACCGCACCACCGGTTCCGTCTACGGCTTCAAGTCCGCCGACCTGGCGGCCCGGGACGCCGCCCTGAACCCGCCGGGGGAGTGGAACACGTACGAGATCCGGGTCGAGGGCGAACGCCTCCAGCTCTTCCTCAACGGCCGCAAGATCAACGACTTCACCAACACCGACCCCGCCCGCAGCCTCCAGCGGGGGCACATCGGCCTGCAGAACCACGGCGACGGCGACGACGTGTCCTTCCGTAACATCCGCATCAAGGAACTGGGAGGCGCGACCGGCCCAAGGGAAGGCGCCGTCAAGGGAATCGGCGGCAAGTGCGTCGACGTGGCCAACGGGTCGAGTGCGGACGGCACGCAGATCCAGCTCTGGACGTGCAACCAGACGGCAGCCCAGAAGTGGACGGCCGGCACGGACGACACGCTGCGCGCCCTCGGCAAGTGCATGGACGTCAGCGGGGCGGGCACGGCCGACGGTACGAGGATCCAGCTGTACGGGTGCAACGGCACGGGCGCCCAGAAGTGGGTGGCGCAGCCTGACGGCACGTTGAAGAACCCGTCCTCCGGCAAGTGTCTGGACGCTTCCGGAGCTTCCTCGGCCGACGGCACCAAGCTCCACCTGTGGACCTGTCACACCGGCGCCAACCAGAAGTGGGTTCTCCCCGGCTGAGCGAACCTCTCGACTCCGGGGCCGCCGCGGGAGGCGGTGACCCCGGACCCGGCCGCCACACGGGGCCGGTGACGGCGGCGGGGCGCAACGCCGAAACGCACCGCCGCCGTTCTTCGCCCGGTGGGACGGCCTCACACGCTCCTCCATGAGCCGGCCACCCGCATGCGTGTCCCATCTCCTTTGTGAGTTAAAAGAGTTGAGACATGTTCGTTGACAGCTCTCCCGCGCGGCAGGATTCTGAGAGCGCTCTCACGTTCAAGGTGATGCGCACACCGTTCCACCCACGGATCCAACCGCTGAGGAGGACGAGCATGCCCGCTCCCTGGAGAAGCCTCGCTTCACTGACCGCCGCGTTGGCCCTCGCCGCGGGCCTGACCACCGTCGTCGGTGAGACCGCCGCCGAGGCGGCGGTCCCCGCGACCATTCCCCTGACCGTCAGGAACGACTCGGGCCGCGGTGAGCAGATCTTCGTCTACAACCTGGGAACGGAGCTCTCGACGGGCCGTCAGGGCTGGGCCGACGCCAACGGTACGTTCCACCCCTGGCCGGCCGGGGGCAACCCGCCCACCCCGGCACCGGACGCGTCGATCACCGGCCCGCGCAGTGGACAGTCGATGACGATCCGGATGCCGAAATTCTCCGGCCGGGTCTACTTCTCGTACGGCCAGAAGCTCGTCTTCAAGGTCACCACCGGTGGTCTCGTCCAGCCCGCCGTCCAGAATCCGAGCGACCCGAACAGGAACATCCTGTTCAACTGGACCGAGTACACACTCAACGACGCGGGCCTGTGGATCAACAGCACCCAGGTCGACATGTTCTCCGCTCCCTATTCCGTCGGAGTCAAGGCCCCCGGCGGAACCGTCAAGACCACCGGCCGCCTCAAGCCGGGCGGATACAACGCCGTCTTCGACTCACTCAGGAACCAGGCCGGCGGCTGGGCCGGTCTCATCCAGACCCGATCCGACGGAACCGTCCTGCGCGCTCTGTCCCCCGGCCACGGCGTCGGTGCCGGCGTCCTGCCGCCCGCCACCTTGAACGACTACGTCAACCGGGTCTGGAGCCGCTACGGCACCTCCACGCTGACGGTGACCCCGTTCGCGCACGAGCCGAACACCAAGTACTACGGCCGGGTCTCCGGGAACGTCATGAACTTCACCAACAGCGCCGGTGCGGTCGTGGCCTCTTTCCAGAGGCCGGACTCGGACAGCGTCTTCGGCTGCTACAAGCACCTGGACGCCCCCAACGACCTGGTACGCGGCCCGATCTCCCGCACCCTGTGCGCGGGCTTCAACCGATCCACCCTGCTGACCGCCCCGAACCAGCCGGACAACACCGCGGCGAACTTCTACAAGGACCCCGTCACCAACCACTACTCCCGCGCCATCCACGCACAGATGGTGGACGGCAAGGCGTACGGCTTCGCCTTCGACGACGTGGGCGCCCATGAGTCGCTCGTCCACGACGGCAACCCGCAGGAAGCCCTGATCACACTCGACAGGTTCAGCTGACACCTCCTCGTTCCCGGGCCGGGTGCGCCGCGGACTGCTCCCAGTCGTACCGGAGCGAGAGGAGACCGCTCGTACCCGGTCAGGGAAGCCCGGCGCGCCTGACCGCGCCTACCCGGGCTCGTGTCGGACGGTGAGGCGGCGTTGGCCGAGAGCCGGGCCATCGACCTTTCGGCCTTCCAGCGGTACGGACAGAGTCGTTCGCCGGACTCGTTGCCGGGCCGCGCGATGCGCGCGACGAGCCCGCGCTCGCACGGCCGGTCCAGGTGTCGGCACGGTGGCGGACGGAGGACCTCGCCGCCGGCAGCGACGACCCGCGTCCACGTCGTCGCTCACTACGTGCCCGGGGCGCCGGGCCGGTCGAGTGCGATGGTCCAGTGCCGGAGCAGAGCAGTGGGCATGGTGGCGAGTCGAGGAGGTGCCAGGCTCACTGGGCGATGCCACCACTGCCCTGTGGGCCTGCTGTCGCGCTCAGTCGCACCCGCTGTGACCGAGCGGCGTACGTGGCTCCTCCGGCCAACCGTGCGCTTACCTCGGGAAGATCTTGGCAGTCTCCTGTGGCGGGCCACTGCTTGTGGCTCGGCTGGGCGTTGTCTTGAATCCGGTCATGCAGGCGACTGCTGAGACGGCGGCGAGGAGGAGGAACAGCGGTTCGTAGCCGCCGAGGGGCACGGCCAGGGCGGCGCCGGCGAACGGTGCGAGGGCTGTTGCTGTGTGGGCGGGTGCGGTGAGGAGCCCGGAGAGGCGGCCGTAGTGGGTGGTGCCCCAGCGGTCGGTGATGGCGGTGGCCTGGAGGAGGGTGAGGTTGCCGCGGACCGCGCCGGCCGTGATCGATACGGCGATGAGCAGGCCGTACGGGCCCGGCACTGCGGCGAAGGCCGCGGTGGTCAGTCCACCGAGTGCGATCAGGGTCGTGGTGCGGGCCGAGGCGGTGGTGCGGCGGGCGAGGGCTGCGTACAGGGTGCGGCCGAGGGTCTGTCCGACGCCGCCGATGCCGAGGACCCAGGCAGCCTGGGTGGTGGTGTATCCGCGCTCCAGGAGGAGGGGGACGAGGGCGACGAGGACGGCGTACATCGCGAAGCCGGACAGGGTGAAGGCGGCGGCGAGGAGCAGGAACGGGCGGCTGCGCTCCACTTCGCGCGCGTCAGCGGGGCCCGCCCCGGGGCCCGCCCCGGGGCCGGCTCCGGGGGCGGGGCCGGTGGGGGCGTCGGGCCAGGGTGCCTTGAGTGCCAGAGCGTGGGCGGGGATGGTGAGGGCCAGGATGCCGGCGAGCACCAGGTAGGTGTGGCGCCAGGTCAGGTGCTCGGCCAGGGCTGCGGCCAGGGGTGCGAAGACGGTGGAGGCGAGGCCACCGGCGAGGGTGAGGATGGTGAGGGCGCGGATGTGGTCGGGGGCCCACCATCGAGTGAGAGCGGCGAACGCGGGCTGATAGAAAGTGGCGGCCATCGCGAGCCCGGCGAGCGCCCAGCCGGCGATGAACACGGGCAGGTTGGGGGCTGTGGCCACGATCAGCACGCTGATGACGCCGAGTACGGAACCGGCGGTCATGACGGTACGAGGGCCGCGTCGGTCGAGGATGCGGCCGACGCGTATCCCGGCGAGGGCGGACACGACAAGACCGAGCGAGAACGCCGCGGTGGTCGCCCCTGCCGACCAGCCGGTCGCGGTGGTGATCTGCGGGTTCAGGACGGGGAAGGCGTAGTAGACGATGCCCCAGCTGATGACCTGCGTGGCGCACAGTGCGGGGAGCACGGCGCGGGGCCGTGAGCGGACGTCGGATCCGGTCACGGCCCCGCGCTCGGGGGTGGTGCGGCCGGTCACGAGCCGCAGCAGCCGTCGGCCGTGGCGGCGACCGGTGCGCCGCCGAGCTGGACCAGGGTGGGTTCCGGCGTCGTGCAGGAGTCTTTGGTGTCGCTGGGGGCCGGGTCGTCGAAGAGTCCGGCTCCGCCGCAGACTCCGGTTTCGGGGAGGGTGAGTTCGGTGCGGTCGGCTGCTTCGAGGTCGCCGGCGAGGGCGGCGGCGACGGAGCGGACCTGTTCGTAGCCGGTCATGGCGAGGAAGGTCGGTGCGCGGCCGTAGGACTTCATGCCGACCAGGTAGATCCCGGCTTCCGGGTGGGAGAGTTCGTGGTGGCCGTGGGGGTAGACGGTGCCGCAGGAGTGCTGGTTGGGGTCGATCAGCGGGGCCAGTTCGGTCGGGGCCTGGAGGCGTTCGTCGAGGTTGAGGCGGAGTTCGTCGAGGAAG
>NZ_LIXI01000007.1 GCF_001905595.1 Streptomyces sp. CB00316 | reverse complement strand
AAGCCGGCCTCCTCGTCTCCGAGCGGCGAGGGACGTGGGTCTTCTACCGGGTCGCCCCCTCCTTCGAAGCTGCCGGACCGGCCGCCTGCGCCCCCCGCACGGTCACCGGCAGCACCTGAACCGCGGCCGCGCCGGCCGGCGTCAGCAGGCGGCACCGGGCCCGTGCGATGTCAGTAGCCGCGGGGATGATGCGTGAGCCGCGCCTTCGTCTGATGGCGGAGGACGACAGCGACATCTTCCGCAGTGTGCACCGCGGTGCGATGTCCTTCGCCGAGGGCTGCTTCGCGGGTATTCGGAACCCCAACAGTCATGAGGACGGGCTGCCGGAGCTGGCGGAGCACGGGGCCTTGGGACGGCTCGCGGCCTTCAGCGTCCTGGCGCGCTGGGTGGACAGCGCGGCCCTCGACGCACCCTGAGCCCGACCCGGGAGCCGTCAGCGCAGCAGGGCGGCGATCTCGCGGACGGCGTCGCGGGCGGGGCGGCCGACGCCGATCAGGGTGGCCGAGGCGGGCCCGGTCCAGTCGCCGTAGCCGAGGAGGTGCAGTCGAGGGTCGTCGACGGCCCGGGTGCCGTGGGTGGGGATGTGGCCGTGTTCGCCACGCAGTCCCAGCGGGGCGAGGTGGGAGAGGGCGGGACGAAAGCCGGTGCACCAGATGATTGCTGAGGCTTCCGCTCTGGTTCCGTCCGCCCACTGCGCACCGTTCTCGGTGAGGCGGGCGAACATCGACTGGGCTTTGAGGAAGCCGGCATCCCGTGCGGCGCGGACCGGTGCGACGGCGACGATGTCGCCGAGGGAGGCGACGCCTCCCGTGTCGGTGTTCCCGGCGTCCAGCGCTCTGCGGCGGGCGGTGGCGGCGTCGAAGAGGGCGCGGCCGTCGATGTCGTCGGCCAGGAAGCGTGCGGGCCTTTGGGTGACCCAGGTCAGGTCGGTGTGCGGTGCGAGGTCGGCGGCGATCTGGGCTCCGGAATTGCCTCCTCCGACCACGATGACCCGCCGTCCCGCGAACTCGTCAGGGTTGCGGTACTGCACGGTGTGAAGCTGACGGCCGGTGAAGGTCTCCCGGCCGGGTACGGCAGGGAGAAAGGGCCGCCACCATGTTCCGGTCGCCGAGACGACCGCACGGGCGGACCAGATACCCGCGTCCGTCTCCACCCGCAGCCGCTCGCCGTCACGGTGTACGGCCTCGGCGCGGACCGGCCGCACGACGGGCAGGGTGTAGCGCTCTTCGTACGCGGTCAGGTACTCGACGACATGGTGCGCGTCCGGGTACTCCGCCCTGTCCTGGGCGGGCATGAGCCAGCCCGGCAGGGAGGAGTACGCGGCCGGGGAGAACAGGCGGAGCGAGTCCCATGTGTGCTGCCACGCGCCGCCCGGTGAGGGCTGGGCGTCGAGGATGACGAAGTCGAGGTTCTGGCGGCGCAGGTGGTAGCCGGTGGCGAGGCCCGCTTGGCCGCCACCGATCACCACCACGTCCACCACGTGGGTCACCAGGTCACCCCTGTAGCAGCGTCGGGCGTCCCGGCTCCCGCCCCACTCTTGCGCGGCACGGCTTTCACCGTCGGGCGGACGGTGAAGCGGGCCGGGGCGCGGACGGCGGGATGGGGGCGGGAACCGGGGCGGCGCATCAGTGCTGCGTGGTGATCGCGGACGGGGCGAACTTCTTGCGCCAGGCGAGGGCCACGTAGACCAGGGCGATCAGGACCGGGACCTCGATGAGGGGGCCGACGACTCCGGAGAGGGCCTGGCCGGAGGTGACGCCGAAGGTGGCGATGGCGACGGCGATGGCGAGCTCGAAGTTGTTCCCGGCGGCCGTGAAGGCGAGGGTCGTGGTGCGGTCGTAGGCCAGGCCGATGGCCTTGCCGATCAGGAAGCTGCCGAAGAACATGATCGCGAAGTACACGAGCAGCGGCAGCGCGATGCGGACCACGTCCAGCGGCTCCGAGGTGATCGTCTTCCCCTGGAGGGCGAAGAGGATGACGATGGTGAACAGCAGGCCGTACAGGGCCCAGGGGCCGATCTTCGGCAGGAACTTCGCCTCGTAGGACTCGCGTCCCATCTTCTGCTCGCCCAGGCGTCGGGTGAGGAAGCCGGCGAGCAGGGGTACGCCGAGGAAGATGACGACGTTCAGTGCGATCTTCCACATGGAGATGTCGAGGGTCTCGCCGTCGCCGAGTCCGAGCCAGCCGGGTAGCAGGTCGAGGTAGAGCCAGCCGAGCAGGCCGAACGCGATGACCTGGAAGACCGAGTTCAGGGCGACCAGGACGGCTGCGGCTTCGCGGTCGCCGCAGGCGAGGTCGTTCCAGATGATGACCATGGCGATGCAGCGGGCCAGGCCGACGATGATGAGGCCGGTGCGGTACTCGGGGAGGTCCGGCAGGAAGATCCAGGCCAGGGCGAACATGACGGCCGGACCGATGATCCAGTTGATGACCAGTGAGGAGACCATCAGCCTGCGGTCGCCGGTGACGGCGTCGAGCTTGTCGTAGCGGACCTTGGCGAGCACCGGGTACATCATGATCAGCAGACCGACGGCGATGGGCAGCGAGATGCCGCCGATTTCCACCTTCGCCAGTGCGTCGTTCAGGCCCGGGATCAGCCGTCCGAGGCCGAGGCCGAGGGCCATGGCCAGGAGGATCCAGACGGCGAGAAAGCGGTCCAAGGTGGACAACTTCTTCACGACCGAAGGTTCCTCGGTCGTCGCGGGTGCTTGCGTGGAGGTCACGGGCAGGCCCTCTTGTTCTCGGCAGCGGTACAGGCGGACTCGGCCAGGTCGGCGAACTGGCCGGCGAGCTGGGCGATGACGTCCGGGCGGAGCTTGTAGTAGGTGAAGCGCCCGCACGGTTCGGTCTCCACGACCCCGGCCTCGCGCAGGACCTTCAGGTGGTTGGAGAGATTGGTCTGCTTCGCACCGGTCTCCTCCACCAGATGGCTGGTGCACAGCGTCTCGCGGGCGAGCAGGGTCACGATCCGGAGCCGGAGCGGATCGCCCAGCACCCGGATCAGTTCAGTGTCGACTGACGTCATCATGGGCTGATACTCTCACATCAGTGGCTGCTGACGCCATTGGGTGCTGATATCCCGGGCACCTGAATTCACGCGCGACGAGAGAGACCCCTGATGTCCGAAAAGCCCTCTGTGCTGTTCGTCTGTGTCCACAACGCCGGCCGCTCCCAGATGGCCGCCGCCTGGCTGACCCACCTGGCCGGGGACCGCGTCGAGGTCCGCTCCGCCGGCTCCAACCCCGGCGACACCGTCAACCCCGCCGCAGTCGAGGCGATGGCCGAGGCGGGGATCGACATCTCCGCCGAAACGCCGAAGATCCTGACCGTCGACGCCGTGAAGGAGTCCGACGTCTGCATCACCATGGGCTGCGGCGACACCTGCCCTGTCTTCCCCGGCAAGCGCTACCTCGACTGGCAGCTCGAAGACCCGGCCGGGCAGGGTGTGGCCGCGGTGCGCAGGATCCGGGACGACATCAAGTTCATGGTCGAGGGCCTGATCAAGGAAATCCTCCCGGAGGCATCCCAGTGAGCGACCCGACGGACATCCGTAACGTCATCGTCATAGGCTCCGGCCCCGCCGGCTACACCGCCGCCCTCTACACCGCGCGCGCCGACCTCAAGCCGCTGGTCTTCGAAGGCTCCGTCACCGCCGGCGGCGCGCTCATGAACACCACGGAGGTCGAGAACTTCCCCGGCTTCCCCGCAGGCATCGTGGGCCCGGACCTCATGGACAACATGCGTACCCAGGCGACACGCTTCGGCGCCGAGCTGGTCCCGGACGACATCATCGCCGTCGACCTCACGGGCGACATCAAGACGGTCACCGACAGCAGCGGAGCGATCCACCGGGCCCGCGCCGTGATCGTGACCACCGGATCGCAGCACCGCAAGCTGAACCTGGAGCGCGAGGACGAACTGTCGGGCCGCGGTGTCTCCTACTGCGCGACCTGCGACGGGTTCTTCTTCCGCGACCGCGACATCGTGGTCGTCGGCGGCGGTGACACTGCGATGGAGGAGGCCACCTTCCTCACCCGGTTCGCCCGCTCCGTCACGGTCGTCCACCGCCGCAGCGCGCTGCGGGCCTCCCAGGTCATGCAGGGCCGCGCGTTCGCCGACGACAAGATCGCCTTCGTCTTCGACAGCGAGATCGCGGAGATCAAGGAGGAGGGCGGCGCCCTGTCCGGTCTCGTCCTGCGCGACACGTCCAGCGGCCGGACGCGCGACCTCGACGCCACGGGCCTGTTCATCGCCATCGGCCACGACCCGCGCACGGAGCTCTTCGCCGGCCAGCTGGACCTGGACGACGAGGGATACCTGAAGGTCGAATCCCCCTCGACCCGCACGAACATCCCCGGTGTCTTCGGCGCGGGAGACGTGGTCGACCACACCTACCGCCAGGCGATCACCGCCGCCGGTTCGGGATGCGCCGCGGCCCTGGACGCCGAGCGCTACCTGGCAGCCCTCACCGACACGAAGGCGGCCGCAGAGCCCGAAAAGACGCCGACAGCCGCCTGAACGAGTCCTACCGCGCCCTCGTGGAAGCCTTCCATGCGGGAGAGGTGCGCGAGGCCGACGCCATGCCGCGCCGTAGTCGAGGCGCGGCGCCTCGTCGCGGCGCCCGTATGCCACGCGCAGGCCATCCATCCAGTCGTGTTCCGTCAGCTGCTGTTCGTCGGTGCGTCGCCTCCATGGCGTTTACATCGGCAAGCATCTATCCAGCTGGCTGGCCGTCTGGAAGGAAGCACCGGTGCATCACCGAGGGTCGAATCGACGCACTTCACTGAGAGGCGCCGCGGCAGTAGCAGTCGGCGTGTTGCTCCTTTCGGCCTGCGGACGGGGCGGCGGAGGCGAAGCCGCCCCGTCCCCCTCAAGACCGAGCCACATCACCTGTGCCGAGAAAGGTGAGGTGGCCGGCTCCGGGTCGACAGCCCAGCAGAACGCGATGAAGCACTGGCTTCAGGAGTACCAGAGTGCCTGCCCCGGGGTGCAGCTGCGCTACAACCCCATCGGTTCCGGCGGCGGAGTGGCCCAGTTCCTGCGCGGAGCCACGCACTTCGGTGGCAGCGACACCCCGCTGTCGCGGGACGACGTCGAGTTCTCCCGCCGCACGTGCCCCGGGAGCAGGGCGATCGACCTGCCGATGGTCGGCGGTCCCGTCGCCATCGGCTACAACGTCGAAGGCGTGGACAGTCTCGTCCTCGACGCATCGACGCTCGCGCGGATCTTCGACTCGCGGATCACGACGTGGAACGACCCGGAGATCCGGCGCCTCAACCCCGGCACGCGGCTGCCCGAGACCGAGATCAGTGCCGTGCACCGCTCCGACAACTCGGGTACCACGCAGAACTTCAACGCCTATCTGGCGGACGCGGCACCGGAGGAGTGGCCGTACGAGAAGGCGAAGGCATGGCAGGCCAGGGGTGGTCATGCGGCACCCGGTTCCGACGGGGTCGTGTCCACCGTGAGCAGCCAGAACGGCTCGATCGGCTACTTCGAACTGTCCTTCGCCAAGGCGGAGGGCATACCCACCGTGAAGCTGGATACGGGTGCCCCCGAACCGGTCACGGTCTCCGCGCAGAGCGCCTCCGCCGGCATCGCCGCCGCCAAGGTCGCCGACAGCGGCCAGGACCTGACGCTGGAGTTCGACTACCGCACCAGAGCCCCCGGCGCATATCCGATCGTGCTGGTCACCTACGAAATCGTCTGCGCCGACGGCAACCCGGCCGACGCGCTGCCCGCGCTGAAGTCGTTCCTGACCTACACCGCGAGTGCGCGGGTTCAGGCGGGGCTGGCGCGTATCCACTACGCCCCGCTGCCGGAGAAGGTGGCCTCACGGGTGCGGCACGTGGTGAGCACGCTGTCCTGACCTCGGCGGCAGGGGAGCCGGCACCGGCAGGCGACCAGGACGGGCGGCGTCAGCCTGCCGTCGGCTCCAGGATGTCCCGGATCCGGCGAAGCCCTTCGGGGTCGACCGAGAACCAGGCCCACGTTCCGCGCCGCTCCCGGGTGAGGATCCCGGCGTCCATCATGATCTTCAGGTGGTGGCTCACCGTGGGTTGGCGCAGGCCGAGGCAGTCGGTCAGGTCGCACACGCACGCCTCGCGGGTGGGGGAGCGTTCGATCAGGCGCAGTATCTGCAGCCGGGTGGGGTCGGCGATGGCCTTGAGGGCCCCGGCCATGCGCTCGGCCTCTTCGCGGTCGATCAGCAGGCAGGACAGCTGTGGCACGCACGTGGACGCTTCATCGTCCACGACCGGCTTCGTCGCCTCGTAAGCAGTGATGGCCATCTATCCACCATATGGGGCGGTGAGCGGCCCCTGGGGCGCCTATGGCTCTTGCCACTTTGAATTCACTTATCGTTCACTCTCTTCATGTCGATCAACTCGGATATAGATGAGCGTCTATAATTGGAGTCGACTTTCGGAAGGGGCGCAGTCATGGATGAGCAGCCACCACTCGGCCGGGCCACCCCGCCCCTGCGGAGCGCCGGCGCAGTATTGACGCGGATCACCGCCCGGCTCGCCCTGCGTCACCGCCGCGCCTTCTCGCAGGCCACAGTCGCCCAGTACGTGGAGGAGTGCGCCTCTCTCCTCGCCGGCCGGGCTCGTGCCGCTCAGCATCTTCCAGTCCTCGTGGAGCGGTTCGCCGATGAGCGTCTGCGCGGCCTCGCCCGCGCCCGGGGGCTCTCAGACGAATCGCTGCCTGCGGTGCTTTTCGTCTGCACGGAGAACGCTGGGCGCTCTCAGCTGGCCGGTGCGCTTGCTGCGCCGGCGCGCGCTCGGTGCGGTCATGGTCATGACGGCGGGATCGGGGCCCGCTGCCGACATCTCGCCCGTCGTGGTCCGGCTGCTGGCGGAGCAGGGGCTCGACACCGGGGAGGAGTTTCCCAAGCCGCTCACCACCGAGGTCGTCGACGCGGCGGACCTGGTGATCACGCTCGGCTGCGCCGACGCTTGCCCCGTGCGTCCTGGCCGCCGCTATCTCAACCGGGACCTGCCAGACCTCAGCGGCCTCGACATCGAAAGCGCGCGCGCCGTGCGGAACAGCCTGCACACGCGCATCGACCGCCTGGCGGCAGAGCTGACCGCGCCGTCCCCGTCTCCTGCGTGACCTGCCGAGTGTGACGGCCTGACCAGGAACCGGTTCCTTGGCCAAGGGGGCGGGACCGTGCTCAGCTGACCGGCTACCGGGCGGCGGAATCGCCCGAACAGACAGCCGCGTTGGACCCGGAGGATGTGAACCGGCCGGCGGGGCACCGCCAAGCAGCCCGCCGGCCGGTGTTCGAGCCGATGAGCTCCGCTACGGGTGCACATCGGTGAGACAGAGGGAAATCAACGTCCGGGCTTCCGCGAGGGTGCGCGCCGCGATGATCTCCCTCATGGTCTGCGAGTCCGTGGTAAACGTCCGCGAGGTCGACTGGCCGGTGGCCCGGAACCGGACACGAACCTTCGCCGACCAGCACCGCTTACGGTGAAAAGGCGTGCCGATCGTAGGAATGTGATGCCGCCCGTGCACAGCGCCGCGGCGAGGGTAGTGCGTGGCCCATCGAGGCAGGTCGATGTACGAATCTTCCCCCGGCCTCTCGGTCGTCACGGCTGCCTATGCCGTGGCAGTTGGCCGGGAGGAGGAGAGCGGCGGCCGCACGGTATCGGAGGGTCTGCACTCCAGGCGGTAGCCCATGCCGCGGATCGCGTCGATGGTGCAGCAGCTTCCCGCGCCTTCCCGCAGGCGTTGCCGTACGCGGCGGACGTGGACGGTGAGGGTGTTGCTGTCCAGGCTCTTCGTTCCCCACAGGACCTGCGTCAGCTCTGCTCGGGAGACGAGCCGGTTGACGTTCTCCATGAGGTAGCGCAGCAGCATGAATTCACGTACCGGCAACTGGAGCGAGCGTCCTCGTACGTAGACGTGGAACCCGACGGGATCAAGCTCGATGTCACCGACGACCAGCGTTGCGGCCGCCTTGTCATCCGGTGTGAGTCCTGCCGTCAGGAGCGGGAGGATTTCCTCGATCCGGTAGGGCCGTGCCACGAAGGCGACGGCGCCCGCGGCGAGGGCGGCGGTCGCCTCCTCGGTCCCGTCCGGTCCGGCGCCGACGATGACGGGCACGGGGCTGAGCCGGTTGATCAGGCGGGTGACCTGTACGGCGTTCACTACCGGCAGCGGTGCGCCGAGGAGTACGGCGCCGGGGTGCTGTGCTCCGACCTGGAGCAGGGCCTCGGCACCGTCGTGGCAGCCGATCACGCTCACGCCGGCGGCGGAGAAGCGTGCCATGGCCTGCTTTGCCAGCTTCTCGTCGGGCTCGGCCAACAGCAGGGCCGGGGTCCTGCTGATGGCCGGTCCGTCCGGAGACACCCGTGCGGCGGTCTCCGGTGGTCGTCGTGCGTCGGGGGTCACCCGGGTACTCCTTTACGTGGCGGCGCAAAGAGCAGCTTGGCTTCGGGGTCAGCCGAAGCGGCCCGAGATGTAGTCCTCGGTGCGCTGGTCGGAGGGGTTGGAGAAGATGCGTTCGGTCTCGTCGTACTCGACGAGGCGTCCGTGGCGGACCCCCGCGTCGTCGACGTCGGCGGTGAAGAAGGCCGTGCGGTCGGAGACGCGGGCGGCCTGCTGCATGTTGTGGGTGACGACGATGATCGTGAACTCGCGGGCGAGGTGCGTCATGAGGTCTTCGATCTTGGCGGTGGCGATCGGGTCGAGGGCCGAGCAGGGCTCGTCCATGAGGATCACCTCGGGCTTGACCGCGATGGTGCGCGCGATGCACAGCCGCTGCTGCTGGCCGCCGGAGAGGGCGAGCGCGGAGGTCTTGAGCTTGTCCTTGACCTCGTCCCAGAGGGCCGCGTGGGTGAGGGTCTCCTCGACCAGGTCGTCAAGGTTTCCCTCGAACCCGCCGACGCGGGGGCCGTAGGCGATGTTGTCGTAGATCGACTTGGGGAACGGGTTCGGCTTCTGGAAGACCATGCCGATCCGGCGGCGGACCTCGATCGGGTCGACGTCCCGGCCGTACAGGTCCTCGTTGTGGTAGTGGACCTTGCCGGCCACGCGTGCGCTGGGGACGAGGTCGTTCATGCGGTTGAAGCAGCGCAGCACGGTGGACTTGCCGCAGCCGGAGGGGCCGATCATCGCGGTGATCTGCCGGTGCCCGATGGTCATGTTGACGTCGCGTACGGCCTCGTGGTCGCCGTAGAAGACGGACAGGCTGCCGACCTCGAAGACGGGTCCGGCCAGCGAGGGGGCGCTGCGGAAGGCGACCTGGGGAATCCTCGTGCCACCGGTGGCGTCGGAGGGAGGGGTCATGGCGGTCTCCTGCGGAGAGTCGGCGGCGGGGTCGAGGTGTCGGGTCGCGGAGGGTGGGGAGGTCATGGCGGTCACCAGGTGCGGGAGTAGCGGTTGCGGAGCCAGATCGCCACGGAGTTCATCGCCAGCAGGATCGCCAGCAGGATCACGATGGCGGCGGAGGCCAGCGAGACGAACTCGGCACGGGACTGGCTGATCCAGTTGAAGATCTGGATCGGCAGGACGGTGAACTGGCTCTGCACGCCGCTGGGGTTGAACGTGATGAACGTCAGACCGCCGAGCAGCAGCAGCGGGGCCGCCTCGCCGATGGCGCGGGACAGGGCCAGGATCGAACCGGTGGCCATGCCGGGGACGGCCGCGGGCAGGACCTGGCGCCAGATGGTCTGCCACTGCGTGGCGCCCAGGGCGAGCGACGCCTGACGGATGGACTGCGGGACCGCGCGGATCGCCTCGCGGGAGGAGATGATCACCACCGGCAGGACCAGCAGGGACAGGGTCAGGGACGCGGTGAGCACGGTCTGTCCGAAGCCGAGGCCGCGGGAGATGATGCCGAGGCCGAGGATGCCGTAGACGATCGAGGGCACGGCGGCCAGGTTCTGGATGTTGATCTCGATCGCGCGGTTCCACCACTTGTCCGGGTCGGCGTACTCCTCCAGGTAGATGGCGGTGAGGATGCCGGTCGGGAGGCAGTAGACGGCGGTGAAGCCGATGACCCAGACCGTGCCCATGATCGCCGACTGGGCTCCGCCCTGCGTCGGGTCGATGTAGTCGGGGAAGTTCATCCACAGCCGCGGGTCCAGCCGCGACCAGCCCTCGCTCAGCACGTAGGCGAGCAGCGAGGCCAGGAAGACGACGGCGACAGCGAGGGAGACCCACAGACTCAGGTGAAAGACCCGCTCGCGAAGAGGGGTCCCCTTGCCCTTGAGCCGGGGAGCGCCCTCGTGGAGGGCGGCATCGCGGTCGATGACTTCGGAACTCATTCGTACACCTCGCGGTACTTGCGCACCAGACGGATGCTCAGCAGGTTCATCACCAGCGTCATCACGAACAGCAGGGCACCCACGGCGAAGATCGTCTGGTAACCGGTCGAGCCGGTGGGCAGGTCGCCGATGCCGGCCGCCGCGATGAACGCGGTCATCGTCTGCATGCCTTCGAGCGGGTTGAAGGACAGGTTCGGCTGCCCGCCCGCCGCGATGGCCACGATCATCGTCTCGCCCAGCGCCCGGGAGATACCGAGGACGACGGCGGCGACGATGCCGGACAGCGCGGCGGGGAACACCACGCGGGTGGAGACCTGCATGCGGGAGGAGCCGAGGGCGAACGCTCCGTCGCGCAGCGCGCGGGGCACCGCGCTCATCGAGTCCTCGGCGAGCGAGGCGATCGTCGGGATGATCATGATGCCCATGACGAAGCCCGCGGCGAGCGCGTTGAAGATCTGCGGCCCGTCACCGGCGGGCCAGATGCTCTGCAGGACCGGGGTGATGGCCTTCAGCGCGAAGAAGCCGTACACGACCGTGGGGATACCCGCGAGAACTTCGAGCAGAGGCTTGAAGATCTTCCGCACGCGCTTGTTCGCGTACTCGCTCAGGTACACCGCGGCACCCAGGCCCAGCGGAACAGCCACCAGCAGGGCGATGAACGTGACCATCAGGGTGCCGGCGACCAGCGGCAGGACACCGAAGGAGGCGGGCTTGAACAGGGGTGCCCAGTTGGTTCCGGTGATGAACTCACCGAAGTCGACCTTGGAGAAGAACTCGCCGGCCGGGGGGATCAGGGCGATGACGATGCCGATCGTGGTCAGCACCGAGACCATGGAGGCGGCCACCAGGAGGACCTTGATGACCTTCTCGCCGTAGCGCGGCTGGGACCGCTTCAGGAAGCCGGGGCTTCCTGAAGCGGCCCGCCGTGAAGAGAGGGTGGAACTCATCAGGAGTGCTGCTCCCGCAGAGTCGCGAGGTTTTTCTCCAGCTCCTTCTGCTGCTCGTCGTTGAGCGGCACGAACTGCGCCTTCTCGGCGATCTCGGCGCTGTTCTCGACGTAGTACTCGACGAACGCCTCGGCCTCGGGCTTCTCCAGGGAGGACGCCTTCGGGTAGATGAACAGCGGCCGACCGAGCGGCTTGTAGGTGCCGTTCTGCACCGTCTCGACGCTGGGCGCGACGCAGCCCTCGCCGCCGTCGATCTTGAGGGCCTTCAGCTTGTCCTTGTTCTCCTCGAAGTAGGAGAGGCCGAAGTAGCCGATGCCGCCCTTGGAGCCGGACACGCCGCGGACGGTGACGTTGTCGTCCTCGCTCGGGTTGTAGTCGGTGCGCGAGGCGCCTTCCTCACCGTTGATGGCGTCGGTGAAGTAGTCGAAGGTGCCCGAGTCGGTGCCCGCGCCGAACAGGTCCATCTTCTGGTTCGGGAACTTCGGGTCGACCTGGTTCCAGTTGTTCACCTTGGAGCCGGGCTCCCAGATCTTCTTGAGCTGCTCGACGGTCAGGCACTCGACGAAGTCGTTGTCCTTGCTCACCACGACCGACAGGCCGTCGTTGGCGACCGTGAACTCCTCGAACTTGACGCCCTTCTTCTCGCAGAGCGCCTTCTCCTCGTCCTTCATCTCACGGGAGGCGTTGGAGATGTCGGTCTCGTCGGCGCAGAACTTCTCGAAGCCGCCGCCCGTGCCGGAGGTGCCGACCGTGACGTTGACCCCCTTGTTCGCCTGCTGGAAGAGCTGGGCGGCCACGGTGGACAGCGGGGCCACCGTGCTCGACCCGTCCACCTTGACGGTCCCGGACAGCTTGTCGCCACCCTCACCGCCCGAACCGGCGTCGCCGCCGCCGCACGCACTCGCGGCCAGCATCACAGCAGCCGTCAGAGCCAAAGGAGCCTTGGCTCGGCGCAACGAAGTGGAAATGTTCACGACTCTCGACCCTCGTGTCTGCCGGTACACCCGGCTGTCTGCATCAGGTGCGCAGCGCACCCCGTTCGGACTCCTTCATCGAAGTCTGGCTATGTGAACGCGGGGTGTACGAGGGGCCCACCGGCCATGAACGATAGCTAGTCATCTCTATAGACGGATGGCGATGTTTACGTGCGGGGCGCGCTTTCCGGTCAACGCCTCCCCTTCATCGCCCCGACCGTTTGGCCGAAACGAGCAGCACGGGTACCGCTCAAGGGATCCCTCCGGCTCCACCTTCCCTGCAGAGTTGGGCTCCCGTTCACCTTCCGGACGCCCCTCGGCACCCGGGCTGCGCCTAGCGTCACGGATCGATGGCCACCTATATGAGGCCGCGTTCCGTATCCCACCGCGTGGAGGACCTCGTGCTCGAACAGCCCGACAGCCGCACAGACCGCTCAGCGGACCTGCCCGTACTGCCCAGCCACAACACGGCACGCTCGGCACTCACCTGCCGCTACCGGTGCGGCGACGCCTGCTCACACGAGGCCCCCAACCGCTCGCTCAACACCTACTTCGGCGACATCGTCCACCAGGTGTCCCGCCGCGGAGCGCTCAAGAGCGGTGCCGTCCTCGCCCTCGCCGCAGCCGCCGGAACGGCGGTCGCCACACCCGCGGCGGCGTCCGGCACGACCACCACGCCCGCAGCCCACCGCGGTCCGGACCGAGGTGCGGGCCGCCCGCCTCGCGGTCTGCGCTTCGAGGCGGTGCCGCCTAACACCGCCGACGCCGTCACCGTCCCCGCCGGCTACGCCCAGCAGGTCGTCATCCGCTGGGGTGACCCCGTCCTGCGCGGCGCGCCCCGCTTCGACGCCCGCCGCCAGAGCGTCGCGGCCCAGTCCCGCCAGTTCGGCTACAACTGCGACTACCTGGCCCTGCTCGACCTCCCGGCGCACTGCCACGGCGACCAGCTGCTCGTGGTCAACCACGAGTACACCAACGAAGAGATCATGTTCTTCGGCTACGACCCCGCCAACCCGACCCGCGAGCAGGTCGAGATCGCCTGGGCCGCCCACGGCCTGACCGTCCTCAGCGTCCGCACCGATCGACGCTCCGGCCGACTGTGGCCGATCAGCGGCGACGCACTCAACCGCCGCATCACCGCCACCACCCCGTTCGAGCTCACCGGCCCGGCGGCCGGCAGCGACCTCCTCAAGACCAACGCCGACCCCACCGGCCGCACGGTCCTGGGCACGCTGAACAACTGCGGCGGCGGCGTCACGCCGTGGGGCACCGTCCTGTCCGGCGAGGAGAACTTCAACCAGTACTTCGCCAACGCCGCCTCCGTCACCGACCCCGTGGCCAAGCAGCGCCTGGCCCGCTACGGCCTGCCGGCCGGAACCAGCCAGCGCAAGTGGGAGCGCTACGACGACCGCTTCGATCTGGCGAAGGAACCGAACGAGGCCAACCGGCACGGCTGGATCGTCGAGATCGACCCGTACGACCCCGACTCCGTCCCGCGCAAGCGCACGGCCCTCGGCCGGTTCAAGCACGAGGCCGCCGAGCCCCGTCTGACCAGCGACGGCCGGGTCGCCCTTTACATGGGCGACGACGAGCGCTTCGACTACCTCTACAAGTTCGTCTCCACCCACCGGTTCAAGAAGGGCAAGAACCGGGCCGCCCGAGAGCACAACCTCCGCCTCCTCGACGAGGGCACTCTCTACGTCGCCAAATTCACCGGGGACAGCCCGCTCGCCGAGATCGACGGCACCGGCACCCTCCCCGAGGACGGTGACTTCGCCGGCTCCGGCACCTGGATCCCGCTCGTCACCGGCAACACCTCCCACGTCGCCGGCATGGCCGCCGACGAGGTCTACGTCTTCACCCGCCTGGCCGCCGACAAGGCCGGCGCCACCAAGATGGACCGCCCCGAAGACGTCGAGCCCCACCCCCACACCGGCCGCCTCTACGTCGCGCTCACCAACAACAAGGACCGAGGAGCCGCCGGCAAGACCGGCCCCGACGAGGCCAACCCGCGCAACGGCAACAAGCACGGCCACATCCTCGAACTCGACGAACGCCGCGCAGACGCGGCCGCGACATCCTTCAGCTGGCGCCTCATGCTCGTATGCGGCGACCCCAAGGACCCCTCCACCTACTTCGCCGGCTTCGACAAAAGCCAGGTCAGCCAGATTTCCTGCCCCGACAACATCGCCTTCGACGAACACGGCAACCTCTGGCTCGCCACCGACGGCGCCGCCCTAGGCGCCAACGACGGCCTGTTCGCCGTCCCGGTCACGGGGCCCCACCGAGGCCACGTCAAGCAGTTCCTGACCGTCCCCAAGGGCGCCGAGACCTGCGGCCCGATCATCACCGACGACCGCATCCTCATCGCCGCCCAGCACCCGGGCGAAATCGACGGCGCCACCACGGAGAACCCTGGCTCGGCCTGGCCCGACGGGCCCGGAACGGTGCCCAGGCCGTCCGTCGTCGCGGTGTGGGAGACCGGTTACCGCCACTGACCACGAACCACGGAGCGGTGCCTGGGTGTGTGCGCCCGAACGTGTTTCATGTCCCGGCTAGGCATTATGAACAATCCGGGCTGCCGGACAGGACAAGGACGGTGGCCACGGGGCCTCCTCGTAACTCCTGGAGGATCAGGAGGAATCGGTGATGAAGGGGGGAGGGCGGCGGTCCGGCCGCCCCGTGTCAGTGCGGGTTGTCGGGCATGCCGTAGGCGTCGGCGATCAGCTCGGTGGAACGCAGCCGGGCCCGGAGGGAGTGGCCGACGCTGCCGATCATGAGTTCGTCGGCGTCGGAGTCCCGCTGGACCTGGTTCAGGTGGGCGGTGACCTGCTCGGGGGTGCCGTACGGGACCTGGGTCAGCCAGTCGTCGACGGCTCGGCGTTCCTCGGTGTCGTAGGTGTAGGTGGCCACTTCCTCGGGGGAGGGCAGCAGGTAGGACTCGCGCTGGGACATGCGGAGCATGGCGTGTGCGAGGGTGCCGGCCTGGCGGCGGGCTCACGCTCGTCGTCGGATGCCGCGACGGTGAAACTGACCAGTGCGTACGGCTCGGCCAGGGCCTCGGACGGAGTGAGCCGTCGGCGGTACGGGCGCAGGGCGGACACGGCGTCGCGCGGGTTGAAGTGTGCGGCGAAGGCGAACGGCAGGCCGAGCCGGGCGGCGAGCTGTGCCGAGTAGCCGGATGAGCCGAGCAGCCACACGGGCAGGCGGCCGGTGGTCGGGATGACGCCGTTGAGCCGGTCCTGGGCGGGCCCGGGGACGGCGTACACGCGGTTGGCGTAGGGGTGCTCGGCCGGGAAGTCGTCGCCGAGGAAGTGCGGCAGCTCGGCGACCTGCTGGGGGAAGTCCTCGGCGTCGCCCGCGCCGCGGCGCGGTGGCCGTGGCGTGGTCGGTGCCCGGGGCGCGGCCCAGGCCCAGGTCGATGCGGCCGGGGGCGAGGGCGTTGAGCATGCCGAACTGTTCGGCGACGACCAGCGGCGGGTGGTTCGGCAGCATGATCCCGCCCGCGCCGAGCCGTAGCCTGCTGGTCTCCGCGGTGAGCCGGGACAGCAGGACGGGTGGGCTGGAGGTGGAGACGCCGGGCATGGCGTGGTGCTCGTTCATCCAGTAGCGGGTGAAGCCGCGCCGGTCGGCGAGCCGGGCGAGTAACGGATCAGCTTGTCCTTGCCGATCGTCGGGAACGAGCGCAGGGCCTCCCGATTCCTCATCGGAGAACACCTGCGTCGTCATCTTCCCGCCCCTCTCGCCGCCGGATTCACGAGCAGTAGGTGGAGGCCGGCAGCGACTGGACGCTAACCACATTGTCAGCGCCCGATTACGGAGAGTTGTGCTGTCATCGGTTGAGTGCGTCGGGACTGCTCATCGAGCCGGGGAAGCGGCGCTGCTCGCGAAGCGCGGACTACTGCGCTTCCGCAGCACCCGCTGCTCACGGGCGGGCGGACCCTGGACGGCCGGGTGTGCGAGCATGAAAAGGAACAGACAAGCGCTTGGCCCGGAATGAATCCGCGGCTGAGACGGTTGAACCGTCGGCAAGCAGTCCGTACAACCCGGGAGAGAAGCAGATGTCCGTATCGGACGAGACCACCACCGTGAGCGACGGCATCCTCCTGTCCGACGCCGCCGCAGCCAAGGTCAAGGGCCTGCTGGAGCAGGAAGGCCGCGAGGACCTGGCGCTGCGCGTCGCCGTCCAGCCCGGCGGTTGCTCGGGCCTGCGCTATCAGCTCTTCTTCGACGAGCGTTCGCTCGACGGCGATGTCGTCAAGGACTTCGACGGCGTCAAGGTCGTCACCGACCGCATGAGCGCCCCGTACCTGGGCGGCGCCTCCATCGACTTCGTCGACACCATCGAGAAGCAGGGCTTCACGATCGACAACCCGAACGCCACCGGCTCCTGCGCCTGCGGCGACTCGTTCAGCTAACCGCTGCGAGAGCAGAGACATACGAGGGCGGCCCCGGGAACGATTCCCGGGGCCGCCCTCGTATGGCCTCGACTCAGCTGCGCGGCACCGTGGCCCCGCTCTCCGCGTCGATCACCGTCCGGTCGCCCAGCGGCTTCTCCAGCGTCACCGTCCGCTTCAGCTCCTTGGCGATCATGATGCAGGCGCCGCCCTTCTGCGCCTTCTCCGTGATGGTGATCCGCACCTGCCCCGGGCTCTCCTCGGCGCTCGCCGTGTACGCGGAGCAGACGCCGCCCCAGAAGGTCACCTCGAGCGTCCGGCCGTCGGCCGCGTACGAGGTCGCCTTCCGGTCACCCGAGGGCGTCGGGGCCGTGGGCTTCTCGACGAACTCCGGCGCCACCGCGATCTGGGTGACCGTGCTCTCCGGCCCGCCCGTCCCCTGGCGGACGTGGAACAGCCAGGACGGTACGAGGGTCTGCCGGCCCTCCACGTACCGGAGGGCCAGGCCGAACTCCGCGTCCTCGACCGTCTGTGTCACCGGCGCCCGCTTGCCGTTCGGCGGCACGCACTGCGGGTCCGAAGGCTTCGGCTCACCCTCCAGCGGTACGGGAGTGGCGCAGCCACCGATGTCCTTGCCGCCGTCCCCCTTGGCCTTGCCCGCCTGGTTGAGCTGTTCGAGCGCCGCGTCGGCCCCGATCACCGGGTAGGTGTCGCCCTTCTCCAGCGCCTTCAGCTGTCCGCTGCCCCCGACCACCGTGCCGTCCGGGCCGACCTGCACCCCGGTCGACCAGCCGTACGTGGGCAGCCCGTCCACCTTCGGGTCCGCGTTCACCACGCGTACGTCGCCCATGAGCTGGCCCGCGGTGAGCGCCGCGTCGTCCTGGCCGACGGCCTTGAGCACGGGCACCGCGGCGGCCTTCGCCGCCTTCTCGCTCACCGGCTGACCGTCCGCCTCCGGCGGGCTCTGGTTCGCGCACATCTTCCCCGGATCGCAGGGCTTCGTGGGGATGGTGCGGGCGAACGTCCAGGTGCCCGGGGCCTGCTTGGTGACCTTCAGGAGCGCGCCGGGCCCGTCCTCGTCACCGACCACCCATGACGCGTCCACGGTTCGCGGGGTCCCCGGAATGCCGAGCACCTTCGCCAGCCGCGCGACCTCCGCCGACGCGACCGTGCCCGTGGCGCGGTGGACCGCCGCCTCGTCGGGGCCGTCGGGGAGCTGGCCCGCTGCCCGGTAGACCACGGGCGGACCGTTCGGGTCGGGTTCACCCGGGGCGATGCCCGGGGGCGGTGTGCTCGGGTCGCCGGGCGTGGCAGGGCCCGCCTCGGCGGCGTCCAGGGCCAGCACGGGGGCCTTGTCGCGGGAGGCGCTGCCGCCCGCCGGGCTGCCGTCGCCGGACGCGGTGGAGGCCCAGTAGGCCCCGCCGCCCCCGGCCAGCAGCACCGCTGCCGCCACCGAGGCCACCGCGAGCGGCGGACGCCGCCGCCGGGGGCCGGTCACGTCGTTGTCGGGTCGCTCGGTGCTCACCGGATCGCTCCTTCGACTGCGTTGCCGTCGCGTCCACTACCGCGTGCCCCCGGACGGGGGCACCGGTGGGACGGAGCGGAGGAGGATGCGGTTCCCGTCCGGAGGACGCGGCTCCCGTGCGGCGTGGGAATCAGTCCCCGTACTCGGGAGTCGCGTCGATCAGCCGCGCCGAAGCGGGCGGCACCGTCACCCCGTGGATCAGGGACGGCTTCACGGGCACGGTGACGGCCTTCTGGGGCGCGGCCCAGTGCGGAGCCATGCGCGCGCAGTCCCCGCGCAGCTCGGCCAGGCTCACTTCGGACTCTCGCGATGCGGTGTGGTTCGACATATCCGCACCGTAACCACGGTCACGCTCAGGTAGAAAGACCTACTATCGGGTAGTTTCCCCTTTTCCCGCCTGGAGAGCTCACCCGGTAGCGTGAACTGTCACGCCGTCCCGGAGGGCGCACCTCGGCCCTTCGCCTTCCGCAGGAGAAGCCTCCCCGTGCGTATCGCAGTCACCGGCTCCATCGCCACCGATCACCTCATGACCTTCCCCGGCCGCTTCGCCGACCAGCTGGTCGCGGATCAGCTGCACACGGTCTCCCTCTCCTTCCTGGTCGACAACCTCGATGTGCGCCGGGGCGGTGTCGCCGCCAACATCTGCTTCGGCATGGGCCTGCTCGGCACCAAGCCGATCCTCGTGGGCGCCGCGGGCTCCGACTTCGACGAGTACCGCGCCTGGCTGGACCGGCACGGAGTCGAGACCGGGTCGGTCCGGATCTCCGAGGTCCTGCACACCGCCCGCTTCGTCTGCACCACCGACGCCGACCACAACCAGATCGGCTCCTTCTACACGGGCGCGATGAGCGAGGCCCGCCTCATCGAGCTGAAGAGCGTCGCGGACCGTGTGGGCGGCCTCGACCTGGTCTCGATCGGCGCGGACGACCCGGAGGCGATGCTCCGCCACACGGAGGAGTGCCGCTCCCGGAACATCCCGTTCGCCGCGGACTTCTCGCAGCAGATCGCGCGGATGAACGGCGACGAGATCCGCATCCTGCTGGACGGCGCCACGTACCTCTTCGCCAACGAGTACGAGAAGGGGCTCATCGAGTCCAAGACCGGCTGGAGCGACGAGGAGATCCTCTCCAAGGTCGGCCACCGCGTCACCACGCTCGGCTCCCGCGGTGTCCGGATCGAGCGGGTCGGCGAGCCCGTCATCGAGGTCGGCTGCCCCGAGGAGGACACCAAGGCCGACCCGACCGGCGTCGGCGACGCGTTCCGGGCCGGGTTCCTCTCCGGCCTCGCCTGGGGCGTCGGCCTGGAGCGCGCCGCCCAGGTCGGCTGCATGCTCGCCACCCTGGTCATCGAGACGGTCGGCACCCAGGAGTACACCCTGCGCCGCACCAACTTCATGGACCGCTTCACCAAGGCGTACGGCCACGAGGCCGCCGCCGAGGTCCAGCAGCACCTCGTCTAGCCCTCAGGAGAGCCGGCGGACCACATAGGCCGAACCCCGGTCCGCCGGCTCCTCGCCCACGTACTCCTGCTCGCGCATCTGGCACCAGGCGGGGATGTCCAGCCGCGCCGCCTCGTCGTCGGCGAGCACCGTCACCGTGGCGCCCACCGGTACCTCCCCGATCACCTTTGCGAGCTCGATCACCGGGATCGGGCAGCGCCGGCCGAGCGCGTCCACCACCAGGGACGCGGCGGGGGAGGGGGGCGGGGGCGAGGCGACCGGGGCGCCGAGCCGCTCCCGTACCTCCGCGACCACCCCGGGCAGCACCTCCAGGAACCGGTCCACGTCCGCTTCCGCCGTGCCCATCGGCAGCGACACGCGGACGTTCCCCTCGGACAGCACGCCCATCGCCCTGAGCACATGGCTCGGCTCCAGCGTGCTGCTGGTGCAGGACGAACCGGATGATACGGAGAATCCGTGCCGGTCCAGTTCGTGGAGGAGGGTCTCCCCGTCGACATAGAGACAGGAGAAGGTGACCAGATGCGGCAGCCGCCGCTCCGGATCGCCCACCACCTCCACATCGCCCACCCGCTCGGCCACCACCGACCGGATCCGGCCGACCAGCGCCCGCAGCCGCTCCGCCTCCACCGCCGCCTCGTCCCGTACCGCGCGCAGCGAGGCCGCCGCCGCCACGATCGCCGGCAGGTTCTCGAACCCCGGCGCCCGGCCCGACTCCCGCTCCCCGGCCGGGCCGTGCGGGGCGAACCGTACCCCCTTGCGTACCGCCAGCAGTCCCACCCCGGCCGGCCCGCCCCACTTGTGCGCGCTCGCCGCCAGCAGCGACCAGCCGCCCGCCACCGGCCCCCACCCCAGCGACTGGGCGGCGTCCACCAGCAGCGGCACCCCCGCCTCGGCGCACAGTGCGGCCACCTCCTCCACCGGCTGCTCGGTCCCCACCTCGTGGTTGGCCGACTGGAGACAGGCCAGCGCGGTGTCGGCGCGCAGCGCACCGGCGTACGCCGCCGGGTCCACCGCACCCGACCGTCCCACCGGCACCCCGGTGGACGAGCCGCCCGCCGCCTCGTGGGCCCCCGCGGCATGGAGCACCGAGGAGTGTTCGACCGCCGAGAGGGCCATATGGCGGCCGACACGCCGACGCCCCGAAAGAGCTCCGGCAACTCCCGCGTGCACCGCGGTCGTCCCCGAAGAGGTGAAGACCAGCTCGTCCGGACGGCAGCCGACGGCGTCCGCGGCGGCCTCCCGGGCAGCGTCCAGCAGCAGCCGGGCGCGGCGCCCCTCCCGGTACAGGCGGGCGGGATCGGCCCAGCCCTCGTCGAGCGCGGCAAGCAGCGCCTGGCGGGCGACGGGGTGCAGGGGGGCGGCGGAGGCGGCGTCGAAGTAGGGCACACCGCCACGCTAGCCCGCAGCCGGTCCCGCCCCGCAGCCACCTGCCCGCCCCGGCCTGGGAGAGAGGGCGTCAGATGGCGTCCGGAGGCCCCGATTCCACCCCTTCGGGGAGTCGGGCGGCGCGTTGGGCACCCTCCCCGCGCGACCCCAAATAGCGTCCAGTAGGGTTTGGTCCGCATAAACATCCAAACCCCTGCCCGCGACAGGGACGGCGACCGACCACAGAGACGGGCGCGCCGACCGTGCGGGCGAGACTCTCGGGAAGGCGCTACGTGAGTCCCAACGGCTCCGACCGCTCGTCGCGGCGCCCGATGCGGCGGAAGCTGCCGCAGGTGCTGACTGCGGGCCTGGTCCTGGCGACGGCCTCCGGTTGTTCATACAACTGGGAGGATTTTCCCCGCCTCGGTATGCCCACCCCGGTGACGGAAGAGGCCCCTCGGATCCTCTCCCTCTGGCAAGGCTCGTGGGCGGCAGCGCTCGTCACGGGTGTCCTTGTCTGGGGGCTGATCCTCTGGAGCGTCTTCTTCCACCGGCGTAGCCGCACCAAGGTGGAGGTTCCTCCGCAGACCAGGTACAACATGCCCATCGAGGCGTTGTACACAGTGGTTCCCCTCATCATCGTCTCGGTGCTCTTCTACTTCACCGCGCGTGATGAGTCGAAGCTCCTCGAGCTCTCCGACAAGCCGGCCCACACCATCAACGTGGTCGGTTACCAGTGGAGCTGGGGCTTCAACTACATCGAGAAGGTGGAAGGCCAGCCCGCTGCGGGCAGCGAGATCCCCAAGGAACTCGACGCCATCCCCCAGAAGTACCAGGATGACTTCCCGAAGGACGCCACCGGTGTCTACGACGCGGGCATCCCCGGGACGCGCAACCCCCAGAACGGCAACCCGGGCCCGACCCTGTGGCTGCCGAAGGGGGAGAAGGTCCGCTTCGTCCTCACTTCGCGTGACGTCATCCACTCCTTCTGGGTGGTGCCGTTCCTCATGAAGCAGGACGTCATCCCGGGCCACACCAACGTCTTCGAGGTCACTCCCAACCGGGAGGGCACCTTCATGGGCAAGTGCGCCGAGCTCTGCGGCGTCGACCACTCCCGGATGCTCTTCAACGTCAAGGTCGTCTCCCCGGAGCGGTACCAGCAGCACCTCAAGGAGCTGGCTGAGAAGGGTCAGACGGGCTACATGCCGGCAGGCATCGAGCAGACCGACCCGGCCAGGAATTCGGAGAAGAAGCAACTGTGAGCATCCTCAACGAACCTCAGGGTGCGGCTCCGGCAGACGACTCGTACGAGGACGAGCTGCCCGTGCGCCGCAAGCAGCCGGGAAATGTCGTCGTCAAGTGGATGACCACCACTGACCACAAGACGATCGGCTCGCTCTACCTGGTCACGTCGTTCGCCTTCTTCATCATCGGCGGACTCATGGCGCTCTTCATGCGCGCCGAGCTCGCTCGTCCCGGCACGCAGATCATGTCGAACGAGCAGTTCAACCAGGCGTTCACGATGCACGGCACGATCATGCTGCTGATGTTCGCGACGCCGCTGTTCGCGGGGTTCGCGAACTGGATCATGCCGTTGCAGATCGGCGCGCCCGATGTGGCGTTCCCGCGGCTGAACATGTTCGCGTACTGGCTGTACCTCTTCGGCTCGCTCATCGCGGTGGCCGGCTTCCTCACCCCGCAGGGCGCCGCCGACTTCGGCTGGTTCGCCTACGCGCCGCTGAACGACGCGGTCCGCTCGCCGGGCATCGGCGCCGACATGTGGATCATGGGTCTGGCCTTCTCCGGCTTCGGCACGATCCTCGGCTCGGTCAACTTCATCACCACGATCATCTGTATGCGCGCCCCCGGCATGACGATGTTCCGCATGCCGATCTTCACCTGGAACGTCCTGCTGACCGGTGTCCTGGTCCTGCTGGCCTTCCCGGTTCTCGCCGCCGCGCTCTTCGCGCTGGAGGCGGACCGTAAATTCGGTGCGCATATCTTCGACTCCGCCAACGGCGGCGCGTTGCTGTGGCAACACCTCTTCTGGTTCTTCGGACACCCAGAGGTCTACATCATCGCCCTGCCGTTCTTCGGAATCATCTCCGAGGTCATCCCGGTATTCAGCCGCAAGCCGATGTTCGGCTACATCGGTCTGATCGCCGCGACGATCGCCATCGCCGGACTTTCGGTGACGGTGTGGGCGCACCACATGTATGTGACGGGCGGCGTGCTGTTGCCGTTCTTCTCCTTCATGACCTTCCTCATCGCGGTGCCAACGGGTGTGAAGTTCTTCAACTGGATCGGCACGATGTGGAAGGGGTCGTTGTCCTTCGAGACACCGATGCTCTGGGCCGTCGGCTTCCTGATCACCTTCACCTTCGGTGGTCTGACCGGCGTCATCCTGGCCTCGCCCCCGATGGACTTCCACGTCTCCGACTCGTACTTCGTCGTCGCGCACTTCCACTACGTCATCTTCGGCACCGTGGTCTTCGCGATGTTCTCCGGATTCCACTTCTGGTGGCCGAAGTTCACCGGCAAGATGCTGGACGAGCGGCTCGGGAAGATCACCTTCTGGACGCTGTTCGTCGGCTTCCACGGCACCTTCCTGGTGCAGCACTGGCTCGGCGCCGAGGGAATGCCGCGTCGCTACGCGGACTACCTCGCCGCCGACGGCTTCACCGCGCTGAACACGATCTCCACGATCGCGTCCTTCGTGCTCGGCCTGTCGATGCTGCCGTTCTTCTACAACGTCTGGAAGACCGCCAAGTACGGCAAGAAGGTCGAGGTCGACGACCCCTGGGGTTACGGCCGCTCGCTGGAGTGGGCGACATCCTGCCCGCCCCCGCGGCACAACTTCCTCACCCTGCCGCGGATCCGTTCCGAATCCCCGGCGTTCGACCTGCACCACCCGGAGATCGCGGCGCTCGAACAGCTCGAGTACCACTCCGAGTCGGACAAGGCCCTCGCCGGCGGCAAGGAGGCAGGCAAGTGAAGATCCAGGGACAGATGTTCATCTGGCTGAGCGTCTTCATCCTCGGCATGGCCGTCGTGTACGGCGTGTGGTCGAAGGAGCCGGTCGGCACCACGGCCCTCTTCCTGGCCTTCGGGCTCTCGGTCATGATCGGCTTCTACCTGGCCTTCACGGCCAACCGGGTCGACGCCATGGCCCAGGACAACAAGGAGGCGGACGTCGCCGACGAGGCGGGCGAGCTGGGGTTCTTCTCCCCGCACAGCTGGCAGCCGCTCTCCCTGGCGATCGGTGGCGCCTTCGCCTTCATGGGCGTCGTCTTCGGCTGGTGGCTGCTGTACTTCTCGGCCCCGCTGCTCCTGATCGGCCTCTTCGGCTGGGTCTTCGAGTACTACCGGGGTGAGAACCGCACCCAGTGACACCCTCCCGAGGGTGACACCGCACTACCCCACGAGGGGCCCGCGTCGCAGGAAGCGACACGGGCCCCTCGCTCGTTCGGAGTCATTGAACGCGCTGGATCGGATGAATCTTCTTACGTTGAGTTCATGAACCACACGCCGCGCATCCGCACCGTAGTGAGCTGCACTCTGCTGGTCGTGACCCTTGGCGCGGGTGCGACCGCCTGTGGCGAGCCCGACGGACACCCGCTGTCGACGAAGCCGTACGACGCGGGCGACCAGGTCTCCTTCAACGGCCCCTCCAAGAACGAGAAGGCCGACCCCGACAAACCCCTGGAAGTCACCGTCAAGGGCGACGACGGCCGCATCACCGACGTCAGCGCCGTGGACACGGGCGGCCGCCACCTGGCGGGCGAGCTCTCCGCCGACGGCAGGAGGTGGCGCTCCACGGCCCCGCTGGCGGCCGGTACCGGATACACCGTCAGGGTCTCCACCGAGAACGGGGACGGCGCCCCCGGCACCCGTACGCTCTCCTTCGACACCTCCTCGCCCAAGAAGCTGCTGAAGGTGGCCTTCGGCCCGGAGGCGGGCACCTACGGCGTCGGACAGCCCATCACGGCGGAACTCAGCGCTCCGGTCACCGACAAGGCCTCCAGGGCCACGGTCGAGCGTGCCCTGAAGGTCCGCTCCACCCCGGCCGTCACGGGCTCCTGGTACTGGGTCGACGACAAGAAGCTGCACTACCGGCCCAAGGAGTTCTGGCCCGCCGACGCCACCATCGAGGTCCGCTCCAACCTGACGGGCATCAAGGTGACCAACGCCCTCTACGGGGCCGAGGCCAAACCCCTGAAGATCACCACCGGCGACCGGATCGAGGCCCTCACCGACGCCTCGACCCACACCATGACGGTCCTGCGCAACGGAGAAGTGATCAACACCATTCCGGTCACCACCGGCAAGCCCGGCTTCTCCACCCGCAACGGCGTCAAGGTGATCCTCGCCAAGGAGCAGTTCGTACGGATGCGCGGCGAGAGCATCGGCATCGCCGCCGGCTCCTCGGAGTCGTACGACCTGCCGGTCTACTGGGCCACCCGGGTGACCTGGAGCGGCGAGTACGTCCACGCCGCGCCGTGGTCCACCGGCTCCCAGGGCAGCGCGAACGTCAGCCACGGCTGCACCGGGATGAGCACCGGCAACGCCGAGTGGTTCTTCGACACCGTGCGCCAGGGCGACATCGTCAAGGTCGTCGGCAGCGCGGGGGAGACCATGACCCCGTTCGACAACGGGTTCGGCGACTGGAACCTCTCCTGGGAGAAGTGGCAGAAGGGCAGCGCCCTCAACGAAGGGGTGCCGGACAGCCCGCAGACGCTCCAGGCCGCCCGCCTGCGCCCGCATGTCTGACCGGGCAAGGAAGGAGCGCCCCGCACGGCGGGGCGCTCCTCACGGGCGCACAGGGCCCTCTCAGGCCTCCACGGCGAGCCGGGCGCGCAGCAGAGCCGCCAGCGCGCCGGCGAACTCCACCGGGTCCACCGGCAGCGTCACAGCGGCCTCCGCACGGCTCCAGGTGGCCAGCCACGCGTCCTGCGGGCGGCCGATGAGCAGGAGGACCGGGGGGCAGCGGAAGATCTCGTCCTTGATCTGACGGCAGACGCCCATGCCGCCGATGGGAGCCGTCTCGCCGTCCAGGACGCAGACGTCGATCCCGCCGCCGTCCAGCGCCGCCAGGACGGCCGGAAGCGTCGCGCACTCCAGGAACTTCACCGGTGGCACGTCGGCCGCGGGCCTGCGACCGGCTGCCAGCTTCACCTGCTCGCGGATGTTGGCGTCGTCGCTGTAGACCAGGACCGTGGCGGTCGCCTGCATTGTTCCTCCGTGACATCTGTGTCTTCGGGGCTCTCGGGGCATGAACCGATGCGCGGATCGTACTCCGGTCGACCGGCCGTCAGCACCGGTAAGGACACCGATTCGATGGGCCGTTCGGGCAGGACACACGGGACTGACACACCGAACGGCACCCCCCGGGGTGAGGGCGGGATAAGCGACCGACATAATGTCGGTCGTGGCGACAGCAACGACAGTAGAAACCGGGCACGCGCACCCGTCGGTCAATCGGCCGAACCTCACCAGCGTCGGAACCATCATCTGGTTGAGTTCCGAGCTGATGTTCTTCGCGGCCCTCTTCGCGATGTACTTCACCCTTCGATCGGTGATGGGACCCGATTACTGGAAGGAGATGGCCGGTCATCTGAACTTCCCGTTCGCGGCCACGAACACCACGATCCTGGTGCTCTCCTCACTCACCTGCCAGCTCGGCGTCTTCGCCGCCGAGCGGGGCGATGTGAAGAAGCTCCGCACCTGGTTCATCGTGACGTTCGTGATGGGTTCGATCTTCATCGGCGGCCAGGTCGTCGAGTACGTCGAGCTGGTCAAGGAGGCGGGGCTCTCCCTGTCGTCCGACCCGTACGGCTCGGTGTTCTACCTGACCACCGGCTTCCACGGTCTGCACGTGACGGGCGGCCTCATCGCCTTCCTGCTGGTTCTCGGCAGGACGTACGCAGCCAAGAGGTTCACCCATGACCAGGCCACCGCGGCCATCGTCGTGTCCTACTACTGGCACTTCGTGGACGTGGTGTGGATCGGCCTGTTCGCAACGATCTACATGATCAAGTAACCGGGTTCGCACCCGCCCACCATCGACGCAGAAGATCCTGACACCGGGGTAATCCGTGAAAAAGCTCTCCGCACGACGACGCCATCCGCTGGCGGCGGTCGTCGTACTACTCCTCGCGCTGGCGGCTACCGGGGGGCTGTACGCCGCGTTTGCGCCTGCGGGCAAGGCGCAGGCCGATGAAACCGCCCAGTCCCTCGCCATCGACGAGGGCAAGAAGCTCTACACCGTAGGCTGCGCCAGCTGCCACGGAACCGGCGGTCAGGGCACCACCGACGGGCCGTCCCTCGTGGGCGTGGGCTCCGCCGCCGTCGACTTCCAGGTCGGTACGGGCCGTATGCCCGCGCAGCAGCCGGGCGCCCAGGTACCGAAGAAGCCGGTCATCTACACCCAGGCGGAGATCGACCAGCTCGCGGCGTACGTAGCGTCGCTCGGCGCCGGTCCGATCACGCCGACCGACAAGCAGGTCGACCCGGCCGGCGCGGACGTCGCCAAGGGTGGCGAACTGTTCCGCAACAACTGCGCCCAGTGCCACAACTTCACGGGTAAGGGCGGCGCCCTCACCAACGGCAAGTACGCCCCGGACCTCGAAGGCGTGAGCCCGAAGCACATCTACGAGGCCATGCAGACCGGCCCGCAGAGCATGCCCTCCTTCCCCGACACGACGATGCCGGAGCAGGAGAAGAAGGACATCATCGCGTACATCCAGACCGTGAACGGTTCGGAGTCGGCGAGTCCCGGTGGCCTCTCCCTCGGCGGCCTGGGCCCGGTCAGCGAGGGCCTGTTCGCCTGGATCTTCGGGCTCGGCGCCCTCGTCGCAACCGCCGTCTGGGTCGCGGCCCACACCGCTAAGGCCAAGAAGTCATGAGTAGCCAACAGATTCCAGAAGACAACCTGCCCGTAGTGCAGGAGACCGCGCACGGCGCGGTGGTGGGTACGGACGACCCGTTCGCCGACCCGGGGCTGCCGGCCCACAAGCCGCGCATCCAGGACCTCGACGAACGCGCCGCGAACCGCTCGGAGCGGGCCGTCGCGTTCATGTTCGTCCTCTCGATGCTGTCGACGGTGGGCTTCATCGCCTCCTACGTCATCTTCCCGGTGGACAAGATCGTCTACATCTGGCCCTTCGGCCATGTGAGTGCGCTCAACTTCTCCCTGGGACTGACGCTCGGCTTCGCGCTCTTCTTCATCGGAGCGGGCGCCGTCCACTGGGCGCGCACCCTGATGTCCGACGTCGAGGTCGCGGCCGAACGGCACCCGATCGAGGCGCCGGCCGAGGTCAAGGCCCAGGTCATGGCCGACTTCAAGGCCGGAGCCGAGGAGTCGGCGATCGGCCGGCGCAAGCTCATCCGCACCACCATGTTCGGCGCGCTGGCCCTGGTGCCGCTCTCCGGTGTGGTGCTGCTGCGCGACCTCGGTCCGCTCCCGGAGAAGAAGCTCCGGACCACGATGTGGGCCAAGGGCAAGCTGCTCGTCAACATGAACACGGGCCAGCCGCTGCGTCCCGAGCACGTCGCCGTGGGGTCGCTGACCTTCGCCAAGCCCGAGGGGCTCGAGGACGACGCGCACGACTTCCTGTCGCAGATCGCCAAGGCCGCCCTGATGATCGTCCGCATCGAGCCGGACGACATCAAGGACAAGCGCCAGCGCGACTGGGCCCACGAGGGCATCGTCGCCTTCTCCAAGATCTGCACCCACGTCGGCTGCCCGATCAGCCTGTACGAGCAGCAGACACACCACGTGCTCTGCCCGTGCCACCAGTCCACCTTCGACCTCTCCGACGGCGCCCGCGTCATCTTCGGTCCGGCCGGCCACGCGCTTCCGCAGCTGCGGATCGGCGTGAACAGCGAGGGCAACCTCGAGGCGCTCGGTGACTTCGACGAGCCCGTCGGCCCTTCCTTCTGGGAGCGCGGATGAGTACTGCGACAACCAACCCGCCCGCCGACCAGGCGGGACAGCGCAAGGCACCCGCGGGCGAGCGGGTCGCCGACTGGGCGGACGGCCGGCTCGGCATCTACGGCCTGGCCAAGGCCAACATGCGCAAGATCTTCCCGGACCACTGGTCCTTCATGCTCGGTGAGGTCGCGCTCTACAGCTTCATCATCATCATCCTCACGGGTGTGTATCTGACGCTGTTCTTCCAGCCGAGCATGAACGAGATCGTCTACCACGGTCCGTACGAGCCCATGCAGGGCATCCGGATGTCGGAGGCCTACGCCTCCACGCTGAAGATCAGCTTCGAGGTCCGCGGTGGTCTGCTCGTGCGGCAGATCCACCACTGGGGCGCGCTGATCTTCCTGGCCGCCATGTTCGTGCACATGTGCCGCGTCTTCTTCACGGGCGCCTTCCGCAAGCCGCGCGAAGTCAACTGGGTCTTCGGCTTCCTGCTCTTCGTGCTGGGCATGTTCACCGGCTTCACCGGCTACTCCCTCCCGGACGACCTGCTGTCCGGTACGGGTGTCCGCTTCACCCAGGGCGCGATCCTGTCCGTGCCGATCGTCGGTACGTACATCTCGATGTTCCTGTTCGGCGGCGAGTTCCCCGGCCACGACTTCGTGGCCCGGTTCTACTCGATCCACATCCTGCTGCTGCCGGGCATCATGCTCGGGCTGCTGGTGGCCCACCTGATCCTGGTCTTCTACCACAAGCACACACAGTTCGCGGGCCCCGGCCGGACCAACAAGAACGTCGTGGGCATGCCGCTGCTGCCGGTGTACATGGCGAAGGCCGGAGGGTTCTTCTTCCTGGTCTTCGGCATCATCGCGATCATCTCGGCCATCGCCACGATCAACCCGATCTGGGCGCTCGGCCCGTACCGCCCGGACCAGGTGTCCACCGGCGCCCAGCCCGACTGGTACATGGGCTTCGCCGAGGGTCTCGTACGTGTCATGCCGGGCTGGGAGATCGTCTTCTGGGGCCACACGCTCAACCTGGGCGTGTTCATCCCGCTGGTCCTCTTCGGCCTGGTGCTCTCGCTGCCCGCGGTGTACCCGTTCGTCGAGTCCTGGATCACCGGGGACAAGCGCGAGCACCACATCCTGGACCGCCCGCGCAACGCCCCGACCCGTACGGCGCTCGGCGTCGCCTGGATCACGGCGTACTTCATCGGCCTCGTCGGCGGTGGGAACGACCTGTGGGCCACGCACTTCCATCTGTCGCTGAACGCCATCTCGTGGTTCGTCCGGATCTTCTTCTTCGCCGGGCCGGTCATCGCGTTCATCGTCACGAAGCGGATCTGCCTGGGCCTCCAGCGCCGCGACCGGGACAAGGTGCTGCACGGTCGCGAGACCGGCATCATCAAGCGCCTGCCGCACGGTGAGTTCGTGGAGGTCCACGAGCCGCTCTCGCCGGGACAGCTGCACACGCTCACCGCGCACGAGCAGTACAAGCCGCTCGAACTCGGCCCCGAGGTCGACGAGAACGGCGTCAAGCGCAAGATCTCCCCGGTGCAGAAGGTGCGGGCCAAGCTCAGCAAGGGCTACTACGGCGAGAACAACCAGATCGCCAAGCCCACCGCGGAGGAGTACAAGGAGATCAGCGAGGGCCACGGCCACCACTGATCGTCCGACCTGATCGCCACCGTGAGAGCCCCGTCCATTCGATGGACGGGGCTCTTCGCGGTCCCGGTGGCTGGATAGGGTGGAGCCGGACTCTTTACCGGCTGTGGACCCCCTGGAGCGGACCATGAACGTTGTGACCCCGAGCGGCGGCGACAGCGTGGCGGACCGTTCCTGGCCCGGCCTGCTGAACCCCCTGCTGCGCGGCGAGAACCTCTCCTCCGAGGAGACCGCCTGGGCGATGGACCGCATCATGAGCGGCGAGGCGACCGACGCGCAGATCGCCGGCTTCGCGGTCGCGCTGCGGGCCAAGGGCGAGACCGTCGAGGAGGTCACCGGCCTGGTACGCGCGATGTACGCGCACGCCAACACCATCCACGTGCCCGGCCGCACCGTCGACATCGTCGGCACCGGCGGCGACCTCGCCAAGACGGTCAACATCTCCACCATGTCCGCGATCGTCGTCGCCGGGACCGGCGCGAAGGTCGTCAAGCACGGCAACCGGGCCGCCTCCTCCGCGAGCGGCTCCTCCGACGTGCTGGAGAAGCTCGGCGTCAACCTGGAGCTGACCCCGCAGCGGGTGGTCGAGGTCGCCGAGGCGGCGGGCATCACCTTCTGCTTCGCCGTGAAGTTCCACCCCGCCCTGCGGTACGCGGCCAAGGCCCGTCGCGAGCTCGGCGCGCAGACCACGTTCAACATTCTGGGGCCCCTCACCAACCCGGCCCAGGTGCGATCCCAGGCCATCGGGGTGGCCGACGCCCGGATGGCACCCATCGTCGCGGGCGTCCTCGCGGACCGGGGCAACTCGGCCCTCGTCTTCCGGGGTGACGACGGCCTCGACGAGCTGACCACCACCGCCACCTCGCGGGTCTGGGTGGTCCGTGACGGCACGGTCCGCGAGGAGCCCTTCGACCCGCGCGACGTCGGCCTGCCGCTGGTCCCCGTCGAGGCGCTGCGCGGCGCCGACGCCTCGTACAACGCCGATGTGGCCCGCCGCCTGCTGGACGGCGAGGGCGGCGCGGTACGTGAGGCGGTGCTGCTCAACTCGGCGGCGGCGCTGGTCGCCCTCGACCCGGGGCCCGGCACGCTGACGGAGCAGATCGCGGCGAAGATCGTGGTGGCGGCCGAGGCCGTCGACTCCGGGGCCGCCAAGCGCGCGCTCGAGCGGTGGGTGGCGGCCAGCAACGCCTGACCGTAGTCGCGTTGTCACGTAGGGCGCGGTCCGGATGCCGGACCGCGCCCTTGCGCGTACGCACCCATATGGCAAGATGCTGCGCAGGTCATGAGTGACAGCGACTACGGCCCCGGCCCGCTGTCCGGCAACCCTCCGTCCGTGGCGGGGTGCCCCGGGTGAAGACCAGGCCGTAGGCAGCGAGGTCTGCGGCAAGCGCGGGCCCCTCGGCGTCCAGTGGACGCCAGCCCCCGGGGTCCTGGTCCCTAGGGAGCCTCTTGTGAGCAAGCGAATGCGTTAGGGCTCGTCCCAGGGCTCTCCGCGCCCTGGGCTGAACGGCCCTCCTTCCGCGCACCCTTTTTCTTCCTTCTCCTGCGCTGCCGCGTACCCGTCGGCGCCGGATTTCGCCTGCCTTTCACGGGAGTTCGCCATGTCTGTCTCCGCCGCTGCCATCGACCCGTCGGTGTGTTCCCCACTGCCCGTCCTGGGGTGGAATGTCACCGTTCCGCTTGTCACCGGCGGTGAAGTCACCTACGCCGCACTCGACTACGCAGCCAGCACCCCGGCCCTCCAGCGGGTCTGGGACGACGTCGCCGCGTACGCCCCGTACTACGGCAGCGTCCACCGCGGGGCCGGATACCTCTCGCAGCTCTCCACCGACCTCTTCGAGAACAGCCGCCGCACGGTCGCGGAGTTCCTCGGCTGCCGCGCCGAGGACCAGGTCGTCTTCACCCGCTCGACGACCGACTCCCTCAACCTGCTGGCCGCCGCGATCCCCGCCGACTGCCAGGTCTTCGTGTACGAGACGGAGCACCACGCCTCCCTGCTGCCCTGGCGCGACGCCCAGGTCACCTACCTCGACGCGCCCCGCACCCCGGGCCAGGCGGTGGAGACCCTGGAGCGCGCGCTGGCCGACCGCGATCCCTACGGCCCGGCCCTCGTCTGCGTCACCGGCGCCTCCAACGTGACCGGTGAGCTGTGGCCGGTCAGGGAACTGGCCGCCGCCGCCCACGCGCACGGCGCCCGGATCGTCCTGGACGCCGCGCAGCTCGCCCCGCACCACCCCGTGGACATCGCCGAACTGGACGTCGACTGGGTCGCGTTCTCCGGCCACAAGCTGTACGCGCCCTTCGGCTCCGGGGTCCTCGCCGGCCGCGCCGACTGGCTCCAGGCGGCCGAGCCGTACCTCGCCGGCGGCGGCGCCTCCCGCAAGGTCGCCCGGCGCGCCGACGGCGGCGTGGACGTCGACTGGCACACCACGGCCGCCCGCCACGAAGCCGGCTCGCCCAACGTCATCGGCGTCTACTCCATCGCCTCCGCCTGCAAGGCCCTCACCGAGGCCGGGTTCGACTCGCTGGTCGCCCGGGAGCAGGAGCTGGTGACCCGGGTCCGTGAAGGGCTCGCCGAGGTCCCCGAGGTCCAGGTGCTCTCGCTCTTCGGCGACGACGCCCCCCGGGTCGGCGTCATCTCCTTCGTGGTGCGTGGCTGGAACAGCTCGCACTTCGCCGCAGCCCTCTCCGCCGAGTACGGCATCGGCGTCCGCGACGGCCTCTTCTGCGCCCACCCGCTGGTGCGCACCCTCCTCGGCGGCGACCCGCAGGACCCGGGCGAGTGCGGCGCCCCCGAGGCCGAGCCGGGCGAGCTCCCCCAGCCTCCGGCCGGGGGGACCCCCTCCTCGCTTCGCTCGCTCAACGCGATCCGGGTCAGCTTCGGCGCCGGTACGCCGGACGAGCACATCGAGCGGTTCCTGCGCGCGGTCACCGAGCTGGTCCGCGAGGGCGCCCAGTGGAAGTACCGCACCGAGGACGGCCGTTGTGTTCCGGACCGGGGCGAGGCCGCACGGATCTGAGGCTGGTAGAACACTTCGGCCGGGGACAGGCAGCGTGCCTGTCCCCGGCCGAAGTGCGTCGGAGGTTATGCGTCCAGGCCGATGGCGAACGCCGCTTCCAGGTCGTGCTGGGAGTACGTACGGAACGCCACATGGGTGTCGGTGCCCTCGACGCCCGGGATCTTGCTGATCCGGCCGGGGATGACGTCGGCGAGGTCGTCGTGCCTGGCGACCCGGACCATGGCGATCAGGTCGTAGGTGCCGGTGACGGAGAAGACCTCGCTGACACTGTCCAGCGCGGCGATGGCCTCGGCGATCTCCGGAATCCGGTCCACGCTGGTCTTGATGAGCACGATCGCGGTGATCACGGCTGGCTGTCTCCCTCGGTGGCCGTGGCTGGAACCTTCACTCTAGTCCTTCGCCCGTAGCGTCCCCAGGCGTAGAGGAACCCGGCCGCGAACCCCGCCACATGCGCCAGATACGCCACCCCCGGCCCCGCGTCCGCCGCCTGGGCCGCCGCCCACTGGAGCCCGAACCAGAAGACCAGCACGATCCAGGCGGGAAAGCGCAGCGGCAGGAAGAAGAGGAACGGGAACAGGCTGGTCACCCGGGCCCTGGGGAACAGGTGGAGGAAGGCGCCGAGCACCGCCGAGATCGCGCCCGACGCGCCGACCAGGGTCTGTTCCGACTCCGCGTGCAGCGCCGCGTAGCAGACCAGCGCCAGGTAGCCGCACCCCACGTAGAAGAGGGCGAACTGCACCCGGCCCATGCGTTCCTCGGCCATCGCCCCGAACACGTACAGGAAGAGCAGGTTGCCCAGCAGGTGCAGCCAGCTGCCGTGCACGAACAGCGCGGTGAACGGGGTGAGAAGGGCGCGCGCCGAACCCTCCCACAACTCGGCCGGGATCACGCCCCACCGCTCGAAGTATCCGGCCTGCGCGGCGAGCAGAGCGTCCTGGCTCCCGTAGGAGGCGCCGCCGAACCCGGAGAGCGGGCTGATCAGGAAGATGGCGCAGCACAGGGCGATCAGCCCGTACGTCACCGGCGCCCCGCCCACGGTCCCGCCCGCCGCGCTGTCCCGGACCTTCCCGGCCGAGGCCCGCCAGTCGAACCGCCGTACGTCGATCATGTACAGAGCATGACGTACCGGAGGAGAACGGGACGGAGCGCCTCGCCGTGCCGATGCCTATACGCGAGGCCGTAGGGTTACGCCAGGACTTCCGCAGTTCGACGGCGCACCGCGAGATCCTTGACGTAGGACAGGAAGCGACGCGGCGGCACGCCCGGCGCGCGCTGTCGGAGACGACGAAAGAGGACGCAACGATGACGACGGTTCCCCTGCCGACCGACGGGACCCGCTGGCGCTGCACCCTGTGCGGCAATCTCACGCGCTTCGACGTGACGCGGTCCTCCAAGGTCGTGGAGTACGTGCACCTCGACCTGGCCGGTGAGTCCAGTGTCGAGGAGCGGGAGGTGGTCAGTGAGACCATCGAGTCGGTCCGCTGTCGTTGGTGCAACGCGGTGGACCAGATCGAACTGGTTGACAGGCCGGGTGCCGCCTCCTGACGGAGCGCACCGACAGACATATCTATGGGGTGACGGACGGTGGATCAGCCGACCAGCGGCGCCGAACCGGCCGATGCGGCCGACGGCGGTGCAGAGGCGCTCGACCGCCCGCTGCCCGAAGGCGTACGGCGCCGGGTCATCGCCCTGGTCGCGGACGCCTTCGGCGGCCTGACCGTCGCCGAACTGCCCGCCCAGTTGCGACAGTATGCCCGGTTCACCCCGACCCGGCGGGCCAAGTTCGCGGGGAACGCGATGGCCGCCGCCCTGGAGGGCGACCCGCTGTTCCGGCAGCGCATCGGCGAGCGGCTGTGCCAGGCCCAGCCGGAGCTGGCCGGTGCGCTGGAGGCGGGGTCGCCGCCCGCGGCCGCCGACCCCGTCGATGTGGCCGCCGCCGCCTATGTGCTGCGCCCGGTGGGCTGGGTCAAGCTGGTCGAGGCGGCCGGCGAGGAGGTCCAGCGCGCCGACGCGGAGCGGGTGGGCGAGGAGACCCGGCGCGAACTGCTCCAGCTGCGCGAGGAGCTGGAGCGGGCACGCGCCCACACCCACAGCGAGACCGAGCGGCTGCGCGCCGAGCTGGACGCGGCCCGCAAGGAGTCCGAGTCGCTCCACCGCAAGCTCCGCTCCGCGCAGAGCGAGGTGAAGCGCGGCGAGGCCGCCCTGCGCCGCAGCACCGCCGAGGCCGACGCCCAGCGCGCCGAGGCGGCCGCCCAGCTCTCCGCCGCCGAGAGCGAGTCGCGTCGGCTCAAGCACCGGCTCGGCGAGGCCGAGGCGGCCGTGGAGGCGGGCCGCAGGGCCTCCCGCGAGGGGCGCTCGATGGAGGACATGCGGCTGAGGCTGTTGCTCGACACGGTCCTGGACGCGGCCTCGGGGCTCCGGCGCGAGCTGGCCCTGCCCCCGGTGACGGCCCGCCCGGCCGACAGCGTGGACGCGGTGGAGCCGGGGCGGATGTCACCCAAGGACATCGCCGCCAGGGCGCTTTCGGACACCGATCCGGCGCTGCTCGACCAGCTGCTGGCGCTCCCGCAGGCGCATCTCATCGTGGACGGCTACAACGTCACCAAGACCGGCTATCCCCAGATGCCGCTGGAGAAGCAGCGGTTGCGTCTGCTGGGCGGCCTCTCGGTGCTCGCCGCGCAGACCGGCGCCGAGATGACCTGTGTCTTCGACGGCGCCGAACTGGCCGCCCCGGTGCTGCTCGCGCCGCCGCGCGGGGTGCGGGTGCTGTTCAGCAAGGCGGGGGTCACGGCGGACGAGCTGATCCGCCAACTGGCCCGTGCGGAACCGCCGGGACGGCCCGTGGTGGTCGTCTCCACCGACCGGGAGGTGGCGGACGGGGTGGCCAAGGCCGGTGCCAGGCCGGTCGCGTCCGTCTTGCTCCTGAAGCGCCTTTCGCGCGTCTAGGCACAGTTGTACGACATGTGTGGCATGCCGGATTCTTGGGAACGTACCGTCAAGTCGCCACTACACGTGGTGGAGTGAGAGTAAAGAAGTGCCTGATGTGACAAGAAAAATCCTGTGAGGATTTGAACTGATCACAAGAAGGTCACTAGGGTCAGGCCTCGAACCTTCGCACGGTTGATCACCCATCCGGGGTGGCAGCGAAGGAACCGCCTAGTCCGTCATGTGCACGGAGCCGGGGATTCGTTCCCCCACAAGCCCGGTAGGCGGCTCGAGGAAGAAGGAGCTCGCCTTCGTGGCGTCCCACCGTCGTCCCAAGCAGCCGAGCCGCACCCGCGTGACCGTGCTCACCGCGACCGCCGCTGCGGCCGTGGCCCTGACCTCCCAGGCCGCCCACGCCGACCCCAAGCCGACCAAGAACGAGGTCAAGGCGAAGGTCGACAAGCTCTACCACGAGGCCGAGGCCGCCACCGAGAAGTACAACGGGGCCAAGGAGCAGCAGGACAAGCTCAAGAAGCAGGTCGACGCCCTGCAGGACAAGGTCGCCCGCGGCCAGGACGAGCTCAACGACCTGCGCGGCGAGCTGGGTTCGATCGCCACCGCGCAGTACCGCTCCGGCGGTATCGACCCCTCGGTCGCCCTCTTCCTCGCCTCGGACCCGGACAGCTTCCTCGACCAGGCCTCCGCGCTCGACCAGCTGACGGTCAAGCAGACGGAGTCGCTGCAGAAGATCCAGGCCAAGCAGCGCACCCTCGCCCAGCAGCGCAAGGAAGCCCAGGACAAGCTCGGCGACCTCGCCGACGTCCGCAAGGCGCTCGGCGAGAACAAGAAGAAGTACCAGGGCAAGCTGGCCGACGCGCAGCGGCTGCTCAACAGCCTCACCGCCGCCGAGCGGGCGAAGATCGCCCAGGAGGAAGAGGCGAAGGACCGCGCCAGCCGCGCCACCAGCGAGCGCGTCCAGCTCGGCAACGAGGCCCCCGCCTCCAACCGTGGTGCCGCCGCCCTCTCCGCCGCCGCCACCCAGCTCGGCAAGCCGTACGTCTCCGGTGGCTCGGGCCCCAACTCCTACGACTGCTCCGGGCTGACCCAGTGGGCCTTCGCCCAGGCCGGCGTCAACATCAGCCGGACCACGTACACCCAGCAGAACGACGGCGTGAAGATCGGCCGGGGCCAGCTCAAGCCGGGCGACCTGGTCTTCTTCAACGGCCTGTCGCACGTCGGCTTCTACGCCGGCAACAACCAGATCCTGCACGCCCCGAAGCCGGGCACCGTCGTCCGCTACGAGTCGATGGACTACATGGGCACCTTCCAGTTCGGCGTCCGCATCTGACGCCACGCCCGCCCGGAGCGACGCCCGAACGAGGGAATCGCCCCACCCCACGCTGACGCGCTGCCCCGCCTGGAGACCGAGGTCACCGGCGGGCAGCGCTGTTTCGACGCCCCTTCCGCCACCGGCGAGGTCTTTGGCCGCCCGGTAGTCGTCCGATTACTGTCTGGCTGCTGTGCGGCTCCCGCTCTCGGTCCGCCCGTCCCGGGCGGCAGGGCGCCGCGCGTTCCTGCGTCGAACTGCGTCAGCGGAAGGAAGTGCGGCTTCCTGTGGTGTCCCATCGCCGTCCCACCCAGTCCGGCCTCCATCGGGGCGTCCGCGTCACGGTCGTCACAGCGGCCGCCGCCACCGCGGCCGCGACCCTGACCGGGGCCCCGGCGAGCGCCGACCCGAAGGACACCCGCCAGAGCGCCAAGGCGGCCGTCGACCGGCTCTACGCCGAGGCCGAGAAGGCCACCGAGCTCTACAACGAGGCCGGGGAGCGGGTGGAGCGGCTGCGCGGCGAGGCGGACCGCGCCCAGGACGCGGCGGCCCGCGGCCAGGAGTCCGTCAACCGGATGCGCAACTCCCTCGGCGCGATGGCGGGCGCCCAGTACCGCACCGGCGCCATCGACCCCGCGCTCGCACTGCTGCTCTCCTCCGACCCGGACACCTACCTGGAGCGGGCCGCCGCCCTCGACCGGGCCGGCGCGCGCCAGGCGCTGACCCTGGACAAGCTCCGCCGCGCCCAGCGCGGCGTCGCCCAGACCCGCGCCGAGGCCTCGCGCGCCCTCACCGAGCTGGAGCGCAACCGGGCCGCGGTCACCCGCCACAAACGGGACGTCGAGGCCAAGCTCCGTCAGGCCCGGCAACTGCTGAACTCCCTGCCCGCCGAGGACCGCGCCTCCCTCGACCGGGTCTCCCGCTCCGGCCGCGACGGCGCCCCCGACCTCTCCGGCGTCGCCCCCGGCTCGGCCCGGGCGATGTCCGCCGTCGCCGCCGTACGCCAGGCGCTCGGCAAGCCGTACGTGTGGGGCGCCAACGGGCCCTTTGGCTTCGACTGTTCCGGCCTCATGCAGTGGGCCTACGCGCAGGCCGGGGTGAGCCTGCCCCGCACCTCGCAGGCCCAGCGGTACGCGGGCCGCATGGTGCCGCTCTCCCAGGCCCAGCCCGGCGACCTGGTCGCCTACCGTGCCGACGCCAGCCACATCGGGATGTACGTGGGCAACGGCCAGGTCATCCACGCCCCCTACCCGGGCGCCCCGATCCGCTACGACCCCGTCGGGATGATGCCCGTCTCCTCGGTGACCCGGATCTGACCACCGCCCGGAACGGACCGTACGATCGGCAGGGTGGCCGTAGAAGGACGTGGTGCGCGGGGGAGACGCCCTCGACGGCGGCGGCGTGCGGCGGGCCTGGTGCTCGCCGCCCTGCTGACCGCCTCCGCCTGTGTGACCCCGGCGGGCCAACGGGACGCCGCCACCTCTCTCACCGTCCGCGAGATCGACGCCACCCTGGAGCGCCGCGCCGCCGCTGTGCTCGCCCGCGACCCGGCGGGCTACCTCGACACCCTCGCGCCCGACGCCGCGAAGCTGCGGGCCGCCCAGCGCACGGAACTGGCCAACCTCGCCGACGTACCCCTGAAGTCCTGGTCGTACGAGGTGAAGGGCATCACCGAGGAGGACGGCGACCGGGCCACCGCCGAGGTGGAGCTGCGCTATCGGATCGACGGGTACGACACAGCGCCCGTCGCCGCACGCCGCACCCTGGAGCTGATGCGGGACGGCGAGCGGTGGTACGTCAGCGCCGACCGGCCCGCCAAGGGCGCCACCGACCAGCTCTGGCACCAGGGGGAGGTGGAGGTCGTCCGGGGCGCCCACAGCCTCGTCCTGGGCGTCGGGCGGCCCGAGGCGGAGCTGCGCCAGGTCGCGGACACCGTGGACCTCGCCGTCCCGGCCGTGTCCGACGCCTGGCCGCAGCCGTGGGCGCGCCGGGTGGTGGTCCTCGTCCCGGACTCCGTGGAGTCCATGGCGGGGCTGCTGGGCTCCCAGGAGACCAGCTACCGGGGGATCGCCGCCGTCACCACGGGCGAGGCCGGCGCCACCGGGAAGCGCCCCGCCCTCGCGGACCGGGTGATCGTCAACCCGCAGGCGTACGCCTCACTCGGCAGCTTCGGCCAGCGGGTCGTCCTGACCCATGAGACGACCCATGTCGCCACCCGGACCAGCACCTCCGCGGCCACTCCCGTCTGGCTCTCCGAGGGCTTCGCCGACTGGGCCGCCTACCGGGGCGAGGACCGCACCCCCGACCTCATCGCCCCCGAGCTGACGGGCGCCGTCCGGGCCGGTGACGTACCGGCCGAACTCCCCGTCGACAAGGGCTTCGGCTTCGACGGCGACCCCGCCGAGCTCGCCCGGGCCTACGAGAGCGCCTGGATGGCCTGCGAGCTCATCGCGGAGCGGTGGGGCAAGGAGAAGCTCACCGCCTTCTACGCGGCTGTGGGGGCCCATCCCGGGCGGGACGGGGCGGTGGAGCAGGCGCTGGGATCGGTCCTCGACACGACGCCCGAGGAGTTCACCGCCGACTGGCGCGACTACCTGAGCGCCCGGCTCGGCTGATCCCCGCGGGCCGGGTCCGCCCCGGCCGTCTCCCAGGACCGTACCCCCGGCACCGTCTCGCGCCACAGCCGCCGCGCGGCCAGCAGCGAGGCCGCCACCAGGAGCCCGTTCCGTACGCACAGGAGCGCCACGCCCCACGCGTCGCTCGCCACCACCTCGGCGAAGTACACCGGGAACTCCAGCACCGTCACCGCGGCCGCGACCAGCACCAGCACGGCGGGCCGCGACATCCCGCCGCCCCGGAACGCCAGGCAGACCGCCGCCAGCCCGACCAGCCACACCACGTACTGCGGGCTGATCACCCGGCTCGTCGTGGTGAACAGCAGCACCGCCGTGAACGCGGCCTGCGCCGGGGTGTGGGCGGCGAACGTCCGGGCCCGCAGCCGCCACACCAGCAGCCAGCCCAGCGCGAGCACGGCCAGTCCCAGCGCCAGCGTCGAGACCAGTCCCACGTGCGGGCCGAGGAACTCCATGGAGCCGTAGTGCAGCTCCACCCGCCCCTCCCAGCCGACGTGCCGCGCGAGGTGGAAGTACAGCGCCCCCAGCGACTCGATCTCCAGGCCCCGGTCCCGCTGGAAGGCCAGGAACGCGTACGCCCCCGGCATCCACAGCGCGAAGCCCACACCGAGACCGGCCGTCGTCAGCGCCGCCGCCGACCAGGCCGCCCGGGTCGGCCGCCCCCGCCGGACCCCCACCAGCACCAACGCCGGCCACACCTTCAGCAGCGCCCCGAACGCGGCCAGCACTCCCAGCACCTTCGGGTGGCGCACTCCTGCCAGCAGCGCCGCCACCGCGACCGCCGTCACCATCAGGTCGTACCGGGCGTACACGGTCGGCCCCAGCAGCGGCACCCCCACGGCCCACACCCACGCGCCCGCCGCCCTTATCCCCGGCCGCCGGCCCGCGTACAGCAGCAACCCGAACACGAGCGCGTCGCAGAGCAGGACGAGGGCGTAGAAGGCGCTCGCGTACTCCCAGAGGGGCAGCAGGGCGGGGGAGAGGATCGCGAGGGCGGCACCGGGCGGGTACTGCCACGTGACGTCGTCCAGCGGGTACGTGCCGGTGAGCAGCGTCTCGTACCAGCCCCGGTAGATCACCGACACGTCCACCGTGACATCGAGGCCGCCCAGGGAGAACACCCCGGACACACTGAGCAGCAGCGCCGCCCGGGTCAGCGCCCAGGCCGCGCACGGCAGCAGTCCGTACGGCGGCAGTCGTACGCCGGTGGATGCCCGTCGTCCCGTCATCGCCGCCGCCCTCACCGTCCGGGGGCCCTCTCCGGCCCGGGTCCGGCGGCCCATGATGCCGGGGGGTGAGGGCGTGGGCCGTGAAGCGCGGCCGTTCGGTACTGTCAGCCACGATGGACAAGACCCTGATCGTGACCAACGACTTCCCGCCCCGCCCCGGCGGCATCCAGGCGTTCCTGCACAACATGGCGCTGCGCCTGGATCCCGACCGGGTCGTCGTCTACGCGTCCACCTGGAAGCGCGGCGAGGAGGGCGCGGCGGCCACCGCCGCCTTCGACGCCGAGCAGCCGTTCACCGTGGTCCGCGACCGCACGACGATGCTGCTGCCGACCCCGCGCGTCACCAAGCGTGCCACCGCCCTGCTGCGCGAACACGGCTGCACCTCCGTCTGGTTCGGCGCCGCCGCCCCGCTCGGCCTGATGGCCCCGGCGCTGCGCCGCGCGGGCGCCCGGCGACTGGTGGCCACCACCCACGGGCACGAGGCCGGGTGGGCCCAACTGCCCGCCTCCCGGCAGTTGCTGGGGAGGATCGGCGAGGGCACGGACACGATCACCTATCTGGGGGAGTACACCCGCTCCCGGATCGCCGCCGCCCTCACCCCGGACGCGGCCGCCCGCATGGTGCAACTGCCGCCGGGCGTCGACGAGAAGACCTTCCACCCGGCCTCCGGCGGAGACCGGGTCCGTGCCCGCCTCGGGCTCTCGGACCGCCCGGTGGTCGTCTGCGTCTCGCGTCTGGTCCCGCGCAAGGGCCAGGACACGCTGATCCTGGCCATGCCCGCGATCCTGGCGCAGGTCCCGGACGCGGTGCTGCTGATCGTCGGCGGCGGCCCGTACGCCAAGGACCTCGAGCGGCTCGCGGTGGAGACCGGGGTGGAGGACTCGGTGCGGTTCACCGGGCCCGTGCCGTGGGCGGAACTGCCCGCGCACTACGGGGCCGGGGACGTCTTCGCCATGCCGTGCCGGACCCGGCGGCGGGGGCTGGACGTGGAGGGGCTCGGGATCGTCTACCTGGAGGCGTCCGCGACCGGGCTGCCGGTGGTGGCCGGGGACTCGGGCGGCGCACCGGACGCGGTGCTGGACGGCGAGACCGGGTGGGTGGTGCGCGGGAGCAGTGCCGAGGAGTCGGCGGACCGGATCGTGACGCTGCTCGGCGACCCGGAGCTGCGGCAGCGGATGGGGGAGCGGGGGCGGGCCTGGGTCGAGGAGAAGTGGCGCTGGGACCTGCTGGCGGAGAAGCTCAAGACGCTGTTGTGAGTACGGAGGAGGGGCCCGCACCGACTCCCGGTGCGGGCCCCTCCTCCGTACGCGTGACACCGCTCACGCGCGGTAGATCGACTCCACCTCGTCCGCGAAGTCCTTCGCCACCACGTTCCGCTTCAGCTTCAGCGACGGCGTGATGTGGCCCGCCTCCTCGGTGAACTGGGCCGGCAGGATCCGGAACTTGCGTACGGACTCGGCCTTGGAGACCGCCGCGTTGCCGTCGTCCACCGCCCGCTGCACCTCCGCCAGCAGCTCCGCGTCCTCGCGCAGCGACAGGGCGGTCGAGCCGGCCGGCTTGCCGTGCTCCTCGGCCCAGCGGCTCAGGAACTCCTCGTCCAGGGTGACCAGCGCGCCGACGAACGGGCGGCCGTCGCCGACCACCATGCACTCGGCGACCAGGGCGTGGGCGCGGATGCGGTCCTCGATCACCGCCGGGGCGACGTTCTTGCCGCCCGCCGTGACGATGATCTCCTTCTTGCGGCCGGTGATCGCGAGGTAGCCGTCCTCGTCGAGGGTGCCGATGTCGCCCGTGTGGAACCAGCCGTCGGCCAGCGCCTCGGCCGACGCCGACTCGTTCTTCCAGTACCCGGTGAACAGGTGCTCGCCGTGGAGCAGCACCTCACCGTCGTCCGCGATCCGGACCACCGAGCCGGGCAGCGGCTGCCCGACCGTGCCGATCTTCTGCCGGTCCCACGGGTTGAACGCGGTCGCCGCACAGGTCTCGGTCAGGCCGTAGCCCTCCAGGACCGTGAAACCGATGCCCCGGTAGAAGTGGCCGAGCCGCTCGCCCAGTGGAGCACCGCCGGAGATCGCGAACTCGCCCTTGCCGCCGAGGACGGCGCGGAGCTTGCCGAAGACCAGCTTGTCGAAGAGCTTGTGCTTGAGCTTCAGCCCCAGCGAGGGGCCCCGCGGGGTGCTCAGCGCCCGGCTGTAGGCGATCGCCGTGTCGGCGGCCCGGTCGAAGATCTTGCCCTTGCCGTCCGCCTGCGCCTTCGCGCGGGCCGCGTTGTAGACCTTCTCGAAGACCCGGGGCACCCCGAGGATCAGCGTCGGCCGGAACGAGGCCAGCTCGTCGGTGAGGTTCTTGATGTCGGGGACGCAGCCGAGCTTGATCGGGGCCATCACCGAGGCCACCTCGACCAGCCGGCCGAAGACGTGGGCGGCGGGCAGGAACAGCAGCACCGAGCACTCGCCCGTACGGAACAGCGGCTTCAGCCGCTCCACCACGTTGCCGCACTCCGCGAAGAAGCTGCGGTGGGTCAGCACACAGCCCTTGGGGCGGCCCGTCGTGCCGGAGGTGTAGACGATGGTCGCCGGGTCGTCCGCCTTGGCGCTGACCGTCCGCAGGTCCATGGTCTCGTCGGAGACCTCGGCACCCGCCTTGCCGAGCGCCTCCACGGCGCCCGCGTCGATCTGCCAGACATGCTCCAGCTCCGGCAGCGCGTCCCGTACGGAGGCCACGGAGGCCGCGTGCGCGTCGCTCTCCACAAGCACCGCCACCGCACCGGAGTCACCGAGGATCCACTGGACCTGCTCGGCGGAGCTGGTCTCGTACACCGGCACGGTCACCGCGCCCGCGCTCCAGATCGCGAAGTCCAGCAGCACCCACTCGAAGCGGGTGCGGGACATCAGGGCGACCCGGTCGCCGGGCTGCACGCCCGAGGCGATCAGACCTTTGGCGGCGGCTCTCACCTCGGCCAGGAACTGGGTGGCGCTGACGTCGGTCCAGGCACCGGCCACCTTGCGGCTCATCACCGCGACTTCGGGATGCTGAGCGGCGTTGCGGCGGATGAGATCCGTCAGATTGCCGTCCGTCGGGACCTCGTACAGGGCCGGAAGGCTGAACTCGCGCAAGGCTGCTGCTCCTCATCGGGCTCCGGTGCCACGGCTCTGTGTGACGCACCGGCTGCGGTCCAAGAATGGCAGGTGCTCAGTGGGGTGAGCACGACTGGACTGCCCGGACGTTACCCACCGGTACTGGGTTCCCGATAGGGGGTTCCGGCCAGATGTCTTATGCATCACACATATAAATGGCCCTTTCGCGCACAGTAGTCCACCGGCGTGACGACTCGAAAGTAACCGCAGGTCCGGCCGGTCTACCCGCGCGTGGACGGGCGCTTTAGGGTGATCCGCATGCGAGGCAGCGAAGCGGACGGGACCGCGCCGGGCGCACGGCGCTCCACCCGGATCCACGTGGTCAGCGACGTGCACGGCAACACCGAGGCCCTGGCCCGCGCCGGGGACGGCGCCGACGCCCTCATCTGCCTCGGTGACCTGGTGCTCTTCCTCGACTACGCCGACCACTCGCGCGGCATCTTCCCCGATCTGTTCGGCAGGGAGAACGCCACCCGCATCGTCGCGCTGCGCACCGCCCGCCGCTACGAGGAGGCCCGCGCCTTCGGCCGTGAGCTGTGGGCGGGCCGCGACCGCAACACCGAGATCATCGGCGCGGTACGCAGGCAGTACGCCGAACTCTTCGCCGCCTTCCCCACCCCGACGTACGCCACCTACGGCAACGTGGACGTCCCCCGCCTGTGGCCCGAGTACGCCCTCCCCGGCACCACCGTGCTGGACGGCGAGCGGGTGGAGATCGGCGGCCGGGTCTTCGGCTTCGTCGGCGGCGGCCTCAGGACCCCGATGAACACTCCGTACGAGATCAGCGACGAGGAGTACGCCGCCAAGGTCGAGGCGCTCGGCCCGGTCGACGTGCTCTGCTCGCACATCCCGCCCGACGTCCCCGAGCTGACGTACGACACCGTCGCCCGCCGCTTCGAACGCGGCAGCACCGCCCTGCTGGAGGCCATCCGCGTCACCCGTCCCCGGTACGCGCTTTTCGGCCATGTTCACCAGCCGTTGGTCCGCCGGATGCGGATAGGCGACACCGAGTGCGTCAACGTCGGGCACTTCGCCTCCACCGGGACGCCCTGGGCGCTGACCTGGTGACCGGAAGCGCCCGGGCCGTGGACCGGAGCGCGGCGGGCACGCGATAGCCTGCACAGCGGCAGGCTCCTGCCGAACGCGACCGGTTACACCGCACTGGAGGGCCACGGCGATGGCTGAACACACCAGCTCGAGCATCACGATCGAGGCGGCACCGGCCGACGTCATGAGCGTGATCGCCGACTTCGCCCGCTACCCCGAGTGGACCGGCGAGGTGAAGGAGGCAGAGGTCCTGGCCACGGACGACCAGGGCCGCGCCGAGCAGGTCCGCCTCGTCCTGGACGCCGGAGCCATCAAGGACGACCACGTCCTCAAGTACACCTGGCTGGGCGACAAGGAAGTCAGCTGGACCCTGGTCAAGTCCCAGATGCTGCGCTCGCTGGACGGCACGTACGCCCTCGCGCCGATGGCCGGCGGAGTGCGCACCGAGGTCACCTACCGGCTCGCCGTCGACGTCAAGATCCCGCTCCTGGGCATGATCAAGCGCAAGGCCGAGAAGGTCATCATCGACCGCGCGCTCGCCGGTCTGAAGAAGCGCGTCGAGTCCATGCCGCAGGGCTGAGAGCGATGCGTACGGTCCTGGTCACCGGCCCCGGCGGCGCGGGCCGTACCACCCTCGCCGCGACGACCGCCCTGGCCGCCGCCGCGGGCGGCCGCCGCACCCTCCTGGTCTCCGCCGAGTCCATACCCGGCTTCCCCGCCGGCACGGGGCCAACCGCGGTCACCGACCGCCTCGACCACGCCCGGATCGACTCCGGCACCCACTTCCGCGCCGAACTCACCGAGCTCCAGGAGCGCGCCTCCGGCGTGCTGGACCTGGTCGGGGCCGGGCGCCTGGACGGCGAGGAGCTCACCGAACTCCCCGGTTCCCCGCAGCTCGCCCTCCTGCACACCCTGCACCGGGCGGCCGCCGGCGACTGGTCCACCGGCGGCTACGACACCCTCGTGGTCGACCTCCCGCCGCTTGACCAGGCCCTCGCCCTGCTGGCACTCCCCGAGCAGCTCCGCCGCTATCTGCGCCGCCTGCTGCCCGCCGAACGCCAGGCCGCCCGCGCCCTGCGCCCGGTCCTCGCCCAGCTCGCCGGGGTCCCGATGCCCGCGCAGTGGCTGTACGAGGCCGCTTCCCGCAAGGACGAGGAGCTCGCGGCCGTCCAGGCCCTGCTCGAGGACGGCGCCACCACGCTCCGCCTGGTGGCCGAGCCCGGGCCCGCCGCCGAGGACGCCCTGCGCACCGCCCGCACCGGCCTCGCCCTGTACGGGCTCCGTGCCGACCTGCTGGTGGCCTCCCGGGTCCTGCCCCGCCACTCCTCCGACCCCTGGTTCGCCGATCTCGCCGCCCAGCAGGAGAAGTGCCTGGGCCACTGGCACGAGGAGTGGGCCCCGCACGTCCCGGTCCACGAGGCCCCGCACCTGGGCCGCGCCCCCCGGACCGCCGACGACCTGGCCGCGCTCACCGTCCCCGCGCCGGACGAGCGGGGACCGGGCCGGGTGGACGACCCGTGGTGGATCGAGGAGGAGCCGGGTGAGGGGGGCCGCCCGTCCGTGCTGGCCTGGTGCCTGCCGCTGCCCGGCGCGACGAAGGAGGACCTGCGCCTGGTCCGCCGGGGCGAGGAACTGCTCCTGACCGTGGGCCCGTTCCACCGCATCGTCCGGGTCGCCTCGGCCCTGCGCCGCTGCACGGTCTCGGGCGCGGCTCTGACGGACGGCGTCCTGCGGGTCCGTTTCACGCCCGACCCGGCGTTCTGGCCGCGCACCCCGTGACCCCGCGTCCGCGTACGTCCCGCTTCCTGAACGGTCCGCGGCCATTCGGGTAACGTCGGTAGTACGAGTCACGAGCCCTGCCGGCCGCCCGTCGGCGGTCGGCACCCGCGTCGCAGGAGTCCGCCATGAGTGAAGCCACCGATCGTCCCGTCGACGGCGACGCGTGGGCCGACGCCTGCGCCGAGGACCTCGCGGCGGAGAAGGCCCGCCGTCGCGCCCAGTACGGCCCGCAGCCCGGCTCCGCCGCCGAGGAACTGCGCAAGCTGGTCGACGCGGTCGCCGACAAGGTCTCCTCGCTCCAGTCGCCGCTGCTCGGTGTCGCCGCCCAGGGCGCGGTCCAGCAGGCCATCCGGCAGGCGAAGTCCGCCGTCGAACCGGTCATCGAGCGCAACCCGCAGGTCTTCGACCACCTCGCCGCAGCGGGCAACGAACTGCTCGCCGCCTACCGCTCGGCGGTGGAGGGCCAGGAGAGCCGCTGGACCCGCACGGCGGCCGACCCTGCCAAGGCCGCCCCCGCGGACAAGGCCGCCGACGACCCGTCCGACCCCCGCGACGAAGGCCGCGGCGAAGGCCCCTCCGGCACCGAACGCATCGACCTGGACTGACCGGGCGCACCACCCGGCAGCCCGCTCCACATCGGCCGGGACCGACCGGTCCCGGCCGGGCCCGAGCGCTGCCTCGGGTACGGTTGGCCCTAGCGGGGCTCGACCGAAACTGAGGGATTCATGGGACTCACCATCGGCGTCGATATCGGCGGCACGAAGATCGCGGCTGGAGTGGTCGACGAAGAGGGCCGGATCCTCTCGACGTTCAAGGTGGCGACGCCCCCGACGGCCGAAGGCATCGTCGACGCGATCTGCGCGGCGGTGGCCGGCGCGAGCGAGGGCCACGAGGTGGAGGCCGTCGGCATCGGCGCCGCCGGCTACGTCGACGACAAGCGCGCCACCGTGCTGTTCGCGCCCAACATCAACTGGCGCCACGAGCCGCTCAAGGACAAGGTCGAGCAGCGTGTCGGCCTGCCCGTCGTCGTCGAGAACGACGCCAACGCGGCCGCCTGGGGCGAGTACCGCTTCGGGGCCGGCCAAGGCCACGACGACGTCATCTGCATCACGCTCGGCACCGGCCTCGGCGGCGGCATCATCATCGGCAACAAGCTGCGCCGCGGACGCTTCGGCGTGGCCGCCGAGTTCGGCCACATCCGGGTCGTCCCGGACGGTCTGCTCTGCGGCTGCGGCAGCCAGGGCTGCTGGGAGCAGTACGCCTCCGGCCGCGCCCTGGTCCGGTACGCGAAGCAGCGCGCCAACGCCACCCCCGAGAACGCCGCCATACTGCTGGGCCTCGGCGACGGCACGATCGACGGTATCGAGGGCAAGCACATCAGCGAGGCCGCCCGCCAGGGCGACCCGGTCGCGGTCGACTCGTTCCGCGAGCTGGCCCGCTGGGCCGGCGCCGGACTGGCCGACCTCGCCTCGCTGTTCGACCCGTCCGCGTTCATCGTCGGCGGCGGCGTCTCGGACGAGGGCGAGCTCGTCCTCGACCCGATCCGCAAGTCGTTCCGGCGCTGGCTGATCGGCGGCCAGTGGCGCCCGCACGCCCAGGTGCTCGCCGCCCAACTCGGCGGCAAGGCAGGGCTCGTGGGCGCGGCCGACCTGGCCCGCCAGGGCTAGGGGGTGTCCGGCCCTGATCCGCCGGACACCCCCCGGTCACCCGGCTCGTACGACGCACCAGGCGCCCGTCGCCGCCTTCCGGGGCGGCGGCGGGCGTCCGTCGTATCGTGGCCCGCATGGTCCTGACGCCGCTGCCCGACTCCCGTACCGAGCCGGACGGTTCAGCCGTGATCCGGGTGCTGAGCTACAACGTCCGCTCCATGCACGACGACGCCGCGGCCCTGGCCCGGGTCATCCGCGCCTGCGCCCCCGACCTCGTCCTCGTCCAGGAGGCGCCGCGCTTCTTCCGCTGGCGCAAGGCGGCCGCGAGGCTGGCCAAGAGCAGCGGCCTCGTGGTCCTCGGCGGGGGTGCCACTGCCGCCGGACCGCTGCTGCTGTGCTCGTTGCGGGCGGCCGTCGAGAGCACCGAGGACGTTCTGCTGCCGCTCACGCCGGGCCTGCACCGCAGGGGCTTCGCCACCGCCGTCGTCAGGATCGGCGGGGTGCGGCTCGGTGTGCTGAGCTGCCATCTGAGCCTTCAGCGCGAGGAGCGCCTCACCCAGGCCGGCCTGCTGCTGGAACGGCTCGCTTCCATGGGTGTGGACCACGCCGTGGCGGGCGGCGACCTCAACGACGTACCGACCGGGAAGGCGTTCGCACACCTGGCCGGGCACCTTCAGGACTGCCGGGCCGTCGCCCCCTGGGGCGGCGAGCTCACCTTCACCCCCGACGACCCGCGCAAGCGCATCGACGCGGTCTTCGCGACCCCGGGCATCGAGGTGCTCGGCTGCGGCGTCCCGGACGGGCTCCCCGGCGTGAGCGGAACGGACCTGAGGGCGGCCACGGACCATCTGCCGGTCCTGGCCGCCCTCAGAGTCCCGGCCGCAGCCGGCTGATCCGTCACACGACCGCGCCGCGCCCCGGGTCGCCGTAGGTGTCGTCATCGTCGTCGTGCGGCATCCGGGCCACCAGGGTGACGAAGCCGCCCAGGAAGCCGCCGACGCAGAGCGTGGTGAGCCACCACGTCATGTGCCACTGCAGCAGCACCGCCAGCAACATCAGGACCGGCCCGCCGATCACCGCGAGCCAGGCGAACTTCGCCGTGGTGTCGGCCTCCGGCAGCGGCGGCGGCTCCGGGGGCACGAAGTGGCCCTCATCGCCGTCGTCCGGCACGTCGATGCCGTCGTCCTTGGACTCGGGCAGCTCGTAGTCGCGGGGACCGGCCACGCCGGGCGCGAAGACGACGGAACTGCCGAGCGGCTTCTTCTCCGGCGTCTTCGGGGGCGTCTTGCCCGACCCCTTGTCCGCCGGGTCACCGGCCCGGCCGTTGTCCGGCCCCAGCACGTTGCGCTGGTCGTCCTCCAGCAGGGCGAGGTCCTCGATCGACTTGAAGGGCTTGGCGCCCGGGGGGTCCGGCGGTTCCTCCCCGTACCCCGCGACGATCGCGGCCCAGGCCGCGTCCTCGTCGATCGCCCGCTCCTCGTCCGCCCCCTTCTCGGGCCCCGTGCCCTCCGCTCCCTCCGCGCCCTCCGGAACGGCGGACTTCGCCCCCTCCGGGACGGCCGCGCTCTCCGTGGGGCGCGGTTCGCGCTCCTCGTCGCTGCCCGTGCGTTCCGCGTCGTGCTCAGCCACCGGACGTGCTCCCCTTCATCCCGACGCTCGGTGCGAGACGGCCGATGAACCGGTAGCTCTCATCGAAGATCCGCTCCGCATCATGGTCCAACGTCGCCACGTGGTAGCTCTGTTCCAACAGGATCTCCTCGACGTCCGTGGAGGAGATCCGGCTCAGGATTCGCGCGCTGTCCGCGGGCGGTACGACATGGTCCTGCGGGCTGTGCAGCAGCACCACCGGCTGGGTCACCTGCGGCAGCTCGCCGTCGACCAGCCGGAAGAACTTCCGAACCGAGTGGGCGGCGTGCAGCGGCACCTTGGTGTAGCCGACCTCGTGCGAGCCCGGGAGCGCGATGTCGTCGGCCACGCCCTTCGTCGTCCGCACCAGGTGGCGGGCGACGGGCAGCGCGTACGCCGAGAGGCCGTGCACCTTGTTGGCCGGATTGACCAGCACCAGACCGCTGATCGCGTCCCCGTGCTTGGCCGCGAGCCGCAGGCTCAGCGCACCTCCCATGGAGAGGCCGAAGACGAAGACCTGCTCGCACTTCTCGCGCAGCACCCGCAGCTCGCGGTCCACCTCCGCGTACCAGTCCTGCCAGCCGGTGACCGCCATGTCCTCCCAGCGGGTGCCGTGGCCGGGCAGCAGCGGCAGGGAGACGGTGAGCCCGCGCTCGGCGAGGTGATCGGCCCAGGGACGCAGCGACTGCGGCGAGCCGGTGAAGCCATGACAGAGGAGGACGCCGACCTCTCCGCCCTCGTGGCGGAACGGCTCGGCTCCAGGGAGGACCGGCACCGGGGTCTCCTGTTCGTGAGGTGAGGCGGGGGCGGGGCGCGCACCGGGGCGTGCTTGACGGATGACTTCACCGTACGCGACCGGACCGACACCGACCAGGGCCGTCACCGCCCCTCCGGGGCCCCGGGTTAGGGTCTCAACCGACAGCACACAGGAGGCACCACAGTTGATCTACGGCGCAATGAAGTTCTCCATCGGCGGGTCCTTGAAGCTCGCCTTCCGGCCGTGGGCGGAGGGCCTGGAGAACATCCCCGAGCGGGGGCCGGCGATCCTCGCGAGCAACCATCTCTCCTTCTCGGACTCGTTCTTCCTCCCCGCTGTCCTGGACCGCAAGGTCACGTTCATCGCCAAGGCCGAGTACTTCACGGCCCCCGGGGTGAAGGGCAAGCTCACCGCCGCCTTCTTCAAGGGCGTCGGCCAGCTCCCCGTCGACCGCTCCGGAGCGCGTGGCGCCGGTGAGGCCGCGATCAAGGCGGGCATCCAGGTCGTCGAGAGCGGCGGCCTCTTCGGCATCTACCCCGAGGGCACCCGCTCGCCCGACGGCCGCCTCTACCGCGGCAAGCCCGGCGGCCTGGCCCGGGTGGCGCTGGCCACCGGCGCCCCCGTCATCCCGGTCGCGATGATCGACACCGAGAAGATCCAGCCGCCCGGCCAGGTGATGCCCAGACTGATGCGCCCCGGCATCCGGATCGGCAAGCCGCTGGACTTCAGCCGCTACCAGGGCATGGACGGCGACCGCTTCATCCTGCGCTCGGTGACCGACGAGGTCATGTACGAGATCATGAAGCTCTCCGGCCAGGAGTACGTGGACATCTACGCCACCGCCGCCAAGCGCCAGATCGCCGACGAGGCGAAGGCGAAGGCGGAGGAGGCCAAGCGTGGGCGGAAGCAGGCACAGGCGGCCGGCGACGAGGACGGAACGGAACGGTCCGGCGCGTAACGGCGTCGTGGACCGTCGGGGGGTGGGGCCAGATGGCCAAGCGTGAGCGGGTCGTACGGATGTCGGTCGAGCAGCCGCTGTGGCGTGCGCTGACGGGCTACCGCGTACTGACGATGGTCTACGCGGTGCTGCTCGCGATCTTCGGGAAGGACAACTTCGGCCAGCAGAGGTTCGAGCGGCCCTGGGTGGCCTTCGCGTACCTCGCGTTCCTCTTCGTGTGGACGCTCGCCACCCTGCCCAAGGTCCGCTCGGCGGCCAGCTGCACCAAGCGCTTCCTCGGCGCGGACCTCGTCGTCGCGCTGACCGGGATCATGCTCACCCCGATCGCCGACGTCCACTCCCACACCTTCGACGGCCCGACGCTGCCCTCGATCTGGACGGCCGGAGCGGTCCTCGCGTTCGCCATCAAGGGTGGCTGGCGGTGGGCGGCCTTCGCCTCCACCTTCGTCGCCGCCGCCAACATCGTCCAGCGCGGCGACCCCAGCCGGGACACCTTCCACAACGTCCTGCTGGTCTGGGTCGCCTCCATCGCCATCGGGTACGTCGTCGAGGTCGCCCGCGCCAGTGAACGCACCCTGGCCCGCGCCCTGGAGATCGAGGCGGCGACCCGTGAACGCGAGCGCCTGGCCCGCGACATCCACGACAGCGTCCTCCAGGTCCTCGCCATGGTGCAGCGCCGGGGCACCGCGATCGGCGGCGAGGCGGCCGAGCTGGGCCGGATGGCCGGGGAGCAGGAGGTCGCCCTGCGCACCCTGGTCTCCAGCGGCCTGGTCCCGCCCACCCGGGTCTCCGAGGACGCCGCCGAGGGCGCGGTCGTCCGCACGGTCGACGTGGACGAGGAGAGCCCGGACGGCGGGGCCACCTGCGACCTGCGCGCCCTGCTCGCCCCGCACGCCGGCGCCCGCACCAGCCTCGCGGAGCCCGGTGCCCCCGTGGTCCTGCCGGCGGAGGCCGCCCGCGAGCTGGCCGCCGCTGTCAGTGCCGCCCTGGACAATGTGCGGGTGCACGCCGGGGATGGGGCGCAGGCGTGGATCCTGGTCGAGGACGAGCCCGGCGAGGTCATCGTCACCGTCCGGGACGACGGCCCCGGCATCCCGGAGGGGCGCCTCGCCCAGGCGGAGGGGGAGGGGCGGATGGGGGTCGCGCTCTCCATCCGCGGCCGGCTGCGCGATCTCGGCGGCACGGCCGAGGTGATCTCGGTGCCGGGACAGGGCACCGAGGTCGAGTTGAAGGTTCCGAAACCACAGGTTTCCCGGGGGAAGGCAGGATCGGCCCGATGAGCACGCAGAACGCAGTACCGCAGGACGCACCGCACGGCGCACCGCAGCAGGACGGCGCGGAGGCCGCGGACCGGCGCATCAAGGTCATGGTGGTCGACGACCACCCCATGTGGCGCGACGCCGTCGCCCGCGACCTGGCCGAGTCCGGCTTCGACGTCGTCGCGACCGCCGGCGACGGCCCGCAGGCGGTCCGCCGGGCCAAGGCGGCCAACCCGGACGTCCTGGTCCTCGACCTGAACCTCCCCGGCATGCCCGGCGTCCAGGTCTGCAAGGAGCTGGTCCCCTCCCACCCCGGGCTGCGCGTCCTGGTCCTCTCCGCGAGCGGCGAGCACGCCGACGTCCTGGAGGCGGTGAAGTCCGGCGCCACCGGCTATCTCCTGAAGTCCGCCTCCACCCAGGAGCTGACGGACGCCGTCCGCTCCACCGCCAACGGCGACCCGGTCTTCACCCCGGGCCTCGCGGGCCTGGTCCTCGGCGAGTACCGCAGGCTCGCCTCCGACCCCGTACCCGCCGCGTCCAACGAGCCCAAGGCCCCGCAGCTCACCGACCGGGAGACCGAGGTGCTGCGGCTGGTCGCCAAGGGACTCTCGTACAAGCAGATCGCCGAACGCCTGGTCATCTCGCACCGCACCGTCCAGAACCACGTGCAGAACACCCTCGGCAAACTCCAGCTGCACAACCGGGTGGAGCTCGTGCGGTACGCCATCGAGCGCGGCCTCGACGACGTCTGATCCGGGGCCGGGGCCGGGGCCTGTGGCCGGGAGGGCAGGGCCGTCCGGCCCCTGCGCGCCCGGCGGTGGAGCCGTATATTCGCGCTATGGAGATCCTGGCGTTCGGTGTGCAGTCCGACGAGAAGCCCCTGATCGAGAAGGCCTTCGCCGGACTGCACGAGGTCCGCTGCCTGGACGTCTTCCTGAACCGGGACACCGCCCCCATCGCGGCCGGGTACGAGATCATCTCCACCAGCGTCAACGCCGACCTCGGCTCCCCGGTGCTCCAGACCCTCGCCACCGGCGGCACGCAGATGATCGCCCAGCGCTCCACCGGCTTCAACAACATCGATCTGGACGTCGCCGAACGGCTCGCCCTGCGCGTCGCCCGGGTCTCGTACTACTCGCCGTACTCGGTCGCCGAATTCGCCTGGACCCTGGCCATGGCGGTCAACCGGCGCGTCATCCGGGCCGCGAGCCGTACCCGCGACTTCGACTTCCGCCTCGACGGGCTGCTCGGCCGCGACATGCACGGGCGGACCGTCGGCGTGGTCGGCACCGGCAAGATCGGTGAGGCGTTCACCCGGATCGCCCACGGCTTCGGGATGAAGCTGCTCGGCTGGGACGTCGCGGAGAACCCGGCCTGCCTGGAGCTCGGCATGGAGTACGTGGAGAAGGAGCGCCTCTTCGCCGAGGCCGACGTCATCAGCCTCCACGTCCCGCTGCTCCCCGCCACCCAGCACATCATCAACGAGGCCGCCCTCAAGTCGATGAAGGACGACGCGATCCTCGTCAACTCCAGCCGCGGCGGCCTCATCGACACCGCCGCCCTGGTCACCGAGTTGCGCGCCGGCCGCTTCCTCGGCGTCGGACTCGACGTGTACGAGGCGGAGGCCGGGCTCTTCTTCCTGGACAAGTCCCTGGAGGGCGTCGACGACGACACCCTGGCCCGGCTCGTCACCTTCCCCAACGTCATCGTCACCTCGCACCAGGCGTACTACACCGAGGACGCGGTGGGCCAGATCATCGACGCGACCGTGCAGAACGTCACCGACTACCTGGCCCGCCGCACCAGCGAGAACGTGCTCGTGCCGCGTATGTGAACCCGAAGGCTCAGCTCAGCACCGGCAGTCCCGCCAGCAGCTCCGTCACGATCGCGGTCCCCCGCACGGTCAGTACCGACTCCGGGTGGAACTGCACCGAGGCGAAGCCCGGCCCGCGCAGCGCGTGCAGCTCGCCGCTCTCCTCGTCCCGGCTCACCTCGATCCCGTGCGCGGCCAGCTCGGCGGCGGCCGGAGAGTCGCACCGCCCGGTGAAGCTGTTGTAGAAGCCGACCGTCTCCGGCCGCCCGAACAGCTCGATCCTGGTCTGCGCCCCCTGGTACGGCACCGCCTTGCGCACGATCTCCAGGCCCAGCTCGGCCGCGATCAGCTCATGCCCGAGGCAGACGCCCAGCAGCCCGTACCGGTGCTGCCGCACCAGCTCGGCCGCCAGCTCCCGCAGCAGCCGCATCTTCGGATCCGTGAGATCGCCCGGATTCCCGGGGCCGGGGCCCAGCACGACCGGCCCCCGGTGCGCCCGCACCACCTCACGCAGCCCCGGCTCGTCGAACCGGCGCACGGACACATCGAGCCCCGAGGAGCGCAGCAGGTGGGCCAGCATCGCGGTGAACGTGTCCTCGCCGTCCACCACCAGAGCGTGCCCGGTCAGCTCCCGGGTGCGCTCCTGCATCCGCAGCCAGAACGGGGCGAGACCGCCCCGCCGGTCGTCCAGTGCCGCCTGCACCCGGGGGTCGGCGGCCAGCAGCGGACGCCCCGCCTCCGCCTCCGGCCGCCCCGGCCGCACCCCCAGCGCCGCCAGCACCCCGGCGGCCTTGGCATGCGTCTCGGCGACCTCGCTCTCCGGGTCCGAGTGGCGTACGAGCGTGGCGCCGACCGGCACCTTCAGCGAACCGTCCGGGGCGATGTCGGCGGTCCGGATCAGGATCGGCGAGTCCAGCGTCTGCGCCCCGTCGGCGTCCCGGCCCAGAAGAGCCAGCGCCCCGGCGTAGTAGCCGCGCCCGCCCCTCTCGTACCGCTCGATCACCCGGCAGGCGTTCTGCACCGGGGAGCCGGTGACGGTGGCCGCGAACATGGTCTCGCGCAGCACGTCCCGTACGTCCAGGGAGGAGCGGCCGCGCAGTTCGTACTCCGTGTGGGCGAGGTGGGCCATCTCCTTGAGCCTGGGTCCGACGACCACCCCGCCCATGTCGCCGACCGTGCACATCATCTTCAGCTCCTCGTCGACCACCATGGACAGCTCCTCGCTCTCCTTGCGGTCCCCGAGGAACGCCAGCAGGCTCTCGGTGGTGGGCCCCTCGGCCGGGTAGCGGTAGGTCCCGCTGATCGGGTTCATCACGACGGTCCCGCCGGACATCCGTACGTGGACCTCCGGGCTCGCCCCGACCAGCACACGCCCACCCGTCGCCCGCCGCCGCCCTTCGGGCCCGCTGCCTCCCGTGTGCACGACGAACGTCCAGTACGCGCCCCGCTCGCCGGCCAGCAGCCGCCGGAACAGTGCCAGCGCGTCGGCCCGTCCGAACTCCGGGATCTCACCCCGGAACGTCCGCCGGATCACGAAGTTCGCGCCCTCGCCCTGCCCGATCTCGTCCCGGATCACCCGCCGCACGATCTCCGCGTACTCCCCGTCCGCCACGTCGAAGCCCCGGTCCTCCACCGTCACGTCATGGGCGGGCAGCGCGGCCAGCACATCCGCGAGCTCCAGCTCGTGCGTCTCGTCGGCGACCAGCACGCTCAGCGGCGTCCCGTCGTCCCGCACCTCGAAGCCGCGCTCGGCGATCTGCCGGAACGGCACCAGGGCGAGCGCGGGCGACGCGCCCACCGGCAGATCGGCCAGCCGCTCCGCCTCCCGCACCTCACCGATCAGCACTTCCACGTGATCGTGGTCACGGCCGGGCGTACGCCGACGCAGCAGGGCGAAGGGCGGAGCGTCCTCCGCCAGCAGCCGGCGGACGAGGTCGGGGGCGGTGCGGGGCGCGGTACGGGACATGGGAACGGGTTCCTTCCGGACGGTCCGTACGAGGGCTTCGTACAGGACTCACGGGGGAGAGGAACGGCTCCGAAACGCGGATAAGGCCGCCCCTCGGGCGGCCTTCGCGAAGTGTGTCAGCGCGATGAGTCAGCGGGCCGCCGGATGAGCGGTCCACCACCAGTTCTGGATCGAGATCTGGATCTTTCGCGTCGACATGCTGCGACCCTAGCGGACGTTCCGGGCATCGGAGCGGGTGTCTCAACTATTGAGCGCTCGCATGGACGCCCCCCGCGACCCCGTAATGTTGTACGCGTGACCGTGAACGCCAATACCTCCGTCGCCGGTGGCAACACCTGGCGAGACCTTCCCGCGGCGCAGCAGCCCGAGTACCCCGACTCCGAGGCCCTGCGCGATGTACTCGCGGACCTCGCGTCGTATCCGCCGCTCGTCTTCGCGGGCGAGTGCGACCAGCTGCGCGCCCGCCTGGGAGCCGTCGCCAAGGGCGAGGCGTTCCTGCTGCAGGGCGGCGACTGCGCCGAGGCCTTCGACGCCGTGTCCGCCGAGCACATCCGGGCCAAGCTGAAGACGCTGCTCCAGATGAGCGCCGTCCTGACCTACGCGGCCTCCGTGCCCGTGGTGAAGGTCGGCCGGATCGCGGGCCAGTACTCCAAGCCGCGCTCCAAATCGACCGAGACCCGCGACGGCGTGACCCTGCCGACCTATCGGGGCGACTCGGTGAACGGCTTCGCCTTCACCGAGAAGGCCCGGATCCCGGACCCGGCGCGGCTGAAGCAGATGTACCACGCGTCCTCCTCCACGCTGAACCTGGTGCGTGCCTTCACCACCGGTGGTTACGCGGACCTGCGCCAGGTGCACGCCTGGAACCAGGACTTCGTGAAGTCGTCCCCCGCAGGCCAGCGCTACGAGGCCCTGGCCCGCGAGATCGACAACGCGCTCAACTTCATGAAGGCGTGCGGCACCGACCCGGCCGAGTTCAAGGCGGTCGAGTTCTACGCGTCGCACGAGGCGCTGCTGCTGGACTACGAGACGGCGCTGACCCGCACCGACTCGCGCACCGGCGAGCTGTACGACACCTCAGGCCACATGGTCTGGATCGGTGAGCGCACCCGGCAGATGGACGGCGCGCACATCGAGTTCGCCTCCAAGGTCCGCAACCCGATCGGCATCAAGCTCGGCCCGACGACCACCGTCGACGAGGCGCTCGGCTACGTAGACCGCCTGGACCCCGAGCGCGAGCCCGGCCGGCTGACCTTCATCGTCCGCATGGGCGCCGACAAGGTCCGCGACAAGCTCCCCGAGCTGGTCGAGAAGGTCACCGCCTCCGGCGCCACCGTGGCGTGGGTGACCGACCCGATGCACGGCAACACCTTCGAGGCCGCCTCCGGCCACAAGACGCGCCGCTTCGACGACGTCCTGGACGAGGTCAAGGGCTTCTTCGAGGTCCACAAGGGCCTCGGCACCCACCCGGGCGGCATCCACGTGGAGCTGACCGGCGACGACGTCACCGAGTGCGTGGGCGGCGGCCACGAGATCTTCGTGGACGACCTGCACCAGCGCTACGAGACGGCCTGCGACCCGCGGCTCAACCGCAGCCAGTCCCTGGACCTGGCGTTCCTGGTCGCCGAGATGTACCGCGACCAGTAAGCGGTCCGGCGGATATTCCCGTCGGTCGCACCTGTGGGGCACGGATCCATGTGATCCGTGCCCCACAGTCCGTCTCCGGGCTTTTGCGCGCCTCGCCAGGCGGGTAAGGTTAGGTTAGCCTCACCGACGAAGACGGGGACGGCACAGTGACCGGCCCGCAGGGAGGTGAACCGCATGTACGTCTGCTCCTGCTTCGGCATCACCGAGGCGCAGGTCAAGAAGCACGCGGACGCCGGGGCCTGCACCCCGCGTCAGATCGCCTCGGCCTGCAAGGCCGGTACGGACTGCGGCGGCTGTGTACGCCGGATCCAGGCCCTGCTGGGGCGTGACTGCTCGCGCCGCGACCTCGTGGGCCGGCAGCGGGAGTCCGTGGCGGCGTCCGGCACGCACCCGGTCCCCGCAGCGGCATCGGTCACCCACCCGGACACCGCACCGGTCGGGACGCCGGTCACAGCGGGGGTCGCCCTCTCCGCGATCCGGGACGTCCAGCTCTCCGACGCCGCCTGACCACTCCTCGTAACGCGTCGGCTCAGCTCTCCGGCTGCTCGATCAGCTGCGCGATGTAGAGCGGCTCACCGAGCTTCTCCACCAGCTCCAGCTGGGTGTCGAGGTAGTCGATGTGGTGCTCCTCGTCCTCCAGGATCGACTCGAAGATGTTCGCCGAGGTGATGTCCCCCTTGGCGCGCATCACCACGATCCCGCGCTTGAGGCGGTCGATCGCCTCCACCTCGACCTGGCGGTCCGCCTGGAACATCTCGGTGACCGTCTGGCCCACCCGGACGTGGAAGAGCCGCTGGTAGTTCGGCAGCCCGTCCAGGAACAGGATCCGGTCCGTGAGGGTCTCGGCGTGCTTCATCTCGTCGAAGGACTCGGCCCGGGTGTACTTGGCGAGCTTGGTCCAGCCGAAGTTCTCCTGCATCTTCGCGTGCAGGAAGTACTGGTTGATGGCGGTCAGTTCGGCGGTCAGCTGTTCATTGAGGAACTCAAGGACCTCGGGGTCGCCCTGCATCGCAGAGGCTCCTTCCAAGCGTGATCGACAAGGTGGCCGCATCCTCGCACCGCACTCACCGGCCGTCCAGTAAGTGCACGCTTAGTACGAGTTGACCCCATGGGGGTCTGCCCTGGTCATGACCACCCCTGCCTGTCTGTCACCATGGAAGCATGGGTCAGCCGGAAAGCCGGGAATACCGCGAATCAGAGCAGTCCGAGCTTCCGCCGGGACAGCGACTGCAGCGCGGGTGGCCGGTCACCCACTACGGGCCCGTTCCCAAGTTCAGGCCCGAGCGCTGGGAGTTCCGGGTCTTCGGGGCCACCGCCGACGGCGACAAGCACTGCTGGAACCACCAGGACTTCTCGGCGCTGCCGTTCTCCTCGGTCGTCGCCGATCTGCACTGCGTGACGAAGTTCAGCATGATCGGCGCCGAATGGGGCGGAGTCCTCGCCCGCACGGTGCTCGACCTGGCACCGCCCGCGCCCGACGTCACCCATGTGATGGTCTGGGCCGAGTACGGCTTCTCCTCGAACCTGCGCCTGGACGACTTCGCCTCCGAGCGCACCCTCTTCGCCACCCACAAGGACGGCGAGCTCCTCACCGCCGAACACGGCTTCCCGCTCCGCCTCGTCGTCCCGCACCTGTACGCCTGGAAGGGCCCGAAATGGGTCCGGGGCGTGGAGTACATGACGACCGACCGGCGCGGATTCTGGGAGGAGCGGGGCTACCACAACATCGGCGACCCCTGGAGCGAGCAGCGCTACTCCTACCAGGAGGAGCCCGGGGACGGCCCCGAGCTCTAGCGGGTCTTCCGGAGGGCTTTGAGGCGGGCCACGTCCGCCGCGTGCCCCTCCTTGCCGCCGGGCGTCTCGATGATCAGCGGTACGCCCTCGGTCGCCGGGTGCGCGAACAGCTCCCGGAAGGGCTCCGCCCCGATGTGACCGGCGCCGATGTTCTCGTGCCGGTCCTTGTGGGCGCCCACGACGTCCTTGGAGTCGTTGGCATGGATCAGCTTCAGCCGCCCCTCACCGACCGTCTCCACCAGCAGGTCGAGTGTCTGCCGCATCCCCGAGGGGCCGGCCAGGTCGTGCCCCGCCGCGTAGATGTGGCAGGTGTCCAGGCAGATGCCCAGCCTGGGGTGGGAGTCCAGCGCCTCGAAGTACGGCCCGAAGTCCCACGTACGGGAGCAGAGCGAGGAACCCTGGCCCGCGGTGGACTCCAGCAACAGGTACGGGTCGTCGTCGTGGGTCAGCTCGTCCAGCAGCGGCCGCATGTGCTCCCGCACCTGGGCCAGCGCCTCGGAGCGGGGCCGCCCGCCCGTCGCCGAGCCGGTGTGCACCACCACGCCCAGCGCGCCGATCTTCCGGGCCCGTCGCAGCGAGTGGCGCAGGGAATCCACGGATTTCTCGACCGTGGCCTCGGTGTGCGAGCCGAAGTTGATCAGATACGGGGCGTGGACGTACGCCGGTATCGACGCCGCCGCGCACTCCGCGCGGAAGAGCTCGTCCTGGGCCGGGTTCCCGGTGGGCGTCGCCCAGCCGCGCGGGTTGGCGACGAAGACCTGCACGGCCTCGGCCGCCAGCTCACGGGCGTACTCCAGACCGACCTTGGCCAGGCCGCCGGCCACCGGGACATGTCCGCCCACAGGGTTACGCGGGTTGCCCACGAGGTTACGCATGGATCGCTTCCGGCTGTCGCATGTCGTCCTAGAACCCCTTGGTCCTGATGGTGATGGTGGAGCCCTCGGGGGCCTGCTCGCCGCCCTCCACGGACTGGCTCGCGATGGTGTTGCCGAAGGAGAGGAACGGCCGGTCGACCTTCACCTCGAAGCCCGCCTCCTCCAGGGTGGCCCGGGCCTCGTCGACGTCCCGCCCGGTGACGTCGGGGACGTCCAGCATCCGGGGGCCCTTGGAGACGGTCAGCTCGATGGTGTCGCCCTCCGCCGCATCGGCGCCCGCGCCGGGGGACTGCTTCGCGATGTCCCCGTCGGCCTCGGAGGAGTGGACCCGGCCGGGCAGCACCTCCACCTTCAGCCCCTCCTCCGCCAGCTCCGCGGTGGCGTCCTCGACCGAGAGGCCGGTGACGTCCGGGACGTCGACGGGACTGCCCTTGCTGACGACCAGGGCCACGGCCGTGTCGGGGTTCCGGTCGGTGCCCGCGCGGGGATCCGTACGGATCACCTCACCGCGCGCCACGTCCTCGCTGAACTCCTTGGCCACCATGCCGGGGGCCAGGCCCACCTTCTTCAGGGAGCGCCGGGCGTCCGCCAGGGAGGACCCCGCGACATCGGGGACCCGGACGATCTCCGGGCCGCGCGAGACGACGAGCTTCACCGAGCCGTTGCCCCGGATCCGGTCGCCGGAGGCGGGGTCGCTGCCGACCACCGAGCCCCGCTCGACGGTGTCGCTGAAGACCCGCTCCACGCCCTTCAGCCCGAGCCCCTCGTCCGCGAGCCGCTGCTCCGCCACCTTCTGGGTCTGGCCGAGCAGTGAGGGGACCTGGGTGAACTGGCCCGAGTTGATGTACCAGACGCCCGCACCGACGCCGAGCGTCAGCAGGACGGCGGTGATGATCGTGATCAGCTTGCGGTGCCGTCCGCCGACCGGGCCCCGCCGGGCGGCCCTGCGCCGGGGCGGGGCGAGGGGCGGCGGCATCTCCAGGCGGCTGGTGCGGTGCACCGCGCCGCCGTCGCCGTCCACCGGAAGGGCCCGCGGGATCACGCTCGTACGGTCCCGGGCCCCGTCGTGCTTGTCCGACAGCGCCTGCGGCGGTACGGCGTCCAGCTCGGCCTCGGTCAGCCCGGCACGGGCCTCACGGGCCTCGGCCAGCAGCAGGACCGCGTCGTGCGGGCGCACCTCGGGGTTGCGGGCGGTCGCGCTCGCCACCAGGCTGTCCAGCGCGACGGGGAGCCCCGGCACGACGGCGGACGGGGCCGGGACGTCGGTGTTGAGGTGCTGGTAGATGACCTGGGCGGCGTTCTCACCGGTGTGCGGCTTGGCGCCGGTCAGCATCTCGTACAGGACGACCCCGCAGGCGTACACATCACTGCGGGTGTCGGCGGTGCCGTGCTCGATCTGCTCGGGCGCCAGATACGACACCGTGCCCAGCAGCGAACCGGTGGTGTCGGTGGCCGTGCCGACCGCCCTGACCAGGCCGAAGTCGGCGACCTTGACCCGGCCGTCGTCCCCTATCAGGACGTTCTCCGGCTTCATGTCGCGGTGCACGAACCCCGCCCGGTGCGCGGCGCCGAGCGCGGCGAGCACCGGCTCCAGGATGTCCAGGGCGGCCCGGGGCTGGAGGGCGCCGCGCTCGCGCAGGACGTCGCGCAGGGTGCAGCCCGCCACATACTCCATCGCGAGGTAGACGTACGCGCCCTGGGCGCCCTGGTCGAAGACCGCGACGACGTTGGGGTGGGCCAGCCGGGCCACCGACTTGGCCTCGCGGATGAACCGCTCGACGAAGGCGGCGTCGACGGCGAGCGCCGGGTGCATCACCTTGAGGGCGAGTACCCGGTCCAGGCGGGTGTCCACGGCCCGGTAGACCGTGGCCATCCCGCCGACGGCGATGCGCGCCTCAATGCGATACCGGCCGTCGAGCAGCTGCCCGACGAGAGGGTCCTGGAGGGTCGTGTCCACCCCGAGAGTCTACGAGCCGCCACCGACACCCCGGACGGGCCGGGGCATTCCCGGGGCTGTTCTGCAGCCGATCCGTGACAGGGACACGCCCCAGGTCCGGGGCGCGGGAGACCTCAGAACGCCGGGCGCTCCGGGTCGAGCGCCGCCCGCCCGTCCACCGGCGACGAGGCCTCGGCGAAGTGCCGGCGCGGGATGCGGCCCGCCCGGTACGCCAGGCGCCCGCCGTCCACCGCGTGCCGCATCGCGGCGGCCATCAGCTCCGGCTCCTGCGCCCGGGTCACCGCCGAGGCGAGCATCACGGCCGCGCACCCCAGCTCCATCGCCAGCGCCGCGTCCGACGCGGTCCCGGCCCCCGCGTCCAGGATCACCGGCACCCCGGCCCGCTCCACGATCAGCTCGAAGTTGTGCGGGTTGCGGATGCCGAGCCCGGAGCCGATGGGGGAGCCGAGCGGCATGATCGCCGCGCACCCGACGTCCTCCAGCTTCCGGGCCAGTACCGGGTCGTCGTTGGTGTACGGCAGCACGGTGAACCCGTCGTCGACCAGGAGTTCCGCCGCGTCCAGCAGCTCGATCGGGTCGGGCAGCAGCGTCCGCTCGTCAGCCACCACCTCCAGCTTGACCCAGCCGGTGCCGAGCGCCTCCCGGGCCAGCCGGGCGGTCAGCACCGCCTCACCCGCGGTGAAGCAGCCCGCCGTGTTCGGCAGTACCTGGATGGAGAGCCGCTCCAGCACGGAGAGGACCGAGCCCTGCACGGTCGGGTCGAGCCTGCGCATGGCGACGGTGGTCAGCTCCGTACCGGAGGCGATCAGCGACCGCTCCAGCACCTCCAGGCTCGGCGCCCCGCCGGTGCCCATGATCAGCCGGGAGCCGAAGGTGGCGGGTCCCAGGGTGAAGGCGTCGTCGGACACGGTCAGCCTCCCTGCACGGCGGTCAGGACCTCGACGCGGTCGCCCTCGCCGAGCGTGGTGGCGGCCCACTGCCCGCGCGGCACGACGCACTCGTTGACGGCGGCGGCGACGCCGGAGGGCGCGGTGGTCAGGGTGGCGACCAGGCGGTCCAGCGCGGTGCCCGCGTCGAGGACGCGCGGCTCCCCGTTGACCGATACCGAAACGGGCGGGCTCAGAGTGCTCATACGGGCTGCTCCTGGAGTACGCGGGGGGCGCCGGCGGACGTGAACCGGCCCGGGGTGAAGGGGCGGGCCACCTCGGGCAGCTCGCCGGTGGTCAGAGCGTGGGCCATCGCGTCGCCGGTGACGGGCGTCAACAGCACGCCGTTGCGGTGGTGGCCGGTGGCGAGGAGGAGACCGGGCAGGGCGGTCGGGCCGAGCAGCGGGGCGTTGTCGGGGGAGGCGGGGCGCAGACCGGCCCGGGTCTCGGTGAGCGGCAGCTCGGTGATGCCGGGCACCAGTTCGTGGGCGTCGCGCAGCAGCTCGTAGACCCCGCCGGCGGTGACCGTGGTGTCCCAGCCCATCTCCTCGCTGGTGGCGCCGACGACCAGCTCGCCGTTCTCGCGCGGTACGAGATAGAGGTGGCCGCCCCGGACGACGGCGCGCACGGTCCGGCTGAGGAAGGGGGCGTACGTCCGGGGCACGGTGAGCCGCAGGACCTGGCCCTTGACCGGACGGACCGGCGGCACGACCTCCTCCGGCAGCCCCGCGAGCCGCCCGCTGAGGCTGCCCGCCGCCAGGACGACCTGGTCGGCCCCGATCCCCGTACCGTCATCGAGCACGGCTCCGGCCGCCCGGCCCCCGCTGACGGTGAGCCGCTCGGCGGGGGCCGGGCGGAACACCACCCCGGCGCGCTCGCAGGCGGCCAGCAGCGCGGCGGCGAGCCGGCGCGGATCCACCTGGTGGTCACCGTCGACCCGCAGCCCGCCCCGTACGCCCGGCGCCAGCATCGGCTCCAGGCGGCGGCACTCACGGCCGCTCAGCCAGACCGACTCCAGGCCCGAACGCTCCTGGAGGGCGTGCAGCTGGCGCAGATGGGCCCGGTCGTCGGAGTCCAGCGCGACGGCGAGCGTTCCGCAGGTACGGAAGCCGGTCTCCCGGCCGCTCGCCGCCTCCAGCTCCGCGATGAACTCCGGATAGCGGGCGGCGGAGGCGAGGTTGAGGCCGAGCAGCGTCTCCTCGCCGTAGTGCAGTTCGGTGACGGCGGCCAGCATGCCCGCCGCGACCCGGGCGGCGCCGCCGCCCGGATCGGGATCGGCCACGGTGACGGTCAGCCCGCGCTGGGCCGCCCGCCACGCCGTGACCAGGCCGATGATGCCGCCCCCGATGACGAGGACATCGGATCCTGATCTTTTCCCCGGGCTTCCGGAGGTCTTCCCCGAGACGCGCATGGGTGTCCAGCCCCTCCCTTCGCCGGCATGACCCGGATCAGGTTCGTACGGTCGGAGGCGCTCCAGCCTCCCTCTCAGCCCGGTGCGTCCGGGCTCCCGCGAGTGTTCTACCTTGGTCAGCCTAAACCCACCCGCCTCTCGCCCGGCAAGGGAGCAGCCACCGTGGCCCGTTCGCTCGACGGACTCGTCCTCTCGCCCGTCGCCGACCAGGCCCCGGGCCAGGTCGGCACCCGAACCCGCTTCACGTACCACGAGCAGGAGGGCAGGATCTGGGCCGAGTACGCCGGCGGTGACGTGGTCCGCGGCCATCTCGTCGGCACCCGCGAGGGGGACGCGCTCGACTTCCGCTACGTCCAGCTCGAACAGGACGGAACGACCTCGTCCGGTCACTGCCTCTCCACCGTCACCGACCTCGCCGACGGCCGGGTGCGGCTGGAGGAGCGCTGGGCGTGGGAGTCCCAGGAGGGCAGCGGGACGAGCGTGGTGGAGGAAGTCACCATCTGACGCATGGTCAGATGAATAGACTGGTACGCGTGAGCGAGCAGACGGAACACCACGCGGCGCGGCGGCGGACACGGAACGTCGTGGTCGTCGGAGCGGGCATGGCGGGCGTGCAGACCGCCGTCGCCCTGCGGGAAGCCGGCTTCACCGGCCCCGTCACCCTGATCGGCGCCGAACCCCACCAGCCCTACGACCGGCCGCCGCTGTCCAAGGCGGTGCTCCTGGGCAAGGCCGAGGACTCCGCCTTCGACGTCGACTTCGAGGCCCTGGACATCACCCTCCGCCTCGGTGTGGACGTCACCGCCCTGCGCGCGGCCGACCACGTCCTGGACACGGCGGACGGCCCCGTCCCCTACGACGTCCTGGTCCTGGCGACCGGCGCCGAGCCCATCGCCCTGCCCGGCGCCGAAGGCGTCCCCGGTGTCCATCTGCTGCGCACCCTGGACGACGCCGCCCGGCTGCGGCCCGTCCTGGAGCAGCAGCACGACGTGGTCGTCGTCGGGGCGGGGTGGATCGGCGCCGAGTTCGCCACCGCCGCCCGCGCCGCCGGCTGCGCGGTCACCGTCGTCGAGGCCGCCGCCCGCCCGCTGGCCGGCACCCTGCCCGCCGAGGTCGCCGCCCCGATGGCCGACTGGTACGCGCAGAGCGGCACCGAACTCCTCACCGACGCCCGGGTCGAGCGCGTCGAGGAGGGCACGGTGGTCCTCGCGGACGGCCGGACCCTGCCTGCCGGAGCCGTGGTCGTCGGCATCGGCGCCCGCCCCGCCACCGGCTGGCTCGCCGGCTCCGGGATCGAACGCGGCCCGGACGGCTCGGTCACCGCCGACAGCGCGCTGCGCACCTCCCTGCCCGATGTGTACGCGGTCGGGGACTGCGCCTCCTTCCCCTCCGCCCGCTACGGCGAACGCCTGCTGATCCACCACTGGGACAACGCCCTCCAGGGCCCGCGCACCGCCGCCGCCGCGATCCTCGCCGCGGAGACCGGCGAGCCGCTGCCGGTCCACGACCCCGTCCCGTACTTCTGGTCCGAGCAGTTCGGCCGCTTCGTGCAGTACGCCGGCCACCACGCCCACGCCGACACGCTCCTCTGGCGCGGCGACGGCGCCGAGGCCACCTGGTCGGTGTGCTGGCTGAAGGCCGGGGCGCTGGTCGCCGTCCTCGCGGTGGGGCGCCCGCGCGATCTCGCCCAGGGCCGCAGGCTCATCGAATCCGGGGCGGTCCTCGACCCCGAGCGGGTCGCCGACCCCGCCGTACCGATGAAGTCCGCCGCCCTGTGAGCCCCCGGGCCGACCCCCGTACGGTCGGCCCGGCTACCGGCTGTCAGTCCGGGATGGCACGCTTGTCCTTGTGACCGAGATTGACGCAAAGACCGATGCTCTCGTCCCCGCCTGGCTCCACCTCCCCGACATCGCGGAAAAGCTCGATGTCGAGGTGACGCGTGTACGGCAGTTGGTCAGGGAGGGCCAGCTCATCGCCGTACGCCGTGGTGAGAAGCGGACGCTCCAGGTGCCCGCCGCCTTCATCGACGGAGACAAGGTGGTCAAGGGCCTCTCCGGCACCCTGACCCTCCTGAGGGACGACGGCTATTCCGACGAAGAGATGCTGGAGTGGCTCTTCACTCCCGACCCGACCCTGCCCGGCACCCCCGCACAGGCGCTGAGCGAGAATCGCGGTACGGAGGTGAAGCGTCGCGCCCAGGCGCTCGCCGTCTGACCGACACGACCGGAAGCGGCGTACGGGCCCCGCGTTGAGCGCGGGCCCGTGCCCCGCCACGACCACGGGGGGACTCCACCATGCCCACGCCTCGCGAGCAGCTGTCCGACGCCCGGCTCTATCTGTGCACGGACGCCCGTAAGCGGCAGGGTGACCTCCCCGCCTTCCTGGACGCCGTGCTCGCCGGCGGTGTCGACATCGTCCAGCTCCGGGACAAGGGTATGGAGGCCGCCGAGGAGCTGGAGCACCTCGCGGTCCTCGCCGACGCCTGCCGGCGCCACGGCAAGCTCCTCGCCGTCAACGACCGCGCCGATGTCGCCCACGCCGTCGGAGCCGACGTCCTGCACCTGGGCCAGGGAGACCTGCCCGTGCCCGCCGCCCGCGCGATCATCGGCTCCGACCGGCTGATCGGCCGCTCCACGCACGCCGAGTCCGAGGTCGACGCCGCCGTCGCCCAGGAGGGCGTGGACTACTTCTGCACCGGCCCGTGCTGGCCCACCCCCACCAAGCCCGGCCGGCAGGCCCCGGGCCTCGGCCTCGTGCGGTACGCCGCCTCCCTGAAGCAGCCGCGCCCCTGGTTCGCGATCGGCGGGATCGACGCGGGGAACCTGGACGAGGTGCTGGAGGCGGGCGCCCGCCGGATCGTGGTCGTCCGGGCGATCACCGCGGCGGACGACCCTGCGGCCGCCACCGCCGAGCTGGCGAAGAGGGTCCGGGCGCACGCGCTCTGAGCAGCTCTTTCGCGTCTCCCGCAGTGCCCTTGGGGGCACCCTCGTCCCAAGGGGTGGACGGCAAACAGGGAAAACGAGACAATCCAGGCCGCCCTGGTTGGGGAGGTGTCCACCCCCTGGTTAACCTCGGCCTATGGCCCTTGGGACAGCTTCCACCAGAACGGACCACGCACGCACGGTGCGTGACCTGCTCGCGACCGGCAAGACCTCGTACTCCTTCGAGTTCTGGGCGCCCAAGACCGAGAAAGGCGAGCGCAACCTCTGGAACGCGCTGCGCCGGGTCGAGGCGGTGCGCCCGAGCTTCGTCTCGGTGACCTACGGGGCCGGTGGCTCCACCCGGGCCGGGACCGTGCGGGCGACCCAGCAGATCGCCGCCGACTCCACGCTCACCCCGGTCGCCCACCTCACCGCGGTCAGCCACTCGGTCGCCGAGCTGCGCAACATGATCGGCCAGTACGCCGACGCCGGGATCAGGAACATCCTCGCGGTCCGAGGCGACCCGCCCGGCGACCCCATGGGGGAGTGGGTCGAGCACCCGCAGGGCGTGAAGTACGCGGCCGACCTCGTCCGCCTCATCAAGGAGTCCGGCGACTTCTGCGTCGGCGTGGCCGCGTTCCCCGAAATGCACCCGCGCTCCACCGACTGGGAGTCGGACATCGGCCACTTCGTCGACAAGTGCCGGGCCGGGGCCGACTACGCGATTACCCAGATGTTCTTCCGTCCGCAGGACTACCTCCGGATGCGTGACCGAGTCGTCGCGGCCGGTTGCGACACGCCGGTGATTCCCGAGGTCATGCCGCTCACCAGTGTGAAGCAACTGGAAAGATTCTCCCAGCTCAGCAACGCGACCGTCCCTGAGCCGCTGAAAGAGCGGATCCTCGCGGTCAAGGACGATCCGGCCGCTGTACGCTCCATCGGTATCGAGTTCGCAACGGAGTTCTGCGCGAAACTGCTGTCCGAGGGCGTGCCCGGGCTGCACTTCATCACGCTCAACAACTCGACGGCAACGCTCGAAATCTACGAGAATCTCGGACTGCACAAGCAGTCGTGACCGGCCGTACCCGCCCCCGAGCGGCTGCGGCCGCAGGAGGGGGCGGGCGTGGGCTGGACGGTCCTCTACATCGCATTCGGCTTGGTGGCACTGTGGCTGTTGGGTGAGGTGCTGCTGCAGTACAAGGCACGGCTGCGCTGGCGGCTCCTCGCCTTCGGTGGCTTCCTCGGTGTGGTCATGGGGGTCCTGCTCGCCTCCGTCCCGGTCATCGTCGTCGGCACCCTCGCCTTCGCCACCGGCCAGACCTATGTGACGCTCTCCTTCCGGCGCGGCTTCTCCACCGGCTGGGCCATAGGCGGCAGCCCGGGCGAGAGCCGCCGTCGCCGGGGCGGCGGCGAGGGCGCGGCCGCCAAGCAGCCCACGCTGGAAGTCTCCGACCTGGAGGTCTCGGACCCCGCCGCCGAACAGGGCTTCGACTCCTTCGGCCCTGGCGCCGGGGCACCCGCCACCGCGTCCGACGCCCCCACCTCGGTGTACGAGCCGCAGCCGCTGCCCGACGACACCGGTCAGTACGGCGTGTACAGCGAATCCGGCTACGCGGCCGACGGCCCCGGCCAAGGCGGCCAGGACCCGTACCCGTACGAGCCGGACCCCGCGGCCCAGCCGCAGTTCGCCGCGTACGACCCCTACTCCGGCTACGACCAGCAGGCCCAGGACACCTACGCGGGCCCCTACGACTACGGGACCGGCCAGCAGAGCTACGCCGCCTATTCCGACCCGTACATCGGCACCACCAACGGGACCGCCCCCTACGGCGGTTACGACGCCTACGGCAACGGCAACGGCAACGGCAACGGCAACGACAGCCAGGGCGGCCAGCAGAGTCACGCCGACCCCTACGCCCAGAGCTACGGCACGGACGCGTACACCACGGACACCCCGCCCGGAGGCGTCTGGGTCCCGCAGCAGCGCGACGCCGAGCAGCACCCCCCGATGCCGCCCGAGCAGCCCGCTCCGTACGGCCAGGGCAACACCAGCGGCTACGACACCGGCCAGAACGAGCAGTACCGCTACTGAGGCGGGGCGACCTGGCTGCTAGCAAGGCCTACTGCGAGCCGCGGAATCCGTCGCCCTCCACCACGAGCCCGGCCACCAGAGTCCCCGACATCCCGGCGTGCGCGAGCCCGCCGCCCGGGTGCGACCAGCCGCCGGCCAGATACAGCCCCGGCAGCCGGGTGAGGTTGCCGGGGTGCAGATACGCGCCCCGCGCACCGGCCAGCGCGGGCGGCGGCACCGCACCGCCCGCGGCCCCCGTCTGCGCCTCGGTCTCCGCCGGCGTACGGACCTCCGTGTGCAGGATCCGCTGCCGCAGCCCGGGCACGGCCGAACCGGCCCGCTCCACCAGGGCGTCCGCGAACCGCTGCCGCACCGCCGGGTCCGTCCAGTCCACCGGGCCCTGCGGGGCCACCACCGCCGTCAGCGTCACCGCCTCGTGCGCCTCGTCCGGCCGGGTCGCCGGGTCGTCGGGGCGCAGCACCGTCACCGTCGGGTGCGCGGCGACCCGGCCCCCGAACACCGCCTCCTGCTCCGCCGCCCCGTCGGCGCTGTGCACCACGGTCCGGTGCGCCGCGTCCGCCTCCCGGCCCCCACGCAGCGAGAGCAGTACCACGAACCGTCCCGGCACCGAGCCGGCCCGGACCGTCACATCGTCCGCGCCCCACACCTGCCCGCCCGGCACCAGCCCCGCGTGCGGCCGCGCCCCCAGCACCACCCGGTCCGCCTCGGCCACCTCACCGCCCGACAGCTCCACGCCCGCCGCCCGGCCGTCCTTCTCCACGACCCGGACCACCTCGGCCCCGAAGGCGAAATCCACCCGCCGGGCCACACACCGCTCGTACACCGCCCGGGCCAGCTCCCGCATCCCGCCCATCACGTACCAGCTGCCGAAGGTCTGCTCCATGTACGGCAGCAGCGCCGCACTCGCGGGAGCGGTGCGCGGGTCGAGGCCGTACGCGAGCGCGTACCCGTCGAGCAGGGCGCCCAGCCGGGCGTCCGCCAGCTCCCAGGCGCCGATCTCCGCCACGGTGGCCGCCTGCCGGGTGCGCAGCAACCGCCGCTGCTTCAGGGCCGGATACGGGTCGCGGCCCAGCACCTGGTGGTCCGCCCGCAGCGGCTCCTCCAGCAGCGGCCGCCGCGACCGGTCCCAGGCGTCCCTGGCCCGCTCCAGGAACCCGGTCCACCGCTCCCCGGCACCGGCGCCGAGCGCCGCGTCCAGAGCGGAGGCCACCCCGGCCCGGGAGGCGTTGGGCAGGGACACCGCCGTGCCGTCGGCGAAGAGGTGACGGCTCGCCGGGTCGACCTGGGTCAGCGTGACGCTCTGCTCCAGGGACTCCTTGCCGGTCTTGACGAAGAGGTCCCGCTGGACGGCGGGCAGATGCAGCAGCCCGGGTCCGGTGTCGAAGACGAAGCCCTCGTGCTCATGGCGGCCGAGCGAGCCGCCGAAGCTCGCGGACCGCTCGTACACCGTCACCTTGTTGCCCGCGACGGCGAGCCGGGCGGCCGCCGCCATGGCGCCCGTCCCGGCGCCGATCACCGCAATTCGTGCCATGCCGGTGACTCTATCGACCGCCACCGACAGCTCAGCCGGGAGGCCAGGGCCCTTCCGCGCCGGCCAGCCGTTTCTCCTCGCGGCGCTGGGTCCGGCGGCGCAGGAAGCGACGGATCCGCGAGGCCATGAAGATCACTATGACGATCCCGAGCACCAGGAGCACCGCGGCGATGACGGCGGCCGCCACCGGATTGAATATGGCGAACGTGACCACCCCGGCGACCCCGAGGTCCTCCGCGATGCTCATCCCGATGTTGCTGAAGGGCTCCGGTGAGGTGTTGACCGCCATCCTCGTGCCGGCCTTGACCAGATGGCTCATCAGCGCCGTCGACCCGCCGATCGCACCGGCCGTCAGCTCCGGCAGCGAACCGCTCTCCCCGGCGAGCAGCGCGGCGATCACCGCCCCCGTCACCGGACGGATCACGGTGTGCGCGGTATCCCAGACCGAGTCCACGTACGGGATCTTGTCGGCCACCACCTCGCAGAGGAAGAGCACGCCGGCCACGATCAGGACGTCGGTGCGCTGCAACGCGGCGGGCACCTCGTCGGAGACGCCGGTCGCGCCGAAGACGCCGAGCAACAGGACCACCGCGTAGGCGTTGATCCCGCTCGCCCAGCCACTTGTGAACACCAGAGGGATTACGGACACGCAGGAGATCGTAACGACCCGGTCCGACAACGGGCCGGGGTCGGGTGCGCAGCCCTGAGTACCCGTACTCAGGGAGCGAGATGAGTAGGTGCGCGGATAGGCCCGGACCCGCGGGGACGGAAGAGTGGTGACCACGGAAGGGGCGCGGCGCCCGGACCGCCGGCACGGGGCGGCGGACCGGCGCGGCCCCTGACGGAACGGGGGTGCACGACGTCAGGACCCGAGGGCCACGGGGGACATACGGGGTCACGGGGAACGGGTCCGACGGATGCACGGAAGACGCCGGTCCGGTGGGGTTCGCAGGGGGATGCGAACTCCAGCGGCCGGCGTCTTCGTGTTGGTCGCCCGGTGCCCGGGTGGCCCTCTCAACGCCCGCTGACCCGCCCGTGCAGCAGCAGGGACAGCGCCGAGTGGACCTCGTCGATCGACCGCTCCGGCTGGAACGCCTGCCAGTCCAGTGCCGCCACCAGCACCATCCCGACCAGCGCCGCGGCCGTCAGCGGGATGTCGATCTCCTCGCTCAGCTCACCGCTGCGCACCGCCTCGCGCAGCACGTCCTCCACCACCGCGACGGCCTCCTGCCGCACCACCAGCAGCGTGGACTGCCAGGCGCGGTTGGTGCGCCAGAGCTCGGCCACGTACAGCTGGGTGAAGGCCGGGTAGCGGTCGATGAAGGCCAGGCCGGCCCGGATCATCGCGTCCAGCGCCTCGACCCGGGTGCCGCCGCGCTCCTCCGACTCCTCGGCGGCGGCCCGCAGTGAGGCGGTGAGCAGCCCGACGCCGTGCCGGAGCAGCTCCTCGAACAGTTCGGTCTTGCTCTTGAAGTTGTAATAGACGGTGCCCTTGGCGACGCCGGCCCGCTCGGCGATCTCGTCGACGGTGGTGGCCGAGAAGCCCTGCTCGGCGATGAGGGTCACCGCCGCCTCGTAGAGCCTCTGCCGGGTGGCCTGGCGGCGCGTGGTGCCACTGCTTTCCATGAGGCCGATTCTCCCAGCTTCCGGCGCGCTCACAGGCTCAGCTCCGGGTGCAGCCGGCTCAGGCTCCACACCTGCTTGCGGCGCGCGGTGAACGCGGTCAGGGCGAGCGCGCCGACGGTGAAGGCGCCCAGCACCGCGCAGCCCAGCCAGACCGGGCCGAGGGGACCGCCGGTGATGAGCCTGCGCAGCCCTTCGACGACGTACGTCATGGGCAGGTACGGGTGGATCGCGCCGAAGAAGCCGGGGCTGGTCTGGACGGGGTACGTGCCCCCGGCCGAGGTCAGCTGGAGCATCAGCACGACCAGCACCAGGATGCGTCCGGCCGCGCCGAAGCAGGCGTTCAGCCACTGCACGATCGAGGCGAAGCAGCACGTCACCAGGGTGAGGAAGGCGACCGTACCGGCCGATCGCTCCATCTCCAGGCCGAGGCCCCAATGCAGGACGGCCATCAGGGCGCCGACCTGGAGGATGCCGATGGCGGCGACCGGCAGCCAGCCGGCGAAGGCGATCCGCCAGGCGGAGGCGCCGGTGGAGAGCGCCCGCCGGTTGAGCGGCTGGATGATCATGTACGCCACCATCGCGCCGACCCAGAGGGAGAGCGGGATGAAGTACGGGGCGAAACCGGTGCCGTAGTTGGGTGCCGCGTGAAGAGACTTGGAGGCCAGCTGCACCGGGTCGGCCATGACGTCGGTCCGGGCGTCGCGGTCCTTCTTGTCGTAGTCCGGGATCTTGTCGACGCCGTCGTTGAGTCCCTGGGCGAGCTCGGCCGAGCCGTCGCCGAGCCGGAACAGCCCGCCGTCGAGGTTCTCGGCGCCCGTCTTGAGCTTGCCCATGCCGGTGTCCAGATCGGCCGAGCCGGTACGGGCGTTGCCCAGGCCGGTGTGCAGGTCCGCCGCGCCCGCGGCGACCTTGTGGGCACCGGTGTTGAGGGCGTTGACGTCCTTGACGGCCCTCTCCAGGTCGTCGTCCAGGGTCGGGGCGCGCTTCGCCAGCGTCTCGGCCTGCTTCTGGAAGTCGGCCAGATGGGCGCTGAGCTTCTTCAGCTCGCCGTTCTGGCCGGTGACCAGCTTGCTGACGTCGGCGGCGACCATGGCGACGTCCGATGCCGCCTCACTGGCCTTCTTCAGCGCGGGGCAGGACGCCGTATCGGGCTCGGCGGCCTCCTCGCACCGGGTGCGGTACACCCCGCCGAGCTCGTCGGAGGCCGTGCGGGCGTCGGCGGCCGCGGTCGGGGCGGCGGCCACCAGCCGGTCGAGCTCCGCTCGCCAGGTCTTCGAACCGTCGGCCACCAGGCGGGCGGTGTCCCCGATGGCCTTCCCGTTCTCCTTGAAGAAGGGGCGGGCGTCGTCGGCGATGCCGTTGACCTTGTCGGCCAGCTGCTGGGTGCCGCCGGCCACCTCACGGGCACCGGAGGCGACCTTGCCCGCCCCGGTGCTCAGCTTGCCGATCCCGTCGGAAAGCCGCTTGCTGCCCGCCTTGGAGTCCTTGAGGCCGTCCGCGAGCTCCTTGGAGCCCTTCTTCGCCTTTGATATGCCGCCCTTGAGCTCGTCGGCGCCCTTGGCCGCGTCCGCGGTCTTGTCGTGCAGATCGGAGAAGTTGACGAAGATGCGGTCCAGGAAGCCCCGCGAGGCGTTGGTGGAGGCGGCGTTGCGCACCTCACCGAAGACCGTCTTGGAGATCTGCCCGACGATGTAGTTGTTGGCGTCGTTCGTCCGCACCTGGAGCGCGCCCGTCTCCGGGGAGTCCCCGCCACTGGACGCGATCTTCTTGCTGAAGTCGGCCGGCATCGTCAGCGAGAGGTAGTACGTCCCGTCCTCGACGCCCTTCTCCGCTTCCGCGGAGCTCACCTCATGCCACGCGAACACCTTGGAGTCGAGGAGCTTGTCGCTGATCTCGCCCCCCGCGTCGACCCGCTTGCCGTCGCTCGAGGCCCCCTTGTCGTTGTTGACCAGGGCGACGGGCAGCTTGTCGAGATTCCCGTACGGGTCCCAGAACGAGAACAGGTACAAGGCGCCGTAGAGCAGCGGCAGGAGCAGCAGGGCGACCAGTGCGGCGGCCGGCAGCTTCCCCCTGCGGAACCGCCTCAGCTCAAGCGCGGCCAGCTTCGACGATCGCATCGGCGCTCTCCTTCTCGGTGGTGGGTGCGGTCGGGACGTCTTCGGCGGCGGGCGCGGTGCGGACGACCTGGGCGCCCTCGGGGGCCTCGCTGCACACGGCGAGCACGGTGGTGCCGGAATCGGCGATGGAGCGCAGCAGCGCCCAGGCGTCGGTGCGTTCGGCGGGGGAGAGCTTGAGGTCGGCGTCGTCCAGTGCGAGCAGCCGCGGGGTGCCGATCAGCGCCAGGGCGACGGAGAGCCGCAGCGCTTCGAGCCGCTCCAGATCCCGTACGGAGGTCCGCTCGGCCTTCGGCAGGGTGGCGGTGTCGAGCCCCGCGGCTTCGAGCGCCGTGTCGATCCGGGCCCGGGCGGTGGCCCGGCGTTCGGCGCGCGGGCGGAGCAGGGTGCGCAGGGAGGCCCCGTAGCGGCCCTGGAGCAGGGCCCGCTCACGCAGGTGCTCGGCGACGGTGAAGGCGGGGTCCAGCTCGCTGACGCCGGGCACCGGGCCGAGGGCCGCGATCCTGCGGACGGTGGCCGCCTTGCGGGGCAGTTCGAGGCCACCGGTCTCCGCGCTGCCCTCGGTGGCGCGCATGCGGCCGGTCAGAGCGAGCAGAAGACAGGTGCGCCCGGAACCGGACGGCCCCTCGACGGTGACGAGCGACCCCGGCGGAGCGCTGAACCCCACATGGCGGAAGGCCCATCCGCGCGGCCCCTTGAGTCCGAAGTCCTCGGCGCCGACTGCGGCGCCGTGCGGGCTCTCCACAGACCCTCCCCTGATCTCGTCCGTGATCCGATCCGGCCGCACTCTTTTGCACTGACCGGTCAGTGCAAAAAATTAGCCCGAACTCGCGCTCGAAGCAAAGCGGCAGGTCAGGAAAGGTTTTTGATCGATTGTCAGTGGGAGTCGTCACCATGGACACATACGGCCACGGAGCCGTCACACGACGACAGGAGGTTCGTCATGGCCAGCTCGTCCGCAGCCGCCGCCCCGCGGCGCCGCGCAGGCAGCCCTGCCCCCTCACTGACCGGTCCCGCCGACGATGTGCACCCCGTGCTGCGCCGCACCACGGCACCGTCCGCCGCCCTCGACCTGCTCGCCAAGGCCCGTACCGGCCTGGACGAGGCCGCCGTGCTCCACGAACCGAACGAGCGCTACGCCACCGCCCACCTCGCGGCTCTGCGCACGGCGGCCGCCGTGCTGGCCGCCCGTGGCCGCCCCGAGACGAACAAGCGCCACCGCGACCGCATCCGGAGCGTCTGGGAGGTCCTCCCGGAGATAGCCCCCGAGCTCACCGACTGGAGCGACCTCTTCGCCTCCGGAGCGCCCCGCCGTGCCCGCGCGGAGGCGGGCATGCCCGGCGCCGCCGGCGACCGGGACGCGGACGACCTGCTGCGTGACGCCGCACAGTTCCTGCGTCTGGTGGAGCGGCTGCTGGTCCTCCAGCCGGTGCTCCCGCAACCGAGGCCGGGGAGGCCGGCCACGGGATGAGACGGGCCGGTGCCGGATGACCGGGACGGCGGTGCGAGGCAATAGGGTGGTCAACGCTCGCATCACCACCCGCACTGTTCACGCTCCGCCGTCCCAGGCGGCACCGTGCCGAGGAGTCATCTGCCGTGTCGGACCAGCTGCGCCCCCGCGCCTCCCTCCGTACCGCCGTGGTCTGGGAGGTCCTGAAGGACGCTCTGGACCGTCAGGTCAAGGCGGCCGGCCGGGACGCCCTGGATGTTCTGGACACCGGCGGCGGCACCGGCAACTTCGCGGTGCCCGCCGCCCGGCTCGGTCACCGCGTCACCGTCGTCGACCCCAGCCCCAACGCGCTCTTCGCGCTGGAGCGCCGCGCCGCCGAGGCCGGGGTCGCCGACCGCGTCCGGGGCGTCCAGGGCGACATCCTCGGCCTGTTCGACGTCGTGGGGCGCGGCGGCTTCGACGCGGTGCTCTGCCACGGCGTCCTGGAGTACGTCGACGACCCCGCGGAGGGCGTACGGAACGCGGTGGCGGCCCTGCGCCCCTCCGGTGCCCTGAGCCTTCTCGCCGCGGGCCTGGGCGGGGCCGTCGTGGCCCGCGCGCTGGCCGGCCACTTCACCGAGGCCCGGCACGCGCTCGCCGACCCGGCGGGCCGCTGGGGCGAGGGCGACCCGGTGCCGCGCCGCTTCACCGCCGAGCAGCTCACCGAGCTGGTCGCCTCGGCCGGTCTGGAGGTCGGCGCCGTGCACGGCGTGCGGGTCTTCGCCGACCTCGTGCCGGGCGTCCTGGTGGACACCGAGCCCGGTGCCATGGACGCGCTCCTCAAGCTCGAAGCCGCCGTCGCGGAGCTGCCCGCCTTCCACTCCGTCGCGAGCCAGCTGCACGTTCTCGGCGAGAAGCGCCCCTGAATCGGTCGCCGGACCGGCCCCCGGAAGTCCCCGCGAGGACCGGTACGGGGCTGATCAGCAACGAAGCTGCGTACGGAGTGGGACTCGGGACCCCCGTAGCGGGCAGGAGCCCCGTATGATCGGGTGACACCATCCGGCATGACGGATCGGTCGTCGGGGAATCTACGCCTCAGCAGCCGAGCCGACATAGCGGTCCGGACTGGCTGAACGCTAGAGGGCGGGTTTCACGGGGGCGAATCCCTGCCTATCCTGGAAGGGCCGCATACCGGTCGCCCCCGCGGCCGACGACGAGGAGGATCCCGTGCCGCTCTCGGAGCACGAGCAGCGCATGCTCGAGCAGATGGAGCGAGCGCTGTACGCCGAAGATCCCAAGTTCGCGACAGCGCTCGAGGGAACCGGACTGCGTACGTACACCCGACGAAGGGTCTACCAGGCGGTCGCTGGCTTCCTGGTGGGTATCGCGCTCCTCATGGCCGGAATGGTCGCCCAGCAGATCTGGATCAGCGTGGTGGGGTTCCTCGTCATGCTCGGCTGTGCCGTGCTCGCGGTCACCGGATGGCGCAAGGCGCCCAAGCCCGGTGAGCAACAGCAGGCCGCCGGGGACAGCGGGGACAGCGGCTCGCGCCGCCGGCCGAGACAACGCCGGTCGATGATGAACCGCATCGAGCAGCGGTGGCAGCGCCGCCGCGACGAACAGGGCAAGTAGGACTCTCTCGGTCGGCCCTCGGAGTTCATGGCGGGGCCGGGCCGTGGTCGGCAGGGCGTACGACGCCGATGGCTGAGGGGCGGCCGCATTTCTGCGGTCGCCCCTCAGCCGTTGCCTCCAGCCGTCGCGCCCTCAGCCGTGCTGGCGTGACAGCCTGCGCCACCGGGCGGTCCAGCGGCCCCGCCCAGGACTGTCCGTCCACCGCTGGACGAGCGCCGCCCACCGGTCCGAGACCGCCCAGGCCACCCGGACAGCCGATCGGGGTGCCAGCCTCGCCCGCAGCCGTGCGCCCCGGCCGGCTGAGGCCTCCAGCCCCGCCCGTACCGTCAGCGCGTCCTCGGCCAGACCGGCCGCCTGGCGCGGCTCGGGGGCGTACAGCACTTGTTCCACCGCGCCCGCGATCCGGTGCACGGCCTCGGCCGCCATGATGTCGAGCCCGCCCAGACGCACGATCCGGGCCGCCGCCTTCCGGGGCGTCAGCGACTCGTCCGGCGCGATGCCGTAGTCCCAGGCGCAGTCGGTGATCTCCTGCCAGGCCGCCAGAGCCCTGGCCGCCGCGTCCGCGGGCGTGCGCCCCCCGGAACCGAGACGCCTGTCTCTCGCCCGGATCCGCCAGAGCAGCGGCAGCAGGGGCAGCAGCAGGACCAGGAGCCCCCCGAGAACCACCAGCAGGACCGTGCCGGCCGGGGTGCCCTCGTCGGTCGGGGACGTCGGACCGGGCGCGGCGGACAGACCGCACTCACCCTGTCGGCGCATCTGCGGCGAGCAGCTTTCCGGGGCGGACGGGACCGCGGACGGGGCGGTGGAAGCACCGGCCGACGGCTGCGCCGGAGCGCTCGCACCGCCCGTGGGGGTCTCCGGCAGGGTGTACGTCGGCGTGGACCCCCGGCTCGGGGTGGGCTCGAACCGGGTCCACCCGACGCCCTCGAAGTACAGCTCAGGCCAGGCGTGCGCGTCCCGCAGCCCGACCGAGGTCGAGCCGTCCGCCTGGAGGGTGCCCGGGGTGAAGCCCACCGCGACCCGGGCCGGGATGTCCAGGGTCCGGGCCATCGCGGCCATCGTGAAGGAGAAGTGGATGCAGAACCCCTCCTTGTCCCGGAGGAACCGGGCTATGGCCGAGGAGCCCGTCCCCGAACTGACCGAGGTGTTGTACGTGAAGCCGCCCTCGGAGGCGAACCAGCTCTGGAGCTTCACGGCCCGCTCGTAGGCGTTGGCCGAGCCTTCGGTGATCTTCCCGGCCTCCTCGGCCACCACGTCCGGCAGCGAGTCGGGGACCTGGGTGTACTCGCTGCGCAGCTTCTCCGGCGGCGGTCCGGCCGCCGCCAGCTGGGCCGCGGTCGGCTCGACGATCAGGCTGGAGACCTCGTACTGCGCGCCGCCGGTGCTCTGCCCGTTGTCGCCGACGAGCGTGCGGCCCTCCGCCTCGTACCGCCAGCGGCCGTCGATCGACACCTCGCTCGCCGGATAGGGGAGCGGCAGATAGGTCTGCTGGTACGAGGGCGAGGACGAGATGTTCGTCCGGATCTCGGTGACGTCGACGTCCCGGCCGAGACCGGTCGGCTGCGGGAGGCGGTTCGGCACATCCGTCAGACGGCGGGTCGAGGAGCGCCATTCGCTGCCGTTGAACTCGTCCAGGGCCAGGATCCGCAGATAGAGTTCGCGCGGGTCCTCGGCGTTGGTGCGATAGGTCATCACCTCCCGGTTCTCCGGCTGGTTGAGGTTGTCCTTCAGCGACACCAGCGGGTTCACCGCCGAGATGGTGCCGCCACCGCTGCCCTTGCCGCTCCCGCCCCCCCTGCCGCCCAGCAGGCCGCTGTCCAGGGCGGGCAGCGCGAGGGGGACCACCAGGGCGATGCCCAGCGCCAGCACACCGATGCGCCGCCCGGTACGGACCGGCGCGGACGCACCGCCGCCCCGACCGGACAGGCCGTCCGACAGGCCTCCCGGGGACCGGTTGGCACCGCCGAAGACACGCCCCCACCGGGAGAGCCGGTCGCGGCCCTCCGCCAGCAGGAGCAGCAGATAGCCGCAGGCCGCCAGCAGGAACCACAGCCAGCCCGACCCGCCGTCACCGAGTCCGGCGGCGACCGAGTACAGGGCGAGCAGTGGGAGTCCGGCCGGGGCCGCGCTGCGGAAGGTCACCGCCAGGGCGTCCACCGCCAGCCCGATCAGCACCACCCCGCCGACCACCATCAGCCGGATGCCGTCCGTCATGGGGGCCGGGATGGCGTACGTACCGATGTCCTCCCCGCCCGCCACCAGCAGCTCACCGAGGCGTACGACGGCCTGCGGGCCCGGGACCACGCCGAACACTGCCTGGTCCCGCGCGAAGACCACGGTCAGCAGCAGCAGGGTCACCAGCGTCTGCGAGGCGATCGTCAGCGACCGGGCCAGTGGAACCCGGCGGGCGAGCGCGCCCACCCCGCCCTGGACCCCGAGCAGCAGCGCCGCCTGCACGAGCCAGCCCGACCCCTCCACCAGCGGGAGCAGGGCCCCCGACGCCAGGAGTGTCGCCGCAAAGGCGCACAGCGCCAGCCGGGCCCGCCCGCTCATGACCATCCCCCCGGGAAACCTGTCGAACCGCCGTTCCCGGCGGACTGGGTGTCGGTGCGCATCCGACCCGCCAGCCGCCACAGCGCCGGCAGCTCGGCCCCGGGCGGTACGGGCACCACGATCCAGCCCGCCTCTCGCAGCTGCCGCAGCCGCTCCTCGGCCCGCGCGGCCGGGATCGCCGGCGGCTCCACACCGCCGGACCAGCGGGCGCTGTCCAGGACGAAGGCGACCGCAGCGCCGGTGCGCTGCCGCATCCGGGCCGCGACCGAGGTCTGCTCCTCGTCGAGATCGCCGAGGAACGCGATCAGCAGCCCTTCGTCGCTGCCGCGCAGCACATCGTGGGCGCGCGAGAGTCCGCCGCCGTCGGAGTGGCCGACGACCGCGAGGGTGTCCAGCATCAGGCCCGCCGAGTCCGCGGACTCCTGGGTCGAGCCCGCGAAGCCGTCGGACCCGCTCCCGGGCACCGCGTTCCCGTCGTCCGTGAGCAGCCGTACGGCGAAGCCGCGTTCCAGCATGTGCACCAGAGCGGAGGCCGCCCCCGAGACCGCCCACTCGAACGCCGAGTCGGGCCCGGCGCCCACGTAGGCGACCTGCCGGGTGTCCAGCAGCACCGTGCAGCGGGCCCGCTGCGGCTGTTCCTCGCGGCGGACCATCAGCTCGCCGTAGCGGGCGGTGGAGCGCCAGTGGACCCGGCGCAGGTCGTCGCCGTGCCGGTAGCCGCGCGGAATGATGTCGTCCTCACCGGCCAGCGCGAGCGAGCGCTGACGCCCGTCGCCGTATCCCGAGGCCTCCCCCGCGAGCCGCAGAGCGGGCAGCGGGACCGTGCGCGGGATGACGACAAGCGTGTCGTACGCGCTGAAGGAGCGGGTCAGCTCGCACATCCCGAACGGGTCGCTGAGCCGCAACTGCAACGGGCCCAGCGGGTAGCGGCCGCGCAGATCGGAACGGACCCGGTAGGACACCTCACGCCGGCCGCCCCCCTCCACCCTGTCCAGCACGAACCGGGGCCGCGGCCCGAGCACGTACGGCACACGGTCCTGGAGCATCAGCAGCCCCGTGGGGAGCCGGGACACGTTGTCCATCCGCAGGTGCACCCGGGCCTCCGAGCCCGTGGGCACCCGGGACGGCGTCAGCCGCCGGGTCCCCGTCACCCGGTAACGGGTGCGGTAGAGCACGATCACGCAGACCAGGGGCAGCACGGCCAGCAGCAGCCCGACGCGCAGCAGGTCGGCCTGGCCCAGGACGTAGGCACAGACGGCGGCGGCCACCCCGGCGGCGAGGAAGGAACGACCCCGCGTGGTGAGCCCGCCGAAAGCCGCGCGTAGTCCGCCCTTGCTGGAGCCGTCCCGCACGGCGCCGGGCTCGCCGGCCGTCATCACAACCGCCGGGTGCCGGGCTGCTGCTGGCCGTAGAGCGGGCGGCCCGGCTCGTGCGCGCCCTGGACCGGGGGCACGGAACCGCCGGCCGAGGTCGGGACCGGGGTGCGCTGGATGATCTCCAGCACCACCTGCTCCGCCGTCCGGCGGTTGAGCTGGGCCTGTGCGGTGGGCAGCAGCCGGTGGGCGAGCACGGGCGCGGCCAGGGCCTGCACGTCGTCGGGGAGGGCGTAGTCACGGCCGCTGAGGGCCGCCGAGGCCTTCGCCGCGCGCAGCAGGTGCAGCGTCGCGCGGGGTGAGGCGCCGAGTCTGAGGTCCGGGTGGCTGCGGGTGGCCCCGACCAGCTCCACCGCGTACCGCCGCACGGCGTCGGCGACGTGCACCGTACGGACCGCGTCGATCAGCTTGACGATGTCGTGGGCGTGCGCCACCGGCTGGAGGTCGTCCAGCGGGGAGATGCCCCCGTGCACGTCGAGCATCTGCAGCTCGGCCTCCGGGCTCGGATAGCCGATGGAGACCCGGGCCATGAAGCGGTCGCGCTGGGCCTCGGGCAGCGGGTAGGTGCCCTCCATCTCCACCGGGTTCTGGGTGGCCACCACCATGAAGGGGTCGGGCAGCGCGTACGTCTTGCCGTCGATGGTGACCTGGCGCTCCTCCATCGACTCCAGCAGCGCCGACTGCGTCTTCGGCGAGGCGCGGTTGATCTCGTCGCCGATCACGATCTGCGCGAAGATCGCGCCGGGCTTGAACTCGAAGTCGCGCCGCTGCTGGTCGAAGATCGACACACCGGTGATGTCCGACGGCAGCAGGTCCGGCGTGAACTGGATGCGCCGCACCGAACAGTCGATGGACCGCGCCAGCGCCTTGGCCAGCATCGTCTTGCCGACCCCGGGCACATCCTCGATGAGGAGATGTCCCTCCGCGAGCAGCACGGTCAGCGAGAGCCGTACGACCTCAGGCTTGCCCTCGATCACACCCTCCACCGACCTGCGCACCCGCTCCGCTGTGGTGGTCAGGTCTGTGAGGCTCGCTCGATCGTCATAGGTCGTCACCCGGCCCTCCTCGGCCCTTTTCTGCGCACGGGCCGCGGCGGACGTACCCGCCCGGCCCACCCCGAAATACGGACGCTCCTCCGGAAGGTCCGGCGGAGGTCACCCACGCATTCTTGTTGCCGTTACCGCTTCGTGTCACTCGCCTGTGGATAAGTGGGTGCGAAATGTCAGTCTCTGCCGTGTTTCGCGGGTGGGTGGGCGGGCGGAAGGTCAGGAGGCGGGCTGGATCTCGCGGAGCAGACCGGTGGTCACGTCGAAGACGAAACCGCGGATGTCGTCGGTGTGCAGGAGGAACGGCGAGGTCCGCACCCGCTGCATCGACTGGCGCACGTCCTGGTCGGCGTCCGTGTAGGCCTCCACCGCCCAGACCGGCCGCTGGCCGACCTCGCGCTCCAGCTCCTGCCGGAACTCCTCGGTGATGGATTCCAGGCCGCAGCCCGTGTGGTGGATGAGGACGATGCTGCGGGTGCCGAGTGCCCGCTGGCTGATGGTGAGTGAGCGGATCACGTCGTCGGTGACGACACCGCCCGCGTTGCGGATGGTGTGGCAGTCGCCGAGTTCGAGACCCAGCGCGGCGTGGAGGTCGAGACGGGCGTCCATGCAGGCCACGATGGCGACCTGGAGGACCGGCCGGGCGTCCATGCCGGGGTCGCGGAAGCCCTTGGCGTACGTGGAGTTCGCCTCGACCAGCTGATCGGTGACCTGACCCCCCACGCGGACCGCCGCGGCGGTGGACGTCACGGACTCGGCGGGGGAATGAGCAGAAGTCGACATGGATACGACGTTAGCCTTCCCACCAGGCTCGGGTGTGCTGTGAGAGCGGACAAAGAACATGAACGCGGGTTGTTGTGAGCTAACCCACAAGCACCAGGAAACGCGCCCGTTCGGGTGAGGTCGCCGCTTCCGGACGGGTGGCGCGACTCGCTGCCCGGTTCGTTGATCGCGAATCGATCGAGTGGCAGGGTGGACTAAAGTAACGCGAAGTCACCACCCTGAACCCGCACCACCACCACTCCGCACACCCTGCACCTCCTGCATATTCCGTTTTTCCCCCGTGATGTGCGGCGTACGTGCGGCCCGGCCCTCTCCCGCTCTCGGTCGGCCGACGCCCCTTCCCCGGCGCCGGCGGACCTCCCCTTCAGAGCGGGCGGGGACCAGGACGTACGTACCGGCCGCGCGGGACAGAGCCTGAGAGGGCGCATTGAGCCAGACCCGACACGTCCCGGTGATGCTCCAGAGGTGTCTGGACCTGTTGGCCCCGGCTCTCCAGGACTCAACCCACCCCGAGCCCGTGGTCGTCGACTGCACCCTCGGCCTCGGCGGCCACAGCGAGGCGCTCCTCGAAGCCTTCCCGACCGCCCGGCTGGTCGCCCTGGACCGGGACAAGGAGGCCCTGCGGCTCTCCGGTGAACGGCTCGCCCGTTTCGGCGACCGCGCCACCCTCGTCCACGCCGTCTACGACGAGCTCCCCGACGTCCTCGCCCGGCTCGGCGTCCCCAAGGTCCAGGGCATCCTGTTCGACCTCGGCGTCTCCTCCATGCAGCTCGACGAGGCCGACCGCGGCTTCGCGTACGCCCAGGACGCCCCGCTCGACATGCGCATGGACCAGTCCACCGGCATCGGCGCCGCCGAGGTGCTCAACACCTACCCGCCCGGTGAGCTCGTGCGGATCCTGCGCGCGTACGGCGAGGAGAAGCAGGCCAAGCGGATCGTCTCGGCCGTCGTGCGCGAGCGCGAGAAGGAGCCGTTCAGCAACAGCGCCCGGCTCGTCGAGCTGATCCGCGACTCCCTGCCCCAGGCCGCCAAGCGCACCGGCGGCAACCCGGCCAAGCGGACCTTCCAGGCCCTGCGCATCGAGGTCAACGGCGAGCTCAGCGTCCTGGAGCAGGCCATCCCGGCGGCCGTGGCGAGCCTCGCGGTCGGCGGCCGGATCGCCGTGCTGTCCTACCACTCGCTGGAGGACCGGCTGGTCAAGCAGGTCTTCGCGGCCGGCGCCGCCAACACCGCGCCGCCCGGACTGCCCGTCGTCCCCGAGCGCTACCAGCCCCGCCTCAAGCTGCTCACCCGGGGCGCCGAACTGCCCACCGAGGAGGAGGTCGCCGAGAACCGGCGCGCCGCCCCCGCCCGGCTCCGCGGCGCCCAGCGCATCCGGGAGGACGAGCGATGAGCATCACGGGGGGCACGCGGTGAGCAGGCCGGCCGCATCGCCGAAGGGGCGCGCCGGGCGGCTCGCCCAGCTGATGCCCACCGCGTCACCCAGCAGCGCGGCCCGCACGCCTTTCGTCCTGCTGGTAGTGCTCCTCCTGGGCGGCGGACTGATCACCCTGCTCCTGCTGAACTCCGCGCTCAACGAGGGATCGTTCAGGCTCAGCAAGCTCAAGCGGGACACCACCGAGCTCACCGACGAGCAGCAGGCCCTCCAGCGCGACGTCGACAGCTACTCCCAGCCCGACGCCCTGGAGCGCCGCGCCAGGGAACTCGGCATGGTCCCCGGCGGCAGCCCCGCCTTCCTGAACCCGGACGGCACGGTCCGCGGAGTCCCCAAGGAGGCCACCGCCCCGCCGCCCAGCCCCGACCCGACGCCCGGGAACGGCGCCCCGGCCGACGGCACGGACCCCGCCGCCCCGGCCGTCTTCTCCGGCTCCGCGAGCCCCTCGCCGGGCGCATACGCCGAGGCCGAGCCCCAGGACGCCCCCGCCCTGGAGAACACCCCGGCGACCCCGCCCCCGACCACCCCCGGCAGGTGACGCAGTGCCGCCCAAGGAACCGCCGCGCCGCCGCGTACCCGGCCCGGCGCGCCCCCGTAACGGGGCCAACGGCCGCTCCGGCGCGCGCCCCCCGGCCCGCGGCCCCCGCCCCGCCCCACGGCGCCCCGCCACACGCGGACGAGCGCCCCGCACACTGCGGCTCGGCAGCCCGCGCCCCCGGCTCCGGCTGGTCAGCCTCGGCCTGACGCTGATCATGCTGCTCTTCGTGGCCCGGCTGCTCCAGGTCCAGGCCGTCGACGCCACCGCGTACGCGGCCAAGGCCGAGAAGAACCGCTACCTGGAGTACACGGTCGCCGCCGAGCGCGGCGAGATCACCGACCGCAGGGGCGTAGCGCTCGCCACCAGCGTGGACGCGCACAACATCACGGCCGACCCCAAGCTCTTCACGCCCGAGGAGAGCAAGGCCCCCGACGCGCCCCAGCAGGCCGCCGCCCTGCTCGCCCCGATCCTCGGCAAGGACGTCGACGGGCTGGTCGAGAAGCTCTCGACGCCCAAGAGCCGCTACACCGTGCTCGCGCACCGGCAGACCCCCCAGGTCTGGAAGCAGATCAAGGACCTCAAGGCCGTCTTCGCCGAGAAGGCCGCCGAGGACAAGCTGAACGGCGGCGCGGGCGCCAACGTCCTGGCCGGGGTCCTCCAGGAGCCCACCACCAAGCGGGTCTACCCCAACGGGGACCTCGCCGCCGGGATACTGGGGTTCGTCAGCGCCGACGGCAAGGGCGGCGGCGGACTCGAATCGCAGCTGGACAAGGAGCTCGCGGGCGAGGACGGCAAGATCCGCTACGCCCAGTCCGGCGGCCGCCGCGTCCCCACCGCGGGCGGCAGCGAGGTCCCGGCCGTGCCCGGCTCCGACATCGAGCTGACCATCGACCGCGACATCCAGTGGGCCGCCCAGAAGGCCATCAGCGACCAGGTCGAGAAGTCCAAGGCCGACCGCGGATACGTCATCGTGCAGAACACCCGGACCGGCGAACTGCTGGCGATGGCCAACGCGCCCGGCTACGACCCCAACGACCTCTCCCAGGCCACCTCGGCGTCGCTGGGCAACGCGGCCCTCCAGGACGTGTACGAGCCCGGCTCCACCAGCAAGGTCATGTCGATGGCCGCCGTACTGGAGGAGAAGGCCGCCACGCCCGGCACCCACGTCACCGTCCCCAACCGCCTGCACCGCGGCGACCGGCTCTTCAAGGACGACGTCGACCACCCCACCTGGTACCTCACGCTCAACGGGGTCCTCGCCAAGTCCAGCAACATCGGCACCATCCTGGCGACCGGTCAGCTCGGCAAGACCCAGGCCGAGTCCAACCAGGTCCTCTACTCCTACCTGCGCAAGTTCGGCCTCGGCGCCAAGACCGGGCTCGGCTACCCCGGCGAGTCGCCCGGCCTCCTCGCCCACCCCAGGGACTGGTCGACCTCGCAGCAGTACACGATCCCCTTCGGCCAGGGCCTCTCGCTCAACGCTGTCCAGGCCGCCTCGGTCTACTCCACCATCGCCAACGGCGGGGTCCGGATCGCACCCACCCTCGTACGCGGAACCAAGGGCGCCGACGGCCGCTTCACCGCCGCCGAGGCCCCCGAGCAGAACCGGGTGGTCAGCGAGAAGACCGCCAGGACCCTGGCGACCATGCTGGAATCCGTCGTCGACGACCAGGAGGGCACCGGCACCAAGGCCGCCATCCCCGGCTACCGGGTCGCGGGCAAGACCGGCACCGCCAACCGGGTCGACCCGGTCCGCGGCGTCTACAAGGGGTACACCGCCTCCTTCGCCGGCTTCGCCCCGGCCGACGATCCGCAGATCACCGTCTACTGCGCGATCCAGAACCCCACCAAGGGAAGCTACTTCGGCGGCCAGATCTGCGGCCCGATCTACAAGCAGGTCATGGAGTTCGCGCTCAAGACGCTCCAGACCCCACCGTCCGGCAGCAGGCCGCCCCGGCTGCCGGTGTCCTTCGAACCCGGCGAGTGAACACGGGGATGCGCGAGCATCTCCTCCAAGGGAACCCTCAGTGACAACCATCACCCCCGATCCCGGGAACCGGAACGAGAACTTCCCGGGACCCGGTGCCTCGCTTCGCGAGAGCCCGCACCGGCCCGGTACGCTCACCGCCGTGCCCCACGCTGATCAGTCCCAAACCTCTCAGAAGGACGCGCCTGTGACCTACCCGGGAGCGCCCCGACCGGACCGGCTCCGGCCGACCCCCCTCGGCGAGCTGGCCGCCCGGCTCGGCGTCGAAGCGGCCGGATCCGGTGACGTCACCGGCATCACCCACGACTCGCGGGCCGTGCGCCCCGGAGACGTGTACGCGGCCCTGCCCGGCGCCCGCCTCCACGGCGCCGACTTCGCCGCCCAGGCCGCGGGCCTCGGTGCCGTCGCAGTCCTCACCGACCCGACGGGCGCCGAACGCGCCGCCGCCACCGGCCTGCCGGTCCTGGTCGCCGAGGACCCACGCGGCGTCATGGGTGAGCTGGCCGCCGACATCTACGGGCGGCCCGGCATCGGCCTCCTCCAGATCGGCATCACCGGAACCTCCGGCAAGACCACCACCGCGTACCTGGTCGAGGGCGGACTGCGCGCCGCGGGCCGGCCCACCGGGCTCATCGGCACCGTCGAGATGCGCATCGGCGACGAGCGCATCAAGTCCGAGCGCACCACCCCCGAAGCCACCGACCTCCAGGCCCTGTTCGCCGTCATGCGCGAACGCGGCGTCGAGGCCGTCGCGATGGAGGTCTCCAGCCACGCCCTCGTGCTCGGCCGGGTCGACGGCTGCGTCTTCGACGTCGCCGTCTTCAACAACCTCAGCCCGGAGCACATGGAGTTCCACTCCGGCATGGAGGACTACTTCCAGGCCAAGGCCCAGCTCTTCACCCCCGAGCGCAGCCACCGGGGCGTCGTGAACTTCGACGACGAGTACGGCCGCAGGCTCATCGCCGAGTCCGGCGTCCCGGTCACCACCTTCTCCACCGAGGGCCACCCGGACGCCGACTGGCACGCCGAGGACGTCCAGGTCGGCCCCCAGGACAGCACCTTCACCGCCGTCGGCCCCAAGGGCGAGCGGATCGCCGCCCGCGCCCCGCTGCCCGGCCCCTTCAACGTCGCCAACACCCTCGCCGCGATCGTCACGCTGGCCGTCGCGGGCGTCGACCCGCAGACCGCCGCGGACGGCATCGCCGCCGTCCCCGGTGTCCCCGGCCGGCTGGAGCGGGTGGACGCGGGGCAGCCGTACCTCGCCGTCGTCGACTACGCGCACAAGACCGACGCCGTCGAGTCCGTCCTGCGCTCCCTGCAGAAGGTCACCGAGGGCCGGGTGCACATCGTCCTCGGCTGCGGCGGCGACCGCGACACCACCAAACGCGGCCCGATGGGCGCCGCCGCGGCCCGCCTCGCGGACACCGCCGTCCTGACCTCCGACAACCCCCGCTCCGAGGACCCCCTCGCGATCCTCGCCGCGATGCTCTCCGGCGCCGCCGAGGTCCCCGTCCACGAACGCGGTGACGTCCTGGTCGACGCCGACCGGGCCTCGGCCATCGCTGCCGCCGTCGCCCGCGCCGAGCCGGGAGACACCGTCCTCGTCGCGGGCAAGGGCCATGAGCAGGGCCAGGACATCCACGGGGTGGTACGCCCCTTCGACGACCGCAAGGTCCTGCACGACGCCATCGAGCGGTCCCTGGGGCGCACCGGCGCCGCCGACCGTGCCCCTCACCACGAGAACAACAGTCAGGGATGACCAAGTGATCACCCTTTCCCTCGCCGAGATCGCCGAAATCGTCGGCGGGCAGCCGCACGACATACCGGACCCGGCAGTCACCGTCACCGGCCCCGTCGTCATCGACTCCCGCGAAGTCGGACCCGGCAGCCTGTTCGCCGCGTTCGCCGGCGAGCGCGTGGACGGCCACGACTACGCGCAGCGCGCCGTCGAGGCGGGCGCGGCAGCCGTCCTGGCCGCCCGCCCCGTCGGCGTTCCCGCGATCGTCGTGGACGACGTCGTCGGCGCGCTCGGCGCGCTCGCCCGTACCGTCGTCGAGCGCCTCGGGACCACCGTCGTCGCGCTCACCGGCTCCGCGGGCAAGACGTCCACCAAGGACCTGATCGCGCAGCTCCTGCAGCGCAAGGCCCCCACGGTCTGGACGCCGGGCTCCCTCAACAACGAGATCGGTCTGCCGCTCACCGCGCTGCGCGCCACCTCCGAGACCCAGCACCTGGTCCTGGAGATGGGCGCCCGCGGCATCGGGCACATCCACTACCTCGCCGACCTCACCCCGCCCCGCGTCGGCCTGGTCCTCAACGTCGGCTCCGCCCACCTCGGGGAGTTCGGCAGCCGGGAGGCGATCGCCCAGGCCAAGGGCGAACTGGTCGAGGTGCTCCCCGAGGACGGCTGCGCCGTGCTCAACGCCGACGACCACCTCGTACGCGCGATGGCTTCGCGCACCAAGGCCCGGGTTCTGCTCTTCGGAGAAGCCCCGGATGCGGACGTACGGGGCGAGAAGGTCCGCATGACCCCCGACGGGCGGCCCGCGTTCGAGCTCCACACACCCACCGGGTGCAGCGACGTGACCTTGCGCCTGTACGGTGAGCACCACGTGTCGAACGCGCTCGCCGCGGCCGCCGTCGCCCATGAGTTGGGCATGTCCGTGACCGAGATCGCCGAGGCGCTCTCGGAGGCGGGCACCCTCTCCCGCTGGCGCATGGAGGTCACCGAGCGTCCGGACGGTGTGACGGTCGTCAACGACGCCTACAACGCGAACCCCGAATCCATGAGAGCCGCACTGCGTGCGCTGGCTGCCATGGGCCAGGCCCGAGCGGCCGACGGGGGACGCACCTGGGCGGTGCTCGGTCAGATGGCCGAGCTCGGTGACGCGTCGCTCGCCGAGCACGACGCGGTCGGACGGCTCGCCGTCCGGCTCAACGTCAGCAAGCTCGTCGCTGTCGGGGGGAGAGAAGCCTCCTGGCTGCAACTGGGCGCATATAACGAGGGTTCGTGGGGTGAGGAGTCGGTGCACGTGTCCGACGCACAGGCGGCCGTCGACCTGCTGCGCAGTGAACTGCGCCCGGGAGACGTCGTGCTGGTGAAGGCGTCCCGGTCGGTCGGCCTGGAGAAGGTCGCCCAGGCACTGCTGGAGAACTCGACCGAGGGCGAGGTCGCCGGCCGATGAGGCAGATCCTCTTCGCGGGGGCCATCGGGCTCTTCCTGACCCTGGTCGGTACCCCGCTGCTGATCAAGCTGCTGGCCCGCAAGGGATACGGGCAGTTCATCCGGGACGACGGCCCGCGCACGCACGGCAGCAAGAAGGGCACGCCCACGATGGGCGGCATCGCCTTCATCCTGGCGACGATCATCGCGTACCTCCTGGCGAAGGTGATCACCGGCGAGGACATCCGGTACTCCGGCATCCTCGTGCTGTTCCTGATGGCCGGGATGGGCCTCGTCGGCTTCCTCGACGACTACATCAAGATCGTCAAGCAGCGTTCGCTGGGTCTGCGGGCCAAGGCGAAGATGGCCGGCCAGCTGATCGTCGGTATCGCCTTCGCGGTGCTCTCGCTCCAGTTCGCGGACTCCCGGGGCAACACCCCCGCCTCCACCCGGCTCTCCTTCGTGGAGGACTTCGGCTGGTCGATCGGCCCGGTGCTGTTCTGCGTCTGGGCGCTGTTCATGATCCTCGCCATGTCCAACGGCGTGAACCTCACGGACGGGCTCGACGGACTGGCCACCGGCGCCTCGGTGATGGTCTTCGGCGCCTACACGTTCATCGGCCTCTGGCAGTTCCAGGAGTCCTGCGCCAACGCGGACAACCTGACCAACCCCAGCGCCTGTTTCGAGGTACGCGACCCACTCGACCTCGCCGTCGTCGCCGCCGCCCTGATGGGCGCCTGCTTCGGCTTCCTGTGGTGGAACACATCGCCCGCCAAGATCTTCATGGGCGACACCGGATCGCTCGCCCTCGGCGGCGCCCTCGCGGGCCTCGCGATCCTGTCCCGCACCGAGTTCCTGCTCGCCATCCTCGGCGGCCTCTTCGTGATGATCACCATGTCCGTGGTCATCCAGGTCGGCTCGTTCAAGATGACCGGCAAGCGGGTCTTCCGGATGGCACCGCTCCAGCACCACTTCGAACTCAAGGGGTGGTCCGAAGTCCTTGTCGTGGTCCGCTTCTGGATCATCCAGGGCATGTGCGTGATCGTCGGCCTCGGCCTCTTCTACGCGGGATGGGCAGCCAAGAAGTGAGCACCGTGGACTGGCAGGGCAAGCACGTCACCGTCGCCGGGCTCGGCGTCAGCGGCATCCCCGCGGCCCGCGCCCTGCACGAGCGCGGCGCGCTCGTCACCGTCGTCAACGACGGCGACGACGAGCGCGCCCGCGCGCAGGCGGCCGAACTGGAGGCGCTCGGCATCACCGTGCGCCTCGGCGACGGTGCCACCCTGCCGCCGTCCACGGAACTCGTCGTCACCGCCCCCGGCTGGCAGCCGGACAAGCCGCTCTTCCTGGCTGCCGCCGAGGCGGGCGTCGACATCTGGGGCGACGTCGAACTCGCCTGGCGGCTGCGCGGCACGAACGGCCGCAAGGCCGCCCCCTGGCTCGCCGTCACCGGCACCAACGGCAAGACCACCACCGTACGGATGCTGGCCTCGATCCTTCAGGCGGCGGGCCTGCGCACCGCGGCGGTCGGCAACATCGGCGTATCGCTGCTGGACGCGGTGCTCGGCGAGCAGGAGTACGACGTCCTCGCCGTCGAACTCTCCAGCTACCAGCTGCACTGGGCGCCCTCCCTGCGCGCCCACTCCGCCGCCGTCCTCAACCTCGCCCCGGACCACCTCGACTGGCACGGCTCGATGGAGGCGTACGCCGCCGACAAGGGCCGCGTCTACGAGGGCAACACCGTCGCCTGCGTCTACAACGCGGCCGACCCCGCCACCGAGGACCTCGTCCGCGAGGCCGATGTCGAGGAGGGCTGCCGTGCCATCGGCTTCACCCTCGGCACCCCCGGTCCCTCACAGCTCGGGGTGGTCGACGGCATCCTCGTCGACCGGGCCTTCGTGAAGAACCGCCAGAAGCAGGCCCAGGAGCTGGCCGAGGTCTCCGACGTGAACCCGCCGGCGCCGCACAACATCGCCAACGCGCTGGCCGCCGCCGCCCTCGCCCGCGCCTTCGGCGTGGAGCCGGCCGCAGTCCGCGACGGGCTGCGGAGCTTCCGCCCCGACGCCCATCGCATCGAACACGTCGCGGACATCGCCGAGGTCGCCTACGTCGACGACTCCAAGGCCACCAACACCCACGCCACCGAGGCCTCCCTCGCCGCCTACGACTCCATCGTCTGGATCGCCGGCGGTCTCGCCAAGGGCGCCACCTTCGACGAACTGGTCACCGGCGCGGCGAAGCGGCTGCGTGGGGTCGTGCTGATGGGCGCCGACCGCGCGCTGATCCACGAAGCCCTGACGCGACACGCCCCGGAAGTCCCGGTGGTCGACCTCGACCGGACCGACACTGGGGCGATGTCCGAGGCGGTGGAGCACGCCGCCCGGCTCGCGAGGCCGGGCGACACGGTACTGCTGGCCCCGGCCTGCGCCTCGATGGACATGTTCACCAACTACAACAAGCGGGGCGAGGCGTTCGCGGACGCGGTCCGCGCGCGCGCCGAGACGAGCGCCTGACCGACCGGGCTCCGACCCGGGGCCGAGCCCCCGGGCACGAGCAGTGGAGGGGACAGCGACAATGCCGGCCGAGAAGAGCTCCGCCGTACGCAGCCGTCGGCCGACGCCGCCCCGGGGCGCGGGACGCGGCTCCCCGGCCCCCCGGGCCCCACGCGGCGGCGTACGGCGCCTCTACGAGCAGGCACGCCGGGCCTGGGACCGCCCTCTGACCGCCTACTACGTGATCCTCGGCTCCAGCCTCCTGATCACCGTGCTGGGCCTGGTGATGGTCTACTCCGCCTCGATGATCCAGGCGTTGAACATCGACAAGTCGTCGACGTACTTCTTCGGCAAGCAGTTCGTCGCCGCCGTCATCGGGGGCGTGCTCATGCTGATCGCCTCCAGGATGCCGGTGAAGCTCCACCGCGCCCTGGCCTACCCGATGCTCATGATCACGGTCTTCCTGATGGTCCTGGTCCAGGTGCCGGGGATAGGGATCTCCCGCAACGGAAACCAGAACTGGCTCTACCTCGCCGGCCCGTTCCAGCTCCAACCCAGCGAGTTCGGCAAGCTCGCGCTGATCCTGTGGGGCGCCGACCTGCTCGCCCGCAAGCAGGACAAGCGGTTGCTGGCGCAGTGGAAGCACATGCTCGTCCCGCTCGTCCCGGTCGCCTTCATGCTCCTCGGGCTGATCATGCTCGGCGGCGACATGGGGACCGCGATCATTCTCACGGCGATCCTGTTCGGGCTGCTCTGGCTGGCCGGCGCCCCAACCCGGCTCTTCGCCGGAGTGCTCGGATTCGCCGCCGCCGTCGCGGTCCTGCTGATCTGGACCAGCCCCAACCGGATGTCCCGGCTCTCCTGCATGGGCATCATCGGCGAACCCGATCCGGACGACGGCTGCTGGCAGGCCGCGCACGGAATCTACGCTCTGGCCTCCGGCGGATGGTTCGGTTCCGGGCTGGGTGCGAGTGTGGAAAAATGGGGCCAACTCCCGGAACCGCACACCGACTTCATCTTCGCGATCACCGGTGAGGAACTGGGTCTGGCGGGGACGCTGTCCGTGCTCGCCCTGTTCGCGGCTCTAGGCTATGCGGGTATCCGCGTGGCCGGACGCACGGAGGACCCCTTCGTCAGGTATGCCGCGGGAGGCGTGACCACCTGGATCATGGCCCAGGCCGTGATCAACATCGGTGCGGTGCTCGGCCTGTTGCCGATCGCCGGTGTCCCGCTCCCGCTGTTCTCCTACGGAGGGTCCGCCCTGCTGCCGACGATGTTCGCGGTCGGGCTCATGATCGCCTTCGCGCGGAACGATCCCGCCGCGAAGGCGGCCCTGGCCATGCGGAGGCCCGGGGTGAGATGGAAGACGATGAGACGGCGCGTCAAGAAGCGTCCGTCCGGAGAGCGGTGAATTTCGGTGCATGTCGTACTCGCCGGCGGGGGGACCGCCGGACACATCGAGCCCGCGCTTGCCCTCGCAGACGCCCTGCGCAGGCAGGACCCGACCGTGGGAATCACTGCCCTCGGCACGGAGCGCGGTCTGGAGACCAGGCTCGTACCCGAGCGGGGGTACGAGCTCGCCCTCATCCCTGCCGTGCCGCTGCCCCGTAAGCCCACCCCCGAGCTGATCACCGTCCCGGGCCGGCTGCGCGGCACCATCAAGGCCGCCGAGCAGGTCCTGGAGCGCACAAGGGCGGACTGCGTGGTCGGCTTCGGCGGCTACGTCGCGCTGCCCGGCTACCTCGCCGCCAAGCGTGTCGGTGTGCCGATCGTGGTCCACGAGGCCAACGCCCGCCCGGGCCTCGCCAACAAGATCGGCTCCCGGTACGCCCACGGGGTCGCCGTCTCCACCCCGGACAGCAAGCTGCGCGGCGCCCGCTACATCGGCATCCCGCTGCGCCGCACCATCGCCACCCTGGACCGCGCCCGGGTCCGCCCGGAAGCCCGCGCCTCCTTCGGCCTCGACCCCAACCTGCCCACGCTGCTGGTCTCCGGCGGCTCGCAGGGCGCGCGCCACCTCAACGAGGTGGTCCAGCGGGTCGCGCCGCTGCTCCAGCGCTCCGGGATCCAGATCCTCCATGTGGTCGGCCCGAAGAACGAATTGCCGCGGATCGACAACATGCCCGGGATGCCGCCCTACATCCCGGTACCGTACGTGGACCGGATGGACCTCGCGTACGCCGCGGCCGACATGATGCTCTGCCGTGCGGGCGCGATGACCGTCGCCGAACTCTCCGCCGTCGGGCTCCCCGCCGCCTACGTCCCGCTGCCCATCGGCAACGGCGAACAGCGGCTGAACGCCCAGCCGGTGGTCAACGCCGGCGGCGGCCTGCTGGTGGACGACGCGGCGCTGACCCCCGAGTGGGTGCAGGGCAACGTCCTGCCGGTGCTGTCGGATCCCCACCGGCTGTACGAAATGTCCCGTGCCGCGGCGGAGTTCGGCCGGCGCGACGCCGACGACCTGCTCGTCGGCATGGTGTACGAAGCGATTGCCTCCCGCCGCCAGGCGTGAGGCGGTGCGGACCCGGGGCGGGCGCCCCGGGTCCGGCGAAGGAGCGAGCGTGGCCGGACCGACGACCGCCCAGCGCGGCGCAGCGGGGCGTGCGGACACTCCCGCCCGCCCGCCGCACATCGGCCCCGAGGAGCGCCGGCTGAGCCGCCGCACGCTGCTGATCCTGATCGGCGTCGCGGCGGCCCTGCTCACCGCGTTCGTCATCTGGGTGCTGTACGGCTCCTCCTGGCTCCGCGTCGAACGCGTGACCGCCACCGGCACCGAGGTGCTGACCCGCGAAGAGGTGGAAGCGGTTGCCGCCGTACCCCTCGGGGCGCCACTGATCTCCGTGGACACCGGCGCGATGGAAGGCCGGTTGCTCCAGAAGCTGCCACGTATCGACTCCGTGGATGTCGTGCGGTCCTGGCCGCACGGCATCAGCCTTAAGGTGGCGGAACGCAAGCCGGTCCTTCTGGTGGAAAAGGGTGCGAAGTTCGTCGAAGTCGACGGAACGGGCTCCCGTTTCGCCACGGTGGACCGGGCACCCGAGGGTGTGCCGCTGCTGGAGCTGAGGCCGGAACGGTCCGCGAGTCTGCGCAGGTTCGACAGCGACCGCCTGTCGGCGGAAGCCGTGCTGGTCGCGGGCGAGCTGCCGAAGCGTCTCGTGAAAGAGGTCAAGGCGGTGCGGATCACCTCGTACGACGGGATCTCCTTGCGGCTCACCCGTGGCCGGACGGTGATCTGGGGCAGTAGTGAGGACGGGCCGGTGAAGGCGCGTGTTCTCGCCGCCCTCATGAAGGCGGACCCCAAAGCGGGACAGTTCGACGTGAGTGTCCCCAGCGCCCCTGCGGTATCGGGGAGTTGACGTGCATTTGTGCTGGCCAGCACCCTGGTTGGTCAGCGCTACGGGTGATCACATAGGGTGAAAAGAAAAACGGGAGGTTCGGCGTGTTCGTTGAACGTGCGCCACTTGTCGACTTAGTGTCCTGTTCGGAAGAGTCCAGGAAGCAGACACACTGGTAACCCTAAAGTTGAACGTTAGGGTTTGGGTCGGCGTTCGGACCGTCCCCATCGACATCAGTCGTCGCCGCGGGTCCTCCGCAGAGCGACGACACGTAACTCGAGGCGAGAGGCCTTCGACGTGGCAGCACCGCAGAACTACCTCGCAGTCATCAAGGTCATCGGTGTCGGCGGCGGTGGTGTCAATGCCATCAACCGAATGATCGAGGTCGGTCTCAAGGGCGTCGAGTTCATCGCGATCAACACGGACGCACAAGCCCTGTTGATGAGCGACGCCGACGTCAAGCTCGACGTCGGCCGCGAACTCACCCGGGGCCTCGGCGCCGGGGCGAACCCGGCCGTCGGTCGTAAGGCGGCAGAGGACCACCGTGAGGAGATCGAGGAGGTCCTCAAGGGGGCCGACATGGTCTTCGTCACCGCCGGAGAGGGCGGCGGCACCGGCACCGGCGGCGCACCCGTCGTCGCCAACATCGCGCGCTCGCTCGGCGCCCTGACGATCGGTGTGGTCACCCGCCCGTTCACCTTCGAGGGCCGACGGCGCGCGAACCAGGCGGAGGACGGCATCGCCGAACTCCGCGAAGAGGTCGACACCCTCATCGTCATCCCCAACGACCGCCTGCTGTCCATCTCGGACCGCCAGGTCAGCGTGCTCGACGCCTTCAAGTCGGCCGACCAGGTCCTGCTCTCGGGTGTCCAGGGCATCACCGACCTGATCACCACGCCGGGCCTGATCAACCTCGACTTCGCCGACGTCAAGTCGGTCATGTCCGAGGCCGGATCGGCGCTCATGGGCATCGGCTCGGCGCGCGGCGACGACCGCGCGGTCGCGGCGGCGGAGATGGCGATCTCCTCGCCGCTCCTGGAGGCGTCCATCGACGGCGCCCGCGGCGTCCTGCTCTCCATCTCCGGCGGCAGCGACCTCGGTCTCTTCGAGATCAACGAGGCCGCCCAGCTGGTGAGCGAGGCGGCACACCCCGAGGCCAACATCATCTTCGGCGCCGTCATCGACGACGCCCTGGGTGACGAGGTGCGGGTCACCGTGATCGCGGCCGGATTCGACGGCGGACAGCCGCCGACCCGCCGGGAGAACACGCTGGGCGCGAACACGAACAAGCGGGAGGAGCCTGCCGCCCCGGCCAGGCCCTCCGCCGAGAGCGCGCGCCCGTCGGGCGGACTCGGTTCCGTACCTCCGCGCGAGGAGAGCCCGGCCCCGGCCGAGCCCGCCCCCGCGTCGGCTTCGAGCGAGGGCCCGCTGTCGCAGGTCTCTCCGCCGCACGTCCCGCCGGCCCGCCCCTACCAGGACGCCCAGGCCGAAGAGCTGGACGTACCGGACTTCTTGAAGTGATAGGTCAGCACCAGGCGGAACCCGTCACGGGCAGCGCTCATTTCGCCTTCACCGACCGGTGGGGCGGGGTGAGCGCCGCTCCGTACGGTGAGCTCAACCTCGGCGGCGCGGTCGGTGACGACCCCGCCGCCGTCGGCGCGAACCGCGAGCGCGCGGCCCGTCGGCTCGGCCTCGACCCGGCCTCGGTCGTCTGGATGAACCAGGTGCACGGCCGGGACGTGGCGGTCGTCGACGGACCCTGGGGCGCGGACGCGGAGATTCCGGCCGTGGACGCGGTGGTGACCACGCGGCGCGGACTGGCGCTCGCGGTCCTCACCGCCGACTGCACCCCCGTCCTCCTCGTCGATCCGGTCGCCCAAGTCGTCGGGGCGGCGCACGCCGGGCGGCCGGGACTGGTCGCCGGAGTCGTCCCCGCGGTGGTCGACGCGATGACCGCGCTGGGCGCACGCCCGTCCCGGATCACCGCGCACACCGGACCGGCCGTCTGCGGACGGTGTTACGAAGTGCCCGAGGAGATGCGGGCCGAGGTCGCCGACGCGGTCCCCGGTACCTGGTCCGAGACCAGCTGGGGGACCCCGGCGGTCGACGTCACCGGCGGGGTCCACGCCCAGCTCGCCGCTCTCGGGGTGAGCGACCTGCACCGTTCGCCGGTCTGCACCCGTGAATCGGGCGACCACTTCTCGTACCGCCGCGACCGCACCACCGGGCGGCTCGCCGGATATGTCTGGTTGGACTGATAGGGCATGACGGACCGTAAGGCTCAACTCGCGGCGAATCTCGCACAGGTGGAGGAAAGGATCACCTCCGCCTGCACTGCGGCCGGCCGCAAGCGCGAGGAAGTGACCCTGATCGTGGTCACCAAGACCTACCCCGCGAGCGATGTGCGGATGCTGCATGAACTCGGTGTGCGCCATGTCGCCGAGAATCGTGACCAGGACGCGGCACCGAAAGCCACCGCTTGTGCGGATCTTTCCCTGACATGGCATTTTGTCGGACAATTGCAGACGAACAAGGTTCGTTCTGTGACGAGTTATGCCGATGTCGTGCAGTCGGTCGACCGGCTCAAGCTGGTCACCGCCCTCTCGGGTGCCGCGGTCCGCGCGGAGCGCGAGCTCGGCTGTCTGATCCAGGTCGCCCTGGACGCGGAGAGCGGTGAGCGCGGTGAGCGCGGCGGCGTCGCGCCCGACGGGATCGAGGAGTTGGCGGCCGCGGTCGACGCGGCCGAGGGTCTGCGGCTCGACGGTCTGATGACCGTGGCGCCGCTGGCCGGACCGTTTGCCGGCAGGCAACGGGCCGCGTTCGACCGGCTCATGGAATTCGCCACCCGCCTGCGCGCCGGTCATCCGGCTGCCACCATGGTCTCCGCAGGTATGAGTGCGGACCTGGAGGACGCGGTGGCGGCCGGAGCGACACATGTACGCGTCGGTACGGCGGTACTCGGAGTCCGACCCGGGCTCGGGTAACGTCGCGAAGCAGGTCGGACCACAGCAGAAAATATGGTCATTCCCCAGCACGACGGGGCGGACCACAGTGGATCGCGGGCACTTGGTGACGAATGCCGATCCACCACAGAGCGGAGGACTCGGAGCATGGCCGGCGCGATGCGCAAGATGGCGGTCTACCTCGGCCTCGTGGAGGACGATGGGTACGACGGTCCGGGGTTCGACCCCGATGACGAATTCGAGCCTGAGCCGGAGCCCGATCGGCGACGGCATCAGCCCCCGCACCAGGTGGAACGCGAGCGCGAGCGGGAGCGCGAAAGGGGCGAACCGGTACGAGTGGTGCAGCCGCCCGCCCAGCGCGAGCCGGTTCAGCTCCCCGCGGAAAGCGGGCGACCCGCCCGAATCGCACCCGTGGCATCCATCACACCTGAACGCCCGAACATGGAGAAGAACGCACCGGTGATCATGCCCAAGGTCGTGTCCGAGCGGGAGCCGTACCGCATCACCACGCTGCACCCCAGGACCTACAACGAGGCCCGTACCATCGGGGAACACTTCCGTGAGGGCACTCCGGTGATCATGAATCTCACGGAGATGGACGATACGGACGCGAAGCGACTTGTCGACTTTGCCGCAGGACTCGTCTTCGGGCTCCATGGCAGCATTGAACGCGTGACGCAGAAGGTGTTCCTGTTGTCGCCTGCTAACGTCGATGTCACGGCGGAGGACAAGGCCCGCATCGCAGAGGGCGGATTCTTCAACCAGAGCTGAGAACACGACACCGGGAACAACCCGGCCGCGAGGCCGGAGCTACGAGAGCCAGGGGAGAGGGAAGCGCGAGACATGGGCGTCGCACTGGATGTGGTCTATATCGCGCTGATGTGTTTCCTCATCGTGCTGATCTTCCGGCTGGTCATGGACTACGTCTTCCAGTTCGCACGTTCATGGCAACCCGGCAAGGCGATGGTGGTCGTACTTGAGGCCACCTACACTGTCACCGATCCACCGCTCAAGCTTCTGCGGCGGTTCATTCCGCCGCTGCGTCTCGGGGGCGTGGCACTCGACCTGTCCTTCTTCGTTCTGATGATCATCGTCTACATCCTGATCAGCGTTGTGGTCAGGTTGTGAGCGATACGGTCTTGCCGACTGCCGACGACTACGTAGAGGTGAAGAAGAGATGCCGTTGACCCCCGAGGACGTGCGGAACAAGCAGTTCACGACCGTCCGCCTCCGAGAAGGCTATGACGAGGACGAGGTCGATGCCTTTCTCGACGAGGTCGAATCGGAGCTGACCCGTCTGCTCCGTGAGAACGAGGACCTGCGCGCCAAGCTGGCCGCCGCGACGCGCGCCGCCGCGCAGAACCAGCAACAGCAGCAACAGCAGCAGCAGGGTATGCGCAAGCCCCCGGAGCAGCAGGACCGCCCGGGTGCGCCCGTTCCCGCCGCCATATCTGGACCGCCGCAGCAGCAGCAGCCCCCGCAGATTGGTCCCCCCCAGCTGCCCGGTGGAGCTCCGCAGCTGCCTGCCGGTCCCAGCGGTCATGGCCCCCAGGGTGGCCACGGCGGCCCGCAGGGCCCGCACGGCCCCGGCCCGATGCAGGGCGGTCCCATGGGTGGCCCGATGGGCGGCCCCATGGGTCAGCACCCCCAGCAGCAGCAGATGCAGCAGATGCAGCAGCCGCAGATGCAGCAGCAGGGTCAGGCCCCCGGTGGCGACAGCGCCGCCCGTGTCCTCTCGCTCGCGCAGCAGACCGCCGACCAGGCGATCGCGGAGGCCCGTTCCGAGGCCAACAAGATCGTCGGCGAGGCGCGCAGCCGTGCCGAGGGCCTGGAGCGCGACGCCCGCGCCAAGGCCGACGCGCTGGAGCGGGACGCCCAGGAGAAGCACCGCGTGGCGATGGGCTCGCTGGAGTCGGCCCGCGCGACGCTGGAGCGCAAGGTCGAGGACCTGCGTGGCTTCGAGCGCGAGTACCGCACGCGGCTGAAGTCCTACCTGGAGAGCCAGCTGCGTCAGCTGGAGACCCAGTCGGACGACTCGCTCGCCCCGCCGCGGACGCCGGCGGCGGCCTCGCTGCCGCCGTCCCCCTCGCTGGCTCCGGCCGGTGCGGGTGCGATGGGTCACTCCATGGGCAGCTCCAACCACGGTGGCCACGGTGGCCAGCAGATGGGTGGCGGCCAGTCCATGGGCGGTGCGCCGTCGTACGGCGGGCAGCAGCAGATGTCGCCCGCGATGACGCAGCCGATGGCACCGGTTCGGCCTCAGGCGCCGCAGCCGATGCAGCAGGCGCCGTCGCCGATGCGTGGGTTCCTGATCGACGAGGACGACAACTGAGCGGATCGCGCTCGCTGAGCGCGTAGCCGTCGGCAGTCAAAGGGCCGGGCCCCGGGGTTTCCCCCGGGGCCCGGCCCTTTGGCGTGGGCGCCTGCGGCGGGCTGTTCCCCTGGGCTGGATTTTGCTGAGGACATCTTTCAGCCCCGTCGGCGTTTGAGGCGCGGGGATACGGAGGAGGACCCCTTGAGGTGGGTACGCGGAAGGGCCCGGCCGGGATGTGTCCGACGCTGTTGGTCGCGTCGGGATGTGTCCGGCCGGGCCCCAGGCGTAAGGACCTACTTCTTGCGCAGGCGGAACGTCAGCGCAAGGCCCTCGTCCTCGAACGGGGCACCGTACGTGTCGTCCGCCTCTCCCTCCGCGTAGTCCAGGGCCAGGACCTCGTCCGAGATCAGCGGGGCATGCTCCGTGAGGGCCTCCGCCGTCGCCGGGGACGTCGAGGTCCAGCGGACGGCGATGCGGTCCGCCACATCCAGACCGCTGTTCTTGCGGGCCTCCTGGATCAGGCGGATCGCGTCACGGGCCAGGCCCGCGCGGCGCAGCTCCGGGGTGATCTCCAGATCCAGGGCCACCGTCGCGCCCGCGTCCGAGGCGACCGACCAGCCCTCGCGCGGGGTCTCCGTGATGATGACCTCATCGGGGGTGAGGGTGACCTGCTCGCCCTCCACCTCCACCGACGCCGTACCCTCGCGCAGGGCGAGGGAGAGCGCCGCAGCGTCCGCGTTCGCGACCGCCTTGGCCACCGCCTGCACGCCCTTGCCGAACCGCTTGCCCAGCGCCCGGAAGTTCGCCTTCGCCGTCGTGTCGACCAGCGAGCCGCCGACCTCCGCGAGCGTGGCGAGGGATGTGATGTTCAGCTCCTCCGTGATCTGCGCTCGCAGATCGGCGGGGAGTGCGTCGAAGCCGCTCGCCGCCACCAGCGCCCGCGACAGCGGCTGGCGCGTCTTCACGCCCGACTCCGCGCGCGTCGCCCGGCCCAGCTCCACCAGGCGGCGCACCAGCGCCATCTGTGTGGAGAGGGTGGGGTCGATCGCCTCCAGGTCCGGCTCGGGCCAGGAGGCGAGGTGCACCGACTCCGGCGCGTCCGGAGTCACCGGGGCGATCAGGTCCTGCCAGACCCGCTCGGTGATGAACGGGACCAGCGGCGCCATCAGCCGGGTCACCGTCTCGACGACCTCGTGCAGCGTGCGCAGGGCCGCCTTGTCGCCCTGCCAGAAGCGGCGGCGCGAGCGGCGTACGTACCAGTTGGAGAGGTCGTCGACGAACGCCGAGAGCAGCTTGCCGGCGCGCTGGGTGTCGTAGCCCTCCATCGCGAGCGTCATCTGGTCGACCAGCGCGTTGAGTTCGCTGAGCAGCCAGCGGTCCAGGACCGTGCGGTCCGCCGGGGCCGGGTCCGCTGCAGACGGGGCCCAGCCCGACGTGCGCGCGTACAGGGCCTGGAAGGCGACCGTGTTCCAGTACGTGAGGAGCGTCTTGCGGACGACCTCCTGGATCGTGCCGTGGCCCACCCGGCGTGCCGCCCACGGGGAGCCGCCCGCCGCCATGAACCACCGCACCGCGTCCGCCCCGTGCTGATCCATCAGCGGGATCGGCTGGAGGATGTTGCCCAGGTGCTTGGACATCTTGCGGCCGTCCTCGGCGAGGATGTGGCCCAGGCAGACCACGTTCTCGTAGGACGACTTGTCGAATACCAGCGTGCCTACCGCCATCAGCGTGTAGAACCAGCCGCGGGTCTGGTCGATGGCCTCCGAGATGAACTGCGCCGGGTAGCGGCTCTCGAAGACTTCCTTGTTCTTGTACGGGTAGCCCCACTGCGCGAACGGCATCGAACCCGAGTCGTACCAGGCGTCGATGACCTCCGGGACGCGGTACGCCTCCAGCTGGCAGTTCTCGTGCGTGCAGGTGAAGGTGATCTCGTCGATGAACGGGCGGTGGGGGTCGAGCGATGACTGGTCGGTGCCTGTCAGTTCGGTCAGCTCTGCTCGCGAGCCCACGCAGCTCAGGTGGTCGTCCTCGCAGCGCCAGATCGGCAGCGGTGTGCCCCAGTAGCGGTTACGGGACAGCGCCCAGTCGACGTTGTTGTTCAGCCAGTCGCCGAAGCGGCCGTTCTTGACCGAGTCCGGGTACCAGTTGGTCTTCTCGTTCTCCTGGAGGAGGCGGTCCTTGATCGCCGTCGTCCTGATGTACCAGGACGGCTGCGCGTAGTAGAGCAGCGCCGTGTGGCAGCGCCAGCAGTGCGGGTAGCTGTGCTCGAACGGGACGTGGCGGAAGAGCTTGCCGCGCGCGTCCAGGTCCGCGGTGAGTGCCTCGTCGGCCTTCTTGAAGAAGACGCCGCCGACCAGGGGGAGGTCTTCCTCGAAGGTGCCGTCGGGGCGGACCGGGTTGACCACCGGCAGGCCGTACGCACGGCAGACCAGGAGGTCGTCGGCGCCGAACGCGGGGGACTGGTGGACCAGACCCGTACCGTCCTCGGTCGTCACGTACTCGGCGTTGACCACGTAGTGCGCCTCGGCCGGGAAGTCGACCAGCGTGAACGGGCGCTCGTAGGTCCAGCGCTCCATCTCGGCACCGGTGAACGACTGACCGGTCACCTCCCAGCCCTCGCCCAGCGCCTTCTCCAGGAGGGGCTCGGCGACGACGAGCTTCTCCTCGCCGTCCGTCGCGACGACGTAACGGACCTCGGGGTGCGCGGCGACCGCCGTGTTGGAGACCAGGGTCCAGGGGGTGGTCGTCCAGACCAGGAGCGCCGCCTCGCCGGCCAGCGGGCCGGAGGTGAGGGGGAAACGGACGAAGACCGAGGGGTCGACGACCGTCTCGTAACCCTGGGCCAGCTCGTGGTCGGAGAGGCCGGTGCCGCAGCGCGGGCACCAGGGGGCGACGCGGTGGTCCTGGACCAGCAGGTCCTTGTTGAAGATCTCCTTCAGCGACCACCACACGGAGTCGACGTACTCCGGGTCCATCGTGCGGTACGCGTCGTCCAGGTCGACCCAGTACCCCATGCGGGTCGTGAGTTCGGCGAAGGCGTCGGTGTGCCGGGTCACGGACTCACGGCACTTGGCGTTGAACTCGGCGATGCCGAACGCCTCGATGTCCTTCTTGCCGTTGAAGCCCAGCTCCTTCTCGACCGCGAGTTCGACCGGCAGGCCGTGACAGTCCCATCCGGCCTTGCGGCCGACGTGGTAGCCCTGCATGGTGCGGAAGCGAGGGAAGACGTCCTTGAAGACGCGGGCCTCGATGTGGTGGGCGCCGGGCATGCCGTTGGCGGTGGGCGGGCCCTCGTAGAAGACCCACTCCGGGCGGCCCTCGGACTGGTCGAGGCTCTTGGCGAACACCTTGTTGTCCCGCCAGAAGTCGAGAACGGCGTGCTCCAGCGCGGGCAGGTCGACCTGGGCGGGTACCTGGCGGTACTGCGGCGATGTCATGTGCGGCTTCCTCCGGCGGACGTATTCCACTTCCGTCGGAGGGACGAGAGCGTCTGGGCTCCCGCGGTACCACCCTCCTTGGCCCCGGGCGTGTGCCCGTAGCCCCCTCATTGGGGTCGCGATGCCGGGTCTAGTGGCTTCGGCGCCCGTGGGTGGTGCCCGCGGTCCAAAGCGTTCTTCCGGCGGCTCCGGGGTGATCTTCACGACGCGCTCGCCCCCGGGCTCCCACCGTCCCCGGGTCGCTGCTGGCTGCGTACGGCGCTACTCGTCCCATCCATGCCTTTCGCTGCGCCCAGTGTACGGGCCCGGACGGCTGACGGCCGACCGGTTTACCCGGGGCCCGGGCGTGACCCGAATGGCGAGTCGGGGGCGTACGGGGTCGGCCGCGGGGGTGCGGGGGCGTCCGGGGGCTGGATTACCGGGCGGGGAGCTGGGAACAACGGATGCAGGCGCGCCGCGACCGGGTACGGGGAGGGGCGAAAGGGCGGCGTGCCCCGTTGCCGCGGGGCTGGGGCCGATTTATCGTCCCAGCACGATTCGCGTGCAAGATCACAATATGTGAAGGGGCCGCGGCCATGGTGGCGAAGAAGACGGCGGAAGAGACCGCGGCCGGGCAGAAGGCCGACGGGAAGCCACCGGCCGACGAGACGTCCGAGGACGGGACGGCTGCCGGGAAGGCGCCCGCGAAGAAGGCGCCCGCGAAGAAGGCGGCCGCCAGGAAGACCGCCGCGAAGAAGGCGCCTGCCAAGAAGGCGGCGGCGAAGAAGACCGCCGCCAAGAAGAGCACCACGAGCACCACGAGCAGCACCGCGAAGAAGAGCGCGGCCAAGAAGGCTTCGAAGACGGCCGCACAGACGGCCACGGGGGCGGCCCAGGCCGCCGAGGAGACGGGAGCCCACACGGTGGTAGCCAAGAAGAGCGCGAGTCGCCCCGCGGCCGGTCCGGACGAGGCGGCCGTGCCGCCGGCCCGGGGAGCCGCCGCGACCGCTCCCGGCGAACTGGCGGTACGGCCGGGGGAGGACCCCTGGACGCCCGAGGAGGTCACCGAGGCACGCACGCTGCTGACCAGCGAGATCATGCGCCTGCGCAGTGAGCTGGAGGCCTCGGGGGCGGCGCTCGCCGGGCTGATGCGGGACTCCGGCGACGGCGCGGGCGACGACGAGGCCGACACGGGCACCAAGAACATCACGCGGGAACACGAGCTGTCGCTCGCCGCCCACGCCCAGGAGACGCTGGAGCAGACCGAGCGGGCGCTCGCCCGGCTGGAGGCGGGGACCTACGGGCTGTGCGAGGTGTGCGGCAAACCGATCGGCAAGGCACGGATGCAGGCATTTCCCCGCGCCACCCTCTGCGTCGAGGACAAACAGAAGCAGGAGCGGCGCGGCTGACCCGTACAGGTGTGTCGTACCCTCGTCCTCAGTCAGGCACCTAGGTTGAGGGACTCACGTGGCAGAGGCGGAGCGCATCATCGGTACGCCGGACAATCCCGAGGCCGAGCACACGGACGAAGGCGGCTCCACGGCCGCCGACGCCGGGGTGAACGCGGGCACGGGCAAGCGCAAGATCCTGGCGCTCGTCGCCGTCTCCGTCGTCGCCTACCTGCTGGACCTGGTCACCAAGATGATCGTGGTCGCCAAGCTGGAGCACCAGCCGCCGATCGACATCATCGGTGACTGGCTCCAGTTCCGGGCGCTGCGCAACCCGGGGGCCGCGTTCGGGTTCGGCGAGGCGTTCACGGTGATCTTCACCATCATCGCCGCCGGCGTGATCGTGGTCGTGATCCGGCTGGCCCGCAAGCTCTACAGCCTGCCCTGGGCCATCGCCCTGGGACTGCTCCTGGGCGGTGCGCTCGGCAACCTCACCGACCGCATCTTCCGGGCGCCCGGTGTGTTCGAAGGGGCGGTGGTCGACTTCATCGCCCCCAAGCACTTCGCCGTCTTCAACCTCGCCGACTCCGCCATCGTGTGCGGCGGCATCCTCATCGTGGTCCTCTCCTTCAAGGGGCTGGACCCCGACGGGACCGTCCACAAGGACTGACCGGGGCCGGGCTGCGCGGGGAGTCTCCGGCGCAAGGCATACTCGACAGGTGAGTACGCACCCCGAGATCCGCACCCTGCCCGTACCGGACGGCCTGGAAGGCGAGCGCGTCGACGCCGCCATCTCCAGGATGTTCGGTTTCTCCCGCACCAAGGCCGCCGAGCTGGCCGCTGCCGGGAAGGTCCAGGTGGACGGTTCGGTGGCCGGCAAGTCCGAGCGCGTGCACGGCGGCGCCTGGCTGGAGGTCGAGATGCCCCAGGCACCCGCCCCCGTCCAGGTCGTGGCCGAGCCCGTCGAGGGCATGGAGATCGTCCACGACGACGACGACATCGTGGTCATCATGAAGCCGGTCGGCGTCGCGGCCCACCCCAGCCCCGGCTGGACCGGCACCACCGTCATCGGCGGCCTCGCCGCCGCCGGGTACCGCGTCTCGACGTCCGGCGCCGCCGAGCGCCAGGGCATCGTGCACCGTCTCGACGTCGGCACCTCCGGCCTGATGGTCGTCGCCAAGTCCGAGCGCGCCTACACCCTGCTCAAGGCCCAGTTCCGCGACCGGATCGTCGACAAGAAGTACCACGCGCTCGTCCAGGGCCACCCCGACCCGATGAGCGGCACCATCGACGCCCCCATCGGGCGCCACCCCACCCACGACTACAAGTGGGCGGTCACCGCCGAGGGCAAGCCGTCGGTGACCCACTACGACCTGATCGAGGCGTACCGCGCCGCCAGCCTCCTGGACATCAAGCTGGAGACCGGCCGCACCCACCAGATCCGGGTCCACATGTCCGCCCACCGCCACCCCTGCGTCGGCGATCTGACGTACGGCGCCGACCCGACCCTGGCCAAGCGGCTCGGGCTGACCCGGCAGTGGCTGCACGCGGTACGCCTGGGCTTCGAGCACCCGAGCGACGGCAGCTGGGTGGAGTTCTCCAGCACCTACCCGGCGGACCTCCAGCACGCCCTCGACACCATCGCCGCGGAGAGCCAGTGACCGCCGTGCCACCCCCGTACACCACCCGCAGGGCCGTCGCGGAGAGCGATCTCGCGGCCTGCTTCCAGGTGCGCAAGGAGGTCTTCGTCGGCGAGCAGAACGTGCCCGAGGAGATCGAGTACGACGCCTACGACCCGACCGCCGTGCATGTCCTGGCCGTGGCGGCCGACGGCACCGCGCTCGGTACGGGGCGGCTGCTGCACGGGGCCGACGCGGCCGGGAAGACCGGTGGCGACCTCACCGTCGGCTCGCTCGGCCGGCTCGCGGTGACGCGGCAGGCGCGCGGCCTCGGCGTCGGCGCGGCACTGGTGCGCGCCATCGAGGACGAGGCGGTCCGGCTCGGCCTGACCGCCGTTGACCTGCACGCGCAGACCCACGCCCTCGGCTTCTACGAGCGGCTCGGATACGTCGCGTACGGCCCCGAGTTCCCGGACGCGGGCATTCCGCATCGGGCGATGCGCCGGAGGACCGAATCTGCCTGATCCCGCCGTGCGGGGGGTCCCGGCCGTTCCGTGAACCGTGCGTGGCAGGGTGAAGGCCCTGCCCGACCGTCGACCCGGCCGGGCTCCTGACGGCCGCTCACCCCGGCCGGAGTAGCGGGCACGGCCGAGCCGTGATTTGGACGTCGGTCCGGTGAGAGCTCACCGGACGTACTTTCCGGGAGATCGTCGACGAGGAGCGGCGCGAGGCGTACGCGAAGCGGGCCGAGCGGTTCAAGGCGGTCAGCCGGGTCCAGCGGGAGATGATGTCGGCCGCCCGCCACGAGGTGCTCTCCGCGCGCTACGAGGCCGGCTCCGACCCCGAAGGCGTGGACCGGGTGCTGCCCTACCTGGACTTCCGCTCCCTGCGCTGAGGGCCCTCGCGGTTCTCAGCCGCGGCCCGTCCGGGGCGCCTTGGAGCCGTCCAGGTCGCGGAAGGGGCCGGACCCGTTGCGGCCGGGCCGGGGCCGCGCCCCCGTCAGCTCCGCCCACTGCTGGCCCGGCGGCAGCGCGGCGGGGGAGCTGGCGATGCGCGGCAGCGCGTACGGGTGGTGGTCGCGCAGCCAGCAGATCAACTGCTCGCGCACCGCGCACCGCACCGTCCAGATGTCGTCCGCGTCCTTCGCCGTGACCACCGCCCGCACCTGGATCGTGGTCGGGGTCGTGTCGGTGACGGCGAGGGACCAGTCCCGGCCGTCCCAGGCGGCGATGTCACCGAGGATGTCCCGCAGCTTCTTGCGCATCATGGCGATCGGCGCCGCGTGGTCCAGGTGGAAGAAGACCGTGCCGGTCATTTGGACCCCGCCGCGCGACCAGTTCTCGAACGGCTTGCTCGTGAAGTACGAGACCGGCATCGTGATCCGCCGCTCGTCCCAGGTCCGTACCGCCAGGAACGTCAGCGTGATCTCCTCGATGGTGCCCCACTCGCCGTCCACCACCACGGTGTCGCCGAGCCTGACCATGTCCCCGAAGGCGATCTGGAGCCCCGCGAAGAGGTTGCCGAGGGTCGACTGGGCAGCCACACCGGCGACGATGCCGAGCACACCGGCCGAGGCCAGCATCGAGGTGCCGACCCCGCGCATCGCCGGGAACGTCAGCAGCATCGCGGCGATGGCGACCACCGTCACCACCGCTATGACGACCCGCTGGATCAGCGTCACCTGCGTACGGACCCGCCGGACCCGGGCAGGATCGCGGGTGGACGTGGCATACCGGGCGTAACTGGACTCGACGACCGTCGCGGCGGCCCGCACCACCAGCCACGCCGAGGCGCCGATCAGCACCAGGGAGAGGGCCTGGCCGATCCCGGCCCGGTGCTCCCACACCCAGGCGATGCCCGACTGGCGGTAGCTGCCGCGCAGCAGCGCGGTGATGATCACCACTTGCAGCGGTGGCCGGCAGCGCCGCAGCAGACCCCACAGCGGGGTCTCGTGGTGGCGGCTGTCGGCCCTGCGCAGCAGCCGGTCGACCAGCCAGCCGATCAGCAGGGTGATCACCACGGATCCGCCGAAGACGATCAGCGGGCGCAGCACGTTCTCCATCGTCCGGTCCTCCAGGCATCGAGGCGCAACTGGCACCATGGGCCTCATGAACATCATGCTTTTCCACTCGACCTACGGGCTCACGCCCGCAGTGCACGCCGCGGCCGCACGTCTGAGGGACGCCGGCCACGAGGTGCGCGTGCCCGATCTCTTCGAGGGGCACACCTTTGACACGGTGGAGGAGGGCATGGCCTTCAAGGAGGAGGTCGGCAAGGAGGAGCTGCTGAGGCGCGCCGTGCTGGCCGCCGCGCCCTACTCCGATCAGGGGCTCGTCTACGCCGGTTTCTCCCTCGGCGCGGCGACCGCGCAGACCCTGGCGCTCGGCGACGCGAAGGCGCGCGGGCTGCTGCTGTTCCACGGCACCTCGGACATCGCCGAGAACGCGACGGTGGACGAGCTCCCCGTCCAGCTGCACGTCGCGGACCCGGACCCCTTCGAGTCCCACGACTGGCTGAACAGCTGGTACCTCCAGATGCAGCGCACCGGCGCGGACGTGGAGATCTACCGCTACCCCGGGGCCGGCCACCTGTTCACCGACCCCGATCTCCACGACTACGACCAGTCGGCCGCCGAGCAGACCTGGAAGGTCGCCCTCGGCTTCCTGGCCACGCTGTAGGGCCCTCGGGAGATTCGGTGCCTCAGAGCACCGGGCGGTCCACCCGCTCGACCCGCTGGGTGCCCCGGCGCGTCCGGTAGGAGCGGACCCAGGCGGAGGTGGCGTCCGCGGCCGTCTTGTCGGAGAGCACGTAGTAGTCCATCTGCGAGCGCTCGGCGGTGACGTCCAGGACGCCGTAGCCGTGCGAGTCCATGTCCACCCACTTCACATGGCGGTTGGCGGTACGGACGGCCGCCGACGCGGCCAGCGACACGGTCTGCGGCGCGACCCGCAGGATGTCGTCCAGGTTGTCCGAGGTCACCGACGTGACGACGAACTCCGTCGCCGCAGAGGGCGACAGCGGATACGTCGCCGCCCTCACCGGCACCTCACTGGCCCAGGCCATGTGGACGTCGCCGGTCAGGAACACCGTGTCGCTGATCCCCCGGTCCCGCAGATGCCCGATCAGCTCCTTGCGGTCGTCGGTGTACCCGTCCCACTGGTCGACGCTGAACGCCAGCCCCTCCTTCGGCAGCCCCAACAGCCCGGTGAGCGGCCCCAGCAGATGGGCGGGGAGCGCCCCGAAGGCGACCGGCGAGATCATCACCGACGTACCGACCAGCTTCCACACCGCGTCCGACCCGGCCAGACCTGCCTTCAGCCAGTCCAGCTGCGCCCGGCCGGTGATCGTACGCTCCGGGTCGTCCACCGAGCCGTTGCCGATGGACGCCTGCTCGGAACGGAAGCTCCGCAGGTCCAGCAGGTGCAGATCGGCCAGCCGCCCGAACCGCAGTCGCCGGTGGACGGTCCCCTCGGTGGAGGCACGGACCGGCATCCACTCGAAGTACGCCTGCTTGGCCGCCGCCACCCGCTGCGCCCACACTCCCTCCGTACCCGGGGTGTGGTTCTGCGCCCCGCCCGACCAGGCGTCGTTGGCGAACTCGTGGTCGTCCCAGATCGCGATCACCGGGTGGGCGGCGTGCAGCGCCTGGAGGTCGGTGTCGGTCTTGTAGGTGCCGTGCCGGAGGCGGTAGTCGGCCAGGTTCAGGATCTCGTGGGCGGGCCGGTGCTCACGCAGGGCCGCGCCCTGGGTCGGGTAGCCGCCGGTCGCGTACTCGTACAGGTAGTCGCCCAGGTGCAGCACCGCGTCCAGGTCGCCGCGGGCGGCGAGATGGCGGTACGCGGAGAACCAGCCGGCCTCCCAGTTGGCGCAGGACACCACGCCGAAGCGGAGCCCCGCCACGCTCGCCCCGTTGGCGGGCGCGGTGCGGGTGCGGCCGACGGGGGAGCGGACCTCGGTGCTCCCTCCGGCCCCGGCGCCCTCGCCGCCCGCCGTGAAGCGGAAGTAGTACGAGGTGGCCGGGCGCAGTCCGCGGACGTCGGCCTTCACCGTGTGGTCGGAGGCGGCCGAGGCGAGCGTCGTACCGCTCCCGGCTATCGCGGTGAACTCCCGGTCCTCCGCGACCTCCCAGCGCACCGGCGTATCGGCCCCGCGCCCCGAACCGGGCTCCGCGCCGGGCTCGGGGGTGACGCGGGTCCACAGCAGGACACCGTCGGGCAGCGGGTCACCGGAGGCGACCCCGTGCAGGAAGGCGGGCGCCAGGGCTGCGGCCCCCGATGAGGCGGAGGCGGATGTGGTGGCGGAGAGTACGGGAACGGCGGCGGCGGTCGCGGCGGCGGCCCGGACGACCGTGCGGCGGCTCGGCGAGGATATGTGTCGACTGGTCACGGCCGATCACCCTACTGGCGCGTACAGGGAACTGGCGGGCGAACAGAGGAAGTTCGCCCGCCCGTCGGGAAACGGTCGCCGGGAGGTGGCCCGTCGGGGACCGCTTGGGGGCGGTCCGGCCGCCCTGGAGGCGTTACGCCTTCAGGGCCTTGTCCACCGCCGCCGTGAAGTCGGTTGCCGTCATCGGCGCGTTGTCGGTGCCCTCGGCCGTGACCTTCTTGCCGTCCATCTTCAGCGTCGGCGTGCCCTGGACGTCGCTCTTGCCGAACGCATCGGACATCTTCATCGCCCAGGCGTCGTACGTACCGTCCTCGACGTCCTTCTGGAAGGCCTTGTTCCCCTTGAGCGCCTCCACGGAGTCGGCGACCTCGATGAGGTAGCTGTCCTTGGCGAACTTGTCGTCGCTCTCCTCCGGGTGGAACTTCGCGGAGTACAGCGCGGCCTTGTAGTCCATGAACGCCTCGGGGCTCACGTTCAGCGCGGCGCCGAGCGCGCTCAGGGCGTTCTTGGAGCCCTCACCGTTGTCGGTGTTGTCGATGAAGGTCGCACCGACGTACTTGACCTTGTACTTGCCGTCCTCGACGTCCTTCGCGAGGGTCTCGCCCACGCCCTGCTCGAACGTGGCGCAGACCGGGCAGCGGGAGTCCTCGTACAGCTCCAGGGTCTTCTTGGCGTCGGACTTGCCGATCACCACGGTGGTGCCGTCGGTGCCGGAGGTGTTCTTCGGCGCGCTGACGTTCTTCGCGTCGGCGGCGGCCTCCCATGCGTCCGGCTTGTTCAGCTGCATCACGCCGTAGCTGACGCCGCCCACGACGGCGAGGGCCGCGACGACCGAGACGGCCACGACGAACTGCTTGCGGGTCTTGTCCTTCCTGGCCTGGGCCTCGCGCTCGGCGCGCAGCCGCTCACGGGCGGCTGCCTTGTTCTGCTGCGTGTTGCGCTTGCTCATGATCGTTCTCCGTGGATGCGTGGGGAGTGGAAGGGTGCTGCTCGGCGCCGGCCGTCTGCCCTCAGGCAGCGGCGGCGTACGCGGTGAGCGGCGGCCCCCTCCGTCCCACGGAGTGCACGAGGAAGCGGGCCGGGCAGAGCGGGTGCGCGTGCCCGGCGACGCGGGGGAGAGGGGAAGCGGACCGGACGGTCCCGCGCACCACGGCGACCGCGGTGAGCAGCGGCCGGAACGCCACCAGGGCCGCCGTGCGCACCAGCCCCGCCAGCGCCGCCTCGCCACGCCGCAGCCAGGCGGCCGCGAGCAGTCCGACGGCCACATGGGCGGCGAGCAGCAGCCACGGCACGGCCGGACCGGGCTGCGCCAGCAGGGCCGCCGCGCGGTCGCCCGCACCCGCCACCCCGGCGAGCGGAGTGCCCACCGTGCCGACGCCCGCGAGGTGCGCCCCGGCCGCGCCGACCTCGCCGCCCCCGCAGAGCACGTCGAAGCCGACCGAGCGCAGGGGGCCCGCGATGGGCCCGCCGGCCGCCCCGTAACAGAGGTGCTGGCCTGTGGTGAAGAGCGTGTCGGCCACCAACTCCAGCGGGACGAGCAGTCCCGCGATGGCGCCGAAGCCGCGCTCCCGGCCGGCCAGCGCGTACGCGACGGCGAAGACGACCGCCGCGAGGAGCGCGACGGCGGTCAGCGGCAGCGGGACCCCGGAGAGCAGCACATGGGACGCCGTGGACAGGGTGACGACGAGCGCGGCGAAAAGCGCCGCGCGCACCACCCTGAGCTGCGTACCTGAGATGTCCATCGCCGGAAAGTGTGTCATGTGTGGAGGTAAGCGGACCTTAAAAGAAGCTGAGAGTCACAGCACGGCCAGGCGGGGAGGCCCTACAGGCCCGGGATCCGGCCGTTGCGGAAGAGATCCACGAAGATCTGGTGGTCCGCGCGGGCCCGGGCCCCGTAGCTGTGGGCGAAATCGACCAGCAGCTCGCCGAACCCCTCCTCGTCGGCCGCGATGGCCGCGTCGATCGCCCGCTCCGTGGAGAACGGCACCAGCGAGTGGCCGCTCTCGTCGTCCGCCGCCGCGTGCATGGTGGCCGTCGCCCGGCCCAGGTCGGCGACGACCGCCGCGATCTCGTCCACCTCGTCGATCTCGGACCAGTCCAGGTCGACCGCGTACGGCGACACCTCGGCGACCAGTTGGCCGGCGCCGTCCAGCTCGGTCCAGCCCAGCCACGGGTCCGCGTGCGCCTGGAGCGCGCGTTGCGAGATCACCGTGCGGTGCCCCTCGTGCTGGAAGTAGTCCCGCACGGCGGCGTCCGTGATGTGCCGGGAGGCCGCCGGGGTCTGCGCCTGCTTGAGGTAGATCACCACATCGTTCTCCAGGGCGTCGCTGTTGCCCTCCAGGAGGATGTTGTACGAGGGCAGCCCGGCCGAGCCGATGCCGATGCCCCGGCGTCCCACCACGTCCTTGACCCGGTAGGAGTCGGGGCGGGTCAGGCTGGACTCCGGCAGCGTCTCCAGATAGCCGTCGAACGCGGCCAGCACCTTGTACCGCGTGGCGGCGTCCAGGTCGATCGCGCCGCCGCCCTCCGAGAACCGGCGCTCGAAGTCCCGGATCACCGTCATCGAGTCCAGCAGCGAGAAGCGGGTCAGCGACCGGGCGGCGCGCAGCGCGTCCAGCAGCGGGCCCTCGGCGGTGTCCAGCGTGAAGGGCGGCACCTCGTCGTTCTTCGCGCCCGTCGCCAGCGCGTGGATCCGCTCCCGGTAGGCGGCGGCGAAGATCCGGACCAGGTCGGTGATCTGCTCGTCGGACAGCGCCTTGGCGTAACCGATCAGCGCCACGGAGGCGGCGAAACGCTTCAGGTCCCAGGTGAAGGGGCCCACGTACGCCTCGTCGAAGTCGTTGACGTTGAAGACGAGGCGGCCGTTGGCGTCCATGTAGGTGCCGAAATTCTCCGCGTGGAGATCACCGTGGATCCAGACCCGGCCCGTGCGCTCGTCCAGATACGGGCCGCCGCGCTGCTCCCGCTCCAGGTCGGTGTAGAACAGGCAGGCCGCGCCCCGGTAGAAGGCGAAGGCCGAGCCCGCCATCTTGCGGAACTTGACCCGGAAAGCGGCCGGGTCGGCGGTCAGCAGCTCCCCGAAGGCGGTGTCGAAAACGGCGAGAATCTGCTCCCCGCGCCGCGCTGCGCCGGTCTGCGTTTCCGACATTTCTTGCTGCCTCCTGCTGTCGTTGGCGTACCTGGCCGGACCCGGGTCCGGCCAGGTACGCGAGCGTGACTGAGTGCATGACAAAACGGACACGTGTCCCGCCCTCTCCAACGCTCGGCGATCGCGGGTAGTGCCCGCCGTCCGGGTCCGCCACGTCGTAGACTTCCACGCTGCCCCCCCGTCCGTCATCGCCCGACTTCCCGGAGGCCCGACGCCGTGACCAAGCCGCCCTTCACGCACCTGCACGTTCACACCCAGTACTCGCTGCTGGACGGTGCGGCGCGGCTCAAGGACATGTTCGAGGCGTGCAACGAGATGGGCATGTCGCACATCGCGATGACCGACCACGGCAACCTGCACGGGGCCTACGACTTCTTCCACTCGGCGACCAAGGCCGGGGTCACGCCGATCATCGGTATCGAGGCGTACGTCGCCCCGGAGTCGCGCAAACACAAGCGCAAGGTGCAGTGGGGACAGCCGCACCAGAAGCGCGACGATGTGTCCGGATCCGGTGGTTACACCCACAAGACGATCTGGGCGTCGAACAGGACCGGGCTGCACAACCTCTTCCGGCTCTCCTCCGACGCGTACGCCGAGGGCTGGCTCCAGAAGTGGCCGCGGATGGACAAGGAGACCATCTCCCAGTGGTCCGAGGGCCTCATCGCCTCCACCGGCTGCCCTTCCGGCGAGGTGCAGACCCGGCTGCGGCTCGGCCAGTTCGACGAGGCGGTGCAGGCGGCCTCCGACTACAGGGACATCTTCGGCGCCGACAAGTACTTCCTGGAGCTGATGGACCACGGCATCGAGATCGAGCGCCGGGTCCGTGACGGGCTGCTGGAGATCGGCAGGAAGCTGGACATCCCGCCGCTGGTCACCAACGACTCCCACTACACGTACGCGCACGAGGCCACCGCCCACGACGCCCTGCTCTGCATCCAGACCGGCAAGAACCTCTCCGACCCGGACCGCTTCCGCTTCGACGGCACCGGCTACTACCTGAAGACGACGGACGAGATGTACGCCGTCGACTCCTCCGACGCCTGGCAGCAGGGGTGCGCCAACACCCTGCTGGTCGCCCAGCAGATCGACACCACCGGCATGTTCGAGGCGAAGAACCTCATGCCGAAGTTCGAGATCCCGGACGGCTTCACGGAGATCACCTGGTTCCAGGAGGAAGTGCGCAAGGGCATGCAGCGCCGCTTCCCGAACGGTGTGCCCGACGACCGGCAGAAGCAGGTCGAGTACGAGATGGACATCATCATCCAGATGGGGTTCCCGGGGTACTTCCTGGTCGTCGCGGACTTCATCATGTGGGCCAAGAACAACGGCATCGCGGTGGGCCCCGGCCGTGGTTCGGCGGCCGGTTCGATCGTGTCGTACGCGATGGGCATCACCGACCTCGACCCGATCGAGCACGGGCTGATCTTCGAGCGGTTCCTCAACCCCGAGCGCGTCTCCATGCCCGATGTCGACATCGACTTCGACGAGCGCAGGCGCGTCGAGGTGATCCGGTATGTGACGGAGAAGTACGGCGCCGACAAGGTCGCCATGATCGGCACCTACGGCAAGATCAAGGCGAAGAACGCCATCAAGGACTCGGCCCGTGTGCTGGGCTACCCGTACGCCATGGGCGACCGCCTCACCAAGGCGATGCCCGCCGACGTCCTCGGCAAGGGCATCGACCTCAACGGCATCACCGACCCCAAGCACCCGCGCTACAGCGAGGCGGGCGAGATCCGGGGGATGTACGAGAGCGAGCCGGACGTCAGGAAGGTCATCGACACGGCGAAGGGTGTCGAGGGCCTGGTCCGGCAGATGGGCGTGCACGCCGCCGGCGTCATCATGTCCAGCGAGCCGATCGTCGACCACGCACCGGTCTGGGTGCGGCACACCGACGGCGTCACCATCACGCAGTGGGACTACCCGCAGTGCGAGTCGCTCGGCCTGCTGAAGATGGACTTCCTCGGCCTGCGCAACCTGACGATCATGGACGACGCCATCAAGATGGTGAAGTCCAACAAGGGCATCGACCTGGAGATGCTCGCCCTGCCGCTGGACGACCCCAAGACGTACGAACTGCTCTGCCGCGGGGACACGCTCGGCGTCTTCCAGTTCGACGGCGGGCCGATGCGCTCCCTGCTCCGCCAGATGCAGCCCGACAACTTCGAGGACATCTCCGCCGTCTCGGCCCTCTACCGGCCGGGCCCGATGGGCATGAACTCGCACACGAACTACGCGGAGCGCAAGAACGGCCGCCAGGAGATCACGCCGATCCACCCGGAGCTGGAGGAGCCCCTCAAGGAGGTCCTCGGCCTCACCTACGGCCTGATCGTCTACCAGGAGCAGGTCCAGAAGGCCGCCCAGATCGTCGCCGGGTACTCGCTCGGCGAGGCCGACATCCTTCGCCGCGTGATGGGCAAGAAGAAGCCCGAGGAACTGGCGAAGAACTTCGTCCTCTTCGAGAAGGGCGCCAAGGAGAAGGGCTTCTCCGACGCGGCGATCAAGGCGCTGTGGGACGTCCTGGTGCCGTTCGCCGGTTACGCGTTCAACAAGGCGCATTCCTCGGCGTACGGCCTGGTCACCTACTGGACCGCCTACCTCAAGGCGAACTACCCCGCCGAGTACATGGCCGCCCTGCTGACCTCGGTCAAGGACGACAAGGACAAGTCCGCGGTCTACCTCAACGAGTGCCGCCGCATGGGCATCAAGGTGCTCCCGCCCAACGTCAACGAGTCGCTGTCCAACTTCGCCGCCCAGGGCGACGACGTGATCCTCTTCGGCCTGACCGCCATCCGCAACGTCGGCCAGAACGTCGTGGACTCGATCATCCGCTCCCGCAAGGCCAAGGGGAAGTACAGCTCCTTCCCCGACTTCCTCGACAAGGTCGAGGCGGTCGTCTGCAACAAGCGCACCGTCGAATCGCTGATCAAGGCCGGCGCCTTCGACGAGATGGGCCACACCCGCAAGGGCCTCGTCGCGCACCACGAGCCGATGATCGACAACGTGGTGCAGGTCAAGCGCAAGGAGGCCGAGGGCCAGTTCGACCTCTTCGGCGGCATGGGCGAGGAGGAGAGCGACGAGCCGGGCTTCGGCCTGGACGTGGAGTTCTCCGACATCGAGTGGGAGAAGGCCTACCTGCTCGCCCAGGAGCGGGAGATGCTCGGCCTGTACGTCTCCGACCACCCGCTCTTCGGCCTGGAACACGTGCTGTCCGACAAGGCCGACTCCTCGATCTCCCAGCTCATGAGCGGGGACTACGGGGACGGCGCCATCGTCACCGTCGGCGGCATCATCTCCGGCCTCCAGCGCAAGATGACCAAGCAGGGCAACGCCTGGGCCATCGCCACCGTGGAGGACCTGGCCGGCTCCATCGAATGCATGTTCTTCCCCGCCACCTACCAGCTGGTCTCCACCCAGCTCGTCGAGGACACCGTCGTCTTCGTCAAGGGACGGCTCGACAAGCGCGAGGACGTGCCGCGGCTGGTCGCCATGGAGATGCAGGTCCCCGACATCTCCAACGCCGGGACCAACGCTCCGGTCGTCCTCACCATCCCCACCGTGAAGATCACCCCGCCGATGGTCACCCGGCTCGGCGAGGTGCTCAGCCACCACCGGGGCGACACCGAGGTACGCATCAAGCTCCAGGGCCCGCGCAAGACGACGGTCCTGCGGCTGGACCGCCACCGGGTCAAGGCCGATTCGGCCCTTTTCGGCGATCTGAAGGTGTTGCTCGGGCCGTCCTGCCTGGCCGGGTGAGCGCACGCCGGGTCCTTTGAGGGACACACGACGACGAGAGGGGCGTCCCGCACCGTGCGGGACGCCCCTCTCGTGCGTGACCGCGAGCGGCCGCGCGTCAGTTGTGACCGAAGCGCCGCTGGTGCTTGCGCGCCACGTCGGACGGGCTGCCCTGAGCCTGTGCCTGCGGCTGGGTCTGCGACTCGTACGCCGTCGACTTGGCCTGCTCGGCACTGCGCTCCGACGCGGACGCGCGATCGTGCTGGCTGCCCTGCTTGCGGTTCTTGTTCTTGGCCATGGTGAATGCCTCCTGTGGGGAATCCTGGGGGGCCAGGACCATCGTCAGAGTCACATGGCGCCACAAACCGTGCATGTTGGATCATTACCGTGCGTAGTGGTATCCGCAGTGAAGGCCGTTCCGGTCCTCCGCCCGAGACCTTTTCCAGCCCTTTCCCGATTCGCCACGCCGATGATCCAGTTCCGGCCGTTAACCCTTGTGCGGTCGGGCAGACTCGAAGGAAACCCTGGGTAAGCGGACCCGGTCATCGAGGGGCGGGCCGCTGAACCGTTCCCGAATTCCTGGAAGAGGGTGGAGCGCGTGGACCGTTGCGTCGTCCTGGTGGACGCCGGCTACTTGCTGGGCGCAGCCGCGAGTCTGCTGGCCGGAGAGCCCTCCCGTTCCCGCATCACCGTCGACCACACGGCCCTCATCCAGGGGCTGCGCGAACGGGCCGAGGCCGATACGCAGCAGCCCCTGCTGCGTATCTACTGGTTCGACGGCGCCCCCGACCGGGTGCCCCAGCCCGAGCACCGCAGGCTCCGGGTGATGCCCCGCGTGACCGTGCGACTGGGAGCCCTTACCCGCAGCGACGGACGCTGGGCGCAGAAGGGCGTGGACGCCGCCATGCACGCCGAGCTCACCGAGCTGGCGAGGAACCGGGCCTGCTCGGACGTGGTCCTGGTGACCGGCGACGGCGATCTGCTGCCCGGGCTCATGTCCGCCAAGGAGCACGGGGTCGCCGTCCACCTGTGGGCCGTCCAGGCCGCCGACGGCGACTACAACCAGTCCGAGGACCTGGTCGCCGAGGCGGACGAACGCCGCGTCCTGGACCGGGCCTGGATCACCAAGGCCGTACGCGCCAAGGACACCGGCGGCAGCTGCCCGCCGCCGCCCGCCCCGCGCCCCGAGATCGCCGCCATCCTCTCCGCGCCGCTGCCCGAAGCCGCGCTCGCCGCCTCCGCCGAGCGGGCCTCCGAGGCCCAGGCCGCCGCCGCCCGCAACGGACCCGCCGCGCCCGCCGACCCCGGCCCCTCCGAGCCCCCGGCCACCCCCGGCCACAAGGGCGTCCCCACCCCCAAGGACCTCGCCGCTCTCCGCGCCCACTCCACCCACCCGGACCGGACGGCCGCCCAGAACGCCACCCCGGCCAACGCGACCCTGCGCTGGTCCTCCGACAAGGGCTGGATCGAACGCGGCGGCCCCCTCGGCGAACCGGCCGAGACCGCCTCCCTGCCGACCCTCGCCCAGGTCACCAGCGCCGAACAGCGCTGGGCCGACCGGGAGGAGGACATCACCACCGTCGGCGGCGACCCCTTCGAGGTGGGCCAGGTCTTCGCCCGGCGCTGGATGGAACGGCTCCCGGAGACCGTCCACCTGCAGAAGCTGTCCACCATGTACCCGCGCATCCCGCACCGCATCGACGGTGAACTCCTGCGGTACGCGGCCCGCTTCGGGCTCCTCGCCCACAAGGACGACCAGATCGACGAGCACGACCGCTATGCGATCCGGGCCGGGTTCTGGCGTGAGATCGACGTGCGGGCGGCGGCGGAGCACGTGCCCGCGGGGGATTAGGGCCTTCGCCGCGGACCGTGCCGGGCTCGGCGACGCGGGGTGGCCCCGGACGCCAACAGGGGCGTGTGACCCCGTACCCTCGTACCTCGTGAGTACGGGCACAGCACAGGCGCAGAGCGACACCGGCACCGTGTGCGCGGTGCGTGACCTCGTCAAGACCTATCCCGCCGTCCGGGGCCGCCGCGGCGCGCCCGCCACCCCCGAGGCGCGCGCCACCGACGGGATCAGCCTCGATGTCGAGCGCGGCGAGATCTTCGGACTGCTCGGCCCCAACGGCGCCGGCAAGTCCACGCTGGTGCGCCAGCTCACCGGGCTGATGCGCCCCGACTCCGGCTCCGTCGAAGTCCTCGGCCACGACCTCGTACGCCACCCCGAGCGGGCCTCCCGGCTGATCGGCTACCTCGGGCAGGAATCCACCGCGCTGGACGAGCTGACCGTCTCCCTGGCCGCCGAGACCACCGGACGGCTGCGCGGCCTCCCCCTCCGCGAGGCGCGCGCCGAACGCGACGCCGTACTGGAGGAGCTCGGCCTCACCGCGCTCGCCGGGCGTCCCCTGAAGAAGCTCTCCGGCGGCCAGCGCAGGCTCGCCTGCTTCGCCGCCACCCTCGTCGGGGACCGGCCCGTACTGGTCCTGGACGAGCCGACGACCGGCATGGACCCGGTGGCCCGGCGGGCCGTCTGGGCCGCCGTCGACCGCCGCCGGGCCGAGCGCGGCGCCACCGTCCTGCTGGTCACCCACAACGTCATCGAGGCCGAGACCGTCCTCGACCGGGTCGCCGTCCTGGAGCGCGGACGGGTCATCGCCTGCGACACCCCCTCCGGGCTCAAGGAGAAGGTCGCAGGCGAGGTCCGCGTCGAGCTCATGTGGCGCGAGCGGGCCCCGCTGGACGTCCCGGAGGTCGCGGCGCTGCGCCCGTCCGCCCAGGAGTCCGGGCGCCGCTGGGTGCTGCGGCTCAGTCCTGACGAGGCCCGGGCCGCGGTCGCCGCGGTGACGGGTGGCGCGGCCTTCGCCGCGCTCGACGATTTCACCCTGGCCACACCCAGCCTGGAAGATGTGTACCTGGCGCTCGGGGGAGACGCGGCCAATGCGAGCAAGGGGCTGGTGAAGGCGTGAGGATCCGGGGACGCGGGGCGCGGGCGCTGAACGGTGTGCGGGCGCTGTGCGTCATGCGGTACGTGGTGGTGGGCGCGGTGCCTGCGCCGGACGGGTGTAAGGGGAGCGGCCTCAGGTGACGAGCATCATTCCGGCCAGGCCCGCACCGTCGCCCCCGCCCCCGCCCCGCCCCGCCGGCTCCGCCGCGCGGACCGTGCCCGCCCCTCTCGCGCCGCGCGCCCGGCTGCTGCCCTCGCTGGCCGCCGTCTACCGCGCCCAGCTCTCGCGGGCGCGGGTCGCCCGGATCCCGCTGCTCTTCGTGGCGACCTTCCAGTCCGTCGGGATCATGGTCCTGATGCGGGGCGTCGTCGACGGCGGGGCCGAGGCGCGTGCGGTGGTCGCCGGCTCCAGCGTGCTGGTCGTGGCGTTCGTCGCGCTCAACCTGCTCGCCCAGTACTTCGGCCAGCTGCGGGCCGGCGGCGGGCTCGACCACTACGCCACCCTGCCGGTGCCGCCCGCCGCGGTGGTGCTGGGGGCGGCGGCCGCGTACGCCTCGTTCACCGTGCCCGGCACGGTCTTCACGGCGATCACGGGGAGCGTGCTGTTCCAGCTCCCGATGACCCACCTGTGGGTCCTGGTCGCCGTCATCCCGCTCTCCGGCGCCGCCCTGGCCGGTCTGGGGGCGGCTCTCGGGCTGCTCGCCCCGCGCCAGGAGCTGGCCACCCTGCTGGGGCAGCTGGGCATGTCCGCCGCCCTGCTGCTCGGGGTGCTGCCGGCCGACCGGCTGCCGGAGCCGGTGGGGTGGGCGCGGGACCTGCTGCCCTCGACGTACGGGGTCGAGGCGCTGGCCCGCTCCTTCGACGCCTCGCCGGACTGGGGCATGATCGGCTTCTTCCTCGCGGTCTGCGCGGTAGTGGGGGTGCTGTCACTGGCCGTGGCCACGTGGGCGTACCGGCGGGCGGCCGTACGGTAGGTGGCGCCGGCGGTGTGCCCCGTACGCACGGGTGCGGCGGCCGGTGAGGCGCCGCACAGGGTGGCCTGGCACGATGGCACGGTGACCGCACCTCTGACGCCGCCTCACCGGCCGAACCCCCACGATCCGTGGCAGACCCCGCCCTCGGGCTCCCACCTCGCGCCCGCGTACGGCTCGCCCGACGACCCGGACACGGCGACGGAGCTCCGCCAGGCCGTCGTGGTCCTGGCGCTCGTGGCGCTCGCCGGGATCGCGCTCGGGCTGCTGTGGCTGTGGCTGGCGCCCAGGGTCCCCCTGGTCTCCGACGGCAGCGCCGTCTTCCTGAAGAACAGCGAGGGCGAGGAGGCGATCGGGGCGGACGGAACGTTTGTCCTGCTGGCGGCCGTGTTCGGCGTGCTGTCGGCGGCCGCCGTCTCCTGGCGGCTGCGGCGGGGAGGTGTCCTCGTGGTGGTGGGGCTCGCGCTGGGCGGGGTGCTCGGCTCGCTGCTGGCCTGGCGGGTGGGGGTCTGGCTGGGGCCGTCCTCCGACGTGGTGGCCCGGGCCCGGGAGGTCGGCAAGGGGGTCGTCTTCGACGCGCCGCTGGAGCTGCACGCGGTGGTGGTGGCGGTGCTGGTGTGGCCGTTCGTGGCGCTGGCCGTGCATGTGCTGCTGACCGCGGCGTTCGGGGTGCGGGAGCCTGAGCCGGAGTTGCTGGGGGCGGGGTGGACGTCGTACTACGGGGAGCCGGGGCCTGGTGGGCATGGTGGGCCTGATGTGCCGCCCGGCGGGCCGGGTGGGCCGCCTGCTGGGGGGCCGGGGGGCTCGTAGGGCGCCTGCGGCGGGCTGTTCCCCTACCCGCCCCTTTCCTCCCGGAACCGGGGCTCCGTCCCGGACCCCGCTCCTCAAGCGCCGGAGGGGCTACAACTGGCCCCGACCGATCTCCGCGAACACCGCCCCCGTCAGCTCAGCCAGATCCGGCGCCGCCAGCTCCACCTGCAGGCCCCGGCGCCCCGCCGAGACGCAGATCGTGGCGTGCGACCGGGCCGACGCGTCCAGCACCGTACGCAGGCGCTTGCGCTGGCCCAAGGGGGAGATGCCGCCGCGGACGTAGCCCGTGGTGCGTTCCGCGGCCGCCGGGTCCGCCATCGTGGCGCGCTTGCCGCCCACCGCGGACGCCAGGGCCTTGAGGTCCAGGGAGCCGGCCACCGGGACGACCGCGACCGTCAGTTCGCCGTCGACGTCCGCGACCAGGGTCTTGAAGACCCGGTCGGGGGGAACGCCCAAGGCCTCGGCGGCCTCCTCGCCGTAGGAGGTGGAGGCCGGGTCGTGGTCGTAGGGGCGGAGCGTGAAGGCGGTGCCCGCCGCGGTCAGGGCGACCGTGGCGGGAGTGCCGCCCGACTGCTTCTTCGGCTTCTTCGCCACCGGAGAGGGCTTCCTCGTTCAGTTGGGGTGGGTAGGGGCGCGGGTCAGGTCCGGCGCGGGGAGCGAGGGCAGGTGGCGGATGACCGCCGTCTCCCGGCGCAGCAGCGTCAGCTCCTCGCGCAGGCGGGTCGCGGTGTCCGGGGCCTGGAGGAGGCCCTGTTTGGTGGGGACGTCCAGGACCGTGGCCGCCGCGACCAGGTAGGAGACGACGGAGGGGTCGTCGGGCAGCTCGGAGCCGGTGGCGAGCGAGCGTTCGGTCGCTCCCGCCAGGCGCTTCTGGTAGGCGCGGAACGCCCGCAGGACGCCCTCGGCGAGGGCTCCGGCCTCGTCGGCCTCGTCCTCGGCGGGGGGCTCCTCGGTGACCTCCTCGACCTCGGCGCTCAGATACGGGCCGCTCGCGTCGACGGAGAGCAGCCTGACCCGGGTGGTGCCGGTGGCCAGGACCTCGAAGCTGCCGTCCGGGCGCTCACGGATGGTCGCCGCGTCGGCGATGCAGCCGACCCGGTGGAAGGTCTGGATGGGGTCGGGGCCGAAGCCCTCGGCGGGGGCGCGCTCGGCGGGGGCTGCGGAGGCGACGGGGTCCGGCATGCCGGTGCCCGTCACCGCGGTCTCGCGGCCGTCGCGGATCGCGACCACGACGAAGCGGCGAGGTTCGTCCTCGTCGCTCTTCAGCAGCTCCCGCATCATCGCGCGATAACGCTCCTCGAAGACGTTGAGCGGCAGCACGAGGCCGGGGAACAGCACCGCGTTGAGCGGGAAAAGGGGAAGACGGGCGGTGGTCACAACGCTCAAGCGTAATGGCCACGCGGACGTCCGCGGTCGGCCCGGTTCCGCAGGGGGGTCACGGAGGCCACCTGGAGCCGTGCGCCGTCCCGTGCGTCGAGGAACCGGCCCAGGGCGTCGTCGGAGACCGAGGACCACGGGAACGACGTCGCGTGCTGCCCGATCAGCGTGAACTGCTCCAGCGCCTCGGCCCAGCGTCCGCGGGCGAGGAGTACGTACGCGAGGAGGTTGCGGACCTCGGCGGGCCACGGGTCGCCTGGCCGGTAGGCGGCCGACAGCCGGATGGCCGCGTCGGCCGCCGTGTCGATCCGGCCCTCCAGTACGGAGGTGGTGCGGCCGAGCGCCTGGGCGTCCAGGAGGAGGGCGAAGGCCGCCCGGACCGGCAGGGCCTGCACCAGGGAGTGGGGTACGGCGTCCTCGGCGGCCCGCTCGGCGAAGTCGAAGCACTCGCGGTGCGAGCCGTACCAGGCGGCCGAGAGGTAGCGCAGCGCCGACACGTGGCAGCCGTAGTGGTGCGCGGAGCGCCGTACCGCCTGTTCCCACAGCGACTCGAAGGCGGTGTGCGTGGCGTGGGTGCCGCGGGCGTGGTCCAGGGCGAGCCGCCAGGGGACCGGGTCGCGCGGGTCCGCGTCGGCGGCGGCGGTGATCAGCGGGCCGACCTCGTGGAGCCGCTCCGCGCGGGCGGGCGACTCCCAGGCCTGGCGGACCGCGAGCTCCGCCTTGACCAGCAGGGCGTCGGGGTCGCGCGGGGCGGCGGCCAGCCAGTCGGTGAGCCAGCCGTCCCGTTGCCGGGCGAAGGTGACGAGCCGGCCGAGGTAGCGGTCGCGGTTCTCCCAGTCGGCGGCGTCCCGGGTGGTGGCGAGCAGCTTGGCGGCCGGTTCGGGGTCGCCGAGGGCAGCGGCCACCAGCGCCGGGGAGAGCCGCTCGTCGGGGGCGTCGAGCAGCACGGCGTCATCCGCGGGCAGTCCGGCGGACAGCGGAGGGCTGTGCCGGATCATGCGCGCGGTGCTGAGCAGAGCGCGAAGGAAGGCCATGGTGCAGACCATTGAAAAGCCCTGGTGAGGGCCGCGCCAGGGGAGCGCTGTGAAGCTTCTGTGCCGAGTGGATGGGTTGTATCGGACCGGGTCAAGAAAGGGCAAAGGAAATGTCCGGGGATGGCTTGAACATGACCCTCCAGGCGCCTCGTCACCGTTGCCCCAGCGGCCCCGGGCATCTCTCGGAGCCGCCGGTCCCCGCCGCCCCCACCCGGTTCGAGCTGCCCTTTCGGTCAGCCCCTGCGCAGCAGTCGGGAGGCTCCGGCGGCCACCGTCGTGGCCAATATCCATCCCACGAGCACCAGAGCGGCCGCGGCCCACTGCCAGCCGCCCTCCATCCGCCAGTAACCGTCCTGGCCGAGGTTGACCACGGGGATCAGGAGGTCCAGCGCGTAGAGCGCCGGATTCCAGAGCGGCGACTCGTCGTCCTTGATCGTCGCCGGGTCGTACTGCGAGAAGGCCGCCGTGCCCGCCGCCCACAGCACCGCCATCCACACCGCCGCCCGCCCCGGCCGGTACCCGTACGCCACCGTCCAGTCCTGGAGGTACCCCCAGGCCTTCGCGGCAGGCGGCAGCGTCTCCCGGCGGCGACGCTGCTTGGCCAGCAGCACCTCCCGCGCGTCCGCGTCCTCACCGCTGCCGCGCAGCACCGTCGCGAGCCGCTCGTACGGCTCGGGGACGTACTCCGGGGTCGCCGCCAGCACCCACTCCAGCCGCCGCGAGAGCGGGAAGTGGCCGTACGGGACGAGGTTCTCGTAGACGAAACCGCCCATCGCCAGGCCCCCGGGCCCCGGCCAGCTGGTCGAGAGGTCGATCAGGGTCACCACCTTCGCCCCGTTCAGCACGACCCGGCCCTCCTCCGGGCGCTCCGCGTTGAACCGCAGCTCCGGCGTGACGATCCGGCGCAGCGACAGCTCCTCCTGCCGGGTCATCGAGAACCGGGCCTTGTGCAGGTCCACCGCGTCCCCGAACCGCCCGTCGTCCAGCCGCACCGCGCCCTTGCACTCGAAGATCTGCGACCGGGTCCCGCGCGCCGGGGTCGGGGCGTAGACCACGCCGTACGGGGGAGTCGTGCCCTGGTTCCCCGTGTCGACGCTCACCCAGGCCTCGGTCATGTAGAGGGTGCGCTCCACCGTCAGCTGCGGCGCGTTCAGCGCGCGCCGGTCCTCCGCAGCCCTCAGGTGGCTGCCGCGCAGGCTCAGTGAACCGCCCACCTTCGCCCCGCGCAGGCTCAGCTCGCCGTGCGTCTCGATCATCTCGGCCTGAAGGTCCTGGGCGACCGACATGCCGTCCCCGACGAAGGCCCTGCCGTGCCGGTCGGGCCCCACACTGAGCTGGTTGATCAGCAGATCCGTGCCGATCTGGGCGTCGGTGAGCCGGATACCCCGGTCGATCCGGCAGCGCGGCAGATGCAGATCGCCCTCCGTGTGCAGCCGGGCCGCCTCCAGCCGGGGCAGCAGGCAGCCCACCATCCTCAGCGTCGTGAAATGGCACTCGGGGAGCACCACCTCCTGCTCGAAACGGCAACCGGTCAGCTCGACGTACGGCGAGACCCGGCCGCCCGCCAGGTCCAGCTTCCCGGTGATCCGCACCCCCCGGAGCTTGAGCGCCGCCACCCGGCCCGGCCGCGCCGGCGGCCCGCTGAGCAGCAGCCGCGCCACCGTCCGCGCGCCGACACTCCGCTCGGGCCCCCAGTCGTGCGGCGCGAACGGATCGTTGCGGGCGGAGTCGTAGGTGCGTAAGTCGTAGGTCGTGCCGTTGCGGAAGGACTGCCACATGCCCAGCTCCGCTGCGCTGAGGCCGTCCGGGATTTCGCCTTCGTGCGGCTCGGTCACGGCCGCTCCCTCCGTGCACACATGCTGTAGTGCCGTTCTTCCCTCTGCGTGACGGTGTGAAAGCTATCGGTCAGCAGTGACAGCCGTGCCTGACCTGACATGGCCGAGACATGTAGGCCAGGCATGTATCAGCCAGTGATACGGGCGACCGGGCGTCCCGAGCGGTCTGCGAGAATTGCGGTGTGATCTCTCGAATCGATCTGCGCGGCGACACCCTCCCCGAGGGTGCTGCCCTGCGCGACCTGCTGCCCCGTGCCGAGTTCGACGTGGAAGCCGCCCTGGAGACGGTGCGGCCCATCTGCGAGGACGTACGCCATCGTGGTTCCACGGCAGTGATCGAGTGGGGGGAGAAGTTCGACGGTGTCCGGATCGCGTCGGTCCGGGTGCCCGCCGACGCCCTGACCCGGGCGCTGGACGAGCTGGACCCGGCCGTCCGCGCCGCCCTTGAGGAGTCGATCCGCCGCGCCCGCCTCGTCCACCGCGAGCAGCGCCGCACCACGCACACCACCCAGGTAGTCCCCGGTGGCACCGTCACCGAGAAGTGGGTCCCCGTCGAACGCGTCGGGCTCTACGTCCCCGGCGGCCGCTCGGTCTACCCCTCCTCCGTCGTGATGAACGTCGTCCCGGCCCAGGAGGCGGGCGTCGAGGGCATCGCGGTGGCCTCCCCGCCGCAGAAGGACTTCGACGGCCTCCCGCACCCCACGATCCTCGCCGCCTGCGCCCTGCTCGGCGTCGACGAGGTGTACGCGGCGGGCGGCGCCCAGGCCGTCGCGATGTTCGCCTACGGCACCGAGGACTGCCTCCCGGTCAACCTGGTCACCGGCCCCGGCAACATCTACGTCGCCGCCGCCAAGCGCCTCCTCAAGGGCCGCATCGGCATCGACGCCGAGGCCGGACCCACCGAGATCGCGATCCTCGCCGACGCCGGCGCCGACCCCGTGCACGTCGCCGCCGACCTGATCAGCCAGGCCGAGCACGACCCGATGGCCGCCGCCGTCCTGGTCACCGACTCCGTGGAGCTGGCCGCCGCCACCGAGGCCGAGCTGGCCCCGCAGGTCGCCGCGACCAAGCACATCAAGGACCGCATCGAGCCCGCGCTCGCCGGCCGCCAGTCCGCGATCGTCCTGGTCTCCTCGGTCGAGGACGGCCTCAAGGTCGTCGACGCGTACGGCGCCGAGCACCTGGAGATCCAGACCGCCGACGCCGCCGCCGTCGCCGACCGCGTCCGCAACGCGGGAGCGATCTTCGTCGGCCCCTGGTCCCCGGTCTCGCTCGGCGACTACTGCGCCGGCTCCAACCACGTCCTGCCCACCGGCGGCTGCGCCTGCCACTCCTCGGGCCTCTCCGTGCAGTCCTTCCTGCGCGGCATCCACATCGTCGACTACACCCGCGACGCGCTCGCCGAGGTCACCCACCACGTCGTGACCCTCGCCGAGGCGGAGGACCTCCCCGCCCACGGCGCAGCCCTCAAGGCAAGGTTCGGCTGGAAGGTTCCGCAGCAGTGACGTACGACAGCACCACCCCCCTCAACCCCTGGGACGAGCTGCCCATCCGCGACGAACTGCGCGGCCAGTCCCCGTACGGGGCGCCCCAGCTCGACGTCCCCGTACGCCTCAACACCAACGAGAACCCCTACCCGCTCCCCGAAGCCCTCGTCGACCGCATCACCGAGCGGGTCCGTGAGGCCGCCCGCGGCCTCAACCGCTACCCCGACCGGGACGCCGTCGAGCTCCGCACCGAGCTGGCCCGCTACCTCACCCGTACCGCCGGGCACGAGGTGACAGCGGCCGGCGTGTGGGCGGCCAACGGCTCCAACGAGGTCCTCCAGCAGCTGCTCCAGACCTTCGGCGGGCCCGGCCGCACCGCGATCGGCTTCGAACCCTCGTACTCGATGCACGCCCTGATCTCCCGGTCCACCGGCACCGGCTGGATCTCCGGCCCGCGCTCGGCGGACTTCACGATCGACGTGGACGCCGCCCGCGCCGCCATCGCCGAGCACCGCCCCGAGGTCGTCTTCATCACCTCACCCAACAACCCCACCGGCACCGCCGTGGACGCCGACACCGTCCTCGCGCTGTACGACGCCGCCCAGGCCGCCGGGCCCTCGATCGTCGTCGTCGACGAGGCGTACGGCGAGTTCAGCCACCACCCCTCGCTGCTCCCGCTGATCGAGGGCCGCCGCAACCTGATCGTCTCGCGGACCATGTCCAAGGCGTTCGGCGCGGCCGGGCTGCGCCTCGGCTACCTCGCCGCCGACCCCGCCGTGGTCGACGCGGTCCAGCTGGTGCGGCTGCCGTACCACCTGTCCTCCGTCACCCAGGCCACCGCGCTCGCCGCCCTGGAGCACACCGATACGCTGCTCGGGTACGTCGCGCAGCTCAAGAGCGAGCGCGACCGGCTGGTGGCCGAGCTGCGCGCCACCGGCTACGAGGTCACCGATTCGGACGCCAACTTCGTCCAGTTCGGCCGCTTCGACGACAGCCACGCCGTCTGGCAGCAGATCCTCGACCGGGGTGTCCTGGTCCGGGACAACGGCGTGCCGGGATGGCTGCGGGTCACCGCGGGAACCCCGGCAGAGAACGACGCGTTCCTCGATGCGGTACGCGAACTCAAGAAGGAGCACGACGCATGAGCCCCCGCGTAGGCCGCGTGGAACGCACCACGAAGGAAACGTCCGTGCTGGTCGAGATCAACCTCGACGGCACCGGAAAGGTCGATGTCGCCACCGGGGTCGGCTTCTACGACCACATGCTCGACCAGCTCGGCCGCCACGGCCTCTTCGACCTCACGGTCAGGACCGAGGGCGACCTGCACATCGACAGCCACCACACCATCGAGGACACCGCCCTCGCACTCGGCGCCGCCTTCAAGCAGGCCCTCGGCGACAAGGTCGGCATCTACCGCTTCGGCAACTGCACCGTCCCGCTGGACGAGTCCCTCGCCCAGGTCACCGTCGACCTCTCCGGCCGCCCCTACCTCGTGCACACCGAGCCCGAGAAGATGGCGCCGATGATCGGCGAGTACGACACGACGATGACCCGGCACATCCTGGAGTCCTTCGTCGCCCAGGCACAGATCGCCCTGCACGTCCACGTGCCGTACGGGCGCAACGCCCACCACATCGTGGAGTGCCAGTTCAAGGCGCTCGCCCGCGCTCTGCGCTACGCCTGTGAGCACGACCCGCGCGCCGCCGGCATCCTGCCCTCCACGAAGGGCGCCCTGTGACCGGCCTCAACACGATCCTGATCGTCGTCGGCCTCTTCCTGGCCGGCGGCGTCTACTCCTTCGCCAAGCAGGGGATGCCCAAGGGCGTCATCGTGCTGCTGTCGATCGGCTCCGTGATGTGCCTGGTGGCGGGCATCCTGCGGATCCAGGGCCTGTGGGACTGAGGGGCACACCATGACCGACACCAAGAAGGTCGTCGTCTTCGACTACGGCTTCGGCAACATCCGTTCCGCCGAGCGGGCCCTCGCCCGCGTCGGCGCGGACGTCGAGATCACCCGCGACTACGACCGCGCGATGAACGCCGACGGGCTTCTCGTCCCCGGCGTCGGCGCCTTCTCCGCCTGCATGGACGGGCTGAAGCGGGCCCGCGGCGACTGGATCGTGGGCCGCAGGCTCTCCGGCGGCCGCCCCGTGATGGGTATCTGCGTCGGGATGCAGATCCTCTTCGAGCGCGGCATCGAGCACGGCGTGGAGACCGAGGGCCTGGACGAGTGGCCCGGTACGGTCGGGCCCCTGAAGGCCGACATCGTCCCGCACATGGGCTGGAACACCGTGGAGGCCCCCGAGGACTCCCGGCTCTTCGCGGGCCTGGACGCTGACGCGCGGTACTACTTCGTGCACTCCTACGCGGCGCACGACTGGTCCCTCGAAGTCACCAACGCCAAGATCCGTGCCCCCAAGGTGACCTGGGCCACGCACGGCGAACGGTTCGTGGCCGCCGTGGAGAACGGCGCGCTGTGGGCCACCCAGTTCCACCCCGAGAAGTCCGGCGATGCCGGCGCCCAGCTGCTGACCAACTGGATCGAGACGCTGTAATGCCGAAGCTTGAACTGCTCCCCGCCGTCGATGTCCGCGACGGCCAGGCCGTCCGCCTCGTGCACGGCGAGTCCGGCTCCGAGACCTCCTACGGCTCCCCGCTGGAGGCCGCCCTCGCCTGGCAGAGCGCCGGCGCCGAGTGGCTGCACCTCGTCGACCTGGACGCCGCCTTCGGCACCGGGGACAACCGGGACCTGATCGCCGAGGTCGCCGGGGCCATGGACATCAAGGTCGAGCTCTCCGGCGGTATCCGCGACGACGCCTCGCTCGCCGCCGCCCTCGCCACCGGGTGCCGCCGCGTCAACCTCGGCACGGCCGCCCTGGAGACACCGGAGTGGGTCGCCAAGGTCATCGCCGAGCACGGCGACAAGATCGCCGTCGGCCTCGACGTCCGGGGCACCACCCTGCGCGGCCGCGGCTGGACCCGCGACGGCGGAGACCTCTACGAGACCCTCGCCCGCCTCGACGCCGAGGGCTGCGCCCGCTACGTCGTCACCGACATCGCCAAGGACGGCACCCTCCAGGGCCCCAACCTCGGCCTCCTGCGGGACGTCTGCGCCGTCACCGACCGCCCGGTCGTCGCCTCCGGCGGCGTCTCCTCCCTCGCCGACCTCCGCGCGATCTCCCTCCTCGTCCCCGAAGGCGTCGAGGGCGCGATCGTCGGCAAGGCGCTGTACGCGAAGGAGTTCACGCTGGAAGAGGCGCTCAAGGCGGTAGCCGCATGACGGAGCCCACCGCTTCGGCCTCCGTACGCCGGATCTCCACCGGCGCCCCCTGGGAGGAGAAGTTCGGCTACTCCCGCGCGGTCGAGCTCCCGGGCGGCCTCGTCCTGGTGGCCGGCTGCACCTCCGTGGTGAACGGCCAGATCTCCGCCGGCTCCCCGTACGAGCAGGCGATCACCGCCTTCGACGTCGCCTTCGCGGCGCTGGAGCAGGTCGGCCTCACCCGCGAGGACGTCGTCCGCACCCGGATGTACATCACGCACGCCCGGGACGTGGACGACATCGGCCGCGCCCACAAGGAGCTGTTCGACGCCGTACGCCCCGTCGCCTCCATGATCATTGTGTCCGGGTTCGTCGACCCGAGCCTGGTCGTCGAGGTCGAGGTCGAGGCCTATCGAGGAGGCACCGAGTGACTCTCGCCGTACGGGTCATCCCCTGCCTCGACGTCGACGACGGCCGCGTCGTCAAGGGCGTCAACTTCCAGAACCTGCGCGACGCGGGCGACCCCGTCGAGATGGCCAAGCTGTACGACGCCGAGGGCGCCGACGAGCTGACCTTCCTCGACATCACCGCCTCCAGCGGCGACCGCGAGACCACCTACGACGTGGTCCGCCGCACCGCCGAGCAGGTCTTCATCCCGCTCACCGTCGGCGGCGGAGTCCGCACCCCCGACGACGTCGACAAGCTGCTGCGCGCCGGGGCGGACAAGGTCGGCGTCAACACCGCCGCCATCGCCCGCCCCGACCTCATCCGCGAGATCGCCGAACGCTTCGGCCGCCAGGTTCTGGTGCTCTCCGTCGACGCCCGCCGCACCCCGGAGGGCACCTTCGAGGTCACCACGCACGGCGGCCGCAAGGGCACCGGCATCGACGCCGTCGAGTGGGCGCACCGCGCCGCCGAGCTGGGCGCGGGCGAGATCCTGCTCAACTCGATGGACGCGGACGGCACGAAGGACGGCTACGACACCGAGATGATCGAGGCGGTACGGCGGCACGTCACCGTCCCCGTCATCGCCTCCGGCGGTGCGGGCCGCCTCGCGGACTTCGCCCCGGCCATCGAGGCGGGCGCGGACGCGGTGCTCGCCGCGTCGGTGTTCCACTTCGGCGACCTGCGGATCTCCGAGGTCAAGGGCGCGCTGAGGGAAGCGGGCCACCCGGTCCGCTGAGGCCTTCGACCCCTTTCGGCGGTATCACCGGTCCGCCAAGACCGGTGATACCGCCGATGCGTGTCCACGGGACGCACGTGAGAGTGGCGACCGCCGACGAACGACGCCGGCAGCCACGCGGCGCACCCCGACAGCCCCCGGACGACGGGCTCGTGGACGCCTCGCGTGGTGTGGTTCCGCCACCACCGAGAGGATCCCCCCGTGCAGCAGCACCGCCTCCCCTCACCCCCACGCCCGAGCCGCTCCCGTACGCTCACCAGCCTGCTGACCGCCGCCGCGGCCACCGCCGGCCTCCTGATGACCGCCCTGGTCCCGGGCGCCCAGGCCGCCGCCAACCCCTACGAGCGCGGACCGGCCCCCACCAACGCCTCCATCGAGGCGAGCCGCGGCTCGTACGCCACCTCCCAGACCTCCGTCTCCTCGCTCGCCGTGAGCGGATTCGGCGGCGGCACCATCTACTACCCGACCTCCACCGCCGACGGCACGTTCGGCGCGGTCGTCATCTCGCCCGGCTTCACCGCCTACCAGTCCTCCATCGCCTGGCTCGGCCCGCGCCTGGCGTCCCAGGGTTTCGTGGTCTTCACCATCGACACCAACACCACCCTGGACCAGCCCGACAGCCGGGGCCGCCAGCTCCTGTCCGCGCTGGACTACCTGACCCAGCGCAGCTCGGTCCGGGCCCGGGTCGACGCCGCCCGGCTCGGCGTGATGGGCCACTCGATGGGTGGCGGGGGCTCCCTGGAGGCCGCCAAGAGCCGTACATCGCTGAAGGCGGCGATCCCGCTGACCGGCTGGAACACCGACAAGACCTGGCCCGAACTGCGCACGCCCACCCTGGTGGTGGGGGCGGACGGCGACACGGTCGCGCCGGTCGCCTCGCACTCCGAGCCGTTCTACCAGTCGCTGCCCGGGTCGCTGGACAAGGCGTATCTGGAGCTGCGGGGCGCCTCGCACTTCACGCCCAACTCGTCCAACACCACGATCGCCAAGTACAGCATCTCGTGGCTGAAGCGATTCATCGACAACGACACCCGCTACGAGCAGTTCCTCTGCCCGATCCCGCAGCCGAGCCTCACCATCGCGGAGTACCGGGGCAACTGCCCCCACTCCTCGTAGAACCGGCGCAGCCGGTGCGGAACCGGCGCGTAACGGTCCTCCGGCGGCTCCGGCACTGTGCCCGCGCACAGTGCCGGAGCCGTCCGGCTGGGAGCCCGCACCGCCCCGGCCGGGCCGCCGGACACGCACCTTCCGCCCCCGCTCGCACGGTCCTACCGTGCCGATGTGACCTTATCGACGACCGTGCGCAGTCCGCTCCGGCTGTACGGCCGCAGCGGTGAACTCGCCATCCTGGACGGCCTGCTGGCCCGGCTCCGGCAGGGCGACGGCGGCGCCCTCGTCCTGGCGGCACCGCCCGGCCTCGGCCGCAGCGCGCTGCTGCGCGAGGCGGCCGCCGCCCACCGGCCCCGGGGCCCGGTGCTGTACGCCACCGCTTCCCCCGACGAACGCGGCCCGCACGCCCTGTTCGGCTCGGCCCCCGGGTCCCGCACCTCCGAGGTGCTGCTCGCCCGGCTACGGGAACTGGGCGCCGCCCGCCCGCTGCTGGTCTGCGCCGACGACGCGCACACCTGGGAGCCGGCCTCCCGCACCGCCCTCGGCCTCGCGGCCCGCGGGCTGGGCGAGGGCAGCCGGGTCGCCGTCCTGATCGCGGCGGACGACGGCCCCGCCTTCGCCGGACTGCCTGCGCTGCGGCTCGGCCCGCTGGACGAGGATGCGGCGTCCGCGCTGCTGGAACGGCTCACCGGGGGCGGGGAGGAGGTCTCCGGTGGCGCGGAGGGGCTCGGCCGTGGCGCGGGGTTCACCGGCGGGGCGGAGGGCCCCGGCCGTCGCCCGCCAAGGCTTCCAGGCGTCACGGAGGGACTCGACCCGGTCGTCCGCGCGGAGCTCCTCCGGGAGGCGGCCGGCAACCCGCGCCTCCTCACCGGGCTCACCCGCCGCCTCACCCCGGACCAGCTGGCCGGGCGCACCCCGCTGCCCTGTCCGCTGCCCGGCGCCGAGGCGGTGCTGGCCGCGCACGCGGACCGCCTCGACGGGCTCCCGGCGCGCACCCGGGCGCTACTCCTGCTGGCCGCCGCCGCCCAGGAGCACGAGCCCGCCGGCGCCGGGGCCGATGCCCTGCTCCTGCTGCGCGCCGGCACCCGGACCGGGCTGCCCCGGGACTTCCTGGACGGCGTCCTGTTCGGCTCGGCCGCCACCGAGGGCTTCCTCCAACGGGCGGGCAGCCGGGTCCACTTCAGCCACCCGCTGTTCGCCCGCGCGGTCCTGCACCACGCCCCGCCCGCCCGCCGCCGCGCCACCCATGAGCTGCTGGCCGCCCTGCTGGCGGAGACCGGCGACCGGGCCGCCGCGTCAGCGCCTTCCGGAGACCGCGCCGCCCCGCTCGCCTCCCTCGTGCAGCTCTCCTGCGCCGCCCCCGGCCCGGACGCCGCGCTCGCCGCCCGGCTGGAGGCTGCCGCGACCGCCCGGTACCCGCATGCCGAACGCTCCTCGGCCCTCTCCCGCGCCGCCGTGCTCACCACCGACTCGCCCCTGCGCTCGGTCCGGTTCGCGGCGGCGGCCGAACAGGCCGCCCTTGCCGGGGACCCGGACCGGGCCCGCGCCCTGCTGGCCCGCACGGGGGCGGCGGGGGAGCACGCCACCACACCCCGCCATGGCCTCGCCCCCTACGTCCACGGCCTGCTCGCCCTGCGCTCCGGCCCCGCCGCTGACGCCCACGAAGCCCTCATGGCCGCGGCCGCCCTGCTCGGCCCGCATGACCCCCGGCGGGCCCTCGACGCCCTCCTGGGTGCGGCCGAGGCGGCCTGGGTGACGGGGGACGCGCCCGGCTACCTGGAGGCCATGGGCCGCATCGACCCCGCCCCGTACGACCGTGCGTTCGCCTCTTACCGGGCCGGGATGTGCGCGGTGCTCGCCGGACGCACGGCCGAAGGGCACGAGCTCCTCCGCCAGTGCCTGGACCCGGCGGACCCGGTGAGCTTGGACGCCCCCGCCGCCCTCCTCCGCGCCGGGGTCGCCGCCCTCGTCCTCGGGGAAATCGCCGCCGCCTGCCGGACCGGGGCCCGGGCGCTCGCCGCCGTACGGACCACAGGGCCCGACGCCCTGCTGCCGCAGGCCCTGGAGCACCTGGCCTACGCCGAGCTGCGGGCCGGGCGGCACGCCGGGGCCCGCGCCCACGCGCTGGAGGGGCTGCATGCCGCACGCCGTACCGGGCAACCCAACAGCTCCGTCCGCCTCCACGCCGTCCTGGCCCTCGCCGCCTCCGTGGAGGGGCCCGCCGAGGCCTGCACCGCCCACTGCGACGCCGCGCTGGCCGGGGCCGGGCCGCACGGGCTCGCCCAGCCCGCGACCCTCGCCACCTGGGCCAGGGCCCGGGCCGACCTGGCCGCCGGGCGCTCCGAGGAGGCCGCTGCCCGGCTCGGCCCGCTGGTGCGCCCGGGGCCCCGGCAGGGCCACTTCGCCGCCCGGATGCTCGCCGTGCCCTGCTACGTCGAGGCCGCCGTGCTCGCGAGCCGGGGAGCCGAGGAGGCCGGTGAACTCCACGCCGCCGTGGCCGAGTTCGCCGGGTGGGCCGCCCGGACCACCGACCCGCAGGCCCCTGCCCAACTGGCCCGCTGCCAAGCCCTGCTGGCCCCGGCGGAGGAGGCCGACGCCCGGTACGCGGAGGCCCTGGCCCACCACGACCGGGCGGGCGGGGACTTCGAGCGGGCCCGCACCCAGCTCCTGTACGGGCAGTGGCTGCGCCGCCGCCGGCGCACCCGCGAGGCGCGCACCCCGCTGCGCGACGCCCTGGTCGCCTTCCAGCGCTGCTCGGCCCGCGCCTGGGCGGACCGGGCGGCCGGCGAGTTACGGGCGGCGGGGGAGCAGGGCCCGTCGGTGCGGCCCGCGACGGACGGGGTGCTCTCCGCGCTCACCCCGCAGCAGCAGCGCATCGCCCGCTGCGTCGCCGAAGGGGCCACCAACCGCGAGGTCGCGCTCCGGCTCTCGCTCAGCCCGCGCACGGTCGACCACCACCTCCGCAACGTCTTCGCCGCGCTCGGCATCCGCTCCCGCACCGAGCTGGCCCGGCTCCTGGGCCCCGAGGGCCCGTGAAGGCCGTTGGTTGCGAGACCGTGATGACAAGTTCCGCACAGACCCCTAGGTACCGACCGGGCGGTATGCCATTCTGCGGGCGTCAGGATCATTCGGCTGTGCTCGCGCCCTGCCGGGGCCGGGTGCTCCGAGCCGGCCGATCGCGTAGCCGGCCGATTCCCGGTGGAGGCCGCCATGCCACAGGTCGTACGTTCGCGGATCGCGGTGCTGCACGGCGCCCACCCCGAGGCGCCGTTGCCCCGGAGCTTCCGTTCCCTGGCCGACCGCGAAGCCGTCGAGGTGCTGCACCGGGCCGCCCGGGTCCTCGTCGCCTCGCTCCCGGTCCTCACCGAACGGCTCGTGGAGGCCCTGTACGCGCAGGAGCCCGGCTACCGGGCGGCGATCGACTCCGACCGGGCCGAGGTCTGGCAGGAGGTCCACCACTCCCTGCGGCACAACGTCGGCTCGCTGATCCAGCCCCGGGAGTTCCGCGAGGCCGCCCACCGCACCTCCCGCTGGATCGGCGAGATCCGCGCCGAACAGGGCGTACCGCTCGACGCTGTCCTGCACGCCTTCCGGATGGGCGGCGCGATGGTCTGGCAGGACCTGGTGGACGAGACGGCCCGCCGCGACCCCGACGACGTACGGCTGCTGGTCCATGTCGCCGCCGATGTGTGGAACTTCGTCGACGAGCACTGCGGCATCGTCACGGACGCCTACCGGCAGGCCGAGCGTCGGCTCTCCTGGCGGCGCGAGAACCAGCAGCGGCTGATGGTCGCGGCCCTGCTCGACGGGACCGCCCGGATCGCGGACCTCTGCGAGGCGGCGGCGATGCTGGGGCTGCCGGAACAGGGGCGGTACGCCGTACTCGCGGTGGCCTCCGCCCCGCGCGGGCCACAGCAGCAGGGCCCCGCCCGGCCACCCCTGAACCTCCCGGCCGCACTGTCGGGCGCAGCCCCGGAGGGGAGCCCGCACACTGCCCCGGACGGGCAGACGCGACTGGACGGGCCCCGGCACGATGCCCCGAGCCCGGAACCGGACGGGCGCCCGCACTCAGCGCCGAGCAACGCCCCCCTCTGGCACACCGGCCCCGACGCCGTCTTCGCCATCCTCCGGCTCACCGGGGATTCCGATGACCCCGGCGAGCTGCACGCCATCGCCGACGCCCTGGACGCCCCCGCCGGAACCCGGGCGGGCATAGGCTCCGCCGTCGACGGCCTGGCCGCCCTCGGGGACGCCCGGCGGCTGGCGGAGACCGCCCTGCGCGCCTGCCCGGCCTCCGGGGGCACGGTCCTGCTCGACGAGCACCTCCCGGACGCCCTCGTCGTCTCGTCCCCGGCCCTCGGCTCCGCCCTCGCCGACCGGGTGCTCGGCCCGCTCGACCGGCTGGACCCCTCGGACCGGGACGTCATCCTGGAGACGCTGACGGCCTGGCTGGACGCGGACGGCTCGGCGCAGCGGGCCGGCGCGCGGCTCTACTGCCACCGCAACACGGTCCTCAACCGGCTCCGCCGCTTCGAACAGCTCACGGGCCGCTGCCTCACCCGCCCCCGGGACGCCGTCGAGGTCTCCCTCGCCCTGGCGGCCCGGCGGCTGCTCGGAACGTAGAAGCCGCTACATCCCCAGCCCCGCCCGGTGCAGCCGGTCCACAGCTTCCTTCTCGCCCTCCACCTGGACGTCCGCCGCGTCCTGCCGGCCGGACGCGAACAGCAGCAGCTCCGAGGGCTCCCCGGTCACCGTCACCACCGGAGCGCCCTTGCGGGCCACCGCCGTCCGGCCGTCCGGGCGGCGCAACACCAGCCCCACCGGGGACTTGCGCCCCAGCATCCGGGCGGTCTTCTCGGTGTGCGACCAGAGCACGTCGGCGAAGACCGGGTCCAGCTCGCGCCGCGACCAGTCCGGCTGGGCCCGGCGCACGTCCTCCGCGTGGACGAAGAACTCGACGGTGTTCGCCGCCTCGTCGATCTGCTTGAGGGACATCGGGGAGAACCGGGGCGGGCCCGTACGGAGCAGCTGGATCAGCTCCTCGTACGGCTTCGCGGCGAACTCGGCCTGCACCCGCTCCAGCCGGTTCCTCAGGGCGGGGATCAGCAGCCCGCCCGCCGCGTCGGCGCGGCGCTCACGGACCACCACATGGGCGGCCAGATCACGGGTCTTCCAGCCCCCGCACAGGGTCAGGGCCTCGGGACCGGCCGCCTCCAACAGATCGGCGAGCAGGAGACGTTCACGCTTCGCATGGGTCGACATGCCCGCCAGCGTACGACCGCCACCCGGGGTCCGCCCAGTGGACGTCCGCCCGGGAACGCCTCGCCACCACGGCACAATGGGCCCATGACCAGCAGCACTCCCGGCCCCACGCCGCCCGCCAGCAGCCTCGACCCCGCCATCGCCGCCCGCCTCAGGCGCGGCGCCGACGGTCTGGTCCCGGCCATCGCCCAGCAGTACGACACCGGCGAGGTGCTGATGCTCGGCTGGATGGACGACGAGGCGCTGCACCGTACCCTCACCACGGGCCGCTGCACCTACTGGTCGCGCAGCCGCCAGGAGTACTGGGTCAAGGGCGACACCTCCGGCCACATCCAGCGGGTGAAGTCCGTCGCGCTGGACTGCGACGCCGACACCGTGCTGGTCAAGGTCGACCAGACGGGCGCCGCCTGCCACACGGGCGACCGCACCTGCTTCGACGCCGACGTCCTCACCCTCCTCGACAGCTAAGGTCCGGCCATGGATCTCGACACCTTCCGCAAGCTGGCCGTCGACCGGCGCGTCGTCCCCGTCAGCCGCCGCCTCCTCGCGGACGGCGACACCCCCGTCGGCCTGTACCGCAAGCTCGCCGCCGAGCGCCCCGGCACCTTCCTGCTGGAGTCCGCGGAGAACGGCCGGACCTGGTCGCGCTACTCCTTCATCGGTGTACGCAGCGACGCCACCCTCACCGCCCGCGACGGCGCGGCCCACTGGCTCGGCACCCCGCCCGTCGGCGTCCCGGTCGACGGCGACCCGCTGGAGGCCCTGCGCGCCACCGTCGAGACCCTCCACACCCCCCGCGACCTGGTGAGCGACGCGGGCCTGCCGCCCTTCACCGGCGGCATGGTCGGCTACCTCGGCTACGACGTCGTCCGCCGCCTGGAGAAGATCGGCGAGCACGGCGGCGACGACCTGAAGCTCCCCGAGCTGACCATGCTCCTCACCTCGGACCTCGCCGTCCTCGACCACCAGAACGGCACCGTCCTGCTGATCGCCAACGCGATCAACCACAACGACCTCTCCACCGGCGTCGACGAGGCCCACGCGGACGCCGTCGCCCGCCTGGACGCGATGGAGCAGGACCTGCGCCGCCCGGTCGAGAACGCGCCGGCCCTCCTGCCCCCGTCCGAGCTGCCGCCGTACACCGCGCTCTGGGGGGGCGAGGCCTACCAGGTGGCCGTCGAGGACATCAAGGAGCGCATCCGGGCGGGCGAGGCCTTCCAGGTCGTCCCGTCCCAGCGCTTCGAGACCCCCTGCACCGCGAGCGCCCTGGACGTCTACCGGGTGCTGCGGGCCACCAACCCGTCCCCGTACATGTATCTCTTCCGCTTCGACGGGTTCGACGTCGTCGGCTCCAGCCCCGAGGCCCTCGTCAAGGTCGAGGACGGGCGGGCGATGGTCCACCCGATCGCCGGGACCCGGCACCGCGGCACCACCCCGCAGGAGGACCTGGCACTCGCCGAGGAGCTGCTCGCCGATCCCAAGGAGCGCGCCGAGCACCTGATGCTCGTCGACCTCGGCCGCAACGACCTGGGCCGGGTCTGCGAACCGGGCAGCGTGGAGGTCGTCGACTTCATGTCCGTCGAGCGGTACTCCCACGTGATGCACATCGTCTCCACCGTCACCGGCCGCGTCACCGAGGACCGCACCGCCTTCGACGTCCTCACCGCCTGCTTCCCCGCGGGCACCCTCTCCGGCGCCCCCAAGCCGCGCGCCATGCAGATCATCGAGGAGCTGGAGCCGAGCCGCCGAGGGCTGTACGGGGGCTGCGTCGGCTATCTCGACTTCGCCGGGGACTCCGACACCGCCATCGCCATCCGCACCGCGCTGCTGCGCGACGGCACGGCGTACGTGCAGGCCGGAGCGGGTGTCGTCGCCGACTCGGACCCGGTCGCGGAGGACAACGAGTGCCGCAACAAGGCGGCGGCGGTGCTGCGCGCCGTCCATACCGCCAACCGGCTCCACGACCGCTGAGGCGGTAGGGGATAGTGGAACGCGTGAGTGCTGTCCCCGTACCCCAGCCCCGTGCCCGAACCGCCGACCCGGCCGCCGGCTCCGCCCCGACGCCCGACTCCGCGCGCAGCCGCCGGTCGCTCGCGGCCGGGCTGCTCCTGGGCGCGGCCGGTGCGACCGTCGTCCTGCTGGCCTCCGGCCAGGTCTGGGCCGAGGGCCGGGCGGCGACCGGGGGCGGCGCCCTGCCGCTCACCGCCGACGGCCAGGACGTCACCGGCGCCCCGGCGGCCCTGGCGATCGTCGGCCTGGCCGCCCTGGTGGCCGTCTTCGCCGTCCGCGGCGCGGGCCGCCGCCTCGTCGCCGTCCTGCTCGCCCTCAGCGGCCTCGGGGCCGCCCTCAGCGCCTGGGCGGGCGCGACCGACAGCACGGCCCTCGACGAGGAGGCCGCCCGCACCACCGGTGACGCGGCGGCCACCATCGAAGCCCTCACCCACACCGCCTGGCCGTACGTCACCGCCGCCGGGGGCCTGCTGGTCCTGGTCGCCGGGCTGCTCGCCCTGCGCTTCGGCGGCCGCTGGCCCACGATGTCGGGCCGGTACGAGCGCGACGGCACCCCGCGCCCCCGCAAGGCGCCCCGCACCGCCCCGGACCCGGACCGGCCCGAGGAGCTGTGGAAGGCCCTGGACCGGGGCGAGGACCCGACGGGCTAGACAATCCCGAGGGGCGACCCCCCGCTCACCTCCGGTTGCCCCGTACGGGACAATGGAGGGCAGCCGTCCCCCGAGCGACAGCTGCAGCGACACCCACGCGATCCACCGCGCAACACCAACAAGGAGCAACTCATGGCGGGCACGAGCCACGGACACACCCCGGCCGCCTGGACCGGTGTCATCATCGCCTTCATCGGCTTCTGCGTCGCAGGCGTCTTCATGGTCGCGGCCAACCCGCTCGGCTTCTGGGCCGGTATCGCCGTCATCTTCGCCGGTGGCATCGTCGGTTACGCCATGAAGCTCGCGGGCCTCGGGATGCCCAAGGAGTCCGCCGAACTGGTGGAGGCCCGGGCGCGCGCCGGAGAGGCCCAGGTCTCCCACTGACACGCCGCCGGCCCGACCGCGCGGCCGACACGCAGCAAGGCGCAGCCCTGAGTGGGCTGCGCCTTTCCGTATGAGCGGGGACAATCACCGGGTGGACGCCACCCCGACCCCGAACCCCGAAGCCGAGCCCCAGGGCGTCGGCCCCTGGAACATGCCGCTGACGGTCTGCCCGACCCCCGACACGACCCGGCCCACCCCACCCCGCCCGGAGCCCGGGGCCGGAACCCCCGCCACTCCAGCCCGTCCGGCGTTCGAGGACGGCACCCTTGCCGGCGTGGGCCCGGAGCTCACAGGCCCCTCGGGCGAGGAACCCGCGCAGGTGCCCGGCCCCCCAGGCCACGGTTCCGTCCCCGAACGCCGGACGGGCTGGGTGGGGCGGCTCGCCACGCCCGTCGGCATCCTGGCCGCCGTCACAGCCGCCTTCGCCTACGTCGGCACCGTCGACCCCAACGAGCCCGGTCACTACCCCGTCTGCCCGCTGCTCGAGATCACCGGAACGTTCTGCCCCGGCTGCGGCGGCCTCCGCAGCGCTCACGCCTTCATCCACGGTGACCTCGGCACCGCCTTCTCCGCGAACGCGGTCGCCACCACCGGCTACTTCCTCTTCGCCGCGGTCTGGGTCCTCTGGCTCGTCCGGGCCTGGCGCGGACAGCCGCTGCGGATCGTCCTCGCCCCCGTCTGGTGGTGGGGCGTCGGCGCCGTGCTCCTGCTCTTCACCGTCGTCCGGAATCTGCCGTTCGGCTCGGCACTGGCGCCTTGAATGCCCAGGTAATGGGACGCGGCGTGGCCTGATGCGGGCCCCGGGGCCTCCTGCGGATACCATCGGTATGGCTGATCCTGTTCACCGTCAACCGTTCCGGAAGGGGGCCGCTCGCGTGAGTGTGCTCGACGAGATCATCGACGGCGTTCGCGCCGACCTCGCGGAGCGGCAGGCGCGCGTCAGCCTCGACGAGCTGAAGGAGCGTGCGGCCCGTGCTCCCCAGGCCAAGGACGGAGTCGCCGCCCTGCGCGGCGAGGGCGTGACCGTCATCTGCGAGGTCAAGCGCTCGTCCCCGTCCAAGGGGGCCCTTGCCGCCATCGCGGACCCCGCCGCGCTCGCCGCGGACTACGAGGCCGGTGGCGCCTCCGTCATCTCGGTCCTCACCGAGGAGCGCCGCTTCGGCGGCTCGCTCGCCGACCTGGAGGCCGTCCGCGCCAAGGTCGACACCCCGATCCTGCGCAAGGACTTCATCGTCACCTCGTACCAGCTGTGGGAGGCACGGGCGTACGGCGCCGACCTCGCCCTGCTGATCGTCGCCGCCCTCGACCAGGAGGCCTTGGTCTCCCTGATCGAGCGCGCCGAGTCGATCGGGCTCACCCCGCTCGTCGAGGCGCACGACGAGGAGGAGGCGGAGCGTGCCGTGGACGCCGGAGCGAAGATCATCGGTGTCAACGCGCGCAACCTCAAGGACCTCAAGGTCGACCGCTCCACCTTCGAGCGCGTCGCCCCCGAGATCCCCGACCACATCGTCAAGGTCGCCGAGTCCGGCGTCCGCGGCCCGCACGACCTGATCGCGTACGCCAACGCCGGCGCCGACGCCGTCCTGGTCGGCGAGTCCCTGGTCACCGGCCGCGACCCGCGCGCCGCCGTCGCCGACCTCGTCGCCGCCGGCGCCCACCCGGCGCTCCGCCACGGCCGCGGCTGACCGGGAGAGACCGCCGACCATGACCGACCGTCCCGTGCCCCGCACCCGGCCGCCGGGCCTGCGCCCCGCCGGGGCCCTGGCCAGGGATCCGCATGCCCCGCTGGCGCGCGGTTGCAGGCCGCGAGGCTGCCGCGCCCCCGCCCGGCGCGTGCACGGTCGGCGTGTGCGGTACGTGATCGGTGACGAGCCCGGCCAGGTGAACGGGATGCGATGGCGCCCGGGGTCCGCGCTGTAGGCGAGCCCCGGCCGACGTACCGCAGTAACCCCTTCTCGTACGTACGACCGCACCGCCGCGACCGCATGCCGGTCCCGGTGGCGCTCCGCTCTCGGCGCATACGGTGAACCCACCCGTTGCCATGCCAAGGAGCACGTCGCATGACGTCCGAATTCTTCATCCCGGACCCCGAGGGTCTGATCCCCAGCGCCGAGGGCTACTTCGGCGCGTACGGCGGCAAGTTCATCCCGGAGGCGCTCGTCGCCGCCGTGGACGAGGTCGCCGTCGAGTACGACAAGGCCAAGTCCGACCCGGCCTTCGCCGCCGAGCTCAACGAGCTCATGGTCAACTACACCGGCCGCCCCAGCGCGCTGACCGAGGTCCCGCGCTTCGCCGAGCACGCGGGCGGCGCCCGGGTCTTCCTCAAGCGCGAGGACCTGAACCACACCGGCTCGCACAAGATCAACAACGTGCTCGGCCAGGCGCTCCTCACCAAGCGCATGGGCAAGACCCGGGTCATCGCCGAGACCGGAGCCGGTCAGCACGGCGTCGCCACCGCGACCGCCTGCGCCCTCTTCGGCCTCGACTGCACCATCTACATGGGCGAGATCGACACCGAGCGCCAGGCGCTGAACGTGGCCCGGATGCGGATGCTCGGCGCCGAGGTCGTCGCCGTGAAGTCCGGCTCGCGGACCCTGAAGGACGCCATCAACGAGGCGTTCCGCGACTGGGTCGCCAACGTGGACCGTACGCACTACCTCTTCGGTACGGTCGCGGGTCCGCACCCCTTCCCGGCGATGGTCCGCGACTTCCACCGGGTCATCGGCGTCGAGGCCCGCCGCCAGCTCCTGGAGCGCACCGGCCGCCTCCCGGACGCGGCGGTCGCCTGTGTCGGCGGCGGCTCCAACGCCATCGGCCTCTTCCACGCCTTCATCCCGGACGCCGAGGTCCGCCTGGTGGGCTGCGAGCCCGCCGGGCACGGCGTGGAGACCGGCGAGCACGCGGCGACCCTGACCGCGGGGGAGCCGGGCATCCTGCACGGTTCGCGCTCCTACGTCCTCCAGGACGACGAGGGCCAGATCACCGAGCCGTACTCCATCTCCGCCGGTCTGGACTACCCGGGCATCGGCCCGGAGCACTCCTACCTCAAGGACATCGGGCGCGGCGAGTACCGCGCGGTCACCGACGACGCGGCCATGCAGGCCCTGCGCCTGCTGTCGCGCACCGAGGGGATCATCCCGGCCATCGAGAGCGCCCACGCGCTCGCCGGTGCGCTGGACCTGGGCAAGGAGCTCGGGAAGGACGGGCTGATCCTCATCAACCTGTCCGGCCGCGGCGACAAGGACATGGACACCGCCGCCCGCTACTTCGGGCTCTACGACACCGACGCCGCCGTCGAGGCGGACGCGGACAGCGACCGCGCCGAGATCGAGGGGGACGCCAAGTGAGCGGCAACATCGAGCTGTTGAGCACCACCCTCGCCGCCGCGAAGGCGGAGGACCGGGCGGCGCTCATCGCCTACCTCCCGGCCGGCTTCCCGACCGTCGACGGCGGCGTCGAGGCGGTCAAGGCGGTCATCGCGGGCGGCGCCGACGTCGTGGAGATCGGGCTCCCGCACAGCGACCCGGTCCTCGACGGACCGGTCATCCAGACCGCCGACGACATCGCCCTGCGCGGCGGCGTCCGCATCGCCGACGTGATGCGCACGGTCCGCGAGGCGTACGAGGCCACCGGGGTCCCGATCCTGGTCATGACGTACTGGAACCCCATCGACCGGTACGGCGTCGAGCGCTTCACCGCCGAGCTGGCCGAGGCGGGTGGCGCCGGGTGCATCCTGCCCGACCTGCCGGTCCAGGAGTCCGCGCTGTGGCGCGAGCACGCCGACAAGCACGGCCTCGCCACCGTGTTCGTCGTCGCCCCCAGCAGCCAGGACGCCCGGCTCGCCACCATCACGGCGGCGGGCAGCGGCTTCGTCTACGCCGCCTCCCTGATGGGCGTCACCGGCACCCGTGCCTCGGTCGGCGCCCAGGCCCAGGAGCTGGTGGGCCGCACCCGCGCCACCACCGACCTGCCGGTCTGCGTCGGCCTCGGCGTCTCCAACGCCGAGCAGGCCGCCGAGGTGGCCGGATTCGCCGACGGCGTGATCGTCGGCTCGGCCTTCGTCAAGGCGATCCTGGACGCCCCCGACGAGACCGCCGGCCTCGACGCCGTCCGGTCCCTGGCGGGCGAGCTGGCGCGGGGCGTCCGAAAGCGCTGACTGCTCAGGGCGTTCGACAGCGGTGACCGTCGAGGTCACCTGAATGGGTGGAATATGGGCCGGGGAGGCGCGTACGCGCCTCCCCGGTTCGTTGCTGCGGGTGTGAGCGACAAGATTCCTGAGGGAAACCGAAGTGCGCGTGAGCGCCTGGCCCAGCAGCGCGAGCGGGAGAAGGGCCGCGAGAAGCGCCGCCGTACGCTGATCGTCTCCTCCGCCGTGGTCGGCGTCCTGGCGCTGGCCGCCGTGGTCGGCCTGATCGCGGCCAACGTGGGCAAGGACGGCGGCAGTGACAGCGCGTCCGGCCCGGCCATCACCCCGTCGGGGGCGACCGGCGAGGACTCCCTGACCCTGCCGGTCGGCGCCCCCGACGCCCCGTCCACGCTCACGATCTGGGAGGACTTCCGCTGCCCGGTCTGCGCCCAGTTCGAGAACGCCTTCCGGGACACCATCACGGAGCTGGTCGAGGCGGGCCAGCTGAAGGTGGACTACCACCTGGCCACGATCATCGACGGCAACCTCGGCGGCAAGGGCTCGCTGCGCGCCGCCAACGCCGCCGCCTGCGCCCAGGACGTCGGCAAGTTCGCCCCGTACCATGACGTGCTCTTCCGCAACCAGCCCCCCGAGCCCGACGACGCCTTCGCCAAGAACAGTCGGCTGATCGAGTTGGCCGGCGAGGTCGAAGGGCTCGACACTCCCGGCTTCCGCACCTGTGTGGAGAGCGGCGAGCACGACAGCTGGGTCCAGAAGTCGGACACCGCGTTCCGTGAGGGCGGCTTCCAGGGCACCCCGACCGCCCTCCTCAACAGCGAGTCGATCTTCCCGAAGAAGGGCGACGAGCAGATCTCCGTGGAGAACCTGAAGAAGTGGGTCGCCGAGGCCAACAAGGGCAAGAAGCCCGGCACCGCAACCCCGTCCGCCCCCGTTTCCTGAGGGACCGGGGGGCACGCGGAGGGCCGGGCGGTACGGGCCCGTGACAGGGACCCTCGTTACCCAGACGTTGCCGGGTGGCTTGCCGTACCCACCGCCCGGCAAGGTAGCGTCGACCCCGTCATGAACCTTGCCTCCATTCCCAGCCCGTCGACCGGCGTGATCGAGCTCGGCCCGATCCCGCTCCGCGGCTACGCGTTCTGCATCATCATCGGTGTCTTCGTCGCCGTCTGGATCGGCAACAAGCGCTGGGTCGCCCGTGGCGGCAAAGCCGGCACCGTCGCCGACATCGCCGTCTGGGCCGTGCCCTTCGGCCTCGTCGGCGGCCGGCTCTACCACGTGATCACCGACTACCAGCTCTACTTCAGCGACGGCCAGAACTGGGTCGACGCCTTCAAGATCTGGGAGGGCGGCCTCGGCATCTGGGGTGCGGTCGCCCTCGGCGCGGTCGGCGCCTGGATCGCCTGCCGCCGGCGAGGCATCCCCCTGCCGGCCTGGGCGGACGCGCTGGCCCCCGCCCTCGCCATCGCCCAGGCCATCGGCCGCTGGGGCAACTGGTTCAACCAGGAGCTGTACGGCAAGCCGACCGACCTCCCCTGGGCGCTGGAGATCAGCGAGGGCTCGAACCGGGTCGCCGGGACGTACCACCCGACCTTCCTCTACGAGTCGCTGTGGTGCGTCGGCGTCGCCCTGCTCGTCATCTGGGCCGACCGCCGCTTCAAGCTCGGCCACGGACGGGCGTTCGCGCTGTACGTCGCCGCCTACTGCGCCGGACGCGGCTGGATCGAGTACATGCGGGTCGACGAGGCCCACCACGTCCTGGGCCTGCGCCTGAACGTGTGGACCGCGATCTTCGTCTTCGCGTTCGCCGTCGCCTACATCGTGGTCTCCGCGAAGCTCCGCCCGGGCCGCGAGGAGATCGTGGAGCCGGACAAGACCGCCGAAGCCGCCGACTCCACCGAGGTCGCCGACGACGAGGACGGCGCCGAGGACGCGGACGCGCCGGAGGCCGACAGCGCGGACAAGGACCCGCTGAAGAAGGACTCCGCCCCCGAGGCAGCCGACAAGAGCTGACCCCCCGATCGCCGGGCGGACCTGAGAATCCTCAGGACCGCCCGGCGATCGCCAGTGTGCGGCGCGCCGAGGCCACCACCGCCGCGTCCACGAACCGCCCGTCCGGCAGCGCCAGCGCCCCCGCCTCCACCGCCGAGGCCGCGATGATCTCCTCCGCCGCCTCGATCTCCCGGGCCGTCGGCCGGAACGCCCGCTCGATCACCTCCAGCTGACGCGGATGGATCGCCGCCCGGCCCAGCAGCCCGAGCCCTCGCCCCCGTACGCACGAGGCCCACAGCCCGTCCAGGTCCCGGACGTCCGGGAAGACCGACTGCGGGGGCGGCGGCAGTGCGGCCGCCCGGGCCGCCACCACGAGGCGGCTGCGCGACCAGTCGAGCCCGCGGTCCTCCCGTACGCCGAGATCGGCGCGGAGGTCCGCCTCGCCCAGCGCGATGCCCCGGACGGCGGGGTCGGCCGAGGCGATCGAGTACGCGTGCTCGACGCCGAGCGCCGACTCCAGCAGCGGATAGAGCGGTACACCGGGGGCCACCGCCGCCACATGGTGCACGGAGACCGCGTGCGTGATCTTGGGCAGCCGGAGTCCGGAGAGCCCCGGCAGCCCCATCAGGGCCCGGATGTCGTCCTCGCCGTGCACTCGGACATGGACGGGTACGGCGTCGGGGGCGGCGGCCACCGGGTCGGCGAGGAGCTCGGCGGTGGCGGCGCGCGCGTACTCCTTACGGTCGGGGGCGACGGCGTCCTCCAGGTCGACGATCACCACGTCAGCCCCGCAACCGAGCGCCTTGGCCACCACCTCCGGCCGGTCCCCGGGGACGTACAGCCAGGTCAGCGGGGGACAGCCTAGAGGCGGAGGCGGACCTTCCGGCGCCGGCGGGCCCGGGATCGGGCGGCCGGTCACAGGGCGCCCTGGTCGCGCAGGGCCGCGATCCGGGTCTCCGAGAGGCCGAGCCCGGCCAGGATCTCCTCGGTGTCCGCGCCGTGCGGGCGGCCCGCCCAGCGGATGGCGCCCGGGGTCTCCGAGAGCCGGAAGAGGACGTTCTGCATCCGCAGCGGCCCCAGCTCCGGGTCATCCACCTCGGCGATCGTGCCCAGCGCCCGGTACTGCGGGTCCTCCATCACCTCCCGTACGTCATGGATCGGAGCCACGGCCGCCTCCGCCTTCTCGAAGCCGTTGAGGACTTCCTCCCGGCTGTGGCGGGAGATCCAGTGGCCGACCGCGTCGTCCAGTTCCTCGGTGTGCTCGGCCCGGGTGGTGCCCGCGCCGAACCACGGCTCCTCGATCAGCTCCGGGCGGCCCACCAGCCGCATCACCCGCTCCGCGACGGACTGCGCGGACGTGGAGACCGCGACCCGGTGGCCGTCGGCGGTGCGGTAGGTGTTGCGCGGGGCGTTGTTGCGGGAACGGTTGCCGGTGCGCGGCTGGACGTAACCGAGCTGGTCGTACCAGAGCGGCTGCGGGCCCAGCACGGTGAGCATCGGCTCGATGATCGCCAGGTCCACCACCTGCCCCTCACCCGTCTTCTCCCTCCCCGCGAGCGCGGCCATCACCGCGTACGCCGTCGCCAGCGCCGCGATGGAGTCCGCGAGCCCGAACGGCGGCAGTGTCGGCGGTCCGTCCGGCTCCCCGGTGATCGCGGCGAACCCGCTCATCGCTTCCGCCAGCGTGCCGAACCCGGGCCGGTGCGCGTACGGCCCGAACTGGCCGAAGCCGGTGACCCGGGCCAGCACCAGGCGCGGGTTGACGGCGTGCAGCTCCTCGGGACCCAGCCCCCAGCGCTCCAGCGTCCCCGGCCGGAAGTTCTCGACGATGACGTCGGTCTCGGCGGCGAGTCGCAGCAGCACGTCCCGGCCACCCGGGGCGGACAGGTCCAGCGTCAGGGTCCGCTTGTTGCGGCCGAGCAGCTTCCACCACAGGCCGACCCCGTCCTTGGCGGGGCCGTGCCCGCGCGAGGGGTCGGGCTTACGGGGGTGCTCCACCTTGACCACATCGGCGCCGAAGTCCCCGAGCATGGTGGCGGCGAGCGGCCCGGCGAAGAGGGTGGCGAGGTCGATGACCTTCAGCCCGGTCAGGGGCCCTGCTGCTGTCGTACTCATGCTGCCTCGATCTCGCTCCGGTACGGCATGGACATGGACGCGCCCGGCTTCTGGACGCAGAGCGCGGCGGCCGAGGACGCGAAGGCCAGCGCCTTGGCCACCGGCCGCCCCTCCCCGAGCGCCACCGCCAGCGCCCCGACGAAGGTGTCCCCGGCCCCGGTCGTGTCGACGGCCCGCACCTCGGGCGCCGCGAAGAGCACCGGCTCGCCGCCCCGGGCCGCGTACAGGGATCCCTTCGCACCGAGCGTGATGATGACCTCGGGCACCTGACGCAGCAGGATCTGCGCCGCCGCGTGCGGCTCGGCCTGCCCGGAGAGCTCGGCGGCCTCATGCTCGTTGGGGATCAGCAGGTCGATGTGGTCCAGGAGTTCATCGGGCAGGGGCTGTACGGGGGAGGGGGTGAGGATGGTCCGTACGCCCTGGGACCTGGCCGCGCGGGCGCCCTCCACGACGGCGGAGAGCGGGAGTTCGAGCTGCATCAGCAGCAGGTCGGCGGCGGCGATGGCCGCGATCTCGCCGGGGCCGAGCGCGGTGATGACGCCGTTGGCGCCGGGGATCACCACGATGGCGTTGGACCCGTAGTCGTCCACCACGATGTGCGCGGTGCCGCTCGGGCCCTCGGCGGTGTGCAGGAGGTCGGTGTCGACCCCGGCGTGTTCGAGGCCGTCGCGGAGCTGTGCGCCGTACGCGTCGTCGCCGACCGCGCCGATCATCGTCACCTCCCCGCCCGCTCGGGCGGCGGCGACGGCCTGGTTGGCGCCCTTGCCGCCGGGGACCGTCCGGAACTCCCGGCCGGTGACGGTCTCCCCGCGTTCCGGGGCGCGGGCGGTGTAGGCGACGAGGTCCATGTTGGTGCTGCCGAGCACCGCGATACGGGTCATGGGCGCAGAGCCTCCTGGTGGGTCAGTGCGGCGAGGGTGTCGAATCCGGTCCGGTCGTAGCCGGGTACGGAGGTGCGAGGCGGTTCTTCAGCGGGGCCGTCCAGTGGTCGGGCAGGGCGGTCGGGGTGCCCGCGAGGAGTCCGGCGAGGGAGCCCGCGGTGGCCCCGTTGGAGTCGGTGTCCCAGCCGCCGCAGACCGCGAGGCCGATCGACCGGGTGAAGTCGCCGTCGGCGTGGGTGAGGGCGGCGGCGAACAGTGCGGCGTTGGGCAGCACGTGTACCCAGTGGTGGGTGTCGGCATACGCGGCGTGCAGCCGGTCCACCACCAGGTCGAACTCCCCTTCCGTACGCGCGGTCTCGATGCCGAGCCGGACCGCGCCGGCGTACCGCGAGTGCGGCGGAACGCCCCGCAGCCCGGCGGCCAGGCAGCCGTGCACATCGCTCTCCCCGCCCGCCGCGACAGCGAGGGCGGCCGCCGTGAACATCGCTCCGTAGACCCCGTTGGCGGTGTGGGTGAGCACCGCGTCGCGGTGGGCCTGGGCGGCGGCCCCGGCGGGGTCGCCGGGGTGGGTCCAGCCGTGCACATCGGCCCGGATCTGGGCGCCGATCCACTCACGGAACGGGTTGCGGAGGCGGGCCGTCCGTGGGGGTTCGACGCCGCGAGGAGGTTGCCGTACGCGATGCGCTCGGCGGTGAAGGTGCGGCCCGCCGGGAGTTCGTCCAGCCAGAGGCGGGCCAGGTCGGCCGTGGTGAAGGAGCGCCCGTGCCGCTGGAGCAACAGCAGCGTGAGGAGGGGGTGGTTGAGGTCGTCGTCCTCGGGCATGCCGTCGACGTTCTCGGCGAGCGAGGTGGGGGCCGAGCGACGGTTCCACGGGTGGGCGGCCAGCAGCTCGTCAGGCACGCCGCGGGCGGTGAACCAGGTGGTCAGAGGCCAGTTGCCGGTGGCGCGGGCCAGGGCGCGGATCCCGTACAGCGGCAGCTTCTCCACCGGCTTTCCGAGCAGGCAGCCCGCCGCCCGGCCGAGCCAGGCCGCGTGCAGCCGGTCCCGGCCGACGACGGGCGCGGCCTCGGGCGGGCCGGGCCAGTGCGGGCAGGCGGCCATGATGTCGGCCAGCTCGGTGGGCTCGTCGGCGGTCAACGGCGATTCCAGCAACGCGAGTTCATCGAGAGGCTGTCCGGCCAGTGCGCGCAGGCGCGGCGGCGCGGGCGGCTCGGAGGCGCCCGCGCGCTCCGGTGCGGGCGAGCCCCCGGCGGCGTACCACCGCTCCTCGATCTCCCGGGCGTCGCGGCCGTCCTGCGCGGCCCGTTCCTTGCCGACGACCGTGTCCATGGCGTCGCCCTCCGCTCGTCCGACGAGTCCGACTCGGAGTCCGATTCCGACTCCGCTTCCGGGCCCTGTCCGCATATGTGCCACGTGGAGGACGGACGGAGGCCGGACAGCGGCAGAAAGGGGCCGGTCGGATGACCCTGTTACGAAGCTGAGGCTGACCTTTCTTCGCAGGTCAGCGGGGTGGTAAGTCAGGCCTGCCTTGCTGGCGGAGGTCGCCCGTCCGGCGTACCTTGGACTTTGTCGAAAGTTGTACGGGCAACCACTCGGTGGGGGTGACAGCCCACCCGGGGAGCAGGGGAGACACAGACCGTGGCCATCATCGAGACCGACGCCGTCCTCCACGAGGCGCACCGGGACAACCACACCCACCGGGATGTGAACGGCGGCTGGCTGCGCCCCGCCGTCTTCGGCGCGATGGACGGCCTGGTCTCCAACCTCGCCCTGATGACCGGTGTCGCGGGCGGTGCGGTCTCCCAGCAGGCCATCGTGATCACGGGGCTCGCCGGACTGGCCGCCGGGGCGTTCTCCATGGCCGCCGGCGAGTACACCTCCGTCGCCTCCCAGCGCGACCTGGTCGAGGCCGAGCTGGCCGTCGAGCGCCGGGAGCTGCGCAAGCACCCCAAGGACGAGATGGCCGAGCTCGCCGCGCTCTACGAGGCCCGGGGCGTCGACGCCCCACTGGCCGGCGAGGTGGCCCGGCAGCTCTCGCGCGACCCGGAGCAGGCGCTGGCGATTCACGCCCGCGAGGAGCTCGGCATCGACCCGAACGACCTGCCCTCCCCGCTCGTGGCGGCCGTCTCCTCCTTCGGCGCCTTCGCGCTCGGCGCCCTCCTGCCCGTCCTGCCGTACCTGCTCGGGGCGAGCGCCCTGTGGCCCTCGGTGGCGCTCGCGCTGCTCGGCCTCTTCGGCTGCGGTGCGGTGGTGGCCCGGGTGACGGCGCGCACCTGGTGGTTCAGCGGACTGCGGCAGCTCGCCCTCGGCGGTGCGGCGGCGGCACTGACGTACGGACTCGGCACCCTGTTCGGGGTGGCGGTCGGCTGACGCCGGGCGCGGGCGGGCGACGTAACGGGACCGCCCGAACGGCTCAACCGTGCGGCGGCCCGTGTGACGTACGTCCTGGCGCCGCCTCCTGGGCGGAACGGGCCCGGCGGCCGTAAAATGAGACTCTATGCAGGGCTGCACATAAGTAGCCGTTACTCGGTGGTTTCGTTTCCTTTGCCGCCGGGCATGAGCCGTAGGCACCGCAGGCAACGACGCCTGCTCTCTGCGGGTCCCCCCGGGCGCCGATCGTTCCGACAGCGACCCACCCCCTGGTCAGCCGGTCACCTCTGGTCACCCAGTCACTTCCGGTCACCATGGTGTCCGTATGTTGGAACAAGCCTTCCGCTTCTTGAGAAGCGCCCCATCATGTAACCTGCACGAAATTTCGCAGAGGGCCAACGTCGTCCCTCGGCACCGCAAATGCCACGACGACGACGGGAGAGCCGATGCGTATCGACGCCTGGTCGCCCATGGACGGTCGCCCCGCCCAGCAGGGGATGTACGACCCCCGTAACGAGCACGACGCCTGTGGCGTCGGGTTCGTGGCCACTCTGACCGGTGTGGCCAGCCATGAGCTGGTCGAGCAGGCGCTGACCGTACTGCGCAACCTCGAACACCGCGGCGCCACCGGCTCCGAGCCCGACTCCGGCGACGGTGCCGGCATCCTGTGCCAGGTCCCCGACGCCTTCCTGCGCGCCGAGACCCCTTTTGAGCTTCCCGAGGCCGGCGCTTACGCCGTGGGCATCGCCTTCCTCCCCGCCGACGGCTCCACCGAGGCCGTCCGCATGATCGAGGAGATCGCCAGGCAGGAGGGCCTCACGGTCCTCGGCTGGCGCGACGTCCCGGTCACCCCCGCGCTCCTCGGCAACGGCGCCCGCGCCACCATGCCCGAGTTCCGCCAGGTCTTCGTCGCCGACGGCGAGTCCACCGGCATCGTCCTGGACCGCAAGGCGTTCGTCCTGCGCAAGCGTGCCGAGCGTGAGGCCGGGGTGTACTTCCCCTCGCTCTCCGCCCGCACCATCGTCTACAAGGGCATGCTCACCACCGGGCAGCTGGAGCCGTTCTTCCCGGACCTCTCCGACCGCCGCTTCGCCTCCACGGTCGCGCTGGTCCACTCCCGCTTCTCGACCAACACCTTCCCGAGCTGGCCGCTGGCCCACCCGTACCGCTTCGTCGCGCACAACGGCGAGATCAACACGGTCAAGGGCAACCGCAACTGGATGAAGGCCCGCGAGTCCCAGCTCGCCTCCAGCCTCTTCGGCTCCGAGCAGCTGGACCGGATCTTCCCCGTCTGCACCCCGGACGCCTCCGACTCCGCCTCCTTCGACGAGGTCCTGGAGCTGCTCCACCTCGGCGGGCGCTCGCTGCCGCACTCGGTGCTGATGATGGTCCCCGAGGCGTGGGAGAACCACGACTCGATGGACCCGGCCCGGCGCGCGTTCTACCAGTACCACGCCACGATGATGGAGCCCTGGGACGGCCCGGCCTGTGTCACCTTCACCGACGGCGTCCAGGTCGGCGCGGTCCTCGACCGCAACGGTCTGCGCCCCGGCCGCTACTGGGTCACCGACGACGGCCTCGTCGTGCTCTCCTCCGAGGTCGGCGTCCTGGACATCGACCCGGCGAAGGTCGTCCGCAAGGGCCGCCTCCAGCCCGGCAAGATGTTCCTCGTCGACACCGCCGAGCACCGCATCATCGAGGACGACGAGATCAAGGCGTCCCTCGCCGCCGAGCAGCCCTACCAGGAGTGGCTGCGGACCGGCGAGATCGAGCTGAGCGACCTGCCCGAGCGTGAGCACATCGTGCACACCCACGCCTCGGTCACCCGCCGCCAGCAGACCTTCGGCTACACCGAGGAAGAGCTCCGCGTCATCCTCGCGCCGATGGCCCGCACCGCCGGTGAGCCGCTCGGCTCCATGGGCACCGACTCGCCGATCGCCGCGCTCTCCGAGCGCCCCCGGCTGCTCTTCGACTACTTCACCCAGCTCTTCGCCCAGGTCACCAACCCGCCGCTGGACGCCATCCGCGAGGAGCTCGTCACCTCGCTGCGCTCCTCGCTAGGCCCCCAGGGCAACATCCTGGAGCCGACCGCCGCGGCCTGCCGCAGTGTCACGCTGCCCTTCCCGGTGATCGACAACGACGAGCTCGCCAAGCTGATACACATCAACGCCGACGGCGACATGCCGGGCATGAAGGCCGCCACCCTGGCCGGTCTCTACCGGGTCGGCGGCGGCGGCGACGCCCTGGCCGCCCGGATCGAGGAGATCTGCACCGAGGTCGACGCAGCCATCGAGGACGGCGCCCGCCTCATCGTCCTCTCCGACCGGCACTCCGACGCCGAGCACGCACCGATCCCCTCGCTGCTGCTCACCTCCGCCGTCCACCACCACCTGATCCGCACCAAGCAGCGCACCCAGGTGGGCCTGCTGGTCGAGGCCGGGGACGTCCGCGAGGTCCACCACGTCGCCCTGCTCATCGGTTACGGCGCCGCCGCGGTCAACCCGTACCTCGCGATGGAGTCCGTCGAGGACCTGGTCCGCGCCGGCACGTTCATCGAGAACATCGAGGCCGAGCAGGCCATCCGCAACCTGATCTACGCGCTCGGCAAGGGCGTCCTGAAGGTCATGTCCAAGATGGGCATCTCCACCGTCGCCTCCTACCGCGGCGCGCAGGTCTTCGAGGCCGTCGGCCTGGACGAAGAGTTCGTCGCGACGTATTTCAACGGCACCGCCACCAAGATCGGCGGCGTCGGCCTGGACATCGTCGCCAAGGAGGTCGCCGCCCGGCACACCAAGGCGTACCCCGCCTCCGGCATCGCGGCCTCCCACCGCGCGCTGGAGATCGGCGGCGAGTACCAGTGGCGCCGGGAGGGCGAGCCGCACCTGTTCGACCCGGAGACGGTCTTCCGTCTCCAGCACGCCACCCGCAACCGGCGCTACGACATCTTCAAGCAGTACACGGACCGGGTGAACGAGCAGTCCGAGCGCCTGATGACGCTCCGCGGCCTCTTCGGCTTCACCTCCGGCCGTGCCCCGATCTCCATCGACGAGGTCGAGCCCGCCTCCGAGATCGTCAAGCGGTTCTCCACCGGCGCCATGTCGTACGGCTCGATCTCCCGCGAGGCGCACGAGACGCTCGCCATCGCGATGAACCAGCTCGGCGGCAAGTCCAACACCGGCGAGGGCGGCGAGGACGCCGACCGCCTCTACGACCCGGCGCGCCGCTCCTCCATCAAGCAGGTCGCCTCCGGCCGCTTCGGGGTGACCAGCGAGTACCTGGTCAACGCGGACGACATCCAGATCAAGATGGCGCAGGGCGCCAAGCCCGGCGAGGGCGGCCAGCTGCCCGGCCACAAGGTCTACCCGTGGGTCGCCAAGACGCGTCACTCGACGCCCGGCGTCGGCCTCATCTCGCCGCCGCCGCACCACGACATCTACTCCATCGAAGACCTCGCGCAGCTGATCCACGACCTGAAGAACGCGAACCCGCAAGCGCGGATCCACGTGAAGCTGGTCTCCGAGGTCGGTGTCGGCACGGTCGCCGCCGGTGTCTCCAAGGCCCACGCGGATGTCGTGCTCATCTCCGGCCACGACGGCGGAACGGGCGCATCCCCGCTCACCTCGCTCAAGCACGCGGGCGGCCCCTGGGAGCTCGGCCTCGCCGAGACCCAGCAGACCCTGCTGCTCAACGGTCTGCGCGACCGCATCGTCGTGCAGACCGACGGCCAGCTCAAGACCGGCCGCGACGTCGTCATCGCCGCACTGCTGGGCGCCGAGGAGTTCGGTTTCGCGACCGCGCCGCTCGTCGTCTCCGGCTGCGTCATGATGCGCGTCTGCCACCTGGACACCTGCCCGGTCGGCATCGCCACCCAGAACCCGGTCCTGCGCGACCGGTTCTCCGGCAAGGCCGAGTACGTCGTCAACTTCTTCGAGTTCATCGCCGAAGAGGTCCGTGAGATCCTCGCCGAGCTGGGCTTCCGCACCATCGAGGAGGCCGTCGGCCACGCCGAGCTCCTCGACACCGACCGGGCCGTCACCCACTGGAAGGCGCAGGGCCTGGACCTGGCTCCGCTCTTCTACGTCCCCGAGCTGCCCGAGGGCGCGGTCCGCCACCGGATCGTCGAGCAGGACCACGGTCTGACGAAGGCGCTCGACAACCAGCTGATCAAGCTGGCCGCCGACGCTCTCGGCGCCGAAAGCCCCGAGGCCGCCCAGCCGGTCCGGGCCCAGGTCGCGATCCGCAACATCAACCGGACCGTCGGCACCATGCTCGGCCACGAGGTGACCAAGAAGTTCGGTGGCGCGGGCCTGCCCGAGGACACCATCGACATCACCTTCACCGGCTCGGCCGGCCAGTCCTTCGGCGCCTTCCTCCCGCGCGGGGTCACCCTGCGCCTGGAGGGCGACGCCAACGACTACGTCGGCAAGGGCCTCTCCGGCGGCCGCGTGATCGTCCGCCCCGACCGGGGCGCCGACCACCTCGCCGAGTACTCCACCATCGCCGGAAACACCATCGGCTACGGCGCCACCGGCGGCGAACTCTTCCTCCGCGGCCGTACCGGCGAACGCTTCTGCGTCCGCAACTCCGGCGCGACCGTCGTCTCCGAAGGCGTCGGCGACCACGGCTGCGAGTACATGACCGGCGGCCACGCCGTCGTCCTCGGCGAGACCGGCCGCAACTTCGCCGCCGGTATGTCGGGCGGGGTCGCGTACGTCATCGACCTGAACCGCGACAACGTCAACGTGGGCAACCTCGGCGCGATCGAGGAGCTCACCGACACCGACCGGCAGTGGCTGCACGACGTCGTGCGCCGCCACCACGAGGAGACCGGCTCCACCGTCGCCGAGAAGCTCCTCGCCGAGTGGGACAGCGCCATCGGCGGTGCGTCCCGCTTCAGCAAGATCATCCCGTCCACGTACAAGGCAGTGCTCGCCGCCAAGGACGCCGCTGAGCTCGCCGGTCTCTCCGAGCAGGAGACCACCGAGAAGATGATGGAGGCGGCGACCAATGGCTGACCCCAAGGGCTTCCTGACCACCGGACGCGAGGTCGCCCAGACCCGCCCCGTGGCCGAGCGCGTCAAGGACTGGAACGAGGTCTACGTTCCGGGCTCGCTGCTCCCGATCATCAGCAAGCAGGCCGGCCGCTGCATGGACTGCGGCATCCCGTTCTGCCACAACGGCTGTCCGCTCGGAAACCTCATCCCCGAGTGGAACGACTACGCCTACCGCGGGGACTGGAGCGCCGCCTCCGAGCGGCTGCACGCCACGAACAACTTCCCGGAGTTCACCGGGCGGCTCTGCCCGGCCCCCTGCGAGTCGGCGTGCGTGCTCGGCATCAACCAGCCGGCCGTCACCATCAAGAACGTCGAGGTCTCCATCATCGACAAGGCGTGGGACAGCGGCGACGTCACCCCGCAGCCGCCCGAGCGCCTCTCCGGCAAGACCGTCGCGGTCATCGGCTCGGGCCCGGCGGGCCTCGCCGCCGCCCAGCAGCTGACCCGGGCCGGCCACACCGTCGCCGTCTACGAGCGCGCGGACCGCATCGGGGGCCTCCTCCGCTACGGCATCCCCGAGTTCAAGATGGAGAAGTCGCACATCAACCGACGCATCGAGCAGATGCGCCTGGAAGGCACCAAGTTCCGTACGGAGGTGGAGATCGGCAAGGACATCGACGCCGCCAAGCTCCGCCGCCGCTACGACGCGGTCGTCATCGCGGCCGGTGCCACGGTCTCCCGCGACCTGCCGGTCCCCGGCCGTGAGCTGGGCGGCATCCACTTCGCGATGGAGTACCTCCCGCTCGCCAACAAGGTGCAGGAGGGTGACCTGACGGTCGCCCCGATCCACGCCGGCGGCAAGCACGTCGTCGTCATCGGCGGCGGTGACACCGGCGCCGACTGCGTGGGCACCGCCCACCGCCAGGGCGCCGCCTCCGTGACCCAGCTGGAGATCATGCCGAAGCCGGGCGAGGAGCGGAACGCGAACCAGCCGTGGCCGACCTTCCCGATGCTCTACAAGGTCACCTCCGCGCACGAGGAGGGCGGCGAGCGGGTCTACTCCGTCTCCACCACCCACTTCGAGGGCGACGAGGACGGGAACGTCGCGGCCCTCCACCTGGTCGAGGTCGAGTTCAAGGACGGTAAGCTGGAGCAGAAGCCCGGCACGGAGCGGTGCATCCCCGCGCAGCTCGTCACCCTCGCCATGGGCTTCACCGGAACCGACCAGTCCAACGGTCTGGTCCAGCAGTTCGGCCTGGAGCTCGACGCGCGCGGCAACATCGCCCGCGACGAGGACTACGCGACCAACGTTGACGGGGTCTACGTCGCCGGTGACGCGGGCCGCGGCCAGTCGTTGATCGTCTGGGCGATCGCCGAGGGCCGCTCCGCCGCCCGCGGTGTGGACCGCTTCCTGACCGGGACCAGCGCCCTGCCGGCCCCGATCCGCCCGACGGACCGGTCCCTGCTGGTCTGAGCACCACCCGGGTTCCCCCTGGGCCCCACGGCCCGGGGGTGAGCCCCCACGAAACGTCCCGTACAACGGCGTACGGAACTGAACGCGGCGCCTGCCTGTCCCCGACCGGACACCAGCGGGCGCCGTGGCGCGTCCGGGGCCGGGCCGCCCCGGCGGCTCAGCCGGTCAGCGCCGAGGTCTTCACCACCACCGCCACCGCGAACAGGCCCAGCAGCACCACCCCGCCCGCGAGCTGCACGGGCCAGGTCCGCAGCCTGGCCGGGGCGTAGGCGAGCCCGTACGTCACCAGCGCCCCGGTCAGCAGCCCGCCCAGGTGCCCCTGCCACGAGGTGAACAGGGCCGAGAGCACCATCCACAGCAGGAACCCGGCCATGAACCGGTTGACCGCCGCCATGTCCCGCCCGAGCCTCCGGTTGATCACCCAGAACGCGGCGGCCAGCCCGAAGACCGCCCCGGAGGCACCGACCGTGGAGGTGTCCGGGGCCAGCAGGTACACCACGACGGAACCGCCCGCCGCCGACAGCAGGTACAGCGCCGCATAGCGGGCCCGGCCGAGCTGCCCCTCCACCACCCGGCCGATGTTCCACAGCGCGAACATGTTGAACAGCAGGTGCATCACCCCGAACGAGGCGTCCGGCGGCAGATGCAGAAAGGCCCCCGTCACCAGCCGGTACCACTCGCCGTCGGCGATGCCCGTCAGCTCGTACCCGGCGAACGTCTCGCCCCGGTAGTAGTACCGCTCCCCGTCCGGCCCGGTCAGCGCGGCACCGAGCACCGCGAACCGCTCCACGATCTCCGGCCGGACCACCTCGCCGAGGTAGGCCAGGATGTTCAGCGCCATCAGGACGTACGTCACCACCGGGGCCGTCGCCCCCGACACCGCACCGCCGAACACGGTCCGGGCCCGACGCACCGAGCGCTGCCCCTCCTTCACGCACTCCGGGCAGTGGTGACCGACCGGGGCCTCGTGCATGCAGTCCGGGCAGATGGTGCGCTCGCAGCGGGTGCAGCGGACATACGTCTCGTACGACGGATGGCGGTAACACGTGGTGGCGGCGGCCTCCATGACCGGCTCCTTCACTGGGAGTGCGCTGCGGGGCCGGTGTGGGCGGCGGCGATCAAGATAGCGAACCGGGTCGGGGGAGGCAGGGGCCGGGGCCCGGCTGTGGCCTACGCTCTAGGTCCGCAGAGCGCGGAGCGCACAAGGGGGGCGTCATGCACGGCGTGAACACGGCGGCGGCCACCGGCCCGGCCATCAGCCTGACCGAGGTCCAGGAGACGGCTCCCGGCCTCGTCAGCCTGTACAAGAGGGCCGGGGTCTCGCTGGAGAAGCACGGACTGAACGGTCGCCGCGCGGCCGTCTACCTCGTCCTCGACCACTCCGGCTCCATGCGTGACTACTACAAGGACGGCAGCGTCCAGGCGCTGGCCGACCGGGTGCTGGGGCTCTCGGCCAACCTCGACGACGACGGCCGGGTGCCCGTCGTCTTCTTCTCCACGGACATCGACGCGGTCACCGACATCGCCCTCGACAACCACCGGGGCCGGATCGACGAGATCGTGGCGGGCCTCGGGCACATGGGGAAGACCAGCTACCACCTGGCGATGGACGCGGTCATCGACCACTACCTCGACAGCGGCTCCACCGCGCCCGGGCTCGTCGTCTTCCAGACGGACGGCGGGCCGATCAGCAAGCCCGCCGCCGAGCGCTACCTCTGCAAGGCCGCGAAGCTGCCGTTGTTCTGGCAGTTCGTCGGGTTCGGCGACACCCGCAGCAGCCAGTTCGACTTCCTGCGCAAGCTCGACGAACTGGCCGTCCCGGCCAAGCGGGTCGTCGACAACGCCGGGTTCTTCCACGCCGGGCTCGACCCCCGGAAGGTCCCCGACACCGAACTGTACGACCGTCTGGTCGCGGAGTTCCCCTCCTGGCTGGCCGCCGCCGAGGCCCAGGGGATCGTCCGATGAGTCCGCGGATCCTGCGCGCCGCCGACCGTACGCCCGTCCCCTGGAAGAACGGCGGCGGGTTCACCCGCGAGGTGGCGACCGCGCCCGGAGGAACCGACGGGTTCGACTGGCGGGTGAGCCTCGCCGACGTCACCACCGACGGGCCGTTCTCCGCCTTCCCCGGCATCGACCGCACCCTGACCGTCGTCGAGGGCGCGGGCATGGACCTCGTCGTCGGCGGTGAGCACCACATCGTCGACGAGCCGCTGTGGCCGCACGACTTCCCCGGCGACCGGCCCACCGAGGGCTTCCTGCTGTCCGGACCCGTCGTCAACCTCAACGTCATGTACCGCAGGGGGCGTACGCGGGCGGAGACCGCGGTCGTCTGCGGCACCGTCCGGCTCATGGCACCCCCGGGCGGCGCGGTGCTGGCCCTCTCCCTCGACGACGGGGCCGTGCTCGACGGGACGGACATCCGGCTCGACCGCCACGACGCGGTGTTCGCCGAGGGCGGACCGCCCGGGGTGCTGCGGACGATGGGCCAGGCGGTGGTCATCACGTTCTCGGACGTGTGAGGGGTCGGAGACGGTCGGCGATACCAGACAGAAGATGTCCGGTATCGGGTGTTCGATGGCGCCCATGACGTCTTCCGCACCCCTCTCCTGGAGTGGCCTCGCCGCCGCCGAGCCCGTCTTCGCCGACACCGTCCGCCGCCGCTTCCAGCTCTACAAACACCACGTCCTCGCCACGCTCCGGAAGGACGGCTCGCCGCGTGTCAGCGGCCTGGAGGCCGAATTCCGCTTCGATGAGCTGCTGCTCGGCATGATGCCGGACTCCCGCAAGGCCCTGGACCTGCGCCGCGACCCGCGCTTCGCCCTCCACGCCAATCCGGGGCCCGACGCCGAGATGAACGACGGCGATGTCCGCGTCAGCGGCCGGGCCGTGGAGATCACCGACCCGGAGTTCCTCGCCCGCTTCGTCGAGGACGCCACCCCGCCCGAGCCGTTCCACCTCTTCCGGGCACAGCTGACGGAGGCGGTCCGCGTCGGGCTGGACGGCGACTTCCTGGTCGTCCAGTCCTGGCGGCCCGGGCAGCCGCTGCGTACGGTACGCCGGAAGTGACGGCGCTCCGGCTGCCGAGGGCCTGAGCTGTCGGGGGCCTGAGCTGCCGGGGCCCTGAGCTGTCGGGGGCCTGAGGGTTTCACCCCGCCAGCACCCGCGCCCGGCACGCCGACGGCGTCCCCCACGCGTCCCGCAGCGGCCGGGCCCGGCGCAGCCACCACGCCAGGTCCAGCTCCTCGGTGTACCCCACCGCGCCGTGCAGTTGCAGCGCGGTGCGGGCCGCCGCGTACCCCGCCTCGCCCGCCGCGACCTTCGCCGCCGCGACCGCCGCCCCGGCTCCGGGTGCCCCATCGGCCAGCTCCACCGCCGCCCCGTACAGCAGCGGGCGCGCGAACTCCAGGCCGAGAAGGGTGTCCGCGAGGCGGTGCTTGACCGCCTGGAAGGAGCCGACGGGCACACCGAACTGGGTGCGCTGCTTCACGTACGCCACCGTCGCCCGCAGCAGCGCCTCCCCGCAGCCGAGTGCCTGGGCCGCCGTGGCGAAGGTGGCCCAGGTGCCCGCCGCCCGGGCAGCCTCGCGCACCCGTGGACCGGCGTCCACCACCGCGCCGCCCGCCTCCGGCCGGAACAGCCGCCGCGCCGGATCCGCCGAGACCGTCCAAGCACCCGGGCCCGCCGCGAGCCGCAGCCCGTCCCCGGCCCCGGAGGACAGCCGCAGTTCGTCCCCGGTCACCGTGAACACCGCGTCCGCCACATCCGCGTCCAGCGCGTACGGCCCGTACCCCTCCAGCACCAGCGACACCACCGCCGTACCGGAAGCGATCCTCGGCAACCACTCCTTGGCCGCCGGCCCGCCCACCGCCCCCAGCAGCACCCCCGCCGCCACGCTCTCCACCACCGGCCCCGGCGCCCCGTGGCGGCCCAGTTCCCCGTACGCCACGGCCGTCTCCACCGGGAGCCGACCGACCCCCCCGTACGCCTCCGGGACCGCCAGCGCGAACACACCCGCGCCCGCGAGCCGCCGCCACAGGGCCAGGCCCGGCGCGTGGTCCCCGGCGGCCCACCCCCGTACGACCGCAGACATGTCCGCCGCCGTCAGCAGCGCGTCCAGCGAGCGGGCGAACTCCCGCTGCTCGTCGTCCAGGAGGAAACGCATCAGCGCCGTCCCCTCGGCAGGCCGAGCAGCCGCTCGGCGACGATGTCGCGCTGGATCTCGTTCGTCCCCGCGTAGATGGGACCCGCCAGCGCGAAGACGTACCCCTCCGCCCACGGGCCGTCCGCCGCCTCCGCGTCCGGGCCGAGCAGGTCGAGCGCGGTCTCGTGCAGCGCGATGTCGTAGGTCGACCAGAACACCTTGTTCAGGCTGGACTTGGCCCCGGGCGCCGCCCCCGCCGCGAACCGGGACGCCGAGGCGGCCGTGAAGAGGCGGTACGCCCGCGCCCCGATCACCGCGTCCGCCACCCGGTCCCGTACGGCGGTGTCCTCCGGGTCCCCCACCTCCCGCCACAGGGCCGTCAGCCGGTCGGCGGCGGCCAGGAAGCGGCCAGGTGAGCGGAGGGTGAGGCCGCGCTCGTCGCCGGTGGCCGACATGGCGATGCGCCAGCCCTGGCCCGGCTCCCCGACGACGTCCTCGTCCGGTACGAAGACCTCGTCCAGGAAGACCTCGGCGAACGCGGGCTTCCCGTCCAGCCGCCCGATCGGCCGGACCGTGACCCCGGGCGCCCGCAGCCCGAACATCAGGTACGTGAGCCCCTGGTGCGGCTTCGCGGCCCCCGGGTCCGTACGGAAGATCCCGAACGCCCGGTCCGCGAACGCCGCCCGCGACGACCACGTCTTCTGCCCCGACAGCAGCCAGCCGCCCTCCGTGCGCACCGCCCGCGACCGCAGCGCCGCCAGGTCCGACCCGGCCTCCGGCTCCGACCAGGCCTGTGCCCAGATCACCTCGCCGCTCGCCATCGGGGGCAGCACCCGGGCCCGCTGCCCTGCGGTGCCGTGGTCGAAGAGGGTCGGGGCGAGGAGGCTGATCCCGTTCTGCGAGACCCGGCCCGGCGCACCCGCCGCCCAGTACTCCTCCTCGAACGCCAGCCACCCGAAGAGATCCGCGCCCCGGCCCCCGTACTCCTCGGGCCAGGAGACAGCCGACCACCCGTCGGCGTACAGCTCCGCCTCCCACTCACGGTGCGCGGCGAACCCCTCCTCCGTCTCCAGGGAGGGGAGCGGCCGGGCGGGCACATGGGCGCGCAGCCACTCCCGCGCCTCGGTCCGCAGTGCCTCGGTCCGTGCCGTCTGCGCCAGATCCATGGGGCCGCCTTCCGTGAGGCCGTTCCCTAACAAGTGTTTGGTAGGTTAACGTACGGCCCAAGCACCGTCGAGGAGTGGGGGATGGGCCGATGAGCGCACCGGACTACCTGCCGGGCCACGGACTGCTGACCGGTCGCACCGCCGTCGTCACCGCCGCCGCCGGAGCCGGGATCGGCGGCGCCACCGCCCGCCGCTTCCTGGAGGAGGGCGCCCGTGTAGTCATCGGCGACGCCCATGCCCGGCGGCTGAAGGAGAGCGCGCACGCCCTCGCCGAGGAGTTCGGCGCCGACCGTGTCACCGCCCTGACCTGCGACGTCACCGAAGAGGAGCAGGTGCAGGCCCTCTTCGCCCATGCCGAACACGCTCACGGTCGCCTCGACATCGTCGTCAACAACGCGGGCCTCGGCGGTACCGCCGACCTCGCCGAGATGACCGACGACCAGTGGACGAAGATCCTCGACGTCACCCTGAACGGCACCTTCCGCTGCACCCGCGCCGCCCTGCGCTCCCTCAAGGCCGCCGGCACCGGGGGAGTCGTCGTCAACAACGCCTCCGTCGTCGGCTGGCGCGCCCAGCGCGGCCAGGCCCATTACGCCGCCGCCAAGGCGGGCGTCATGGCCCTCACCCGCTGCGCCGCGCTCGAAGCGGCCGACTACGGCGTACGCGTCAACGCCGTCGCCCCCAGCCTCGCCATGCACCCCCACCTGGCCAAGGTCACCTCCGTCGAACTGCTCGCCGAGCTGACGGAGAAGGAGGCCTTGGGCCGCTACGCCGAACCCTGGGAGATCGCCAACGTGATCGTCTTCCTGGCGAGCGGCTACTCCTCGTACATGACCGGTGAGGTCGTCGCCGTCAGCAGCCAGCATGCGTGAACACACAGGCCGCGGGCGGACAATGGGCGGGTGCCTACCAAGAAGAAGCCCCAGGTGAACCCCACCCCCGAACGGCGCCGCGAACTCCTCGCCACCGCCGCCGAGGTCTTCGCCTCCCAGGGATACAACGCCACCACCGTCCGCCGCATCGCGGACGAGGCGGGGATGCTCGCCGGCAGCCTCTACTACCACTTCGATTCCAAGGAATCGATGATCGACGAGATCCTCTCCACCTTCCTCGACGAGCTCTGGCAGGGGTACGACGCCGTCCTGGCGGCCGGACTCGGCCCCCGCGAGACCATCGAGGCGCTGGTCACCGAGTCCTTCCGGGAGATCGACCGGCACCGCCCCGCCGTCGCGATCTACCAGAAGGAGTCCAGGCACCTCGCCACCCAGCCCCGCTTCGCCTACCTCACCGACTCGCAGGCGAAGTTCGAGAAGGCCTGGCTCGGCACCCTGGAACGCGGCGTCGCCGAAGGCGCCTTCCGCGACGACCTGGACATCCGCCTCACCTACCGCTTCGTCCGCGACACCGTCTGGGTCGCGGCCTCCTGGTACCGGCCCGGCGGACACCACAGCCCCGAAGAGATCGCCCGCCAGTACCTGTCGATGGTGCTGGACGGCATCGCCCTGCGTACGTAAGCCCTCTTCGTCCACCCCGAGCGCACCGAGGAGCAGCAGCCATGGCCGAGGCCTACATCGTCGAAGCGGTACGGACACCCGTCGGACGGCGCAGGGGAGGCCTCGGGGCCGTCCACCCCGCCGACCTCGGCGCGCACGTCCTGAAGGAGCTCATCGCCCGCTCCGGCGTCGACCCGGCGGCCGTGGAGGACGTCGTCTTCGGCTGCCTGGACACCGTCGGACCGCAGGCCGGCGACATCGCCCGTACGTCATGGCTGGCCGCCGGGCTGCCCGAGGAGGTCCCGGGTGTCACCATCGACCGGCAGTGCGGCTCCTCCCAGCAGGCCCTCCACTTCGCGGCCCAGGGCGTCCTCTCCGGCACCCAGGACCTCGTGGTCGCGGGCGGCACCCAGAGCATGACCCAGATCCCCATCGCCTTCGCCTCCCGCCAGGCCGCCGAACCCCTCGGCCTCACCGAGGGCCCGTACGGGGGCAGCGAGGGCTGGCGCGCCCGCTACGGCGACGCGCCCGTCGACCAGTTCCACGGCGCCCAGCTCATCGCCGAGAAGTGGGACATCAGCCGCCAGGACATGGAGGAGTTCGCCCTCACCTCCCACCGCCGGGCCGTCCGCGCCATCGACGAGGGCCGCTTCGCCCGCGAGACCGTCGCGTACGGGGACGTCGCCGAGGACGAAGGCCCGCGCCGCGACACCTCCCTGGCCAAGATGGCCGCACTCGGCCCGGTCCTGCCCGGCGGCACGATCACCGCCGCCTGCTCCTCGCAGGTCTCCGACGGGGCCGCCGCCCTCCTCATCGCCTCCGAGCGGGCCGTCGCCGAACACGGCCTCACCCCACGCGCCCGGATACACCACCTCTCCGTACGGGGCGAGGACCCGATCCGCATGCTCTCCGCGCCGATCCCCGCCACCGCGTACGCCCTCGAGAGGACCGGCCTCACCATCGACGCCATCGACCTCGTCGAGATCAACGAGGCCTTCGCGCCGGTCGTCCTCGCCTGGCTGAAGGAGACCGGCGCCGACCCCGAGCGCGTCAACGTCAACGGCGGGGCGATCGCGCTCGGCCACCCGCTCGGCGCGACCGGCGCCAAACTGATGACCACGCTCCTGCACGAACTGGAACGCACCGGGGGGCGCTACGGGCTCCAGACCATGTGCGAGGGCGGCGGACAGGCCAACGTCACCGTAGTCGAGCGCCTCTGACCCAGCCGGGGACGTCGTCGGCGCACCCGGGCGACACCGGCCGTACCCCTTCTGGTCAGCCACGTTTCCCCTCGCGTGGTGTTGTGCGTCACGCCGCGCGAGGAGAGGACGTGCTACGGTGTCTCCGTTGCAGTTTTGGTACCCATGAACTTTATGTGCGCCTGACGGGAATGCTTCCTCAGGCGCTTTATTGTTTTCCGGCTTTCTCCGGGTGGGGCTCAATGCGGCGACTTGGAATCCGTGAAGTGCGGATTCTCGGCACTGCACCTCTTTTAGGAGAATGACATGGCTACTGGAACCGTGAAGTGGTTCAACTCGGAAAAGGGCTTCGGCTTCATCGAGCAGGACGGCGGCGGCGCCGACGTCTTCGCCCACTACTCCAACATCGCCACCCAGGGCTTCCGTGAGCTCCAGGAGGGCCAGAAGGTCTCCTTCGACGTCACGCAGGGCCAGAAGGGCCCGCAGGCGGAGAACATCGTCCCGGCCTAATTGCCGCGACGCGTAGCTCTCTGACCGGGGCCCGCACCGTGAAGGTGCGGGCCCCGGTTTGTGCTGTTCGAGCAACAACCCGCTTTGTGCGCGCATCCTGGGGGCGCACAACGAGCGGTAGGACAAGCACATCGGCAGTGATCCGAATCCGTAGTCGCCCAGGAATCCCCCAGGAGGGCAATTCCGTATGACTCGCTTCGAACGCCAGGACCGCACCCCCCGCTCCCGCCCGGCCCGTGGCCGCGGCCAGGGCGCGACCGCGCAGGCGGCGTCCAACCCCCGCGGCGGCTCCGCCGCCCGCGGCAAGGCCCCGGCCCGCCGCCGCGCCACCCCGCCGCAGGGCGAGTTCGCCCTGCCGGAGATGGTGACCCCCGCACTCCCCGCCGTCGAGGCCTTCGCGGACCTCGACATGCCGGCCGCGCTGCTGAAGACCCTCGCGGCGCAGGGCGTCACCGAGCCGTTCCCGATCCAGGGCGCGACCCTGCCGAACTCGCTGGCCGGCCGGGACATCCTCGGCCGTGGCCGTACCGGCTCCGGCAAGACCCTCGCCTTCGGCCTGGCCCTGCTCGCCCGCACCGCCGGGCGCCGCAGCGAGCCGCGCGCCCCGCTGGCCATGGTCCTCGTCCCCACCCGTGAGCTGGCCCAGCAGGTCACCGACGCGCTGACCCCGTACGCGACCGCCGTGAACCTGCGGATGGCCACCGTCGTCGGCGGCATGTCGATCACCAAGCAGTCCGCCACCCTGCGGCGCGGCGCCGAAGTCCTCGTGGCCACCCCGGGCCGGCTGAAGGACCTCATCGAGCGCGGCGACTGCCGGCTGGACGAGGTCGCCATCACCGTCCTCGACGAGGCCGACCAGATGGCCGACATGGGCTTCATGCCGCAGGTCGTCGCCCTGCTCAAGCAGGTCGAGGCGGACGGACAGCGGATGCTGTTCTCCGCGACCCTGGACAAGAACATCGACCGCCTCGTCAAGATGTTCCTCACCGATCCGGTCGTCCACTCCGTCGACCCGTCCGCCGGCGCGGTCACCACGATGGAGCACCACGTGCTCCACGTGCTGGACGAGACGGACAAGAAGGCCGTCGCCACGAAGATCGCCGCCCGCGAAGGCCGCGTGATCATGTTCGTCGACACCAAGCGCGCCGCCGACCGCTTCGCCAAGCGGCTCCTCGCCAGCGGTGTCCGGGCGGCCGCCCTGCACGGCGGGCGCTCCCAGCCGCAGCGCAACCGGACCCTGGACCAGTTCAAGAACGGCCAGGTCACCGCGCTCGTCGCGACGAACGTGGCGGCCCGTGGCATCCACGTCGACGACCTCGACCTCGTCGTCAACGTGGACCCGCCCACCGACCACAAGGACTACCTCCACCGGGGCGGCCGTACGGCCCGCGCCGGCGAGTCCGGCAGCGTCGTCACGCTGGTGCTGCCCGAGGAGAAGCGGGAGATGACCCGGCTGATGCAGGACGCGGGCATCGCGCCGCGCACCACGCGGGTCACCTCCGGCGACGAGGAGCTCTCCCGGATCACCGGGGCGCGTGAGCCCTCCGGGATCGCGATCGTCGTCGAGGTCCCGCAGCCGACTCCGCCGAAGCAGCGGACCCGGTCGGGCGGTTCGGGTGCTGGTTCGGCCGGCTCCGGCGGGGGCACGGTGCGCTCCGGGAGCCGGGGCCGGGGACGGCGCGGGACCGGCGCGGGTGCGGGTGGCGCCGGTGGCGGTGCGCAGGGTGGTGGCGCGGGTCGTTCCGGCGGCGCCGCGCGTGCCGGTGGGGCGTCCGGTGGTGGTGCGGGTCGTTCCGGCGCCGCGCGTTCGGGCGGCGAGTCCCGTGGTACGGGTCGCTCCGGCGCTCCGGCACGGGGGCGTCGCGCCGCGTAGCGGCATTTCAAGCCGTCCGGCGATCGAGGACCGGGGTCCGGGGCAGAGCCCCGAAGGGCCCCGGCCTCGGTCACCGGCCCCTGGGGGTGTCCTCAAGCGCCGGACGGGCTCGATTCTGCCGCCCGCCCGTGGGGTACGGAGGAGGGCAGCGCGGCCAGCGCCTCGTCCGCCTCCGCCATGATCCGGGCCACCAGCGCCTCCACGCTCGGCAGGTCCCCGATCAGGGCCGCCACCTGGCCCGACGCCATGATGCCCACATCCGTGCGGCCGTCGACCATGGACGCCTTCAGCAGCATCGGCGTGTTCGCCGCCAGCAGCACCTGGCTCCAGTTCAGCTTCTTGCCGTGCCGCAGCGCCAGCCCGTCCCGCACCATCCCGGGCCAGCTCAGCCCGGAGATCCGGCGGAAGCCGGAGGCCCGCCGCAGCGCGCGGTACAGCGAACGCAGCCGCCCCGCCCCCTCCAGCTCCGCCACCATCTCCGTACGGAGCATCCGGTGCGGGAGCCCGTCCACGGCCCTCGTCAGGGCGATGTCCTTCACCGTGGCCGCCAGATACCGCGCCTTCACCGCGTCCGGCACCGTCGAGTCCGAGGTGAGCAGGAACCTGGTCCCCATCGCCACGCCCGCCGCCCCGTACGCCAGCGCCGCCACCAGCCCCCGCCCGTCGTGGAAGCCGCCCGCCGCGATCACCGGGATGTCCACCGCGTCGACCACCTGGGGCAGCAGCACCGTCGTCGCCACGTCCCCCGTGTGCCCGCCCCCCTCGCCGCCCTGCACGATCACCGCGTCCGCGCCCCACGCCGCGACCTTCTCCGCATGCCGCCGCGCCCCCACCGACGGAACGACCACCACGCCCGCGTCCTTCAGCTCCGCGATGAGCTCCTGCGACGGGGCGAGCGCGAACGAAGCGACCCGTACGCCCTCCTCGACGATGATCCGCACCCGCTCCCGCGCGTCCCCGGCATCCGCCCGGAGGTTCACCCCGAACGGGGCGTCCGTCCGCGACCTCACCTCCCGTACGGCTGAACGCAGTTGGTCCGGCGTCATCGTCGCGGAGGCCAGAATGCCGAGCGCCCCGGCCCGCGCGGTCGCCGTGACCAGGCGGGGGCCGGAGACCCACCCCATCCCCGTCTGCACGATCGGGTACCGCACCCCCATGAGCTCCGTGAGCGGTGTGCGCATCAGGCCCGCACCTCGCGGTTCCGGGTGCCCGACGGGTCGATGACCTCGCGGATCAGGGCGAGTTCGGCGGCGGTGGGGTCGCGGGTGTACGGGACGTCGGCGGGGACGGCCAGGGGGAAGCCCGTCGCTTCCCGGACCATCTCCACCGTGACGCCCGGGTGGAGCGAGGCCAGCCGCATCGAACGGTCCGGGGTCGCGAAGTCGAAGACCCCCAGATCGCTGACGACCCGGGGGATGCGGTGGAAGCGCGTCGCCGATGGGCCCGCCGCCTCCGCCCGGTCGTGACCGACCCCGCAGACCATGTCGACCCGCTCCACGAAGACCCGGGGCGAGTGCCGGGGGATCCAGTAACTCACCGGATTGTTCAGCGTGTTGACGGGAGCTCCGCGTACCCCGAGGAGCTGGCGGGCGGGCTGCTCCCAGTCGCCGATGCAGGAGATGTTCTGGTTGCCGAACCGGTCGATCTGGCTCGCGCCCATCATCACGTGCCGCCGTCCGCCGGTGACCAGAGTGAGGTGTTTGCGGTAGGGGAGCCAGCCCTCCGCCTCGCCGCCCGGGCCGACGATCGTCGCCTCGCCGTCCGTGAGCAGCAGTTCGGGGGCGAAGGTCAGCCGGGCCAGCCGTGCGCCGACGGACGGGACCGCGCCCATCGGACTGGCCAGCACCTCGCCGTCGCCGCGCCAGGCCTCCGCGCAGGCGATCACGCAGTACTCGGCACGGGTCGCGGCAACAGTGCCGGGTGTGTTCATCTCTGCTCCTCGTGCCAGGTGCGGACCGCCTGCTGGTAGCCCTTCTCGTCGCCGTCCGGAGGCAGGAAGCGCGCGCTGAACTCCGCCCAGGCCGCCGGGTCCGCAGCGGCGGCCGCGTACGCCTTCTGGAACGGCTCGTCGCGCGGATGGTCGGGAACGCACGAGGTGAAGTGCGCACCGCCCGGCGTCTCGACGACCCCGGTGACGGAGTGCCGCTGAATGAGGAGCGTCTGCGGAGCAGCGCCCCGCCCTCCCGTCAACTCCGCTGTCTCCACCAGACGTTCGCAGGACACGTACGCCGTGTTGGCCGCCTCGCAGAACAGGTCGTCGAAGTACGGGTCGGGGCCCAGGTACTGCCCGTTGCCCAGCCGGTCCGCCCGGTTCATGTGGACCAGCGCCGCGTCCATCCGCAGGGCCGGCACCGCGACGAACTCCTCGCCGTCCTCGTACGGCGAAGTCACCGTGCGCAGACCGGGGTTGACCCGCATCACGTCCGAGCCGAGCCCCGCCCGCACCGGCAGGAACGGCAGCCGGTTGGCGGCCGCGTGCAGCCCCCACATGAACATCGCCTCGTCGATCTCGGTCAGCGCGAACGCCCCGCGCTGCCGGGCCGCCCGGTAGTGCGGCTCCAGCGGGATCGAGTCGAGCGTCACGAACGCGGTGACCAGGCGGGAGATCCGGCCGGCGGCGGCGAGCAGCCCGACGTCCGGACCACCGTAGGAGATCACCGTCAGATCGGTGACGGGGGAGCGGAGCAACGCCCTTACCAGAGCCATGGGTTTGCGGCGCGACCCCCAGCCGCCGATGCCGATCGTCATGCCGCTGTGCAGCCGGGCGGCCACCTCGTCGGGCGTCATCGTCCTGTCGCGCGCGGCGGACACCGTACTCACGTTTCAGGCCTCCTTGCCGAAGGTGTCACGGACCCGGTCGGCCGTCCCCGCCAGGCTCGCCTCGAAGGTGAAGCCCTGCTCGAAGCGGTAGCTGCGCCGTACGTCGACGGGGTCGATGCCGTTGAGCGCGGCCTTGGCCAGCCGCAGCAGGTGCCCGTCCTTACGGGCGATCTCCGCCGCCAACTCGAGCGCCGCGCTCAGCAGTTCGCCCGGTGGGACGACCCGCCAGACCGAGCCGTGGGCCAGCAGCTCGGCCGCGGTCACCGTGCGCGAGGTGAAGTACAGCGTCCGCATCAGATGCTGCGGGACCAGCCGGGCCAGATGGGTCGCGGCCCCGAGAGCACCCCGGTCCAGCTCCGGCAGCCCGAAGACGGCGTCCTCGCTCGCCACGATCGCGTCGGCGTTCCCGACGAGGCCGACACCGCCCCCGAGACAGAACCCCCGCACCGCCGCGACGACCGGGACCTCGCACGCGTACACGGCCTCGAACGCCTCCGCGCAGCCCCGGTTGACGCCGATCAGGGCCGCGTTCCCCGGGTCGCGCCGCAATTCCTTGATGTCGACACCGGCGTTGAATCCGCGCCCGGCGGCGGCCAGGACGACACAGCGCACCTCCCGGTCGCGGCCGGCTGCCCGGACGGCGTCGGCCAGGTCGTACCAGCCCTGCACGGGAAGGGCGTTGACGGGCGGATGGTCGACGGTGATGACGCAGACGCCCTCGGCATCGACCGGATACGCGGTGGAGACAGTCATCGGAGGATCAGCTACCTTTCCACCAAACATTTGTTAGGTGGACGGTAGCAGTCACGCTCCCACCCGCCAACCAGGCCCACGCGTACGGGAGATGCGATGACCACACCCACCACCGGACCCCTCTGCGCCGGCCGGGTCGTCGCCGTCACGGGCGCCGGACGCGGCCTCGGCCGGGCCCACGCGCTCGCCTTCGCCGCCGAAGGCGCCCGCGTCGTCGTCAACGACCTCGGCGTCGGACCCGGCGGCGACGGCGGCTCCGGCGGCCCCGCCCGCCGCGTCGTCGAGGAGATCGTGGCCGAGGGCGGCGAAGCGGTCGTCCACGACGGCGACATCGCCACCACCGAGGGCGCCGCCTCCCTGGTCACCACCGCCCTGGACGCCTTCGGCCGCCTCGACACCCTGGTCAACAACGCGGGCTTCCTGCGCGACCGGATGCTCGTCAACCTGGACGAGGACGACTGGGACGCGGTGATGCGCGTCCATCTCAAGGGTCACTTCCTGCCGCTGAAGCACGCCGCCGCCCACTGGCGCGGCGAAGCCAGGGCGGGCCGGACGCCCGTCGCCCGGGTGATCAACACCAGCTCCGGCGCCGGACTCCTCGGCAGCGTCGGCCAGGGCAACTACGCGGCGGCCAAGGCCGGGATCGTCGCCCTGACCCTGGTCGCGGCGGCCGAACTGGGCCGGTACGGAGTCCACGTCAACGCCCTCGCCCCAGCCGCCCGGACCCGGATGACCGAGCGGACCTTCGCCGCGACGATGGCGGCCCCGGGGGAGGGGGAGTTCGACGCGATGGCCCCCGAGAACGTCTCGCCCCTCGTCGTCTGGCTCGGTTCCGCTTCGAGCGACGGGGTGACCGGCCGCGTCTTCGAGGCCGAGGCGGGCCGTATCACCGTCATGGAGGGCTGGCGCCCCGGCCCCACCGACGACCGGGGCGTCCGCAGGTCCCCGGCCGAGGCGGGGGAGGCCGTACGCCGGCTGCTGGCGGACACGGAGGTCCCGCAGCGCGTGTACGGGGCGCCGTCCTAGGGTCTGTCGCGGCCGCGCATATCCGGTGGCGGGATCCGGCCGTGTACGGAGAGGATCACCGTATGCGCACCTTCCTGGAGACCGAGCGGCTCGTGCTGCGCCCGTTCACGGACGCCGATGTTCCCGCCCTGCTCGCCCTCGACAACGACCCCGAGGTCATGCGGTACATCAACGGCGGCCGGCCCACCACCGCCGAGTCCATCCGGGAGCGCACCCTGCCGAGGCTCCTCCACGAGCACCCGCGCACCGGGACCCGCGGATTCTGGGCCGCCGAGGAGAGGGCCACCGGCGCCTTCCTCGGCTGGTTCGAACTCCGGCCCCTGACCGACCACGACCCCACCGTCGTCGAACTCGGCTACCGGCTCGACAGGGCCGCCTGGGGCCGTGGTTACGCCACCGAGGGCGCCAGGGCCCTCGTGCGCAAGGGGTTCACCGACCTCGGGGTGGAGCGCGTGACCGCCAACACCATGGCCGTCAACGCCGGGTCCCGGCGGGTGATGGAGAAGGCGGGGCTGACCTTCCTCCGCGCCTACACCGAGGACTGGCCGGACGCCATCGAGGGCTCGGAACACGGAGAGGTGGAGTACGAGCTCACCCGGGCGGAGTGGGAGAAGCGCCGGGCGTAGCCCCCCGAAGCCCGCAGTCCGTCCTCACGTGGGCGGAACGGGAGCACCGCCGCACGTAAGCCCCTCCAGCAGCGCCGCGATCTCCGCGTGCCCCGTGTGCCGGTCCACCCCCGCCGCCGGCTCCCCGTCCCGCAGCATCTCCACGGTCACCGTCTCCTCGCCGTCGACCAGGTCCCGCCGGACCACCGCGTCGAGCCCGGGGCCGTACGCCTCCTCCAGCTGCCGCAACAGCTCCTGCTCCAGGTCGAGACCGGCCAGCCGCCGCGCCTCGGCCAGCGCCACCCCGGCCGCCGCTTCCTGCCCCGGCGCCCCCGCCCCGTGCTCCAGCAGCGCCCGCACCGTCCGCAGCGAGCCGCGCTGCGCCGCCAGGATGAGCATCGGCTCGCCCTGCGGGCCGGGCAGCAACGGGTCCGCGCCCCCGGCGAGCAGTGCCTCCACCGTCGCGGCATGCCCCAGGCCCACCGCCCAGCGCAGCGCCGTGAACCCGAACTCCTCGCGCAGATCCGGCCGCGCCCCGGCGGACAGCAGCGCCTCCACCACCTCGGTGTGCCCGCCGCACGCCGCCCCGCACAGCGGCAGGTCGCCCGCCTCGGGGCCGCTCGCGCGGTCGGGATCGGCGCCCGCCGCGAGCAGCAGCCGTACCGTTCCGGGCAGGTCCTGGACCGCCGCCAGATAGAGCGCCGTCATCCCCTCCTCGTCGCTCGACTCGGCCTGCGCACCCGCGCGCAGCGCCCGTACGACAGCGTTCTCGTCCTCGTACAGCGCGTCGAACAGGCTTGGTTCATCCCTGATCGGCTCGTTCGTCATGCTTCGACCCTACGGTGGCCGGAATGACACTCAGGTGTCGCACTCCAGTCGCGTACGGCACAGTCCGCACCGCGCGAAGGTCCGGCCCCGGACGGGGAGCCGGATGCGCTGGTGGCAGGTGGGGCAGGGGAAGGAGACCCGCAGCCCCTCGCCGCCGGGCTCGAAGGCGTACGGAACGCCCGGGTCCGCGCCCGTGCCGGGGTGGTCCTGGGCGTACCGCCGGTCCTTGGCGTAGCGCCGCCGCCCCGCCCACCCTGCCGCTGCCAGCGGGGGCCGGCGCAGATCGTGCAGGGCCTGCGCCCGGCCCTTGGTGTACGCCGTGTACGCCTGCGGGCTGGTGAACCACGGCGAGGGGTCCTCGTCGAACGCCAGCGCCCGCTTGGCCAGGACGTATCCGAACTCCTCCGGCGTCAGGTAGCCCAGCCTCTGCCGGGACGTGGCGTCCTCCCGGAAGGCGTCCAGCAGCAGCCAGCCCGCGCCGAGATAGGCGGTCACCGTGTCGGTGAGGATCTCGTTGCTCCGCGTACCGGGGAACTCCAGGCCGAGCCGGTGCAGCAGGACATGGGTGATCTCGTGGGCGAGCGCCGCGCCGATGTCCCTGCGATGGGCGCGGAACCGGTCGTTCAGCTCGATGAAGTACTCAGGGCCCGCGGTCAGTTCCACGCTCGCCGCGTGCTCCATCGTGCGGAAGCCGACGATCATGCGGGCGTCGGGCAGACGGAGGTGCTGGACCAGGGCCCGGGCCACCCGCTGGGCGCCGAGATGGAGGTCGTCCCCGTCGGAGAAGGCGGCGTCGGCGGGGACCAGGCTGGTGCCGTAGGTGTGGACGCCGTCCGGGGAGAGCCGCCGGTACAGCGCGGTGATCGCGGACCGGACCGTGTCCAGATGCGGAAAGCCGTGGACGACCGGTGCGCCCGGACTGCCGTTGCTCACGTCCCTACCCCCATCCGCTCCGGCCGGGGACCCCCACACCCGGCCGGTCCCCACTGTAGGCCGGGGCGCCTGAGGGGAGCGGGAATCGCCGTGGTGAGCTTGGCCGAAAAGTGAGCCTTGTGGCAGCGGTGACCGCATCCCGATAATCGGATGGCCTTGACGGGTGCATGACCACCTAGTCGCTGCGCCGCGTCGTGGTTCCCCCTGTAACCCCCCACGAAAGAAGGCAGTCCGTGAAGCAGCTCCTGCGCGCGCTGAAGAGATGCTCCGTCGTCGTCGCCACCGTCGCCATCGCGGTCGTCGGCCTCCAGCCCGTCACCGCCTCCGCCGCCCCCAACCCCGTCGTCGGCGGAACCCGCGCCGCCCAGGGCGAGTTCCCCTTCATGGTCCGGCTCTCCATGGGCTGCGGCGGCGCCCTGTACGCCAAGGACATCGTCCTCACCGCCGCCCACTGCGTGAACGGATCGGGCAACAACACCTCGATCACCGCCACCGGCGGCGTCGTCGACCTCCAGTCGCCCAACGCCGTCAAGGTCCGCTCCACCAAGGTCCTCCAGGCCCCCGGCTACAACGGAGTCGGCAAGGACTGGGCACTCATCAAGCTCGCCCAGCCCATCAACCAGCCCACCCTCAAGATCGCCACCACCACCGCGTACAACCAGGGCACGTTCACCGTCGCCGGCTGGGGTGCCAACCGTGAGGGCGGAAGTCAGCAGCGCTACCTGCTCAAGGCCAATGTCCCGTTCGTCTCCGACGCCGCCTGCCGCTCCGCCTACGGCAACGAGCTCGTCGCGGCCGAGGAGATCTGCGCCGGATACCCCGACACCGGCGGCATCGACACCTGCCAGGGTGACTCCGGCGGCCCGATGTTCCGCAAGGACAACGCCAACGAGTGGGTCCAGGTCGGCATCGTCAGCTGGGGTTACGGCTGCGCCCGGCCCGGCTACCCCGGCGTCTACACCGAGGTCTCGACCTTCGCCTCCGCCATCTCCACCGCGGCCGCCACGCTCTGACGCCGGTGACTGATCACGGCTGAACCACCCCGGAGGCGCCCGTCCGTGCGGGCGCCCCCGGACCGGGCTCGGGGGTGCCGGTGCGAACGGGCGCCCCCGGGCCCAGCTCCACCCACGGCTCGCCCGCGCCTTCCAGCTCCAGCACCCACACCTCGTTGACGCCCTCGCTGAGCACGGGCCCCGGCACGTACAGCGTCTCCTGCGGGCCCGCCGACCAGTACCGGCCCAGGCAGAAACCGTTCACCCAGACGAAGCCGCGCGTCCAGCCGGGCAGCCGCAGCCCCGCGTGATCGACGCCTTCCGACCCTTCGACGGTGAACGCCCCCCGGAACAACCCGGTCCCCCCTGGGGCCCCCCGTACCGGCCCGAACGGAACCCCCGCCACCGCGCCCGCCTCCTCGAAGGCGTCCAGCCGCACCCCCCGGGCCCGCACACCGTGCAGGTACTGCCGCTCGTGCAGCACCCCGCCCGTGATCCCCTTCGGCTCACCCAGCCGCGGCCCGTAGTTGACCCGGCCCAGCGACTCCACCCACAGCTCCACCGCCGCCGGACCCGCCACCGGCTCCGGCAGCGTGGCGCTCTCCTCGCTCAGTACCCCCGCCCGCACCCCGTCCACGTACACCACCGCCCGATCCCGCAGCCCGACGGCGGTCAGCGGATACGGGACGCGCGGCCCCGGCACCGCCACCCGGTAGCGCACCAGACCCCGACCGACCCCCAGCTCCTCGAAGGTCGGCGCCACCCCCGACTCCGGCCCCTCCGGATCACCCAGCGCCTCGGTGACGTCGTCGAGCCCGGCCCACCCCTCCAGCTCCACCCGCACCGGACCGGCCAGGCCCCTCGGCTCCGGCGGCAGCGCGGGCAGCGGGCCCTCGGCGTACTCCGCCAGCACCTTCCGGAACAGGTGGAACTTCTCCGTGGCCCGCCCGTACTCGTCGACCGGCGCGTCATAGTCGTACGACGTGACCGTCGGCTGGAACTCCCCGTCCTGCACCGGCCCGCCCCGGTTCGCCCCCGCCCACCCCGCGAAGTTCGTCCCGCCGTGCGCCATGTAGATGTTCACCGACGCCCCGCACTCCAGGATCTCCCGCAGCGCCTCGGCCGCCTGCGCCGGATCCCGTACGACGGGTTCGGCCCCCCAGTGGTCGAACCAGCCGCACCAGAACTCCATGCACACCAGCGGCCCCTTCGGCTGATGGCGGCGTAGCACCGCGAAACCCTCCCGCGCCCCCGAGCCGAAGTTCGCCGTCGCCAGCAGCCCGGGCACCGAGCCGCCCGTCAGCATGTGGTCCTCCGGACCGTCCGACGTGAACAGCGGCACGCTCACCCCGCACCGCCGCAACAGCCCCGCCAGCCACTCCAGATACACCGCGTCGCTGCCGTAACTCCCGTACTCGTTCTCCGCCTGCACCAGGATCACCGGGCCGCCCCGGTCCACCTGCCGCTGCACCACCTGCGGCAGCAGCTCCCGGAACCACCGCTCCACCACCGCCCGGTAGCCGGCGTCCCGCGTCCGCACCCGCCGCCCGAACCGGCCCGTCACCCAGACCGGCAGCCCGCCGTTCTCCCACTCGGCACAGATGTACGGCCCCGGGCGCACGATCGCCCACAGCCCGGCCCGCTCCACCGCGTCCAGGAACCGGCCGAGCGCCCCCACATCCCGGTACGCCCCCTCGCGCTCCTCGTGCAGATTCCACGGCACGTACGTCTCGACGCAGTTCAGCCCCATCGCCGCCAGCATCGCCAGCCGGTGGTCCCACTGCTCCTCGTGCACCCGGAAGTAGTGCAGGGCACCCGACAGCAGCCGTACGGGCTTCCCGTCGAGCCGGAAGCCGTCGTCCCCCACGCTGAAGTCGGTCATCGTGCTCGTACGCTCCTGTGCTCCGCCGCACCCGGCCGTCCGAGGGCGAATTGGTCCGACCACCTTCACCTCTGGCGCGCACCGGGTCCATGGACAAAGATCGCTGCTGATTGGACGCAACGCCCCGGAAGCGGAAAGGAAGAAGCGGAATGCCGACGTACCACACCTGGATGCGCTTCTTCACCCCCAGCCCGCTCCACCACCGCCTCGGCCTCGTCTGCCTCGGCGTCGGCCTCCAGCACGGCGCGCTGCCCACCGTCGGCCCCCGCACCCTGGACCACCACGTCGCCGTGATCGTCAACTCCGGCACCGGCTGGTTCAGCGGCCCCGACGGACGCCGCACTCCCGTCACCGGGCCCACCCTCATCTGGCTCACCCCCGGCACCCCGCACCACTACGGCGCCGACCCCGGCACCGGCTGGGACGAGAGCTTCGTCGACTTCACCGGCCCCGCCACCACCACGTACACCGAGCTCGGCTGCATCGAGCCCGACCGCCCCCTCGTCCCGCTCTCCGACACCGCCGCCCCCCGCGCCGCCGTCGGCCGCATCGTGCGCGCCGCCCGCCGCGGCAACCCCCTGCTGGAGGTCGAGACCGCGGCCGCCGTCCACGAACTCCTCGTCTCCCTGCGCCGCGCCCGCGCCGACCTCGGCCCCGACGGCGACCCGGTCCTGCAGGCGCTCGCCCGCGACGCCTACCAGCCGCTCACCGTCGCCGAGCACGCCGCGAAGCACGGCATGACCCCCGCCGAACTGCGCACCGCCGTCCGGCGCGGCGCCGGGTGCAGCCCCAAGGACTACCTGCTCACCATCCGCCTCGGCCGGGCCAAGGAACTCCTCGCCGCCACCGACCTCCCGGTCGCCGCAGTCGCCCGCCGCGTCGGCTACGACGACCCCGCCTACTTCTCCCGCCTCTTCGCCCGCCGCGTCGGCACCGCCCCCGTCCGCTTCCGCGAACAGCAGGGCCGCAGCGTGCCCGGCGGCTGGAGCGACCAGGTACCGGACCCGGACGACCCGCCGATGATCGGGCCGTGAGGAGGGGCGTCTAAGCTCGCTGACCATGAGTACGAGCGAGAACGACGCGTCCGCGTCCCAGCGGATCGACGCGTCCGTCCAGGCGGAACTGAACCGGCTGCGCGAGAGCATCGACAACATCGACGCCGCCGTCGTCCACATGCTCGCCGAGCGCTTCAAGGCCACCCAGCAGGTCGGCCGCCTCAAAGCCGACCACCAGCTGCCGCCCGCCGACCCCGCCCGCGAGACCCGCCAGATCACCCGGCTGCGGCAGCTCGCGCAGAGCGCCAACCTGGACCCGGCGTTCGCCGAGAAGCTGCTGAACTTCATCATCGCCGAGGTCATCCGCCACCACGAGCGCATCGCGGAGGAGGCGGGGAACGGGGGCGCCGACGGGAACGGGAACGCTACGGCTGCCGAGGTCTGACCGGCGGCCGGGTGAGCCGGGCCCCGAGCGCCCCGGCGCTCCGGCACACCCCCGCCCCGGCCACCGCCCCCAGCAGGGCATCCGCCCGCCCCCGGCCCTCCCGTACGCCCAGCGAGAACCCCCCTGTGCCCGCCCCACCCCGTACGGCAGCATGGGCCCATGTCCGTACTGACGCGCGACGAAGCGCAGACCCGAGCCCAGATCATCGACGTGGAGCGGTACACGATCGCCCTCGACCTCACCACCGGCGAGGAGACCTTCGGCTCCCAGGCCGCCATCCGGTTCACCGTCCACGCGGCCGGAGACACCTTCGTCGAGGTCAAGCCCGCCACCCTGCGCTCCATCGCCCTGGACGGACAGCCCCTGGACCCCGCCCTCCTCGACGGGAACCGCTACCCCCTCACCGGCCTCACCCCCGGCCCCCACGAACTCCACGTGGACGCCGCGATGAGCTATTCGCGCACCGGCGAGGGCATGCACCGCTTCACCGACCCCGCCGACGGCGAGACGTACCTCTACACCCAGCTGTTCATGGAGGACGTCCAGCGGGTCTTCGCCGCCTTCGACCAGCCCGACCTCAAGTCCGTCTTCGCCATCGACGTCACCGCCCCCGAAGGCTGGAGCGTCCTCGGCAACGGCGTCGCCGAACACACCGGCCACGGGCGCTGGACCATCGCGCCCACCCCCCTCATCTCCACCTACCTCGTCGCCGTCGCCGCCGGGCCCTGGCACTCGGTCACCACCGAGCACGCCGGACTGCCCTTCGGCCTGCACTGCCGGCGCTCCCTCGCGCCCCACCTGGACGCCGACGCGGACGAGATCCTCGGCATCACCCGCGCCTGCTTCGACCGCTACCACGAGAAGTTCGACGAGCCCTACCCGTTCGACTCCTACGACCAGGCCTTCGTCCCCGAGTTCAACGCCGGCGCCATGGAGAACCCCGGCCTCGTCACCTTCCGCGACGAATTCATCTACCGCTCGGCCGTCACCGACACCGAACGGCAGACCCGCGCCATGGTCGTCTCCCACGAGATGGCCCACATGTGGTTCGGCGACCTCGTCACCCTGAGCTGGTGGGACGACATCTGGCTGAACGAGTCGTTCGCCGAGTACATGGGCTACCAGACCCTCACCGAAGCCACCGGGTTCACCGACACCTGGGTCGACTTCGGCGTCGCCCGCAAGGGCTGGGGCTACGACGCCGACCAGCGCCCCTCCACCCACCCGGTCGCCCCCGACCCCGACGCCGTACCCGACACCGCCTCCGCCCTGCTCAACTTCGACGGCATCAGCTACGCCAAGGGCGCCTCCGCGCTCCGCCAGCTCGTCGCCTGGCTCGGTGAGAAGGACTTCCTCACCGGGATCAACACCCACTTCGCCCGGCACAAGTTCGCCAACGCGACCCTCGCCGACTTCCTCGACAACCTCGCCTCCGCCACCGACCGCGACGTCCACGCCTGGGCCGAGCAGTGGCTGCGCACCACCGGCGTCGACACCCTCACCGCCGACGTCCACGAACCCACCGCGCCCACCGAGGCCGGGCAGTCCTGGGCGCTGGCCGTCGACCGCGCCGGCAGCCGCCCCCACCGCATCACCGTCTCCACCTTCGACCACGCCCTCAACACCCAGGCGGGCCCCGGCCACCTCGCCCCGCGCGACCGCTTCGAACTCGACATCCCGGGCGACTCCACGCCCACCGTCCGGGTCGGCCGCCGCCCCGCCCTCGTCGTCCTCAACGACGGCGACCTCACCTACGCCAAGATCCGCCTCGACGCCGCCTCCTGGGACACCGCCCTCACCCACCTCTCCGCCATCCCCGACGCCCTGACCCGGGCCGTCATCTGGAACGCGGCCCGCGACATGGTCCGCGACGGCGAGCTGGACCCCGCGTGCTACCTCACCGCCGCCCGCACCCACCTCCCGTACGAGAGCGACCTCGCCCTCGTCCAGGGCGTCCTGTCCTTCGCCGGGGGCCAGATCGCCGCCCGCTACACCACCCCCGAGGCCCGCCCCGCAGCCCTCGCCACCCTCACCAGCCTCTGCCGCGACCTCATCCGCCGGACGGAGGACGGCTCCCACCCGGGCCTGCGCCTCACCGCCGTACGCCATTTCATCGACGCCGCCACCCAGCCCGACACCCTCCAGAGCTGGCTCACCGAAGGCACCGTCCACGGCGGACCCGAACTCGACCCCGAGCTCCGCTGGCGCATCCTCACCCGCCTCGCCGCCCTCGGCGCCACCGACGAGGCGGCCGTCGCCGCCGAACTCGCCGCCGACCCCAGCGCCACCGGCCGCGAAGGCGCCGCCCGCTGCCGGGCCGCCCTACCCACCCCCGAGGCCAAGGCCACGGCCTGGCAGGCCATGTTCAGCGACGACACCCTGTCCAACTACCTGTTCACCGCCACCGCCCAGGGCTTCTGGCAGCCCGGCCAGGACGAGCTCCTGCGCGCGTACGTCGACCGCTTCTACCCCGACGCCACCGCACTCGCCGCCCGCCGGGGCCCGGCCATCGCCGAGGCCGCCGGACGGTACGCCTTCCCCGCGTACGCCATCGACCCCGAGAGCCTCGCCACCGGCACCCGGGCCCTCAAGGACCCGGCCCTCACCCCGGCGCTGCGCCGCAAGCTGGTCGACCAGCTCGACGACCTGCGCCGGGCCCTGGCCGTACGGACGACGGAGCACTGAGCCGGCAGACCCGCACCCGGACCGGCCGGTACACAGCAGCCCTCACGTACCGGCCGGCCCCTCGCCCGTACCCGGACCGGCCGCCCGCAGGTCCGCCAGCAGCTCCGCATGGCCCGCCGGCACCTCGGGCAGGATCGACCGGGCCACCCGCAGCGGCTCCGCCACATCCGGAGCGGCAGGCCTGAAGTACACGGCGGAACCCTCCTCACCCAGCATCTCCGAGACCGCGTGCTCACGCTCACCGAGCGGTTCGAGCACCCGGATCCTGACCGGGTGACCCAGCGTCCCGAAGAACTCGGCCTTCAGCCGGTACAGCGGCGCACCTACCGACGGGACCCCGTTCCGTACACCCGTACACCCGTCCCGGAACCGCACACCCTTACCACCCGAACCCCCGGCAAATGGCCCACACCGGCCACCAGTACCCCTTTCGAGTTCAGATCGTTGGGCTCTTCGGCCGCGCCCCCCGAAACCCGGGACAAGCTGGCATGTCCACTCCCGCCCCTCCCGAAGGACCACCCCACCCATGTCCACCCCACCCCTCGCCGGAGGCACCGCAGGCCCCGCCGCACTGCGCCCCCTCATCGACACCGTGCTCACCGCACTCCACGACGGCGCGGCCCTCCGGGACGGCCCCCTCCCCGCCGGCGGACCCGACACCGTCACCCCCCGCACCCGCACCGCCGCCCACCCCCTCATCCCCGACCACGGCACCGGCGCCCACCACGCCCTCCGCTCTCTCGTCACCGCCCTCACCGAAGGCGCCGCCGACCCCGCCCACCCCCACTGCGCCGCCCACCTCCACACCCCACCCCTCGCCCTCGCAGCAGCAGCCGACCTCGCCGCCAGCGCCCTCAATCCCTCCATGGACTCCTGGGACCAGGCCCCCGCCGCCTCCGCCCTCGAAGCCGACCTCACCACCGCCCTCGCCGCCGAGATCTACCCCCACGCCCCCTCACCCGACGCCGTCATCACCACCGGCGGCACCGAAGCCAACCAACTCGCCCTCCTCCTCGCCCGCGAACGCCACGGCCCCGTCCAGACCGTCTGCGCCACCAACACCCACCACAGCGTCGCCCGCGCCGCCTGGCTCCTCGGCCTCCCCGACCCCGTCACCGTCCCCGCCCCCACCGGCACCCTCGACCCCACCGGACTCGACGAAGCCCTCACCCGCCTCCACCCCCCCCTCCTCGTCGTCGCCACCGCCGGAACCACCGACACCGGCGCCATCGACCCCCTCGACGCCATCGCCGACCTCTGCGCCACCCACGGCGCCGAACTCCACATCGACGCGGCCTACGGCGGACCCCTCCTCTTCAGCCCCACCCACCGCACCCTCCTCCACGGCCTCCACCGCGCCCAGAGCGTCACCCTCGACCTGCACAAACTCGGCTGGCAACCCGCCTCCGCCGGCCTCTTCGCCGTCCCCGAACGCCACCACCTCACCCCCCTCCACCACCACGCCCCCTACCTCAACGCCGACGACGACACCGAAGCCGGCCTCCCCGACCTCCTGGGCCGCTCCCTGCGCACCACCCGCCGGCCCGACGCCCTCAAGATCGCCGTCACCCTCCAGGCCCTCGGCCGCACCGGACTCGCCGACCTCATCGACCGGACCCTCACCACCGCCCACCACCTCGCCGACCTCATCACCAAGACCCCCGCCCTCGACCTCTACGAACGCCCCACCATCAGCACCGTCCTCTTCCGCCCCACCGACGCCGACGACCACACCGTCGCCACCCTCCGCCGCACCCTCCTCAACCGCGGCCACGCCGTCCTCGGCCGCGCCCACGCCGCCGGCCGCCTCTGGCTCAAGGCCACCCTCCTCAACCCCCACACCACCCCCCAGGACCTCCAGGCCCTCATCGACCTGATCACCGCCACCGCCACCGACCTGGCGGTCACCACCACCCCCCGCACAGAAGGCGACACCCCGCGATGACCGACCGGCCCGCCCCCGACCGGCCAGCCCCCACCCCCGAACCCGACCGGCCGCACGACCTCGTCGGCATCGGCATCGGCCCCTTCAACCTCTCCCTCGCCGCCCTCGCCCACAACATCCCCGCGGCCCCCGACGACCCCCGCCCCCTCGCCGCGACCTTCTACGAACAACGCCCCGCCTTCCACTGGCACCCCGGCCTCCTCCTCGACGGCGCCAGCCTCCAAGTCCCCTTCCTCGCCGACCTCGTCACCCTCGCCGACCCCTCCAGCCCCTGGAGCTTCCTCAACTACCTCCGCACCCGCGACCGCCTCTTCCCCTTCTACTTCGCCGAGCGCTTCCACATCCAACGAGCCGAATACGACGCCTACTGCCGCTGGGTCAGCGAACAACTCCCCGGACTCCACTTCGGCCACCAGGTCGACGCCGTCCGCTGGAACACCGAACGCGCACTCTTCGAAGTCGACTTCACCCAACTCGACCGCGACGGCGAAGCCGAAGCCCTCGGCCGCGCCTACGCCCGCCACATCGCCCTCGGCATCGGCACCGAACCCTTCGTCCCCGAACCCCTGCGCCCCCTCGCCGAAGCCCCGTCCGTCCCCGTACTCCACTCCGCCGACTACCTCCGCCACCGCGAACGCCTCCTCGCCGCCGACCACATCACCGTCATCGGCTCAGGACAGTCCGGCGCCGAAGTCTTCCTCGACCTCCTGCGCGCCCGCCCCGAAGGCGCCGAGAAACTCCACTGGCTCGCCCGCACCCAGGCCTTCGCCCCCATGGAATATTCCAAGCTCGGCCTGGAGCACTTCACCCCCGACTACAGCCGCTACTTCCACGCCCTCCCCGAAACCGCCCGCGACGAACTCGTCCCCCGCCAATGGCAGCTCCACAAAGGCATCGACGCCGACACCATCGCCGCCATCCACGACGAGCTCTACCGCCGCACCCTCCACGGCGGCTGGCCCGACGCCACCCTCACCCCCGGCGTCCACGTCCGCACCGCAGGACGCCTCGCCAACACCCGCGTCGAACTCCACCTCGAACACACCCAGCAAGGCACCCGCTCCCGCCTCACCACCGACGCCGTCATCCTCGCCACCGGCTACCGCGAACGCCCCCTCGACGCCCTCCTCGGCGGCCTCGACCCCTACCTCCGCCGCGACGCCTCCCACCGCCCCCGCATCGACGACCAGTACCGCCTGGTCCTCGACCGCAACGTCACCGGCCACGTCTACGTACAGAACGCCGAACGCCACACCCACGGAGTCGGCGCCCCCGACCTCGGCCTCGCCGCCTGGCGCAGCGCCACCATCCTCAACAACCTCACCGGCACCACCCCCTACCCCCTCCCCGAACGCACCGCCTTCACCACCTTCGGCCTCACCCCCAACCACCCCCGAGTCCCCGCCCAGGCCCCCGCCCTCATCCCCCTCAGCCAGTCCGTCTAGCCGCCGGACACAGAACGGCCCGGGACTCCACCCACGGAGACCCGGGCCGAACGAACAGCACACCCCACAGAGCTACGGGAAGACCGGCGTCCCCTCACGCGTCAGCCGCCACCCCACCGAAGCGAACGCCGCCGGATCCACCGACCCCTTCTCCCGCACCCACGCGATGATCGTGTTCCGGATCTCGTCCGAATTCGCCCACAGCTGCTTCGCCCCCGGCACATGCGGGAAATTACCCCCACCGCTCGCCCGGTAGTTGTTCACGGCGAACACGAACTGAGCCGCCGGATCGACCGGCTTCCCCTCGAAGGACAGCCCGACGATCCGCGACCCCACCGGCTTGGCGATATCGATGTCGTACGTCACCCCCGACACCGCGTCATAGTTGTAATCCGGAATCCCGTCCGCATTCGTCAGCTTCGCCGTATCCACCGGACCCCCCGCCGCGGTCCGCACGTAATACCGCGCCGAATACTCCAGATACTCCTTCAACTGCGCGCCCGTGAGCAGCCGCGCCTCCAGCGTGTTCTCGAACGGATACAGCCCCGCCGCATCCTTGATCGTCACATCACCGGCCGGAACCCCCGCCGTACGCGAGAAGCACGACGCCTGCGACAACACCGGCAGCGCCGCGTACTCCCCACCCGCCAGCGCCGCCGCCACCGTCTCCGCCTGCACCTGGTTGATCAGATCGATGATCGGCTCGTCCTTCCACGGCGCGTCCGCCGTCGACATCGCCACCACCGACGTACCGATCACCTGATTGACGTACGCCACCACCTTCCGGTGCTCGTCCCGCAACAGCGAAACCACCTTCCGGTCCTCCGTCACCGTATTCGAGTTCAGCACCTGCGAAGCGGCCTTCTCGACCGTCCAGCGCCCCTTCTCCCACACCAGATCGAAATCGAACAACGTCAGCCGCTGCCCCCACTTCGCCGGCTCCGACAGAACGACCCGCTTCCCCGTCACCTTGTTCGTGACGAAGTGCTCGGCGATCTCCACATGCGCGTGCCCCACCAGAATCGCGTCGATCCCCGGCACCTGCTCCGCCACCAGACCCGCCGCATTCTCCACGTACGGCAACTGATCCCCGTACGACGACGTCCCCGACGAACCCGAATGCGCCGACACGATCACCACATCCGCACCCATCGAACGCAGCTTCGGCACCCACTTCGCCGCCTGCTCCTCCAACCCCGGGAACACCATCCTCCCGCCCACATTCACCTTGTCCCAGATCGCGATCCCCGGATTCGTCAACCCGAGAACCGCCACCCGAACATCCCGCCCGAACGGCGTCCGCAACCGCTTGATGACGTACGGGGCGAACGCCGGCCGCAACGTCTTCGCATCCAGCGCGTTCGCCCCCAGCAGCGGAAAATCACACTGCTCCTCGAACTTCCGCAGCACCGGAATCCCGTAATTGAACTCGTGATTCCCCAGCGCCGCCGCGTCGTACCCGATCGCGTTCATCGCCTGCGCCATCGGATGCACCGGACCACGCCGCGCCGTGATCGGATCGACCTTCGCGTAGTAGTACGACAACTGCGTGCCCTGGATGGTGTCTCCCGCGTCGATCAGCAACGTGTTCCGGCGCCCCTTCTCCCGGCGCACCTGATCCACCAGCGTCGAGATCTTCGCCAGACCGACGTCGTTGTGGGCCGCGTCGTCGTACTCCTTGTCGGTGAAGTAGTCCCAGTTGAAGACGTTCCCGTGCAGATCCGTCGTGCCCATCACCGTGAACGAGTACCGCCTGCCCGGCCGCCTATGACCCCGGCCGTGCGCCTCAGCCGTACCCGCCGCGACCGCACCGCCCGCCAACGCCACCCCCGCACCGGCGGCAGCCGAACGGCCCAGAAACGTCCTGCGGTCCACGGGGTTCAACGACATCGCTCACTCACTCCTCGTTCAGTACGGGCAACGCGCGTAGATTCTGACCCGCCCCCCGTTCCACGCAACACCCCGCACAGGTTTCGATCCGATGACCCCCCGACACACCTCCTCCACACCCACCCCCGTGCCACAGTGAACGCATGACCGAAACCCCCACGCCCCAGCCCGCATCCACCCCCACCACCCACCACCCCTACGGCACCCCCGACACCCCCCACGTCACCGTCCGCGGCGAAGCCCACCTCGAAGTCGACCCCGAAATCGCCCACATCACGATCACCCTCACCGCCCGCGGCACCGACCGCCGCACCACCCTCGACGACCTCACCCACCGCAACACCACCACCCTCGACCTCATCAAGAGCTACGGCGACACCATCGAAAAGCTCGAAACCGGCACCCTCACCATCAACCCCGAACTCACCCGCCACGGCCGCGCCGAACGCATCCGCGCCTACCACGGCCACATCCAACTCACCGCCAGCCTCAGCGACTTCACCACCCTCGGCGAACTCATCACCCGCCTCGCCGACCACGAACTCACCCGCATCGACGGCCCCTGGTGGTCCCTACGCCCCACCTCCCCCCACCACGCCACAGCACGCCGCCAAGCCGTCCGCGAAGCCCTCCAACGCGCCCGCGAATACGCCGAAGCCCTCGACACCCGCCTCGGCGCCCTCCTCGAACTCAGCGACACCGGCACCCACCACACCCCCCTCGGCCGCGCCGCCTTCGCCGAGTCCATGCCCTACGCGGCAGCGGCAGGCGGAGCCGACGCCGCCGACGCCGCCCCGATCAACCTCGAACCCGTACGCCAGAACATCGACGCCCAGGTCGAAGCGTCCTTCACCCTCATCCCGCCGGCCCTCGGATAACGCTCATCGGAGCGGACCACCGCACAATTCAACACTTGTCAATAACCCTTCACCCAAAGGTTGTTGAGGTGTCATGCCGAGCCAAATACCTACCCGTAGGTAAGGTTTAGGCTCGAACCATGCGCCGAGCGAAAATCGTTTGTACCCTGGGTCCGGCAACCGACACATACGACCAGATCAAGGCCTTGGTCGAAGCGGGAATGGACATCGCCCGCTTCAACCTCAGCCACGGCTCCTACGCCGAACACGAGCAGCGATACCACCACGTCCGCAAGGCCTCCGAAGAGACCGGCCGCAGCGTTGGCATCCTCGCCGACCTTCAAGGCCCGAAGATCCGCCTCGGACGCTTTCGCGAAGGCCCCGTACTCCTTGAACGCGGCGACACCTTCACCATCACCGTCGAACCCCTCGAAAACGAAGGCGACGGCGACATCTGCGGCACCACCTACGACGGCCTCGCCGCCGACGTCGCCACCGGCGAACGCATCCTCGTCGACGACGGCCGCGTCACCCTCGAAGTCACCGACGTCGACGGCCCCCGCGTCCACACCACCGTCATCGAAGGCGGCATGGTCTCCGACAACAAGGGCCTCAACCTCCCCGGCGTCGCCGTCTCCGTCCCCGCCCTCTCCGAGAAGGACATCGACGACCTCCGCTGGGCCCTGCGCACCGGCGCCGACCTCATCGCCCTCTCCTTCGTCCGCACCGGACGCGACATCGACGACGTCCACCGCATCATGGACGAGGAAGGCCGTCGCCTCCCCGTCATCGCCAAGGTCGAAAAGCCCCAGGCCGTCGAGAACATCGACGACATCGTCGCCGCCTTCGACGGCATCATGGTCGCCCGCGGCGACCTCGGCGTCGAAATGCCCCTGGAACAGGTCCCGATCGTCCAGAAGCGCGCCATCAAGCTCGCCAGGCGCAACGCCAAACCCGTCATCGTCGCCACCCAGATGCTCGACTCGATGATCGACAACTCCCGCCCCACCCGCGCCGAAGCCTCCGACGTCGCCAACGCGATCATCGACGGCACCGACGCGGTGATGCTCTCCGGCGAGACCAGCGTCGGCAAGTACCCCATCGAGACCGTCCGCACCATGTCCCGCATCGTCCAGGCCGCCGAGGAAGACATCCTCGCCAAGGGCCTCCCACCCCTCACCGACCGCAACAAGCCCCGCACCCAGGGCGGCGCCGTCGCCCGAGCCGCCGCCGAGATGGGCGACTTCCTCGGCGCCAAGTTCCTCGTCGCCTTCACCCAGAGCGGCGACACGGTCAAACGCCTCTCCCGCTACCGCTCACCCATCCCGCTCCTCGCCTTCACCCCCGACGAAGCGACCCGCGCCCAGCTCAACCTCACCTGGGGCGTCGAGACCTTCCTCGGCCCGCACGTCGACTCCACGGACGCGATGGTCGCCCAGGTCGACGAGGAACTCCTGCGCATCGGCCGCTGCGCGAAGGGCGACATCGTGGTGATCACCGCCGGCTCCCCGCCCGGCGTGGCAGGCTCCACCAACCTGGTCCGCGTCCACCACATCGGCGAGGACGACAGCCCGAAGTAGGGCGGCTCAGTATTTAGGCCCGACGTGCGCATCCACGAGGGCGACGGATGCCCGTCGGGCTACGGAGATGTTGAACGGATCGCTGCCGCGCGCGAGGGTGGTCCACTCGACGCCTATGGCGGTGAGAGTGTCGCTGAAGAGCTTGCGGATGTCGTCGGACTTGTTGGTGAAGAAGTACCGAGGGTATTCGTACCGCTTGCGTTCGCCGCGAACCATGCGTGTGGCCCAGTTGGTGATGCGGCAGCCGTCGGAGTGGAAGAGCCCGCGGATGAATTCCCAGGGGTGGGCGTCCACGATCTGCTGCTGCCAGGGCTCCAAGATGATCCTGCGGTCGTGCTTCTTGCCGGGGCCGTGCTGAGGGAAGAAGCAGGGCCAGTGTTTGCTGAAGGAAGTGACGTACTGGCAGCCCGCACTTGCCACCCGGCAGAGCTTGTTGTGGGGTCGCGCGATCTGCACGGCTTCGGCGCAGGCGTCGATCAGGCCAGGCCGATCGTCGGCGCACGCGATGCGCAGTGAGTACACGCCTCGCTTCGCTGTGCTGATGCATGCAGCCGTCGCCGAGGTAGAGCCCCAGTAAGTACGCGTACGCGGACGGGTTCTCGATCGCCGTGGGCTCTTCGGTGCACCTCGGGCAGGGTTTGCCCCGGTTCGCGTCGAGCGGTTCGAGGCGCGTCTGCCAGGAGCGAATCGCGGCGCGCGATATGCCGGTCTGCTGGCTCACGGAATTCTGGCTGAGCCCTGGGCGAGAAGGGCGAGTGCTCTCTTGCGTGTTCCAAGGTCGTACACGCGGACAGCCTGGCCGAGTTCCGTCGGCCCGCAGTGAAAACGTGGAGTGATCACGCAATCACGTGAAACCTTGCGATTCTCAGGTGACCTTGGAATCGAAGGAAGAGTGCCCCGAGTCGGACTCGAACCGACACTGTATGGGTTTTGAATCCATTGCCTGCTGCCAATTGGGCTACCGGGGCTCCCAGGATCGAAGGTTCCCTTCAACCCACTGCGCGACCACCATACCGCAGCTAGGTAGGCTCAGGGGAAGCAGTACCTGCCCCGGAACAAGGAGCCCCGTGACCACCCCCGAGTCGCCCCAGCCCGTAGACGCCGTCGACGACGACAAGTCGCACGTCCCGCCGCTGACGACCCGTGTCGTCATCGCCGAGGACGAGGCCCTCATCCGCCTCGACCTCAAGGAGATGCTGGAGGAGGAGGGCTACTCCGTCGTCGGTGAGGCGGGCGACGGGCAGCAGGCCGTCGAGTTGGCCCGGGAGCACAAGCCGGACCTGGTGATCCTCGATGTGAAGATGCCGGTCCTCGACGGGATCTCCGCCGCCGAGAAGATCGCCGAGGAGTCCATCGCGCCCGTCCTCATGCTCACCGCCTTCTCGCAGCGCGACCTGGTCGAGCGGGCCCGGGACGCCGGGGCGATGGCGTACCTGGTGAAGCCGTTCAGCAAGAGCGACGTGGTGCCGGCCATCGAGATGGCCGTCTCCCGGTTCGCGGAGCTGAAGGCGCTGGAGAGCGAGATCGCGGACCTGTCCCAGCGGTTGGAGACCCGCAAGCTGGTGGACCGGGCGAAGAGCATCCTGCAGACGGATTACGGGCTCTCCGAGCCGGCCGCCTTCCGGTGGATCCAGAAGACGTCGATGGACCGCCGGATGTCGATGCAGCAGCTGGCGGAGGCGCTGATCGCGGACGCCGAGGAGAAGAAGAAGGCGGCCGAGTAGCCCCGTACGTACGCGATCGTACGAAGAAGAGGCCCGCACCCCGGCTCAAGAACCGGGTGCGGGCCTCTCCGCGTACAGGGGGAAGGACCTCAGTCCTCGCCCAGGTACGCCTTGCGGACCGAGTCGTCGTGCAGCAGGTCCTGGCCGGTGCCGGAGAGGACGATGTTGCCGACCTCCATCACGTGCGCGTGGTTGGCGAGCGAGAGCGCCGCCTGGGCGTTCTGCTCGACGAGCAGGATGGTGGTGCCCTGTGCGCGCAGTTCGGTGATGGTCGCCATGATCTTCTGCATCATGATCGGGGAGAGGCCCATGGAGGGCTCGTCGAGCATGAGCAGCTTCGGCTGGGACATCAGGGCGCGGCCCATGGCGAGCATCTGCTGCTCGCCGCCGGAGAGGGTTCCGGAGGCCTGCTTCCGGCGTTCCCCGAGGATGGGGAAGAGGTCGTAGGCGCGCTGGATGTCCTTGTTGATCCCGTCGCTGTCCTTGCGGAGGAAGGCGCCGAGGCGCAGGTTGTCCTCGATGGACATGCGGGGGAAGATGTGGCGGCCCTCGGGGGAGTGGGCGAGTCCGAGGGAGACGACCTGGTGGGCCGGGACCTTGCGGAGGGACTTGCCGTTGAACTTGATCTGGCCGGTGAGGGGCTTGATCAGTCCGGAGAGGGTGCGCAGCGTCGTCGTCTTGCCGGCGCCGTTGGTGCCGATGAGGGTGACGACTTCGCCTTCTTCGACCTTGAACGAGATTCCCTTGACGGCCTCGATCTTGCCGTAGGCGACGCGCAGGTCCTCGACTTCGAGAAGTGCGGTCATCGGTCGTTCTCCTTGCTGGTGCTCTTGCCGGGGGCGGCCGGAGCGTCCTCGGTCGTGGCCTCGGCCGCGGGGGCGGTGGCCTCCGGGGCGGTGGCCTCGGTGGTCTCCGCCGCTGCGGCGGCTTCGGCGGCTTCGACCTCGGCTACCTCGGCCGCGCCCGGGTCGCCCTCGAAGGGTTCGCCGAGGTAGGCGGCGACGACGCGGTCGTCGCCCTGGACCTCGGCGGCGGTGCCTTCGACGAGCTTCTCGCCCTGGACGAGGCAGGCGACGCGGTCGCAGAGGTTGAAGATGAAGCGCATGTCGTGCTCGATGACGAGGACGGCGATGCCCTTGTCGCGGATGGCGAAGATGAGTTCTTCGGCCGCGCGGGTCTCCTGCGGGTTCATGCCGGCGGTGGGCTCGTCGAGCAGGAGGAGGCCGGGCTCGCTGGCGAGCGCGCGGGCGATCTCCAGCTTGCGCTGTTCACCGTAGGGGAGGTTGCGGGAGAGGTGTTCGGCCTTGTGGTCGAGGCCGACGAACTCCAGCAGCTCCATGGCCCGGGCCTTGGATTCGGCCTCGGCGCGGTGGAAGCCGGGGCCGCGCAGGAGGGCGGACCAGAGGCCTTCCTTGGTGCGGGTGTGGCGTCCGACGAGGACGTTCTCCAGGACGGTCATGTTGGAGAAGAGCCGGATGTTCTGGAAGGTGCGGGCGATGCCGGTCGCCGTGATCTTGAAGGACTTGGCGGGGAGGACGTTGCCCTTGTAGCGGACCTCGCCCTCGGTGGGGATGTAGAGGCCGGTGAGGCAGTTGAAGAAGGTGGTCTTGCCTGCGCCGTTGGGGCCGATGAGGCCGACGATCTCGCCGGAGTTGACGGTGAGGTCGACGGACCGGACGGCGGTGAGGCCGCCGAACCGCATCGTGACGCCGCGGGCGTCGAGGACGGTCTCGCCGGGTGCGCTCACGGCTGTGGCCTCGGCGGTGGTGGTGTCGGTGGTCATCGTCAGGCCCCTGCCTTGGTGAGAGTGGCGGGCGCTTCGTCCTTCTCGTGGAATTCGAGCTGTTGGCGGCGGTTGGCGATGAGGCCCTCGGGGCGGAAGCGCATGAGCAGGACCAGTGCGAGGCCGAAGGCGAAGAGCTGGTAGTCGCTCATGAACTGGAGCTTGGCCGGGATGAGGAAGAGCAGTGCGCCGCCGACGAGCGGGCCGCTGATGGTGCCCATGCCGCCGAGGACGACCGCTGCGAGGAGGAAGGCCGAGTTGGGCGGGACGGCGTGGGCGAACTGGTACTGCTCGGGGGTCACGGTGTAGGTGACGTGGGCCTGTACGGCTCCGGCGAGGCCGGCGAGGGTGGCGCCGAGGGCGAAGGCGATGAGCTTGGTGCGGAAGCCGTTGATGCCCATGGCTTCTGCGGCGGTCTCGTCCTCGCGGATGGCGACCCAGGCGCGGCCGATGCGGGATTCGGCGCTGCGGCGGAAGACCACGACCACGATGAGGGTGACCAGCAGCATCAGGAAGAAGTAGTTCGCGAAGCGGCCGATGGTGAACCCGGCGATGGTGTGGGTGGCGCCGAAGTCGAAGCCGAACATGGTGAGGTTCGGGATCGAGGAGATGCCGTTGGAGCCGTTGGTGACGTCGGGTCCGGAGGTGCCGTCGAGGTTGAGGACGGCGATGCGGAAGATCTCTCCGAAGCCGAGGGTCACGATGGCGAGGTAGTCGCCGCGCAGTCGCAGGGTGGGGGCGCCGATGAGGACGCCGAAGACCATGGAGGCGGTGGCGCCGACCAGGATGGCCTGCCAGAACGGCAGTTGGATGCCGAGCGGGGAGGTCGGGGAGCCGGATACCAGGGCGGCGGCGTAGGCGCCGACGCCGAGGAAGGCGACGTAGCCGAGGTCGAGGAGGCCGGCGAGGCCGACGACGATGTTCAGGCCGAGGGCGACGGTGGCGAAGATGAGGATGTTGACGCCGATGGTCGCGTACTGGTCGTCGGACTGGGTGAACGGGAAGGCCGCGGCGGCGACGAAGGCGCCGACGAGGGTCACGTTGCGGTGGCGTGCGGTGAGGGTGGAGACGCGCTGGATGAGGCCGGCTTTCTGGATCGCCGCGAAGCCGAAGCCGGCGGTGATGAGGAAGCCGATGAAGAGCTCGTCGTACTCGGTGGTGATGCCGTAGGTGAAGACGGCGAGGCCGAGGGCGAGGACGACCGCGACGATCAGGATCTCGATGTACGAGGGCAGGGTCTTCGCGGGCTGGGCGGTGGTGGTGGCGAGGGTGCCCTTGTAGATCGCCCAGCGGTTGCTCAGGTTGTGCTTGAACTGGTCGTAGGCGCTGTCCTCGGGGTCGGCGGGGGTGATCTCGGGCCGCTCGTAGGGCAGGGAGCGGGCGCCGAGCCAGCCGATGAGGGTGGCGACGAGGGCGACGTAGGCGCCGGGTTCGAGGTTGACGACGCCGCCGAGCTGGACGCTGATGGCGATGATCGAGAACCAGGCGGTGGCGAGGGCCGCGTAGGCGGCGAGCCGGATCGCGGGGTCGGCGCCCTGCGGGGTGAGCCAGGCCAGGCCCTTGATCCCGTAGGAGGAGAGGCCGAAGAGGGCGAGGAGGGCGCCGCTGACGAGGACGAGCCACTGGAGGCCGCCGGGGTAGCCGTAGACCGTGAGGTCGCCGGGGAAGGCGGAGGTCCAGGTCCAGGCGAGGAAGGCGGAGACGACGGTGAGTGCGCCGCCTGCGGTGGCTGTGGCCCGTGCGATGTGGGGCGGGAGGAGGGAGCCGCGGGTGGCCGGGGTGGCCGGTGCGGGTGCGGTGACCGTGGTGGTCTGTGTAGTGGTCATCGTGGTCACGCCCTGTCCGCGACGCGCTCGCCCATGATGCCCTGGGGCCGGAAGAGGAGCACGAGGATGAGGAGTACGAAAGCCCAGGCGTTGGCCCAGGACTGGCCGCCGAGCTGTTCGAGGCCGGGGATTTCGGCGACGTAGGCGGCGGCCATGGTCTCGGCGACGCCGAGGGTGAGGCCGCCGATCATGGCGCCGTAGATGTTGCCGATGCCGCCGAGGACGGCTGCGGTGAAGGCCTTGAGGCCGAGGAGGAAGCCCATGCGGAACTGGACTTCGCCGTACTTGAGGCCGTAGGCGACGGCCCCGATGGCGGCGAAGGTGGCGCCGAGGGCGAACGCGACCACGATGATGCGGTCGGTGTTGATGCCCATGAGCTTGGCGGTGTCCGGGTCCTGCGCGGTGGCCTGCATGCCGCGGCCGGTGCGGGTCTTGACCACGAAGTAGCCGAGGACGGCCATCGAGAGGGGGGCGGCGATGAGCAGGAAGACGTCACCGGTCTGGATGGTGACGGGGCCGAGCTCGAAGGGGCCGCCGGGGATCTCGGGGAAGGTGCGGGCGGACTTGGCGCCCGGGTACCAGGCCCATACGGCTTGCTGGAGGGCGAGCGAGAGGCCGATGGCGGTGATGAGGGGTGCGAGGCGTGGTCCGCCGCGCAGCGGTCGGTAGGCGAATCGTTCCGCTCCGACCGCGATGGTGGTGGCGACGACGATCGCGCCGATGAGCATGAGGGGCAGTGCGAGCAGCACGCTGGTGCCGCTGGGGAGTATGAGCCAGACCGTGAGGGCCCCGAAGCCGCCGGTCATGAAGATTTCGCCATGGGCGAAGTTGATGAGCTGGACGATGCCGTAGACCATCGTGTAGCCAATTGCGACGAGCCCGTACATCGATCCGAGTAGCAGGCCGTTGACCAGCTGTTGCGGCAGTTCGTTCACCGCGGGTCCTCCGTGTCTTTCGCCGGGTATAGAACAGCGCGGGGCGCCTGGTGTGCGGCGCCCCGCGCTGCCGGTGGTGGGTCGGTCGGACTGGTGGTGTCAGCTGGTGAGTTCGCCGGACTTGACCGGGGCCCAGTCGCCGTTCTTGTACTCGTAGACGGTGAGCTGCTTGTTGGTGGTGTCACCGAACTCGTCGAAGGAGACCTTGCCGGTCACGCCTTCGAAGTCGACCTTGCCGACGGCCTCGGCGACCTTGGCGCGGGCGTCGCTCGGGAGCTTGCCGTCGTTGGCCTCGACGACGGCCTTGACGGCCTCGATGATGGCCCAGGCGGCGTCGTAGGAGTAGCCGCCGTACGCCTCGAAGGGCTCCTTGTAGCCGGCCTTCTCGTAGTTGGCGACGAAGTCCTTGGCGGACGGGAGGGTGTCGATCGGTGCGCCGACGGAGGTGGCGAGGTCGCCCACGCCCTCCGCGCCGGAGAGCTTGATGTACTCGCCGCTGTAGATGCCGTCGCCGCCGACGAGCGGGATCTTGGCGCCGGCCTTCTTGATCTGCTTGCTCAGCGGGCCTGCGGCGGGGTACTCGCCGCCGTAGTAGACGACGTCGGCGCCGGAGCTCTTGACCTTGGTGGCGACCGAGGAGAAGTCCTTGGTCTCGGGGTCGATGTGCTCGGTGCCGGCGATCTTGCCGCCGAGCTTCTCGAACTCGGCCTTGAAGGTGCCGGCGAGGCCGGCGCCGTAGGTCTTCTTGTCGTCGATGACGAAGACCTTCTTCTTCTTGGCGTCGTTGAAGAGGTACTGCGCCGCGAAGGGGCCCTGGACGGCGTCCGTGGTCGCGGTGCGGAAGTAGGAGGCGAACGGGCGGGTCTTGGTGCCGCCGTTCCAGTCCTGGCCCTGGGTGAGGGAGGGCGAGGTGTTGGCCGGGGAGACCTGGACGAGCTTGGCGTCGGCCAGGACCTTCTGCATGGACTCGCCGACGGAGGAGTTCAGCGGTCCGACGGTGCCGAGGACCTTCTTGTTGGCGACGAACTTGCTCGCGTTCTGCTGGCCGGACGACGGCTGGGCCTGGTCGTCGAGGGCCTGGATCTCGAAGGTGACGCCTTCGACGTACTTCTTGGCGTTGGCCTGCTTGGCGGCGAGGTCGGCGGAGTTCTTGATGCCGAGGCCGAGGGCGGAGAGGTCGCCGGTGAGCGGGGCGTCGAGGCCGATGACGACGGTCGTGGTGCCACCGTCGCCGCCGCTGCCGCCGCCCTTGCTGTCGTCACGCGATCCGCAGGCGGTGAGGGTGAGTGCTCCGGTGGTGAGCACGGCAGTGAGTATGAGCAAAGAACGGTGTCGCACGAAAAGTCCTTTCCCTGGCGCGGCCTCCTCTGCTTGAGGTGCCGTGTCGGTCGCCGGGCCGTACTGAGGTGGTGCGAGGGGGCTGTGCTGCAGACGTGCCCGGCGGCGCGGTGACTGGCGGTGACTCTAAGCGCAGCTGGGGGCGTCCGGGACGGGTCGGCGACGGATGTGACGCTCTTGTTATGCCGTTGAGCAAGGCTTGAGGTTCCTGGGTGCGGATGTGTGGCTTTGGCACGGAGTGCGGAGTGACCACATGTTGAGAACGCGCAGCTCTGCTAAGGGGCTTGGGGTGATCTTGGTGCTGACGCGGGGTGGGGGTGGCGTCGGGCGTGCCGGAGTGCCCCGGGGCTATCGGGCCGGGGTGGCGGCTGGTTCTCGCATTTCGTGGTTGTTACGCAGTGTTACAGCGACGAAGGTGCGTTCGAGTCCGCTGAGGTCAATGTGGCTGTTGAGTGGCTCATGGAACGTTGTGCGCCGTCAAGGGTGTTGACCGAGTGTGGTGATCGATGCCGTCGGATTTGGTGGGGATATGGCGCTGCCCGGCCGGAATGCGGAGGTGCGATTCCGGCCGGGCAGTGGGGCCCTGCGGGGGCGGTACGGGGGTGGCGGGGTGTGCTGTCGGGGGTGCGGGGGTCAGTCGGCGTCGGGGTGGGGGGCGTCGCGGAGGAGGCAGGTGAGGCGGGCGGTGCAGACCCGCTTGTCCTGTTCGTCGGTGATGACGATCTCGTACGTGGCGGTCGAGCGGCCGCGGTGTACGGGAGTGGCGACACCGGTGACGAGGCCGCTGCGGGCGCCTCGGTGGTGGGTGCAGTTCAGGTCGACGCCGACGGCGATCTTGGTCGCGCCGCCGTGGAGCATGGAGCCGATGGAGCCGAGGGTCTCGGCGAGGACGGCGGAGGCGCCGCCGTGCAGGAGGCCGTAGGGCTGGGTGTTGCCTTCCACGGGCATGGTGCCGACGACGCGGTCGGCGGCCGCCTCGACGATGGTCACGCCCATGCGTTCGCCGAGGTGGCCGGCGGAGAAGAGGGCGGGCAGGTCGACGCCGAGTGCCGCGTACTCGTCGATGACTTCCTGCGGGAAGAGGGGTGCGGTGTGCTCGCCCATGGGTCCGGCTCCGATCGTCTGCGCTGGTTCATCGTTGTGTCCACTGTTCTTACCAGACGGCTGAGCGGGCGCTTAGGGGGTGGCGGTTTTCAGTCGCCCCGGGGGTTCTCGGAGTCGTCCCGCAGGTTCTCGGAGTCGCTTCGAGGGCTCTCGAAGCGGATGACGACCGACTTGCTGGCCGGGGTGTTGCTGGTGTCCGCGGTGGAGTCCAGCGGGACCAGGACGTTGGTCTCGGGGTAGTAGGCGGCGGCGCAGCCGCGGGCGGTGGGGTAGTGGACGACGCGGAAGCCCTCCGCCCGGCGCTCCACGCCGTCCTTCCACTCGCTGACGAGCTCGGTGTAGGAGCCGTCGGTGAGGCCGAGGGCGGCCGCGTCGTCGGGGTTGACCATGACGATGCGGCGGCCGCCCTTGATGCCGCGGTAGCGGTCGTTCAGGCCGTAGACGGTGGTGTTGTACTGGTCGTGGGAGCGCAGGGTCTGCAACAGGAGCCTGCCTTCGGGGAGTTCGGGGAACTCGACGGGGGCGGCGGTGAAGTTGGCGCGGCCGGTGGCGGTGGGGAAGCGGCGCTCGTCGCGGGGGGCGTGGGGGAGGGTGAAGCCGCCTGGGCGGGCGATGCGGGTGTTGAAGTCCTCGAAGCCGGCGACGACGCGGGAGATGCGGTCGCGGATGGTGGCGTAGTCCTGCTCGAACTCCTCCCAGTTCGTAAGGGACTTGGCGCCGAGCACCGCCCGTGCGAGGCGGGCGACGATGGCCGGCTCGGAGAGCAGGTGAGGGCCGGCGGGGGTGAGGTTGCCGCGGGAGGCGTGGACCATGCCCATGGAGTCCTCGACGGTCACGAACTGCTTGCCGCTCGCCTGGACGTCCTTGTCGGTGCGGCCGAGCGTGGGGAGGATCAGCGCGCGGGTGCCGGTGACGGCGTGGGAGCGGTTGAGCTTGGTCGACACGTGGACGGTGAGGCGGGCGCGGCGCATGGCGGCCTCGGTGACGGCGGTGTCGGGGGTTGCGGCGACGAAGTTGCCGCCCATGGCGAAGAAGACCTTGGCCTCGCCGTCGCGCAGGGCCTGGATGGAGCGCACCACGTCGTAGCCGTGGTGGCGGGGCGAGGTGATGCCGAACTCCTTGTCGAGGGCGTCGAGGAAGGCCGGTGCGGGCCGTTCGAAGATGCCCATGGTGCGGTCGCCCTGGACGTTGGAGTGGCCGCGCACGGGGCAGACACCGGCGCCGGGGCGGCCGATGTTCCCGCGCAGGAGAAGGAAGTTGACGACTTCCCGGATGGTGGCAACGGAGTGCTTGTGCTGGGTGAGGCCCATGGCCCAGCAGACGATGGTGCGCTCCGAGGCGAGGACGAGGGCGAGGGCCTGCTCGATCTCGGCGCGGGTGAGGCCGGTGGCGGTGAGGGTCTCGTCCCAGTCGGCGGCTTCGGCGGCCTTGGCGAACTCTTCGTAGCCGTGGGTGTGTTCGGTGACGAACGCGGTGTCGACGGCGCCTTCGGTGGCCAGGATCAGCTTGTTGAGGAGGCGGAAGAGTGCCTGGTCGCCGCCGATGCGGATCTGGAGGAAGAGGTCGTTGAGCGCTGTGCCCTTGAGCATGCCGTGCGGTGTCTGCGGGTTCTTGAACCGCTCCATGCCGGCTTCGGGGAGCGGGTTCACCGAGATGATCTTCGCTCCCGAGTTCTTCGCCTTCTCCAGGGCGGAGAGCATCCGGGGGTGGTTGGTTCCGGGGTTCTGTCCGGCGACGATGATCAGGTCGGCCTGGTGGATGTCCTCCAGGGAGACGCTGCCCTTGCCGATGCCGATGGTCTCGTTGAGCGCCGAACCGGACGACTCGTGGCACATGTTGGAGCAGTCGGGGAGGTTGTTGGTGCCGAACTCGCGGGCGAAGAGCTGGAGGAGGAACGCGGCCTCGTTGCTGGTGCGCCCGGAGGTGTAGAAGAGGGCCTCGTCGGGGGAGTCGAGCGCGGTCAGCTCCTCGGCGATGATCGCGAAGGCGCGCTCCCAGGTGGTCGCCTCGTACCGGTCTGCGCCTTCGGGGAGGTACACCGGCTGGGTGATACGGCCCTGCTGGCCCAGCCAGTAGCCGCTGCGCCCGGCGAGGTCGGCGACGGGGTGGGCGGCGAAGAAGTCGGGGGTGACGCGGCGCAGCGTCGCCTCCTCGGCGACGGCCTTCGCCCCGTTCTCGCAGAACTCCGCGGTGTGCCGCTTCTCGCCCTCGGGCCAGGCGCAGCCGGGGCAGTCGAAGCCGTTCTTCTGGTTGACCTTGAGGAGGGTCTGCGCGGTGCGGCGCACGCCCATCTGCTGCCTCGCGATGCGCAGGGAGTGGGCGACGGCGGGCAGCCCGGCGGCGGCGTGCGGGGCCGCTTCGACCTGCGGGGCGTCCTGGACCGGGTCACCGGTCGGCGGCTTGCTGGCCATGATGCTGCTCCCCTTCGAGCGCTGTGTCCACGTGCTCTGTGTCCTCACCATCGATCCTGTCACGGCTGCGCAAGGCCGTGCCCGGTCCGGATTGTCAGTGGGCCGTGGCAGGATCGGGGGCGTGGCTGAGACGGCATCGAAGAAGACGGCAGACAACCGACCGCGCCTGCTCCTCATGGACGGGCACTCCCTGGCGTACCGGGCGTTCTTCGCCCTGCCCGCGGAGAATTTCACGACGGCGGTGGGGCAGCCGACGAATGCCGTGTACGGCTTCATGTCGATGCTGGCGAACACCCTGCGTGACGAGGCGCCCACGCACTTCGCGGTGGCGTTCGACGTGTCCCGCAAGACCTGGCGGGCGCAGGAGTTCCCGGAGTACAAGGCGAACCGCTCCAAGACCCCCGACGAGTTCAAGGGGCAGGTCGAGCTGATCGGCGAGCTGCTGGACGCGATGCACGCGGACCGGTTCGCGGTGGACGGTTTCGAGGCGGACGACGTCATCGCGACGCTGGCGACCCAGGCCGAGGCGGCCGGGTTCGAGGTCCTGATCGTCACCGGCGACCGGGACTCCTTCCAGCTGATCACGGAGAACGTGACCGTGCTGTACCCCACGAAGGGGGTCTCCGAGCTGACCCGGTTCACCCCGGAGAAGGTCTTCGAGAAGTACGGGCTCACCCCGCAGCAGTATCCGGACTTCGCCGCCCTGCGCGGCGATCCGTCGGACAACCTCCCCGGCATTCCGGGTGTCGGTGAGAAGACGGCCGCGAAGTGGATCAACCAGTTCGGGTCGTTCGCCGATCTGGTCGAGCGGGCCGACGAGGTCAAGGGCAAGGCCGGGCAGAATTTCCGCGACCACCTGGACGCGGTGAAGATGAACCGGGTGCTGACCGAGATGGTCCGGGACGTGGAGCTCCCCAAGACCCCGGCCGAGCTGGAGCGCGCCCCGTACGACCGCACGGCGGTCACCGGTGTCCTGGACATACTGGAGATCCGCAACCCGAGCCTGCGCGAGCGCCTTCTCGCCGTCGACCCGGGCGCCGCGGAGGCCGAGCCGCCCGCACCGGCGGCCGGTATCGAGCTGGACGGCACGGTCCTCGGCTCGGGTGAGGTCACCCCGTGGCTGGAGGCGCACGGTGCGCAGCCGCTCGGCGTGATGACGGTGGACACCTGGTCGCTGGGCGCCGGCACGGTCACCGAGGTCGCGCTCGCCGCCGCCGACGGGGCCGCCGCCTGGCTGGACCCGACGCAGCTGGAGGAGGCCGACGAGCGGGCGTTCGCCGCGTGGGTGGCGGACCCGGCGCGGCCGAAGGTGCTGCACAACGCGAAGAACGTGATGCGGGTCTTCCCGGAGCACGGCTGGCAGCTCGAAGGCGTCGCGATGGACACCGCGCTCGCCGCCTATCTGGTGAAGCCGGGCCGCCGCTCCTTCGCCCTGGACGCGCTGGCCGTGGAGTATCTGGGCCGTGAGCTGGCCCCGGCCGCCGCCTCCGACGGGCAGCTGGCCTTCGGCGCGGACGACCGGGCCGAGGCGGACGCCCTGATGGCGCAGGCCCGCGCCGTGCTGGACCTGGGTGACGCGTTCACGACCCGTCTGAAGGAGGTCAACGCCACCGAGCTGCTCCACGACATGGAGCTGCCGACCTCCATCCTCCTGGCCCGTCTGGAGCGGCACGGGATCGCCGCGGACCGGGCCCATCTGGAGGGCATGGAGCAGCAGTTCGCGGGGACCGTGCAGCAGGCGGTGAAGGAGGCGCACGCGGCGGTGGGCCGGGAGTTCAACCTCGGTTCGCCCAAGCAGCTCCAGGAGATCCTCTTCGGGGAGCTGGGCCTTCCGAAGACGAAGAAGACGAAGACCGGATACACCACGGACGCGGACGCGCTGGCCTGGCTGGCCGCGCAGACCGAGCACGAACTGCCGGTCCTGATGCTGCGCCACCGCGAGCAGGCCAAGCTCCGCGTCACGGTCGAGGGCCTGATCAAGACGATCGCCGCCGACGGCCGCATCCACACCACGTTCAACCAGACGGTGGCGGCGACCGGCCGGCTCTCCTCCACCGACCCCAACCTGCAGAACATCCCCGTCCGCACCGACGAGGGCCGAGCGATCCGCCGGGGCTTCGTCGTCGGCGAGGGCTTCGAGACGCTGATGACGGCGGACTACAGCCAGATCGAGCTGCGGGTCATGGCCCACCTCTCCGAGGACGCCGGGCTCATCGAGGCGTTCACCTCCGGCGAGGACCTGCACACCACGGTCGCCTCCCAGGTCTTCGGCGTCGAGAAGGACGCCGTCGACCCGGAGATGCGCCGCAAGATCAAGGCCATGTCGTACGGCCTGGCCTACGGTCTCTCCGCGTTCGGCCTCTCCCAGCAGCTGAACATCGACCCGGCCGAGGCGCGGGTGCTGATGGACACCTACTTCGAGCGGTTCGGCGGGGTACGGGACTACCTCCACCGGGTCGTCGAAGAAGCGCGGGCCACCGGTTACACGGAGACGATCCTCGGCCGCCGCCGCTATCTCCCCGACCTGAACAGCGACAACCGCCAGCGCCGCGAGGCCGCCGAGCGGATGGCGCTCAACGCCCCGATCCAGGGCACCGCCGCGGACATCGTGAAGGTGGCGATGCTGCGCGTGGACCGGGCGCTGCGGGAGGCGGAGCTGAACTCGCGGATGCTGCTCCAGGTCCACGACGAGATCGTGCTGGAGATCGCGAAGGGCGAGCGGCAGCAGGTGGAGCAGATCCTGCGCCACGAGATGGCGGGCGCTGTCCAGCTGCGCGCCCCGCTGGACGTCTCGGTCGGCGTCGGCAAGGACTGGGAGTCGGCGGCCCACTGAGTCACGGGAAGCCGAAGGGCCCGGAACCGCACCGCGGTCCCGGGCCCTGTCCGTTCGCCTGCTTCTTCCGTTCTCTACTTCCGGCCGGTGGACGCTTCCGTACGGGCTTCGTCCGCCACAGGCACCTGCCCCGGGCAGTCCTCAGCCGGCCGCCGCCTGCGCAGCAGCCGCATCCACACCCCGTACAGCAGCAGCCCCGCCCCCAGCCCGGCGCCCGCGCCGAAGCAGGCGGTCGGGATGATGTCGAGCGGGTTCTCGATGCGCCCGAAATGGGTGAGGAAGCGCACGCACCGGTGGACGATGCCCAGCACCACACAGCCGGCCAGCAGCCCGAGCGCGCCCCACCGTTCGCCCCGGCCGAGCGCCCGGAGCGCCTCCGGCACCGGGGCCTCGGCGGTCCGCCGCAGCCCGGTGGCGACGAACCGGACCAGCACCGCCAGGGCCACCGCCGAGCTGCCGTACTGCGCGAACTGGTAGAGCGGGAAGCCCCCGACGCTCCGGTTCAGGAACGGCAGCAACTCCGTCCCCCACCTGCTGTGATGGGTGAACGCGTCCCACACCACATGCGTGGCCGCGCCGAGTGCGGCGGACCGCGCGAAGCACAGCCAGGCGGACGGCCCGAACGACTCCCGGTTCCACCGCTGCCCCCGTACGAAGGTGTGGACGCGGCTCCGTACGCGTACCGGAAGCAGCGCCACCAGCGGTTCGCGCAGCGCCGCCCACACCGCCACCAGCACGGCGGCGATCAGCACGTTCACGGTGACCACACCGAGGAAGGTGTGCGTGAAGTCGCCGAACCTCATGGCCCCGGGGATCACCGTGTCCGCGAAGTAGGTGACGTCGGGCGCGAACGAACCGGCGACGAGGGCCGAGGGGAACAGCCCCCAGCGGGCGGTCCCGTTCCGGCGGATTGCCGGGAGCACGGCGGCGGCATGACTGAGGGTGAACGGCATGGCGGCAAGTATGCGGGAACGTCCGGCACCGCACGTCAGGGCACCCTCCGTTGCCCTCCCGGACAACGTGTGTGCGGGAACGTGAAAGAACAGTAAGAAGCGGTCAGGGTGCGGTGCCTGGGCGCCATGAGGTGCCGTAGGGTCGCTTGAGTCCTGCGCTGGGGAGCGCGAGCAGCCTTCGAGGGGGAGGGACCGGAACGTATGGCAGCGCACATTCGCCGACGGCTGCGCAAGGGGGCCACGACCACCGCGGTGGCGGCGGCCGCCGTGGCGGCGCTCGCGGCGTCCCAGGCACCCGCGGCCCCGCTGGCCGAAGGGTCCACGGGCGGCGACCAGCAGACCGCCGGCGGTGAGTCGGGTGGCCCGGAGGACGGCGCCGCCACGGGCAACTCGCCCTACTACACCGACCTTCCGCCCCTCGTCACGCCCAATCGGCCCGGTTCGTCCAGCAACCTCCCGGCCGCCACCGGCAGCGCGGAAGCGGGCATACCGGCCTCCGTCCTGGCCGCGTACAAACAGGCCGAGCGGACCGTCGCGACCACCGACCCGGCCTGCCGGCTGCCCTGGCAACTCCTCGCGGCGATCGGCAAGGTCGAGTCCGGCCAGGCCCGCGGCGGCCAGGTCGACGCGAACGGCACCACCCCCACCCCGATCCTCGGCCCGGCCCTCAACGGCCAGGGCTTCGCGCTGATCAAGGACACCGACGGCGGGGCGTACGACGGCGACGCCGTCCACGACCGCGCGGTCGGCCCGATGCAGTTCATCCCGTCCACCTGGGCCACCTGGGGCCAGGACGCGAACGGTGACGGCCGCAAGGACCCCAACAACATCTACGACGCGGCGCTCGCCGCCGGCCGCTACCTCTGCGCGGGCGGCCGGAACCTCGCCGTCGCCGCCGATCTCGACCGGGCGGTGCTGAGCTACAACCAGTCGACGGAGTACCTGCGTACGGTCCGCTCCTGGTTCGCGTACTACCAGCGCGGCACGCACGAGGTGCCCGACGGCAGCGGAGTCCTCCCCACCGCGCCGAGCACCCCGTCGCCGAGCCCCGGCCCGCGCCCCGGCGGGACGACGAGCCCCACCCCCGGCGGGACGACGAGCCCGCAGCCGTCCCCGTCCCCCTCCAAGCCCGGCGCTACGAAGCCGGGCCCCGGCCCGTCGAAGCCCGGCGACGGCACGACCGGTCCGACCCCGACGCCGCCTCCCAGGCCGACGCCGCCCCCGAAGCCGTCACCGCCCCCGGCCGAGACCTTCGGCTCCCTGGAGAACGCGGGCACCGGGCCCCTCACCGCCACCGCCGGCGGGACGTTCGACCAGCGGGTCTCCGTACGCGCCCGCAACGCCCTCGGCGCACCGATGGCCAAGGTGCCCGTCACCTTCACGGTCACCGGTACCACCGGCACGCTCTTCGAGGGCGGCAAGAAGACGGTCACGGTCGTCAGCAATGCCGACGGCACCGCCACCGCACCCGCGCTCAAGGCGGGCGAGAAGACCGGCGAGTTCACCGTGACCGCCACCGCGGGCACCACCCGGCCGCGCACCCTGACCTACGCGGCGAGCGTCACCGCCCGCCAGGCCGACAAGATCGTACGGACCGACGACAAGGCGCTCGTCGCCGCGCCCGGCGAGAAGTTCGCCGACGCCGTCACCGCCAAGGCCACGCACAAGGGCGCTGCCGCCGCCGGAGTGGCCGTCACCGCCACCATGGTCAAGGACGGCCCGGGGCTCATCGGCAACGACAAGGGCCCGTACTTCAAGGACGCGGACGGCAAGCCGCTGCGGACTCTGGACCTCACCACGGACGCCGACGGCCTGCTCCAGCTCCCGGAGATCTTCGCCGACGAGAACCCGGGCACGTACAAGCTGCGGCTCACCACCGAGGGCGGCGGCTCGGTCGTCATCGAGCTCACCGTCCAGGCCCCGGAGGAGACGGTCCCCGAGGAGACGGCCCCCGAGGAGACGGAAACCCCCGAAGCCTGACCGCCCGCTCTCCCGACAGCCCCCGCGCCCGCCCGGCGCGGGGGCTGTCCTGCGTGTTCTCATCTCGCGCCCCGGTTGCTACGGTGCCTGACCTCTGACGCGCCGTCAGTTCACCGTCCCGGGAGGTCGAGCATGCGTGCCCTCGTCGCCGCCGCCATCGGTCTGGCCGCGGCCCTCGCCCTCGTGTTCACGATCTCCGCCGTCGGCTCCCCGCCGGGCGAGACCTCGCCGGAACCCCTGCTCACCACCGTCCCGGGCCCCAAGCAGTAGCCCGGCAAGGGAGAGGTCCACCACCATGCGCCGCCGAGCCGGTCTCGTCCTCCTGGCCTTCGCCGTCTTCTTCGCCGCCCTGTCGCCGCTGCTCCGCTGGTACGCCTTCCCGCGCCTGGCCAAGGTCCCGCCGAACCAGTACCAGGAGGTCGTCCTGGAGGCGAAGCCCGCCACCCTCCTCGACTACACGACCCTCAAGGCGAAGGAGGTCGAGAAGGTCACCATCGTCCAGACGCTCAAGGGCAACGTGGAGGAGTCCGAGAAGATCGAACGCAGCGCCGGGCGGGACGTCGTCGTCTGGGACGCGCTCTCCTACATCGAGGGCCCCGACGGCAAGATGGTCTCCGAGATCCCCGAGCGCTACATCTTCGACGCCCACACCCAGGCCCCCGTCAACGCCACCGGCGAGATGGTCGACGGCGACCCGGTCCGCCGCACCGGCATCGAGTTCAAATGGCCCTTCCTCACGGAGAAGCGGGACTACGAGTACTTCGACGCCCAGAGCCGCACCACCGCCCCCATCCACTACCAGGGCACCCGCACCTTCCGCGGCCTGGAGGTCTACTACTTCGAGCAGACCATCCCGTGGACCAAGGTCCCGATGCCGAAGAAGATGCCCATCGAGGGCGTCACCGCCGAGCAGATCGCGCAGACCGGCATGACCCGCTGGTACACCACCAAGCGCATGTTCTGGGTCGAGCCCGTCACCGGGGCCCCGGTCAACGGCGAGGAGATCCACGAGGAGGAGCTGCGTGACGCCAAGAAGATGGGCATGTCCGAGGACACCGTCACGGCGTTCTCCGGCCATGTGAAGATGCGCGAGGACTACATCGTGGACACCGTCGAGCTGGTGAAGTCCCAGCGCGTCCTGGTCCTCCTCCTCACCTCGCACCTGCCCTGGGGCTTCCTGGGCCTGGGCATCGGCCTGCTCGCATCGGCGCTGTGGCTGGAGGCGCGGTCGCGGCGGTCGGCGGATACTACGAACGGTTGAGCCGGGCCGAGGTGTACCGCGTCGCCTCTACGGTCGCGGGGTCCTCCGGCCACGGATGCTTCGGGTAGCGGCCGCGCAGCTCCGCCCGTACGGCCTTGTAGCCGTCCTGCCAGAACGACGCCAGGTCCGCCGTGACAGCGGCGGGCCGCCCTGCGGGGGAGAGCAGGTGGACCAGGACCGGCACCCCGGCCACCCGGGGCGTCTCGCTCAGCCCGAACAACTCCTGGAGCTTCACCGCCAGTACGGGCTGCTCGCCGCCGTACTCGACCCGGATACGGGAGCCGCTCGGCACCTCGATCCGCTCCGGCGCCAGCTCGTCCAGCCGCACCGCCTCACCCGTCGCCCACGGCAGCAGCCGGCGCAGCGCCTGCCCCGCGTCGATCCGGCCCAGGTCGGAGCGGCGCCGGGCCCGCGAGAGCTCCGGCTCCAGCCACGCCCCGGTCTCCGCCAGCAGCGCCTCGTCCGACACGTCGGGCCACGGCGCGCCCATCACCCGGTGCAGGAACGCCAGGCGCAGCCGGAACTGCTCACTGTCCCGGGTCCACCGCAGCAGCCCGAGACCTTCCCGCCCCAGCCCTTCCACCAGGGCCCCGCGCACCAGCTCCGGATCCGGCTGCTTCAGCGGTCGCACCGACAGTTCCACCGCCCCCACCCGGTCCACCGACCGGGCCACCACCTCGCCGTCCACCCAGCGGACCTCCTCGCCCCGCACCCGCAGATGCCCGGCGGCCAGGAGTGCCGTGGCCTCGTCGACCACCGCGGCCAGCCGCACCCGGGCCGAGGCCGCGTGGGAGGGGCGGTCCGCGACGGCGACGGCCAGCCAGGGCGCGCTGCGCAGCCGCGAACCGTCCCGCAGCTCCGCACCCGTGCCCGACACCATGAGGAAGGCCCCGTCGCCCCGGGCCCGCGCCACCCGCTCCGGAAACGCCAGGGCGGCGACGAGCCCGACGACGGCGTCGTCGGAACCAGCGCCCTTCGTGCTGCCGGAACCGGAGCCCAGGGACGCCGACAGCCGCCGCACCTCCTGCTTCCAGCGCTCCGCGTACCCGTCCTGCCCCCGGCGCGCGGTCCGCAGCGCCGCCGCCAGATCGTCCCCGTACTCCCTCGGCGGCTCCTCGCTGAGCAGCGCCACCACCTCCGCGGCCCGCCGCGCCCCGGCCTCCCGGGCACCGTCCAGCAGGGCGCGGGCCAGCCGGGGGTGCAGTCCGAGCCGGGACATCCGTACGCCCCGGTCGGTGACCCGGCCGGTCGCGTCCACGGCACCGATCGCCTCCAGCACCTGGCGGGCGGCGCCCATGGCCCCGGCGGGCGGCGGGTCCAGCAGGGCGAGCGAGGAGGCGTCCGGATCGCCCCAGCACGCCGCCTGGAGCGCGAACGCGGCGAGGTCGGCGACCTTGATCTCGGGGGAGGGGAAGCGTGCGAGCCGCCCGTCCTCGGCCTGCTCCCAGCACCGGTACACGGCCCCGGGTGCCTCGCGCCCGGCCCGGCCCGCGCGCTGCCGTCCGGCCGCCTGGGAGGCCCGTACGGTGGTCAGGGCGCTGAGGCCCCGGGCGTGGTCGGTACGGGGTTCCCGGGCGAGACCCGAGTCGACGACGACCCGCACGCCGGGCACCGTCAGCGACGACTCCGCCACCGAGGTCGCCAGGACCACCCGCCGCCCCTCCAGCGACCCGCCGAGCACCGCGTCCTGCACGGCGGCCGGGGCGCGCCCGTGCACCTGGAGGACCTCCGCGTCCACCCCGGCGAGCTGACCGGCCACCCGTGAGATCTCCCCGACGCCGGGCAGGAAGCAGAGCACGTCCCCCTTCCGCTCCGCCAGCGCCCGCCGCACGGTCGCCGCCACATGCGTGAGCAGCGCCGGATCGACGCGCATGCCGTGCGGCGGCTTCACCGGCCGGGCGGGCGGCGCCCAGACCACCTCCACCGGATGGGACACGCCCTGCGCCTCGATCACCGGTGCGTCGCCCAGCAGCCGCGCCCACCCCTGCGCGTCCGTCGTCGCGGAGGCGGCCACCAGCCGCAGATCGGGCCGGATCGTCTCCCGTACGTCCAGGAGGAAGGCGGCCACCGTGTCGGCGTCCAGATGGCGCTCGTGGCACTCGTCGATGATCACCACGTCGACACCGGCCAGCTCCTGGTCCCGCTGGAGCCGCTGGAGCAGCACCCCGGTGGTCACGACCTCCACCACGGTGTCCCGCCCCACCACACGCTCCCCGCGCACGGTGAAGCCGATCCGCCCGCCCGGCTGCTCGCCCAGCAGCCAGGCCATCCGCCGCGCCGCCGCCCGCGCGGCGATCCGGCGCGGCTCGGCGACCACGACACGGCGCACCGGCCCTTCGCCGGTCAGCCCGGCCAGGACTAGCGGGACGAGCGTCGTCTTGCCGGTGCCGGGCGGGGCGCACAGGACGGCGACGCCCCGCTCGTCGAGCGCGCGCTCCAGGGCGGGGACGGCGGTGCGGACGGGGAGACGGTCCAGGGCTTCGGTGCGGATCACGCCCCCAGTGTCGTACGGGCGCTTCCGGCGAGGGACCGGCAGCCCTGGCCGGTCAGCCGGGGATCAGTCCCGCTCACACACGAAGATCGCCGTCCCGGGGATCAGGTTGCCGCGCAGCGGGGACCAGCCGCCCCACTCCTGGTCGTTCCAGGCGGGCCATTCCGGTTCGACGAGGTCGACCAGCCGGAACCCGCCCGCCACCACGTCCCTCACCCGGTCACCGAGCGTGCGGTGGTGTTCCACATAGACGGCGTTGCCCTGCTCGTCCTGTTCCACATAGGGGACGCGGTCGAAGTAGGAGGCGGCTACGGAGAGGCCTTCGGGCCCCGGCTCGTCGGGGAAGGCCCAGCGGATCGGGTGCGTCACGGAGAAGACCCAGCGGCCGCCGGGCCGCAGCACCCGGTGGACCTCGCGGAAGACCTGCACGGGGTCGGCGACGAAGGGCACCGCCCCGTAAGCGGAGCACGCCAGGTCGAAGGAGGCGTCCCGGAAGGGGAGCCGGCCCGCGTCCGCCTCGACGAGGGGGAGGCCCTCGCCGATGCGCAGGGCGTGCTGGAGCTGGCGGTGGGAGAGGTCGAGGGCCACCGGACGGGCCCCCTGTCCGGTCAGCCAGCGCGAGCACTGGGCGGCCCCGGCGCCGATCTCCAGGACGTCCAGGCCCTTGAGGGACGCGGCGGGCCCCAGGAGGCCGACCTCCGCCTCGTCGAGCCCTTCCGGGCCCCAGACGAAGCGGTCGTCCCCCAGGAAGCCGCCGTGATCGCTCTGGTACTCGTCGGCGTTCCGGTCCCACCAGCCGCGGCTGGCCCGGCTGCTCTCGGCCTCGTCCGCCGCGCGGCGGGTGGCTTCGGGTTCCGCGGGTCCCGCGGGTTCGTCGGAGTGGGTTCCGTGGATCTCTTGGCTCATCGTGCCCGCCGTTGTAGTTTGCCTTCACTCGCCGCTCGCGGTACGTACCAGGGATGGGTACCGGGATAGGACGCGTGTGCGCGACGCCTTGCCGCACTGCCGTATTGTGTTCGGGTCGAATCGGCCCGAACACGCCTCGGAGAACAGGAGTTGCTCCGGTACAGGGCCGTTGAGGGGCCGTCGCGCCCCAGGTCCGCGCCTGCGCGCATTGACCCTGTCCGGCTGCCCCCGTATGCTACAAGTTGCGCTGCGAGCCTGCGCGCCTCAGACCTAGCAGGCCGCGCTCGCGTCTGTTGCATGTCCCCTCGGTTGTCGAGGCGTCTCTCCGGAAACGGATTGCGCGCTTTCCAGGCTGTCCGGCTTCTGCAGAGGCGATACGGGCTTTCGGCGTAGCAGTACCTACGACTCTCTGTCCGTACCGGAGCCCTTTCCCACATGACGAGCAGCACCGAGACCACCGCCACCACTCCGCAGGTTGCGGTCAACGACATCGGCGACGCGGACGCGTTCCTCGCGGCGATCGACGAGACGATCAAGTACTTCAACGACGGCGACATCGTTGACGGTGTCATCGTCAAGGTTGACCGGGACGAGGTTCTCCTCGACATCGGTTACAAGACCGAAGGCGTCATCCCGAGCCGCGAGCTCTCGATCAAGCACGACGTCGACCCGAACGAGGTCGTCAAGGTCGGCGACGAGATCGAGGCCCTGGTTCTCCAGAAGGAGGACAAGGAAGGCCGCCTGATCCTCTCGAAGAAGCGCGCTCAGTACGAGCGTGCCTGGGGCACCATCGAGAAGATCAAGGAAGAAGACGGCATCGTCACCGGTACCGTCATCGAGGTCGTCAAGGGTGGTCTCATCCTCGACATCGGCCTCCGTGGCTTCCTCCCGGCGTCGCTCGTCGAGATGCGTCGTGTCCGCGACCTCCAGCCCTACGTGGGCAAGGAGCTCGAGGCGAAGATCATCGAGCTGGACAAGAACCGCAACAACGTGGTCCTGTCCCGCCGCGCCTGGCTCGAGCAGACCCAGTCCGAGGTTCGCCAGACGTTCCTCACCACCCTGCAGAAGGGTCAGGTCCGCTCCGGCGTCGTCTCCTCGATCGTCAACTTCGGTGCCTTCGTGGACCTGGGTGGCGTCGACGGTCTCGTGCACGTCTCCGAGCTGTCCTGGAAGCACATCGACCACCCGTCCGAGGTTGTCGAGGTCGGCCAGGAAGTCACCGTCGAGGTTCTCGACGTCGACATGGACCGCGAGCGCGTCTCCCTGTCGCTCAAGGCGACGCAGGAAGACCCGTGGCAGCAGTTCGCCCGGACGCACCAGATCGGTCAGGTCGTCCCGGGTAAGGTCACGAAGCTCGTTCCGTTCGGTGCGTTCGTCCGCGTCGACGAGGGCATCGAGGGTCTGGTCCACATCTCCGAGCTGGCCGAGCGCCACGTGGAGATCCCGGAGCAGGTCGTCCAGGTCAACGACGAGATCTTCGTCAAGGTCATCGACATCGACCTCGAGCGCCGCCGCATCAGCCTCTCGCTGAAGCAGGCCAACGAGTCCTTCGGTGGCGACCCGGCCTCGGTCGAGTTCGACCCGACGCTGTACGGCATGGCCGCGTCGTACGACGACCAGGGCAACTACATCTACCCCGAGGGCTTCGACCCCGAGACCAACGACTGGCTCGAGGGCTTCGAGGCGCAGCGCGAGGTCTGGGAGACCCAGTACGCCGAGGCGCAGCAGCGCTTCGAGCAGCACCAGGCCCAGGTCATCAAGTCCCGCGAGGCCGACGAGGCCGCCGCTGCCGAGGGTGCTGCCGCCCCGGCCGGCGCCGCTCCGGCCGCCTCGGGTGGCTCCGGTGGCGGTTCCTACTCCTCGGAGTCGGCGGACAACTCCGGCGCCCTGGCGTCGGACGAGGCCCTCGCCGCCCTGCGCGAGAAGCTGGCGGGCGGCCAGAGCTGACGCTCCGGACCCCGACGGCTCATCGGCTGCGGTAGAGCTGTAGAGCACTCAGTGAGGCCCGTTCCCTTCGGGGGGCGGGCCTCACTCGCGTACAAAGGCGCTGATCCGCTTATAGAGGTGCTGATCAGGGCGTCACGGTGACGTTGGTCAGCCCGCTGCCGCCGGTGACGGTGTTGCTCGCGTACACCGTGGTGCGGCAGCCGGCGCTGTTGTTGGTGACGTTGATGGCGAGCTGCCGGTCACCCGTGGCGCCGGACAGGTTCGAGGTGTTGCCGCGGAAGACGGTGCCGCAGCCCCAGCCGCTTCGCTGGGTGTGTGTCTCGTAGCCGTTGTTGGTGGTACGGGAGCCCCTGTTGCCCTCCACCAGGACGTCGTTGCCCTTCACGTCTACCCAGGAGTCGTCGTAGTTGGCCCCGGTGAGCCCGTTGCCGTCGAAGGTGTTGCCGATGATCCGGGCGCCGGTGGTGCCTTCCTTGATGTCGACGTTCTCGCCGCGGACGTCCGGCCCGATCGTGTTGTTCAGGATCTGCGCGTTGTCGCTCCGGTCGGAGAGGTCGTTCGCCGTGCCGACGTACACGCCCTCGCCCATGCCGCGCCCGTTCTGCCCGGTGTCGTAGATGCGGGAGTTCTTCAGTACACCGTCGCGCGAGGACCTGCGGAAGTGGACGCCCTCCATGTCGAGGTCGTGGACGGTCACGGAGTCGATGACGACCCTGTTCGCCGCGTCGGCCATGATGCCCTTCTGGCCGCCCTTGATCGTCACCCCGTGGACCGTCCAGTACGAGGCGCCGTCCAGGTGCAGCCCGTAGCCGCCGCCCGCCGTGAGTACGGCTCTGCTGGAGCCGGTGAGGATGATCCGGGCGCCGGAGGTGCCGGGCCTGGTGGCCTTGAAGTTCCCGGTGTACGTGCCGTCGGCGAGCCGGATCGTGTCGCCGGGGGAGACGGTGGTGAGCGCCGACTTCAGCTGGGCCGCGGTGGACACGTCGATCACGGCCGCCGCGTCGGCGGGGGCCGCGGTCAGGGCGAGGCCGCCGGTGGCGAGGGCGACGGCCAGCAGGGCGGTGAGGGGAGTGCGGGGACGCATGGGGGGAGCCTTCCCGTCGGAGGGGTCCAGTAGATTCCCGTACATTCCTGTACATGAATGTAGGATGCATCTCTGAACGCGTTGCCCGGTGACGGTAGGGACGGCCGGAGGGCGCGTCAAGGTCTGGACCAATAGCTGACGCGCCGTGAAGCCCCGTCGCCGGAAAGTGCGGTCGCCGGGAATGCTCATGGAGCCGGCCGCGTTCTTCCCAAGGAACACGAGGAGGAGCGTTAACCGTGCCTGATCCGCAGAGTTTGTACGAATGGGAGCCGAAGGGGCTGGCCGTCGTCGACATGGCGCTGGCCCAGGAGTCGGCCGGCCTGGTCATGCTCTACCACTTCGACGGATACATCGACGCGGGCGAGACCGGCGAGCAGATCGTCGACGGCCTGCTCGAAACGCTGCCCCACCAGGTCGTGGCCCGCTTCGACCACGACCGGCTCGTCGACTACCGCGCGCGCCGCCCGCTGCTGACCTTCCGACGCGACCGCTGGACGTCCTTCGAGGCCCCGACCCTGGAGGTCCGGGTCGTCCAGGACGCCACCGGAGCGCCCTTCCTCCTCCTGTCGGGCCCGGAGCCGGACGTGGAGTGGGAGCGGTTCGCCGCCGCCGTGGAGCAGATCGTCGAGCGCCTCGGCGTGCGCCTCACGGTCAACTTCCACGGCATCCCGATGGGCGTCCCGCACACCCGCCCCGTCGGTATCACCCCGCACGGCAACCGCACCGACCTGATGCCCGGTCACCGCAGCCCCTTCGACGAGGCCCAGGTCCCCGGTTCGGCGGAGTCCCTCGTCGAGTACCGGCTGATGGAGTCGGGCCATGACGTCCTCGGGGTCGCCACCCACGTCCCGCACTACGTCGCCCGGTCCGCCTACCCGGACGCGGCGCTGACCGCGCTGGAGGCGATCACCGCCGCGACCGGCCTGGTCCTGCCCGCGCTCGCGCACTCCCTGCGCACCGAGGCGCACCGCACCCAGACCGAGATCGACCGGCAGATCGGCCAGGGCGACGAGGAGCTCGTCTCCCTCGTCGAGGGCCTTGAGCACCAGTACGACGCCGTCGCCGGCTCCGAGACCCGCGGCAATCTCGTCGCCGAACCGGTCGACCTGCCCTCCGCCGACGAGATCGGCCGCGAGTTCGAGCGCTTCCTCGCCGAGCGGGAGGGCGACGGCTGAGCCGCCGCCGAGCCCAGCGGGAGGCCGGCCGCCGCGAGCCTCTCCCCGCCCCGTAGGCTGCGGCCCATGCTGAAAGTGGGCCTGACCGGCGGGATCGGCGCCGGCAAGAGCGAAGTGTCGCGGCGACTCGTCGAGTACGGTGCCGTGCTGATCGACTCCGACCGGATCTCGCGCGAGGTCGTGGAGCCCGGAACCCCCGGGCTGGCGGCCGTGGTCGAGGAGTTCGGGCCGGACATCCTGGCCGCTGACGGCACCCTGGACCGCCCGGCGCTCGGTCGAATCGTCTTCGCCGACCCGGACCGCCGCGCCGCGCTGAACGCGATCGTCCACCCGCTGGTCGGCGCCCGCGCCGCCGAGCTGGAACGGGAGGCTGGTACGGACGCCGTCGTCATCCACGACGTACCGCTGCTGGCCGAGAACGGCCTCGCCCCCTTCTACGACCTGGTCGTCGTCGTGGACGCGTCCCCCGAGACCCGGCTCGACCGGCTGGTGAACCGGCGCGGAATGACCGAGTCCGACGCCCGCGCCAGGATGGCCGCCCAGGCGACCCGCGAGGAACGCCTCGCCGTCGCCGATCTCACCGTCGACAACGACGGGCCGCTGGAGGCGCTGGAGCCGCAGGTCCGCGGGGTCTGGGAGGAACTCCTCCGCAGGGCCGCCGCCACCGGCTGACCCCCGCGCCGGGAATACCGGCTCCGGGGTGGATGTTGGAAACCCGGGAGCGAAGGGAAGGATGCGACCGTGCCCGAGAGCAACCCGGAAACCCATGTCATCGACTTCCGCGCGGCCGAGCAACTGCTCGACGCCCGGGACCCCCGGGGCGCGGTCAAGCTGCTCGACTCGGTGATCGCCGCCCACCCGGAGAACACCGCCGCCCGGCTGCTGCGAGCCCGCGCTTTCTTCGCCTCGGCCCAACTGCGCCCGGCTGAGCTGGAGTTCGAGCTGGTGCTGGAGCGCGAACCGGACAACGCGTTCGCCCACTACGCGTTGGCCCGAACCTTCGAGCGGGCAGGCCGCCCGGAAGCGGCGATGCGCCACTTCCGGCTCGCGGCGGCGCTGGATCCCAAGCCGGAGTACCTCAAGGCCGCCAGGTTCGACGCGGGGGACTGAGCGGTCCGGCACCGGGCGCCGGAGGCCTCAGGGCCGTCACGGCGGTTTCGTACCGTCCCCCGGGTCCGGCCTGCGCCACCGGGGCCGCCCGCCCCGGTCGGGCTCGTAGGGCGGCACGTCCCGGCCCGGCTGGAAGTGCGCCCCCTGGCGGATGCGGTAGGTGACCACGCAGAGGTCCAGCAACGTGAGGGCCAGGAGCACCGCGCAGGCCACCGCCCACCCTGGCCGCCCGACCAGCGAGAACGCCACCAGGCCGAAGAGCGCCCAGAACGTCCCCCAGAGACTCAGCCAGAGCCGCATCCGCAGCGGACTGCGGGCGGTCGCGGGCTCACTGCCGGTACGCATGGCGATCACCTCACCCTCCAGCATGGACCCGCGAGGCCCTCGGCGGGAACCGGGTCCGCGGGGCGGACCGTTGGTCCTTCATGGGTGAATCACTGGTACCCAGCGCGAGGGCGTCGAGCACCGCTCCAGGCTGCCGTGGGAGCGGGTCGACGCACCCTCACCGACGACGGAACCCGGCTGCTGGCCCGCCCCGCGCGCTGACAGGCAGCCTGCCTCGCGTTCGGGCCGTCGCAGTCTCCGGCTCGCTCAGTGCACGAAGGTGTAGCTGCGCCACGGCGGGCCGCTCTCGGCCGCCACATCGCTGAACCGGGTGGCCACGTAGGCCGTCCCGCGGCCGGTGCAGTCGCGGGTGGGGTAAAGGACGATGTCGACCAGCGTGCCGTTCTCGATCTCCCGGGCCCCGGCGGGGGCCATCCGGTGGCAGCCGCGTACCGAGGGGTTGTTCACCTGTACCACCGCCTCACGGTCGGTGTGGTAGGTCACCGGGCCGACGGCGGTGCGGCCGAGGCCCGAGCAGCCCGAGACGGTGAGGGCGAACAGCGAGGCGGCGGCGACGGCGCCGAGACGGCGTCGGCGGCGAAGATCGGGCGCGGTCACGGACATGGGCGGGTCCTCGTCTGCTCTTCCGGTGCTCGTCCGGCTCTCACCGGTTCTCGTCCGGTTCTCATCGGTACGCCTCCGACCCTCATCGGTACGCCGGGGAGACGTGCTGGCGCTGGCCACCCTGCCCGCTTCCCACCGCCCCGGCACTTCGTGCGCGGCCGACCGGGCGAGCAGCGGGCCATGCGGCGGGCCGTATCGCCCGTCACGGGGCGTGATTGGTGACGGACCGGTCCCGAGCGCCCCGCATACCGCTCCGAACTGCGGTGACGCGGCCGAGGGAAGGGTTGTCAGACCCCCCGCCTAGACTCGCGGAGTCAGCATGGACCGTGCTGGCCGGATCAGCGGACCAGGTGGGGAGGGGGTGGCCGGAATGGCAGAGTCAGCGGCACAGGGCGCACGGGAACCGCGCACCGACGAGCTGCGCACAGCGGACGTCGGCCGCCTGCTGCGCTGTGCGGCGGTCTTCCTGCCGGGCCCGGTCCCGCGAGACGGACGGATCGCCTTCTGGGACCCCTTCGCGGTGTCCGGAGCGCCCGCGCGGGACGGGTCCTCCTTCGCCTACGCGGACAGTGCCCACGCGGACGGTGCCTACGCCGACGACCGGGTCCCGGCTGACGCCGTGCCGTACAGCCCGGCCGAGCTCACCGTGGTCCGGCGGGACGGCGCCCCGGGCCGGGGAGACCCTGTTGTCCGGAGCGCCGAGGTGCCCGCCGCACTGCTCTCCGTGGCCGACGCGCTCCCCGTCCTCGTCCGCGCCCGGCACCAGGCGTCCGCCCACCCCGCCACCCGCTGCTGGGGCGCGGCCGCGCTCCACGCCCTCCACCTGGTCGCGCGCGGCAGGCTGCTGCCCGGTCTCACGGCGGGCGGCCACGACGCCTGGCGGGCGGGCCCGCGGGACGCCGAGGACATCGCACACCTGCGGGCCATCGCCGCGGCGATGCCGTTCGAGGGGTACGCGGTGCCGCTCCCGGAGCCGGATCCGCCCCGGCTCCCAGACCCGGAGGCGCTGATCGGGTCCTTCCTGGACTCGGTCGCCGACACGCTCCCGCGCACCCCCGCCGCCGCTTACGCGATGGGCGCGCCCTTCGCCGCCCGGGAGCCCCAGCACCTGCCGCACGCCGCAGCCTGGGCCGTCGAGGTGGCCTCCGGACTGGACGCGGGGGTGCGGGTCTCGCTCCGGCTCGACCTCTCCGCCTACGAGCTGTTCGACACCGCCGACACCTGTGCCGTCACGGCCTCCGGAGAGGACGGCGATGCGGGCGCCCCGGCGCACCCGGACGACCCGGCGGCCCGCCACGCCGCCGCGGCCGTCGTGCAGGTGCACAGCCTCGCCGACCCGACGTACGTGGTCGACGCCGCCGCCCTGTGGAACGGGCCGACGGGCGAGCCGTTCGGGCCGCGCGCCCGGGTCGACGCGGTGCTGGCGCTGCGCCGGGCCGCCCGGGTCTGGGCCCCGCTGGAGCGGCTGCTGGGCCGGCCCGTCCCCGATGTGCTGGCGATCACCGAGGACGAGCTCTACGAGCTGCTGAGCGACGCGGGAGCCCGGCTGGCAGCCGCCGGGGTCCCTGTGCACTGGCCGCGCGAGCTGGCCCGTTCGCTCACCGCGGCCGCCGTCGTGCGGCCCGCGCCCGGATCGGCCACCGACGGCACCTCGTTCTTCGACGCCGAGCAGCTCTTCGCCTTCAACTGGCAGGTGTCGCTGGGCGACGAGCGGCTGACCGAGGCCGAGATGGACATCCTCGCGGAGGCCCACCGCCCGGTGGTGCGGCTGCGCGACCAGTGGGTGGTCGTCGACCCCGCCCTCGTACGGAAGGCGCGCAAGCGGGAGCTGGGGCTGCTGGACCCGGTGGACGCGCTGGCCGTCGCCCTCACCGGGAGCGCCGAGGTGGACGGGGAGCAGGTCGAGGCCGTCCCGGTCGGAGCCCTCGCCGCGCTCCGTACGCGCATCCTCGCCGACGACGCGACGATCGCACCGCCGCCCGGTCTCGACGCGACCCTGCGCGACTACCAGCTGCGCGGCCTGGCCTGGCTGGACCGGATGACCTCGCTCGGGCTCGGCGGCTGTCTCGCGGACGACATGGGTCTAGGCAAGACGATCACCCTCATCGCCCTCCACCTGCACCGCGCGCGGAAAGCCCCCACCCTGGTGATCTGCCCCGCCTCCCTCCTCGGCAACTGGCACCGGGAGATCAGTCGCTTCGCCCCAGGCGTCCCGGTCCGCCGCTTCCACGGCACCGACCGGACCCTGGGAGAGCAGGACGGCGGCTTCGTCCTCACCACGTACGGCACCATGCGCTCCAGTGCGCCCCAACTCGCCGCGCACACCTGGGGCCTGGTCGTCGCCGACGAGGCCCAGCACGTCAAGAACCCCCACTCCTCCACCGCCAAGGCCTTGCGCACCATCCCCGCTCCGGCCAGGGTCGCCCTCACCGGCACCCCCGTGGAGAACAACCTCTCCGAGCTCTGGGCCCTGCTCGACTGGACGACCCCCGGACTCCTCGGCACGCTCAAGGCGTTCCGGGCCCGGCACGCCCGGATCGTGGAGAACACCGGTACGGCCGCCGGCCTGGGCAACGAGGAGGCCGTGGAGCGGCTCTCCCGGTTGGTCCGCCCCTTCCTCCTCCGCCGCAAGAAGTCCGACCCCGGCATCGCCCCCGAGCTGCCGCCCAAGACGGAGACCGACCACCCCGTCTCCCTCACCCGGGAGCAGGCCACGCTGTACGAGGCGGCGGTGCGCGAGACGATGACGCGGATCGAGGCGGCCGAGGGCATCGCTCGCCGCGGTCTCGTCATGAAGCTGCTGGCCTCGCTCAAGCAGATCTGCAACCACCCGGCGCAGTATCTGAAGGAGGAGCCCACCCGGCTCACCGGCCGGTCCGGCAAGCTCGCCCTGCTGGACGAGCTCCTCGACACGATCCTCTCCGAGGACAGCTCCGTCCTGATCTTCACCCAGTACGTGACCATGGCCAAGCTCCTCTCCGCCCACCTCGCCTCCCGCGCGATCCCCTCGCAGCTCCTGCACGGCGGTACGCCGGTGCCCGAGCGGGAGCGGATGGTGGACCGCTTCCAGTCCGCCGAGGTCCCCGTCTTCCTGCTCTCCCTCAAGGCGGCCGGGACCGGGCTGAACCTCACCCGCGCCGCCCATGTCATCCACTACGACCGCTGGTGGAACCCGGCCGTGGAGGAACAGGCCACCGACCGGGCGTACCGCATCGGGCAGACCCAGCCCGTGCAGGTCCACCGGCTCATCGCCGAGGGCACGGTGGAGGACCGGATCGGCGAGCTGCTGGAGTCCAAGCGCGCCCTCGCCGACGCGGTCCTCGGCACCGGTGAGACCGCCCTCACCGAGCTGAGCGACCGGGACCTCGCCGACCTCGTCTCGCTGCGGAGGCCCGCATGACCCCGCGTTCGGCCCCCCGCGCCCGCCCCGGCCCCGACGACCTGCGGCGCACCTTCGAGGCGGTGCCCGCCCGCACCTCGCAGGAGGGCGAGCCCTTCGCGGACAGCTGGTGGGGCCGCGCCTGGGTGGCCGCGCTGGAGTCCCTGTCGATGGACGAGGCCCGGCTCGCCCGCGGCCGGGCGTACGCGGACGAGGGCAAGGTCGCCGCGATCACCGTCACCCCCGGCCGCGTCGTCGCCTATGTCCACGGCAGCCGCGCCCGCCCCTACCGCGCCGAACTGCGCCTGCGCACCTTCACCGACACCGGCTGGGACACCCTGCTCGACGCGGTCGCCGCCCACCCCGGCCACCTCTCCGCGCTGCTGGCGAAGGAGATGCCGCACTCCCTGGCCGACACCGCGCGGGAGGCCGACATCCGGCTGCTGCCCGGCGGCAACGACCTGGACCCGAGCTGTACGTGCCCCGACCACGGCCGGCCGTGCAAGCATGTCGCCGCCCTCTGCTACCAGACCGCGCGGCTGCTGGACAGCGACCCGTTCGTCCTGCTGCTGATGCGGGGCCGGGGCGAGCGCGACCTGCTGGACGAGCTGGGCCGCCGCAACGCCGAACACACCGCCCGCGAGCGCCCCGCCGCCCCCGCCGTACCGTCGGTCCCGGCGGCGGAAGCGCTCACGGACCGCTACCTGCCGCCGCTCCCGGCACCCCTGCCCGTACCGCCGTATCCGGGCCAGCCGCCGTCCTACCCGGACCTGCCGGGCGCGCGCGACCCGCTGGGCCTGGACCACCTCGCCACCGACGCCGCCGCCCGCGCCCACGCCCTCCTGACGACGGGCCACGATCCGCTCGCCGGGCTCACGCCCTGGCAGGACGCCGTCCGGATCGCCGCCTCACGCCCCACCGCAGGCCTCACCGCCACCACCCGCGCGCTCTACCGGGAGCTCGCCCACGCCACCGGCCGCAACACCACCGACCTGGCCCGCGCGGTGGCCGCCTGGCGGCAGGGCGGAGCCGAGGGCCTCACGGTCCTGGAGACGCCCTGGGACCCCCCGGCCGGCCCCTTCGACCGGGCCAGGCCCCTGCTGGCCGCCGCCGAGTTCCCGCGCTTCACGCCCTGGCGCAACCACCTGACCCACCCGGTCGGCACGCTCCAGCTCCGCTTCGGCCACGACGCCCGCTGGTACGGCTACGAGTCCGACCCCGGCGCCGACGACTGGTGGCCCCGCGCCACCCCCGACCCGGACCCGGTCGCCGCCCTCGAAGCCCTGCTGACCGGCGACACGGTGACGGCGGCCCCCGACGACTCGCACGTACGGTAAATCCCTTGGCCACAGCGCAGTTGGCACTGTTTGCGTCCTCGACGTGGCGGCTCTTCGAAGTCACCGCCACGAAGGTCGACGGCCGGGCGTCCGGCCCGGCTTCCGCGTCTTCGGCGTGGCCGTCGGCGTCCCGCGCGCCGCAGAGGCCGGCTCGGTCCTGGACGCGCCCGGTGCGACGACCCGCGCTCCGCCGAGAACGTCTCCGACGTCCACGCCGCCGAACTCTTCCGCCTCATCCGACCCGGGCCGGTCCGGGAACACGGGTCACTGCCGGTACCCGTTCAGGAAACGGCCGATGCGGCTGATCGCCGCGTCGAGGTCATCGGCGTACGGGAGGGTCAGGATGCGGAAGTGGTCCGGGCGCGGCCAGCTGAAGCCCGTGCCCTGCACCACCTGGATCTTCTCCCGCAGCAGCAGGTCCAGGACGAACTTCTCGTCGTCGACGATGGGGTGCACCTTCGGATCGATGCGCGGGAACGCGTACAGCGCGCCCTTCGGCTTCACGCACGAGACGCCGGGGATCTCGTTCAGCCGCTCCCAGGCCCGGTCCCGCTGCTCGTGCAGCCTGCCGCCCGGCGCCACCAGCTCCCGGATGGTCTGCCGGCCGCCGAGCGCGGCCTGGATGGCGTACTGGGCAGGGGCGTTGGGGCACAGGCGCATGGAGGCCAGCATGGTGAGGCCCTCCAGATAGTTGCGGGCGTGCTGGTGCGGACCGGACACCACCATCCAGCCGGAACGGAACCCGGCCACCCGGTACGTCTTCGAGAGCCCGCTGAAGGTGAGGCAGACCAGGTCCGGGGCGAGGACGGCCGCGCTGTGGTGCTCGGCCCCGTCGTACAGGATCTGGTCGTAGATCTCGTCGGCGAACACCATCAGCCCGTGCCGACGGGCCAGGTCCAGGATTCCCTCGAGGATCTCGCGCGGATAGACCGCGCCGGTGGGGTTGTTCGGGTTGATGATCACGACGGCCTTGGTCCGGTCGGTGATCTTCGACGCCATGTCGGCGAGGTCCGGGTTCCAGTCCGATTCCTCGTCGCAGACGTAGTGCACGGCCTTGCCGCCCGCGAGCGTGGTCACCGCCGTCCAGAGCGGAAAGTCCGGGGCCGGGATCAGCACCTCGTCGCCGTCCTCCAGCAGCGCCTGGACCGCCATGGAGATCAGCTCGGAGACCCCGTTGCCGAGGAAGATGTCGTCCACGCCGACCTCGGTGAGCCCCATGGCCTGGTAGCGCTGCGCCACCGCCCGCCGCGCGGAGAGGATGCCGCGTGAATCGGTGTAGCCGTGGGCCTGGGGCAGCATCCGGATCATGTCCTGGACGATCTCCTCCGGCGCCTCGAAGCCGAAGAGCGCCGGGTTGCCCGTGTTGAGCCGGAGCACGCTGTGGCCCGCCTCCTCCAGGGCGTTGGCGTGCTCGATGACCGGGCCCCGGATCTCGTAACAGACCTCGTTGAGCTTGCTGGACTGCCGGAACTCCATGCGGTGCCTCCCCGAGCCGAACTGCGATACTTGGTTTTACCAAGTGGGAGCTTGGAAAGTCCAACAACATGTCTAGACTGCGTCGCATGCCACGTCAGCAGCCCGCCGCATCACGCCCCGTCAGACGCCGGAGCTACGACCAGTTCTGCGCCTCCGCCCGCGCCCTCGACTCCGTCGGCGACCGGTGGACGCTGCTGATCGTCCGCGAACTGCTCGCCGGCCCCCGCCGCTACACCGACCTCCACGCCGACCTGCCGGGCGTCTCCACCGACGTCCTGGCCTCCCGCCTCAAGGACATGGAGCAGGGCGGCCTCGCCGTACGCCGCAAACTCCCGCCCCCCGCCGCCGCCTCGGTCTACGAGCTGACCGAGCGGGGCCACGGCCTGCTGCCCGTGCTCGCCGCCCTCGCCGAGTGGGGAGCCCCGGCGCTCACCGAACGCCGCCCCACCGACGCCGTGCGGGCCCACTGGTTCGCCCTGCCGCTGCTGCGCGCGCTGACGGGGCTGACGCGGGAGGGCGTCCTCGAAGTCCGTCTGGGCGAGGGCGAGTTCCATGTCCGTACGGGGAGGGGTGCGGCAGTCGGGTCCGAGGGTGAACCGTACGGCTTCGGTCCGGCGCCCCGGCCCGACGCCCGCATCACCCTCGACGCCGAGCTGTGCCTGGAGCTGGGGCGTGGCGACGTCACCCTCGCGGAGGTGGTCAAGGACGGGCGGATCGAGGTGGCGGGCGACGGACCGCTCGCCGCCGAGCTGCGGGGCGAGTGACGCGGGGGCGCGTCGGCAGGGATGGATGATGTGCGGCTCTCGCCGGGGGCGTTGCGGCGGCGCACGGCGGAGGCGGAGCGATGGACGCTGCCCGCTTTCGCCCGGTACGAGGAGCAAGTGGCGCCCTTCGACGTCGCGGACGTTCTCGTGCGCGCGGACGACCCGCTCCATCCGGCGTGGTCGGGGCTGGGCGGCCCGTAGAGGCTCTTCTACGTGGGCGGGCGTCCGCCCACCGTGGCCACCGCCTCGGCCCCCGCCCGGCAGCCCTCCGCGGCGGCGGCCTTGTCGTCGGCCCCGGCCAGCAGGGCCGCGAGGAACCCGCCGGTGAACGCGTCGCCCGCCCCCGTCGAGTCGACCGGGTCCCGGACCGGCAGGGCGCGGACCTGCCCCGTCACCGCGCCCCCGGCGGCCAGCACCGCACCACCGCAGCCCAGAGTGACCGCGATCCGGGGAAACGTACGGCTCAACTCCGCCGCCGCGTCGGCCGTTTCGGGCAGTCCGGTCAGCAGCCGGGCCTCGTCCGCGTTCGGCAGCAGCAGCTCGGCCCCCTCGGCGTACTCCAGGAACCGCTTCGGGCCCAGCTCCGCGAGGAACCCGGCCGACGCCGGATCCACGCTCACCGCAATGCCCCGCTCCCGCGCCGTCCGCAGGGCGAGCCGCGCCGTGGCGCGGCTGGTCGCGGCGAACAGGAGGTAGCCGGAGAGGTGCAGCCACCCCGCGCCGTCCAGCATCGAGGGCGCGAAGTCCTCGGTGGCCAGCCGCACCACGGCCCCGCTGTCGGTGAGGAACGTCCGCTCGGCGGCGGCGTCCACCAGGGAGATGACGGTCGCGGTCGCCACCTCCTCGTCCACCGCCAGCAGCGCCCGCACCCCCGCCCGCTCCAGCGCGTCCCGGTGCCACTCGGCCGACTCCGCCCCGGCCCGGGCCAGCAGCGCCACGTCCCGGCACCCCGAACGCACCGCCCAGCACGCGACGTTGGCCCCCGCACCGCCCGGCACGCTCCGGATCCGGGCGGCGGTGTCCGTGCCGTGGACGAGCGCGGAGCCGTGGAGCGCCACCACGTCCGTGACCACGTCCCCGACCACGAGGAGCCCGCGCCCGGTCGAGGGGCCGGCGCCGGTCACCGTGCGGCTGCCGCTGCGGCGATCCGTGCCGCGAGCCGCACGTTCCCGCGCACCGCCGCCAGGTTCGCCTCCAGCGACGCGCCCTCCGTCCGCCGCATCAGCTGGTCCAGCAGGAACGGGGTGACGCCCTGCCCGCTGATCCCGCGCTCCCGGCACGCGTCGAGCGCCTCCGCGAGCACCCGGTCGTGCAGCGCGGGGTCCAACTGATCCTGTTCCCGTACGGGGTTGGCGACGATCAGCGCCGCGTCCGGGCCGCCCAGCGCCTCCTTCGCCCGGACCACCTCCACCACCTCCTCGGGGCTGTGCGCGGTCCAGTCGACCGGTTGGCCGGAGCTGCTCAGATAGAAGCCGGGGAAGTGGCCGGTGCCGTAACCGATGATGCCCACCCCCAGGGTCTCCAGCCGCTGGAGCGTCGCCGGGACGTCGAGGATCGACTTCACGCCCGCGCAGACCACCGTGATCCCGGTGCGGGCGAGCAGGCGCAGATCGGCGGACTCGTCCTGGCTGTCGGCCCACTCCCGGTGTACGCCCCCGAGCCCGCCGGTGGCGAAGAAGCGCAGGCCCGCCCGCGCCGCCAGGAACGCCGTCGCGGAGACGGTCGTCGCCCCGCTCGCCCCGAGCGCGAGGGCGGGGGCGAGATCGCGGTGGCCCAGCTTCCGGACCGCCGGGTCCCCGGCCACCCGATCCAACTGGTCCTTCTCCAGACCCACATGGGCCCGCCCGTCCAGGACGGCGATGGTGGCCGGGACCGCACCGGCGGACCGGACGATCGCTTCCAGTTCGACAGCGACCCGGAGGTTGCGGGGGCGCGGCAGCCCGTGCGCGATGATCGTCGACTCCAGGGCCACGACGGGCAGCCCGCCGGCCAGGGCCGCGCGTACCTCGGCGGAGAGGGCCGGCTCGTAGGAGCTGTCGGTGTTCTGTGGCATGCCCCCATCCCTGTCGCGGTCAGGAGGGCCGCAAACCAACGGGGGACAGGTTCCGGCCGGTCCTGGTGACGGGTCGGCCGGAAGCGGTCGCTAAGGTGACCGGCCATGACGACAAATGACCAGGCCGCCGCCTCCTTCGCCGTGCACATCCCGGACGCCGAGCTCGAACCGGAGCCGCTGGATCCGGCGCAGATCGTCTCGGGTGAGCCCGTGGTGACGGGCAAGGTGCTGTGGGAGTCCGCCGACGGCAAGCAGGTGCGCGGGATCTGGCAGATCACGCCGGGAGTGGTGACCGACACCGAGGCGAACGAGCTGTTCGTGGTCGTCAGCGGGCGGGCGACCGTGGCGGTCGAGGGCGGCGCGACGCTGGAGATCGGGCCGGGGGACGCCTGCGTCCTGCGCGAGGGCGACCGGACGACGTGGACGGTCCACGAGACGCTGCGCAAGGCGTACCACATCAGCCTCTGAAGCTGGGTTCAGGCGCCGGCGGCGGAAGGCTTCATGCTCCGCCGCAGCGCGAGCGCGGCCACCGGCAGCAGCAGGGCGGCACCGGTCGCGTTCAGTGGGCCGTACCCCCACTGGGCGACGATCACCCCGGCCGTCGCTCCGCCGATGCCCGCCGCCGCGTTCATGGTCAGGTCCGACAGGCCCTGCACGGCCGCCCGGGCATCCTGCGGTACGGAGTCGGTGAGCAGCGCCGAACCGGCGATCATCCCCGCCGACCAGCCCAGGCCGAGCACGAAGAGGCCCAGTGCGGTCTGGCCGTGCCGGGGCCCCGCGGTGCCCGCGAGCAGTGCGGCGCAGCTCAGCAGGCCGACCGCGAGGCCGATCACGGAGAGTCGGCCGAAGCGGTCGGCCAGCCACCCCATCACCGGCGAGAACGCGTACATGCCCGCGATGTGCCCGCTGATGACCAGCCCGATCAACTGGAGACCGGCGCCGTGCCCGCCCAGATGGACCGGGGTCATGACCATGATCGACACCATCGCCGTGTGCGACACGGTGACGGTCCCCAGGGCCAGCTTGGCCATCGGCGACTCCCGTACGGCCGCGACCCCGGCGCGCAGGGACCGCTTCCCCTCTCCCTGCGGAGTCCGCGGGGCCAGGGCGCGCGCCGTGAGCAGCGGGTCCGGGCGCAGCAGCACGGCCACGGTCACCCCGGCGGCCAGGAAGGCGACCGCGGACCAGAGGTAGGGGCCCGCGGTCTCGGGCACCGGGCTCCCGCGGAACAGCCGGCCCGCCGGGGCCGCGATGTTGGGGCCCGCCACCGAGCCGATCGTGGTGGCCCAGACGACGGTGGAGATCGCCCGGCCCCGCTTTTCCGGCCCGACCAGGTCGGCCGCCGCGAACCGGGCCTGGAGGTTGGCGGAGGACCCCGCGCCGAACGCGGCCATCCCGAGCAGCAGCAACGGGAAGCTGCGCGCCATCGTGCCGAGGACCACCAGGGCGCCGCCGAGCGCGCCGATCAGATAGGCGAGCACCAGGCCGGGGCGCCGGCCGCGCGAGGTCATCAGGGCGGCGAGCGGGAGCGATAGCAGCGCCGTGCCGGCGACGGACGCGGTCGGGGCCAGCCCGGACAGGGCCTCGGAGCCGGTCACCTCGGTGGCCAGCATCGGAGCCAGGGCGATGCCGATGGCCACACCGAGGCCGCCGAGTATCTGGCTGACGACGAGCACGGCCGACGTCCGGCGCTGGAGGGCGGGCAGACCGGCGGCCGTGACCGGGGGTACGGCGGAGCGGGGGAGGGATGGTGTCACCGGCGCAGTGTGCCATCAGATGAGCGGCGTGTTGCACCCGTACGGGTGAACCGGCCGCCGACGTGCCCGGCAAGCGCACGGCCCGCCGGGCACCCCCTGCGACAGCTGCGCGGCCACCCCCTAGAACAGCGGTTGCGGAAGCACCCCCTCCAGCGCCAGCAGCTGCCGCTTCGTCTCCAGCCCGCCCCCGAAACCCCCGAGGCCGCCGTCGCTCTCCACCACCCGGTGGCAGGGCACCACCACCGGCAGCGGGTTGGACCCCATGGCGGCCCCCACCGCCTGCGCCCCCTCCGGCCGGCCGACCCGCGCGGCCAGCTCCCCGTACCCGACGACCGTCCCGTAGGGCACCCCGGACTCCAGCTCACGGAGCACCTCGCGGTGGAAGCCGGCCGTCAGCGACCAGTCCAGCTCCAGGCCGAAGTCCTGCCGCTCACCCGCGAAGTAGGCCGCGAGCCGGCGTATCGGCTCGGCGAGGCGCGGGGAGCCGGGCGCCTCCACCGGCTCCGTGCCGAGCCGGGTCCGCAGCCGGGCCAGCGCCGCGTCCCGCACGTCGGCGCGGGCGTGGAAGGCCACGTTCACCAGACCGGCGGGGGTCGCGGCGAGCAACAGCGGTCCGATGGCGCTCTTCACGACGGACCACTCGACGGCCGGCTCGGCACCGGCCCCGTACCTGTTCATGCCGTCCACGGTACGACCGGCCACTGACAACGCCGGTCCCGTAGGCGGAAACCCGGCACCCCCCGTCCGAGCCACCCGTCAGCGCGTGGCGTCGCGCACCACGTCGGGATAGTTGGTGATGATGCCGTCGACGCCGTAGCCGTGGACCTTCGCCGCGTTCGCCGCGTCGTTGACCGTCCAGGTGTTCACCCTCAGCCGCTTGCCGTGCGGGCCCTTCAGCCGCTGGACGGCAGCGACGTAGTCGGCGCCGATCGTCGTGTGCGAGGGGTTGATCTGGTCGGTGAACGCCGCGTACGCGGGGAGGTCGGCCACCGCCGGGGTGCCCAGAAACCCGGTGGTGATGTCGGGGCGCAGGGCGTGCACCTTCTTGACGCTGTCGGCGCCGAAGCTCTGGATGACCAGGCGGTCCCGCACGTGGGAGCGGTCCAGCCACCCTTCCTTGCGCAGCACGCGGAGGATGTCCCGCTCGATGCCCGGGTAGGTCGCCGGGCTCTTGATCTCCAGGAGCAGCTTCTGCCGGTTGCGCTCGAGGCGGTTCACGAACTGGGTGAGCGTCGGCACCCGGGCCCCCGCGAACCGCGCCCCGAACCAGCTGCCCGCGTCCAGTCTCGCCACCTCGGCGGCCGTGAAGTCCTTGACCGCCCACGGCGCACGGTCGGGGAAGACCTGCTCGACATCGGTCGTGCGCTTCAGGCCGGTGTCGTGCAGCACGACCAGCACACCGTCCTGGGTGCGGTGGACATCGTTCTCCACCCAGTCGATGCCGAGCGCCTTCGCGGCGTCCGCGGCGGCGAGCGTGTTCTCCGGCGCGTACCCCGACGCGCCCCGGTGGGCCACGACGAGGGGGCTCGCCTGTCGGTCCGGGCTCCGGGCGGCCGTCTCCTGCGGCTGGGCCGCGGGCGACAGCAGGGCGCCGGCGCCGAGTACGGCCGCGGCGGCGGTGGAGGCGGTTGCGGTGCGTACGAACACGTGGACTCCCCGTATCGGAGGGTGCGGACACGACGAGACTGGCAGCGGCCCACCAACGCCGGGCGGGGCGGCGATGGCCACGGGATGAACGGAGATCCGCGCCACCGAGTGGCCCGGAAAACACACCAGGGGGCCAGGAGCACGGTCCTGTGCCGATAAAATGTGTTCCTTACATATGCCTGTCGGGCCCTGGGGGATCCCCCTCGAACCAGGGCTTTCTCGGAGGGCGTGACGGCGTGCAGGGAACGGTTGACGGATTCACCCACGGCCCGGTGATCCCTGCCCTGGCCTTCCTCGCGGCCTGTCTGGGGGCCGCTCTCGGACTCCGCTGCGCCATCAGGTCCCTGCGCACGGCACGCTCCTTCAAGACGGGCCGGCTGGCGCTCGGTGCGCTGTCCATCGGCTCCGGGATCTGGACCATGCACTACGTGGCGATGACGGGCTTCACCGTCGTGGAGGCACCGCTCTCGCACGACAAGCCCTACATCCTCGCCGGTCTGGCCGTGGCCGTCGTGATGGCCGGCGTCGGCCTCTTCATTGTCGGGTACCGGGGCGCGACCCGCATGGCGTTGATCACCGGTGGCACCCTCACCGGCCTCGGCATCGCCTCCACGCACTACCTGGGCATGGCGGGCATCCGCTTCCGGGGGCACTTCACGTACGAGACATCCCTCGTCGTCCTCTCGGTCCTGATAGCCGCGACCGCCGCCACCGCCGCGCTCCGGGCAGCCCTCTCCGCCCGTGTCCTGGTCTCCGGCCTGGGCGCGGGCGTCATGATGGCCGTCGCGGTGACCGGGATGCACTACACCGGCATGGCCTCGCTCGGCGTGCACCTGCATCCGACCGCGCCCGGCCCCACCTCCGGCCACCTGCCGTCGGACTGAGCGCATCCGAGGCCGTTGTCAGTGGGGGGCCGTACGGTGGTTCCATGCGGCCTGTTTCCCAGATCGAACGTTCGGTGGCGCCCTTCGAGGTCGTCAGTCCCTACCAGCCCAGCGGCGACCAGCCGGCGGCCATCGCCGAGCTGGAGCGGCGTATCCGCGCAGATGAGAAGGATGTCGTCCTGCTCGGTGCGACTGGCACCGGCAAGTCGGCGACCACCGCGTGGATGATCGAGAAGCTGCAGCGCCCCACCCTGGTGATGGCGCCGAACAAGACGCTCGCCGCACAGCTGGCCAACGAGTTCCGCGAGCTCCTGCCGAACAACGCGGTGGAGTATTTCGTCTCGTACTACGACTACTACCAGCCCGAGGCGTACGTCCCGCAGTCGGACACCTACATCGAGAAGGACTCCTCGATCAACGAGGAGGTCGAGCGGCTGCGCCACTCGGCGACGAACTCGCTGCTCACCCGGCGCGACGTCGTCGTGGTCGCCTCCGTCTCCTGCATCTACGGCCTCGGTACGCCCCAGGAGTACGTGGACCGCATGGTCCAGCTCAAGGTCGGCGAGGAGATCGACCGCGACCAGCTGCTGCGCCGGTTCGTGGAGATGCAGTACGCGCGCAACGACCTCGCGTTCACCCGCGGCACCTTCCGGGTCCGGGGCGACACCATCGAGATCTTCCCGGTCTACGAGGAGCTCGCCGTCCGCATCGAGATGTTCGGCGACGAGATCGAGGCCCTCTCCACCCTGCACCCTCTGACCGGCGAGGTCATCAGCGAGGACCGGTCGCTGCACATCTTCCCCGCCAGCCATTACGTGGCCGGGCCCGAGCGGCTGCAGAAGGCCGTCCGGGGCATCGAGGAGGAGCTTGAGGAGCGCCTGGCCGAGCTGGAGAAGCAGGGCAAGATGCTGGAGGCCCAGCGGCTGCGCATGCGCACCACGTACGACATCGAGATGCTCCACCAGATCGGCAGCTGCTCCGGCGTCGAGAACTACTCGATGCACTTCGACGAGCGGGCCCCCGGCACCGCCCCCAACACCCTCCTCGACTACTTCCCCGAGGACTTCCTGCTCGTCCTGGACGAGTCGCACGTCACCGTGCCGCAGATCGGCGCGATGTACGAGGGCGACGCCTCCCGCAAGCGGACCCTCGTCGACCACGGTTTCCGGCTGCCGTCCGCCATGGACAACCGCCCGCTGAAGTGGGAGGAGTTCCTGAAGCGGATCGACCAGACGGTCTACCTCTCCGCCACCCCGGGGAAGTACGAGCTCTCGCGCGGCGACGGCTTCGTCGAGCAGATCATCCGCCCCACCGGCCTGGTCGACCCCGAGATCGTCGTCAAGCCCACCGAGGGCCAGATCGACGACCTCGTGCACGAGATCCGCAAGCGCACGGAGCGCGACGAGCGGGTCCTGGTCACCACCCTCACCAAGAAGATGTCGGAGGACCTCACCGACTACTTCCTGGAGCTCGGCATCCAGGTCAGGTATCTGCACAGCGACGTCGACACCCTGCGCCGCATCGAGCTGCTGCGCGAGCTGCGCTCCGGCGAGTACGACGTCCTGGTCGGCATCAACCTGCTGCGTGAGGGCCTCGACCTCCCCGAGGTGTCCCTCGTGGCCATCCTCGACGCCGACAAGCAGGGCTTCCTGCGCTCGGGCACCTCGCTCATCCAGACCATCGGCCGCGCCGCCCGGAACGTGTCCGGCCAGGTCCATATGTACGCGGACAAGGTCACCCCGGCGATGGCACAGGCCATCGACGAGACGAATCGCCGCCGTGAGAAGCAGATCGCCTACAACACCGAGCGCGGCCTCGACCCGCAGCCGCTGCGCAAGAAGATCAACGACATCGTCGCGACCATCGCCCGCGAGGAGATCGACACCGAGCAGCTCCTCGGCACCGGCTACCGGCAGGGCAAGGAAGCCAAGACACCGGTGCCGACGCTCGGGGCGAAGGCGGCCAAGGGCGGCGCGAGGGGCAAGGGCACGTCGGTCGGCGCGGTGGTCAGCGACCGTCCCGCCACCGAACTGGCCGGGATCATCGAGGAGATGACCGACCGGATGCGGGCCGCCGCCGCCGACCTCCAGTTCGAGGTGGCCGCCCGACTGCGGGACGAGGTGGGCGAGTTGAAGAAGGAGCTGCGCCAGATGAGGGAGGCGGGCCTCGCCTGAGGCCCGGCACACCGGGCGGCGACCGCAGCGCCGCCTGGCGGCCTGCCCGGTGTGTTGCAAGACCGACACAAAAACGGACCGACCTGCTGCCGTCCCGGGGGGAATGCGTAGGGTGCGGGGAATCCGCACACGGACGGTTGCGGGGCAATGCCGAGAGGGGACAGCGCGTGACGGTCAACATGACCAAGGGTCAGGCCATCAACCTGCAGAAGAGCGACGGGGGGACCCTTACGGCGGTACGGATGGGGCTCGGCTGGCAGGCGGCTCCGCGCCGCGGTCTGTTCGGCTCGCGCACCCGGGAGATCGACCTGGATGCCTCGGCGGTGCTCTTCGCCGACAAGCAGCCCGTCGACGTCGTGTTCTTCCGTCACCTCGTCAGCGACGACGGCTCGGTCAAGCACACCGGGGACAACCTGGTCGGCGGGGCCGGCTCCGGCGGCGACGACGAGGCGATCCTCGTCGATCTTCAGCGTGTCCCGGTCCACATCGACCAGATCGTCTTCACGGTGAACTCCTTCACCGGACAGACGTTCCAGGAGGTCCGACACGCCTTCTGCCGCATCGTCGACGAGACCAACGGCCAGGAGCTCGCCCGGTACACGCTGGACGGCGGCGGCCAGTACACCGCCCAGATCATGGCGAAGGTGCACCGTTCGGGCAGCGCATGGCAGATGACAGCCCTCGGGAACCCGGCCAACGGCCGCACCTTCCAGGACCTGATGCCGTCCATCCTGCCCCACCTGTAGGCGGACCGGACCGGATCAGGCCGACACCGGCACGTGCGGCTCCCGGAGGCACCCGCCTCCGGGAGCCGCACCGCGCGGGACCGCGCGGAACACATCGTCGAGGGGGACAGCGCAATGACGGCCGAACTGGTCCGGGGGCAGAACCACACCTTGCCCCAGACCCGTCTGGAGATCCGGGTATCGGCAAGCTCACCCGTCGTGGCCGGAGCCACCCTCGGCGACGAGAACGGCGTGGTGCGCGGCGCCGAGTGGATCGCCCACCCCGGCTCGCCCCAGCTCCCCGGCCTCGAAGTCTCCCAGCAGGCCGCGGCCGACCACCGTCTCGCCGTCGACCTGGAGGCCCTGCCCGAGACGGTGCACCGGGTCACCGTGCTGCTCGCCCTCCCGGTTGGCGTGGGCGGCCCCACCCGGTTCGGCACCGCCGCCGCGCCCTTCGTCGCCGTCACCGGGCTCGACGGCACCGAGATCGCCACCTTCACGCTCACCGGCCTGGACGCCGAGTCGGCGGTCAGCGCTCTTGAGCTCTACCGCCGCCAGGGGGCCTGGAAGGTCCGGGCCGTCGGCCAGGGGTACGCGGCCGGGCTGGCCGGGATGCTCGCCGACCAGGGCCTGGCCGCGGCGGCGGAACTGGCCGCGTCCATCCAGGAGGCGGTCGCCCGGTCCCTGGCCCGCTCGGTGGCCCCGCCGCCCCGCGCGCCCGAAGGCGACCGCGTACGGCACGCCTCCGGGGCGCCGGACCCCGGCCCCGCGCCCGCCGCGCTTCCGCAGTCTCCGGCAGCCACCCCCGTACAACCGGCGGCCGATCCCGGTCCCACCCCCGCCACAGCCCCCGGCGGACCCATCGACTACGCGCACCCGCGCCGCCGGCACCCCGCCCCGCCGACGCCGCCGCCGCCCACCGCGCCGCCCGCCCAGCCCGGGCAGGCCGCGCAGCCGGTCGCCGGTGACGCCACCGGCTGGTCGATGGACGAGCGGCTCTACAACCAGATCTGGGGCATGTTCGAGGACCTGGCACGGGCCGCCGCGGCCTACCGGAGCGCGGTGGACTTCGCCGAGTCCCGGATGGACCAGGAACTCGACCGGTCCCTGTCCGACCCGCGCAACCGGATCGGCGGCGCGGGCGACCGCGCCCGCGAGGAGGCCCGCGCCAAGCGCGACGAGCTGACCGCCCGGGCCCGTGAGGTCCTCGACCGCGACCTCGCCCAGCTGGCCGCCGAAGCCGCGGTCGTCGAACCCGCGCTCCCCGCCGCGTACGCAGGCTGGGACAACCCCGTCTGGCACGCCCACCGCGTCCCGATGGAGCTGCCGATGGCCCTGCGACTCGGCGACCTCCATCTGCCCGAGCGCACCGGCCTGCGCATCCCGCTGCTCGTCCGGCTGCCGCTGGAGCGGGGGATATGGGTCGACAGCGGGCGTACGGCCTCCGAGGCCGCCGCGCTCACCGGCAGCGACCGGCTGCGCCGCCTGGCGGTGGAGACCGCGGTCCTGCACGCCGCCCGGCTGCTCGCGGTGTACCCGCCCGGTGAGTTCTCGGTTCACGTCATCGACCCGGCGGGTTCGGCGGCGGGGCCGCTGGCGCCGTTGGTCGACGCGGGCGTCCTCGCCGGGCCGCCGGCCGCCGGGCCCCAGGGCGTGGCCTCGGTCCTCGCCCACCTCACGCGCCGCGTGGACCTGGTGCAGATGGCGGTGCGGGCCGGTGCGGCCGATTCGCTCCCGCCCGACCTGGACACCGGCGAGCAGCTCCTGGTGGTCAACGACTTCCCGCACGGCTTCGACGACCGCGCCGTCACCCAGCTCCGCTATCTCGCCGACGAGGGCCCCGCGGTCGGCGTGCATCTGCTGATGGTGGCGGACCGCGAGGATGCGAGTGCGTACGGGCCGGTGCTCGACCCCCTGTGGCGTTCGCTGCTGCGGATCACCCCGGTCGCCGACAACCATCTCGCCGACCCCTGGGTCGGTCACGCCTGGACGTATGAACCGCCGGCGACACCCCCGGGCAACCGCGTCCTGGAACAGGTCCTCGCGGCGGTCACGGCTGCCCGCAGAGCTGCCGGCCGCTGAGCTTAGTGCCGCTCCTGACCTGCACACTTGGTGAGTTCTTTACCTTTTTCTTTACCTTTACTTGATGGTGCCTGTACTGTTCGGTGCACGGAGGGGAGTACTCCTTACGCGACGTTCCCGTCAGTACGGACCGTGACCGGTCCCGGGGCGTCGGCCCGGCACGCATCCCGTGTGCCAGGGTGGAAGAGACCTCCGGCAGCGACGACGCTGATCAGTAGCCGTAGCGAACTGCCGGAGGCGCAGTGGACGTTTCATGGACCCTTTGGGCCCTGACCATCATTGGTCTGTCAGCCTTGATCGCCGTCGACTTCTTCATCGGGCGCAAGCCCCACGACGTGTCGACCAAGGAAGCCGGGATCTGGACGATCGTCTGGATCGCCCTGGCCGTCCTCTTCGGACTCGGCCTGCTGGTGTCCGGCAACACCCAGGCGTCCGGCGAGTTCTTCGCCGGATTCATCACCGAGAAGTCGCTGAGCGTCGACAACCTCTTCGTCTTCGTCCTGATCATGGCGAAGTTCTCGGTGCCCTCGCACCTCCAGCAGCGGGTGCTCCTCATCGGTGTGCTGATCGCCCTGGTGCTCCGGGCGATCTTCATCGCCGCCGGTGCCGCCGTGATCGCGAACTTCTCGTGGGTGTTCTACATCTTCGGCGCGTTCCTGATCTACACCGCCTGGAAGCTCATCCAGGAGGCGCGGGCCGGCGAGGAGGAAGAGGAGTTCGAGGAGAACCGCCTCCTCAAGAAGATCGAGCAGCGCTTCGGCGTCGCCGACCAGTACCACGGCACGAAGCTCTTCATCCAGCGCAACGGCAAGCGCGTCCTGACCCCGCTGATGGTGGTCATGCTCGCCATCGGCACTACCGACGTCCTGTTCGCGCTGGACTCGATCCCGGCGATCTTCGGCCTGACCCAGGACCCGTACATCGTCTTCACGGCCAACGCGTTCGCGCTGATGGGCCTGCGCCAGCTGTACTTCCTCATCGGCGGTCTGCTGAAGAAGTTGGTCCACCTCAGCTACGGCCTGTCGGTGATCCTCGGCTTCATCGGCGTCAAGCTCGTGCTGCACGCCCTGCACGAGTCCGGGGTGCACGTGCCCGAGATCTCCATCCCGTTCTCCCTCACCGTCATCTGCGGCGTCCTGGTGGTCACCACGATCACCAGCCTGATCGCCAACAAGAAGCAGGAGGCGGCCGAGGCGGCAGCGAAGGCGAAGAGCGTCGACGCGGCCGACGAGGAGACCGAGAGCGTCAGCAGCTGACCCCGGGCCGCTCAGGGCGGCCCAGGGACCTCATTTGGCAGCGGCCGGGGCGGAACGGCGCAAGCCGTACCCCGGCCGCTGTCCGCCGTAGGACCAGGCCGGTCACCAGCCCCGTGCCCGCCACTCCGGCAGATGCGGACGTTCGTCGCCGAGGGTCGTGTCGTTGCCGTGGCCCGGGTAGACCCAGGTCTCGTCCGGCAGCCGGTCGAACAGCTTCGTCTCGACGTCGTGCAGCAGGCTCGCGAACGCCTCGGGGTCCTTGTGCGTGTTGCCGACCCCGCCGGGGAAGAGGCAGTCCCCGGTGAACAGGTGCGGCGCCCCGTGCGGGTCGTCGTAGACCAGCGCGATGGAGCCGGGCGTGTGGCCGACCAGGTGGCGCGCGGTCAGCTCGACCCGGCCCACCGTGATCGTGTCGCCGTCCTCCACGGGCACATCCGTGGCGACCGGGATGCCCTCGGCGTCGTACCGGCCCGCGTACGTCCGGGCGCCGGTGGCCGCCACCACCTCGGCCAGCGCCTGCCAGTGGTCGCCGTGCCGGTGGGTGGTGACGACGGAGGCGATGCCGTCGTCACCGATCAGCGCCAGCAGGGTGGCGGGCTCGGCCGCCGCGTCGATCAGGAGCTGCTCGCCGGTGGCCCGGCAGCGCAGCAGATAGGCGTTGTTGTTCATGGCACCGACGGCGACCTTGGAGATCATCAGATCCGCCAGTTCGTGCACGCTCGCAGCTCCGCCGACCTTCACCGCTCCGCTGTACGTCATACGGATCACCCTAATCCGTCGCCGCCGGGGCCGGACGGAGTCCGAGGAGACCCGGCCGGGCCCCGGCGGGAACCCGCCTACAACGGTGGCAGCGCCGGCAGCGCACCCCCGGACACGGCCAGGGCGGAGCCGTCGCGGCGGCCTGCGAGCCAGCCCAGCAGGTCGGCGGCCGTACCGCGCACCGAGACCGCGGGGCCGTCCGACCCGCCGCCCGTGGTCCAGGTGCGGCCGCCCTCGGCGGTCACCGTGGTGGCGGGAACATCCGGGTGCCCGCTGAAGCGGTCGGCGAGGAAGGCGATCTCCCGCTCCGTGAACTCCTCCGGCAGGTCCTCCAGCTCGTAGCCGGTGTCCAGGTCGACGTGGTGGATCTCCAGCTCGATCAGCCGACGGAAGGGGACCCGGGAGGCGGAATCCGTCACGCCGTTGCGCAGGGTGACCGTACGGGACCAGTCGGCCGGTTCGTCGGCCACCGCCTGCAAGCGGTCCGCGCTCTTTCGGAAGTCGGCCAGCTGCTCTTCCAGGGGGCGCGTGGCGCCGGCCGCGATGTCGGCGTCCCGGGTTTCGCTGGTCGCGTACATCGGCAGACCCCGGAGAACATTTCCGAGCGCGTCGGCGTTACGTGACAGGTGGGCCAGTACATGGCCCCGACTCCATCCGGGCAGCCGTGACGGCTCGGCGAGGACGGCGTTGTCCCATTCGGCCGCTTCGTTGAGCAGCCGATCGGTCGCTTCGCGTACAGCTCCCAGGTCATGCGCGTGATCCATCATGCGGTCGAGCCTAGCTCCGCCACCCATTCGGGTGAAGGTGTCCGAGCGCGACCGTAAATCGAATGTGCGTGCTATACGCTCGGAGGAGACAAAGCTTCCCACATCGCAGTGGCGCCCCCCATAACCTGGAACGGGGGCTGAGATTCCCCCGTTGCTCTCTAGAAAGGTGCGGACCGGCGTGGCCGACCGTCTCATCGTCCGTGGCGCGCGCGAGCACAACCTGAAGAACGTCTCGCTCGATCTCCCCCGTGACTCCCTCATCGTCTTCACCGGGCTCTCCGGGTCGGGCAAGTCGTCCCTCGCGTTCGACACGATTTTCGCCGAGGGCCAGCGGCGCTATGTGGAGTCCCTCTCCTCGTACGCCCGGCAGTTCCTCGGCCAGATGGACAAGCCGGACGTCGACTTCATCGAGGGTCTCTCCCCGGCCGTCTCCATCGACCAGAAGTCGACCTCGCGCAACCCGCGCTCCACGGTCGGCACCATCACGGAGGTCTACGACTACCTCCGCCTGCTCTTCGCCCGGATCGGCAAGCCGCACTGCCCCGAGTGCGGGCGCCCCATCGCCCGCCAGTCGCCGCAGGCCATCGTGGACAAGGTCCTCGGCCTGCCCGAGGGCAGCCGCTTCCAGGTGCTCTCACCGCTGGTGCGCGAGCGCAAGGGCGAGTTCGTCGACCTCTTCGCCGACCTCCAGACCAAGGGGTACAGCCGCGCCCGGGTCGACGGCACGACCATCCAGCTCTCCGAGCCGCCCACGCTCAAGAAGCAGGAGAAGCACACCATCGAGGTGGTCATCGACCGCCTCACCGTCAAGGACAGCGCCAAGCGCCGGCTCACCGACTCGGTCGAGACCGCGCTGGGCCTCTCCGGCGGCATGGTCGTGCTCGACTTCGTCGACCTCCCCGAGGGCGACCCCGAGCGCGAGCGCATGTATTCGGAGCACCTCTACTGCGCGTACGACGACCTCTCCTTCGAGGAGCTGGAGCCGCGCTCCTTCTCCTTCAACTCGCCCTTCGGCGCCTGCCCCGACTGCACGGGCATCGGTACGCGCATGGAGGTCGACCCGGAGCTGATCGTTCCGGACGAGGAGAAGTCGCTCGACGAGGGCGCCATCCACCCCTGGTCGCACGGCCACACCAAGGAGTACTTCGGCCGGCTGATCGGCGCGCTCTCCAAGGCGCTCGGCTTCCGCACGGACATCCCCTGGGCCGGTCTGCCACAGCGGGCCAAGAAGGCCCTGCTGTACGGCCACAAGATCCAGACCGAGGTCCGCTACCGCAACCGTTACGGGCGCGAGCGCGCCTACACCACCCCCGCCTTCGAAGGCGCGGTCCAGTTCGTCAAGCGGCGCCACACCGAGGCCGAGAGCGACTCCAGCCGGGAGCGCTTCGAGGGCTATATGCGCGAGGTGCCCTGCCCCACCTGTGAGGGCTCCCGGCTCAAGCCGATCGTCCTCGCGGTGACGGTGATGGAGCGGTCCATCGCCGAGGTCGCCGCGATGTCGATCAGCGAGTGCGCCGAGTTCCTCGGCCGCCTCAAGCTGAACGCCCGCGACAAGAAGATCGCCGAGCGGGTCCTCAAGGAGGTCAACGAGCGGCTGAAGTTCCTGGTCGACGTCGGCCTGGACTACCTCTCGCTGAACCGCGCGGCCGGCACCCTCTCCGGCGGCGAGGCCCAGCGCATCCGGCTCGCCACCCAGATCGGCTCCGGTCTGGTCGGCGTGCTGTACGTCCTGGACGAGCCGTCCATCGGGCTGCACCAGCGCGACAACCACCGCCTGATCGAGACCCTGGTCCGGCTGCGCGACATGGGCAACACGCTCATCGTCGTCGAGCACGACGAGGACACCATCAAGGTCGCCGACTGGGTCGTCGACATCGGCCCCGGCGCCGGTGAGCACGGCGGCAAGGTCGTCCACTCAGGCTCGCTCAAGGAGCTGCTGACCAACAAGGAGTCGATCACCGGCCAGTACCTGTCCGGCAAGCGGGCCATCCCGACGCCGGACATCCGCCGCCCGGTCGACCCGGCCCGCAGCCTCACGGTGCACGGTGCCCGCGAGAACAACCTGCACGACATCGACGTCTCCTTCCCGCTCGGCGTGCTCACCGCGGTCACCGGGGTCTCCGGGTCCGGGAAGTCGACCCTGGTCAACGACATCCTCTACACCCACCTGGCCCGCGAGCTCAACGGCGCCAAGTCGGTCCCCGGCCGCCACACCCGGGTCGACGGCGACGACCTCGTCGACAAGGTGGTCCACGTCGACCAGTCGCCGATCGGTCGGACGCCCCGGTCCAACCCGGCGACGTACACCGGGGTCTTCGACCACGTCCGCCGGCTGTTCGCCGAGACGATGGAGGCGAAGGTGCGCGGCTATCTGCCGGGCCGCTTCTCCTTCAACGTCAAGGGCGGCCGCTGCGAGAACTGCTCCGGCGACGGCACGATCAAGATCGAGATGAACTTCCTGCCCGACGTGTACGTCCCGTGCGAGGTCTGCCACGGTGCGCGCTACAACCGGGAGACCCTGGAGGTCCACTACAAGGGCAAGTCCATCGCCGAGGTGCTGGACATGCCGATCGAGGAGGGCCTGGAGTTCTTCGAAGCCGTCCCGGCGATCGCCCGCCACCTCCGTACGCTCAACGACGTCGGCCTCGGATACGTCCGGCTCGGCCAGTCCGCGCCGACCCTCTCCGGCGGTGAGGCGCAGCGCGTCAAGCTGGCGAGCGAGCTCCAGAAGCGTTCCACCGGCCGCACGGTCTACGTCCTGGACGAGCCGACCACCGGACTCCACTTCGAGGACATCAGCAAGCTGATCACCGTCCTCTCCGGCCTGGTCGACAAGGGCAACACGGTGATCGTCATCGAGCACAACCTGGACGTCATCAAGACCGCGGACTGGGTCGTCGACATGGGCCCCGAGGGCGGCAACGGCGGCGGACTGGTCGTCGCCGAGGGAACGCCCGAGCAGGTCGCCTCGGTCCCCGCCAGCCACACCGGGAAGTTCCTCCAGGGCATCCTGGACGCGGACCGGATCAGCGAGGCCGCGGTGCCGTCGGGGCGGGGCACGGCGCGTAGGGCCGCCGCCAGGAAGACCACCACGGCGAAGAAGACCGCGGCGCCGAAGAAGGCCACGGCGGCTGCCGCCAAGGCCACGACGGCGAAGAAGGCGACGGCCACCCAGGCCACCGCCAAGAAGGCGACCCGCGCCCCCAAGGCGTGAGCCGACGGCTGTGGCCCCCTCCTGCCCGGGAGGGGGCCACAGCCGTGTGCGGGCCGGCGAGGGACCGGGCCCGGCCGCAGGCCGTCCGTTCCCCGCCGGTATCGTCGGTTCCGTCACCGGCGGGACATCGGGACGGGAAACGGACGGCCTGCGGCCCCCGTCGCCTTTCTGCCCGCCCGGCGACACCCGCCCCACCCCGAACAACGATCCGTGGAGTCCGCATGCCCGGCCTGCCCGCCGCCCGCCGAACCGTGCTGAAGGGTGCCGCGCTCGCCGGTGCCGCCGGGCTGGGAGCGGCCGCCTGCTCCACCGAGTCCAAGCTCGGCCACGCCAAGTCGCCCACCCCCACCGCACCCGTCGCCCTCGGCGAGGCCTCCGAGGTGCCCGTCGGCGGCGCCAAGCTCTACCGCGAGCAGCGTCTCGTCGTGAGCTGCCCGGCGAAGGGCGAGTACAAGGCGTTCAGCGCCCAGTGCACCCACGGCGGCTGCGTCCTGACCAAGATCGAGGGCACCGAGGGCCACTGCGCCTGCCACGGCAGCCGCTTCGACACGACCACCGGTGAGGTCGTCCAGGGCCCGGCCACCGTGCCGCTGCCCGCCGTCCCGGTCACCGCCGAGGGCGGAAAGCTCGTCGCGGGCCCTGCCGCCTGACCCCGCCGCACGACCTCGGCGCCTGACCCCACCCCGTAACGCGGACCGGGCGGTCAGGCCCAGTCCCAGTCGATGCCGACGAGCCCCGGCCGCACCCCCTCCTCCACCACATGCACCGTCCGGTGCCGTCCGGTGAGCGTCAGGTCCCTGCGGGCGGCCCGCGCCGCGCCGGCGGAGGACTGCTCGAACCGGCGGCACCGCACCGGCAGCGCTCCCTCGTCGAAGCCGACCTGGAGCACGTACTGCCCGCCGCCGAAGGTGAAGCCGCGCACGTACTCGTCGCTGGGCCCGCCCGTACCGTCCTCGAAGCCGTAGCCGAAGACGTACGTCTCGCCCGACCGCAGCCGGGTGTCGAAGAGCAGCTCCGCCACCAGCACCCCCGCGTCCGCGTCCCAGCGCACCCGTCCGGTCCGGCAGTTCTCCCCAGCCCGTACGGCGATCCGCGAGGGGTCGCACCCCGGATCGCCCCGGTGGATCGCCAGATAGCGGTCGACCCCGTCCCGGTGCGCCCGTACGACATGGAGCGAGGTACGGCCCGCCAGCTCACGCCGGGACCCGATCCGTACCCGCTCCTGGTGGTCCACGGTGTGCAGCCCGCCGTCCACCGGTGACTCCAGCACCGCCAGCAGCCGCTCCACCGCCCCCGAGGACTCCAGCAGCGAGCGGTACGAGCGCGCCGCCGGGCGCTCCCCGTCGGTGCCACCGGAACCGTCGCCCCGCAACAGCCGCAGCAGCGAGTCGTCCGGCAGCGCGAGCACGTCCTCCAGCGCGCGCACGGCCCGCAGCGACTCCGGGCGACGGGGGCGCCGCACGCCCTGCTGCCAGTAACTCAGGCTGGTCACCCCGAGCTTGACGCCCCGGTGTGCCAGATGGTGCTGCACCCGGTGCAGCGGCAGCCCGCGCACGGAGAGGGCGGTGCGCAGGGCCAGATGGAAGGGGCCGGTGTGCAGCACCCGGGCCAGTTCTCTCTCGGTGTGCCGCATAGGGGCCTCCGGTGAACGTTCACGTGGGGGAGAGGGGACACCGCCCCCGGGGGATGCGGGGAAGCAGGTGAAGGGGCTGCGCCGTTCACACGGGCGTCGCGCCGTTCACACCGTGATGTCACTCCGCATTGAAGCGTGTTGACCTGCTCCGGACAACGGTCGATGCTCCTCATCAGCGTCCGGACGCGCTCCTCCGATCCCCGCCCCCCGCCTTGGGAGGAACGCCATGCGCAACCGAAGAATCCGGCCCCGTAGGCTCCCGTTCACGGCCCTTCTGGCCGCCGCCCTCCTCGCCGTCCCCGCGGCCACCGCCACCGCCACCGCCACCGCGGCCCAGTCCCCGTCCGCATCGCAGGACGGCGGAGTCTCCGTCGCCGCCGCCCAGCGCCTCAACATCACCATGCAGGCCCAGCAGAAGAGCAACTGGTGCTGGGCGGCCGGCGGCAACACCATCGCCGCCTGGTTCGGCCGCGGCTACTCCCAGAACCAGTTCTGCAACGCCTCCTTCAACCGTTCCCAGAACACCGAGTGCCCCAACTCGCAGGCCACCCTCGGCAACGTCCAGACCGGCCTGGCCTGGACCGGCGTCCGGCCCGGCAGCTACGTCACCGGCTGGCTGCGCTACCCGACCGTCCAGACCGAGATAGCCGCCCAGCGGCCCATCGAGACCCGCATCCAGTGGTCGTCCGGCGGCGGCCACATGCACGTCATCTACGGCTACGACGACGCCGACAGCTGGGTCTACTGGGGCGACCCGTGGCCCTCAAGCGACCGCTACAACTGGGCCTCGCACTCCTGGTACGTGAACAACAACCAGTTCTCCTGGACCCACTCGCTCTACCGGATCGGGGCGTGAGGACATGACCGCGACCACCCGGCGCCTCGCCGTCGCCACCGCACTCGCCGCCACCGCCCTGTTCACCGCCGCGCCCCTGGCCACCGCCGACGAGGCGCCCGCCCCGCCCAAGCTGACCGCCGCCACGCTCGAAGCGGCCCACGAGGCCGCCTCCGCACCGGCGACCCTGGACACCCTGTCCCGGTTCTTCGCCCGGGAGGGAGCGGTGGCGCGTACGGCGGCCGCCCCGCGCATCGAGGCGAAGACCGTCCCCGTACGCACGCTCTCCGCCGCGTTCGTCGCCGGGAGGCCGGGGGCCGCGCCGAGCACCCTCGACTACCTCGCCGCCACCGCCGTCTCCTCCGACGGTCAGAAGGCCTCCCTGTGGACGGTCCCCGGGGCCGACGGGAGCGGGAAGTGGCAGGTGGTGAACGTCGCCACCGGCGACGACGAGGCCCGCTACACCGCGCGTGGGGCCCGCGCGCTCCCCGGCGGCACGGTCTTCCGCGAACCGCAGATCGACGCCTGGTACGTCCACGACGCCTCCCGGGTGCTTCCGCTCGACGAGGACGCGACGGCCGCGGTGGGCGCGAAGGGCACCACCCTGGTCGCCTACCGGGCCCGGGTGAAGGAGGCGTACGGCGACAAGCTGCCCGGCTCCGGCTACGCGAAGTCCGGCAAGGCGGGAGGCTACGGCCCCGAGGCGGCGGCAGGCACCGGAGCGGCCCCGGCCGCCCCCGCGCCCGGCCCCGCGCTCGCCGACGCGGCGGGCACGGGAACCCCGGACACCGCCCTGACCACGGTCTCCACGATGGCCGGGGCCGGGGCCCTGCTCGCCCTGGCCCTCGGCGGCGCCGCCGCCGTACGCCACCGCGTCCGCACCCGGCAGAACCCCGCGCCGGACGCCTGAGCGGAGCGCCCCGGGGCACGCACGCCCCGGAACGGCCGTTCATGAAGCTGCGCTCCGGGGCCGCCGGCACCCCCGGAGCCCCGGAGCGCACCGGTCACCCGGAGGACGACGCGCTGTCACACCCCGCAAGTAGGGTGTGAACCATGGCAGACCCCTCCAGCTACCGCCCCAGCCCGGGGCAGATCCCCGACTCCCCGGGGGTCTACAAGTTCCGCGACGAGCACCGCCGGGTGATCTACGTCGGGAAGGCCAAGAACCTCCGCCAGCGCGTGGCCAACTACTTCCAGGACCTGGCCGGTCTCCACCCGCGTACGCGCTCGATGGTCACGACCGCCGCCTCCGTGGAGTGGACGGTGGTCTCCACCGAGGTCGAGGCGCTCCAGCTGGAGTACACCTGGATCAAGGAGTTCGACCCCCGGTTCAACGTCAAGTACCGGGACGACAAGAGCTACCCCTACCTCGCCGTCACGCTGAACGAGGAGTTCCCCCGCGTCCAGGTGATGCGCGGTGCGAAGAAGAAGGGCGTGCGCTACTTCGGTCCGTACGGGCACGCCTGGGCGATCCGCGAGACGGTCGACCTGATGCTCCGCGTCTTCCCCGTCCGCACCTGCTCCGCCGGCGTCTTCAAGAACGCCGCCCGCACCGGCCGCCCCTGCCTGCTGGGCTACATCGACAAGTGCTCGGCCCCCTGCGTCGGCCGGGTCACCCCCGAGGAGCACCGGGAGCTGGCCGAGGACTTCTGCGACTTCATGGCCGGGCGCACGGGCACCTACATCCGCCGCCTGGAGAAGGACATGACGCAGGCGGCCGAGGAGATGGAGTACGAGCGCGCCGCCCGCCTCCGTGACGACGCCGGGGCTCTCAAGCGGGCCATGGAGAAGAGCGCCGTCGTCCTCGCGGACGCCACCGACGCCGACCTGATCGCCGTCGCCGAGGACGAGCTGGAGGCCGCCCTCCAGATCTTCCACGTGCGCGGCGGCCGGGTCCGCGGCCAGCGCGGCTGGGTCACCGACAAGGTCGAGGCGGTCGACACCGCCGGCCTCGTCGAACACGCCCTCCAGCAGCTGTACGGGGAGGAGCGCGGCGACGCCGTCCCCAAGGAGGTCCTGGTCCCCGCCCTGCCCGAGGACCTCGAAGCGGTCTCCCAGTGGCTCGCCGAGCGTCGGGGCTCCCAGGTCAGCCTGCGCATCCCACAGCGCGGCGACAAGAAGGACCTCATGGCCACGGTCCAGCGCAACGCCCAGCAGGCGCTCGGCCTGCACAAGACCAAGCGCGCCTCCGACCTGACCACCCGCTCCCGGGCCCTGGAGGAGATCGCGGAGGCGCTCGGCCTGGACACGGCCCCGCTGCGCATCGAGTGCTACGACATCTCCCACCTCCAGGGGGACGACGTGGTGGCCTCCATGGTGGTCTTCGAGGACGGCCTCGCCCGCAAGAGCGAGTACCGCCGCTTCCAGATCAAGGGCTTCGAGGGCCAGGACGACGTCCGCTCGATGCACGAGGTGATCGGCCGCCGCTTCAAGCGCTACCTCCAGGAGAAGGAGCGCACGGGGGAGTGGGAGGCGACACCGGAGGCAGCCCGCGGGGCCCTGGCGCCCGCCCTCACCGATCCGCCCCCCGCAGGCCCCACCGCCACCGGCCCCGTCCCGGCCCCCGCCCTCCCCGCCGTCTCCCCGGCCGACGAGACCGACCCCCGGGAGGACGACGGCCGCCCCAAGCGGTTCGCCTACCCGCCGCAGCTCGTCGTGGTCGACGGCGGACAGCCCCAGGTCGCCGCCGCCAAGCGCGCCCTGGACGAGCTGGGCATCGACGACATCGCCGTCTGCGGCCTGGCCAAACGCCTGGAGGAGGTCTGGCTCCCCGATGACGACGACCCCGTCGTCCTCCCCCGCTCCAGTGAGGGCCTCTACCTCCTCCAGCGCGTCCGGGACGAGGCCCACCGCTTCGCCATCACCTACCAGCGCGCCAAGCGGGCCAAGCGCATCCGCTCCAGCCCCCTGGACGACGTGGCGGGCCTGGGCGAGACCCGCAAGCAGGCCCTGATCAAGCACTTCGGCTCCGTGAAGAAGCTCCGGCAGGCGACAATCGAGGAGATCTGCGAGGTCCCCGGGATAGGGCGCAGGACGGCCGAGTCGGTGGCGGTCGCCCTCGCCGCGGCGGCTCCCGCGGCCCCTGCCGTGAACACGGCCACAGGAGAGATCATGGAAGAGGACGACGGGGGCACGTCATGACCGAGCACACCCGCCGGGCCGACGGCGGAGGTGACGCCGACAGCGCGCCCACCGACGACCGGCAGCACGAACGAACAGACCGAGCAGACGGAGTAGACGTGAGTACGGACACCACGAACGAGACGGGCGAGGCAGTGGCGCCGACCATCCCCGAGCTGGTGATCATCTCCGGCATGTCCGGCGCCGGACGCAGCACCGCCGCCAAGTGTCTGGAGGACCTCGGCTGGTTCGTCGTCGACAACCTGCCGCCCGCGCTGATCCCCACCATGGTGGAGCTCGGCGCCCGCTCCCAGGGCAACGTGGCGCGGATCGCCGTCGTCGTCGACGTACGCGGCCGGCGCTTCTTCGACAACCTCCGCGAATCCCTCGCCGACCTGGAGGCCAAGCACGTCACCCGGCGGATCGTCTTCCTGGAGTCCTCCGACGACGCCCTGGTGCGCCGCTTCGAGTCCGTCCGCCGCCCGCACCCCCTCCAGGGCGACGGCCGCATCGTCGACGGCATCGCCGCCGAGCGCGACCTGCTGCGCGAGCTGCGCGGCGACGCCGACCTGGTCATCGACACCTCCAGCCTCAACGTGCACGAGCTGCGGGCCAAGATGGACGCCCAGTTCGCGGGCGAGTCGGAGCCGGAGCTCCGCGCCACGGTGATGTCCTTCGGCTACAAGTACGGCCTGCCCGTCGACGCCGACCTGGTCGTGGACTGCCGCTTCCTGCCCAACCCGCACTGGGTCCCGGAGCTGCGTCCCTTCACCGGCCTGAACGAGGAGGTCTCCGCCTACGTCTTCGACCAGCCGGGGGCCAAGGAGTTCCTCAACCAGTACACGGAGCTGCTCCAGCTGATCGCCGCCGGCTACCGCCGCGAGGGCAAGCGGTACGTGACCATCGCCGTGGGCTGCACGGGCGGCAAGCACCGCTCCGTCGCCATGTCGGAGAAGCTCTCGGCCCGCCTCGCCGCCGAAGGCGTCGAGACCGTCCTCGTCCACCGGGACATGGGGCGAGAGTGACCGGTCGCAATCTGCGGATGCGGCGGCTGAGCCGCGCCACCTCGGCGCTCTCCGGCCGCAAACGCGGTGGACAGCCCAAGGTCGTCGCCCTCGGCGGCGGCATGGGCCTCTCGGCGTCCCTGGCGGCGCTGCGCCGGATCACCGGCGATCTCACGGCCGTGGTCACCGTCGCCGACGACGGCGGCTCCAGCGGCCGGCTGCGCGAGGAGCTGGGTGTCCTGCCGCCCGGCGACCTGCGCAAGGCGCTCGCCGCGCTCTGCGGCGACGACGACTGGGGCCGCACCTGGTCCCGGGTCATCCAGCACCGCTTCGAGTCCAAGGGCGACCTCCACGAGCACGCGGTCGGCAATCTGCTGATCGTCGCCCTCTGGGAGCAGCTCGGCGACCACGTCCAGGCTCTCGACCTGGTCGGCAAGCTGCTCGGCGCGCACGGCCGGGTGCTGCCCATGTCCGCCGTGCCACTGGAGCTCCAGGCGCTGGTCAAGGGCCACGATCCGGAGCTGCCCGACGCGATCGTCACCGTGCGCGGTCAGGCCACCGTCGCGCTCACCCCGGGCGAGGTGCAGTCCGTGCACGTCGTCCCGCCCGACCCGCCGGCCGTCCCGGAAGCCGTCGAGGCGGTCCTCGACGCGGACTGGGTGGTGCTCGGCCCGGGCTCCTGGTTCTCCTCGGTGATCCCGCACCTGCTGGTGCCGGAACTGCTCGACGCACTGGTCACCACGAAGGCCCGCAAGGTGCTGTCGTTGAATCTCGCACCACAGCCCGGTGAAACCGAGGGGTTCTCACCGCAGCGTCATTTGGAGGTTTTGGGACGACACGCCCCTAAACTCGCCTTGGACGTGGTGCTGGCCGACGAGGCAGCCGTGCCCGACCGCGAATCGCTCGACGACGCCGCCCGGCGGCTCGGAGCCGTGGTCGAGCTGGCGCCGGTGGCATCGCCCGACGGCGTTCCGGTCCATGATCAGGAGCTGTTGGCCGCCGCGTACGACCGTATTTTTCGGATGCATGGAAGGATCGGCCCATGGCGATGACGCCAGCGGTGAAGGACGAAATCTCTCGGCTTCCCGTCACCCGGACCTGCTGCAGGAAGGCAGAGGTCTCGGCGATTCTTCGGTTCGCGGGCGGGCTGCACCTGGTGAGCGGCCGCATTGTGATCGAGGCGGAGCTGGACACCGCGATGGCGGCGCGCCGGCTCAAGCGCGACATCCTCGAGATCTTCGGGCACAGCTCGGAGCTGATCGTGATGGCCCCCGGTGGGCTGCGGCGCGGCTCGCGCTATGTCGTACGGGTGGTGGCGGGCGGCGATCAGCTGGCCCGCCAGACCGGTCTGGTGGACGGCCGGGGCCGCCCCATCCGCGGGCTGCCCCCGCAGGTGGTCTCGGGGGCCACCTGCGACGCCGAGGCCGCCTGGCGCGGGGCGTTCCTCGCGCACGGCTCGCTCACCGAGCCCGGCCGCTCCTCCTCGCTGGAGGTCACCTGCCCCGGCCCCGAGGCGGCCCTCGCCCTGGTCGGCGCGGCCCGCCGGCTCTCCATCGCGGCCAAGGCCCGCGAGGTGCGCGGCGTGGACCGGGTCGTCGTCCGCGACGGCGACGCGATCGGCGCCCTGCTCACCCGGCTCGGCGCCCATGAGTCGGTGCTGGCCTGGGAGGAGCGCCGGATGCGGCGCGAGGTCCGCGCCACGGCCAACCGGCTCGCCAACTTCGACGACGCGAACCTTCGCCGCTCGGCCCGCGCTGCGGTCGCCGCCGGGGCCCGGGTGGGGCGCGCGCTGGAGATCCTCGGCGAAGAGGTCCCCGAGCACCTCGCGGCGGCCGGCCGGCTGCGCATGGAGCACAAGCAGGCCTCGCTGGAGGAGCTGGGAGCGCTCGCCGAACCCCCGCTGACGAAGGACGCGGTCGCCGGCCGGATCCGCCGCCTGCTGGCCATGGCCGACAAGCGAGCCCAGGATCTCGGCATCCCGGGGACGGAGGCCACGCTCAGCGAGGAGCTGGCGGACGGCCTGGTCGGCTGACCCGCCCACGGACTGCCGGCCGACTCGGCCGCGAACACAGGACGTTGGTCCCCGGCCGCCCGGGACCATGGTCCTGAAGCGTGAACGGAGGCCCGTGACCCTACTGGGAAGTACGGGCCTCCCGCCGTATTCCGGTGGCGCGTACGGCCCCTCTCGATGTCACTCCGGAGCCCTTGGAGGGGTAGGGTCGGAGGCGGTCGGGGACATCCCTATACAACTCGCCGGCGTCGAAAACCGGCGTACCTATACGAGGAGATCGGTTCGTGACGATCCGCGTAGGCATCAACGGCTTTGGCCGCATCGGCCGCAACTACTTCCGCGCGCTGCTGGAGCAGGGTGCGGACATCGAGATCGTGGCTGTCAACGACCTGGGTGACACTGCGACCACGGCCCACCTGCTGAAGTACGACACCATTCTGGGTCGTCTCAAGGCAGAGGTCAGCCACACCGCCGACACCATCACGGTCGACGGTCACACCATCAAGGTGCTCTCCGAGCGCAACCCGGCCGACATCCCCTGGGGTGAGCTGGGCGTCGACATCGTCATCGAGTCGACCGGCATCTTCACCAAGAAGGCCGACGCGCAGAAGCACATCGCCGGTGGCGCCAAGAAGGTCCTCATCTCGGCTCCGGCCAAGGACGAGGACATCACCATCGTGATGGGCGTCAACCAGGACAAGTACGACGCGGCCAACCACCACGTCATCTCCAACGCCTCCTGCACCACCAACTGTGTGGCGCCGATGGCCAAGGTTCTCGACGAGAACTTCGGCATCGTCAAGGGCCTGATGACGACGGTCCACGCGTACACCAACGACCAGCGCATCCTGGACTTCCCGCACTCGGACCTGCGCCGCGCCCGCGCCGCCGCCGAGAACATCATCCCGACCACGACCGGTGCCGCCAAGGCCACCGCCCTGGTCCTCCCGCAGCTCAAGGGCAAGCTCGACGGCATCGCGATGCGCGTCCCGGTCCCGACCGGCTCCGCCACCGACCTCGTCGTCACCCTGGACCGCGAGGTCACCAAGGACGAGGTCAACGCCGCGTTCAAGAAGGCTTCCGACGACGGCGACCTCAAGGGCTTCCTGACGTACACCGAGGACCCGATCGTCTCCTCGGACATCGTCGGCGACCCGTCGTCCTGCACCTTCGACTCCTCCCTGACCATGGTCCAGGAGGGGAACACGGTGAAGATCCTCGGCTGGTACGACAACGAGTGGGGCTACTCCAACCGCCTCGTCGACCTCACGGTCTTCGTCGGCGAGCAGCTCTGACCCTCGGGTCGGCAGGCAACTCGATGTGAGTGAAGGGGCTCGGCCGGCGCAACGAAGCGCCGGCCGAGCCCCTCAGCATGCTCATCGGTCCTCCCAAGGAGTAAACGGAACAGATGAAGACGATCGACGAACTTCTCACCGAAGGGGTCGCCGGCAGGCGGGTATTCGTCCGCGCCGACCTCAACGTGCCGCTGGACGGCACCACCATCACCGACGACGGCCGCATCCGCGCCGTCCTGCCGACGGTCTCCAAGCTCGCCGAAGCCGGCGCGCGCGTCGTCGTCGCCTCGCACCTGGGCCGCCCCAAGGGCGCCCCGGACCCGGCGTTCTCGCTGGCGCCCGCCGCCGCGCGCCTCGGTGAACTCCTCGGTGCCGACGTGGCCTTCGCGACCGACACCGTCGGCGACTCCGCCCGTGCCACCGTCGCGGGCCTGACCGACGGCCAGGTCGCCGTCGTGGAGAACCTCCGCTTCAACGCCGGTGAGACCTCCAAGGACGACGCCGAGCGCGGCGCGTTCGCCGACCGGCTCGCCGAGCTCGCGGACGTGTACGTGGGCGACGGCTTCGGTGCCGTACACCGCAAGCACGCCTCGGTCTTCGACCTCCCGGCCCGGCTGCCGCACTACGCGGGCTACCTCATCGCCACCGAGGTCGGCGTGCTGAAGAAGCTCACCACCGACGTCAAGCGCCCGTACGCCGTCGTCCTCGGCGGCGCCAAGGTCTCCGACAAGCTCGGCGTCATCGACCACCTGCTGGAGCGGGCCGACCGCATCCTGATCGGCGGCGGCATGGCGTACACCTTCCTCAAGGCCCAGGGCCACGAGGTCGGCAGCTCGCTGCTCCAGGAGGACCAGATCACCGCCGTCCAGGAGTACCTGCGGCGCGCGGAGGACAAGGGCGTGGAGTTCGTCCTCCCGGTCGACGTCGTCGTCGCCCCCGCCTTCCCCGACCTGAAGACCAGGGCCCCGGCCCACCCCAGCACCGTCGCCGCCGACGCCATTCCGGCCGGTCAGATGGGTCTGGACAACGGACCGGAGACCAACAAGCTCTACGCATCGAAGCTCGCCGACGCGGCCACCGTCTTCTGGAACGGCCCGATGGGCGTCTTCGAGCACCCCGACTTCGCCGACGGCACCCGCGCGGTCGCCCAGGCGCTCGTGGACTCCCCGGCCTTCAGCGTCGTCGGCGGTGGCGACTCCGCCGCGGCCGTCCGCATCCTGGGCTTCGACGAGAATGCTTTCGGACATATTTCGACCGGTGGCGGCGCCAGCCTCGAATACCTCGAGGGCAAGACGCTTCCCGGCCTCGCCGCACTGGAGGACTGAACCCCAATGACCACCCGCACCCCGCTGATGGCGGGCAACTGGAAGATGAACCTCAACCACCTCGAGGCCATCGCCCACGTCCAGAAGCTCTCCTTCGCCCTGGCCGACAAGGACTACGACGCCGTCGAGGTCGCCGTCCTGCCGCCCTTCACCGACCTGCGCTCCGTGCAGACCCTGGTGGACGGCGACAAACTGAAGATCAAGTACGGTGCCCAGGACATCTCGGCGCACGACTCCGGTGCGTACACCGGGGAGATCTCCGGCCCGATGCTCGCCAAGCTGCGCTGCACGTACGTGGCCGTCGGCCACAGCGAGCGCCGCCAGTACCACGGCGAGAGCGACGAGATCTGCAACGCCAAGGTGAAGGCCGCCTACAAGCACGGGCTGACCCCGATCCTCTGCGTCGGCGAGGGCCTGGACATCCGCAAGGCCGGTGAACAGGTCGCCTACACGCTCGCGCAGCTCGACGGCGCCCTGAAGGACGTCCCGGCCGAGCAGGCCGAGTCCGTCGTCATCGCCTACGAGCCGGTCTGGGCCATCGGGACCGGCGAGGTCGCCACCCCCGAGGACGCCCAGGAGGTGTGCGGTGCGATCCGCCACCGGCTGGCCGAGCTGTACTCGCAGGAGCTGGCCGACGCCGTCCGCATCCAGTACGGCGGCTCGGTGAAGTCCGGCAACGTGGCGGCCATCATGGCGCAGCCCGACGTCGACGGCGCCCTGATCGGCGGCGCCGCGCTGGACGCCGACGAGTTCGTCAAGATCGTCCGCTTCCGCGACCAGTGAGTATGCGGTAGCGCGGATCCGTCGTACCCTTGCGGGGGCCGTGGGGGTTGCCACCCTCCGGCCCCCGCTGTACGTACAGGCAGTAGTCGAGAATTCTGAAAGTAGGGACCAGCCGTGGTTATGGCGTTCCAGATCGCTCTGATCGTCTTCAGCCTGCTGCTGATGCTGCTGGTGCTCATGCACAAGGGCAAGGGCGGCGGCCTCTCCGACATGTTCGGTGGCGGAATGCAGTCGTCCGTCGGTGGCTCCTCCGTCGCCGAACGTAACCTCGACCGCATCACCGTTGTGGTGGGCCTGGTCTGGTTCGCGTGCGTCGTCGTCCTCGGCCTGCTGGTCAAGCTGGGCGACTGACCCCCGTCCGCGATTGCCGGTGAGGGTGTAACTCCTTTCACTGGACGCGCGTTGGGCCTTACGTAGACTGGGGCATCCTCGAGCACCATCACGCAGGGAGTTACGACCGTGGCAAGTGGCAACGCGATCCGGGGAAGCCGGGTCGGAGCGGGGCCGATGGGTGAGGCCGAGCGGGGCGAGTCCGCGCCGCGCCTGCGCATCTCCTTCTGGTGCTCGAACGGGCACGAGACGCAGCCGAGCTTCGCCCATGACGCGCAGGTGCCGGACACCTGGGACTGCCCGCGCTGCGGCTTCCCGGCCGGCCAGGACCGGGACAGCCCTCCGGACCCGCCCCGCACCGAGCCGTACAAGACCCACCTCGCGTACGTACGCGAGCGGCGCAGCGACGAGGACGGCGAGGCCATCCTCGCCGAGGCGCTGGCCAAGCTCCGCGGCGAGATCTAGCACGGCGAGATCCCGCACCGCCACGTTCCGTACAGCTCCACGAACCACCCCAGTCGTTCACCGGCCGGACACCCCACGGGTGTCCGGTCGGACTGCTTTTCCGCGCCGTGGCCCGCGTCCGCGCCACCCGCCTCCTCGATCAATTAGGTTGGAGGGGCAGCGGGGATGCTGACGTACAAGAAGAAGTGGGCTGATATCCGGGATGAACGCAGCAAGCCGAACCAAGCTCAACCAGACCCCCGAGTGGACGGCTCTCGCCAAGCACCGTGAGGAGTTCGGCGCGGCCCAGCTGCGCGAACTGTTCGCGCAGCAGCCGGACCGGGGCACCGCCTACACCCTCCGGGTCGGCGACCTCCACCTCGACTACTCCAAGCACCTGGTCACCGACGAGACGCTGCGCCTGCTGCGTGAACTCGCCGCCGCCACCGGGGTCGCCGGGCTGCGGGACGCGATGTTCCGCGGCGAGAAGATCAACACGACCGAGGACCGGGCCGTCCTGCACACCGCGCTGCGCGCTCCGCGCGGAGCGGTGATCGAGGTCGACGGTGAGAACGTCGTGCCCGCCGTGCACGCCGTCCTGGACAAGATGGCCGCCTTCGCCGAGAAGGTCAGGGCGGGGGAGTGGACCGGCCACACCGGCAAGCCCGTCAAGAACATCGTCAACATCGGCATCGGCGGCTCCGACCTCGGCCCCGCCATGGCGTACGAGGTGCTGCGCTCCTTCACGGACCGCTCCCTCACCGTCCGGTTCGTCTCCAACGTCGACGGCGCCGACCTCCACGAGGCGGTCCGCGACCTGGACCCCGCGGAGACGCTGTTCATCGTCGCCTCGAAGACGTTCACCACGATCGAGACGATCACCAACGCCACCTCCGCCCGCGACTGGCTCCTCACCGAGCTGCGGGCCGGTCAGGACGCCGTCGCGAAGCACTTCGTGGCGCTGTCGACCAACGCGGAGAAGGTCGAAGAGTTCGGCATCGACACGGCCAACATGTTCGAGTTCTGGGACTGGGTCGGCGGCCGCTACTCCTACGACTCCGCGATCGGCCTCTCGCTGATGATCGCCATCGGCCCGGACCGCTTCCGCGAGATGCTCGACGGCTTCCACCTCGTCGACGAGCACTTCCGCACCGCCCCCGCCGAGGAGAACGCCCCGCTCCTGCTCGGCCTGCTCGGCGTCTGGTACGGCAACTTCTTCGACGCCCAGTCGCACGCGGTGCTGCCCTACAGCCACTACCTGTCGAAGTTCACCGCGTACCTCCAGCAGCTCGACATGGAGTCCAACGGCAAGTCCGTCGACCGCGAGGGCGACCGCGTCGACTGGCAGACCGGACCGGTCGTCTGGGGCACCCCCGGCACCAACGGGCAGCACGCGTACTACCAGTTGATCCACCAGGGCACCAAGCTGATCCCGGCGGACTTCATCGGCTTCGCCGCCCCGGTCCACGACCTGCTGCCCGGCCTGATCGCCCAGCACGACCTGCTGATGGCCAACTTCTTCGCCCAGACCCAGGCGCTCGCCTTCGGCAAGACGCCCGACGAGGTACGCGCGGAGGGCGTGCCCGAGGAGCTCGTCCCGCACAAGACGTTCCGGGGCAACCACCCGACGACGACGATCCTCGCCGACAAGCTGACCCCCTCGGTCCTCGGCCAGCTCATCGCGCTCTACGAGCACAAGGTCTTCGTCCAGGGCGCCATCTGGAACATCGACTCCTTCGACCAGTGGGGCGTCGAACTCGGCAAGGTCCTCGCCAAGAAGATCGAGCCCGTCCTGACCGGGGATGCCTCCACCGGGGAGCTCGACAGCTCCACCGCCGCCCTGGTCTCCGCCTACCGCACGCTGCGGGGGCGCTGAGCCCATGCCGGCGGGGGAGGGGACGGCGACGGTACGGCTGCGGCCGCCGCGCAACACGCTGAACGAGCGGGTCGTGAGCTGGTGGCGGGTCCAGTGGCTGCTGATGACGGCGGTCCCCGTCCTCCCGCTGGCCGTCCTGGGCGCGGTGATCGAACCCGCCCGCCTCTGGCTGCTGCTGCCCGCCGCGGTCCTCGCCGCGGCGGGCGCGGCGGCCGCCGTCCTCCTCCCGCTCTGGTGGTTCCGCACCCATCGCTGGGAGGTCACTCAGGACGCGGTGTACGTACGCACCGGGTTCTTCCGGCAGGAGTGGCGGATCGCGCCGATGTCCCGGATCCAGACCGTGGACACGGTGCGCGGCCCGCTGGAACAGCTCTACCGGCTCGCCACCGTCACGGTCACCACCGCATCCTCCAAGGGCGCGGTACGGATCGAGGGCCTGGACCACGAGATCGCCGCCGAACTGGCCGAACGGCTCACCCGCATCACCCGTGACACCCCCGGCGACGCCACATGAGCACCCCGCAATCCCCGTACGCCCCCGCGGACGGCTGGCGCCGCCTCGACCCCCGTACGGTCTGGGTCACCGCCCTCGTCGTGGCGGGCGTCGTCGCGGGCGCCGCCGTGCCCGCCACCCTCGGCCTCGCCCGCTGGCTGGGGCTCCCCGGCGCGGTGCTCTGGGCGCTCGCCGCGGCCGCCGGAGCCATCGGCGTCGCGGCGGGCGCCGACCGGGTCCGCTGGCACCGCACCCGCTACCGGATCGGCGAGGAGCGCGTCGACCTCCACACCGGCCTCCTCCTCGTCAAGCGCCGCTCCCTGGCCCGGACACGGATCCGCACCGTCGACCTCACCGCCAACCTGCTGCTGCGCCTCCTGGGCCTCGTCACCGTCAGGATCGGCACCGGCGAGCACGGCAGCGACTCCACCCTGGAGCTGGACCCGGTCACCCGCGCCGAGGGCGAACGGCTCCGCCGCCTCCTGCTGGAACGCGCCACCACCCCGCAGCCCGGGATGCACCGCGACGGCGAACTGGCCACGCTGGACCCGCGCTGGATCCGCTACGCACCGGTCTCCTTCGTCGCCCCCATGCTCGGCGGCGCGGCCGTCGGTGCCGTCATGCAGATCAGCGACTGGGTGGGGGCCCAGGGCGAGGTCATCGCCTGGCTCGGCGACCGCTTCCAGGAGACCCCGCTCCTGTGGGTGATCGTCATCCTCGTCGCGGCCGCCCTGGTCGCGGGTGTGGTCGGGGCCCTCGGCCTCTGGATCGAGATGTGGTGGAACTACCGCCTGGAGCGCGAGCCCGGCGGCACCATCCGGGTCCGGCGCGGGCTGTTCACCTCCCGGTCCATCTCCGTCGAGGAGGCCCGGCTGCGCGGAGTCGACCTGGTCGAACCCCTCGGCGTACGGATGGTCGGCGCCGCCCGGCTGGACGCCATCACCACCGGGCTCGCCCAGGACAGCGAGTCCAAGAACGCCGACCACAACACGGTCCTCCCGGCCGTGCCGCGCCCGCTGGCCGACTCCGTCGCCGCCGCGATACTGCGCGAGGAGGCCACCCCGACCGGCGCCCCGCTGACCCGCCACCCACGTGCCGCCCGTGGCCGCCGGCTGCGCTGGTCGCTCGCCGCCGCCCTCGCCCCGGTCCTGCTGCTCACCCTCCTCGGGGCGCTCCTCACCCCCGTACTCCTGTGGATCGCGCTCGGCTGCGCGGTGGTGTTCCCGCCGCTCGCGGTGGCGCTGGCGCTGGACGCTTACCGGAACCTGGGCCACGCGCTCTCCGGCCGCTACCTGGTCACCCGATCCGGCACGCTCCGCCGCTCCACCGCCGCCCTGGAGCGGGCCGGGGTGATCGGCTGGACCGTCAGGCAGTCGTACTTCCAGCGGCGGGCGGGGCTGCTCACCCTCACGGCGACCACGGCCGCCGGAGGGGGCGTGTACTCGGCGTACGACACCGACGTGTCCGAGGGCCTCACCTTCGCCGCCGAGGCCGTCCCCGGGCTGCTGGAGCCCTTCCTGGAGCGGGATGTGCGCCCCGGCCCGTGACGGACGGCACAACCGGCCTCCTGGGCAGCCGGACCGCTGTCGGCGACGATAGTGATCATGACCTTCACCCACCGTCGTACGGTCCTCACCGCCCTGGCCACCGCCGCCGTCAGCGGTCCGCTGCTCGGCTCGCTCACCGCGACCCCGGCGCACGCCACGGACGATCTGGACACCTACACCTCCAACACCGACCTCTACAAGAAGCTCGCCGGACAGGAGGGCGTCGAGTTCGCCCGCCGCTACAAGAGACACGAGTACGCCGACCACTCGACGCCGCAGAGGTACCCGTACAACCGGACCACCGTCATGGCCCTGCACGGCGGCGGCATCGAGACCGGCACCTCCGAACTCTGCCTCGGCATAGCCGGCTACCACCCGGCCACGCTCGCCCCGCTCCAGGACGGCCACGGGGTGCACGACTACTGGATGTTCGAGGGGCTGCGCTCCTCGGGCAACCGCGATCTGCACGTCACCGCCAAGAACTGCGACGACCACGTGGCGATCTCCATGGCGGCCGGCAGCCTCAACGTCCTGAGCCTGCACGGCTGTACGGCGGCGCAGGCGGGCACCGTCCCGCAGGCCGTGGTGGTCGGCGGGCTCAACACCCGCTTCAAGACCCTGCTCAAGGCCGAGTTCGACCAGGTGGGCATCGCCTGGCGGGACGGGAACGAGACGCCCGACCTGGCAGGCGTCAACCCCGCCAACCCCGTCAACCGCACCATGCTGTCCAAGGGCGGTCAGCTGGAGCTCACCACGGAGCTGCGCGCCGCCATGTTCACGAACAACACCCGGGCGGGCCGGGCCGGCAGCACGACCCCGGTCTTCGACCGCTTCGTCGGAGCCTGCCGGGCCGCGATCAGCAAGCTGGAGCAGGGCACGGACCAGGTCATCCTCTGACGCCGGGATGCCCGGGGCCCGTCAGCCGCCGTGGGTCGTGTCGATGACGCAGAAGCGGTTGCCCTCGGTGTCTCCCAACACTCAGAACTAGAGGTTCTGGAGTGTGCAGCATGGTGGCATCGGTCCTGGTCAAGCCCGGTAGCGGGAATCCCTCGGTCCCTACGGGGAGCATGAACAGTGCACCCCTTCGGGTCCGGTGACGCGCTCCGCGAGGCCGTAGACCTGGACGTGAGCGCGTCCACGTTCGGACCGTTCGACCGTCCGGAACTCGGCGGATGGCTCAACCGGCCCGACGAGTACGACGCGCTTGTCTGGTGGCGCTTCGACCGCGCTATCCGGTCCATGGCGCACATGCACGAGCTTGCGAAGTGGGCTCGTGACCACCGGAAGATGCTCGTCTTCGCCGAGGGCATTGGCGGGGGCAAGCTCGTCTTTGACTTCCGGAACCCCGTGGACCCCATGGCCGAGTTCCAAATGATGATGCTCGCCTTTGCGGCACAAGTGGAGTCGCAGAGCATCAAGGACCGCGTTACCGGGGCCATGGCAGCCATCCGCCGGATGCCGCTCCGGTGGCGCGGGGGTGGTCGTCCCCCGTACGGCTACATGCCCGCCCCCATGGCCGCAGAGTTCGGCGGTATCGGGTGGACGCTCGTACCGGACCCCGACGCGGTAAAGGTCATTGAACGGATCGTCCGTGAGCTGTTGGAAGGGACGACCGTTTCGGCAATCCACGTAGTCGAGATTCCGGGGTACGACCCCGAGCCCGAGTTGCGCCCGCAGCATCGACAACAAGGAACGCACGGACACGGACGCGCGCTGGTGCTCCTCGAACTCCGCCAACGTGGTATGCGGCCGGTCGGTGTGACGATGCGTTGCGGGTCGACCTTTTCGGCTGCTTCCAGGGAGGGACGCCCCGTGCGCGACGCCGAAGGTGTTCGCCGACGAGTGGGCCGAGAAGGACACGGCGGGGCGACGCGCGATGCTCATTGAAGCGGGGGTCCGGCTCGACGTGCGGCGCGGTGTCCGTGGCGGATGGCGCAAGCTCGACGTACGGCGCGTGGACTTCACCATGCGCGGTGAGCTGGACCCCGCAGCGGAAGCCCTCGCGGGAGAGGTGTCGGCGCTTGAGTCCGTGGTACGCGGAGACTCCCCCACCGAGGGCGCGTCCGTGCGCCTGGTCGAGCCAGCCCGTGAACTGGTCGCCGAGCCGGTCCGCGAACTGGTGGCCGCGTAGCACCACGCGCCCGCTACGCCCCTTAAGAGCCCCGGACGGCCCCTGTGTGCTGCCGGGGCTCTGGCGTGCCCGCAGACGGGCATACGCGGCTTCGATGATCAGCGGGGATGCCATGACGGAATGACGGTTCTACCCGTTTTTTCGGATGCGTCTAGAAAACCTAGGAGAAAACGAAACGCGCGTGCACTGATCAGCACCCCGCAAGCGGTTTCCGCGTAGGGACACACGCCCCCATAATTCCAGAACTTCAATCACGAACCCCTGACGTGCCATACGCAGGGGCTTTTTCATGCCCGGACAGTGGAGAAAAAACCATGAACGAATATCTCAGCCGCGCCGAATTCCTGGACGGGAAGCGCGACAAGGGCCAAAACTGTGCTGACACATTCAAGTGGGACGAGCGAATGGAAGAACTCGCCGCACTGCGTGACTCGCGTCCCGCGGTGTTCGAAATGCTCGGCACGTCTACCCGGATGAGCCTTGGCTACTACGAGAACGACAAGAAGATTGCAGCCGAGCACGGCCGCGACGTGACGAAGGGTGCCAACTGATATGACCAACAACGAAATTCAGAAGGCTGCCGAGCGGGTCGCCAAACTCCAGGCTCAGGCAGAAAAGCTCTCCGCTCCGATCGCTGACGCTCAGGCACAGTTGGAAGCGGCGCAGGAATCCGAAAAGGCTCGCAGGGCCGAGCGCGGGGCGGTCTACGACCGTGAATTTGTGGAGTCTTGGGGTGCGCGAGCGGAGGAAGCTGCCCACTCCGGCGATGACGCCCGAGAGCGGTTCATTCAGGCACTGTCGGCCGAGCCGTGGTTTGCCGCGTACGTAGAGTTCCGCGCGGCTCGTTACCGGCGGAGCCACGTGCTGACCGAAGCCCAGCGGGCACAGCGGTCTATCGGCGAACCGAACACGGTTCCCGAACAGCGCTGGTACGACTCGCAGATGCTGGACGAGATTCAGCAGGCGGTTGAAAAGCAGGCGGCCGAACTCGGGGCCCAGTTCGCCGAGGAAGTGACACAGTCACGCGAGGACCACGTTTCCCGGAAGGGTTAGAAATGGCTACAGACGCACTCGACCCCGGACCGGACGGGGATTACCCGTACTTCCCCCGTGATGAGCAGGGGCGGCCCGCGTGGGCCGACACGGCAACGGACGCAGAGACAATAATGCCGAGGGGAGTTCAGCAGATGCGGCACGCTGGCCGGCTCACGGTTATCGACCTCACACCCCGCCACCCGGACGGAACTCCGATCGATCCCTCGGTGATCCCTCCGAATGGCCCCCATGCCGCGTAAGCCCCGTACCCCCTGCCCGAAACCCGGATGCCCGGGGTTGACGGCAGGGGGGCGCTACATGGTCCAGAGCGCTCACCGCGACGTGAGCCACGCTGCGAGTCCGCTTCCTGTGGCTGTGGCGAGGGCTGCCACCAGCCATCCGGGAACGCGTTGGACGGTCAAGTGGAGTCCGCCGCAACGGAGTTCAACTGCGGGGTGCGTCTCTGCCTGCTACTTCGATGTCATAGCGGCAGTGGACCACGGGGACCGAGGGCCAGTGTCAGCTTGTGTGCAGAACCCCACTCCCAGCGGAGGGTCCCACATGCCCCGCAGACCCCGCCCCCCTTGCTCTATCCCCGGGTGCTCCGAACTGACCCCCCCGTGGTGGTCGCTGTCCGAAGCACACCAGGGAAGCGAACGCGGACCGTGCGGCGCGCGGTGGAGCTGTCTATACCACCCGTTGGCAGCGCATCCGGCGCGCGTACCTGTACGCGAACCCTTGGTGCGTGCTCTGCGGACAGTTGGCGAACGTCGCCGACCATTTCCCCTTGAGCCGACGCGAGTTGATCGCTCGGAATGAGCCGAATCCTGATGCGGCAAAGCATCTGCGTCCGCTGTGCGTCGCGTGCCGTAACCGCGAGACCGCACGTAATCAACCAAGCGGATTTGCTGCCGAAGCACGTTCACGCCGCGAATCGGCCGAGCGTCCGCCGTTCTGACCAGGGGGTGACCCCCTGCCCCTCCCGAGATTGAGCGGCAGGGAGGCAAAAGACTCTCGCCGCAGCTAAAGCCATTTGCGCGGGCCTGCAACGCTGCCCACATATCGAAAGGGAATAACCTTGGCCGACCCACGGCGCAAGAAGCCCGCTCTGCAAGTGATCCGAGAAGGCAACCCCGGAAAGCGTCCTGTCCCGGATAGCGCTGCCGTACCACCCTCGGAACTGACAGAGCCCGATTGGCGCGAGACCTTCCACACTGTGGAAAACCCCAAACGGGAAGCGGTTAACTCTCGCTGCCGCGCAGTCGCCTCGCGCGAATGGCGGCGAGTCGTCCCCGTACTGAAAATCGCGGTCGGACTCGGCGAGGTAGATACCACGGTCCTCAAGGACTACTGCATATCCGCAGCGCGTATCGACCAGTGCGAGCGCGAGCTATCAGAGCACGGCTTGCTCGTCCGGGGCGAGCGAGGGTGGCAGAAGAACGGGGCTACCACCATCGCAGGCCAGTACCGGGCGCAACTTGCGCGGTACGTGCGGGAGTTGGGTCTTTCGCCGAGCGCCCGCACCGCGATTACGGCACCCGCGCCCGACGCTGACGACTCGGATGTTTGGGACTGAATGTAGTTGCACACCGAACCCGCTCTTTCGTCCTTGCGAGGCGAGAGAGCGGGTTCTTTTATTTCCGGGTGAGCGAAATTGCCTTCTCAGCTGTTTGCCGGGCTAGGGGATTCCCGCGATAGGGGGAGAGGAGAGGAGCGATCTTCTTCACTTGCTCGTCAATTCTCCCTGAGTGAATGGCCGGGTAGTCATCCAGAACGGAACTCCATGTAGAGCATGCCGCTTCCATGTGGCCGATTTCGAGCTGTCTCTCAGCCAATAGAGAGCTAAAAATCAGCTTACTGCGTTGCATGTCCGTCGAGTCTCGAAGTCGAAAATGGTCATGCAAGGACTCGACGCTTCCTTTGGTATCGCCCAGGGCATGTCGTACTTCTGCGGTTGAGTATGCGAGAGTGGCGGAGCTGAAGCCGCCGAAAGTCCCAAGCTGGCTTTCTGCTTGGTTAACTGCTCGCTCCGCCTCGCGTAGGCTCGTAAGCGCATTCGTCTTTTCCCCTGCAAGGGCGTAGGCGTGGGCCTGTTGTCCTGCCATGAATGCCCGCATGCGAGGAGTGGACTCGGGCGCTGCCTCTGCGGCAGCGTTCGCGAGCCTTGCCGCTGGTGCTCCGTGACCGAGGTTCGCGGCCTGCACGGACATGCCTCGTAGGACGTGGCAATAGGTGTTATGGTCGCCGCCCGCCCCAGCGAGTTCTAGGGCTTTCACGTAATACTGCTGGGCCCTACCGTGAGCACCTTCGTCGACTGCCATCCATCCGGTCAGGTAGCACAGAAATGCGGCGGCAGACAGCATGGATTTTTGCGTCTCGCTGGACGCGTCCGCGTTGAGATACGGGGTCACAGTGTTGACCAGAAAGGCTGCGGCCAAGGGGCGCGCGTAGCGGCCGCCGAAATCATCGTCGAGATCCGAAAGCCGTTCAGTCATCGCTTTGACCGCTTGAACCTCTGATTGGCCGATGCGCAGCTTCGGATTCCTCTTAAGTGCTTCTATGCGCCCCACAACATCTGGCCATCCTGGGATGGTAAGAGCGACGGAGAATAGTCCCACGCCTAGAACGCTGCGGCGTGATGGGTCCATATCTTGCCTCCCGAGGTCTAGCAGACCTTCAACAGTATTCGGGTGGCCGTTGGAATCATTTGCGGGCGAAGGGAATCCTGCTTCCGCGTGCGTGACCGGGCGGAGCAGTCTCCGTGCAAACGCTTCCAGAATCAGCGGCCGTACGGACTCTTTGGGAAGCTGACCGCGTAACCACTGGTGCACGGACGGCTGTTGGTACTTAAGGGGCGTCCCGCGCTCGGTCCCGATGCGGTTGACCGCTTGGGCGCACTGGCGCATGGTCCACCCGCTCTCGCGGAACAGGCGCTCAAGTCCGGCGTTCGGCTGTCGTGTCGTCATGGCCCAACTCCCGTGCTCTGACTGCTTAACGCTCTTATCTCTTGCCCTCTTCCCAACGGTACCGCTGTGCGTGGTCGGACGGTTGCCTAGTGCGAGCACGGACCACCAAGGGATGACAGTGCAAGGAGGGCTCGGACATGGAACAAGAGCACAGCGACGCTGGCGGGAGCCCGCTCGTTCCCCGCCGGCTCGCAGTGCCCCCGGGCGGCCAGGCCGAACGGCAACGCGAGCGCTGGGAGGCTGGTGCGGTCATGGTGACCCGTCAGCACTTCCCCGAACGAGGTGAGCCGCCCGTCCGGTCGGCGTTCCTGTGGCCCCGGTGCACGTGTGGTTCCCCGCAGTGCCCGGACACGGTGGGAGCGGCCGACGCGGCCGGCGACGACCGGTCGCAGAGCCCGACCATGCAGCGCATTCGCCCCTTGATCGAGGCGGAGAACGGCCGCGCACGCGGGGGGCGTCCGTGAGCGCCGAGACGGCCGAGAAGCCCGCTGTGGACCTCTTCACGGGCACGCCGTACGCGAACAGCCCCGAAGGATGGTGGACGCCGTACGGGGGCGCGCTGGACCGAAAGTCAGGTGTGGTCTACCTGCCCGGCCCGCATCACCCCCCGTCGCCTTTCCACCCGGACGGCTGCCCCAGCTGTGTTCGGCCGGAGGGCCTTTCATGAAGCGGACCTACCACGCCGTCGCGGCGTTCACGGGGCCGCTGCTGATCATCGCTATCAGCGCCTCATGCGGTTTCGTAATCGGCGTGGCCGTCATAGGCCGAAACTGAACAGCCGTCACACGCCCGGCCCTGCCGCCCTGAACGACTGGAGCGAACATGACGCATGAATCCCACTCGGTCGGACCCGACTATTTCGACGACGGCGACCGCGCGGACGCCGCAGCCGTTGCCGCTGGACTCGTCAACGCACTCATTCCGTACGGCATTTCACTGGACGGCATCAGTCTTCGGCAGGTGTGCGATGAATGCTCGGCGCTCAAGGATGCCTATGTGATCAGTCTGGGTTTCCTGCGGCTGGACGATGCGCGAGAGGTCACCGCGAAACTCAAAGACCACACCAACGAATTTCAGCGCTTACACGACACCACCGCCAACATCCAGGTCGGTAGGCAACGGCCCCCTAGTCTCCCGTCCCTGCCGAACGTGGCCGTAGTCGAGGCTCCCTCGTACTCGATTCGGCATCTCGGCAGGGACGGGGCTCGACCCCCGTTCCGACCGTTCTAACCCCTGGACAGGACGCACGGTCGGAACGGGTCAACCCAACAAGGAAGGCAACACAGATGCGAAACGCACTCGCGTTACTTACCCCCGAAGGGCTTGGGGGTGTCGTCGCAACGGTCTCCGACAACAACCCCGGTATGACCGAGGGTACGGCGCAACGGATCGTCGCGGAGGCGATCAAGTTCGTGGACGCCGCAGCGCAGTTCCCCACCACCAGGATCGCCCCTTCCAAGGTCGTGGACGAGGGGTGGCACGCCCTGATCCTGCACACCGAGCTGTACGCCAAGCTGTGTGAAGGGCTGGGCCGGTTTGTGCACCACTACCCCGAGCGCCCCGACCCCGAGCGCTTCGACGAGCACGTCATCACCCGCACCATCGCGACCATCGAACAGGCCGGGTACGAGACGGACTCGGACCTGTGGACGAGCCCCACGAAGTCCCTGGTGTCCGTGGCGGCACAGTGCCAGCACACGCCGCCCGGTGGCTGCGGCCCGATCCGTCCGGGCAACTGCGCGACCACCGGCGAGTAGCTACGCTGCCCGCACACAACGGAAGGTGACCACATGGACGCGGAACAGGCCCGACAGGTAGACCACGTGCTGCGGCAGTTGGGCATCCCGGGTGTCGTCGCGCCGGAAGACCCGGAGAACCTGACGGGCCCATGGCGCGTGTACGACACGGCCGACCCGGCAACCCGCAAGGACACCACCGCTGACGCGCTCGCAGCCCTGGCGGCGACGTTCCGGCCGTCCACCCCCGACCCTGCCCCCCGGCGGCAGAACGGGCCTACCAGGGGCTTCGTGCTGCCCCCGAAGAAGGACGACGAGTAGCAGCACCTCATACCGTCCCGCTCGGCCAAGTGCCGGGCGGGGCTCTGTCGTTGGTGCTGACGTGCGCGTATGCTCAGAACCGGTAGTCAGAAGTGTTGGGGTCGGCGAGGACCACGAAGTCCGGGTCCGGCGGGTAGAGCTCCCACGCGACCCGCTCGGCGCCCAGTGCGATCAGCCGCTCGACCTCGGCCTCCTGCGTGTCGGAGTAGAGGTCGATGTGGACCCGGGGGACCTCCTGCACGGGGGAGGCGGAGCGCCCCAACGCCACGCCGACACCGGGCCCTTCGACCGGGACCAGCACCACCCAGTCGTCCGTCCCCCGCTCGCGCTCGGTGTACGTGAGCGCCGCCTTCCAGAAGGCGGCGGCCCGTCGTACGTCGCTCGCGCCCATCACCACGGTTCCGATACGTACCATGGGGGCGAGCTTTTCACGCCTCAGGCCCGGCCCGCTGGGAAAAAGCGGGCCGGGCCTGAGGGTCCGTACGGTCAGGCAGAAGCCGGCGGGTACAGCGCGCGCGGCAGCTGGGATGCCGCCGCCGCGTCCAGCAGCCAGAGCGTCCTGCTGCGCCCGTACGCGCCCGCCGCGGGCGCCTGGATCTCCCCGGCGCCCGACAGCGCGATGGCGGCGGCCTCCGCCTTGTCCTCACCGGCCGCCAGCAGCCACACCTCACGTGCCGCGCGGATCGCGGGGAGCGTGAGCGAGACGCGGACCGGCGGCGGCTTGGGGGCCCCGTGCACACCGACGACGGTGCGCTCGGTCTCCCGTACCGCGGGCAGCTCCGGGAAGAGCGAGGCGACATGGGTGTCCGGGCCGACGCCCAGCATCAGCACGTCGAACGCCGGCACCCGGCCGTGGTCCTCCGGCCCTGCGGCGGCGGCCAGCTCGGCCGCGTACCCGGCGGCCGCTTCGTCCACGTCCTTGCCGTACGGGCCGTCGGATGCGGGCATCGCGTGGACCCGGGCCGGGTCCAGCGGCACCGCGTCGAGCAGCGCCTCGCGGGCCTGGGTGACGTTCCGTTCGGGGTCGCCCTCGGGCAGGAACCGCTCGTCGCCCCACCACAGGTCGAGCCGCGCCCAGTCGACCGCGTCCCGGGCGGGCGCGGCGGCGAGTGCGGCCAGCAGGCCGTTGCCGTTGCGCCCGCCGGTCAGCACCACCGAGGCGTGGCCCCGGGCTGCCTGGGCGTCCACGATCCGCGTGATCAGCCGGGCCGCCGCGGCCTGCGCCATCAGCTCCTTGTCGCGGTGCACCACCAGCTGAGGAGGCGTCACTTGGCGGCCGCCTTCTTTGCCGGGGCCTTCTTCGCCGCGGGGGCTTTCTGCCCGCTCCCCGGGGCCTTCTCCTCGGCAGAGGCAACCGGAGTGGCCTTGACCTCGCCGCCCGCGTGGAGCTTCTCCACCCCGAACTTCACCGCGGACGCGTAGGTGTTGTCCGGGTCCAGCCGGCGCAGCTCCTCCGCCAGCAGCTCGGCGGTGTCACGGCGCTTGAGCGCCACCGCGCGGTCCGGCTGGCCCTGCATGGAGAGCGTGGCCAGCGAGCCGTCGGCCCGGTCGAGGACGATGACGCCGTTCTTCGTCTCCATCCGGACCGCGGTCAGGCCGGGGCCGCCGGAGAGCGTGCGCTCCACCGGGACGCCCAACCGGTCCGCGAGCCACATCGCGAGCAGTTCGCAGCTCGGGTTGTCGCTCTCGCCCTCGACGGTGGCGCCGATGACCTGCGCGGGCTGCTGGTCCAGGGCCGCGGCCAGCATGGAGCGCCACGGCGTGATCCGGGTCCACGAAAGGTCGGTGTCGCCGGGGCTGTACGTCGCCGCCCGCACCGCCAGCTCGTCGAGCGGGCGCTCGGCGGAGTAGCCGTCGGTGATCCGGCGCTGGGCGAGCGCGCCCAGCGGGTCCTTCGCCGCGTCGGCGGGCGCGTCCTCGGGCCACCACACCACGACCGGGGCGTCCGGCAGCAGCAGCGGGAGCACCACCGACTGGGCGTGGTTGGCCAGTTCGCCGTGGAGGCGCAGCACCACGGTCTCGCCGGTGCCCGCGTCGGAACCGACCCGGACCTCGGCGTCGAGCCGGGCGTCGCGCCGGGCGCGCGGCGAGCGACTGACCCGCTTGATCACCGCGATGATCCGCGAGGGGTGCTCGCGGGAGGCGTCACCGGCCGACTTGAGCGCGTCGTACGCGTTCTCCTCGTCGGTGACGATGACCAGCGTGAGGACCATGCCGATGGCGGGGGTGCCGATGGCCCGGCGGGCCGAGACCAGCGCCTGGTTGATCTTGCTGGATGTGGTTTCCGTGAGATCGATCTTCATGGCCGCCTCCAGCTCCGTCCGTCACGTGCGAGCATCTCGTCGGCCTCGGCCGGACCCCAGGTGCCGGCCGGGTACTTCGCGGGCTTGCCGTGCTTGTCCCAGTACTCCTCGATCGGGTCGAGGATGGTCCAGGAGAGCTCGACCTCCTGGTGGCGCGGGAACAGGTTGGCGTCGCCGAGCAACACGTCGAGCAGGAGCCGCTCGTACGCCTCCGGGCTGGACTCCGTGAAGGACTCGCCGTACGCGAAGTCCATCGTGACGTCCCGGACCTCCATCGAGGTGCCGGGCACCTTGGAGCCGAAGCGCACGGTGACGCCCTCGTCCGGCTGGACCCGGATGACCAGGGCGTTGCCGCCGAGCTCCTCCGTGGCACCGGACTCGAAGGGCAGGTAGGGCGCGCGCTTGAAGACGACCGCGATCTCCGTGACCCGGCGGCCGAGCCGCTTTCCGGTACGGAGGTAGAACGGCACGCCCGCCCAGCGGCGGTTGTTGATCGTCAGCTTGATCGCGGCGAAGGTGTCGGTCGTCGACTTGGGGTCGATGCCCTCCTCCTCGCAGTAGCCGAGGACCTCCTGGCCGCCCTGCCAGGCGTGCTCGTACTGGGCACGCACGGTGTGCAGGCCGAGGTCCTCGGGCAGCTCGACGGCGGTGAGCACCTTGAGCTTCTCGGCGACCAGGGCCTTCGGGTGGAAGGAGCCGGGCTCCTCCATCGCGGTCAGTGCCAGCAGCTGGAGCAGGTGGTTCTGGATGACGTCACGGGCGGCGCCGATGCCGTCGTAGTAGCCGGCCCGGCCGCCGATGCCGATGTCCTCGGCCATCGTGATCTGTACGTGGTCGACGTAGGACCGGTTCCAGATCGGCTCCCACATCGTGTTGGCGAACCGCAGCGCCAGGATGTTCTGGACCGTCTCCTTCCCCAGGTAGTGGTCGATCCGGAAGACCTCGTTGGGCGGGAAGACGTCGTGCACGAGCTGGTTGAGCTCCTGCGCGCTGGCCAGGTCGTGGCCGAAGGGCTTCTCGATGACGGCACGCCGCCAGGAGCCCTCCTTCTGGTCGGCCAGGCCGTGCTTCTTGAGCTGCTGGACGACCTTGGGGAAGAACTTCGGCGGCACGGAGAGGTAGAAGGCGAAGTTGCCGCCCGTCCCCTGCGCCTTGTCCAGCTCCTGGATGGTCGCCTTCAGCGTCTCGAACGCCTCGTCGTCGTCGAAGTTGCCCTGGACGAAGCGCATCCCCTGGATGAGCTGCTGCCAGACCTCCTCGCGGAACGGCGTACGGGCGTGCTCCTTGACGGCGTCGTGGACGACCTGGGCGAAGTCCTCGTCCTCCCAGTCGCGGCGCGCGAAGCCGATGAGCGAGAAGCCCGGTGGCAGCAGGCCGCGGTTCGCCAGGTCGTAGACAGCAGGCATCAGCTTTTTACGGGACAAATCGCCCGTGACGCCAAAGATGACCAGGCCCGACGGCCCCGCGATACGCGGGAGCCGTCGGTCCTGTGCGTCACGGAGCGGGTTGGCTCCGGGAACAGCAGACAAAGTGGTCAGCCCTCCGAGGGGGCGAGGCGCGAGAGCTCCGCCTCGGTCGACTTGAGCAGGTCGGTCCAGGACGCCTCGAACTTCTCGACGCCCTCGTCCTCCAGCACCTGGACGACGTCGTCGTAGGAGATGCCGAGCTTCTTGATCGCGTCGAGGTCGGCGCGGGCCTGGTCGTAGCCGCCGGCGACGGTGTTGCCGGTGATCTCGCCGTGGTCGGCGACGGCCTCCAGGGTCGCCTCCGGCATGGTGTTCACCGTGTTGGGGGCGACCAGGTCGTCGACGTACAGGGTGTCCTTGAGTGACGGGTCCTTGACACCGGTTGAGGCCCAGAGCGGGCGCTGCTTGTTGGCCTGCGCCTTGTCCAGCGTGGCCCAGCGGTCGCCCGAGAAGACCTCCTCGTACGCCTCGTAGGCCAGGCGCGCGTTGGCCAGGGCGGACTTGCCCTTGGCGGCCTTCGCCGCCTCGGAGCCGATGGCGTCCAGACGCTTGTCGATCTCGGTGTCCACCCGGGACACGAAGAAGGACGCCACCGAGTGGATCTTGGAGAGGTCCAGGCCCGCGGCCTTCGCCTTCTCCAGGCCCGCCACGTAGGCGTCCATGACCGCGCGGTAGCGCTCCAGCGAGAAGATCAGCGTCACGTTGACGCTGATGCCCCGGCCGATGGTCTCGGTGATCGCCGGGAGACCGGCCTTGGTCGCCGGGATCTTGATGAGCGTGTTCGGCCGGTCGACGAGCCAGGCCAGCTGCTTGGCCTCGGCGACGGTGGCCAGGGTGTTGTGCGCCAGGCGCGGGTCGACCTCGATGGAGACCCGGCCGTCCTGGCCGCCGGTCGCGTCGAAGACCGGACGCAGGATGTCGGCGGCGTCGCGGACGTCCGCCGTCGTGATCATGCGGACCGCTTCCTCGACGGTGACCCGGCGGGCGGCGAGGTCGGTGAGCTGCTGCTCGTAACCGTCGCCCTGCGAGATCGCCTTCTGGAAGATGGACGGGTTGGTGGTGACGCCGACGACATGGCTCTGGTCGATCAGCTCGGCCAGATTGCCGGACGTGATCCGCTTGCGCGACAGGTCGTCGAGCCAGATCGCCACGCCCTCGTCGGAGAGGCGCTTGAGTGCGTCTGTCATGGGTTGCATCTCCTACTAGTCGTATTATCGGCGTCAGCGTGCTGCGGCGGCGAGAGATTCCCGCGCGGCGGCGGCCACGTTCTCGGCGGTGAAGCCGAACTCGCGGAAGAGGACCTTCGCGTCGGCCGAGGCACCGAAGTGCTCCAACGAGACGATCCGGCCGGCGTCCCCGACATACCGGTACCAGGTCAGGCCGATGCCCGCCTCGACGGCGACCCGCGCCTTGACCGACGGCGGGAGCACGCTCTCCTTGTAACCCTGATCCTGCTCCTCGAACCACTCGACCGACGGCATCGAGACGACCCGGGTCGGCACACCGGCCGCCTGGAGCTGCTCGCGCGCCTCGACGGCGACATGGACCTCGGAGCCGGTCGCGATGAGCAGCACCTGTGGCTCCGTGCTCTGCCCGGAGGGCCCTTCGGCCTCGAACAGGACGTAACCGCCCCTGGCCGCGTCCTCGTTCGCCTCGTACGTCGGCACGCCCTGCCGGGTCAGCGCCAGACCGTGCGGGGCGCCCTCGCCGAACACCTTGGTGTAGCGGCGCAGGATCTCGCGCCAGGCGATGGCCGTCTCGTTGGCGTCGGCCGGGCGCACGATGTTCAGGCCCGGGATGGCGCGCAGCGCGGCCAGGTGCTCCACCGGCTGGTGGGTCGGACCGTCCTCGCCGAGGCCGATCGAGTCGTGCGTCCACACGTATGTCACCGGCAGGTGCATCAGCGCGGAGAGCCGCACCGCGTTGCGCATGTAGTCGGAGAACACCAGGAAGGTGCCGCCGTAGACGCGGGTGTTGCCGTGCAACGCGATGCCGTTCATCGCGGCGGCCATCGCGTGCTCGCGGATCCCGAAGTGGATCGTTCGGCCGTACGGGTCGGCCTCCGGCAGCGGGTTGCCCACCGGGAGGAACGACGACGTCTTGTCGATCGTGGTGTTGTTCGAGCCGGCCAGGTCGGCGGAGCCGCCCCACAGCTCGGGCACGACCTCGCCCAGCGCCTGGAGCACCTTGCCGGACGCGGCACGGGTGGCCAGGGACTTGCCGGGCTCGAAGACCGGGAGCTTCTCCTCCCAGCCCGCGGGCAGCTCGCCCGCCGCGATCCGGTCGAAGTCGGCGGCGCGCTCCGGGTTGGCGGTGCGCCACGCGGCGAACGCCTTGTCCCACTCGGCGCGGGCCTCACGGCCGCGGTCCAGGGCCTCACGGGTGTGGCCGATGACCGCGTCGGAGACCTCGAAGGTCTGCTCCGGGTCGAAGCCGAGGACCCGCTTGGTCGCCGCGATCTCGTCGTCGCCGAGCGCCGAGCCGTGGGCCGCCTCGGTGTTCTGGGCGTTCGGCGCGGGCCAGGCGATGATCGAGCGGGCCGCGATGAACGAGGGGCGCCCGGTCTCGGCCTTGGCCGCCTGCAGCGCCGCGTACAGACCCGCCGGGTCCAGGTCACCGTTGGGCAGCTGCTCGACGCGCTGGACGTGCCAGCCGTACGCCTCGTACCGCTTCAGGGTGTCCTCGGAGACCGCGGTCTCCGTGTCGCCCTCGATGGAGATGTGGTTGTCGTCCCAGAGCAGGACCAGGTTGCCCAGCTTCTGGTGCCCGGCCAGCGAGGACGCCTCGGCCGAGATGCCCTCCTGGAGGCAGCCGTCACCGGCGATGACCCAGACCGTGTGGTCGAAGGGCGAGGTGCCGGGGGCCGCCTCGGGGTCGAACAGGCCGCGCTCGTAGCGGGCGGCCATGGCCATGCCCACCGCGTTGGCGACACCCTGGCCCAGCGGGCCGGTCGTCGTCTCGACACCGGTGGTGTGTCCGTACTCCGGGTGCCCCGGGGTCTTGGAGCCCCAGGTCCGGAACGCCTTCAAATCGTCCAGCTCCAGGCCGTAACCGGCGAGGTAGAGCTGGATGTACAGGGTCAGGCTGGAGTGGCCCGCCGAGAGGACGAACCGGTCGCGGCCGGTCCACTCCGCGTCCGCGGGGTCGTGCCGCATGACTTTCTGGAAAAGGGTGTACGCGGCGGGAGCCAGGCTCATGGCCGTACCCGGGTGGCCGTTTCCGACTTTCTGTACGGCGTCCGCGGCGAGGACGCGGGCGGTGTCCACGGCCCGCTGGTCCAAATCGGTCCACTGGAGGTCTGTGGTGGTCGGCTTGTTGCTCACCCTGAGTCAGGGCTCCTCTCCACTGTCGTAAACCGGTGACTGTTACCGCACCGGGCGTTGCCGAGCCTACCCCCGCCGCGGGGCACACTTCCCGAGCACTTTCCAGGGTGCGGGCGGCCTGCGGACTTCGCCTCCCGGCGGACGGGCTCCGGACACCGCGCAGTCACCCTCAACACGACCCCACCCCCGCGAAGGACGGTGTGTGCCCAACGTTTAGAGTGGTCGGGTTCGCGCAAGTCTTCACCGGGCCTCCTCGCCCGGAGCTTGCTGGGATTTCTCTGTCAGGGGTGTGCGTGACGGCCGTCGAGTCCCGACCCGCAGGGGTCGCCTTGACTCCCAGCCCAGGGGGCCATCGCCCGTACGGGGCCCGCGTCAAGGCATTCGTGGCGCTTACCAAGCCACGGATCATCGAGCTGTTGCTCATCACCACCGTTCCGGTGATGTTCCTCGCCGCCCAGGGCGTACCCGACCTGTGGCTCGTGCTCACCACCACCATCGGGGGATACCTCTCGGCGGGCGGCGCCAACGCGCTGAACATGTACATCGACCGCGACATCGACGCGCTGATGGACCGCACGTCACAGCGTCCGCTGGTCACCGGCATGGTCAGTCCCCGTGAGTGCCTCGCCTTCGGGTTCGCCCTCGCGGTGATCTCCACGCTCTGGTTCGGGCTGCTCGTCAACTGGCTGTCCGCCGGGCTCGCTCTCGGGGCGCTGCTCTTCTACGTCGTCGTCTACACGATGCTGCTGAAGCGCCGCACCTCGCAGAACATCATCTGGGGCGGCATCGCCGGCTGCATGCCGGTGCTCATCGGCTGGTCCTCCGTGACGAACTCCCTCTCCTGGGCCGCCGTCATCCTCTTCGCCGTCATCTTCTTCTGGACGCCGCCGCACTACTGGCCGCTCTCCATGAAGGTGAAGGAGGACTACGCCCGGGTCGGCGTCCCGATGCTCCCGGTCGTCGCCTCCAACCAGGTGGTCGCCAAGCAGATCGTCCTCTACAGCTGGGTGATGGTCGGCGTCTCGCTGCTGCTCACCCCGCTGGGCTACACCGGCTGGTTCTACCTGTCGGTGGCGCTGCTGGCGGGCGGCTTCTGGCTCTGGGAGGCCCACGGGCTGCAGAACCGGGCCAGGGCGGGGGTGAGCGGCTCCAAGCTCAAGGAGATGCGGCTGTTCCACTGGTCCATCACCTACGTCTCGCTGCTCTTCCTGGCCGTCGCGGTGGATCCCTTCCTCCGCTAGCCGCTTCTGTCAGTACGCCGACGGGCGGGTCACGTGGCACAAGCCACGCGACCCGCCCGTCGCCGTTCGAACTACTCGTCGGTAGCATCCTGTTCATGGGAGAGACGGCAGCAGACGCAGCAGACACCGGGCAGACCTCGCGGACGGAGGCCAGGAAGGCGGCCCGCGCAGAGCGCAGGGCGGCGAAGCTCGCCCGCGAGATCGGGGCCTTCGCCAAGGAGCACGGCGGCGCCGAAGGGCAGCTCGCCTACATCGGCCAGGCGGGCGCCCGTATCGTCCTGGTCGGTCAGGACGGCGCCTGGGGCGACCTGGTGGCTCCGACGTACGCCGTGGCCGAGAGCGCGGCGGAGAAGTCGGGGATCACGATGCACGAGGAGTTCGACGGCGACCTCGCCCTCAAGGTCCGCACGGGTCCCTACGAGTGGTCGCGGATGGCCGGGATCCAGGTCGGCGGCCCGTCCAACGACAGCTGAGCGGGTACGGCGCAGGGGCGGCGGGCACATGCCCGCCGCCCCTGCGCCGTATGCGGGGCCTCTCAGACCGCCTGCGCAGCCGGCTGCTGCTCGGCGGAGGCGGACGGTCCCGGCAGCGTGGCCGACTCGTCGTCGCCGCGCTCGCGCATGCTCATCACCAGGCGGATCACGGCGATCCACATGATGGCCGAGCCGAACATGTGGACGCCGACCAGGACCTCGGGGACATCGCTGAAATACTGCACGTACCCGATCGCGCCCTGGGCGAGCAGCACGATCAGCAGGTCACGGGCGCGGGCCCGGGTGTCGGCGGGGGCGTCGACGGCCCGCAGGGCCAGCCACATCGCGATGGCCAGCGCGCAGACCACCCAGGCGGCGATGGCGTGCACATGGGCGGCGGCCGACCAGTCCCACGGCATGCGCGGTACGTCGCTGCTGTCGCCCGCGTGCTTGCCGGAACCGGTCACCGAGGTGCCGAGCACGATGAGGACCACGGTAGTGGCCAGGATCGCCCAGGAGAGGCGGCGTACCGGCAGGGGAGCGCGGGGCCGCGCGGGGCCGTCGCCCTCGCCGATCCGGACCCAGGTGATCACGGTGACGGCCAGCAGAGCGTTGGCGAGCAGGAAGTGCCCGGCCACCGTCCACGGGTTGAGCCCCGCCCAGACGGTGATGCCGCCGAGGACGGCGTTGGCGAGCACGATCCAGAACTGCGACCAGGCCAGCCGGGTGACCTTGCGACGGCGCGGCTTGGCGGAGCGGGTCGCGACGATGGTCCAGCCGACGGCCGCCGACAGGACGTACGTCAGCATCCGGTTACCGAACTCGATCGCGCCGTGCAGGCCCTGCTCGGGCGTCGCGAACAGGCTGTCGTCGGTGCACTTGGGCCAGGTGTCGCAGCCGAGGCCCGAACCGGTCAGCCGGACGGCACCGCCGGTCACGATGATGAAGACGCTCATCATCACGGCGGAGAGCGCGGCACGCTTCACCACCTTGGTGGACGGCGTCCAGCGCTTGGCGATGGCAGAGATGGGGGTTTCCACGCGGACCATCGTAGGACGAGGCTTGTGCATGTTTTCACGAGGGGTGGGTTCGCACCCGCTTGCCCGCGAAAGTCCCCGGCCGGCCTACTCCCAGCGGAAGAACCTCGCCGCCGCGCCCAGCCCCAGCACCGCCCAAACCGCCAGGATCCCGGCCTGCGTCCACGGCGTCGACGCACCGTGCTGGAGGACGTCCCGCAGCCCTTCCGAGAGCGCCGAGATGGGCAGCAGCCCCAGCACCGACTGCACCGCGTCCGGGAACTTGTCCAGGGGCACGATGACCCCGCCGCCGACCAGCAGCAGCAGGAAGACCAGGTTGGCGGCGGCGAGTGTCGCCTCGGCCTTCAGCGTCCCGGCCATCAGCAGCCCGAGCCCGGAGAACGCGGCGGTCCCCAGCACCAGGAGCAGCAGTACGGAGAGCGGGTTGCCCTGCGGCGACCAGCCCAGCGCGAGGGCGATCACCGTCAGCAGCAGCACCTGGAGCACCTCGGTGACCAGCACCGACAGGGTCTTCGCCGTCATCAGGGCCCACCGGGGCAGCGGGGAGGCCCCGAGCCGCTTCAACACCCCGTAACGGCGCTCGAAGCCGGTGGCGATGGCCTGGCCGGTGAAGGCGGTCGACATCACGGCCAGGGCGAGGATGCCCGGCGCCAGGAAGTCGACCGACGCGCCCGAGCCGGTGTCCACGATGTCGACGGCGCTGAACAGCACGAGCAGCAGCGTCGGGATGATCACCGTCAGCAGTAGCTGCTCGCCGTTGCGCAGCAGCATCCGGGTCTCCAGCGCGGTCTGCGCGGCGATCATCCGGGGGAGCGGGGCGGCGCCGGGGCGCGGGGTGTACGTACCGGCGCTCATGCGCGCAGCTCCTTGCCGGTCAGTTCGAGGAAGACGTCCTCCAGGGTGTGCCGCTCCACCGAGATGCCCTCGGGCATCACGCCGTGCTGGGCGCACCAGGAGGTGACGGTGGCCAGCAGCTGCGGGTCGATGGCCCCGGTGATGCGGTACGTGCCCGGGAGCGGCTCGACGGCCCCGGAGCCGTCGGGCAGCGCCTTGACCAGGGAGCCGAGGTCGAGCCCCGTACGGCCGGTGAAGCGCAGGGTGTTCTCGGCGCCGCCCCGGCAGAGCTGCTCCGGGGAGCCCTGGGCGATGACCCGGCCCGCGTCGATGATCGCGACGTCGTCGGCGAGCGCCTCGGCCTCGTCCATGAAGTGGGTGGTCAGCACCACGGAGACCCCGTCTCCGCGCAGCTCGCGCACCAGGTCCCAGGTGGAGCGGCGGGCCTGCGGGTCCAGGCCCGCGGTCGGCTCGTCCAGGAAGACCAGCTCGGGCCGGCCGACGACCGCGAGGGCCAGGGCGAGGCGCTGCTGCTGGCCGCCGGAGAGCCGGCGGTAGGCGGTGCGGCCGCAGGAGCCGAGGCCGAGGCGTTCGATCAGGGCGTCCACGTCCAGCGGGTGGGCGTGGAGCTTGGCCATGTGGCGGAGCATCTCCTCCGCCCGGGCGCCGGAGTAGACGCCGCCGGACTGGAGCATGACCCCGATCCGGGGGCGCAGCCGCTCCGCGTCGGCGACCGGGTCGAGTCCGAGGACCCGTACGGTGCCGGCGTCGGGGCGGCGGTAACCCTCGCAGGTCTCGATCGTGGTGGTCTTCCCGGCGCCGTTCGGGCCGAGCACGGCCGTCACCGCGTCCGACGCCACGACCAGATCGAGGCCGTCCACCGCGGTCTTCGTGCCGTACCGCTTCACCAGGCCCTTGACCTGTACGACGGGCTCGTTCTCCATGGCGCGTAAGTCTAGGCAAGGGCTCCTGCCGCCCCTCTTCCGGGGCCAGATTAGGTAACCCTAAGTGACGAACCGCACCGTAGATCGTTTCGGACCGTGGTTGTCATGACCGAATGAATTACGCAACAATGGTGTTGTGAAATACGACGGTGGGTCTCCTCAGGAGGAACTCGCGACCGGTGAGCGCTCCACGCGCAACCGGGTCGCGCGCTCCATCCTGGACCACGGTCCGTCCACAGCCGCCGATCTGGCCAAACGCGTCGGCCTCACCCAGGCCGCCGTCCGCCGCCACCTGGACGCCCTCGTGTCCGACGGTGTCGTCGAAGCCCGTGAACAGCGGGTCTACGGGGCGCGGACCCGCGGCAGGCCCGCCAAGGTGTTCGCCCTGACGGACTGCGGCCGGGACGCCTTCGACCAGTCCTACGACAAGCTGGCCGCGGACGCCCTGCGCTTCATCGCCGAGTCCGGCGGGGACGAGGCGGTCACCGCCTTCGCCCGCGCCCGGATGGCGGCGATGGGGGAGCCGTACCGCGCCGCGGTCGAGGCCGCGGAGCCCGCGGAGCGCACGGAGGCCCTCGCCAGGGCCCTGAGCGCCGACGGGTACGCTGCTACGGCGCGAAGCGCGCCGGGCCCGCAGCAGGGCGAGCAGCTGTGCCAGCACCACTGCCCGGTGGCGCATGTCGCCGAGCAGTTCCCACAGCTGTGCGAGGCGGAGACGGAATTCTTCTCCAGCCTCCTCGGGACCCATGTGCAGCGTCTGGCCACCCTCGCCCACGGCGACGGCGTGTGCACGACATATGTGCCGCGCAGCGGCCAGGCAGCACCCCCACAGACCACCCATTCAGCATCTGCAAGCACGGCCGGGAGGAACCCCGCATGACGCTCCCCACGGAGACTGCCCACCCTGAGCTCGAGGGTCTGGGTACGTACGAATTCGGCTGGGCCGACTCCGACGCGGCAGGCGCGGCGGCGAAGCGCGGCCTCTCCGAGGCTGTCGTCCGCGACATCTCGGAGAAGAAGAACGAGCCCGAGTGGATGCTGAAGCTGCGGCTCAAGGGCCTCAAGCTCTTCGGTAAGAAGCCCATGCCGAACTGGGGCTCCGACCTGTCGGGCATCGACTTCGACAACATCAAGTACTTCGTGCGGTCCACGGAGAAGCAGGCGGCCTCCTGGGAGGAGCTGCCCGAGGACATCAAGAACACGTACGACAAGCTCGGCATCCCGGAGGCGGAGAAGCAGCGCCTCGTCGCCGGTGTCGCCGCGCAGTACGAGTCCGAGGTCGTCTACCACCAGATCAACGAGGAGCTGGAGGCGCAGGGTGTCATCTTCATGGACACCGACACCGCGCTGAAGGAGCACCCGGAGCTCTTCAAGGAGTACTTCGGCACCGTCATCCCCGTCGGTGACAACAAGTTCGCCTCGCTGAACTCGGCCGTGTGGTCGGGCGGCTCGTTCATCTACGTGCCCAAGGGCGTCCACGTCGAGATCCCGCTCCAGGCCTACTTCCGTATCAACACGGAGAACATGGGCCAGTTCGAGCGGACGCTGATCATCGTCGACGAGGACGCATACGTCCACTACGTCGAGGGCTGCACCGCCCCGATCTACTCCTCGGACTCGCTGCACAGCGCCGTGGTCGAGATCATCGTGAAGAAGGGCGGCCGCTGCCGCTACACGACGATCCAGAACTGGTCGAACAACGTCTACAACCTGGTCACCAAGCGGGCCGTGGCCTACGAGGGCGCGACCATGGAGTGGGTCGACGGCAACATCGGCTCCAAGGTGACCATGAAGTACCCGGCCATCTACCTGATGGGCGAGCACGCCAAGGGTGAGACCCTCTCCATCGCCTTCGCGGGCGAGGGCCAGCACCAGGACGCCGGCGCCAAGATGGTCCACATGGCGCCGAACACCTCCTCGAACATCGTCTCCAAGTCGGTGGCGCGAGGTGGCGGCCGTACGTCCTACCGCGGTCTGATCGAGATCGGCGAGGGCGCGCCGGGCGCGAAGTCCAACGTGCTCTGCGACGCTCTGCTCGTCGACACGATCTCCCGCTCGGACACCTACCCCTACGTCGACGTCCGCGAGGACGACGTGTCGATGGGCCACGAGGCGACCGTCTCCAAGGTCTCCGAGGACCAGCTCTTCTACCTCATGAGCCGCGGCCTCACCGAGTTCGAGGCCATGGCGATGATCGTGCGCGGCTTCGTCGAGCCGATCGCGAAGGAGCTGCCCATGGAGTACGCCCTGGAGCTGAACCGGCTGATCGAGCTGCAGATGGAGGGTTCGGTCGGCTAGGTCCTCGACCCGAGGACGACACGGAGCGGCCGCACGCGGCCGCCCCGGCCCCTACCGAACCACCCCCCTTCTTGACTGAGAAAGCGAGCACTACGACAGCCATGGCTGAGGCTCAGAACACTCCGGTGGGCTCCACCACCGCCGGCTCCATCGCGGTGGCCGCCGAGTCGACCGTCGCCACGCGCATGAGCGCGCCTCCGTCCTTCGACGTCGCGGACTTCCCCGTCCCGCACGGTCGCGAGGAGGAGTGGCGCTTCACCCCGCTGGAGCGGCTGCGCGGGCTGCACGACGGCACCGCGGTCGCGAACGGCGGCGGTGTGAAGGTCGCGATCGAGGCGCCCGACGGCGTCAGCGTCGAGACGGTCGGCCGCGACGACGCGCGGCTCGGCAAGGCCGGTACGCCGGTGGACCGGGTCGCCGCCCAGGCGTACAGCTCCTTCGAGCAGGCCTCGGTCGTCACCGTCGCCAAGGAGGCCGTGCTCACCGAGCCCATCCGGATCACCGTGCACGGTGAGGGCGGCACCGCCTACGGTCACCAGCTCATCGAGCTGAAGCCCTTCGCCGAGGCCGTCGTCGTCATCGACCACACCGGTGACGCGGTGCTCGCCGCCAACGTCGACTACGTCCTCGGTGACGGCGCCAGGCTGACCGTCGTCTCCGTCCAGGACTGGGACGACACGGCCGTCCACGTCGGCCAGCACAACGCGCTGGTCGGCCGGGACGCCTCCTTCAAGTCGATCGTCGTCACCTTCGGCGGCGACCTGGTCCGCCTGCACCCGCGGGTCGCCTACGCGGCGCCCGGGGGCGAGGCTGAGCTCTTCGGTCTGTACTTCACCGACAAGGGCCAGCACCAGGAGCACCGCCTCCTGGTCGACCACAACACCCCGCACTGCAAGTCCAACGCGGTGTACAAGGGCGCACTCCAGGGCGACGGCGCGCACGCCGTCTGGATCGGGGACGTCCTCATCCAGGCCGTCGCGGAGGGCACCGACACCTACGAGATGAACCGGAACCTCGTCCTCACCGACGGCGCCCGGGTCGACTCCGTACCCAACCTGGAGATCGAGACCGGCGAGATCGTCGGCGCCGGCCACGCCTCGGCGACCGGCCGCTTCGACGACGAGCAGCTCTTCTACCTCCAGTCCCGCGGCATCCCGGCCGAGGAGGCCCGCCGCCTGGTCGTGCGCGGCTTCTTCGCCGAGCTGGTCCAGCAGATCGGCCTGCCGGACGTGGAAGCGCGTCTGCTCGACAAGATCGAGACCGAGCTGAGGGCGTCCGTCTGATGACCTTCGTCAAGGCGTGCGCGCTGAGTGAGCTGGAGGACGACACTCCGAAGCGGGTGGAGTTCGACGGCATACCGGTCTCCGTCGTCCGCACCGGGGGCGAGGTGTTCGCGATCAACGACATCTGCTCGCACGCGAACGTGTCGCTCTCGGAGGGCGAGGTGGAGGACTGTGCGATCGAGTGCTGGCTGCACGGCTCGTCGTTCGACCTCCGCACCGGCAAGCCGTCCGGCCTTCCCGCGACGCGCCCCGTCCCCGTATACCCCGTAAAGATCGAAGGGGACGATGTGCTCGTCTCCGTCACCCAGGAGTCCTGAGTCACCCATGGCAACGCTTGAAATCCGCGACCTGCACGTCTCCGTCGAGGCCGACAACGCCACGAAGGAGATCCTCAAGGGCGTCGACCTGACCGTGAAGCAGGGCGAGACCCACGCCATCATGGGCCCCAACGGGTCCGGCAAGTCCACCCTCGCGTACTCGCTCGCGGGTCACCCCAAGTACACGATCACGAGTGGCACGGTCACCCTGGACGGCGAGGACGTCCTGGAGATGTCCGTCGACGAGCGCGCCCGCGCCGGCCTGTTCCTGGCCATGCAGTATCCCGTCGAGATCCCCGGTGTCTCGGTCTCCAACTTCCTGCGCACCTCCGCCACCGCCGTCCGCGGCGAGGCGCCCAAGCTGCGTACGTGGGTCAAGGAGGTCAAGGAGACGATGGCCGGGCTCCAGATGGACCCCGCCTTCGCCGAGCGCAACGTCAACGAGGGCTTCTCCGGCGGTGAGAAGAAGCGCCACGAGATCCTTCAGCTGGAGCTCCTCAAGCCGAAGATCGCCGTCCTGGACGAGACCGACTCCGGCCTGGACGTCGACGCGCTCAAGACCGTCTCCGAGGGTGTCAACCGGGTCCGCGCGACCGGCGAGGTCGGCACGCTGCTGATCACGCACTACACCCGCATCCTGAAGTACATCCAGCCCGACTTCGTGCACGTGTTCGCCAACGGCCGGATCGCGGCCTCCGGCGGTGCCGAGCTGGCCGACCAGCTGGAGAATGAGGGCTACGAGGCATACACGAAGGGTGGCGCTTCCGCGTGACTGACGCCCGACAGGGGCTCACCGGCCTCCTCGACACCGAGGCGATCCGCAAGGACTTCCCGATCCTGGACCGCACGGTCCACGACGGCAAGAAGATCGTTTACCTGGACTCCGCGGCGACCTCGCAGAAGCCGCGCCAGGTTCTCGACGCGCTGAACACGTACTACGAGCGCCACAACGCGAACGTGCACCGCGGCGTCTACACGGTCGCCGAGGAGGCCACCGCGCTGTACGAAGGCGCCCGTGACAAGGTCGCGGCCTTCATCAACGCGCCGAGCCGCAACGAGGTGATCTTCACCAAGAACGCCTCGGAGTCGCTCAACCTCGTGGCCAACATGCTCGGCTGGGCGGATGAGCCCTACCGGGTGGACCGCGACACCGAGATCGTCACCACGGAGATGGAGCACCACTCCAACATCGTGCCGTGGCAGCTGCTCTCGCAGCGCACCGGCGCGAAGCTGAAGTGGTTCGGCATCACCGACGACGGCCGGCTCGACCTGTCGAACATCGACGAGATCATCACCGAGAAGACGAAGATCGTCTCCTTCACGCTGGTCTCCAACATCCTGGGCACCGTCAACCCGGTCGAGCAGATCATCCGCCGCGCCCAGCAGGTCGGCGCGCTGGTCTGCATCGACGCCTCGCAGGCGGCCCCGCACATGGTGCTGGACGTGCAGGCGCTCCAGGCCGACTTCGTGGCCTTCACCGGCCACAAGATGGTCGGTCCGACCGGCATCGGCGTGCTCTGGGGACGACAGGAGCTCCTGGAGGACCTGCCGCCGTTCCTCGGTGGCGGCGAGATGATCGAGACCGTGTCGATGCACTCGTCCACCTACGCTCCGGCGCCGCACAAGTTCGAGGCCGGTACGCCCCCGATCGCCCAGGCCGTCGGCCTCGGCGCGGCCGTGGACTACCTCTCCTCGATCGGCATGGAGAACATCCACCAGCACGAGAAGGCGATCACCCAGTACGCGGTGAAGCGCCTCCTGGAGGTCCCCGACCTGCGGATCATCGGTCCGGCGACGGCCGAGGACCGCGGGGCGACGATCTCCTTCACCCTCGGGGACATCCACCCGCACGACGTGGGCCAGGTCCTCGACGAGATGGGCATCTGTGTCCGGGTCGGCCACCACTGCGCGCGCCCGGTCTGCCTGCGGTACGGAATTCCCGCGACGACGCGAGCGTCGTTCTATCTGTACTCCACGCCCGCCGAGGTAGACGCACTGGTGGACGGGCTGGAGCACGTCCGGAACTTCTTCGGCTGAGGGCGTAACGGTGAAGCTTGATTCCATGTACCAGGAAGTGATCCTGGACCACTACAAGCACCCCCACGGGCGTGGCCTGCGGGACGGCGACGCCGAGGTGCACCACGTCAACCCGACGTGCGGCGACGAGATCACGCTCCGGGTGAAGTACGACGGCGAGACCATCGCCGACGTGAGCTACGAGGGCCAGGGCTGCTCCATCAGCCAGGCCAGCGCCTCCGTGCTGAACGAGCTGCTCGTCGGCAAGGAGCTGCCCGAGGCGCAGAAGATCCAGGCCGCCTTCCTGGAGCTGATGCAGTCCAAGGGCCAGCTGGAGCCGGACGACGCGATGGAGGAGGTGCTGGAGGACGCCGTGGCGTTCGCCGGCGTCTCCAAGTACCCCGCCCGGGTCAAGTGCGCGCTGCTGAGCTGGATGGCGTGGAAGGACGCGACGGCGAAGGCGCTGTCCGAAGGGAAGACCGCATGAGCGAGAACGAGACCGCGACCATGAAGCCGGCCTCCGAGGAGGAGGTCCGCGAGGCGCTGTACGACGTCGTCGACCCCGAGCTGGGCATCGACGTCGTCAACCTGGGCCTGATCTACGGCATCCATGTCGACGACGCCAACATCGCCACCCTCGACATGACCCTGACGTCCGCGGCCTGCCCGCTGACCGATGTCATCGAGGACCAGGCGAAGTCCGCCACGGACGGCATCGTCAACGAGCTCCGGATCAACTGGGTCTGGATGCCGCCGTGGGGCCCGGACAAGATCACGGACGACGGGCGCGAGCAGCTGCGCGCGCTCGGCTTCAACGTCTGATCCCGCGTCGGCACCACGCGAACGGCCGTGCCCGCCAGTCCTGCCGGCGGACACGGCCGTTCGCGTTCGCCCAGGCGAACAGCGGCCCGAAGAAGCCCGGACAGGCGATCTGCGGGCCGAGCAGGACGGGCGCGACCCCGTGGCTGAGCAGGCGTTTCACGGAGTGTCTCCGGAAGGCGCTGCGTAGGGGTGCGGGTGCGGCTGTCGTACCGGCCGGGCACACTGTCCGGCATGGCCGTCTCCATGTACCACCTCGCCGTCGATGCCCATGACCTGCCGCTCCTGGCCCGCTTCTGGAGCGCCGTGCTGGACTGGCAGGTGCTCTTCGAGGACGAGGGCGAGATCGTCATCGGCGCCCACGAGACGGCGCTGCCGGGCATGTGCTTCCTCCCCGTGCCGGAGGGGAAGACCGTCAAGAACCGGCTGCACATCGACCTGACGCCCGACGACCAGGACGCCGAGGTGGAGCGCATTCTCGCGCTCGGCGCACGCCGGCTGGATGTCGGGCAGGGGCCGGAGGCCACCTGGGTGGTGCTGGCCGACCCCGAGGGCAACGAGTTCTGTGTGCTGCGCCCGAAGCGGACGCTGACCGACTGAGCCCGCCGGGCCGTGCGGCCCTACGCCGGGGTGGTCGGCGGCGGCCCGTACTGCTCCGGCAGGTTCTGTGCCGCCGCCTCCGCCAGGACCGGGGCCAGGCCCTCGTTGCGCATCCGGAGGTCCACGTACAGCAGTCCGGTCATCAGGGGCGGGAAGATCGACGAGAAGAGCTGGCTCACCAGCCCGCTGACCATGGACAGCACCACGATGCCGCCGAACAGGGCGAGGATCTCCCCGCCGCTGGGTTCGCCCGTCATGTCCGTGCTGCCCAGGAAGCCGGGGATCACGCCGAGCGCCTGGAACGGCATCTGGATCATGTAGCCGACCACGGACGCCAGCCCGAAGGCGAGCAGGGTGATGCCGAGGACCCGCCACCAGCTGCCCTGTACCAGCCGGGACGAGCGGCGCAGCGCCGCGACCGGGCGCTGTGCCTCGAAGACCACGATCGTCGGGGCCAGGGAGAACTTCACCCAGAGCCAGATCGCGACCGGGGCGAGCACCAGCCAGCCGAGGAGGCCGAACAGGAACAGCGGGCCCGCGGTGTCCGAGTCGCCGAGCGAGACGGCGTTCACCACGGTCGCGACCATGGTGAACATGATGACCAGGAAGGGGATGGTCACGGCCAGCCCCAGCAGGAACACCGTGCCGATCACGGCCCAGACCCGTGACCAGGCCCGCCTCCAGACGGTGCCGAAGCCGATCGGGCGGCCCAGGACGGCTTCCTGGAGGACCACCGGGACCGCAGCCTGGACGACCGCCGACGCCAGCAGGTAGGCGATGACGCCGATGACCATCAGGACGCCGAACGCGATGCCCAGCGGGACCAGTTGGGCCGTGTCCGGTTCGCCGGGCCCGGTCAGGTCGTCCCAGTTGGCCGCCACGGTGGAGAAGGCGATGGCCACCCCGATGCCCAGCACGGCCGTCGCCGCGCCGAAGAGCGCCAGGGCTATCCCGACCAGCGGTTTCCAGTAGCCGCCGATCGTCGCGAAGGCGCCGCTGAGCATGTCCGAGACCCTCAGCGGCGCCAGGGGTATCACCCCCGGCCTGGGCGGCGCCGCCCATCCGCCCATCCAGCCACCCGGTCCCTGCGCTCCCCCGTGGAAGGGCCCCCCACCGTGGGGCGCGCCGTACGGGCCACCACCCCACCCTGCATCCTGCGCCACTGTCGCTCCGCTCACGTCGTCGGCCCGTGGTCCGGGCCATGTCATCGGTCGGCACACCGTAGCGCCCCTGGAGTGGGGCGATGATATGTACGGCCGTACGCAACGATGCGTACACTCGTACACATGGGATACGCATACGGACTGCTGGCCGCGGCGATCGCGGCGGAGGTGGCCGGGACGACGGCCATGAAGTACAGCGAGGGCTTCACCCGGCTCTGGCCCTCGATCGGCACGGCGGTGGGGTATCTGATCGCCTTCACCCTGCTTGCGCAGACCCTCAAAACGCTCTCCGTGGGCACCGCGTACGCGATCTGGGCCGGCGTCGGCACAGCGGCCGTGGCCCTCATCGGCATCCTGTTCCTGGGGGAGTCCAGCAGTCTCGTCAAGATCGCGGGGGTGGCCCTGATCGTCGCCGGGGTCGTCGTGCTCAACCTGGGAGGAGCGCACTGATGGCCCGCCGGTACGACCCCGAGCGGCGGACGCGGATCGTCGACGCGGCGCTGCGGGTGATAGCGGCCGACGGGATAGCAGGGCTCAGCCACCGCACGGTGGCCGCCGAGGCCGATGTGCCGCTCGGCTCGACCACGTACCACTTCGGCTCGCTGGACGAGCTGCTGACGGCCGCCCTGCGCCGGTCCAACGAGAACTTCGCCCAGGCGCTGCGCGACAGTGCCGCCTTTGCCGGGGAGTCCTCCGCCCAGGGCACCGGCGGCGGACTCGCCGATGACCTGACCCGGGTGCTGGGGGAGTGCTTCGCGGGGGAGCGGGGCGCGATCGAGCTGGAGTACGAGCTGTACCTGGCGGCCCTGCGCCGCCCGGCCCTGCGACCCGTCGCCGCCGAGTGGACCCAGTCCGCGGTCGAGGTGCTGTCCGCGCGCACCGACCCGGCCACCGCGCGGGCGCTGGTCGCGCTGATGGACGGCGTCTGCCTCCAGGTGATGCTGACCGGCTCCGCCTTCGACGTGGCCTACACCCGAGAGATGCTGGCCCGGGTGGTGGACGGCTGCGCCTGAGCGGCCCTGGTCAGCCCAGGCCGCGTACGGTCTCCAGCGCCGTGCGCACGCTCGCCTCGATGTCCGTGATCGGGTACAGCACGCCGCCGGGGGAGCGGTGCTGGCGGCGTGGCAGCTGCCCGTACCGGGGGCGCGGGTGCCGGGGCCGGAAGCCGAGACCGGTTCGCCCGAGCGGGCCCCGGCCGGTTAGGTTTCTGTCCATGACCGACACGACTTCCCAGGCCACTTCCCGTACCACCGGCGCCGTCGCCGCCGGCCTCGCCACCGTCGCCGGTGACGGCACCGTCCTCGACACCTGGTTCCCCGCCCCCGAGCTGAGCGCCGAGCCCGGCCCGGCCGGTACGCAGCGGCTCACCCCGGACGAGGCGGTCAACCGCCTCGGTGAGGGCGCCGCCCGGGCCATCGGCGTGGACGCCCGGCGCGGCGTCGAGGTCGTCGCCGTCTCCACGGTCATCTCCTCGCTGGAGGACAAGCCGCTCGACGCGCACGACGCTTACCTGCGCCTGCACCTGCTCTCGCACCGGCTCGTCCAGCCGCACGGCCAGAACCTCGACGGTGTCTTCGGCCTGCTGGCCAACGTGGCCTGGACCTCGCTCGGCCCGGTCGCGGTCGAGGACCTGGAGCGGGTCCGCCTCAACGCCCGCGCCGAAGGGCTGCACCTCCAGGTGACCTCGGTCGACAAGTTCCCGCGGATGACGGACTACGTCGCCCCCAAGGGCGTACGGATCGCCGACGCCGACCGGGTCCGCCTCGGCGCGCACCTCGCGGCCGGGACCACCGTCATGCACGAGGGCTTCGTCAACTTCAACGCGGGCACGCTCGGCACCTCCATGGTCGAGGGCCGCATCTCCGCGGGCGTCGTCGTCGGCGACGGCTCCGACATCGGGGGCGGCGCCTCCACCATGGGCACCCTCTCCGGCGGCGGAAACGTCCGTATCGTCATCGGCGAGCGCTGCCTGGTCGGCGCGGAGGCCGGCGTCGGCATCGCGCTGGGCGACGAGTGCGTTGTGGAGGCCGGGCTGTACGTCACGGCCGGCACCCGCGTCACGCTGCCGGACGGCCAGGTCGTCAAGGCCCGTGAGCTCTCCGGCGCCTCCAACATCCTCTTCCGCCGCAACTCGGTCACCGGCACCGTCGAGGCCCGCCCGAACAACGCGGTGTGGGGCGGCCTGAACGAGGTCCTGCACGCCCACAACTAGTGTTTGGAGCAGCGCTTCAGGCCGCGAGGAGCTCCTCGTACGCCGCAAGCAGCCCGTCGACCGCCTCGCGGCCGGCGGGCTGCAGCGGTTCCCGGACCGGGCCCGCGTCCAGCAGGGCCTTCGCGGTGACGGTGCCGGGCAGCCCGCCCGCCATCATCATTTCGGCCAGCCGGACCGTCAGCCCGTTCAGCCGCGCCGCCTCGTCCGTACGCCCCGCGTCGAACGCGTCCAGCGGTGCCCGCATCTGACGCGGGGCCACGTTGGCGACGGTGCTGACATAGCCCGCGCCGCCCAGCGCGTACAGCGGGAGGTTCAGCTCCTCGCACCCCGAGTAGTACGCCAGCGAGCTTTGCGCCAGCACCTTCGTGGAGCCGAGCAGGTCCGACGCGCAGTCCTTCACCGCGACGATCCGCGGGTGGTCCGCGAGCCGCAGCAAGGTCTCCGGCTCGATGCGGACGCCGGTGCGGGCGGGGATGTCGTACAGCATCAGGGGTACGCCGGTGGCCTCGGCGACCCGCAGGAAGTACGTCTCCACGGCGGCCTGCGGCGGCCGGCTGTAGTACGGCGGCACCACCAACAACCCGTCCGCGCCGGCCCCTTCGGCCTCCCGCGCCAGGCGCACCGCGTGCGCGGTGTCCGCGCTGCCGACGCCGGAGAGCAGCGGCACCCCGTCGCCGACCTCCGCCCGGACCGCACGCAGCAGGTCCGACTTCTCCGCGTCCGACGTGGTGGGCGACTCCCCGGTGGTGCCGCTGAGGACCAGCCCGTCGCACCCCTCGGCCATCAGGTGCGCGGCGTGGGCGCGGGCGGCGTCGAGGTCCAGCGCCCCGGTGGCGGTGAACGGCGTGATCATGGCGCAGAGCGTGCGGCCGAAGGGGCGCGGTGCGGTGGCAGTCATGTCCGAAGTGTCGGCTCCGGTGACCGTGAAGGTCCACTTAGATCTGCTTGTCCGCACCGGGAAGAGATGCTGAACAGTGCCCTAGGAGAGCCCGCCCCCTGACATGATCGAACACACGGACGGCATATGGCCGGGGGTGCGACGAGGGCGGGCGAGGGGTGGACGGCATGGGTGAGCGGGTGCGGGACCGAGTGCGGACGTGGAGGCCGGCCCCGGTGGCGTGGGTGGTGCTGACGGCGGTGGCCGCCACCGCGCTGACCGGCTGCTCGGGGTTCCTCGTCCCGGCCGGTGAGGGTGAACGCGCCCCCACCCCGTCCGCCCGGGCCGCAACGCCGCCTCCGCCCCCCGTCACCCCGCCGCCGGTCGCCGACGTTCCTGCGCAGGGCCCGGGCCCGTCCCCCACGCCCACGCCCACGCCCACCGGCACGTGCCCCGCCTCCGGGGCCGTGGTGACCATGGGGGAGGTGCTGACCGCGATGATGAGCCGTGCGGCCGTCCTGACCCTGACCAACTGCGGCTCGAAGCCCTACCGGGTCGACGGCTACCCCTCGGTCCAGGCGCTCGGCGAGGGCGGTGAGCGCCTCCCGGTGAAGGTCAACCCGGCGGGCTCGATGTTCGGCCGCGACCAGGGCCCCGAGGCGCTCACCCTGAAGCCGGGCGCCACCGTGAAGTCGATGCTCGCCTGGGTCTCCACCCAGGAGGGTGGCGAGCTCGTCATGGCCGACGCCCTGGAACTGGCCGCCGCCCCCGACGCCGGGGCGCGGGTCCAACCCCTGGAGGGCCACGACATCCGGTACATGGACGAGCTGAACATCACGGCCTGGCGGGCGGAGCTTCCCGAGTGACCACCCTTGACCTCAAGCCTGCTTGAGGTGTGACGGTGGTGGCGACGGCGCACCGGACGGTGCGCCTGAGAGGGGAGTGCCACCATGACCGTGCAGTTCACCGACCGCCCGGACCCGGCCCGTGACGACGCCGGGATCGCCAAGGCCAGTACCTGGGACGTCGGTACGCCGGAGCGGCAGCGGCAGGCCGTCGACGCCATCAGGAAGGCGTGGGAGAGCCGGGAGTGGCCGCACCCCGGGCTGCTCTCGTACAGCGTCTACGCGGGCGAGGACGGCAGGACCCTGCTGCACTACTCCCAGTGGGCCGGCGAGCAGGCCTACCAGGACTTCGTCCGGGAGAGCCGCGACGCCCGCAACGCCGACATCGACGCCGCCGTGCCCGGCATCGAACGCCTCGCCCTGCACACGTACGAGCTCTACCGCTCCGGACTCCGGGCCGCGGGCGACACCCGCGAGCCCGGGTGCGTCGTGATCGTCGACGTGGAGTTCGCCGGCCCTGACCCGGCCCGGCAACGGGACTGGGTGGACGCCGTGTTCGAGGCGCTCGGCGAGGACTCCCGCACCCCCGCCGGCGGCATCGCCGCACACTTCCACGTCAGCACCGACGGCACCCGGGTCCTCAACTACGCCGAGTGGGAGAGCGCCGGACACCACATCGCGGCCCTCGCCGCACCCGGCGAGGGGATCGGCTCCCCGTCACCGCTGTGGGAACGCGTCCAGAAGTACCCGGGGATGACCGGCGGGGGCGTGAACCGCTACACGCCCGCGCTCAGCATGGAGGCGGGCGCGGGCGCATGAAGGGCGCGCCGGACGGCGGGCGGCGAATGACGTCTAGGCTTGGACGGCTGAACCGCGTACGCACTCCGTACGTTCCCGCGCACGCACCGAGGAGAACTCCCGATGTCCGCAGAGCGCCCCATCCTGCCGCCGGTGCGGCTGCACTCCGAGGCCGAACTGGCGCGGGACGCACTCGCCGCACCGCTGTTCGTGCGCGCCGTGAAGCTCGCCCGCTGGGCCGGCCCGGACACCCGTGTCGGCGCGGGCGGCGAACTCGTCGAGGAGCAACTGCCCACCGCCGCCGAGCACCTCGGCCTCCCCGCCGACGAGGAGGGCGCCGCGTACGCCGGCGAGGCCTGGCGGCTCGCCGTGGACACCGGGCTCCTCGACGTGACGGACCCGGAGGAGGGGGAGCTCCCGGAGGGCTCGGAGGACACGGAGGCCGAGGGCACCGTCACCGCGGGCGAGAGCCTGGCGCTGCTCACCTCCGGCTCCCCGCAGGACATCCTCGGGATCTGGCTCGACGGCCTCGACGCCGTGCACGCCGACGCCACCGCGCCCGTCCTGGACGACTTCGCGGACCTCGTCGGTGAGGACGGCTCGATCGACTTCGACGCCCTGGACTGGGACCCGGAGTCGGAGGCGGAGTTCCTCGACGGGGTCCTCGGCAACCTCTACCTGCTCACCCTCGCGGACAACGGCGCGGGCGAGGGCCCGGTGCCGCTGCCCGCCCTCGCCGCGTCGATGATCGTCCCCGACGACATGGGCGAGCCCACCGACGACATCCTGGAGCAGGTGTCCGAGGCGATGATGCGGCTCGACGACCAGTTCCGGCTCCTCGAACCCATCGGGATCGTCGAATACCAGCCGGTCGACGAGGCGTTGATGGTCGAGGAGGGCGAGACGGCGGACGCCTCCGCCGCCGGGGCCGACGAGGAGGACGTCACCCGGTACGGGATGGTCAAGCTCACCCCGCTCGGCCTGTACGGCGTCCGGGCCCGGATGCTGGAGGCCGGGGTGGACGCCCCCGCCGTCGGCGACCTCGCCGACAAGGGCGCCGACGCCCTCCTCGACGGCATCGCGCACTACCCGGAGGCCGCCGCCCGCGCCGAGATCCAGCTGTGGCTCGCCGGGCGCGGCCCCCAGGGCGCGGTCGCGGCGGCAGCCGAACTGCTGGCGGCGGCGCGCGGCACGGACGAGGGCGCCCCGCTGCGCCGCCTCAACTGCCAGCAGGCACTCGCCCTCGCCGGTGAGGAGGCCGAACCCGCCGTACGCGCGGTCCTCGGCGACCAGGAACTCGGCGGCCTGGCCCGGGTCTGGCTCGCCGAGCACGGCGCGTCCGACATCCCGCCCCCGCCGGAGGCCATGATCTTCTGGCTGGCCATCGACACGATCGCCGCCCAACTGGACGCGGACGGCGAACTCGACGAGCTCCAGGGACTGATCGAGGGGCTCTCCGCCCAGCACAGCGGCTTCTTCGACAAGGTCTGGCGCGTCGACCACCCGGCCACCGGCGCTGTGCTGGAGGCCATGGGCCGCCTGCACAGCGACAAGAAGGCGGCGAAGGACGCCCGGAAGGCCGCGTTCAAGGCCCGGTCGCGCACGGGGCGCTGAGGAGGGCGTAGCTCAGGTGTCGCTGACATCGACAGCGGCGGTCACTCGCGGTCAGGGCGCCTCCTGAGCGGCCGGACTACGAAGGTGTCCGGCGAGCTGGACCGTACCTCCGGTTGCGCACGGAAATCCCTTCGCGCCTCCGGAGGTTGTTCTCTAAGGTCATGGACATGCACCTCCCGGTGCGAAGGCGGCGGCTCCTTCTTCCAACGAAATACGCCGCAGCCACTGTTGATCTCGGGAGGCGCGAGCGCCGGGGTGCCCGGTGCGCAGACGACGGATACTTCCTTGATCTGGCGGTTGCGGGTTCGAGTCCCGCCCGGCTTCGGCCGGTAGCTCAAGTGGGTAGAGCACCAGAATGTTCTCCGGCGTCGACCCCGGGTCGTTCAACGGCCCCGATCTCGGGCACCCCGTTCCGCCGCCGCGTCCTCCCCACGAACCAGGATTCAGGAATTCGGGGGAATTCTCATGGCCCGCTTCAACCAGCGCGTCACCCAGCTCCGTACCGTCCTTTCGCGGCCCACCTCGCCCGTCACCACGACCGGTGCGCTCGCGGCCAACCACCAGGGCGGGACCGGGCGTGTGCGGGACGCCCGGTCCGAGCTCTTCCTTCTCGCCGTCGCCAACTTCGTGGCGCAGGAGACCTTCTACGAGGGCGGCGAGGAGCGCGACACCCGGTTCGCCGTCCTCGTGCGCCGCCTCGCCGTCGAAGACCCCGCCTGGACCGCGGGGCTCCTCCACTGGCTGCGCCGCGACGGGCAGATGCGGACCGCCTCGCTGGTCGGCGGCGCGGAGTACGTGAAGGCGCGGCTGGACGCGGGGTGCACCGAGGGGCCGACGAACCGGCAGGTCATCGACTCCGTACTGCTGCGCGCCGACGAGCCGGGCGAGCTGCTCGGCTACTGGACCTCCCGCTACGGCCGTGCTCTGCCCAAGCCCGTCAAGCGGGGCATCGCCGATGCCGTACGCCGCCTCTACACCGGCCGGGTGCTGCTGAAGTACGACACCGCGTCCAAGGCCTTCCGCTTCGGTGACGTCCTCAACCTGGTGCACGCCGCGCCGGACCCGGCCAAGCCCTGGCAGGGCGAGCTGTTCCGGTACGCGCTGGACCGCAGGCACCGGCCCGAGAACGCCGCGCCGCCCCTCGACGACCGCACCCTGACCGCCCACCGGGCCCTCATGGAGCTGCCGGTCGCCGAGCGTCGCGCCGTCGTCACCGGGCCCGGCGGCGCCGAGCGGCTGGCCGAGGCCGGGATGACCTGGGAAGCGCTGGCGGGCTGGCTGCAGGGGCCGATGGACGCGGCGGCGTGGGAGGCGGTCATCCCCTCCATGGGGACGATGGCGCTCGTGCGCAACCTCCGGAACTTCGACGAGGCCGGGGTGAGCGACGAGGTCGCGGCCGGGGCGGCGGAACGGATCAGCGACCCCGAGGCCGTCGCCGCGTCCCGGCAGTTCCCCTTCCGCTACCTGGCCGCCCACCGGCACGCGCCCTCGCTGCGCTGGGCGTACCCGCTGGAGCAGGCGCTCGGCCACTCGCTCAGCCAGGTCCCGGCGCTGCCCGGCCGCACCCTGGTCCTGGTCGACCGCTCCGGTTCCATGTGGTCACGGCTCTCCGAGCGCTCCCAGCTGAACCGGGCCGACGCGGCCGCCGTCTTCGGCGCCGCCCTCGCGCTGCGCGCAGCCGACGCGGACCTGGTGGAGTTCGGCACGACCAGCGCGCCGGTGACGTACCGCACGGGCGAGTCGGTGCTCAGGGTCCTGGAGCGCTTCGGCAACCTGGGCGGCACCGACACCGTGCGGGCGGTGGAGCGCCACTACCGGGGCCACGACCGGGTGCTCATCGTCACCGACGAGCAGGCGTCGTACACTCACCGTGGCGATGCCACCCGGAGCGTTCCGGACACGGTGCCCGTCTACACCTGGAACCTGGCCGGATACCGGCTCGGCCACGCCCCGTCGGGCGACGGAAACCGCCACACGTTCGGGGGGCTTTCCGACGCCGCGTTCCGCATGGTTCCGCTGCTGGAGGCGGGGGTAAGCGCTGACTGGCCCTGGTGAGCACGGGTCACGAATCCGGCACTTCTGGGGCTCGGGCGGCAAACGGGCATGGCGTCGGGCCTTCACAGGGCGCATACTCGACTTAATGAAACAGTCAGCCGGCTCCCGGCGATACCTGCCTTCCAGTCCCTTCAACCGCCCGGCCCAGGACGCCCCACCGGTCGAATGCTTCGATGTGGGCGACAGGGTGTCGCACGACCAGTTCGGGCTCGGCAGAATCCTTGCTGTCGAGGGCGACAACGACGCAGTCCTCATCGACTTCTCCGGGCGACAGGGGAGGATCCTGAGCCCGTACTCCAAACTGACCAAGCTCTGAGACACCGCACGAGCACGAGCAGCGTCCGTCTTCTCCGGATCCGGGGCACCTGAATCACATCAGGTGCCCCGGATGCCGTTGTTGCCCGGGCTCACCAGGCCTCCAGGGGCTACCGGGCCCCGGAGGTCAGAGGGACTTGGCGGCGGGCTTCACCATGCCCCGTACGGTGCGTGACTTCACGAACTCGCCCATCGCCGTCATCTCCCACTCGCCGGTGAACTGCTTGATCAGCTTGGCCATCATGACGCCGGTCTGCGGCTCGGCGCCGGTCAGGTCGAAGCGGACCAGCTCCTCGCCGGTGGCCGCGTCGATCAGGCGGCAGTAGGCCTTGGCGACCTCGCTGAACTTCTGGCCGGTGAACGAGTTCACCGTGAAGACCAGGCCCGTCGCCTCGGCCGGGATGCGGCCCAGGTCCACGACGATCGTCTCGTCATCCCCGGCGCCCTCACCCGTGAGGTTGTCGCCGGAGTGCTTGATCGCCCCGTTGAGGATGGAGAGCTTGCCGAAGTAGCAGCTGTCCAGGTGGTTCCGGTTGGGGCCGTAGGCGATGACCGAGGCGTCCAGGTCGATGTCCTTGCCGCGGAACGCGGGCTCCCAGCCCAGGCCCATCTTGACCTGGGAGAGGAGCGGGGCGCCGCCCTTGACCAGGGAGACGGTCTGGTTCTTCTGGAGGTTGACCCGGCCCTTGTCGAGGTTGATCTTCCCGGCAGCGGCGGCGGGCGGGGCTGCGGGCGGTGCCGGGGGAGCGGCGGGGGCCGGCGGGGCGATCCTCGGGTCGACCGGGGCGGCCGCCGGAGCCACCGGGGCGGCCGCGGCCGGGACCGGCGGGGCGGCCGGCTCCTCGACCGATACGCCGAAGTCCGTGGCGATGCCGGCCAGTCCGTTCGCATACCCCTGGCCGACCGCGCGGGCCTTCCAGGCGCCGTTGCGCCGGTACACCTCGATGACCACGAGCGCCGTCTCGCCGCCCAGCTGGGGCGGGGTGAACGTGGCGAGCGCGGCGCCGTCGTCGGCGTTGCGCACGGTGGCGGTGGGCTCGATGCCCTGGAAGGTCTGGCCTGCGGCGTCGGGGCTCGCGGTGACGACGATCTTCTCGATGCCGGGCGGGACCGCGGTGGTGTCCACCACGATGGCGTCGGGTGCGGAGCCCCCGCCGGCGCGGTAGGTCACACCGGGGCCGGAGGGCTGGTTGTAGAAGATGAAGTCGTCGTCGGAGCGCACCTTGCCGTCGGCGGTGAGCAGCAGGCCCGAGACGTCGAGCCGCACCGGAGCGGCGACGTCCACCGCCACACGGACGGCGGAGAGAGGGATGTTCGAGCCGGGGGTCATTGCGGTCATGCACGGGGTAACGAACGACCCCGCTTTGCCGTTCCCTTACCTTTGCGGCTGTCCGGCATGCCGCCCTCCGCGACGCTCAGCGGCGGTTGCGCGGGTGGTCGCGGGCCGTGCGTTCGTTGCCGTGCTTGTACGCGCCGGTCAGCGCGCCCTCACCCTCTGTGCGTCGCCCGCTGCCACCTCGGCCAGGAACCTCTCCGCCCGGCCGCCGCGCAGGGTGCCCGCCGGGCGGCCGTGGTGGGTGACGATGACGCTCCGGTCGCCGTGCTGTTCGTACTGGAATCCGGAAGGCCGCGGCATGTCCGCATCCTGCCGCTCCGGCGGTCCCCAGTCCATTCATATGCGTGGACGTGTCAGCGGTGAGGCGAGGTGCGTCAGGAGGCCTCCTCGGCCTTGACCCGCCATCAAGAGCTGCTCTAACGTTGCCGTGTTCAGAAATATGTACACCGGTCAGATTCGTGCACGCTTGAATCTGCTCAGGGAGCGCCCGTGACCTCAGCCCCCCTCGCCGCCCGACTCAGCGAAGTCGCCGGGCCGCTCCTCTTCCCCGTGACCGCCTACGGACCGGACGGCACCGTCGACCTCGACGTCTTCAGGGCCCCCGTGCGCGCCGGGATCGACGTTTACGCCGTCTCCCTGGTCAAGGCGGGCGTCCGGCTCCAGGGCCTGGACGTCGGCGAGGTGCGCACCCCGCTCACCGAGCCGCCCGCCGCTCACGTCAAGGACCTCATCGCGAGCGGCCGCGCCCTGCTGGCCGGGCGCGCCTCCGAAGGCGAGCGGGGAACGGGGGAGCGGGCGTGAAGGCGAGCGCTTTCCTCTACCCGTGGGACGTGGTCGGGGACCCGGCCGCCGCCGCCCGCATCGCCGACCTCGGCGTCCGGCAGGTCACCCTCGCCTCCGCCTACCACTCCACCCGGGCCCTGACCCCCCGCCACCCCGCCCACCGCATCGTCACAGCCGAACACGCCGCAGTCCTCCACCCGCCGGACCCGGACCGCTGGGCGGGGCGCGCCCTCGCCCCGTACCGGCAGAGCTGGATGGTGGGCGAAGACCCGTACGGCGAGGCGGCCGAGGCGCTGGCCGCCGCCGGTCTCGAGGTGCACAGCTGGGTCGTCCTCGCGCACAACTCCCGCCTGGGCGCCGAGCACCCGGACACCTCGGTCGTCAACGCGTACGGGGACCGCTACCCCTGGGCCCCCTGCATCGCCCGCCCCGCCGTCCGCGCCTACCTCGTGGACCTGGCCGCCGATGCCGCCGCCCGGCCCGGCGCGCGCGGCACCGAGCTGGAGTCCTGTGGCTGGTACGGCTTCGCCCATCTCCACGCCCACGACAAGGTCAGCGGCGTCGGCCTCGGCGACGCGGCGCAGTACCTGATGTCGCTCTGCTTCTGCGCGGAGTGCCGCCAGGGGTACGGGGAGGCCGGCGCCGACCCGGACGAACTGGCCGCCGCCGTCCGCCGCGCCCTGGAACCGGCCTGGTCCGGCAGCGGCTCCACGGAGTCCGGCTGGGACGGCGTCGGCAAGCTGCTGGGCCCCGGTCTCGCGGACGCCACCTGGCGCTGGCGCGGCCGGGTGGCCCGTACGTTGCAGGAGTCGGCCGTCGCCGCCGTACGGGCCGAGGCCCCGCCGGGCTTCCAGGTGCTGCTGCACGCCGACCCCGCCCCGTACCGCACCGGCGCCAACGCCGGCGTGGACCCCGGCCACATCCTCGCCGTGGCGGACGGCGTCGTCCTGCCCTGCACGGGGCCCGACGCCGTACGGGAGACGGTTCTCGGGCCGTTCACGGGCCGCACCGGAGTGCTCGCGGCCAACTTCGGCGTGGTCAGCGGCATGGGCGGCAGCCCGGCCACCCTGGAGCGCGACGCGGCCCACGCCGCCTCGCTCGGCGCGGACCAACTGCGCCTGTACCACGCGGGCCTGGCCTCCGGCCCGGACCTGGCGGCCGTGGCCGGGGCGCTGTCACGGATCGGGTGAGGCGGAGGGGGTGGGGTCGACCCCGTAAAGCAGTTGCTCGGCGTGAAGTCGTGAAGTAGTCCGACGGGGCCGGTGTGCGCTCGGCCACCGGCGCTCGGACTCACCGCTCCAGCGCCGCCTTCATCATCTTCTGCGCGATCGGCGCCGCCAGGCCGTTACCGCTGACCTCGGAGCGCGCCGAGCCGGAGTCCTCGACGATCACCGCGACGGCGACCTCCTTGCCGCTGCTGTCGTCCTTCGCGTACGACGTGAACCAGGCGTACGGGGTGTTGCTGTTGTCCACGCCGTTCTGCGCGGTCCCCGTCTTTCCGCCGACCTCGGCCCCGGCGATCTTCGCGTTGGTGCCGGTGCCCTCCTCGACGACGGTCACCATCGCGCTGCGGAGCTGCTCGGCGGTCTCCTCCTTCACGACCCGCTCGCTCTCCCCGTCGCCGGTCTCCTCCAGCGCGGAGCCGTCCCCGTCCGTCACCGCCGAGACCATGTGCGGCGCGGCCAGCTCACCCCCGTTGGCCAGGGCCGCGGTGACCATCGCCATCTGGAGCGGGGTCGCGGTGACCTCGAACTGGCCGATGCCGGTCAGCGCCGTCTGCGCCTCGTCCATGCCGGTCGGGTAGACGCTCTCGGCGGCCCGCACCGGGACGTCCAGCTTCTCGGTGTCGAAGCCGAACGCGTCCGCCATCTTCTTCACCTTGTCCTGGCCGAGGTCGGCGGCCACCTTGGCGAAGACGTTGTTGCAGGAGTAGCGGAGGGCGGTGCGCAGGGTCGCGTTCTCGCAGGGGGCGGAGGCGTTCTCGTTGCGCAGGACGGTACGGGTGCCGGGCAGGGTGTACGGGTCGGGGCTGTCGGTCGCCTCGTCGACGGAGCCGTGAAGACCGTTCTCCAGCGCCGCCGCCGCGACCACCAGCTTGAACGTGGAGCCCGGCGCCAGCGGTTGCCGCAGTGCCCGGTTGACCAGCGGCTTCTCCTTGTCGTCCAGCAGCTCCTTCCAGGCTTCGCCGTCGTCCGTACCGCTGATCTCCGACGGGTCGTACGAGGGCGTGGAGACCATGCCCAGGATGCGGCCGGTCTTCGGGTCGACGGCCACGGCCGCGCCCTTGTCGTCGCCGAGCGCCTCGTAGGCAGCTTTCTGGACGCCCGGGTCGATGGTGGTGAGGACGTTGCCCGGGGCGGCCTGCCTGCCGGTGATCAGGTCGGCCGGGTTCTTCAGACGGTCGTCCGTGCCGTCCAGCACGTCGCTGTAGATGCCTTCGAGCTGGGTCGCCCCGTACGCCTGCGAGCTGTAGCCCGTCACGGCCGCGTAGAGCTCGCCCTGCGTGTAGGTCCTCTTGTACCGGAGGTCGCCGCCACTGGTCCCCTTCGATCCGGTGACCGGCGAACCGGCCACGATGATGTCCCCGAGCGGGTGCGCGTACTGCGCGATGGTGTTCCGCCGGTTGTGCTCGTCGTCTGCGAGCGCCTTGGCCTGGTAGCCCTGCACCCACGTCGCCCGCACCAGCAGGGCGAGCACCATGAGCAGGCAGAAGACCGAAGCGCGCCTGATTGTCTTGTTCATCCCGCTGGAGGGACGAGCGGGGGCGTTCCGCCCGTTCCCGGTTGTTCCGCTTCTCACCGATTTCTCACGCGGCCCACAGGCGGTGACGCTCGGGCCACCACCAACCGGGACCCGGCCGATGCGGTACGGGACGGGGTAGAGCTCACAGCCTCCGCGTGGCGAGGGTGAGGCGGTCGCGGGCGTCCAGCAGGGCGTCCTTCACCGTCTGCTCGTGGCCGGGGGTGAGGCGGGCGACCGGGACCGAGCAACTGATCGCGTCGCGTGCGGGCGTCCGGTAGGGGATGGCCACGCCGAAGCAGCGCAGGCCGAGGGTGTTCTCCTCGCGGTCCACCGCGTAGCCCTGCTCGCGGACCAGCCGCAGCTCCCCGATGAGCTTCTCGCGGTCGGTGATGGTGTGTTCCGTCAGCGCGGGGAGCGTCTCGGGGAGCATCTTGCGGACCTGCTCGTCGCTGTGGGTGGCCAGCAGGGCCTTGCCGAGCGAGGTGGAGTGCGCGGGCAGCCGACGGCCGACCCGGGTGAAGGGGCGCAGGTAGTGCTGGGACTGCCGGGTGGCGAGGTAGACCACGTTCGTCCCGTCGAGCCGGGCCAGGTGGATGGTCTCCGTGGTGTCGTCGGAGAGCCGGTCCAGGGTGGGCCGGGCGGCGGCCACGACCTCGTCGCCGTCGATGTAGGACGTGCCGACCAGTAGGGCCCGCACCCCGATCCCGTACCGCGTGCCCGTCGCGTCCGTCTCCACCCAGCCGAGCTCCACCAGGGTGCGCAGCAGCATGTAGAGGCTGGACTTGGGGTAGCCCACGGCCTCCTGGACGGCGGTGAGCGAGTGCATGCCGGGGCGCCCCGCGAAGTATTCGAGCAGCTCCACCGTCCGTACCGCGGACTTGACCTGTGCCCCACCGGACTCGGCGACCGACATCGCCCCACGCTCCTTCTTCGGCTTCTTCGGCCCTCGGCTCTGTGCCCGAAAAGCCCGCCACCATGGATTGCCAACACGGAAGGCCCGGAAATAGAGTCCGAGCACGTTCACGATCAGGAACTCTGTTCAGAATACCGAACGCGGTCTGATGTGCGGCCCCGTGTGCGAGGACCGCCAGAACCCGGAGGGAATCACGGTGAGTGCAGCACCAGTCTGGAGTGTCGACCCCCGCAGCGGGAAGCCGCGCGAGCAGGTCGCCGTGGAGGCTACCGCCGAGGAGGTCGACCGGGTGGTCCGGGCGGCCCACGCCGTACGCGACGCCCTGGCCGACCGCCCGGCACGCGCCGCGTTCCTGCGCGCCGCGGCGGAGCTGCTGGAGGAGTCCGGCGAGCACATCATCGAGGCCGCCGACGCGGAGACCGCCCTCGGCCCGGCCCGGCTCACCGGGGAACTCGCGCGCACCGCGGCCCAGTTGAGGGCCTTCGCGGAGGTCGTCGACGAGGGCGCCTACCTCGACATCCGCATCGACCACGAGGACGGCTCCCGCACCCCGCCCTGGCCCGACCTGCGCCGCTGGAAGATCCCGCTCGGGGTCGTCGCCGTCTACGCGGCCAGCAACTTCCCGCTCGCCTTCTCCGTCCCCGGCGGCGACACCGCCAGCGCCCTGGCGGCGGGCTGCCCGGTCGTCGTCAAGGTCCACCCCGGCCACCCGGCCACGTCCGAGCTCTGCGCCTCGGTCCTCCGCCGCGCCGCCGCCCGCACCGGCCTGCCCGAGGACGTGGTGACCCTGGTCCACGGCTTCGACGCGGGCGTCGAGCTGGTCCGCCACCCGCTGGTGAGCGCGGCGGGCTTCACCGGATCGGTACGCGGTGGACGCGCCCTGTTCGACGCGGCGGCCGCCCGCCCCGTCCCCATCCCCTTCCACGGCGAACTCGGCTCGCTCAACCCGGTCGTGGTCACCGAGGCGGCCGCCGCCGAGCGTTCCGCGGAGATCGGCGCCGGGCTCGGCGCCTCGATGACCCTGGGCGTCGGCCAGTTCTGCACCAAGCCCGGTTTCGTCCTCGCCCCGTCCGGCGACGCGGGCGACCGGCTGGTGAAGGCCCTCACCGAGACGGTCGGCGACACCGGATCGGGTGTGATGCTGGACCACCGGATGCGGGACGCGTTCCTCACAGGCGTACGCGAACGGGCCGGACTCCCGGATGTCGAGGCCCCCGTCACCCCCGGCGCGGGCGGCGAGCACACGGTCTCCGCCGGATTCCTGACCGTACCGGCGGGCAGGCTCACCGCCGAGGGCCCGCACGACGCGCTGCTGGAGGAGTGCTTCGGCCCGGTCACCGTGATCGCGCGCTACGACTCCGAGGACGAGGTCGCCGCCGTACTCGCCCGGCTCCCCGGCAACCTCACCGCCACCCTCCAGACCGCGGCGCAGGTCGACGACCCGGAGGCGGCCGGGCTCCTCGCCGCCCTCACCCCGCTGGCCGGCCGCATCCTGGTCAACGGCTGGCCGACCGGCGTCGCCGTCGCCCCCGCCCAGCACCACGGCGGGCCCTACCCCGCCACCACCTCCCCCTCCACCTCGGTCGGTGCCACCGCCATCGAGCGCTGGCTGCGCCCGGTGACGTACCAGAGCACCCCCGACCCGCTCCTCCCGCCGGAACTGCGCGAGGCCAACCCCCTGTCCCTGCCCCGCCGCGTGGACGGACGCCGCGCATGAGCCTGAGCATGCGCCTGGACGGGCTCCCCTTCGCCCTGGACGCCTTCGGCCCCGACGGCCGCTGGACCCGTGCCGACGGCATCCTGACCGGCCGGGCCGGACCCGGCCAGGACCTCTTCGTACCGCCGTCCGGTGAAGCCCTGGATCCGGCGACCGACGCGCCACGGCTGCTCGGCGCGGTGGGCGACGGCGACTTCCGCCTCCTCGCCCGCGTCCGCCCCGGCCTGGTCGCGGCGGGCGACGCCGGGGCGCTCCACCTCCACCTCGGCGACCGCGACTGGGCCAAGCTCTGCCTGGAGCACTCCTCGGGCCTGGCGACCGTGTGCAGCGTCGTCACCCGCGGCCACTCCGACGACGCCAACGCCTTCGTGGTGGAGGAGGACAGCTACTGGCTCCGCCTCAGCCGCACCGGCAACGCCTACGCCTTCCACGCCTCCGCCGACGGCGAGACCTGGACCTTCGTCCGCCTCTTCACCCTGGGGACGGCAGAGCAGCGGGCGTCCGCCCGGGCCGGTTTCCTGGTGCAGTCGCCCACGGGGGAGGGGTGCGGCGCGGTCTTCGACCGGATCGCGTTCCTGACCGGGGGAGTGGAGGACCTGCGCGACGGGCGGTGACGTACGCGGGCGGGGAATCACCTGGTCAGGTTCGATGTTCGACCCAGAGGTCCGTCCTGCGGAGGAACACCTCCGCACCCCGTCCGCGACCCCCGCGACCCCTGGAGAGAAGAAGAGTCATGCGCGTCGAGATCTGGTCCGATATCGCTTGTCCCTGGTGCTACATCGGCAAGGCCCGCTTCGAGAAGGGCCTCGCCGAGTTCGCCCACCGGGACGAGGTCGAGGTCGTGCACCGCTCCTTCGAGCTCGACCCCGGCCGGGCCAAGGGGGAGACCGAGCAGGTCATCGACATGCTGGCCGCCAAGTACGGGCGGACCCGCGAGGAGGCCGCCTCGATGGAGGCCAACGTCGCGGCCAACGCGCGGGCCGAGGGGCTCGGATACCGCACCGAGGGCCGGGACCACGGCAACACCTTCGACATCCACCGGCTGCTGCACCTGGCCAAGGCCCGCGGCCGTCAGGACGAGCTGCTGACCCTCGCCTACCGGGCCAACTTCGCCGAGGAGCGGTCCGTCTTCGACGACGAGGTGCTGCTCGCCCTCGCCGTGGAGGCCGGGCTCGACGCCGACGAGGCGCGCGCGGTGCTCGCCGACCCCGAGGCGTACGCCGACGAGGTCCGGGCGGACGAGCGGGAGGCGTCCGAACTGGGCGCCAACGCGGTGCCGTTCTTCGTGCTCGACCGGCGGTACGGGATCTCCGGCGGCCAGCCCTCGGAGGTCTTCGTCCAGGCGCTGGAGCAGGCGTGGAAGGACCGCCCGGCCACCACACCGACCACCGTCGGCGGCGACGCGGCGGCGTGCGACACGGACGGGGCCTGCGAGGTTCCGAAGGGCTGAGCACCGCCTCGGCCATAAGCGCTTCTTGGGTGCGCCCCGCGGACTTCGGCAATTGACCGGAGGTCGCGGGGGCTCCAGGCTGGGCGTATGACGATCTCTCCGCTCAGCCAGGTGGCCGCCGCCGAGTTCGCTCCCGAGGTCACGTATCTCAACACCTCCAGCTGGGGGCTGCTGCCCCGCCGGACCATCGCCGCCGTCAAGGCCCTCGCCGACGAGAACGCCGCCGGCCGCCGGATCGGCGCGGGCAGCTTCGACGCGGTGGAGGCGGCCCGGGCCGGCTTCGCCCGGCTGGCCGGGGTCGGGCCGGAGAGGGTCGCCACCGGCAGCTCGGTCACCGTCCATGTCGGGCTGATCGCCGCCTCGCTCCCGGCGGGCGCCGAAGTCCTGTCACCCGAGGGGGAGTTCACCTCCGTGGTCAGCCCGTTCGCGCTCCGCGGCGACCTGCGTATGCGGTACGTCCCGCTCGCGGAGCTCGCCGACGCCGTACGGCCCAGCACCGCGCTCGTCGCCTTCTCCTCGGTCCAGTCGGCCGACGGCCGGGTCGCCGACCTCGCCGCCGTCCGCGCGGCCGCCGCCGCCCACGGGGCCCGGACGCTCCTGGACGCCACCCAGTCGGCGGGCTGGTCCCCGCTGGACGCCGGGGCGTACGACTACACCGTCACCGGCGGCTTCAAGTTCCTGCTCTGCCCCCGGGGTACGTCGTTCCTCACCGCGACCGAGGAGGCGCAGGCCGTCCTGCCGCCGCTCTTCGCGGGCTGGGCCGCCGCCGGCGCTCCCTGGACGAGCAACTACGGCCCGCTGGAGCGGGTCGCCCCCGGAGCCCGGGGGTTCGACGAGCCGCCCGCCTTCCTCTCGTACCACGGGGCCGAGCACTCCCTCGCGCTGCTCGCGGAGATCGGCACCGACGCGCTGTACGCGCATGCCACCTCGCTGGCCGCCCGGCTGCGCTCGGGGCTGACGGAGCTGGGGCACAAGGTGGTGCCGGGGGAGTCGGCGATCGTCTCCGTGCCCGGGCTCGACAGCCGCCACGACGAACTCACGCGGGCCGGGATCGCGGTCTCGGCCCCGGCCGGGAACCTGCGGATCTCCTGCCACCTCTACAACACGGAAGCGGATGTGGACCGGGTGCTGGACGTGCTGGGCTGACGTGCTCCCGGCCGACTTGCCGGCCTCTCAGCCCCGCTCCGGGCACCCCTCCGTCTCCTTGCAGAGGTTCGCCTCCACCTTCGCCAGCAGCCGCGTCAGCTCCGTACGCTCATCGCTCGCCAGCCCCGCGAGCGTGTGCTCCTCCAGGCTGCCCCACGCGTCCCGCACCGCCGCGTGCAGCGCGCAGCTCTCGTCCGTCGCCTCGACCAGCACGGCCCGCCGGTCGTCCGGGTCGGGGCGGCGGCGCACATGGCCGGTCTGTTCGAGGCGCTGGAGCATCTTGGTGACCGTGGACGGGTCCAGGTCCAGGGTCTTGATCAGCTCGGCCTGGCGGACCGGCCCCGAGTCCCACAGGTGCATCATCAGCAGCTCCTGGCCCGGGTAGAGCCCCAGCCCCTTCAGCAGCTTCCCCGCCGCGATCCGGTGCAGCCGGGCGACCCGGGATACGGCATGGCTCACGGGCCCGCTGAGCGCTGCTCCGGGCAGCGCGTCGGTACAGGCGGCTTCCGTGGTGCCGGCGGGGGCGGTGTTCATGTCGGGGCTCCTCGGTGCTGCTCCGGTGGGGCTTCGATGATGCCCGGCAGTCCTTTCGTCCACTTTACCTTGGTCGGCCAATTAATGGGCTACAGTGGCGTCAGCGCCGATGGTTGGTCGACCACATACTTTGTTGGTCGGCCATATACCTCTCGCTGCGTACTCCTTGCCACACACTCTTTGGAGAGCCCGCATGACCACCGCATTCGACCCGATCGACCTGTCCGGCACCCCGCTGGCCAACCGCATAGTGATGGCCCCGATGACCCGGAGCCGGGCCGGCGAGGGCGGTACGGCCACCGAGCTCACGGCCGCCTACTACGCCCAGCGCGCCTCGGCCGGCCTCGTCATCACCGAGGGCATCCAGCCCTCCGTCGTAGGCCAGGGCTACCCCTTCACGCCGGGGCTGCACAGCGCCGAGCAGGTCGCCTCCTGGCGCAAGGTCACCGACGCGGTGCACGCCGAAGGTGGCCGGATCTTCGCCCAGATCATGCACGCGGGCCGCATCGGCCACCCGGTCCTGCTCCCCGACGGCCTGGTCCCGGTCGGCCCCTCGCCGGTCAAGGCCGAGGGGCAGGTCTACACCCACGAGGGACTCAAGGACTTCGTGGAGCCGCACGAGCTGACCGACGCCGAGATCCGGCAGACCATCGCCGACTTCGTCTCCGCCTCCCGCAACGCCATCGAGGCCGGGTTCGACGGCGTGGAGCTGCACGGCGCCAACGGCTACCTCATCCACCAGTTCCTCGCGCCCAACACCAACCTGCGCACCGACGCGTGGGGCGGCTCGGAGACCGGCCGCATCCGGTTCGCCGTGGAGGTCGTCAAGGCGGTCGCGGCCGAGATCGGCGCGGTGCGCACCGGGCTGCGCATCTCGCCCTCGAACGTCTACAACGACATCGACGAGCCCGCCCCGGACGCCGTCTACACCGCGCTGGTCCAGGAGATCGAGCCGCTCGGCCTCGCCTACCTGCACATCCTGGAGGGCGCCCCGATCCGCGAGCTGACCCTCACGCTGCGGAAGGTGTTCACCGGCACCGTTCTGATCAACGTGCACTCCGACGGGCCGACCGGGCCGGACGCCCACACCGTGATCGACGACGGGATAGCCGACCTGATCTCGTACGGCGTGCTCTTCCTCGCCAACCCGGACCTGCCCGCCCGGCTCAAGGCCGGGGGCCCGTTCAACACCCCCGACCCGTCGTCCTTCTTCGGCGGCGACGCCGAGGGGTACACCGACTACCCGGCGCTGGACGCCGTCAAGTAGCGCGCCGCGTCAACCAGCCGTTCCGGCGGGCCGGTTCACGCCGAGTCCCGGCGGACCAGCTCGGTGGGGAGGATCACGGCGGCCGGGTCCTCCCCGCCGATCTGCGCCAGGAGCACCCGTACCATCTCGGCGCTGATCCGGTCCCACGGCTGCCGGATCGTCGTGAGGGCCGGGCGGGAGGCGACGGCTGCGGGGGAGTCGTCGAACCCGCCCACCGCGACATCCTCGGGCACCCGCCGCCCCGCCCGCTCCAGCGCCGCCAGGACCCCCTGCGCCATCAGGTCCGACGCGACGAACACCGCGTCCAGGTCGGGGTCCCGCTCCAGCAGCGCGGCGGCGGCCGCCTCACCGCCCGCCCGGCTGTAGTCGCCCGGGGCGATCAGAGCCTCGTCGGCGGGCAGCCCGCACTCCGCCAGCGTCTCCCGGTACCCGGCCAGGCGCTCCACCCCGCCCGGGGTGTCCAGCGGGCCGCTGACCGTGGCGATCCGGCGGCGCCCCGACCCGTACAGGAAGCGCACCATGTCCCGCGCGCCGTCCCGGTCGTCCGCCGCCACGTAACTCACCTTCGAGCCCTGCCCGATCGGCTTGCCGCAGGCCACCAGCGGGATCCCGGCCTCGTGCAGCTGGGCGGCGACCGGGTCGCCGGAGTGGCTGGAGACCAGCAGCACCCCGTCCACATGACCGGCGATGTAGCGCATGTTGCGGCGGCGCTCGGCCTCCGTGCCCGCGATCATCAGCAGCAACGGGATGTCGTGCGCGGCCAGGGCCGATGTGCAGCCCCGCAGCAGAACGTTGAAGTTCGGGTCCTCGAAGAACCGCTCCTGCGGCTCGGTCAGCAGGAACGCCACCGAGTCGGAGCGGCCGGTGATCAGGGACCGGGCGTGCCGGTTCACCGTGTAACCAGTCCTGCGGATCGCGGAGTTGACCGCTTCGAGCGCGGCGGGGCTGACGTTGTGGCCGCCGTTGAGGACCCGGGAGACCGTGCCCCGGGAGACCCCCGCCTCCCGTGCCACGTCATGGATGGTCGGCGGCCGGCGGCGGCCCACGCCGGTCTGTTCGGTGCGGCTCATGGTGCATGATCTTTCATCATTCGGGGCCCTGATGTTGAGGAGCGGTCAGGACTTCACGGCTCCGGAGAGCAGATCGAGGCTCCAGAAGCGCTGGATGACCAGGAACAGGGCGATCAGCGGGACGATGGCGAGCAGGGCGCCCGTGATCACCAGGGTGTAGAGGGCCGGCGTGCTCGCGCCCTGCTGGAGCAGCGTGTAGAGGCCGAGCGTGACGGGGAACTTCTCGTCGTCGCCGAGCATGATGTACGGCAGCAGGAAGTTGTTCCAGATCGCCACGAACTGGAACAGGAAGACCGTCACCAGCCCGGGCAGCATCATCGGCAGCGCGATCGTCCGGAAGATCCGCCACTCCCCGCCGCCGTCCATCCGCCCCGCCTCGACGACATCGCCGGGCACGGCGGCCGCCGCGTAGATCCGGGCGAGGTAGACCCCGTACGGGGAGAGGATCACCGGGAGGAGGACCGAGAGGTACGAGTCCGTGAGGTCCGCCTTGGCCAGCAGCAGGTACTGCGGCACCGCGAGGATCACCGGCGGCATCAGGACCCCGGCCAGCAGGATGTTGAAGACGGACTCGCGGCCCCGGAAGCGGTACATCGCCAGCGCATACCCGGAGACGGCGGAGACGGCCGTCGAGAGCAGCGCCCCGACGCCCGCGTAGAACGCCGAGTTGGCCATCCACCGCCAGTAGACGCCCTCCCGGTACGCGGTCAGATCGCCCACGTTGTCGGCGAAGCCGGTGCCGGGGAGGAAGGTGAAGGTGGCGAACAGCTCGCTGCCCGACTTGGTGGAGGCGACCAGCACCCAGGCCACGGGCAGCAGGCAGTAGAGCGCGCCGAGGAGCAGCGCGGCGGTCGGCAGCAGCGGGAAGCGGCGGGGGCCGGCGGGGGAGGGGGCCGGACGCGCGGGCCCGCGGACCGGGGATGGAGCCGTCGGCAGGACGGGGGCGCTCATGGTCATGCTCCCTGCTTCGTACGGGAGTTGGCCACCCGGAGGAAGCCGAAGGACAGGGCCAGCGTGGCGGCGGCGATGATGACCGCCTGGGCGGCGGCCGCGTGGATGTCGTTGTTGACGAACGCGTCCTGGTAGACCTTCATCAGCGGACTCCACGTGGTGGAGAGGGAGTTGGTCAGCGGCTTCAGGGTGGTCGGCTCGCTGAACACCTGGAGCGTGGCGATGATCGAGAAGAAGAAGGTCAGCACCAGCGACGGCGCCACCATCGGGATCTTGATCCGGACCGCGATCTGCCAGGGCGAGCAGCCGTCCAGCCGGGCCGCCTCGAAGACCTCGGCCGGGATCGCCCGCAGCGCGGTGTAGATCACGATCATGTTGAAGCCGGTGCCGCCCCAGACGGCGATGTTGGCCAGGGCGAGGTAGAGCGGGCCGCCGTCCAGGAGGTCCGGCTGCGGCAGCCCCGCCAGGTCCAGCAGGTAGTGGAAGGGGCTGACCGTCGGCAGGTAGAGGAAGCCCCACATCAGGGCGGCGACCACACCCGGAACGGCGTACGGCAGGAAGATCGCCAGCCGGGTGAAGCCGCGCAGCCGGACCCGGTCGCTGTCCAGCAGCAGCGCGAAGAGGAGGGCGAGCCCGAGCATCACGGGGACGACGATCGCCCCGTACCCGAGGATGCGCAGCGCCCCGTGGAGCAGCTCGGAGTCGGTGAGGGCGTCGGTGTAGTTGGCGAGCCCTGCCCACACCTCCTCCCGCGCGCCCCGGCCGAGCCCCAGCCCCTTGACCTCGGTGCGGCGCAGGCTCAGCAGCAGGGCGTAGCCGATGGGAAGGGCGAAGAAGAGCAGGAAGAGCAGGGCGGCGGGGACCAGGAAGACGTACGGGGCGCTCCTGACCTGGTACGCCTTCGCGCGGCGCGGGCGGGTCACTCGGAGACTCCGAAGCCCTGCTTCTTCAGGTCGGTGACCGTGGCGTCCTGCATCGCGGTCAGGGCCGTACCGAAGTCGCCCTTCCGCTTGGCGGCCGAGGCGAAGTGGTCCTTGAAGGCGGTGTATGCGACGTTGACGTTCGGGCCCCAGGCGGCCGGGGCGGTGCCTTCGGCGATCTTCGCGGCCTCGGTGTAGAAGCCGGGCTGGCCGGCAAAGTAGCCGGGGGCCTGCGCCAGGGCGCCGCCGGTCTGGGCGGCGGTCGCGGCCGGGTATATGCCGCTCTCCTCGACCAGGGCGGCGACCGCCTCCGGGTCGGTGTTCAGCCAGGTGGCGAAGGTGGCGGCGGCCTTCTTGTGCTGCGAGTCGTTGGTGACGGCGGTGGAGGAGCCGCCCCAGCTGCCGGTGACGTTCTGCCCGGCCGCCCACTGGGGGAGGGGCGCCATGGCCCACTTGCCCTTGGTGTCGGGGGCGGCCGTGGTGAGCGTGCCGGGCGCCCAGACCGCGCTGACCCAGGCGATCTGCGTACCGGTGTTGAGCGCCTTGTTCCAGGCCGGGGTATACATGGGCTGGTTGTCGATCGCGCCCTCCTTCACCAGTCCGCCCCAGAAGTCGGCGACCTTGCGGGTGGCCGGGTCGTCGATGGCGACCTTCCACTTCTCGCCGCCGGTGGTCCACCACTGGGCCCCGGCCTGCTGGGCGAGGCCCGCGAAGAGGCCGGCGTCATTGGAGGAGAAGGTGGTCAGCGCCTTGTCGGGGGCCTTCTTCTTCAGCGCGCGGGCGGTCTCGGCGAAGGCGTCCCAGGTGTCCGGCACGGTCAGGCCGTACTCCTCGAAGAGGTCCTTGCGGTAGTAGAACATCAGCGGGCCTGAGTCCTGCGGCAGCGCGTACAGGGCGTCCGAACCGAGCGTCGCCTGCTGCCAGATCCCCTTGGCGAACTGCCCCTTCGCGTCTCCCGCCTCCTTCGAGATGTCGGCCAGCACGTCGTTGGAGACCAGGGTCGGCAGCGCCTGGTACTCCGCCTGCACCAGGTCGGGGGCCTTGTGCGCCTTGGCCGCCGTGATGATCTTGGTGACCAGGTCGTCGCCGGACGCCTGCTTCTTCACCGTGACCTTGATCCCGGCCTTCTTGCCCTCGCCCTTGTTCCAGAGGTCCGCGACCTTGTCCAGGCCGGGCGCCCAGGCCCAGTAGGTGAGCGACACCGGGTTCTCGGCCGACGGGCCCTCCGAGCCGTCACCGTCCGGCGAACCGCAGCCGGAGAGCAGGGCGGTGGCGGTGAGCACGGCTGCCGTGGACGCCGCGACGATGCGGTACTTCATGGGTTCTCCCCTGACGAGAGGCGCGGGTGAGGCGCGGGGTGCAGCGCCGAAATGCGCTGTGATCGTTCACAGTAGAGAAACTGAACCGACACTTGTCAATGGTTGTTGCTGTGCGGTTATGTTGGGTCAGCGCCACCGAAAGGGGGTGTGCACGTTCCCAGAAAGCGTCCCAGGAACCGTCCAGGAGCCCCCATGTCCCACCCCGCTCCCGCCCTGCCTCCCACCACCCCGCGGGGGCTGCGCCGCCTCGCTTTCGGCGGTGACTACAACCCCGAGCAGTGGCCCGAGGAGGTCTGGCACGAGGACATGGCCCTGATGGGTGAGGCGGGGGTGTCCATGGTGAGCGTCGGGATCTTCTCCTGGGCCCTGCTCGAACCCGCCCCCGGCGCCTACGACTTCGGCTGGCTGGACCGGCTTCTGGACCTTCTCCACGAGCACGGCATCCGCGCCGACCTCGGCACCCCCACCGTCGCCCCGCCCGCCTGGTTCTACCGGGCCCACCCCGAGGCGCTCCCGGTCGGCCGGGACGGTGTCCGGTACGCCTTCGGTTCGCGCGGGGCGATCTGCCACAGCTCGGCCGCCTACCGGGAGGCCGCCGCCGCCATCACCGAACAGCTCGCCCGGCGCTACGGCAGCCACCCGGCCCTCGCGCTCTGGCACGTCCACAACGAGTACGGCGTCCCCGTCAGCGCCTGCTACTGCGACAGCTGCGCCGCCCATTTCCGGCGCTGGCTCACCGCCCGCCACGGCACGGTCGACGCGGTCAACGAGGCCTGGGGCACGGCGTTCTGGGGCCAGCGCTACGGCAGCCTCGACGAGATCGACCCGCCCCGCACCACCCCGACCGTCGGCAACCCCGCCCAGCAGCTGGACTACGCCCGCTTCGCCGACGCCACCATGCGGGAGAACTTCCGCGCCGAGCGGGACATCCTGCACCGGCTCGCCCCGGGCATCCCCGTCACCACCAACTTCATGACCGCGCTCAGCCAGTGCGAGTCCGTGGACTACTGGGCCTGGGGCCGCGAGGTCGACCTGGTCAGCAACGACCATTACCTGATCACCGACGGCCGCCGCACCCACGTCAACCTCGCCATGGCCGCCGACCTCACCCGCTCGGTCGCGGGCGGCGCCCCCTGGCTGCTCCTGGAGCACTCCACCGGCGGCGTCAACTGGCAGCCCCGCAACCCCGCCAAGCGCCCCGGCGAAATGGCCCGCAACAGCCTCGCCCATGTGGCCAGGGGATCGGACGGTGCGATGTTCTTCCAGTGGCGGCAGTCCCGGCGCGGCGCCGAGAAGTTCCACTCGGCGATGGTGCCGCACGCCGGGACGGACTCCCGGATCTGGCGCGAGGTCACCCGCCTCGGGGCCGACCTCGGCCTCCTGGACGGGATCCGGGGGACCCGGACCGTCGCGGACGCCGCCATGGTCTGGGACTGGCAGTCCTGGTGGGCGCAGTCCCTGGAGTGGCGCCCCAGTCAGGAACACGACGCCCGGGAGCGCGCCGACACCTTCTACGCCGCGCTCTACGACCGACACCTCACCGTCGACTTCGCCCACCCCGAGGCCGACCTCTCCGCCTACCCGCTGGTGGTCGTCCCGGCGCTCTACCTCGCCTCCGAGGCCTCCGGGCAGAACCTGCGCCGGTACGTGGAGGGCGGCGGCACCCTCGTCGTCTCGTACTTCTCCGGGATCGTCGACGCCGACGACGCCGTCCACCCCGGCCCGTACCCGGGTGTCCTGCGCGACGTACTCGGCCTGACCGTCGAGGAGTTCGCCCCGCTTCCCGAGGGCGGCACGGTCCGCCTGACCACCCCCGGCGGACCGGACCTCACCGGCGACCTCTGGTCGGACGTGGTGATCCCGCGCGGGGCCGAGACCATCTGGTCGTACGCGGACGGCATCCCGGCCGGCCGCCCCGCCGTCACCCGGCACCGGCTGGGGGAGGGCAGCGCCTGGTACGTCTCCACCCGGCTCGGCGGCCTGGACCTGGACGCGGTCCTGGAGCGGGCCTGCGCGGACGCCCGCATCGCACCCCGCACCGGGCTGCCGCACGACGTGGAGGTGGTCCGCCGCACCGGCTCCACCGGCACGTACCTCTTCGCCGTCAACCACACCGAGACCGACGCCAAGGTGCCGCTGGACACCCCCGGCACCGAACTCCTCACCGCCGAACCCGCCACGGGCCACCTCGCCGTACCGGCGGGCGCGGTCCGCGTCGTACGGCTGGACAGCTGACCTCGGAAACCCCCCCCGCACAGTCGAAGGGATATCGACCATGTACGGAACTGCGCGTCCCCGTCACCCCCGCCGCGGCAGAGCCGCCGCCGCGACACTCCTCGCCGCCCTGCTCCTGGCCGCACTCCCCGCGCCCAGCGCCCATGCCGCCACCACCCCCGTCAACCCCGGCTTCGAGTCCGGCACCACGGGCTGGTCCACCTACTCACCCACCGGCCGGACCGCCGCCTCCTTCACCGAGGCGGGCGGCCACACCGGCGCCACCCGGCTCAGCCACTGGTCGAACTCGGCCTACCGCGTGGAGACCTACCAGTACCTCACCGGCCTCACCGACGGCACGTACACCCTGAGCGCCCGGGTCCGCTCCAGCGGCGGGCAGAACGCCGCGTACATCGCCCTGCGCAACTGCGGTACGGCCGAGCAGCGCACCGACCTGCCCGCCACCGCGAACGGCGCCTGGATCCGCATCGTCACCTCGGTACGGGTCACCGGCGGCGGCTGCACCATCAGCCTCAACTCCGACGCGGGCGCGGGCCAGTGGGCCAACTTCGACGACATCACCTTCACCCCGGGCGCCACCGGCCTGGCCGTGAAGGGCGGCGACCTCTCCACGCTCCCGAAGAACGAGGCGTACGGCGCCCGTTACCGCAGCGCGAGCGGCGCGACCGGCGACGCGATGAGCATTCTGGGCACCTCCGGGATGAACTACGTCCGCCTCAAGGTGTGGGTGGACCCGGCCGACGGCTACAACGACAAGGCGCATGTCCTCGCCATGGCCAAGCGCGCCAAGGCCCTCGGGATGAAGACCCTGGTCGACTTCCACTACTCCGACCGCTGGGCCGACCCGGGGCACCAGACCAAGCCCGCCGCCTGGGCGGGCCACGGCTACGAGCAGCTGAAGCGGAACGTCCACGACCACACGTACGACGTGCTGAACGCCCTCAAGGCGCAGGGCACCACCGCCGACATGGTCCAGATCGGCAACGAGACCAACGCGGGGATGCTCTGGCCCGAGGGCTCCACCGCCAACTGGCCGCAGCTGGCCGGTCTGCTCACCGCGGGCGCGAACGCGGCGAAGGCCGTCTCCTCCGGTACGCGGGTGGCGCTGCACCTCGCCGAGGGCGGCGACAACGCCGGGACCCGCTGGTGGTTCGACAACGCGGTGGCCCAGCGCGTCCCGTTCGACGTCGTGGCGCTCTCGTACTACGGCTACTGGCACGGCCCGCTCTCCGCCCTCCAGGCCAATCTGGACGACACCGCCGCCCGCTACGGCAAGCCGGTCCTGGTCGCCGAGACCGCGTACGCGCACACCCTGGCCAACGGCGACGGGCTGGAGAACAACATCGCCACCGCCTCCCAGCTCGCCCCCGGCTACCCCGCCACCCCCGCCGGGCAGGCCGCCAATCTCCGCGACGTCATGAACGTGGTGGAGGCCGTCCCGAACGGGCGCGGCCTGGGTGTCGTCTACTGGGAGCCGTCCTGGACCGCCGTGCGCGGCAGCGGCTGGGACCCGCAGGACCCGGCCTCCGGCAACGCGTGGGAGAACCAGGCCCTGTTCGGCTACGACACCACGCTGCTGCCCGCCGCCCGCTGGTTCTCCCACCGCTGAGGGGGGCTACCGAGGCTCCCCGTTCCACCGCCACGACGTGCGGCGCGGGTGGTCCGGCAGTTCGGCGCGACCGGTGGCCCAGAGCAGGACGGTCCACCGGTCGCCGCCCGCCGGGGCGTCGGGGAAGAGCCGGGCCAGCACCCGGTCGCAGAGGGTGCCCGGCGGCGCCCACTCCAGGCCCAGGCCCGCGGCGAGGTCATGGGTGTGCACCAGGGTCTCCACCACGCCCATCGCCGCGAAGCCCTCCGGGTCGGAGACCCCGAACCCGTGGTACGAGCGCACCTCGGGCGGGGTGGTCCTGACCATCGAGGCCAGCAGCGCCCCGCTCGCCTCCACGGTCGCCAGCAGCCCGGCGGGCCCGGCCGCCCGGTCGGCGGAGACCGCGTTGGCCGGGCCGCCCGGCCGCCCGGCGGCCCACCGGTAGGGCACCTCACGGTCGAGCGGGGGCGTACGCGGGCCCAACTGGACGGCGTACGCGAAGAGATCGTCGCTCAGGTGCTCCACCGTCTCCCAGCAGGTCCACTCCAGCGTTCCGGCGGGCGTGTCCCAGCGGTCCGCCGGAGCCCCGGCCAGCGTGTCCGCCGCGAGCCGGACGGCACGGGTCACGTCGTCGGCGGTGACCGGCAGCCGGGTACCGGCCAGCGCGGCCCGCTCGGCGGCGGAACACTCCACACAGAACTCGTTGCCCTCGGGATCCGCCAGGGTCGCCCACCCCCGCCCGTCCGGCCTGCGGTGGTCCTCCACCAGGGTGGCGCCGAGCGCGAGGAGCCGCTCGACCTCCTCGTCCCGGGTGCGGTCCTGCGGCTGGACGTCGAGGTGGACCCGGTTCCTGACGGTCTTCGCGTCGGGCCCCTGGACGAAGAGGATCGCCGCTCCGGGGGTTTCGAGCAGGGCCTCCGGATCGCCGGGGAGGTCGTCGTCGGCGAGCGGGGCGCCGAGCACCTGGGACCAGAAGCCGCCGAGCGCGTGGGCGTCGGTGCAGCCGACGGTGATGTGCCGTACGTGAGATGTCATGGCCGCCACCCTCCCCGGTGGCCGGTGGCGGGGTCCAGCGAGTTACGCGCCGGTGCCCGGGACGGCGTACCGTCCCGGGCACCTGAGCTGCCTGCGTGTGGCGCTACTTCACCGGGGTGAAGTCCCGCGCCCCGATGAACTCGGGGCGGCGGATCGGCGCCGCGAACGGCTCCTGCGCCTCGTTCTCCACGCTGTTGAAGACGATGAAGACGTTGGAGCGCGCGTACGGGGTGATGTTGTCGCCCGAGCCGTGCATGGCGTTGCAGTCGAACCAGGTCGCCGAACCGGCCTTGCCCGTGAAGAGCTTGATGCCGTGGCGGTCGGCCATCTTCGTCAGCGCCTCGTCGGACGGGGTGCCGGCGTCCTGCATCTGCAGCGACTTCTTGTAGTTGTCCTTCGGCGTCTCGCCCGCACAGCCGAGGAACGACTTGTGCGAACCGGGCATGATCATCAGCCCGCCGTTGGTGTCGAGGTTCTCGGTGAGCGCGATCGACACGGAGACGGTCCGCATGTTCGGCAGCCCGTCCTCGGCGTGCCACGTCTCGAAGTCCGAGTGCCAGTAGAAGCCCGAGGCCCCGAAGCCCGGCTTCACATTGATCCGGGACTGGTGGACGTACACGTCCGAGCCCAGGATCTGGCGGGCCCGGCCCACCACCCGCTCGTCGCGGACCAGTGCGGCGAAGACCTCGCTGATCTTGTGGACCTCGAAGACGGAGCGCACGTTCTGCGACTGCTTCTCCACGATGGAGCGCTCGTCGGCACGGATCAGCGGGTCGGCCACCAGCCGGTCCAGCTCCGCCCGGTAGACGGCGACCTCGTCGGGGGTGATGAGCTGGTCGACGGTGAGAAAGCCGTCGTGCTCGTACCCCTGGAGATCCTTGGCGGCGATCGGGCCCGGTGCGCCCGGCGCGGACCAGATGACCGGGTCCTGGCGGGGAGTGGTCATCTCGGCGGCACCGCGCGAGGGATACAGATCGGCGCGTACTTCGGTGGTCATGGTGGTTCAGGCCTCCTCGGTCAGCAGTGGGTAGACACCGTTCTCGTCATGGTCCTCCCGTCCGGTGACGGGAGGGTTGAAGACGCACACGCAGCGGAAGTCGGTCTTGGGCCGCAGGGTGTGCCGCTCATGCCCGTCCAGCAGGTACATCGTGCCCGGGGAGATCCAGTGGGTCTCGCCGGTCTCGTCGTTGGTGAGCTCGGCCTCGCCCTCGGTGCACAGGACGGCCTCGATGTGGTTCGCGTACCACATGGAGGTCTCGGTGCCCGCGTAGAGCACGGTCTCGTGGAGCGAGAAGCCCACCTTCTCCTTGGCGAGCACGATGCGCTTGCTCTCCCAGGTGCCGGACGCGGCCTTCACGTGCCGGTCGGTGTTCTCGATGTCCTTGAACGATCGGACGATCACGGTGAGCAGTGCCTTTCTCTTGTACTCCGCCCCGGGCCCGCGGGCCCGGGGCTTCTCTTTTCCCGCCTGCCCCCGACTCGTCGGGTCAGGCCGTCTCGCGGACGCAGCGGGCCAGCGTGCGCAGGCCCTCGTCCAGCTCGTCGGTGGTGACGGTCAGCGGCGGCAGCAGCTTGACGACCTCGCTCTGCGGGCCGGAGGTCTCCAGCAGGAGCCCCAGCTCGAAGGCGCGGGCGCAGACCGCCGAGGCGCGCGCCGGGTCCTGGAACTCCATGCCCCAGACCAGGCCGCGGCCGCGGAACTGCGCGGTCGGCTCCTCGGCGCAGATGGCCAGCAGCGCCTGCTCGACCTGCTCGCCGCGGGCCAGGGTCTGCTTCTCCATCTGGCCGTCGGCCCAGTAGGCGTCCAGAGCGGCGGCGGCCGTGACGAAGGCCGGGTTGTTGCCGCGGAAGGTGCCGTTGTGCTCGCCCGGCTCCCAGATGTCCAGCTCCGGCTTGAACAGGCACAGCGACATGGGCATGCCGTAGCCGCTGATGGACTTGGAGAGCGTGACGATGTCCGGGACGATGCCGGCCTCCTCGAAGGAGAAGAAGCCGCCGGTACGGCCGCAGCCCATCTGGATGTCGTCGACGATCAGCAGCATGTCCTGGCGGTGGCACAGCTCCTGCAGCGCGCGCAGCCACTCGGCGCGGGCGACGTTGATGCCGCCCTCGCCCTGGACCGTCTCCACGATCACGGCGGCGGGCTTGTTCAGCCCGGAGCCCTGGTCCTCGAGAAGCCGCTCGAACCACAGGAAGTCCGGGACGGTGCCGTCGAAGTAGTTGTCGAACGGCATCGGCGTGCCGTGCACCAGCGGGATGCCGGCCCCGGCCCGCTTGAACGCGTTGCCGGTGACGGCGAGCGAGCCCAGCGACATGCCGTGGAAGGCGTTGGTGAACGAGACGACGGACTCGCGGCCCTTGACCTTGCGGGCCAGCTTCAGCGCCGACTCGACGGCGTTGGTGCCGGTCGGGCCGGGGAACATCACCTTGTACGGGAGGTCGCGCGGGCGCAGGATGACGTTCTGGAACGTCTCCAGGAAGGCGCGCTTGGCGGTGGTCGCCATGTCCAGGCCGTGGGTGATGCCGTCGCGCTCGATGTAGTCGATCAGCGCTCGTTTCAGCACCGGGTTGTTGTGGCCGTAGTTGAGCGAGCCGGCCCCGGCGAAGAAGTCCAGGTAGGAGTGGCCGTCCTCGTCGGTCAGCCGGGCGCCCTGGGCGCGGTCGAACACGGCCGGCCAGCCGCGGCAGTAGCTACGCACCTCCGACTCCAGGGTCTCGAAGACGCTCAGTGCGGGCGGGGTGATGGTCACAGCGGATCTCCTGCGTGAGGGGGTGTGACGGGCAGTGGTCGGTGCTCCCTGCCGCACGGAGGCGGCCGGGACCGCGCCGGGTGGTCGGCCGGCGCGAGAAGTCATGGGGATCCGGTCGTACGGGTCAGGTACGCCGGGCCGTGGCCGGGTGGCTCACGGGGCCGATGAGGCTGCCGAGGCCGGTGCGGCTCGGGTGGCTCGGAGGCCTCAGCCGGCGAAGGGGCCTATCCGGTAGAGGACCTCCGGCAGGTGCGTCCCCTCGGGGAACAGCCCCCCGTCGAAGAGGACCTCCTGCTCCAGGGGGACGTCGTGCCGCTGGGCGTAGGACGTGAACAGCCGGTCGGACGCGGTGTTGTCAGGGGTCACCGTGGTCTCGACGCAGGAGAGTCCCTGGCCGGCGGCGACGCGGGCGGTCAGCGCGTCCAGCAGGGTGGCGGCCAGTCCCTTGCCGCGATGTGCCTGGTCGACGGCCACCTGCCAGACGACGAGGGTCTCGGGCCGGTCGGGCCTGATGTAGCCGGTGACGAAGGCGATCGGCTCGCCGTCCTCGCCACGGGCGACGGCGGACGTCGCGGCGAAGTCACGACACCACAGCAAGTAGCTGTACGAGGAGTTCAGGTCCAGAACCTCGGAGTCGCGGGCGATGCGCCAGATCGCGGCTCCGTCCTCCACTCGCGGCGTGTCAATACTGAGAAATTCGCTTCGGGCACGGGCAAAATCTGCTGGTGCGGCGGTCATGCGAATTGAATTTACCGAGCAAATTTCCAAATTGCATCGAGGCAAAGGGTTGGGAGAAGCGCCGGTATGTGTTATCAGGCGTGCGCGAGATCCCCCACGATATGGGTGCGATTTCACACTCTTTGTCCAGAATTTTTCGGGCATAACGCCGCCCGTGTGGAGTCGGTCACAGGGTTGTAACTCCTGTGAGACGTGTCCGAATCATGTAGTTCGAGCCCCGAAAAAACTTACGCGTTTAGGGGGCGAGAAAGCGGGCAGGAGAATGCGGGGAGCTGCTTTCGATAAAGCAGCTCCCCGCATTATGAATATCAGAGGCCCGGCCAGGTTTCCGCAACCGCACGGCGGGCAGCTTCGAAGTCGACCCGTCGGCCCGCGTCGCCCAGCGCCGCCCCCAGGGCCGCGAGCGAGGACAGCACCGCGTCCCGCGTCGCATCCGCCCCGTAGTGATTGACCCGGATCATGTCCTTGGAGAGCGCCCCGCCACCCGCGATGAGCGGCAGCGAGGGCGCCGGCTCCAGCGCCCGCGCGACCAGCGCGGAGGCGTCGGTCCCCGCCGGGGCGCGCAGCGTCGTGGCCACCGGAGCGGCGTCCCGCGCCTGAAGGACGTACGGCTCCAGACCGCCGCCCAACGCCACCGCGCCCACCCGGGTCGCCGCGGCGGCCGAGGCGTGGCGGGCCGTCACCGTGTCCAGGCCGTCCTCCTCGATCCGCTCCAGGCACGCCTCCAGGCCCAGCATCTCCAACTGCGCCGGAGCGTGCGGCAGAGCCTTGCGGCCGCCGTCGATCCAGCGCTCCTTCCAGTCCAGCAGCGAGAGGTACGAGCGGCGCGGGGCGGCCGGGTTGGCGGCGATCCGCTCCCAGGCCCGCGCGCTCACCGACACCGCCGACACCCCGGCCGGACCGCCCATCGCCTTCTGCGCGCCGATCACGCACAGGTCGACGCCCCAGGCGTCCGGCAGCAGCGGCTCGGCGCCCACCGAGGCGACCGCGTCCAGCATGAACAGCGCCCCGTGCGCCCGGACCACCTCACCGATCTCCGCGACCGGGTTGGTGTTGCCGGTCGCCGCCTCGGCGTGCACCAGGGAGACGAAGTCGATCGCCGGGTGCTCGGCGAGCGCCTCGGCCACCTGGCCGGCGGTCACCGCGGTGTGGAAGGGCACGGTGAGGTCGACGACCTCGGCGCCGCAGTCCCGCAGCCAGTTGCCGAAGGTCTGCCCGTACGGTCCGGTGACCACGTTCAGCGCGGTCGAGCCGGGCCGGGCACCACTGCGGATGCAGCCCTCCAGCGGCAGCAGCGCCTCGCCCTGTGTGATGACGACGTCCTCCTCGGTGGCGAGGAGCGCGGCCACCCGTCGCTCGATGGCCGCGAAGTGCGCGGCGGTCAGCGGGGGGAGGTCGAGGAAGGGGTGCGTCACGGTGGGGCTCTCTTCGGATTCGGCCGGCGGTCGACAGGTCATGGCAGCCTACCGAGGGCCTCGTACAGTGCCGCGTATGAGTGATCAGGTGCGCGGTCAGGACGGGCAGCGGGTGCTGCGGGTGAGGGGACGGGTCCTCGTCGGCCCGGACGAGGTCCAAAGCGAACTGTGGGCCGTCGACGGGCGGATCACCTACGAGCGGCCGCCGGGCGCGGACCGCGCGCAGACCGTCACGGGCTGGGCGCTGCCCGGCCTCGTCGACGCGCACTGCCATGTCGGCCTGGACCGGCACGGCCCGGTCGACGCGGCGACCGCCGAGAAGCAGGCGCTCACCGACCGGGAGGCCGGGACCCTGCTGATCCGGGACGCCGGATCGCCCTCCGACACCCGCTGGATCGACGACCGCGAGGACCTGCCGAAGATCATCCGGGCGGGCCGCCACATCGCCAGGACCCGTCGCTACATCCGCAACTACGCCCACGAGATCGAGCCCGGCGACCTCGTCGCGTACGTCGCCCGGGAGGCCCGGCGCGGCGACGGCTGGGTCAAGCTGGTGGGGGACTGGATCGACCGGGACGCGGGCGACCTCACGGCCTGCTGGCCGCGCGGCGAGGTCGAGGCGGCCATCGCCGAGGCGCACCGGCTGGGCGCCCGCGTCACCGCGCACTGCTTCGCCGAGGAATCGCTGCGCGATCTGGTGGAGGCCGGCATCGACTGCGTCGAGCACGCCACCGGCCTCACCGAGGAGACCATCCCGCTCTTCGCGGAGCGCGGCGTCGCGATCGTTCCCACGCTGGTCAACACCGCCACGTTCCCTGACCTCGCGGCGGGCGGCGAGGCCAAGTTCCCGCGCTGGTCGGCGCATATGCGACAGCTGTACGAGCGCCGCTACGACACCGTGCGCGCCGCGTACGACGCCGGCATCCCGGTCTACGTCGGCACCGACGCGGGCGGCTCGCTGGCGCACGGCCTGGTCGCGGGCGAGGTCGCCGAACTCGTGAAGGCGGGCATCCCGGCCCTGGAGGCCCTCTCCGCCACCGCGTGGGGGGCGAGGCGGTGGCTGGGGCGGCCGGGGTTGGAGGAGGGCGCTCCGGCCGACCTGGTCGTCTACGACGAGGATCCGCGCGCGGACGTCCGGGTGCTGGCGGCACCGCGCCACATCGTGCTGAACGGGCGGGTGATCGGCTGAGGTCGTGGTGTGTTGACAGGCAGTGACGAAAGCGGCCCCGGCTCGTTGGTGTACCTCCGCTCGTCGAGGCGCTCGGCTCACACCGTGTGAAACGAGTGACGGAATGAGGCGGGAGGGAACGCACGTGCCGAAAGATTCGAATATGCGCGCGGAAACCCCCCTTTGGGGTGAACTCACCTCAGGTATCCGCCAGTTCACCCTCAGTGCGTAAAGATTCACGGAGTCGAGGCCACCGGCACAGGCGATGTCCCCCATTGGACTGTGCCGGTGGCTCCATGTCTCTTGTGGGGGTTCCACCATCTTGAACAGCAACACCTTCCGTCTCGCTGCCCTGGCGGCCGCCACCGCTCCTGTCGCTCTGCTTGTCGCCGTCCCCGCGCAGGCAGCCCCGGCGACGCCCGTCACCGGCGGCGAGGGCAAGGCGAGCGCGGTCGTGCTCCGTACGGGGCTCGACGTCTCGCTCCTCAACAAGTCCCTCCAGGTGCCCCTCGAGGTCACGCTCAACGAGGTGCAGGCACCGGCAAGCGCCGAGAGGACCGCCCTCACGGTGAACCTGGACGGCGTGGCGGGCGGGAAGCCGGTCAGCGTCCTGCGCGCCGACGTGGCCGCCGCGAACGCCACCGTGGACGAGCACAAGGCCGAGGGATACACCAACCTGGCCAAGGCCCGGGTCCATGTGCCCGGTCTGCCGCTGCTCTCGCTCATCGAGGTCGAGAAGGTGACCTCCAAGGCGCTCTGCGAGGCCGGCGAGCAGCCCGTCGCCGAATCGAACGTGCTCGGCCATGTCAAGGTGCTCGGCAAGAAGGTGTCGCTCTCCGCGGGCGGACCGACCCGGGTCGTGGTACCGGGCGTCGGTGAGGTGAGCCTTGACCTGTCGAAGACGGAGACGACCTCGCGTACGGCCGCCGCGACGGCACTTCAGCTGAAGGTCTCGGTGAACCCGCTCAAGCTCAACGTGGCCGAGGTGGAGGGCGAGGTCACCCTGGCGGAGGCGACCTGCGAGACCCCGAAGGGGCCCAAGACGCCCGAGGAGCCGGGGGAGAGCGACGGCGGCGCCACGGACGGAGGTTCCACGGGCGGCGACACCGGGGGTGCCACAGGCGGTTCCACCGGCGGTTCCACGGGCGGCGACACCGGCGGCTCCACGGCCGGTTCGGACGGCGGTTCCACCGGCGGCGACCAGGGTGACGGCGGCGCCGATGTGAAGCCGCAGACCGGCTCCGACACCGGCAAGGCCCCCACCACGGCCAACCTGGCCGAGACCGGCGGCAGCTCCACCACCCCGTACCTCGCGGGCGGTGCGGCCCTCCTGCTCGCGGTCGGCGCGGGCGCCACGGTGGTCGCGCGCCGGCGGAGCGGCGGCAGCCAGGCCTGATCCGCGCCCGCGCACGGGACCGTGGGGCGGCTTCGTACGACGGAACGCCGCCCCACGGGCTTGCCCCGAGGACCCCTCAGCGCCCCGTTCGCGCGGGCAGCGCCTGAACGGCCTGGTCCAGGGCCTGGAGGAAGCGGTTGGTCGTCGCCCGGTCGCGTACGGCCAGCCGCAGCCACTGCGGCCCGAGCCCCGGGAACGTGTCGCCGCGCCGGGCCGCGAAGCCCAGCAGCCGGAGCCGCTCGCGGATCTCCGCCGCCCGCGCCAGCCGCACCAGTACGAACGGGCCCCGGGCCTCCTCGACGGCCTGCACCTCGCTGAACTCCGCGAGCCCGGCCAGCAGATGGGCCCGGTCCACGGTGATCCGGTCCGCCGCCTCGGCAGCCTCCACCAGCGCCCGCGGCTCCATGCACGCCTGCGCCGCCGCCAGCGCCGGGGACGACACGGGCCACAGTGGCTGCGCCTCGGCGAGCAGCGCGATCGTCTCCGGGTGGGCCAGGACGTAACCGATCCGCAGCCCGGCCAGCCCCCAGGTCTTGGTGAGGCTGCGCAGCACGACCAGACCGGGGATGTCCGTCCGCCCGCACAACGCCTCGCGCTCGCCCGGCACGACGTCCATGAACGCCTCGTCGACCACCAGCGTCCGCCCCGGTCTGGCCAGCCGCTCCAGCAGGGCCGCCGGGTGCAGCACGGACGTCGGGTTGGTCGGGTTGCCGACCACCACCAGATCCGCCTCCTCCGGCACCGCCGCCGGATCGAGCCGGAAGCCGTCCTCCTCCCGCAGCAGCACCCGCCCCACCCCGTGCCCGGCCGCCCGCAGCGCCGCCTCCGGCTCGGTGAACTGCGGATGTACGACCAGCGGGCACCTGGCCGGGAGTGCCCGGGCGATCAGAACGAACGCCTCGGCGGCCCCCGCCGTCAACAGCACGCGTTCCACCGGCAGTCCGTGCCGCTCGGCGACCGCCTCCCGGGCCGGTGTGGCGTCGGGGTAGGCGGCCAGCGAGACGAGGGAGGCGGCTATCCGCTGGCGCAGCCACTCCGGTGGTGTGTGGGTACGGACGTTCACGGCGAGATCGGTCAGATTCTCGCCGCGCACCTCCGCGTCGCCGTGGTGGCGCAGGTCGGGCCCGGCGCTCTCGATGTCTCGCGTGGGGGGATGTGTGGGGGGATTCATGGCTGTCATGGTGAACGGCCGGGGGCCTTCCGTCACGAGTGGGGTGGAAGTTTTCTCGCCGGAAACAGGGAAAGGCGCGAGGACGGCCGGAAACCGGCGTGCCACGGCGCAGGTCGCGACCGCCGTACGGCTCGTGCCGACGGACTTCTCCACCACCAGCTCGTCCGCCTCGATCAGCGCCGCCGCCTCCGCGACCGACGGCGTCCCCACCGCCCCGTCGGCCGCGTCCGACGGGTGCGGCACGCGCACCCCCGCGAGCGCCGCCGCCGGGTACGTCCGCACCGGCACCCCGAGCCGGGCGGCGGCCCCCACGATCCCCGGCTCGTCCGCCTTCGCGTCGACGGTCGCCACCTCCACCACGTCGGCGGTACGCAGCCCCGCCCCGTGCAGGGTCTCCTCGATCAGGCCGTACACCTCGCCGAGCGGCGCTCCCCGTCGGGCACCGACCCCGATGACCAGGTTCCGCGCGCCGGGTTCGGGTGTGGGGGTCGTCATGGCGGAGCCTGCCTTTCAGATCAAGCGGTGGAGGGTGGAGCTGTTCCGTATACGGTCACGGATCCGGCCGTCGCACGGTTCGTCGTACGGGCGGACGAGGCCGCCGCGGACAGGGGCGCGGGTAAGGGCGCGGGTAAGGACACCCTGAGATGCGGTCGACCGGGTCGATCGACTAGCAAGACCCCATGGCGGTGTTCGTCGCGCTCGGCGCGTTCCTGATGACTCTGGCCGGCGGCTGGGTCGCGCAACGCGTCACGGACCGCCGCCATCTGGTGCTCGGTTTCGCGGGCGGGCTGATGCTCGGAGTGGTCGGCCTGGACCTCCTGCCGGAGGCGATGGAGGTCGCGGGGACACCGGTGTTCGGGGTGCCCGCCGCCCTGCTGCTGTTCGTCGGCGGCTTCCTGGTGGCCCATCTGGTCGAGGGGCTGCTCGCCGTACGCCAGGTGGCACACGGGGCGAGCGGTGAACGCGTCCCGCAGGTGGGGCTCACGGCGGCCGCCGCGATGGTCGGCCACAGCCTGATGGACGGCATCGCGCTCGGCGCCGCCTTCCAGGTCAGCGGAGCCATGGGCGTGGCCGTCGCGCTGGCGGTGATCAGTCATGACTTCGCCGACGGATTCAACACGTACACCCTCACCAGTCTCTACGGGAACGCCCGACGCAAGGCGCTCCTGATGCTGTTCGCGGCTGCCCTGGCACCGGTCGTGGGCGCCGCGACGACGCTGCTGTTCACCCTTCCGGAGGAACTGCTCGGCGGCTATCTCGGTTTCTTCGGCGGAGCGCTGCTCTACCTGGCCGCTGCGGAGATTCTTCCCGAGGCGCACCACACCCATCCCGCCCGCTCCACCCTTCTCTGCACCATCGGGGGCGTGGGCTTCATCTGGCTGGTGGTCGGCATCGCCGAGTGAGCCCGCGTACGCCCGCACCTGGCGCTGCCACGGACGCGCCGCCGGGGCAGTGACGCACCGCGCCGGCCGCTCACCGCGCCCGGCAGTGCTCCACGAAACGGCGGGCCACCTCGGGGGAGGCCGCCCAGTGCGTGTGCAGATAGCTGGCGTGCACGCCCCGCTGGACGTACCCCTCCACCCGCCGCTGCGGCTGGTGCATGCCCCACGCGGGCGCCGGCCCCGCCCCCGGCTCCAACGCCGTCCGGTGGAACTCATGGCCGCGCGTCCGGGTCCCGGCGACCGCGAGCGGACTGTCCGAGACCGCCACCGCCTGCCGGTACCCGAGCGTGAGCCGCTCCGACATCCGGGCCGTGGCGTCCAGCACCCCGCACATCGGCTTCCCGTCCAGCTCCCGCGCCAGATACAGCAGGCCGGCGCACTCGGCCGCCACCGGGGCGTCGCTCAGGGCCAGTTCGGTCACCGCCCGCCGCAACGGTTCGTTGGCCGACAGCTCGGGGGCGTACATCTCCGGGAACCCACCGCCGATCACGAGCCCCGCCGTGTCGGCCGGCAGTTTCTCGTCCCGCAGCGGGTCGAAGACCACGACCTCCGCACCGGCCGCCGTCAGCAGTTCGGCGTGCTCCGCGTACGCGAAGGTGAACGCCGCCCCGCCGGCCACGGCGACGACGGGCCGGGGCCTCTCCACGACGGCGTACGCCGGTTCCCACGCCTCGTCCGCAAGCGCGGGCGCACTCCGGGCCAGCGCCATCAGCGCGTCCAGATCACACCCGGCGCGCACCCGCTCACCCATGGCGCGTACGGCGTCCACCGCATCGCCCTGCCGCTCGGCCACCGGCACCAGACCCAGGTGGCGTGAGGGCGTCGCGACCTGGGGCGCCCGCCGCAGCACGCCGAGGACCGGAAGCCCCGACTCGTCCAACGCGTCCCGCAACAGCGCCTCGTGCCGGTCGGAGGCCACCTTGTTCAGGATCACGCCGCCGATCCGCACCTCCGGGTCCCAGGAGGCGAACCCGTGGACCAGGGCCGCCACGGACCGGGACTGGGAGGAGGCGTCCACGACCAGGACCACCGGCGCCCGCAGCAGCTTCGCCACCTGAGCGGTGGACGCCAGCTCCCCCTGCCCCGAGGCACCGTCGTACAGCCCCATCACGCCCTCGACCACGGCGAGGTCGCACTCCGCCGACCCGTGCGCGAAGAGCGGGGCGATGAGATCCGTCCCGCACATGTACGCGTCGAGATTGCGGCCGGGGCGGCCCGTCGCCAGCGAGTGGTACCCGGGATCGATGTAGTCCGGCCCCACCTTGTGCGGCGAGACGGCGAGCCCGCGTGCGGTGAAGGCGGCCATCAGGCCGGTGGCGACGGTGGTCTTGCCGCTGCCGGAGGCCGGAGCGGCGATGACCAGGCGGGGCACAGTCACCACTCGATGCCCCTCTGGCCCTTCTGCCCCGCGTCCATCGGGTGCTTGACCTTCGACATGTCGGTCACCAGGTCGGCGGCCTCGACGAGCGCGTCCGGCGCGTTGCGGCCGGTGATCACCACGTGCTGGGTGCCGGGCCGGTTCCGCATGACCTCGACGACCTCGTCGGTGTCGATCCAGCCCCAGTGCATCGGGTAGGCGAACTCGTCGAGCACATACAGCTTGTACGTCTCGGCCGCCAGGTCGCGCTTGACCTGCTCCCAGCCCTCGCGGGCCTTCTCCTCGTTGTCGAGCTGGCCGTCCCGCTGGACCCAGGACCAGCCCTCGCCCATCTTGTGCCAGTCGACGGTGCCGCCCTCGCCGCTCGCGCCCAGCACCTTCAGCGCGTTCTCCTCGCCGACCTTCCACTTCGCCGACTTCACGAACTGGAACACCCCGATCGGCCACCCCTGGTTCCAGGCCCGCAGCGCGAGCCCGAAGGCGGCGGTCGACTTGCCCTTCCCGATGCCCGTGTGGACGAACAGAAGCGGGCGGTTGCGCCGCTGACGGGTGGTGAGCCCGTCGTCCGGCACCGATGTCGGCTGTCCCTGCGGCATTAAGCGGCCCTCCCGGCTGCGGTGACGTCCTTGACGAGCCCGGCGATCGAGTCGGCCCGCAGCTCGTCGAGCGTGACGGCGGTGCCTCCCAGTTCCCGCGCGAGTTCCCCGGCGAGGCCGAGGCGTACGTACCCCGACTCGCAGTCCACGACGACCGAGGCCGTCCCCTCGGCCTGGTGCAGCCGCGCCGCCCGCCCCGCGAGCGCCACCGGCTCAGGCCCGCCGGTCGCCCGGCCGTCCGTGACGACGACGAGCAGGGGCCGGCGCGAAGGATCGCGCAGCCGCTCGACGCGCAGGACGTCATGGGCCTTGAGCAGGCCGGCGGCGAGCGGGGTACGCCCCCCGGTCGGCAGCGACTCCAGTCGGGACGCCGCCGCGTCCACGGACGAGGTCGGCGGCAGCGCCACCTCCGCCTGCTTGCCCCGGAAGGTGACCAGGCCGACCTTGTCCCGCCGCTGGTACGCGTCCAGCAGCAGCGACAGCACGGCCCCCTTGACCGCACTCATCCGCTGCCGGGCCGCCATCGACCCGGAGGCGTCCACGACGAACAGCACGAGGTTGCCCTCACGCCCCTCCCGGGTCGCCTGCCGCAGATCGTCCCGGCGCACCACGAGCCCGCGACCGGACCGCCCGCGCGCCCGCTGGTGCGGGGCGGCGGCCTGCACGGTGGCGGCCAGGTGCAGCTTGGTCAGAGCGCCCTGTGGCCGGACCGCTCCTGTGGTCCGACCATGCGCCGTGCGGGCCCGGGAACGCCGCCCGGCAGCGCCTTCCCCCAGCCCCGGCACGCTGAGCATCTTCGTACGGAACGGCTCGGCGGCGGCCACAGGCCGCTGCTCGGCCCCGGCGGACCGCCCGGGCGCGTCGGGAGCGCCTTCGGGGGCCTGGGACGGCGTGTCGTCGCCTTCTGAGGCCTGCGGCGGGGTGCGGTCGCCATCGGCCTGGGGCGGTACGTCACCGCCCCCACCGCCACCGCCACCACCGTCGGGGCCGGGGTCGGGATCGTCGTCGTGGCCCTGTCCCTCGTCCCCGGCGGCCTCCTCCAGGGTCTGGTCCAGCTTGTCCTCGTCAAGACCCGGCGCGTCGAACGGGTTGCGGCGCCGCCGGTGGGGGAGCGCCAGCAGAGCGGCCTGCCGTACGTCGTCGGCGGTGACCTCCTCGCGCCCGGCCCAGGCGGCGAGCGCGGTGGCGGTACGGGCCATCACGATGTCGGCCCGCATCCCGTCGACCTCGAACGCGGCACAGGTCGCGGCGATCTGCCGCAGCACGCCGTCACCGAGTACGACACGCGGCAGCAGGGCACGCGCGGCGGCGATGCGCTCCCGAAGCGCCGTCTCCTCCTCGGCCCAGCGCGCGGCGAACCCCTCGGGATCGTCGTCGTAGGCGAGCCGGCGCCGCACGACCTCCACCCGCTCGTCGGTGTCCCGGGAGGCGGCCACCTCGACGGTGAGCCCGAACCGGTCCAGCAACTGCGGCCTCAGCTCGCCCTCTTCGGGGTTCATCGTCCCGACCAGCAGGAACCGCGCCGCATGCCGTACGGAGACGCCTTCGCGCTCGACGTACGAGGCCCCCATGGCCGCCGCGTCCAGCAGCAGGTCCACCAGGTGGTCGTGGAGGAGGTTGACCTCGTCGACGTACAGGATCCCGCGGTGCGCGTCGGCCAGCAGCCCCGGCTCGAACGCCTTCACGCCCTCCGAGAGCGCCCGCTCGATGTCCAGCGCCCCCACGAGCCGGTCCTCGGACGCCCCGACGGGCAGCTCCACCGTCCGCGCCGGGCGCGACACACCGGCGGCCTCCGCGTGGGGCCCGTCGGGACACACCGGATCGGGGGAGACGGGATCACAGGAGAACCGGCACCCCGGTACGACGGAGACCTCGGGCACGAGCGCGGCCAGTGCCCGCACGGCGGTGGACTTGGCGGTGCCCTTCTCGCCCCGCACGAGCACACCACCGACGGCCGGACTGACCGCGTTCAGCAACAGCCCGAGCCGCAGGTCGTCCTGCCCGACGATCGCGGTGAAGGGATACGGCGTACTCACTTGGCCTCCTCGTTGACATGCTCTTCGGCTTCGACGTGACCGGTCACCACAAGTTCCTTCGGCGATAGAGGAGCGGGGCCCGGGGCAGCGCCCCGGCTCTCCGCCGCCCCCGCACCCGACGGCGGCGCCCCCGGCGGCACGAACGGCAACCCCGTCGGCGCGCCCTCCTCGATCAACCGCCACAGCGCATCCGTGTCCGCGTGCTCCTCCACCAGATCCCCCAGCCGATCCAGCTGCTCCTCCCGCAGCACCCCGAAGCTCGTGTCCGGCGCAGGCACGAACCGCCGCCCCGCACCCCGGGCCACCTCCTCCAGGAACCGCCGCCGGAACCCGTCGCTCTCCAGCGACCCGTGCCAGTGCGTCCCCCACACCGCCCCCACCCGGCACCCGTCCAGGAACGGCTCCCCGCCCCGCACATCGGCGACCCCGTGGTGGATCTCGTACCCCTCCACCGGCTCGCCCAGCGCCGAACCCACCGGCCGCGCCAGCGTCTTGGCCCGGTCGAAACGCACCCGCACGGGCAGCAGCCCCAGCCCCTCCACGACCCCCGCCCGCGACTCCACCTCGTCCTCGATCCGCTCTCCGAGCACCTGGAACCCCCCGCAGATCCCCAGCACCGGCCGCCCCTCCGCCGCCCGCCGGAGCAACGCGTCCGCGAGCCCCCGCTCCCGCAGCCAGGCCAGCGCCTTGACCGTGCCGCGCGTCCCGGGCACGACGACCAGGTCCGCGTCGGCCAGCTCGTCGGGCCGGTCCACGAACCGCACGACGACGCCCGGTTCGGCGGCCAGCGCGTCCACGTCCGTGAAGTTCGACATCAACGGCACCGCGCAGACCGCGACCCGCAACACGTCCTCCCCACGGGGCGGCGCCACGACCGACTCCCGTACCGCACCCCGCAAGGAGACCCGCAGGCCGTCCTCCTCGTCGATACCGAGCCCATGGGTGAACGGCAGCACCCCGTACGTCCGCCGCCCGGTCAGCCCGTACAGCATGTCCAGGCCCGGCTCCAGCAGCGAGACGTCACCCCGGAACTTGTTCACCAGGTAGCCCGCGACCAGCGACTGGTCCTCCGCGCTGAGCAGCGCCGTCGTCCCGAAGAAGGAGGCGAAGACCCCGCCCCGGTCGATGTCCCCGACCACCAGAACGGGAAAGCGGGCCGCCCGCGCGATCCCCATGTTCACGATGTCCGTACGCCGGAGGTTGATCTCGGCCGGCGACCCGGCCCCCTCGCAGATCACCGCGTCGTACGTCGACCGCAGCTGCTCCAGGCAGTCCGTGACGGTCCCGAGCAGCGCCTCCTGCCGGCCCCCGTGGTAACCCCGGGCGCTCATCTCGCCCACCGGCTTCCCCATCAGGACGACCTGGCTGGACCGGTCGCTGCCGGGCTTCAGCAGTACCGGGTTCATCAGAGCGGTCGGCTCCACCCGGGCGGCCTGCGCCTGCATGGCCTGGGCGCGCCCGATCTCCGCACCCTCGCGGGTCACGAAGGAGTTGAGGGACATGTTCTGCGCCTTGAAGGGCGCGACCTTCACGCCCCGGCGCACCAGCCAGCGGCAGATGCCCGCCGTGACGACGCTCTTGCCCGCGTCCGATGTGGTCCCCGCGACCAGCAGCCCACCGCTCATGCCCGACCCCGCCTCTGTCCTGTCGACGACCGTCCCGCGACCACGCGCCCCACGACCATCCGGCCCACCACGCACACCCCGAGAGCCAGCACACTCACGCGGCGCGACAACCGGACCGCGCGCTCGATGTCGGAACTCCGGACCTCCCGGCCCGACTCCCCGTTCAGGACCGGCCGGTGCTCGACGCGCCCCGCGTACGCCAACGTCCCGCCGAGCCGTACGCCGAGCGCCCCCGCGAACGCGGCCTCCACCGGCCCCGCGTTCGGGCTCGGGTGACGCCCCGCATCCGCCTTCCAGGCGCGTACGGCCTCCGAGGGCCGCCCGCCGCCCACCACGGCCAGCGCGGCCGTCAGCCGCGCCCCGGGCCACCCCGCGAGGTCGTCCAGGCGGGCCGAGGCCCAGCCGTAGCGGCGGTGGCGGGGGGACTTGTGGCCGACCATCGCGTCGAGCGTGTTCACGGCCCGGAAGCCGACGAGCCCCGGCACCCCGCCGATCGCGCCCCACACCAGCGCGCCCACGACGGCGTCCGAGGTGTTCTCCGCGACCGACTCCACGACGGCACGGGCGATCTGCGGCCCGTCCAGGGAGTGCGGATCACGCCCGCACAGGTGCGGCAGCCGCTCCCGCGCCACCTCCAGGTCCCCGGCGGCCAGCGCGCCCCCGATGGCGCGGGCCTCCCGGCCCAGCGACGTCCCGCCGACGACCGACCAGGTGGTGGCGGCCGTCAGCGCGACGGCGAGCGCGGGCCGCTCCCGTACGGCACGGGCGGCCAGTGCCGCGGCCCCCGCGGCGCCTCCGGCGCACAGCAGGGTGTGCAGCGCTCCCCGGCCCCGGTCGTCCCGCCACAGCAGGGACTCCACCCGCGCGGCGGCCCGGCCGAAACCGGCGACGGGATGACCCCGGCGCGGGTCGCCGAGAGCGGCGTCGGCGATCAGGCCGGCGACGGCGCCGTACGCGAAGACACGGTCGGCACGCACGGTTCAGCCCGCCATGGGCAGAGGTGATCCGGCAGGAAGAGGCACTGGATGCGGCGCACGGCGGCCGGGCATGGCTTATGTCCTCACTCAGGGTCCGCGCCCTGGTTCGACGTGACCGGCGACAAGAGTCTCCTGGCTTCCCGGATCCGCAGTTCCCCCGGCCTTCCAGCCCGCGTTGCGAGGGCCGTGACATCCGGTGTGGGGGAGTGCTCCCCGGTGACAGTGGCGGGACCGCGCCGGATTCGCACCGGCTTCCTCTTCTGTCGCCGTAAATGGCTCCGGCAGTCCACCACGCTGCGAGAACGGCCGTCAACTTGCTGTTGACCTGCGGAGCTCCAGTGTGCGCAGACGCACATCGGGCCGGACACACGGTGGTGTGTCCGGCCCGAAGGAGTGCGGTGGGTCGCGTCAGGCGACGATCAGATAGATCCCGTACGCGACCGCTCCCACGCAGAGCGCGAAGCAGGCGTACGCGCTGGTGCGCGCCAGCACGGCCGAGGCGCCGGAGGCGCCGCCGGCCGGGGCCGACAGCTTGGAGAGGGCGACGATGCCCAGGGTGAACACGCCGACCAGTGCGACGGTGACCACGAGACTGACACCGAAGACGGAGGCGAGAGCTGCCCAGTCGATTTTCATACGGATCTGTCCTTACACCGTGGCCGCGGGGCGGGGCGTGTCGTCGGGTGCCGCGGCCGGGGCCGGGATGGTGGCCGAGAGGTCGGAGACCGCACTGGCGGTGGGCGGCGGAGCGACCGCGGCCATGGCGGTGGTGACGACGCCCCGCGGCTCGTCCGCCGTCGCGTCCTCGGTGTCGTTGACGTTGGTGTGGTCCACCGGCTGGCGGCGCGAGGCCAGCCAGATGGCGAAGGAGCCGCCGACCAGCAGGATCGCGGTGGCGGTGATGCCCCACGGGCCCTGCTTGGTGAGGAACTCGGCACCTGCGCCGACCAGACCCGCGGCCGGGAGCGTCAGGCCCCAGGCGACGAACATCCGGGTGGCGGTGGACCAGCGGACCACGCCGCCCTTGCGGCCGAGGCCCGCGCCCATCACGGCACCCGAGCACGACTGGGTGGTGGAGAGCGAGAAGCCGAGGTGCGAGGAGGCCAGGATGACGGTGGCCGCGCTGGTCTGGGCGGCGAAGCCCTGCGGCGGCTGGAGGTCGGTCAGGCCCTTGCCCATGGTGCGGATGATGCGCCAGCCGCCGAGGTAGGTGCCGAGCGCGATGGCGACACCGGCGGAGACGATGACCCACATCGGCGGGTTGGAGCCGGGGGCGAGGACGCCGCCGGTGACCAGGGCCAGGGTGATGATGCCCATCGTCTTCTGGGCGTCGTTGGTGCCGTGGGCGAGCGAGACGAGACCGGCCGAGGCGATCTGGCCGGCTCGGTAGCCCTTGGCCGTCGACTTGAGCTGGTTCTCGTCGGTGACGTTCCGGTTGATCCGGTACGTCAGCTTCGCGGCCAGCATGGCGGCGAGACCGGCGACCAGCGGGGCGGCGATCGCGGGGAGCAGCACCTTGGTGACGACGGTGCCGCCGTTGATCGAGGACCAGCCGGCCGACATCACGGCGGCGCCGATCAGACCGCCGAACAGGGCGTGGGACGAGCTGGAGGGCAGGCCGACCAGCCAGGTCAGCAGATTCCACAGGATGGCGCCGACGAGCGCCGCGAAGATGACCTCGGTTCTGAGGCCGTTCTCGTTGACGATCCCGCCGGAGATCGTCTTGGCGACCTCCACTGACAGGAACGCGCCGACGAGGTTGAGAACGGCGGACATGGCCACCGCCGTCTTGGGCTTCAGTGCGCCGGTCGAGATGGTCGTAGCCATCGCGTTGGCGGTGTCGTGGAAACCGTTCGTGAAATCGAACACGAGAGCTGTCACGACCACAATCGCGAGCAGCAGCGTGATGTGTTCCATTTACCCAGGCAATCGTTCGACGTCAGTGGCTCGTGGACCGTAGGCAACCTGGGTGAACGGAAGATGAACTGGGCGGGGCGCTGTGGTGACTCGAATCGGAGTGCGGTGATTCCGTTTGTGTGCGCGAGGGGCTGCGGGAGGTCGGTGGGGCACCGGCTGGTCTGCCCTTTACTCCTCGTTGGCGAAGTTTTTGACGGTCACATCCGGCCCCGGAAGAGATCCCGGTCACGTGGGGGATGACGTTCCGGTTTCGACCCACCGCCCCTACGCTCACCCCATGAGCGAGCAGCAGCCGGAATCAGTGGCCCTGGCCTGGCGTGACGTGGTCGCCACCGCCCGCCGGAGCGCCGCCGAGGGCTTGGTCGTCGGCACCTCCGGCAATGTGTCGGCCCGCGTCGGAGACCTGGTCCTGGTGACCCCCAGCGGGGTGCCCTACGACCGGCTCGGACCCGGGGACGCCGTCGGCGTCGACCTGGACGGCCGGCAGGTGCTCGGGGAGCTGAAGCCGACCAGCGAACTCCCCCTCCACCTCGCGGTCTACGGGGAGACCGACGCCGCCGCCGTGGTCCACACCCACGCCGTGCACGCCACCGCCGTCTCCACCCTCGTCACCGAGGTGCCGCTCGTGCACTACGCGGCCGCCATCCTCGGCGGCCCCGTCCGCACCGCCCCCTACGCCCGCTACGGCACCCCGGAGCTGGCCGGTGCCATGCTCACCGCCCTCCGCGGCCGCACCGGCTGCCTGCTGGCCAACCACGGCACCGTCACCTACGGCTCCACCCTCGCCCAGGCCTACGAGCGCACCGCCCAGCTGGAGTGGCTCTGCCGCCTCTGGCTCACCGCGAGCGCGCTGCCGGGCCGCACTCCGGCGCTGCTCGGCGAGGCCCAGCTGGCCGAGGTGACCGAGGCGCTCAAGGGGTACGGGCAGCCCGGCTGACCCGGTGCACCTCCGCCCGCCGCACCGGACGGCCCCCGCCCACTGGCATCGCGCCGCCCGCCCCACGACACTGAAGCGGTGCGCCCGGCAACTGCGACGGCAACGGCCGTCACCACGATCCTCGGCGTCGGCGCGGCAGCGGTCGCGGCCGGCCGGTACGCCAGCGACGCCGCCCTCAAGTCGGCGCCCGGACGTCCCCTCCCCACCGACCGCAGACTCACCGTGCACGCCACGGGGATCCGGCGGATCACCCTGACCCGCTCCCTCACGGCGCTCCGCCCGGGTACGTACGGGATCGAGGGCCCCGGTGTCCACGCCGTGGTCGGCCCCGTGGTCGAAGGGGCCGAGTCCACCGCCGACACCGTCGTCCGCACCCTGGAGCGGGTCACCCACGGCATCCTGGAGCCGGGCGACACGGTCCGCCTCACCCCCGAGGTGCACCGGGGGGACCCGGGCGCCGCCCTCGGCCTGGAGTACCGGGAGGTCGAGATCCCCGGCGAGCTGGGCGGACTGCCCGCCTGGTGGGTCCCCGGCGACCGCGACACCTGGGTCGTCACCGCGCACGGCCTCGGCACCACCCGCGAGCACCCCATGAACCTGATGGGCTTCCTGAGCGAACAGCAGCTCCCCGTGCTGGACCTCGCCTACCGGGGGGACGCCGGAGCCCCCCGCCCCGCCGACGGCCTCGGCCACCTCGGCGCCTCCGAATGGCGCGACCTGGACGCCGCGATGCGCTTCGCCGTCCGCTACGGTGCCCGGAACGTGATCCTGTACGGCTGGTCCACCGGCGCCTCCATGGCCCTGCACGCCGCGGTCAACTCCCCGTTGCGCGAGCGCGTCAGCGGCCTCGTCCTGGACTCCCCGGTCCTGGACTGGCCGACCACACTGCGCGCCCTGGCCGCCGCCCGCGGAGTCCCCGCCGCCCTGCTGCCGCTGGCCGTCCGCGCCGCCCAGGGCCGGACCGGCATGACCTCGGCCCCGCTCCTGGAGGCCTCCCTGGCCGATGCGCTGCCGGCCCCGACGCTGATCGCGCACGGCCCGGACGACACGATCGCCCCCTGGGGCCCGTCGCGGGCGATCGCCGCCCGCCGGCCGGACCTGGTCAGCCTCCACGCCGTACCGCAGGCTCCGCATGCGTCGATGTGGAACGCGGATCCCGCCCGTTACGAAGAAACCCTCAGGCGCTTCCTCACGCCTCTGATGTGAGGTGATGCGGGGATCGGTCCTTGTGGTCACCGCACCGGCGGTAACCGGGCGGGGACCGGGGAAACACCTTCCGTTTGGGCTTTCGGGCCGTCAGAGGCAAGACTGCTCCCGTGACGTCCCGTACCCCGCGCGACTCCAGGCTGCGACTTGTCCGCCCGCGACCCCTCGCCACCGCCCGCAGGGCTGTGTCCACCCGGCGCACCAGGCCGGCCCCCCGCCCCCCCGAGGGCACCCCGCCCCGCACCGAGCTGGCCCGCCAGGCCCGGGCGGTCCTCGCCGACGCCGTACGCATCGCCCACTGGGCCGCCGGCGCCCCCGCCCCCGTCCCCGGAAGCGCCGCGCCACTCGCCACCCAGGCCCTCGAACGGGCCGCGACGGCCCTGGAACTCTCCCCGGCACAGGTGCGTGCGGGCTGGGACCGGGCCCGGTTGGCCGGCCTGATCGAGCTGCACGGCGACACCGCCCGCCCCGGCTGGCGGCTGCGCGCCTGGGACCGGGACGACTCGGCCGTGCTGCGCGGCTGGGTCGCGCTCTTCGACGCCTGGTCGCTCGTCCACGCCGCCCCCGAGGGCATCGAGACCGGTGCGGTCGCCGAAGCCGTCGAGGCCGTGCCCCAGGTGCTCTCCCTCCTCCAGCTCTCCGCGGGCCCCGTCGCCGTACCCGCCCTCCTCGACCTCCTCGCCCAGCGCATCGCCGAACTCCAGGAGGAGCGCTGCGAAGTGCCGTACGGTGCCGGCCGCGCGGCCACCGAGAGCACTCCGGCCACCGGACGCCCCGCACCCGCCCCGGACCGCAGCGCCGACCTCGACGCCCTGCTGCTCGACTGGGCCCTGGAAGGCCTCGCCGCCGTCGGCGCCCTGACCCTCGGCAACGGGCACGCCACCCTCACCCCGCTCGGCAACTGGGCGGTCTGGGTCAAGCTGGAGCAGATCTGCGTCGCCGCCCAGAGCCCGGCCGGAAACATCGAGCAGTCCGCCGCCGACATGCTCCTCGGCTGCGCCCGGCTCACCCCTGGACCGGCCCGCGCCGAATACCGGGCCTGGCTCGCCGCCCGTACGGTCGGCAGCGCCGTCGCCGAACTCCTCGCCGTAGCCCGGGGCGAGGACGCGCTGCTGCGGGGACTGGCCTTCGAAGCGCTCCGGGTCGTCGGCGCCCCCGCCGAGCCCGAGGTCCGCGCCGTGGTCACCCATCCGTCGCTGCGGCCCTACGCGCTGCTCTGGCTCGCCGAGTACGAGGGGGCGGACCCGGACGACGCGCAGGAGATCCTCAGCCGCGAGGAGGCCACCTGGCTCTGGGTCGACACCGCCGCCGCCGTCGCCGACCACGGCGAGACCGGTCTGCTGGTGCGCCACCTCGACTCCGCCGTCCAGGGCACCGTCCCGGCCCTCCTCGACGAGGTCAGAGCCGTCGGCCACCCGCGCACGGTCCAGGTGCTGGTCGCGCTGGCCGCCGCCCACCCGGACCCGGCCCTGGCCAAGGCGGTCCGCCGGGCCGCGTTCCAGGTCCACACCGGCGGAGCCTGAGCCCCGCGTCCCCGGTGTCCGCCGAGCTCAGCCGGCGGACCCCGGGGCATACGTCCCGAAGCTCCATACGTTGCCCTCGGCGTCCCGCGCCATGTAGTCCCGCGAGCCGTAGTCCTGGTCCGTCGGCTCCCTCAGGATCTCCACGCCGAAATCCCGGGCCCGGGCGAAGTGCTCGTCCACGTCGCCCACCACCACGTACACCCCCGCCGGGCCCGCACCCGCCATCGCCCGGGCGAACACGCCGTCCCCGCCCTTGGAGCCGAGCATCACCCTGCCGTTGCCGCAGGACAGCTCGGCGTGCAGCACGCTGCCCGTCTCGCCCTCGTAGACCGCTTCCTCGGTGAAGCCGAGGCCCTCCGTCAGCGTCCTGATCGCGGCCTTCGCGTCGTCGTAGAGGACCGTCGGGTAGATCGTCGGAACACCCTTCGCCACGCCTGTCATCGCACTCACCTCTTCTGTGATCTGCGCGGGCTGTCGACCCGCTCGCCGAGCTGTTCGGGGCCGATGCCGAACAGCAGCCCCAGGATCAGGGCGATCACCCCCACAATGCCGCCGCCCACGGTGGCCCGCCCGCCCGGGATCCGGCTGCCGCGCACGTCCCGGAAAAGCAGTTGCACACCGCCGGTAGAATGGGGCCTATGGCCATTCTCCTTGCGCATTAGCGGCGTCGAGAGACCTCCGCCCTCGTCCCTTCGCCGTCCATACTGCCCTGGAGTTCTTCCGTGATCACCGCCTCCGGCATCGAGCTGCGCGCCGGCGCCCGCATCCTCATCGAGTCCGCCTCCTTCCGTATCGCCAAGGGCGACCGCATCGGCCTGGTCGGCCGTAACGGCGCGGGCAAGACCACCCTCACCAAGTGCCTCGCGGGTGAGGGGACCCCCGCGGGCGGCACCATCACCCGCTCCGGCGAGGTCGGCTACCTCCCGCAGGACCCGCGCACCGGCGACCTGGAGATCCTCGCCCGCGACCGCATCCTCTCCGCCCGGGGTCTCGACGAGATCCTGCGCAAGATGCGCGAGAACGAGGAGCGGATGGCGAACGGCAAGGGTGCCACCCGCGAGAAGGCGATGAAGAAGTACGAGCGCCTGGAGACGGAGTTCCTCACCAAGGGCGGGTACGCCGCCGAGGCCGAGGCCGCCACCATCGCCGCCGCGCTCAGCCTGCCCGACCGGGTGCTCGGCCAGCCCCTGCATACGCTCTCCGGTGGTCAGCGCCGCCGCGTCGAGCTGGCCCGGATCCTCTTCTCGGACGCCGACACCCTGCTCCTCGACGAGCCCACCAACCACCTCGACGCGGACTCGATCGTCTGGCTGCGCGACTACCTGAAGAACTACCGCGGCGGCTTCGTCGTGATCTCCCACGACGTCGAGCTCGTCGAGACCGTGGTCAACAAGGTCTTCTACCTCGACGCCAACCGCTCGCAGATCGACGTCTACAACATGGGCTGGAAGCTCTACCAGCAGCAGCGCGAGGCCGACGAGAAGCGCCGCAAGCGCGAGCGCCAGAACGCCGAGAAGAAGGCCGCGACCCTCAACGCGCAGGCCGACAAGATGCGCGCCAAGGCCACCAAGACCGTCGCCGCCCAGAACATGGCCAAGCGCGCCGACCGGCTGCTCTCCGGTCTGGAGGCCGTGCGGGTCTCCGACAAGGTCGCCAAGCTGCGCTTCCCCGACCCCTCGCCCTGCGGCAAGACCCCGCTGATGGCGGAGGGCCTCTCCAAGTCGTACGGCTCGCTGGAGATCTTCACCGACGTCGACCTGGCCATCGACAAGGGCTCGCGCGTCGTCATCCTCGGCCTCAACGGCGCCGGCAAGACCACACTGCTTCGCCTGCTCGGCGGCGCCGAGAAGCCCGACACCGGCCAGGTCATCGAGGGCCACGGCCTCAAGCTCGGCTACTACGCCCAGGAGCACGAGACCCTCGACCCGGATCGCACGGTCCTGGAGAACATGCGCTCCGCCGCGCCCGACCTCGACCTCGTCGCGGTCCGCAAGACGCTCGGCTCGTTCCTCTTCTCGGGCGACGACGTCGACAAGCCGGCCGGGGTGCTCTCCGGCGGCGAGAAGACCCGGCTCGCGCTGGCGACCCTGGTCGTCTCCTCCGCCAACGTGCTCCTGCTCGACGAGCCGACGAACAACCTCGACCCCGCCAGCCGCGAGGAGATCCTCGGCGCGCTGCGCACCTACAAGGGCGCTGTCGTCCTCGTCACCCACGACGAGGGCGCGGTCGAGGCGCTCCAGCCGGAGCGGATCATCCTGCTCCCGGACGGCGTCGAGGACCTCTGGGGTGCCGACTACCGGGACCTCGTCGCCCTCGCCTGACCCGTCCGGAGGGAGCGCCGGCCCTCTCCGGACGGATCTCCGGCCCCTCCGGATAGATCATTCGGCCTACGCGTGATCCACCATCTGCGTGAGGACGTCTCGTACCCCGGTGGGGCGCCCGGCGCTCACCCGCCACGCGCCCCTTTCCGGGGCCTTGCTCCCCGTACGGCTCTGACCTGCCGGTTCTTTAGCCGGTACGGTCCCCATGCCTCTGCGGTCCGCCGGAATACAGGATTCCGATCGTGTCCGGGTGCTCTCCGGTCCGGAATCCGGTCACACCGACCTTGCCGAATGGGTGGCCAGGAAGCGCGGGAGGGGTGATCATGAGAGTCCAGAGCGCACTTCCCATAGAGGAGGCACGGGTGGCCGAGACTCTGAAGAAGGGCAGCCGGGTGACCGGCGCCGCGCGTGACAAGCTCGCGGCAGACCTGAAGAAGAAGTACGACTCCGGTGCGAGCATCAGGGCGCTGGCCGAGGAAACCGGCCGCTCCTACGGGTTCGTCCACCGGATGCTCAGTGAGTCCGGAGTGACGCTGCGAGGACGCGGCGGAGCCACACGAGGCAAGAAGGCCGCTTCGGCCTGAGTGCCCGGAGGTGTGAGGGCTCATCGGAATTCGGGGTGGCCACCCGGCTGACCGTGAGGTCGTCCGGGTGGTTACTGTTCAGTCACTTAGATTCTGAGTGCTGACTGCACCCGATCCGGAGGCGCCCCATGACCTCGCTCGACCCTGTGCTCGACAAGGACGGCGTACGGCTCACCGTCGAAGACGCGGTTGCCACCGTGACGCTCACCAACCCGGCCAAGCGCAACGCCCAGTCTCCCGCTCTCTGGCGGGCGTTGACCGAGGCCGGACGGGTGCTGCCCGGCGATGTCCGCGTCGTGGTGCTCCGCGGCGAGGGCAGGTCCTTCTCCGCGGGCCTCGACCGGCAGGCGTTCACCCCCGAGGGGTTCGACGGCGAGCCGTCCTTCCTCGACATGGCGCGCGGCCCGGAGGCCGAGCTCGACGCGACCATCGCCGAGTACCAGGAGGCGTTCACCTGGTGGCGCCGCAACGACCTCGTGTCGATCGCGACGGTCCAGGGCCACGCCATCGGCGCCGGCTTCCAGCTCGCCCTCGCCTGCGATCTGCGGATCGTCGCCGAGGACGTCCAGTTCGCCATGCGCGAGACCAGCCTCGGCCTCGTCCCCGACCTCACGGGCACCCACCCCCTGGTGAACCTCGTGGGGTACGCCCGCGCGCTCGAGATCTGCGCCACCGGGCGGTTCGTGCACGCCGAGGAGGCCGAGCGCACCGGCCTCGCCAACCTCGTGGTCCCCGCCGACCAGCTCGACGCGGCGGCCCGCGACCTGGCCGCCGCCCTGATTTCCGCACCCCGCGACGCCGTCGTGGAGACCAAGGCCCTGCTGGCCGGCGCCGTCTCGCGTACGTACGAGGAGCAGCGCGCCGCCGAGCGCGCCGCCCAGGGCCGCAGGCTGCGCGACCTGGCGGGCATCACCGACTAGCGGGCATCACCGGGCGTCAACGGGTATCACCGGACGCCTCGACCACGTCGGTGACCAGCACCGACACCGGCAGCCGGTCCGCCGTGGCCGCCGACACCGCCGTGCGCACCGACCGGGCCACATCGAGAGCCCGGTGGTCCCCGGCCGTCGCCACCTCGACCCGGATGTGGTCCTCGGCGGTGTGCACCGCACCGCCCAGGACCCGGGTCAGCGCGACGACACCGGGCACCCCGGCGGCGGCCGCCGCGGCCGGCCCCTCCGCCTTCGTATCCGCCCTCGCGACCGGGGCCGGGGCCGGCGGGGAGTGCGCGGCGGCCGGGTCCGTCACCTGATCGGGCGCAGCGTCGTCGAGCAATGCCGTCACCCGCAGGTCCACCTCCGCGATCTCCAGTCCGAGCCGGGCGGCGGCCGCCGTGACGAGCGCCACGCGCAGGGCGGCCGCCGCGTCCGGCAACGGGCGGTCCCCGGCCGCCCGGAACTCCGCCTCGATCCTCAGCGGCCCCGGCGGCAGGCCGCTCGGCGGCGCCGGAGGCACGGCGGGGCCCGCCTCCGCCCGGACGCCTGCTCCCGCCGGCCCCCCCGTTCCCACCGGGCGATCCGCCCCCGCCCGCGTATCCGCACCGGCGGCCTCCCGGGCCGGTCCGATCCTCAGCGTCCCCAGCACCGCCCCCGGCACGGCCGCCCCGCGCAGCACCGAGGCCGCCGCGGTCTCCGCGATCCAGGCGCCGTCCACGGCGCCACCCAGGGGGAGCAGTCTGCCGAGGCCCAGGCGTTGCCGTACCGCGGCTGTCCATTTGTCGGCCCTCTGCGGGCTCCGCTCCGTCGTCATCGCCCCAGCCTGCCGTATCCACAGCGCGAGACCGGGCAAGCGCACTTAACGTGGGCGAAGGAAGTCCCCACCCCGCCCCGAAAGGAAGAGCGGCGATGACTGAGACACCCCAGCACAACAGCCCCGGCAGCGGTTCGGGCAAGTCCCCTCTGAGCAAACGAGGCGGTGGGGATCCCGGCACCCGCGGCCGCACCACCATCGCCGACGGCGTCGTCGAGAAGATCGCCGGAATGGCCGCACGCGATGTGGTCGGCGTCCACGCCATGGGCAGCGGCCTGTCCCGGACCTTCGGCGCGGTCCGCGACCGGGTCCCCGGCGGCGGCAAGTCCGTCACCCGCGGTGTGAAGGCCGAGGTCGGCGAGTCCCAGGCCGCCCTCGACCTGGAGATCGTCGTCGACTACGGCGTGGCCATCTCCGACGTGGCCCGCGACGTCCGCCAGAACGTCGTCGAGGCGGTGGAGCGCATGACCGGCCTCGAAGTCGTCGAGGTCAACATCGCGGTCAGCGACGTCAAGCTGCCCGACGAGGACGACGACGAGGACGACGGCGATCAGCAGCAGCGAGTCCAGTAAATTCCGGGTTCCCCGCCGAAAGGCAGTTGAGGAGAGACGATGAGCATGGCTGTGGCCGGTCTGCTGGCCGGCATGGCGCTGGGATTCGCCGGATATTTCGGCGGGTTCGGAGCCTTCGTACTGGTGGCCGCGTTGGGCGCGGTCGGCTTCATCGCCGGCCGCTTCCTGGACGGTGACCTGGAACCCGGCGACTTCTTCCGGAGTCGCGAGCGCGGCGACCGGCGACGGTGACGGCGGTGACCGGGCGGGTCGCCGCCGCCGAACGGGGCGAGACCCGGATCGCCGACCGGGTCGTCGCCAAGATCGCCGCCCAGGCGGCGAAGGAAGCCGTCGACCATCCGCCCTCGAACGGGGCCTCCCCCCGCGCCACGGTCACCGTCCACCGTGACGCCGCCCGCGTACGGGTCAGCCTGGAGCTCGGCTACCCCTGCGACATCGGCCGCCAGTGCGGTGCCGTGCGGAGCAGGGTCGCCCAGCGGGTCACGTCGCTTGCGGGCATGGAGGTGCCCGAAGTGGCCGTCCAGGTCGAACGGCTGCACCCGGCCACCGGCGGAGCACAGGGGAGGATCCGATGACCGAACCCGTCGACCCCACCGGCTCCACCCGGTGGATGCCCACGGTGGATCAGGCCGGCGGTGGGACGCACACCCCCGACCCCGGCACCCCCTCCGACCACGACCGGGTCCCCACCCTGGAGCAGGGCGGCGGCCGGGCCGGCCGCTTCTGGTCCGCGCGCCGGGTACCGGCCGCACTGCTGGCCCTGGTGCTCCTGGGCGCCGCCGGGCTGCTGCTCTACGACATCGCCGCCGTACGGACCGGGCATCCGGCCATGCAGTGGCGGCGCTCCCTCGCCGACGGCCTCGCCGATCGGCAGCTCGACGACGTCGCGGTGCTCATCGGCGCGGGGGCCGCCGCACTGATCGGCCTCTGGCTGCTCCTTCTCGCCCTCACCCCCGGGCTGCGCGATCTGCTGCCGATGCGCCGCGACCGCGCCGGCGTACGCGCCGGACTCGACCGGACCGCCGCCGCACTCGTCCTGCGGGACCGGGCCGTGCGGGTGCCCGGGGTGCAGTCCGTCCGGGTCCGGATGGGACGGCGCAAGGCGAAGGTGCGCGCCCTCTCGCACTTCCGGGAACTCGACGACGTACGCGGCGACCTGAACACCGTACTGGCCACGGCCGTCCGGGAACTGGGCCTGGCGAAGCCGCCCGGCCTCTCCGTCCAGGTGCACCGACCGGCGAAGAAGGGATGAGCGGCATGCGCTCCACCGTCAACCGGGTCCTGCTGGCCCTGGCCGGTCTCCTGCTGATCGCCGTGGGCGGAGGGGTGCTCGCCGTCGGCCTCGGCGTCTCCCTGCCGTCCTGGTGGCCCTGGGACGGCAAGAACGACGTGCTGCTCAGCGCGGACGACCGGGGCCGCTGGCGCGACGAGGGCTGGTGGTGGCCGACCGTGATCGCGGTCCTCGCCGTCCTGGTCGTCCTCGCCCTGTGGTGGCTCCTCGCCCAGCTCCGGCGCGGCCGCCTCTCCGACGTGCTGGTCGACAGCGGCGACGGTGAGGGCGCGCAGGTACGGGGCAAGGCGCTGGAGGGCGTGCTCGCCGACGAGGCGGGCGAGGTGGACGGAGTGGCCCGCGCCCAGGCGGCCCTGACCGGCCGCCGGACCGCCCCGCAGGCCCGCATCCGGCTGCTGATGGAGCCGCACGCCGCCCCCGAGCAGGCGCTGAACGCGGTGGCCGACGGAGCGCTGGCCCACGCCCGCGATTCGGCCGGCCTGGACGAGCTCCCGGCCGAGGTACGGCTGCGGGCCGTCAAGCACCGCGCGGAGCGGGTGGCCTGACGGCCCGTGGACCGGGCTTCCTCAGAACCCGCGCCGCGAACCGCCGTCGACCGGCACCATGATCCCCGTCAGATACGAGGCGGCGGGGGAGAGCAGGAAGGCCGCGGTCTTCCCGAACTCCTCCGGCGTCCCGTAGCGCCGCAGCGGGATACGCGCCTCGTTGGCCGTACGGGCCGCCTCGGCGTCGCCCGAGAGCGCGTCCAGCTCGCGGACCCGGTCGGTGTCGATCCGGGCGGGCAGCACCCCGACGACCCGGATGCCGCGCGGCCCCAGCTCGTCGGCGAGCGACTTGGCGAAACCGGCGAGGCCGGGGCGCAGCCCGTTGGAGATGGTCAGTCCGCCGATCGGCTCGTGCACCGACCCGGAGAGCACGAAGCCGATGACGCCGCCCTCGCCCAGTGCGGCGGCGGTCGTCCGGGCGAGCCGGACCGCTCCGAGGAACACCGTCTCGAACGCCGTCTGCCACTGGTCGTCCGTGTTGTCGGCGGCGAAGCCGGGCGCGGGCCCGCCGACGCTGATGAGCACACCGTCGAGCCGCCCGAATCGCTCCCGGGCCGTGTCCACCAGCCGCTGGGCGGCGCTCGGGTCGGCGTTGTCGGCGGCGAGACCCACGGCGTCCGGCCCCAGCTCGGCGGCGGCCTCCTCGGCGCCCCTCTCGTCCCGGCCGGTGATGATCACCTTCGCGCCGTCGGCGGCCAGGGCGCGCGCCGTGGCGTTGCCGAGCCCCCGGGTCGCGCCGGTGACGATGTACACGCGGTCCTTCAGTCCAAGATCCATGGCCCTATCCTGCCGGGTCCACCCCGGCGAGGTCGACCGCGGAGTTGACCAGTCCGATATGGCTGAACGCCTGGGGGAAGTTGCCCAGCTGCCGCCCGGCCGCGACGTCGTACTCCTCGGCCAGCAGCCCCACATCGCTGCGGAGCTCCAGCAGATGCTCGAACAGCTCCCGCGCCTCACCGGGCCTGCCGATCCGCTGCAAGGCGTCCACCAGCCAGAACGAGCAGGCGAGGAACGCCCCCTCGTCGCCGGGCAGCCCGTCGACGGAGACCCCCTCGGTGCTGTAGCGGCGGACCAGCCCGTCGCTGCCCAGCTCGTCGCGGACCGCGTCGACCGTGCCGATGACCCGGGGGTCGTCGGGCGGCAGGAACCCGGTCCGCACGATGAGCAGCGTCGCCGCGTCCAGCTCCCGCGACCCGTAGGACTGGGTGAAGGTGTTCCGCGCGGGGTCGTACCCCTTCTCGCACACCTCGGCGTGCACGGCGTCCCGCATCGCCCGCCAGCGGTCCGCGTCTCCGGGCAGCTCGGGGTTCTCCTCCAGCGAGCGCACCGCCCGGTCGGCGGCGACCCAGGCCATCACCTTGGAGTGCACGAAGTGGCGCCGCGGGCCGCGGATCTCCCACAGCCCCTCGTCCGGCTCCCGCCACGAGGACTCCAGGAAGCCGAGCAGGCTGAGCTGGAGGTTCCAGGCGTGCGGCTTGTCGTCCAGACCGGCGACGCGGGCGAGCCGGAGCGCGTCGATGACCTCCCCGTAGACATCCAGCTGGCGCTGGCGGACCGCCGCGTTGCCGGTGCGCACCGGGCGGGAGTTCTCGTACCCGGCGAGCCAGGGCAGCTCCATCTCGGGGAGCCGGCGCTCGCCCGCGAGCCCGTACATGATCTGGAGGTCCGCCGGATCCCCGGCCACGGCCCGCAGCAGCCAGTCGCGCCAGGCCGCCGCCTCCTCCAGATAGCCGGCCGAGACCATCGCCCCGAGGGTGAGCGTCGCGTCCCGCAGCCAGCAGAAGCGGTAGTCCCAGTTCCGTACGCCGCCGATCTCCTCCGGCAACGAGGTGGTCGGGGCCGCCACGATGCCGCCCGTCGGGGCGTACGTCAGCGCCTTCAGGATGATCAGCGAGCGCATCACGGCCTCGCGGTACGGGCCCTCGTAGGTGCACCTGGCGGTCCACTTCGCCCAGTCGTGCAGCGTGTGCTTCAGCGCCTTGTGCGGGTCGATCAGTTTCGGCCGGGGCGAGTGCGAGGGGTGCCAGGTGAGGACGAACGCCACGCTCTCGCCCTCGGTGACGGTGAACGAGGAGCAGGTGCTGAACTGCTGGCCCCACGTCTTGACCGGCGGTTCGCTGCGCAGCCAGACGGAGTCGGGGCCGGCGACCGCGACCCGGTGGCCGTGCGACCGGCGTACCCACGGCACCACGGATCCGAAGTCGAAGCGCAGCCGCAGGACGGAGCTCATGTCGACGGTGCCGCTGACGCCCTCGACGATCCGCATCACATCGGGCGACTTGTCCCGCTGCGGCATGAAGTCGATGACCTTGACCGTGCCGGTCCGGGTCTCCCAGTACGTCTCCAGGACGAGCGAACCCCCCGTGTAACCCCGTCGGGTGCAGGTGTCCGTGGGCCCGGCTCCCTGCGGGGCGATGCGCCAGTGGCCGTTCTCCTCGGTGCCGAGCAGAGCGGCGAAGCAGGCGCCGGAGTCGAAGCGGGGCAGGCAGAGCCAGTCGATCGAACCGTTCCTGCCGACGAGCGCGGCGGTCTGGAGATCGCCGATCAGGGCGTAGTCCTCAATGCGTGGGGTCACGCTCTGGCGTGTTCCCGAACAGGACCCTCGTCAACCAGCCCCTCGGTGTGCCGGAGCTCTCAGAACCCCTGGACCGAAAGGCTCTCAGGCGCTCGCGGTCTCCGGCCGCTCGGCGGCGGTACCGGTCGGCTCACCCTTCGCGGCGGCCTCCTCGCGGTCGCGCTTCTCCCGCCGTACGAGGATGACCCAGCCGACCGGAACTGCGGCGACGAACAGCCACCACTGGACGGCGTACGCCATGTGCGCGCCGATGGAGCTGTCGTCGGGGTCGGGGATCTGCTCGGGCAGCCCGCCCGCGGGCTGCGGTGCGGTCTGCTCGATGTACCCGCCGAGGACCTCGCGGGAGAGCAGATGCGCCTGCTGCTCGCTGTTGATCAGCATCACCTGCCGGTCCGGCAGCCCCGCCAGATCCTTGATGCCGCTGCTGCCGGTCGTCTCGTCCGCCTTGAGCCGCCCGGTGACGGTCACTTCGCCCTGGGGGGCGGGCGGCACGTCCGGATACGCCGTCTGGTTCGGCGCGGCGGGCACCCAGCCCCGGTTGACCAGGACGGTGCCCCCGTCCCTGAGGTCCAGCGGCGTCAGCACATGCACGCCGATCTTGTCGTCCTCGGACGTACGCCGGCGGACCACCACCTCGTGCTCGCTGTCGAACGTGCCGGTCGCCATCACCGCCCGCCAGTAGTCGGCGCGCGGGACGGTGTGCCCGGGGGAGGTGAGATCGGTGACCGGGAGCGGCTGCGCCTTGAGGTTCCGCGAGATCAGCTCGTTCTGCGCGACCCGGTGCTGATGCCGGTGCAACTGCCAGAAACCCAGCTCGACCATGGTCGGCATCAGGACGAGAGCCAGCAGGGTGAGAATCACCCACTGCCGGGTCAACAGGAAGCGGTACACCCCATGACCGTACAACCGGGGTCATGGGGCGCGGCACTCAGGGGTACTGCCGGGCAGGCCCGGCAAAGGGATGTTCCCTCACACTTTGTCCACGATGCCCGCCCTCCCTTCGGCGCGGGCGCAGTGGGCGCCGCAGTACCAGTGCCCGTCGGCCTCGACGCCCTGCCCGATCACCTGGACCCGGCAGTGCTCGCAGATCGGCGCCATGCGGTGGATGGCGCAGGAGAAGCAGTCGAAGACGTGCACCGCGCCCTGCGCGTGCACCTCGAAGGACATGCCGTAGTCGTTTCCGCAAACCTCGCAACGTGCCATGCGCCACAGGGTGGGACGCGGGGCGGCGACGGGCCAGCGGACTCCGGGCGAGTCGCGCCCGGTTCACTCCGATGACGGTGGCGGCGCCTGGTGCGGGAGGACGACCCCGTCGGCGGGCGCCACATCGCGCAGCAGATGGGTGAAGGAGCTCTCCTCCAGGATCGGCGTGCCGAACGACTTCGCCTTCTGCGTCTTCGACGTCGCCGCGTCCGGGTCGTTGGTCACCAGCAGACTGGTCAGCCGCGACACGCTGGTCGCCACATGAAGCCCCGCCTCCACCGCCCGGTCCTCCAGCAGCTCCCGGTCGATCGAGGTGTCCCCGGAGAACGCCACCCGCATCCCCTGCTTGAGCGGCTTCTCCTTCTCGTACCGCCCCGGATTGGGATACGGGCAGGCCGGCCGCTTCCGCGAGGGCCGCCAGCTGTTCGGCTGCCGCGCGGGCTGATACCCGACGCGCGGGGCGACGGGGGAGTCGGACCACTCGGTCAGCGGCCGGCACTCCAGCAACGGCAGCCGCACCCCGCCCCGGGCCGCCGCGTGCAGACTCGGCCGGAACGCCTCGGCCAGCACCCGGGCGTCGTCCAGGGCGTGGTGGGCGTGCTGCTGTACGACGCCGAAGTGGGCGGCGAGGGAGGCCAGCTTGTGGTTGGGCAGCGGCAGCCGCAGCTCCTTGGCGAGCGCGATCGTGCAGAGCCGCTGCTCGACCGGGGCGACCACCGCGGCCCGGGCGTACTCCCGGGCGATCATCGACCAGTCGAACGCCGCGTTGTGCGCGACGAGCACCCGGCCCGCGAGCCGCGCCGACAACTCGGCGGCGACCTCGGGGAAGAGCGGCGCGCCTTCCAGTACGTCGCTCGTCAGCCCGTGGATCCAGACGGGACCGGGGTCCCGCTCCGGATTCACCAGCGTGTACCAGTGGTCCTCGACATTGCCCAGGGCGTCGAGCCGGTAGACGGCGGCGGACACTATCCGGTCGTCGCGGGCGAGGCCGGTGGTCTCCACGTCGACGACCGCGTACCCCTGGGGGTAGGCGGTCGGCCATGGTGCGGCTGTCTGGCGGTCGTCGAGCATGGTCACAGAGAATACGGGCCGCGACTGACAGTGCCCTATTCGGCCGGGACACCACCGGCGACAGATCGTGAGGGTCGTCCGACACGTTCGGGTGCCGATCACCGTCGTGGCCGACCGGGACAGGGCAACTTCCGTACCGAACACGGGTGTTTCTCCTTCTCGGCCACAACGTGTCCCGCACATCCTCCAGTCGGGCCATTGGCAGAAGGTGCCAAAGACTGCTGACACCAGATCTCGCATACTTGTGGGTAACAACGTCTAGCCCTCACCGATCCGCGGCCCTACGGTGCTCGCATGGAGCCGAACCTGCCCGATGTCGTGCTGTGGTCAATACCGGCCTTCGTGCTGCTCACCGTGATCGAGATGGTCAGCTACCGCCTCCACCCCGACGAGGACGCCGCCGGGTACGACACGAAGGACGCCGCCACCAGCCTCACGATGGGGCTCGGCAGCCTCGGATTCGACCTGCTGTGGAAGATCCCCATCCTGGCCGTCTACATGGGGGTCTACGAGCTGACGCCACTGCGGGTGCCGGTGCTGTGGTGGACCGTCCTGCTGATGCTCCTGGCCCAGGACTTCTTCTACTACTGGTCCCACCGCGGCCACCACGTCGTCCGGATCCTGTGGGCCTGCCACGTGGTGCACCACTCCAGCCGGAAGTTCAACCTCACCACCGCGCTGCGCCAGCCCTGGACCTCCGCCACCGTCTGGCCCTTCTACCTCCCGCTCATCGCCTGCGGGGTGCACCCGGCGGCGCTCGCCTTCTGCCAGTCGGCCAACCTCGTCTACCAGTTCTGGGTCCACACCGAACGCGTGGGCAAGCTCCCGCGCCCCTTCGAGTACGTCCTCAACACGCCCTCGCACCACCGCGTCCACCACGCCTCGCAGGGCAGCTACCTGGACCGCAACTACGGCGGCATCCTGATCATCTGGGACCGGATGTTCGGGTCCTTCGCGGCCGAGACCGAGCGGCCCGTCTACGGACTCACCAAGAACATCGCCACCCACAACCCGCTGCGCGTCGCCACCCATGAGTACGCCGCCATCGCCCGGGACGTCCGGGCCGCCGGGAGCTGGAGCGAGCGCGCCGGGCGGGTCTTCCGGGGGCCGGGCTGGCAGCCCGCTCCCAGAACGGGCGCCGAAGCCGTCGTTCCTGAGCCCGTTCCCGTACGCGCCGAAGCTCCCGCCTCCGTACCCGCCGCGGCCCCCGCCCCGGGACACACCCGATGAGCGCCACCGCGTCCCGCCCCGCCCGGCCGGAGGCGGCAGGGCCTGGCCGGTTCGCCCGGCCCCTGCTCATCGCCTTCCTCCTCGCAGCCGCCGTCGACCTGGCCGGGCTCCTCGCCGGGCACGACACCGTCCACCTGGTCGCCAAGCCGCTGCTGATGCCGCTGCTCGCCGGATACGCCGCCGTCCGGGGCGGGCCCCGGCTGCTCACCGTGGCCCTGCTGTTCGGGTGGGGTGGGGACGTGTTCCTGCTCGCCGACAACGACCTGGCGTTCCTCCTCGGGATGGGCTCCTTCGCCGTCGGCCATGTCTGCTACCTGACGCTGTTCGGCCGGGACCGGGCCCCCGCGGCCCTGACCACGGGGGTCGCGTACGTTCTCGTCCTCGCCGTCTTCCTCGTCCTGATCTGGTCCGACCTCCCGGCGGAGCTGCGTGTTCCGGTGGCCGGCTACAGCCTGCTGCTCACCGCGATGGCGTGGCGGGCCGGTGTGCTCGGCCGGTACACGGCGGCCGGCGGGGCGCTCTTCCTGCTCTCCGACGCCCTCATCGCCACCGGTATCGCGGAATGGCCCCGGCTGCCCGCCCCTGACTTCTGGGTGATGCTCACCTACATCGCCGCGCAGCTCCTGCTGGCCCTCGGGGTGGTGAGGGCGGGGCGGGCCGACCGGCCGTAGGAGTACGGACGTACGAGCAGGGGCCCGGGGGAGCTGCCCCGGGCCCCTGCCGTGATGGCCGTGCCTACCGTGTCACGCGCCTGCCGCCTACCAGCGGACCGCGTCCAGTGCGTCCACCACTCCGGCCCCGTAGAAGCCGTTGTAGCTCTTGCCGCCCTCGCAGACCGCGTCGATGACCCCGTCACCGTTGTAGTCGTACGGCTCGCCGCACGCCTTCGCGTCCGCCTGGAGGCCCAGCAGCACCTTCACCGCGGCCGGAGAGGCGTGCGGGTGCCGGGACTTGATCAGGGCCACGACGCCCGCGACGTGCGGGGACGCCATCGACGTACCGGCCTTGTAGCCGAACCTGTCGCCGGGCAGCGTGGAGAGGATCAGCCCGCTGACGGCCGGCGGCTCGGGGGTCTGGTAGACCGTCGAGTCACCGCCCGGGGCCGCCACGTCGATGACGCCCTTGCCGTAGTTCGAGTACGAGGACTTGAGGCCCTTGGCGCCCGTGGCGGAGACCGTCACGACGCCCGGCAGCATGGTCGGGATGTCGGGGCAGACCCGCGGGTCGATCGTCCGGGTGACCGGCTCGGTGTCGTTCGGGCTGGTCCGGTCCTCGATCGTGCGGGACAGGTCGTGGCGGGCGTTGCCCGCCGCGGCGACGTTGACCGTGCCCTTGCGCTCGGCGTACTTGACGGCCCGGGTGAGGGACTCGACCAGGGCGCCCTGGTCCGGGTCGTTCTTGCAGGCGTAGAGCCACGGGTCGGTGTAGTAGCTGTTGTTCGTCACCTCGACGCCGTGCTCGGCCGCCCAGAGGAAGCCGCAGACGACGGCCTCGGTGTAGAAGAAGCCGTCCGGGGTGGAGACCTTGATGCCGGAGACCTTCACACCCGGCGCCACCCCCGTCACGCCGAAGCCGTTCTTCGCCGCGGCGATGGTGCCCGCCACGTGCGTGCCGTGGTCGCTCTCGCCCGCCGCCGGTCGCCAGGAGCCGGCGGTGGTGTCCGGAGCGCCCGTGACGCAGTTGGCGGAGGCGGCGCGGTCGAAGTTGGGTGCCAGGTCCGGGTGGGTGTCGTCCACGCCCGTGTCGATGACGGCGACCGTCACATTCTTCGAGCCGAGCGACTTCTGGTGCGCCTTGTCCGCCTTGATCGCGGGAAGCGACCACTGCAGCGGCTCCAGCGGGTCCTGCTCCGCCGTCGCCTGGGCGGCCGCTGCCGCCGCCTGAGCCTCGGTCAGCGGCTGCGCTATGGCGCCGACGTCCTTGGTGGCCTGGGGCACGATCGGATTGGTCCGGGTCGCGCCCGCCGACTGCACGCCCCGTACCCGGCGGATCGTTTCGCCGAAGGCCGGGTTCTGCGAGTGGGCGACGATGACGCCGATCTGCTCATAGGCGATGACGACCGTGCCGCCGGCCTGTGTGATGGCCTTCTTCACCTGCTGGACGGCGGTGCGGCCGCTGCCGGTGTTGACGACGTAACTCAGCTTCGGTCCGTCGGTCCGCGGGGTCGCGGTGGCCGGTGCGCCGGTGGGCGCCGCCGTGGCCGACGCCGCCGGCAGGAAGCCGAGCGAGGCGACGAGCGCGAGTCCGACGGGCAGCGCGAGCGCGCGGGTCCGTCTCGATGCCAGATGAGCCATGGGTTCTCCACATCATCCGTGCCGGTCGACCGGACACCTGGCGTGTTCGGTCGCGTACATGACGAGTGAAGCTATCGCTGATCTTCCTGGCACATCAATGATTTGGGGCAAGTGAGTTCGAAGAGTGCACCTGTGCGGCCGAAGGCGTACGGGCGACTTCAGGCCACCGGGACGGATGGGCTTCCGGTCACCGGGATGGGCCCGAGAAGGCGAAAGATCCGGTGAACCGCTTCGTCGCGCCCTCCGTGCCGTTGTCCAGGAGGTACATCACCGTCCCCCGGTATCGAGGCCTCCCCATGACACCCACCGTCCCCCAGACCACCGCACCCGCGTCGCGAGGAGATTCCGTGGCTACCGATGCACCGCCGCCCGAGGGCCGTTTTGACACCGGCCCGGCCCAGCCCACCACCGAGGCGTTCAACGCGGTGCAGGCGAGTGCCGAGTTCGCCGACCTGCGCCGCTCGTTCCGCTCCTTCGCCTTCCCGCTCACCGTCGCCTTCGTGACCTGGTACCTGCTCTACGTCCTGCTCTGCAACTACGCGGGCGGCTTCATGAGCATCAAGGTCGCCGGCAACATCAACATGGCGCTCGTCCTCGGCCTCGCCCAGTTCGCCACCACCTTCCTCATCGCCGTGCTCTACTCCCGGCACGCCGCCACCAAGCTCGACCCGAAGGCCGAAGCGATCAAGTCCCGTATGGAGGCCGACGTATGAGTGCCGCCCACACCCTCTATCCGGCCGTCCAGCTCGCCGCCACCGAAGGCGCGAGCGAACACCGGCCACTGATCATCACCCTGTTCGCCGCCTTCGTCGTGGCGACCCTCTTCATCACCGTGTGGGCGGGCCGCCAGACCAAGAGCGCCTCCGACTTCTACGCGGGCGGCCGCCAGTTCACCGGCTTCCAGAACGGGCTCGCGGTCTCCGGCGACTACATGTCCGCGGCGTCCTTCCTGGGCATCGCGGGCGCCATCGCCCTCTTCGGATACGACGGCTTCCTCTACTCCATCGGTTTCCTCGTCGCCTGGCTCGTCGCCCTGCTCCTGGTCGCCGAACCCCTGCGCAACTCCGGCCGCTACACCATGGGCGACGTCCTCGCCTACCGGATGCGCCAGCGCCCCGTCCGTACCGCCGCGGGTACGTCCACCATCGTCGTCTCGATCTTCTACCTGCTGGCCCAGATGGCCGGTGCCGGCGTCCTCGTCTCTCTGCTGCTCGGCATCACCAGCGACTTCGGGAAGATCGTCATCGTCGCCCTGGTCGGCGTGCTCATGATCCTTTACGTCACCATCGGCGGTATGAAGGGCACCACCTGGGTGCAGATGGTCAAGGCCGTCCTGCTCATCGCGGGCACCCTGCTCATCACCTTCCTGATCCTGCTGAAGTTCAACTTCAACATCTCCGACCTGCTCGGCACCGCCGCCAGCAACAGCGGCAAGGGCGCAGCCTTCCTGGAGCCCGGCCTGAAGTACGGCGTCACCGGCGTCTCCAAGCTGGACTTCATCTCCCTCGGCATCGCCCTGGTCCTCGGCACCGCGGGCCTGCCGCACATCCTGATCCGCTTCTACACCGTGCCCACCGCCAAGGCCGCCCGTAAGTCCGTGAACTGGGCGATCGGCATCATCGGCGCCTTCTACCTGATGACGATCGTGCTCGGGTTCGGCGCCGCGGCGATCCTCAAGCCCGGCGACATCATCGCCTCGAACAAGGCGGGCAACACGGCGGCACCACTCGCCGCCCTGGAGATCGGCGGCGGCTCCGGATCCACCGGCGGCGCCATCCTCCTCGCGGTGATCTCCGCCGTCGCCTTCGCGACCATCCTCGCCGTCGTCGCCGGACTCACCCTCGCCTCCTCCTCGTCGTTCGCGCACGACATCTACGCCAACGTGATCCGGAAGGGGAAGGCCACCGAGAAGGAGGAGGTCCGCTCCGCACGCTGGGCCACCGTCGCCATCGGCATCGTCTCCATCGCGCTGGGCGCGCTCGCCCGCGACCTCAACGTGGCCGGACTGGTGGCCCTCGCGTTCGCGGTCGCCGCCTCCGCCAACCTGCCGACGATCCTCTACAGCCTCTTCTGGAAGCGGTTCACCACCCAGGGGGCCCTCTGGTCCATCTACGGCGGGCTCAGCTCCTCCGTCCTGCTGGTGCTCTTCTCGCCGGTCGTCTCCTCCAAGCCGACCTCGATGTTCCCGAGCGTCGACTTCGCCTGGTTCCCGCTGGAGAACCCCGGCCTGATCTCGATTCCGCTCGGTTTCCTGCTCGGCTGGCTCGGCTCGGTGATCGGCAAGGAGAAGCCCGACACCGACAAGTACGCCGAGCTGGAGGTCAAGTCCCTCACCGGCACCGGAGCGCACTGAGAGAGGGAATTCACCGAGCCGTTCGGTGCATCACCTACCCCTTGGGCCGGGCCGCGTCGTAGAGTCCTACGACGCGGCCCGGCCGCACCTCGTGGCAAACGGGCCCCTGCGATGTCACCGGTCTCACGTAGGCTCGGTGGAGAGCGTCCGTACCGACGACACCACCGGGGGAGGAGAGCCACCGTGCTCATCGACACCTATGACAGGGTCGCCACGGACCTGCGCGTGTCACTGACCGACAAGTGCAATCTGCGGTGCACCTACTGCATGCCGGAAGAGGGCCTGCAGTGGCTCGGCAAGAGCGAGTTGCTCTCGGACGACGAGATCGTGCGCCTGATCCGCATCGCGGTCACCAGCCTCGGCATCACCGAGGTCCGCTTCACCGGCGGGGAGCCCCTGCTCCGTCCCGGCCTCGCCTCCATCGTCGAGCAGTGCGCCGGCCTCACCCCGCGCCCCCGCATGTCGCTCACGACCAACGGCATCGGACTCAAGCGGACCGCCGCCGCCCTCAAGGCCGCAGGCCTCGACCGGGTCAACGTCTCGCTGGACACCCTGCGCCCCGACGTCTTCAAGACCCTCACCCGCCGTGACCGCCACAAGGACGTCCTGGAAGGCCTCGAAGCCGCCCGTGAGGCCGGCCTCACCCCGGTGAAGGTCAACTCCGTCCTGATGCCGGGACTCAACGACGACGAGGCCCCCGAGCTGCTGGCCTGGGCCGTCGCCAACGCGTACGAGCTCCGCTTCATCGAGCAGATGCCCCTGGACGCCCAGCACGGCTGGAAGCGCGACGGCATGATCACCGCCGGTGACATCCTGGCCTCGCTGCGCACGCGCTTCACCCTCACCGCCGAGGACGACGAAGCCCGCGGCTCCGCCCCCGCCGAGCGCTGGACCGTCGACGGCGGCCCGCACCGCGTGGGCGTGATCGCCTCGGTCACCCGCCCGTTCTGCCGCGCCTGCGACCGCACCCGGCTCACCGCCGACGGACAGATCCGCACCTGCCTCTTCGCCCGCGAGGAGACCGACCTGCGCTCCGCCCTGCGCTCGGACGCGCCGGACGAGGAGATAGCCCGCCTCTGGAAGGTCGCCATGTGGGGCAAGAAGGCGGGCTCCGGACTGGACGACCCGTCGTTCCTGCAGCCGGACCGCCCGATGTCGGCGATCGGCGGCTGACCAACCCCTTCATGGGCTCCCGGACTCCCAGTCGGCGAGCGCCACGACATCCTTGAGGAAGCCTCGTACGCCCAGGAACTGCGACAGGTGCTCCCGGTGCTCGTCGCAGGCCAGCCAGGTCTTGCGCCGCTCGGGCGTGTGCAGCTTGGGGTTGTTCCAGGCGAGCACCCAGACCGCGTCGGCCCGGCAGCCCTTGGCGGAACAGATCGGGGCACCAGCGGCGCTCTCGGCGGATGTCTCGGGGAAGATCACGGCACCCAGCCTAAGTCAGGTGCTCCGCACGCTGAACGACGCATCCCCGGCCGGAGGAACGGCGACGCCGAGCAGCCACGGGGGGAGCTGCCCGGCGTCGGTCCATCGCTCCGACGGGGGATGCGGAGCGCCTCTGAAGTATGTCACGGGCACCGGGGTCCGGTGCACCGGAACGTCATGATTGATCTGAGCCTTTCCGGAGCTTCGCGGGACGCGCGGGCTCAGATGTGCTCCTGTGACGGGGGCACCCACCCGGCCCGCCCCTCGTGGCCCTCGGACTCGGCGCGACCGGCGGTCGGAGCGGCCTCCACGGCGGGCCGCACCGGTGCGGTGAGATACGCCGACGGCAGTGAAGGGGCGCTCTCCCGGCCCGCGTTGGCGATGACCACCGCCACGTACGGCAGCAGCACTCCCAGAGCGAGCGCCACGATCGCGACATGCCGCTCCACGTTCCACAGCACCGCGGCCAGCACCACCGACACCGTACGCACGGACATCGAGATCACATAGCGCCGCTGCCTGCCCCGCACATCGTCGGCCAGGCCCTGACGGGCCTCCGTGATCCGGAAGACCTCCACCTCGTCGCTCTTCCGCAGCATGTGTTCCACCACCAGATCTCTGTGCCGGACGCTCCGGGACCGGGCCGCATCCACGGTACGCCGGGTACCCCGTGTACCGAAGACCGGGGCGCGCCCACCGCCGCCCTTGACGCCCCCACCCTTACGGCCCAGCCCGGAGTGCGGCCGACCGCCGGCCGCCCAAGACTGGGCGGCAGCGCACTCCGCGCCGTACGAGGAGGCGAAATGAGCTGGTTGTGGGCAATCATCGTGGGCCTGGTGCTTGGTGTGATCGCACGAGCGATCCTGCCGGGCAAACAAGACATCCCACTCTGGCTGACGGCCGTGTTCGGCATTCTCGGCTCCATCCTCGGTAACGCCGTGGCCAGCTGGATCGGCGTCGAGGACACCAAGGGCATCGACTGGATCCGCCATCTGCTCCAGCTGATCGGTGCCGTGGCCGTCGTCGGTGTCGGGGACATGGCCTGGCAGTCCATCCGCGGCAACAAGAACAGAACCTGACCCGGGGCTGGACAGCACAGCAGCAAAGCACAGCGCCGCGGCCGGACACACGAGGAAAAGCGTGTCCGGCCGCGGCGCTGTGGTGCGGTACGGCGAGCCTCAGCCGGCCGGGACTACCTCCACGGCCGCCAGGTTCTTCTTGCCCCGGCGCAGCACCAGCCAGCGACCGTGCAGCAGCTCCCCGGCGGCCGGCGCGACCTCACCGTCGGCGACCTTCACGTTGTTCACGTAGGCGCCGCCCTCCTTGACCGTGCGCCGGGCACCCGACTTGCTCGGTGCGAGACCGACCTCCACCAGAAGGTCCACCAGCGGGCCGAGCTCGCGGACCCGGGCGTGCGGCACCTCGGAGAGGGCCGCGCTCAGCGTCGTCTCGTCCAGCTCGGCCAGGTCGCCCTGGCCGAACAGCGCCTTCGACGCCGCGATGACCGCCGCGCACTGCGCCCCGCCGTGCACCAGCGCGGTCAGCTCCTCGGCCAGCGCCCGCTGCGCGGAACGCGCCTGCGGCCGCTCCTCGGTCAGCTGCTCCAGCTCCTCGAGCTCCTCACGGCTCTTGAAGCTGAGGATGCGCATGTAGCGGGAGATGTCCCGGTCGTCCACGTTCAGCCAGAACTGGTAGAACGCGTACGGCGTGGTCATCTCCGGGTCCAGCCAGACGGCGCCGCTCTCGGACTTGCCGAACTTGGTCCCGTCCGCCTTCACCATCAGCGGCGTCGCCAGCGCGTGCACGGTGGCACCCGGCTCCAGGCGGTGGATCAGGTCGATGCCCGCGGTGAGGTTGCCCCACTGGTCGCTGCCGCCCTGCTGGAGGACGCAGCCGTAGCGGCGGTACAGCTCCAGGAAGTCCATCCCCTGGAGCAGCTGGTAGCTGAACTCCGTGTAGCTGATGCCCTCCTGCGACTCCAGCCGGCGCGCGACCGAGTCCTTGGTGAGCATCTTGTTGACCCGGAAGTGCTTGCCGATGTCCCGCAGGAACTCGATCGCGGACATCCCCGCGGTCCAGTCCAGGTTGTTGACCATCGTCGCCGCGTTCGGGCCCTCGAAGGTGAGAAAGGGCTCGATCTGCTCCCGCAGCCGCTGCACCCAGGCCGCGATGGTCTCCGGGTCGTTCAGCGTGCGCTCGGCGGTCGGGCGCGGGTCACCGATCTGACCGGTGGCCCCGCCGACCAGGGCGAGCGGGCGGTGCCCCGCCTGCTGGAGCCGGCGCACGGTGAGGACCTGCACGAGGTGCCCCACGTGCAGGCTCGCCGCGGTCGGGTCGAAGCCGCAATAGAAGGTGACGGGACCGTCCGCGAGAGCCTTGCGCAATGCGTCCTCGTCAGTGGACTGGGCGAACAGCCCGCGCCACTTCAGCTCGTCGACGATGTCCGTCACGGTTCCGGTGCTCCTTGCGTTTCGTGGGGATGTACGGGTCAGTCTAGGCGGGTCACACCCCCTGGCTGACCGAGCTCATGTTGAAGTCCGGGATGCGCAGCGCGGGCATCGCGGCCCGGGTGAACCAGTCGCCCCACTCGCGCGGCAGCGTCTTCTCCGTACGGCCCGCCTCCGACGCCCTCGACAGCAGGTCCACCGGCGACTCGTTGAACCGGAAGTTGTTCACCTCGCCGACCACCTCGCCGTCCTCCACCAGGTAGACGCCGTCCCGGGTCAGCCCGGTCAGCAGCAGCGTCGCCGGGTCCACCTCGCGGATGTACCAGAGGCAGGTCAGCAGGAGCGCCCGCCCGGTCGTCGCGGCCACCATCTCCTCCAGCGACCGCTCACCGCCCCCGTCCAGCACCAGGTTGTCGACGGCCGGGGCGACCGGCAGCCCGGTAAGGGCCGCGGTGTGCCGGGTCGTCGTCAGCCGCTCCAGCTCTCCGTCCCGCACCCAGTCCGTCGGGGCCAGAGGCAGTCCGTTGTCGAAGACGGAAGCGCTGTCGCCGGAGGAGTGGGCGATCACGAAGGGCGCCGACTCCAGGCCCGGCGCGTGCGGGTCGCTGCGCAGGGTCAGCGGGAGCGGAGCCAGCGTCTCGCCGAGCCGCGTGCCCCCGCCCGGCTTGGAGAACACCGTCCGCCCCTCCACGGCGTCCCGCGCGGTGGACGACCAGAGCTGGTAGATCAGCAGGTCCGCCACGGCGGTCGGCGGCAGCAGGGTCTCGTACCGCCCGGCGGGCAGGTCGATACGCCGCTCCGCCCAGCGCAGCCGCTGCGCCAGCTCCGCGTCGAGGGCCGCCGGGTCGACGTCCTTGAAGTCGCGCGTCGACCGGCCCGCCCACGCGGATCGGGTCCGGTCCGGGGACTTGGCGTTCAGCTCCAGCGTCCCCGTCGGCTGGTCGTGGCGGAGCCGCAGCCCCGTCGACGTACCCAGGTAGGTGGAGGTCAGCTCGTGGTTGGCGAACCCGTACAGCTCGCGGCCGCCGGAGCGGGCCCGGGCGAAGGCGTCACCGAGCGCCGGGGCGAAGTCGGCGAAGACCTCGGAGCCGGTCTCGGCGGGCGCGTCCGTGAAGTCGGGGGACGAGGGCACCCCGCTGACCAGCGGCTGCGCGTCCTCGGCGGGACCCGCACCCCGGGCGGCGGCCTCGGCGGCCCGCACAAGCGGCTCCAGGTCGTCGGCGGTCACGGCGGACCGGGAGACGACGCCGGAGGCCGTGCCCTGCGCACCGTCGACGGTCGCGATGACGGTGAGGGTCCGCCCCCGGGTCACCCCGTTGGTGGTGAGCGCGTTGCCCGCCCAGCGCAGATTTGCGGAGGAGTGCTCGTCGGCGATGACCACCAGACCGTCCGTGGTGGACAGCTCCAGGGCCCGCTCGACGATCTCGTACGGCTTGCTGACGCGGCTCATCGTCCGGCCTCCTGCGTCGTGTTGAGACTGTGCCTGCCCGGGGGACGACCCCCGGACCCCCCGCCGGTTCCGTGGTCGCCGTTCATCGTCCGGCCTCCTGCGTCGTGTTGAGGATGTTCACGCCTCGGAAGAGGGCGGAGGGGCAGCCGTGGGAGACCGCCGCGACCTGGCCCGGCTGGGCCTTGCCACAGTTGAACGCGCCGCCGAGCACATACGTCTGCGGGCCGCCGACCTTCTCCATCGAGCCCCAGAAGTCCGTGGTCGTCGCCTGGTACGCCACATCACGCAGCTGCCCGGCGAGCTTGCCGTTCTCGATGCGGAAGAACCGCTGCCCGGTGAACTGGAAGTTGTAGCGCTGCATGTCGATCGACCAGGACCGGTCGCCGACGACATGGATCCCGCGCTCGACCCCGCCGATCAGGTCCTCCGTCGACAGCCCTCCCGGGTCCGGCTCGAGCGACACGTTCGCCATGCGCTGCACGGGGACGTGGCCCGGCGAGTCCGCGTACGCGCACCCGTTGGAGCGGCCCAGACCCGTGAGCTTCGCGATCCGGCGGTCCAGCTGGTAGCCGACCAGCGTGCCGTCCTTGACCAGGTCCCAGGACTGCGCCTCGACGCCCTCGTCGTCGTACCCGATGGTCGCGAGACCGTGCTCGGCCGTGCGGTCACCGGTCACGTTCATGACGGGGGAGCCGTATGTCAGCTTGCCCAGCTGGTCGAAGGTGGCGAACGACGTGCCCGCGTACGCCGCCTCGTAACCGAGCGCCCGGTCCAGCTCGGTGGCGTGGCCGATCGACTCGTGGATGGTCAGCCAGAGGTTCGACGGGTCGACGACCAAGTCGTACGTCCCCGCCTCGACGCTCGGTGCCCGCATCTTCTCCGCGAGCAGCCCGGGGATCTGCTCCAACTCGGCGTCCCAGTCCCAGCCGGTCCCGGTCAGGTACTCCCAGCCGCGTCCCGCGGGCGGTGCGATGGTCCGCATGGAGTCGAACTCACCGGTCGTGGAGTCCACCGCGACGGCGGTGAACTGCGGCTGGATGCGCACCCGCTGCTGCGTGGTGACGGTCCCGGCGGTGTCCGCGTAGAACTTGTTCTCGTGCACGGTCATCAGGGACGCGTCCACATGCGCCACCCCGTCCGCGCCCAGCAGCCGCCCGCTCCACTCGGCGAGCAGCGCCGCCTTCTCCTCGTCCGGTACGGAGAACGGGTCGACGTCGTACGCCGAGACCCAGGTCCGCTCGCCGTGCACCGGCTCGTCCGCCAGCTCCACGCGTTCATCGGACCCGGCGGCGGCGATCACCTTCGCGGACAGCTTGGCCATGGCGACGGCCTGCGAGGCCACCTTCGCCGCCGCGTCCATCGTCAGGTCGACGCCCGAGGCGAACCCCCAGGCCCCGCCGTGCACCACCCGCACCGCGTACCCGAGGTCCGTACTGTCCGAAGCCCCGGCAGGCCGCGCGTCCCGCAACCGCCAGGAGGCGCTGCGCACCCGCTCCAGCCGGAAGTCGGCGTGCGTGGCGCCGAGCGCCCGCGCCCGCGCGAGCGCCGCGTCGGCCAGCGCGCGCAGCGGCAGGGCCAGGAATGACTGATCTACCTCGTGGGGCACAGGGAATTCCCTTCTCGATACACGACGGCAGTGAACCATGCGGAAGGCGGGGAAAGCCGGGGATATCGCGGACGTGTGTGCCCGGCACGCAACCGCGCGGACTGTAGGAACCCCACAGCGCCCCGGACGAGCCACTGTCAGGGCCCGATTCCTCGATCGGCGCACGGTACCGATAGGTTTTCGACGTACCAGCCCGCCATGGACTGCGCACCACACCGCCAAGGAAAGGGTGATCCGTTGAGCCGCTCGGTTCTCGTCACCGGAGGAAACCGGGGCATCGGCCTCGCCATCGCCCGCGCCTTCGCCGACAACGGCGACCAGGTAGCGATCACCTACCGCTCCGGCGAGCCTCCCCAGGCCCTCACCGAGGTCGGTGTCCTCGCGGTCCGCTGCGACATCACCGACGCCGAGCAGGTGGAGCAGGCCTACAAGGAGATCGAGGAGAAGCACGGTCCCGTGGAGGTGCTGGTCGCCAACGCCGGTATCACCAAGGACCAGTTGCTGATGCGGATGTCCGAGGAGGACTTCACCTCCGTCGTCGACACCAACCTCACCGGCACCTTCCGCGTCGTCAAGCGCGCCAACCGCGGCATGCTGCGCGCCAAGAAGGGCCGCGTCGTCCTGATCTCCTCCGTCGTCGGCCTCCTCGGCTCGGCGGGCCAGGCGAACTACGCCGCCTCCAAGGCCGGACTGGTCGGGTTCGCCCGGTCGCTGGCCCGGGAACTCGGCTCGCGGAACATCACCTTCAACGTCGTCGCCCCCGGTTTTGTCGACACCGACATGACCCAGGTGCTCACCGAGGAGCAGCGAAAGGGCATCGTGTCCCAGGTGCCGCTGGGCCGCTACGCGCGGCCCGAGGAGATCGCCGCCGCGGTGCGCTTCCTCGCCTCCGACGACGCGTCGTACATCACTGGAGCCGTCATCCCCGTTGACGGCGGATTGGGCATGGGTCACTGATCACCATGAGCGGAATTCTCGACGGCAAGCGCATCCTCATCACCGGGGTGCTGATGGAGTCGTCCATCGCGTTCCACGCCGCGAAGGTGGCCCAGGAGCAGGGTGCCGAGGTCATCCTCACGGCCTTCCCCCGCCCCACCCTGACCGAGCGCATCGCCAAGAAGCTGCCGAAGCCGGCAAAGGTCATCGAGCTCGACGTGACCAACCAGGAGCACCTGGACCGGCTGGAAGGCCTGGTCCGTGAGGAGCTCGGTTCGCTGGACGGCGTCGTCCACTCCATCGGCTTCGCGCCGCAGGACGCGCTCGGCGGCAACTTCCTCAACACCCCGTTCGAGTCCGTGGCCACCGCGATGCACGTCTCGGCGTTCTCCCTGAAGTCGCTGGCCATGGCCTGCAAGCCGCTGATGAGCGAGGGCGGCTCGATCGTCGGCCTCACCTTCGACGCCCAGTACGCCTGGCCGCAGTACGACTGGATGGGCCCGGCCAAGGCCGCGCTGGAGGCCACCTCCCGCTACCTCGCCCGTGACCTGGGCAAGGACGGGCTGCGCTGCAACCTGATCTCCGCCGGGCCGATCGGCTCCATGGCCGCCAAGTCCATCCCGGGCTTCTCGGAGTTGGCCGACGTCTGGAACCACCGTGCCCCGCTCGCCTGGGACATGTCCGACCCGGAGCCGGCCGGCCGCGGCATCGTGGCGCTGCTCTCCGACTTCTTCCCGCGGACGACGGGCGAGATCATCCACGTCGACAGCGGCGTGCACATGATGGGCGCCTGACCGCGCACCACCCCTGCGAGACGGCCCCCGGCCGCGTACCCCCCCGCGTCTCTGCGGAGGCGGTACGCGACCGGGGGCCGTTACCGTATGCGGCCGCTCCGGTCGAAAAGTCGGCCGGTCCACTGCAGAATGTGGAGGAACCGGACTTCTGTCGGGCTGCGGGAGGGAGATCGCTGTGCGCCCCACGCGTCGCCGCACCCGTCTCCTGCTGGCCGCATCGGCGGCCGTCGCCGCACTCGCCGTACCCCTGGGAGTCCACGTCGCCCGTGGCGCCGACTCCGGTGCGCCGACGGAACCCCCCAAGCCCGAACCGGCCGGCTCAGAGTGCCGTACGGCGATCGAGGGCTCCCGGGTCGTCGCGTACTGCCACAACCCCTACCCCTCCACCGACCTGGTCCAGCTCCACACCGAGTGCGCCCGCTGGTGGGACGTCGACGCGGACGGCGCGGCGGTCGCGGTGGCGCCGGGGCGGACCGTGCGGCTGGAGGACCGCTGCTGGAAGGAGATCGCGACCGCCTGGGTCAGCCATCGTCCGGCGCCGCTCTGAGGGAGTCCTCCCGGGGCTAGACCCGGTCCGCCAAGCAGTTCAGCGCGTGGCTCGCCGCCTCGACCGCCGCCGTCTCCGCGTCCCCGGCCCGGATCGCCTCGACCAGTCGCGCGTGATCCATATGGTTCTCCGGGCGCAGCTCGGGTCCCACGTCATCCCGTAGGTATTCGCGCAGCAGATCCCCGAGGTCCGCGTAGAGCTCGGTGAGGACGTCGTTGTGCGAGGCGGCGACCACCGCCAGGTGCAGGGTCGCGTCGGCCGCGACGAACGCCTCCGCGTCCCCGGCGGCCCACGCCTCCTCCCGCCGAGCCATCAGGGCGTCGAGCTGCCGCAGATCGCGCTCGGTGCGCCGTACGGCGGCGAGCCGGGCGGCCGACGACTCCAGCGTCGAGCGCAGCTCCGCGACATGGCGCGGGTCGGCGGCGGCGAAGCGGCGGTGCATCACCCCGGCCAGCTCGCTCGTGGCGATCACATAGGTGCCCGAGCCCTGCCGGATGTCCAGCAGCCCGTTGTGCGCCAGGGCCCGCACCGCCTCGCGCACGGTGTTGCGGGCCACGCCGAGCTGCTCGACCAGCTCCGGCTCGGTCGGAATCCGCGAACCGACCGGCCACTCGCCCGACGTGATCTGGTTCCGCAACTCCGCGATCACCTGGTCGGAGAGTGCCGAACGCCGTGGAGACGTCAGCGCCATGGTGCTCCTTGCTCGTGAGCTGTCAGGTCCGGGCCGAATTCTCGCAGGGAAACCGGGGGATCCTGGGGTTCCGCGAGATTGGACAACCAATCATCCCATGATTCTATGATGGCCCCATGCCGGACGACGAGACCCAGATTCAGACCCTGAACCGCGGCGGCGCCGCGCACACCCAGGCCGGACCGGCCCCGCAGCTCCCCGGAGCCGCCGAGGCCCCCTCCCCCTGGCTGCTGCGTCTGATCGCCGTCGGGCTCGTCCTGGCCGCCCTGAACCTCCGCCCCGCCATCACCAGCCTCGGCGCCCTCCTCGAAGAGGTCCGCGACGGGCTGCACATGAGCGGCAGCGTGGCGGGCGTGCTCACCTCCGTACCGCCGCTCTGCTTCGCGGTCTTCGGGGTCATGGCGCCCCGCCTCGCCCGCCGCTTCGGTGTGGGCGCCGTCGTCTGTGCGGGCATGGCGGCCATCGCGGCGGGCCTGGTCATCCGCCCGTACATCGGGTCCACCGCCGGGTTCCTTGCCGCCAGCGCGCTGGCCCTGATGGGCATCGCCGTCAGCAACATCCTGATGCCGGTGATCGTCAAGCGCTGGTTCCCCGACCGCGTCGGCACCATGACCGGCCTCTACTCCATGGCCCTGGCCCTCGGCACCGCCCTCGCCGCCGCCGTCACCGTGCCGCTGACGAGCGCGCTGGGCGGGAGCTGGCAGTCCGGGCTGGCCGTCTGGGCCGTGCTCGCGGCCCTCGCGGTGCTGCCCTGGATCGTCCTCGTACGGGACCGCACCCCGGCGCCCGGTCAGCCCGTTCCCGGCTCGACTGCCGCACGCCCCGCCGACGCCCCGGCGCTCCGGATCACCCGCAGCCGGACCGCCTGGGGGCTCGCATGCTTCTTCGGGCTCCAGGCGACGGCCGCGTACATCACCATGGGCTGGATGCCGCAGATCTTCCGCGACGCCGGGGTCTCGGCCGGTACGGCGGGGGTCCTGCTCGCGGTCACCATGGCGATGGGCGTGCCGCTCGCCTTCGTCATCCCCCGGGTCGCCGGGCGGCTCAAGCAGCAGGGCCCCATCGTCGTCGTCCTCGGCCTGTGCGGCCTGATCGGCTACGGCGGCCTCTACCTGGCCCCGGCCGCCGGCGCGTGGGTCTGGGCGGTGCTGCTCGGCGTGGCCAACTGCGCCTTCCCGCTCGCCCTCACCATGATCGGCATGCGGTCGCGGACCGGGGCGGGGGTGGTCCGGCTCTCCGCCTTCGCCCAGTCCACCGGCTATCTGCTCTCGATCCCGGGCCCGCTGCTCGTCGGCGTGCTCTACCAGCACAGCGGCGGCTGGGGGCTGCCGATCGCCCTGATGGCGTGCCTGATGATCCCGCAGATGGTGGCCGGTGTGCTGGCGGGGCGGGACCGGACCATCGAGGACGAGTGCTGAGATGCGAGACTGTCTCCATGCCAGTGCTCGATCCGCAGCCCAAGAACGGTCAGAAGAAGCTCCTCCTCGTCTTCGGGGCGATGCTTCTCGTCACGGTGGTCATCGGTGTGATCGCCACGATCGCCTCCCCCTGACGCCCGGCCGCACCGCCCATGGTGGGGCTGGCCCCCCTGTCCCCTAGGGGGCCAGGGTCAGGGTGAAGTGGGTGGATCACCGGATGGGACCGGCCCGGTCCGTTCCGTAGGTTCTTCGGCAACGAACCGAACACCCACGGAGGCGGACATGCCGGTCCCTGCGCACCCCAGGTCCCATCGACCGGCTGTCTCCCTCCGACCGGCCGTCTCCCATCGACCGGCCGCCGACCGTGTGGAGATACGGCTGCCGTGGTGGGCCGTGGCGCTCCCGGCCGTCGCCTTCGCCGCTCTGCTGCTCATGATCATGAGCCCGGGGCAGGCACAGGCGGCCACCGCCGACCCCGCACTCGGACAGCTGATCGAGCGCACGCTCCACCTGCTCGCCCCTTGATCCACGCGTCACGGCGAACCCATCCCGGACCACCGTGTCAACCTTCCGGATGAGCCCGTCAACACCCTGCGCCAGAGGCCGCGTTTCATGCGAAGCTGAGTTGTATGAGCGTCGAGACACCTCGCAGGATCGTCCTTCTCAGGCATGCCAAGGCGGAATGGTCGCAGTCCTCCGATCATGAGCGCCCCCTGGCCGAGCGCGGCCGTAAGGACGCGCCCGTGGCCGGCCGCAGGCTCGCCGACTCCGGTATCGACTTCGATCTGGCCCTGTGCTCCAGCGCCGTCAGGACCCGGGAGACCTGGAAGCTGGCGGTCCACGAATTCGCACAGCGCCCCAGGACCGTCTATGAGGAGAGGCTGTACGAGGCCTCCCTCGGCGATCTGATCACTCTCTTCAACGAGACCCCGGACGAGGTCCGCAACCTCCTGGTGATCGGTCACAACCCGGGCATGCACGGAGCCGCCGACGCCCTCTCCGGCTCGGCCGAGGGCGACACCCTGGCCAGGATGACCCGGGACGGCTTCCCGACGGCGTCCTACGCCGTGGTGGAGTTCCCCGGCTCCTGGAAGAGCGTGGAGCACGGGGCGGGCCGGCTCACCGAGTACTGGACACCTAACGACTGAGTGCCCCGGTCCCGCCGGCACACATGAACGCGCTGGGCCCCGGAACACCTGGTGTTCCGGGGCCCTCTTCCGTACGGCTGCCGCAACCGTCAGTCGACGAGGCCGTCTGCCGCCTCGACCTCTTCACGGGTGATGCCGAGCAGATAGAGCACGGTGTCCAGGAACGGCACGTTCACCGCGGTGTGCGCCGCCTCGCGGACCACGGGCTTGGCGTTGAAGGCGACCCCGAGTCCCGCCGTGTTCAGCATGTCGAGGTCGTTCGCCCCGTCCCCGATGGCCACCGTCTGCGCGAGCGGCACCCCCGCCTGCTCGGCGAAGCTCCGCAGCAGCCGGGCCTTCCCCGCCCGGTCCACCACATCGCCGACGACCCGCCCGGTGAACTTGCCGTCCACCACCTCCAGCGTGTTGGCGGAGGCGAAATCGAGGCCGAGACGTTCCTTCAGGTCGTCCGTGACCTGGGTGAAACCGCCCGAGACGACGCCCACCTGGTATCCGAGGCGCTTCAGCGTGCGGATCAGGGTCCGGGCCCCGGGCGTGAGCCGCACCTCGGCGCGCACCTTGTCCACCACCGAGGCGTCCAGCCCCGCCAGCAGCGCGACCCGGGCGTGCAGCGACTGCTCGAAGTCCAGCTCGCCCCGCATCGCCTGCTCGGTGACCTCGGCGACCTTGTCCTCACAGCCCGCGTGGGCCGCGAAGAGCTCGATCACCTCGTCCTGGATGAGCGTGGAGTCCACGTCCATCACGACCAGCCGCTGCGCCCGTCGGCTCAGCCCGGCCGAGACCACCGCGACGTCCACGCCGATCTCGGCGGCCTCGGTCGCCAGTGCGGTCCGCAGCTCCGCGGTCTCCGTTCCCGACACCGCGAACTCCACGGCGGTGACCGGGTACTTCGCCAGCCGGAAGATGCGGTCGATGTTCCCGCCGGTCGAGGTGATCGTGGCCGCTATGGCGGCGGTCGACTCCGCGGTGAGCGGGTGCCCCAGCACGGTCACGTGGGAACGGCCGTAACCACGGGGCCGGTTGTCGCCCGTGCCCGAGATGATCTCGGCCTGCAGCTTCAGGGACTCGGCCCAGCTGTGCACGGTCGCCCGCAGGTCGCCCTCGGTCGTCCCGCCCGCGGTGGGCGAGGTGACCAGGGCGCAGAGCACGATGCGGCCCCGGGTGACGACCTGCTCGATGTCCACGACGTCGACGGAGTACGCGGCGAGGGTGTCGAACAGCCCGGCGGTGATGCCGGGGCGGTCCTTGCCGAAGATCTTGACGAGAAGTGTGGGTGTGTTGTCCACGAGAGGAGGGGACTCCTCGCTGTCCCGGGCGGGCTCGCCGCCGGTCCGAGGGGAATCGGGGAGCTCGGGGGAGGAGGGAGGCTGAGGTGGCTGAGATGCGCTCATGGTGTTCCCACCGTATCGGTCCCGCGGCCGCGCTCGGCCGCCCGTCCCGAGTGCCGGACGGAAGGCGCGGGGCTTTCCGTCGGCTGTCCCCTTTGTTCCGGGATCGCACCGCTTCTCCGCTTCGGGGCCCGTCTTCTCCGGCCCGACTTTCGGATAAGGGACTGCTCCTGGAATAGTTCCCCACGATGTTCAGCATCCCTAGACTCCCTGCGACGGGGGAAACTCGGGGGACAACAAGTGGGGCGCGGAGTGCCGGAACTCGTACTGGAATTGAATGGCAGCACCTGGACGCTCGATCCGTCCAGGCCGTACACCCTGGGGCGTGACCCGCAGGGGGACCTGACGATCGACGACGCCAGAGTCTCGTGGCGGCACGCCACGATCAGCTGGGGCGGTTGGAGTTGGTTCATCGAGGACCACGGCTCCACCAACGGCACGTATGTGCAGGGGCAGCGGATCCAGCGGACGGAGATCGGGCCCGGCTCCGCCCTACGCCTGGGCAACGCGACCGACGGCCCGCGGCTGAATCTCACCGCCGGCGCCGGTGCCCACGGCGGCCAGCCGGCCGCCGCAGCCCACCAGGCCCCCGCGCAGCAGCACGCGCAGGCGGGCGGCGTTTGGCCCGGACAGCAGGCACCCGCCCAGCACCAGGCCCCGCCCCACCAGGCACCGCCCCAGCAGGCGTGGCAGCAGGCACCGGAGCCCCAGCAGCAGGCCCCGTACCAGCAGGTTCCGCACCAGCAGGGACCGGCCCAGCCGGCCGCCCCGGCCCATGGCGGCGGACCGGCGCACGGCGGCGCCGCAGGCGCACCGCCCGTCTACGGCGACCGCAGCCCGACCACCTTCCACCAGCTGGCGCTCGGCCGGGTCATGCGCATCGGCCGTGCCCTGGAGAACGAGCTGGTCGTCTCCGACCTCCAGGTCTCCCGTAACCACGCCGAGTTCCACGCGACGCCCGACGGCCGCTTCGAGATCCGTGACCTCGGCTCGCACAACGGCACGTACGTCAACGGTCTGCCGCTCCAGAAGTCCGGCTCGGCGCTCATCGGCCCGAACGACATCGTCGGCGTCGGCCACTCGACGTTCCGCCTGGTCGGCGACCGGCTGGAAGAGTTCGTCGACACCGGTCAGGTCTCCTTCTCCGCCCGCCACCTCACGGTGACGGTCGACGGCGGCAAGCAGATCCTCAAGGACGTCTCCTTCGGCGTCCCGGAGAAGTCGCTGATCGCGGTCATCGGCCCCTCCGGCTCCGGAAAGTCCACCCTGCTGAAGGCGCTCACCGGCTACCGGCCCGCCGACGAGGGCGACGTCCTCTACGACAACCGGAACCTGTACAAGCAGTTCGCCGAGCTGCGCCAGCGCATCGGTCTGGTCCCGCAGGACGACATCCTGCACAAGGAACTGACCGTCACCAAGGCCCTCAAGTACGCGGCCAGGCTCCGCTTCCCCGCGGACACCACCGAGGCCGAACGCCAGGCCCGGATCACCGAGGTCCTCGCCGAGCTCAAGCTCGACATCCACAAGGACAAGAAGATCACCTCGCTCTCCGGCGGCCAGCGCAAGCGCGTCTCGGTCGCCCTGGAGCTGCTGACCAAGCCGTCGCTGATCTTCCTGGACGAGCCGACCTCCGGCCTCGACCCGGGCATGGACCGCGACGTCATGAAGCTGCTGCGCGGCCTCGCCGACGACGGCCGTACCGTGCTCGTCGTCACGCACTCCGTGGCCGAGCTGGCCATCTGCGACAAGCTGCTCGTGATGGCGCCCGGCGGTTCCGTCGCGTACTTCGGTCCGCCGGAGGAGGCGCTGAACTTCTTCGGCTACAGCTCGTGGGCCGACGTCTTCTCCGCCTTCGAGAACTACCGCGACTACGACTGGGCGGGCCGCTGGCGCGGTTCGCAGCACTACCAGATGTACGCCGCCGACATCGACGCCGTCGCCGCGCAGTCCGTCCACATGCCGCCGCCCCAGCAGATGCGGCCCCCGAAGCCGCAGAGCTGGGGAACGCAGCTGTGGACCCTGGTGCGCAGATACACCTCCGTCATCGCCTCCGACAAGGCCTTCCTCGGCCTGATGGTGGCGCTGCCCGCGGTGATCGGTGTGCTGGCCGCGGTCATCCCGGCGGACTTCGGACTGGCCCCGCCCACCCCGCCGACCCAGTTCAACGGGAAAGCCGGAATGATCCTGCTGATCCTCGCGGTCGGCATCTGCCTGGCCGGGTCGGCGAGCTCCGTACGAGAGCTGATCAAGGAACGCGTCATCTACGAACGGGAACGGGCCACCGGCCTCTCCCGCTCGGCCTATCTGGTCTCCAAGGTGATCGTGCTCGGCGTGATCACCGCCTTCCAGAGCGTCATCCTCTGCGGTATCTGCTTCGCCGCCCGCGAGCTGCCGGCCGAGGGGCTGTTCATGCCTCCGGCCCTGGAGATCTGCATCTCCATCGTGGCCCTCGGGTTCACCTCGATGATGTTCGGCCTGATGATCTCCGCGCTGGTCAAGACCTCCGAGATGACCATGCCTCTCCTGGTCATGTTCGCGATCGTCCAGCTGGTGTTCACCGGAGTCCTCTTTCAGGTGTACGGCACGCCCGGCCTGGAGCAGCTCACCTGGCTGATGCCGTCCCGCTGGGGCGTGGCCGCGGCCGGCACCACGCTGGACCTGGCCAATCTGATGCCGCCGTGGGACCCGAAGAACCCGACCGACCTGGACCCGCTCTGGGAGGCCACGGCGGCCCAGTGGGGGATCAACATCTTCGTGCTGCTGGTGATCGGCCTCCTCTGTGCCGTCGCCGTCGCCCGGCTGCTGCGCCGCCACGAGCCCGAGGTCATGCGCAAGTAGTCCACGCGGGGACAAGCACGTAACGAACGACGCCGAGGCCGGCACCCCGTGGGGTGCCGGCCTCCGGCATGTGTACGGCTCAGTTGTACGACCGGGCTCAGTACGCGCTGTTGACGTTGTCCATGGAGCCGTAGCGGTCGGCCGCGTAGTTGCAGGCGGCGACGATGTTGGCGACCGGGTCGTACAGGTCCTTCTTGGTGCCCTTGACGTGGTACCGGTCGAAGGTCGGCTGGATCACCTGGAGCAGGCCCTTGGAGGGGATGCCGTTGCGGGCGTTGATGTCCCAGTTGTTGATCGCCCAGCGGTTGCCGCTGGACTCCCGGATGATGTTGCGGTGGATGCCCTCGTAGGACCCGGGGATGCCTTCCTTCTTCATGATCGACATCGCCTCGCGGATCCAGCCGTCCAGGTTGTTGGCGTAGACGGGCTTGCGCGCGGTGGAGCGGTTGGCGGCCTCGGCGCCGCGCTTCTTCGCGTCGGCCTTGGCCTTGGCGGCCTTGGCGGCCTTCTCGGCCTTGTCCTTCGCGTCCGCCGCGGCCTTGGCCTTCGCGGCCTTCGCGGCCTTCGCCTTGGTCTCGGCGGCGGCCTTCGCCTTGGCGGCGTCGGCGGCCTTCACGAGCTGCTCGGCGGTGGAGTGCTGCTCTATGAGGCTGTCCTGCACGGTCTTGGCCTGTGCGGAGCCTCCGGTGAAGGCGACGGGAGCGGCAGCGCCGGCTGCCTGCGGGGCAACCTCGGCCTCGGCGTTCGACGGGACGAGCGAGAAGGTCAGGGAGGCGACGGCCAGGGCCGACACACCGGCCACGGAGATCTTCTGGACCTTGTTGAGACGACGGACACGGCTGGGAATGCGAGTCGCAGACATGTAGGGCTACCTCTTCGAATTGCTCAGGTGTCCTCACGGAGGACGAGACCGGAGGCGGCGATGCGCACCTCCGTCGGGGACGAGAGCAATTCTTAGCGGCAGCAAAATCGCGTGGCAAAGGTGTGACGTACGAAGCTGGGTAGTGGAAGAGGATCCTGTTCGTCCGAAATAACCCCCGCTCATGCCTACCCAAATCGCCCTTTTGGGTCCACTAGGTGTGTTCGTAAGTGACGCACGCCCTATGCCCGGGCTCACATCGGTGACGTAACAGGCTCACCGTTCGTTGCTGAAGCAATTCGGAGGGTTACGTTCCTCATTCGACAGGATGAGGTGGGCGTCCCCGAACTCGTGCCAGAGGTAGCGCCGCTCCAGCGCGGCCTCGTACCCGCGGCGCAGCGCCTCGCGCCCCGCCACCGCCTCCAGCATCAGCAGGTGCGAGGCCCGCGGCTCGTGCAGCCCGGTCAGCAGCCCGTCCACCGCCCGCACGCCCCGGCGCGGCGTCACCACCAGATCCGTCCAGCCCGCGGCCGCGCGCACCACCCCCTCCGCGTCCGCCGCCGACTCCAGCGCCCGCACCGCCGTCGTCCCGACCGCCACCACCCGGCCGCCCGCCGCCCGCGCCGCGTTCACCAGCCACGCCGTCGTGGACGGCACCGCGAACCGCTCCGGGTACGGCGGCTCGTGCGCCTCCGCCGACGCCACCCCCGTATCCAGCGACAGCGGGGCGAACTGCACCCCCCGGCTCACCAGCTCCGCCACCAGGGCGGTCGTGAAGGGGCGGGCCGCGCTCGGCATCTCCGCCGAACCGCGCCCGTCGGGCGCCTGGACCGCGAACACCGTCTGGTGGGCGGACAGCGGCTGATCCCGTTCCGTGTACGCGTACCGGATCGGCCGCCCGTACCGCCGCAACAGCTCCGGCACCCGGTCCGGGACCCGCGCCCACCACAGCCGCGCCCCCACCGCGGGCCCCAGCGGTTCCTCCAGCACCAGCTCCCGCCCGCCCGGCAGCCGCACCACCGCACCGGCCGGCCCGCCCGGACGCGGCGCGGTGGCCCCCGAGGCGCCGGGCGCCCGCAGCTCCACCGCCCACCGCCCGTCCTCACCCCGCGTCGAGAAGTGCACGACGACCCGCTCGCCGCCCACCCGCCCGTTCACCGCGGCCGGCAACGTCGCCGACGTGTTCACCACCAGCACGTCCCCGGCCCGCAGCTGCCCCGGCAGCTCCCGGAACGCATGGTGCGAGACGGCCGTCCCCCGGGTCACCAGCAGCCGTACGTCGTCACGCCCCGCCCCCCGCTGCTCGGCCGGCACCCGCGCCGAGAGCTCCGCAGGGACCCGCAACGCCTCCAGTGGCGAAGTCCCGGGCCCGGCCGAAGGGGCGCCGCCCCCGTTCCGCCTCGCCGCCCCCACCGCACTCACCGCAGGCCCCCGTCCGCCGCCGGCTCCTCCAGCAGCGTCGGAGCGGCGAACCGCCCACTGGCCGGCCGCTCCCGCACCAGCCACAGGAACGCGGGCGCCACGCTCGCGGGCGAGGTCCGCGTCTCCCCGCCGTCATTCGGCACCGCGGCCTCGTACAGATCCGTGTCCATGTCCCCCGGATCGACGGCCCACACCCGCAGCCCCGGCTCCTCGACGCCCAGCACCGACGCCAGCTGGTCCAGCGCCGCCTTCGACGCCCCGTAACCGCCCCATGTCTCGTACGGCTCCGCCGCCGCGTCCGAGCTGACCATCACCACAGCCCCCGCGGCCGACCCCCGCAGCAGCGGCAACGCCTCCTGTACGAGACCGAGCGCGGCCACCACATTGGTCTCCAGCGCCTGCCGCAACCCCTCCAGTGGCTGCGCCTCCAGCCGCACCAGCGGCTCGGCACCCAGCACACTCGCGTTGCTCACCAGCAGATCGAGCCCGCCCAGCTCCCCGGCGGCCGCGACCAGGTCCGCCCGGTGCGCCGCGTCCGTGACATCCCCCGGAACGGCCGCCACCCGCGTCCCGTACCGCTCCCGCACCTCCCGCGCCGCCGCCTCCAGAGCACCGGCCGTCCGCGCGTCCAGCACCAGATCCCACCCCTGCCGGGCCAGCGCCTCGGCCAGCGCGCGTCCCAGCCCCTTCGAACCACCCGTGATCAACGCAACCGGCATCGTGACCGTCTCCTCGCTGCACATCGGCATCCACCGGGGCGACCCCGGCGACTCCAACGTAGGAAGCCCCGAACGCACCGCGCCTCGCCCGCGAGCCGCACCGGCACCCGGCACTTCGTCCTAGGACCGGGGAGGACCTAGGACCTGGGACCCGGCCCGGGCCCCGGCCGGCCTAGGTCTCCCGCTCCTCGGCAGCCGTCCTCGGCCCGATACGGCCGCCGGACCCCCGCCGGTACGGTGATCCCATGAGCCATCGCCCGCCGTCGGCCCTCGCCGCGGTGAGTGCCGCGCTGCTCGCCATGAGCCGGCACCTCGAAGTAGGAGACGTCCTCAAGACGATCGTCGCCTCCGCCCGCGAACTGCTCGACGCCCAGTACGCGGCCCTCGGCGTCCCGGACGACCACGGCGGCTTCGCCCAGTTCGTGGTCGACGGCGTGAGCGACGAGCAGTGGAAGGCCATCGGCCCGCTGCCCCGCCAGCACGGCATCCTCGCCGCGATGCTGCACCAGGCGAAGCCCGAGCGGCTCGCCGACCTCCGCAAGGACCCCCGCTTCGAGGGCTGGCCCGACGCGCACCCCGACATGTCCGACTTCCTCGGCCTGCCCATCACGGACGGCGACGAGATCATCGGCGCCCTCTTCCTCGCCAACAAGATGTGCCCCAAGCCCGACGGCGGCTGCGGCTTCACCGCAGAGGACGAGCAGCTGCTCTCGATCCTCGCCCAGCACGCCGCGATCGCCCTCACCAACGCCCGTCTCTACGAGCGCAGCCGCGAGCTGACCATCGCCGAGGAACGCTCCCGACTCGCCCACGAGCTGCACGACGCCGTCAGTCAGAAGCTGTTCTCGCTCCGGCTCACCGCCCAGGCCGCCGCCGCCCTCGTCGACCGCGATCCGGCGCGCGCCAAGGGAGAGCTCCAGCAGGTCGCCGTCCTCGCCGCCGAAGCGGTCGACGAGCTGCGGGCGGCCGTCGTGGAGCTGCGCCCGGCCGCCCTCGACGAGGACGGCCTGGTCGCCACGCTCCGTACCCAGATCCAGGTGCTGGACCGGGCCCACGCGGCCGCGGTCACCTTCGGCAGCAGCGGTGTACGCGCCCTGCCCGCCGCCCAGGAGGAGGCGCTGCTCCGGGTCGCGCAGGAGGCCCTGCACAACGCCCTGCGCCACTCCGGCGCGGAGCACGTGGACGTCACCCTGGCCCGGCGCTCCACCGCGACCGTCCTCCTCGTCGCCGACGACGGCATCGGCTTCGACCCCACCGCCGTCCGGCGGGCGGGCCGGCACCTCGGTCTCGTCTCCATGCGCCACCGGGCCAAGAGCGTCGGCGGCAGACTCACCGTTGTTTCGGAGCCCGGGAAGGGCGCCACGATCGAGATGGAGGTCCCCGGTGGCTGACAAGATCATCAGGGTGCTGCTGGTCGACGACCATCAGGTGGTCCGCCGCGGACTGCGGACCTTCCTGGAGATCCAGGAGGACATAGAGGTCGTCGGCGAGGCGTCCGACGGCGCGGAGGGCGTGGCCCGCACCGAGGAGCTGCGGCCCGACGTCGTCCTCATGGACATCAAGATGCCCGGCACCGACGGCATCGAGGCGCTGCGCAGGCTCCGCCAGCTCGACAACCCGGCCAGGATCCTCATCGTCACCAGCTTCACCGAGCAGCGCACGGTGGTTCCCGCGCTGCGCGCCGGAGCCTCCGGTTACGTCTACAAGGACGTCGACCCGGACGCCCTGGCCGGCGCCATCCGCTCGGTCCACGCCGGACACGTCCTGCTCCAGCCGGAGGTCGCCGGGGCGCTCCTCGCCCAGGACGACGCCGGCAGCGGCACGGGGCGGGGGAGCACCCTGACCGAACGCGAACGCGAGGTCCTCGGCCTCATCGCCGACGGCCGCTCCAACCGGGAGATCGCCCGCGCCCTCGTCCTCTCCGAGAAGACGGTCAAGACGCACGTGTCGAACATCCTGATGAAGCTTGACCTGGCGGACCGCACGCAGGCGGCGCTCTGGGCGGTTCGCAACGGCGCTGCGGGCTGAGATTCATACTGTCGGGTACATGTCACCCGAACGGCGCATCCTTCCAGGCCGCATGCCGTTCTCCAGGACATGCTGCGGCGGCTGGCCGCAGCCTCTCCAGGAGGACCCTGAAGTGAGGAACCTGAAGAAGGCCGCCGCCGTCACCATGATCGCCGGCGGGCTCATCGCCGCCGGTGCCGGCGCGGCCTCCGCGACCGGCCAGGGCGGAGCCGACGCCCACGGCGTGGCCGTCGGCTCCCCGGGTGTCGCCAGCGGCAACCTTGTACAGGTCCCGGTCCACGTCCCGGTGCACGTGGTCGGCAACACGGTCAACGTGATCGGCCTGCTCAACCCGGCCTTCGGCAACCTCGGCCTGAACCACTGACCCCCCCAGCACCAAGAGCCGGGCCGCCCCCACGTTCCCCGGGGGCGGCCCGGCACCCGTTCCAGCCCGTCCGCCGCTTGAGGGCGGACGCCTCGCGCCGGGGCCCCGCACAAGAACAGGCCCCCGCCCAGGGGCCCTACCCCCAGCCCGTCCGGCGCCTGAGGACAAAGGCCCGCGGGCCTACCGCCGAACCTCCCCGCCCTCCACATACGCGTTGTAGGCCGCCACCAACGCCCGCCGAGCCACCCGCTCCACGGGCCGCAACGCCGCCCCCCGAGCCGCGATCTCCGACGCGCTCACCGCGCCCCCGTGCCCCGACCCGTACGCCACCGAGACCAGCAGCCCCACCCGCCGCGCCAGCTCCAGCACCCGCACCGCCCGCGGCGGATACCCGGGCGCCAGCACATCGCGCCCCCGGCCCCCCTCCGCCCGCGCCCGGTACGCGTCCACCGCCGCCTCCGCCACCGGACCAGAACCGGCCACATCCAGCCGGGCCAGCGCCGCCGTCGCATCCCGCAACGCCTCCGCCAGCTCCCGCTCCGCCTCACCCAGCGACGGCACGTCCGCCGGCGGAGCCTCCCGCACCGACAGCACCCGCCACACCACCTCGACGTGCAGGTCCCCCTCAGGCCCGGCCTCGCTCACCTCCGGCACCAGCCCGTACGGCACCCCGAACGCGATCACCGCCTCCTCCGCCTCCAGCGCCCGCGCGTTGAAGTCGGGCGGACCGGACAGCCCCAGCGGATGCCCCGGCACCGGCAGCGCGACCCGGAAACCGGTCGCCCCCAGCGCCCGCAGCCGCCCGAGCGCCAGCGTGAGCCCCACCGGCCCCGCCTCACCCGGCAGCCCCTCGACGCGGTGCACCGCGTCCTCCCCGACAATCGCGAGAGCCGCGTCGTCCGGCGAGACAAGACCCGCCAGAAGCGCGTTCCCCCAGGCGGCCAACAACCCTGAACGTGGTTCCACAAGCATGGAGACAGCCTAGGGAACGGACCGGGGACGGACCTCACGGCCGGAGCACTCGCGCGGTGGCGTAGGTTTTCCCTGGGACTGTGCCCACAGGCACGCGACGATCTCGACGAGACTGCATGGGGAGACAACGCGCTCATGAGCGATGTACTGGAGCTGGTGGACGTATCCGTGGTCCGCGACGGACGCGCTCTGGTGGACGACGTCTCCTGGTCGGTCAAGGAGGGGGAGCGCTGGGTCATCCTGGGCCCCAACGGCGCCGGCAAGACGACGCTCCTCAACCTCGCGTCCAGCTACCTCTTCCCGAGCAGGGGAACGGCCACCATCCTCGGCGAGCAGCTGGGCGGCGTCGGCACCGACGTCTTCGAGCTCCGCCCCCGGATCGGCATGGCGGGCGTGGCGATGGCCGACAAGCTGCCCAAGAAGCAGACGGTGCTACAGACGGTGCTCACCGCCGCCTACGGCATGACCGCCACCTGGCACGAGAACTACGAGGCCGTCGACGAGGAGCGCGCCCGCGCCTTCCTGGACCGCCTCGGCATGACCGAGTACCTGGACCGCGAGTTCGGCACGCTCTCCGAAGGAGAGCGCAAGCGCACGCTGATCGCCCGCGCGATGATGACCGACCCCGAGCTGCTGCTCCTCGACGAGCCCGCCGCCGGACTCGACCTCGGCGGCCGCGAGGACCTGGTCCGCCGCCTCGGCCGGCTCGCCCGCGACCCGTACGCCCCCTCCATGATCATGGTCACCCACCATGTCGAGGAGATCGCGCCCGGCTTCACCCACGTCCTGATGATCCGCCAGGGCAAGATCCTGGCGGCCGGCCCCATGGAGACCGAGCTCAGCTCCCGCAACCTCTCGCTCTGCTTCGGCCTGCCGCTGATCGTCGAGCACACCGGAGACCGCTACACCGCCCACGGCCTGCCGCTCTCCTGACCGCCGCGGGGCGGTCTCCGGGGCGGCCCCCGGAACAATCCCTGGGTCGCTTACCACAGTTGACCACCCCTGCGCCCTGTCGGTGACGCACCGACAGTCCTACGATGACCATGTGGACATCGACGCGTGGGTGTGGTGGCTGATCGTCGCGGCGGGACTGGGCATCCCCCTCGTCCTGACCGCGATGCCCGAGTTGGGAATGTTCGCCGTCGGGGCGCTGGCCGCTTCGGTCGTCGCCGCGCTCGGTGGCGGCATCGTGGCCCAGGTGCTGGTCTTCGTCGGGGTGTCGGTGGCGTTGCTCGTCGTCGTCCGCCCGATCGCGGCCAGACACCGGGCCGGGCAGACAGGGCACGCCAGTGGTATCGATGCCCTGAAGGGCCGTCAGGCGGTCGTGCTGGAACGGGTCAGCGCCGCCGGCGGCCGTATCAAGCTCGCCGGCGAGGTCTGGTCGGCACGCTCGCTCGACGAGGAACAGGTCTACGAACCCGGCAGCCAGGTCGATGTCGTGGACATCGACGGAGCGACGGCCGTCGTCATGTGAGCGAACCGTGCACGAGCCGGGCCCAGTTCTGCGAGACTCGAAGTCGATCATGTCGATCATCATGAGACATGAGGACCGGGTCCGGTCCCGAACTCCCCGGCGAACGGCTCCAGTCCGCATCCCATGACGATCCGACCCCGACCACACCGATCACCCAGCTCACCGCGATCCGTCGGCAACCGAAGGGCACGAGAGACACGATGCAACCGATCATCATCGTCCTGATCATTCTGGTGGTGCTCGTCTTCATCGCCCTGATCAAGACGATCCAGGTCATCCCGCAGGCCAGCGCCGCCATCGTGGAGCGCTTCGGCCGCTACACGCGCACCCTGAACGCGGGCCTGAACATCGTCGTCCCGTTCATCGACTCGATCCGCAACCGGATCGACCTGCGTGAACAGGTCGTGCCCTTCCCGCCGCAGCCGGTGATCACCCAGGACAACCTGGTCGTCAACATCGACACCGTCATCTACTACCAGGTGACGGACGCCCGCGCCGCGACCTACGAAGTCGCCAGCTACATCCAGGCGATCGAACAGCTCACCGTCACCACCCTCCGCAACATCATCGGCGGCATGGACCTGGAGCGCACCCTCACCTCCCGCGAGGAGATCAACGCGGCGCTGCGCGGCGTCCTCGACGAGGCGACCGGCAAGTGGGGCATCCGCGTCAACCGCGTCGAGCTCAAGGCCATCGAACCGCCCACCTCCATCCAGGACTCGATGGAGAAGCAGATGCGCGCCGACCGCGACAAGCGCGCCGCGATCCTCACCGCCGAAGGCATCCGGCAGTCACAGATCCTCACCGCCGAAGGTGAGAAGCAGTCCGCGATCCTGCGGGCCGAGGGTGAGTCGAAGGCAGCGGCCCTCAGGGCCGAGGGTGAGGCACAGGCCGTCCGCACGGTCTTCGAGGCCATCCACGCAGGGGACCCGGACCAGAAGCTGCTCTCGTACCAGTACCTCCAGATGCTCCCGAAGATCGCCGAGGGCGACGCCAACAAGCTCTGGATCGTGCCCAGCGAGATCGGCGACGCCCTCAAGGGCCTCAGCGGAGCCTTCGGCAACCTCGGCGGCGGCGCCCCCGGCTTCAACACCGGCGGCAACGGCAACGGGGGGAACGGCGGCAACGGATCCGGCCCCAACGGGGGCAACTCCGGTGGCACCGCGGTCGAGCGACGTGAAGAACCCCCGGTCTACTGACGAGCGACCCCCTTCGTGCATGATCAGTGAGGCCCCTCGACCTTCATGGCGGGGAGGCATCACTGACCATCGAAGGAGATGGCCTTGTCCATCTGGGAAATACTCGCAGTCTTCGCGGCGGGAGTCGGCGCGGGCACGATCAACACGATCGTCGGCTCAGGCACCTTGATCACCTTCCCCGTCCTGCTCGCCACCGGCCTCCCGCCGGTGACCGCCACCGTCTCCAACGCACTCGGCCTGATCCCCGGCTCCATCAGCGGAGCCATCGGCTACCGCAAGGAGCTGGCCGGCCAGCGCCACCGCATCCTGAAGCTCTCCGTCGGAGCCGCCGTCGGCGGCCTCACCGGCGCCACGCTCCTCCTCGCGCTGCCCTCCACGGCGTTCGAGACGATCGTCCCGGTCCTGGTCGCCCTGGCCCTCGTCCTGGTGATCCTGCAGCCACGCATCAGCAAAGCCGTCCAGCGCCGCCGCGAGCACACCGGCACCCCGGCCCGCCCCGACGGCGGCCCGCTCCTGTTCACCGGCCTCACGCTTGCCAGCGTCTACGGGGGCTACTTCACGGCCGCCCAGGGGATCATCTACCTCTCCCTGATGGGGATGCTGGTCGACGACACGCTCCAGCGCCTCAACGCCGTGAAGAACGTCCTGGCCGCCGTGGTCAACAGCATCGCCGCGCTGTTCTTCCTCTTCGTCGCGGACTTCGACTGGACGGCGGTCGTCCTGATCGCGGTCGGCTCGGCCATCGGCGGCCAGATAGGGGCCAAGGTCGGCCGTCGCCTCAGCCCCGCCCTGCTGCGCGCCCTGATCGTCGTCGTCGGCTCTGCGGCCATCGTCCAGCTGCTGCTCCGCTGACCCATGTGGGCCCGCCCCCTCACAGGGACGGGCCCACGCGTCCATCACCAGGCGTACGTCACCTACGCGGCCGCAGCACCCCGGTCCAGCCACTCCGGCAGCTCCGCCCGGCCACCGGCCCCCATCGCCAGCAGCATCGCCTCGGCGGGGGAGGGGACGAACGGCTGCTTCAGCAACGGCATCCCCGCCTGTTCCGGCGTCCGGGCCGCCTTGCGGTGGTTGTCCTCGGCACAGGAGGCCACCGTGTTCAGCCAGGTGTCCTGACCGCCCTGGGCCCGCGGCACGACGTGGTCGACGGTGGACGCCCGCCGCCCGCAGTAGGCGCACCGGTGCTGGTCCCGTATGAGCACACCCCTTCTGGACCACGGGGCCTGTCTTCGGAACGGCACCCGTACGTACCGGCAGAGCCTGATCACCCGGGGCACCGGAATGTCCACGGCGGCACCACGCATACGGAGCTCGGGATGCGACTGCTCGACGACGGCCTTGTCCGTCAGGATCAGGACCACCGCACGGTTGAGCGTCACTGTCGACAGCGGCTCGAAGCTCGCGTTGAGAACCAGCGTGTCACGCATCCTGCCCACCTCCCGTGTGCCGCCCGCCCCCTGGCAGGCCCGGATCAACTCTGGCTGGGCAGGCCGCGATGGACAACGCAATAAAAAATGCCCTGCTCTGGTCTCTCCAAGACCAGAGCAGGGCAAACAACAGGCGAATTAATCGGCGGCGGGAGCCTCGTACTCACCGATCAACTGAGCACGTCCCAGGGTGTGGAACCGGAGGTTGAACCCGACCACCGCGGGCGAGGAGTCGCCGTCGATCCCGAGCGTCTCGGTGTCCACCGCGTACACGGTGAACACATAGCGGTGGTTCTCCCCGGCGGGCGGCGCGGCCCCGCCGAACTCCTTCGACCCGTAGTCGTTACGGGCCTGGACGGCCCCCCCGGGCAGTCCCTCGAACGCACCGCTGCCCGCACCGGCCGGCAGCTCGGTCACGGAGGCCGGGATGTCGAAGACCACCCAGTGCCAGAACCCGCTCCCCGTCGGGGCGTCCGGGTCGAAGCACGTCACGGCGAAGCTCTTGGCCTCCGCCGGGAAACCCTCCCACCGCAGGTGCGGCGAGGTGTTCCCGGACGCAAGCACCTGAGCATCGGCCAGCACGGCACCGGGCGCGAGATCCTTGCTCGTCACGGTGAACGCGCGCACCTCCGGATGGAAGTCGTGCGGCAGCGGGGCCCTCTTCGGCTCGGTCACGTCTCGTTACCTCTCCTGATCGGTGCTGGTCTGCTGCGAGCGGCGCGCCGGCCACCCGCTGACAGGTCCCGGGCGGGTTCACCCCCGGCCGACCCCATCCGACCATAGGGCTCTAAAGCCAGTTACGCTGTCCGCCGACCTGGGCCAGCCACTGGTTGAGGTAGGCCGCCCAGTCGGTCTGCTGGAAGTCGTGGAGACCGACCTTGAACGCGCGGTAGGAGTCGCTGCCCTCGCTGAACAGCCCCGGCTTCTTGTCCATCTCCAGGATCACGTCCATCTCGCGGTCGTCCGCGACGAACGTGAGCTCGACCTGGTGAAGCCCGCGGTACTGCGACGGCGGTACGAACTCGATCTCCTGGTAGAACGGCAACCGCTGACGCGAGCCCCGGATGTGGCCGCGCTCCATGTCCGCACTGCGGAAACGGAAGCCGAGCTGCCCGAAGGCGTCCAGAATGGCCTGCTGAGCCGGCAGCGGGTGCACATTGATCGGGTCCAGGTCACCGGAGTCCAGCGCCCGGGCGATCTCCAGCTCGGTGGTCACCCCGATGTCCATGCCGCGCAGGTGCTGACCGGCGAACATCGTGACCGGCGTCTCCCAGGGGATCTCCAGACCGAACGGCACCACGTGCGCCGCCCCCGCCTGCACCTCGAAGGCGCCGCCGAGCCGCACCTTGGCGAACTCGATGTTCTGCTTCGTCTCCTGGTCACCGCTCTCGACCTCGACCCGCGCCTGCAGACCGACGGAGAGCCCTTCGATCTGCTGAGCCACCGACCCGCCCTGGATCCGCACCTCCCCCTGAACGACCCCACCGGGGACGACGTTCACCTCGGTGAGCTCGGTCTCCACCGAGGCACCCCCGGCACCCAGACTCGCGAGCAGCCGCTTGAAGCCCATGTTCACTCCTTCTTGGTCCTGACCCCTAGATACGCGCCATGACCGTAGCCGGTTCCCGCGCTCACCTCCCCAGTACCCTCGGACGGCATGACCAAGGGCTTTGACCGCACACCACTGACACGCGACTTCTTCGACCGATCCGTCCTGGACGTCGCCCCCGACCTGCTGGGCCGCACCCTCGTCCGCCACAGCGACGAGGGCACGATCGAGGTACGTCTCACCGAGGTGGAGGCGTACGCCGGCGAGGTCGACCCCGGCTCGCACGCCTTCCGGGGCCGCACGGCCCGCAACAGCGTGATGTTCGGCCCGCCCGGTCATACGTACGTCTACTTCACGTACGGGATGTGGCACTGCCTCAACCTGGTCTGCGGCCCGGAAGGCCACGCGAGCGGAGTGCTGCTCCGGGCCGGTGAGATCAACGTGGGCGCCGGCCTCGCCCGGGTACGACGGGTCTCGGCCCGCAATGACAAGGAACTGGCCAAAGGCCCGGCCCGCCTCGCCACCGCCCTGAACGTCGACCGCACGCTGAACGGCAGCGACCTCTTCACCGGCCCCACCCCCGCACTGTCCATACTCCACGGCACCCCGCCCCCACGTGACCAGGTGCGCAGCGGCCCCCGCACCGGAGTGGGCGGCGACGGGGCACACCAGCCCTGGCGCTTCTGGATCGGGAGCGACCCCACGGTGAGCCCGTACCGCGCCCACGCTCCCCGTCGCCGCCGGGCGAAGTGACGGACCATGAGCGACTTGACGGGCCCTGGGCGGACGCCTACTGTAGTCCGAGCCACTTGACACGGGTACAGCTGTCGGCACGGTCCATCGGACCGGTCCGAGCAGCCCGAAGAGGCCAAACCACTACCTACGACTCACCTTGGCGGGTGCGAGTTCGGCATGCCCGTAATTCGCTCGACAGGCTCGATTATGAGCTGCCAAGAGAATGGGCTAACGTAGCGGACATGCCGAAAGGCAAGGCCACTCCACAGGCCACCAGAAATGGAATTCGGACCGGAAACGGAACGAAAAAGAGTCTGGTAAAGTCGGAACCGCCGGAAAGGGAAATCGCGAAAGCGAAGAACCTCGAAAGCACCCCGCTTCGACCGGGAATCGGACACATAAGAGTCTGATAGAGTCGGAAACGCAAGAACGAAGGGAAGCGCCCGGAGGGCCCCGGTGAAACGGGACCGAAGGAAGCGTCCGTTCCTTGAGAACTCAACAGCGTGCCAAAAGTCAACGCCAGATATGTTGATACCCCGGCCTGCTTCGGCAGGTTGGTGGTTCCTTTGAAAAGTCCTGCTCCGGACCGCTTCGGCGGTATTCGGGCAGGCAATTACACAGCGAGGACGCTGTGAACAACGGGTCTTATTCCGACCGGTTGTTCCGCTC
>NZ_LIXI01000006.1 GCF_001905595.1 Streptomyces sp. CB00316 | reverse complement strand
TGCAGGGGGGACCCTGTGGGAGAGTAGGACGCCGCCGAACAATTTTTCCGGGAAAGCCCCGCACCGTATGGTGCGGGGCTTTTCTGCGTTCTGAGCGTCTAGGGTCGAACCATGCGCTACGAACTGGTCATCTTCGACAACGATGGTGTGCTCGTCGACAGTGAGCCGATCTCCAACACCATCCTCGCCGGCTACCTCACCGAACTCGGTCACCCCACCTCGTACGAGGAGTCGCTCCGCGACTACATGGGGGCCGCCGTGCACCGGGTGCACGACCTCGTCGAGGAGCGGGGTGGCGAGAAGCTCCCCGCGGACTTCGAGACCACCCTCTACGCCCGCACCTTTGCTGCTTTCCAGGAGGAGCTGGTGGCGGTGGACGGGGTCGAGGACGTGCTCGGCAAGCTCGTCGCCGACGGGGTCGACTACTGCGTCGCCTCGTCCGGGAGCCACGAGAAGATCCGGGTCGGGCACCGTAAGACCGGGATCGACCAGTGGTTCGAGGAGGAGTGGATCTTCAGCTCGGAGGACGTCGGACGCGGGAAGCCGGCGCCGGACCTGTTCCTGCACGCCGCCGAGCGGATGGGGGTCGCGCCGGAGCGGTGCGTCGTCATCGAGGACAGCCCGCTCGGCGTCGAGGCGGCCCGGGCCGCGGGAATGGATGTGTACGGGTTCACGTCGATGATGCCCGTGGACCGGCTGGCCGGAGTGACCGGGTACTTCTCGGACATGGCCCAACTCCCGGAACTGCTCGCCTGATCCACCTACCCATGGGTAGATCCTGGGCTTACGCTCGCGGCCATGACAGACGCGGGCATGACAGACGCGGGCTTGCGGCACGGCAGGGTCGCACTGGCGCTGAGCTTCGGTGTCCAGGGGGTGGCGTTCGCTCTCCTCGTGACGCGTATCCCCGCCTTGCAGGACCAGTACGGGATATCCGACGGGCTGCTGCCCGTCTTCCTCGCCGCTGTCCCGATCCTGGCGGGCGCCGGCAGCGTACTCACCGAGAAGGTGGTCGCGCGGGTGCGGCCCGGTGTCGTCCTGCGGTGGGCGCAGCCCCTCGTCCTTCTCGCTCTGCTCGGGGTGGGTGCGGGCGGCCGGCTCTGGCACATCGGAGTGGCGCTCGGGGTCTTCGGGCTGGCGGTCGGGGCGCTGGACGCCTCGATGAACATGATGGGCGTCAGCCTTCAGCGGGCGTCCGGGCGCTCCATCATGCTCGGGTTCCACGCCGCGTACAGTCTCGGGGGGATCGCCGGGGCGTCCCTGGCGTGGGTCGGGGCGCGCTGGGATCTGTCGCTGTTCGCGTCCTACCTCCCCGTCGTGGCGCTCCTGCTGACCGCCGCGCTGGTGGGCAGCAGGTGGTACACCGAGGGGCGGAGTCCGGAGGCGGCGGCCGGCGGAGGGGCTCCGAAAGCGGCCGGTGGGTCCCTGTCGTTGAAGCTGCTGTTGCCGCTCTGCCTGGTGATGTGTTTCGCGTACATCGGTGACTCGACCGTCTCCAACTGGAGTGCCAAGTACCTCCAGGACGTGCTCGGCGGGTCGGAGCAGATGTCGACCCTGCCGTACAACGTCTACATGGTGACGACGCTGCTGGGGCGGGCCGTCGGGGACCTCGGGGTGCGGCGGTTCGGTGCGGTGGCCGTCGTGCGGGGCGGGAGTCTGCTGGCGGCCGGCGGGTTCGCGGTGGTGGCCGGGGCGCCGGGGCCCTGGGTGGGGATGCTCGGGTTCACCATGCTGGGGCTCGGGCTCTGCGTGATCGTGCCGCAGACCTTCGCTGCGGCCGGGCGGTTGTTCCCGGGGCACAGTGACGCGGCGGTGGCCCGGCTCAATATCTTCAACTATGTGGGGTTCCTGGTGGGCTCGCCGCTCGTGGGGGTTCTGGGCGACGCGTGGAGCTACCGGGGCGCCATGCTCGTACCGATGGTTCTGGTGCTGGTGACGCTGGTGTATGCCCGCTCGTTCGCTCCGGAGCCCGCCCGATACGGTGGCGGGCATGAGCGGCCGCACACAGCTGATGTGGGATGACGCAGTTACGGGATACGACTTCGGGGAGAGTCACCCCATGGACCCGGTCCGCCTCGCCCTGACGATGGGGCTGGTGCGGGCGTTCGGGCTCGATGAGGCGGTGGACCTGCGGGGGGCGAAGCCCGTGGGGGACTCGACCCTGCGGCTCGTGCACCGGCAGGACTACGTGGCCGCCGTGCGGGCCGCGTCCGCGAACCCGCGGGCCGCCGACCAGGACTACGGGCTCGGGACCGTCGACGATCCGGCGTTCGCCGGGATGCACGAGGCGTCCGCGCTGATCGCCGGGCTTTCGGTCGGGGCCGCGGAGGCCGTGTGGCGTGGGGAGACCGCGCACGCGGTGAACTTCACCGGGGGGCTGCACCACGCCATGCCGGGCGCGGCCGCCGGGTTCTGCATCTACAACGACCCGGCCCTCGCCATCGCCCGGCTGCTTGAGCTCGGCGCGGAGCGGGTCGCGTACGTCGATGTGGACGTCCACCACGGGGACGGGGTGCAGGCCGCGTTCTGGGAGGACCCGAGGGTTCTGACCATCTCCCTGCACGAGCACCCGCGCACGCTCTTCCCGCAGACGGGGTGGCCGGAGGAGACCGGGTCCGGGGCGGGCGAGGGTTCCGCGGTGAACCTGGCGTTGCCCGCCGGGACCGGGGACGCGGGGTGGCTGCGGGCCTTCCACGCCGTCGTGCCCGAGCTGCTGGCCGATTTCCGGCCCCAGGTACTCGTCACGCAGCACGGGGCCGACACGCACTTCGAGGACCCGCTCGCCCACCTCGCCGTCTCCCTGGACGCGCAGCGGGCGGTGATGGAGTCCTGTCACGAGCTGGCCCACACTCACGCCGAGGGCGGGCGGTGGGTGGCGCTCGGCGGGGGCGGGTACGCGGTGGTGGATGTCGTACCGCGGTCGTGGACGCATCTCGTGGGGATCGCCGCGCACGCGCCCGTGGACCCGGAGTCGGTGGTGCCGCCGTCGTGGCGGGATCTTGTCTACGCCCGTACGCGGCAGCTGGGCCCCGGCCGGATGACCGACGGGCGCACGCCCTCATGGCAGTCCTGGGAGGACGGGTACGACCCGGCGGACCGGCTGGACCAGGCGGTCATCGCTACCCGTAAGGCGGCGTTCCCGTTGCGAGGGCTGCTCGCCTGACGTCCGCGTACCGGATGGGGCATTGTGCCGTGCGGTTACGCCAACGGTGGGGCGTACCGGGATTTCGGCCCGCCCGGGTGGCCGGTACGGCAGCATCCCGATGGTGATGAGCACCGGGGCGTTGCGCGCCCATCTGCTGGCGGCCCGGCTGGCCGGGCCTGTTGCCACGTCGCGCGAGAACAGTCTGCGCAGCTACCGGCTGTTCGCCGCGCGCGATCCGCGGGTGATGCTCGGGCTCTCGCCCGAGCGGGCCTGGGCCGAGCCGGAGGTGCTGCGGCTGATGGCGGAGAGGTGCGGGGTCTCGGCCGATCCAGCACATGTGTCGGGTCCGGACGCGATCGATCCGGAGCGGACGGTGGCCGCGCTGGACGCCTTCGCGGAGCGGCTGGGGCGGGTGGCGTCGCTGCGGGCCCCGGTGCTGCTGGGGACCGGGCATCCGCACCGGCTGCTGGGGTTCTACGCCGGGCTGGCAGACGCCTTGTCGTCGGCGGGATGCCCTGTCCTCACCCCCGCGCAGGGGAGATGTATCGACATAACGACCCGATTCGGCGTACGTACGTACCACCTCGACTACGTACGGGGGGTCGCGCTGGTACGCGAGCCCGGGGGGCGGCCCTCGGGTGGTGAAACCGGCGCACACACGCATTCCCCGCTGCCGGTCCGGGTGGCGCTCCAGGACGCGGCGGAGCGGTACGGGGTTCTTCCCGAGCTGGTGATCGGGGATCACGGGTGGGTCTGCGGTGCAGGTCAGCTCGGTATCGAGGCGATCGGGCCGGCGGATACGGATGATCCCGCGCTCTTCGTCGGCGAGGCCGAGGGGCGGGTTTCGGTCGTCGTACCGCTGGATGACGGGGTCCGTTCGCACTACTACCGGCCACTGACGCGGTATGTGCTCCACCGGGCCGGTCTGTCCTCGTAGCCGCCCGGACGTCCCTCCTCTTCCCCACTCGCACCACCCGCCCCTAACCTGGGGAGTGAGCGCACAGCGACGAAGAGTCACCGGAGGGGAAGCCGGTGCGCGTCCGGTGCGGAAGGTACAGGTGGGTCATGGCTGCTGACAACGAAAGGCCTCTGAACGAGGTCAGGTTTCTGACCGTGGCGGAAGTCGCCTCGGTCATGCGAGTGTCGAAGATGACCGTGTACCGCTTGGTGCACAGCGGTCATCTGCCGGCGATCCGGGTGGGAAGGTCCTTCCGGGTGCCGGAGCAAGCGGTTCACGCGTATCTCCGCGAGTCCTTTGTGGGGGTGGAATCAGCCTGAGGCCGCCCTCGGAACCCTGAGGAAGGCCGTCGGACGCCTGGGGTTTGCCCTCGGATTACGTCCCTCACCCGGTGGCGGGTAGGCTAGGCCGACGTAGGTCGTGTGGGCCCAGACGCCCCGCACCAGTGAAGATGAAGTGAGCGAGGGTAGTCGTGGGCTCTGTTATCAAGAAGCGGCGTAAGCGGATGGCCAAGAAGAAGCACCGCAAGCTGCTCAAGCGCACGCGCGTTCAGCGTCGCAACAAGAAGTAGGCGAACGCAGTTCGTGAGATCCGCAGCCCTCCCGCCGTTCCGGCGGGAGGGCTGCGGTGCGTTTCGGGGCATGGGGTCATCACAGGGCGGCGTCCACCCGCTACGGTGACGGCCAGGGAAGTTACCGCGGGAAGCAGGTACCGCTTCCCGGTCCGACGGAAGGCGCTGGTCTTGGGGAAGGTCGTCCTCGTCACAGGAGTGGCCCGGCAGTTGGGGGGCCGCTTCGTCCGGCGCGTCCAGCGCGATCCCGGGGTGGACCGGGTGATCGCCGTGGACGCGGTCGCGCCCTCGCATCCGCTGGGGGAGGCGGAGTTCGTCCGCGCGGACATCCGGCAGTCCGCCCTGGGGCGGATCCTGGCCGAGTACGCGGTCGACACGGTCGTGCACCTGGACGTCTCCGGCAAGGCGCTCGGCGCCGGCGGCCGGACGGCGATCAAGGAGACCAACGTCATCGGCACCATGCAGCTGCTCGGTGCCTGTCAGAAGTCGCCGACCGTTCAGCGGCTCGTGGTGAAGTCCAGTACGAGCGTGTACGGGTCGGCGCCCCGCGATCCGGCGGTCTTCACCGAGACCACCCCGCCCAAGTCGCTGCCGAGCGGCGGATTCGCGAAGGACGCGGTGGAGGTCGAGGGGTACGTACGGGGCTTCGCCCGCCGTCGGCCGGACGTCGCGGTGTGTGTGCTGCGGTTCGCCAACATCCTGGGGCCGCGGCCGGACTCGCCGCTGGCGGACTATCTGTCGCTGCCGGTCCTGCCGACGGTCTTCGGCTACGACCCCCGGCTCCAGTTCGTGCACGAGGACGACGTCGTCGACGTACTGGGGATCGCGGCGCGCGAGCCGCGGCGCGGGACGCTGAACAGCGGGACGTTCAACATCGCCGGGGAGGGCGTGCTGTTGCTCTCGCAGTGCTCGCGGCGGCTGGGGAAGCCGACCGTGCCGGTGCTGCTGCCCGCGGTCACGTGGGTCGGCTCGGCGCTCCGTACGATCGGGATGACCGACTTCTCGCCGGAGCAGATCCGACTGCTGACCCACGGCCGGGTGGTCTCGACCGTGCAGATGCGCGAGACCCTCGGTTTCCGGCCGGAGTTCACCACGGCCGAGACGTTCGCGGAGTTCGCGCGGAGCCGGGGGCCGGGGCTGCTGCCGCCGGAGACGGTGGGCAGGGCGGTGGACCGGCTGGCGGAGCTGCCGCTGCCGGGGGGTGCCGGGCCGCGGGAGCGCGGGGCCGGCGCGGTACAGACGACTCACGGCGCCAGGTAGAGGAGCGCGGCCACGATGGCGGATGCCAAGGTCATTCCGTTCGACGACGACCGTTCGCGGTCCGGTGGCGGCTCGCGTCCGGTCCGGCGCCGGACCGGGGGCGGCGGCGGTGGGCGGGACGACGGCTCCACGGCCCCTGTGAGCGCCCTGCCGGGCGGCCGGCTACCTGAGCCCTCCCCGGAGGCCGGGGCGGACCCGCAGGAGCCTCAGCGGCCCCAGGAGGCCCCGGAGCCCCCGGTGGGCGAGACCGGCGGTGGCTGGGACCGGCGGATCGCGGGCGGGCTCGCGTTCCTGCGACGGCGGGTCACCGGTGATTACGAGGTCGACGAGTTCGGTTACGACAAGGAACTCACCGACCAGGTCCTGATGTCGGCCCTGCGGCCGCTGGCGGACAAGTACTTCCGGGTCGAGGTGAAGGGCATCGAGAACATCCCGTCGGACGGCGGGGCGCTCATCGTGGCCAACCACTCCGGGACGCTGCCGCTGGACGGGCTGATGCTCCAGGTCGCGGTGCACGACAACCATCCGGCCGAGCGTCATCTGCGGCTGCTCGCCGCCGATCTGGTCTTCCATCTGCCGGTCGTCAACGAGCTGGCGCGCAAGGCCGGGCACACGCTGGCCTGTGCGGAGGACGCGCAGCGGCTGCTGGAGCTCGGCGAGATCGTCGGGGTGATGCCGGAGGGTTTCAAGGGGATCGGCAAGCCGTTCGGCGACCGGTACAAGCTGCAGCGGTTCGGGCGCGGCGGGTTCGTCTCGACGGCGCTGCGGGCGGGGGCGCCGATCGTCCCGTGCTCGATCGTGGGGGCCGAGGAGATCTACCCGATGATCGGCAACGCGAAGACGCTGGCGCGGCTGCTGGGTTTCCCGTACTTCCCGATCACACCGACGTTCCCGTGGCTGGGGCCGTTGGGTGCGGTGCCGTTGCCGACGAAGTGGACGATCCAGTTCGGTGAGCCGATCCCGACGGACGGCTATCCGCCGGAGGCGGCCGAGGACCCGATGCTGATGTTCAACCTGACGGACCAGGTGCGGGAGCAGATCCAGCACACGCTGTACAAGCTGCTCGTGCAGCGGCGGTCGGTCTTCTTCTGAGGGTTGGGGTACGTGAGGGGGGCCGGTACGCGATCCGCGTACCGGCCCCCCTCCGACGTACGTCCTACGGCTAGGGCTCGAGGTTCTCCCCGCTGATCCCGAGGCCGGGGAGGAGCCCGGGGAGCAGCGGGGGCAGGGTGACGTCCGGGGCGGGGCGGGGCGAGGTGCTGGGCCGGTCCTCCGGGGACGGCTGGGGGAGCCCGTCCGTGGGGAGGTCGTCGAGCAGTCCGTCCGTACCACCGCCGAGGAGGCCGTCGTCGGGGGTCGGGTCGGAGGAGCCGGGGGAGCCCGTGGGGTCCGACGGCTTGGGTGCGGTGCTGGAGTCGGGGCGGCCCTCGGACGGGGACGGGGCGGCGGGGGCGGGGTCGTCGGTCCGGGGGGTCCCGGTGTCCGGTGTGGTGGTGTCGCTGCGTCCGGTGTCCTCGCTGCCGCCCGGGGGGCGGGGGAGGAGGGACTGGAGCGGGGCGACGTCGTCCTCTATGGCCTCGAAGACGGAGCTGACCTGGTCGCGGATGTCGGTGAGCTGGACGGGGAGCCGGTCGCGGAGGCTGCTCCAGGCGGAGCGGTGCGAGCGGGAGAAGGTGTCCAGGGTCTGGATGGGGCCGATGGATCCGTCGCGCTGGTATGCGGAGTGGAGCAGGCGGTGGCCCTCGGAGGCGTCGTGGGACATGCCGTTGAGCGCGCGTCTGACGGCGCCGAGGGATTCGTGGTCCAGCTCGCCGGCGCGGCCGCGCTCCATGAGTCTGCGGGCCTCGCTGAGCCGGGTGGACGCCTGGTCCAGGTAGGCCTCGCCGCGGTCGGCGTCGCCCTTGGCCATGCCGAGGCTGATGTCCTCCATCCCGCGCTTCAGCCCGTACAGCGAGTCACCGGGCAGGGCGTCGGAGCTGGCAGCGGCCACCCCGCCGAACGCTCCGGCTGCCACACCCACGGTGAGCCCACCGGCGGTGAGCCCCTTCGCCCAGCGGGAGCGGGGTCGCAGTTTGCGCAGTGGTGAGGCCCGGTGGGCCCCCTTGCCCCGTTGTACGGGCACCGTAGGGCCCGTCGATGCGCCGCCCTCGGCGAACATGGTCTCCATGGCCGCGACGAGCTGGGCTCGCTGCACCACTTTGACCTCGGGGTCCAACTGCGGCTTCGGTAGCTCACCGAGGCCGTTCGCCAGGGCCAACAGCGGTCCGCGGTCGGCCTGGTCGGCCGGCTCCTCGGGCTGTACGGCCGCCGCACCCTGGGGGGTCTGCTCCTCCAGGGCCTGGGCGAAGGCGTTCGCCCGCCGGTGTGCCGAAACGTTTGCGATCACTGGCGGCACCTCCTCTCGTCATGACGGTCGACTCCCCTGGCGGTCCGGAAGGTTGCACACCTTGAGCGTTTCCACTCGATGGAGTGAGTGGTTACGGACATGGAGTGACGGCAGGGGGCCTGCAACCCGCACAACGAGCGCCGCGGCACTTGGGTTACGCACGAAAGATGATCGGACCAGTGCGTGAGGGGAAGGTCACTTACGGACAGCGGATGTGGCTGCCCCGGTCAGCGGGCGTCGTCGGGCAGGAGCCGGGCGAGCGTCCGCACGGCGCGGTACTGAAGCGTTTTGATCGCGCCCTCGTTCTTTCCCATCACCCGGGCCGTCTCGGCGACCGAGAGGCCTTGCAGGAAGCGCAGCGTGACGCACTCCTGCTGCTGTGGATTGAGTCGGCGCACGGCCTGGAGCAGTGCGGCGTTGGAGAGGGACTCCAGGACGGAGTCCTCGGGGGAGCGCGCCACCTCGTTGGCGTCCAGCATTTCGCCGGTGGTCACTTCCAGTCGGAACCGACTGGATTTGAAGTGGTCGGCGACCAGGTTGCGAGCGATGGTGACCAGCCAGGCGCCGAAGTCGCGGCCCTGCCAGGTGAACGTGGAGATACGGCGCAGCGCGCGGAGGAAGGTCTCACTGGTGAGGTCCTCCGCGGTCGCCTTGCCGCCCACGCGGTAGTAGATGTACCGGTACACGGTGTCGCTGTACTGGTCGTACAGGCGGCCGAAGGCGTCAGCCTCACCGGCCTGCGCGCGCTCGACGAGGTCCATCATGCGCGCGCTGTCGCTGTCGGCCGTGGGACGGCGGACGGTCGACGTGGTCGAGGCGGCGCGGGTACTGCGTCTTCCGACCGCCGCACTGCGTTCGGCCATGGCGTAGCACGGGCCGGCAGGTGCAGGGGTGGCAAAGGCGGGGACGGCGTACGCGGTGGGGACGAAGCCGCGCAGGCGGTCAATGACCGATGCACGCAGCGTAGCCAGGCCCGAGGCGTCAACCCCGACGTGTGGGTACACGGGACTCCCAGAGGCAGAGCTTCCATCACGAGCAGTTCGAAAAACGTCACTCGTCGTAACGAGCGGCGGTCTCCGTGATGCGTCTGAGGAGAATAACGCTTCGTGCAGGCGGCGCTACACCCAGTTGCCTAAATCATCGATTACGTCGCTTCTTGTATCGCTAAGTGGCGCATCGAGCAGCACATCGTGACCACTTATTGATCGGATTGCTTCGTGATCTGTCGCTCTACCGCCTGGCGCCCGGTTGACGGGCACAGCGCGTTGCGTGGGTCGCGGTCAGCGGCGGCGGCGGTGCAGGGCGAGAGCGGCGGCGGTGCCGCCCGCCAGTGCGCCGACCCCGGCCGCGGCGGGGATGCCGACCTTGGCCGCCTTGCGGCCGGTGCGGTAGTCGCGCAGCCGCCAGTCCAGGGCGCGGGCGTGCTTGCGGAGCTTGGTGTCCGGGTTGATCGCGTAGGGGTGGCCGACCAGCGAGAGCATCGGGATGTCGTTGTGCGAGTCGCTGTAGGCGGCGCACCGCTCCAGGTCCAGGCCCTCGGCCGCCGCCAGGGCGCGTACGGCTTCGGCCTTGGCGGGGCCGTGCAGCGGCTCGCCCACCAGGCGGCCCGTGTAGACGCCGTCGACCGATTCGGCGACGGTGCCGAGCGCACCGGTCAGGCCGAGGCGGCGGGCGATGATGGTGGCGGTCTCCACCGGGGCGGCGGTGACCAGCCAGACGCGCTGGCCGGCGTCGAGGTGGGCCTGGGCCAGGGCGCGGGTGCCGGGCCAGATGCGGTCGGCCATGTACTCGTCGTAGATCTCCTCGCCGATGGACATCAGTTCGGAGACGCGGTGGCCCTTGACGATGGAGAGCGCGCTGTCACGGGCGTCCTGCATGTGCTCGGGGTCCTCGACGCCGGCCAGCCGGAACCAGGCCTGCTGCCAGGCGAAGCGGGTGAGCTCGCGGCGCTCGAAGAACTTGCGCTTGTACAGGCCCCGGCCGAAGTGGAAGATGGCGGCGCCCTGCATGACGGTGTTGTCGAGGTCGAAGAAGGCGGCGGCGCGGTCGTCCCCGGCGACGGGGAACGCGGGCTCCTCGGGAGCGTCGGGGGCTCCGGTCAGGAGGGCGGATTCGTCCTCGGCCGAGGTCTTGCGTGCGGCCTCGGCCGCGGCCTCGCCTGCCAGGACGCTCCGTGCGGTTGCGGAACGCCTACGGGGTGTGAGCCATCCAAGAGCGGCCATGCGGTGAGCATAGCCAGTCCGCCGGTACGTGCCCGACCTGCCGGGATGCGGTGGTGTGAACTCTGCGAGGCCGCATCGTTAATCGGGCGATTCCGGACGGTCCGTCGGTCTGGTGGGTGGGCGCAGAATGAGAGGCATGAGTCCTCTGCTGCGTCGTACGAAGAAGAAGCCCGCCGAGCGGGTGGTCACCCTCGTGGGGAAGCCCGGCTGCCATCTGTGCGAGGACGCCCGGGCGGTGGTGAGCGCGGTCTGTGAGGAGACCGGTGCGTCGTGGGTGGAGAAGGACATCACCGAGGACGAGGCGCTGTACAAGGAGTACTGGGAGCAGATTCCGGTGGTGCTGATCGATGACGAACAGCACACGTTCTGGCGGGTGGACCCGGCGAGACTGCGCAAGGCGCTGGGTGCGGACGTGAAACTCGGTTAACATCGTGGGCGTTTTGAGTGGTCTCGGGGGCGTAGACGTGAGGAGTGTGTACCGCTTTGCCCCCTTCGAGGTTGCAACGGGCAGATGCGGTCCTTGGTTCCGGGGCCGCGCGGGCAATGTGCGTGACCCCGGTCACTTTGACCGGACAAAACGGACATCATCTTTGTGCACGCGTTCACAAAGACATAGCCTGCATTCGACGGGGCGGTCTTGGGACATACGGCCGCCTGCAGCCCCGCTCATCCCGCAGGAGCACCGTGGCAACTGGCCGAACTCACCGACCGGCGACCCGTAGCCGAGGAATTCCCGAGGCCACCGTCGCCCGACTTCCGCTGTACCTGCGCGCACTCACCGCGCTCTCCGAGCGGTCCGTTCCCACGGTCTCCTCCGAGGAACTGGCGACCGCGGCCGGGGTCAACTCCGCGAAGCTGCGCAAGGACTTCAGCTACCTGGGGTCCTACGGCACCCGCGGTGTCGGGTACGACGTCGAGTATCTCGTCTACCAGATCTCCCGCGAGCTCGGGCTCACCCAGGACTGGCCGGTCGCCATCGTCGGCATCGGTAACCTCGGCGCGGCCCTCGCCAACTACGGCGGCTTCGCCTCCCGCGGCTTCCGGGTCGCCGCGCTGATCGACGCCGACCCCGCCATGGCCGGTACGCCGGTGGCCGGGATCGCCGTCCAGCACACGGACGACCTGGACCGGATCATCAGCGACAACGGTGTGTCCATCGGCGTGATCACCACCCCGCCCGGCGCCGCCCAGCAGGTCTGCGACCGGCTCGTGGCCGCCGGGGTGACCTCCATCCTGAACTTCGCGCCGACCGTTCTCTCGGTGCCCGAGGGCGTCGACGTACGGAAGGTCGACCTCTCCATCGAGCTGCAGATCCTGGCGTTCCACGAGCAGCGCAAGGCCGGCGAGGACGCGCCCGTGGAGGGCGACGACCCCGAGGCCCCGCCGATGCGTGCCACGCCCGCGAGCCGGAAGGGACCCGACGGCGACATGCCCGCCGTGATGCCGGCATGAGCCTCCTCGTCGTCGGGCTGAGCCACCGCAGCGCCCCCGTCTCCGTACTGGAGCGGGCCTCCCTCGCTGTGGGCACCCAGGCCAAGCTGCTCCAGGACACCCTCGCCGCGGAACCCGCGACCGAGGCCGCCGTGCTGGCCACCTGCAACCGCATCGAGCTGTACGCGGACGTGGACAAGTTCCACGCGGGCGTCGCCGAACTCTCCACCCTGCTCGCCCAGCACAGCGGCGTCGGGCTGGACGAGCTCACTCCGTATCTCTATGTGCACTACGAGGACCGGGCCGTCCACCACCTCTTCTCGGTGGCCTGCGGCCTGGACTCGATGGTCGTCGGCGAGGGCCAGATCCTCGGCCAGATCAAGGACGCGCTCGCGCGCGGCCAGGAGCTGCACACCGCCGGACGGCTGCTCAACGACCTCTTCCAGCAGGCCCTGCGGGTCGGCAAGCGCGCCCACAGCGAGACCGGGATCGACCGGGCCGGGCAGTCGCTCGTCTCCTTCGGGCTCCAGCAGCTCGCCGCCGGGGCCGACCCGGGCCTCTGGGCCCAGGGCAAGCGCGCCCTGGTGATCGGCGCCGGCTCCATGTCCTCGCTGGCCGCCGCCACCCTGGCCCGGACCGGGGTCGCCGAGATCGTCGTCGCCAACCGGACCCGCTCCCGCGCCGACCGGCTGGTGGAGATCCTCCAGCAGGGCGACGACACCACCGTGCGCGCGCACGCCGTCGAGATGTCGGCGGTCGGCGACGAACTGACACGTGCCGACGTCGTCGTCTCCTGCACCGGCGCCACCGGCCTCGTCCTCACCGCCGACGCCCTGGCCGACGCCCTCGGCGTCACCCTGGACGCCCCGGCCGAGGCGCCCGCCGTCACGGTCCCCCCGGCCCCCGCCGACGTCGACCAGCACGCCGCCTGGGTGGAGAACGGTTCCGCCACCTCCGCCCCGGAGGCCAAGGCCGCGCCCCGTCGCGTCACGCTGCCCGCGCAGTCCACCGGACCGGTCAAGCTGGCCCTCCTCGACCTCGCCATGCCGCGCGACATCGACGGCGCCGCCCACCGCATCGACGGCGTCCGCCTCGTCGACATCGAGTCGCTCGCCGACGCCTCCGCCGACGCCCCGATGGCCGCCGACGTGGACCAGGTGCGCACGATCGTCGCCGACGAGGTGGCCGCCTTCGGCGCCGCCCAGCGCGCCGCCCATGTCGCGCCGACCGTGGTCGCCCTGCGCACCATGGCCGCCGGCGTGGTCGCCGGCGAGATCGCCCGGCTGGACGGCCGCCTCCCCGACCTGGACGAGAAGCAGCGCGCCGAGATCACCCAGACCGTGCGCCGCGTCGTCGACAAGCTCCTGCACGCGCCCACCGTGCGGGTCAAGCAGCTGGCCAGTGAGCCCGGCGGTGCCGGGTACGCGGACGCGCTGCGTGAACTCTTCGACCTCGACCCGCAGACGGTGGCCGCCGTCTCCCGGGCAGACCTGAACGACCCGAATAGAGGGCGGTCATGACCGACAACTCATCGCCGGGCGCGCGGAACTCCGCGCCGCTCCGGCTGGGCACCCGGCGCTCCAAGCTCGCCATGGCCCAGTCCGGCCTCGTCGCCGAGGCGGTCCGCGAGGTGACCGGGCGCGCCGTCGAGCTCGTCGAGATCACCACGTACGGGGACACCTCCCGCGAGCACCTGGCGCAGATCGGCGGCACCGGTGTGTTCGTCGCGGCCCTGCGCGAGGCGCTGCTGCGGGGCGAGGTGGACTTCGCCGTCCACTCGCTCAAGGACCTGCCGACCTCGCAGCCCGACGAGCTGGTGCTGGCCGCCGTGCCGCAGCGCGAGGACCCGCGCGACGCCCTGGTGGCCCGCGACGGGCTGACCTTCGCGCAGCTGCCCGACGGCGCCCGCATCGGCACCGGTTCGCCGCGCCGCATGGCGCAGCTCAACGCGTACGCCCGCTCCCGCGGCCTGCGGATCGAGACCGTCCCCATCCGGGGCAACGTCGACACGCGCATCGGGTTCGTGCGGGACGGGGAGCTCGACGCGGTGGTTCTCGCCGCCGCCGGGCTCAGCCGTCTGGGCCGGACCGGTGAGGTGACCGACTTCCTGCCGGTCGACACCGTTCTGCCCGCTCCCGGCCAGGGAGCACTGGCGATCGAGTGCGCTGCTACCAGCGCCGACCTCGCCGCCGCGCTCGCCGAGCTCGACGACCCGTACACCCGGGTCGCCGTGACCGTCGAACGTGCCCTGCTCGCCGCCCTGGAGGCCGGCTGCTCCGCACCTGTGGGTGCGCTGGCCGACCTCCTGGTCGACGGACAGGTTGTCAACGAACTGCGCCTGCGCGGAGTCGTCGGTTCCACCGACGGTTCCTCGCTGGTACAGCTGTCCACCACCGGTCCCGTCCCCACGTCGCACGACGACGCGGCGGCCCTCGGTCGCGAACTCGCGGCCGAGATGCTCGCCAAGGGTGCGGCCGGTCTTATGGGGGAGCGAGCACTTTGAGCCCCACCGGCCCCGCCGCATCCGACTTTCCTGCCCTGTCCCCACGAGGTCAGGTCACCTTCCTCGGCGCCGGTCCCGGCGACCCGGGACTGCTGACGCTGCGCGCCGTCGAGGCGCTTGCGAGCGCGGACGTCCTTGTCGCCGAACCGGACGTTCTCGACGTCGTTCGCGGCCATGCGCGGGCAGGCGTAAGCACCCCTGAGCTGGCGGTTGTTGACGTGCCGTCAACAGTCGCCGGAGTGCCCGTTCTCAGGGACGCGGCCAATCTTGTCATGGAGGCGGCGAAGGGCGGCAGGCGGGTGGTCCGTGCTGTCGCGGGCGACCCGGGCCTGGACGGCGACGCGGGCGCGGAGATGCTCGCCTGCGCCGCCGCCGGGGTGCCCTTCGAGGTCGTCCCGGGCGTCGCGAACGCCGTGGGCGTGCCCGCGTACGCCGGGGTGCCGCTGCGTGACGCGCAGGGCGCCGACGTGCGCTTCGTCGACGCGCGTACGGCCTCCGACCGGTGCTGGAGCGAGGTCGGCGCGAGCGACGCGACCGCCGTCGTCTCCACCACGCTGGACTCGGTCGCGGCCGCCGCCGGTGAGCTGGTCTCGGCCGGCCGCAAGCCCGACACCCCGCTCACCGTCACGATCGGCGGCACCACCACCCGCCAGCGGACCTGGACGGCGACCCTCGGGACGATCGCCCAGACCCTCAAGCAGGCGAAGGTGCTCCCGTCGCCGGAGGGGCACCGGCCGGTCATAGCCGTGGTCGGTGAGCGCAGCTCCGCCGCCCAGCGCGACCAGCTCGCGTGGTTCGAGTCCAAGCCGCTGTTCGGCTGGAAGGTGCTCGTGCCGCGTACGAAGGAGCAGGCCGCGTCGCTCTCCGACCAGCTGCGTTCCTACGGTGCGGTGCCGCACGAGGTCCCGACGATCGCCGTCGAGCCGCCGCGTACGCCCCAGCAGATGGAGCGCGCGGTCAAGGGCCTGGTCACCGGGCGCTACGAGTGGATCGCCTTCACCAGCGTGAACGCCGTCAAGGCCGTGCGGGAGAAGTTCGAGGAGTACGGGCTCGACGCCCGTGCGTTCGCCGGGATCAAGGTCGCGGCGGTCGGTGAGCAGACCGCCGCCGCGCTGGTCGACTTCGGTGTGAAGCCGGACCTGGTGCCCTCGGGTGAGCAGTCCGCCGCCGGGCTGCTGGAGGACTGGCCGCCCTACGACCCGGTCTTCGACCCGATCGACCGGGTGTTCCTGCCGCGCGCCGACATCGCCACCGAGACCCTGGTGGCCGGGCTGATCGAGCTGGGCTGGGAGGTCGACGACGTCACCGCGTACCGCACGGTCCGCGCCTCGCCGCCGCCGGCCGACACCCGCGAGGCGATCAAGGGCGGCGGCTTCGACGCGGTTCTGTTCACCTCGTCCTCGACGGTGCGCAACCTGGTCGGCATCGCGGGCAAGCCGCACAACGTGACGGTCATCGCGTGTATCGGCCCGGCCACCGCGAAGACCGCCGAGGAGCACGGCCTGCGCGTTGACGTCCTGTCCCCGGAGCCGTCCGTGCACAAGCTCGCCGAGGCGCTCTCCGCCTTCGGCGCGCAGCGGCGGGACGCGGCGAAGGAGGCCGGTGACCCGGTGACCCGGCCGAGCGAGCGGCGCCCGGGTGCGCGCAGGCGCCGGACGACGACGTAGCGGTTACGTGGATGAGGGGGCCCGGTCGCTTCGGCGGCCGGGCCCACCGCTGCTTCCGGGGCCTTTCCCGGCGCGGGTGTCGGTAAGAGGGTGATGTGGGCGGGTCTATCGTCGAAGGATGACTGCGTACGGAAACTTCCCCGGCTCCCGCCCTCGGCGGCTGCGGACGACCCCGGCGATGCGGCGGATGGTCGCCGAGACTCGGCTCGACCCCGCGAACCTGATCCTCCCCGCGTTCGTACGGGAGGGCATCGACGTCCCGGTCGCCATCTCGGCCATGCCCGGCGTGCACCAGCACACCCTGGACACCCTGCGGAAGACGGCCGTCGAGGCGGTCTCGGCCGGAGTCTCGGGGATCATGCTCTTCGGGGTGCCGGAGGACGCGAAGAAGGACGCCCGGGGCACGGCGGGCACCGACCCCGACGGCATCCTCCAGCTCGGCCTGCGGGCGGTGCGCGAGGAGGTCGGGGACGAGCTCGTCGTCATGTCGGACCTGTGCCTGGACGAGTACACCGACCACGGCCACTGCGGGGTCCTGACGGATGACGGCCGCGTGGACAACGACGCGACCCTGGAGCGGTACGCGGAGATGGCCCAGGTCCAGGCGGACGCCGGGGCCCATGTGGTGGGCCCCAGCGGGATGATGGACGGCCAGGTCGGTGTCATCCGGGACGCCCTGGACCAGACCGGGTACGAGGACGTGTCGATCCTCGCCTACACCGCGAAGTACAGCTCCGCCTTCTACGGCCCCTTCCGCGAGGCCGTCGGCTCCTCGCTGACCGGCGACCGCAAGACCTACCAGCAGGACCCGGCCAACGCCCGGGAGTCGCTGCGGGAGCTGGCGCTGGACCTGGAGGAGGGCGCCGACATGGTCATGGTGAAGCCCGCCGGACCGTATCTGGACATCGTCGCCAAGGTCGCGGAGTCCGTGGACGTGCCGGTCGCGGCGTACCAGATCAGCGGCGAGTACGCGATGATCGAGGCCGCCGCCGAGAAGGGCTGGATCGACCGGGACAAGGCGATCCTGGAGAGCCTGACCGGTATCCGGCGGGCCGGGGCGCAGATGATCCTCACCTACTGGGCGACCGAGGTCGCCGGGTGGCTCGGCGGGCCGCGCAGGAACTGAGAGCTCTCAGGGCCCTCCGGCTCCGGTCTCCTGGAGTCGGTGGGACTCCTTGATGGAGAACCGGGCGCTGTCCCGTACGAGCGGGTCCTGGTCCGCCCGGGCGGTGGAGTCCAGGGCCATCGCGACGAGCGGGTCCGAGGTGTAGGGCGCGAGCGACATCGCCGCGTACTGGCGGACCAGGTCCTCCTCCGGTTCCCGCAGGGCGGTGAGCAGGGCGCGGCCCGCGCGGCGGCGGAGGTCGGGGTCGTCCGGGGGCCAGACCCGCAGGACGGTGGCGCTCTCCACGCGGGCGAGGTCGTACTCCTGCGCGTCGGCGACCACCGAGACGAGGAACGGCAACGCCTGTGCGTTGGCGTCCAGTTCGGTGATGATCTCGCGCTTGCGGTCACTGCCGGGGGGCAGTGCGCGGTACTCGGCTATCAGGCGTTCGGCGGCTTCGGCGGCTGCCGTGGCTGCCGTGGTCGGGGGGTGCGTGTCGTTCATGGGGGTGGACACTTTCTGTCAGGGCCAGTCGACCAGTGCCATGAATGCTACGAAAGCGACCACGGCGGTGTCGGATGCGGCGAGCGCCACCCCGCCTTCACCCTGCTGGGGTCCGACCCGCCGCCGACCCGGGCAGCCCGGGTCAGTCCCACCAGAACGACCACACCTCCTGGTCGAGCAGGTGCTTCTCCGCGTAGACGTCCAGGTCGTACGGCGGGGACTGGTCGATGTTGTCCGGGCAGAACGCGTAGTGCTCGGCGGCCAGCGCGCGGGCCTCCTCCGGGGTGGCCGGCGGGCGGCCCACGGAGACGATCATCGTGTCGAAACCGAGCACCACGACCCGGGCGTCGTAGCGGTCCTCCCAGGAGCGGAGCACCGCGCAGAGCCGGGCCACGTCGTTCTCGTGGTTCACCGGGCCGGACCAGCCGATCGCCGCCGGTATGTCCGCGCTGCGACGGGCCGGGACGAGGGCCATGCGGGTGCCGCCGAGCCAGCTGCCCTGGTCGGCCGTGATCACGCCCGCGAGGCCGGCGGCCGCCTCGTCCGGGTCCTCGCCGGCCTGCTCCGGCGTCGGGGCGAGGCCGGGCCAGGAGCCGGCGGAGCGCTCCGCGCCGACGCCGACCTCGTCGTCCGCGTACTCCCTCCAGTACCCCGCCAGCACCTCGTCGGCGTCGTGGTCGCCCGGATACGTCGTGGTGTCCGGGCACAGGTCCCACTCCTCGGGCCACTGGCCGCGCGCGCCCCCGTTGACCAGCACCGGCAACAGCCCCAGCCGTCGCCCGGCCGCCCGCAGGGCCGTCCAGTCACGGGGAGCGGCGGGCCCGTCCGCGTACCAGAGCAGCGGTTCGTGCCAGGGGCCGTCCGGTGTGGCGTCCACCAGGGAGCCGGGCGGGAGGTCCAGGCCTGAAGCGGCCAGGGAGGGCAGGGGGTTCGGAAGCGTCGCCATGGTGGTGACTGTAGGGGGCACCACTGACAGCCCCGGATGACCAGGAGCGGGCGGCCGTCCTCGGGCATAGGGTGAAACTTCCGGACGGACAGGAGGCCGCGATGACCGGGAGACCGACGGCGCAGGTCATGGCCGAGCTGGCGGATCTCGACGACCCGAAGATGCGCGCGGTCAACGAGAAGCACGGCGACGACCACGGCGTCCACCTCGGCAAGCTGCGCGCCCTCGCCAAGCGGCTGAAGACGCAGCAGGACCTCGCCCGCGAACTCTGGGCGACGGACGACACCGCGGCCCGGCTCCTGGCGATCCTCGTCTCGCGGCCGAAGGCCTACGGCCGCGGCGAGCTGGACATCATGCTGCGCGAGGCGCGCGCCCCCAAGGTGCACGACTGGCTCGTCAAGTACGTCGTGAAGAAGAGCCCGCACGCCGAGGAGCTGCGCCTCGCCTGGACCGAGGACCCCGACCCCGTGGTCGCGAGCGCCGGGTGGGCGCTGACGACCGAGCGGGTGGCGAAGAAGCCCGACGGACTCGACCTCGCCGGGCTGCTGGACACCGTGGAGGCGGAGATGAAGGACGCCCCGGACCGCCTCCAGTGGGCGATGAACCACTGCCTGGCCCAGATCGGCATCGAGCACCCCGGGCACCGCGCCCGCGCGGTCGCCATCGGTGAGCGCCTGGAGGTGCTCAAGGACCACCCGACCCCGCCGAACTGCACGTCGCCGTTCGCGCCGGCGTGGATCGCCGAGATGGTGCGTCGGCAGGAGGAGAAGCAGGCCGCGAAGCAGGGAGACCGCGTGACGTACGGGTGACGTCGCCTGACTCGGCTCCGTGGGAGGGCCGTCCGGCCGGTGCGCGCGTATCGTCGCGGTCGTCTGTTCCCGGCGACCTGATGTGGGTGGTTCCATGAACAAGATCGTCTCGTCCATCTCGGTCTCCCTCGACGGCTTCTTCGAGGGCCCCGACCGGGACATCGACTGGCACTCCGTCGACGAGGAGGTCCACCAGCACTTCAACGACTACCTCCGGACGGCGGGCGCGTTCGTCGAGGGGCGCGTCACCTACCAGCTGATGGAGGATTTCTGGCCGACCGCCGACCAGGACCCCGCCGGCGCCGGGCCGATGGCCGAATTCGCGGGCATCTGGCGGGACATGCCGAAGTACGTCTACTCCCGGACGCTGGAGAGCGTGGGGCCGGGGGCGACCCTGCTGCGCGAGGTGGACCGGGACGAGGTGTGCGCGGTGCGCGACGCGGCCGCCGGGGACCTGATCGTCGGCGGGGCGGACCTGGTGGAGACGTTCCGACGGCTGGACCTCGTGGACGAGTACCGCGTCTACATCCACCCCGTCCTCCTCGGCCGGGGCCGCCCCTTCTTCGGGGACGCGGCGGACCGGCAGGGGCTGCGGCTCCTGGAGAGCCGGGCGTTCGGCAACGGCGTGGTGCTCCTGCGGTACGAGACGGATCCGGCACCGGCCGATGCGTGATGCGTGAGGGAGCAGAGGCTGATGCGTGAACCGTACCTACGGTTCACGCATCAGCCTCTGTAGGGCGATCCGGCGTCAGTACATGAGGGCGTCCGCCAGGTCCGACTGCCAGTAGGTGACGAAGCCGTTGTCGTCCCAGGAGGTCTCGGCCGGGAGTTTGAGATTGGCGGGCGTGTCGTAGGTCGAGCCGTCGCGCTTGGCGAAGTGCGCGGACAGGTTCCGGCTCTTGTGGAGTTTGCTCTTGCCGGGCTCGCCGGTCAGGCCGATGTCCGCGTACGCCCGCTCGCCGGGCGCGAGCGTGACCACGGCCTGCGGCTTGCTGTCCTCCAGGATCGGGAAGACGGACTGAGCCCCTTCCTGTGCCGGAACCTGTTCCCGGCCGCTCCCCCTGGGCCCGGCTCTCGTGGCGTACGCGGGTGCTCCTCGCCGCCGTCGGGGTCGCGGCCCTCCTCGTGCCGGCCACCGTGGTCGCCGCCGATCTCGTCGCGGCGCGGGCCGAAGGCGGCGCGGGCGCTCCGGCCTCGTCCCCGTCCTCCGCCGGCCGTCACCATCTCCTCGTACGACTGGGACGAGCCCTGCGGGCGTATCTGGCGGGGTGAGCCGGCCGAGGGAGGGGAGAAGTCGAGGCCAGGTGGGCCCGAAGGGTGGAGCGGGGCTGAGCCCTGCCCGTACCGAGGAGTACAGTCTCCGACGCCCTGGCACGCCCGTCCCGGTGCGGCGACGCTCCGGACGGCGGGCGGCCCCACCCCCGTACCCCCAGGTGACCGATGTCCGGCATAGCCGAAGCCTCCGAACGAGCCGAACAGGATCCGCGCGAGCGTACGCAGAGCGGTGAGCAGGCGGAACTCGACCCGGACGTGTGCGAGAAGCGCTCCCTGCGGCTCAGACGCAGGCTGGAGCGGCTGATCGGGATCGCGGCCACCGAGGGGAACTCGCTGCTCCCGCTCCGCAACGGTGACCAGATCTTCGGCGCGATGCTGAAGGCGATCCGGTCCGCCGAGCACACCGTCGACATGATGACCTTCGTCTACTGGCGGGGTGACATCGCCCAGGAGTTCGCCGAGGCGCTCGCCGACCGGGCCCGGGCCGGCGTCCGGGTCCGGCTCATGCTCGACGGCTTCGGCTCCCGGCTGATCGAGAAGGGCCAGCTGGACATGATGGACGAGGCCGGGGTGATGGTCGCCTGGTTCAGGAAGCCGCTCTACCTCTCGCCGCTCAAGCAGAACCACCGCTGCCACCGCAAGGTCCTCATCACCGACGAGTCCACCGCGTTCACCGGCGGCGTCGGGATAGCCGAGGAGTGGTGCGGCGACGCGCGCAACGAGCACGAGTGGCGCGACACCCATGTGCAGGTCCGCGGCCCCGCCGTCGACGGGCTCGCCGCCGCCTTCGCGCAGAACTGGGCCGAGTGCCAGGAGGAACTCTTCGACGAGCGCGACCGGTTCGTGGCGAGCGGCCACCACGGTGACGCGGTCGTCCAGGTCGTCCGCGGCTCCTCCTCCTTCGGCTGGCAGGACATGCAGACCTTGATGCGGGTCGTCCTCGAATCCGCCGAGGAGCGCATCCGCCTCACCACCGCCTACTTCGCACCCGACGACTACTTCACCGGCCTGCTCTGCGCCGCCGCCCGGCGCGGGGTGGAGGTCGAGATCCTGCTGCCGGGCCCGCACACCGACAAGCGGGTCTGCCAGCTCGCCGGGCAGCGCCACTACGAGGAACTCACCGAGTGCGGGGTGAAGATCTACCAGTACCAGCCGACGATGATGCACACCAAGACCGTCACCATCGACCGGGTCGCCTCCCTCATCGGCTCCACCAACTTCAACCGGCGCTCCCTCGACCACGACGAGGAGGTCATGCTCGCGGTCATGGACCGCGACTTCACCGACGCGCTGGACGGCCACTTCGACGAGGACCGTGAGAAGAGCGTGCTGATCGAGCGGGGCCGGTGGAAGCGGCGCGATGTCCTCCAGCGGGTGCGGGAAGCGGCCGTCGTACCGATCCGCCGCTATCTCTGAGGACCTCCGGGGATCACCGGGGATCTTTGAGGCCGGATTCGCGCGTGTGCCCAGGGGCTGACCGGGCAGGCGTGGAGAGCAGCGTCCGTCTTGTGAAGGGAAGGGCCCATGAGCGTCTCAGCCGACACCTCACCGGCATCGGCAGCCGCGGTGATCACCGAGCCCCTGCCCGACCTCCAGCTCCAGCTGCTCATCCAGCTCCTGGACGAGGACCCGCGCGCCGGCCTGCCCCTCACCCTCACCCACCCCGGCGGCCTGCTGCACGGCGACGCGATCGGCCACGAGCAGTGGAAGGCCGAGTGGTCCAGGAGCCTGCGTCAGGTCGAGGGCGAGGGCGCCAACCTGCTGGCCGAGTTCCCCGAGACGGTCGACCAGGGCCTACGGGAGCTGCACGGCCAGGAGCAGGACGCGCGGACGGCCCGGCTGCCGCGGTGGATCCACCTGCGGGACGTGACGCTGCTCGGCGGCGCCATGAGCGCGGTCTCGCTGCCGCTGTGGCGCGGGCGGCTCGCGGACGTGTCGGGGTGGGCGCTGGGGCGCCCGCAGTGACGACCTCGTAGGAACGTACGCAGGTCGGCCCCGGCGCCTGTGAAGGTGCCGGGGCCGACCTGCGTACAGCAGCGGGGTGGGGTCAGAGCCGCTCGGGCGTCCTGATGCCCAGCAGCGCCATCCCCTGGTGCAGGGTCCGGGCGGTCAGCTCGACCAGGAAGAGCCGGTTCTCGACGACCTCGGGCGCGTTGTCCGGGCTGAGCACCTGGCACTGGTCGTAGAACGTGGTGAGGTGCGACGCCAGCTGGTAGAGGTACGCGGCCAGCTTGTGCGGCTCGTACCCCGACGCGACCTCGGAGAGCACCTCGCCGAACTGGTCCAGGTGCAGGCCGAGCGCGCGCTCGGCCGGGGCCAGCGCCAGCTCCGGGTGGGCGGCCGGGACCGCGTCGCCCGCCTTGCGCAGGATCGACCGGATCCGGGCGTACGCGTACTGGAGGTACACCGACGTGTCGCCGTGCAGCGACACCATCTGGTCCAGGTCGAACTTGTAGTCCCGCACGGCGGAGGTGGACAGGTCCGCGTACTTCACGGCGCCGACCCCGACGTACCGGCCGTTCTCCACGATCTCGTCCTCGCTCAGGCCCACCTTCCCGGCCTTCTCCCGCACGACCGCCGTGGCCCGGGAGACCGCCTCGTCGAGGAGGTCCTCCAGCCGCACGCTCTCGCCCTCACGGGTCTTGAACGGCTTGCCGTCCTTGCCGAGGACCGTGCCGAACGCGAGCTGCACGGCCTGCACGTCCTCGTTGAGCCAGCCCGCCCGGCGGGCCGTCTCGAAGACCATCTTGAAGTGCAGCGACTGCCGTGCGTCCACCACGTAGAGGAGGGTGTCGGCCTTGAGGTCCTGGACCCGGTTGCGGATCGCGGAGAGGTCGGTCGCCGCGTAGCCGTAGCCGCCGTTCGTCTTCTTCACGATGAGCGGGACCTTGTTGCCGTCCGGGCCCAGCACATCGTCGAAGAACACGCAGAGCGCGCCCTCGGAGCGGACGGCGACCCCCGTCTCCTCCAGGATGCGGCAGGTCTCCTCCAGCATGTCGTTGTAGCCGGACTCACCGACGATGTCGGGGTCGCGGATCTCCATGTCGAGCTTGTCGAAGACGGAGTGGAAGTAGATCTTCGACTCGTCGACGAAGCCCTGCCACAGCTCCAGCGTCCGAGGGTCCCCGGCCTGGAGGGCCACCACCCGGTCCCGCGAGCGCGCCTTGAACTCCTCGTCGGAGTCGAACAGCGCACGCGACGCCTTGTAGACCCGGTTCAGCGTCGACATCGCCGCCTCGCCGTCCGCCGCGTCGCCCTCGTGCTTCAGGGCGCCCGGGTGCTCGGTCAGATACTGGATGAGCATCCCGAACTGGGTGCCCCAGTCGCCGATGTGGTGGCGCCGGACCACGCTCTCGCCGGTGAACTCCAGGATCTTGACCATCGCGTCGCCGATGACCGCCGACCGCAGGTGGCCGACGTGCATCTCCTTGGCCACGTTCGGCTGGGCGTAGTCGATGACCGTGGTCCCGGCCGCCGCGTCAACCGGCACGCCGAGGCGGCCCTCGGGGTCGGCGGCCCGGGCGGCCAGCGTCTCGACGATCGCCCTGTCCGCGAGCGTGATGTTGAGGAAGCCGGGCCCGGAGACCTCGATGTCCTTGATCAGCTCACCCGCCGGAAGGGCGGCCGTGACCTGGCCGGCCAGCTCCCGCGGGTTGCCCTTGAGCTTCTTGGCGAGCGCCAGGATGCCGTTGGCCTGGAAGTCGGCCCGGTCGCTTCGGCGCAGCAGCGGGTCTGCGGTGCCGGCATCCGGCAGAGCTGCCGTCAGGGCGTCCGCCAGCAGCTGCTGGAGCGTGGAAGCGAGGGAAGGGACCGAGCCGTGCTCAGGCATGGGACGGGCTGCCGTTTCCGTAGGGGTACAAAGGGATCTCCCCAGTATCCCACGGGGCGTGAAGCCGTTTTCGCGCTACGGGGGGTAGCTGGGAGAATGGTCGGTAACCCACTGGGACCGACAGACGAGAGAAGGACGTGCCGACCGTGGCCGAGAGTCAGACCAGCACCGAGACCGACTGGGTCTCCCGCTTCGCGGACGATGTCATCGCCGAATCGGAGCGTCGTGCGCCTGGCAAACCGGTCGTCGTCGCCTCCGGCCTTTCCCCGTCGGGCCCGATCCACCTCGGCAACCTCCGCGAGGTCATGACCCCGCACCTGGTCGCCGACGAGATCCGCCGCCGCGGCCGCACCGTGCGCCACCTGATCTCCTGGGACGACTACGACCGCTACCGCAAGGTCCCGAACGGGGTCCCCGGGGTCGACGCGTCCTGGGCCGAGCACATCGGCAAGCCGCTGACCTCGGTGCCCGCCCCGGCCGGCTCCGCGTACGCGAACTGGGCCGAGCACTTCAAGGCCGCCATGACGGCGGCCCTGGACGAGCTGGGCGTCGAGTACGACGGGATCAGCCAGACGGAGCAGTACACCGCGGGGGCCTACCGCGAGCAGGTCCTGCACGCGATGAGGCACCGCGCCGACATCGACGCCGTACTTGACCGCTACCGGACGAAGAAGGACCCGGCGGCCGCCGCCAAGGCCGGTAGGAAGCCGCAGCAGCAGAAGAAGGTCGACGAGGCCGAGCTGGAGGCCGCCGAGGGCTCCGGCGCAGCCGACGAGGACGACGGCAGCGGCAACAGCGCCGGCTACTTCCCGTACAAGCCCTACTGCGGCAACTGCGAGAAGGACCTCACCGTCGTCACCTCCTACGACGACGACACCACCGAGCTGAACTACACCTGCTCGGGGTGCGGCTTCGCCGAAACGGTCCGGCTCAACGAGTTCAACCGCGGCAAGCTGGTGTGGAAGGTCGACTGGCCGATGCGCTGGGCGTACGAGGGTGTGGTCTTCGAGCCCAGCGGCGTCGACCACTCCTCGCCCGGCTCCTCCTTCGTCGTCGGCGGCCAGATCGTCCGCGAGGTCTTCGACGGCGTGCAGCCCATCGGGCCCATGTACGCCTTCGTCGGCATCTCCGGCATGGCCAAGATGTCCTCCAGCAAGGGCGGGGTCCCCACCCCGGCCGACGCGCTGAAGATCATGGAGGCGCCGCTGCTGCGCTGGCTCTACGCCCGCCGCAGGCCCAACCAGTCGTTCAAGATCGCCTTCGACCAGGAGATCCAGCGGCTGTACGACGAGTGGGACTCGCTGGGCCGCAAGGTCGCCGACGGCACGGTGCTGCCCGCCGACGCCGCCGCGTACTCGCGGGCCGTCCGCACGGCGGCCGGGGAGCTTCCCAGCACCCCGCGCCCGCTGCCGTACCGGACGCTGGCCTCGGTCGCCGACATCACCGCCGGCGCAGAGGACCAGACCCTGCGCATCCTCAGCGAGCTCGACCCGGAGAACCCGCTGACCTCGCTGGACGAGGCGCGCCCGCGCCTGGACCGGGCCGAGAACTGGATCACCACCCAGGTCCCGGCCGAGGCCCGCACCATCGTCCGCGACGAGCCCGACAAGGAGCTCCTGGGCTCCCTCGACGACCAGGGTCGCGAGTCGCTGCGCCTCCTCCTGGAGGGGCTGGACACGCACTGGTCGCTGGACGGGCTCACCACGCTCGTCTACGGCGTGCCGAAGGTGCTGGCCGGCTTGGAGCCGGACGCCAAGCCGACGCCCGAGCTGAAGGCCGCCCAGCGGTCCTTCTTCGCCCTGCTGTACCGGCTGCTCGTCAGCCGCGACACGGGGCCCCGCCTGCCCACGCTGCTGCTCGCGGTGGGGGCGGAGCGGGTGCGCCGGCTGCTGGGCGCGTAGCGCGGTACGTACGGGGCCGTCCGTACGGACAAGGGCCGCCGCCCGGGAACTCCTCCCGGGCGGCGGCCCTTTCGTCTTTCCGGCGGTGCGTTCCGGATCAGGCGCTCTGGTCGGCCGTGACCCGCTCCACGTACAGGTCCTTGAACTGCGGCATCAGCTGCTGGAGCAGCTCGGCCGAGCGCGGGTGGTGCACATTGCGCCGGTCGGCCAGGTGGATGTCGAGGGTCTCGATGTTCGGGTACTGGCCCTCCTGGTCCGTGTACGCGCTGAACTCCTCGTACGCGCGGTCGGCGAAGTCGTTGTCCTCCTGGGACCACTCCTCCAACTGCGGCGCGTCCTCGGGGCCGGGGGCGGGCACGGCGGGCGGCTCCTCATCGGCGGCCTGCTGCACGGGTTCCTGCCGCACGGCCTCCGGGGCCTCGCGGCGGGAGTGCGGGACGGCGCCGATCGTGCCGACGTTGCCGAGGGGGCGGGTGCGGCCGGGGCCCAGGGGGACGGCCGCGGGCGTGGGCTCCAGGCCTTCGGCGTGCTGCGGGTCGTACGCGCTCGCGTGCGGACCCTCGGGAAGCTTCTGGGCGGCGAACCAGGGGCTGTCGTGGGTGGGCGGGACCTGCGGGGTCTGCTCGGGGGGTTGGGCCTGCGCCTGGAGTTGCTGCTGAGGCTCCTGCTTCTGGAGCGACATCGGCTGTTGCTGTTGCTGTTGCTGCTGCGGGTGCTGCTGGGCCTGTTCCTGCTGTGGCGCCTGCTCCTCGCGCCCCTGCTCGTACCCGTGCTCCTGGCTCTGCTCCAGGTCCGGCACCCGCCGGGGCCCGTACGGCAGTTCGGCCTTCGGGGCGGGCGGCAGCAGGGCCGGCTCGATGCCGGCGGCGGCGAGCCCGGCCGGGGCGGTCTCGGCGAGCGGGACGCCGTACTTCGCCAGCCGCAGCGGCATCATCGACTCGACCGGCGCCTTGCGGCGCCAGTTGCGGCCGAACCGGGCCTGGAGGCGGGCCTGGTAGATCAGCCGCTCCTGTTCGAGCTTGATGACCTGCTCGTAACTGCGCAGCTCCCACAGCTTCATGCGCCGCCACAGCTTGAACGTCGGTATGGGGGAGAGCAGCCAGCGGGTGAGGCGCACGCCCTCCATGTGCTTGTCGGCCGTGATGTCCGCGATCCGGCCCACCGCGTGCCGGGCGGCCTCCACGGAGACGACGAACAGGACCGGGATCACCGCGTGCATCGCGGTGCCGAGCGGATCGGGCCAGGAGGCGGCGCCGTTGAACGCGATGGTCGCGGCGGTCAGCAGCCACGCCGTCTGGCGCAGCAGCGGGAACGGGATCCGCATCCACGTCAGCAGCAGGTCCAGGGCGAGCAGGACACAGATGCCCGCGTCGATGCCGATGGGGAAGACCAGGGAGAACCGGCCGAACCCCTTGGCCTCGGCCAGCTCGCGCACGGCCGCGTAGGAGCCCGCGAACCCGATCGCGGCGATGACCACCGCACCGGCGACGACGATCCCGATGAGTATCCGGTGTGTGCGTGTCAGCGGTATGGCGGCCACCGGCGCTCCCCTCCCCGACTTCTTCTCTCCGTCCGGCATCCACGTCCGGCGCTGGCACAGCCTGGCACACGTGTGCGAGTCGCGTTGCGCGGGGAGGGGCGGAGCCCGGCCCTCGGCGGAGGACCGGGCTCCGGAAAACACTGTGCGGCCTGGGAGTTCGGGGCTCCGGGCCGGCTCAGGTCACGACTTGGGCGTGGCCTCCGACGCGGCCTTCTCGTCGCCCTTCTTGTCGTCCTTCTCGGCCTCCCCGGCCGGCGGTGTGGCCTCCGCGCTGCCGGAACCGGCGGTGGCGTCGACCTTGCCGACCGCTTCCTTCGCCGCCTTCTGGGCGCCCTTGAGGATGTCGGCGGCGGAGGGGGTCTTCGACCCCGCGTAGCCCGCGCCGTTGTACGTCAGGGTGACGACGACATTGCCCGTACGCGCCACGACCGTGGCGTACTCGAAGTCCTCGTCCGTCTTGTTGAGCTTGTACGTGATCGCCGTGGCCTCGTCGCCGATGCCGGTGGCGGCGGCCGCGGCGACCTTCTGCGCGCCCTCGCTCGCCTTCTCCTTGGCCACCTGCTTCGTGTAGTCCTCGGTGGCGCGCGCGGCGCCGCTGCCCAGCGACTGGTCCGAGTCGAAGCGTGTGAAGGCGACGGACAGCCAGCGGTACTGGGAGCCGTTGACGCCCTTGTCGTCCAGCCCGTTCCACGAGCAGCTGCCGCGCACCGAGAGGTCGCTGGAGCGGCCGGCGGTGCCGCCCTTCTTCTTGGCTTCGGGCACCAGGTCCTTGACTGTCTTCTTCTCGATCGAGGTGCAGGCGTCGGGCAGGTCGGTGAACTTCGCCGGCTCGACCGCGGGCTTCGTCGGCTCGGCCCCGGCGGCGTCGGACGACGAGGAGGAGGAGCCCGTGGCCTTCTTGGCGTCGGAGCCGGAGTCCGACGAGCAGCCGACGGCTACGAGCATCACCGGAACGGCGGCGCAGGCGAGTATGCGGGACAGTCGCGGAGCTGATCGGTGCATGGTTCCTTCACTCGGACGGCACGGAGGTCTCGTTCGTGGTGCCACGTTACGACGGGCGGCGCCCCCGCGGCGCCCTCGTCACGGACCCGGACGGCCCGCGGACCGGCCGCCCGCAGGCCCCGGGGCCTGCCCTACTCGCTGATCGCCTCGGCCAGCTTCCGGGCCAGTGCCTGGGCCTTGTCCTGCAGTTCCTTGCTGTCGGGCACCTTGGTGACGAGGGTCGGCTGCTCGCCGTACCGGACGGTGACGATCACATTAGATGTGCGGAATACCACGCTCACCGTGCGGTGCTGTGCGGTGGAACCTGCCCGGGTGAGGAGATCGTCCAGAAAAGCGGCATCTCCGAGCCCGTCGACCACCCGCGGCCGCAGGTCCTCGTCGTCGCCCGGCGTCCCCGGGGTGCCGGAGGAGGCGCCGTCGGAGCCGGAGGGCATGGGATCCTCCGCGCCCTTGCCGTCACCGGGCTTCCCCGTCGCCTTCTCCTGCCCCTTCCCCTCCGCCTGCGTGGTCTTCGGCGCGCCCTTCTCCGGGGCCGTGCCGGGCGCGGTGCTCCCCGGCAGCTCGGCCGCGTTCTCCTTCTTCACGTACAGGGCGCGGGCGCGGTCGTCGTCGCTCACGAGGGGGTCGTACGAAACGACACGTTCGAAGTCGATCGAGAGGTTCCGGGAGGAGTCCGGGGCGTCGGCCTTCCAGCTGCAGCCGACCTTGCGGTCGGTGTCGTACGTGATGGTCGGCGACCCCCGCAACGCCTTCTCCTGCGACTGCCGGGGCAGCTCCGCGACGCCCGGGAGCAGGTCCTTGAGCGTGGAGGCCGGTACGGCGCGGCAGGGCGCGGGCAGGGTCCTGTACTTGCCCGGAGGCGCGGTGGTGACGGTGGGGCCGCCCGGCTTGCTGTCGGCGTCGGTGGCGCTGCCGTCGGAGCCGGCACTGCAGCCGACGGCGAGCGCTGCGAGGAGCGCGACGCCGGGTACGTACGCCATGTGTCGCACCGTCCCAGGCTCCCTTCGGTACGGAAAACATGTTGCCGCTCGGAGGCGGCCGATGGACACAATGTGTATCGCACGCGCCGCTGTGAATGCCGGTCGGCCGACTTGTTTGCCGACCTTGGGCCCGGTTTTGCGCTTTCAGTCTTTTCGGGGGAATCTCGGGGGAATCGAGGAGCTATGTCGTACGTAGAGGTGCCGGGGGCGAAGGTCCCCATCCGTATGTGGGCCGATCCCGCGTCGGTCGAGGACGTGGCGATGCAGCAGCTGCGGAACGTGTCCACGCTGCCCTGGATCAGGGGTCTCGCCGTCATGCCGGACGTCCACTTCGGCAAGGGGGCCACGGTCGGTTCGGTGATCGCGATGCAGGGTGCGGTCTGCCCGGCCGCGGTGGGGGTCGACATCGGCTGCGGGATGTCCGCGGTCAGGACGTCCCTGACGGCGAACGATCTTCCCGGCGACCTGTCACGGCTGCGCTCCAGGATCGAACAGGCCATTCCGGTGGGCCGCGGGATGCACGACGGCGCGGTGGACCCGGGGAGGCTGCACGGGTTCCCGACGTCCGGGTGGGACGACTTCTGGGGGCGGTTCGACGGGATCGCCGAAGCGGTCAAGTTCCGTCAGGAACGTGCCACGAAGCAGATGGGAACGCTCGGATCGGGCAACCACATGATCGAGTTCTGCCTGGACGGTGACGGGAGCGTGTGGCTGATGCTGCACTCCGGCTCCCGGAACATCGGCAAGGAGCTGGCCGAGCACCACATCGGGATCGCGCAGAAGCTGCCGCACAACCAGGGCATCGTCGACCGGGACCTGGCGGTGTTCATCTCGGACACCCCGCAGATGGCCGCCTACCGGAACGATCTGTACTGGGCGCAGGAGTATGCCAAGTACAACCGCGCGATCATGATGGCGCTCTTCAAGGACGTGGTCCGCAAGGAGTTCAAGAAGGCGAAGCCGGTCTTCGAGCAGGAGATCTCCTGTCACCACAACTACGTGGCGGAGGAGCGGTACGACGGGGCGGATCTGCTGGTCACCCGCAAGGGAGCGATCCGCGCGGGCTCCGGTGAGTACGGGATCATCCCCGGCTCGATGGGCACCAGCTCGTACATCGTGAAGGGTCTCGGCAACGAGAAGGCGTTCAACTCGGCCTCCCACGGGGCCGGTCGCCGGATGAGCCGGAACGCGGCCAAGCGGCGCTTCACGGTGCGCGACCTGGAGGAGCAGACGCGCGGTGTGGAGTGCCGCAAGGACTCCGGCGTCCTGGACGAGATCCCGGCCGCGTACAAGCCGATCGAGCAGGTCATGGAGCAGCAGCGCGACCTGGTCGAGGTCGTCGCGAAGCTCAAGCAGGTGGTGTGTGTGAAGGGCTGAGGCCCCTTTGCCCCAGCCGCCTCACCACCGCCCGGTCCACCGCATCCGCTACAGGGTGCGGTGGACCTTCGTGTTGGAGGCCTGGGCGCGGGGGCGGACCACCAGGAGGTCGATGTTGACGTGGCTGGGGCGGGTGACGGCCCAGCCGATGGTGTCGGCCACGTCCTCGGCGGTGAGGGGGGCGTCCACGCCCGCGTAGACCTTGGCGGCCTTCTCGGTGTCGCCGCGGAAGCGGGTGGTGGCGAACTCGTCGGTCTTGACCATGCCGGGGGCCACCTCGATGACGCGGACCGGGGTGCCGACGATCTCCAGGCGCAGGGTCTCGGCGAGGACGTGTTCGCCGTGCTTGGCGGCCACGTAGCCGCCGCCGCCCTCGTAGGAGGAGAGGGCGGCGGTGGAGGAGAGGATCACGATGGTGCCGTCGCCGCTCGCGGTGAGGGCGGGGAGCAGGGCCTGGGTGACGTTGAGGGTGCCGATCACGTTCGTCTCGTACATCTGGCGCCAGTCGGCGGGGTCGCCGGTCGCCACCGGGTCGGCGCCCAGTGCGCCGCCCGCGTTGTTGACGAGGAGGGCCAGGGAGCGGAAGGCGGTGGCGAACTCGTCGACGGCCGTGCGGTCGGTCACGTCCAGGGCGTAGGCCGTCGCCTCGTGGCCGGCCTCGGTGATCTCGGCGGCGAGCGCCTCGATCCGGTCCTTGCGGCGCGCGGTGAGCACGACCCGGAATCCGGCGGCGGCCAGTGTGCGGGCGGTCGCGGCGCCGATGCCGCTGCTCGCGCCGGTGACGACGGCGATGGGGGTGGCGGTCATGGCGATCTCCTCGGGCAGTTGATCGGTAACGGGGAAAGGATAGGCAGCCGTTGCCCGCCCGGTCCGGGTGTCCCGGGTTCGCGATACGTGACCTACATGACCCGCGTGGGCTGTGCGGGTGGGTAAGAGCGCGTCGAGTTCGCCCTTTCATCGGGTTATCGGGTTGTATCCGTATCTTTCAGGCATGGGACTGACGCGTAGAGGACTGCTGATGCCGCTGTCCGCCGCCGCGGCGATGGCGGCGACGACCGTACTGGTGGCGGGCGGGGCGGCCGCTTCGGGCACCACGGCCGCCGGGGCGGGCGCCGCCGCGGTGCCTGCCGATGTGGAGCCCGTTGATGTGGCGCCTGCTCTTGGAGCTACCGCCGCCCCCGCGCCCCGGGCGGACCTCTCCCATCACGGGTACGTCACCCTCTGGGGGGACCGCATCGCGATCCGGATCCGGAGCGAGAACCGGGGGCCCTCCGATGTGACCGCCTCGACCGTACGGCTGCGCTTCTCCGCGCCGCTCGCCGCGAGCCAGGAGTTGCCGTACGGCTGCCTCCGGGCCGGCAAGGCGACCGTGCTCTGCGAGACGGGCGGGCTGCGCTCCGCCGGCGGGGCCCGGCAGACCGCGCTCGACCTGACGCTGACCGGCAGCCCCGATGAGGTCGTCGTACGGCTGGACACCGTCTGGAGCGGCGGGGCGCGGGACACGGACCGCGAGAACGACGTGCACGAGGTGCTCGCGCCCGCCACGGGGGACGCGTACGCCTTCTGAGCCGGACCGGTGGGGCCCGCCGCTACGCCGCCGCGCCCCCGAACTCCCGTACCGCGTCGGCCACGATCGTCTCCAGGTGCCCGTGGTGCGCGCCCCGCCAGTACACCCGGGCGCACTCCGTGCACTGCGCGAACACGTCGTACGCCTGCTGGGTGCCGTGCTCCAGCAGATCGCTCACCGCGTCCTTGTGCGCCACCGCCAGCGTGCCGTTGCAGGCGGTGCAGCGGGTCCACGGGGCGAGGGCCGGGGCGAAGCGGCCGAGGATGTCGCGGAGCTGCTCCTGAGGGCGGTCGCTGTAGACGTACGCCCCCGCCCAGATCTCCCGGCGGCGCAGCAGCCCGCGGTCCCGGGAGAGCAGGACGCGTCGCTCCCGCGCGGAGAGGGCGGCGAGCGCGGGGTCGCCGATGTCCTCGCTCTCGTACGCCGCGTCCACGCCGAGCAGCCGCAACCTGCGGGCCAGCGTGCCGAGATGGACGTCGAGGAGGAAGCGCAGGGGTGCGCCGGGGACCTGCTGGGGGCGCTCGACGGCCCGTACCTCGATGTGTTCGTCCGGTCCCGGGACGTGGGAGCGGGCCACCGGGGCACCGTTCGCCAGGAGCGCCCCGGCCTCGGTGAGCGGGACGCCGAGGGACTCGATGACATGGCCGAGGGTGGAGGCGCCGTCGGTGGTGAGCGGCGTGGCGCCCTGGCGTCGGTCGTGCGGGACGAAGAGCCGCAGCTCAGGGGCTACTTCGAGGGTGATCTCGGGTCCGTTCACCCGGTCAGGATGCCACCGGGGCGGGGTGGGCTGCCAGGGAATTGGGTGGCTACGGAGGTGGCGCGGCGTACGCCGTCGGGGGCACGCCCCCGTCGCGGTGAAGCCCCTGGGATCACCCACTTCGGGCCCACCCCGACGTACGCGGAGAAGAGCCGTTGCAGCGAGTGTGGGGTCGGCTGAAGATCGGACTTCAGCCATTCATTTGGCGCGATCCGACCGGATAGGTGCAGGTGGGTGCGGTCCGGCGGACGGCTCCGCCGCGGGCAGCCGACCTGTGCGTACGGCGTCGACGAGGGCCCGGTGGTCGCGCTCGTTCTGGTCGGCGTACGCCTCCGCGAAGGCGGCGAGCGCGCGGTCGAAGGTGTCGCCGCCACCCAGGTACGCGGCGATCGCGATGCGGTCGCCGGACCGTGCGTGGGCGCGGGCCAGTGTGGCCCCGCACAGTTCGCCGAACGCCCGCATGTCCTTGGGCCGCATCCTCTCCGGCATGGCGATGCCCTTCCAGTCCCGCAACTGGCGGACGTAGAAGTCGCGCTGCCTGCCGTCGATGCCGTCCACCCGTTCCCAGCCGAGGAAGATGTCGCTCGTCGCCTGCATCAGCCGCTGGCCCGAGACCACCCGCTCGCCCTGGTTGCGGTACCGGCTCGGGCCGGTGTGCGCGGCGAGTACCGAGGTGTCGGCCTCCTTGGCCTGGAGGAGGAGCGGGTCCCGGTCGTCCCGGCCGAGGAGGAGGAAGATCCAGCACCGGGTGCCGACGCTGCCCACGCCGACGACCTTGCGGGCGACGTCGGCCAGGCGGTAGTCCGCCAGGAGGGTGCGCCGGTCGGAGGCGAGGGTGCGTCCGTACCGCTGGAGCAGATCACGGAATCGGTCCTCCAGGGCGCTGCGTTCGAGGTCGGGAAGCAGGTCGGCGGCCGGGACGAGCAGGGGCGGGTCGGGGGAGATCCTGGGACGGCCGTCGACCGTCCGGGTGAGCTTGTCGAAGGCCTGGAGGCTGTCGCGGGTACGGGCCTTCGCCATCGCGCGGACCAGGTTCCGGCGGCCGTGACGCGTGCCGTGGCGCCCGGCGGCCAGGGACTCCAGGAGGTCCGCGTCGATCTTCGCGTACCAGACGCCGAGGTTGCCCGTCTCCGCGAAGCGGATCATCGCCGTGCGGTACGAGCGGACCGTGGCGCGCACGACGCGGGCGCGCTCGGCGTCGTCGAAGCCGTTGGCCCGGCCCGCGATGACGAGGCTCGCCGAGAGCCGTTTGACGTCCCACTCCCAGGGCCCCGGCAGGGTCTCGTCGAAGTCGTTGATGTCGAACATCAGCTGCCTCTCCGGCGAGGCGAGCAGGCGGAAGTTCAGCAGGTGGGCGTCGCCGCAGAGCTGGGCCGTGATCCCCGAGACCGGGCTGCCGGCCAGGTCGGACGCCATGATCGCGGCGGCCCCCCGGTAGAAGCGGAACGGGGACTCCGTCATCCGGCTGTAGCGGATCGGTACGAGCTCGGGCACCCGGGCAGCGGACTGTGCCTCCAGGACCGCCAGCGGGTCGGGGCGGCCGGGGGACGGCTCGTACACGGCGTGGCCCGACCGCGGTGAGCGGCGCCGTGCCTCCTTGCCGAGCGCCGCACGCTCCTCGGGCGTGAGGCGGGGCGCGGCCCGCATGGCGGTGGTGGTGTCGTGGGACATGGGCGGCCCTCCTGCCTGGTCCCACCGTAGAACCGGCCGGGAACTCGCGCAGGGCGCGCCGACCCCGGTTCAGACCGGACCAAGCAGTACGCGAACCCGGCTCAGGGCCAGACCAGGCAGTACGCCTGGTGCCCCGCGTCATGCAGCCGGTGGGAGAAGTCCTGCCATTCGTGGAGCAGCTGGTAGACGTTGAAGGCGTCGCGCGGGCCGCCGCGGTCGGGGACCGTGGACCAGATGAAGGCCGCCGCGCCGACGGATTCCTCGCCGACGCCGCGCAGGGGGTCGACGACGGTCATGGGGAGCTTGACCACCGCGTAGTCGGGGTGGAGGACGACCAGTTCCAGCGGGGGAACCTTGTGCAGGGGTATGCCCTGGATGCCGGTCAGCACCATGGCGGCCACCGTCTCCGGCTTGATCTTGGTGAACATGCCGCCCATGCCCAGCTCGTCGCCGCCCAGTTCCTCCGGGCGCATCGAAATGGGCACGCGTGCGGCGGTCGCCCCGTCCGGGGCGCCGAAGTACTTGTAGGTCACCCCCATCCCGCCACTGCTCCTGATCCCGGGGGGCGGTGTGCTCTCCGCGCCCCTGCCCTGGGCGCGCTCGGCCCTTCGCCGGTGCCGCCCTCGCCGGGCAGGCTCGGGCCCCAGGTCGTCGGTCCCTTCGCCCACTCCGCCACCGCGATGCATATCTCATCCACCCGACTACTTCTTAGGAGACACAGCCCCCGCCGCGCAACCCGATCATCGTGTCAGTGACCTCCCCCGCGGGCGTGCGGTGAAACACCTGTCCGCAAGACCGTCCGTGCCTCTGACACCATGGCATGTGTGAGCTTTCCCTATGTCGCCCCAGTTTCGCAGACGTGAGGGTGCCGACGCTCTTTCGTGATACGAGGGGAGCGCGCTCCCTGCTCACCGGTGGCCGGGATTACCTTGGATTCTCCGGCCCGGCCTCCCGATACCCGAATCGCAGATCAGGACCAAAGTGGCGTATTCATACGAAGCCCCAGTTTCGCAGTCGTTGTTCGACCGGGCGTCCGTCGTGACGCCCGGCGGCGTGAACTCACCCGTGCGTGCATTCCGGGCCGTGGGCGGTACGCCCCGGTTCATGGTGTCCGGCACCGGCCCGTACCTCACCGACGCCGACGGCCGCGAGTACGTCGACCTCGTCTGCTCGTGGGGGCCGATGATTCTCGGCCACTCCCACCCCGAGGTCATCGCCGCCGTCCAGGATGCGGTCTCCCGGGGCACCTCCTTCGGTACGCCGGGTGAGGGCGAGGTCGCGCTGGCCGAGGAGATCGTGGCGCGGATCGAACCGGTCGAGCAGGTCCGCCTGGTCTCCTCCGGCACGGAGGCGACGATGTCGGCGATCCGGCTGGCCCGCGGCTTCACCGGCCGGGCCAAGGTCGTGAAGTTCGCCGGCTGCTACCACGGTCACGTGGACGCCCTGCTCGCCGCCGCGGGCTCGGGCCTCGCCACCTTCGGCCTGCCCGACACGCCCGGTGTCACGGGCGCCACGGCCGGGGACACCGTCGTGCTGCCGTACAACGACCTGGAGGCCGTGCGGGCCGCCTTCGCCGCGCACCCCGGCGAGATCGCCTGCGTGATCACCGAGGCATCGCCCGGCAACATGGGCGTCGTCCCGCCCGCCGAGGGCTTCAACGCCGGGCTCAAGGAGCTGTGCGCGGCGGACGGCGCCCTGTACATCTCCGACGAGGTGATGACGGGCTTCCGTACGTCGAAGTCCGGCTGGTACGGCATCGACGGCGTCCGCCCCGACCTGATGACCTTCGGCAAGGTCATGGGCGGCGGCTTCCCCGCCGCGGCCTTCGGCGGCCGCGCCGACGTGATGGCGCACCTCGCCCCGGCCGGCCCGGTCTACCAGGCGGGCACCCTCTCGGGGAACCCGGTCGCCACCGCAGCCGGCCTCGCGCAGCTGCGGCTGCTCGACGACGCGGCGTACGCGAAGATCGACGCGGTCTCCGCCGAACTGCGCTCCCTGGTGGGTGACGCGTTCACCAAGGAGGGCGTCGCGCACACCGTCTCCTCGGCGAGCAACATGTTCTCGGTCTTCTTCACCGACCGGCCGGTGCGGAACTACGACGACGCCAAGAAGCAGGAGGCTTTCCGCTTCACCGCCTTCTTCCACTCGATGCTGGAGCAGGGCGTCTACCTGCCGCCCTCCGCCTTCGAGTCCTGGTTCGTCTCCACCGCCCACGACGAGCGGGCGATCGAGCGGATCGCCGCCGCCCTGCCCGCCGCCGCCCGTGCCGCATCGGAGGCCACCGCATGAGCGCCGAGAACGGAGGCGCCGGGAACGGAAGCCGCAAGGACATCACCGTGGTGCACCTGATGCGCCACGGCGAGGTGCACAACCCGGACGGTGTGCTGTACGGGCGTCGCGCCGGGTTCAGCCTCTCCGAGCTGGGCCGGCAGATGGCCGACCGGGTCGCCGAGCACCTGGAGAAGCGCGACATCGCCCATGTCGTCGCCTCGCCGCTGGAGCGCGCCCAGGAGACGGCCGCGCCCATCGCCAAGTCGCACAGCCTGGCCGTGGCCACCGACGAGCGGCTCATCGAGGCCGCCAACGTCTTCGAGGGCAAGACCTTCGGCGTCGGCGACGGGGCGCTGCGGAAGCCGGAGAACTGGAAGCACCTCACCAACCCGTTCAAGCCGTCCTGGGGTGAGCCGTACATCGAGCAGGTCGTCCGCATGATGAGCGCGCTGGACGCGGCCAAGGACGCGGCGCGCGGGCATGAGGCGGTCTGCGTCAGCCACCAGCTGCCGATCTGGATCGTCCGCTCGTTCGTCGAGCGCCGCCGGCTCTGGCACGACCCGCGCAAGCGCCAGTGCACGCTGGCCTCGCTGACCAGCTTCACCTACCAGGGTGACCGGATCGTCTCGGTGGGCTACTCGGAGCCGGCCCGGGACCTGGTGCCCGCGCACCTGCTGGCCGGGGCGAAGCCGGTGAAGGGGAAGTCGAAGGCCTTCGGCGCGTAGCTCGCCCCACGCGCCGCGATCGCGTCCGCCCCACGCGCCGCGAACATCGCGTTTCCCACGCGCCATGAACACACGGGACCGACCGCCACTGCGGTCGGTCCCGTTCTTCGTCAGGGGGCCGTCGCCCCCCTGGTGGAGCTGGTGGGCACCGGCCTTGACGTGAACGCGGCAGACTCGCAGGGTGGGACGGGCCCGGCCGGCCGCTCGGCCGTGTGCTCCGCAGGGCTACCCGGACACCCCGTCCCAAGGTAAAGCGTAGAGAAACTCCCCAATTGCACGGAACCGTCGTGTTGCCCACGGCCTCTCACTCTTCAGCAGTTTGTATGGCCTTGAGATAAAACGACCGCAGATGGGGACGGCATGCGCGACATCAATCGAAGGGGACTGCTCGGCGCGGGGCTCGGCGCGGCGGCCGCGATCGGACTCGCCGGCTGCGGTTTCTCCGGTTCCTCCGGCTCCGCGGAGGGCGGTACGTCCGGCGGCGCCGGCGGCAAGGGCGACACCGGCACCGGCGGCAAGGGCGACACCGGCAGCGGTGGCAACAGCGGAAACGGTTCGCCGAAGAGCAAGGCCCGGCTCATCGGCGACGGCTCCACCGCCGACACCGGGAAGCAGCCCCACCAGCCCGCCGCCCCCGTCCCACTCGAAGCCGGCCAGACCCCGCCGCAGTTCGTGATCTTTTCCTGGGACGGGGCGGGCGAGGTCGGCAACGGCCTCTTCCCGCGCTTTCTGAAACTGGCGAAGGAGCACGACGCGGCGATGACCTTCTTCCTCTCCGGGCTGTATCTGCTGCCCGAGTCGAAGAAATCCCTCTACCGCCCCCCGAACAACCCCCGCGGCGCCTCCGACATCGGCTATCTCACCGACGGCCACGTGAAGGACACGCTGAAGTACGTACGCCAGGCCTGGTTGGACGGCCATGAGATCGGCACGCACTTCAACGGGCACTTCTGCGGCGGTTCCGGTTCCGTCGAACGCTGGACCCCCGCGCAATGGCAGAGCGAGATCGATCAGGCTGTGTCGTTCGTCACGGAATGGCGGACCAACACCGGCTGGGAGAACGAGGACCCGCTGCCGTTCGACTACCGAAAGGAGTTGATCGGCGGCCGAACCCCCTGTCTGCTCGGCCAGGACAATCTCCTGCCGACCGCGAGCAAACTGGGATGGCGCTACGACGCCAGCTCGCCCGGCGGCCGCCAGATGTGGCCCGTCAAGCGCGGAGGTGTCTGGGATCTCCCGCTGCAGGGAATGCCGTTCCCCGGCCACTCCTTCGAGGTCCTCTCGATGGACTACAACATCCTCGCCAATCAGTCGCAGAATTCGACCAAGGGGATGCCCTCGCGTTATCCGGGCTGGCGCAAGCAGGCCACCGGCGCGTATCTCGCCGGTTTCGAGCGCGCCTACACGACGAATCGCGCGCCCTTCTTCATCGGCAATCACTTCGAGGAGTGGAACGGCGGCATCTATATGGATGCCGTGGAAGAAGTGATCAAGAAGACCGCCGGTAAGAAGGACGTGCGCCTCGTCTCCTTCCGGCAGTTCGTCGACTGGCTCGACGTGCAGGATCCCGCGGTCCTCGCCAAGCTCCGCACCCTGGACGTCGGACAGTCGCCCGCAGGCGGCTGGAACTCCTTCTTTAAACAGGCCTGACAAGGGGCTTTACGGGCACCGAGGGGGGTGCGGGAGATCCCCGGAACTGCCATGCGAAACTTTTCACATGAGCTTTGGCCGCCCGTCCCGACACCGCTTCACCCTGCTCGCCGCCACCGCCGTCGCCGGTGCCCTGACGCTGTCCGCGTGCGGGGACGGCAACAAGGCCCAGGGCGGCGGCAACACCAACTTCGTCACCGGCAGCGGGGGCATCTCCACCGTCGCGAAGGGGGAGCGCCCCGACGCTCCGAAGCTCCAGGGCGAGAGTCTGGACGGCAAGCCGCTCGACCTCGCCGACTACAAGGGCAAGGTCGTCGTGCTCAACGTCTGGGGCTCCTGGTGCGGCCCCTGCCGCCTGGAGGCGAAGTACTTCGCCAAGGTCTCCGAGGAGACCGCGGACCAGGGCGTGCAGTTCATCGGCATCAACACCCGGGACGCGCAGCGGGACCCGGCGGTGAACTTCGAGAAGGACTACGGCGTCACCTACCCGAGCTTCTTCGACCCGATCGGCAAGCTCATCCTCCGCTTCCCCAAGGGCACCGTGAACCCGAAGGCCATCCCGTCGACCGTGGTGGTCGACCGGGAGGGGAAGATCGCGGCCCGCACGCTCCAGCCGCTGGACGCCGAGCAGCTGCACGAGATGATCGACCCGATCATCGCGGAGAAGTGATCCGGTGATCCCGCTCGCCCCGTACGACGGCACCGTCGTGAGCACCGTCACGCTGGCCTCGTACAACGACACCGTCGTCAGCGGGGCCCTCCTGCTGGCCGTGCCCATCGCCCTGCTGGCCGGGCTCATCTCCTTCTTCTCGCCCTGCGTCCTGCCGCTCGTCCCCGGCTACCTGAGTTACGTCACCGGGGTCAGCGGCACCGACCTGGCCGACGCCCGGCGCGGCCGGGTGGTGGCGGGTGCCTCGCTCTTCGTCCTCGGCTTCACCGCCGTGTTCGCCTCCACCGGGGCGCTCTTCGGCTACTTCGGCGACGAGCTCCAGATGCACTCCGAGGTGCTCAACAAGGTCCTCGGCGGTCTGATGATCCTCATGGGGATCTTCTTCATGGGGCTCCTGCCGGGGGTGACGCAGCGCGAGTTCCGCCTCCACAGGCGGCCGGTGGCCGGACTGGCCGGCGCGCCGGTCCTCGGCGCCCTGTTCGGGATCGGCTGGACGCCGTGCATCGGCCCGACGCTCTCCTCGGTGCTGTTCCTCTCCGCCGAGAGCGCCACCGCCGGACGTGGCGCGATACTGACCGTCGCGTACTGTCTCGGACTCGGCGTCCCGTTCATCCTGGCGGCGGTCGCCTTCCGCAAGGCGCTCGGCGCGTTCGGCTGGGTCAAGCGCCACTACGCCTGGGTCATGCGGGTCGGCGGCGGCATGATGATCGTGACCGGGCTCCTGCTGCTGACGGGCGTGTGGGCGACGCTCATGCAGCAGATGCAGACCTGGTCCAGCGGCTTCGTTGTGGGGATCTGAGTTCATGAGCAAGGCGAACAGCACGGACACCGGCGCGCGCACCGACGCCGACCCGGCCGAGCGCGGGCAGCAGCACTCCGACGCGGCCGAGCGGGAGCAGGAGCGCGTCGACCACGCGGCCGGCGAGCGGCTCTCCACGGCGCCCCGCGAGGAGCGCCCCGAGACCGAGTCCGAGCCCGGGACCGGTGTCCCCGCCATGGGGGTGGTCGGCTGGGTCCGCTGGTTCTGGCGCCAGCTCACCTCGATGCGGGTCGCGCTGATCCTGCTCTTCCTGCTCTCCCTCGGCGCCATCCCCGGCTCGCTGATCCCGCAGACCAGCGTGGACGACCTGAAGGTCCAGAACTTCAAGGACCAGCACACCACCCTCACGCCGATCTACGAGAAGCTCCAGCTCTTCGACGTCTACAGCTCGGTGTGGTTCTCCGCGATCTACATCCTGCTCTTCGTCTCGCTCATCGGCTGCATCGTGCCGCGCACCGGCCAGTTCGTCGGCCAGCTCCGCAGCCGTCCGCCGGGCGCCCCGAAGCGGCTGACCCGGCTGCCCGCGTACACCACCTGGCGCACGGAGGCCGAGCCCGAGGCGGTCCACGAGGCGGCCCTCGGCGTACTGGGCAAGCGGCGCTTCAGGGCCCATGTGGCGGGCGACGCGGTCGCGGCCGAGAAGGGCTACCTCCGCGAGGCCGGGAACCTCGTCTTCCATATCGCGCTGATCGTGATGCTGGTGGCCTTCGCCGCCGGGCAGCTCTTCAAGTCCGAGGGCGGCAAGCTGGTCGTGGAGGGCGACGGCTTCGCCAACACGCTCACCCAGTACGACGACTTCAAGTCCGGCTCGCTCTACGACTCCGACTCGCTGGCCCCCTTCAGCTTCGTCCTGGACGACTTCGTCGGTACGTACGAGGAGAGCGGCCCGCAGCGCGGCACGCCCCGCACCTTCGAGGCCCGGGTGAAGTACACCGAGGGCGCGGACGGCCCCGAGCGCAAGGGCGTCATCCGCGTCAACGAACCGCTCGTCGTGGACGGCACGAAGGTCTACCTCATCGCCCACGGTTACGCCCCGGTCGTCACCGTCCGGGACGGCAAGGGCAAGGTGGTCTCACGGAACTCCGTACCGCTCCTGCCGATCGACAACAACATCACCTCCACCGGCGCGATCAAGGTGATGGACGGCTACCGCGACAAGAACGGCGTCAAGACGCAGCTCGGCTTCAAGGCGTTCTTCGTCCCGACCTTCGCGGGCCACGGCAAGGGGCAGATGTTCTCGCAGTTCCCCGGCGCGGAGTTCCCGGTGCTGGCGCTGAGCGCCTACCGGGGCTCCCTCGGGGTGGACTCCGGCCTGCCGCAGAACGTGTACCAGCTCGACACGTCCAAGATGAAGGAGTTCAAGAACGAGGACGGCGAGCTGCTCAAGAAGATGCTGCGCCCCGGCGAGAGGCTGGACCTGTCCGACGGCGAGGGCTCCATCACCTTCGAGGGCATCGAGGAGTGGGCGAGCTTCCAGATCTCGCGGCAGCCGGGCAACGGCCTCGCGCTCGGCGGCGCCATCGCGGCCATCGCCGGACTCGCCGGATCGCTGTTCATCCAGCGCCGCCGGGTCTGGGTCCGGGCGGTCCGCGGCGCGGACGGGGTGACCGTCGTGGAGATGGCGGGCCTGGGCCGCAGCGAGTCCGCGAAGCTGCCGGAGGAGCTGGGCGACCTCGCGGCCGCCCTCATCACGACGGCGCCGGTCGCGCCGGAGAAACCTGACGCGCCGGAGAAACCTGACGCGAACGAGGCCGGGAACCGGCCCGTACACCCTGCTGAAGCACCTGCCGAAGGGGCTGAGAAGTGAATCTCGCCGCCGCTACCAACGAGAGCCTGGCGCACACCAGCAATGTGCTGATCTATTCGTCGATGGCCGTCTACACCCTGGCCTTCTTCGCGCACATCGCGGAGTGGGTCCTCGGTAGCCGCAGCAAGGTCGGCCGCACGGCCGCCGCGCTGTCCGGCTCCCCGGACGGCGCGGCCGCCCCGGTGGTCGTCGCCCAGGGCGGCTCCACCGCCGTGCTGGAGCGGCCGAAGGTCGTCACCCGCGCCGCCGCCGGGACCCGGGACGTGCCGGACGGGCCGGGGGCCGCGGGCGGCACGTTCAAGGGCGACCTGTGGGGCCGGATCGCGGTCTCGCTGACCGTGGTGGCGTTCGCCGTGGAGGCGGCCGGTGTCATCACCCGCGCCCTGTCGGTGCAGCGGGCCCCGTGGGCCAACATGTACGAGTTCTCGATCACCTTCTCCACCGTGGCGGTCGGCTCCTACCTGGTGCTGCTCGCACTGAAGAAGAACGTCCGCTGGATCGGTCTCCCGCTGGTCACCACGGTCCTGCTGGACCTCGGCATCGCGGTCACGACGCTCTACACCGACAGCGACCAGCTGGTGCCCGCGCTCCACTCGTACTGGCTGTGGATCCACGTCTCGACCGCGATCATCTGCGGCGCGGTCTTCTACCTCGGCGCGGTCGGCACGGTGCTCTACCTGTTCCGTGACAGCTACGAGAACAAGATCGCAGGCGGCGGTACGCCGGGGAAGTTCGCCGCCTCCGTCCTGGAGCGGCTGCCCTCCGCGTCGTCGCTGGACAAGTTCTCGTACCGGATCAACGCGGCGGTCTTCCCGCTGTGGACGTTCACGATCATCGCGGGCGCGATCTGGGCGGGCGACGCCTGGGGCCGGTACTGGGGCTGGGACCCCAAGGAAGTCTGGTCCTTCATCACCTGGGTCGCCTACGCCGCCTACCTGCACGCCCGCGCCACGGCCGGCTGGAAGGGCCGCAAGGCCGCCTACCTGGCGCTGGTCGCCTTCGCCTGCTGGCTGTTCAACTACTACGGCGTGAACATCTTCGTCACCGGTCTGCACTCCTACGCCGGGGTCTGAGACCGCACAGCGACGAGGGCGCCCCGGACGGATACCGAAACCGTCCGGGGCGCCTTCGTACGTCGTCAGCTCAGCGGGGTGTCCAGAACCGCCTTGCGGTGGCTGAACGTCTCCAGGGAGTACCGGCCGTGGTAGCTGCCCATGCCGCTCTCGCCGACCCCGCCGAACGGCAGGTCCGACACGGTCAGATGGGCCAGCGGCAGCCCGATGCCGACCCCGCCCGACGAGGTCTCGGCCAGCAGCCGGTCCCGTACGGCGGGGGAGTCGGTGAACGCGTACAGCGCCAGCGGCTTGTCCCGGTCGTTGATGAAGCCGATCGCCTCGTCCAGGCCGTCCACCGTCACCAGCGGCAGGATCGGGCCGAAGATCTCCTGGCCCATCACGGGCGCGTCCGGCGCGACGTCGGCCAGGACGGTCGGCGCGATGTACTTCGTTTCCCGGTCGTGGGCGCCGCCGGTCACCGTACGGCCGGAGTCCAGCAGGCCCGTCAGCCGGTCGAAGTGACGCTCGTTCACGATCCGCCCGTACTCCGGGTGCTCGGCCGGGTCCGCCCCGAACAGCCCCTCCACCGCCGCCGCCAGCGCCTCCGCGAGGGCCGGGGCGGTCTCCGCGTCGGTCAGCACGTAGTCGGGGGCCACGCAGGTCTGCCCGGCGTTGAGGAACTTGCCCGAGGCGAGCCGCCCCGCCACGGCCTTGAGGTCCGTACCCCGGTCGACGAAGGCCGGGGACTTGCCGCCGAGCTCCAGGGTGACCGGGGTGAGGTTCTTGGCGGCGGCCGCCATGACGATCCGGCCGACCGTGCCGTTGCCGGTGTAGAAGATGTGGTCGAAGTGCTGCTCCAGCAGGGCGGTGGTCTCCTCGACCGCGCCCTCGACGACCCCGACCGCGTCGGTGTCCAGGTACTCCGGCAGCAGCCGGGCCACGGCGGCGGAGGTCGCGGGCGCCAGCTCGCTGGGCTTGACGACCACGCAGTTCCCGGAGGCCAGCGCGCCTACGACCGGGGCGAGCAGCAGCTGCACCGGGTAGTTCCAGGGCGCGATGACCAGGACGACGCCGAGCGGGTCCAGCACGGTGTGCGCGGTGGCTCCGGTGGGGGCGAGATGCGTCGGTACGGGGGCGGGTTCGGGCCGCAGCCAGCCTGCGAGGTGCTCCAGGGTGTGGTCGATCTCCCGGACCGTGAAGTCGATCTCGGTCCGATAGGCCTCCTTGCGGCTCTTGCCCAGGTCGGCGCGGAGGGCGTCGGCGAGGTCGTCGCCGTGCTCGGTGAGCAGGGCCCGCAGCCGCTCCAGTTGGCCGGTGCGCCAGTTGAGGTCCTTGGTGCGGCCGGTGCGGAAGGTGGTGCGGAGGCGGGCGACGAGCTCGGTGGGGGTCTCGGTGGGGGTGGCGGACATCTGGGGGCTCCTCAAGAGGGTCACGCGGGACCGTGGAGAAGGTCACGCGTGCGGTGCCTGCTGCTGCGTTACCCCTTCGAGGATGGCCGACGCCACCCCGCTGACGCGCCCACCGCGCCGGTCGGAAAGATCACCCCTGCCAGGAGGAATAGCGTCAGGAGGTGGGCGGGGCCTTGTCGTCGGGGCCCGTACCGCCGTCGCGGCGCCTGAGCTCCTCCTCGGCCTTCTTCGCCTCGGCCTCCGCCGTGGCCTCGGACTCGGTCCTGGCCTCCGACTCCGCCTTCTTGGCGTCCTTGTCGTCCTTGAGCGACTTCAGGAAGTCCGGGTTGTCGTCCGGGGCGACCCACTGCCGCCGCCTGCCCGGCTGCCAGGAGGAGAGACCGGCGCCTCCGGCAGCGCTGTGGCGCACCTTGCCGGCGACGAGCCAGCCGATCGAGCCGACCACCCAGAACAGCAGGATGATGAAGACCCAGGCGATCTTGGGCAGATGCTTGGTGTCCTCCTCCGAGGTGTTCAGGCAGTCGATGAAGGCGTAGATCATCAGAGCCAGCGGCAGGATGAACATCAGGGCTCTCATGGCGCGTCCCTCAGTGGAGCGGGCGGCGGGGCTCGGATTCCCCGGTGTCGCGGCCAGGGTACCGGCTGGCCGCCGCCCATCCGGGGCCAGGAGCCGGGGGAGCCCCGGCGGGACCGCGGAGGCGGGGATGACAAACTGGACCGCATGGCTTACGACGATCTCCGCTCCCTGCTCCGGGCTCTTGAACGCGATGGTGATCTCAAGCGCGTCAAGGCCGAGGTCGATCCTCACCTGGAGGTCGGTGAGATCGTCGACCGGGTGAACAAGGCGGGCGGCCCCGCCCTGCTCTTCGAGAACGTCAAGGGGTCCTCGATGCCCCTGGCCATGAACGTCTTCGGCACCGACCGGCGCCTGCTCAAGGCGCTCGGGCTGAAGTCGTACAGCGACATCAGCGACAAGATCGGCGGGCTGCTCAAGCCGGAGCTGCCGCAGGGCTTCGTCGGCGTACGGGAGGCCTTCGGCAAGCTCGGGTCGATGGTCCACGTACCGCCGAAGAAGGTGAAGTCGGACGACGCGCCGGTCCAGGAAGTCGTGCTGAAGGGCGACCAGGTCGACCTGGAGCAGCTGCCCGCGCTCTTCACCTGGCCCGGTGACGGCGGCTCCTTCTTCAACCTGGGCCTCACGCACACCAAGCACCCCGAGACCGGTGTCCGGAACCTGGGGCTCTACCGGCTCCAGCGCCACGACAAGCGCACCATCGGGATGCACTGGCAGATCCACAAGGACTCCGCCAACCACTACCAGGTCGCCGCCAGGCGCGGTGAGCGGCTGCCCGTCGCCATCGCCTTCGGCGCACCGCCCGCCGTGACGTACGCCTCCACCGCGCCGCTGCCCGGGGACATCGACGAGTACCTCTTCGCCGGGTTCGTCCAGGGCAAGCGGATCGAGATGGTCGACTGCAAGACCGTGCCGCTCCAGGTCCCGGCGCAGGCCGAGGTCGTCATCGAAGGGTGGCTGGAGCCGGGCGAGATGCTGCCGGAGGGCCCGTTCGGGGACCACACCGGCTTCTACACCCCGCAGGAACCGTTCCCCGCACTGACCATCGACTGCGTCACCATGCGGAAGCGGCCGCTGCTCCAGTCCATCGTGGTGGGCCGCCCGCCGACCGAGGACGGGCCGCTGGGCCGGGCCACGGAGCGGTTCTTCCTGCCGCTGCTGAAGATCATCGTGCCGGACATCGTGGACTACCACCTCCCCGAGGCGGGTGGCTTCCACAACTGCGCGATCGTCTCGATCGACAAGAAGTACCCGAAGCACGCCCAGAAGGTGATGAGCGCGATCTGGGGCGCGCACATGATGTCGCTGACCAAGCTGATCGTGGTCGTCGACTCCGACTGCGACGTCCACGATCTGCACGAGGTCGCCTGGCGGGCGCTCGGCAACACCGACTACGCCCGGGACCTCACGGTCACCGAGGGCCCGGTCGACCACCTGGACCACGCCTCCTACCAGCAGTTCTGGGGTGGCAAGGCGGGCATCGACGCCACCCGGAAGCTGCCCACCGAGGGCTACACCCGGGACGGGGGCTGGCCGGAGATGGTCGAGTCCGACCCGGAGACGGCGGCGAAGGTCGACCGCCGCTGGAAGGAGTACGGACTGTGAGCAGTGCGGCAGAGGCGGCGGCGTCCGTGTCCGGGTCCGCGCCGTCGGACAGCGGGGTGAAGTCCTTCCTGCGGCTGGTGATGATCGAGCACTCCGTCTTCGCGCTGCCCTTCGCGTACATCGCCGCGCTGACCGCGATGTTCCAGCTGGACGCCACGGTCCACTGGGGGGTCCTGCTGCTCGTCACGCTCGCGATGGTGGGGCTGCGGACGTTCGCGATGGCCGCCAACCGGATCATCGACCGGGAGATCGACGCCCGTAACCCGCGCACCGCGGGCCGCGAGCTGGTCACCGGTGCCGTGTCGGTCAGGTCGGCGTGGACGGGGGCGCTCGTCGCGCTCGCCGTCTTCCTCGGCGCCGCCGCGCTGCTCAACCCGCTCTGCCTGATGCTGGCGCCCCTGGCCGTCGTGCCGATGGTGGTCTACCCGTACGGCAAGCGGTTCACGAACTTCCCGCACGCCATCCTGGGGCTGGCTCAGGCCATCGGGCCGATCGGCGCGTGGCTCGCGGTGACCGGCAGCTGGTCGTGGGACGCGGTGATCCTGGGGCTGGCCGTCGGCATCTGGATCGGCGGGTTCGACCTGATCTTCGCCTGCCAGGATGTGCGGGCGGACCGGGCCCACGGGGTGCTCTCCTTCCCGGCGCGCTTCGGTATCCCGGCGGCGCTCTGGGGTGCGCGGGTCTGTCATGTGGTCACGACGGGGCTGCTGGTCTGGTTCGGCCTGGCGACGGACGCCGAGGTCTTCTACTGGATCGGCATGGCGATCGTCGCGGTGGCGTTCGTCTACGAGCACCGGGTGGTGCGGCCGCACGACCTGTCCCGGCTGAACCGCGCCTTCTTCTCCGTCAACGGCTTCATCGGCATGGCGCTCTTCGCCTGCGCGCTGCTGGACCTGCTGGTGCGTGGCCTCACCCCGTGAGCGGACCGCTCAGACCGTGACCAGGTTGTCCGGGCCGCGGCGCGCGGGCGGGCGGCGGAAGAAGAAGGCCGCCGCCACGCCGCCCATGAGCCCGAAGAGGTGGCCCTGCCAGCTGACGCCCGAGTCGGTGGGCAGGACGCCCCAGAGCAGCGAGCCGTAGACCACGGCGACGCCGATGCCTATCAGGACGTCCCAGGGCCGGCGGTCCACGAAGCCGCGGACCAGCAGATAGCCCAGCAGCCCGAAGACCACGCCGGAGGCGCCGAGCGTCACCGTGAAGGCAGGGGCGGTCAGCCAGACGCCCACGCCGCTGATCAGGATGATCGTCACGACGACGGCGGCGAATCTGCGCAGGCCGCCGAGGGCGGCTATGAAGCCGAGGACCAGCAGCGGGACGCTGTTGGAGGCGACGTGCTCCCAGCCGCTGTGCAGGAACGCGGCGGGCACCACGTCGCGCAGCTCGGCCATCTCGCGCGGGCTGATGCCATAGGTGTCGAGTGCGTGACCGGTCGCCACGTCGAGCACTTCGAGGATCCACAGCAGAGCGACCCAGCCCACCATGAGGATGCCCGCCGTGAGCGCCCGAGCGCTGCCGGTCGTGGTGGAGCCCGTGTTCCGGTCGGTGGTCCAGTAATCGCCCATGGTCTGCCCCTGCCCCGGGTTGCCGTCATCTGTGGAACGTCCCGGGCCGCCGCCCGGTTCCGGGTGCGGGGTGCCGGGGTGTGCCGGATAGGCTCGCAGGTGTGGAATCCGGGACTTCAGTGACTCATCAGCAGCGGCGGCCTTGGATTGTCGGGGTATCCGGTGCTTCGGGTACCCCCTTCGCGGCCGCCGTCCTGCGCGGTCTGCTGGCGGGCGGCGAGAGCGTGGACCTGGTGGTGAGCCGGGCCTCGCGGCTCACCCTGCTGGACGAGACCGGCATCGCGTTCCGGGACGGGCACTGGCGCGGGGACCTGCGCTGTTGGCTGGAACGTGGCGCCGACGGAAAGCCGGACACCTTCGCGGTGGGCGACGCGGAGCTGGAGCGCGTACGCCACTGGCCGGCCGGTGATCTGGCCGCCGGGCCGTCCTCCGGGTCGTACCCGGCGAAGGGGATGCTCATCGTGCCGGCCTCGACGGCCTGTGTGGCCGGAGTGGCGCTCGGCCTGTCGAAGGATCTGCTCCAGCGGGCCGCGAGCGTGACGCTCAAGGAGCGCCGCCCGCTCGTCGTCGCGGTGCGCGAGACCCCGCTGAGCGGCCAGACGCTGAAGCAGATGGTGGCCCTGGACGAGGCGGGCGCGGTCGTGCTGCCCGCCTCTCCGGCGTTCTACGCGGGCGCGACGCACATCCAGGACCTGGTGGACTTCGTCGCGGGGCGGGTGCTGGACGCGGCCGGGGTGGAACACCGGCTGTACCGCCGCTGGGAGGGAGAGCTCGGTGGCGGCTCCCGCAGCCCGGGTGAGTGAGTGGAGCGAGGGGTGGGGGTCAGCGCTTCTTGGTGGCGCGCGGGGCGTGGGTCTTGTCGACGCGGTGCGCGGCGGCGGGCTGGTGGGCACGCGAGCGGTTGGCCAGGTCCTGCAGTTCGCGCATCCGGGCGTAGGCCATCTCGATCGTGTACACGGTGAAGTTCACTCCTGAAGATTCGAAAGCATTTCTTGGATGTTCTAGAAGATTTGCAGGACCTGAGCCCTGCATGCCTTAGATTCTACACGTAGACTCGCGGTACTGCTGAACAATGGAAGGTTTCAGTCATATGGACGCGGTGGACAGGCAGCTCATCCAGGCCCTCAGGGAGAACGGCAGGGCCTCGTACGCCGAGCTGGGACGGCTCGTGGGGCTCTCCGGGCCCAGCGTCACCGACCGCATCAACCGGCTGGAAACCGCCGGTGTCATCACCGGCTACCGCGCCACCGTCGACTCGGCCTCGCTCGGCCTCGGCGTCACCGCGCTGATCGGGATCTCGCTCTCGGACGCCGCCGACCACGAGGACGTGGCGCGCCGGCTGAAGGATCTCGCGGAGATCGAGGACTGCTGGTTCATCGCGGGCGACGACTCGTACATGCTCAAGGTCCGGGTCGGTGACGTGGACGGACTGGAGAAGACGATCCGGCGTCTGAGCGGTACGAAGGGCGTCTCGCGGACCCGTACCACGATCGTGCTCTCCACCAAGTGGGAGAACCGGGTCGGGGAACTTCCCGAGGAGCCGTAGGCGCGGAGCGCCGTAGAGGGGGCACCTCCCGCCCGAAGGGTGGGGGAGTACGGTTGGTGCGGTCCGTTGTACGGAGGAAATGGGAGGCGGCCAGGTGGACGCGGGACTCAAGCGCGAGCTGGAGCAGAAGGTCCGGGCCGGCGAGCGGCTGACCCGCGAGGACGGGATCGCGCTCTACGCGTCCGACGACCTGGCGTGGCTCGGTGGGCTGGCGCACGAGGTGCGTACCCGTAAGAACGGTGACGTCGTGCACTTCAACGTCAACCGCCACCTCAACATGACCAACGTGTGCACCGCCTCGTGCGCGTACTGCTCGTTCCAGCGCAAGCCGGGCGAGAAGGACGCGTACACGATGCGGATCGAGGAGGCCGTCAGCCTGGCCAAGGCGATGGAGGGCGAGAACCTCACCGAGCTGCACATCGTCAACGGCCTCCACCCCAACCTCCCGTGGCGCTACTACCCGCGCTCGCTCAGCGCGCTGAAGGAAGCCCTGCCGGACGTGGCGCTGAAGGCGTTCACGGCCACGGAGATCCACCACTTCGAGACGATCTCGGGGCTGAGCGCCTCCGAGATCCTCGACGAGCTGATCGAGGCCGGTCTGGAGTCACTGACCGGCGGCGGCGCGGAGATCTTCGACTGGGAGGTCCGCCAGCACATCGTCGACCACCGTACCCACTGGGAGGACTGGTCGCGCATCCACCGCCTCGCGCACGAGAAGGGGCTCAAGACCCCGGCGACGATGCTGTACGGGCACATCGAGGAGCCCCGTCACCGCGTCGACCACGTGCTGCGACTGCGGGAGATGCAGGACGAGACGGGCGGCTTCCAGGTCTTCATCCCGCTGCGCTACCAGCACGACTTCGTGGACATGAAGGACGGCAAGGTCCGCAACAGGCTCCAGGCGCGGACCACGATGGCGACCGGCGCCGAGGCGCTGAAGACCTTCGCCGTCTCCCGGCTGCTGTTCGACAACGTGCCGCACGTCAAGGTCTTCTGGGTGATGCACGGCGTGCAGACCGCTCAGCTCGCGCTCCAGCACGGCGCGGACGACATGGACGGCTCCGTCGTCGAGTACAAGATCACGCACGACGCCGACGACTTCGGTACGCCGAACAAGCTCGGCCGTGAGGACCTGCTGGACCTGATCCGCGACGCCGGTTTCCGGCCGGTGGAGCGGAACACGCGGTACGAGATCCTGCGCGAGTACCCGGGACCGGAGGCGGACCGGCGCGAGTCGCCGCAGCCGATGCGGGTCTGAGCCCACCTCCGTGCACCGCGTCGTGCGAAAGCCCCGGCCGTCGTCCCCGGCCGGGGCCTTCTCGCGTTGCGGACAGTTTGGGCGACCGAGGGGGGTAATGGTTACTCTCCTACCGTGACTCTTACCTTTGAGCTGGATCCCGCGCTCTCGCCCGCCCTGCGCGACGGCATCACCGCCCTGTGGGCCGACGTCAGCAACGCGGGCGGCGCCGTGGGCTTCGTCCCTCCGGTCACGGCCGAGGAGATCCGGCCAGAGCTGCTCAACCACCTCGTCGCCATCGAGGTGGGCCGCACCCGGCTGCTGGTCGGTCGCGACGAGGACGGGGCCGTCGCCGCCACCGCCTTCCTCACCCTGAACACCCACCGGCTGATGAAGCACTGGCTCTGGCTCTACACCGTCATGGTCCACCCCCGCCACCAGGGCAAGGGATACGGCCGCGACCTCATGGCCGCCGCCGCCGGCGCGGCCCGCTCCATCGAGGGCATCGAGGCGATCCGCCTCACCTGCCGCGGCGGCACCGGCGCCGACCGCTTCTACGCCGCCTGCGGGTACAAGGAGGTCGGCCGGGTCCCGGGCGCCATCCGGGTCGCCCCGGGCGACGACCGCGACGACATCGTCATGCTGCTCCCGCTGGGTCCGGCCGTCTGAACCGGTGGGCGCCTGCCCCGGGAACCCCCTGAACCCTGAGAATTCGGGCCATGCTTCACTGGACGGGCAGGAGTGTGTCGACAGTTCATGGGAAGAGAGGGCCTGCCGTGTCCGCTGCCAAGCCGAGTGCGATGATCCGGTACACGGCGTTGCGCCTGTTGATCTTCGTGGGCTGCTTCTTCGTCGCCGGTGTCGCCGTCCACTTCGGGCTGGTGCCCTCCGGCCTCGGCGGCTCCAACGTCGTCTGGGTGATGCTGCTCGGCCTCGTCTTCTCCGCCCCGCTCAGCTATGTGCTGCTGCGCAAGCAGCGCGACGAGATGTCCGAGCAGATCGTCACCAAGGTGGACCGGACGAAGGCCCGCCTCGATGCCAACCGTACCCGCGAGGACGCCGTTCAGTAAGCTTCCTCACACGTGCGCCCGTCGTCGGGCGCGCCCCGTGAGCCGTCCCGCAGGGCCCCAGGCCGGAGCACCCGCTCCCGTGCTGGGGCTCTTGCCGTTTTCCGCGCCACCGAGAGGCGTTTCGTCCCGTCTCTCCGTGTCTCTCCCCTGCCTCATGGTCAAAGAAAGACTTTGAGGTTCTCAAAGTTCAAGTGTTAACGTGTTCGGCATGAAGACAGCAGTGCGCCTCCGTCATGCCGCGAGCACCCCGCTCGTGGCGCGCCTGCATGTCGATCTCTGCCGCTGTATGTCCGCGGTCTGTTGCCGCGAAGTCTGATACGGCATCATGCAGCGGCGCCGCCCTCGGCGCGGGCGCCGCGACCCCGTCCCCGTTCCACCGCACGACCGTACGTCTGCCCTCGTACGTCCCGATGCGTCCCCACTGGAGTGTGTCCGTGTCCGCGAATTCCGCGTCCGCCGCCCCCGAGGCCGAGCAGCCGTCCACCGGCTCCGGCCCCGGTTCACGTATACCCAAGGTCCCCTTCTGGGCCCAGATCGTCGCCGGTCTGGTCCTCGGCGTCCTGCTCGGCTGGCTGGCCCGCAGCCAGGACGTCTCCTGGCTCGTCACCACGCTCGACAAGGTCGGCTCGATCTTCGTCCAGCTGCTGAAGCTGGCCGTGGCCCCGCTGGTCTTCTTCGCGATCCTGGTGTCGATCACCAACCTGCGCAAGGTCAACAACGCCGCCCGGCTGGCGACCCGCACCCTGCTCTGGTTCATGATCACGTCGCTGATCGCGGTCGCCATCGGTCTCACCATCGGCCTGCTGACCAACCCCGGCTCCGGCACCGGTCTGACGCCCAAGGACGGCAAGCTGCCCGAGCGCACCGGCAGCTGGATCGACTTCCTGACCGGCATCATCCCGACCGACGTGATCACGCCGTTCACCGAGCTGAACGTGCTCCAGATCGTCTTCATGGCGGCCGTCGCCGGTATCGCGGCCCTCAAGCTCGGCGACAGGGCCCAGCCGATCCTCACGCTCAGCCAGTCGATCCTGGAGCTCCTCCAGAAGGCCCTGTGGTGGGTCATCCGCCTCGCCCCGCTCGGCACCGTCGGCCTCATCGGCTACGCCATCGCCACCTACGGCTGGGACCTGATCGGCAAGTACGCGACGTTCACCGCCGACGTCTACATCGGCTGCCTCCTGGTGATGTTCGGCGTCTACCCGCTGCTCCTGGCCACCGTCGCCAAGGTCAGCCCGCTCCAGTTCTTCAAGGGCGCCTGGCCCGCGATCCAGCTCGCCTTCGTCTCCCGCTCCTCGGTCGGCACCATGCCGGTCACCCAGCGGGTCACCGAGCGCCTCGGCGTCCCGAAGGAGTACGCCTCCTTCGCCGTCCCGTTCGGGGCGACCACGAAGATGGACGGTTGCGCCGCGATCTACCCGGCGCTGGCGGCGATCTTCGTCGCGCAGATCTTCGACGTCCAGCTGGGCATCGGTGACTACATCCTCATCGCCTTCGTCTCGGTGATCGGCTCCGCCGCCACCGCCGGCCTCACCGGTGCGACGGTCATGCTGACCCTGACCCTCTCCACGCTGGGCCTCCCGCTGGAGGGTGTCGGCCTGCTGATGGCCATCGACCCGATCCTGGACATGATCCGCACCGCCGCCAACGTGACCGGCCAGGCCCTGGTCCCGGTCCTCGTCTCGGCCCGGGAGAAGATCCTCGACCACGACAGGTACAACTCCGCCTCCGCCTCCCCGATCGACGCGTTCGACGACGCCGACCCGGACGAGGACCGCGACCGCGCGGCGGCACCGAAGGACGCGGTTCCGGTCACCGCCTAGCGGCATCCGGCCCCGCCCGTACGGCCCTGAGCGCCCCTGGCCCGCCTCACCGCGAGGCGGACCGGGGGCTCTCGCGCGTGGGCGGAGGCTCCGTACGGCGGAGGCCTGCCCGGCGCCGTACTCTTGGCCGGGGAGCAGGACCGTGGGGCGGGGAGGAAGTCGGACGTGGGTGCTGTGAAGAGCAAACGGATGCCACGCGCCGTGCGTGAGCGGCAGATGATGGACGCCGCGGTGCAGACCTTCGGGCAGCGTGGGTACCGGGCCGCCTCGATGGACGAGATCGCGGAGCTGGCGGGCGTCTCCAAGCCGTTGGTCTACCTCTACCTGCACTCCAAGGAGGATCTCTTCTCCGCCTGCATCCGGCGCGAGGCGGAAGCCCTGGTGGCAGCGGTGCAGGCCGGGGTGGACCCGGAGCTGCCCGCCGACGGCCAACTCTGGTCGGGGCTTCGGGCGTTCTTCACCCACACCGCGGAGAACCCGGACGGCTGGGCGGTGCTGCACCGCCAGGCGCGTTCCCACGGGGAGCCGTTCATCAGTGAGGTCGTGGTGATGCGCGACGAGATCGTTGCGTTCGTGACGGGCCTGATCGGCGCCGCCGCCCGCGAGGCGCACCGCGACCCGGCCCTCGCGGACCGCGATGTGGCGGGCCTCGCGCAGGCCCTGGTGGGCGCCGCCGAGTCGCTGGCCGGCTGGGCCAACGACACCCCGGGCGTCTCGGCGAAGGAGGCCGCGGCGACCCTGATGAACTTCGCCTGGGCAGGCCTGGAGAACCTGATGCACGCCCGGCCGTGGCAGCCGCCGGTGGACGCGTAGGCACCGCGTGCGCGACGCGGTGCGCCTCAGGAGGCGCGGGTCACCGTCCCCGTGAGGTGCACGCGCCCGCTCCCACCGTGCAGGGCGAAGGCGTTCCCGGCCGGGTCGGCGGCGTACGTCACGGTGCCGGGCAGCAGGACAGGCGCCCTGAACTCGGCTCGTGCGGTACGGGGTTCACCGGGCTGTCCGTCCGCCTCGGCCAGGCAGCGGGCCACCGTCCACATGCCGTGCGCGATGGCCCGGGGGAAGCCGAAGAGGCGGGCGGTCAGCGGGTGGAGGTGGATCGGATTACGGTCGCCGGAGACGGCTCCGTACCGCCGCCCGAGATCGCCGGGCAGCCGCCACTCGGCGACGGCGGGGAGAGCGGGGACCTCCTCCTCGCCTCTCGGGGCCGCCTCGGCCTTCGTCGCGTGCCGCGAGAGATAGCCGCTGCGCGACTCCCACACCAGCTCCCCGCCCACCCGCGCCTCGGTCGCCATCGTGACCTCGGTGCCGCGCCGGTGCGGCGCCAACTCAGCTGCCTGCACCGTCAGTTCGAGGGCATCGCCCGGCTGCACCGGCCGGTGGCTCCTGATCTCGATCCAGGTGTGGACGAGCCCGACGACCGGCAGCGGGAAGCCACGCCCGGTCATCAGCCGCATGGCGAGCGGAAAGGCGAGGACATGGGGGTAGGTGAGCGGGAGCGGCCCGGACGCCGGTTCCGGGAAGCCGCAGATCCCGCGGTACGCGGCGAGGGCGCCGGGGGCAGCGGGGGCGGCCCGGCGGGTGAGGCGGTCGGTGGGCAGGGTGGCGCCCGGCCGGCCGGGGTGTTTGAAGGGCGAGGTGACGGCCCCGCGGACGAGGGAGGCGCTGAGGGAGGTCATCGCGGTCACGCTCCCAGCAGGCTCTGGCCGCAGACCCGCAGCACCTGGCCGTTGACGGCGGTCGAGTCGGGCTGGGCGAACCAGGCGACGGCCTCGGCGACATCGACCGGAAGGCCTCCCTGGGAAAGGGAGTTCATACGGCGGCCCGCCTCGCGGATGAAGAGCGGTACGGCAGCCGTCATCTTCGTCTCGATGAAGCCGGGCGCCACCGCGTTGACCGTGACGCCGTGATCGGCGGCGGCGCGCGGCCCGAGCGAGCGGACCAGGCCGATGATCCCGGCCTTGCCGGCCGCGTAGTTGGTCTGCCCGGTGTTGCCGGCGATGCCCGCGATGGAGGCGGTGGCGACGATCCGCCCGCCGCGTGGGATGGCGCCCGCCTCGAGCAGTTCGTCGGTGGTGCGGAGCACGCTGTCCAGGTTGACCTCGATGACCGACGCCCAGCGGTCGGCGGGCATGTTGGCGAGGCGGCGGTCGCGGGTGATGCCCGCGTTGTGGACGAGGACGCCGAGGCCGTCGGGTGCGGCTGCGGCGATGCGGTCGGCGGCGTCGGGTGCGGTGATGTCCAGGGGGAGGGCGGTGGCGCCGAGCCGGTCGGCGGTACGCTCCAGCTCCTCGCGGGCTCCCGGTACGTCCAGGGCGATGACCTGGGCCCCGTCACGGGCGAGCACCGAGGCGACGGCCGCGCCGATGCCCCGGGCGGCGCCGGTGACCAGGGCGGTGCGGCCGGCGAGGGGGGCGGCCGGGTCGGCGACGGGATCGGGGGCGGCGGCGGTCAGTTCGATGACCTGGCCGCTGACGTAGGCGGAGCGCGGGGAGAGCAGGAAGCGGAGGGTGGATTCGGCGGCCTGGGCGCTCGCCCCGCCCGGAAACCGTACGAGCTGAACGGTGGAGCCGCGCTCGATCTCCTTGCCCAGTGACCGGACGAACCCTTCCAAGGCCTGCTGGGCGGCGGCCTGATGATGGTCGTCGGGCGACGGCACCGTACCGAGGACGACGATCCGCCCGCCCGGCGCGAGGGAGCGGACGACGGGGTGCAGGGCGGCGTGGACGTCACCGAGCCCGGCGGCGGTGGCGACCCCGGTGGCGTCGAGGACGATCGCGGCGGGCCGGTCGGCACGGTCGGTGAGGGGGAGCCCTGCTCGGGAGAGCGTCTCCGCCACCCCCGCGACCGCCGAAGTCCCCGCCGTCAGGTGCAGCAGCGGCCCGTCCAGGCGCGGGGTCTCCAGGGTCCAGCGACGCAGCGGGGCGGGCTGCGGGAGGCCGAGGCGGCGGGTGAGGAAGCGGCCGGGTGCTGTGCCGGTGAGGTGCAGATAGCGATCGGCCATTGTCCTGACTCCCTGCTCGGTCGTAGATTTACTCCAGAGTAAGGTTACTCAAGAGTCAGGAGCTGGTCGAGATGAATGATCCCGGACGGACGATTCCCCTACGGACGGCCCCCGTGTGGGCCGTCCCCGCACGGGCCCTTTCCGCACGGACCGTTTCCGGACGGGCCGCATGAACATCCCCGCCCCCCGCCGCGTCGCGGTCATCGGCGGCAGCCGCACCCCCTTCGCCCGCTCGGACGGCCCGTACGCGACCGCCTCCAACCAGGACCTGCTCACGGCCGCGCTCGGCGGGCTCGTGGAGCGGTACGGCCTCGCGGGAGAGCGGCTCGGCGAGTTCGTGGCGGGCGCGGTCCTCAAGCACAGCCGCGACTTCAATTTGGCCCGCGAGACCGTCCTCGGCTCGGCGCTGGACCCGCGCACACCGGCGTACGACATCCAGCAGGCCTGCGGTACGGGCCTCCAGGCCGTGATCGCCGCCGCCAACAAGATCGCCCTGGGTGCCGTGGACTCGGCCGTCGCGGGCGGCTCCGACACCACGAGCGACGCCCCGCTCGGCGTCAACGACGACCTGCGCCGCATCCTGCTCGCCGCCCGCCGCGCGAGGACGACGGGCGCCCGCCTCAAGGCCCTGTCCGCCGTGCGCCCCCGCCACCTGGTCCCGGACATCCCGCGCAACGCCGAGCCGCGCACCGGCCTCTCGATGGGCGAACACGCTGCCCGCACGGCCCGCCGCTGGGCGGTGGGCCGTGAGGACCAGGACCGGTTGGCCGCCACGAGCCACCAGCGCCTGGCGGCGGCGTACGAACGCGGCTTCCTGGACGACCTCGTCGTCCCGTACCGGGGCCTGACCCGCGACCAGAACCTCCGCCCCACTTCCACGCCCGGGCAACTCGCCAAGCTGAAGCCGGTGTTCGGTACGGACGACCCGGCAACGGCCACGATGACGGCGGGCAACTCCACGCCCCTCACGGACGGCGCGGCGACGGTGCTGCTGGCGAGCGAGGAATGGGCGCGGGAGCACGGCTTCGAGCCCCTGGCCTACCTCACCCTCTACGAGACGGCGGCGGTGGACTACGTCGACGGCGACGACGGCCTGCTCATGGCCCCGGCGTACGCGGTGCCGCGCCTGTTGGAGCGAGCGGGCCTGGGCATCGAGGACTTCGACCTGTACGAGATCCATGAGGCGTTCGCCTCCCAGGTGCTGGCCACCCTCGCCGCCTGGGAGGACCAGGGCCTGTCCCCGCTGGACCGGTCCCGCCTGAACGTGGCCGGCTCCTCGCTGGCCACGGGCCACCCCTTCGCCGCCACAGGCGCACGGATCGTCGCGACGCTGGCCAAGCTGCTGGCGGAACGGGAGGCCCCGGGACGGGGGCTGATCTCGGTCTGCGCGGCGGGCGGCCAGGGCGTGACGGCCATCCTGGAACGACCCTGACCGCTCTTTCTGTCACCCCTGCCGGACGGATTCTGTCACCCCTGCCGGACGGACGACCCGGCGACGAAGACCCGCCCGACCCCGCCACCGAGGAGCCGCACGTGTCAACGCCTTCATCCGCCCCCGCATCCGGATCCACACCCGCCACCCCGGTCCTGGTGGAGCCGACGAAGAAGAGAGGCCCGGACGGCCGGGTCCAGGAGGTCTCCGTACCGGCGTTCGCGCCCCCGGTCCTGCGCGGCTCGCTGGCGGAGATCCCCTTCGACAACGCCCGCGAGGCCCCGGCCGAGGCGGTGCTCAGCCGCAAGGTTGCCGAGGGCACCTGGCACGACGTGACCGCCGCCGACTTCGCCGCCGAGGTGCTGGCGGTGGCGAAGGGCCTGATGGCGGAAGGGCTGCGGGCGGGGGACCGGGTCGCGATCATGGCCCGTACGACGTACGAGTGGACGCTGCTGGACTTCGCGGCCTGGGCGGCCGGCCTGGTGACGGTCCCCATCTACCCGACCTCCTCCGCCTTCCAGGCCCGCTGGATCCTCCAGAACTCGGGCGCGGTGGCGTGTGCGGTGGAGACGAAGGAGCAGGGCCGCCTGATCAGCCAGGAGCGCAAGCAGCTGGGCGACCTGGCGCACCTGTGGCAGTTCGACACGGGCGCGATCGGCCACCTCACGTCACTGGGCAGGGACATCCCGGACGCGGCGGTGGCGGCGCGCAGGGCGACGTTGGAACCCGACAGCCCGGCCACGCTCATCTACACCTCGGGCACGACGGGCCGCCCGAAGGGCTGTGTCCTCACCCACGGCAACTTCTTCGCCGAGGTGGACAACGCGATCGAACTCCTGCACCCGGTCTTCAAGTCGGTCTCGAAGGACCCGGCGTCCACGCTCCTCTTCCTGCCGCTCTCGCACGTGTTCGGGAGGATGGTGGCGATCGGCTGCATGCGGGCGAGGGTGCGCCTGGGCCATGCCCCGTCCATCCAGACGGAAGACCTCCTGGCCGACCTGGCGGGCTTCCGCCCGACCTTTCTCCTCGCCATCCCGTACGTTCTGGAGAAGGTCTACAACACGGGCCGGGCGACGGCGGAGGAGATGGGCCGGGCCTCGTCGTTCGACCGGGCGGCCCGCATAGCGCAGCGCTACGGCAGGGCGGTCGAGGCCGCCGAACACGGTACGGGACCGGGCCCCGGCCTCGGCCTGCGCGCGGCACGCGCCCTGTACGACCCGCTGGTCTACCGCCGTATCCGGGCGGCGCTGGGCGGCAAGGTCCGGTACGTGATCTGCGGCGGATCCCCGCTGGGCCGCCGGCTCGCCGCCTTCTACGAGGGAGCGGGCATCGGCATCTTCGAGGGGTACGGCCTGACGGAGACGACGGCGGCCCACACGGTGACCCCGCCCCTCAAACCCCGCCTGGGGACGGTGGGTTGGCCGCTCCCGGGTACGTCGGTGCGCATCGCGGACGACGGGGAGGTGCTGCTGCGGGGCGGCCAGGTGTTCCGGGGCTACTGGGACACCGAACGCGCGGAGCCGGTCCCGTACCTCCTGGACGGCGACTGGTTCCCGACGGGCGACCTGGGCACGCTGGACGAGGGCGGCTACCTGACGATCACGGGCCGCAAGAAGGACATCATCATCACGTCGGGCGGCAAGAACGTCACCCCCGCCCCCTTGGAGGACTGGCTCCGCGCCCACCCCCTGGTCAGCCAGTGCATGGTGGTCGGCGACAACCGCTCGTACATCACGGCGCTGATCACCCTGGAGCCGGACGGCCTCCAGCACTGGCGCCGGATGGTGAAGAAGCAGGACGTGCCGCTACGGGAGCTGGTCAACGACGAGGAGCTGCGCACGTCGCTCCAGAAGGCGGTGGACGAGGCGAACCGCCTGGTGTCGAGGGCGGAGTCGATCCGGAAGTTCGTGGTGCTGCCGGTCGACTTCACGGAGGAGCGGGGGCACTTGACGCCGTCGCTGAAGCTGAAGCGGGACGCGATCGCGCGGGACTTCGCGGGGGAGATCGAGGGGTTGTACCGGCGGTGAGGGGGCCGTTCGCTGGACAAGCGGGCCGGTGAACGCGTCCGGCCGTCTTCCCGGAGCCCGCAGGGGTTGGCCCTGGGAGCGGCCGGCGTGCCCGTTCGGGCGCTTTGGCGCGCTCCGCCCTCGTCAGAGGTCGTCCGGCAGCAACTTCAACGCTCTGTGCCCGGTCAGAGGGCTGACCATTCGGAAGCGGCGGTCGGAGGTGAAGATGGCCTCGGTGCGGTATGCGGCGGCGAGTGCAACGTTCGTCGCATCGGTCATGCCGATCCCCTTGCCGCCGTCCGCGTCCACGTAGCCCTACGCGACGGCGATCGCCGCGCTCAGATGCGCCCCGACGGGCGGGGCGCGGCATGTGTATCCCGTCGCGGCTCGGATGCCCCGCCCGCCCGTGGCCGGACATCTGGAGCAGTCGAGACGCGGACTCTTCTGTCCCGTTTGTACATATCGCGCATGTTTCCCTTCTTTGCAACCATTGAAGAGACGTCGACAGTGGGGGACGAATTGGTACACCTCCCCCTGTAGGGCCGACCTAGGAGGAGCGTTGAGCGACTTCGAAAGTTCGAGCCGTCCGGACAGTGGAACGACGGCGGCAGCGGCGCGAACCGCACGGGACAAGGCGAGCGAAGGCACCGATCTGGTGGCCGACAAGGCCGGTGACGTGGCCGACACCGCCAAAGAACAAGCAGCCGACGTGGCGGGCGAGGTCACGGCACGGGCCCAGGATGTCGTGGGCGAGCTGCGAGACCAGCTGGAGCGACAGGCGCGCTCACAGACACAGCGCCTGGCGGACAACGTACGGCGGCTGGCCGACGATCTGCACGACATGAGCCGGAACGGCGACAGCGACTCCTCCGCCACAGGCGCGGTGAGGCAGCTGGCAGACCGTGGGCACCAGGCAGCTTCCCGCCTCGAAAGCCGAGGGCCGGACGGGCTCCTCAGCGATCTGCAGGACTTCGCACGCCGTCGCCCCGGGGCGTTCCTGGCGGGCGCGGCACTCGCGGGCTTCGCCACCGCCCGGCTCGCCAAGGGCGCCAAGTCCGCGGGCGATGACGCCGCGCGGTCTGCGAGCGCGACGGACAGGAGTACGGGCCGAGAGGCGGCGGGAGCCCCGGACGCCCACCCGACGGCGCCCTCCTCCGACCTCTCTCCGTCGTATGAGGGGAGCATCGCGCCGGGACCGGGACCGGTTCGGGCGAGCGAGCCGTTTCCGGATCCGCAGTCGTAGAGGGGAGCCGAGCCGTGGTCACATCATCTTCGGAGCACGCCCCCGCCCAGCCGGGGGCCTCACCCGCCGGTTCCACCCGCGCACCGTCGGCGGATCCTTCCATCGGGGAACTGGTCGGCGAGATCAGTGAAGACCTCACGCAGCTGGTGCGCGAAGAGGTCGAGCTGGCCAAGGCCGAGATCAAGGAGAGCGCGACCCGAGCGGGTAAGGCGGCCGGCATGGTCGCCGGCTCCGGGTACGCCGGACACCTGGTGCTGCTGATGGGCAGCCTGGCCGCGATCTTCGGACTCGCGCACGTGGTCGACCTGGCATGGGCGGCGCTGATCGTGACCGGGTTCTGGGCGATCGTGGGAGCCCTTCTCTTCGTGGTCGGCCGCAAACGCCTCCAGACGGTCAGCGCCAAGCCCGAACGCACCGTGCAAACGCTGAAGGAGGACGCGCAATGGGCACGCAACCCGACGAGCTGAAGTCCGATGTGGAAGAGACTCGGGCCCACCTCGCGCACAACGTGGACCGCCTCGCGGACAAGGTGACCCCGGGAAAGGCCGCCCGGCGCAAGGCGGACGCCACGCAGCGGCGGATCACCCGCGTGAAGGAGCGCGTCATGGGCGCGGCGAGCGACACCAAGGACGCCACGGCCTCAGGTACGCAGGGCGTCGCGGACACCGCGGGGCAGGCGGGCGAGGCCGTCAAGCACACCGCCGACCAGGTGGGCCACTCCGTGCGCCAGGCCCCTGACCGGATCGCGAGCCAGACGCAGGGCAGCCCCGTCGCAGCGGGCATCATCGCCTTCGGTGCCGGCATGCTCGCCGCCGCGTTGCTCCCCACCACGGACGCAGAGGAACGCGTCGGCGCACAACTGCGCGAACGCTCCGACGAACTCCTCGAACCCGTGAAGCAGACCGCCCAGGACGTCGCCCAGGACGTCCAAGAGGAAATGCGCGGGCCTGCCACGGAAGCTGTGGAAGCGGTGAAGAACACCGCGCAGGAGGCGGCTCAGACCACGAGGCAGACGGCGCGGGACGCGGGCCAGGAGGTGGGAACGGGATTGCGCGAGGTCGGCCAGGACGCCGCCCGCCAAGCCCGTAACTGACCCGGTCGCTCCAGGACCGGTCCGACACCGGGAGGTGTGTCCGCGACGAGTACGGCCCCTCCACCTATGGGGTCCGCCCCACGGGCACCTCCTCCGTCCGGCGGCATCGAGCGGCTGTGAGGTCGCCTACCCGCCACCCTTGAGGTTGTGTGCTACCTATGGCGAACGAACAGCACGATCAAGACGGGCTGGGCCCGGAAGGAGGCCGGCCGGGTGTCGGTTCGCACGCGCAGGCGGACCGTGACTCAGCCGACTCGCCCGACTCGCCCGCGAAGCTCGGGAAGGGGTCGTGGGGCGCGGTACTGAAACGCACGCTGGGGGAGTTCAAGCGGGACCAGCTGACCGACCGGGCCGCGGCACTGACGTACTACGGCATCCTGGCCTTGTTCCCGGCCCTGCTGGTCCTGGTCTCCCTGCTCGGCATCGCGGGCAAGGAGACCACGCAGACCGTCCTGGACAACATGCAGAAGCTCGCCCCGGGAGCGGCGCGTGACGTCCTCACCAACGCGGTGACCCAGCTGCAGTCCAGCAGTGGAACCGGCTGGGTCATGGCCATCGTGGGTCTGCTGGCCGCGCTGTGGTCCGCGTCCGGTTACGTCGCCGCGTTCATCCGGACCTCGAACGCCGTGTACGACGTGCCCGAGGGCCGCCCGGCCTGGAAGGTGCTCCCGGTCCGCGTAGGCCTGACGCTGGTGCTCATGGTTCTGGCTTGTGTCAGCGCGCTGATCGTCGTGCTTTCGGGCGGGATCGCACGCCAGATCGGCACCGCTCTGGGCGTCGGCGACACGGCCATGACCGTCTGGTCGATCGCCAAGTGGCCCGTCCTGGTGTTGCTGGTGACCATCATGCTGGCGCTCCTTTACTGGGCGGCGCCGAACGCCAAGGGACGGGGCTTCAAGTTCGTGTCGCCGGGCAGCCTGCTGGCGCTGCTGATCTGGATGGTGGCATCAGCCGCCTTCGCCTTCTACGTCGCCAACTTCGGTTCGTACAACAAGACCTACGGCGCTCTGGCAGGCGTGATCATCTTCCTGGTCTGGCTGTGGATCACCAACCTGGCGATCCTGCTCGGCCTGGAACTCGACGCGGAAATGGCCCGTGAGCGGGCCGTCATCGGCGGCCACCCACAGACGGAGGAGCCGTACGTCGCCCCCCGCGACACCCGCAAGTGGACAGACGAGGACCGCAGAGCCATGGGCGACACCGGCCCCGCCGACCCACGCTCCGACTGAGGGAGTCGCAGACGAGCGTGCGCTGAGGGCGTGGCCGGGGCTCGGGTCTCAAGCTTCGGCGGCCGAGCTTCGGGACTGGCCGGTTCACTCTTCCGGGGTCCCGCTCTACGGTCAGCAGGCCATCAGCAGCGCCCTGACCGCCCTGTCCGTGGCCGGGCACCTGCGGCGCGTGCACCGAGACCACCGACATCAAGACACGCATGACCGACCTCCGCGGCCTGCTCAAAACCGTCTGAGGCCGATGGCCACGGATCCCCGGGGTGGCGGTGCCCGGTCCCCTCAGCCGCCGCCCGCGCACGAGGGCCACGACCCCGGAGGGGCGGAGGTCAGTCCGCATCGATGCTTGAGGTTGAGGTCGCGGAACTTGCTCATGGGGCACGAGTATTGCGGAGGGCGCCGTCGGCGCTGGACATCGACCGCATGGTGCCGCTGGCCAAGGCGTGGGACCTCGGTGCTTCCGGCTGGGTGTTCGGCGAGCACTTCAGCGCGCCGACGGCCGTCGAACTGGCGGCCATCGTCGTCGGCACGCGGAGCCGGGTGCCGCGCCGGCGTGCGTCACTACCGGGCGGGCGTCATCGCCGAAGCGTCGGGGTCACCGCCGTCCACGCAGCCGGCCGAACAGGCGGCGAGCCTGAGCCCGCTTGCGCGGGTCGGCCGCGGCACGTCGGGCCGACGCGATCGTCCGCCGGCCCTGAGGGCTGCGGCTGAACCGGGTGAGCCGGGCGATCAGTCCAGACATGGTTCCTCCTCCAAGCGGTATGTCATCCGCCTACCCCACAAAGACGTGAGGATGTCCGGGCGTTGCAGCACCGGCGACGACGGCGCGCGCCTCGCCGCCTCTGCAAGGCGGCGCGGTGGCCGCGCCCGCCAGACTGGCTCCGCACAGAGGTGACCGGCGACCGGAATGCTCGACTTCTGTATTACGGTGCTGGAATTAACAGGATCTCGTTGGGGGGAAGCGTTGAGCGCTCGAATTCTGGTCGCCGAGGATGACGGGAAACAGTCTCAACTGATCCGGATCTACCTGGAACGGGAAGGCAATGCGGTGCAGGTCGTGGCCGACGGTCGCGCCGTCCTGGAGAGAGCGCGGTCGATCCGGCCCGACCTGATCGTGCTAGACGTAATGCTGCCGTACGTCGACGGACTCGACGTGTGCCGCATTCTGAGAACCGAGCCAGGCACCGAGGACGTCCCCATCCTGCTGCTCACTGCTCGCAGGACCGAGGAGGACATGCTCCTCGGGCTCGATCTCGGCGCGGACGACTACCTCACCAAGCCCTACAGCCCGCGCGAGCTGACCGCGCGGGTGAGGGCGCTGCTGAGGCGGTCCAGGAAGTCGGCGTCGGCAGGGACGACACTGCTGCGGGTCGGCGAGGTGGAGCTGGACACCGCGCGGTTCGAGGTCCGGGTCGCGGGCCGACCGGTGGTGCTGACGTCGAAGGAGTTCTCCATCCTGGAGTCGCTGGCCGGCGAGCCCGGGCGGGTCTTCACCCGGGCCCAGATCATCGGGCGGGTCTTCGGCTTCGATCAGGACGTGCTGGAGCGGACGGTCGACGTGCACGTGATGAACCTGCGGCGGAAGTTGGAGGCACCGGGGGGCCCGAGGTTGCTGGAGACGGTGTACGGACGGGGCTACCGGCTCGTGGACGGAACCTGAGCGGGTCGGAGGGGCGGGGCCGGGCGCGCGCCCAGGACGATGGTGAACGTCGTGCCCACCCCGACCGTGCTCCTCACGTCGATGGTGCCCTGGTGGTCGGTCACGATCTGCCGGGCGATCGACAGGCCGAGACCGCTGCCGCCGGTCGCCCGCCCCCGTGACGCGTCCGCCCGCCAGAAGCGGTCGAAGAGGCGCGGCAGGTGCTCCGCCGGTATGCCCTTGCCGGTGTCCCGCACCTCGAGGACGGCCAGCTCGTCGCGCGGGACGAGGGCCAGTGTCACGCGCCCGCCGGACGGCGTGGCGCGCAGCGCGTTGCCGACGAGGTTGCCGACGACCTGGCGGAGCCGGTCCACGTCGGCGGTCACGTACACCGGCTGCGGGGCTTCCACCTCCAGCGTCACGCCGACCGTCCCGGCGTGGGCGCGGTACGCGGTGCGGGTGGCTTCGAGGAGGTCTCGCAGATCGACCTCGGAGCGGTGGTAGGTCAGCGCGCCGACCTCGGCGAGCGCGAGGTCCTGGAGGTCGTCCACGATCCGCTGCTGGAGCAGCGCCTCCTCGTGGAGCGAGTCGAGCAGTTCGGGCGTCGGCTCGATGACCCCGTCCCGCAGGGCTTCCAGGTAGCCGCGCAGGTTGGCGAGCGGAGTGTGCAGCTCGTGCGCGATGTCGCCGGTGAGGCGGCGCTGGCGGTCCTCACCGGCCTGGATGGAGTCCGCCATACGGTTGAACGCTCTACCGAGCTGGGCGATCTCGTCCCGCCCGGCGACCGGAACGCGCCGCTCCAGATTCCCTTCACCAAGGCCCTCGGCGGCGAGCGTCATGGCCCGCACGGGCCGCAGCACAGCCCGGCTCAGCAGCAGCGCCCCGAGGACCGCGGCGAGCGCGACTCCGAGGGCGACGGCAACGGTGGGGGCGGCGGCGATCGTGGGCGGGGACTCGTCCTGGTATCCGAGGCGCACTTCGAGACGGGGCGGGGCGACGGAGGCGGTGCGCTCGTTGAATATGCGTTGGAGGCATGGGACGAGGGGCTGGACGGACTGGCACACCTTGGCCGCGGCCGCATCCCGGGCTCGCTGAGAGTCGTTGGCGGGCTGTGGCTCCATGCACTGGGTCGGTCGGTTCTCGGCGGTGACCACGGGGATGCCCGTGCGGTCGGTGCGGACCGTCATCTCCGCCCCCGCCTGGGTCAGGCATGCCGCGTCGGCCGCTGCTATGCGGTATTCGAAGATCGCCACCACGGTCAGCTTCGTGACCGCGCTCGGCGTCAGCCCCTGGTCGAACCGCAGCACCGGGCGCGGGTCGACCAGAACCGGGGGCTGACTGCCCAGCGGGCGCGGCTCGCGGCCCGCGAGGGCGTCGGAGTCGGTGAGCAGGACGCCGGTCTCCGTGGCGACCCGGACGCGCTGCCCGGTGTTCTTCGACAGCGCGCTGACCACCGGTGCGAACTCGTCCCAGGTGCCGTGCGCGAAGCCGTACGCGCGCAGCTCTGTGATGACCTGGGAGACCTCCTTCTGGCCGGCCGAGACGGCCTCCTGCACCTGCCGGTTGGCCTGTCGCAGGGTGAGCCAGCCGGTGGCGGCCGTGGCAGTCACGGCGATCAGCATCAGAACACCGAGCACCCGAAGTCGGAAGCTCATCGCGGGCCTCCCGCAACGGACTTCGGGACATGTGCGCTCACCAGGACTCCTTCGGTCGGGTTTCCCGGACTACGGGACGGCCGCCAGCTGCGGGAGGGGTTCCACAAAGGCGCGGAATTGGTCAGCGACAGCTCAGGAGTGGCGGATTTTCGTCGCTCAACTCACTTTAGGTCAATCAAGTGCCGAATGCGGCCAGTTGGCGGCGGAATCATTTCTTCAGGAACTACGGCGGATGATCGTGTTTATGCCAGTCGCACTTCGGTTGGTGCGAAGGCCGCTGCATTCCCCTGGGTGCCGTCAGGCTCCTGGGTGCAGTGCCGACGAACGACACTATTGGGGGTTCTAAGTGAAGCGTCGACTCGCAGCAATTCTTCCCGCCGTCGCAATGGTCGCCCTGGCCGTCCCGATGGCCACCGCCACTCCGGCCGCCGCGCACGCCAACTGCGGTACCGGCGCCTCGGACAAGGACGGCGGTTCGTGGGGCAAGTGGGCCAACGGCGCCAACCAGCGCAGCGGTTCCAGCACCGGCTGCGCCATCAACGGTGTGGCCTACTCGACCCAGACGCTGGACTACCACTGCTACACGGTGGGCAACGACGGCGCTACCTGGACCTACCTGCGCAACGACTCGACCGGCGTCCGCGGCTGGGTCCGTGACGACCTGCTGAGCAACGGTGGCAGCTACACCAAGTGCTGATGCCGCGCGAGCGCTGAGCAGGTCGAGGTAAGAGCACATCAGGGGCGGTCTCCTAGGAGGCCGCCCCTGCCTCGTACGCCAATGGCACCACGCAGATGCTCCTGAAGCGCTGACTTGGAGCCCTCGTTCCCGCGGCTGCGGCGATGGGCCGGCGATCGTTCCGTCATGTGCCGGACAGCGCCTCTGTTGGTGACAGCCTGCTCGCCCGGACCGCCGGGTACAGACCCGCGATCATGCCGATGAGCAGCGTCGAGCCGATGCCGGCCGCGCTCGCCCAGACGGGGACGACCGTCGGCCAGTCCCGGCTGAAGGCGTACCCGGCCGTGATCAGTGTCCCGAGCACGGTTCCGCCGAGGCCGCCGATCAGCGACAGCAGCAGGGACTCCGTCACGAACTGGGTGCGGATCTGTCCCTTCGTCGCCCCCAGGGCCCGACGCAGACCGATCTCCGGCCGGCGTTCCAGGACCGAGATGACCATGGTGTTGCCGACGCCGACTCCGCCGACCAGGAGTGCGACGCCGCCGAGGCCGAGCAGCAGGCCGGTAAGAGCTGACCTGGTCGCCTCGCGGGCCGCGAGCGCGTCGGAGGGTCGGGAGATCTGCACCTCGCCGGGCTTCGCGGGATTGGCCGTGGCCGGGAGCACCGCCCGTACCGACGTGACCTGGCTCTCCTCCGCCCGGACGTAGATCGTCGACGGGTGCCCGTCGAAGCGGAGGTATGTCCTGGCCGCAGGCCAGCCGACCAGCGCGGCACTGTCGACTTCCGGCGCGAGCTGCACCGGATCGAGGACGCCCACCAGCGAGAACCAACGGCCGCCGAGCCAGACCCGGGTGCCCGGGGTGTACACGTCGAGCCGCTGGGCGGCGGTCGCGCCGAGCACAACGGCCGGGTACTCCTCCGTCGCGGAGTCCAGCCAGCGGCCCTTGCTGATGTGGCCGCCGACAGCCGGGAGCAGCTCGGAGCCGGCCGCCAGGACGTCGAGGGAGCCGGTGCGGCCGATGGCGATGCGGTCATTGCGGTAGACGTGCGCGCCCGTCGATCCGGTGGCGGCCACCTGCTGGACGGGGGGGATCCGCCCGATCATCGCCACGGACTCCACGGGGAGCTCGGCTTCGGCGCCGTCGAGAGTCTCTCCCGGGGCGACCCGCAGCAGGTTCGTGCCGAGGGCGTCCAGCCGACGGTCCACCTCCGCCTGTCCGGAGCCGGAGATGCCGACCACCGCGATCATGGCGGCGACGCCGATGGCGATGCCGAGGGCGGACAGGAAGACCCGCAGCGGGCGGGTCCGCAGGCCGGTGCCGCCGAGCCGGACGACGTCCGCGGGACCGAGCCGGGCGGCGCGCAGACCGGCCCGCGGACCTGAAGGTTCCCGAGCCCCGACGGCCGGGGGCGCGGGCGTCAGCGCACGGATCCGGATGGTCTCGGGGTCTGCCTTCCGGCCGTCCTGCCGGGAGGAGTCGGTCGTGCGGTCCGTCACCGGGGAGCCCCGATCGTCGTGTTCTGCGCGATGTCGGTGACCAGGCGGCCGTCGCGCATCTCGATGCGGCGTGGCAGCTCGGCGGCGATCTCACGGTCGTGGGTGATGACGACGACGGTCGTGCCCGCGGCATTCAGCTCGCGCAGCAGGGTCAGCACCGCCGCGCCTGATGTCGAGTCGAGGTTGCCGGTCGGCTCGTCCGCAAGCAGCACCGACGGACCGCCGACCACGGCGCGGGCCACGGCGACGCGCTGGCGCTCGCCGCCGGAGAGCTGATGCGGGAGGTGGTGGACGCGGTGGCTGAGCCCGACCCGTTCCAGGGCGGCCGACGCTCTGGCCCGGCGCCGGCGCATGGGCATGCCCGCATAGAGCAGTCCGTCCGCGACCGAGTCCAGTACGGGGACGCCCACGGCCAGGTGGAACTGCTGGAAGACGAAGCCGATCCGGGTGGCCCGCAGCGCGGAGACCTCCCGGTCCGACAGGCTCGCGACATCGTGGCCGTCAACGAAGACCCGGCCTGCGGACGGGCGGTCGAGGCTGCCCATGAGGTTGAGCATGCTCGACTTGCCCGACCCCGACGGGCCGACGATCGCGACCAGTTCACCCTGCTCGATGCGCAGGCTCACATCCCGTACGGCGGCCACGCCGCCCGGATAGGTCTTGGACACCGCGTCGAACTCCACGACCGTTCTCGCGCCGCCGCTCACTCGGGGATCCTCACCTTCATGCCCTCGCGGACCGCGGCGCCGCTGACCTCGACGTTGCCATCGGCGAACAGCCCGGTCTTCACAGCGACGAATTGGCCGTCCGCGGTCTCCAAACCGTGTCCGCCCTCGGCGAGGGCGACGAGCGCGGAGACAGGGACGGTCAACGCGCCCTTGACCTCCTTGCCCACGTACTCGACCGTGACGGGTCCGCTCTCCAGCTGACCGACGGCCTTCTGGTCCTTGATGGTGACGGTCACCGGGATCGTGGCGGGCCGGCTGTTCCCGCCGCCCTCGCCTCCGCCCCCCTCGGGCGCGGTCGCCTGCTTGCCGATCGCCGCCACCTTGCCCGGAACCGGGTTGCCGTTGGGCAGCTCGACCGTGACGCGCGCATCGCGGACGGCCCAAGCGGCCTCTGTGGCAGAGGCGTTGACAGTCACCTTGCGAGCCGTTCCGGTGTACGTGAGGGTGTTCTCCCCGACGGGGGAACCGAGCCGCGTGCCGGGCTGACCGATCCGTACCTTGCTCGCCGAGTAGATGACGTCGCCCACCTCGACCGTGCCGGTCTGAGCCACACCGAGCGACTTCTGCCAACGCCTGACGGCGTCGGCCGTGAGGCTCGTGAACTTCTCGTCCACGGTGAAGCCGGTGTAGCCCAGGGCGGCGAGATTCGTCTCGAACTGCATGACGTCCATACCCTTGAGCTCGCGCACCGTCAGGGAGGAGCCGGGGGACCTCTCGGTTCCGGCACCCCCCGGCGCCATCGATCGAGAGGCGTTCGGGGACTTGCCGTCCCCTCCTCCGTCACGCTGCTGCTCGTCCGAGTTTCCGCCGTCGGACCCCTGCTCGTTCTCCTGGGCCGTCAGACCCAGGGACCGGTACATCGGCAGGCTTCCGTACATCAGGACCACCGGCCGGTCGTCTACCCGGAGCAGCTCGTCGCCGCGCTCGACCGTGGCACCCGTCTCCGGCAGCCAGGTCACAGTCCCCTGTGCCTTGACGGGCAGCGGAAGCTCCGTGCCGTAACCCAACTGTCCCTCTACAGAAGTTCGTTCGGTCAACGTCGCCCGTGTCACCGCGACGACGGTGCCGGACCGGGGCGGCGCGCTCGGATCTCCGTCATCCCCGCCGCCGAGTCCGAGCGCGCCGACCACGGCGACCGCCGCCACCACGGCCACGGCGGAAGCGATCAGCACCGTACGCCGCCCCCGCCCGTGGTGCGGCGGCCCGGGAGCCCCCCGGGGCTCGTCATCGATGTCCGTCACGTCAGCCCTTGCCGGCCGACGGGTTGGTCGGAGCGCCGATGATGGGGGCGCAGGTGCGCGTCGCCCGCTGCGCACCTGCCGAGCTCTGATCCCACTCCGGCGCACCGGAGTTGATGTCGCCGCCGTAGCCGTCCGGGCCCGGGTCAGGGAAGTCCTGGGCACCGTTCTTCTGCATGCACTCGGCGTATTCACGCTTGGTCTTGATCTGCTCGGGGGTGAGTTTGGGTCGGCTGGCCGCCTCGACGCTCTCGGGGACGGCGGGCTTCTTCGCGGAGCACTTCTCCGAAGCGTCCATGAACTTCGGGTCCTTCTTGAGGGCGAGACCCTGCCCGGAGAAGTCGACCTGCCCGGTCTCGTCCGGGTCGGGGACGTCGATGCCGTTGTCACGCATGCACTTCACCCACTCGCGCTGGCCCTTCACGTACCCGGCCAGGTCATCCTCACCGCCACCCTCGGCTGCTCTCGCCGAGGCGGACGTGCTGGCACCGCCAGCCGAAGGAACCTTCGCGCCGCCGTCATCGCCGCCGCAGCCGGTCAGTGCGAAGGCCAGGATTGACGCCGTCGCGGCCAGTAGTACCCGGTTCGTCCTCATCGGTTCTCCTGCTCCTCCTATCGCACCCGGCCGCAGATGCGGCGGGCAGGATGACGGTAGGCCGGAGACCATGAAGAACTTTTGAAGAACCTGTCACACGATCATGTGATCCCCTTCTCTCCGGTGAGTCCGCCCCCGGCCGGGAAGCCGAGCACCTCGATGTCACGGGCCGGCACGGCTTCCTCCCGCCCATCCCCGGCGCCGGGGCGCCGCGGCCCCTGCGTGACCCGGCTTATGCCGACACGGAAACCTGAGGACGTGCTGTAAGGGGCAACGCCTCGAGCGCCTGGCCCGGAGCGTCGGAGGCGGAGCGTGAAAGTTCTCGGGAAGGCGACGGCCGTGAACTCGAGGGCTGTGGTCTCCATCGCGTCACCGTAGGCGGGCTGTCACGACATGGACCTTCATTCCGCAAGGCACGAGCCCGTTCGGCATCGCCAGCCCTTCCGCCCGGGCGAGGAACGTCTCCCGCAGTGACGTGACGGTACGCGGATCGAGCGGGCCCATGTCGTAGACGCCGGACAGGGCGGCCCACACCTGCTCAGGAGGGCCGCTCAGGTCGATGGCGACGGTCTCCCAGTCGACCGGCGTGAAGCCCGCCGGTCCGAGGAGGCCGGCGAGCCCCTCCCGGCTCCGTGTCCGTTCGTCCCCCAGCACGGGCACCCGCTGCGCGGCAGGCGCTTCCCTGATCACCGCTCTCAGCAGCCCGAGGAACAGGCCGTACGCCTCGCCGCCCACCGCCCCGCCTCCGATCACGCAGGCCAGCGTGGATCCGGGAGACAGCACGCGGACGACTTCCGCGACGACCTGTTCGACGTCCCCCATCAGCATCAGCGCCATGTGGGACACGCAGGCGTCGAAGCTGTCGTCGGCGAAGGGAAGAGCCTGGGCGCGGCTCTCCACCACCGTCGCGGCACCCAGTCCCGGTCGGCGTCGTGCGAGTGCCACGGCTTCGGGCGAGAGGTCCACGCCCGCGAGCCGGCGCCCCCCGGTCCGGGCCAGGACCTCCAGCAGCAGGCCGTCACCGCAGCCGAGATCCAGTACGCGCCTGTGGCCGGTGACCCGGTCGCTCAGGATCTCGTAGCTGGAGCGTCCGTCCGCCGCCCGGGCGCCACCGAAGGCATCCGCTGTCACTGCGGGGCGCTCGGCGTGGAAGGTCCGCAGGAAGGACTCCTGCGATGCGGTCGTCATGGACGCGAACCTACGTGGTCCCGCACCCCCGGTCTGCGGATTCGCGGCACCTGGTCCGCTCCGTACTGTGCGGACGTGATCTCTGAGATACCCGCCGACACCCGTCGGCTTCTCCGTGTCGGCGGAAATTCGCCACCGTACCGGCCGGAGAGAGCCGAGACTCGTCCCATGGCTGACATGAGCGCGTTCCGTGAGGCGGTCACCGCATGGGCCGCCGGCGGGCCCGGCGACCCCGCCCGCGAGCTGGCCGAGCAGCTCCCCGTACGGACCGCCGTCCTTCTCGAAGGCGCCAGCGACGCCGCAGCCGTCAACGCGCTGGCCGAGAGCCGAGGCCGGGACCTCGCCGCCGAGGGGGTCTGCGTACTTCCGATGGGCGGCGCGATGAGCGTCGCCCGCTTCGCCGGTCTCCTCGGGCCCTCCGGACTGGGCATCCGCCTCACGGGCCTCTGCGACGAGCGGGAGCGCGGCTTCTACGAGCGGGGGTGGGAGCGGGCCGGGGCGGCGGCGGAGCAGGAGTTCTTCGTCTGCGCGGCCGATCTGGAGGAGGAGCTGATCCGCGCCCTCGGCGTGGCGCGGGTGGAGCAGCTCGTCCAGGCGGAGGGCGACCTGCGCGCGCTCCAGATATTCCTGCGGCAGCCCGCCCAGCAAGGCCGTTCCCCGCAGCAGCAGTTGAGGCGCTTTCTCGGTACGAAGAAGGGACGCAAGATTCACTACGGCCGCGTCCTCGTCGAAGCCCTCGACGCCTACCAGGTCCCCGCCCCGCTCGACGGTCTGTTCGCCGACCTCTGAGCCCGAGGCTCCCAGGACACGCGGTCTGTCCACCGGACCCGGATTGCGGCACTCTGGACTTCGTTCAACTCGCGTAGATTCCACGGCACTCCGCACACCCGCACCCCACTGCACGGTTGTCGACCCGGAGGATTCCCCCGCCCATGCGCCGCTCTCCCCGAATACGTACGCGTACGAGCCTCCTAGCCCTGCTGGCCCTCCTCGGCGGGCTGCTCACCGTCACCGCCACCGCGTCCCCCGCCGCCGCCGCGCCCAACTTCAAGGCGCCTTATGCCTGCGGCCAGCAGTGGACCTACAGCCACCACTCCGCCGAGGTCAGACGGGCTCTCGACTTCGTCCGCACCGACGGCGGCGCCACCGCCGGCTCCCCGGTCCTCGCCTCCGCCCCCGGCACTGCCTACCGCCATTCCCAGCCCGGCGGTGCGGGCAACTACATCTCCATCGACCACGGCGGCGGCTGGCAGACCTACTACTTCCACCTCAACGCCTTCTCCGTCGCCAACGGGGTGCAGGTCGGCCAGGGCCGGCAGATCGGCACCACCGGGTCCACCGGCAACAGCTCCGGCGCCCACATCCACTACGAGCAGCTCCTCAACGGCGTCGGCCAGAACATCGTCATCAACGGCCAGTCGCTGAGCCCCTATCCGGGCTCGTACTACGCCAAATACCTGACCAGCGACAACGGTTGCGGTGGCGGCGGCAAGTTCTGGGTCGACACCTTCGCCAACGCCACCGGCTACGCGGCTCCCAACACAGCCGACGCGCAGGGCATCCTCAACGCCGGCACGAACTACGTCTACTGCAAGGTGTGGGGCGCACGCGTCGGTACGGCGACCCAGTTCAACCACTGGTGGCTGCGCACCGACCTGGACAGCGTCTACGCGGGCAAGAACGGCCGCAACGCCTACGTCTCCGCGTACTACCTCTCCCGCTGGGGCAATGACGAGGCCCGCGACAACAACGGCACCGTGATCCCGAACTGCTGACCGGCACCCCCCATGACCCCGTGCGCGGGAGGGACGCGGCGGCTTCCTTCCCGTGCACGGTCGGCGGCGCACGGGCGCACCTCCGCGGGCTCGGAACCGCAGCGCCCCGATCAGCCGCGGGGCCGTACGAGCGTCGACGGCTCCCGACTCCGGTACGTCCGGCGCCTCCTCACGCACGGGAGACGTCGAGGGCCCCGCCTCCCCTGGCAGCGGGGAAGGCCTGCGCCCGCAGATCCCGTACGGCGTCGGCGCCGGGCGCGTCCGGCCCGGGCGAGGAGGTACCCAGCAGCCGCGCGAGGCCCTGTCGCCGACGGCGCTCAGCCAGTACATTCGCGAGTTCATCGAGGAAACCAGATCGTGATCGAGAACGCGGCTTCCCGAGCTGTAGATCCCGAATTCGAGGGTGCGTCCTGGAACAAGAGCACGTACGGCGGCTCGGACAACGGCTGCATCGAACACGCTGCCCTTCCCTCCGGCCGCCATGCAGTCGAGGACACCTGGGCGGTTGCTCGGGCCTTCGAGGCGAAGGCGGACTGATTCCGAACCGGCCGCCGCCACGGTCGGCGGCCCGTCTACCACTCAGAGGAGTTTTTCCCCCCTCCGCCGTGGGCCTCTACCTTCGCTGAAGCAGGCTTCGTGGTTCTGAGTACCGAGCAGCTCGCCACACCCCTCTCCGACGTGGACACCTCGGTGCTTACAAAGGGTGAGTGGCGCCAGATCCGCTCCTACGGCATCACCACGCTGGGCGGAACGCTCTTCAACGCATGGGCCTGATGATCAAGCAGAGTCCTTGAACAACAAGCTCATGCCTTGGGTGACGCTGGTCAGTGCTCTGGCATCGGTCAACGGGCCGCGCAGGGACCAGTCGTGCGCCGCCGCCTCAGTGCGGCCAGATGGGCGGGTCCGTGACGAAGTGGCCGCCGATCCCCGCGTGTGCCGGGTTCGCCGGGTCCAGTTCGCCCTGCTCGGCCACCAGCTTGGCCGCGTACGGCTCCGAGTCGTCCTGCGGGTCGTAGCCGAGGGCGCGTGCCGTCGTCAGGTCCCACCACAGGCGGGTGTTGGCGGAGGAGCCGTAGGCCACCGTGTGGCCGACCGCCTCGGCGGTCAGGGCCGCGTGGAAGAGGCGGGCGCCGTCGCCGGGGCTCATCCAGACCGACAGCATCCGTACCGAGGTGGGCTCCGGGAAGCAGCTCCCGATCCGTACCGAGACGGTCTCGACGCCGTGCTTGTCCCAGTAGAGCTGTGCCAGGTCCTCGCCGAAGGACTTCGACAGGCCGTAGAAGGTGTCCGGGCGGTGCGGGGTGTCGATGGGGATCAGCGGGTCGCCGGGTCGCGGGCGCGGGGTGTAGCCGATCGCGTGGTTCGAGGATGCGGACACCATGCGGGCGACGCCCTCCTCGCGCGCGGCCTCGTAGAGGTTGTACGTGCCCTCGATGTTCGCCCGCAGGATCTTGTCGAAGGTCGATTCCAGGGAGATGCCTGCCAGGTGGATCACCGCGTCCACCCCGCGTACCGCCTCGCGCAGTGCCTTACGGTCCGCCAAGTCGGCGGTGATCGCTTCCGGTTCGTCCTCGATCGGTACCAGGTCCAGGAGCCGGAGATCGTATCCGTACGCGGGCAGCAGGCCTCGCATCAGGGTGCCCAGGCCGCCGGCGGCGCCGGTCAGCAGGATGGTGCGCGGAGCGGGCATAAGGGGATCTCCTCGATGCGGAGTGCCGGGGGCGGGGCGGGCAGGGCGGGACGGGACGAGTGCGGTGCCGGGCGCTCAGGGGGCGTTCAAGGGGGGCGTTCCGGCGGGCGTCGCCCGGGGGGTGCCCGGGTTGAGAACGCTGCCCGCAGCCACCCGCGTTTCAAACCCTTGGATTGCATTCACATGCGTGGACAAGCTAAGGAGCCCGCGCGACCGCGTCAAGTGCCCCGCCCGTCTGGAAAGTTCTTCGGTCCGAAGCGTTGACGAAACATTCCGGGCCGCTCTAGCTTCATCGCGTCGTACTTCGTACGTCATATATGAGACGCGATACGCGAGATGTGAGAGCCCGTCACCCATGACCTTCGCCCCTGCCCCGATCCCGTCCCGGACCCAGTACGTGCTGGAGGCCATCAAGCACGCCATCCTCACCGCGCAGCTGAGACCGGGACAGGCGCTGGTGGAGACGGAACTCGCCGCGCAGTTCGGGGTGTCGAAGACGCCCGTCCGGGAGGCGCTCAAGACCCTCGCGGGTACGGGGCTCGTGGTGATGAGCCAGTACAAGGGCGTCACCGTACGGCTCGTCGACGCGACCATGGCCCGGGAGGTGTACGACGTACGCCTCCTGCTCGAACCGGAGGCGCTGCGCCGGTCCGTCAACCGGAAGGCCTCGCTGGAGGCCGCCCAGGAAGCCCTGGAGCGGGCCGACTTGGCGGACGACACAGCCGATCGGTCGCTGGCCAACCGGGACTTCCACCGTGCCCTGTACCTGCCCTGCGGCAACCCCCTGCTCTCCCGGATGCTCGACGAGGTCCGCGACCAGGCGGCCCTCGTGTCCACCGTGGCCTGGTCGGCGGTCCCGTCCTGGGAGCGCGAGGCGGCCGAGCACCGGGAGATCCTGCGGCTCGCGCTCGCCGAGGACGCGGAGGCCGCCGCAGGGGCTCTGCACCACCACATCGCATCGTTCGTACGCCGTGCCTTCCCCGACGACGAAGACGGGGGTGGCACGGCGTGAACCGTCTGCTGGACACGCACCACCACCAGCAACCCGACGAAAGGCCGGTCCGCATGGACTTCTCTGAGCTGAAGGCGGCCCTCGCAGACGTGGTGGCGATCCCGGTGACCCCGTTCGCCGAGGACGGCACCATCGACACCGCTACCCACCGCGCCCTGACGCGCAGACTGCTGGACGGCGGCGTCCGCATCGTCACCCCGAACGGCAACACCGGGGAGTTCTACGCCCTCACCCCCGACGAGCGGCGCCTGGTCACCGAGCTGACCGCCGAGGAGGCCGCCGGGCGCGCCACCGTCCTGGTGGGCGTCGGCCACGACGTGCCGACCGCGGTCGCCGCCGCCGAGCACGCCGCCGGGGCCGGAGCGGCCATGGTGATGGTCCACCAGCCGGTCCACCCCTACGTCGCCCAGGAGGGGTGGGTCGACTACCACCGGGCCATCGCCGAGGCCGTTCCGGGGCTGGGCGTCGTCCCGTACATCCGCAACCCGCAGCTCGCGGGGGAGCGGCTCGGTGAGCTGGCCGACAGCTGCCCCAACGTCATCGGCGTGAAGTACGCCGTCCCCGACGCGGCCCGCTTCGGCGCCTTCGCCCGGGACGCCGGACTGGAACGGTTCGTCTGGGTCGCGGGTCTCGCCGAGCTGTACGCCCCCTCCTACTTCGCCACCGGCGCCACCGGCTTCACCTCCGGGCTCGTCAACGTCGCCCCGGCCGTCTCCCTCGACATGCTGGAAGCGCTGCGCGCCGGGGACTACGTGGCTGCCATGAAGGTGTGGGAGCGCATCCGCCGCTTCGAGGAGCTCCGTGCCGAGGAGCAGTCCGCCAACAACGTCACCGTCGTCAAGGAGGCTCTCTCCGCCCTGGGCCTCTGCCGTCGCGACGTCCGCGCACCGAGCCGGGTCCTGCCCGAGCACCGGCGCGCCGAGGTCGCCGAGCAGATAGCGGAGTGGTCCCTGTGACAGACGACCGGACGGGACGTGAAGGCCGCCTCATCGCGGCCGAGGAGCTGCGCAGCCACCAGTGGTACGGCACCGACGGCCTGCGCTCCTTCAGCCACCGCGCCCGCACCCGCCAGCTCGGCTACCTCCCCGAGGAGCACCTCGGCAAGCCGGTCATCGCCGTCCTCAACACCTGGTCCGACATCAACCCCTGCCACTCCCACCTGCGCGAACGTGCTCAGGCGGTCAAGCGGGGGGTCTGGCAGGCGGGCGGGTTCCCGCTGGAGTTCCCGGTCTCCACGCTCTCGGAGACCTTCCAGAAGCCGACCCCGATGCTCTACCGCAACCTGCTCGCCATGGAGACCGAGGAGCTGCTGCGCTCCTACCCGGTCGACGGGGCCGTGCTGCTCGGCGGCTGCGACAAGTCGACGCCCGCCCTGCTGATGGGCGCCGCGTCGGTGGACCTGCCGACCGTCTTCGTGCCCGCCGGGCCGATGCTGCCGGGGCACTGGCGCAACGAGATCCTCGGCTCCGGCACGGACATGTGGAAGTACTGGGACGAGCGGCGCGCCGGGCTCATCGGCGACTGCGAGATGGGCGAGCTGGAGAACGGCCTCGCCCGCTCCGCCGGCCACTGCATGACGATGGGCACCGCCTCCACCCTGACGGCCGCCGCCGAGGTGCTGGGCGTCACCATGCCGGGCGCCTCGTCCATCCCGGCCGTCGACTCCGGGCACGAGCGGATGGCGGCCGCCTCGGGGCTGCGCATCGTGGAACTCGTGTGGCGGCAGAGGACGTTGTCGCAGATCCTCACCCCCGAGGCGTACGAGGACGCCGTCGCCACCGTTCTCGCGCTCGGCGGCTCCACCAACGCCGTGATCCACCTGATCGCCATGGCGGGCCGCTCCGGTGTGAAGCTCACGCTCGACGACTTCGACCGGATCGCCCGTACGGTGCCCGTCCTCGCCGATCTCCGCCCCGGCGGGCGGTACCTGATGGAGGACTTCCACTTCGCGGGCGGCCTGCCCGGCTTCCTCGGCCGGCTCACCGACGTACTCCACCTGGACCGTCCCACGGTCGCGCACGCCACCCTGCGCGAACAGCTCGACGGGGCGGCCGTCCACAACGCCCGCGTCATCCGGGAACGTCGCGACCCGCTGGCCGAGGAGGGCGGGGTGGCGGTCCTGCGCGGCAACCTCTGCCCCGACGGCGCGGTCATCAAGCACATCGCCGCCGAGCCGCACCTGCTGCGCCACACCGGGCCCGCCGTCGTCTTCGACGACTACCAGGAGCTCCAGCGCACGATCAACGACCCAGCTCTGGCCCTCACTCCGGACCATGTGCTGGTGCTGCGCAACGCGGGGCCCCAGGGCGGACCCGGCATGCCCGAGTACGGCATGCTGCCGATCCCGGACAACCTGCTGAAGCAGGGTGTACGGGACATGGTGCGGATCTCCGACGCCCGGATGAGCGGCACCAGTTACGGGGCCTGCGTCCTGCACATCGCGCCCGAGTCCTTCGTCGGCGGGCCGCTGGCCCTGGTCCGCACCGGCGACCTGATCACCCTCGACGTCGAGGCCCGGCTCCTGCGGCTCGACGTGGACGAGGGGGAGCTGGAGCGGCGCCGGGCCGCCTGGTCCCCGCCGCCCGCCCGCTACGGACGCGGGTACGGGGCGCTGTACCAGGAGCAGATCAGCCAGGCCGACACCGGATGCGACTTCGCGTTCCTGGCCCGGGAGGGAGAGGTTCCCGACCCGTACGCGGGCTGAGCCGGCCCGCAGACCGCAGTGCCCGGGCCCCGGCCCCGGGCCGCTCAGTGGCCTGTGACCTGTAGCAAGCGCTTTCATCCTTGCGAGGCCGACGGGCGCAGGCAACGCACCCAGCGCACCCAGCACTTCGCAGAGAAGCGCCCCCAGCACTTCCCAGAGATCGGAGACGCGTCATGGCCCCATCCGCAGCCGTGGCCACACCGCCGCAGCCCCCGCCGACCGAGGCGCCCAAGGCGCCCCGGCGCCGTTCGGCGAGCCCCCGCCGCCTGCCGTATCTGCTGATCGCGCCCGCGGGCCTGCTGATGCTGGGCTTCATCGCCTACCCGGTGATCAGCGTCTTCTACTACAGCCTGCAGAACTACAACGTCACCAAGCCGTGGCGGAACGGCTTCGCCGGGCTCGACAACTTCCGGCGGATCTTCACCGAGGACGACCAGTTCTGGCCGGCGCTCGGCTTCAGCGCCCAGTGGGTCTTCACCCAGGTCACGCTGCAACTGCTCCTCGGCCTCGCGCTCGCCCTGATCGTCAACCAGACCTTCATCGGGCGCGGCATCTCCCGCGCCATGGTCTTCTCGCCCTGGGCCGTCTCCGGTGTGCTGACCAGCACCATCTGGATCCTGCTCTACAACTCCTCGACCGGCTTCAGCCGTTACCTCGCCGACGCCGGGATCGGCGAGTACGGCACCTCGGTCCTCTCGGACACCGGGACCGTCTTCTGGGCGGCCACCGTCACCGAACTCTGGCGCGGGGTCCCCTTCTTCGCGATCCTCATCCTCGCCGACCTCCAGTCCGTCTCCAAGGAGCTGTACGAGGCGGCGTCCGTCGACGGGGCGGGCCGGCTGCGGCAGTTCTTCCACATCACGCTGCCGCACCTGCGGGACGCGATCATCCTCGCCACCCTGCTGCGCGGCGTCTGGGAGTTCAACAACGTCGACCTCCTCTACACCCTCACCGGCGGCGGGCCCGCCGGGGTGACCACCACCCTGCCGCTCTACGTCGCCAACACCGGGATCGAGGGCCACGACTTCGGGTACGCCTCCGCGCTCACCACCGTCGCCTTCGTGATCCTCCTCTTCTGTTCGATCGCGTATCTGCGCCTGAGCAAGTTCGGAGGCGACCACAAGTGAGCGTCGTACTCACGGAGAAGCGCGGCACCGCCCAGCGGACCGCGTCCCACAGCACGCCCCCGCCGCCCTCCTCGCGCCGCCGCGCCGCGCGTGAGCGCGCCTTCGACGACGTACCGCGGTGGCAGATCTATCTGCCGCTCGGCCTCTACCTGCTGTTCACGCTCATCCCGTTCTACTGGATGCTGCTGTTCGCCGTACGGCCCGCCGGCTCCACCTCGCTGGTGCCCTGGCCGATGACCGGCGTGCACTTCTCCAAGGTCTGGAACGAGCGCAGCTTCGCCGTCTTCTTCCAGAACAGCATGATCGTCGGGGTCGCGACCCTCATCGCCACGACCGTGGTCGCCCTGGCGGGCGGCTACGCGCTCGCCCGGTTCGACTTCAAGATCAAGGGCGCGTTCATGCTGGCGCTGCTCTGCTCGCAGTTCATCCCGGGCGCGCTGATGCTCGTGCCGCTCTTCGAGATCTTCCGGAACCTCCAGATGATCAACTCGCTGGGGAGCGTCGTCATCGCGGAGACGGTCTTCCAGCTCCCGCTGTCGATCATCCTGATCAGCGGGTTCATCAAGAACGTCCCGGTCTCCCTGGAGGAGGCCGCCTGGGTCGACGGCTGCTCGCGCTTCACCGCCTTCCGCACGGTCGTGCTGCCGCTGCTGCGGCCCGGGCTGATCGCGGTCGGCTCCTTCGCCTTCGTCCACAGCTGGAACCACTTCCTGTTCGCGCTGATGTTCCTGAGCGAGCAGGACAAGCAGACGATCCCGGTCGGCCTCAACACCCTGATCGGCGCGGACAGCGTCGACCTGGGCGCGCTCGCGGCGGGCGGGGTCATCGCGGCGGTGCCCGTGGTGATCGTCTTCGCCTTCATCCAGAAGTGGCTGATCACGGGCTTCAGCGCCGGGGCGGTGAAGGGATGACCGCGACGCGTACGACCGCTCCCGTCCCCGTCGTCCTGGCCGGTGCCCGGGGGCACGGACGCTGGCACCTCGCCAACCTCCGCCGGCTCCAGCACCTGGGCCGGGTCAGGCTGGCCGGGATCTGCGAGCTGGAGCCGCTGAGCACGCAAGAGCTCGCCGACTCCGGTTTCGGTGCCGTCTCCGGTGGTCACGAACCGCCCGAGCAGTCCGACGACTTCGCCGCGCTCCTCGCCTCCACCGGAGCCCGGGCCGCCATCATCTGCACCCCCATCCAGACCCACACCGACCTGGCCCTGACCGCCGCCGCCCGCGGCGTCCACCTCCTGCTGGAGAAGCCGCCCGCCGCGACCTGGGCCGACTACGCGCGCATGACCGAAGGGGTCCGGCAGGCCGGCGTCGCCTGCCAGGTGGGGTTCCAGTCGTTCGGGTCGCACGCCCTGCCCGTCATCCGCGAGCTCGTACGCACCGGAGCCATCGGCAACGTCACCGGCATCGGCGCAGCCGGGGCGTGGGTCCGCGACGACGCCTACTACCGGCGGGCACCGTGGGCCGGGCGGCGCAGGCTCGGGGCCACGGACGTGGTCGACGGCGTCCTCACCAACCCGCTGGCGCACGCCGTGGCCACCGCGCTCGAACTCGCCTGCGCGGGAAGGGCCGAGGACGTGGCGTCCATCGAGGCCGAGCTCTTCCGGGCCAACGACATCGAGGCGGACGACACCAGCAGCGTTCGGATCACCACCACCGACGGGCTGCCCGTCACCGTCGCCGTCACCCTCTGCGCCGAACAGGCCGGGGAGCCGTACGTCATGGTCCACGGCGAGCGGGGCCGGATCACCTTCTGGTACAAGCAGGACCGTGTCCTTCTCCAGCGCGCCGGACACGGCCCCGAGGAGACGGTCCACGGCCGGACCGACCTCCTGGAGAACCTCGCCGACCACCTGGAGCACGGCACGCCGCTCCTGGCGCCGCCCGCGTGCACGGGGGCGTTCATGCGGGTCGTCGAAGCCGTGCGTACGGCCCCCGAGCCCGTACCGCTGCCCGCCGGCGCCTGGGCGACCCGGTACGACGGGCCCGGCGGCGGGGCACGGCGGGTCGTCCCCGGCATCGACGCCCTGGTCGCCGCCGGGGCCGAGTCCCTCAGCCTCTTCTCCGAGCTGGGCGCCCCCTGGGCCCGGGTGAGTGCGGGTGCCACCCCATGACCGGCCACGCCACGGCCCCGTTCCCCGACCTCCCCGCCACCCTCGCCTGCGGCACCACCACCGTCGCGCACTACGGCTACGGGCCCGGCGCGGCCGACCGCCCCCGCCTCCACCCCGTGACCACCCTCGGCGGGGTCACCGTCACCGAGGAGCGCCCGGCCGACCACGTCCACCACCTGGGCGTCTCGGTCGCCGTGCCCGATGTGGCCGGGTACAACTTCTGGGGCGGCCGCACCTTCGTACGGGGCCGGGGCCCCACCGCGCTCGACAACCACGGCGTCCAGCGCCACCTCGCCCGCCCGCACCGCAGCCCGGACGGCTTCACCCAGGAGCTGGGCTGGGAGGCGGCGGGCGGTGAACTCCTGCGCGAGCACCGGACGGTCACCGCGACCCGGATCGACGGTCGCGCCTGGGAGCTGGACCTCTCCTTCGTGCTCACCAACCACGGGGACACGGACCTCTCCATCGGCAGCCCCGCCACCAACGGCCGCCCGGGAGCCGGGTACGGCGGATTCTTCTGGCGCGCCCCCAAGGAGGCCGCCGCTCCCACCGTGTTCACCGCCACGCGTGAGGGCGAGGGGGAGGTCCACGGTCGTACGGCCGACTGGCTGGCCCTCGCCGGGACCGGCTGGACCCTCGTGTTCGTGGGGGCGACCGAGGAGACCCGGCGCGACCCGTGGTTCGTGCGGACGGCCGAGTACCCGGGCGTCGGCTCCTCCCTCGCGGCCAAGGAGCGGCTGCCGGTGCCCGCCGGGTCCTCCGTCGTACGCCGGATCATCACCGTCGTCGCGGACGGCGCGCTGGACCGGGCGACCGCTGCCGGGTACGCGCGCGCGGCGGTGACCCGGTGAGCCGGCGCGGTCAGGCCGGGGGCCGCCCCTGGACCGCCGACCTCGGTGACGGCACCTACCGCAACCCCGTCCTGAACGCCGACTGGTCCGACCCCGATGTCGTCCGCGTCGGCGACGACCACTACCTCACCGCGTCCAGCTTCGGCCGCGCCCCCGGCCTGCCGCTCCTGCACTCCCGCGACCTGGTCAACTGGACGCTCGTCGGGCACGCGCTGGACCGGCTCGAACCCGCCGCCGACTTTGCCGCCCCCCGCCACGACCGCGGCGTCTGGGCCCCCTCGCTGCGCCACCACGGCGGACGGTTCTGGATCTTCTGGGGCGACCCCGACCACGGTATCCAGCAGGTCAACGCCCCGCGCGTCGAAGGCCCTTGGAGTGCGCCGCACCTGCTCAAGGCGGGCCAGGGGCTCATCGACGCCTGCCCCCTGTGGGACGAGGAGACCGGCGAGGCCTACCTCGTGCACGCCTGGGCCAAGTCCCGCTCCGGCATCAAGAACCGCCTCACCGGCCACCGGATGAGCCCGGACGGCCGCGAACTGCTCGACGCGGGAGCGACGTTGGTGGACGGTGACCAGCTCCCCGGCTGGTTCACCCTCGAAGGCCCCAAGCTCTACCGCCATGACGGCCACTTCTGGATCTTCGCCCCGGCCGGGGGAGTGGAGACCGGCTGGCAGGGCGCCTTCCGGTCGCGCGAGTTCTCCGGCCCGTACGAGGAACGCGTCGTCCTCGCCCAAGGCCGTACCGGCGTCAACGGCCCCCACCAGGGCGCCTGGGTGCGGACGGCCGCGGGGGAGGACTGGTTCCTGCACTTCCAGGCGCGGGGAGCGTACGGGAGGGTCGTCCACCTCCAGCCGATGCGCTGGGACGCCGAGGGCTGGCCCGTCATCGGCGACGCTGGCGAACCCGTCTCCGTGCACACCAAGCCGGCCGCCCCCGAGCAGGCGGTGACGGCACCCGCCGTCGACGACGACTTCCCCGGCGGCCGGCCCGGCAGGCAGTGGCAGTGGACGGCCAACCCCGACCCCGGCTGGGTCGGAGGGGCGCCTGGGGAAGACGGGCTGCGGCTCACCTGCGTACGGACGGCGTACGCGCACGACCTGCGGCTGCTGCCCAGCGTTCTGGTCCAGCGCCTGCCCGCCGAGGAGTTCACCGTCGAGGTGGACCTCGCGCTGGACAGCGACGAGCCGGGGGCCAAGGCCGGGCTCGCCGTGCTCGGGGACGCCTTCAGCTGGATCGGTCTGGAGGCCGGGGCGGACGGGACGCCGCTCCTTGTGCACCGCTTCGCCGAAAGCGTCGCCCTACGGGAACGGGACGCGGCCGAGCCCCGCGCGTCCCCCGGTGGACGGGCCCGGCTGCGCGTCGAGGTCACGGCGGGTGCGCGCTGCCGGTTCTCCGCCGACACCGGCGACGGGTTCCGGCCCTCGGGCCCGGTCTTCGCCGCCACCCCCTGGCGCTGGGTCGGGGCCCTCCTCGGCCTCTTCGCCACCGCACCGGCCGGGACGGGCCCCGCCGGAACAGGCCCCGCAGGAACGGGTCGTTTCACCGCATTCCGCAGCAGAAACCTCACCACAGAGAAGAGCCGACGATGAACATCTCGAAGACACAGCGGGGGCGCGGCGCGGCCGCCGCTGTCTCCCTCACCGCAGTGCTCGCGCTGACGGCCACCGCGTGCGGCGACGACGGCAGCGGGTCCGGCACGGAAGGCAGCGGGAAGGGCGAGATCACCTTCTGGGACAACAACGGTGGTCCGCGCACCGCCATCTGGACCGAGATCATCAAGGACTTCGAGAAGCAGAACCCGGACATCAAGGTCAAGTACGTCCCGGTCCCGATCGCCGACGTCCAGTCCAAGTACGACACCGCCATCGCGGGCGGCGGGCTGCCCGACGTGGGCGGGGTCGGCACGGCCTACCTGGCCAACATCGTGTCGCAGGAAGCCCTGGAGCCGGTCAACGAGCGGTTGGAGGGCTCGGCGCTCCAGGGCAAGCTCGTCGAGTCCATGGTCGAGAGCGTCCGCGCGGCGGCCGGCCGGGGCGACGACATCTACTCCGTACCGACGTCCGCGAACAACGGCGTGCTCTGGTACCGCACCGACCTGTTCGACCGGGCCGGGCTCGAAGCCCCCGACACCTGGGCCAAGTTCTACACGGCGGCCGACAAGCTCACCGACGCCAAGAACAACAAGTTCGGCTACACGATCCGCGGCGGCGCCGGTTCCATCGCCCAGGCGCTGGACGCGATCTACGGGCAGTCCGGCATCACCGAGTTCTGGGACGGTGACAGGACCACGCTCAACGACCCCAGGAACGTGGCCGCGCTGGAGAAGTACGCGGGGCTGTACAAGCGGACCACGCCCGCGGCCGACGTCAACAACGACTTCACCAAGATGGTGGCCCAGTGGGACACCGGCACGATCGGCATGCTCAGCCACAACCTCGGCTCCTACCAGGACCACCTCAAGGCCCTCGGCGAGGACAAGTTCGCTGGCATCCCCGCCCCCATCGGGGACGGTGGCACCCGCGTACAGGTCTCCAACCCCGTCGACGGTCTCGGCCTCTTCCGGTCGAGCCGGAACAAGACCGCGGCCTGGAAGTTCATCGAGTTCGCCGCCTCCCACGAGTCCAACAGCAAGTGGAACGAGTCGGCCGGTGCCATCCCGGCCAACACCGAAGCGGCGAAGGACCCGTGGATCAACGAGGCCGAGTCGACCGCGCTGGCAGCGAAGACCCTGACCGACGGCTCCACGAAGATCGTCGACCTGCCGTACTACCTGCCCGACTGGAACAACATCAGCAAGGCCGACAACGAGCCGGAGTTCCAGAAGGTGCTGCTCGGCAAGATCACGGCCAAGGCGTTCCTGGACGGCATGGCCGAGGAGCTGAACGCCGCCAACAAGGAGTGGAAGGAGATCGGCAACGGCTGACCCGGCAGCCGTCCGCCGTGTCCCGCTGGTCCCCCTCCCCATGACGGGGGACCGGCGGCGGTCCGGGTCGCGCTCCGCCGCCGGTCCCTCTCCCGAGCACGTGTGCACCTCCCCGAGAGAGGCAGCCCCTCCCGTGTCACTCACCCGTAGACAGACCGCCACCGCTCTGCTCACCCTGCCCCTCGCCCTCGCCGCCACCCCCGCGCTCGCCCACGGCGGCGGGGGCGGGGGAGGCGGGCCCCGCCCCCGTACGGTCCACATCGCCGGCGACTCCACGGCCGCCCCGAAACCCGCCTCCGCCGCGCCCGAGACGGGGTGGGGCATGGCGCTCCCCTTCTTCCTCGCCCCGCGCCTCAGGGTCGCCAACCACGCGGTGAACGGCCGCAGTTCGAAGAGCTTCATCGACGAAGGCCGCCTCGCCGCGCTCCTCGCCGAGGTCCGCCCCGGCGATCTCGTCCTCGTCCAGTTCGGCCACAACGACCAGAAGACCGAGGACCCGGCCCGCGGGACGGACCCGTACACCACCTATCAGGAGTACCTGCGCCAGTACGTGAAGGGCGCCCGCGCACGGCGCGCGCGGCCGGTGCTGGTCACCTCGGTCGAGCGCCGCCGGTTCGCCGCCGACGGCACCGCCCGGCCCAGCCTCGGCGCGTACCCGGCGGCGATGCGCGCCCTGGCGGTGGAGGAGGGCGTTCCGCTGCTCGACCTCCAGGCGCACTCCCTCGCCCGCTGGCAGGAGCTCGGCCCGGACGGCACCGAGCCGTACTTCCTGTGGCTGGAGCCGGGTGAATCGCCCAACCACCCCGACGGCGTCCAGGACAACACCCACTTCAGGCCGGTGGGCGCCGTCGAGGTGGCCCGGATGACGGCCCGCGCCCTGCGGGATGAGGGCGTGCTCGCCGCCCGCGATCTCCGCCGCCTGGACGAACCGGTCCCGGCGGAGTGGATCAGCTGGCCGGCGACGGCCTGACAGCCGCGCTTCCCGCCTTCCTGCCCGCCTTCCTGCCCGCCTTCCTTCCCACCTTCCTCCCACCTTCCTCCCGCCTTCCTCCCTCCCTTTTCTCCTCGACGACAGAGAAGGATTCGTCATGCCCGCACGCACGCGCCACACCCGCACCCGCGCCATCGCCGTGGTCCTGGGCTGCGCCTCGCTGGCCCTCGTCATGAGCGCCCCGGCCCAGGCCACCCCGCACCCGCTGCACCAGGGAAGCCACCGGGGAACCCACCACAGCACCGGCGTCGAGCGCGCCGTTCTGCCCGCCGGGGACGGCTGGGCCGCCGCCGAGGGTTCCACCACCGGCGGCGCCGACGCCACCCCCGCCCACGTCTACACCGTGACCAACCGGGCCGAGCTCATCGCCGCCTTCGCGGAGGCGGGCGACGCGCCGAAGATCGTCAGGGTCTCCGGCACCGTGCACGGCAACTCCGACGCCGCCGGCACACCGATCGGCTGCGAGCGGTACCAGACCGGCGGCTACACGCTGGAGAAGTACCTCGCCGCCTACGACCCCGAGGTCTGGGGCCGGGACGCGGTCCCCTCGGGCCCGCTGGAGGACGCTCGCGTCGCCTCCGCGAAGAAGCAGGCGGCGGCCGTCAACATCAAGGTCCCCTCCAACACCACCCTGATCGGCGTGGGGAAGGACCCGAAGATCATCGGGGCCGGGCTCCAGGTGAGAGACGTCTCCAACGTCATCATCCGCAACATCACCTTCGAGGACACCTACGACTGCTTCCCCCAGTGGGACCCCACGGACGGGGCCGGGGGCGCCTGGAACGCGGAGTACGACAACCTCGTCGTGTACGGCTCCCGTCATGTCTGGGTCGACCACAACACCTTCAGCGACGGCGGCCGGCCCGACGCCGACCAGCCCCACTACTTCGGCCAGGTCTACCAGCAGCACGACGGGCTCTTCGACATCGTGCGCGGCGCCGACCTGGTCACCGTCTCGTGGAACGTCCTCAAGGACCACGACAAGACCATGCTCATCGGCAACAGCGACGGTGCGGGCGCCAGCGACCGGGGCAAGCTCCGTGTCACCCTCCACCACAACCTCTTCAAGGACGTCAAGGAGCGGGCGCCGCGCGTGCGGTTCGGCCAGGTCGACTCGTACAACAACCACTTCGTCGCGACGACGGGAAGCGCGTACGGCTACACGTACGGCATCGGCGCCGAGTCCCAACTGGTGGCCGAGCACAACGCGTTCACGCTCACGAGGGAGGTCGACCGGGCGACGATCCTGAAGAAGTGGTCGGAGTCCTCGCTCACGGCCGGGAACAACTACGTCAACGGCCAGAAGACCGACCTGATCGCCGTGCACAACGCGGGTGTGCCCGGCGAGCACCTCACGGAGGGCGCCGGCTGGACGCCCCGGCTGCGGACGGCGGTCCACCACCCGCTGGTCGTGCCGGTGCTCGTGGCGCTCAAGGCCGGGGCGGGCAAGGCGTCGTCCGGCCACTGAGAGCCCGCACCTGGTGAACCGGCGCGCCCCTGAACCGGCGCGTCCCTGAACCGACACGTCCCTGAACCGGCCGGAGCGGCACCGCATGCTTTCCACCATCCCGGAGAGCGCCGCTCCGGCCTTTCGCCGCTCACTCCGAGGAGACCCATGCCCAGCAGGCGCACCGCTCTCGCCCTGTTCGCCGGAACCACCGCCGCCCTCACCCTCGGCGCGCCCGCCGCCCGGGCCCGCACCGCGCACCCCCGCCCCTTCGGCCGCCACGGCTCACCGGCCCGGCGCCGGGACCCCCGCACGCTGTACGTCGACCCGTACGGCCGGGGCGACCACGCCGACGTACAGTCCGCCGTCGACGCGGCGACCGGCACCGGGCGCACCCTCGTGATCGCCCCCGGGGTGTACCGGGCGACGGTCCTCGTCGGGGCCGCCCGCGAGGGGCTCACCCTGATCGGCGCGAGCGGCGACGCCCGGGACACCGTGCTCGTGTACGGCAACGCGGCGGGCACGCCGAAGCCCGACGGGTCCGGAACCCTGGGGACCAGCGGATCGGCCTCCGTCACCGTCCGGGCGGCCGGGTTCACCGCCCGCGACCTGACCTTCGCCAACGACTGGCTGCGCTCCGACAACCCCGAGTACACGGGCACGCAGGCCGTCGCCATCAAGGTCCAGGGCGACCGCTCGGCGTTCTACGGCTGCCGGTTCCTCGGCCACCAGGACACCCTGTACGCCGACTCCCCCGCCCTCACCTCGTTCGCCCGCCACTACTACCGCGACTGCTACGTGGAGGGGGACGTCGACTTCGTCTTCGGCCGCGCGAGCGCCGTCTTCGACCGCTGCCACTTCCGTACGCTCACCCGCACGGACCTGGCCTCGGCCCCGTACGGCTTCGTCTTCGCGCCGAGCACCGCCGGGGCCAACCCGTACGGCTTCCTGGTCCTGCGCTCCCGGGTCACGAGCACCGCCCCGGACGCGTACTACAAGCTGGCCCGCCCCTGGGTGCCGTCGTCGGACCTCACCGCGCGCCCGATGCTGACCGTCCGGGACAGCCACCTCGGCCCGGGGATCGACGCCGTGACGCCGTACGCCACCATGTCCGCGGGCTTCCCGTGGCAGGACCAGCGCTTCGCCGAGCACCGCAACACCGGTCCCGGCGCCCGGGTCACGGTCCCCGCGAACCGCCCGCAGCTCACCGCCGCCGAGGCCCGCGCCCACACGCCGGCGCGCTGGCTGTCCGAAGCCCGCTGACCGGACGGCGGCCGTTGTCCGGACGGCGCTCGCCGACCGGACGGCCTCGACCCGCGTCTCCCGGAACGTACGTGGGGGACGCGGGTCGAGGAAGGTGGTGGGCGGGGTCTTCGCCGCTAGCCCGCGTACGTCTCGAACTCGGCGATCCTCGGGGTGCCGGACGAGCTGGTGATCTCGAAGGTGATCTTGCGCAGGGAGGTGCGGGGGAAGGCGATGGGCCCCGCACCGTTGCCGGAGGCCAGGACGGCGCCGGTGTCACCGTTGAGGAGCCGCCAGGCCTTGACGTTGCCCGTGGCGCCGGCTGCCTCGCGGATGTGGACCGAGGAGACGGCGGTGGCGGAGGCCCACTTGATCGAGGCGGAGCCGGTGGCGCCGGCGGGGGACCAGTAGGTGGTCATGCTGCCGTCGCGGAGGTCGCCGTAGCTCGTCCCGGCGGCCTTGCTGGAGCCGTCGGAGCCGGCGCCGATGCTGAGGTTGGTGCCGGTGGGGGGAGTGGGTCCGGGGGTGGGGTCGGTGGGCCCCGGGGTCGGGTCGGTCGGGCCCGGAGCCGGTGTCTGCGGGGAGCAGTTGCCGTCCGAGACCCTGTTCCCCTTGCCGGCGCCCGCCGTCCGGCTCACGACGTCCGGGACGCAACTGGCCGCGTCGGCACGGTAGGTGTAGGGGATGGCGACCGTGGTGGTGGACTTCATTTCGGGCCCGGCGGGGTTGGTCGTACTGCCGGGGCTGGACCAGGTCACGTTGTCGAGCGTGTTGCCGCTGGCCTGCCAGTAGCCGGCCGCGTCGGTGTAGAAGGTGCCGAGGACGTCCTTGGAGTTCTTGAAGTAGTTGTTCTCCACCTTGGCGCGTGCCCCGGCCCGCGAGTTGATGCCGGACTCGTTGAGCCTGACGTAGTGGTTGTTGTACATGTGGGCGATGCCGCCGCGCAGCAGGGGGGCGCGGGAGTCGATGTTCTCGTACAGGTTGTGGTGGTAGGTGATGAAGCCGTTGGACAGCTCGGTCTCGCTGGATCCGACGAGCCCGCCGCGGCCGGAGTTGCGCAGGATGCTGTACGAGAGGGTCACGTACTGGGTGTTGTCCTTCATGTCGAAGAGGCCGTCGTACCCCTCCGACTCCCCGCCCGAGGCCTCCAGGGTGGTGTGATCGACCCAGACGTTGCGGACGTTCGTCTCCATGCCGATGGCGTCGCCGCCGTTGGAGGTGGGCGAGCCGGACTTCTTGACGTTCCGGACGGTCACGTTCTGGATGATGATGTTGCGGGCCTCGCGCAGGTGGATGCCCAGCTGGTCGAAGACGGCGCCGCTGCCGACGCCGACGATCGTGACGTTGCTGACCTGCTTGATCTCGATCACGCCCGCTGCCGTGTTGCAGCTGCTGCCGGAGACTTTGGTGGTGTTGCCGTGGTTGATGGTGCCCTCGACCTCGATGACGATCGGGGTGCTGCTGCTGGCCCGTCCGCACAGGGCCGCGTGTATCTGGGTGCCGGTGGTGGCCCGCACGGTCTGCCCGCCGGCGCCGCCGGTGGTCCCGCCGTTCTGGGTGGCGTACCCGGTGGCGCTGCCGGTCGCCGCCGAGGCCGCGGGCGCCGACGTCAGCACCACTCCGGTGGCGGCCGCGAGGGCCAGGGTGGCGACGGCGGCCTGCAGCCGCCGTGCGACTGGTCGTCTCATGTTCGTCTCCCCATTCGTCTTCGGATGGAAGGTTGTTGCGTTCATGACATGTGGGAGCGCTCCCTCGCACGACCGCGTGCGGGAGGTGGTTCTCGTGGAGGGGGCAACGATAGAAAGCGCTTTCCCCTGGTGAAGATAGAGAGGGGTGAGCCGCTCTGGCAAGGTGTGTGCAGCGCCTGAATCGCGTACGACGGACGCGTACGACGGAGAGGCCCCACCGCGGCGAAGCGATGGGGCCCCTCCTGGTCGCGCTCGTACGCCTCAGGCGTCGGCGCCCGCCCCGCGGCGGCGCACGAGGAACATCGCGCCGGCGCCGAGCGCCACGGCCGCGCCGCTCGCGAGGGCGAGCTGCGTGGTGGCGTCGGACGAACCGGTCGCGGCGAGGGTGCCGCTCGTGGTGATCACCGGGACGCTCGAACCCGAGCCCTGCGGAGTGACCCCGGAGCCTGCGGCCGGGGCGCTGGTGCTGGTGCTGGGCTTGGGGGTCGGCTTGGGGGCGGGCTTGCCGGCCGCCGCCTCGATGTCGAACTCGTTGACGGCGGCGTCGGGCGTCAGGCCGCAGGAGCCATCCTTGTTGAAGTAGTCACCCGCGATGAAGGTGAGGCCCTGTCCGGCCGGGGTCTTGGCGTCGACGTCCAGGCGCAGCTTGATGTCGGCCTGCTCGCCGGGCTTCAGCGCGCCGATGGCGTCGATGTAGAGGTCGCCGTCGAGGGCCTGCCACTTCGGGGACTGGGTGGTCGACCACTTCAGCTTCAGGTACTTGGCGATGTCCTTGGCGCCGCTCTTGTCGGTCGCGTGGACGCTCGCGTAGGTGAGGACCTTCTCCATGTCCTTCTCGGTGCCGTTGGCCACCCGGACCGAGAAGGTGGTGACGGTGCCGGCGGTGACCGTGGAGGGGAAGCCCTTCACGACCGTGGTGAGGCCGGGCTCGTCCACGCACGCCCCGCCGCCGGGGTTCTCCTCTTCCTCCTGCTTGGCGCGCTCCAGGGCCGCGTCGGCGGCCGTCTTGGCGGCGAGCGCCTCCTTCGTGGCGTCCTGCGCCTTGCTGAGGGCCTTGTACGCCTCGGCCTTTGCGTCGTCCGCGAGCTTGGTGGCGGCCTTGGACTCGGCCTCGGCTCTCGTCGCCGCCGTCGCTGCCGTCGCGGCGGCGGTCTTGGCGTCGGCGAGAGCCGTCTCGGCGGCGGCCTTGTCCTCGTCGCTGGCGTCCTTGTCCTCGGTCAGGGCGTCGCGTGCGGCCTGCGCGACCGTGACCGCCTGGTCGGCGGTGGCCTTCGCGGTGGCGGCTTCGTCCGCGGCCTTCCGGGCGGCCTTGGCCGCCACGGTGAGGGGCGCGGTGTCGGAGATCGCCGCCTCCACCGCCTCGTACGCGGTCTTCTCGGCCGCGACGGCCTCGTCGTACGCCTTCTCCGCCTCGGCCGCCGCCTTTTCGAGCTCCTTGACGGTCGGCTTGGCCGGCGTCTGTGCGGCGGGCTTGGTGTCGGCGAACGCGGGGGTGACGGAGAGCATGACGGCAGGCGTCGTCACGGCGACGGCGACGGCCGTGGCGAGAATGCTGCGAATCTTCACTTGAGCCCTTTTTTGGTCCGGGACGCAGAATGGGGAGCGGCCGTCCCGGCTGTAGGGATCACACGGGTGGCCTGTGGCGATGGTATGGCGGACGTACGAACGTACGGTGGGTATTTCCCGGCCGGTGCGGGCCGAAAGGTGTCATCGCCAGCAGACAGAGAGAGTGAAAAGGGGCAGTTGCTCTCCGGGTCTGCGCTTTTCCTGTGACCAACACCATGGGAAAGGGAAGGGGGGAATCGATGGTGGCGGTGCGCCCGCATTTCCCGCCCATTCAACCGGAGTCCCGCATTCACGTCTTCCTCGGGTTCGCGCGGGGGGAGCCCATGCCCTCCCCCTTCCCTCCGCCCCTTGTCTGATGAGCCGTCAGGTACGACGATGGCGGCCGTCATCCGGAGCGGGGAGTGCCCCGGGGGCGAACGGAAGGAGGCCGCCGTGCCGATACCGCCACCGCCGCTGCCGTCCCCCGACGGACCGCTGCTGTACGGGATACAGCTCCCGGTCCAGTCGCGGAGCGCCATCTACGCCGAGCCCTGGGAGGCGGCGGCGACCCCCGCCGACCTCGTCCGCATCGCCGGGGCCGCCGACCGCGGCGGCTTCGCCTACCTCGCGAGCTGCGATCACATCGCCATCCCGCGCCGGCTCGCGGAGGGGATGGGGACGGTCTGGTACGACCCCGTCGCCACGCTCGCGTTCCTCGCCGGGGTCACCCGGCGCGTGCTCCTGATGAGCCATGTCGCCGTCCTCGGGCTGCGCCACCCGCTGATCACCGCCAAGCAGTACGCCACCCTCGACCACCTCAGCGGCGGACGGCTGATCCTGGGCGTCGGGGCCGGGCACGTACGGGAGGATTTCGAGGCGGTCGGGGCGGACTTCGACGGGCGCGGGGGCGTGCTGGACGAGAGCATCGACGCCCTGCGGGCGGCGCTCGGGCCGGAGGAGTACCCGGAGTTCGCCGGGGAACGGTTCTCCTTCGGCGGCCTCGGGCAGCTGCCCCGCCCCGCGCGGGAACGGGTGCCGATCTGGGTGGGCGGCTCCTCGCCCGCCGCCGTGCGCCGGGCGGCCGTACGGGGTGACGGCTGGCTCCCGCAGGGCGATGCCCGCAACCGGCTGCCCGTGCAGATCGCCCGGGTGCACGCCCTGCGGGAGGAGGCGGGGGTCCGGGAGCCGATCGTCATCGGTGCGATCACCGAGCCGCTGTACGTCGGTGAGCCCGGGTGGCCCGTAGGGCGGCGGACCCTCGCCGGAAAGCCGGAGGGGCTGGCGGAGTCGCTGCGGGAGTACGCGGCGATCGGCGTGCACCAGATCCAGGTGCGGTTCCGGAGTCGGAGTGTCGACGAACTGACCGATCAGATGGCGGCGTTCGGAGCGGACGTGGCCCCTCATCTCAGCCTGTAGGGAGAACGTCATGGGCAAGCTGGACGGGCGGGTCGTCCTGGTCACCGGAGCGGCGCGCGGGCAGGGTGAGCAGGAGGCGCGGCTCTTCGCGGCGGAGGGGGCGCGGGTTGTCATCGCCGATGTGCTGGTGGAGCGAGGGGAGGCGCTGGCGAAGGAGTTGGGGGAGGCCACCGCCCGGTTCGTGCGGCTCGACGTGGGGCGGGAGGAGGAGTGGGCCGAGGCGGTGTGCGTGGCCCGGGACGCCTTCGGGAAGATCGACGGGCTCATCAACAACGCGGGCATCCTCCGCTTCAACGAGCTGGTCAACACCCCGCTGGAGGAGTTCCAGCAGGTGGTGCAGGTCAACCTGACGGGTGCGTTCCTCGGGATCCGTGCGCTCGCGCCGGAGATCGAGGCGGCGGGGGGCGGGACGATCGTCAACACGTCCTCGTACACCGGTCTGACGGGCATGGCGCTGGTCGGCGCGTACGCCGCGACCAAGCACGCCGTCCTCGGCCTCACGAAGGTCGCCGCCGTGGAGCTGGCGGGCAAGGGCATCCGGGTCAACGCCATCTGCCCGGGGGCGGTCGACACGGCGATGAGCAACCCGGCCCTGCTGGATCCGGACGCCGACCTGGGCAGGTCCGACGCGGCGCTGGACGCGTACTACCGCAAGCTCGTGCCGATGGGCCGGATCGGCCGGCCCGAGGAGGTGGCCGCGCTGGCCCTCTTCCTCACCGCCGAGGACTCCTCGTACATCACCGGGCAGCCGTTCGTCATCGACGGGGGGTGGCTGGCGGGGGTCAGCCTCTTGTGATCACGCCACCTGACGGATCGTCAGCTATTGACGGGTCGCGGCGGCGGTGGAACAGTCGGTCGCATCGCTATCTGACGGTGCGTCAGAAGCCGTCGGAGACCTGGGCAGGAAAACTTGAGGACGGTGAACCTCCGTGGAATTCGGGCTCTTTGTTCAGGGGTACGTGCCCGCCGCGCGTGCAAGGGTGGACCCCGAGGCAGAGCACAAGGCACTGATCGAGGAGACCGAGTACGTCATCCAGGCGGACAAGTCCGGCTTCAAGTACGCCTGGGCCTCCGAGCACCACTTCCTGGAGGAGTACTCGCACCTCTCCGCCAACGACGTGTACCTCGGCTACCTCGCGCACGCCACCGACCGCATCCACCTCGGCTCGGGCATCTTCAACCCGCTCGCCCCCGTCAACCACCCGGTGAAGGTCGCGGAGAAGGTCGCCATGCTCGACCATCTCTCCGAGGGACGCTTCGAGTTCGGCACCGGGAGGGGGGCCGGCAGCCACGAGATCCTCGGGTTCATGCCGGGCATCACCGACATGAACCACACGAAGGAGCTGTGGGAGGAGACGATCGCCGAGTTCCCCAAGATGTGGCTCCAGGACGAGTACGTCGGCTTCCAGGGCAAGCACTGGTCGCTCCCGCCGCGCAAGATCCTGCCGAAGCCGTACGGGGGTGCCCACCCGGCCATGTGGTACGCGGCCGGGTCGCCGTCCTCGTACGCCATGGCGGGGAAGAAGGGGCTCGGGGTGCTGGGCTTCAGCGTGCAGAAGGTCTCCGACATGGAGTGGGTCGTCGAGTCCTACAAGAACGCGGTCAAGGACGCGGAGCCGGTGGGGGCGTTCGTCAACGACAACGTGATGGTGACGTCGACGGCGATCTGCGCCGAGACGCATGCGGAGGCGGTGCGGATCGCGGTGGGGGGCGGGCTGAACTACCTCCAGTCGCTGCTGTTCCGCTACCACGACACGTTTCCGCGGCCGGAGGGGATCCCGGAGTGGCCGCAGCTGCTGCCGGAGTACACCGAGGAGATCGTGGAGCTGCTCATCGCGGAGGAGCTGATGATCTGCGGGGATCCCGACGAGGTGCTGAAGCAGTGCCGGCGGTGGGATCAGGCGGGGGCGGATCAGCTGAGCTTCGGGCTGCCGATCGGGATCAGCCCGCAGGACACGATGACGACGATCCGGTTGATCGGGGAGCACGTGATCCCGAGGATCGACACGGATCCGGTGCATCGGACCTCGCGGTTCCGCGGTTCTGCCACCTCTGCCTGAAGAGGGGCCAGGGCCCGCACGAACCGAGCCCCTCCGGCGGTCGAGGAGCCGGGGTGCGTACCGCGGCCCGAGCGTGCGTAACCCGGCTGTCCCACCCGAGCCGAAGAAGGAACCCACCGGAAGGGAACCGTCATGCTCGACCACCTCATCCGCCGCGCGACCGTCGTGGACGGCACCGGCGGCCCCGCCTACACCGCCGACGTCGGCCTCCGCGGCGGCAGGATCGCCGTCATCGCCGACTCGGGGACCATCACCGAGGAGGCCGTCACCAGCGAGGACGCCGACGGCCTCGTCCTCGCCCCCGGCTTCGTCGACCCGCACACGCACTACGACGCCCAGCTCTTCTGGGACCCCTACGCCACCCCCTCCATGAACCACGGCGTCACCACCGTCGCCGGCGGCAACTGCGGGTTCACCCTCGCGCCCCTCCACCCCGACCGGCCCGAGGACGCCGACTACACCCGCCGGATGATGTCCCGGGTGGAGGGGATGGCCCTGGCCGCCCTGGAGGAAGGCGTCGACTGGACCTGGTCCACCTTCCGCGAGTACCTCGACGCCCTCGAAGGCCGTATCGCCGTCAACGCCGGGTTCATGGTCGGCCACTGCGCCCTGCGGCGGCATGTGATGGGCGCGGACGCGGTCGGCGGGCAGCCCACCCCGGGCCAGACGGACGCCATGCTCGCCCTCCTCCACGACGCCATGGACGCCGGCGCCTGGGGGCTCTCCACCACCCAGTCCTCCACCCACGCCGACGGCGACGGCGAACCCGTCGCCTCCCGGCACGCCCTCCCCGAGGAGCTGCTCGCCCTCTCCAGGGCCGTGGGTGAGCACGAGGGGACGCAGCTCGAAGCGATCGTCGCCGGGTGCCTGGACCAGTTCTCCGACGAGGAGATCGACCTCCTCGTCGACATGACCGCCGCCGCCGGACGCCCGCTCAACTGGAACGTCCTCACCATCGACGCCGCCGTCCCCGAACGCGTACCGCGCCAGCTCGTCCCCAGCGAACGCGCCCGCGCGGCCGGGGGCCGGATCGTCGCGCTCACCATGCCGATCCTCGCCCCCATGAACATGTCCCTCGGCACCTTCTGCGCCCTCAACCTCATCCCCGGCTGGGGGGAGATCCTGGCGCTCCCCGTCCCTGAGCGCATCGAACGCCTCCGGGACGCCGCCATCCGCGCCGAGATGCTGCGCCGCGCCGACAGCAAGGAGGCCGGGGTCTTCCGCCGCCTCGCCGATTTCGACCGGTACGTCATCGGGGACACGTACAGCACCGTCAACGAAGGGCTCAGTGGGCGCGTCGTCGACGACATCGCGGCCGAACGCGGCCAGGACCCCTTCCACTGCCTGGTCGAGATCTGCGCCGCCGACGAGCTGCGTACGGTCCTGTGGCCGATGCCGACCGACAACGACCCGGACTCCTGGGCCCTGCGCCGCCGCACCTGGGAGCACGAGGACGTCATGCTCGGCGGCTCCGACGCGGGCGCGCACCTGGACCGGATGTGCGGGGCCCCGTACACCACCCGGTTCCTCGGCGACTGTCTGCGCGGGCGGAGGCTCGTGCCGCTGACCACCGCCGTGAAGATGCTCACCGACGATCCCGCCCGCCTCTTCGGGCTGCGCGAACGCGGCCGGATCGAGGAGGGCTTCCACGCCGACCTCGTCCTCTTCGACCCCGAGCGGATCGACGCCGGGCCCGCCACCCTCGTCCACGACCTGCCCGGGGACAGCCCGCGCCTGGACTCCAAGGCCATCGGCATCGTCTCCGTACGCGTCAACGGCGTCGAGACCCTGCGCGACGACAAGGTGACGGGGGCGGTGCCGGGGACGGTGCTGCGCTCGGGCCGCGACACCCGGACGGTGAGTACGGCGTGAGCCCCCGGCCCGGAAGCCCCGCCCCCGGGAAGCTCTTCATCGGCGGTGAGTGGAACGAACCCGCCGACGGCCACTACGAGGTCATCGACCCCGCCACCGAGGAGGTCGTCGGCCTCGCCCCCGAGGCGAGCCGCGCCCAGGTGTACGAGGCCGCCGCGGCCGCCAAAGAGGCCTTCGGGCCCTGGTCGCGGACCCGGCCCGAGGAGCGTGCCGCGATCCTGGACCGGGCCGCCGACCTCATCCGGCGGGACTTCCTCGCCCACGCCGACGTCGCCCGCGCCGAGAGCGGAGCCACCGCCTCCACCGCCCGGTCCATGCAGGTCGCCGTCGGCGCCGCCCGCTTCCGGCGGTACGCGCGCGGCGCCCTGGAGCCCGTCGAGGAGGCCATCGCGCCGCAGATCAACGAGGCAGGTCCGATGGGCCGGGCCGGGGTCTTCGGGGCGCTGGCCGTCCGCCAGCCGGTCGGCGTGGTCACGTGCATCACCTCGTACAACAACCCCTGGGCCAACCCGGCCGGCAAGATCGCGCCCGCCCTCGCGATGGGCAACACGGTCCTCGTGAAGCCCGCCCCGCAGGACCCGCTCTCGGTCTACCGGATGGCCGCCGCCCTCGCTGAGGCGGGCGTTCCGCCGGGTGTCGTCAACGTCGTCACCGGCTCGGGCGCTTCAGCCGGTGAGGCGGCCGTCGACTCCCCGGACGTCGACATGGTCAGCTTCACCGGCTCCACCGCCGTCGGGCAGCGCATCGCCGAGGTGTGCGGGCGCGGGATGAAGCGGCAGCTGATGGAGCTGGGCGGCAAGGGCGCCGCACTCGTCCTCGACGACGCGGATCTCAACTCGGCGGTCGCGGGGATCGGCACGACCTTCTCCTTCTACAGCGGACAGATCTGTACGGCTCCGACCCGCGTCCTGGTCCACCGGTCCCGCCAGGACGAGCTGATCGCCGCGCTGGCCGCGTACGCGAACGCGCTCACCGTCGGCGACCCCGCCGACCGGTCCACCGCCGTCGGCCCCGTCATCTCCGCCGCCCACCGCGACCGGGTGGAGGCTTACGTGGAGCTGGGCCGGAAGGAGGGCGCGCGGGTCCACGCCGGCGGCGCCCGCCCCGCCCACCTGGACCGGGGCTTCTACGTGGCCCCCACCCTCCTCGCCGATTGCACCCCCGACATGCGGGTCGTGCGCGAGGAGATCTTCGGCCCGGTCGTCGTGGTCGTCCCCTTCGACGACGAGGAGGAGGGCGTCGCGCTCGCCAACGACAGCGACTACGGCCTCATCGACTACGTCTGGGCGGGCGATGTGGCCCGCGCCTTCCGTGTCGCCCGGCAGCTGCGGGCGGGCGGGGTGGGCGTCAACACGGTCGGGCGGAACATGGAGGCCCCGTTCGGCGGGTTCAAGAAGAGCGGCGTGGGACGGGACGTGGGCTCGTACGCGCTGCACGCCTACAGCGAGACGCAGGCGATCGTCTGGCCCGGCTGAGGGCGCTCACACAGAGCGCGGGAAAATTTTGAAACGGCACAAAACGGACAGTGCTGCGATTACCGTACGTGGCCACCCTTGCGTGACCGGCGTGCATTGCAAGGCTCTGTGCGCATGTGACCTTGAATTCATGAAGTATTCATCGGTAATTGGCCGGTGTAACCAAGGGTGAGACGTTGGAGTCTCACGCTCCGGATGTGGATATCGCAGCGCATACCGTCCCTCTCATGACTCAGCTGGACGCGCGGCCACAGGCCGGAGACACGGTACGGGGAAGCACCCCGGCCGACGGCCGTGACGGGGACGGCGGTGTACGCGGCAAGGGGCTCGGCGGGAACTCCGTCGGGCTGATGGGCAGCGCCGTCATCGGTGTCTCCACCGTCGCCCCCGTCTACTGCCTGACCTCGACCCTCGGCTCCACCGCCGGTGAGGTCGGTGTGCAGATGCCCGCCGTGTTCCTGGCCGGGTTCCTGCCGATGCTGCTCGTCGCCTTCGCCTACCGTGAGCTCAACAAGGTCATGCCGGACTGCGGCACCTCCTTCACCTGGACGGTGAAGGCGTTCGGCCCGCGCGTCGGCTGGATGTGCGGCTGGGGTCTGGTCATCGCGACGATCATCGTCCTGTCCAACCTCGCGGGCGTCGCCACCTCGTTCTTCTGGCTGCTGGCGGGCGAGGTCACAGGCAGTCCATGGGTTGCCGCCCTGGACGACAACAAGCTCGTCCACATCGGCACCTGCCTCGTCCTCATCGCCGCCGCCACCGCGATCAGCTACCGGGGGATGACCGCCACCAAGGGCATCCAGTACGCCCTGGTGGGCCTGCAACTCGCCGTGCTCGCGCTCTTCGTGGCGATGGCCCTGAGCAAAGCGGGCAGCGGCGGCGCGGACTTCGCCACCTCACTCGACTTCTCCTGGTCCTGGCTGAACCCGTTCGCCGTCCAGTCCTTCGCCGCCTTCACGGCCGGTCTCTCCCTCTCCATCTTCATGTTCTGGGGCTGGGACACCTGTCTGACCGCCAACGAGGAGACCACGGGCAGCGACAAGACCCCCGGCCGCGCCGCCCTCATCGCCATGGTCGTCCTGGTCGGCGCCTACCTGGCCACCGCCGTCGCCGCCCAGATGGCCGTCGGCTCCGGCACCACCGGGCTCGGCCTCGCCAACCCGGACACCGGCGAGAACGTCTTCGCGGCCCTGGCCGGACCGGTCATGGGCTCCGGGCTCGGCGTGCTGCTCTTCGTCGCCGTCCTCGCCTCGGCCGCCGCCAGCCTCCAGACCACGTTCATCCCGGTGGCCCGCACGGTCCTCGCGATGTCGGCGTACGAGGCGATGCCGGCCTCGTACGCGAAGGTCCACCCCCGCTTCAGGACGCCCGGCCGGGCGACGGTCGTGGCGGGCATCGGGACCGGCGTCTTCTACACCGTGATGACGCTGGTCAGCGAGCACGTGCTGATCGACACCATCTACGCGCTCGGCCTCATGATCTGCTTCTACTACGCGCTGACCGCCTTCGCCTGCGCCTGGTACTTCCGCGCCGAACTGCGCCGCTCCACCCGGGACCTGGTCTTCAAGGGGATCTTCCCGGCCGTCGGCGGACTGCTGCTCGCCGCCGTCTTCGGCAAGACCCTCTACGACATGTGGGACCCGGCGTACGGCTCCGGCTCCTCGGTCTTCGGCGTCGGCTCGGTCTTCGTCATCGGGGTCGGGCTGCTGCTCCTGGGCGTGGTGCTGATGGTCGCGATGGAGCGCCGCAGCCCGGCGTTCTTCCGGGGCCAGGTGCTGACGAAGGAGACCCCGGCCCTCGTGGTCGAGGACTGAGGTCTCCTTACGGCTGACGTGTCCGGCTACGGGCGCCAGTAACCCAGCGCGTTCACCCGGTCCTTGGGCAGGCCCAGCTCCTTGCGGAGGTAGGCCGACAGGGTCCGGGTGGTCGACGTGTCGCAGGCGACCCAGACGTACGCGTCCGAGTGGTCATCGCCCAGCAGCCCGGGCAGGGCCGCCTTCACCTCGGCGACCAGGTGCGCACCGCCCTCGCGGCGCTCCACGTGGTGCAGGGTGTGGTGGGCGTCGTCGAGGCGGAACGGCAGTTTCCGGTCGCCTTCGTCGGATGACTCGAACCAGATCGTCGCCGGGGTCTCCGGGACGGCCTCCAGCAGCGAGTTGATCGCGGGGAGCGCGGCCGGGTCACCGATCACGAAGAGCCGCGCGGGCGCCGGGTCGGGCAGCGTGAAGCCGGTGCCCTGGAGCGTCGCGTCGATCGTGTCTCCGGGCTCGGCCGCCTTCGCCCAGTCGCAGGCGAGCCCTTCGTGGAGGGCGAATTCCAGACTGAAGGTGCCGGCCTCGGGATCCGGGTCGACCAGGGTGTAGGCGCGCTGGTGCGGTTTGCCGTCCTTCTCGAACCAGAGCCGCACCCACATCGTGGGGTGCGCCCCGCCGGTCGCGGCGAGCAGCCCTCCGTCGGTCACGTACACCCGGCGGAACCGGTCGGTGACCTGCTCCGCGCCGGTCACGGTGAACGTGAAATCCCGCCCCCGGAACAGTTTGAGAACGACGCCTTCCCAGCCATGCCCCACGGTGCTTCCCACCTTCTCCTGGCGCCCCGGCCCACTGCCCGAAGGGTCGCTTTAGGTTAGGCTAACCTAAATCCCGGGGGCTGAGGAGTGGCTGAAAACCACCGGGAGTAGGGGAGGGGCAGAGCGATGACCGCCGACGCCGACAGCGAGAGGCAGGGTACGGGCGCCGAGGGCGGCTCGGAGCACTTCGAGGTCTTCCGGGACGACTGGGGGATACCCCATCTGAAGGCCGGCAGTGCTCTCGCGCTCGCCCGGGCCCAGGGCCACAACGCCGCCCTGGACCGGGCCTGGCAGCTGGAGACCGAGCGCCACCGGGTGCTCGGCACGACCGCCGCGTACCTCGGTGCGGAGGCCGTCGACTGGGACCGGTTCGCCCGGCGGGCCCGGCTCGCCGACACCGCCCGCCGCTGCTTCGGCCGTCTCGCGCCGGAGACCGCCGCCTGGGTGGACGCTTACGTGGACGGGGTCAACGCGGGGCTTGCCGAAGGAGCCTCCCGTACACCGGAGTTCGCCGCCGCCGGGCTCGCGCCCGGCCACTGGGAGCCCTGGACCCCGCTCGGAGTCTGGCTCTCCACCCACATCCTCTTCGCCGGGTTCCCCACCAAACTCTGGCGCGAAGAGGTCGCCCGCAGGCTCGGCGACGACCGCGCGACCCTCTTCGCCACCGACGGCCCCGGCACCTCCGGCTCCAACGGCTGGCTCCTCACCGGCGCCCGCACCACCACCGGGGCCCCGGTCATCGCGGGCGACCCGCACCGCTTCATCGAGGCCCCGGGCGTCTACCAGCAGATCCGGCTGGCCTGCCCCGAGTTCGACGTGGTGGGCCTCGCCGTCCCCGGCGTCCCGGGCATCGCCCACTTCGGGCACACGGGCGGCGTCGCCTGGGCGATCACCAACGCGATGGCCGACTACCAGGACCTCTACCGGGAGCAGCTGCGCCGCACGGCGGACGGGGACGTGGAGGCGCTCGGTCCGGACGGCTGGTACGCGGTCCATGCCCACACGGAGACCGTCGAGGTCGCCGGGGGAGAGCCGCAGAGCGTCGAGGTCGTGGAGACGGACCGGGGACCGGTGATCATCGGGGACGCGACCGGGGACGTACACGGCGATCCGAACACCGACGCGGCCCCCGACGGGCCCGTCATCAGCCTCCGCTACCCGCCCCGCGTCACCGGTGACCTCGGCTTCGACGTGCTGCCCGCGCTCCTCCGGGCCCGTACGGTCGCCGACCTCGACGCCGCCCTGGACGGCTGGGTCGAACCCGTCAACGTGGTCCTGGCCGCCGACACCACCGGGGCCACCCTGCACCGGGTCGCCGGGCACGTTCCCGTACGCCCCTACGGGAACCGGCTGCGGGTCGTCCCCGCGCACGACCCCGCGTACGCCTGGCGCGAGGGCGCCGAGCCCACCCCCCGTACCGAGGTCGACGCCGTCACCGGCACTGCCGTGATGGCCAACGAGCGCGGTCTCGCCGCCCCCCTCGGCATCGAGTTCGCACCCCCGCACCGGGCCGACCGCATACGGGAGCTGCTGGGCGCGCCCCCGGGCGGGGGCGCGAGGGGGCTCACCGGCCCGCCCTGGTCGCCCGCCGACATGGCCGCCGTCCACACCGACACCCGTCTCGCCTCCTCCCGGCAGCTCCTCTCCCTGCTCGCCGGGGCCCCGGACCTCGGCCCCGACGCCGAACGCCTGCGGGACCGGCTGCTGCGCTGGGACCGCCACATGGACGCGGACAGCACCGACGCCACCCTCTACTCCCGACTCCGCGCGGACGTCGCCCACCGGCTGGCCGCCCACCCCGCCCTGCGGCCCGTCACGGGCGACGCCGACCCCTGGCGCTCCGCCGCGTACCCGCCCCTCTTCCGCCCCTGGCTCGCCGCCGTGCCCCGGATCGGCTACGCCCTGGAGACCCTGCTCACCGTCGGACTCCTCCCGTACGAGGAGCGGCTGACCGTCGTCGCGGCCTCGGCCGAAGCGGTGGCCGCCACCTTCGCGCAGGGCCCCGGCCCGAGCCCCTGGGGCGAGGTCCACCGGGTCTCCCCGTGGCAGGCGCTGCCGGGCGCGACCCCCGAGGAGGTCTGGCCGGGGCTCGCGGGCGACCACGACTGCGTGCTCTCCACCTCCAGCGTCCCCGGCATCACCGACCTCTTCGCCCGAGGCCCCGCCGCCCGGTACGTCTGGGACCTGGCCCGCCGCGCGGACAGCCTCTGGGTGGTGCCGTTCGGCGCGTCCGGCGTACCGGGCTCCGCCCACCACCGCGACCAGACGGAGCTGTGGGCGAGCGGTCGGCTGGCCCCCGTGACCACTGACTGGAACCTGCTGCACCGCACCGAGGAGAGCACCACCATGACCGCCACCACCGTCCCCGCCCTGCGCCCCGCCGTCCACGAGCAGAAGGTCGAGGGCTTCGGCGTGGTCCGCCTGGTCCCGGTCGATCCGGCGGCCGACGCGGGCCTGCTGCACGGCTGGGTCACCGAGGAGCGCGCCCGGTTCTGGGGCATGGCCGACCACACCCGTGAACAGGTCCAGGAGATCTACGAGTTCGTCGACTCGCTCCCCACCCACCACGCCTACCTGGCGCTGCGCGACGGTGTCCCGGCCGCGCTCTTCCAGACGTACGAGCCGGACGCCGACCCGGTGGGCGAGTGCTACGACGTCCGGCCCGGGGACTTCGGTATCCACCTGCTGATCGCGCCCGCCGAGGCCGAGGGAGCGGTGAAGGGGTACACGGACGCCCTCCTGACCGTGTTCATCGGTTACGTCTTCAGCGACCCGGCCCACCTGCGGGTCGTCGTCGAGCCGGACGCCCGCAACGAGAAGGCGCTCGCGCGGATGGTGCGGATCGGGTTCGAGTTGGGCCCGGAGATCGAGAAGCCCGAGAAGACGGCCCGGCTGGCGTTCCTGTCCAGGGCGGTGGCGCTGGGCCTGGCCTGAGCGGTGTTCCCTCGGTCCCGAACCGCTCAGGGGCCGTTCCGGGCGTGCTGACGGCGAATGCCATCATGGGAGGGACGACGGGAAGGTGTTCCCGTCGCCCCTCCACCTCGGACGATGCCGACCGACACCTCACGACAAGGGACGCGACATGGCAACCGGAACCACCGAAAGCCCTGCAACCCTCTATGCGCCCGTCTCGCTCGGGCTGGGCGTCATCGCGCTGATCGCCACGTTCTTCCTCGGTATTTTCGCCGTTCTGGCCGGCGCCCTCGCGATCACCTTCGGGGTCCTCGGCCTGATCAGCAAGGTCGAGGTCAACCGGGTCCAGTGCTACATCGGCCTCGCCGCCGGTGTCGTGGGTGTGGTCCTTCCGGTCTCCTTCCTTTTCGTCTACACCGGCGGCTTCTGATTTCCGACCGGAGCGTTCTCGGGACTTTCCTCCGTTGAGGCATTGCCCTTAAGGGCAATGCCTCAACGGTCAATTGCGGCCTCTCACCCCCCTCCCTAGGGTCTCTGTCAGGTGCCTGACATCAGGGCACCCGATGCCATGGCTCGCCCATGGCGTCGACGGGGATGAAGGGGAATACATGCAGTTCTCGCGTTTCGCCAAGGTGACCGCCTTTTCCGTGACACCGCTCGCGCTCGTCGCGGGCGGATTTCAGGCGACCGCTCTCGCCTCGGCCTCCACCTCCGGACCGGCCTCCGCCTCCACCGCCTCCTCCGACCGGACCGCACCGGCGTTCGCCGTGTCGCAGCTCTCCGCCGAGTCGTACGGCGGGCTGAAGGACGTGACCGGCTTCAGCGCGGACAGCGCCCAGGGCAAGACCCTTGAGGCCCAGGGCCTCGGCGTCGTGCGGGCCGCCTCCGGCGAGACCGCGGTCGTCGACACCTCGTCGGCCGGCGAGGGCATCACCTCCGCGGCCGGCCAGGGCTTCGTGGAGCTGTCCTGGAAGGCCTACGCCGAGAACGCCCGCTACGTCATCACCCGCGACGGCAAGGAGATCGCCCGGCCGGCGGCGGGCGTGCAGTCCTTCCGGGACACCGCGGTCAAGGCGGGCGCCCAGTACGACTACCAGGTGGTCCCGCTCCTTCCCGAGGGCGGCCACCCCGGGGCCAGGAGCTGGGGCATGAACGTCTCCGTCCCCGCCACCGGCTCCCTCGCCGGGCTGCGCGGTGAGGCGGTCCAGCAGGCCAAGGCGGCCGCCGCCGCCAAGACCACCACCATCAGCTGGGTGGCGTTCCTGCCGTTCAAGAAGGTGGACGCCCCGCCGGCCGGCTGCGACTACACCAAGGGCTACCAGTATGGCGGCGACGGCCGCTCCAAGTTCGACTGGAAGTCGGACAAGTACCGCGCGGCCCTGCACGCCACCGTCACCTGGAGCAACAAGAAGGTGGTGGGCAACAAGTCCGTCAAGCCCACCCACGTCTACAAGAAGTCGACCGGCAAGAAGGTCGCCACGAAGACGGCCACGGACAAGCACATGACCGCCAAGAAGCTGGGGTCGGGCAAGAACTCCGTGGACATCCGGTTCGTCATGCACGCCGCCAACCCGTTCTGCAAGGGTCTTGGCGGGGTCAAGGGGGCCATCAGCGGTGCCGCCACCATCAACATGACCAAGAGCGGCAACTGGACCATCCGCTCGGGCAAGCACCGCCTGATGCCGAACCACCACATCTACATCTACAACGGCGGCAAGGTCACCAACGTCTACACCCGCAAGTACGTGGGCCTGCCCTGCCTGATCGGCTCGGCCCTGTGCACGGAGGCCGACCTGACGGGCCGCTACGGCACGTTCTGACCTTCAGAACTTCTGGTCTCAAGGGCGAGCCCCCTGCAGTCGCATGTACGCATACGCACGCGGCTACGGGGGGCTCGTCCCGTCCTCGTACACGCGCGGCTACAGGGGGCTCGTCCCGTCCGGGTTCAGCTCGCCGCCCGCCCGGAACAGCCGCCGGGCGACGACGTGGCCCCGCCCGGCGGCCATCCGGAACCACGGTTCCGCCGCCGCCAGCCCCTCGCGCTCCTGGACCAGCCGGCCCAGCTCCCACATCGACTCCACGTCCCCGGCCTTCACCGCCTGCCGCAGCATCCGTTCGGCGGCGTCCGGCCGCCCCTGGCTCCGCGCGTCCAGGGCGAGCGTGCGCAGCCCCCGTACGGCACGGGCGTCCCCGGCGGCAGCGGCGACGGCCAGCTGCGCCGGGTCCGGCGGGCGGCGGTAGCGCTGGGCGATCAGCAGCAGGACCCCGGCCGCCCACATGATCCAGCTCAGCCCGATCAGCGTGCTGCTGCCCAGGAACACGCCGGTCAGGCTCAGCACACCGCCTGCGGGCAGCAGGAAGAAGCCCAGTCCCATTCCCATCCCACGTCCCTTCCCGCCGCCCTGCGGACCTGCCTGTGGTCGTGCTCATGGCTGACATGGTCTCGGATTTCACCGGCGCGCGGCATACCTTGGCCTCCCGTACAGACGACGGAGGTGTTCGATGCGGATCGCCACAACCATCTTCCTCACCGACGAGACGGTGACACCCGTGCGGCTGGCGCGCGAACTGGAGCAGCGCGGGTTCGCCGGGCTCTACCTGCCCGAGCACACCCACATCCCGGTGAGCCGCCGCACCCCGTACCCGGCGGGCGGTGACCTGCCCCGCGAGTACGGCCGCACCCTGGACCCCTTCGTGGCGCTCGGCCAGGCGGCGGCCGTCACCGAACGGATCACGCTCGGCACCGGGATCACGCTGGTCGCCCAGCACGACCCGGTCGACCTGGCCAAGCAGGTGGCGACCCTGGACCACCTCTCCGGCGGCCGGTTCACGCTCGGTGTCGGCTACGGCTGGAACGTGGAGGAGGCCGCCGACCACGGGGTCGAGTGGTCCACGCGCCGGGAGCTCGCCCGCGACCGGATGGCGCTGATGCGGGCGCTGTGGTCGGCCGGACCGACGGCATACGAGGGGGAGTTCGGGTCGGTCCAGGCGAGCTTCGCGTTCCCGAAGCCGGTGCAGGCGCCGCGCGGGCCGGTGGTCGGCCCGCGCACACTGATCGGCGGCGGGGCGGGCCCGAAGCTGTTCGCGGCGATCGCGGAGCACGCGGACGGCTGGCTCCCCATCGGCGGCCGGGGCCTGAGGGAGTCCGTCCCGAAGCTGCGGGCGGCCTGGGAGGAGGCGGGGCGCGACCCGAAGGAACTCCAGGTGGTGCCGTACGCCGTCCTCCCCGACCCCGGGAAGCTCGCGCACTACGCAGAGCTGGGCGTCGAGGAGGTCGTGCTCCAACTGCCCCCGGCCGCCGAGCCGGAGGTGCTGCGGGTCCTGGACGGGTACGCGGCGTACCTCTAGCGTCGGCGTTGCACCTGGTCGGGGCCAGCTTCTGCGCGGTAACGCGGGAGCGCCCTCCGAGCTGGGGCGATGGACGCTGTCGGGGGCTTCTGCCCATCCGGACAAGGCGCCTTCTGTGAACGCGCAGACGCTCTGAGAGACTTCTTCCGCACCTGCCGCCACCACACCGCACTCGGCGGCCGGTCACCCATCAGCCGCGTGTACAACCCTGCGGGCCGACAACCCCACCCCGTCGTGCGAGGCCGTCGACGTCCTGGCCGCCCACACTTCCATGAGGGCCGGAGTGAAGAGGACAGAGGGGGCCACCGCACGTCCATACCGACGCACCATTCATTGCTTCAACAGTAGATCGAGGCTTCTCGTGTCAAGAGGGATTCTGCGTTCCGTTCTGCCGATGGCCTTCGGGCTCGCCATCCTCGCGTCTGCGTGTCAGGTCCCTTCGGCTTCGACGGCATCTGCACCGGCCGACTGCCCGAGCGATCTTGCTTCCAATGCCAACGCGAAAAACCTGATCGACCCGCGTATGCCGCAGGTGGGAATTCACTGCCTGGACAGTGAGGAAACCATCCTCTTCACGGAGGAGTTCGGTGCTCTGCCGTTCCTCGCCGGGACGGTCAGGGCCGTTCTGATCGGTGTGGACCGGACGGTGAAGAGGGTCTCGGACACGACCGACGGCATGGTGGCCGCACCGGGGGAACATGTGGTCGTCGCCACAGGCTCGCATGCGGAATGGTTGAAGGCCGACGCCGTCATCGGATCGACGATGTCGCTTCCGGCCGCAGCCGTCCAGAGGGGCGCATCGGCTGAGACTCCCGTGCACTTTCCCGGCGCCGATGACGCGACCGTCAACGGCGGTCCGCGGCTGGTGAAGAACGGAGCGGTGGGACCGTTCGACTTCAGCGGCAGCACCACACCCCAGTACGCCTATCTCGCCCCGAGGAACGCGCGCACCGCGGCAGGCATCACCGCCGGCAGGGAACTGGTGCTCGTGGTGGTGGACAAGAAGTCCGGTCCGAAGGACGCTGCCCACGGTCTGACAATGGCGCAGTTGGCGGAGGCGATGAAGAACCTGGGTGCGGCTGATGCCATCAATCTGGATGGCGGCGGCTCGTCGACGATGTGGGTGAAGGGGGCGGTGGTCAACCATCCCTCCGACGGCGTGGGCGAAGAGCGCCGTGTGGGCAACGCCATAGTCATCACTGCCAAGTGAGAGCGAGTGGCCGCCGCCCTCGGAGCTTCCGCGGCGTCCCGGAGGGGTGATCGTGACGGCGTCGGGAAGGCCCCTTGAGCCTGTCGCTCACGCCGCGGTACCTGATCTCGGTGAGGGGCGTACATCTGACGCTCGGCGCCCGCGCCGCCCCACAGCCCGAGGATGCGCCCACCGGCTCCGAACGATGTGGGGCCTGGGAGTGGGCCCCGTGGAACCGGGGCCTCCGACAGGGCATCCTTAGCCCGGGGATCGAAGACGTGCGGGCGGTGGGCCCGCCTGGGTGGGGAGTGGAATGAACAGGCCGTTGCGGCACATAGCCATCTTCTGCGGGCTCCTGATGCTGGGGCTGCTGCTGCGGGCGAACTGGCTCCAGCAGGTCGACCGCGTGGAGCTGTCCCAGCACGAGAAGAACCACCGGGTGCGGTTCGAGCGGTTCTCCACCCCGCGCGGCGACATCATCGTCGGCGGCAAGGCGATCACCGGCTCGAAGGAGACGGAGAGCAGGGACTACACCTTCCGGCGCACCTGGAAGGAAGGCCCGATGTACGCGCCCGTCACCGGGTACGCCTCCCAGGCCCAGGGCACCTCGCTGCTGGAGCGGACGTACGACAGCGTCCTCAGCGGCCAGGACGACCGCTTCGCCTTCCGGCACGCCAAGGACGTCCTCACCGGGCAGCCGAGGCGCGGCGGCAGCGTGATCACCACGATCGACCCCAAGGCGCAGAAGGCGGGCTACAAGGGGCTGACCGACCTGGGCGCCCGGGGCGCGGTCGTCGCCCTGGACCCGCGCACCGGCAAGGTGCTGGCCCTGGTCTCGACGCCCTCGTACGACCCGGGGGTCTTCGCCGGGATCTCGTTCAAGGAGAGCGACCGCTTCAAGGCCCTCCTCGACGACAAGAGCAAGCCGCTGGCCAACCGCCCGCTGCGTGAGACCTTCCCGCCCGGCTCGACCTTCAAGATCCTCACGGCCGCGGCGGCGCTGGAGCACGGCGTGGTCTCGGACGTGGACGCCCCGACCAAAGCGGTCTCGCCGTATCCGCTGCCGCTCTCGCGGAACAAGATCGGCAGCGAGGCGGGGGACGCCGTCTGCGACAAGGCGTCCATGAAGACCGCCATGCAGTACTCCTGCAACAACGTCTTCCTCGACGCGGCCGCCGAGCTGGGCGAGGACCGGATGCGGGAGACGGCGGAGAAGTTCGGCTTCAACGAGGACGTGTACGCGGAGGATTTCGGCGACATGCTCGCCACGAAGAGCCTCTATCCGGCCGAGCTCGACAAGCCGGGCACGGCCCTCACCGGTATGGGCCAGGGCAGCCTGACGAGCACCCCGATGCAGATGGCGATGGTGACCGCGGCCCTGGCCAACGACGGCAAGCTGATGCAGCCGTACATCGTGGAGGAGCTGAAGGGCCCGGACCTGTCGACGCTGGAGACGAACGAACCGGCGGAGATGAGCCAGGCCGTCTCGCCCGGGACGGCGAAGAAGGTCCAGGAGATGATGGAGCACACCGCGAAGGAGGGCAGCGCGCAGCGCGCCCTGATCGACGGTGTGACGGTCGGTGGCAAGACGGGCACCGCCCAGCGCGGCGTGAACGTGCGCGACGAGGTCCCGTACGGCTGGTTCGTCAGCTACGGCAAGACGGACGACGGCCGTTCGGTCGCCGTCGCCGTCTTCATCGACCCGACGGACATGGACATCTCCCGCTCCGACATCTCCGGTGGCCGCCTCGGAGCCCCGATCGCGAAGAAGGTGATGGAGGCCGCGCTGGGCAAGTAGCGCCGGGGCGCCGGGGATTGACCGGCACCCCAGCCCGTCCGGCGTTCGAGGACGGAACCCTTGCTGGGGTGGGCCCGGCGCTCAGAGGCCCCTCAGGTACGAGACCCTCGCAGGCCGCCCGGCCCCCACCGCCGGCTGGGCCGGATGGCGGCCCTCCTCGGCGCCCACCACCCCCACAAGCTCCGTCAACGCGTTGACCCGGAAGTCCGCCGTCCCCACCACATCCGGATGCTCCGCCCACCAGTGCCCGTACGCCCCCCGCCGCAGATGCGCCGTCCGCAGTCCCGCCGCGGCGGCGGGGAACAGGTCGTCCGCCGGGTGATCGCCCACATACAGCGTCGCCGACGGCTCCGCCTCCGCCGCCTCCACCACCCGCGCGAAGAAGGCCGGGTCCGGCTTCCGTACGCCCCACTCGTCCGAGGCCACCACCAGATCCGCGGGCAGGTCCAGCGCCCGCAGCAGCTCCCCGGCCCGCACCGTCCCGTTCCCCGCCACGACCACCCGCACCCCCGCCGCCCGCAGCTCCGCGAGCGCCGGCCGCACGTCCGGGTAGAGGTCCGACTCGTCGAGGTGCTCCCCGCGCCCGGCGGCGGCCCGGGCGAGGTAGGCCTCGTCGACGTCCATGTCCGGCCGCAGCACCCGCAGCGCGTCCGTGGCGTCGCGGCCCTGGGCGACGGCCGCGCCCACCAGCGCGCTGAGCGTGTGCGCGGGCACGCCGAGCCAGTTGGCCCAGGAGGCCCAGTGGCGGTCGTCGCGTACGAGGGTTTCGCCGATGCCGAGGACGATCGTTTCCATCACCGTGCCGACACTAGGCGTGAGGATGCCGTGGCAGGGCTCTCATTCGGTGAGTCGGCCCGCACGAGTGAAGGCGGCAGGGGTACGCGTCCCCCTGAGCACCCGGGCCCGGCGTTCCGACCCCGAGGCCCTGGTCCGGCGCGCGTGCCTCGCTCGTATGCTCGGTTCATGACCGATCCTCAGAGCGGACGTCCCACCTCCAACGCCATGCGGCGCGCGCTCAAACGTGCCCGGGACGGTGTCGCCCTCGACGTCACCGAGGCCGCCGTCCTGCTCCAGGCGCGCGGCGACGATCTGACGGACCTCGCGGCGTCGGCCGCCCGGGTCCGGGACGCGGGCCTGGCGGCGGCGGGCCGGCCGGGCGTGATCACGTACTCGCGCAAGGTCTTCATTCCACTCACCCGCCTCTGCCGGGACAAGTGCCACTACTGCACCTTCGTCACCGTCCCCGGCAAGCTCCGCCGCGCGGGCCACGGGATGTTCCTCTCGCCCGACGAGGTGCTGAAGATCGCCCGCGACGGCGCGGCGATGGGGTGCAAGGAAGCGCTGTTCACCCTCGGCGACCGCCCGGAGGACCGCTGGCCCGAGGCGCGGGAGTGGCTGGAGGCGGAGGGGTACGACGACACCCTCGCGTACGTACGGGCGATGGCGATCCGGGTCCTGGAGGAGACGGGCCTGCTGCCCCACCTCAACCCGGGCGTGATGAGCTGGACCGACCTCCAGCGTCTCAAGCCCGTCGCGCCCTCGATGGGGATGATGCTGGAGACGACGGCGACCCGCCTGTGGTCCGAGCCGGGCGGTCCGCACCACGGCTCCCCGGACAAGGAACCGGCCGTACGGCTGCGCGTCCTCGAGGACGCGGGCCGCTCCAACGTCCCCTTCACCACCGGCATCCTGATCGGCATCGGCGAGTCGTACGAGGAGCGCGCCGACGCCCTCTTCGAGCTGCGCAAGACGGCCCGCGCCTACCACGGCATCCAGGAGGTCATCGTCCAGAACTTCCGCGCCAAGCCGGACACGGCGATGCGCGGGATGCCCGACGCGGAGCTGGAGGAGCTGGCGGCCGCCATCGCGGTGGCCCGGCACATCCTCGGCCCCTCGGCCCGCATCCAGGCCCCGCCGAACCTGGTCGACGCCGAGTACGCGCTGCTGATCGGCGCGGGTATCGACGACTGGGGCGGGGTCTCGCCGCTCACCCCCGACCACGTCAACCCCGAACGCCCGTGGCCGCACATCGACGAACTGGCGCGGAAGACGGCGGCCTCGGGCTTCACGCTCCGCGAACGCCTCACCATCTACCCGGAGTTCATCCAGCGCGGTGAGCCCTGGCTCGACCCCCGACTCCTCCCGCACGTCCGCGCCCTGGCCGACCCGGAGACGGGCCTGGCCCGCGAGGACGCACTCCCCGTCGGCCTGCCCTGGCAGGAGCCGGACGAGGGTTTCACCTCCTCCGGCCGCACGGACCTCCACGCCACCATCGACACCGAGGGCCGCACCGGCGACCGCCGCAACGACTTCGACGAGGTGTACGGGGACTGGGAGGCGCTCCGTGAGGCGGCGGCGCCCGGCATGGTCCCGTCCCGCATCGACGCCGACGTACGCCAGGCGCTGGGCCAGGCCGCCGACGACCCGACGAAGCTCACCGACGACCAGGCCCTCGCCCTGCTCCACGCGGACGGCCCGGCACTGGACGAACTGTGCCGGATCGCGGACGCGCTGCGCCGGGACGTGGTCGGCGACGAGGTCACGTACATCGTCACGCGGAACATCAACTTCACCAACGTCTGCTACACCGGCTGCCGCTTCTGCGCCTTCGCCCAGCGCCGTACGGACGCCGACGCGTACACGCTCTCCCTGGACCAGGTCGCGGACCGGGCGGCCCAGGCGTGGGACGTGGGCGCGGTCGAGGTCTGCATGCAGGGCGGCATCCACCCGGACCTGCCGGGCACGGCGTACTTCGACATCGCGCGAGCGGTGAAGGAGCGGACCCCCGGCATGCACGTGCACGCGTTCTCCCCGATGGAGGTCGTCAACGGGGCGACCCGCACCGGCATGTCGATCCGCGACTGGCTGACGGCGGCCAAGGAGGCCGGGCTCGACTCGATCCCCGGTACGGCGGCGGAGATCCTGGACGACGAGGTCCGCTGGGTCCTCACGAAGGGCAAGCTGCCCACGGCCACCTGGCTGGAGGTCATCAAGACGGCGCACGAGGTGGGCCTGCGCTCGTCGTCGACGATGATGTACGGGCACGTGGACCAGCCCCGCCACTGGCTGGGACACTTCCGTACGCTCTCCCGACTCCAGCAGGAGACAGGCGGGCTGACGGAGTTCGTCACCCTCCCCTTCATCCACACCAACGCCCCGGTCTACCTGGCCGGCATCGCCCGCCCGGGCCCGACGGACCGCGACAACCGGGCCGTCACCGCGATGGCGCGGCTCCTGCTCCACCCGCACATCACCAACATCCAGACGAGCTGGGTGAAGCTGGGCACGGACGGCGCGGCGGAGATGCTCCGCTCGGGCGCGAACGACCTGGGCGGCACGCTGATGGAGGAGACCATCTCCCGTATGGCGGGGTCGAGTTACGGCTCGTACCGTTCGATCCAGGACCTGAAGGCCATCGCCGATCTGGCGGGCCGCCCGTCCCGCCCCCGCACGACGCTGTACGGCGAGGTCCCGGCCGAGCGAGTGGCGGCGGCCACGGCCTCGGACGGCCACCTGCCGGAGTTGTTGCCGGTGCTGCCTAGCTGAAGGAGCGGCCGGGGGCGCGGGGGCAGGGGCGCGCCGTCCCGGCCCCCGCTCCCCCCGGCCCGGGGGCTACGGGCGGCAGCCCTCGGCCTCCATGGCGATCGGCAGTTGGGAGCGCAGAAACTCTTCGAGTAGGCGACGGCGTTCTGCGGTGTCCTTGGGGTCCTCCACGCCGTCGATGGACAGTACGTACCGCATCTTCTCGCCCTTGTACGTGCACGCCTGCAGGGCCATCGCCCCGTGGTCCGCGATGGTGGCACCGCCGCCGATGTCGGCGGGTGCCGGATTGCCCAGGCGCAGATCGTTGAGCTCTTGGAAGGTGACCATGCGGTTCGCCCCCGTGGTTCGCCGTACTGGTTACGTGTAGTAGTCGCGGATACGCGAGACGGAGAGGTCGTCCCCGCCGGCGGTGCGCATGTCCGTGACGATCTTGACCTCGTCCTTCGCGTGCTCGGCGCGCGAGTAGTCGAGGTGGGTTGGGGATGTGCGCACAGGCCTGCTTGAGCGTTCCCGACTTCGTGTTCCAGGCGTCATGCAGTTCGGTCAGGGCGGAGCCCATGTCCAGTCCGTCGTTGAAGAGCTGGATAGACGCGTCGAAGGTGTTCTGCCGGGCGTGGTCGGGCGCGGTCGAGAACTGCTGCCGCAGACCGTACGCCAGGTTTCCCAGCGCCCCCAGGACGTCGTTGTGGACGATCAGGTCCCCGTTTGCTGAACGGGTGCCAGGCCTGTGCGGGGGCGGGGCCCGAGAGGCGGTCCTCCGTTTCTTTCTGTCATGACCCGGGCAACTCTTGCGGGAGTCACCCCTGCCGTTACGTGCTGCTGAGTCAGGAGCGAGAAATCATGCGAACCCCGCTGATACCGGCATTCGCCCGCAAAGTCCGCCGTGAGGCGCCCTCGGACTCGAACGCCTCTCTTTCCCTACGCAACCGCCGCGCCCCCCGCATCGCCGCCGTCCTGGCCGCCGCCGGCCTCCTCGTGCTCGGTACCGCGACGGCCGCCTACGCCGATCCGCCGCAGCACCTTCCCCACAACGCCGGGGGATACGAGCAGACCTTCTCGCCCGCCTTCGACTACGACGGGGACGGCTGCTACGCCACCCCCGCCATCGGCCCGGACGGCACCCTCGCTCCCGGGCTCAAGACCTCCGGCGCGATCAACGGGAGCTGCCGGGACCGGTGGGACCTGGACAACTCGCAGACGTACGCCCGTTCCAAGTGCAACAACGGCTGGTGCGGCATCGTCTACGCGAGCTACTTCGAGAAGGACCAGGCCGTCCACGGCAGTGGGCTCGGCGGGCACCGTCACGGCTTCGAGCACGTCGTCTCCTGGGTCAACCAGGCGTCGAACCGAGTGGATTACGTCTCGACCACCCAGCACAGCACCGTCAAGACCTACCCCCGCTCCCAGGTACGGTTCGACGGCTCGCACCCCAAGGCCGTTTACCACAAGGACGGCCTCAGCACGCACTTCTTCCGCCTCGCCAACAACAACGACGAGCCGCCTGAGAACCACTACGGCAACTGGCGCTACCCGCCGATCGTCGACTGGAACGGCTTCCCCAGCACAGCCCTGCGCGACAAGCTCATGAACGCCGACTTCGGGTCCGCGACCATCAAGGTCACCGACAAGGACGACCGCTTCCGCAACCTGCTCAACAACTCCAAGCCCGCCGGAATCCCCTTCGACCCCTGGGCCTAGAAGGGCTCCCAGGCCTTCACGCCAGAGGGAAGGCGCGGCGGTAGTCGCTCGGCGACACCCCGATCTGCTTGAGGAAGTGGTGGCGGAGGTTGTTCGCGGTACCGAGGCCGCTCAGCTCCCCGATCCTGGAGATCGGCAGGTCCGTCGATTCCAGCAGGCTCTGGGCCCGCCGCAGCCGCTGGTTGAGCAGCCATTGCAGCGGGGTCACCCCGGTGGCCGCCTGGAGCCGCCGGTAGAGGGTGCGCGGGCTCATCGCGGCCTGCCGGGCCAGGTCCTCGACCGTCAGCGGTTCGTCGAGGCGTTCCCGGGCCCAGTCCAGCACGGGCGCCAGGGCTCGGTCGTCGGTGGCGGGCATGGGCTGGTCGATGAACTGCGCCTGGCCGCCGGGGCGGTGGGCCGGTACCACCATGCGGCGGGCCAGCTGGTTGGCCACGTGGGCGCCGAGGTCGCGGCGTACGAGGTGGAGGCAGAGGTCCAGTCCGGCGGTCAGGCCGGCGCTGGTGAGGACGTCGCCGTCGTCCACGTACAGCACCGAGTCGTCGACCTGCACCTTCGGGTAGCGGGCGGCCAGTTGTGCCGTGTGCAGCCAGTGGGCGGTGGCGCGGCGGCCGGTGAGGTCACCGTACGGTTCGCGCTCACGCAGGCCGTGCTGTCCTTGCGGGACGTGCTGCTCGTCGCGCACAGCCGGGGGCAGCGGCTTCCGGATATCGAGGTTCGCTGACCGGCGGAGGCCACGGATCCGTCCGGCCCGCGCGGCCTGTCCCTCCGGCGCCGCTCGTACCTCACCGACATTCGGACGAATTGGTTGAACGGCCGTTGCGGGCATTCGGCCGAAAAATGCTTCGCCTGGGTGCGGGCATCGGTCGGGACAGCAATGGTGGGGGCCTTTTACGGTCATCCCGGCGAGTTGTGGTGCGTGGAATTGACCTGACGGCTTGTTCAATGCGGTGGAACCAGTGGGATGGGGCAACTACGCGCCTATTCGCGATGGTCCGATTCCCTGCCGTCACGGCTGAAGAACAGGCCGAAGGCGTGCACCGTTCTCAGGAGTGCCCCGCACGCGCGACCGGGGGCGAATGGGGGAGTGGTGTCGCTGCTTCGGTGTGTTGTCCGTCGGCCGGTCGGTGGGCCGGTCGGCGTGGACCCGGGTCATGGGTCAGCCGGTGTGGACCCGCGTCATGTTCTTCTCCGCGAGCGGCGCGTAGTACTCGGTGAACAGCTTGCCGACCAGCTCGCCGCGGCTGGAGACGCCGACCTTCTCGAAGACCGCCTTGATGTGATCGCGGACCGTGTGGGGCGACAGGTGCAGCTGGGCGGCGATCTCGCCGGTCGGCAGGCCGCGCGCGATGTACTGGGTGACCTCGGTCTCGCGGTCGGTGAGCTCGTACGCGTCCACGATCAGCGGCACGATCTCCGAGGTCTTCGCCGGCTCGATCACCACCGCCGACGCGCCGAGTCCGCCGTTCGCCTCGCGCAGGCAGGAAGCGTGGCAGACCAGCCAGCGGCCGGCACGGTTCCGTACGCGGGCGCGCGCCTGGCCGCGGTCCCGCTCCTGCGCGACGGCGCGCGCCTTCATCGCCGTCGCCTGGACCCAGGCCGGTACGCGGAGGCCTTGCGGCGACGGCACGGCGGGGCCTTCGGGAAGCGTATCGAGGTAGGCCAGCGCGTCGTCGTTGACCGACATCAACGCACCGCTCGCGTCGAAGAGGAGGAGCCCGGGACCGTACGGAGCGTCCGGCAGCGGCTGCGCCGACGGCTCCGCGAACGAGCGCAGCTGCTTGGCGAGCGGGGTGAGGACGGAGGCGATCAGCTGCGTCTCGGCGTCGTCGAAGGCCGCGCGGCCCTCGGCCCGGAACAGGCTGATGTGGCCCTGAGGACGGCCCCCGACCCGCAGGACCGCGCGCAGCTCGTCCTGGAGTCCGCGCGGCCGCATGAAGGTCTGGTACAGCGTGCTGCGCGCCGGCAGGTCGTTGGTGGTCTGGCGGAGTCCGGCGACCGGCACCGCGGCCTGCGCCAGGTCGCGGAACAGATTGACGTTCTCGGTGAACAGCTCGGATTCCCAGTAGACGGCGCAGCCGCCCTCGTCCAGATTCTCCGCCCGGATCGGCGCGGTCATCATGCCGGTCACGGGGTCGGTGACGCGCCATACCGCCGCGTCGTACGGCATGAGCCGTCGCAGCTGCGTCGACGCCTCGGCGAACATGCTGAGCGCGTCGGTGGCTTTCGCGGACCGCGAGAGCAGTTCCGCCCGGCCGACCGAGATACGCGAGATCGTCGAACTGGTCATCCCTTGAATGTGCCAGTTCCGGCGGGCCCCTCCAACCCCTCACCTGAGGGAGGCGGCCCTTTCACGCCGTTTCTCCGCCGCGCCCGGCCCCCCTTGATTGCGGGATGGGAACCGCGCCCGTATCCCGCAAGTGTGCTGTTCATGCGCATTGGGATTATCGGAGCGGGAATGTTGGGGCGTGCGGTCGCCAGACGGGCGGCGCTGGCCGGCGCGGCGGTCCTGCTGGCGGACCGGAGCATCGGACAGGCCCGGGTGGCGGCGGCGGAGGCGACGGCGGCGGAGTCGGCCGGCACGGTGGTGGCCACGACGCTGGCCGCGGCGCTCCGGCCGGAGATCGTGATCTTCGCGATCCGGTGGCCCCAGGCTCTGGAGCTGACCAGGCTGCACGCCGGTCTGCTGACCGGCAAGGCCGTGGTGGACCTGAGCATTCCGTCGCGGACCGACCCGGAGTCGAGCGCGGTCCGCCAGCTCGTCGGTCTCGCACCGCGGGTCCGGTGGGTCAAGGCTCTGACCACCGCCGACGCCGGTGCGCTGCACAACGGGTACAGCGAGGGCCTTCCGGTGGACGTGTTCGTCGCCGCCGATGACGAAGGCGCCAAGGTGGCCGTAGTGGAGCTGTTCGACCGGTCCGGTCTGCGCGCCTTCGACGCCGGAGGGCTGGACAACGCCTGGGTGCTGGAAGGCATGGGGCGGCTGGGGCAGGAGGTGGGAGAGCGGCTTCAGCTCAGCGAGAGCTGGAGCTTCAAGTTCATGCCCAGTTGGTGATCTCCCGGACATTGCGGTTGAGTTTCAGGAAGGCGTTCACACATGTCTACGCACCATCAATTCTCCGTTCTCGGTCCACTCGTCGTCCAGGGAGCGCACGGGCCCGTGCGCCTCGGCGGTAATCGGCAGAGAATCCTGCTGACCTTGCTGTTACTGGAGGCGAACCGGGTGATCGGCGTGGGCCGGCTGATCGAGGCGATCTGGCGGGAAGCGCCGCCGGCGACGGTCCGCAGCCAGCTACGGATATGCGTGTCCGGTCTGCGAAGACTTCTTTCGGCCGCCGGCGTCGCGGCCCAGATAGAGACGCATCCTTCCGGCTATCTGATCCGTGTTCCGCGCGCGCATCTCGATCTGTCCCACTTCGAGGACCTGCTCAGCCGGGCGCGGGCCGAGGCGCGGTCGGCGTCGCCGGAGAACGCGGTCGTCCTGTTCCAGCAGGCTCTCCAGCTCTGGCAAGGGCCGGTCGGTGCCGGGCTCGACAGCGAACTCCTGGAGACCGTGGCCCTGAAGGTGAACGAGGACCGGCTGTCCGCGATCGAGGACCACATCGAGCTCGAACTGGCCTTGGGCCGGCACCGCCAGATACTGGGCGAGCTCACCCGGCATGTGACGGAGAACCCTTTCCAGGAGTCGCTGTGCCTTCAGCTGATGCTGGCGCTGTACCGGTCGGGCCGGACCGCGGAGGCGCTGTCCGTCTACCGGGACACGCGCCGGAGGCTGGCGCGTGAGCTGGGGCTTGAGCCGAGTGAGAAGTTGCGCATGATGGAGCGGATGATCCTGGACGGCCGCTCGGCCGGAGAGCTCTCACTGACGCTCGTACCGGCGGCGTCGATGTCCGGCCGTGCCGCGGCGGCCACCGGACCGCAGGATCGGATCGCTCTGCTGGAGCGCGAGATCGCGGATCTGCGCGACGCGAGCGTACGTCCCGGCTGAGCACCGATGGCCACCCATGGCCACCGACACCCACCGGCACCCACCGATACCCACTGACACCCACTGACACCCACCGGCACCCACCGATATCCACCGGCACCCACCGTCCAGTCCGACCTGTCCGTCCCGTGTTCCGCACGCCGCGGTGCCGAAGCCTCCACGCGGCACCAGCCCCTCCCCATACCCCCTAAGCAGGGGATGGGAGAGGGCCCGGCGGACGAGGAGACTGCTCCTCATCGCCGCCGCGCCTGGCGAGACCGTCGTGCGGCCCGGGAGGAAGGACATGATCGTGGCAGGACAACCTGGACACGCGGACATCGCCGAGAGCGCCATGGACGGGCTCGTCGCGCGGCTCAAGGGTGAGGTCTTCACCCCGGAGGACGCGGGTTACGCGAGGGAACTGCCGGGCTTCAACCGGATCGGGCAGCACCGGCCGGATGTGGTCGTCGCCGCGCAGTCGGCCGAGGACGTGTCCGCCGCGGTGTCCTTCGCCGCTCGGCAGGGGCTCCCGGTCGCCGTCCAGGCGACCGGCCACGGCATCGCCGCTCCGGCGTTCGGAGGCGTCCTCGTCTCCACGCGCCGCATGAACGCGGTCGCCGTCGATCCGCTCACTCGTACGGCGTACGTCGAGGCCGGAGCGCAGTGGCACCAGGTGATCGCCGCGGCGGCGCCGCACGGTCTCGCGCCGCTCAACGGCTCGTCGCCGCTGGTCGGCGTCGTCGGCTACACGCTCGGCGGGGGCCTCGGTCCGCTCGGCCGGCAGTACGGCTTCGCGGCGGACCACGTGACCTGCATCGAGCTGGTCACCGCCGACGGCGGCGTCCGGCAGGTCACGCGCGACCGGCATCCGGACCTGTTCTGGGCGCTGCGCGGCGGCAAGGGCAACTTCGGCATCGTCACCGGTCTCTGGTTCGGCCTGATGCCGGTGCGCCGGCTCTACGGCGGCGGCATCTACTTCCCGGGTGAGCAGGCGGCGCAGGTGCTCCACACCTGGCGGCAGTGGTCCGCGACCGTGCCGGAGGAGATGACCTCCTCCGTCTCGCTGCTGCGGCTGCCGGACGTGCCGGACGTGCCGGAGTTCCTGCGCGGAGTGTTCGCCGCGCATGTGCGGATCGCCTTCACCGGCCGCGCCGAGGAGGGCGAGCGGCTCGTCCGTCCGCTGCGCGAGTGCGGCACGCCGCTGGCGGACTCGGTCGCCGAGATGCCGTACACCGCGGTGGGTGACATCCACCAGGATCCGGCGCATCCACTTTCGTACCACGAACGCAACATCGTGCTGCGGGAGTTGGGCTCGCAGGCCATGGAGGCGCTGCTGCGGTTGGCCGGAGCCGGTTCGTCCTGCGGTGACCTGATGGTCGAGGTGCGCCACCTCGGCGGCGCGCTCGCCCGGCCCGCCGAGGTGCCGAACGCGGTCGGCGTCCGCGAAGGCGCGTACACGCTCTCCACGCTCTCGTCCCCCGGCTCGCCGGACGTGGTCCTCGGGGCGATGGAGGAGTGGAGCACGGGCCGCCGCTATCTGAACTTCCTGGCCGGCGCCGATACGGCCGGATCGGCGGCGGAGTGCTTCGCTCCGGAGACCTTGAGCCGGCTGGCGCGGGTGAAGGCCGCGGTCGATCCGGACAACCTCTTCCGGCTCAACCACAACATCGCGCCGCTTCCGTAAGGCGGCCACCGCTCGTCCGGCGCTCCGAGCGGCTTCTCGGGCCCCGGCGGCCCGGTTCGCGAGCCGCTCGCTCTTGGCAGGTTCTCGTCCATATTTGGAGTTCATCGTGACCACGCACGAGGCCGCGTCCCCCGCGGCCGCCGCTACCGTCCCCTCTCCCGGAGCCCGCTCGGACGGGCTGCGCTACGGCGCTCTGTTCGGCCCGGTCGTCTTCGGCGTCACCGCGGCCGGCGTCGCCCTGCCGGACGTGGCGTCCTCGCTCGACGCCTCGGCCACCGCCACGGCCTGGGTTTTGACCGCGCACGCGCTGGCGCTGGGCGTCGGCACGGCGCTGTTCGGCCGCCTCGCCGACACCCGTGGCGTGCGCGCCGCACTGCTGCTCGGCTCGCTGGCGCTCGCCGGCGGCGCCGTGATCTGCCTCGTCGCGCCGAACCTCGGCGTCCTGGTGGCCGGACGCTTCGTGCAGGCCGCCGGTTCCGGCGCCATGGCCGCCTGCGCCATGGCGCTCACCGCCTCCGTACCGGCGGAGCGGCGGGCGCAGGTCTTCGCCGGATTCGGTGCGACGATGGCGATCTTCTCGGCCAGCGCCACCCTGGCCGGCGGCGTTTTCACCGAGTGGGTGACCTGGCGCATCGCTCTGGTCCTGCCGACGCTCTCCCTGCTCATCGTGCCTCTGTGCCTGGCCGGGGCACCGGCGCGGAAGAACTCCGGCCGATCGATGGACCTGCCGGGAGCCGCTCTGCTGACGCTCACCGCCATGTCGTTCCTCGTGCTGATCCAGTCCTCCGCGCTCGCGCTGAGCACACCGCTGGTGACCGCCACCGCCGTCGTGCTGCTCCTGTCGGCCGCCGGACTCACCTGGCGCACGCGCAGCAGAGAGACCTCCTTCGTGCCGCGCGCGCTCGTCACCGACCGCGTCTTCCTGAAGGCCGCCGTCATCGGCATCGGCGTGTACGGCGGTCTGTTCGCCGCGATGTACGCCGTACCGCAGCTCCTCGTCCGCGACCACGGCTGGAGCGTCCTGGCCGTCGGCGTCTGGCTCCTGCCCGGTGCGGTCGTTGGCGCGGTCCTCTCCCGGCTGGCCGGCCGGCTCACCGCGGGCGACCACGGCAACCTGCTTCTCGGCGCGGTCTCCCTCGCCTTCGCGGCGGCGCTCGCCGGCGCGCTGACCGGCCCCGGCGTCCTGCTGCTGATCCTCGGCGCCTCGCTCGGCTTCTCCGCCTTCTCCGTCACCCAGGTCTTCACCACCGCGCTGATGTCCGGACACATCGAACCGGCGCGGCGCGGCGGTGCGATGGGGCTGCTCAACCTCACCTTCTTCGTCGGCGGCGGCGTCGGCAGCGCCACCGCCGGCGCGCTGGCGAAGTCGATGTCGCTCTCCACGGCGCTCGGCGTCGTCGCGCTCTTCCCGCTGATCGCCGCACTGGTCGCCTTCACCCTGTCCCGGCGCACGCCTTAGGCGCGCCGGGAAGCCCGCGCAGACCGTCCGCCCGCACGGCACCGTCTAGACGGCGCCGTGCGGGCGGACGCGTTCCGCGACACGCAGGTGATACGTCACCGATAGGCCTCGCCAGCACGATGGACCCCGTACCGCCCTTGCCCCGTGATCAGGAGAGCGGAAGACCGTCATGAGCCACATCATTGATCCCGAATTCGACAGTCACACACGTAAGTTGATGGCGTGGCACTTCGGTGCCGAGACCGGCTCGCCGTTCTGGCTCGGAAAGCTGGACGGGCTCGGGTTCGATCCGGTCGGCGAGGTGCAGGGCCTGGCCGACCTGACGCGCTTTCCGGACGTCAGCGCCGAACTCCGCTCCGTACCGGCGCAGGACCTGATTCCGCGCGGCCTGTCCGACCGCCCGTTCCGCGTCTACGACTCCGGCGGCACCACCGGGTCGCCGAAGCGCATCGTGGACAGCGCCTACCGGTCGCAGGTGACCGAGTGGGCGCGGAGCCGCCTCATCGCGAGCGGCGTTCCGGCGGACGGGAACTGGCTGCACCTGGGACCGAGCGGTCCCCATGTCATCGGCTTCGACACGGCCCGCTACGCCGCACTCGGCGGCGGCGTCTTCTACACCGTCGACCTCGATCCGCGCTGGGTGAAGAGGCTCCTGTCGGACGGACGCGGCGAGGAGGCCGACGCCTACATCCAGCACCTGCTGGACCAGGCGGAGACGGTGCTGGAGAGCCAGGACGTCTCGGTGCTCAACACCACGCCGCCGCTCCTGGAGGCGATCTGCGCCAGGCCGCGCCTGTACGAGCTGGTGCGTAGCCAGGTCCGCGCGGTCATCTGGGCCGGAACGTCCATCAGCCGCGAGAGCCTGAAGCAGCTCGGCGACGTCTTCTTCCCGGCGGCGAACGTGGTCGGCGTCTACGGCAACAGCCTGATGGGCGTGGCGCCGCAGCGCCCCGCCCGGTCCGGCGACGCCTATCCGTGCGTCTTCGAGCCGTTCCCGGCGACCACGCGCCTCCACCTCGTCGACGAGGCCGGCGAGCCGGTGGCCTACGGCGAACGCGGCCGGGTCCGGCTCCACCTGGTCTCGGAGGAGATGTTCCTGCCGAACGTCCTGGAGCGGGACACCGCGATCCGGATCGAGCCGCAGGACGGATCCGCCGTGGACGGCCTCGCCGATGTGCAGACCTACCGCACCCTCGACGACGTGGCCATCATCGAAGGGGTCTACTGATGAGCACCGCCGCGCCGGCCACCGTCGTCCTCGACCCGAGCGTCTGCGGCCGCCGCGTCGCCAGCTCCGACCGCTCCCGGCTGCCGAGCGTCCTCGGCGGCGATCTCGCCGACATCGGAACCGCGCCACGGCTCCTCGCGGTAGCCGCGCTGAACGAGATCCGCGCGCACGCGGACGGCAGACCGCCGGCCTTCGAGGTGTTCACCGAAGCGGCCGAGCTCTTCGCCACCGCGACGCTGGACGGCGAGAGTCCGCAGGAGTACGCCAGACGCGTCTGCCACGCCACCGGCCTCACCGCCACCGCCGTCGGACAGGCCGTCGCCGACCTGACCGACGAACTGCGCGCGCTGCCGGTGACCACCGCCGCCGAACTCCCTGCCACCGGCTTCGGCGACGGCTTCGACACCCGCTGGGTGCCGCGTGGCCGCGTCTTCGCCGCCGTGATGGCGAGCAACCACCCGGTGCCGAACATCTCCTGGGCCCACGCGCTGTTCCATGGCTACAGCGTGCTCGTCAAGCCGGGCAGCCGCGATCCGTTCACCCCGGCGAGACTGCTGGCCGCACTGGCCACGGCGGGCCTGGAGCCGGCCAGGGCCGCGTTCCTGCCGTGCTCGCGCGAGGTCGGCGAGTATCTGCTGCGGGAGGCGGACCGCGGCATCATCTACGGCGGTGAGAGCGCCGTCGCCGCCTGGCACCAGCGCGAATCGGTGGCCGTGCGCGGTCCCGGCCGGACCAAGGCGCTCCTGGACGTGGCTTTGGACGACGCCGTCATCGACCACCTGGCCCTCTCCGCCTCCTTCGACGGCGGCACCAGGTGCACCAACCTCTCGGCGGTCCTGACCACCGGCGCGGTCGAGGACGTCGCCGACCGGCTCGCGGAGCGGCTCGCGGAGCTGCCGTCACTGCCGGTGACCGACGACGCGGCGACGCTCCTGGTGGTGAACCGGGCCCGCGCCGAGCGGCTGCGCGAACAGGTCGCCGCCCTCCGCGCCTCGCTCACGGACCACAGCGCACGCGCCGGCGAGCACGAGACCGTCGTGGAGCTGGTCGATGGATCGTTCCTGCTGCGGCCGGTCGTGCTCTCCGCCGACCGCGCCGACCATCCGGCGGTCGGAACGGAACTCCCGTTCCCGTTCGTCGTGGTGGCTCCGTGGACGGAGGCCGACGGTGTGGAGCCGCTCCGCGACTCACTCGTCCTCAACCTGCTCACCGACCGCGAGGACCTGGTGGAGGCCGCGGTACGGGAGCCGAGCGTCCGCAAGGTGACGCGCGGCCGGGTCCTGCCGTGGACCGCGACGCCGGGAATCCCGCACGACGACAACTACACGCAGTTCCTCCTGGAACCGAAGGGCGTCGTGGCCCAGCGCTGACGTCCTCGCTCGGCCCGCCACCACCGAAACGCACAAGACCGCGAGAAAGGGAATGCGCATGCCCATGAACAGGCGAGAAATGGTCGTGGCCACCACCGGAGCGGCGCTCGTCGCCGCCGCGGCCGCCGTTCCGCTGCTGAGCGGCGGCGGCGACGCCGAAGCGGCCGCCGAGGCCGCCGTACCGGCGGAGGCCGCAGGCCAGGAGCACACCGAGCGCTATCTCGGCCGCACCATACGCGTGGCCACCGCGGCGGACGGCGGTGGCGTCTACATCGACGGCCGCCCGCTCCACCTCATGAAGTTCGCCGACGACGCCTACCTCAGCTCCATGTGCCACTACGAGATGGCCCCGACCCCGCTGGACGCCGCCCGCCGCGCCGTCGAGGAACTGCGCGGCGCCGCACTCCAGCCCTCCACGCACGGCACCCACGTCACGCACCTCTGACACCCGCGGCACCCCGACATGTGCGGCACCTCTGAACCGGCCCCGGAGCGAAGGAATTCCAGCGATGGTCCACGTACGCAAGAACCACCTGAACATGACGGCCGAGGAGAAGCGACGCTTCGTCAACGCGGTCCTGGAGATCAAGAGACGCGGCATCTACGACCGGTTCGTCAAGCTTCATATACAGGTCAACTCCACCGACTACCTCGACAAGGAGACCGGCAAGCGCCTCGGCCATGTCAATCCCGGCTTCCTGCCGTGGCACCGGCAGTACCTCCTGAAGTTCGAACAGGCCCTGCAGAAGGTCGATCCGCGCGTCACGTTGCCGTACTGGGACTGGACCACCGACCACGGCGAGGACTCGCCGCTGTGGTCCAAGGACTTCATGGGCGGCAACGGCCGGCCCGGCGACCGCCGCGTCATGACCGGACCGTTCGCCCGCCGCAACGGCTGGAAGCTGAACATCAGCGTCATCCCGGAAGGCCCGGAGGATCCGGCGCTGAACGGCAACTACACGCATGACGACCGCGACTACCTCGTACGGGACTTCGGCACGCTCACACCGGACCTGCCTACGCCGCAGGAGCTGGAGCAGACGCTCGACCTCACGGTCTACGACTGCCCGCCGTGGAACCACACATCCGGCGGCACGCCACCGTACGAGAGCTTCCGCAACCACCTGGAGGGCTACACCAAGTTCGCCTGGGAGCCCCGGCTCGGCAAGCTGCACGGCGCCGCGCACGTGTGGACCGGCGGCCACATGATGTACATCGGCTCGCCGAACGATCCGGTGTTCTTCCTCAACCACTGCATGATCGACCGCTGCTGGGCCCTGTGGCAGGCGCGCCATCCGGATGTGCCGCACTACCTGCCGACCGCGCCGACCCAGGACGTGCCGGACATCAACACCCCGCTCGGGCCGTGGCACACCAAGACGCCGGCGGACCTGCTCGACCACACGCGGTTCTACACCTACGACCAGTAGACCGACGCGGCGGCGCCGGACAGCGGATCACCGTTGTCCGGCGCCGCCGCGTTGTGCGCACCGCACCGCACCACACTTCACCTGCTCACCTGCGCACCTGCTCACCGAATCAGGAGAGACACCGTGTACGTGGTACTCGCTCTGTGCTGGCTCGTCGTCTTCTTCGACGGACTGGATGTCACGATCTACGGCGCCGTCATGCCGTACATGCTCGACGACACCGCCTTCGGGCTCGACGCCGCCGCGGCCGGCCGGATCGGCAGCTGGACCACCTTCGGCATGCTCATCGGCGCGCTGACCGCGGGCAACGTCACCGACTGGATCGGCAGACGCACCGTCCTGGTCTGGTGCGTGCTGCTGTTCTCCGCCGGATCCGGCGTCTGCGCGCTGGCCGATGATCCGGTCCAGTTCGGAGCAGGCCGGTTCCTGGCCGGTCTCGGTCTCGGCGGCCTGATGCCGATCTGCCTGACCGTCGTGGCGGAGTTCTCGCCGCCGCGCCGGATGGCGCTGGCCACCGGCGTGCTCATGACCGCCTACCACGCCGGCGGCATCGCGGCGACGGGCCTCGGCCTGGCGCTCGCCCCGGACCACGGCTGGCGGTGGCCGTTCGCCGCGGGTGTGCTGCCCGCGCTCGTCGCCGTACCGCTGCTCCTGCGCCATATGCCGGAGTCGCCCGGCGTGCTCTACGCGCGCGGCCGATTCGAGCAGGCGCGCGAGACCGCCGAACGGTACGGGCTGCCGGCGCCGTCCGCCGATGACGCGCCGGCCGCCGGAGCCGCCGGACGGCTGCGTGTCGCACGCGAACTCGTGGCGCCCGGGCGGGCGTTGGCGACGCTGCTGCTGTGGGCCGCCTCCTTCTGCGGACTGCTGCTCGTGTACGGCATCTCCACCTGGCTGCCGCAGCTGATGCGCTCCGCCGGTCACGGTCTGTCCACCTCGGTGAGCCTGCTCATGGTCATCAACGCCGGCGGCATCGTCGGCATGCTGGTCGCCGGACGCGTCGCCGACCGGTTCGGCGCGGTCCGCGTCGCCACCTGCTGGTTCCTCCTGACGGCGGCCGGACTGGCACTGCTCGCCACCGGACCCTCGCTCGGCCTCACGTACGCGGTCGTCGCCTTCACGGGCGTCTGGCTGTTCAGCGCCAGCACCATGGTCTACGCGGTCGCCGGCCGCTTCTATCCGGCGGCCGACCGCGCCGCGGGCCTCGGCTGGGTCACCGGCGTCGGCCGGCTCGGCGCGGTCGTCAGTCCGTGGCTCGGCGGCGCGCTGGTCAGCCGTGGACTGGAGAGCGGCGGGTTCCTGGTCTTCGCGGCCGGCGGAGTCCTCGGAGCCGCGGCCGTGCTCCTGGTGCCGGCCGTCGCGGCGCCCCGCACACGCCCCGGCCCCGGACGCGCCGCCGGCAAGGAGCGGGGCGGCGCGGCCGGGGCCGAGGAGCGGGACTCGCGGGCGGAGCCTACTTCTCCAGGCAGAACTCGTTGATCGGGTAGCCGACGTGGCGGTCCTCGACGGGCAGGTAGCCGAGGACCGTGTCGCCGGGCTTCAGCTCGGTGCTGTTGAGGACCGCGCCACCGGGACCGAGGACCCGGACGTGCCAGTCGTCCTGGAGGATCAGGTTGACGCGCCGGCCGTCCGGCGCCTCGGCGTCGATGGAGATCAGCGGCCGCGTCTCGATCTTCACGCGGCCCACCGTCACCAGCCGCGTGTTGCCCTTGATGTCCACGGCGGTCAGCTTGCTGCCGGTCTTCAGCTCGCTGAGGTAGTTGGTGCGCTCGTCCTTGCCGAGCGTGTACGAGTGGATGGCGCCGGCGTTGACGCGGAACGGCCGGGTCGGCATGTACGGCAGCGGGTGCGTCTCGCTGACGCAGAGGATCATGCCCTTGGAGTGCGAGCCGACCAGGATGCCCTCGTCCTCGCCGAAGTGCGTGGTGGTGTCCACGCACGCCCGCTCACCCATGCCGATGTGGCTGGTCTCCACGACGCGCAGCTCGGTGAGGTTGAGGTTGGGGATGCCGGCTTCGGCGATCCGCTTGAGCTCGGCGGCGTCGCCGACGGTCCGCGGGGCCATCATCACGCCGTCCGAGCCGTGCTCCAGCACGCCGAAGAGGATCTCCGCCTCCTCCAGGTCCTGCGCGATGGTCACCATCGAACCGGTGGCGCGCGCGGCGGCGGCGATCACGATCTCCAGCGGGATCTTGGTCGGGTCGCGGAACAGCAGGACGGACCACTTCTCGGTACGCGAGGACTCGCAGGCGTCCTCCAGCGTCGGCGCGTCGATGATCTCCACGAAGCGGCCGAACTCGATCCCCGGGTGCTTGACGGCCAGTTCGGCCGGGGTCACCCCGTGCTTCGAGGGGTCGACGATGACGACGGTGGCCTCGCCGAACTCCTCCGGGATCTGCTGGCCGGACACGAGCAGGACCTTGGTCACGGTCGGCGGCAGGTCCGCGAGGTCGGCGGGGTTGTCGGCGACCAGCGCTTCCACCTTGTGGTGCAGGGCCTCCTGGACTATGGCGGCACGGGCCTCACCGACGGAGCGGATGTCGAGCCAGGTCAGTTTCGAAGACATGCGAAGAACTCCTCAGAAGCGATGGACTGATCGATGGACTGGTCGGTGGGACGGATCAGGCGGATCAGGCGGCGCCGGCCGTCGCGCCGGCTCGCGCCGGCGACGTGGACCTGCCGCCGCTGTTGTGGATGAGGTCGGAGAGCTTGTCCGCCATCGCCCCGGGATCGGCGGCCTGGAAGACGTTGCGGCCCATGGCGACACCGGCCGCGCCGCCGCGCAGCGCGTCGTCGACGTAGGCGAGGATCCGGCTCTCGTCACTGTCGCGCGGTCCGCCGACCACGACGACCGGAACCGGCGAGGACGCGGTGATCTCGGCCATCGCCTCGACCGATCCGACGTACAGCGTCTTGACCAGGTCGGCGCCGAGGTCGACGGCCACCTGGACGGCATGTGCGACGAGCGCCGGATCGCGCGGATCATCGATCTTGGGACCGCGTGGGTACATCATCGCCAGCAGCGGTACGTTCCAGCGGTCGCAGGCCTCCGCGACCGCCGCCATGTCCGCGATCTGGTGACGTTCCTGGTCGGAGCCGAGATTGACGTGGACGCTCACCGCGTCCGCGCCCATCCGCAGGCTCTCCTCGACGCTCGACACCAGGTACTTGGCGTTGGGATCGGGGGCGTGGACGGTGCTGGCGCTCAGATGCACGATCAGCGAGGTCCGCGTGAACCACTCCGGGTCCACGTGCCGCAGCGATCCCTTGTGCAGGACGATTCCGTCGACATGGTGCGAGGCCAGCTGGCCGACGAGCGTGTCCAGGTGGTGCGCGCGGGTCAGCGGACCGTCGGTGATCGAGTGGTCGAGCGGGACGATGAACAGCCGCTCGGGGTCGTGGTGATGGAGCCGTTGGAGTCGCAGACTCCTGGCGAAGGGCGCGTTCGGGGCCATCGGTGCTCCTGTCTGGTGTCGGCGGGGTCGGTGCCTCTGGCCGGGGTCAGGGCCGAGGGGAGAGGCTCGCGGGCATCGCGCCGGCCTCGGCGCCGAGGCCGAACTCGCTGTGCAGCAGGCCGACCGCGCGGACCGCGTCGGAGCTCGGTACGGTCACCGAGACGCGCAGCTGGGAGGCGGACAGAGACCGGGCGCTGATGCCGGAGCCGACGAGCGAGGCCAGCATCCGGGACGCGTACTCGGGCCGGCTGAGCAGGCCTTGGCCGACGATCGAGACCTTGGCGACCTGGTCCTCGACCTCCACCCCGTGCCGGCGCGGCGCCATGAGGTCGCTGAACGACCTGCTGACGTCCGCCGCGTGCGAACGGTGCACCGTGAGTCCGAGCGAGAAGCCGCCGCCGGGCGCGGAGGAGACCGTGGTCATGTCGGCCGGGATGGACTCCTCGGCCAGGAACCTGAAGACGGCGGGGGAAGGGTCCGGTGTGTCATGGGTGCGCAGCGTGATGCGGGCGATGTCGGTGTCGTGGACGACGGCCATGACCGCGGTCCTGTCCTCGAGCATGTCGTTTCCGTCTCGTCGGTGGATACGGGTGCCGGTCTGGAGGGCCGTGGACCGGCCCACGAGAATGTCTACGTCGTAGAGGGCGGCGAGTTCGACGGCCCGCGAGTGCATGACCCGCGCTCCGGCGAAGGCCATCTCGGTCATCACGTCGATGTCGATGTCGGGCATGAGCCGTGCGTCGGGGACGACGCGTGGGTCGGCGGTGTAGACACCGCGCACGTCGCTGTAGATCTCGCAGTGGCCGGCCCGCAGTTCGGCCGCGACCGCGACGGCCGTCGTGTCCGAGCCGCCGCGTCCGAGCGTGATGATGTCGCCGTCGGCGGTGACGCCCTGGAAACCGGCGATCACCACGGTCCGGCCTGCGTCCAGGAGCGTGCGCAACTGCTCCGTGTCGATCGCGACGATGACTCCGGCGCCGTGCGGTCCGGTGGCGAGAATGCCGCTGCGCGAGCCGGACAGCGCGGTCGCGGCCAGGCCGCTGTGCTGGAGCGCCATCGCCATCAGCGCCGCGGAGGCGGTCTCGCCGGTGGCGAGCAACTGGTCGAGTTCGTGGCCCGCCGGATGCGGATTGACCGCGTCGGCCCGGCCGATCAGTTCGTCGGTGGTGTCGCCCTGTGCGGAGACCACGACGACCACGCGCCGACCGGAGCGTGCGAGCGAGCCGACCCGGTCGGCGACCTGACGTACCTGGGACACGGTGGCGAGCGAACTCCCGCCGTACTTCTGGACCACCACGTCGCTCGTGGGACCGCTGCCTTGCGTACTCACGCGCTGCTTCCCCCCGCCTCGTCGAGCCCGGCTTCCCGAGCACTGCGATGAGCTTCCAGGAGCGGGATATCGACGCCGTGTCTCCGTCGCACCGCCGGGCTATTGCGCGTGTATCGGGACAGTGCGGGCGGACGGCGGCGGGGCTCGGAGCGCCTCGGCGGCCCAAAAGCGACCTGCGGGACGTCCGTCGACATACCCGTACGTACCCAGGTCGCCCCCTCTACCGCCCGTTCCCGTTCGATTACAGTGCTTGCGCGGTCGCCCGCAGAGGACCGCGCGGGCGACACGTGGTGACGGGGAGGGGGCGAGGTGAGCACAGGGACCACGGCGGTCTGGGGGCGGGCCGAGCAGCAGGACTTCCGCAGTCGGGTACGCGGGGCGCTGCTCGGTGGGGCCGTCGGGGACGCGCTCGGGGCCGGGGTCAGCGGCCTCGCGCTGGAGGAGATCCGGGAGGCCCATGGGGCCGAAGGGGTCACCGACTACGTTCCCGCGCACGGCAGACGCGGGGCCGTCACCGCCCTCACCCAGCTCACCCTCTTCACCGTGGACGGGCTGATCCGCGCCCAGGTCCGCCGCGACACCGGCGCCTGGCACCCGCCCACCGATGTGCACCGGGCCCACCTGCGCTGGGCCGCGACCCAGCACGACTGGGGGCCCGACGAGCGGCGCGAGGACAACGGGTGGCTGGCCGCGGAGGAGTGGCTGTACGTCCGCCGGGGGCCCAGCCGGGAGTGCCTGGGCGGCTTCGGCGACACCGTCATGGGGACGCTGGAGCGGCCCAAGAACCCCGCCGCCCGGGACGCGGGCGCGCTGACCCGGTCCGCGCCGTTCGGGCTGCTCGTGGGGTGGGAGCCGCAGCTCGTGCTCCAGCTGGCCGTCGAGTGCGCGGCCCAGACCCACGGGCATCCCGCCGCCCAGCTGGCCGCCGGAGCCTTCGCCGTACTCGTGCACGGTCTGGCGCGCGGGGAGAGCCTGGACGGCTCCGTGCAGCACACGATGGCGCTGCTCGCCGAGCGCCCGGGCCATGAGCCGGTGACCGAGGCCCTCCAGCGGGCCCTCGGGTCCGTACGGCAGGGCATCCCGGGTCCCGCCCTCATCGAGGCGCTGGGCGCGAGCGACGCCGCCGAGGAGGTGCTCGCCGTCGCCGTGTACTGCGCCCTGGTCAGTGAGGACGTACGGCACGGGCTGCGGCTGGCCGTGAACCACGGCGGGCCGTCCCGCGCCACCGGGTCCGTCTGCGGGGCGCTGCTCGGTGTGCTGCACGGCGAGACCGCGCTGCCGCCGGCCTGGCTCGCGGAGCTGGAGGGGCGCCCCACGCTCCTCGAACTGGCCGACGACTTCGCGATGGAGATGACCCAGGGCCCGGCCCTGCACAGCCCGACGGCCGCCGCCCCGGGATGGCTGGCCCGCTACCCGCGCGGCTGAGGGGCCGGGGTCGGACCTCCGTCCTGGGCGGGATCGCGGCGGCCGTCGCCGTACCGTCACCGTCGTCGTGGTTGACCAGCCAGAACGCGAGCAGGCCCGCTCCCCAGCTGACCGGCGCCGCCGTCGGTCCGGACTTACGGAACGGGCGCAGCAGGCCGGCCATGAACGGGATCGCGATCGGCTCCACCAGACCGGCGACCCACCTGATCACGGTGACGATGTCCTTGACGGCGGCCTACGTCAGCGCATCAGCTCGCCGGCGTTGACCAGCAGGGACTGGCCGGTGATCGCCCGTGCCCGGTCGGACGCCAGGAAGGCGACGGCCTCCGCCACGTCCCCGTCCGTGGCCGGCTCCGGCAGCGCCATCCGCTCGGTGAGCCGGGCCAGCACCTCGGACTCCGGTACGCCCTCGGAGTCGGCGGTGAACCGGACGTACGCCTGCACCGGCGGCCCCCACATCCACCCCGGCAGCACGGTGTTGACCCGGATCCGGTGCGGCCCCAACTCCCTCGCCAGGGAGTACATCGCCGAGGTGAGCGCCCCCTTGGACGCCGCGTACGCCGCCTGCCGCACCTGGGAGGGCGCGGCCACCGCGGACTGCGTACCGATCACCACCACCGAGCCGCCGCGCTCCTTGAGGGCGGGCAGGCAGGCCCGGGTCATCCGCAGCGTACCGAGCAGGTTCACATCGATGACCGACTGCCAGGTGGTGAAGTCCGCGTCCTGGAGTCCGCCGAAGCAGCTGTCCCAGGCGGCCACATGGACCACCGCGTCGATCCGGCCGAACCGTTCGGCCGCCAGGGCCGCGAGCGCCTCGCACTGCCCCTCGTCGGTGATGTCCGTCGGCAGATGGGCGGTGTGCCGGCCCTCCGGGTCGATCTCCGCCGCGACCTTCGCCAGCTGCGCCGCCGTACGCGCCCCGAGCACCGCACGCCCTCCGTCCCGTACGACGGTCTTTGCGACCCGGCGTCCGAGACCCGCGCCGACGCCCGACACGACGACGGTCTTCCCCGCGAGCGACATCGGTGCCTCCCGGCCCTGGAAGTTTATCTGACGAAGCGTCAGAGTAGGTTTCCGCGGGCCCCGATGGAAGGGGAAGGGCGAGGGGGAGGGAGACAGGGAGACATGGTGGACGACGGCGGGACACGGGGCGGGAGCTATGCCGAGCTGGCGGCGGTGGGGCCGTACGGGGTGCGCCCGGGGCACGCCCTGATCACGATGGTCGAGCCGCACCCGGGCCATGAGTACGCGTACAACCGCTGGTACGAGGACGACCACTACTACGCCGGGGCGACGGCCATGCCGTGGATGTTCGCCGGGCGGCGCTGGGTGGCGACCAAGGACCTCCAGGAGCTGCGCTACCCGGAGGAGTCGGCGGTCGCCCGGCCCGTCGGCGCGGGGTGCTACCTGTCGACGTACTGGGTGACCGAGGGCCGCTACGACGAGCACATGAAGTGGACCGTCGTCATCAACAAGCGGCTCAACCGGGACGGCCGGGTCTACCAGGACCGGACCCACGTCTTCACGGCCTTCCAGGGCCACGAGGCCACGGTCTACCGCGACGGGGCCGCCGGGCCCCGGGACTTCCACGCGCTCGACCACCCGTACGCGGGGCTCGTGCTCCAGGTCGTCGACGCCGAAGGTCCCGAGCGACGGGCCGAGTTGCTGGAGTGGCTGAGGGCCCGGCATCTGCCGAAGCGGCTGAGCGGGTCGCCGGCAGCCATGGTGACCGTCTTCCGGCCGACGCCCCTGCCCGGTGACCGGATGACGTACGTGAAGCAGGTCGAGGGGGTGGGGACCCGGCTGACGCTGCTGTGGTTCCTTGAGGAGGACCCCCGTACCTGCTGGGAGGCACGGTTCACGGGGCTCGACGCGGCGGTCGCGGAGACGGGGCTCGGGCGGGTCGAGCTGGTCGCGCCGTTCATCCCGACGGTGCCGGGGACCGACCGGTACGTCGACCGGTTGAGGTGACGGTCACCGGGTGAGGGGGGGGCATGCCGAGCCCCCTCGGCCAGGACGGCGAACCGGTCGAGAGGGCTCCATCAGGTGGTGCGGTGGTGCGGTGATGCTGTGGTGCGGCGATGCTGTGGTGCGTTGCGGTCAGGCGTCGACCGGGCCCGTCGCGACATCGCGCACGAAGGCGTTCCACGCACCGGGGACGAAGGTGAGCGAGGGGCCCTCGGGGGCCTTCGAGTCACGCACGGCGATGGACAGTGCGACCGGGGACTTGACCTCGACGCACGCGCCGTTGCCCCCGGAGTACGACGACTTCGTCCACATATCCGTAGCACCCTGAAGAATTGCCATGTTCACTCCGGTTCAGAGAGTTGGGTGAGTCGCACCAACCTGATTCCGGTTGGCGTGATCGACGCTACTCGCCAAGCCCTGCCCATGAGATGGCCGTTCACTCGACCGGGTGTCATTCTGCTAGGAACTCTTACGCTGCGAGTCGGCGGCGGTGTAAGGTGCCGCCGCCGCTCACTCGACGACCTTCTGAGTCCGTCGGTGTTCACCAGTCGGACGGTGCGGTGTCCTGATTCAGCTGGTGTACGACTTGGCGATCTTGCTGATGAACTCCCGCGTCTGCTCCACGTTCAGCGCCTGCGCCCGCAGGTGTTCGTACATCACGCTGTAGCGCTGCACGTCGTTCGCCTTCTCCAGGTAGAGATCGCTCGTGACGCCCTCGATGTAGACGACGCTGGAGTCCGCGGTGTCCGGGAACTCCAGGATCGCGTACTGCCCGTTGATCCCGGGGTGCGCCCCCATGTCGAACGGCAGCACCTGCACGGTCACATGAGGCAACTGCGACTGCTCGACGAGGTGCTCCAGCTGGTCGATCATCACCTGGTTGTCACCGACCCGCCTGCGCAGCGCCGACTCGTCGATCACGGCCCACAGCCGCAGCGGGTTCTCCGGCGCGTTGACCCGGTCCTGGCGCCGCGACCGTACGTTGACGCGCTTCTCGATGTCCGACGGCGGCGCCTCGGGGAGCGCGCCGTTGATCAGCGCCTCGGCGTACGCCCGGGTCTGGAGCAGGCCCGGAACCATCTGGGGCTCGTACACCCGCAGGGACTCCGCGTCCGTCTCCAGGCCGATGTAGACGCTGTACGGGATGTCGCCGAAGGCGTGCCACCAGCCCTGCTGGCGCGAGTCCTTGGCCATCTGCATGAGCGAGTCGACGATGCGGACGTCCTCGACCTCGTACACCCCGCAGAGGTCACGCACATCGCGCTGGCTGATCGAACGGCGGCCGTTCTCCAGGCGACTGATCTTCGACTGCGAGACCAGCAGGCGCTCCGCCACCTCCTCGGCCGTCATGCCTTTGAGTTCGCGCAGGCGGCGCAGTTCCTGGCCCAACCTGCGTCGCCTGACTGTGGGATTGACGTTGGACGGCACGGAAAGTGCACCTCCGGCTATGTAGCTGTGCGTATCTACTGCTCAGCAGATTGCCACCCCTTGCCCCGGGCGCGCTGGGAAACGGCCACACGCAGGTGCCCGCGGTATGAGCCCCCGGCCGCGCACCGGAGTACGCACCGGCGCGTGACAGGGCGTGCGATACGGCGCGCAAGCGCACGGGGCAGCCGGTCGAAACCGGCTGCCCCGTGCGTGGTGCGGCTCCCGAACCGGGTCCTGTGACGACGGTACGGCGGTGTGCGATTGTCCGCGCGGTCCTCTGCGCGGGTCCTGCTCAGGTGCTCCGGATCAGCTCGCGGCGGTGTGCGCCATGCTGTCCCGGCGTGCCTGTGCTTGCGGCTGCAAAGGAACGCCCGCCGCCTGCTGCGTACGGCGTGGCTGGACCGCCACTCCGTTCTGGACGTCCATCACGGCGTGCGCCACGAGGCCGCCCATGGGGTCGTGCCTGATCAGGTCCCGGAGCCGGGAGCGCGATGAACGCCCCTCGTTCCCGGGGTACAGGTGCTTGCCGAGTCCGACCGCGTGGGCCAGTGCGGCGAGCGCCGCGGTCCGCGGGTCCGGCGGTACGCCGGTGCGGATCGCACTGTCCAGCCGGGCCCTGATGTCCCGGCTGATGGCTGTCTCCGTCGCCTGGTAGCGAGTCGTCGGCAGCACTCCGCACATCTGGCCCGCCACGGCGTGAACCATGCCGCACCGCTCCAGATGAGCGAGATAGATCTGGCGCAGCCCCAGCCGGGGTCCGCCGATCCAGTGGACCGCCCGGACCGGGCTGCCACGACGGCGCAGCAGCTCCAGTGCGGAGTCCAGTGTCGGATCTCCTGTCGGCCGTGGCATCACCACGGCGATACGATCCCCGTCAGGGGCTATCCGTCCTGCCAGAGCCAGCTCCACTAGCTGTGCCCCGGCCAGGCCGAGGTCGAGCGACTGCGGCTGCGCTGTGGTACCCGTGGTCGGGTCCAGAGCGAGCAACAGAAGCTCCTCCGGGATTGTTCTGCGGCTCCTGCCCATCCATGCCTCCCCGCGTGGATGTCTGACAGGGTGACCCCTCTCACATTCATCTGTCGAGAGCGCCTGACTGCTTTGTGCGGGAACCGGTAGGTATGTCGTTCTCGTCTAGCAGCTCGGCCAGGGGTTCACACAGGACACTGGTAGATGGTTCGGACAGCGCGGGGATTGCCCCGCGGCGCATGAGGAGGCATCGGTGGCGGGCGAGTCCCCCGACAAAACGGAGCAGCGGAAGTCGTCGGGGACGGCTGCGGAGGAACGCGATCCGCGCTGCGCGGTGTTCCGCGAACCCGGTGCGGACGTGGCTGAGGATGCGGCTGCCGACGAGGCGACGCCGGACCGGGTGGCGTCGGACACGGCTACGGCCGTCTTCCGTCCCCGCCTCCCGGAGGACGAGGCCGGGCGTGCGCCGGAGGAGTCCGCTTCCGGCCTCGAGGAGCCCGCTTCCGGCGAAGAGGAGCCCGCGAAGGCCCCTGAGGGCGCTATAACGCCCCAGAAGCCCGCAGCGACCTCTGAGGGTCCCGAGGGCTCTGACGCGGCGGCGGAGGCCCCTGAGGGCGACACGGACGGCACGTCCGACGCGTCCGACGCCGCTGCGGGTGAGCCGGAGCCCGGTGACGTACGGCTGCGCGCGGCGGTGGCCGCGTGGGTCGATGCGGCAGTCGAGGGCGAGGGCGAGGCGGACGACAAGGCGGACGGCCCCGCGAAGGGCGAGGCGAAGGCCGAGCCGGCCGCGGATGCCGACGCCGAGCCTGCCTCCGACGCCGAGCCTGCCTCCGACGCCGAGCCTGCCTCCGACGCCGAGCCTGCCTCCGACGCCGAGCCTGCCTCCGACTCCGACTCCGACTCCGAAGCCGAAGCCGAAGCCGAAGCCGAAGCCGAAGCCGAGCGCACGTCTGTTGAGGAGCCGGAGGCCGAGGCCAAGACCGCGACCGCGGCTGAAGCCGAGAAGGCGGAATCTGCGGCCGACTCCGACTCCGACTCCGACGACGGCGAGGGCCCCGCTCCCGCTGCCGGCACCGGCTCCGACCTGCGAGGAATCGATCAGCCCACGGCCGTCTTCAAGGCGGTCGCGCCCGCCAAGAGGGTCGACCAGCCGACGACCGCGCTGAAGCTCTCGCCGCAGGAACGCGAAGAGCTGAAGGCTGCGGGCGACAAGGCTGCGGGCGACAAGGCTCGCGAGCCCGAGAGCGCCGTCGAGCGCCCGAGCACCTTCGTGCCCCTGCGCTCCGACGACGTACGGCCCGCCCCCGCGCCCCGCGCGCCGGCGACCGAGGCGCCGACGGGTACGCCGGACGACTCGGGGACCCCGGCCCCCACCCCGGCCCGGACCCCGGCCCCCACCCCGGCATCGGCCGCTCCGTCCGCCCCGGCCGCCCCGTCATGGGCGGCGGCCGAGCGGACCCGGCAGCAGCCGCTGCCGCCCAAGCCGCCGCTCGACCTGCTCGCCGAGCTGACGAACACCCCGCCGCCGGCCGAGACCCCGGTCCGTACGGCGGTGCGGCGGGTCAAGATCTGGACCCCGCTGGTCCTCCTCCTGCTGATCGTCTTTGCGATCGTGCAGGTGATGCGGCAGCTACCGGAGCCGGTCCTGGAGCTCACGGCGAAGCCGACGTACACCTTCGAGGGCGGCGGGACGAAGCTGTCCTGGCCGGGCCAGGGACAGTCCGCCGTGATGGTGGACGGCGTCGGGTCGCTCGGTACCGAGGGGGCGCAGAAGCCGGCACCCATCGCCAGCGTCGCGAAGGTCATGACCGCCCACGTCATCCTCCAGGCGCACCCCCTCAAGGATGACGAGGAGGGCGAGACGATCACCGTCGACCAGAAGGCGGAGGACGAGTCCAAGCGCCCCGAAGAGTCGACGGCACCCCTGACCAAGGGGCAGCAGCTCACCCAGCGGCAGATGCTCCAGCTGCTGATGATCCCCTCGGGGAACAACGCGGCGCGGCTGCTCGCCCGCTGGGACGCGGGGAGCGAGGACGCGTTCATCGACAAGATGAACGACGCGGCCAAGGACCTCGGGATGACCAACTCGACGTACACGGACCCGAGCGGCCTGGAGAAGACCACCGTCTCCACCGCGACCGACCAGCTCAAGCTGGCCCAGGCGGTCATGCGGAACGAGGTGTTCCGGGAAGTCGTGGACATGCCCGAGATCGAGATCAAGGGCATAGTCGGCAAGATCTACAACAACAACAATCTGCTTCTGCAGGACGGTGTGAGCGGCATCAAGACCGGTTCCTCCACCCCGGCGGGCGGCAACCTGCTCTGGTCCGCGAACACCAAGGTCGACGGCAAGGTGCTCTGGATCTACGGAGCGGTCATGGGCCAGCAGGCCGGTACGGGCCGGCTCTACGACAGCCTGGAGCTGTCCCTGCAGAACAGCCTGAAGCTGATCAAGGACGCGCAGGAGGCACCCACCTCCGCCACGGTGGTGAAGAAGGGCGACGTGGTCGGGTACGTGGACAACGGTTTCGGTGCGCGGACCCCGGTGATAGCGACGAAGAACCTCAAGGCGGTCGGCTGGCCCGGCCTGGAGGTCGAGCTCAAGGTCACCGACAACGGCAAGGGCATCGCGCACTCCGCGACGGCCGGCAGCGAGGTCGGCATGGTGACCGTGGGCACGGGTAACGGAAAGGTCACGGCACCGGTGGTGCTGCAGGGCGACCTGACCGAGCCGGCCTTCGGCGACAAGCTGACCAGGATCGGCTGAGCGGACAGAGGCACGGACGCGTTCGTGGGACGGGGTGAGCGGCATCGCTCACCCCGCTCCATGTCACGGGTGTGTGTCGGAGGTACGTGTTAGCGTCCCCGGACAACTGAAGGACGCCGGGACGCGTCCTGAAAGGCGTACGGGGCCGGCGGAGGACGGGGAGAGCCGTAGTGACCACCGCGGAGCCGAGACCCGGCCGCGAGGCGGACAGCAGCACCGGAGAGACCGCCGGCGGCGCCGCCCCGCGCGCCCTGCTGCCCTCCCCCCGTACGCCGGAGCGGCCTGAGCCGGGCACGCCGGAGCCCGGGACGCCGGAGCCCTTCCCGGAGTCCGCCGCCTCCGAACCGCCCGTCCCCCCGGCCCGGCGGCTGCTGCGCCACCCCGTCACCATCGCCACGGCGGCCGCGGCCGTCACCCACGTCCTGTGGTTCCTCTTCTTCGCCAACAGCGGCGGCGACATCGCGGCGCAGGACGCCTGGGCCGAGTTCGTGGGCCGGCACCCGGGCACCGCGTACAACCTCGCCTGGTACGGGGGCATGCACCCCGTCTCGTACAGCGTGGTCTCGCCGTATCTGATGTCGGTGCTCGGCGTCCGCTCCACGATGATGCTCGTGGGGACGGTCTCGGCCGGGCTGACCGCGCTGATCCTGGTCCGGGTCCGGGCCGTGCGCAATCCGCTGGCCTGCTCGCTCGCCGGGGTCTTCGCCTACCTGTGCAACGCGCTGTCGGGGCGGGTGACGTTCGGGCTCGGCATGATGTTCGCCGTCGGTGCCGTCGCCGCCGTCTTCTGCTGGCCCCACCGCTGGCGGTACAAGCGGTGGGCCAAGGCGGCCGTCGCCGCTCCGCTCGCCGCACTGGCCACCGCCTCCAGCCCGGTCGCCGGGCTCTTCCTCGGGGTGGTCGCGGCCGCGCTCTTCCTCCACAAGCGGCGCCCCGGCGCGTACGCGATCGGGCTCGCCCCGGTCGCCGTGGTGGCGCTGTCCTCCCTCCTCTTCCCGTTCTCCGGTACGCAGCCGATGTCGCTGGGGACGGTGTCGCTGCCGTTCCTCTTCTCGGTCCTCGTCTTCGTCCTCGTACCGCGCGACTGGAGCACGGTCCGCACGGCGGCCGCGGTCTACGGCTTCGGCACCGTGCTCACCTACTTCGTCGACTCGCAGATCGGGTCGAACGTGACCCGCATGGCGATGCTGTTCGCCGGGATCGTGCTGCTGGCGGCCCTGCCGTACACGGTGCCGCGCAGCCGCCGCTGGTACGCGCTGGTCCTGGCGTTCGCGGGGCTCAACTTCTGGATCGGCTTCAAGGGCGTCGACGACATCGTCCGCACCACCCCCGACGCCTCCTGGGCCCGTTCTCTGGCTCCCCTGGTCAACCAGCTCCAGCAGGTCGGGGCCGAGCGGGGCCGGGTCGAGGTGGTCCCCGCGAGCAGCCACCGGGAGGCCTCGGCGCTGGCCACGTACAACCTGGCCCGCGGCTGGAACCGGCAGGCCGACATGAAGCGCAACCCGCTCTTCTACGACGACACCCTGGACGCGGTCAACTACCGCCAGTGGCTGGACCGCTGGGCGGTCCACTACGTGGTGCTGCCCACCGGCAGGCCGGACGGCGGGGCGGAGCGGGAGACGGAGCTCGTGGGGAAGGGGCTCCCCTACCTCCGCGAGATATGGAGCGACGAGAACTGGAAGCTCTACCGGGTCCTGGAGCCGACCCCGCTCGCCGATCCGCCCGCCACGGTGGAGAAGGCGGGGGCGAACGAGCTGACGATCCGGGTCGAGTCGGCGGGCCGGGTGTTGATCCGGATCCCGCACTCGCGCTGGCTCGCGGTCGTCGACGAGCAGGGCAAGGGCGTGGAGCGGCCGCAGGAGACCGAGGAGTCCAAGCTGCGGACGCAGGAGGACGAGACGGCCCCCAAGACCTTCGACAACCTCCACGGCTGCCTGAACAAGATCGTGGACGAGGGCCCGTACGGCGACGAGTGGACCGAGCTCCTCGCGCCGAAGCCGGGGGTGTACCGGCTGGCTGCGCCGTACCAGCTGCAGCCGGGGACGCCGTGTCCGGAGGAGCTCAGCTGAGCTGAACCGGGCTCTTGTGCAAGGACGTTGCGGAAATGACGGCTGTACGCACTCTGCGCCCGGCTCTAAACCGATCCCTGTACGGGCCATCGTTCGTGGGCCCTCCCTCTGGGGCCGCCGCCCTGGCAAGGTGTCCTGTCATGAGGTGCCAACACTGCGGTGGTCAACGCGGCGCGCTGCCGGGGATGGTCTGCCCCGGCTGCGGATCGGCCCGTTCCCGGATGGCGGCCGGCGAGAGCTCCTGGGTCGCGCACGAGACCCTGACGGGCCGCGTCTCGACCCTGCCCCGACGACGTAAAGCCTTACTGGCGGCGGGAGTCGTGGTGGCCGCCGGAGGTCTGGCGACGGTGGCCGCGCTGCTCCTGTCGGGCGGCGGGAACGTGGCCGGCGGCCCGAGCCGTACGGACGCGGCGGGCCGGGCGGGCGCGCTGCCGGACCGGATCGGGGGCGGGGCCCCCACCCGTATCGGCCCTGGGGAGGACGCCCCCGCCGCGCCCACGCCCGAGGAGCCGACCTCGGAGGCGCCGGAAGCGCCGGAGGTTCCGGATCCTCCGGCCTCCCCGGGTTCCCCGGACTCACCGGACGAGGGGGGCCGCCGCTTCACGCAGTGGGCGGGCCCGGGCTGCACGGCGGGGGAGTACCGGGAGTACGGCCGCTTCGAGCGGGGTGAGGCGGGCTGGTACGCGGTCGCCTCGGGCGGATTCACCGGCGGCGGCTGTGACGGCCGGTTCAGCGCCGTCCCGATGTCGGGCAGCCCCACAGAGGACCGCGGCTCCACCGCAACCTGGTCCTGGCACCTCGGCGAGGGCTTCCGCGAGTGCGCGCTGACGGTGTTCGTGCCGGAGGGGCGCGCCCGCGACGTGGCGGGCGACCCGACCGTCTACCGGGTGCTCTCCGACCCGGCCGACGCGGACTCCGCGTACACCGGGTTCGCGGTGCGCCAGACGCAGCACCGGGGGAGCGCGGTCGAGGTGGGCAACTACCCGGTCAAGGGCGACGCGTTCGCGGTGCTGCTCATCGACCGGGGCCGGGACTGGGGCGCGTCGGACCGGGTGGGGGCACACCACGCGGCGGCGCAGATGAGAGTGGTGTGCCAATGAGGGACCTCGCGGTCACGGTTTTCGCCGGATGAAGGCGGGCTCGTGCGGGGCCGGTTCGCCGGCCGCCCCGGCGGCGCGCAGCGCGGTGTCCAGGGCCCGTCCGGGGTCGGAGTCGTCACATCCGCTGCCCCAGGCGGCGTTGGCCTCGACCACGGTCCATCGGCCCTCCGCCTTTCGCAGGTCGGGAGTGGTGGACCGGCCACGGGGCACAGGACGGGAATGACCTTGTGCCGCCGCGGAACCGCTTGGTTCACTCCCCGGGTGACCCTCGACTCCACGCTCCTCGACTCCGCCACACTCGTCCGCACGTTGATCGCTGCCCAGTTCTCGCACTGGGCGGACCTGCCCGTGGAGGCGGTCGACGCGAGTGGGACGGCGAACGCGGTCTACCGCCTGGGCGACGACAAGGCGGTACGGCTGCCGCGTACGGAGGGCAGCGCGGCCGACGTCGCCACGGAGCACCTCTGGCTGCCCCGGCTGGCCGCGCAGCTGCCCGTACCGGTCCCGGCGCCGTTGGCTCAGGGGGCTCCGGCCGAGGGCTTCCCCTGGGCCTGGTCGGTCTGCACATGGCTGGAGGGGACGAACCCGCTGCCCGGTGACGGCACATGGGCGCCGGAGCTCTTCGCCGCGGACCTGGCGGAGTTCGTTCTCGCGCTGCGCCGCATCGACCCGGTGGACGGCCCGCCGGCCTACCGCGGCGAACTTCTGGCCTCCCGGGACGCGGAGACGCGCAAGGTGATCGCCGGGCTGGACGGCGTCCTTGACGCCGGGGCGGCCACCGCCGCCTGGGACAAGGCGCTGGCCGCCCCGGCCTTCACGGGCGCGCCCGTTTGGGTGCACGGGGACCTCCAGCCGGGCAACGTCCTGGTCGCGGACGGCCGCCTCACGGGAGTGATCGACTTCGCCTGCATGGGGCTGGCCGATCCCGCCGTCGACCTGATCGCCGCCTGGTACCTGCTGCCGGCCGGGGCCAGGGAGGCGTTCCGTACGGCGGTCGGGGCCGACGACGCGAGCTGGGAGCGGGGGCGTGGCTGGGCGCTGTCCATCGCGGTGATGGAGCTCGCCGCCTACCGGGAGTCGAACCCGGCGATGGCGCGGAACGCGTGGTGGGTGATCGGGGAGCTCCTGGCCGGGTGACCGGCCAGGGGGTGGGCCGAGGAGGAGCTGGCCCCCCTGCGAAGTGGGGTGCCAGCCGTAGTGAGTGCGAACGCCGTGACTTCTAGCGTCTGTTGTGTGAGATACGCAGAGAAGATCACCCACAGCCGAGCGGCCCGCAGCGCCGCGGCCGCAGGCCTCGCACTCGCCGTAGGCCTCACCGCCTCACCAGCCCTGGCCGCTCCCGCCTCACCAACCCTGGCGCCCCCCGCGTCACCAGCCCTGGCGCCCCCCGCAGCGGCGGCACGCACCGCCGAGACGACGGCGGCCGGGGCTCAGCCGCACCACGGACTCGACCGCTACTACGACCAACGCCTGTCCTGGGGCACGTGCGCGCAGTCCCCCGACGACGCGACGGGCAGGGACCTGGACGAGGCGGGCGTGCAGTGCGCGAACGTCACGGTCCCGCTGGACTACGCCGCTCCTCGGGGCCGCACGATCACGGTCGCGGTGTCCCGGCTGAAGGCCACCGACACCCGCCGCCGTATAGGCGCGATCCTCCTCAACAACGGCGGCCCCGGCGGCACGGCGGTGGAGTCCCCGCCTGTCATACGCACGGCGATGAAGAAGGCCGGTGCCCGCTACGACATCATCGGCTTCGACCCGCGCTTCGTCGGCCGCAGCACCCCGCTGGACTGCGGCTGGCCCGTCAGCTTCCCCTGGTTCTCGGCCGGGGCGGGCCGGGCGGGCTTCGACCGCCATGTGGCCCTGAGCAAGAGCCTGGCCGCCAAGTGCCGCGCCACCAACGCCTCGGTCCTCCCGCACGTCACCACGCGCAACACCGCCCGCGACATGGACGTGATCCGGGGCGCGCTGGGCGAGCGGAAGATCTCCTACCTGGGCTACTCGTACGGTACGTACCTGGGCACGGTCTACACGCAGATGTTCCCCGGACGCTACGACCGGGTGGTCCTGGACGGAGGGATCGACCCGCGCGCCTACGGTCCCCGGCTGTTGAAGGGCGCGGTACGGGAGAACGAGCAGGCACTCTCGGCGTGGGCCGTCTGGGCTGCCGGCCGCCACACGACGTACGGCCTGGGCCGCACCCCTACCGCCGTGCTGGCCACCATCGACCGTGTGATGGTGAGGGCGGGGCGCGGCCCCCTGACGGTCGGCACCGCGCCGGACACCTTCCGGGTCGACGACACCCACATACCGACGCTCCTCTTCATGGGCGTGGCCGACGACACCGACGCGTCCCGGGCGTCCCTGGCCGAGCAGGTCTCCGTACTGTCCAAGGCGGCCAAGGGCCAACAGGTGCCCCTCTCCAAGGGGTTCAGCGAGCAACTGCGCTTCGCGCTGACCGGCGAGGGCTCGCCTTCCGGCAGTGTCCAGATGGCGATCCTCTGCGGCGACGGGCCGGCACCACGGGACCCCGAGCTCTACTGGCGCGACATCGAACGTGCCCGCGCCGCCCACCCGCTGTTCGGCCCGCTCACCGAGAACATCGGCCCGTGCGCGTTCTGGGACGCCCCACGCGAGAACCCCACCCGCATACGTCACGATGCCCCGGCCCTGATCGTCGCCGCCACCGGCGACCCGCGCACCACGTACCGGGGCAGCGTCGCCCTCCACGACCAGCTCCCCAGCTCCCGGCTCCTCACCCTCAAGGGTGCCAACCGGCACGCGCTGTACGGGGAGTACGGGAACGCGTGCGTGGACACCAAGGTCAACCGGTACCTGGAGACGGGCAGGCTGCCGGGGAAGGACGAGACGTGCGTGAAGTAGTCCCCTACTCCACCTCCGTGAAGTAGGGGACTACTCCACCTCGATGCCGTAATCCTGGAGGCCAGCCCTTCCAGCCCCCTCCAGCCCCCCCGGCCACCGGTGACGAACTCCCAGTCGCCGTTGGCGCGGTGACGGAAGGACCTCTGACCTGGATGGCGGCTTTGTCCGGCGCCAGGGGAACGAGCGCGCGGACCGTTCCGTCGGGTGGCGACCCGAGGGCACGGTCCGCGCAGAATTCGTCGGTTTCGGGCGGCCTCGGCGCAGGGGTTCTCCCGGACGGACGCAGCCCCTGCGGGTCTGCCGGCGCCTATCGGTGCTGGCTCTCTCGCAAACGGCCCCGGACGAGAAGTCCGAGGCCGAACAGAACCCCTCCCTGAGGGAGAATCCCCAGGTCAGGGCGGTAATGCGTTGTGCCCCCGGCAGGATTCGAACCTGCGACACCCGCTTTAGGAGTGGGATTGGATCCTTGCCGGGCGGTTCCAGACCGTGCCGCGTGGTGCTGTTCTGCCTGATCAGCGCCACGCGGCACGCTGTTCCGTCGTGCATGTGACGACTGCTGCCGCCCCGTCCGCTCACGCATCGCGCACGCACTTCGAGCCTGCCGACCTTGGCTCTCGTGTTCAGCGGCCCTGAGCGACAGGTCAGGGCTCGCGCCGTTTCGCACTACGGGGAGGGGTCACGCCGGATCAGTGGGTCCAGCGGTTGGCTGGTTGGGAACGAAGGAAACGTCGCTGATATGCGCAGTGTCCCCGAACGCGAGGACACATGACTGGGCGTGGCTGATGGTGATCGCGGACCCTGACGGGGGTCGCGTGAGGAAGTCCCGCAGGGCGCGCGCCGTGGGGGTGAGGTGGGGCGCGATGCTGGCGAGGAAAGCGATGCTGACGATCAACGCAGCGACTTCGCCGATGTCCCCGAAGAAGGCGAAGAGGGGCGGGATGCTGAAGAGCAGGAACGTCAGGGAGAGGAAAGCGGGCACGTGTTCCCGGTCGTCCCTTCTGCGCTCGGCGGAGCGCTCATGGAAGCCGACGTCCCCGCCTGCGTTGTGAGGTATGACCTCCCAGTTGCCGGCATCCCGACCTGAAGCGAGGATCCGGAAGGCAACGACTTGGCCGCGTTCGAGGTGGCCAATGGTGAACACGGCCTCCCGGTTGACTCCTCGCGCTCCGGGCACCTGGCCACACCCAGTTCTTGCTCGGGCCGGGAGGAAACAGCTGCTTCCAGGACTTGGGTGCCCTCGGGGAACCGGAAGCGCAGCTGTTGCTGTTGCACTACGCGGTTGCCGGTGTTCTCCACGCGGAACTCGACGGAGCTGAGGTCGTCGACGGTGACGCCGTTGTACGAGAGCTGGAGCAGGGGTCGTATCGCCTCATCTGTGGAGATGACGGCTGTGCGGGTATCGGCGTCCCAGGAGAGCCGCTTGGTGGCCTCCCGGCGAGACTTCATGCGCTCGATCGCCATGGCGCCGAGAACACCGACGATCGCCCCCGCGAGGGCGATGACGAGGTTCTGTTGGAAGTCCGTCAGCACTGCCTCTGAAACCCAGATCATCATGGTTCTTCCCCCGGCCGATGGGCTGTTGCGGCGTCACCATAGCGGGCTCGTCCGCCGGTGGCCGGGGGAGTAACTGAACTTGTTCCCCGATGACCAAGTAAATGGAGCTTGTCTCCTGGCTCAAGTCCGAGCACGGCCTGGGACACGGCCATGCCAACGCCCTGGTTGCGTACACGCTTGCCGAGAGCAGCGGCCAGTGAGCGGAACGTGATCGGGTCGCCCGGCTGGTGACAGGTCAGGTGACTCCTCGAAGGGGGGTCACGGAGGACGTGCCACAGGGCGGCCGGTTGCTCCAGGTGAACGTCGTGTCCCGTCCCAGGGATAGTCAAGGCCACGGTCTCTGGGCGTCGCCGGAGCATCTCGTCGATCTCTTCGGGGGATGATGCCGGACTGGCCGAGTATGGCCAGGGTCGGGCAGGTCACCTCCGACCATTCGTTCCAGAAGGACCGCTGGGCAGTTTCGCCAGCGACCCGTACATCACGTCGCAGTCGAAGCGTGGCTACCAGTCCCCGTTGCGTTCCACTTCCGCCAGGCTGACCGCCTAGCCCTCGCTGACAGGACCGTCGCCGAAGAACTCGACGGCAGCCTCCCGCGACGGGAACGGACCGGGCCAGGAATCGATCCACCCCCCGATCTCCGCCTGAACATTACGGTTCGGCCCGCCCCGCCCGGCCTCCACTAGGACGAGCGCATGCAAGAGGCCGGGGTGCGCGGCCGCGGCGAGCATAGCGGTGTGACCGCCCAGCGACTGGCCTACCAGGACGGGTTGCTGGAGGCCGAGCTGTTCGAGTACGGCGACGGTATCCGCGACGTACGCGGCCCGGGACACGTCCCGAATGCGGGGATCAGAACGGCCCACTGCGGGCGGGGTGGGCTCCGACGAGCACCGACCGCTTCCAACCGGCGCACATGATGTAGTCGATCTCGTCAACGCTGGGCGTGCCGACAGCAGTCGGACTGATGCCGTATCCGGACTGCCAATCGTCGATCGCAGTGGCCAACGTCGCTGACGTGGCTGCGACGGCGCAGCGTCGCTCCGGTACAAGTGATGCCTGCGCTGTGATGAGGGCCGGTGAGATTTGCCCCCTGAGTTGGCTCACTGCGACACCTATCGCTTCCCGCTGCCGGGAGTTCTCTATGACCCAGCTGCCGGTGACCACAACACAACCGGCAGTAGGAACGACGGAGCCGCCTCGGAAGCGAACCCCGACACGGTCGCCGACTTCGGCAAGCGGGCCTTGCCCATGCAGCAACATTTGAGCGGCGAGCTGTACGGCCTCGGCTTTCTCCGGGTTACTCAGGTGGAGCGGGATGCCGATGTAGACCCGGCTGTCGGCACCGGGCACGCCGCCTCTTGATCCGAGACGTCCGCATCCGATGTGAGAAGTGGCTGGAACAACGGCCGAGGCGGGCGGTCTCATCACTTGCGCCAGGAGCAGCCACTCCTCCGCCGGCCTCGGACTCACGATCACGATCCGCTCAGGAAAGGCAGCACCTTGCAGGGCTGCATGTGTTTGCAGGTCCTGCGTTGCTATGGTCGAACTCGTTCCAATGCGGCACTCGTCGAAACGGGCCGGCTGAGGCCGCCGAGTGGCCAGCGCCGCGAGCTTGTGGCCGGCAACGAGCAGCGGATTTCCGAACCACTCGGATAGTTCGACATCGATTGCACGGCATTCCCGCAGCCGGACGTCATCATCGATCGTCCCTTCAGCCAGCATCTGGGGGGTGGTGGTCAGCGCCGTGACCAGCTCGCGGTCCGCCTCGGCAAGCACCGTTGCCGAGACACTCATCGTGTCCGCGTGGGTCTGAGCCTGTGCCACGATCGGCGCTGTCATGATCGCGCGCAGTGTCGCCAGATACAGGTGCTCGTACAAGTGAGCCACGCCTGGCGCGTCCGTGGGATCGTGGCCGAATCCGAGCGCATAGGTGGCGATCACGGAAGTCGTCGGAGAACCCGGCCGATGCACGACAATCGCGCTGCCGCCCTCGCCCGGCAATTGAAAGATCTCACCATTCACGAACGGCCTCGCGCAATTGGGTAACGGTCGCTTCGGGCAGTCGGCCGACCACGGCGACGGCTGGAGCAGACAGGCCGACGGGTCCGGCAGGTTCTTCTGCCCAATCCTGAAAGGAATCTTCCGACGGGTGGATCGCCTCATAGAGCGTGGCGCTTGCCCGCAGGTAGGGCACACGCGTGTCGGGGATCCCGAAGTCTCGGATGTGGCGCAGTTCGTCTCGCACGGCTTCGAGGAGCGTGACCACGTGGTCGGCAACGGTACTGAGGCCGATGCTGAGGCAGGCGGTGCCGTGCTCCTGGACAGGCATCGCAGCTGCCGCGTAGTACGGCACCTTGCGGTGCGCGAGCGTTTGGACAAGGCTGCCAGGAGCACCCACGCGTCCCAGATATGTCGCAGCGATCAGCGCGGACTCCGCTCCGCCGATCCCGTCGGGCCAGGGCAACTGCACTCCTATGGCAAGTCGTTGCAGGTCGCGGGCGCCGTAGTACAGGCCACCCCGCCAGGCGAGCGCATCCAGCCATTCGCCCGGATGTGCTTCAGTGTGGATGAGTTCCGTGACGTCGTGAGCATGCTCGACGATCTGCTGGTCGGTGATGGCAGCTGCTGCGGCCGCGCTGGGCAGCGCGTCCACGCAGGCATCGCCCCAGGCCACCAGATGAAGTGCGCGCTGGACCAGCCGGCCGCGATCGTTCGTTCGGTGGGCCCGCCGCGTGATGAGCGTGCGCCGGAGGGCGCCAAGATCAACCTTGCTCAGCCGTTGGTTCAGCAGATCTCGGGTGGTTCTTGAAGGCATTCTTACCGCCGAGCAGTGAAGACCCACCCGGTACGCGTCGACACCGAAGAGAGCGGCGCAGGTCAAGGCCGTCAGCCCGGGTGCGGCCGGCGGCTCGGTAGCCGTGCCCCACGGGATCCACCGCACCACGGAGGGAACGGGTGGTGTGGCGATCACTCGCCCTAGAGACACCAAGCTAGTCACTCTTGCCATCCATGCTCGCTCTGTAGTGCGGCAGCAATAGCAGCGTGGTGGTTATGAGATTCAATGCACCCGCAACCAACAGGACTGGTGCAGGATGATTGGTCAGATCCCCGATGAACGGGATGGCGACGTAGGACGCCGTCATGAGTAAGTTCAGCATTGCGCGACGCAACGCGAAAACCCGACCGATGGCGTCATTGGACGTCAACGCTTGATAGACCACGGTCGCTGCTCCAGCGATCATCACATTGCCAGCTCCGCCGAGAATGCCGACCACGACTACCGCAGCCCAGCTCCAGGATCGGCCGCTGAGCACCAACGCGACAGCTGCCACGATGGACACCACGGCTCCCATCCAAATGATGAGTGGCTGCCGGTTGAACCTGCGAACGACCAGGTATGACCCGACAATCCAGCCGATGCCCGTCAGTGTCTGATACACGGCCGCCGCGGCAACGCCCAGCGTCTGCTGGAAAACCGCCAGGGCAATGACTACTTCAGAGCCGAGGAAGAGGAAGTACGACGCTTCGGCAAGCGCCACGCGGCGTAGTTGTGGTGCGATGCTACGCAAGCGCACAGGTTCCAGTCGTGTCTGTGGCCGGTCGTCGCCGGACCGCGCCAATCGACTCTTCTTGATTTTGGCTGCTGACGGCCGCAGCAACATCGCAAGGAGCCCGGAAACGACGAACGATGCGAGGTTGACCCACAACGCCGCTTCGATACCTATCCCCGTCGAGAGCGCGGCGCCGATCAGCGGTCCAAGGCTCATGGTGGCACCGAAGACCACCTCGAACTTGGCGATTACCGGGCGGGCTTCTTCGGCGGAAAGTCGTTCCTTGAGCATCGCCTGTACTGCGGGAACCGACGCGCTCCCGACTGCCTTGAGAAGAGCCGAGATGACGTATACGACGGCGAGATTCTCTGCACGTACCCCCACAACCAAGATCAGAACCAGCAGCGCGGAGAGTACCTCGCAGGTGATGAACACGTGCAGTCGGTCGTACCGGTCGACGATCCGTCCTGCAATTGGCGCGCAGAGGACCACTGGCAGGGTGCCAACGGCAAAGGTGATGCCGGTGGCCGTATAGGACCCGGTCACCGACAGCACCCATAGCGGTAGTGCGAGATTCTGAGTGTAGTTGCCGAGCAGCGAGCATGCGTTCGCGAGGAACAGGATGCGCCACTTCTGCCATGGGTTGAATCCTGCCTGAACCGGAACGTCGGCCGTGGCCGCCGGGGCTTTGGGAGTCAAGATCGGCTCCAACCAAGCCGGGTAGCGGCGAACTGAGGTTTCGTTGTTTGTGCAGGGGGACACCCAAAGTGCGCGGAGAACCGCTCGGCGACGCCGGCTAGCTCGTCCAAGTCCAGTCGGCTCGCCTGATTCGCTTCCACTTCCACCACTGCAAACGTGTCCACCAGCCGCGACGCGGCATCCCGCAGTTCGACTGCATCGCAGGTGAGTCCGACGGTCGCCTGTTGGTCGGTAAGCAAGGCCGCCTTGGTGCGCCGTTGGGAGAGATACCCGAAGACCCGCATCTCCCCTGCCTTGGGCACCCTGCGCGACAAGTGCTGCCCGGGCCTTCCAGCGAGCGCGTCCGCACTTGAGAGGGTCTTCGCATCTGGAATGTATTCGGACATCTCCAACACATCGCGGCGCCCGTCCACCCACTGGATGGTCTCCTTCGCCACCAGCCAGGACGGGCCCTGGCCCCTGTTGACCAGAGCAGTCAGGGAGCAGTTGGCCATCGACAACGACCATTCCCTGTCGTCGAAGCACAGTGTGTGTTGCAGGATCGATGCCTGATCCGCAAGGCGCAATCCAGAGATCTCGATCAGTTGGCCGCGCAGTTTGTCGCGTGCAGCGGTGTCGGCCAGTGAGGGCGCCGGCACCACCCACCGGTATTCGTGCTCCACGCCGACTCGCGGTATCCGCAGAATGCGCTTTAGGTCCGTCATGACGTAGCCTCCACAAGTCGATGGGTCGAGTTCGCGTACCCCTGGTCGGAGAGGCCCCCCAGGGTGAAAACATCGACTCGATGAGTCGGTACGTCGAACAATTCAGCGCACACCTCCCGCACGACGGCGCCCGTTGAGGGCGGCGGACGGAAGTGGCCGGACTTGGTGTTCGCCACCACCGCGTGCACCTGTGGCGCGCCGATCAGCACGATCTCGCCTGCCGCACGTACACGTAGCCGGTCCGGCACGAGCATGGGGTGGGCCACGGGGACACCGTCGACGTGCGACTTCGCGCGCCCGAAAATGAGTTCACGGAGGTTGAACCGGCGTCGCCATATGAGCAGGCGTCCCTCATCGTCGATCACGAACATGTGCGGCGCGCCCGTGACGAAGTCGGCCGGAATCTCGGCGGAACGGACATGCCACGTCTGCTTGACCGCCGTGGCGGCTGCCACACCGTAGCGGTCCTGGAACACGCCGCGATCGAACTCGATGATCAGCGGGTCGCTTTGCACCAAACGAGTGGGGTGATCATGGCGAACTGTCAGCTGCCGCGCATAGGCGGTGCGGATGTCCTCAGCGGTACGGGCCAGCCGGTCGCACAGGTCATGGGTGGGCCCGATGGTCAAGTGCGCGTGCCACAGTCGGATCAGCTCCTCATACTTGAGGAAGACTACGGCTTGTGACGACGGGCCGTACTTGCGGACTGCCTGTGCAGCAGCCGTGTGCAACTCGTCGGCCTCGGCAAGATAATGAGTGTCGGCAGCCAATGCCCGAGCCCTCCCTAGACAGTCGAAGGGCACCCGGCCCTGTATAGGGCCGGGTGCCGGCAAGAGACCAGATGCCTTCTTAGCTCCAGGTCTCGCCCGCCTGCACGGACGTCAGCGCGTCCAGGCCGTCCTCGGTCTCGTCGAGAGACTCGATGACCTCGATGATCTCCGTAACCTGCTCCATCGCGGTGCTCCTCCTTCCCGTGTTAGCAGTGCCTGGGTTTTTCGGGCCTGTCAGGTCCAGGTCTCGCCCGCCTGCACGGACGTCAGCGCGTCCAGGCCGTCCTCGGACTCGTCGAGGGACTCGATGATCTCGATGATCTCCGCAACCTGCTCCATGACTTTCTCCTCTCGAAAATGCCCGAATCATGCGCGATCGAACGAATCAGGCATAAGGTGATGGATTCCCCATCACGCTCCGCCCTCTCGGTCCGTCATCGCTTAGCTTCGTCTGAGCTTGCATCGCGCCTTCATCCACTTTTCATCCACCGGTGCTGACCAGAGCGGACGGGCGTTCAGCGAGGCATGCAGACGATCGGGCGAAGCCATGAGAAGTAAATTCACGCCGGCTGACGATCGCCGTCCAGGTCACCGACCAGGCGCTCCATCTCCGCCTCGCCCGTCACGTCGTTGTTCTGGCGGTAGACGTCCTGGGCCTTGCGGAACCACTCGACTGCAACGGCATGGTCGCCGGAGCCGAGAACCGCATGCCCAATGCGGGCGAGGGTGTCCGCCTCGGCCGTCCGGAACCCGGATTTCCGCATCAGCGCAAGTCCTTCGTGCAAGTGCGCCAGGGCCTCCGGATAGTCCCGCTTGCGGATGAACAGCGCACCGATGCTGCTGAGAATCGCAGCCTCGTGGTGCCGGAGGCCATGTTCCCGGGCAAGTTCCTGTCCGGCTTGCAGCCGTTCCAGCCCCGCTTCGATGTCGCCGAGGGCCATCAACGCGTCCGCCGAGTTGTTGAGTGCGTGCACGATGAGCGTGGTGTTCTGTGCTGCCTCGGCGAGACCGAGTGCCAACTCGTGCTCGGCCAGCGCGTCGTGGTATCGGCCCTGCAACTCGTAGGCGAAACCAAGGCCGAGACGCGAGCCGGCGGCGCCGCCCGGCTGCCCTTCCCGCTCATGGAGCTCGGCCGCCAGGAGGAGGTGCTCGATCGCGACGTCGAGCTCATGCGTGACCACGAGCGCACCGCCGAGTGCATGGTGCAGGTGGGCCCGGAGCAGCGGATCGTGGATCCTGTGGGCCTTCTCCCCGCACTGCTTCCAGGCGTCCACGTCAGCGGTGGAGAAGCCGGTTCGGAGGAAGTAGCTGTGCAGGTGATAGAGCAGCTCCACTGCCCGGTCGATGTCGTGGCGGACCGCGACAGCAGTGACCGGTGCCAGGTTCTCTCTCTCCTGGTCGAGGAACTTGATGGCGTCGACATCCTTGGCGAACTGTCCGATGAAGGTCTCCATCAGCGCTCCCCGGTCGGCGAAAGCGTCGCGATCGGGCCGCAATACGCCGTTGGCCATGGCAGCCACTGACAGATACCAGCTCAAGAGACGATCAAGAGCTTTGGCCGGCAGGTCGTCTCGGGCCTGGGCATCCAGGCGTTCCGCGGCGAAGGATCGGACCAGGTCGTGCATGGCCAGGTAGTGGTCGCCGGTCTTGGTGAGCAGGTGCAGCGCGATCAGGTTGGTGAGGCTGCGCCGCGCGGCCGACAGCGGAACCGCCGCGATTGCCGCCGCTGACTCCGCCCGCACCCGGCGCCCGGGGTGAATCGCCAGCAGTCGAAAGAGCCGTGCGTCATCCGCTGACAACGTTGCGTAGGTGTTGGCCAGAACTGAGCGGACACTGCGCGTGTCGCCATCGATGGTGAACCCGTCGAGCGGCGCACCGTCGCGAGACAGGTCGGCAGCTAGCTGATTGACCGTCATGGAGCGGTCCGCGATCATCCGGGCGGCGAGGATACGCAGTGCCAGCGGCATCCCGTCGCACAGATCCAGCAGGCTCTCCAGCGCCGCACTGAGGCTTTCCGGTGACTCGTCCGTGGCTCTTGTGAGGATGGAACGGCTTTCCATTCGGCCGAGTCCGCCAAGGGCCAGTCCCCTGACCGCGACATGGGTGTGGAGGGCTGCAAGGTTGTTGCGGCTGGTAACCACCAGTTGCGAGCGGCCGCTGGGCGGCACGGCCGGCAGAACTTGATCGATTGTGCCAACATTGTCCAAAATGATCAGTAGCTTCTTGTCGGCCACGATCGAGCGGTACAAGGCAATTCGCTTCTCTAGCGAGCCGGGTACCTTCTGCGGCGGTAGGTTCAGGCTCTCCAGGATGTGTTCGAGCACGCTTCCTGCCGAGCGACTCTCATCCGCGCTGTGCCCGAGCAGGTCGACAAATATGTGGCCGTCAGGGAAGTTGTTCCGGACCTGATGCGCCCACTGCACGACAAGCGACGTCTTGCCCATGCCGGCCACGCCAGCGACTGCGAGTACCTGTGCCTCCCCGCAGTGTTGCGAGAGCAGGGTCAATTCCTCTTGTCGCCCAGTGAAAGAGCCGTCTGCGGGAGGAATCTGGCTCGGTATCGGCGGTGAGTGCTTTGTGTTGACGGGAGGCGCAGCGACTGTGATCGCCTCTTCTGCCGTTGGCCCCAATAGGGTCGGATCGCTTTGCAGGATTCTCTTGTGGAGCTCTTGCAATGCGGGGCCGGGATCGATGCCCAACTCGTCATTCAGCCGGGCGCGTGCCTGCTGATAGGTCTGCAGTGCGGCCGTCTGCTGGCCTGTACGGTACAGTGCCGTCATAAAAAGTCCGGCGAGTTGCTCGCGGAATGGAAATTCAGCGACCAGTGCGGCTAGCTCGGTTACCGCGCGACCGTGAAGGCCAACCTGCAGCTCCAGTCGCATGCATTCTTCCCAGGCTGCTGGCCGTTCCTCGTTGATAAGAACGGCGTTTCCCTGGATGACCTGACTGTCGATGCCGGCGAAGGCATGTGCACGCCATAGGGCTAGCGCCTGCCGCAGTTTTCCGGCAGCCTCGTGTGGATCGCCAGTCTTGGTATGATTGCTGGCTTGGGCGACCAGACCGCGAAAGACGTGGAGATCTATATGCTCCAGATCAACGGCGAGGGTGTATCCGGCCCGACCGGTTCGGATGACCTCATTTGCCTCGGTCACGCCGGCCCCCACCCACGCCTGACGCAGTTGCGACGCCACGTTCTGGACCTGCCGTTCCGCTGATGCGGGCGGCGCACCGTCCCAGAGAGCCTCTGCGAGCGCACCGATTGACACGAATGCGTTCGGGCTCAGCAGCAGACGCGTCAGGAATCGCGCGTGGCGGGGGCGGAGCGGGGGGAGCTGACGCTCAGACGCTCGTATGTCCAGGTGTCCGAGCACCAGAAATCTCATTGAACCTGCCTTCGACAGATAATCTCAAAGGGGGCTACCAGGAGAAGGGCTCTGCCGAGGGTCCGGTCATCTTCCGGGCAATGGTCTCACGGTGCCCCAGTGTTCCTCGAAATGTGAGGAGCGCCTACCAGCCGCGTGCCCGCCATTCGGCGAGTGAAGGCCGTTCCGTGCCGAGTGTTGTGTCCCGGCCGTGTCCCGGGTAAACCCACGTCTCGTCGGGCAAATTATTGAAGATTTTTCCCTCGACATCCTCGAAGAGGGAGGCGAATGCGTGGGCGTCACCGAAAGTGTTTCCCAACCCTCCAGGGAACAGTGAGTCACCGGTGAAGAGGTGTGGATGACCGTCCGGGTCGTCGTACAGCAACGCAACGCTCCCCGGGGTGTGGCCGGTCAGCCGTATTGCCCTCAACTCGAACGCGCCACAGGTTACGATGTCGCCGTCGTGCAACGGAACGTCAGTGGGTACAGCGATACCCGGTACATCAGGCTCGCCGGCGAAAGTCGTGGCGCCTGTGGCCTCAACTACTGCTGCAAGGGCATGCTCCCAGTGGTCCCAATGTTGATGAGTGGTCACGACAGCGTCCAAGCGACGATCGCAGAAATCGAGCAAGACTTCTGGTTCATTCGCTGCGTCGATCATCAACTGTTGCCCGGTCGAATGGCACTGCAGCAGATAACAGTTGTTGTCACCACGTCCTACGGAGACCTTCCTGATGGTCAGTCTGGAAAGCTTGCGAACCCCTGGGGCTGCACCTGTGTATGCTGTCATGTTTTGATCATAGATGATCAGGCGAGTGGGTCCGGTGTGACTTAAATAGAATGGCTCATTTGTGGCGTACGGCTGATTCGGCATCATGAGCGGTCGTGAGTGCTGATCTGCGCACGGATGGCTTCTGACGGATTATGGGAACTGGTGCCCCGACCGCGCGGCTTCTCGTCCGCCTGCTTCGCGGGGCGGAGAAACCGAGGACGTCCCGCAGGATCAGGGTGCGGCGTACGCTTGCAACGCGGCGATGAAGGCCAGTCACAACGATTCACCCGCCGTTTCCACGTCGGGGTCATCACCAGGGCAGAGCTCGATCCACAGGGCGGCGTCGGCTGGAGCCCCGGTGGCGTGGCGCTGTCGGGGCCTGAGAGGTCCTTTGGCAGTGCCCGCCGCGTGACGGAGGCGAGGGCGTCCGGGACAGACATTGGTGCGATGCGGTACACCCACGACCGCAGGACCCGCGACCACTTCATCTGAGCGGGCGCAGGGCGGGGACCCAGCTGCCAGCGACGCCGAACGGCGAGAGTGCCGGCGACATCATTGCGACCTGCTTGAACTGTGCGACAACAAGCGTCCTTGACGGCTGATCCCCGACTCAGCGCTCTCTAAGACGTTTCGGTGCGCGATAGCGTCCCCATGAGACTAATCGCGTAGGGACGGATACCGCATGTCGTACAGCATGGTCACCGCCGACGGGGATGAGCAGCGCGGTCTGATCCTCGACTTCGCCGGGGTGCTTACCGCCAGCCCGATCGATGTTCACCGAGCCTGGTGCGTGTCGGAAGGACTGGCTTCGGGCGCGTGGCGCGGCACTCTCAACGATCATCCTGAGGGCCGGCGTCTGTACGCGGCTCTGGAGATCGGCGAGATCGGGCAGGCCGAGTGGAACGAGGGCACGGCAGCCCTGTTGGGTGCGCACGTGGATCCGGTGAACCTAATGGGGCGGGCCTGGGCCAACGTGCCGGCGGCCCGCCGGATGGTCGCGCTCGCGCGTGCCGCGCGCGAAGCCGGTCACCGGCTCGCCCTGCTGTCCAACAGCTTCGGCCTCGACCCATTCAACCCGTACGAACACATTGGCATCTGGGACCTGTTCGACGTGCACGTCGTGTCCGAGCTGGTCGGGATGGCCAAGCCCGATCCAGCGATCTACGAACTCGCCCTGGAGCGCATCGGGCTGCCCGCCGAGCGGTGCGTCTTCGTGGACGATCACGCGGTGAACCTTCCGCCGGCTGCCGATCTGGGCATCGCCACCGTCCATGTCACGGACGAGGACACGGCCGTGGCTGAGCTGGAGGCCCTTCTCGGTGTCACGGCGGTGCTCGCCGCGTGAGTCCAACTGCAGTCTGATCAAAGGCTGTCGGCTCCGCCGTTCCTGCCAGTACTGTCCGTGTGGGGGCCATCACGCGGAGGTTCTAGATCATGCAGTGGTCGGAGTACACCACCTCTGAGCGCCTGAAGGCGCTGCGCGGCCGGATGACGCAGGAGCAGTTAGCGGAGGCGGCCGGCGTGTCCGTCGGCGTGGTCCGCAAGCTCGAACGCGGCGGGACGGCTTCCCTGCCGTCCCTGCTGTCGATCGCAGACTCGCTCGGTACGGACATCGCCGTGCTCCTCGGCCAGCAGGCGCCACGACGGTCCATGGACCGTGACGAGCGGGCCGCTCTGCGCTTGGTCTCCGCGGCCACCCATGACGCCGCCATCGGCATCCCAGCCGATGTCGAGCCGGGCACCGTCGAAGAGCTCCGTGCCGTCGTCCGTCGTGCGGACGCCGCTTACTGGGGAGGCCGGTACACCGAGCTCGGCACGCTCCTGGGTCGGCTGCTTCCCGAGGCGCGGGCCAGGTTCGACGCGGCCGGCGCCACCGATCGGGAGGCCGCTGCCAGCGTCCTGATCGACACCTTCCAGACCGCGGGCATGGCCGCCAACGTGCTCGGTTCCCGTGACCTCGCGTATGCGGCTCTGACGTACGGACGCCAGATCGCCGCGCAGGGCGGCGACGATCTGCGTGACGCCCACCTCGCCGCCACGACCGCGTGGGTCAACCTCCGCGACGGCCGTACGAAGCAGGGGTTCCTCCTCGCCGCCGCCCAGGCCGACCGGATCGAACCCAAGATGAGCGAGCACGACCCGGACCGGTTGAGCGTGTACGGGCAGCTCGTCACGAACGCCGCCGTCGCCGCTTCCAGGGGCGGCGCGAACGCCGACAACGCCCGTGAGTACCTCTCCCAGGCCCATGCCGTCGCCGCCCGCATAGGGGACGAACACGCCCGCGGCTTCCACGCCCAGCCGTACGGACCGATGTACGCCGCCACACAGGCCATGAGCATCGCCGTGGCGCTCGGCGATACGGCCGGAGCGCTGCGGCTCATGGACACCGTCCGCCTGGACGACACCGTCCCCCTGGCCACCCGCGCCCGCTACGGCCTGGACGTCGCCCTCACCCAGGTCGAATGCCGGCGCTGGGATGCCGCCGCCGACACGCTCCAAGCCGTCTGCACCATGGCCCCGGGATGGGTGCGCCATCAGATGCTCCCCGGCGTCATCATCAGTCGGCTCGCCGGTGTGTCTGTCAACCGGCTGCGAGGGCTCGCCGACTCCGCGGGCGTTCCTCTCGGGGTGCGCTGACCCTCGTCAGTGCTGCAACCGTCCGTAGTAGTCGTAGGGCTGCCACCAGCCCGATCGCTACGGGTCGTTGCACGCCCCGGCGCGAGCTCTCTCCCGCTGCCACGGGGCGTGGCACAGCAACCAGGTACGGACTTCCCTCGACGTCACGGGCCGTGCCTGGGCCCAGGCACGGGAGCGCAGCAGCCTTGTGGGCATGCCGATCAACCCGCCCGGCGGCCTCGGGCACGTGCCCATCGCCGTCTACGCCTGCGCCACCACCTCCACCGCCATCCGTGAGGGTGAGGAGCGGGGCCGCTACTACGCCGACGCTCGCCACTGGCACGTGGCCGGCGCCTGGTCCGACTTCGACCCGGTGCTGCCGCTCACGGAACGGCCCGGCTGGCAGGCCGTCACGTCCGCCCTCGCCGCCGGGATGATCCGGGGCATCGTCGTTAGCGCTCTCACCCACGTCGCTGCCGACGCGGCCCAGTTCGCCAGACTCGGCGTCCTCATCCGTGAACGGGGCGGATTCCTCGTGGATGCCTCGGGCGCCTCGCCAGTCCGTCGTACTCCCGGCCAGCGTCGTCGACGCCGCGACATTGCGGACACGGCCTCCGGGTGGGCTCCGCACGGCGATTCGCCCGAGGCAGGCACCTCGTGACTGGGGAGCGGGCGTGGGTCGGTGACCTTGTCAGGGACGGAAGCGGGCGGCGGGCGATCGTCACCGACGTCCGAGCCGGCGGCACCGTGTGGGTGCTTCGACCGCCGACCGGCGGCGGTCCCTACTGGGAGACCGACTCCCTCGGCAGCCGTCGAGCCCTCCGTCATGTCCGCGCACCACGTACGGAAGGCGAAGCCCCCGTGCACGCGTTCGGCCTCTGCATCGACCAGCAGTACCTTGTCCCCGGCCTCGCCACCCTCGGCGGCCTGGCCGACAGCCTCACCCCGGCCTCCCGCCGCAACGGCGCCGTGCGAGTGCTCACCCTCGACCTCACCCGTGCCCAGGCCCTCCTCCTCTCCGACTTCGCCAAGCGAGTCGGCTTCGGCTCCTTCGACCTCCGCCACTGCTCCCCGCTGCGGACCTCCCGCATGGCCGACGCCTCCTACATCACCCTCACCACCTACCTACGGTTCGAGTTCACCTCGGACTTCGTCCGCAAGCCCTACCTGATCTACGTGGACGCCGACGTCCTCGTACGCGGAGATCTCACCGACCCGCTGGGCTCCCTCGGGCCGTACGAGACCGGCGCCGTGCGCGACGAGTTCAACCCGGCCGTCGGCGAGTGCCCGGCGCTGCCCGGAGCCGCCGAGCGCTGGCCTCACCTGCGCGGACGTCCCTACTTCAATGCAGGCGTGCTTTGGACCCACACCGACCACATGCCCCGCATCCGCCGAGGCGTCGAGCAGGCCCTGATCCACGCCCGGCGCCACATCCTCCACAACGACCAGGACGCCCTGAACCTGTGGCTCCTGCGATCCGGCCGGGTGCGGCCGGTGGCCGGAGGCTTCAACCGGTTCGAGGCCGGCCGGTTCCTTGAGCGCGGGAACTGGGTACGACGGGTCGTCGCGCGGTCGCCGAAGCCCGATCCGGCCGCCGCCCTCGTTCACTTCGTCGGTCCCGAGAAGCCGTGGCAGGCCGACTGCCCCGTCACGGAAGATGTCGTCGAGTACCGCCGACACCTGATGCGCACCCTGCGACACGTGCGTCGTCTCGGCGCCGTCGGCGTGGAACCGGTAGGTGTGCGGTGACGGCGGGGATGCCGCCTGCCGTCTCGCGCGCCGCTATCGCCCTGACCGGAGCACCGGCCCGCACCGCACGTCGCCTGTCCGCACGCTCGCGCACGGCCGTGTACCGGGCGGGACTGGCCGACGGTCGGAGCGTCGTGATCAAGCTGTATGCGGCCACCGCCCGCCGCAATGCGATCACGGAGAGCGCGGCAATCCGGGCCGTGGCCGACCATGTCGCCGTGCCGACCGTCGTCGGATACGGCCACATCCCCGGTCACGAGGCAACCGCCCTCATCACCACCGACCTCGGTCCACTCACCCTCGGCAGCGCCATGCGCTCCGGCCGGATCTCCGAGGAACGAGCCCTGAAAGACCTGGCCGGCCTGCTCGGCCGCCTGCACCGGGCCCCCGTCCAGTCGTTCGCGCCACGTCGACCAATCTACGAGCAGGTCACCTCACTCGGCCGCCGCTGTCCGCCCAGTGGCCTGGACCGCATCGCGCCCGCCCTGGCCGTCATCGCCGACGCCGCCCACACGGCGCCCGTGTGGTGCCATGGCGACCTGCACGGCGACAACATCGTGATCGCCGGCACCCGGGCCGTTCGCCACCTGGTCGACTTCACCGACGCCGCAGCCGGCCCCCGCGAATCCGACGTGGCCCAGACCTTGGTCATGACCGACGCCCTCTCGACCCTCCGGGCCCGCACGGTCACCGACGCCTACCCCCTCGCCCTCGACCACCACCTGCTGGCCGCATGGGCTGTCTTCCACACCACGCGCTCTTGGGCCCATTCCTCCCCGGGCGACGACCGCGCCCTCTGGGCTGGTCGCCTGGATCACCTCAGCAGGCGGACCCCTCATCTCTTCCGCACTTCCCGTCCGGAAAGGACGTACCGATGAGCACCCCTGCCCTGTCGGTAGTGATCCCGGCCTTCAACGAGGCCGCCTACCTGCCTCGCTATCTGCCCTCCGTCCTCGTCTCCCTCGCCCGCTGGGAGGAGGTCACCGGCCGCACGGGGGAGGTGATCGTCGTCGACAACGCCAGCACCGACGCCACCGCCGACATGGCCGCCTCCTTCGGCGTCCGCGTCGTCAGCGAAGCCGTCCGCAATATCGGCCGGGTACGCAACACCGGAGCGAGCGCCGCCCGCAGCGGACGCCTCTTCTTCACCGACGCGGACGTGGCGCTGCCCCTGGAGGCGGTCACCGCCGCTGCTGCCGCCATGGACGACGGGGCCATCGGCGGCGCCATCCCGCCGCTCTACACGCCCGAACGCCTCGGCGCCCGCCTCCTGTGCGCTTACTGGGACCACCACCGCACCCGGCGCGGCGGAGCCCAGGGCGTCAACCAGTTCTGCACCGCCGACGCCTTCCACCACGTCGGCGGGTACCGGGACGACCTGTTCATGAGCGAGGACGTGGAGTTCTTCGCCCGCCTCACCGACCACGGCCAGGCCACGGGCCGGCCGGTGACGATCCTCGACGAACTGCGCGTACGCCCGTCGACCCGCCGCTACGACCAGTGGTCGAGCCTTCGGATGCTCTGGTGGCAGAACCCCGTGACCGCCCGCCTGCGCCTCCGGTCGCCCCGCATGTGGCGCCACTGGTACGAGACGACCGTGCGATGACGAAGGAGACTCCTGTGCAGCCCCAGCCCCAGCCCCAGCCCCAGCCCCAGCCCCAGCCTCTGGCCGACCTGCCGGTTCCGGACGGGCACGGCATCTACACCTTCCCCGACGACCTCCACCGCGCCCACCAGACGCACAACCAGCAGCTCGCCGCCCGCCACCGGACCCACGACCACCGCGTCCTGAAGGTGACCGCACCTCACACCCGCGTCCCGTACTACATCGAGGCCCGCAGCCCCTCCGGCCGCCCGGTCGTCGTCATCGAACCCCACCACGACGACTTCGCCCTCTCCGCCTCGGGCACCTTCCTGGCCCACCCCCGACCGCTGACCGTGGCCACCGTCTTCACCAGGTCCCGGAGTGTCCACCCCGCCCTGGAAGCCACGTACACCGACGTCGACACGGTGTCCGAGCTGCGCGACCGCGAAGGCGCCGCCGCGCTCGCACTGTTCGCCGCCCGCCGGCACCTCCTCGGCCACAAGGACGCCGAGCCCCCGTACCGGACCTACGACCCACAGGTGCTCGACCAGATCACCGACGAGCTCCGCCGGATCGCCGCCGCTCACCTCGGCGCCGAACTTCTTGCGCCCGCCACCGTCACCCGCCACCCCGACCACCTCCTCGTCCACGAGGCAGCTGTCCGCCTCGGGTGCACCTGGTTCTGGGAGGACCTCGCCTTCTGGGCGACGTACGCGCTCGTCGGCTGCGACCAGCAGCTCTTCCGTACGCGTACGGGGGCGACGATGCGGCCCGAGCTGGTCGACATCACCGACGTCGTCCTGGACAAGGTCACCGTCCTGAGGATGCACGGCTCGCAGATGCACCCGGCCCGGAAGATGTACCGCCCGATCCGGCACGCCTTCACCACGGCGGCCGACCTCGTCGACTCCACCGGCTTCTACGCCGAACGCTTCTACCGAACGGAGCCGACGTGCTGATCATCGCCTTGGAAGGGCCCTCCTACGCCGGGAAATCCACGGCGATTCGTCACCTCCGCCACACCGCCCTCGGAGCCCGAGCCTTCGTCTCCCACTGCTACGTCAAGCACATCGCCCACCGCGACGACATCCCTCCGGCCCGCACCGACTCCGCGGCAGCCCAACTCGCCGCCTTCGAGCGGTTCATGGAGATCGAGGCCACCCGGGTCGCCGAAGCCGCCGCGAACGGCAGGACGCTCGTCATCCTCGACCGCTCGGTGGACACCCTCCTCGCCCACGCGTACGCCCTGGACGCACTATTCCGGTACGGCGTCCACCACCAGCTCCGCGACCGGCTCAAGAAGCTCCCTTTCCTGCGCCCGGACCGCACCCTCTACCTCGACGTACCGGCGGAGACGCTCCACCTCCGCCGCAAGAACGCCGGCCACACCGCCGCCGAGTCCGAGTACTTCCTCCACGAGCCAGGCTTCCTTGACCACGCCCGCGACTACTTCGTCCACGCGCCCCGGCGGCCCGTAACGCGAGAGCTCACGGTCCTGGCCGCCGACGCCGGACCGGACGAAGTCGCCCAGGCCGTGGAAGCCCTCGTCACCTTCTGGGCGAGGTGACCGCCGATGCCCACCGCACTCTTCGCCTGGCGCCGCACCCCGCCCCCTTCCTCATCGGCGGCGCCGAGGTCACCCAGCAACTCCTCGCCGAAGAACTCGCCGCCGCCGGCTGGCACGTCTCCTACCTCGGCTCGCACGAGGCCCCCTGGAACGGAGCCACCCAGCTCCCCGGCATGCGCGCCCACCTGGACGCCCATCGCGTCCCGTACGACGAGGCAGAAGGAGCCCTGCTCTACCAGTGGAACGGGGTCGACTGCTCGGCATTGATGCAGAACAACGTGGAGCACGTTTCCGGCGGCCTCTTGAGAGCTCTCCGCCCCGACATCGTGTTCACCGCCCAGGAAGGCTCAGCGCGGCTGGCGGCGCTGGCCAGGCCGACCGCACTCGTCGCCGGCCTGCTGCACTCGGTCTCCGCCACCGGCCTGGGCGTGCTCGCCGGCCGCCCCCACTACGGCCTTGCCGTGTCGAAGTTCGTCCGCAATCGAGCACCCCACACAACCGGCACCCGCATCGGCGTCGTGTACCCGCCGTTCGCCCGCCCACGACCGGCCACGGACACGGAGCGCACCCGGGCCGTACTCATGATCAACCCCATCCCCGCCAAGGGCTCGCAGCTCCTGCACCAGCTCATCCGTCTCATGCCGAAGCAGCGCTTCACGCTCGTCGAAGGCTGGTGGGACACCTCAGCCGACTTCGCGGCCTATCCGAACGTCACGTACGTGCCCCGCGTGTACGACATGGAGCCGCTGTACCGCAGCCACCGACTGCTGCTGGTCCCGTCCACCGTGGAAGACGCCTTCCCCCGAGTGATCGTCGAGGCCGCCCTGCACGGCGTACCGAGCATCGGTACCGATCGGGGCGGCATCCCCGAAGCCATCGGTGACGCCGGGATCGTCCTGCCCCCCACCGCTGGCCCCGAGGCGTGGGCACGAGCGATCCGAGACATCGAACCTGAAGCCCTGGGGGAGCGAGCTCGGACCAGAGCGGCGCGGTTCACCCGCCCGTGCCTGCCGGAGCTCCGTGAGCTTGGGTTCTAGAGAGCGCCGACGAACGTTCGCTCCACCTCGTCGAGCCGCTCCGTCCACCAGTGAAGGAGCGCCTCGTCGGCGATGAACAAGTCGTCGCAGGAGCGGTCGCCCCGGTCGTAGTGAAATTCGAGCTGCCAGAAGTCCGTCATCCGCTTCCACCACAGGCGCCGCGCGGCGTCGAGCAGCGCGGCCGGCTCCAACGGGACCACCGACCGGTAGCCGCTCACGAAGGCCGACACCCGCTCCAGGTCGAAGACGCCCTCCACACCGAACTGCACCTGCGCGGTACGGACGACCTCCTCCGCGTACGGGCGGATGTCCAGCCGGTCCCAGTCCAGGACGGCGGTCAGCTCGCCGTCCGTCCAGAGGAGGTTCCGGTACTGGAAGTCACCGTGGGTCCAGCCGTGCGGGCCTGCGGGGGTGTCTCCCTCGGGGCGCAGGTGAGCGTGCTTGTCGAGGAGGATCTTGCGCTCTTCGAGGGCAGCACCCGCAGCCCTGTCGAATGCGTCTCCCGCACCTCGGGCCGACACGGCTCCGGCAAGCCGGTCGGCCTTCTGGACAGCTCGTCCGGCCTCGGTCGCCTCAGCGGTGACCGATGGCGGCACGGCGGGCATCCCGGCCTCATCGACAGCGCGGCCGAGTGCCGTATGGAGTCCCGCGAGGTGCACACCGAGCTCGGACGTCTGCGCCTGCGACAGGTCGGTTCCGCGAACGTGCTCCCCGGTCGACCAGGGAAAGAGGCAGTAGACGCCACCACGGACCTCGGCGTTCACAGCGCCGTCCACGGTGGGGAGCGGGGCGCATACGGGGACGCCGTACGAAGCCAGGACGGGAAGGACTGCGAGGTTGCGACGCAGTCGATCGAGCGGCACGTCCGTGACCCGCTTGAGGGCGAACCTCCCGACCCGGGTGTCCAGCCGCCAGTTCACGTTCATGAGGCCATCGGCCAAGTGCTGCCGATCCAGCACTTCACCGATGTCGAAGGCCCCGATCAGGTCGGCCAGATCATCTGCGGGGAGGTGCGTCCTGTCCGCCACATTCGCGTCGGTCACCCAGGCGACGATACGGGAGTCGGCCGCTCAGACGCACAAGGATCACTGGCCTCTCCCGGTGGGACCTCGTGTCCGGGGCGGCCATCTTGTTCAGAAACTGAACGGCTTCGCCTTGTTCCCTCACGGAACGCACGGGGTGTTCCCCGAGGGAACGCTCCGCTGTTCCCTCGGGGAACACGTGGGTCGATCAACGCCGCCGCACGTGTGGCGACTGCTGTGGAGCAGCCGGTGTGACCCCCGCTGGGGGGATTGGGTTGTTGGGGAGCCGTGTGGTGCTGCGGGCCATGGCTGCCTGGGCGCGGGCGCTGGGGGTGTGGCGTTGGCCGAGTCGGTGGATGCGCCAGGTCAGGGTGCGGGCGGGGTTGCGGGCGTCGTCGAGGGTGCGCTGACCGAGAGCCTGGTCGAGGACCGCAGCTGGGTTGTGGCCGGCTGTTTCCGCGTCGGCGAGGGCGGTGGCGAGGGCGTCCCAGGCGGGGTCCTTCAGGATGCGGTCGGCGTGCTCGGGGACGGCCTGCTGGAGGTGGCGGGCGTAGCGGTGCTTGGTCTGGATGCCGGGCGTGCGGCGGGCGAGGTCGTCCAGGACGGGAACGGCGACGTGTGCGTACGCGGTCTGGAGATGAACGAGTGCCTGCTGGGCTGCTGCCTCCTGCTGGGCGTGCTGGTGCGTGCGGTGCCAGTGCCTTGCGAAGGCCACGGCGATAAGGGCGGCGTCCAGCAGCATCGCCAGCCCCGCCCCGTCGCCCGTGGCGGTGGGGGTGCGCAGGATGGTCTGGACGCTGCGGCGCAGGACGCGGGCGCTGTCGAGGTCGGCGGTGATGCGGGAGCGGGTGGCGCGCTCAAAAACGGCGGCGGCCCGATCGAGTTCCCGCTTCGCCTCGGCCGGTGCGGTGAGCGGCAGCAGGTCGAGTGCTCCGCCGAGGGCGACGAGCTGGCCTTGGGCGATGTGGTCGCTGCTGTGGGTCAGGTGGTGGGGGATACGTTCGGTGGCGGCGGTGGCCTGGTGCCAGGGGTCGGCCGGCCGGGCGGATATCGGTTCGGGGCCGGTGGCGGTGAGGCGGTGGCGGATCTTGGGCAGGGAGAGATCGCCGGCGAGGGTGGAGCCGGAGAACCAGACCGGTTCGCTGTGCATGTTGAGGTCGCCGGGCAGGGCGACGCTGTAGCCGAGGACGTCGCCGGACGGTCCGCTCTTGGGGCGCACGCTCACGCCGGTCACCTCAAGGAGCGCGAAAAACTCGGTCTCGCTGGACGCGGCGGCCACCGCGCGGCGTACGCGCATGCGCAGGATCTCGCGGGTCGTGGTGTCCTGGCCCTGGCGCCTGGCCTTGAAGTGCTCCCTGCTGGTAGGTCGTTTGGCGGCGGTGCCGTCGCCCGGGTTGAGGCGGCGGAGGCCGAAGTCGATCTCGATCTTGCGGGCTTCGCGCTGGACGGCGCGGATGTCGTGGTCGCGGCGGGGGCGGCGGCCGTCCTGGCGTACGAGGGTGGCGGCGATGTGGATGTGGTCGTCGGCGTGCCGGACGGCGACCCAGCGGCAGGCTTCCTCGTCACCTTCGGGGGCGATGCCGGCGGCGGCCACGATCCGGCGGGCGATGTCCGCCCACTGGGTGTCGGTCAGGGTCGGGTCCTCGGGCGCGGCCCGGACCGGGCAGTGCCACACCGCGGTCGCCGGTGCCTTGTCGCCGACCATCCTCACGGGCTGGTCGAGCTGCGCGGCGAGCTGGGCCTCGACATCCCTGGGGTTGCGGTGGGGGCTGCGGCCGGGGTCGGGGGCGAAGCCGTTCCAGGACGCCACCAGGTGCGGGTCGGTGTGCTCGTTGGCGCTGCCCGGGCCGTACAGGTAGCCGATGAGGCGGCGGGTGGCGCGGTCGCCCTTGCCGAGGATGATCTTCGGTATCACGTGGTCACCGTCCCGAGGTCACCTGGGCGACGGCCATGTCCACGTCGGTGATTGACGCCTCGATGTGGCGCAGCAGCCGCCATACGAGGTCTGCCTCGGGCCAGGGGGCGTCCTGGTTGAGGAAGCGGGTGAGCTGGTTGAGGTTGTTGCCGATCTTGGCGAGCTGCCCGTTGGCGGCCATCAGCGCCTTGACCATGGCGCGGTAGTCGGCGACCGCGGCGGTGGGGTCATCGGAGCGAGCGGCGGCGAGCGACGTCTCGGCGACGTAGCCGCCGACCGGCATCTGGCTGAGGTCGGCGGCTGTGGCGAGGAGAGTGAACTCGGCGTGGCTGTAGCGCGGGTGGACGCGCTTCTCACGCAGCGTGGGCTCACGCAGACGGCGGTGCGGTGTGGGCGACTGCTTGGCATCTCCCCGAGTCGGCTCCCCCGGGCCGGCCGACATCGGCGCCCCCTCGGCGCCGGAAGCCTCCGCCTCCCCCGGGGCGGAGGTCGGGTAAGGACTCCTTACCCGACAACTTGCTGCGCCGTTGAGGCCGGCAGTCATCTCTTCCTGGGGTGTGGGGAGTTCGTGGTTCGGGTCGTGCATGGATCGGTTCTCCGTTGGGTGCTTGGTTGTGTGCGGCCTCCGTGTCCCCGTGCTCGGCTGCACGGGGACACGGGATGCGCCGGAGGGCGGGGCAGGGCTCTGTGAGGGTCAGCCGGTGCCGACGGGGGAGGCGGCTTCGTTCAGTCCGTCGAGTGGTGCGGCCTTGGAGCCGTCGCCCGTGGCGGGCTGGGCCTGGCCGGTGCGCTCGGCTTGAAACTGGTCGCGCAAGGCGCGGGCCCGGGGCAGGCCGATCCGTAGTTCGCGGCGCAGACGCTCGGCGGTCAGCTGGTCGTCGCTCCAGTCGGCGGTCAGGAGTCGGGCCCTGTTGAGGACTTCGGCGGGTGTGCGGGTGCGGTCGGCGGTCGGCTTGGCAGCGTCGGGGACCCGACCGGTCGCCCGACGCGGGGCGGCTTCGGTCGACTCCGCCACCGTGGTCGGTCGAGGCGGTCGAGGCGGTCGGGTGGCGGGGACCGCTTCGGCTCCCTCGGTCGGCCCCGTGGCAGGTGCCTCGGTGACCTCCGTGGGGGCCGACTCGGTCAGCTGCTCAGAGGCCGATTCGGGCCGGTCAGGCGTCGACCGTGGGGCCTGGTCGCCGGCCGACTGGGCAGAGGCCGCTTCGGGGGAGTCGGCCGACTCGGGGTTGTGGTGCAGCACCTTGGCCACGAGGTCCGAGCCGAAGTAGATCGACCCGACTGGGAGTGAGGTTGCCAGCAGTACGAGGGCCCAGTTCGCATAGTCCCAGTCGGTCAGTCGGCCCCACCGGATCGAGTCGGTGTGCAGGGCCGGGACGAGGCCGTGCACGTAGTTCAGCAGGAGGCTGGCGATCGTGTAGGTCGCCAGGACCCGCAGCGCGAAAGTCCGGTCGGGGCCGGTCAGCACGAGCGTGGCGATCAGCGCGAGGGCCATCAGGCCGTCGACGACGATCGGGTAGAGCAGGGCGGCGGTGGAGTCGGCGCCGGTGGCGCGGGCCACGTCGGACAGTGCGTTCCACGACACCCGGAAGGCCATGAGGACGACGGCCACCAGACCGAGGACGAGGATGAAGCGTCCCGCGCGGCTCACGCGACGCCCTCGAGCGGGTGTGGGTGCTCGGCGAGCGTCGTCAGGATCGTCATTCTGGTTGAGGGTCTCGTCCTCGGCGGCCGAGGTGAGCCGCGCGATGCCGGCGCGGATGCCGCGTATGGCTGCCGGGACGCTTGGGGCAGGGAAGTGTAAGGGGGCGGTCTCCAGGGTGGGGAAGGGCGTGGCCGCCGGGGTGTGGGCGGCCGTGGGCGGCGGGGACTCGTCCCACTCGTCCCGTCGCTGGTCAGGGCAGGTACGGGTGGGGCGTTGATGTCGGGTCGACTCGTTGCGGGTCGGTGACTCGTCCCCGCGCTGACCTGCGCGGGGACGGGTGGGACGAGTCGGGGAGGGTCAGGCGCCGGGCTCGACCGGGAGGGTGGGGGCTGCCTCGGGCGGGCAGTAGCGGGTCCAGGCGTCGGTGAACTGGGCGCGGGTGAAGCCCTTGGCCTGGGTGCCGCCGGGGAAGCGGCGGTTGGCCGACTTGATGCCGTAGTCCTGGAGCAGGATCTGCAGGCCGCGCGGGGTGAGCCCGTTCGGGCTGTGTTCGGCCCAGGGCGCTTCCTGGTCCTGGTTGAGGATCTCCAGGAGCCGGCCGGTGCGGAGTGCCGGCTGGTCGCCTTCGGTGGCGAAGGCGCGTCGGATGTCGGCGAGGATGCGGATCTTCAGTCCGCCGTCCTCGTCGCGCCCGGATTCGTAGTCGGTCATGGCGGTGCACGCGGTGCGGGCCAGGAGGGGCCAGTGTCCGCCGGCGAGGTCGGCGACGCTGATCAGTGGGGCCCAGGTGTCGGCGGCGCGGTCCTCGACCGGCAGCTTCGGCTCCAGGGTGAGTGCCTGTTCGCGTACGGAGGCCAGCCAGGCCGCCAGCCGTATGCGGAGCTCGCGTACCGCCAGGTCGTCGCGGCCGTAGCGCCAGAAGCTGACCTTCTCGGTCTCGGCTCGGCGGCGCATCCGGATGACGACCGACCGGTCCATGATCGTGTCGGGCAGGTCCCCGATGCCGGCGAGGGCAGCCATGGCGAAGGTGTCGAACTTGACCACCTCGTGGTTGGGGCCGGAGACCCGCAGGGTCGGCCGGTTGCGCTGGTGGCCGGCGTTGAGCAGGCCGCGCATCTCCTCGTTCTTCTCCGCGACCCTCGCGCTCCCGAAGATGGTGTCGACCTCGTCCACCAGGAGCGTGGGCGGGTCGCCCTCGCCGATCGACCGGAAGATCGCCGCAGCGGAGGCGTTGACTGTGATCAGCGGCTCGTGGACCGCCTCGATCAGAACCTCGAGCAGCCGCGACTTCCCGCACCGCTTCGCCGGTCCGACCACCGCCAGGCGCGGTGCGTGCTGCCACACCGTCTGCAGGTGGGTCGCCGCCGCCCACAATGTGGTCGCGGTCAGCGCTTCGTCGCTCGGCATCACGACGTAGCGCCGGATGGCCTCCCGGAGCTGGTCGAGGACCTCTACGCCCTCGGGGTCCGCGGCGGGCGGGGGGACGGTCGGCTGGCCGGGGACCGCCACGGGCGGCCAGACGGTGGGATCGGAAGAGGGCAGGGGCGTCGGGGATTCCAAGAAGCAGCTCCTCGCTGATGGCCGCGCAGGCGAGCGCTGACCGGCCGGGGTGTTGGTGGGGTGAGAGGGATGTCGCTCGGGTCTTGCGGCGCCTGCGCGTCGACGGTTTGCCCGTTCGTCAGGCCCGTTTCGGGCGGGCGACCACGAACCGTACGTCCAGCCGCCGAGACAGTCCAGCGATTCTGTGTCAGCTCAGCGCAGAACTGCCTGCTATCTTCTTTCACCCTCACGCGGCCAGCCCCAGCAGGTCGAGCAGGTCCGCCGTCACCACGCGGTACGCCTTCCCCAGGCGCAGGACCTTGCACGGGTACTCGCCCCGCTTGGCCAGCTCGTAGCCCTTGCTCCGCCCGAGCCCCAGCGCGCGGTTGCCTGTGTCCAGGTCAACGGCAACAGGAAGGGACAGCAGTTCCTCGCGAGTCATGCCTTTCGCCTGCCCGGTCATCGCCTCATCGCGCACGCAGCGCTCCTCTCGTCACAGCCCTCGGCGAACATGACCAACACGTCCGGCTCCAGGCGGCTAGGAACCATCATGAGCGAGCTACTGTGTCTACATGACACAACACGGTTTCGATGATGAAGAGGACGACGACTTCCCGGAGTGGGTGGACCGGATCAAGGCCAACGTGGCCGGCGAGGTCCGGCGACGGAGAAAGGAGATGGGATGGAGCGCACATGACCTGGCCGACCAGTGCGAGCGGCTCGGACACCCGATCCCGCGCAACGTGATCGCCAACATGGAGTCAGGACGCCGGGCCAACCTTCCGCTGGTGGACGTCATCGTCCTGGCCGCCGCCCTGGAGACGTACCCGGTCTGCCTGATCTTCCCGGTCGGGTACGTCGATCAGACCCAGGAACTCCCGTTCCAGAGGCTCGTCCCCACCTGGGACGCCCTACGGCGCTTCACCGGCGAACAGGAGGTGCCCGAACGCGACGCGGGCATGGTCCCCGACTTCGAGCTGCACGCCAGACTCACGCGCACCGCGCTCGCCGCGCTCGAAGAGGAAGAACGGGCACGGTTCGCCGCCAAGACGGCCACCAGCCGCGCCCAGCGGGAAGAAGCCGAACGCAGGCGGACCGAATACGCCGACCAGGCCATCTCCGCCAAGTACAACCTCCGCCACCTCCGCCGCGATATCCGCGAGGAGGGAGCCACCCCACCAGACCTGCCACCCGCACTGGGCGATGTCGACCCGCCCGAAACCGACCCCAACACCACACCGGAGGAACGCCTTTGAAGGGCTCCACCCACCGCCGTTGCTACTGCCGCGACCCCAAGACCGGCAAGCCGCTCGGCAAGAACTGCCCCAAGTTCTCCAGCCGCAAGCACGGCTCCTACTCCATACGCCAGGAGCTCCCGCCCCGCGAGGACGGAACCCGCCGCTCCTTCAGCCGTGCCGGCTACGAGACCCTCAAGGAAGCCCAGGCCGACCTCGACCACGTGCGCGCCCTCTTGGGGCTCGCCGAGTCCGACGACCCCGAGGCTCTGGCCCGGATCGCCGAGCTTCTGGAGACCGTGGCCGCCGAGAAGGCGCCGCTGCCGAACATCGAGTCGACCCGGCGCCGCCTCATCCACGGCCTGGACCTGACCAGCAGGCTCACAGTCGGTGAGTGGCTGGACAGTTGGCTGGCCGGCAAGAAGGGGCGGCAGAGCGCCATCAGCCGCGACGAGAGCAACATCCGCGTCCACCTCAAGCCGCGGATCGGGCACCTGCGACTCGACCGCCTCCGCGTGTCTCACCTCTCGGAGATGTTCGAGGCCATCGCCGAGGCCAACGTCGAGATCGCCGAGGGCAACGCCGCCCGACGCAAGGCGTTCGAGGAGCTGGCCAGGATCCCGTGGAAGGGGCACGATCCGCGTGCTCGCCGCAAGGCCATGAAGGCGGCCATCGCCGAGATGGAGCCATACCGCCGCATCGTCGGACCGGCCACGCGCCAGCGCGTTCGCTCGACCCTGCGTGCCGCTTTGAACGCCGCGATCGCGCAGCAGCTGATCACCTTCAATCCGGCCGCGCACGTCGAGCTGGAGGCGGGTAAGCGCCCCAAGGCGCTCGTGTGGACCGAGGAACGCGTCCTGCACTGGCAGCGCACCGGCGAGAAGTCCTCGCCCGTCATGGTCTGGACGCCGGAACACACCGGCCGCTTCCTCGACCACGCGGCGGACGACCACCTGTACGCCCTGTTCCACCTCATCGCGTTCCGCGGGCTCCGGCGCGGCGAGGCGTGCGGGCAGAAGTGGACCGACACCCACCTGGACGCCGGGTCTCCTCACCGTCGCCAAGCAGCTCGTCGTCGACGGCTGGGAGGTCTACGAGGACGACCCCAAGACCGACGCGGGGGCGCGCACCATTGCCCTGGACGCGGACACGGTCGAGGTCCTACGACGACACCGTGCTCGGCAGGACGAAGCGCGTGCGGAGTGGAAGACCGCCTGGGTGGAGACCGGTCGCGTCTTCACGCGGGAGAACGGGGAACTGCTCCACCCGGCCAACGTCACCCGCCGCTTCATCGAGTTGTACGAGGAGATCGGCCTGCCTCCGGTCCGGCTCCACGACCTGCGCCACGGCGCGGCGACCCTCGCCCACGCGGCCGGAGCCGACCTGAAGGACATCCAGGAGATGCTCGGCCACTCCTCGATCACCATCACGGCCGACACGTACACGAGCCTGCTCCCCGAGGCGGATCTCGCGATCGCCGAGGCTGCGGCCCGTCTCGTCCCGCGTGCACGCGCCCCTCGCGACGTGCCGGACGGTGCTGATCGGTTGGGGGATATTTCGGGGGCTGCCACCCCGTCCGCTCACGCAGCGCGCACACAAACGGCCCCGGACGGGACGTCCGGGGCCGAGTAGGCCCCTTCCCTGAGGAGAAACCCCAGGTCAGGGCCATGCGTTTGGTGCCCCCGGCAGGATTCGAACCTGCGACACCCGCTTTAGGAGTTCGATCGGCCACTCAACTACTGCGGCGACGGGGCCGCCGCATCCTCGCTATACAACTGCGGGAGAACGCTGACATCCGTCGCTGTTGATGTCAGCGGCGGATGTCAGCTCAGCACGGAGCGATGCACTCAGCCCGGCACTGCTGCACCCGTCATCAAGGCGAAGAAAAACCTGCCAACGACGCCTTCATAGGAGTCAGCAACCACTTGGCGACCAGCAACCTTCAGGGAAGTCACCATAGCCATCCCCCTCTCGCACGCAGTTACGTCCAATCTGTGCTTGAGCGCTGCTGCGCGCGGGCGTGGTCATGCTCACCGCGCCTGCCAGCGTGCATTTCGCGACCGAGGCTTACCTACCAACACCACGAGATCCTTCTCGCGAAGAGCTTGGAGTGCCCCCCGTACTTGGACGGCATCGAAGCCGGTCTTCGACTCGATCTCGTGCCTTTGTAGATCTCCCTCGGAGAGGGATGCGAGGACCGCTTTCTGGAGATCGGTCAAATTCGGGCGGGCGTGGTTGGCTGTGGCCGCCTCGATCTCCTCAGGCTTTGCGGGCGCAGCCGGGACTACTGCCCCTTCGGCTAGGCTGCCAAAGAGGTCTTCCTCGGGGTCTGGGTGGTGCCCGGCCCCAAGTGCGTAAAAGGCGGAGCCGCGATTTCCGAACTGCTCAGCGATCCCTCTGTCGACGAGGTCCTTTAGATCTCGGCTGGCAGCCCTACTGTCGTGGACGCCGGTCGCGGCTCTGTATGAGCTGTTGGTCATCGTTTGGCCGTTGCGCATCATCACAAGCGCAGTCATCTGAGGCCTGGATAGCGGGCCTGTGCCCAGACTCCCCAGCCAGGCGAGTGCGTCATCATCGATCAAAGTATGGTTAGGGAATTCTGCCGTAAAGGAGGAGATATCATCGATGAATCGCGGAGGCTCCATGCCTGCCTCGGTCAGCGAAATGCGAATCCGCGCAATGCCGCTACCTCGATTTTCGCAGACCATTCTGTTGTCGCTGTAAGGGGTATCTTCCAGGATCTTTAGCAGCACTTTATTCCGTGAGGAGGAAACAGTTTCCGTGCCCAGGCTGTTTACCTCCACGGGGCCATAGAGTCCACCGGGATTCCGGATCACAAGCCTGTCCGGGTACATCTCTACCTGCACTTGCATGCCCCGAGCGAACTCGGAGTAGTCTCTGTGCACCAGCGCGTTCACCAAGGCTTCGCGCAAGACTTCTTCTGGATATTCCCACTCGTCTGTGCGGTATAGTCCGGAAACGATACTTCGGCGCTTCATGTTGCGTTTAAGGATGCGAATGCATTCGCTTACCATCTGCGGGATGGGTCCGTCGATTGAGCGGTTCTCCGTAAAGCGTTCACCTGATGGCCCAAGAACGCCTGCCTCAGGCGTTGGGTAGGCGACGAAGGTGATATCGAGCTGAGGCTCGAATTGCTGAGGGTAGGACCCGAATACTAGAAGCCCGGCCAAGGACGGGACTAGCGTATCCTCGTGCTTAACGAGGACATTGAGCATTCGCAATGCTTCTTCGTCGCTGATCCTGGTGAAGATCTGAGACTTCGTTTCGCGCACTCGACGCAAAAATCCACGAATTGTTTCTTCGTCGAGGTCGGATAGTGCAGCTTCTGTAATTGGGCGTAGATCCTGCCGCTGCTCACTGCGGTTTGAAAGGAGGACGGATACCTCATAGTCCGTTAGCTTGCGGTCACCATCGCTTACGCGGAGCCGGGATCCCGCCCAAGGGCCTCGATCCTTTTTGTGACATGGGCGCTGGTCTCGCGGCGTAGGGGGGATCTGGCAGAGAATCACGTGGTAGCCGTCAATCTCTACGGTGGCCATCTCGGCGCGTACCGGCGGCTCCATTTCGCTGCATACTGCAGCGAGATGCGCTTCGACTTTTGCGGGTTCATTCACGCCGACAACGGTGAAGTCGGACTTTTCGTCTACGCCAAGGATGATTAGCCCGCCTTGCGCGTTCGCAAAAGCGCTCACGGTTTCCCACATAGAGGTTGGCAGGCCACCCTGAGAGCGCTTGACCTCGCAAGTGAAGTGATCCCCACCGAAGCGGCGAAGCTTCGCTAGCAAGTCATGCAGCTCGTTCTCTGTCACTGACCTACCTCCTGGTTACTGTGGTGGTCAAGAGTAGCCTCATGCAGGTCTTGCGACCCACATGAGGTTGCCTGGACACTCATGAGGCTCGCATGTGCTCGTACGACCTGCATGAGCTGAAGCCCATGGAGATCAGCCAACCCCCACCAACACCTACCTCAGCTCCCATCCCGTCCGCCTTCGACCCACACTCCGTGGAGCGGTCGTGGTTCAGGGCGTCAAGGTGGAGCGCGCCACTGTACGAACGACCTTGACGCCCTGGGCCGCGACTGCTCGGCTTTGCCTGGGTCGAAGGTGGTCGGGATGGGAGCCCCACGACGCTCGCCACGCTCCGGCCGGCACTCGCGAACGGCGCCCCGTCCATCCCGGAGTCTGAGCGCCCCCGCCGGAGGCATCGTCGTGAAGCCGCGGGCTTGGTTCTCGTCTCATGCCCCTCGGGCCTATCCACTGCGGGCGCGCGTCGGCGGCGGCAGCGCCGAGCGGGCCGAAGGCAGGAGCGCGGGCGCAGCCAGAGCCGGGAAGCGCGCCCGGCGGAGCGGAGCGCAGCCGGGTGCCTTGATGAGGTAGAGAAACCTGTAACAGCTCTCGTCGTCAGGCGGGTGCCACGAAGCAAACGGCGTCGACCTGCTTGCCGCCGAAGGTGTGGACGGCCTCCCCGATGCGTTGCCAGCCAAGGCGCTCATAGAGGCGGATCGCGGCTGCGTCCTTCGTCAAGACCTCCAGCACCAAGCGCAGGTGCCTCTCTCGGGCGTAGGCCGTAGCGGCTTCCATGAGGCGTTTACCGGCGGACGCCTTACGCGCTTCACGCGCCACGAAGAGTCGGGCTAGGACCCCGATGTGGGAGTTGCCGTCACCGCTCTCTTCCCTCCAGAGTCGGGCCACCTCTTCTCCCGGCTGCGGGCTGTTGATGGCGATATGCCCCACCACATGTCCATCGAGTTCCGCGACCCATGCCGCCAGAAGTCCTTCTGGAGATAGCCAGGCTTCCGGGTCCTTCACCCCTTCGACTGGGTATCCGTCGGATTCGTGTACGGCGGTGAGAACGGTTGCCGCCTCCGCAAGGTCACGTGCCTCACGCGGGCGAACTGTGGCCGTTGACATGCGTTTCCCCCTCCATTGCGGTCTACTCAACCGGCAGTTCGTAGAGCAGTCCTGTTTGGTCGGCTCGGTGTACGTACCTAGACACCTCGAACGGCTGCAAGTCCTGATCAAGGCTGGTGTGGAGCACCTCCAGAACCGGCACGCCTGGCAGCAATTGGAGGAACCGGGCTTCCTCTGGCGTTGGCATCCGCGCGCTGATCTCGTCACGGACCCGCGTCATGACGTGCCCTAGGTCCTCAAGCCGCCCATAGATTCCGTCCTTGCCGGTTTTCGGCTGCATGAGCAGGGTGCCTTGCGCCTCGTCCCATCGGAGGTACGTCGAGACGATCTGAACAGGTTCGTCGTCGGCGAAGTAGTGGTTCTCCCGGTGCACGACGCTCTGTTCGCCCGAGGGCACACCGAGGCGCTCCGCCACGTCGAGCGGCGGGGTCTCGCGCTCGATGTACAGCACGTCGATCCTGGGCACCTTGCCTTGACGCTGCGCCTCTAGTCGGAATGGGGTCAGCCCAGTCTCCCGGTTCTTGATTGAGTACCGATCGCTCCCGAACCTGAACAACTTCTGCGGCTCGCGGACGAACACCCCCCGCCCGTGCTTGGCAGTCACGAGACCTTGCTCCGCGAGCAGTCGCACAGCCTCGCGCGCCGTGTTGCGGGCGGCCCCGAACTCCTCGGCCAATGCGCGCTCCGAGGGCAACTTCTCCCCGGCCGGGATCTCTCCGTCGCGGATCCGTCGGCGAAGCTCCTCCGCGATGCGTCTGCTTGCTGGCTGCTGAGTAGGGGGCTCGGACGGGTTCATGTCGACAGCGTACCAACTGGCTCAAGCCAGAAGCTTGACGACGCTTCCCGTGACGTGCTCAACTGGCTTAAGCCAGTAAGTGGCTCAAGCCAGTTGGGGCTGGCGCTTCTCGTGCTGCCCCACGCGATGAGGGAGACGCTCATGCCGTCCTTCAAGATCGATGTTTCGACCGCTGTCGTGTTCGTGGCGACGCCTCCGACGCCGAAGCTCGTGAGCAAGCAGACCGGTGAGATCGCCATCGACCGGGAGACCGGTGCCCCGCTCGCGACGGTGGGCCTGCTGGTCGCGGACGATGGGGAGGGCAACCTGTACCAGGTGACTGTGCCGAACACGGGCGTCCCGGAGAACCTGGCCCCCGGCACCCCGGTCACGGTGATCGGCCTCAAGGCCCGGGACTGGGAGAACACGTTCAACGGTCAGACCCGGCACGGGATCAGCTTCCGCGCGGTTGCTGTGACCCCGCTGGGGGCCTGATCATGTCGGACCTGTCCACGGTGATCGAGGTTGCGGGGGCCTTATCGGCTGCCGGTGGCCTCGGTTACGCGAAAGCCCGGTCCCCGCGGGTGTTCTGGTCGCTGGTGGGTGCCCCGGTCGCCCGGGTCCGCTTCTCGGTCACGTATCGGGCGACGATGGATGTGTGCGGGCTGACGGTCCAGCCGTCCCGCCTGCGGGCGTTCATGGTCCGCAACGTGGCCCGCCAGGAAGTCCAGCCCGTTCCCCCGCAGGTCCGCCGGGTCCGCTACTCCTCGACCGGGATGCGGGCGACGCTTCGCCTCCCGGCTGGTCTGGAGCCTGCCGACGTGTCCGCCGCCTGCGAACGGCTCCGCCACGCCTGGGGCGTCCACTCCGTCCACGTGGTCGAGGTGAAGCCCGGGTTCGTGGAACTGCGGATGACCGGCTACGACGTTCTGCGCCGCGTGAAGATGCCCCGCCGCCTGCCCCGCAACATCACCGCCGGTCCGCTGGTCGTGCCGGTGGCCCTGCGGGAGGACGGAACGGCGTTCGTCCGGGACTATCAGAAGGTCCCGCACGCCCTGACGGTCGGTGCGAACCAGTCGGGCAAGTCGATGTATCAGCGCAACCTCATCTCCGGACTCGCGAAGCTTCCCGTCGGTCTGGTCGGGATTGACTGCAAGCGGGGGGTCGAACAGCGCGGGTACGCGCCCCGCCTCTCTGCCCTGGCGGTCACTCCGGATGAAGCGGACGGCCTGCTGGAAGCCCTTGTAGGGGAGATGGAAGAGCGCTTCGACCTCCTCAGCTCTCACGGTGTCCCGGACATGTGGGGCCTGCCCGCGAAGCTGCGGCCGGTGCCCTTGGTCGTTCTGGTCGATGAGGTCGCGGAGCTGTTCCTCGTCGCCGCGAAGAAGGACGAGGAGCGCCGGGACCGGATGGTGATGCGCATGATCCGCCTCGCTCAGATGGCCCGCGCGGTGGGAATCTTCCTGGAGGTGTGCGGGCAGCGCTTCGGCTCCGATCTCGGCAAGGGAGCCACCGCCCTGCGGGCTCAGCTCACCGGGCGTGTGGTGCACCGGGTCAACGACAAGCAGACCGCCGAAATGGCCCTCGGGGACATCGCCCCCGAAGCGGTCTTCGCCGCCACCACCATCCCCCCGGACCGCCCCGGCGTCGCGGTGGCCGGGGACTCCTCCGGCGGCTGGTCCCGCATCCGCACCCCCGCCATGACCCCCGCCCAAGCCGTGGCCGTCTGCCACGAGTTCGCGCACCTCACCCCGCACCTCGCCGCTCTCGCACCGTTCCGCCCGGTCGTGCCCGCCGCGCCGGCACCGGCCATGCCGCTGTTGAAGCCGCGCCCGGTCACCGAGTAACACCCCTGCTCCACCCGGTCGGCGTGACCGCCTCGCGCCAGGTCCCTACCCCGCCCATGCCCGGAACCGGAAGGAACCCCCGCCATGGCCACCCGACGGACCACCACCAAACCCCCGCCCACCACCGCCCCCGCCCCGGTCGAACCGGCCCCGTGTCAGCCGTGCGGCGGCACCGGGAACGTCGCGATCACGGTCCGCGTCGGTCGCAAGCGCCGCCCGGTCGGACAGCAGGACGGCCTCTGCCTCAACTGCCTCGGATCCGGCACCGACCACGACGCCTGACCGTCCCTCCTCGCCCCGGTGCCCGGCGGCGGCCCCGTTCCCCGCCCGGCACCGGCCCACCCCCGAAAGGAGGTGAACCCCTATGTCCCGCATCCGCATTGACGCCGTGCTCGTCCAGGCCGTCATCGCCGGTGCCCTGTCCTTCGCGCACCTGCACGACCTGGCCGAAGCCGCCGGACAGGACGGATGGAAGGCCTGGGCCTACCCGGTCAGCGTGGACCTGCTCCTGGTCGCCGCCTGGCGGCGTATGCGTACCACCGCCAACAACCGCGCCGCATGGGTCTGGTTCGTCATCGCCCTGGCCGCATCGCTCGGCGCGAACGTCGCCACCGCCGGACTCCTCGACCTCGGCGACGTCCCGGCCTGGCTGCGCATCCTCGTCGCCGGCTGGCCCGCCCTCGCCTTCCTCGGCGGCACCCTCCTCGTCCACACACCCACCACCGCGCCCAACGAGCCCGAGCCTCTTCCGGTCCCCGCACCGCCGGTCGCCCCGGCCCCTGATCCGGTCCCAGACGTGACGGTGGAGCGGGCTCCCGAACCGGCCCCAGAACTCCCCCCGGCACCGGCCTCCGAGCCCGCACCCGAACCTGCCCGCGCTCCGACCCCGGCGGCGGTTCCGCCGGCACTGCTGGACCACGCCCGGAAGCTCGCTGACACCCACCAGGCCACGACCGGTTCCCGGATCGACTCGGCCACCCTGCGCGCCCGCCTCGGCGTCCCCGCGCCACTCGCGGACGCCATCACCGCCCAACTCGCCTGATCAGAAAGGAAATCCGTCATGGACTCGAACCCGACTCGGGGTGACTACCTCGCCGCCGCCCGGGAGGAACTGGACGCCGGGAACCCGGGCCTGGCCTCCCTGCTGGCCGAGGAAGCCGACCACCGCGCCAACACCCCCGCCGAGAACGCCACCGTTGCCCGGGACTTCCCCGGCGGCCTGCGCCGGAAGGGCTGAACTATGCCGCGTCCGAACCGCTTCACCAACGTCCTCCGCATCGGCCCCGTTCAGGTCGGCACCCACTACGACGGCCGGGGCCGCACCAAGCACGTCGCCGCCTGCACCGCCCCGGGCTGCGACTTCTCCGCCGACTACCACGGCCGCGTCGCCGCCGAACTCGCCGCCCGCACCCACCGCTGCAACCCCTGACAAGGAGGCTCCGCCCGTGTTCACCCCGAAGATCCCGCCCCCGGACACCGCACCCACCCCCGGCACGTCCCTCGTCCCGCCGCTCACCGGCCTCGTCCACACCCCGGCCTGCACCTGCGAGCACACCCCCGCCGCGCCCACGGGCTCGGCCCCGGTCCCGGCTGCTCCGACCGTCCGTCCGGCCGTTCAGCTCACCCCGGGCGCGCTGGTCGTCGCCGCCGCCGGCGGGACCGCCATGGTCCTGGTCATCGGCACGGTCCTGGTCTCCATGCTCCTGGCCACCGCGATCACCGCCGCGTCGGTCGCGATCTGCGCCGTGGTCCTGCGCTCGCTGCTCAACCGGCCGAACAACCGCTGACAGCCCCCGGGGCGGCCTCAACCGCCAAGTTTCCGCCGCCCCGGGCGCTTCCCACCTTCCCGATCCAACGGACCCGAAAGGGAGATCCCATCATGCCCCAGCACACCCGGCCCCGGCCGATCTGCGGCCACTGCGACGGCTTCCCCACCGTCACCATCACCACCGGCACCCGCACCCCCGACGGCCAGCGGCAGACCATCACCGCGAACTGCCCCGCCTGCCACGGCACTGGCCACACCACCGCCCCCGCCGCCGACCGCTCCCGCACCCGGATCGGGGCGTGAGCCCCATGGCCGACCTGACCCCCACCCCCGACCGCCCCGGCCTCCACGTCAGCAAGCCGTCCCCCAATACCCCCGCCACCGGATCGGCCGTCTGCCACTGCGGAGCTTCCGCGACCGCTACGGGCGACAGCCAGGTCAAGGCCCTGGTTGAGGGCTACGCCGCGAACCACGGCCCGGCTCACGGCGACGGTGGTGGTCGCCGATGATCACCAACCGGCTCCGGGTGCTGGACCTCTTCTGCTGCCAGGGCGGTGCCGCCATGGGCTACCACCGCGCCGGCTTCGACGTGACCGGCATCGATCTGGCTCCGCAGCCCCGCTACCCCTTCCGCTTCATCCAGGCCGACGCCATCGACTACGTCCGCGAGCACGGGGCGGAGTTCGACTTCATCCACGCCTCGCCCCCGTGCCAGCGCTACAGCCGCGCCCAAAAGATCCAGCACCGCGACCACCCCGACCTCATCGCCCCTACCCGGGCCGCCCTCGAAGCGACCGGCCGCCCCTGGGTCATCGAGAACGTCGAAGAAGCCCACCGTGAACTCCGCAACCCGGTCACCCTGTGCGCCGCCGCGTTCGGAATGCGGACCTACCGCCACCGCCTCTTCGAGACCGGCGGCGGCTTCACCTTCACCCCGCCCCGCCACCCCGCCCACCTCGCACCCCTGACCAAGATGGGCCGCCCCCGCGCGGCCGGCCACTTCGCTCACTACGTCGGCAACTTCTCGGGCGTCGCCGACGCGCGCACCGACATGGGCGTCGGCTGGATGAATCGCGACGGCATCCGCGAGTGCATCCCCCCGGCCTACACCCACCACATCGCAACCGCCCTGCTCGCCTCCCGCCTGGAGGTGGCCGCGTGAGTAATACCGCCACCACGGCGGGCCTGGACCCGGCCACCCTCACCGACCTGCTGAGGGTGGCCGGGTCTCCCGGCTTCGACCGCCTCACCGAACAGCTCCGCCGCACCGGAGGCTGCTCCCAGCCCATCCACCTCACCGGAGCCACCAAGACCATCGACCGCACCACCGGCACCCTGCTGCACCACTATTCGACGGATACCGAGCCCGGGGGACGGTTACGGATCGCCTGCGGCAACCGCCGCGCCTCCCGCTGCCCCGCCTGCGCCTGGACCTACGCAGGCGACACCTACCACCTCATCCGCGCCGGGCTCACCGGCGACCCCGACAAAGGCACCCCTACGACGATCCGGGATCACCCCCGAGTCTTCGCCACCTTGACGGCCCCGTCGTTCGGTCCGGTCCACAACCGGCCCGGTAACCGGCCCTGCCGCTGCGGTGTCCGGCACTCTGAGGACGCGCCGGAGCTGGGCACGCCGCTCGACCCCGACCGGTACGACTACGCGGGGGCGGTGCTGTGGAACAACCACGCCTCCGACCTCTGGCGCTACTTCACGATCTACCTCCGCCGCGAGATCGCCAAGCGCGCCGGACTCACCCAGAAAGCCGCCCGTGAGCAGTCCAAGGTGTCCTTCGGGAAGGTCGCGGAGTACCAAAAGCGCGGGGCCGTGCACTTCCACGCGGTGATCCGCTTCGACGGACCCGAAGGCCCGGACACCCCGCCCCCGGCCTGGGCCACCCTCGGCCTCCTGGACGACGCGATCCGCGCCGCCGCCGCCCGCGTCCAAGTCGACGTGCCGGCCAACCCGGAAGCCGGGGTCAGGGACGGTTGGACGCTGCGGTGGGGCATGCAGCTCGACGTGCAGCCCATCGGCGCGTTCGGCAACGGCGAAGACCTCACCGAACAGGCCGTGGCCTCGTACGTCGCCAAGTACGCCACCAAGGCGGCAGAGACGACCCGGACCGTGGACCACCGGATCGGGAACAAGGAAGCCCTCGTCCTCCTCGATGTGCCCGAGCACCCGCGCCGGCTGATCGAAGCGTGCTTGGACCTGCACCACGCCTACCCAGAGCGCAAGCTCCGCGACTGGGCACACATGCTCGGTTTTCGGGGCCACTTCTCGACCAAGTCCCGCGCTTACTCCACGACCCTCGGTGCACTCCGCCAGGTCCGCGCCGACTACCGCGCCGCCGAACAACGCGCCTCCCTCGGCCTCCCCGATCCCGACGACCACCCCGAGGCCACCACGCTCACGCTCGCGCACTGGGCCTACGCCGGAAACGGCCACACCCCCGGCGAATCCTGGCTCGCTGCCAACATCCACCGCGACATCCAACACAACCGCGAAACCGCCCGCGAACACCGCGCCGCACTGCAAGACCAACTTGCTCTGGAAGGAGCCGCATCGTGACCACGGCCACCGCCGAACTCCTCACCGTGCCCGAGGTCATGGCGCGGCTGAAGCTCGGACGCTCCACCGTCTACGACCTGATCCGCTCCCGCCGGCTGGTCTCCATCACCATCGGCCGGGCCCGTCGCATCCCCGCCGACGCTGTACGGGACTTCATCGTCAACGAGATCGAGGAAGCCGCCTGATGCCTCCCCAGCGCAAGCGCAACCCCAACGGTGCGGGCACCATCACCAAGCGCAAGGACGGCCGCTTTCAGGCCGCGGTCTACGTCCTCCAGCCGGACGGCACTCGGGCCCGTAAGTTCGCCTACGGCAAGACCTGGGCCGAGTGCGACGCCAAGCGCCGTGACCTGCTCGCCAAGGTGGACCAGGGTGTGCCCGTGCCCACGCGGTCGGCCAAGCTCTCCGAGTGGCTGCCCTACTGGCTCGACAACGTGGTGAAGCCTCGGCGCAAGCTCAGCACGTACGACAAGTACGAAGCGCACGTCCGGCTGTACTTGGTGCCCATGATCGGAGGGAAGCGGCTGGAGTCGCTCGGTGTCGCTGACGTCCGGCGCTGCCTCGTCCAGCTGGAGAAGAAGACCACCGCGGCTACCGCCAAGGAAGCGCATCGGGTCCTACGCACAGCCCTTACCGCGGCTTGTCGGGAAGAGCTGATCACGCGCAACGTAGCCAGCCTCGTTGAACCGCCCCGTGCGAAGTCGCGAGAGCTGAGCCCGTGGTCCCTGGATGAGACCCTGATCTTCCTGGCTGCGGCCCGCAAGGACCCTCTCTATGCCGCGTTCGTCCTCGCCATCACCATGGGTCTGAGGCGCGGGGAGCTGGTCGGGCTGCGGTGGACCGACCTGGACCTAGACCGCAGGGTTCTCTACGTCCGCCAGCAGACTCAGAGGCGGCGTGGCATCCTCTACGACGATGATCCCAAGGGACGCCGCCGCCGGGCTGTGCCTCTTCCTGCTATGTGCATCGCGCCCCTTCGGTGGCACCGCATGCGACAGGCTGAGGCCAAGGCACGCGCTGGGGAAGCGTGGCAGGAAGGCGGGCATGTCTTCGTCACGCGGACCGGTCGCCCGGTGGAGCCCCGGAACGTCTACCGCTCGTTCACCCGCGTTGCCGAATCCGCCGGCCTCCGAGTGATCCGCCTGCACGATGCTCGGCACGGCTGCGCCACGATCCTCACCGCGGCCGGGGTGGCTCCTCGCGTTGTGATGGAGATCCTCGGGCACAGCCAGATCAGCATCACGATGGATGTCTATACCCACGTCGTTCAGGACACGCAGCGCGAGGCGATCAGCCACATGGACCGGCTGCTCAAGAGGCGTCCTGGCCGTGAGTGACCGCCGCCGTTGATGTCAGGAGTGGATGTCAAAGGCCACCTAGGAACGTTCCTAGGTGGCCTTTTTGCTTGTGCCCCCGGCAGGATTCGAACCTGCGACACCCGCTTTAGGAGAGCGGTGCTCTATCCCCTGAGCTACGAAGGCATGGCCGGACGTGCTGATGTCCGGCCATGGACAGCCTAGCGGATCTGTGCCGGTGCCGAGCCGGTGTAGGGGCGGGCTGCGGTCTCCCCGCCTTCAGGCAAGGTCTGAGCTGCGGCTTCTTTCCGTAGGTGTGCAGGATGACAGGTGGGCGGCCCCCTGCGGCTCCCCGCCGCCTTGGCGCCCCCGCGCCGCCCGCATAACGTCACCCCTACCGAGCCAGCGCGAGAAAGGCCGCAGCCCGTGCCGCACACCGACCCGCCCCCGACCGGGCCCCAGGACTCCGAACGCGCCGAACGGATCCACGCCCTCCTCACCGGCCCCGGCGCGCCCTTCGCCGTGGTCCGGGGGGAGCAGGGGGCGTTGGAGTACGCCGACGGGCCGCGTACGCTCCGGGAGTTCGTCGAGGCGGCCTGGGCCTACGGTGACTCGCCGTTCCTGGTCGCCGGTGAACGCCGCTACTCGTACGGGGAGTTCTTCGCCGCCGCGTCCGCCCTGGCCGTCCGGCTGAGTGAGCGGTACGGGCTGCGCCCCGGTGACCGGGCCGTGGTCGCGATGCGGAACCGGCCCGAGTGGCAGATCGCCTTCTGGGCCGTCCAGCTGGCCGGGCTCATCGCCGTACCGCTCAACTCCTGGTGGACCGAGGGCGAGTTCCGTCACGCCCTCGACGACTGCGAGCCCGGTGTGCTGCTCGTCGACGGTGAGCGGCTGGAGCGGGTCGCGGGGTGGGCGCGGCGGGCCGGGGCGCGTGTGGTTCTCTTCCAGGGGCGGCACGGGGAGGGACCGCTTCCGGACGGCGTACGCGTCGAGCGGTACGAGGACTTTCCCGCGCCCGACCCCCTGGCCGCGCCTCCCGACGTGGAGCCCCGGCCCGAGGACGACGCCACGATCCTCTACACCTCGGGCACCACCGGCCGGCCCAAGGGGGCGGTGGCCACCCATCTCGCCCAGGCCGGGGCCGCGCTCAATCCCCGCTACCAGGCGGCCGCCTCCGCGCTGGGGAGGGAGGCCGTCCCGGGGATGGGGCCGGTGCCGGTCTCCCTGATGACGCTCCCGTTCTTCCACGTCGCCGCTTTCACCAGCTTCTACGGGGTGATCGCGGCGGGCGGCACCCTCGTGCTCATGGACAAGTGGGATGCGGACGAGGCACTCCGGCTCATCCGTGTCCACGGCGTCACTCACTTCGCGGGGGTGCCGACCACCGCCCTCCAGCTGATGGACGCCGCCGAGCGTACGGGGGACGAGTTGGCGAGCCTCACCCTGTTCAGCACCGGTGGCGCCGCGGCCCCGCCCCGCCTGGTCGCCCGCCTCACCGCCCACTGCGGCGAACGCGTCGAGCCCCGTAACGGCTACGGCCTCACCGAGACCAGCGGCGGCGTCCTCGCGAACATCGGCGCCGAGTACCGGGCCCACCCCGGTGCCGTCGGACGCCCGACCCCCGTGACCGAGACGCGGATCGCGGGCGCGGCGGGTGAGGAGCTGCCCGAGGGGGAGGTGGGGGAGCTGTGGTTGCGCGGGCAGTCGCTGTTCCGCGGCTACTGGCGCGACCCGGCCGCGACCGGGGAGGCGTTCCGGGACGGCTGGTTCCGTACGGGGGACCTCGCCGTGCGGCGTGAGGGGCGGATCGCGGTCGTCGACCGGATCACGGACATGGTCGTCCGGGGCGGCGAGAACGTGTACTGCGTCGAGGTCGAGGGCGTCCTGCACGACCACCCCGACGTGAGCGACGCCGCCGTCCTCGGCGTCCCGCACCCGGTGCTGGGGGAGGAGGTCGTCGCCGTCGTCCTGCCGCGCACCGGCGCCGGGGTCACCGCCGACGTCCTGCGCGAGCACGTCGGCCGGTCCCTCGCCCGGTTCAAGGTGCCGGCCCGGGTGCTGCTCACCGACGAGCCGCTCCCGCGCAACGCCACCGGGAAGGTCCTCAAGCACGAGCTCCGGGACCGGTTCCCCGCCCGCGATCAGGACCCCGCGCCGCTCACGGCCGGGTGATCCGTACCCGGTAGTCGCCCTCCCCGTCCTCGTCCAGCACGGATATCCGTACGCCGTTGGCACGGTCCGTGAACGTCTGGCCGGGGCGGAACGGTGCGTCCGAGAGTTCCGCGTGCACGTTGGGGCGCCGGGTGCAGCCGCCGCTGTCCTGGGTGGCGTCGGCGACGGAGACCGGGCCCTGGCCGGTGTCCACGTCGGAGCTGACCTTGTAGATCAGCACCCCGGGGCGGCAGACCGCCTCGTCGTTGCCCGCCGCCGTACGGACCTCCACCGCGTATCCGGACTGGGCGCTGAGCGGGACGAAGGCGAGCTTGGTGCCGCCCGCGGTGGCCAGCGGGCCGAGCGTGTGTTCGCTGACACCGGGCTGGGAGGCGCAGCTGATCTGCTCGTTGTCGAGCCAGCCGAGCTTCCACTTGTGCCAGCCCAGGAAGTCGTTGTTGGCGCCCCAGTCCTCGGACATGATGTCCCAGTGCCCCACCGAGCCGCCGCCCTCCATCGTGTAGAGGTCGGGCAGGCCGAAGACATGGCCGTTCTCGTGCGGCAGGACGCGGTAGCCCGTCTGTGCGTACGATCCCGAGCCGTCGTCCTGGCGGCTGTAGACGAACGACGTGTTGGAGAGCGGTACGCCGTCCGCGGACGGGGCGTCGTCGTTGCCGGAGAAGGTCACGGAGAGCACGGTGTCCAGGGCGGAGGGGCCCGCGTTCGGGGTGACGAGGACGTTGACCAGGTCGTACGCCGAGAAGTCCACCTGCGGGTCCGCTGCCGCGACGAGGTCCTCGACCAGCTGGCGGTAGCCCGGTTCGAACGGTGAGCCGCGTTCTATCCCGTACTCCGCGAAGGGCATCGGCATCCGCAGCCACTCCTGGACGGGGGCCTCGGGGCGGTAGTCGAGGCGGCCGTAGGAGCTGGTCGTGAACCAGTCGGAGGTCTGCGGGAAGAACTCCGCGAACCGGTCCGCCGCCGGTTCCGTGCCCTCCGCGTCCGGGAAGTCGATCATCAGGTTGAGTGACCTGACCTCTCCGGTGGAGCGCGCGTAGCCGGGTGGAGTGGGCATGCCCAGCGACATCTGGACGCCCATGGCCGTGGCGATCCGGCAGGGGGCGACCGCGGAGTCCTCGGCGGTGGCCGCCGGGCCCGCCGTGGCCTTCCCGCCCCCCGGAAGGGTGGTGCTCGCGGACGCCATGGCGGCTATGACCAGGGCGGTCGCTCCGGCCAGGGCAAGGGGGCGGCGGTGACTGCGTATCCGGTGGCGGGGCTGCTGCATAGAGGCGCCTTCGGGTCCGCGGCAGCCGGCCGACCCTGACTGCGCTCTGGCGATCAGCCTGTGCCGGGCGGTCGGGGGGCGCTCGCTGGGTGCGCCGATCGGAGGGTTTTCGCCGCCAGGTAATGTGACTCAGGTCACAGGTGGGGGCGGAAATAAGCGGGGAGGCTTTCCCCGTTTGCACCGGTGTCCCCTTGAAACGGGGATCTGGTCCCCGGTTGCGGATGGGGGCGCTCAGCTACACATCGTCCGATCAGAGAAGGGGAAGGGCAGCCGTGGAGACCGTCGCCGACACCAACGCACCGGCAGCTCAGCGCCGTACGCCCCGACCGCGGGCCGACGCGCTGCGCAACCGTGAGCGGATCGTCACGGCCGCCCGTGAGCTGTTCGTCGAGTTCGGGCCGGATGTGCCGCTCGACGACGTCGCACGGCGGGCGGGCGTCGGGAACGCCACGCTCTACCGGAACTTCCCCGACCGTGCGGCGCTGACCCATGAGGTCGTGCTGGCGGTCACCTCCCGCACCACCGCGAGGGCCGAAGAGGCCGCCGCGGCGGAGGCCGACCCGTTCGCCGCGCTCAGCCGGTTCGTGCACGCGGCCGCCGACGAACGGATCGGCGCCCTGTGCCCGATGCTCTCCGGCGTCTTCGACAAGGACCACCCCGACCTGCTCGCCGAGCGCGACCGCCTCGAAGCGGCTGTCGAGGGGCTCGTGTCGCGCGCCATGTCCGCGGGACGGCTGCGTACCGACATCGCCGTCGGTGACGTACTCGTCGCACTCTCCCAGCTCACCCGGCCGCTGCCCGGCATCGCCTGCCTGGACATCGACCGCTTCACCCACCGCCATCTGCAGCTGTTCCTGGACGGGCTGGAAGCCCCGGCCCGTTCCGTGCTGCCCGGATCGGCGGCAACCCTGGAGAACTTGAGGCGCCGCGACCGCTGACGCCGGTCCTTGCCCTTACCCCTACCCCTGCCCCTGCCCCGTAGATCAACGTCCTTTTACGTTCACGCACTTACGTACTCCATCACGCACGTACTCCTCACGTGCGTACCTCCATCACGCGTACGCCAGCACGTACCGGCGACTCTCCTCGCGACGTCCTCGGCGCCCTCGCACGTCCCTAGGTGGCTACTCCCATGGCAAGAACCGCTGACACCCCGCTGTCGAGAATCGCCGACACCGGGCTTCCCGATCCCAGCCGCTGGAAGGCCCTGGGCTTCATCGCGCTCGCCCAGTTGATGGTCGTGCTCGACGCGACCATCGTGAACATCGCCCTGCCCTCCGCCCAGACCGACCTGGGCATCTCCGAGGGCAACAAGCAGTGGGTCATCACGGCCTACGCGCTCGCCTTCGGTGGTCTGCTCCTCTTCGGTGGCCGGATCGCCGACCTCTGGGGGCGCAAGCGCACCTTCGTCGTCGGGCTGATCGGCTTCGCCCTGGCCTCCGCGCTCGGCGGAGCCGCCCAGAACGAGGCGATGATGTTCGGCTCCCGCGCCCTGCAAGGTGTCTTCGGCGCCCTGCTCGCCCCGGCGGCCCTCTCCCTGCTCGCCGTGATGTTCACCGACGCCAAGGAGCGCGCCAAGGCCTTCGGTATCTACGGGGCCATCGCCGGTGGCGGTGGCGCGGTCGGGCTGATCCTCGGCGGCTTCCTCACCGAGTACCTGAACTGGCGCTGGACGTTCTTCGTCAACATCCCGTTCGCCGTGATCGCCGCCGCGGGCGCGTACTTCGTCATCCGTGAGCCCTCCGGTTCGCGCAACCGCTCGCCGCTGGACATCCCCGGTGTCGTGCTCTCCACGCTCGGCCTGGTCGCCCTGGTCTACGGCTTCACCCGCGCCGAATCGGCCGGCTGGTCGGACGGTCTGACGATCAGCATGTTCATCGCGGCCGCCTTGCTGCTGCTGGCCTTCGTCGTGACCGAGTCGCGCGTGAAGTCGCCGCTGCTGCCGCTGCGCGTACTGACCGAGCGCAACCGCGGCGGGGTCTACCTCTCACTGGGGCTCGCCATCATCGCGATGTTCGGGCTGTTCCTCTTCCTGACCTACTACCTGCAGATCGTGAAGGGCTACTCCCCGGTCAGGACCGGCTTCGCCTTCCTGCCGATGATCGCGGGCATGATCACCGGCTCCACCCAGATCGGCACCCGCCTGATGACCCGGGTCCCGCCGCGGCTGCTGATGGGCCCCGGCTTCCTGGTCGCCGCCATCGGCATGCTGCTCCTCACCCAGCTCGACCTGAACACCAGCTACGCGGCCGTCATCCTGCCCGGGATGCTGCTGCTCGGCCTCGGTATGGGTACGGCCTTCATGCCGGCCATGTCCCTGGCCACGCACGGCATCGAGCCGCGTGACGCGGGGGTCGCCTCCGCGATGGTCAACACCTCGCAGCAGGTCGGCGGCGCCATCGGCACCGCTCTGCTGAACACCATCGCGGCCGGTGCCACCACCGCGTACATCGCCGACAACGCGGCCCGCGCCACGGACCCGAAGCTCCTGGAGCTCCAGGCCATGGTCAGCGGCTTCGCCAGCGCGATCTGGTGGGCGGTCGGCATCCTCGTCCTCGCCTCCGCGATCGCGGTCGTCCTCATCAACACCGGCCGCCCGGGAACGGGTGCGGCCGGCGGTACGGGTGGTGCGTCCGGCGGGGACGCCCAGGGCGCCGAGGACGAGTTCCGGATTCCGGTCGTCGCCCACTGACACCGTTGTTCCCGAGGTCTGCCCCGGTTCACGGTCTGCCCCGGTTCACGGTCTGCCCTGGTTCCGCCGCTCAGCGGAGCCAGGGCAGATCCGCGTCCGTACCCTCCGGTTCGAGCCCGGAGGCGAGTACGCGCATGATGTCGCCGAGGCTCTGCACCTGCTCGGGCGTGAGCCGGTCGAACAGTGCCTGCCGTACGGCGTCGACATGGCCCGGCGCCGAACGCCCGAGCATCGCGTGACCGTCGTCGGTGAGCACCGCGTTCTGGCCGCGCTTGTCGGAGGGGCACTCCTCGCGCCGCACCCAGCCGTTCTTCTCCAGCCGGGCGATGGCGTGCGAGAGCCGGGAACGGGTGATCTTCACGTTCCTGGCGAGCTCGGTCATCCGCATCCGGCGCCGGGGTGCCTGGGAGAGCTGGACGAGCAGCCCGTAATAGATGTGAGGCATGCCCGCGTCCCGCTGCAACTGGCGGTCGAGGTGATCCTCCAGCAGCGTGGTGGCATGCAGGTAGGCGCGCCAGACGCGCTGCTCCTCGTCGGTGAGCCAGCGTGTCGCGCCGGTGGATGCCGTGGATGCCGTGGTCATGTACTCCACTGTACGACCTTTTCTTGAAAGTTTAACTAGATAGGGCTAAGGTCTCTGGAGATAGGAACTTGAAGGTTCAAGAACCTGGCCGGTGGGATTCCGCAAGACCCCTGTAGAGCCATCCCCCGGAATCAGGAATCCATGATCCATACCAGTGCCAGTGCCAGTGCCAGCGCCGATGTCAGATCCAGTGGACGGGGAGTGCCATGACTGTCACCGCGGAGCGCATGCCCGCTCTCTACCTCTCGCACGGCGCCCCGCCGCTCGCCGACGACCCGGTCTGGCCCGGCCAGCTCGCCGCCTGGTCCGCCACGCTGCCACGCCCCCGCGCGATCCTGATGGTCTCCGCCCACTGGGAGGAGGCCCCGCTCGCGCTGGGTGCCGTCGAGCCGGTTCCGCTGGTCTACGACTTCTGGGGCTTCCCCGAGCACTACTACCGGGTGCGGTACGGCGCCCCCGGTGCCCCGCAGCTCGCCGACAGCGTCCGCAAGCTGCTGCGCGGCGCCGGTGCGCCGGTCCAGGACATGCCGGACCGGGGGCTCGACCACGGGGCCTACGTGCCGCTGGTGGAGATGTTCCCGGACGCCGACATCCCCGTACTCCAGATCTCCATGCCGACGCTCGACCCGCGGAAGCTGATGGCCATCGGGCGCAGGCTCGCCCCGCTGCGCGACGAGGGCGTGCTGATTGTCGGAAGCGGCTTCTTCACGCACAACCTGGCCGCCCTGCGACACACGGGCGGCGGAGTGCCGGGCTGGTCGGCGGAGTTCGACGACTGGGGTGACCGCGCGCTGCGGGCCCAGGACGTCGACGCCCTGCTCGACTTCGAGCACACGTCCCCGGCCGGAAAGCTGGCCCACCCGCGCACCGAGCACTTCGCGCCGCTCTTCGTGACGCTGGGCGCCGCCGAAGAGGAGCTGGACCGGGGGCGGAGCGTCATCGACGGCTTCTGGATGGGGCTGGCCAAGCGCTCGGTGCAGTTCGGCTGAGGGCGTTTCACCAGCCCGGCGTGTCAGTCCGATCGCGCGGCCGGCGGCGACGGGGGCGGCCGCGTCACCTACGTCCGGTGCCGCGTCGGTGAACTTGATCGTGCGATCGCCACCGTGCGCCGCGGCCCGCTCGAACACCTCCTGTGCGTGCTGTGCGGTGATCAGGTGTTCCGTGATCGGTGGCGCCTCGCGGGGCCCGTACGCGCGCCTCGATCACCATCGGTGCGTGGTTGCTGAGCCGGCCGTCGCGCTCCGGCCCCGAGCGGTGGATGCCTTCCAGGGTCTCGTCGAGCAGGCCGGAGGTGTCCGTAGGGTTGCGCTGCGTCTCCGCCACGGGCCTCACGGTAGGGGCGGGCGGCGGCTCGGCGGATCGGGCTGAGGTCCCGGCCGGCCGCGGCCGAGGCGTCCTCCTGCGGATCTGCGGACCTGCGACCCCGGGGCCCGGGGCGCCGCCCCGCACTCCGCGGAGACAATGCGGACATCGCGAGCAACCCCGAGGCGATACGGGTCGTCTTCCGGGGTAGACGCGAGGTCGGGAACGTCCGGAGTTTCCGGAGGTCCGTACGGTCCGGCCCAAGGGTGTGGACTCCTGTGAGCGCGGCCTCACCGAAACGGGGTAGCCAGCTCCTCGCCAGGGCCGCCGACAACCCTCGGTGCGGTGCCTGACCTGCGCTTACGTGGGTATCCGCGCCAGGTTTCCGCCGGTCGGCGCCGGACAGGGTACTGGATGATCGCGAAAATGAATGGGCGGCATGGGAATTCTGTCCGGATTCCAGTCGTTGTTTCCATCGGATGCAGGGCACCCGAAAAGGTGTCGCGACCTACTCAGCAAGGGAGCACGCATGGCAACCCGTGCCGTCGCCCGTCGTTCGTCCACCACCTCCGGTGGGACCGATCGGGCAAGCAGTGTTCGCGCCGTGGGCGGGGAAATCGCCGATCGCGACCTGGTCGGCATGTACCTGGACGAGATCGCTCGTACACCGCTGCTCGACGCCGCCAAGGAAGTCGACCTCTCCCAGTCCATCGAGGCGGGCGTCTACGCCCAGCAGATCCTCGACGGCGGGGTGGAGAGTGATGCCCGCGGCGCGACGCGTGAAGAGCTGGAGGCGCTGGTCGCCGAGGGCGAGCGCGCCAAGGACATATTCATCCGTTCCAACCTCCGCCTCGTCGTTGCCGTGGCCCGCCGCTACCCGCGTGCGGGGCTGCCCCTGCTCGACCTGATCCAGGAGGGCAACGCGGGCCTGGTGCGCGCGGTCGAGAAGTTCGACTACGCCAAGGGCTTCAAGTTCTCCACGTACGCGACGTGGTGGATCCGGCAGGCCATCACCCGGTCCATAGCCGACCAGTCCCGCACGATCCGGCTCCCCGTCCACCTGGTGGAGGAGCTCGGCCGGATCCGCCGGGTCCAGCGCGAGTTCAACCGGGAAAACGGCCGCGATCCCGAGCACGCGGAGATCGCCGCCGAGCTCGACTCCAACGCCGAGCGCGTGGGCAACGTCCTGGACTGGGCCCGCGACCCGGTGAGCCTCAACATGCCGGTGGACGACAACGGCGACACCCAGTTCGGCGACCTGCTGGAGGACACCTCCGCCGTCTCGCCCGAGCAGTCGGTGATGACCCTCCTGCGCAGCGAGGAGTTGGAGGACCTGATCGGCAAGCTCGACAACAGGACCGCCTCCATCATCAAGATGAGGTACGGCATCGAGGACGGGCGCGAGCGGACGCTGACCGAAGTGGGCAAGCAGCACGGCCTGACACGGGAGCGGATCCGCCAGATCGAGAAGCACGCACTACTCGAATTGAAGCGAATGGCTCACGACACGGGCTTTGACGCTGCGGCGTGAGCCAATAACCCGTAACCTCCCCATCAAGCCGGTTCGCACCGGCTGACCGACCGGATCATGCCGGTCACCGACCGGTTTTCCCCACCGGTCCCCGGAACTGAGTCCCGGCGCCCACCCCCCCCCGGCGCCGGGGCTCATCCATGTCCGGCCCCCTGCTCCGCCTGCTGCGCTTCCCCCGGCTCCTGTGCCTCCTGCCCCCGCGGCCCTTCCGGCCCGGGACTCCGCGCTCCGCTTCCGGCCGCGGCGGCGCGGGTCAGCCGGGCGCCCAGACCCTCCAGGTACGCCACCAGCTGCGGAGGTCCCTGCACCGCGAACTCGCAGTCCACCAGCGCCAGCCGCAGCGCCACCCACTCCAACGAGTCCGTGGACGAGGACCGAAGCCGGCAGCCGTCCTCCCCGTCCGGCTCCGGCACCCCGAGCGTCGGCGGCAGTCGAGCCGCCACGAACTCCGCCGACGCCCGGAACCGGACATCGAGCCGGAGCTCCGGCTGCACGCCCGCCATCGAACGGGCGAAGTAGCGTGCCGCGTCCTCCGGCTCCGCGCCCCCGCCGTCCTCCCCGGGGAGCGGCCGGGGCGTGAACCGGGCGCCTGTCGCGAACGGCTCGGAGACCCGGTCCACCCGGAACGTCCGCCAGTCCTCCCGCAGCAGGTCGTAAGCCACCAGGTACCACCGCCGCCCCGTGCTCACCAGCCGGCACGGCTCGACCCGCCGCTTCGTCTCCGTACCGTCGCCGCTGCGGTACGAGAACCTCAGCGCCTCCTGCCCGGTGGCCGCCGAGGCCAGCGTCGTCAGGGTCTGCGGATCGATGGTGGCCCCGTCGCCCCGGGTCAGCGGCACCGTGGCGTTCTGCAGCGCCGAGACCCGGTGGCGCAACCGCGACGGCAGTACCTGTTCCAGCTTGGCCAGCGCCCGTACGGAGGCCTCGTCGACGCCCTCGATGGCGTGCCCGGCGCCGGCCCGCAGCCCCACCGCGATGGCGACCGCTTCCTCGTCGTCCAGTGCGAGAGGCGGCATCGCGGCGCCCGCGACCAGGCGGTAGCCGCCCAGCGCACCGCGCGAGGCCTCCACGGGGTAGCCCAGTTCGCGCAGCCGGTCGACGTCGCGGCGGACCGTGCGCGGGCTGACGTCGAGCCGTTCGGCCAGCTCCCCGCCGGGCCATTCGCGCGGGGTCTGGAGGAGCGACAACAGTTTCAGCAGTCGTGCCGGGGTGTCGGTCATGGGATCCAGGATGCTCCCCCATCAGGTCACGATCAGACCTAATGGGGGCGTAGCTTCCTCTCATGTCTTCTTCCGCAGCGCTGCCGGACCCGGCACCGAGCACCGCATCCAGCACCGCACCGCCCCTGCCCGGCCCTGCCGACCGGCGCCGTTGGTTCGCCCTCGCCATCGTGATGACCGCGGCCTTCATGGACCTGGTCGACGTCACGATCGTCAACATCGCCATACCGAGCATCAGCCAGGACATGGATGCCTCCGTCTCCGCGATCCAGTGGATCACCGCCGGGTACGCGCTCGCGTTCGCGGCCGGACTGATCACGGGCGGCCGGCTCGGCGACATCTACGGGCGCAAGCGGCTCTTCCTCGTCGGCATCGCCGGGTTCACCGTGGCCTCGGCCCTCTGCGGTCTCGCTCCCGACCCCGACATACTCGTCGCCGCCCGCATCCTCCAGGGTGCGACGGCGGCCCTGATGGTGCCCCAGGTGCTCTCGATCGTGCACGCCACCTTTCCGGCGCACGAACGCGGCAAGGTCTTCGGCCTCTTCGGCGCGGTCGTCGGCCTCGGTGCGGTCTCCGGTCCGCTGGTGGGCGCGCTGCTCACGGAGTGGAACCTCTTCGGCCTCGAATGGCGGCCGATCTTCCTGATCAACCTGCCCGTCGGCGTCGCGGGTCTGATTCTCGGCGCCAAGTTCATCACCGAGTCCAAGGCGCCCAAGGCCATGCGGCTGGACCTGATGGGCGTCGGCCTGGTCACCCTCGCCATGCTGATGCTCATCTACCCGCTCACCCGCGGGCACGAGCTGGACTGGCCGCTCTGGGGCCACCTCTCGATGGTGAGCAGCCTGTTCGTCTTCGGGCTCCTCGTCCGGCACCAGCGGCAGAAGGCCGTCATCGACGGCTCACCGCTGATCGAGCTGTCCCTGTTCCGGATCAAGAGCTTCGCGGCGGGCATCGCCGTGCAGCTCACCTTCGGCGTCGGCCTGGGCATCTTCTTCCTGGTCTGGACCCTGTACATGCAGGTCGGCCTGGGCTGGAGCGTCCTGGCGGCCGGTACGACGGGCATCCCGTTCTCCGTCGCCGTCTCGGTGGCCGCCGGGATCTCCGTGCAGAAGCTGGTGCCCCGCTTCGGCCGCAAGGTCCTCCAGTCGGGCGCGCTCCTGATGGTCGCCGGGCTGCTGGTCTACCTCTGGGAGGCCGAGCACTACGGCATGGCCATCACCTCCTGGCAGATGGCGGTGCCGCTGGTCGTCATGGGCGTCGGGATGGGCCTGATCGTGGCGCCGCTGACCGACGCGATCCTCTCCGAGGTCCCCAAGGAGCACGCGGGTTCGGCGTCCGGGCTGATCAACACCGTGCAGCAGATGGGTACCGCGCTCGGTCTCGGCCTGGTGTCGGTGGTCTTCTTCGGCGCGGTCGGCGACCCGACGGCACCGCAGGAGGTCGGCCCGGCCTTCGTGGACGCGTTCCAGCAGTCGCTGTGGTGGGTGGCCGGAGTGCTCGCGGTGATCTTCCTGCTGATGTTCGCGCTGCCGGCCCGGCCGAAGGCGCACGTGGAGGGCGAAGCGGCCGACGACGGTCCGCTCGCCAAGGAGCCGGCGCTGAAGGCCTGAGCAACTGAAGGGCTGAGCAGCTCAGCGGCTGAACGGCTGAACGGCCAGGCGTTCCCTGGTCACGCCCCGTACGGATGCCCGTCCGCCCCCGGTGAGGGGTGGGCGGGCATCCGCATACGGGTGGAGCCCCCGCAGTCGGCTCCGCACACGCGGGGCGCGGTCAGCAGATCCTGGTGCGGATCTCCATCGCCGTACGGGCGGCGTGCTCGTCCTCGTAGACCTCGCACATGTGGCGGCCGTCGGGGGTCGCCGTGTGCTCGACCTCCCACAGACTCGTCTCGCTGCCGTCCAGCAGCAGGAAGGCGTGCTCGTAGAGCGTGAACCCGGCCTCCTGTCCGTCCACTTGGCACTGGCGACCGAAGATCTGGGTGATGTGGTGGGCGAAGGCGGACCGGAGCAGCCGCGCCTTCTCCTCGTCCGGGCGGTCGCCGTTCTCCGCGCGGCGCAGGACCCGGCGGGCGTGGTCGGCCGAATTGTCGGGGGCGTACGTCCGGGGTGCCGGGGGCGGGGGAGCGGACATCAGGACCGTCAGGATCTCCAGGTCCCCCCGGCTGCCCTCGTCGCCGAAGGCGGGGGTGTCCGAGAAGCTCCCGGCGAGCCGGGCCGCGGCGATATGGGCGTCACCCTCGTCGGCGTAGAGCTCGTGGCGGCGGGGGGCCCGCTCGTCCCGGCCACCGCTGTGCACCAGCTCCCAGAGGGTCAGGTCGGAACCGTCGTCGAGGAGGTAGGTGTGGCGGTAGGTCTCCCGGTGCAGGACGGGGCTGTGGTGCGACGAGTGCAGTGAACTGCTGTGCGCCAGCGCCGAACCGAGCAGGTCGACCGTGCTGTCGGGAAGGTCGAAAGAGTTGAGGGCGCGTCGCAGGAGTCGGTCGAGGTGCTGCTCGGTTGTCTCGTACGGATCGCTCAAGGTGCTGTCTCCAGGCCGTCGCCGCGTGTTACTTGGTGCGTGCTTAACGTAGTCCCTGGGTCTGACATCGTGACCGGGGTTCGTAAAAACGTAAGGCGGCCGAGATAAGTTCCCCGTCTGTTCCCGGCGCATTTCGGGCAGTTGGGGGTGAACTCCCTTGCCGCGGTTGCGAGTCGGCGCCCGCGCGCCCTCGCCCCCGTGCCGCGCGCCCCGGGGGTCCCTCCTCCTGTGCCTACGTTCACGCGTCCGCCTCGCCCTCGCCGCTGGGCCCCTCCTCGTACAGGTCGGCGTGGGCGAGGAACGTACCGCCCGGCCCCTGGACGCTCCGGGCCGCGCGCACGGCCTTCACGATCGCGCGGGCCAGCACGTCGGCGCCCGCCGCGAGGATCTCGTTGACCGCGACCGGGTTCTCCGACTCCACCCGCACCCGCCCCGTGGCCAGTGCGAACACGGTGTCCCCGTCGGTCAGCAGATGGACCGGGCGCACCGCACGGGCCATGCCGTCGTGAGCGGTGCCCGCCAGCTTCAGTGCCTGGGCCCGGACGAGATCCGCGTCCGTCGCGACGACCGCGATCGTGGTGTTGAACGCCGGGGCCGCACCCCCGGCCGCCTCCGCCGCCTCCCGCTCCCGCGCCAGCCGCCGTACCGCCGCCGCATGCGTCGCGGGTGCCGGGTGCGCGGGCGGCTCCCCGGCCCCGTACTCCCCGAACAGCACCCCGGTACGCGGATCCAGCACCGAACCCGCCGCGTTCACCGCGACCAGGGCGGCGACGGTGACCCCGGAGGCGAGCCGGACGCTCGCCGTGCCGACACCGCCCTTGAGCTGCCCGGCCACCGCGCCCGTACCCGCGCCCACGTTCCCCTCGGCGACCGGCGCCCCCGGTTCGGAAGCGGCTGCCGCCTCCACCGCCGCCCGCCCGGTCGACGCGTCGGGGCGGGCCCGCCAGTCGCCGCCCCGGCCGAGATCGAAGAGGGCCGCGGCCGGAACGACCGGGACCACCTGGGTGGGTCCGGCGCCGACCCGGACGCCCCGGCCCCGCTCCTCCAGCCAGGCCATCACGCCGGACGCGGCGTCGAGCCCGTACGCGCTGCCGCCCGTGAGGACGATCGCGTCGACCCGCTGCACCAGGTTGCGCGGGTCCAGCGCGTCCGTCTCCCGGGTCCCCGGCCCGCCACCCCGTACGTCCACGGCGGCCACCGCCCCGCCCTCCGGCGCCAGGACCACGGTCGTCCCGCTCAACGCCCCGTCCCCGCCCACCTGCGCGTGCCCCACCCGCACGCCGGCCACATCGGTCAGTGCGTCCAGCAACGGGGCACCCTCCGGTGGCGGGGTGTCCGGCAGTGGCGGGTGGGGGGCCTCGGCGGTCATCGGGCACTCCTCGGGTCGGCACCCGCGAGCAGGCGCAGGCTCGTGTACGTAGTCTCCGAACGTACCGGCGAGCCCCGCCCCTGTCCGCCCACCCGGCCCGGGAGACGCGCCTCGCCTCGGCTCCGCCCCTCCGACCCCCTGCACCTGTCCGGGCGACCCGCTCACCCCCTTACCGCCCAAAAAGGGTCCAATTGCCGTAAACGGTCCTACGGTGGCGGAGTGACCGAGCCGCCAGAAGACCCCGCAGCCCCCGCCACAGCCGAGTCCCATCCCCCCAGCGGTTCCGCGGGAGCTCTCCCCGGCGAATCCGTCGGCGCGGCCCCCGTCGCCACCGGCCCCCGGTCGGCCACCACGCGGGCGACCCTGGCCGGAGTGGTGGTCTCCGCCCTGCTGATCCTCGCGATCGTGCTCGGCAGCCGTATGTTGCGCAACTTCGACTCGGCGCTCCTCCCGTACGCCGTGGCCACGGTCTTCCTCGCCTTCGGTGTCGCCTACCGCTACACGGTCTGGATCTCCGCCCCCGGCGCCCGACGCCTCTTCAGACAGGGGTGGCGCAGCCTCTTCTCGATGGAGAACTTCCGTCAGGCTCCCACCGCCCTGCCGAAGATGATCGCCACCTACCTCGGCTTCCAGAAGTTCCTCGGCGCACGGTCACACGCCCGCTGGGCCGCCCACCAGCTGGTCTTCTGGGGCTGCGTCCTCGCCGCCCTGATCACCTTCCCGCTCACCTGGGGCTGGTTCACCTTCACCTCCGGCAGCGGCTCGGGACCCGGCTACGAGATGCGGATCTGGGGCATCAGGATCCTCGGCTTCGACTCGCTCTCCGTCCTCGGCTGGCTGATGTTCCACGGCCTCGACATCGCCGCCGTCCTCGTCATCCCCGGTGCCTCGTACTTCCTGTGGCGCCGGATGAAGGACCGCGGCGCCTCGACCGGCCAGCGCTTCGCCTACGACCTGGTGCCGCTGATCGCACTGATCGTCATCTCCGTGACCGGCCTGCTGCTCACCTTCTCCTCGATCCTCCTGCACGGCGGCGGCTACCAGTTCCTGGCGATCCTCCACATGGTCTCGGTGGTCTTCACTCTCATCTACATCCCGTTCGGCAAGTTCTTCCACATCGTCCAGCGCCCGGCCGCGGTCGGCATGCAGCTGTTCAAGTACACCGGGCGCCAGGACGACAAGGTCTTCGCCTGCCGCCGCTGCGAGGAACCCATCGACACCGGCCCGTACGTCGAGAACCTGCGCGGCACCATGCGCGACCTCCGGCTCGACTTCGACGCCTGGGCCGAGTACTGCCCGCGCTGCAAGCGGGTGCTGCGCGGCAGCGCCTACCTCTCCCATGTGAAGAAGGGCTTCAAGTGACCGCGGAACCGCGAGCCGCCGCCGACCGCCGCACCTTCATCCCGCTCGACCCCTCCCTCGCCCCGCCCGGCACCCGCGCCTTCCGGGACGCGGGCGGCATCCCGGCGGACCAGTGGCACGCCGACCAGTACGGCGAGACGCTCGTCCCCACCCACTGCTGCTTCTGCGGCGTCCAGTGCGGGATGTATCTGCGCGTGGACCGGGGCGGCAAAGTCTTCGGCGTCGAACCCCGCAACCACGACATCAACCGGATGCGGCTCTGCCCCAAGGGCATCAACGCCTACCAGCAGGTCAACCACCCCGACCGGCTCACCGCCCCGCTGATGCGCCGCTCCCGCGACGAGGAGTTCCGGGAGGTCTCCTGGGAGGAGGCGCTCGACTTCACCGTCGCCGAGGTCAAGCGCATCCAGCAGACCTACGGCAACGACGCCTTCGGGCTCCTCGGCGGCGCCAGCCTGTTCTCCGAGAAGACCTATCTGGTGGGCAAGTTCGCCCGGGTCGCCCTCAAGTCCCGACACGTCGACTACAACGGCCGCCTCTGCATGGTCAGCGCGGCGGCCGCCAACAAGCTCGCCTTCGGCATCGACCGGGCCGGCAATCCCTTCTCCGACATCCTCCTCACCGACTGCCTGCTCATCGCCGGATCCAACGTCGGCGAGTGCTTCCCCGTGATGACCCAGTACGTCTGGGGAGCCCGGGACCGCGGGGCCAGCCTCATCGTCATCGACCCGCGCGAGACCGCCATCGCCCGGACCGCCGACATCCATGTCGCCCTCAAGCCCGGCACCGACTCGGCCTTCTTCACCTCCGTACTGAGCGTCGTCATCGAGGAAGGGCTCACCGACGAGAACTTCCTCGCCGCCCACGCCACCGGCTGGGAGGAGGTCAAGGCCGAGGCGGCCGAGTATCCGCCCTCCCGCGCCGCCGCCATCTGCGGCATCCCCGCCGAGCAGATCGTCCAGGTCGCCCGCACCTTCGCCCGCGCGCCCAGGGCCATGGCCTGGCACGCCCGGGGCATCGAGCACCACTCTCAGGGCGTCGAGAACTGTCTCTCCGTGATCAGCCTCTGCGCCGCCACCGGCCACATCGGCAAGCCCGGCGCCGGCTACGGCACCCTCACCGGCCAGGGCAACGGGCAGGGCGGCCGCGAACACGGCCAGAAGTCCGACCTCCTCCCGGGCGGCCGCTCCATCACCAACCCCGAGCACCGCCGTCAGATCTGCGAGATCTGGGGCATCGAGGAGTCCGAACTCCCGCCCGCCGGGACCTCCATGATGGAAATGGTCTGGCAGATGCAGCGCCGCGAGATCCGCGGCCTGATCGGCATCTGCAACAACCCCTTCGTCTCCCTCCCCAACTACCGGGTGGTCAAGGAGGGGTACGACGCCACCGAGTTCCACGCCCAGTTCGAGTTCTTCCTCTCCGAGACCGCCGCCAACGCGCATGTGGTCTTCCCGGTCACCACCTGGGCCGAGGACGAAGGGGTGATGGCCAACGCCGAGGCCCGGGTGGTCAAGCACAACAAGGCCCAGGACCCGCCCCCAGGTGTCCGCACCGACACCTGGGTGATGTGCGAACTCGCCCGCCGTTTGGGCGTCGGCGACAAGTTCGACTTCCCCGACTCCCGGTCGGTCTTCGAGGAACTGCGCACCGCCTCCGCCGGCACGGTCAACGACTACTACGGCATCACCTACGAACGGCTGGAGGAGACCGGCGGCATCGCCTGGCCCTGCCCCACCACCGACCACCCCGGCACCCCGCGCCTCTTCGAGGACGGGAGGACCTGTCACCCCGACGGCAAGATCCACCTCCAGGTCGTCGAGTGGCACCCGCCGATGGACCCGTACGACGACGAGCACCCCATGTCGCTCACCACCGGCCGGACCGTGGCCCACTTCCTCTCCGGCAACCAGACCCGCAGGCTCGGCGCCCTCGTCGAACAGACCCCGCGCCCCTGGGCCGAGATCCACCCCTCCCACGGCTTCCGCAACGGCGAGCCCGTCCGCGTCGTCACCCGGCGCGGCAGCGAGGTCTTCCCCGCCCTGGTCACCGAGGCGATCCGCCCCGACACCGTCTTCATCCCCTACCACTGGGCCGTCCCCACCGCGGCCAACGCCCTCACCATCGACGCCCTCGACCCCCGCTCCAAGATCCCCGAGTACAAGGTCTGCGCCTGCCGCATCGAGCACGCCGACCGGATCGACGAGGTCCCCGCGCCCCCGGTCGCCCCCGGCCATGTCGCCTACCCGGAGACCCAGGTCTCCCGTACCGACCCGCTGCCTCCCACGGCCCCCCAGGGCCGTGGGACCTCGGAGAGGAGCTGAGTCCCCATGATGGGCAGAACGATCTTCATCGACCCGGGGCGCTGCATCGGCTGCCAGGCCTGTGTCTCCGCCTGCCGCGAATGCGACTCGCACCGCGGCAAATCGATGATCCACCTCGACTACACCGACGAGGGCCACTCCGTCGCCTCCCTTCCCACCGTCTGTATGCACTGCGAGGACCCGGTCGCCCCCTGCGCCGAGGTCTGCCCCGCCGACGCGATCCTGGTGACCGCCGACGGTGTGGTGCAGCAGGCCGACACCACCCGCTGCATCGGCTGCGCCAACTGCGTCAACGCCTGCCCATTCGGCGTACCGAAGATCGACCTCGGGGCGAAGCTCCAGCTGAAGTGCAACCTCTGCTACGACCGCACCGCCTACGGCCTCGCCCCCATGTGCGCCACCGTCTGCCCGACCGGAGCGCTCTTCTACGGGACCGTCGAGGAACTCCAGGCCGAGCGCCCCGGGGTCCAGGTCGTCGACACCTTCGTCTTCGGCGAGACCGAGGTCCGCACCGGCGTGGCCATGGTCGTCCCCGCCGAGAAGGTGCAGTGGCCGGTCCCCGGCGGTCTGCCCGTCGTCGAGATCAACGGGACGGACGTCCGCCGATGAGCGTCACCGAACAGCAGCAGGGCGGCGAGCACCAGGCCGGAGGTGACCCACGCGAGGCGCTCCAGGACCGGATCGCCGCCGACTCCCTCACCACCCGGCGCGACTACCTCCGGATCGTCACCACCGTCTCCGGCGGTCTCGCGGTCGGCGGCATCGGCGTGGCCGCGGGCATCCTGCACCGCCACGGCGACGGCGAGGAAGGACAAGGGCCCGAGGCGAAACGCATCGCCCAGCGGCTCCCGCCCGGCGAGTCCATCGCCTTCCGCTACCCGGGCGAGGAGGACCGGGCCGTCGCCGTCCGCCTCGACGACGGCACCCTCGTCGGCTATTCCGCCGTCTGCACCCACCTCGCCTGCGCCGTGCTCTGGCGCAAGGACCGGGGCAGGGAGGGCGAGCTGTACTGTCCCTGCCACGAGGGCGTCTTCGACGCCCGCTCCGGTGAGGTGACCGCCGGGCCGCCGCCGCGCGGGCTGCCGAAGGTCGTGGTCATCGAGGAGACCGACGGCAGTATCTGGGCCGTCGGGACCACCCGTTCCGGCGAGAGCGTCGAGGCGGGACTCTGCCGCCAGCTCGGCGGCGAACGCCCCGACCTCGCCGCCCGTATCGGCTGCCCCGACATCGGCGGCGGCGCCGAATCCCCGCCCCGGGCCCCGGGCCCCGGCGCCTCCGATGCCACCGAGACCCCCGGCAGGCGGGCATGACCGACTCCCCGCACCCCGAGCAGCCGCCCCCGGGCAGCCACTACCCGACGTACCACCCGGGCAGCGCCGACCCCGCGCTGAACCGGCCTGTCCATGAGCGGTATCCGCAGATCCGCCCTACCAGCGGTTACGGAGACCCGCGCGTCCGCCACACCGGGCCCGGCCCCGGCGCGGGCACCGACCAGGAACCCGAGCGCTCCTCGAAGCTGACCGCCCGCCTCGTCCTGGCGATGACCGTGGTCGTGGGCCAGCTCTGGGGCCTGACCGTGCTGATCGACGAGTGGATGGAGGGAAACACCGGCACGGCCTGGTGGGGGGCCGGCTTCCTCTGCCTCTCGTTCCTCGTGGTGCTCGGCCTGTGGCTGATGGACCCGAAAGACCGCTGACGGCTGACGGGTCCCAAGGATGGCTGACGTCCGCCGGGCCCGGAAGCCGGACGCACCCCGTCGCGGGAGCCGCCCCGCCCGGCGGCGGCCCGCACCCCGCCGCCGGCCGCCGTACCCTGGAGGCATGAGTGCCGCCCCCGCCCCCGGTCCGCGAGACACGAAGCAGCAGCCACCGGCACAGCCGCCGCAGGAACCGAAGCCGAAGCCCAAGCCGGTTCTGATCTTCGATGATCCGCTGGACCAGCAGTCCGCGGACGATACGGACCGGGGATGGGGCGAGCGGCCCTCCGGCGGCTCAAGCGGCGCCGACCTCGCGCGCTTCCTCGACGAGAAGCCGCCCCACCACATCTGAACCGCCGATCGGCGGGCTACCTCTCCCCGTCCCGGCCCCCCTTGACGACGGCGGTCACGATGTTCGTGAACGCGGCCCCGATGACGACAGCCACCGCGAGGTCGATCACATTGCCGCGTATCAGGAAGGCATTGAAGCCCTCCAGCAGACTGACCTTCTTCTGGCTCACAGGTGGGCCTTCTTTCGCAAGTGCGGTGACGGGAGCGAACTGCTCCGCCACCTGAGGCGGGAGAAGACGACACTGTCCAATCCGGTAATGCCCACGAGTGACTTGAAGGCGTGTCAGTTCGCATCGGACACCGCCAGCGCCAGCCGGCCCGAGGCGCCCGCGCCCAGCAGTGCCGTAGCGGTGGGCCGCTCCACGGACAGCATCACCAGAGCCCCCTCCGGTGCCGGGCCCCCGCCGATCACCTCTCCGCCGCCGCCCCGGTGGCCGCCGTCATCGACGATCCGCCCTGGAACCCGTGCCACCCGCACCCCGCGTGCCACCAGGCGGGCGTCGTCCCCCGCCTCGCCGACCGCGATCACATCGACATGGTCACCCGGGCGCAACAGCCGTACGGTGGCTGCGTCCGCGATCCGCACCGGCGCCGAGACGAGCCGCGCCGACGGACGCCCGGACCCCGCCCCCGTATCGGATACGGCCGTACCGGACACGGCGGCGCTGTCCGAGGCGGCGGTCCCGGACGCGGTGCTGCCCAGGCCCGTCGTTGCCAGTGCCGCACCCGCCAATGCGATCCCCGCGGCGATCGCACGCCGCTGTCTGCGCAGCATCCGCCGCAGTCGGTACGCCCCGCCGCCTCGCACCCGCAGCGGTGCGAACGACCCGACCCCGCAGGGGGCGGGCGGCGGCGCCGGGGGCCGGGCCGGGAAATGAGACGGGGACGGAGACGAGGACGAGGACATGGCGTCACCTGCAATCGGATGCCAACGGATGCACACGGATACACACGGATGCACACGGACGAGGGGAGCCCGGCCGGAGATCCCGGTCGAACTCCCCTCACGATCCACGGTCCGCACGAATCCCGCTGAGGCCTGTGGACAACCCCGGGATTGTGGACAACTCCGTCACCCGATCCGGTGCCCCGGCCGCCGTGACCCGCCGCTGAACGGCAGCGCGACCCGCCCCTACGGCAGCGCGACCCCCGTGTCGATCCCGTCCAGCGCGTGCGCGCAGGTGCAGTTGCGGGCACCTGTGTCCGGCAGCCCGCCCACCGCGTCGAACAGCACCGACCGGAGCCGGTCCACATTGGCCGCGAACACCTGGAGCACTTCCTCGTGGGAGACGCCCTCACCCGCCTCGGCGCCCGCGTCCAGGTCGGTCACGAGGGTCAGCGTCGTGTAGCAGAGCCCCAGTTCCCGGGCGAGCACGGCTTCCGGATGCCCGGTCATCCCGACCACCGACCAGCCCATCGCCGCGTGCCAGCGGGATTCGGCGCGGGTGGAGAAGCGCGGCCCCTCGACCACCACCAGGGTCCCGCCGTCCACCGGCTCCCAGCCGCGTCCGCGCGCCGCGGCGAGCGCCGCCTTCCGGCCCTCGGGGCAGTACGGATCGGCGAAGCCCAGGTGCACGACGTTGGGTACGGTCCCGTCGGCGCGGGTCTCACCGTCGTAATAGGTCTGCACGCGGGCCTTGGTGCGGTCCACCAGCTGGTCCGGGACGAGCAGGGTGCCCGGGCCGAACTCCGGTCGCAGTCCGCCGACCGCACAGGGGCCGAGCACCTGGCGGACCCCGACGGAGCGCAGTGCCCAGAGGTTGGCCCGGTAGTTGATGCGGTGGGGCGGCAGGTGGTGACCGCGGCCGTGGCGGGGCAGGAAGGCCACCCGGCGGCCGCCGATCTCGCCGAGGAAGACCGAGTCGCTGGGCTTGCCGTAAGGGGTGTCCACGGAGACCTCGGTGACGTCCTCCAGGAAGGAGTAGAAGCCCGATCCGCCGATGACCCCGACCTCCGCCCCCGGCGCCGTACCCGCGATGTCTGTGCCGGAGTTCGTGTCCGTATGTGCGTTCACCATGCGGTCACCGTATCCGGGGGAGCATGCGGAGCCGCGCCCGGGAATCGCACGGACCCCGCCGAGTGGATCGGCGGGGTCCGGTGAGGCGTGTAGGGCGTACGCCGGCTCAGGCGGCCGACGAACCGCTCGACGACGAGGCCGGCGCGGGCGCCGACGACGAGGAGGAAGCGGAGGTCGAGGACGACGACGAGGCACTCGGCTTCGCATCCGAACCTGTCGACGTCGACGACGACGAACCGGAGTCGGACGACTTCGAGGCCGACGTCGACGGCGTGCTGCTCGACGAGGAGCCGCGGCTGTCGTTCCGGTAGAAACCGGAACCCTTGAAGACGATGCCGACCGCAGAGAACACCTTCTTCAGGCGTCCGTCGCAGCTCGGGCACACGGTCAGGGCATCATCGGTGAACTTCTGCACCGCCTCGAGGCCCTCGCGGCACTCGGTGCACTGGTACTGATAGGTCGGCACTTGCTCCTCCTGGCACTCTCACTCAATGAGTGCTAACGACGGTCCATACTGACGTATTCCGCGGGATCAGTCCACCATGACCGGCTCTCGGTGACCGATCCCACGTGCGACGGTCCGGCCCGCGGACGTCGGTGCCAGCCGTGAGCGCAGGGCCAGCAGGGTCGCCAGCGCCAGTACGGTACCGGCCAGCGGGACCAGGAACCCGGTGCTCGCACCGTGGGCGTCGGCGAGCTGTCCCGCCACGGTCACGGCGGCTGCCTGGCCCAGTGCCACGGCGCCCGTGAGCCAGGTGAAGGCCTCGGTGCGGGCGCCGGCGGGCACCAGCGACTCGACCAGCGTGTAGCCGCTGATCAGTGCCGGGGCGATGCAGAGGCCGACCAGCAGGCCGAGCCCGGCCAGCAGCGGTACGGAGTGCACGGCCCAGAGGCCGGACGCCATCAGGGTCAGCGCCATGTAGCCGACGACGAGGCGGCGCTGCGGGCTGCTCTTCCAGGCGATGGCGCCGCAGACGATGCCGGCCAGCATGTTGCCCGCCGCGAAGATGCCGTACAGCAGACCGTTGACACCGGGGTGGCCGATCTCCTGGGAGAACGCAGTCAGTGAGACCTGCATGCCGCCGAAGACCGCGCCGATGCCCAGGAAGGCGACGACGAGCACCCGGACGCCGGGGACGGAGAGGGCCGAGGCGTGCGGCCGGTCCGCGGTGGCGGCGGGGCGGGGAGCGGGCTGGGTGGCGCGCTGCGCGGCGAAGAGCAGGCCGCCGATGAGGGTGAGGGCGGCCTCGGTGATCAGCCCTGCCGCCGGGTGCACGCCGGTGCACAGCGCGGTCGCGATGACCGGTCCGAGGACGAAGGTGAACTCGTCCGTCACCGACTCGAAGGCGGCGGCGGTGGACATCAGCGGGGATGCGGGGCGGTCCGGGGTGGCCCCCAGCATCGCGGCCCAGCGGGCACGCACCATCGGGCCGACCTGCGGGACCGAGGCCCCGGTGGGCACCGCGGCCGCGAACAGCGCCCATAGGGGCGCGTCCGCGAGCGCCAGCGCGGTCAGGGCGCCGACGGAGACGGTGTGCAGCAGGACGCCGGGCAGTAGGACGGCCCGCTGGCCGAGCCGGTCGGCGAGCTTGCCGCCCTGCGGGGCCACCAGCGCCATGGAGACGCCCGCGACGGCCGCGACGGCGCCCGCCGTTCCGTAGGAGCCGGTGGTGTGCTGCACGAGCAGCACGATGCCGATGGTGAGCATCGCGAAGGGCTGCCGTGCGGCGAAGCCCGGAAGGAGGAAGGTCCATGCACCGGGGGTGCGGAGCAGTTGCCCGTATCCGGGGCGGTCGGTGACCGTGTTTGCCACGGTCCTTGCCTTTCTGCCGCCTGGTGGCAGTGCTTCCCGGCGCCTTTGTGGGGCGGGCCGGACGGAAGCGGCCGAGAGCTGTCCTCTTCGCGCGGAACTGCGGTAGATGCCGGGCGACTCGCTGCCATCGGCGAAGAAACGCCGGGCTATGAGGCACCACGACCGCCATACGGTCGCGCCAGCTCTGCATCAGACAGAGTTGGTCGATCAGTGTGCCCTTCATCGTACAGGCAGGAAGCCCTGCGTGCCTGTGAATGCGCACAGGACTTCCTGATAGGCCTGTGATCCGCGCCCTACGAGTGACGCGTGGGCGTACTACTAGCGACGCGCGTTCGTACTGGGGGCGTCGTCGGCCGGTCCGAGCCTTTTGACGGGCCTGACCGGTTTCACGGCCTGGCGGACGCCGGATCCGCCCGGCGCCGAGGCTTTCGCGGGCCTGGGGGGTGCGGGATTGCGCGGCATACCCGAGGCTCCGGCCGCGGCGCCCGTCCCCAGCCAGCCGGCCAGCTTGCCGCCCTCGCCGACCGCCCGGAGTCGGGCCTCGGCCTTGTCGCGTACCGGGTCGGTCGCCACCACGAGCAGCTCGTCGCCGCGCCGCAGGACCGTGGTGGGGGAGGGCACGAAGCTCTCCTCCTCGCGGACCACCAGCGTGACCGCTGCCCCGGCCGGGAGCCGGAGCTCGCCGACCTCGACGCCGTGCATCTTGGACTTCTCGGGGATGTCGACCGACAGCAGGTGGCCGCGCAACCGCTCCAGCGGGGCGGACTCGACGCCCAGGTCGTCGGCCTCGGCCTCGTCGGCGATCCTCAGCTTGTCCGCGACCCAGGGCAGGGTCGGGCCCTGGATCAGCGTGTAGACGATGACAAGGACGAAGACGATGTTGAAGATCCTGGTGCTGCCCTCCACCCCGGAGACCATCGGGATGGTCGCCAGGATGATGGGCACGGCCCCGCGCAGCCCGGCCCATGACATCAGGACCTTCTCGCGGGCCGGCAGCCGGAACGGCGCCAGGCTGAGGAATACCGACAGCGGCCGGGCCACCATGGTGAGCACCAGACCCACCACGACGGCGGGCCAGAAGTCGTCGATCAGGTCATGGGGGGTGACCAGCAGACCGAGCACCACGAACATGCCGATCTGGGCCAGCCAGCCCAGCCCGTCCGCGAAGCCACGGGTGGCGGGCCAGTGCGGCAGCTTGGAGTTGCCGAGGATCATGGCCGCCAGGTACACCGCGAGGAACCCGCTGCCGTGGGCTATGGCGCCCGCCGCGTAGGCCATCACCGCGATGGCCATCACGGCGATCGGGTAGAGGCCGGAGGCGGGCAGGGCGACGTGCCGCAGCCCCAAGGACCCCAGCGAGCCCACTGCGATGCCGATGGCGGCGCCGATGGCCAGCTCCAGGGCGATCTCGCCGATCAGGAGATACCAGTGCTCGACCGGGCCGACCGCGGAGAACGCGACGACCAGGATGACCACGGGGGCGTCGTTGAAGCCGGATTCGGCTTCCAGCAGACCGGTGATCCGGGACGGCAGCGGCACTTTGCGCAGAACGGAGAAGACCGCTGCGGCATCGGTGGAGGAGACGACCGCGCCGATGATGAGGGCCTGCCGCCAGTCCAGACCGACGAGGTAGTGCGCGGCCGAGGCCGTGATGCCCACGCTGATGCCGACGCCGACGGTGGAGACCACCGCGGCCGCGGGCAGGACGGGGCGGATCTCTTTCCACTTCGCCCCGAGTCCGCCCTCGGCCAGGATGACGGCCAGGGCGGCGTAGCCGATCACCTGGGTCAGTTCGGCGTTGTCGAACTTGACATCGAAGATGCCGTCCTGCCCCAGGGTGATCCCGATACCGAGATACAGGAGCAGGCTGGGGAGTCCGCTGCGGGAGGAGATCCTTACCGCCGCCACGGCGACGAGCAGGACGAGCGAGCAGACGAGCAGGAGTTCGTTGAGCGCGTGGACAGTCAGGGTCCGTTCCTTCCCTGCGTGCGCCCGCCGGATCGGCCTCCGGCAGTCAGTTACTTCGTTACCTTACCTAATCTTTAACGTTCTCTTGACGGCTTCCGTGTTCGCTTCAAAGCTCCGCGCGTTCGTACGAGGGACACGCAAATGGATGCATCCCTATACCGCGTCCGAGTGGCTTCCCGGCTGCGCCTATGGTTGCTCCTGCACTCCCAGGACCACCCTGCCCCTCGAAGGACAGCGATGCCCGCCAATACAACCGACTCTTCCGGCCCTTCCGGCGACGCGAAGAAGCCCGGCAAGAAGAAGGGGCGCCGCGTCCGCCTCCTTCTGCTCGTCCTGGTGCTGGCGCTCGTCGCGGGTGTCGGGTTCGGCGCCTACTGGTCCGTCTCCACGGTGCGGGCCTCGTACCCGCAGACCACCGGAACGATCACCCTGGACGGCCTGTCCGGCGACGTCGAGGTCAGACGGGACTCCTACGGGATCCCGCAGATCTACGCGGACTCCGACGCCGACCTCTTCCGCGCCCAGGGCTTCGTCCAGGCCCAGGACCGCTTCTGGGAGATGGACGTCCGGCGCCACCTGACGGCGGGTCGGCTCTCCGAGATGTTCGGCTCCGGTCAGGTCGAGACCGACTCCTTCCTGCGCACGCTCGGCTGGCGGAAGGTCGCGCAGGAGGAGTACGACAAGGTCCTGGACGAGGACACCAAGAAGAACCTCCAGTCGTACGCGGACGGCGTCAACGCCTACTTGAAGGGCAAGGAGGGCCGGGACATCTCCGTCGAGTACGCGGCGCTGGGGCTGACCAACGACTACAAGCCGGGCGAGTGGACCCCGGTCGACTCGGTCGCCTGGCTCAAGGCCATGGCCTGGGACCTGCGCGGCAACATGCAGGACGAGATCGACCGCTCGCTGCTGACCAGCCGGCTCGACAACGACCAGATCCAGGACCTGTACCCGGACTACCCGTACGACACCCACAAGCCGATCGTCGACCGGGGGGCGATCTCCCCGGTCACCGAGGAGTACGACCTCGACGCCGTCCCGTCCGACGACCTCGGCGCCCAGACCGCGCAGGGTGCCACGGAGGGCCTGAACACCCAGCTCTCCGCGCTCTCCGACACCCTGGACAAGATCCCCGCGCTGCTCGGCCCGAACGGCAACGGCATCGGATCGAACTCCTGGGTCGTCCGGGGCACCCACACGACGACCGGCAAGGCGCTGCTCGCCAACGACCCGCACCTGGCGCCGATGCTGCCCTCCCTCTGGTACCAGATGGGCCTGCACTGCCGACAGCTCTCGAAGACCTGTCAGTACGACACCGCGGGCTACACCTTCTCCGGCATGCCCGGTGTGATCATCGGCCACAACCAGGACATCGCCTGGGGCCTCACCAACCTCGGCGCGGACGTCACCGACCTCTTCCTGGAGAAGGTCTCCGGCGACGGCTACCTCTACGACAACGAGGTGAAGCCGTTCATCACCCGTGAGGAGACCATCAAGGTCGCGGGGGGCAGGGACCGGAAGATCACCGTCCGCGAGACGAACAACGGGCCCCTGGTCTCGGACCGCAGTAAGGAGCTGGACAAGGTCGGCCAGAAGGCGCCCGTCTCCAACGCCGCCCCCGACCGTGCCGACGGTTACGCGGTCGCGCTGAAGTGGACCGCTCTGAAGCCGGGCAAGTCCATGGACGCGGTCTTCGCGATCAACCGGGCCAAGGACTTCACCACCTTCCGGGCGGCCGCCCGGAACTTCGAGGTCCCCTCGCAGAACCTCATCTACGCCGACACCCAGGGCAACATCGGCTACCAGGCGCCGGGCACGATCCCGGTGCGCCTCAAGGGCGACGGCACGCTGCCCAGCCCCGGCTGGGACCCGGCGTACGGCTGGGCGAAGGACCCGATCCCCTTCGACGAGCTGCCCTACGAGTACAACCCCAAGCGCGGCTACATCGTCACCGCCAACCAGGCCGTGATCGACGAGAGCAAGTACCCCCACCTGCTGACCAAGGACTGGGGCTACGGCGCCCGCAGCCAGCGGATCAACGACCTCCTCGCCAACAAGATCAAGGGCGGCGAGAAGGTCTCGACCGACGACATGCAGAAGCTGCAGATGGACAACACCAGCGAGATCGCCGCGCTGCTGGTGCCCGAGCTGCTGAAGATCAACATCTCCGACCCGAGCGTGCGTGAGGCGCAGAAGCTGCTGGAGGGCTGGGACTACACCCAGGAGCCCGACTCGGCCGCCGCCGCGTACTTCAACGGCGTCTGGCGCAACATCCTCAAGCTCGCCTTCGGCAACAAGCTGCCCAAGGAGCTGCGGGTCAAGGGCGACTGCATCAACGTGCCGCCGGCCAAGAACAGCGGCCCGGCCGACCAGCAGAAGAAGCTCGTGCGCGAGTGCGGCCAGCGCGACGGCGACTCCGCGCAGCCGGACGGCGGGGACCGCTGGTTCCAGGTGGTCCGTGACATCGTGGAGGACCAGGACAACGAGTGGTGGAAGGCGCCCGCCAGGGGCCGCGAGTCCGCGCTGGAGGGCCGGGACGACCTCTTCGCCCAGGCGATGCACGACGCGCGCTGGGAGCTGGCCTCCAAACTCGGCAAGGACATCTCCACCTGGAGCTGGGGCCGGCTGCACCGGCTGATGCTGAAGAACCAGACCCTCGGTACCGCAGGGCCCGACCTGCTCCAGCGGGCGCTCAACCGCGGCCCCTGGAACCTCGGCGGCGGCGAGGCGACGGTCAACGCCACCGGCTGGAACGCGGCGAGCGGCTACGAGGTGATCTGGGTGCCGTCGATGCGGATGGTCGTCAACGTGGGGGACTGGGACAAGTCCCGCTGGATCAACCTCACCGGCGCCTCCGGGCACGCGTTCAACGCGCACTACACCGACCAGACCGACAAGTGGGCCAAGGGTGAACTGCTCGACTGGTCCTTCGGTGCGGAAGCGGTCGGCGAGTCGACCGTCGACACGCTGACGCTCAAGCCCTAGAGGCCGCCGCGACGCCTGATCCACCGTCAGGCGGTGAAGCGCCGCGCTCCGGCCGGGGTGACCACGGCGTCCACGGGGTGGTCGTGCGGTTCCACAGGGACCCGCGCGACCACCTCGTTCTCGTACAGGAGCACGATGAGCGTCGGCTCGGCCCCGGCCGCCGCGAGCCGGGCCAGCACCCGGTCGTAGCTGCCGCCCCCCCGCCCCAGCCGCATGCCCGCCCCGTCCACGGCCAGCCCTGGCAGCAGGACCGCGTCCGCCTCCACGACGGCGGCGGGGCCGAGCCGGGGCCCGTCCGGTTCCAGGAGCCCGCGCCCGGCCGGCAGCAGGTGCTCCGCGCCCTCGTACGCGGCCCAGTCCAGGTCGTTGTCGGCCAGGAGCACCGGGAGCAGCACCCGTACGCCGCGCTCGCGGAGCGCGTCCAGCAGGGCCCGGGTCCCCGGTTCGCGCCCCACGGAGACATAGGCGGCGACCGTTCGGGCGTCAGCCAGTTCGGGGAGAGCCAGCGCGCCGGCCGCGAGAACCGCTGCGGCCCCCGTGGCGTCCTCCTTGGTCAAGAGTGCTCGGGCGGCGAGCAGTTCACGCCGGAGTGAGGCTTTCGCGGGCACCTTCACAGATGCCTTTCCGGACTTGTCAGGGTTCAATGGAGACTCGCACAGTTCTCGTAAGGGCATATTTAAGGGCAAAGTAACCGGAAGGTCATCTTCCGGGTGTGTGCACCCGTTAAGGTTCTGCGCATGACTCAGTCGCCCTCCAGGATCAGCAAGGCCGTCATCCCGGCAGCAGGTCTCGGAACTCGCTTCCTGCCCGCCACGAAGGCCACTCCTAAAGAGATGCTGCCTGTCGTCGACAAGCCGGCCATCCAGTATGTCGTCGAAGAAGCCGTCGCGGCGGGCCTCTCCGACGTACTGATGATCACCGGTCGGAACAAGCGTCCTCTTGAGGACCATTTCGACCGCAACTACGAACTGGAGTCCGCGCTCACCCGTAAGGGAGACGCCGAGCGCCTCGCCAAGGTCCAGGAGTCCAGCGACCTGGCCACCATGCACTACGTGCGTCAGGGCGACCCGCGCGGCCTCGGCCACGCCGTGCTGTGCGCCGCCCCGCACGTGGGCGACCAGCCCTTCGCGGTCCTGCTGGGCGACGACCTGATCGACCCGCGTGACCCTCTGCTGGCCCGCATGGTGGAGATCCAGGAGCGGGAGGGCGGCAGTGTCGTCGCGCTGATGGAGGTAGACCCCTCCCAGGTCCACCTCTACGGCTGCGCGGCCGCGGAGACCACCGTCGACAGCGACGTCGTCCGGGTCACCGGCCTGGTCGAGAAGCCCGAGCCGGCCGAGGCGCCGAGCAGTCTCGCGGTCATCGGCCGGTATGTCCTGGACCCCGCGGTCTTCGACATACTGCGACACACCGAGCCGGGCCGTGGCGGCGAGATCCAGCTCACCGACGCCCTCCAGCTGCTCGCCGCGGACGAGAAGATCGGCGGCCCGGTGCACGGCGTCGTCTTCAAGGGCCGACGCTACGACACCGGTGACCGGAGCGACTATCTGCGTGCCATTGTCAGACTGGCGTGCGAACGTGAAGACCTGGGGCCGGACTTCCAGACCTGGCTCCGTCAGTACGTCACCGAGGAGATGTAACCCCGTGAGCCGCACGATCTGGTCGGTGGACGAGCACCTGGACGACATCCTCGCCACAGTGAGGCCGCTCGAACCCATCGAGCTGCAGCTGCCCGACGCCCAGGGCTGCGTCCTGGTGAAGGACGTCGTCGTGGAGGTGGCCCTGCCGCCCTTCGACAACAGTTCCATGGACGGTTACGCGGTGCGGATCGCCGATGTCGAGGGGGCGAGCGAGGAGTTCCCCGCCGTCCTCACGGTCATCGGTGACGTCGCCGCGGGCAGCGCCGGGCTCGCCGACGACCAGGTCGTGGGGCCGGGACAGGCCGCCCGCATCATGACGGGCGCCCCGCTGCCCGCCGGTGCGGAGGCCGTGGTCCCGGTCGAATGGACGGACGGCGGTACGGGGGAGGGCCCGGCCGCCGCCATGCGCGCCCACTCCGACGCGCCGGAGGGAGCCACCGGCGAGGTCCGCGTCCACCGGTCGGTCAAGGCCGGTGCCCATGTCCGCGAGCGCGGGAGCGATGTCATGCCCGGCGATCTGGCCCTGCGCGCCGGGTCGATCGTCGGCCCGCCCCAGATCGGCCTGCTCGCCGCGATCGGCCGCTCCACCGTGGTCGTACGCCCCCGCCCGCGCGTCGTCGTCCTTTCCACCGGCAGCGAACTGGTCCAGCCCGGCGAGGAGCTGACGGGTGGCCAGATCTACGACTCCAACAGCTACGCGCTGACGGCCGCCGCCCGGGACGCCGGAGCCATCGCCTACCGGGTCGGCGCGGTGACCGACGACGCCGAGACCCTCCGCGCCACGATCGAGGACCAGCTGATCCGCGCGGACATCGTCGTCACCACCGGCGGCGTCAGCGTCGGCGCGTACGACGTCGTCAAGGAGGCGCTCTCCTCCGTCGGCGACGAGGACGAGCCGGGCAGCGGGATCGACTTCCGCAAGCTCGCCATGCAGCCGGGCAAGCCGCAGGGCTTCGGCTCCATCGGCCCCGACCACACCCCGCTGCTGGCCCTGCCGGGCAACCCGGTCTCCAGTTACGTCTCCTTCGAGCTGTTCGTCCGCCCCGCCATCCGCGCCCTGATGGGCCGCACGGATCTCCACCGCCCCACCGTCCGGGCCGTCCTGGCCGTCGACAAGGCGCTCACCTCGCCCGCAGGCCGCCGGCAGTTCCTGCGGGGTACGTACGACGAGGAGGCGGGCACCGTCACCCCCGTCGGCGGCTCCGGATCGCATTTGATCGCCGCTCTCGCCCAGGCGGACGCGCTGATCGTGCTGCCCGAGGACACCACCTCCGCCGAGCCCGGCACGGAGACGGACGTGATCCTGCTCCGCTGACCGCCGCCCGGTGGCGGTACGGTATCTGCCGCCGTGCCTTCCGGAGGAACCCCTCCGGGCCCGGGCCGATCGGCGCCCCTACCGCTAGGCGGAGTGAGTTGAGTACGCAGAACAGGCTGACGCACATCGACGAGGCGGGTGCGGCCCGCATGGTCGACGTGTCGGAGAAGGACGTCACCACGCGCGTCGCCCGCGCCAGCGGCCGGGTCCTTGTCTCGCCGCGCGTCATCGAGCTGCTCCGGGGCGAGGGAGTCCCCAAGGGTGACGCCCTCGCCACAGCGCGGATCGCCGGGATCATGGGGGCCAAGCGCACCCCGGATCTCATCCCCCTCTGCCATCCGCTGGCCGTCTCCGGGGTGAAGGTCGACCTGAGCGTGGCCGACGACGCGGTGGATATCACGGCCACCGTGAAGACGACCGACCGCACGGGCGTCGAGATGGAGGCCCTGACGGCGGTGTCGGTGGCGGCCCTGACGGTGATCGACATGGTCAAGGCCGTCGACAAGAGCGCGGTCATCACCGACGTACGGGTCGAGGCGAAGTCGGGCGGCAAGTCCGGCGACTACCGGCGCACCGCGCCGGAGGGGCCGGACGCGTGACGCCGCCCGAGCCCGGAGCCCTCGGCCACGAACAGCCCGCGCAGGTGCCCGAGCCCACGGGTGCCGCGCTGACCGCCCCGTACGCGGCCCTTGTCGTCACCGCCTCCAACCGGGCCTCCGCCGGGGTGTACGCGGACAAGGGCGGCCCCCTGATCGCCGAAGGGCTCACCGCCCTGGGCTTCACGGTCGACGGCCCGCAGGTCGTCCCCGACGGCGACCCGGTCGAGGCGGCCCTACGCGCCGGAGTGGCCGCCGGGTACGACGTGATCGTCACCACCGGCGGTACGGGCATCTCGCCCACCGACGCCACCCCCGAGGCCACCCGCCGCGTCCTGGACCACGAGATCCCCGGCATCCCCGAGGCGATCCGGGCCGAGGGACTCGCCAAGGTCCCCACCGCCGCGCTCTCCCGTGGCCTGGCCGGCGTCGCCTCGCGCACCCTGATCGTCAACCTGCCCGGCTCCACCGGCGGGGTCCGCGACGGTCTCGCGGTCCTGTCCCGGCTCCTGGTGCACGCCGTCGACCAGCTCCGCGGCGGCGACCACCCCCGACCGGGGAGCCCGAGCTGAACATCGCGACCTGGCCGGTGACGCTGACCGACGGCGAGATCGTCCTGCGCCCGATAAAGATGCGCGACCAGCGGGTATGGCGTGAGGTCAACCGGCGCAACCGCGACTGGCTGCGCCCCTGGGAGGCCACCGTCCCGCCGCCCGCGCCCGGCGGCCCGGTCGCGCAGCGGCCCACGTACCGGCAGATGGTCCGCCACCTGCGCGCCGAGGCGTACGCCGGGCGGATGCTGCCGTTCGCCATCGAGTACGAGGGCCGGCTCGTCGGCCAGCTCACCGTCGCGGGGATCACCTGGGGCTCGATGTGCTCAGGTCACATCGGCTACTGGGTCGACCAGGGCGTCGCCGGGCGCGGAGTGATGCCGACGGCCGTGGCGCTCGCCGTCGACCACTGCTTCCGCTCGGTGGGGCTGCACCGGATCGAGGTCTGCATCCGTCCGGAGAACGCGCCGAGCCGACGCGTGGTGGAGAAGCTCGGGTTCCGCTCCGAGGGCGTGCGCCCGAGCTACCTGCACATCGACGGCGCCTGGCGGGACCACCTGATCTTCGCGCTCACGGCTGAGGAGGTGCCGGAGGGGATGCTCCGACGCTGGCGCCGTACGCGGCCGGTGGCGGCACCACGGGCCCCGGGGGAGCCCGGGCAGTCCAGACAGTCCAGACAGCCCAGACAGCCCGGACAGCCCGGTAAATAAAATAGGTGTTCGAATTTGATCGACGGATGACAGTAACGGGTCGCACTATCGGTGACTGTTGGTCCGATCAATCACAAAAAAAGTCCGTGATATCAGCCGGATCGTGCGACACACCGGGCCAATTGGCGGATGCCTCCGCGCAAACCCCTCTACGGTGTGAGCGTGAGCAGCAGCGGCCTCATCTACGCAGTCATCGTCGGGGCCTGGGCCGCCTACTTGGTGCCGATGTGGCTCCGCAGGCAGGACGAGCTCAACGAAGCCCGTCCGACGGAACGCTTCAGCACCGCCATCCGGCTGCTGTCCGGACGGGCGGCGATGGAGCGCCGGTACGCCAGGGAGCTGCGGGAGCGCACCGCCGAGGAGGCGGGGCCCGACGTCGACCCGGACGCCGAAACGGACCGTATGGATTCCGTGGACGTCCGGGCCTTTGCCGCGCCTCCGGCGCATACGGAAGCCAGGGTGCACGACCCGGCGCACGCTCCCGAGCGTGCCTCGGGCCCCCAGGCCCCCGACCGTCAGGCGCACGACAGGCGACCGGCACATCAGCCACCTGATCGCCAGGCGCACGACCGCCGGCCCGGCGAGCGCCCCGCGCCCGCCGGCCCCCCGGCCCAGCGTCGCCCGCGCACCGGAGTCGGCGACGCCGAGCGGGCCCGGCGCGCCCAGCGCTCCCAGGTCCTGGCCCGGCGCAGGCGGACGACGGTCGTCCTCTTCCTGGCCTTCACCCTCGGCGCGATCGTGGCCGCGGTCGGCGGACTCGGCTTCCTCTGGGCGCCGGCCGTCCCCGCCGTCCTGCTGAGCACGTACATCGTGCATCTGCGCGCCCAGGAGCGGCGTCGGTTCGCGTTCACCATGGACCGCCGCCGGGCCGAGGTGGCGGCACAGCGCCTGCGCGAGAACCGCCCCCGCAGGCACCAGCCAGCCGCCCCCGCCGACCAGGACGACGACTCCGAAGCCCACCACCCGGAGCCGGAACCCACTCCCACGGTCTCCCCCCAGGAGGCCGGCCGCCGCGCCCTCGTCGAGCAGACGGACCACGCGGAGTGGGTGGACCAGCAGCGCGAACGCGGCCGGGTCCAGGGCGACAGCTGGGAGCCCGTACCCGTACCGCTCCCCACCTATGTCACCGCTCCCGTCGCCCCCCGGGCCACGGGCGGCGTGGAGGTCGGCGACCCGGAGACCTGGAGCGCGGCCCGCTCCAGCACCGCCGAGCCCAGCCAGACCGGCACGTCGCACCCCACCGCCCCCGCGGTGGACCCGGCACCGCGCCAGCGCACCAACCAGTCCCGCCGCACCCGCGACCGGGGCCGCACCCCCCTCTTCGACCAGTACGACGACGAGGACCGGCCGCGCGCGGCCAACGAGTGAGACCGGCGGAACCCCGGCACCGCTGACCAGCGGAGGAACGGATTTCCAAGCACCCGGGTGAGGGTGCTAGAGTTTCACTCGTCGCAAGGGCCTGTGGCGCAGTCTGGTAGCGCACCTCGTTCGCATCGAGGGGGTCTGGGGTTCAAATCCCCACAGGTCCACAACCGACTGTTCTTGAGTTAGCTCAGGAGCGTTGACGAGATCCCGTCCGATCGCAAGATCGGGCGGGATCTTCGTCATTCAGGGGTCGTTCGATGGCTGTCCGGGGTGGTGGATGGCGGCGTATCGGGTCTGGCCGGTTGCTGGGCAGACGCTTGGGCCTTGCCAGGACATACGAACCGGCCCCGGTCGCCCGGGGCTGGTGATGGTGCTGTGTGGCTGTGACGTTGCCCGATCAGAGGTTGGCTGGCGGATGCCGCCCCATGTCGATTGGCGTGGGGACGGAAGACAGGTCGCAACCTGGGGCAGCCGCAATGGACTCGAAGTCGGTGTCGTAGGGCCGGCTGCCGGTGCGCTCGTAGAGCCGGGACTGTAAAACGTTCGGGTCTGTTCCGTAGTCGGTGGTGACGGAGGGTGTGGTCAGCCTAGGAGGATGCGGTGGCGTAGGAGGGGGAAGCTCGCGCGGCCGTATATCTGGCGCTTGATCAGCTTGGTTTTGTTGGTTACGCCTTCGGTGCCGCCGTTGTGGTGCGGCAGGGTGAGGGCGGCGTCGACTGCGGTGCGGTCCTTTTCGAGGCCCCGGGTGAAGGCATGCAGGTGGGGCAGGTCCTCGGCCTGGGCCGAGGTGATCCAGCAGGTTCGAGCTGCCGGTGTAGCCCAGCTCCCTGATCTCCTGCAGGAGATGGGTGACGGGGACGGCCGGGTTCTCCAGTCGGCGCTTGCGCAGGTGATCGCGGCAGGGATCCACGCGGGTGGGCCGGTACTTGGGGGCGCGGATGAGGCGTTCGGGCTCGGTGACACGGTCGTAGCGCTTGACGGTGTTGAGAGCCAGGTTGAGGCGACGCGCGCACTCCAGAAGTCCGACTCCGCGCTCGCGCAGGGCGTGGACCTGCTGCCAGCGCTCGCGGGTGGTGGCGGCCGGTCTCCCCTCAGTCGGGGGAGGGCCGGCTTTCGCCCAGCAGGTGCTGTGCGCGGCGACTTCCTTGCGGACGGCCTCGGAGAGGTTGTACCACAGGTGCCAGCGGTCGCTGATCCGAACCGCGTCGGGCAGGGCTCGGCGGACCGCCTGGGCGTAGGTGGCCGATCCGTCCCGGCACACGGCCTCGATGCGCGGATGCACGCGCAGCCAGGCTTCCAGAGTGGCGGCTTCGCGGCCGGGGAGTACCTCGATTCGCTCTCCGGTCTCGGCGTTGATGATGATCGTGGCGTAGCTCTGTCGGCGCCGCAGGGCGAAGTCGTCGACCCCGATCACCCGCGGGATCCGCACCGCCGGCACGGGCACCCGCCGCAGCAGCCGCAGGGCGGAGGCGTACGACACGGGCACGGCCAGCGATCGGGCGAGTCGGGCGGACGCCCGGCCGCATAACTCCTTGACCAGCTCGGAGAGCTGACCCGTCAGACGTGTGGTGCGGCGCTGATGGCGCTCCAGAAGCCCGGGGACCTGCTCTCGGAAGGTCTGCCGCCTGCAGCCCGGGACCGGACAGACCAGCCGTCGCATCCTCACCCGGACCACGACCTGCCGGCCGTCGACCGGCACATCCCGCACCGTCCGGCCGTGATACCGGTGGACCCTCCCCGTCACGACCCCGCACACCGGACAGGGAACGGGAACATCCCGGGTCCGAGCCGTCACCCGGACTATCTCGCCACCGTCCGCCACATCCTCGATGACCAACGCCGACAACCCCGAAAACACCGTTCCTACGAGCGTGTTCGCATCATGCACGCTCAATGATCACAGGCGAGCACTCACCGCCACCACCGACTACGGAACAGACCCGCTCGTTTGACAGACCCGGGTCGTCGCGTTCATTCCGGGGGGCCAGCCGACGGCGCTGATCCTGCTGGCCCTGTCCGCGGCAGCGCTCACCATTGGAATGATCGCGGGGCATGCCGAGCGCTCCGGCAAGTGCCTCAGAATCTACAGTCGCACGACGGTGACCTACCGAAAGACCTTCGGCTACACCCACTTCTACTACTACACGGGATACGCCTACCCCTGGAAGGCGAGATGTTGAAAGGCAAGGCAGTCGTCATGCTGGCGTACGCGATAGCGGCGGCCGCGATCGCAGCAATGGTCGTGGTGTCCGTCGCCTGGGGAGTACAGGCTTCTGTCCCGTACTACGTCCCTGCCGCTCTGATCGCGCTCTCCGCAGGGGCAATCCACTACAACACGCGTAAGCGGGACAGGTAGAGAATCACTGCCTCCGGCCGGAGCCGACGGAATCCATCGTCGGCTCCGGCCTTGTGTTCTCGGCCGCGACCGGCTACAGCGTTGCGCCGGTGGGGAACGATCTTGTGCCACGCGGGAAACGATCTCCAAACGGACCGTACCGCTGCAGGTCAGCCCCACTCGTGAACACCCGACAACGCGACTGTTCTTGAGTTAGCTCAGGAAGAGTTCATGAGATCCCGTCCGATCACTCAGATCGGACGGGATCTCTGCGTTTCCAGGGCCTGTTCGAGACTGCGTCCGAACCCGGATTGTGCCGGAGACGGCCGTTCGGTGGCTGTCGACCCGGGGTTTCGAGGTGATTCCGATGCGCGCGGCGTCCTGGGGCTGTCGGCGGGCGTGCGTAATCCAGGCTTGTGGCGCTGATGTCTCAGGTGGTCGTGTGGATCTCCGGACCTCTACTACGGGCACAACCTGAACGCGCTCAACGACTGCCTCGGCGACGTGACCTGCTACGACGACGCTCCCGAAGGCGCCGGACTGGTCCTCGCCTTCAGCGACTACGACAGGTTGACGACAACCTGCCCCGAGGCGGCGCAGATCGTCCTGGACATCATCGCCGGGCCAGGCCCGCCAGGCAGCCCTACTTCGCCGCCGCCTGATCGGCCTGGTCCAGAGCAACGACCCGCAGATCCGGTTCGAGCCCGTCGGCGCCATGCCCGTCATGTGGAACAGCGATGAATGAGCTTCTTCAGCGTTGCCCCTCCAGCGTGAGGATGGCCTTGGCGTTGACGTCATGCGGTTGGGGCTGTATCGGGACCTGCGGAAGATGCGCCAGGACTTCAGCCTCGCGACGCCGCGTTCGACGGGCGCTCGCGCTGCGGCCAGTGCCTGATTGCGGGACTTTCCGGTGGGGGTGAGTTCCTGCAGGGGTCTGCGGTTGATGCCGGTGGTCAGCCATGGGCCGGCGCCCTGGTAGGCAAGGTCGGCCACGATGGGAACGCCCTGGCGCTCGCAGATGCGGATGATTCGGTGGGTGCGGGCGGCGGTCAGGTCGTGGGTGCGGCCCGTAGTACGGGTGAGAGCCACAGCAGCCGGCCGCCGGGGTCGGTGACGACCTGTACGTTCACGCCGTGGCGCCGGTGTTTGTGGGAGTAGTCGGCCCGGCCGTCGCCGACCCGGTCGCACTCGGCGAGGGTGCCGTCGAGCAGGACGAAGTCGGGTTCGTGCTCGCGCAGCGTCTTCAGCAGGCCCGGTGCACGTTCGGCGAGCAGGTCGACGACCGCGCTGGTGTAGGCGTGGGCGGTGGACTCGCTGATCCCGAACCCGACGGCGATCTTCGCGAGTGTGGTGTGCTCGCGCAGGTACACCAGTGCCACCATCGCGCGCTGGGACGGACGGAGCTTGCACGGCCTCGGGGAACATCGGTACAGCGGTTAACGCTAAGCCGGTGATCATGGGCTTCTAGCACAGGCGATCGGCTTGGCGCGGGGGTTCGGCGGAAGATCGTTGAGCGGGCTGCGGCCGTCGTTAGCGTCAGGTCCATGCCAGTGGAGTTCTTGACCGACGATCAGGCGGCTTCGTACGGGAGGTTCAACGAGGAGCCGACCCGGCCGGAGCTGGAGCGGTTCTTCTTCCTCGACGACGAGGACCGCAAGCTGATCGCGAAGCGGCGCGGTGATCACAGTCGGCTCGGGTTCGCCCTCCAGATGTGCACGGTGCGCTACATCGGCCGGTTCCTACCTGACGACCCGCTGGACATTCCGTGGGTGGTGGTCGAGTACCTGGCGGAGCAGCTCGGGATCGAGGACGTGTCGTGCGTGAAGCAGTACACCGAGCGCAAGCCGACGGCGTACGAGCACGCGTGGGAGATCCGGGACGCGTACGGGTACCACGAGTACGACGATGCGGAGTGGGGGCGGAAGTTCCGTACGTTCCTGCACGGGCGGGCGTGGACGCACGCCGAGGGGCCGGTGGCGCTGTTCAACCAGGCGGTGGGCTGGCTGCGTCGGCACCGGGTGCTGCTGCCGGGGGTGTCGGTGCTGGCCCGGAAGGTGTCGGAGGTTCGCAGCGTCGCGGAGAAGCGGCTGCACGCCACGGTCGCCAGGGCCGCGCACCGGGCGGACGCTGCGCTGCCCGGGGACCTGGTGGCCACGCTGGTGACGCCGGAGGGTGCTCGGTTCTCGGAGCTGGAGCGGCTGCGCCGGCCGCCGACGCGGACGACGGGCACGGCGTTCGCGCGGTCACTGGAGCGGGTCGATGAGATCGGCGCATTCCAGTTGGGCCGGGTGCGGCTGTCGCAGGTCCCGCCGAACCGGCTGGCCGCGCTGGCCCGCTACGGGCTGGGGTCGAAGGCGGCGAGCCTGGAGCGCGCGGAGGAGCCCAAGCGCACCGCGATGCTCACCGCGGTGATGCGCCATCTGGAGGCGAAGGCCATCGACGAGGCCCTGGACCTGTTCCAGGTCCTGATGGCGACCCGGCTGATCAGCGCGGCGAAGCGGGCCACGGAGAAGGAGCGCCTCTCCACGCTGCCGCAGCTGGAGAAGGCGTCCCGGACGCTCGCGCGGGCGGCGAAGGTGCTGTTCGAGGAACTGGAGCTGGTGGAGACGCACGGCGCCGATCTTGACGCGGCGGCGCTGTGGGCGGCGGTCGAGGAGGTCGCGCCCCGCCAGGCGGTGATGACCGCGGCCGCTTTGGTGGTCTCCCTGGTGCCCGAGGACGAGGACTCGGCCGATGTCGCGCTGCGGGCGGCGCTGACCACCCGCTACAACACGGTGCGCCCGTTCTTGGCGCTGCTGGGCGAGTCGAAGGCGCTGGCGGCGTCGACCGGCGGCGCGCGGGTGCTGGCCGGGGTGAAGCGGCTGCCCGCTTTGGCGCGGCGGCGGGTGAAGGACAAGCCGCTGTTGCCGCGCGAGGTGGACGACAAGCTGGTGCCGGCCGCGTGGCGCAAGGCGGTGTACGCGAATGCCGAGCTGCCTCAGGGGTCGGTGGACCGGGACGCGTATGTGGTGTGCGTGCTGGAGCAGCTGCACCGGGCCCTGAACAACCGCAACGTGTTCGCCTCCCCGTCGCACCGGTGGTCCGACCCGCGCGCCCGGCTTCTGGACGGTGCGGCGTGGGACGCGGTGTGCGAGGACGTGCTGGCCGGGCTGAGCCTGGACATGCCCGTCACCGAGCACCTGGCGGAGCTGGTGCGGGCCCTGGACGCGGGTTGGAAGCAGATGGCCGAGCGTCTTCAGTCGGCGGGCAAGGACGCGAAGGTGTCGCTCGACGTCCAGCGAGACGGCCGGGTGAAGCTGAACGTGGAGAAGCTCGGCGCGCTCGGCGAGCCGAAGTCGCTGGCCTGGTTGCGGGGGCGGGTCGAGAAGATGCTTCCGAAGATCGACCTGCCGGACCTGCTCTTCGAGGTCCACTCCTGGACCAGTTTCCTCGACGCCTTTGTGCACCTGGGCGACGGCACCACCCGCATGAAGGACCTGACCACCTCGGTCGTCGCGCTGCTGGTGAGCGAGGCGTGCAACATCGGCATGACGCCGGTCACCAACCCCGGCCACGAAGCCCTGACCCGCTCCCGCCTGGTCCACGTCGACCAGTTCTACCTACGCGCCGACACGATCGCCGCGGCGAACGCGATGCTGATCGAGGCCCAGTCCGAGGTGCCGATCGTGCAGTTCTGGGGGGACGGGCTGCTGGCCTCGGTCGACGGGTTGCGGTTCGTCGTCCCGGTGCGCACGATCAGCGCGGCGCCGTCGCCGAAGTACTTCGGGTTCAAGCGCGGCATTACCTGGCTCAACGCCGTCAATGACCAGGTCGCGGGCATCGGGCAGATGGTCGTGCCCGGAACGCCCCGCGACTCCCTGCACATCCTGGACGCGCTGCTGAACCTGGACGGCGGGCGCAAGCCGGAGATGGTGGCCACCGACAACGCCTCCTACTCCGACATCGTGTTCGGGATCTTCAAGATCCTGGGCTACAACTTCAGCCCCCGCTTCAAGGACCTGGACGACCAGAGGTTCTGGCGGGCCACGATGCCCGGCGTGGGGACGGGGACGTATGGAGTCCTGGAGCCGCTCGCACGGAACCGGGTGAACCTGAAGAAGATCGAGACGTGGTGGCCGGACATGCTCCGGGTGGCCGGCTCTCTGGTCACCAACCAGGTCCGCGCTTACGACCTGCTGCGGATGTTCGGCCGCGAGGGACACCCGACCCCGCTGGGGCAGGCGTTCGCGGAGTACGGGCGGATCGCCAAGACCGAGCACCTGCTGCGGATGGTCGACCCGGTCGACGACACCTACCGCCGTCAGATGAACCGCCAGCTCACCGTGCAGGAGTCCCGCCACAAGCTCGCCCGCGACGTGTGCCACGGCAAGCGCGGCACCATCCACCAGGCGTACCGCGACGGCATGGAGGACCAGCTCGGCTCGCTCGGCCTGGTCCTCAACGCCATCGTGCTCTGGACGACCCGCTACATCGACGCCGCCGTCGCCCAGCTGAAAGCCGAGGGCCACGAGATCCCAGGCGAGGACATCGCCCGGCTCTCCCCGCTCAAGCACCGCAACCTCAACGTGCTCGGCCGCTACAGCTTCACCGCCTCCACCTCGGCCGCCGGCGCACTGCGCCCACTGCGCGATCCGGACGCGGCCGGGCTCGGGCTCGATGAGGACGACCAGGAGTAGCGGCCCGCTGGGCGTCTCCTGCCGGGAGCCGATTCGTTGTCCGGGCGAGGGACGGCCTTGGTCGAGAAGCTCGTCCTAGCCCGTGCCGCCGGCGCGTTCTGTTCGTCAGAGGCGATCTGGCGGTATGGCGTCAGGGGCTGCCAGTCGGGCTGCCCCGACGCTCCATGACGAAAGTGAGAAAGCCCGCATGGCAAGCACGTCCTTCGAGCAGACCACGCCCAACCTGACTGTGGTGCTGCTCGGGCATATTCACCACGGCAAGACGACGCTGGCGGCAGCCTGTTCCGCAGTAGCCGGCCTCCGTACCGGCAGCAAGGTCTCGTCCTATGCGGACATTGACGGCGCCTCGGAAAAGCGGGACGACGGGAACACCGTCAATGTGCGCCGGGTCGACTTCGAGCAAACGGCCCGGCGCTACACCCTGCTGGACTTCCCCAGCCATGCCGACATCGTCGAATCCCTGGTACCAGGCTCGGAGCAGGCGCACGGCGCAATTCTGGTGGTGGCCGCAGACTCCGGCACTGGGCCGCAGACCCACGAACACATCCAGCTCGCCCGCCAGGTCGGCATTCAGCATCTGGTGGTATTCCTCAACAAAGTGGACGTGGTCAATCCCGAGCTGATCGAGCTGGTGGAGATCGAGGTCGTCGACTTGCTGAACGCCTGCGGATACCCTGCGGACAGCCCCATCATCAAGGGCAGCGCCTACAAGGCGCTCATCGAGGCTGCGGACGGCACCGTGGACAAAGCCTGCCAGTCGATCGCCGAACTTGGCGACACACTCGACAGCTCCTTCCCGTACTTCCCGCCGTCCTAGCCGCTGGGCCTCAAGGCTCCGTCGGGGCCCACGCACGCCACCGCGAGCGAACCACGGCGGAGCCGCCCTGCCCAGGCCGCCATCACCCCATGGCCCTCCAGCCCGAACGGGCCAGCTCCTCCATGAACCGAAGCCGCCTGCGCGCACGGGCCGGACGATCCAGGCAAGGGCCCCGGGGCCGACGGCTCGATGAGGCTGCTACGGCACCGGCCAGCGGTTGTGGCCTCGACCTCACCCCGGCTGGACCCCTCACCCGCCACCGTCAACCGAATGCTCCGCAAACACAACGAGCAGGCCGCCGCGGCGTCGAGCACGTGATCGTCTCGCTACTTGCGGCTGGTGTCTGAACCAAGACTCCGATGCCTCTCATAAATGTTCATCTGTGAGAGTTCTGCGAGAGCCCCCGGAGTGATCACGTTTCCGCAGGTCGCCGTTCGCGAAAGTCCTCTCGAAACCCGCACGTTGTGCGAGGCACTTCTGAGAGACTTCCAGGATGGATCTCACGCCCGATCGGGCCGCATCGGCGGTAGAACGTCACGACTGCCCGAACTGTGACGCGCCCGCCGGCTCCGCCTGCCGCACCCGCGGCGGGAAGACCGCCGCGAAGTACCACACCCCCCGCTTCGTACTCGTCCCCGCGCTCCGCGAGGAACTCGAAGTCCTCGTCCCCGCCGACCGCCACCCCGGCCGTGCGTGGAAGCAGTGCCCGGCGCTCGCCGTTGTGCCCGCACCCCGCACCGAGCGCCCGGTCCGCATCGGCTACGCCAGGACCTCGACCGCGCGCCAGGAGCTGGCGAGCCAGCTCGAAGCCCTCCACCGCGCGGAGTGCCACAAGGTCTTCAAGGAACAGATCAGCACCCGCGTCAAGGTCCGACCCGAGCTGGAGAAGGCGCTCGCCCTGGCCCACCAGTTCAAGGAGGCCGCCCCCGAGACGCCCGTCATCCTCACCGTGCACGAGCTCAAGCGCCTCGCGCGCAACGCGGCCGAGCTGATGACACTGTCCGCCGAGCTCCAGGCCGGCGGCATCCAGCTCGAACTCCTCACCGGCCCGCTCACCGGGATCTACGACCCCAACGGCATGGGCGCCATGTTCTTCGCCGTCCTGGCCGTGGCCGGGCAGATCGAGCGCAACTACATCCGGGAGAAGACCCTCGAAGGCCAGGTCATCGCCGCATCCAAGGGCAACCACGGCGGACGCCCGAAGGTCATCGACGACGACATGCTCACCTTCGCCGTCGCGCTCAAGGACAAGGGCGTCCCCGTCCCCGAGATCGCGAAGAAGCTCACCATCAAGGTGGGCAAGAACGCGGGCAAGTCCCCGTCGGTCGCCTCGCTCTACCGGGCCCTCGCGGAAGCCGAGGCCACCGCGGCCGACGACGGCCTGCGCCTGAGGCCGAAGCCCGTACGCATCCGCCAGCCCGGAGAGCCGCTCACCGCCGAGGAGATCGAGCTACGCGAACGGCTCCAGGCCCAGCCCCACCCGAACGCCGAGCTGCGATAGACCTGCTCCCACCTGCACCGAGCCCATGATCACCGGCTTAGCGTTAACCGCTGTACCGCTGTTCCCCGAGGCCGTTGCAGCGTCGGTCGCCCTGACGGGTGATGATCAGCATGGTGACCCACTCCACGAGTGCATGCGGCAGGTCGAGTACGGCAGGATGGATGACCAACGAGGCCCCCGAGCAAGGTGATCGAGACGTCAGACATCTCGATCAACAGCCCGGGGGCCTCGCTCGTTGCGTTCCCGGCTCATCACCCAATCGGTGGCCAGCTCGAAGAAGCTCAATAAGACCCCAACTGCTGATCAGAAAGACCGCTCCCGGACACTCTCCGCGCTCGCCGCGCTCGCCGCACTCGGACTCGATTGGGCGCCGTATCGGTGTCTACGGTCATGGGTCTCTTCACGTGGCCGACCTCAGCCGACGAGCAGGGCGGCCGGGGTGCCCAGGGGCACGTTCAGTTGCTCGTTGTGGCCAGCTTCGCAGCAAAACCGAGGAACAGCGCTCCCGCCCCCGTCGTAAGGCCCGCTGACAACTTTCGGCGGCGGCGGAACTGCGCGGCGAGATACGTGCCGGCGAGGATCAACGCGGTCACGTAGGCGATGCTGATGACCTGATAGACGAGTGCGAGCAGCGCGAAGGACAGGGCCGGGTAAGCGTACTGGGGATCGACGAACTGAACGAAGAACGAGATGAAGAACAAGATCGCTTTCGGGTTCAGGACAGTGATCACCAACGAGCGTCGGAACAGTCTTCCGCCCGATGACGGGTCAGGGGCGGCCTCGGCGCCCTCAGCGCTAGTGTCGTTGCGGCGTCGCCACATCGCCCAGGCTGCCCGGATCATGCCTACCGCGATCCAGGTCAGGTAGCCGGCGCCGGCGTACTTCACGACGGAGAACAGCAGCTCGTTGGTCTGCAGAAGCGAGGCGAGCCCGGCTGCCGTGGCCACCATGAGCAGAGTCTCGCCCAGAAACACCCCTGCCGCTGCACGATAGCCGGCTCTGACACCCAGCCGTGCGGCGATCGACAGTGTGAACAGGGAGCTCGGCCCGGGCAGCAGAATGATCAGCAGCGCGCCCAGTGCATAGGTCAGCAGATTCTCCACTCCCAGCATTCCAGCACCCTTCTCTTCGCCTGTCTGTGCTCGGCGGGAGGCCGCGCCACAGGCGTGGCGGCTATCCGACGTTGTTGCCCGTTCGCACGTTGTGCGCGCTCACCATCTCATCTACTTCAGCGATGCGCCCCAGAGCGTACTTCTCACTGATGTGAGTGAAGTTGTCCGCCCAGAAAGCGCCCAGCTCGTCGATGTCGAGCAAGTCCTGATCACCGAACCTGACGAACATTTCCTCCCGGTCCTCCCGCGTCACGGTGATTCCGAGGACAGCCAAATAGTCGTCGATCTCGGCGGTGCTTTTGAAGAAGTTTGGCCGCTCGTAGTCGACGAGCAGATCCCAGGCCGGACTGTTCGGCAACGGAATAAAGCGTGAGAACTCAACCGAGGAGAGCTCTACTTCGCTCAGCATCTGCCGGATCCCGGCGATGGTGCGGTCCAGCGTCTCCGGTCGCTCTCCCGGAGCGCCGGCTATGTAGGAGGCATGCACCGAGATGCCCGCCTTGTTCAGCATGCGGATGGCTTCGAGATTGGTTTCGCCGGTGGTCTTGTTCTTTCGCTGCGCCTCGAGCATTTCAGGGTCGGCGGCGTCCAGCCCGATGTTGGCACGTGTGACACCGAGCCGCCGGAGCTTGTCGACATTGTTGCGTTTGGTCAGCCCAAGGGCGCGCGCGTACACCATAACCTGCAGTTCGCCGTCATCGATACGGCGTTTCAGGTGCGGCGGGGTGGCGTCGATGAGAGCGTCCACGTACCGAGGGCTGGCCGTGAAGCTGTCGTAGACCTCGAAAAACAGATTGATTCCGTGCTCGCGGTTGTATTGGTCGATTGTTTTCCAGAACTCGCGGGGATCACCCGTGTTGACGGTCAAATCTGCGATGGAGCAGTAGGTGCAGCGTTTGTAGCCGTTCTCGCAGCCGCGTGCGTTGTTCACGGTCACTGGTCGCACTTGGTGACCGTGGAGGTGGCCGAACTGTGCTCGGTAATTGTCGGCATAGACGTCGATCACGTCCTCAATAAAGGACAAATCCGGAATCGTGTTGCGTAGTGAGAGCGCATACTTCGGTGCCGGATTGATATGTACCTGACCCTCACGCCGGTAGGCGAGCGAGGACACCTCCGACATGCTGGTGCCGTCGAGCAGGGCGCGGATCAGTTCAACGAACGGAATCTCGCCGCCGTCGTTAGCTATCACGTAGTCGACCTGGGGCCGATTGCGAAGGATCATTTCGGGAAAGAAGATCGCGTGGTCGTCACCAAGGACTACCTCGGCCCCGCAGGCCTTGGCGGTTTCGGCGACCTTGAGGGCCTCGGAGTAGGTCGGTGTCAGTGCGCTGACGCCGACGACATCGGGTGCGAAGGCCCGAACGGCACGCTGCACGGTCTCGGTGTTGCTGATGCCTCCATCAACGACGCGGAGGTCGACACGATCCCCCAGGGCCTCTCGCGTGGCCGTGGCGAGTTGGATGATGCCTATGTGCGGGTAGCAGGCGTAGTTCGAGGCGTTCCTATTGTCTGTGGGATTGGGGGCGTTAGCGAGTAGTACCTTCAGCGTCATTTCATCACCTGGTGCAGGAGAGCGAATTGGACGGTTGAGTAGGGCACCCGTGCAGACGGATCATAAACATTTGCATGCGGAATATTCGTGCACCAGGCATCAACCAGCCAGCACGGGGCTGAAACTGGACGCCCCGATTCAATTCGGCCACATGAACACGTGATCAAGACACTGGAGCGAAGAAGCTCAATGGCCGGATGCCAACCGTGGCGCGTAGGGGAGGGGCAATCTACACGGAGTCAGAGTGCAGGCTGATCCGGGACGGCACAGCCCAGCGTGCGGGCCTGCACAACCACCGTTTCGAAGTCGGCCGTGGAGGACAACGAGGTCACCGTCCCGTGGCTCAGCGACGCCCCAGCCAGGATGGCCGCTACGGCGTCATGGTCGAAGAAGTCCGGTCCTCGAATTGGAACTCCGGTGCCGCCGGATAGTGCGCGAGCGACGGGGGCAGACCGTCGAGGAGGCCAGGCCAATGCGCGCGGGGCCACTCTCGCCATGGCGTGGCATCACTCTCGTGATCGAACCCGTAGAGGAATACCCCGGCCGGATCGAACACGACGGCGTACTGGTCACCAGAACCGTTGTCCATGAATGCCAGGTCGATGCCTTCGCGCCAGTCGGAGACGAACGAGTGGGTGGGAGCGTCCGCGTCGAGAATGGCATCGAGCAGTGCCAGTGCCCGACAGCGGGCGCGCAGAACATCGGGGTCGGGCACAAGGCCACCAGCGTGTGGACAGTCATGGCCTCCTCCAACTGCCAGCCACTGACATCGGCGGCGGCGCCTGCAAGTTAGCTCAAGAATGGTGACGAGATCCCGTCCGATCGCAAGATCGGGCGAGATCTTCGTCGTTTCGGGGGTCGTTCGCTGCCCGTTCGGGGTGGCGCTCGTAGAGCCAGGTTTCCAGGATGTCCAGGTTTTTGATGGTCACCATGAGCGTGATGAGGATTTCTGGGCCACTTGGCCGGGTGCTCGACGGTGCATGAGGTTGCCGATGTCCATGTAGGCGCCCTTGCAGCGGCCGTTGAGGCCCTCGTTGTGGGAGCGGATCGGCTTGTAGATCCGGTCCCAGGCGGATCTGAGGTAGTGGCTGTCCTGCCGGAACCCTGCGATCCTCAGGTCTCCGGCCGCGTCGACGGAGACGCTGATCGAGGATGCGCCGCAGACGGCCGACAGCGTGTCCTTGCCGGGAGGGTCCGTCCACTCCCTGTCACATCCGAAGCGGTTGGTCGGGTCGGCGCGTCCGCTCCAGGGCCGACTCCAAGACCGCTCCATGAATGGCACGGTCAAGATCATGGACTCAGCGGATTCGTAGGGTGGCGCAGGTGAGCGTCGTGGCCCGGAGCAGCGTGGGAGTGATGGTGGCGCCCGTCAGGTGCTCGACCGGAGCGACCGCCGCTGGTGAGGACAGATCCGTTTCCGGATCGTCATGGTCGAAGTGGAAGCCGACCCGTCACATGACGTCGGGGAGTTCGTCGGGCGCGGCGCCCCAGCGGTAGTCCGGGGCCGGCCTTCGTCATGCGGCCCAGTCCTGCCCCCTGTGCCTGACAGGCAAGGACGCATGCCGGAGCCGCCTGCGCCGCCCGTTGAGCGCCCGTCGTCCGGTCCTATGACGTGCGACGGGAAGCGAGCGCGCGGCGGATGCCGTAGGCGGCTGCCCCGACGGCCAGGACCGCGGCACCGGAGACCACCGAGGAAGGGGGCAGGGCGCAGGCCAGGACCAGACACCCTGCCAGGCCGACGACGGGAACGATCCGCGCGGGGCGGCCCTCGGCGGAGGTGAGTGTCCAGGCCGAGGCGTTCGCGACGGCGTAGTAGGCCAGCACTCCGAAGGAGGAGAAGCCGATCGCCTCGCGAACGTCCACCGTCGCGGCGAGCACTGCCACCACGGCACAGACCGCGAGTTCCGCCCGATGGGGCACCTGGTAACGAGGATGAACGGCCGCAAGGGCATGTGGCACGTGCCGGTCACGGGCCATGGCGAGAGTCGTACGGGACACGCCGAGGATCAGCGCCAGCAGCGAGCCGAGCGCCGCGACCGCGGCACCGACGCGCACGAACGGGACCAGCCACTCCGCGTCCGCGGCTCGTGCGGCGTCCGACATCGGCGCGGTCGCGTCCGCCAGCCTCTCCGGGCCCAGCACCATCAGGACGGCGATGGCCACCACGGCGTAGACGACCAGGGTGATACCGAGTGCGACGGGGATGGCGCGGGGGATCGTACGGGCAGGGTCGCGGACCTCCTCGCCGAGAGTGGCGATGCGTGCGTATCCGGCGAACGCGAAGAACAACAGTCCCGCTGCCTGGAGCACACCGGTGAAATCGGCCTCCGAGCCGCTGTTCAGACGAACGGCGTCAGCCTCGCCGGAGGCAAGCGTGGCGACGACCAGTGCTGCCAGGACCGCGAGGACGACCGCGACGATGGCCCGAGTCAGCCAGGCCGACTTCCGCACCCCCGCATAGTTCACCGCGGTCAGCGCCACCACAGCCGCTACCGCGACCGCGTGTGCCTGACCGGGCCACAGGTAGGTGCCGACCGTGAGGGCCATGGCCGCGCAGGAAGCGGTCTTCCCGATGACGAAGCCCCAGCCGGCAAGGTACCCCCAGAAGTCGCCAAGGCGTTCGCGGCCGTATACATAGGTGCCGCCGGAGGCCGGATAGCGCGCGGCGAGCCGGGCTGAGGACGTCGCATTGCAGTAGGCGACCACCGAGGCCAGGCCCAGACCGAGCAGCAGCCCGGCTCCGGCCGCTTCCGCCGCCGGAGCGAGGGCGGCGAAGATGCCTGCGCCGATCATCGCGCCCAGACCGATGACCACCGCGTCGAACACACCGAGCCGCCGCCGCAACTGCCGCGGCGTCCCCTCGGTCGGCGGCTGCTTGCCCACTGCTCAACTCCCCAGGTGACAGAGCCGTACGCATGTAACGGGTAGTGATATCGGTAGACGATATATGAGGGAGCGGGGTCCGGTTCCGCCGCACTTCCGCGCCTCACACGACCGAGCCGCCCGACGATCTTGGTCCAGCGAGTGTGGCCGCGCCGTGCAGGTGGTGGTTGACGCCTGGTGACATGAGCGTGCCCCTCGCGATTACTCTCGGGCGGACACCTGAACAAGAGGGAGCGGTCTCATGGTGCGCAAAGGGCGAACGAGCAAGCTGATAGTGACAGGCATCGCGGTAGCCGTTGTCACCGCGGTCGTCGCCGGTTTGTACCTGTTTCAGCCGTGGAAGTTGTGGCAGGACGAGACGGTGCTGGAGTCCTTGCCCTCACCAGCAGTCACGTTGCCGGCGGAACCGGCCTCGCCCGGTGGGAGCCCGGCGCCGCCCACGGGACCGGTGACCGTCGCGGCGGGGAGGTTCATCAGTCATGAACACGCCACCACCGGGGCCGTGAAGATCGTTCGTCTGGCGGATGGCACGCATACGCTACGACTGGAGAACCTCGACACCAGCAACGGACCCGACCTCCACGTGTGGCTGACCGATGCGCCGGTGAAGGCGGGCAGGGGAGGCTGGGGAGTCTTCGATGACGGCAAGTACATCAGCCTCGGCAAACTCAAGGGCAACAAGGGAAACCAGAACTACGCCCTCCCCGCCGGCGCGGAACTCTCCGACTTCACCAGCGTGAGTGTGTGGTGCGCCCGCTTCGGTGTCTCCTTCGGTGCCGCGGAACTCACCCAGGTCTGATCGGCAGACGAGAGCGGTCAGTTCGGGAGGAACGCCGCGCAGTTTGCGGCCGGGCTGCCGTAAGGCTTCCTACCGCTGTGGATATTCCATCGGCGACGCGCTCAGCCGCTTCAAGGCGCTCTGCGCGGAGCCGTGGACGGCCGAGAAGATGACGAGTGACTGGCCTTCGTCGCCCGGGAAGGAAAGGGTTTCGTACGCGAGGTCGAATCGCCCGGCCAGGGGGTGCTCGAAGCTCTTGGTGCCGTACGTCTTCTCCTGAACCTCCTGAGCCGCCCACAGGATCCGGAACTCGGGGCTGGCCGCACTGAGCTCGGCGACGACGTGCCCCAGACGGGAATGGTGTACGTGGCGTGCGGCGGAGAAGCGCAGGTAGCCGATGGTCTGACGCGCGACCTGATCCCACTGCGGGTACAGGCTGCGTGCCTTGGCGTCCAGGAAGATGTGACGGGCGATGTTCGGTTTGCCTGCCGGGGCACCGGCCAGGCCGGGCACCAGGGCCAGAGCGAGCTCGTTGGCGGCGAGAACGTCCATGCCGGGGTCGAGAACGTAGGCGGGCACCGCACCCACCGCATCCAGCAACCGACGGACATCCGGACGAACCCGTCGGACCCCGAGGGTCGACGACTCGGCCCGCGGGCGCTGCGGAGGGTGCGCCAGATCGTGCAGATGGGCCCACTCGGTCGCGTCCAGTCGCAGCACACGCGCCAGGGCCTCCAGCACGGAGTCCGAGGGATTGGTCGCCCGCCCCTGCTCCAGGCGCGTGTAGTAGATGGTGCTTACTCCGGCGAGTCCCGCCACCTCCTCGCGGCGGAGTCCGGGCACCCGCCGCCGGCCCAGAGCCGGAACGCCCGCGGCCTCAGGCGTCACATGCGATCGCCGTGAACGAAGAAACCTGCCCAGCTCACGTGCCTGCTTCACGGCTCCCCCGGCTCCTTTCGCACAGCGCGACGCAGTCCGCCCCCGCGCCTCCGCGTCAGTATGCCCTCCCCGGAACGCGCTGCCCTGTACCCCGTCAGTACCCCGCTCCTCACTGCGACGGGGGGTACTGACGGGGTACTGGTCAGCAGGGCCCCCTCGGTCCACGGTTGAGCTCAGTGCGCACCGCGCACGGCCGTCGCCGCCAGCGGTGCCGGCTCGTTCCCTCCCTCTGGAGCACCGGTCATGCGAGCAGTAACCCTCTCCCGCCACGGCGACGAAAGCGTTCTGGAACTGACCGAGCAACCGGTACCTGACCCTGCCGACGGACAGCTTCTGATCAAGGTGCGGGCCGCCGGCGTGAACCCCGTCGACTGGAAGTTCCGAGAGGGAGCGGTCGGTACGGACCGCCCCTTCCCTCTGGGCATGGGCTGGGATGTGGCGGGGACGGTCGTCACGACGACGACGGCCGACGGCCCAGGTGTCGGTGACGAGGTGTACGGCATGCTGCCTCTGCCGTATGCCGGGGCCTATCAGGAGTTCGCGGTCCTGCCGGTCTCAGCCGTCGCCCCCAAGCCCGTCGAGCTGTCGTTCGCGCAGGCCGCGGCCGTCCCGCTGGCGGCCCTGACCGCCTGGCAGTCGCTCGACGCCGCACAGCTGACCGCCGGTCAGCGCGTTCTGATCCACGGTGGCGCGGGCGGGGTCGGCCACTTCGCCGTTCAGCTCGCCAAGGCCCGCGGGGCGCATGTCACGGCCACCGCTTCACCGCGCAACCTGGCCTTTCTGCGCCGGCTCGGCGTCGACGAGCCCTTGGACCGCACGGAGGAGCATCCGCACGCCGTCGAACCGGTCGACGTCGTCATCGACACCGTCGGCGGCCGGACGCAGCAGGAGTCGTGGCGAGCGCTGCGTCCGGGCGGCGTGCTCATCACTCTGCCGGAACCGATCGACGAGACGTACCGCATCCCCGGTATCACAGGGCGGCGCGTCGTCGTCGCTCCGGACGGCGAGGCGCTGCGCCGCATCGGGCAGCTCATCGACTCAGGAGCGGTCCGGGTCGAGGTCCAGGACGTCCTGCCCCTGGAGAAGGCGGCCGAAGCCCAGCTGATCAGCAGGACCGGCCAGGTCCGTGGCAAGCTCGTGCTCAGCCTCTGACCGGGGATCGGAGCGACCCCGGACGATCCGGCGCGCTCCCAGCCCCTTACGCGCAGGCAGACTTCCCCATAGTCTGACCACCGCTTGCGAGTTACCTGTCAGTAAATCACTCGAAGATGGGCGCCCCCAGGCCCGGAGGTCCATGTGAGTTCCGCGCAGTCCCTTGTCGACAACCGCCCGGTTTCCGTGGCGCATCTCTTTCTCGCACGGGTCGAAGCCACGCCCGGCCAGGAGGCCTACAGGTTTCCCGTGCCGGCCGACGACGGCGCTGAAGGCGCCGAGCAGTGGAGTTCGCTGACCTGGGCCCGGACCGCCGAACGCGTCCATGCGATCGCGGCCGGCCTGCTGGCTCTGGGAGTGCGGCCCGAGGAACGGGTGGCGATCTCCTCCTCCACCCGGGTGGAGTGGATCCTGGCCGACCTGGGCGCGATGTGCGCGGGCGCCGCCACCACTGCCGTCTACCCCAGCACCCATGCCGACGAGACGGTGTACATCCTCTCCGACTCCGGCAGCCGCGCGATCTTCGTCGAGAACGCGGAGCAGCTGGACAAGGTCGCCTCCGACATCGAACGCCTGCCCGGGTTGGGCCACGCGATCCTCTTCGACCCCGCGGCGGACCTCCCTCGGGTGGAGGGGCTGGAGGTGCTCTCCCTCGCCGAGCTGGAGAAGCGGGGTACGGCATACCTGGACGAACACCCGGACGCGGTCGCGGAGACGGTCCGGGCCATCGAACGGGAACATCTCGCCACCCTGATCTACACCTCGGGCACCACAGGCCGGCCCAAGGGTGTGCGCCTCGTGCACGACTGCTGGTCGTACCAAGGGGTCGCCCAGGAGGCCAGCGGGCTGCTGCGCTCCGACGACGTGCAGTTCCTGTGGCTACCGCTGTCCCACGTGTTCGGCAAGGCACTGATCGCCGGTCAGGTCAGGACCGGGCATGTGATGGCGGTGGACGGACGGATCGACCGGATCATCACCAACCTGCCCGCCGTCCGGCCCACCCTGATGGCGTCGGCGCCCCGGATCTTCGAGAAGGTCTACAACGGCATCGCGGGCCGGGCGCGTGCCGAGGGAGGTGCCAAGTACAAGATCTTCCTCTGGGCGGCGAAGGTCGCCCGCGACTACGCCCGGACAGAACAGGAGAGCAGGGCGGCGACCGGGCGGCGGAAGGTGCCCCTGCCGCTCGCCGTGCGGCACGCCGTCGCCGACAGGCTGGTGTACGGCAAGATCCGCGCGGCCTTCGGGGGCAACCTGCGCGGCAGCGTCTCGGGCAGCGCCGCCCTCGCTCCCGACATCGGCTACTTCTTCGCCGGCGCCGGTGTGCACATCCTGGAGGGCTATGGCCTCACCGAGACCAGCGCGGCTTGCACCATCAACCCCGCCGACGACTACCGGGTCGGCACGGTCGGCAGACCGCTGCCCGGCACCGAGGTCCGCATAGCCGAGGACGGCGAGGTCCTGTTGCGAGGCCCCGGCGTCATGCGCGGGTACCACAACCTTCCCGAGAAGACCGCGGAGGTGCTGGAGAGCGACGGCTGGTTCCGCACCGGTGACATCGGGGACGTGGACGAGGACGGTTACGTCCGGATCACCGACCGCAAGAAGGACGTGTTCAAGACCTCGGGCGGCAAGTACGTGGCGCCCACCGAGATCGAGGGCCGCTTCAAGGCCGTCTGCCCGTACGTCAGCAACATCCTGGTCATCGGCGACGGCCGCAACTTCTGCTCCGCCCTGATCACCCTGGACGCGACCACGATCACGTCGTGGGCGGCGTCCCACGGCCTCGGCGACCGCACGTATGCCGAGATCGTCTCCTCGCCGCAGGTCCACGAGCTGATCGACGGCTTCGTCCAGCGGGTCAACGGTGACCTGCAGCGGTGGCAGACGGTCAAGAAGTTCGCCGTGCTCCCGCGCGACCTCGATATCGAGCACGGCGAACTCACCCCGAGCCTCAAAGTCAAACGGCCCGTCGTGGAGCGTGAGTACGCCCAGGTCATCGACGGTATGTACGAGGGGGCCCGCGAGGCCTGACTCGCAGAGGGACAGAGCACGCCGGTGCGGCGCCGAGGCAGATACCGAGCCTGCCGCGTCGTCCACCCGTCACTTGGTCTCCAGATCCCGGCGCCGGAAGCCCGCCATGCCCAGCAGGATCAGGCCGGCCGCGACCGCGGTGAGGACCACCATGGGAGTCCAGCTCATCTGGGCGGCCGGGAGCCGGGGAACGTGGCCGAAAGGTGACAGGTTGTTCATCCAGCCGGGGAACCGGAGCATCGCGCCGAGATAGCCGACGAGGAACGCGTACACCGGCACGGTCCAGGCCGCGACCCCGGCCCCGGGATACCAGCCGAAGAGCGCGACGGTCACACCCACCGTCACCCACAGCGCGGGGGCGTACACGGCTGCGGACGCGACCAACTCACCCACGAGGCCGCTGTCCCCGGTGGACGCGGCGCCCGCGAGGCCGAAGCCCAGCCCGGCCGTGAGCAGCAGTGCCGTACCGCCGGCCAGCGCGACGGCGACATGGCTGCCCAGCCAGCGGTCGCGCGAGAGGCCGGTGGCCAGCAGCGGTTCGGCGCGGCCGGCGCTCTCCTCGGTCCGAGGCCGCAGTGAGGCCATCACGACGTACACGGCGGCCACGACCGCGATGACGACCATCACCATCGAGGCGAACGACTCGGCGACGGAGCTGCCGCCGATCTGTGCCAGCGCCTCCTGGACCTGTTCGATGTTCTTCACCATGTCGGCGGCGTCCCCGAGGATGGAGCCGTACATGGTGCCCATCAGGAACAGTCCGGCGCAGAAGCCCAGCAGGGTTGCCCGGTGCAGCCGCAGGGCGAAGCCCAAAGGCCTGGTGAGGGCCTCGGACGCGGTACGGCGACCGAGCCCGGCGGGTCGCAGACCCGCGCCGACATCACGCCGGGTGCTCAATACGAAGCCGAAGGCGGCGGTCAGCGCGGCCAACGCCAGGCAGAGCAGCAGGGGCCACCAGCGGTTGTCGACGAAGACGTAGCTTCGCTGGATCCAGCCGATCGGCGTCAGCCAGGACAGGGCGTCCTTGCCGACGTCCCCGGAGGCGCGCAGCGCGTAGGCGACCCCGATCAGTGCCAGTGCCATACCGGTGGCGCCGCGGGTGTGGGCGGTCACCTGTGCGGTGACCGCTGCGACACCGGCGAAGACGAGACCGATCACCGTGTGCGTCAGCCCGTACAGCAAGGCTTCGCCGGTGCTGATCCCGTCGATCCCCGTCGAGATCAAGGCCAGCGCCAGCAGGACGGCGAGGGCGATGTTCGCAAGGGCCGCGACGGCCAGCGCGGAGGCCAGTTGGGCGTGGTGCCCGACAACGGTGGAGCGGACCAGCTCGGCCCGGCCGGTCTCCTCCTCGTGCCGCGTGTGCCGGATGACGATCAGGACGCTCATCAGGCCGACCAGGACCGCCATGAAGCCGAGCAGTTGGTGCCCGAGCATCGCGCCGACGTCGTAGTCGGACAAGTAGTGGCGAGGTCCGGTCATGGCGAGTGCGGCGGGGCTGTCCATGGTGGCGGCCGCCCTGGTCCGTTCCTCGGGGGTGGAGTACAGGGTCTCGTACTGGGCCACCGTGGCGAGCGTGCCCAGGGAGAGCGCCGGCAACCAGATGGCGAGGCGCGCACGGTCCCTGCGCAGGGCGAACCGGAGGAGGGTCGCGGTGCCGACGAAAGCGCCTGCACCGGGCAGGGGGGTTCGGCGGCCCGGAGAGACGGCGACGGTGGCGGTCATCGGGCGGCCTCGTCACCGTCTCGGGCCGGTGCGACCGTGACGGTGCCGGAACTCTCAGCACCGTCGACGCGTCCCGTCTGGCCGTCGGCAGCGATCTCGTCGCTGTAGTGACGGAGCATCAGTTCCTCCAGTGTCGGCGGATGACTGACCAGGCTGCGGATGCCGAACTCGCCGAGCCCGCGGATGGCGGTGCCGACGTGCGTACCGTCGACAGTGAAGCTCACCTGACGGTCCTGCACCCGGACCCCGTGAACACCTGGCAGAGTGTCGAGTCCGACGGCCGTGCGCTCGGTCTCGGCCTCTACCGTCGTGCGGGTCAGGTGGCGCATCTCGCTCAGCGTGCCCGACTGAACGATGCGGCCCTGCCGGATGATGCTCACGCGGTCGCAGAGCTTCTCGACCTGGGCCAGGATGTGGCTGGACAGCAGCACGGTCCGGCCCGCGGCCTTCGCCTGGAGGATGACGTCCTGGAAGACGGCCTCCATGAGGGGATCGAGGCCCGCGGTGGGTTCGTCCAGGAGCAGCAGTTCGGCGTCGGAGGCGAGCGCCGCGACGATGGCGACCTTCTGCCGGTTGCCCTTGGAGTAGGCACGGCCCTTCTTGGTCGGATCCAGGTCGAACCGTTCCACGAGCTCGTCGCGTCGCCGTCGGTCGAGACCGCCGCGCAGCTTCGACAGGAGGTCGATCGCCTCCCCACCGGTGAGGTTGGGCCACAGTTCGACATCGCCGGGTACGTAGGCGAGCCTCCGGTGCAACGCGACGGCATTCTTCCACGGGTCCCTGCCCAGGAGCTGGGCGGAGCCCGAGTCGCCGCGCAGGAGCCCGAGAAGGACTCGGATCGTGGTGGACTTGCCCGCACCGTTGGGGCCGAGGAAGCCATGGACCTCGCCGGCGTCGACGTCCAGGTCGAGGCCGTCGAGGGCGTGTGTCCGGCCGAACGACTTGTGCAGTCCGACCACAGTGATTGCCTTCTTCATGATTCTGAACGTACGCTCAATTCAGAAATGTGTGAAGTTAAGGAACTGTATGAATCGCTCGGTACACTTCCGTGGGAGGCCGGAAGCGCCGGGTTGCCCAGGCCATGTGAAAGGGAGCCAGGACATGGGTGAGCGGCGGCGACATGAGGGCCCCGCGGATGACGGCAGTGGGCAGGCCCACGACAGCGAGGCCGCCACCTCGCAGTTCGTGGAGCGTTTCGCCGCCCAGCTAGTCGAAGCCGGGATGGCTCGCATGCCGGCCCGGGTCTTCGCGGCTCTGCTCTCCTCGGAGCAAGGGGCTCTCACCTCCCCCGAACTGGGAGAGCGGCTGAAGGTCAGCCCGGCAGCCGTGTCAGGTGCTGTCCGCTATCTCGCCCAGGTCAACATGGTCAGCCGGGAGAGGGAGCCGGGTTCGCGGCGTGAGCGCTACCGCGTACAGGGCGACCAGTGGCACAGCGCCCTGATGGAGCGCGACGCCGTACTGAGGAACTGGCAGGCGACCATGCGGGAGGGCGTGGACCACTTCGGGCTCCAAACCCCTCAGGGGCGCAGGATCAACGACACCTTGGAGTTCTTCCAGTTCCTCGAGAAGGAGTTCGGGTCGCTGATGGAGCGCTGGGCCGCGCACAAGGCCCAGCATCTCGGTCGTTGACCACGCGATCCGGGCGCCCAGCGAGCCGCGTCCTCGTGCATGACATGGTGTCGGCCCACAGGTAGCGTCGATGTGCGGTTGGCGCTGAGAGCATGGCGCGGCTTCCGAGGACGAAGGAGCGACAGCTCAGGCCCTCAACCGGAGCATGGAGTGGCAGTTGCCACCTCATGCAGGGGGGCGGGGGCCCCGTCCGTTGTGTTTCCGCCGTGTTTCTCTACAGTTCTCGGCCAGTTCTGTAGATAAGAGCCCCATCTCCGGTCCTTGTCGCGGCAGTTCCGTTTACGCGAGAGTTCGAGGCGCGGCGACAGGAACATGTCATCGCCGCCGGGCAGTGTCCATGGAACACATCGCGCGTCCCCAAGCGTGGTGTGGCCACCCCCCCCATTGTCTGGACGCTTCGCCCGTGTAGCGGAAGGAATCGCGTGAAGCACGGAAAGAAGAACGCGCGCAGATACATCGTGGCGGCCTCCATCGGCGCCCTCCTGTCGGCCGGAGTCGCCACAGGGGCTTACGCCGGTACGGCGGAATCCGCGCCGCTGAAGTATCAGCCGGAGATGGTCCAGGCTCTCGCCACCACCCTGGGCGTGAGCGAGCGGGAGGCCGTCGAGCGGCTCGACAAGGAAGCGCGGCAGCAGGACCGGTTCGCGAAGCTGCGGGCCGAGAAGGTCTCCACCCTCGGGGCCTTCTTCGCCAAGGACGGGACGCTCGTCGTCAACGCCGCCGACGCCGAGGCGGCGAAGGAGGTCAAGGCGGCGGGACTCGCAGCACGGGTCCCGGAGCGTGGCGAGGGCGAGCTGAACCGGATCAAGGCCCAGCTCGACGCCAAGGCCCTCAAGAGCGCCCCGGCCGGGGTGTCGGCGTGGTCCGTGGACCTCGCGTCCGACACCGTGACCGTCGAGGTCAACGGGGCCTCCGACGCAGCCACCCGTACCTTCCTCAAGGCCGCGAGGAGCAACGGCGACGCCGTACGCGTCGTCCGGGGCCAGGAGAAGCTGGAGACGCAGGCCGTCGTGCCGCCGGGCAGTCGCATGACCTTCAACGGCTACCTCTGCTCCGTCGGTTACGGGGCGAAGGACCGCAGCGGCAAGCAGGTGCTCGTGACCGCCGGGCACTGCATCGAGGACCTGCCCGCACTCGCCTACAACGGGACCCGGTTCGCCAAGGGAACCCACACCCGGTTCGCGCTCGGCACCCGCAGCGTGGACATGGGCATCGCCACCGTGGATGCCGGCCACTCCATCGGCCTGGACATCACCACGTACGGCAAGGCGGGCACCGTCGCCGTACGGGGCAGCCAGCGGGCCCCGCAGGGTTCGGCGCTCTGCAAGGCCGGCCAGACCACCGGCTGGACCTGCGGCAAGGTCGGCTCGTACAACGTCAGCGTCACCTACACCGACCAGAACGGCGGACCGGACACCGTCGTGACCGGTCTGGCCAGCTCCACCGTCTGCACCCAGGGCGGGGACAGCGGAGGCGCCTACGTCTCCGGCAACCAGGCCCAGGGGATGACCTCCGGCGGGCCGATCAGCCAGCGGTGCAACGGCCAGGTGAACTCGCCCGGTTCGTCGTACTTCCAGCCGCTGGACGACGCCCTGAAGTACTACGGGCTGACGCTCAACACCAAGTAGCCCCGACCGGGTGAAGGTGCCGCATACGCGGGAGACCGTCCACTGACCCTGGGCGGTCTCCCGTTTCCACCGTTTCCACCGTTTCCGTCATTCCTTCGTGTCGAAATCCCAGGCCACTCCGTGCACTCCGGGTTTGCACCGGGAGGCGAGCACATGGGTGCTGTGGAAATCGTTCATCGAAATACGCCGCTGCGCACGGGGCGGGGAGCCCACCTGGTCCCGGAAGTACCGCCGGCAGCCCGAGGGGAGCGCGTCCGGATGGAAGAAGACCTGCTGAAGGTATTCGTGCAGATTCGCCCGCGACCAGCGTTCGTAGTGGGCGGCCGGTTCCCGCGACGGGCTCACATCGACGGCGTAACTCACCACGGTCGTGTCCAGTTTGGCGAGTTCCCGGCCGAAGTGAATCTCCAGCACGAGGGATTTGAGCCCCTTGAGGTACGTCGCCTCGCCGAGCCGGCCGCTGGTGACGCGGATGTCGAGCGGCTCCGCCTGCTCGTCGTCGAAGCTCAGCACGAACAGCGCGCGGTCAGCTCCGGCGCGATTGGCCCGCAGCACATTGGTCGTGGTGAGGTTGCTCAGCGTTCCGCTCGCGCCCAGCGTCACCACGTCGTGGATCAGCAGCGAGCCGGTCTCCTGGTTGAAGTGGCGGAACCGCTCGCCGAGCGCCTTCTCCACCACCGAGTCCTCGCCCAGCACCTGGAGAGCCGCCCCCTCGCCGCGGGCCGGTGCGACCCGGCCGCGCGGGCGGCGCGGGCCGAGCAGCGAGCGCAGGGCCCCGCCCGGCAGGTCCAGGATCTCCTCCAGCACCTCCACGGCCCGCAGCGACCGGGCCCGCTCCGGCTGACTGCGGCCGCGCTGCCAACTGCTCAACGTGGCCTGGCTGACGCCGATGCCGCGCGCCCTGAGCCGTTCGCTCACCCGCTCCAGGGAGAGGCCGCGGCGGCCCAGCGCCTCCCGCAGGGCGGCAGGGAAGGCGTCGGCCTCCGTGGCGGCCCCGTCGATCTCCAGCGCCCTTCGAGAGGCCGCGGCCCGCTCCGTGTCCCCGGCGTCCGGCAGCCCGACGCATGTTTCCGTCCTGCTCGACATGTCCCTCCCCCATCCCGGCACTCCCGCCGCGGGGCACCCGTAAGGTCCCCGCATACTGGTTGACCACCGGAAAGGGACCGGATAACAAAACCCCCAGGAGTGACCTGCCCCACACTCCGGGGATGCGCTGCCCGGCGTCCTCCGCACGGCCCGAGGAAGTGAGCACGTGGTGAACAGCGTGAACGGCGTGGACGTCACCGCACTGGTCGTCGCGGCCAGGGACGGGGACCAGGCGGCCGGGGAGCGGCTCGCCTCCCTCTACCTGCCGCTCGTCTACAACGTCGTGGGCCGCGCCCTCAACGGCCACCCGGACGTGGACGACGTGGTGCAGGAGACCATGCTCCGCGCGCTCTCGGGTCTCTCCTCGCTGCGCGATCCCACCCGGTTCCGGTCCTGGCTGGTGGCCATCGCCATGAACCAGGTCCGCACCCGCTGGTCCGTCCTCGGCCACCGACCCGCCGCGCTGGAGGAGACCGACGAGCCGGCCGACCCGGCCGCCGACTTCGTCGACCTGACCATCCTGCGCCTCGAACTCTCCGGCCAGCGGCGCGAGACCGCCGAGGCGACCCGCTGGCTGGACGACGCGGAACGCGATGTGCTCTCGCTCTGGTGGCTGGAGACGACCGGCGAGCTCACCCGGGCCGAGCTGGCGGACGCCCTCGGGCTCTCACCCCAGCACACCGCCGTACGCGTCCAGCGGGTCAAGAACCAACTCGACGTCGGGCGCGCGGTCGTCCGGGCGCTGGCCGCCGAACCCCGCTGCCCTTATCTGGACGCCCTGGTGGAGGACTGGGACGGGGCGCCCACGCCCCTGTGGCGCAAGCGCACAGCCCGCCACATACGCGGCTGCGCCTCCTGCTCGGCGACAAGTTCGGGGCTCGTACCGCCGGAGGGGCTGCTTTCGGGGCTCGCTCTGGTGGTGCCGTTGTACGACGGCGGCCAGCACGCCGCCGCCGCTGTCGCCCCGGCCGTGGCTCCGGCCGGGTTCTCGGCGGGGAAGGCGGCGGGGCTCGTCGCCGCGGCGGCCGCCGTGACCTCGATCGCCGTACTGCTGTGGCCCTCGGCGCCCGCGCCGCCCGCGCCCCGCGCCGAGGGGGGTACGACGCAGCTCCCGGCGCCCGCGCCGCCCCCAGTCGCCACGGCGGCCACCCCGTCCGCGTCCCCGACGCCCACTCCCACTCCCACGCCGAGCCGCTCCGCCCCGGGCGCCTCGCCGTCCACCGTGGCCCCGCCACCGTCACCGCGCCCGGCGCCCCGGGCGCGGCCCCGTCCCCAGACGCGCCTCGTCGCCGAGGTCAACACCCTGCGCGCCCACAACGACTGCCCGCAGCTGACCACCGACCCCCGGCTCACCGAGGTCGCCCAGCGCCACTCCGAGGACATGGCGGCCCACGGCTATTTCGGCCACACCGACTCCACGGGCCGGGGCATGGGCGACCGGGTGACCGACTCCGGCTACCTGTGGACCGCCGTGGGCGAGACCATCGCCACGGGGAACGCCGACCCGGCCGCCGTCGCCGACCAGTGGCACCGCAGCCCGGGCCGGAAGGACGACATCCTCAACTGCAACTTCACGCATGTGGGCGTGGGCATCGCCGACTCGCCGCGCGGGCCCTACTGGACGCAGGTGCTGGCGACGCCGCAGTGAGGCGGGCGAGAAGAACAGCTCACGGCTGCTGGAGCGGCTGTCGCAGCGGCTTGGCCATGCAGATGCTGCTCTCGTACTCCCGGTAGTGGCCGAACTTCTCCTCGCAGACCGTGTAGCCGCACGAGGTGTACAGCGCTATGGCCTCCGGCTGCTGGTCCCCGGTCTCCAGGACCATCCGGACCCGGCCCGCGGCCCGGGCGTCCTCCTCCAGGGCGGCGAGCATCCGGCGGGCCAGGCCCCGGCCGCGGCCCTCGGGGATCACGAACATCCGCTTGATCTCGGCGTCGCCGTCCGCGTAGCCCTCCGGGTTGCGGTCCTGCGTCCGCCAGCCACCGGTCGCCACCGGGCGCTCCAACTCGTCGTAGGCGAGCAGGTACAGACCGTGCGGCGGCTCGAACATGGCGGGGTCGAGGTAGGTGACATCGCCCTCGTCGCCGTAGCGCTCGGCGTATTCGAGCTGGACCTGGTCGTTGAGTTTGACGGCGTCGGGGTGGTCGAAGCGGGACGGGCGGATATTCATGCCGACTATCGTATATCTATCGGTAGGGGTGGAGGTGGGTACTGTTTCGGGATGCTGACCGTGACAACCGTGAATGTTAATGGGCTCCGCGCCGCCGCGAAGAAGGGCTTCGTGGAATGGCTGGCGGGCACCGACGCCGATGTGGTCTGCCTTCAGGAGGTCCGTGCCGAGCCGGGCCAGCTGGCCGAGGCGGTCCGTACCCCCGAGGGCTGGCACACCGTGCACGCCCCCGCCGCCGCCAAGGGGCGCGCCGGGGTCTCCCTCTACTCCCGCCAGGCGCCGGAGCGGGTCCAGATCGGTTTCGGCGGGTTCGACGTGCCCGGGGCCGAGGAGTTCGACGGGAGCGGCCGGTACGTCGAGATCGACCTCCCCGGCGTGACCGTCGCGAGCCTGTATCTGCCTTCCGGTGAGGTCGGCACGGAGCGGCAGGAGGAGAAGGAGCGCTTCATGGCGGCCTTCCTGCCCTACCTCCAGGGTCTGAGGGCGAGGGCGGCGGCTGGCGGGCGTGAGGTCGTGGTCTGCGGCGACTGGAACATCGCCCACCAGGAGGCCGATCTGAAGAACTGGAAGGCCAACCGGAAGAGTTCCGGCTTCCTCCCCGAGGAGCGGGCCTGGCTGACGCGGGTCTTCGCGGAGGCCGCGTACGTCGATGTCGTACGGCAGCTGCACCCGGATGTCGAGGGGCCGTACAGCTGGTGGTCCTACCGGGGGCGCGCCTTCGACAACGACGCGGGCTGGCGCATCGACTACCAGATCGCCACGCCGGGTCTCGCCGGGCGCGCGGTCAAGGCGTGGGTCGAGCGGGCCGCCACCCACGGCGAGCGCTGGAGCGACCATGCGCCGGTGACGGTCGTCTACGAGCGGTAGGTCCGGTCAGTCGGCTTTCGGGGGCTGCGTGCCGTCCTCGCGGCGCAGCCTCCGGTCCAGCGCCATCGACAGCTCCGCGTCCACCACCGCACGCGCCAGTGGCCGGAGTTGGGCCGGTTCGGTCTCCGCGGCATGGGCATGCAGTACGCGTACGAAGATTTCGGCGAGAGCGTCCGCGTGCTCGCGGACGCGTCGGCCCGAGGAGAGCACCGTGGCGAGCGGCACCCCTTCCCGTACGAGCTCCGCCGACACCTCCAGCAGGCGCCGGCTGATGTGGACGATCTCGTCCCCGTCGGTGGCGAGATAGCCCAGGTCCAGGGCGGTGGCCAGGTTCTCCGGGGTGACCTCGCCCTCGAAGTAGTCGGCGAGCTGTTCCGGGGTGAGCCGGACCGGGGTCTCCTCGGTCGGCTCGCCGAGCCCCAGCACCTCGGCGACATCGCGCCCGCTCTCGAAGGTGGCGGCCAGGTCCGCGATGCCGTTTAGGGTGTGGCCGCGCTCCAGCAGGCCCGTGATGGTCCGCAGACGGGCCAGGTGGTGGTCGTCGTACCAGGCGATCCGGCCCTCGCGGCGCGGCGGCGGGATCAGGCCGCGCTCCCGGTAGAAGCGCAGGGTCCGCACGGTGATGCCGGCCTCCTTGGCCAGCTCCTCCATGCGGTATTCGCGGTGCTCGCGTCCTTCAGCCACAGGGGCACCCTATGTTGTACCGCCAGTAACTTTCCTCGGTCCGACCCCTACCCATCGGTACGAGCCTGCTCTACTCTCCGAACCATGCCAGTGATTGCTGGCGTAATCACATGAACGTACCGCGGGGAGGCGGCAGCATGGCCCAGCAGGAACACGTACGTGTGGCGGTGATCGGAACCGGATTCGGGGGCCTCGGGGCCGCCGTCCGGCTGCGCCGCGAAGGCATCACCGATTTCGTCGTCCTGGAGCGGGCCGACTCGGTGGGCGGCACCTGGCGCGACAACAGCTATCCCGGCTGTGCCTGCGACGTACCGTCCCACCTCTACTCCTTCTCGTTCGCCCCCAACCCCGACTGGCCGCGCACCTTCTCCGGCCAGGAGCACATCCGGGCCTACCTGGAGCGCGTCGCCGACACCTTCGGGCTGCGCCCGCACATCCGGCTGAACCACGAGGTGAAGCTGATGAGCTGGGACAAGGAGAACCTGTACTGGGTGATCGAGTGCGCGGGTGGCACGACCCTGCGCGCGGATGTCGTCGTCTCCGCCACCGGGCCGCTCTCCGACCCCAAGACGCCGGACATACCCGGGCTCGACACCTTCCCCGGCAAGGTCTTCCACTCCGCGCGCTGGGACCACGACTACGACGTGGCCGGCAAGCGCGTCGCCATGGTCGGAACGGGCGCCTCCGCCATCCAGATCGTCCCGGCGATCCAGCCGAAGACCGCGAAGCTCACGCTCTTCCAGCGCACGCCGCCGTGGGTCATGCCGCGCATGGACCGCACCATCAGCAAGGCCGAGCGCGCACTGCACCGGGCGATACCCGCCACCGGCACCGCACGGCGCGGACTGCTCTGGGGCATAAGGGAGTTGCAGGTCAGCGCGTTCACCAAGCACCCCGACCAGCTCGGCCTGGTGGAGAAGCTGGCCAAGTCCAACATGGCGCGGGCCGTCAAGGACCCCGCTCTGCGCGCCAAGTTGACCCCCGACTACCGCATCGGCTGCAAACGCATCCTGCTCTCCAGCACCTACTACCCGGCCCTCGCCCAGCCCAATGTGGATGTGGTGGCCTCCGGGCTCAGTGAAGTACGCGGCAGCACGCTGGTCGCCGCCGACGGCAGCGAGGCCGAGGTCGACGCGATCATCTTCGGCACCGGCTTCCATGTGACGGACATGCCGATCGCGGAGCGGGTCGTCGGCGAGGAGGGCATCACGCTCGCCGAGTCCTGGAAGGACGGGATGAACTCGCTGCGCGGCGCGACCGCCGCCGGGTTCCCCAACTGGATGACGATCATCGGCCCCAACACGGGCCTCGGGAACTCCTCGATGATCCTGATGATCGAGTCCCAGCTGAACTACATGGCCGACTACCTGCGGCAGCTGAACGTGCTCGGCGGCCGCGCGGCGCTCGGCGCCCGCTCCACCGCAGTCACCGCTTGGAACGACAAGGTCCAGGAGCGGATGAAGCGCACGGTGTGGAACACCGGCGGCTGCACCAGCTGGTACCTGGACGCGGAGGGCCGCAACACGACGGTCTGGCCGGGCACGACGGGCGAGTTCCGGCGGCAGACGCGGTCGGTGGACCTCGCGGAGTACGACGTCATCCGGGCGGCCGCGAAGCCGGGCGCCGGGCGGCTGGGCGGGAGCGGGCTCGTGCTGGAGCAGCCGGGTCGCGGTGAGCGCGAGGTCGTGGAAGCCGGCGGGCCGGTCGTCGAGGAGGGTGCCCGATGAGCCGGCTCCTGCACCGCGACGACGCCCCGCCCGTCCCCGCGAGCGAACTCTTCGTCACGTCCGCCGACGGCTCCCGCATCCACGTCGAGCTGCACGGCCCCGAGGACGCCCCCGCGGTGGTCCTGGCCCACGGCTGGACCTGCAACACCCACTTCTGGGCCGCGCAGATCCGGGGCCTCGCCGCCGACCACCGCGTCATCGCCTACGACCAGCGCGGCCACGGCCTCACCCCCGAGCCCGGCCCCGGCGGCTACAGCGTCAACGCGCTCGCCGACGACCTGGAAGCGGTGCTCGCCGCCACCCTCGCTCCCGGGCGGAAGGCGGTGCTGGCCGGGCACTCCATGGGCGGGATGACGCTGATGGCCGCGGCCCGCCGCCCCGGCCTTCGCGAACACGCCGCAGCGGTCCTCCTCTGCTCCACCGGCAGCGGCCGGCTGACCGCCGAGGCCCTTGTGCTGCCGCTGCGGGCGAGCGCGTTCCGGACCCGGCTCACCGCCGCGGTCCTGGGGGCGAAGGCGCCGCTGGGGCCGGTCAACCCGGTCTCGAAGCGTGTCCTCAAGTACGCCACCATGGGCGCCGGTTCGGCCCCGGAGCGGGTCGACGTCTGCGCCCGGATCGTGCACGCCTGTCCGCGCCGCGCACGGGTGGGATGGGGGCATGTGCTCGCCGAGCTGGACGTGACGGCGGACGTGCGCGAACTGCGGGTGCCGACGGCGGTCATCGCCGGTACGGACGACCGGCTCACCCCGCCGGTGCACGCGCGGGCCATCGCGGCGGCGCTGCCGGTCGGCCTCGGGCTGACCGAGCTGGCCGGCATGGGGCACATGACGCCGTTGGAGGCCCCGGAGGCCGTGACGGCGAAGCTCAGGGAACTGACCACCCGGTACGTCGCAGCCCCGACGGCCACCGACGGCGCCACGGACCCCACGGCCGCCACGTCCGAGAAGGAGGATGTCGCATGAGCAGCAGGCGGAGTCTGGAGGGCCAGGTCGTCGTCGTCACCGGCGCGGCCCGGGGCGTGGGCGAGCTGCTGGCCCGCAAGCTGTCGGCGCGCGGGGCGACGCTGGCGCTCGTGGGCCTGGAGCCGGACGAGCTGAAGAAGGTCTCCGAGCGGCTGCACGGCGAGAGCGACCACTGGTTCGCCGATGTCACCGACCACACGGCGATGGCCCAGGTGGCGCGCGAGGTCAAGGAGCGGTTCGGCAAGGTCGACGTGGTCGTCGCCAACGCCGGGGTCGCCTCGGGCGGCCCGTTCGTCGACTCGGACCCGGACGCCTGGCGGCGGGTCATCGAGGTGAACCTGATCGGCGGGGCGGTCACCGGGCGGGCGTTCCTGCCGGTGCTGATGGAGAGCCGCGGCTACTTCCTCCAGATAGCGTCGCTGGCCGCGGTCACCCCGGCGCCGATGATGACGGCGTACTGCGCCTCCAAGTCGGGCGTGGAGGCGTTCGCGCACAGCCTGCGTGCCGAGGTCGGCTACAAGGGCGTCAAGGTCGGCGTCGGCTACCTCTCCTGGACCGACACCGACATGGTGCGCGGCGCCGACCAGGACGACGTGATGCGGGAGTTGCGCCAGCGGCTGCCGTGGCCGATGAACCGTACGTACCCGCTCGGCCCGGCCGTCGAGCGCATCGTGGACGGGATCGCGCGGCGCTCCCCGCACGTGTACGCCCAGTGGTGGCTGCGCGGGATGCAGTCGGTCCGCGGGTACCTGCCCTCGGTCATCGCGATCGGCGGACAGCGCGAGATGCGGCGCTTCGAGCCGCGGCTGCACACGGTGTCGAAGGGGCTGGTGGGGGCCGGGGGAGCGGCGGACCAGGACGCGCGTGCGGGGCGTACTGACCGTCCGTGACGGTCGGTAGCGGTCCGAAATGCGCGGGATGTCGGGGCGTGTAACGCTGAGCACGGCCCCGTTGGGGGCCATTCCACACGTACCCCAGGCATCCCACAGGAGTGAACAGCATGGGTATCGCAGACCAGTTCAAGGACAAGGCGCAGGACCTCGCCGACCAGGCCAAGCAGAAGGCCGGCCAGGGCAAGGACGAGGCCCAGGAGCGGGGCTCGAAGGGTCGCGACCGCAACCGCGACCAGCGGCAGCGCGGCTCCGACGCGTCGACCGGCCTGCGGGACCGGGCTCAGGACGCGACGGACCAGGCGCGCGAGCGCTTCGACCGTTGACGGTCGCTGAGGTGTGACGCGTGCGCGCTGCGCCGTGCGCGTGCGTGCGCGTCGCGTCAGGAGGCGCATCCGGGTGACCGGATGCGCCTCCTTCTTGCTGTCCGGAGTCTGCTCCGCCGGGTGACGGACTACGAGCGGCGACGGAAGACCCCCGCCCCTCCCGCGATTGAGGAGCGGGGGCCGGGGCTCGGGGGCTCAGCCGCTCCTCGGCGGCAGCGGCGGCCTTCGCAGGTTCGGGGCGGTGTCGTACGACGGCGGGGTCGAGGCCGGGTGGGCCGCCAGGAGGTCCAGGGCGACCCGCACCGCGTCGTCGAGGACCGCGTACCGGCCCTCCGCCCAGTCCAGCGGGGTGCGCAGTGCCTGCACGTCCGGTTCCACGCCGTGGTTCTCCACCGACCAGCCGTACGTGTCGAACCAGGCGGCGTTCATCGGGACGGTGATCACCGTGCCGTCGCCGAGGCGGTGGCGGCCGGTCATGCCGACCACCCCGCCCCACGTCCGCTGGCCCACCACCGGCCCCAGCTTCAGCAGCCGGAACGCGGCGGTGATCATGTCGCCGTCGGAGGATGTCGCCTCGTCGGCGAGGGCGACGACGGGCCCCCTCGGCGCGTTGGAGGCGTAGCTCACCGCTTGGGCGTTGCGGGTCAGGTCCCAGCCGAGGATCTTGCGGGTGAGCTTCTCGACGACCAGCTCGCTGATGTGGCCGCCCGCGTTGCCCCGTACGTCCACGATCAGAGCGGGGCGGGAGACCTCCAGGCGCAGGTCCCGGTTGAACTGGGCCCAGCCGGAGCCGCCCATGTCCGGGATGTGCAGGTAGCCGCACTTGCCGCCGCTCAACTCCCGTACGACATCACGCCGTTTGGCCACCCAGTCCTGGTAGCGCAGGGGGCGCTCGTCCATCAGGGGCATGATCGCCACCCGGCGCGAGGGGCCGCCGCCCGCCGGGGTGAACGTCAGCTCCACCGTGGTGCCGCCCGCCGCCGTCAGCAGCGGGAACGGGCCCGTCACCGGGTCCACCGGGCGGCCGTCCACGTGTGTGAGGACCGCGCCCTCCCTGATCCCCGTACCGGCCAGCGGGGAGCGCGCCTTGGAGTCCGATGAGTCGCCGGGCAGGATGCGCTGGAGCGTCCAGGCGCCGTCCCGGCACACCAGGTTGGCGCCGAGCAGGCCGATCGCGCGCTGGTAGTGCGGCGGGCCCTCGTTGCGGCGGGCGGGGGAGACGTAGGCGTGCGAGGTGCCCAGCTCGCCCAGCACCTCGCGCAGCAGGTCCGCGAACTCGTCGGGGGAGGCCACCCGTTCGACCAGCGGGCGGTACTGGTCCAGCACCCCGCCCCAGTCGACGCCGCACATGTCCGGCTCCCAGAAGTAGGAGCGGATGATCCGGCCCGCCTCCCCGTACGCCTGTCGCCACTCCGCCCCCGGGTCCACCTCGTGCAGGATGCGGCGCAGGTCCAGGTAGACGGTGGAGTCGGTGTCGCCCGGCTCGGTCGCGGGCAGGGCGCGCAGCTCGCCGTCGTCCATCACCACCAGGCGCGAGCAGTCGCCGCTGACCGCGAACCAGTCTAGGTGGTCGACCAGTTCGGTCTTCCGGGCCTTCGCGATGTTGAAGTGCTCCAGCGTCGGCCGCCCCGACATGTCGGCCGGGTTCGCGAACGTCTCGCCCAGTGCCCCCGAGATCGGCCAGCGCAGCCAGACCAGCCCGCCGCCGCTCACCGGGTGCAGCGCCGAGTACTTGGAGGCGGAGACCGGGAACGGCGTCACCCGGCTCTCCAGGCCCTCGAACTCGACCATGACCGTGGACCCTTCGCCCGTACCCCCTCCCTCCGGTACGTCCACCGGGTCCAGGCCGCCCGCCGCCGGCCGCCCGTCCGGGGAGAGCGCGAAGGGCGAGGGAGTGGCCGAGGAGAGCGGGACCAGGTAGGGGCGGCAGCCGAGCGGGAAGGAGAGGTCGCCGGTGTGGACGTCGTACACCGGGTCGAAGCCCCGCCAGGACAGGAACGCGAGGTAGCGGCCGTCCTCCGTGAAGACCGGGTTCTCGTCCTCGAAGCGGCCGTTGGTGACGTCCACGATCACCGGGGCGCCGGGGCCGGAGATCCGGGCCAGCTTGATCTGCCGCAGCGAGCGGCCGATGCCCGGGTGCGACCAGGTCAGCCAGTCGCCGTCGGGCGAGAAGGCCAGGTCGCGGACGGGCCCGTTGACCGAGCGGATCAGCTCGGTGAGGCCGGGGTGTTCGTCGACCGGGGCCGCGCTGTCCAGGGGTGCCGCGCCCGTCGCCGCGTAGAGGTCGGCGCGGGTGGAGCCGCTGGAAGCCCGCTCCGCCGCCGTCTCCCCGCCCGTGCCCTCCCCCGTGTCCAGGAGCAGCAGCCGCCCGTCGTTCGAGGCGATGGCGAGGCGTTCGCCGTCCGGGTCGGAGACCATCTCCTGCACCCGGCCGAGCTGTCCCGAGGCGAGCCGGCGCGGGGCCCGGTCGCCGCTGGCGCGCGGCAGGTAGGCGATCTCCACCGCGTCCTCGCCGTCCGCGTCGGTGACGTACGCGACCTGCCCCCTGCTGCCGAGCATCTCCGGCAGCCGCACCCGCACCCCCGGGGTGTCGCTGATGGTGCGGGCGGGGCCGTCGCGGTGGGTGAGCCAGTAGAGGCTGCCGCGTACGGTGACGGCGCTGGCCCGGCCCGTCTCGTCGACCGAGAGTGAGTCGACGTTGCTGGCGGCGGGCACCTGGTGGCGGCGCCGGCCGGTGCGCGGGCCGCCGAGCCGTACCTCCAGCTTGCGCGGGGTGGCGTCCGGCGACTCCAGGTCGTCGACCAGCCAGAGGTCGCCGGCGCACTGGTAGACGACCCGGTGGCCGTCGCTCGCGGCGTTGCGGGCGTAGAAGGCGTCGTGGTCGGTGTGGCGGCGCAGATCGGTGCCGTCGGTCCGGCAGGAGTAGAGGTTGCCGACGCCCTCGTGGTCGGAGAGGAACGCGATGCGCCGGCCGACGAACATGGGCGAGGCGAGGTGGCCGTCGATGTCCGGCAGCAGCCGCTCGCCGTGCAGCCAGAGGCGGCCCATGGCCCCGCCCCGGTAGCGCTTCCAGGCGGCCGGTTCGTGCGGGGGCGTGCCGGTGAGGAGCAGGGTGCGGCGCTCGCCGTCGAGGTCGGCGACGGCGATGTCGGAGACCGGGCCCCAGGGGAGCTTGCCGCCCGGGCTGCCGTCGGTGGGGACGCTGTAGGCCCAGGAGAAGTACGAGAACGGCTGGTTGTGCGAGGAGACGGCGAGGATCTGGGAGGCGTCGGCCGGGTCGGGGCTCCAGCCGCAGACCCGGGCGTCGGTCGAGCCCCAGTAGGTGAGCCGGCGGGCCGGACCGCCGTCGGCCGGGGCGAGGTGGATCTCGGGGTCGAGCGTGCGCCAGGTCGTGTAGGCGATGGAGGTGCCGTCGGGCGAGAAGCGGGGGTGGCTGACCCGGGTGCGGTCGACGGTCACCCGCCAGGCCCGTCCCGGTCGGTGGCCCGCCGGCGCGAGGGGGGAGACCCAGAGGTCGTCCTCGGCGGCGAAGCAGAGCATGTCCTGGTGGAGGTGCGGGAACCGGAGATACGCGACGTCGTCACTCACTCCTCAATGCTTTCCGCGCGAGGGGCCCGGGGCAACTTGTGGTGCAGCCCACAAGCGAAACGATTTCGTTTCGCTGGGCGGGAGGGGTACGGTTCAGGTGTACGAAACAGTTTCGTTCGATGGTGAGCGGGACATCGGGCCGGTGGAAAGAGCCGGCAGAGATGCGAAGGAGGTCGGCACATGGCACGCACCAGGCTGACCCCCGAGCGTGAGGGCGAACTCTACGAGTCCGTCCTCGACCTGCTCCGCGAGGTCGGCTACGACGCCCTGACCATGGACGCCATCGCCGCCCGTACCCGGTCCAGCAAGGCCACTCTCTACCGCCAGTGGGGCTCCAAGCCCGAGCTGGTCGCCAGGGCGCTGCGGCACAGCAAGCCGGGGAGCCTCGCCGACATCGACACCGGTTCGCTGCGCGGGGACTTCCACGCCGCGCTGAGCCGGACCGACGACTGCCAGATGGAGAAGGACGCCGCGCTGATGCGGGGTCTGAGCCATGCCGTCCACGAGTACCCCGAGCTGCTCCAGGCCCTGCGCGAGCTCTTGATCGAACCGGAGATGACCGGTCTCGACGAGTTGCTCCAGCGGGCGGTGGCCCGGGGTGAGCTGAGTGCGGACAACCCCGCGCTGAAGTACATCCCGCACATGCTGATCGGCGCCGTGGCGGCCCGACAGCTGATCGAGGACCGTCCGGTCGACCAGGCGTTCCTCACCGACTACGTGGATTCCGTGGTTCTCCCCGCCCTCGGAGTCTGACGTCCCCGTCCCACCCGCACGGCCCTCTCCCCGACGCTGCACCTGACCCCTGACGCGCCGCTCTCGTCGTCGGGCCGGTTCCTCACGCCCATTCCACTCACACGACCTGACCGGGAGTACGCCCCCGTGGCCACTTTCCTCTACAAGCTCGGACGGCTCGCCTTCCGGCGCCGCCGCTATGTCGCCCTTGTCTGGGTGGCACTGCTGGCGCTCGCCGGGTTCGGCGCGGCCTCCGCGTCCACCGCCACCTCCAGTTCCTTCTCCATCCCCGGTACGGAGGCGCAGCGCGCCTTCGACCTGCTGGAACAGCGCTTCCCCGGCACCAGTGCCGACGGGGCCACCGCCCGGGTCGTCTTCAAGGCGCCCGAGGGCGAGAAGGTGACCGACTCGGCCAACAAGAGCGAGATCCAGGGCATCGTCAAGGAGCTGAGCTCCGGCTCGGACCAGATCGCCTCGGTCGCCGACCCGTTCGAGGCGCGGGCCGTGAGCCAGGACGGTTCGACGGCGTACGTCTCGGTCTCGTACAAGGTCAACTCCATGGAGCTGACCGACCAGACCACCGACGCCCTGAAGGACGCGGGCACGGACGCGCAGAGCAGCGGCATGAAGGTGGAGATCGGCGGTGACGCGCTCCAGGTCCTGCCGCACACCGGAGCCGCCGAGATCATCGGTGTCGCCATCGCCGCAGTGGTCCTGGTCATCACCTTCGGCTCGCTGATAGCGGCCGGGCTGCCGCTGCTGACCGCCCTGATCGGGGTCGGTATCGGGGTCTCGCTGATCACGGCGCTCGCCAACGTCCTGGACCTCGGCTCCACCACCTCGACGCTCGCCATGATGATCGGCCTCGCGGTCGGCATCGACTACGCGCTCTTCATCGTCTCCCGCTACCGCGCCGAACTGGCCGAGGGCCGGGAGCGCGAGGAAGCCGCCGGACGGGCGGTCGGTACGGCCGGCTCCGCCGTCGTCTTCGCGGGCCTGACCGTGGTCATCGCCCTGGTGGGTCTGGCGGTCGTCAACATCCCGATGCTGACGAAGATGGGCTTCGCCGCCGCCGGTACCGTCGCGATCGCCGTGGTCATCGCCCTCACCCTCGTCCCGGCCCTGCTGGGCTTCGCGGGCAAGCGGGTCATGGGCCGCAAGGCGCGCAAGGCCGCCGAGGCGGAGAACCGTCCCGAGGCCAAGCCGAACATGGGCACCCGCTGGGCGCGGTTCGTGCTGCGCAGGCCGGTCTGGGTCCTGCTGGTCGGGGTCCTCGGCCTCGGTGTCATCGCCGTACCGGCCGCCTCGCTGGAGATGGGCCTGCCCGACGACGGCGCCCAGCCGAAGTCGACCACGCAGCGCCAGGCGTACGACATGCTCTCCGACGGCTTCGGCCCCGGGTTCAACGGCCCGCTGATGGTCGTCACGGACGGCAAGGGCAGCTCCGACCCGAAGGCCGCGGCCGCGCGGGTCGCCGAGGAGATCGAGCGGATCGGCGTCGTCGCCGTCACCCCGGCCACGTTCAACAAGGCCGGCGACACCGCGATGATCACGGTCATCCCGAAGGACCGGCCGTCCTCGCACGCCACGGAGGAGGTCGTCCACGACATCCGTGACGTGGGCAAGGACATCAAGGCGGACACCGGGGCCGAGGTCCTGGTCACCGGCGCCACGGCGATGAACATCGACTTCTCGCAGAAGATGAACGACGCGCTGCTGCCCTACCTGGCGCTCGTCGTCGGTCTCGCGTTCCTCCTGCTGATGCTGGTCTTCCGCTCGATCCTCGTCCCGCTGAAGGCGGCCCTCGGCTTCCTGCTCTCGGTGGTCGCGGCTCTCGGCGCGGTCGTCGCGGTCTTCCAGTGGGGCTGGCTCGGCTCGCTCTTCGGGGTCGAGCAGACCGGTCCGATCATGAGCATGATGCCGATCTTCATGGTCGGGGTGGTCTTCGGTCTCGCGATGGACTACGAGGTCTTCCTCGTCACCCGGATGCGCGAGGCGTACGTCCACGGCGAGAGCCCCGGCCAGGCCATCGTGACCGGCTTCAAGCACGGCGCACGGGTGGTCACGGCAGCGGCCGTGATCATGATGGCGGTCTTCGCCGGCTTCATCGGCTCCAGCGAGCAGATGATCAAGATGATCGGCTTCTCGCTCGCCGTCGCCGTCCTGTTCGACGCGTTCGTGGTGCGCATGGCGATCGTTCCGGCCGTCCTGGCCCTGCTGGGCAGGCGGGCCTGGTGGCTGCCGCGCTGGCTGGACCGGGCGCTGCCCAACGTGGACGTGGAGGGCGAGAAGCTGCAGAAGCAGCTGACGGAGGATCCCGCCGACTCCGGTTCCGAGGGCGGTGACGGCGGCGAGCGCGAGCTCGTACGCGTCTGAGCCAACGGATCCAGTTGGACGGATCCAGCTGTACGTGGGGGCTCCGCGGAGCCGTTCGAGTCCCCTCTGAGCCCCCGGGGACCGCGTCCGAGCGGAGCGCGGCCCCGGGAGCGCCGGTTACCTGTGGGGACGGGGGACCGGGGCACGGAGAAGGCCCCCGTGCGGGGGCCTTCTCCGTGTGCTTTTTCCTCCGGCCGCCTCAGCCGCGGGCCGCCGGCGCGCCCTGCTCCGGGCGGGTGGCGGCAGTGGGGGCGGCGGTGGTCGTGGTCCGGGACGGGCGCTTCTCCGAGGTCCCGTCCGACGGCGTGGCCGTGGCCGGGGCCTGCGCGCGGGTGCGGGCGAGGAAGCGGATCAGCGTCCTGATCTCGAACTGGAACACCTCGACCCCGTCCGTCGAGTGCAGCTCCACGATCAGCTGCGTACGGCCGCAGGGCCAGACCCGGACGGCGCCGCGCTCGATCGGGGTGCGCAGACCGCGTTCCAGGAGGTCACGGCCGAACGCCCAGTCGGTGCCGCCGGGCAGGGTGATGTGGACGGTGCGCGGATCGTCGGCGGCGTCGTAGCGCAGGTCGACGGGGACCGGGCGGGTCAGAGGGCCATCGGTGATGAGCCGGGCGCGTGCATGTTCTTCGATCACAGGGGACATAGGCCGGCTCCTCCTATATGTGTATTTCTGCCCTCTAATGTCCCATATTTTACGGAAATGGCACGATGGGCGTCCGCTCACCGTGACAGCAGGTGAGGCTCAGGGCCTCATCGACCGTGCACGCCACGCAGGTGCCGGGTGCCAGCTCTTGCATATGGTTCGCAGGAGAGCACTATTATTGATGGGTTCATGACCCCGCCCGCAGAGCCGCGTCCACGCGGACGCGGACGCCGTGCGGAACCGCAGGAAGCGGAGCCTCCCCATGCATGTACCCGATGGTTTCATCGATGCACCTGTCTCCGTCGCCGCCGGGGCGTTCGCCGCCGGCGCGGTAGCCGTCAGCCTCCGTGGCGCGCGCCGCGAACTGGACGAGCGCACCGCTCCGCTCGCCGGTCTGGTGGCCGCGTTCATCTTCGCCGTGCAGATGCTGAACTTCCCGGTGGCCGCCGGTACCAGCGGCCACCTGATGGGAGGGGCGCTGGCCGCGATCCTGGTCGGGCCCTATACGGCGGTGCTCTGCCTGGCGGTGGTGCTGCTGATGCAGGGCATCTTCTTCGCGGACGGCGGCCTCACCGCGCTCGGCGTGAACATCACCGTCATGGGCGTGGTCACCGTCCTCGTCGCGTACGGCCTGTTCCGCCTGCTCACCGGCCTCCTGCCGCGCACGCGCCGGTCCGCGACCGCCTCGGCGTTCGTCGCGGCCCTGGTCTCCGTACCCGCGTCGGCCGCCGCTTTCACGCTGCTCTACCGGGTCGGCGGCACCACCGACATCCCGATCGGCAAGGTCTTCACGGCCATGGTCGGCGTGCACGTCCTGATCGGGATCGGTGAGGCGGTCATCACCGCGCTGACCGTCGGCGCCGTCCTCGCCGTCCGCCCCGACCTCGTCCACGGCGTCCAGGGCCTGACCGCCCCCCTCAAGCTCCGGATCGACGGCGAACTGGTCGACGCCCCGGCCGCGACGCGCGAACCGGAGCCCGCTTCCGCCCCCGCCCGGTCCACGCGCGGGGTCTGGATCACCGGCCTGGTCTCGGCCCTATTCCTCGCCGGGTTCGTCTCCTTCTACGCCTCGGCCAGCCCCGACGGCCTGGAGCGGGTCGCCGCCGACCAGGGCATCGACGAGAAGGCGGAGGAGCACGGCGCGGCCGACTCCCCGCTCGCCGACTACGGGGTCGGCGACATCGCCGACGCCCGGCTCTCCGGCGGCCTCGCCGGGGTGATCGGCGTCAGCGCCACGGTGGTCGTGGGCACGGGCGTCTTCTGGGTGGTGCGCCGGCGCAAGGAGGCGCCCATCGAGGCGTCCCGCGAACACGAGAACGCCTGACATGGGAGCGGGCCACGTTCACAAGCTCTACCGGCACGGCCACAGCCCGGTCCACCGGCTGCCCCCGCACTGCAAACTGGCCGCCGTCTTCGGCTTCGTGCTCGTGGTCGTCTCCACCCCGCGCGAGGCGATGTGGGCCTTCGGCCTGTACGCGGCGCTCCTCGCGGCCGTCGCGGCGGTGGCCCGCATCCCGGCCGGCTTCCTCCTCGGACGGCTGGTCATCGAGGTGCCGTTCGTCGCGTTCGCGCTGCTCATGCCGTTCGTGGTGCCCGGCGAGCAGACGACCGTGCTCGGCGTCCCGGTCAGCGTCCCCGGCCTGTGGGGCGCCTGGAACGTGCTGGCCAAGGCCACCCTCGGCGTCGCCGCCTCGGTGCTCCTGGCCTCCACCACCGAGCTGCGAGCCGTCCTGCTGGGCCTCCAGCGGCTGAAGCTGCCCCCGCTGCTGGTCCAGATCGCGTCGTTCATGATCCGGTACGGGGACGTCATCACCGACGAGATGCGGCGCATGTCGATCGCCCGCCGCTCCCGGGGGTTCGAGGCGCGCGGCGTACGGCAGTGGGGCGTCCTGGCGACCTCGATGGGCGCCCTGTTCATCCGCTCGTACGAGCGTGGCGAGCGCGTCCACCTCGCCATGGTCAGCCGGGGCTACGCGGGCACGATGCCGGTGATCGACGAGGTGACGGCGGACCGGACCCAATGGGCGTACGCGGCGGCCCTCCCCGTACTCGCGCTCGCCGTCTGTCTGCTGGGATGGGCCCTGTGACTTCTTCTCCCGCAGCCCAGGAGCCGCTCTCGCTCGACGTCAGCGGCCTCGCCTACGCCTACCCCGACGGCCACCAGGCCCTCTTCGGGGTGAACCTCACCGTGGAGCGCGGTGAACGCGTCGCGGTCCTCGGGCCCAACGGCGCGGGCAAGACCACGCTCGTCCTGCACCTCAACGGCATCCTGGAGGCGGGCTCCGGCACGGTCCATGTCGCCGGGCTCCCGGTGGCCAAGCGGAACCTCGCGGAGATCCGCCGCCGGGTCGGCATCGTCTTCCAGGACCCGGACGACCAGCTGTTCATGCCCACGGTCCGCGAAGACGTCGCGTTCGGCCCAGCTTCGGCGGGCCTGCGCGGCCCCGAGCTGGAGGAGCGGGTCCTGCGGGCGCTGAAGCAGGTGGGTATGGAGGAGTACGTGGGCCGCCCGCCGCACCACCTGTCCTTCGGCCAGCGCCGCCGTGTCGCCGTGGCGACCGTCCTCGCGATGGAGCCGGAGATCCTGGTCCTGGACGAGCCCTCGTCCAACCTGGACCCGGCCTCGCGCCGCGAACTGGCGGACATCCTGCGCTCGTTGGACGTGACGGTGCTGATGGTCACGCACGACCTGCCGTACGCGCTGGAGCTCTGCCCGCGCGCGGTGATCCTCAGCGAGGGCGTGATCGCGGCCGACGGCCGTACGCAGGAGCTGCTGTGCGAAGAGGAGTTGATGCGGGCGCACCGGCTGGAGCTGCCGTTCGGCTTCGACCCGCGCTCGGTGACCGTTCCGTCGCCGTGACCGGTCACCGTTCCGTCGCCGTAAACAGCTCGTGACAGCCTGAAGGCACCGCCGCCCCGGCGACCGCGCACCCCACCCGGCCGTGCACCATGGGGGGATGAGTGGGAGCGCGGGCGCGGGCACATCGGCGGGTACGGGAACAGGCGTGGACGTGAGCGTGGACGTGGACGTACGGGGCACGGTGGCCCCCGGGTTCGAACCGGTCCAGGACGCCTTCGTCCGCAACTTCGAGCAGCGGGGCGAGCGCGGCGCGGCCGTCGCCGTCTACCGGGACGGGCGCAAGGTCGTCGACCTGTGGGCCGGTACGAGGGATGTGGACGGTACCGAACCGTGGGCCGTCGACACCGTCCAGATCGTGCGCTCGGCGGGCAAGGGCATCGCCGCCGCAGTCCCCCTCCTGCTCCACCAGCGCGGGCAGGTGGACCTGGACGCCCCGGTCTCCACGTACTGGCCGGAGTTCAAGGCGAACGGGAAGGAACGCGTCCTGGTCCGCGACCTCCTGGCCCACCGCGCCGGGGTCCCGGCCCTGGACCGCGCCCTCACGCCCGCCGAGGCCGTGGACGGGGTCTCCGGGCCGGCGGCCGTCGCCGCGCAGCGACCGGAGTGGGAGCCGGGCACGGACCACGGCTACCACGCCCAGACGTACAGCTGGCTCATCGCCGAACTGATCCGCCGCGCCACCGGCCGCACCATCGGCCGCTGGATCGCGGAGGAGATCGCGCGCCCGCTCGGCCTGGACTTCTGGTTCGGGCTCCCGCCCGACGAGGCCCACCGCATCGGCCGCATCGGCCCGGTGGAGCCCCCGGCCCCGCCGGAGGCATCCGGCGCCCTGCGCGTCCGCCCCAAGCGCTCGGTGGTCGAGGCCTACCGCGACCCGGACTCCCTCACCCGGCGGGCGTTCGGCGCGATCGACCCGTTGCCCGACGAGAACGACGCCGCCTACCGTACGGCGGAACTCCCCGCCTCCAACGGCATCGCGACCGCCCGGGGCCTGGCCCACTGCTACGCCGCGATGATCGGCCCGGTCGACGGCCACCGCCGCCTCTTCGCCCCCGCCACCCTCACCCTGGCCCGCACGGAGGAGTCTGCGGGCCCCGACCGGGTCCTTGTCGTCAGCACCCGCTTCGGCCTCGGCTACATGCTGCACGGCCCGGCGGCCCCGCTGCTGGGCCCCGGCTCGTTCGGCCACCCGGGCCGGGGCGGCTCGCTCGGCTTCGCGGACCCGGAGTCGGGCATCGCGCTGGGCTACGTCACCAACGGCCTCCAGAAGGGGGTCACGGCCGACCCCCGTGCCCAGGCGCTGGTCAGGGCAGTACGGTCGGCGCTATGACACCTGCGACGCCCGGGACACGAGCCCGCTTCGATGGATACAGCGTCCTGATCACCGCCGCCGGCCAGGGCATCGGCGCGGCAACGGCCCACCGCCTGGCTGCGGAAGGCGCCTCGGTCCTCGTCACCGACCTGGACGCGAAGCGCGCGTCCGACACGGCGGCGGCGATACGCGAGGCGGGCGGCGCGGCCGACGCCCTGGCCTGCGACGTGGCGGACCGGACGGCGGTGGAGGCGGCGGTGGCGTACGCGGTCGCGACCTTCGGCCGCCTGGACGTCCTGGTCAACAACGCGTACGCGGCAAGCGACGACGCCAAGCTCTTCGAGGACGAGCTGGACGAGACCTGGGAGCGCGACCTGGACATCACCCTCTCCGGCCCGTTCCGCTGCGCCCGCGCCGCGCTGCCGCACCTGGTGGCCTCGGGTCGGGGCGCGATCGTCACCATCGGCTCGGTCAACGGCGAGCAGGACTTCGGCGGCCACGCGTACAGCGCCGCGAAGGCGGGCCTGGCGAGCCTGACCCGTACGCTGGCGGGCCACGCGGGCCCGCGCGGCGTACGGGTCAACCTGGTGGCGCCCGGCACGATCCGCACCGGCGCCTGGTCCGGCCGCGACGCGGAGTTGGAGCGCGCGGCCGCGCTCTACCCGCTCGGCCGGGTCGGCACCCCCGAGGACATCGCGTCCGCCGTCGCCTTCCTCGCCTCCTCCGACGCGTCGTGGATCACGGGGACGACGCTGCGGGTGGACGGCGGGATCCTCGCGGTGAACACGGGCTTCCGCCAGGCGATGACCCAGCCGTAATCCCCTGGCCGGGCGCCGCACACCGCTCTACCCTCCCCGCATGATCATCACGTACGGACACACCGACAAGGCGGGCCGCCCCGTCACCCTCCACGAGGTGGACGCGGACAACTGGCGGGCGGTCGCCGACTGCGCCCCCCGCGACGACCAGCGCGACCGGGTCCCGGCCCTGGCCCGCCCGCTGCGGCCTCGGTGTTGGCGAACCGGAGGTCGTACTCATCACCGACCGGTGGCGGTGCCGCCCGGTCTCCGCGCTTAGGCCTCACTCGGCGGTGCCAGGTGCTGGAACGGGGCCGAGATCGCCCTCGTGGTCGCGGGTGAGGATCGCGAGGAGGGCAGGGTCGGCGTAGACCTCGGCGCTGTGCCGCCACTGCGTGAGCAGCAGGGCGATGGGAGCCAGATTGTCGAGCGCGACGGCCCCGCTTGCCGTGGCCACCAGCTCGGAGATCAGGGTGTCGATGTCGGGCTTCGCCCCCGGAGGTCTACTGCTCCGGGCGCAGGATCATCAGCCGCCCGGGATCGGGTACGGGGACGAAGCCGACCTTCGCGTACAGCTCGTGGGCGTCGACCGTGGAGAGCATCGTCCGCTTGAGTTCGTACGGGGCGAGGTGGTCGCGGACGGCGGTGGCCAGCCGGGCTCCGAGCCCCCGGCCGCGATGCGCGGGCGCCACGTAGACGTCGCAGAGCCAGGCGAAGGTCGCCCGGTCCGTGACGACGCGGGCGTAGGCGGCCTGCGTCCCGTCAGCGTCGTACACCCCGAAGTTGAGTGATCCCTGTATGGACCGCTCGACGGTCTCGCGGCTGCGGCCGAGCGCCCAGAAGGCGTCCGTGGAGAGCCAGTGGTGCACGAGGCCGACGTCGAGGCGGTCCGGATCGGTGTCGATCTCGTACCCGCCCCCGCCTTTGCTGTTCCTGCTGGTTGCCATGGGCGGGGATGGTAGTCGTGCTCCTCAGGCGAGCGCCGTGAAGGGTCTCCCAGGGGCACAGGTAAGCCCGCCTCGCCCGTGTGGCCGGGTCACGGCCTCCAAGCCTCAGGCGGCGGCTTGCGTCTCTTCGTTGCGGCAGTCGCGGCAGTGGCCGGGGGTGGGGGAGCGGAAGGCGCGTTCGCAGCCGTCGCAGGTCTGGAAGGGGGTGACGGTGACGCGTGGGCGGGCGGGGGCGGCGAGTTCGCGGGGGCCGGGGAGGGGCGGGGGGATGAGGGTGGTGAGGCGGTGTCTGACGAATTGGTAGGGGTGTTTGACGGGCTCGGGTGCTGCGGTGGTGAGGGTGTGGCGGATGGCGTCGGGGTGGGTGTCGCGTTCGAGCCAGGCGGCGACTCCGGGGACGAGCTTCCGGACGTGTTCTTCGGAGAGGGTGAAGTCGGGTGAGTGGCGGCGTAGGTCGCTGAGGAGTGCGGTGGAGATACGGGCCAGTTCGGGGGTGAGTTCGCGGGGTCGGGGGAGGGGTGGGCGCCGGGGTTTGGGAGCGGTGGGGGGCGGTACGAGGGGGGCGGAGCGGGCGGGGGGTTCCGGGGCGGGTGCCTGGGGTGGGGGCAGTTCGAACGCCGGCAGGGGGAGAGGCAGAGGCTGCGGCTCGGGATCGGGATCGGGGTCGGGGTCGGGAGCGGGCGGTTCGGGTGCGTGCACCGGCTCGGCTTCCGGCGCCTGCACCGGTGCCGGAATCTCCCTCACGGTGGGCGGCCGCTGAGGTGGGGCGGCCGTGGCCCGGGGCCGCAGCAGCGCCGCGGGCTGGTTGCAGAACACGGTGCGGGTGACGATCCGGCCGTTCGGCAGGCGGGTGCGGGCCCGTTGCAGGTAGCCGTGCGCTTCCAACTCGCGCAGGGCGGCCGCGATGAGCTTCTCCCCCTCGGGGAAGCGGGCGGCGAGCGCCTTGACGCCGACCTCGGTGCCCTGGGGCAGCGACTGGATGCGTACGGCGAAACCGACGGCGGCGGTGCTGAGGCCGGGGTGCTGGGCGAGGTCGTTGCCGACGACGGTGAAGCGGTCGCTGTGCCGGATGACGACGTGGATCACGCCACGGGCCGGGAGAGGCCCGGGAAGCTCTGTCAGGGCGCGCGTGAGCGCAGTATTCTGCGGGGTATCCATCGGGAAGGTATCGCTTCCTTGGTGGTCAGGCCCTCGATCGGGATTGCAGTCCCGGCCGGGGGCCGACGTATGTGCTGGTCTGGTGGCGTGAGCATATGCCGGGCAACCGGTGCGAAATCCAGCTGAGTTGGCAAACCTCACCCGTGTGGGTGACGCGCCCCCGGGATGCGTCAGGTGCAGGACGGGTTGGGTGGGGTGGGGTTCTTTCTCCTGGTTCTTTGAGTAGTTGATGTCCCGCGTCGCCGCGTCGCGGTCGCGCACGATCCGGTGGGCGGGTTTCGCGGGGTCACCGGATCGCGCTGCCGCACGACCCGGTCGAGATCGTCACCGTACGAGGTCGATCTCGGCCCAGACGGTCTTGCGCGGTACGGGGCCGTGGACGACGCCCCAGTGGTCCGCCAGGGCCTCCACGATGAGGAGCCCGCGCCCGCTCTCCGCGTGATCGTCCTCGGGCGCCTTGACGGCACCCGGCCCGGGCGGAACGCTGTCGCCCCGGGTGTCGGTGACCTCGATCCGCAGCGTCTGCCCGCTGACGGCGAGGCCGAGTTGGAAGTCCCGGCCCGGTACGCGGCCGTGGACCGAGGCGTTCGCCGCCAGCTCGGCGACGATGTGTGCGGCCCTCTCCGAGGGAAGCCCCCAGGCGCCGAGATGGGCCACGGTGAGCAGCCGGGCGAGCCGGGCGCCTCGGCGGGTGGGGGAGAGCAGGACGGTGAACGCTCGTTCGGTGAAGGGGCGTTGGGTGCGGAGGACTTCTTGGTTCATGTCACTCAGCGTGGCCGTCTCTGCGTACCGTGAACAGTGACGGAGCCCTTGCGTACGGTGAGTGTCTGGGGCTTGTCCCGTGTTGTCCTGGCTGTCTGGAGTGACGTGCCGGGAACGGTCGCTGTTGAGGGAAGAACGGCACGCACGTCGGAAGTGGGGCTCGCATGAGCGTGGTTGGCGACGGTACGGAGCGCGGGGACGCCGGGGTGGACGAGCCCGGCTGGGAGGTCGACCCGGATGACGAGCCGGGCGCTGCGGTGGTCGCCGCCGTGGGCCGCCAGATCAAGGCGTGGCGCGAGGCGGCGGGAATGCGGGCGGCGGAGTTCGGCACGGCGATGGGGTACAGCGAGGACCTCATCTACAAGGTGGAGGGCGGCCGGCGCATCCCCCGCCCGGAGTTCATGGACGGGGCGGACGTGGTGCTGGGGGCGGCCGGGAAGCTCGCGGCGATGAAGACGGACATCGCGGAGGTGCGGTACCCGAAGAAGATCCGGGACTTGGCAAAGTTGGAAGCCAGGGCAGTTGAGGTGGAGGCCTACCACAACCACAACATCAACGGTCTGTTGCAGACCGAAGGGCATATGCGCGCCCTGTTCGCCTCGTGGCTTCCCGCCTACACGACGGACGAGATGGATCGCATGGTGGCGGCTCGCCTCGCCCGCCAGTCCATCTTCGAACGTGATCCACTCCCGACGCTCAGTTTTGTCCAGGAAGAGGTGACGATTCGGCGCCCCGTCGGAGGCAGAATGGTGTGGCGCCGACAACTCGAACGCCTTCTGGAGATTGGGGAGATGCGGAATGTGGCGATCCAGGTGATGCCGACCGACCGCGAGGAACACCCCGGGACCGGCGGGCTGATCGAAGTGCTGAAGTTCCCCGACGGCAGTGCGGTGGGACGGTCCGAGGGAGCATTCGGCGGGCGGCCGGTCTCCGACCCGAAGCAGCTCAGAATCATTGAGTCGCGCTGTGGGATGATCCGGGCGCAGGCTCTCAACCCTCGGGAGTCGCGGGCCTTCATCGAGCAAGTGCTGGGAGAGACATGATCCAGAAGCCCTCTGCCGGGGACGCTTCCGAGCTGGAGTGGATCAAGAGCAGCTACAGCAGCAGCGGCGACGGCAATGACTGCGTCGAGGTCGCAACCGCCCCGGACGCGGTCCACGTCCGCGACTCCAAGAGCCCCCACGGCCCCCGCCTCACCGTCACCCCCGCCGCGTGGACCGGATTCGTCCCCTACGCCGCAGGGCGCTGATCCTTCGCCCGCCATTATGATGCGGGCAACGCGTCGCGACAGGCGCTGGTGTGCCGGGAAGCCTGGTCGGCGTCGGAGGGGCGGCCGTCCCTCCGCCTGCCGAGCCCCGGGAAGGCGTCCGTCGTGGCCGAAAGCCCGCACCAGCGCGCGAGATCTCCGCATCCACCACCGCCCCTGAAGAGGCCTCGTTCCTGCGGTGGCCGATGAAGCCGCCTCAGAACCGGCGACGGCCTGACGCGTATGTACCGCGGGAAGCGGGGAGCCTCCCGTCGGCCCGTGTCCGGACGTATCCCCGCTACGAAGCCCTGTTGGCCACGGCAGCGGCAACGGGCCAGGAGCCCGACGCGACCGAGGTGGAACGGCTTCGTTCCTTCGGCGAAGAGGCTGCCGTCAACGGCACCACGCTGCGGGCCCTGGTCGTGCACCATCTCACCCTGACCCGGGCCGCCTGGCCGGCCGGGGCCACAGGTGCCGACCGCGTGCTCGGCGCCGTGCAACTGGCCGTCGAAGCGCTCTGCGAGGGCTACGAGCGCGCCCAGCAGCTCGCCGTCCGCGAACAGGAGGCGGCACGGAGGGAATTCATCGACGACTTGCTGTACGGGCGCGGCGAGCCGGTGTTTCTGGCCGAACGAGCGGAACAGTTCGGCCTGCGGTTCTCCCACGCCCATGCCGTGGCCGTCGCCGAAGGTCCCGCCCCCTATACCGAGGGGGACCCGGTCCCCCGTCGTGTGGAGAGCGCCGTCAACGGTCGTTTCGGCGAGCGCAGCATCCTCCTCACCACCAAGGACGGCCGGCTGATCTGCATTTCGCCCGGGGACCAGCAGGACGTTCTCACGCACTTCGCCAAACAGGCCTATGCCGCCACGGACGGCGGACGGGCCGCGATCGGACGGCCGCACCCGGGTGCGGGGGGCGTCGTCCACTCGTACCAGGAAGCCCTGCAAGCCCTGGACGTGGCAAGCCGCATCGGCCTGGACGACCCGGTGCTGTACGCGGCGGGTCTTCTCGTCTACCCGGTGCTGACGCGGGACCGTCAGGCCATGGCGGATCTGGTCCGGACCACCCTCGGGCCCCTCCTCAAGGCCCGTGGGGGGCCGGAGCACCACCTGGCGACCCTCACCGCCTACTTCGACGCGGGTTGCGTGACCACTCAGGCGGCCCGGCACCTCTCCTTGAGCGTCCGTGCACTCACGTACCGCCTGGAACGCATCCACCAGCTCACCGGATCCGACCCGACCGACCCTCGGCACCGCTACACCCTGCAGACAGCAGTCATCGGAGCGCGCATCCTCGACTGGCCCGCGCACGGGCCGTAGTCGACCGCAAGGTGTGTTTCACCCGATGCCTACGACGACAAGGACGTTCACGTGACCTCGGTGTACAAAGACGCGAAGGCACAACGGGAGGTGCGGCGCTGGTGTGAGGGCCGGATCGCGGACTGGGGTGTACCTCATGTCCGTGGCGAGGTCGTCACGTCGGCAGGAGTCACCAGCTTCGTGAGGGCGGGGGACGAGCCGCGCGAGGGGGAGCCGGGTGTCGTGCTGCTGCCGGGGACGAACATGAACGCCGCCCTGTGCCTGCCTCTGGTGGGGGCGCTGGCCCGTGGACGGCGCGTGACCGTACTCGACCTGCCCGGTCAGCCGGGGCTCAGCGCGGGTGGACGGCCTCGCGTCCGGCGCATGGCCTGGTACGGGCAGTGGCTGAGCGAGGCCCTGGAGTCGGCCGCTCCCGGGCCGGCCGTGGTGGTGGGACATTCCCTGGGAGGAGCGGTCGCGCTCGCCTGCGGTTCCCCGCAGATCGTCGGCCGGGTACTGCTCTCCAGCGCCGGCATCACGTGGCTGAGGGTTCCCGCCCCCCTCCTGGCCGCGACCGTCCCCTGGCTCCTGCGGCCCTCCGTCCCCCGGTCGACGGCGTTGCTGCGCCGCATGGCGGCTCCGGGGGGCGGGGAGGTACCCGACCACCTCAGTACGTGGATGGACCTGGTCGCACGCTGCTGCCGCACCAGCCTCGCCCCGCCCCCGCTGCCATCGGGTCTCCTCGAACAGCGTCGTCCCATACCTGCGCTGGTCGTCGCAGGGCGGTTCGACCCCTTTCTGCCCCCGCGCGCCCTGGGCCCGTCCGCGCGGCGTCGCCTGGGAGCGGAGTTCCGGGTGATGGAGGGCGCGGGCCACCTTCTGCTCGACGAGGCGCCGGATGCGGTCCCCGCCCTGGTGGAGGAGTTCTGCGCGGCTTTCGCGGCGGGCTGAGACGCCGGGTCCCCGCGTGCGCCCGGCGACAGAGGCCGCGACCGTAGCTCGCGTCCGTGGCGGTACACCGATAGGTGTCCGATAAACACACCTGGGAATTCGCATAACGATGAAGTCACCTACCCAGCATCTTCACTCACATAATCGCCAATTGTGACCTACGTCACTAAAGATGCGGTAAACGGCGTGGTACAAATGCCCAACTTCGCAGACGGAACCCCCGTCCAGGCGGAGCGCCGGGCCCCCTCCGGCATCAGACCAGAGCGATCACCGTCGTAGTCCGCCCCATGGGACACGCGGGGGTCGCCAACCGGACAATGTCGTTCGCTCATCCCCCATCGCACACCGACCGGCGAAGGCACCCCCAGTCCGCCGTTCCCGCGTCATCGAGGTAGCCAACGTGTCACTCGACTCCATCACCCAGAACATCGACGAGTCCGTCAGCGGGTTCTTCGAGCCCATAGCCGAGTGGCTGGGCGGCATCGTCTTCTACTCCGTCAACGTCGGCGGGGCGGAGGTGCCGCTCATCGTCACCTGGCTGGTCGTGGCGGGCCTGGTCTTCACCGGCTGGTTCGGATTCGTGCAGGTGCGCAAGTTCCGCCTGGCCGTGGACGTCGTGCGCGGCAAGTACGACGACAAGGACTCGGCGGGCGAGGTCAACCACTTCCAGGCGCTGACCGCCGCCGTCTCCGGCACGGTCGGCCTCGGCAACATCGCCGGTGTGGCGGTCGCGGTCTCCATCGGCGGCGCCGGGGCCACCTTCTGGATGATCCTCTGCGGCCTCCTCGGCATGGCCACCAAGTTCGTCGAGGTCACCCTCGGTGTGAAGTACCGCGAGGTCCACGCCGACGGCACCGTCTCCGGCGGACCGATGCACTACCTGCCCAAGGGGCTGGCCGAGCGCTTCGGGAAGAACGGCAAGAGCCTCGGCAAGGTGCTCGCCGTCCTCGCCTCGATCATGATCCTGTTCTTCGGCCTCTTCGGCGGCAACCTGTTCCAGGTCAACCAGTCCTACGCCCAGCTCGTCTCCGTCACCGGCGGCGAGAGCGGGGCCATGGGCTCCTCCGCGGGCGCCATCTTCTTCGGCATCCTCGTGGCCGCGCTCGTCGGCATCGTGCTCCTCGGCGGCATCCGCTCCATCGCCCAGGTCACCAGCCGGCTCATCCCCGCGATGGCCGGCCTCTACATCGCCGCGTGTCTCGTGGTCATCCTGGTCAACGTCACCGCCGTACCCGCCGCGATCGGCACGATCATCGAGGGCGCGTTCAACCCCCAGGGTGTCGCGGGCGGTGTGCTCGGTGCGCTGATCATCGGGTTCAAGCGGGCCGCGTTCTCCAACGAGGCCGGTCTCGGTTCGGCGCCGATCGCCCACGCCGCGGTGAAGACCAAGCACCCCGCCAGTGAGGGCCTGGTCGCCCTGCTGGAGCCGTTCATCGACACGGTCGTCGTCTGCACCATGACCGCGCTGACCATCGTCATCGCCAACCCGGCCAGCTGGGGCGAGGCCCGCGCCGGTGAGTCCATCGGCGGCGTGACGATCACCTCGGACGCGTTCGCGACCGTGCTGCCCTGGTTCCCGTACGTCCTGACCGTCGCGGTGATCCTCTTCGCCTTCTCCACGGTGCTCACCTGGGGCTACTACGGCCTCAAGGCCTGGACGTACCTCTTCGGCCGCAGCCGCACCAGCGAGACCGTCTACAAGTCCCTCTACACCCTGTTCGCCGTCGCCGGGTCCCTGCTCACCCTGCAGACCCTCATCGACCTGGCCGACGCGGTCCTCTTCACCCTCGCCGTCATCAACATCGTCGGTCTCTACCTCCTCGCCCCCGTGGTCAAGCGCGAGCTCAACAGCTTCCTCGAGTACGTGAAGGTCCGGAAGGCCGGCGGAACGGACGGGGACAAGGACCCGGAGCTGTCGAAGACGTCCGTCTGAGACGGAGACGTCGGCCTGAGCCGGATACCTCCTGATGCCCTTCGCCCCCGCCGTGTCCGGCGGGGGCGAAGGGCATCAGCTCGTCGTGTGCGGCATCATCCCGATGCCCACCACCATCAGCCCCGCCGCCGCGATCCTCGGCGCCCCGAAGCGCTCCTTGAAGAACAGCGTGCCGATCGCCGCGCCCACGATGATCGACGACTCCCGAAGTGCGGCGATCGGAGCGAGCCGGGCTCTGGTCTGGGCCCAGAGGACCAGCCCGTGCGCGACCACCGAGAGCGCCGCGCCGAGCAGGCCCCGTACCGCGAACGGCCGCAGCTGCGCGGCCGGTCCGGCGCGGTGGCGGTAGTACGCGTACGCCGGGATCGCCAGGCCCTCAAGGATCATCAGCCAGGCCACGTAACCGAGCGACGTGCCGGAGGCGCGCACCCCGACGCCGTCGACCGTCGTGTACCCGGCGATGGCCAGGCCCGTGCCGAGGGCCGCCACGATCGCGAGCCGGTGCGGGCGCTTGCCGGAGCCCCGGACGCCCAGAGGGCCAGCCCGACGAGGCTACGCCACGACATCCGAACTGGCCCTCGCCGTGGGCTGCTCGCTCCCCGACACCTGCCAGCAGCTGGCGATCCTGCGCGCAACCGGCCGGAGGCGACGCCCCATGGACGCGGACTCGGGCTCCTCGGTCGCGCCCCGCCCCGTACGCCGTCGGCCCGGCCCTCAGCCACCCGCTCGCAGCACCTCCGCCACCAGCGGCCCGGCCGCGTCGCCGCCGTGGCCGCCGGACTGGACTACCGCCGCCGCGGCGAGGTCGTCGCGGAAGCCGGTGAACCAGCTGTTCGGCGTCTGCCCGTCGACCTCCGCCGAACCGGTCTTGGCGCCCTTGTCGCCGCCGACGCCCGCCATGGACTTGGTGCCGGTGCCGGTGGGGCTGGTCGCGGTGTAGCGCATCATCTGCCGCAGCTGCTCGGCCACACCGGCCGGCAGCGGACGGGCGCCGGCGAACGGCCGGTCGTCCAGCGCACGGGCGATCAGGTACGGCTGCTTGAAGCCGCCGTTCTTCACCGTGGCGGTCACCGAAGCCATGTTCAGGGGGCTCATCAGCACCTTGCCCTGCCCGATGTACGAGGCCGCGGTCTCGGTCCCCGAGGACTCCGGGATGCTGCCGTCGAAGGAGGGCACACCGGTCTGCCAGTTGTCCTGGCCGAGACCGAAGTAGTCACGGGCCTCCTGGCCCAGAGCCGATCCGGCCCTGTCGCCGAGCGGTTTGATCGGCTTGATGAAGGTGCTGTTGCAGGACTGCGCGAACGCTTCTCGCAACGTGGCGTTGCTGATGGAGAAGTCCTTGAGGTTGTGGAAGGTCACCCCTGCCCACTCGACGGTGGCCGGGCACTCCACCGCGGAGTTCATGCTCCCGAGACCGTTCTGGATGATCATCGCCGCTGTCACGATCTTCATCGTGGAGCCGGGGGCCAACTGGCCGCTCATGGCCGCGTTGTAGCCGTCCTTGCGATTGTTGGCGATGGCGAGGATCGCGCCCGTGGACGGCTGGACCGCCGCCACCGAGGACTCGGCGAACCGCTTCACCGCCTGCTCGGCCGCGGCCTGGACGTCGGCGTCGAGCGTCGTCCGCACCTTGCCGGGCCTGCCCTTGGCGAGGGTCAGCAGGTTGATGTCGGCCTGCCCGTCCTCGGCGGGGTCGATCCAGGTCTCGACGCCGGGCGAACCGCCCGCGGATTCCCCGTACTTCTGGCGCAGGGTGTCCAGGATCGTCCCCAGGGAGGGGTGCTTCTCCTTGGTGAGCACCGTGCCGTTGCGGTCGACGGCTTCGATGGCCGCCGTCGACGACTCACCGGTCTTCAGCGTCGCGCCGTCGGTCAACTGCGGGTGTACGACGGCGGGTTCCCAGTCGACCAGGGCCTTCCCGGTCGTCAGTCCGCGTACGACGGTGAGCTCGGAGGCGTACGACAGGGGCTTGGTCTTCCCCCCGTACGAGACGGTGGCCTTGACGGTGTAGGGCACCGTCGTGCCGACGGCAGCCCCCGGGGTGATCTTCACCTTGCCGATGTGGGCGTCCTCGCCGTACGAGGCGAGTACGGGCTCCGCGTCGGCCTCGTTGTTGGTGAGCAGGGCCGCGGTCGCGGCGTCCCCCGAGGCCCAGGCGTCGAAGAAGCTCTTCGACGTCTCGGCTATCTCCTCCGCGCTCGGCGGCCCTGTCTTCACCTCGGGCGTCGCGTTCCGGGAGGCGACCTTGCCGCCGTCTCCGCCCTCGTCGCTCCCGAGCACGCTGTAGGCCCCGTAGCCGATGCCGCCGGCCGCCAGGACGAACACTCCGCCGACCACGGCGACCTTCGCTCCACTGCGCATCTGTGCAGTCCCCCTCCCAGGAGTGCCCCCGAACACGTTCAAGGGGCAACTGTGAGGAACCCTAAGGGGTTGGTGCGGTGGGTGAGGGTGTTGTTACCGGACCGGAACGCTTGGCTGGAAAGCGCTCTCTGTATGTGCTCTCCCGAATGTGTCGGTGGAGCCAGGCCCTCCGTTGCCGGGAGCGGGCAGCCGGATCGTCCCCGGTATGCCGACATCAGCACATGAGGGCAGTCGAGCCCTACCCTGCTCATCTGCAGGGGGTACGGGGCGCGGTCCCGGTGGGGGATGCGCCGCACCGTCACCGTCACCGACACGGACGGAAGCGGGCGCGGATGTCGGGAAGCGTGGACGGTACGACGGACGCGGGAGCGTCCGGTGTGGACCGGCAGAAGCCGGCCGCGACCACCTTGGGGTCGCGTGCGTCCCTGGTGATCGGCGGCGGTAGGCAGTCGGTCGGCGCCTCGCTGGCGGTCCGGTACCAGGCGGACGACCCCCAGGTGGCGGCCCGATTCTCCTGGCCCGGCAGCGGCGCGCGGAGAGCTCCATGACCTCGACACGACCGGTGGCCGAAGCCTGATCGACGAGGGCCTGCGCACGGCCGGGGAACAAATTTCCGCTGGGGTGAGTGAACGAAGAATTGCCGGGCACTAGGACCAACGCAACGAGGTCCTGGCGACCAATCGGAGCCGGGACATACCGGTGGGGTGAACTGAGGCCGTTGTGAAGTTAGGCGCACACGCGCCTAAGAACCGAACTTGACGATGGGAACTGAAAATGATCCTCCTTGGACTTCTTCTGCTTATTATCGGCCTGCTTGTCGGCATGGGCCTGCTGACCACGATCGGCAGTATTCTCATCGTCGTGGGCGCGGTCCTGTGGATCCTGGGTGCGACCGGCCGCGCGGTCGGCGGACGCAAGCACTTCTTCTAACCGCCGGAGTTGTTAGAGGGAGCCAGGAAGCCTGTTGACGCAACAGAATCCTGAGCGTGCGGGCGGGCCGCGACGAATCTTCGTCGCGGCCCGCCCGCACGTCGTGCGACCGTCGGCTCGATGGAGCTCCGTCTCCCACGGCTCGAACGGAAGGTCCACTACGTAGCTGGGGTCCTGGCGCGCACGAATCCATTGTGCGACGCGGAATTGGGCGTCGCCTTCGTTCACCGTCCGGCCCTGCTCGTCGACCTCAAGAACGTTACTGAAGACCGCGAAGACCATTTCCAGGTCTGACCGTGCTGAAGCGCGTCCCAGTAGTCGAACCCGAGCAGGTCCACGTCCAACGTGCCGTCGCGGAGATGGAACGCGAACAGACGGAATGCCGCTCGTACGTCGGTCGGTGCGTCACGGATACATCATGCGGGAGGTCGGTGCAGTAGGCCCTACACCCACGTGTCCAGCCACATCCGGTCCCGCCACAGGTCCTCCGGGATCGACGTCCCGGTGAACAGCGGCCAGAAGTAGATGAAGTTCCAGATGATCAGGAGCACCAGCACGCCCGCCGCGATCGCGCCCAGGGTGCGGCGGCGTTCGCCCGTCGGGTCATTGCTCGTGAGGCCCAGGTCGGCGCGGGCGCCCGTGCCCGCCGCCGGGCCCACGATCGCGCCCAGCAGCATCGTGACCGCCAGGCAGAGGAACGGGACGAACACCACCGCGTAGAAGAGGAAGATCGTGCGCTCCTGGTAGAAGAACCAGGGCACCCAGCCCGCCGCCACGCCGCAGGCGATCGCGCCGGCCCGCCAGTCGCGGCGGAAGAGCCAGCGCCACACCACGTACGCGAGGGCGAAGCACGCCAGCCACCAGAGCAGCGGGGTGCCGATGGCCAGGACCTCGGCGGCGCACTTGCCCGTGGACGACTCCTTGCAGCCCGTCTGCTCCTCGTAGAAGTACGAGACGGGGCGGCCCAGGACCAGCCAGCTCCAGGGGTTCGACTCGTAGGTGTGGCCCGAGGTCAGGCCGACGTGGAAGTCGTACACCTGGTTCTCGTAGTGCCACAGGCTCCGCAGCCAGTCCGGGAGCCAGCTCCAGGACGAGCCCTTGCCTTCCGTGGCCGCCCAGTTGCGGTAGTAGCCCTTGTCCGTGACGATCCAGCCGGTCCACGAGACCACGTACGTCACGATCGCCACCGGGACCGTGGAGAAGAACGCGGGGATCAGGTCCCGGCGCAGTACCGCCCTGTACGGCCGTGCCGCGCCTGCCGTGCGGCGCGCTCCCACGTCCCACAACACCGTCATGAGGCCGAACGCGGCCAGCACGTAGAGGCCGTTCCACTTCGTGGCGAAGGCCAGGCCCAGCAGCACGCCCGCGCCCAGCCGCCACGGCCGCCGGCCCAGGCGCAGCGTCTCCGCGATCCGGGCGTCCGGGCGCAGCACCCCCTCCTCGTCCACCGGCAGGGCAGCGGCCAGTCGGCGGCGGGAGCGGTCCCGGTCCACCGCCAGGCAGCCGAACGCCGCCAGCACGAAGAACATCACGATCAGGTCCAGCAGCGCGGTCCGGCTCATCACGAAGTGCAGCCCGTCCACCGCGAGCAGCAGCCCCGCCAGGCAGCCCAGGAACGTCGAGCGGAACAGCCGCCGGCCGATCCGGCACAGGAGGAGGACGGAGACCGTGCCCAGCACCGCCACCATGAAGCGCCAGCCGAACGGAGTGAAGCCGAACAGCTGCTCGCCGAACCCGATGATCCACTTGCCCACCGGCGGGTGCACCACATAGCCCGGGTCGGTCGGGACCGGGACGGAGGACGGGTCCTTGAGGATCAGCTTGTCGACGTCCTTGGGCCACGACCCCTCGTACCCCTGGTTGACCAGCGCCCACGCGTCCTTCGCGTAATACGTCTCGTCGAATATCACCGCGTTCGGCTGGTCCAGCCGCCAGAAGCGCAGTAGGCCCGCGACCAGGGTCACCAGCAGCGGGCCGCCCCAGGCCGACCATCGCACCAGCCGGTCGGCCACGTGCGGGGGGACCGCGAGCACCGGCCACACCTGCCGTCCCGGCCGGGTGTACGGCGGGTCCAGCCGGTCGCGGAGAGGGGTCTCCGGCCGGGGAACATGGCCGAAGCGGCGCAGCCGCCGTTGCCAGGAGGTCGGCTGTTCGCCGAGCGGGTCCCCGGCGTCTTGGCCCCGCTGGGTCTCGGGTGCGGTACTCGTCACCGCGCCATCGTAGGGAACGCATCTGTGCGAAGGGTGCTGCGCGTGCTGCGAGGATGGCTGATGTGACTGGAACGACTGGAACGCTCGTGCTCGCAGGGACCCCCATCGGTGACGTGGCGGACGCCCCGCCACGCCTGGCCGCCGAACTGGAGCGGGCCGACGTCGTCGCCGCCGAGGACACCCGGCGGCTGCGCCGACTCACCCAGGCGCTCGGCATCCACACCTCGGGGCGTGTCGTCTCCTACTTCGAGGGGAACGAGTCCGCCCGTACGCCGGAACTCGTGGAAGCTCTTGTCGGTGGGGCACGGGTGCTGCTGGTCACCGATGCCGGGATGCCGTCCGTCTCCGACCCCGGCTACCGGCTCGTCGCCGCCGCCGTCGAGAAGGACATCCGCGTCACCGCCGTACCGGGGCCGTCCGCCGTACTCACCGCTCTTGCTCTCTCCGGGCTGCCCGTCGACCGCTTCTGCTTCGAGGGGTTCCTCCCGCGCAAGGCCGGTGAGCGGCTCTCCAAGCTCCGCGAGAACGCCGACGAGCGGCGCACCATGGTCTTCTTCGAAGCGCCCCACCGGCTCGACGACACCCTCGCCGCCATGGCCGAGGTCTTCGGCGCCGAGCGGCGCGCCGCCGTGTGCCGTGAGCTGACCAAGACGTACGAGGAGGTCAAGCGCGGTCCGCTCGGTGAGCTGGCCGTGTGGGCCGCCGAGGGCGTACGCGGGGAGATCACCGTCGTCGTGGAGGGTGCCACCGACTCCGGCGACGAGGGGCTGGACGCCGAGGAGCTCGTACGGCGCGTGCGCGTGCGCGAGGAGGCGGGGGAGCGGCGCAAGGAGGCCATCGCCGCTGTCGCCGCCGCCGCCGGGGTGCCCAAGCGGGAGGTGTTCGACGCGGTGGTGGCCGCCAAGAACGCGGAGAAGGCCCCGCCCAAGCCTTAGCCGTCGGCGTACTTACGGCGTTTCCGTCAGCAGTCCGTACGCCGTCGCCACGAACGTGTCCGCCCGGTGCACCCGCCGCGTCGCCGTCGCCACCACCGCCAGGCCCGTCCCGGGGCGGAAGCCGAGGAACGCCTGCTGGCCCAGGGTCGCTCCCGCGTGGAAGAGGACAGGGCCGTACGGGGACGGGTGCTGGAACCACGTCAGCGTGTGGGTGTGCGCGTGCCGCCAGCCGCGCCGCAGCACCGGGCGGGTCACCTCCGCGAGCGCGACGGCCAGGGTCGGGTCGGTCGGGGAGCCCGAAGCGCCGGCCGCCATTCCCACATCCGCTCCTGGCGCCACCCCCACATGCGCCTCCAGGAACGTCAGCAGGTCCAGCGGTGACGATCGGAGCGCTCCCGCCGCCGTGAAGCCGCCCGTGTCCAGCGCCGGCAGCGGGGTGCCGTCGCGGCGGTGGCCCGTGGCGTCGGTGCCGTCCGGGCCCGGGCGCAGCAGCGTGGCCTCCAGGCCCAGCGGGGCCAGGACCTGCTGGTGCAGCAGCACCTCCCACGGGGTTCCGGTGGCGGCGGCCAGGGTGTGGCCGAGGACGGAGACCGCGAAGTTCGAGTAGTGCCAGCGCGTGCCGGGGTGGTGGCGCGGGCGGGCGCGGAGGAAGGCCCGGACCACCCGGTCCGCCGGGTAGTTGCCGTACGGGTCCGTCGACCAGCGCGGCACCGCCCGCGGGTAGAAGTCGGCGGGCAGGCCCGGCAGCCCCGACGTGTGGGTCAGCAGATGGCGCAGCGTGATCCGCCGCACCGCCGGGTGGACCGGGAGGCCCGGGGCCAGCAGGTCCGCCGCCCGGTCCTCGTACCGTACCCGGCCCTGTGCCACCAGCCGGGCCAGCAGCAGCCCCGCGAACGGCTTGGACGCCGAGCCCAGTTCGTGGTGCAGGCGCTCGCGGGCGACCGGGCCCGGCTCCGCGCTGCCGCCGGTGTGGACCGTACGGACTGCGCTCCGGCTCATCGCGAGCACCACGTCCGGGGCGTCGATCCGCCCGGCCGCCTCGGCCAGAAGGCGGGCGGTGGTGGCCGAGGAGCCGTTGGCCGTCACCGGCGCCGCCGTCACGTCCGTCATGCCGGAGCCGGTTCGGCGCTCAGGTCGGACAGCGCGCGGGACATCGCCAGCGCCGAGGCGAACGCGGCGACCAGCGTCGGGTGGTAGACCAGGTCGAACACCGACTCCTCGTCGCCCTCCGGCATCCCGCCCACCACCGGCATCGCCCCGTCCGGCTGCTGCGCCTGCGCGAACCCCTGCCAGGCCGCCGTGTCCAGCGTCGGGGAGGGCAGGCACGCGTCCACCACCAGCAACTCGCCCAGCAGGTCCCAGCGCTTCAGGTCGAGCCAGTCGTCCAGCCAGGCCGGAAGCCAGAGTTCCAGGTACTCGGCGATGTCGACGGGGAGGTCCGCCGGCTTCTCGCCCCAGTCCGTCAGGTGGAAGACCGTGTGCGTGATGTCGTAGCCGATGTGCCCCTCGACCGTCCACGGCTCGGGCCGCCGCGCCAGCCAGGTGTGCGCCAGCGCCGCCGTCTCCGGAACGCTCGGTTCCACTCCGAACCGCCGCTCGATCGCGCTCAGCCCCAGCCGCCGCACCGGCAGCACCTCCAGCCCCGCCCAGCTGGCCAGGCGGTGGTTGAGGCGGATCGCGGACTCCAGGTCCGGCTGCCGGTAGCCCAGCTCCCGGAAGGGTACGTAGACCTCCAGCGGCACCGGCGAGAGCGGTTCGCGCCGCTGGCCCTCCAGCAGCCGGGTCCCGGAGCCCAGCAGCTCGTGCCAGGCGTGGTCCAGGAGCTTGTGGGCGAGCGCCGACTGCTGCGAGCCCGCCACGCCCTCGCGGAAGATGACCTTGCCGATCAGCGCCAGCTCGCCCAGCGGCTTGAACCGGTCCAGCATCCCCGCCTCCGGGGCCGGGTCGGTCTCCAGACGGAACCCTTCGCGGTGCTCGTACAGCCAGCCCAGGGCCTTCGCCCCGACGTCGTGGATCTGCTGGATGCCGGTGTTTCCGCTGGTCATGGGGTGTGCCCTTCCCGGCCGGGAGTCGTCTTGTCCGTCCGCCGCAACGACCGCGAGGAGAGAGCCGCAGCGAAGGCCGTGACGAGCGTGGAGTGGTAGCAGTCGATGAAGGGATACGGGTCCGGCGCGTCCTCGTGGACCGGTACGCCGGTCTCCGGCACGCAGCCGGTGGAGTGCTGGACGTCGGCCAGCACCGGCCACACCGCGTCCAGCAGCTCCAGCGGCGCCGGGCCCGGCAGCGAGGCGCCGACCGCCAGCAGCTCGCCCGTGAGGTCCCACTGGCCGCTCTCCAGGCAGCCGTCGGCCCACGCGGGCAGCCAGGTACGCAGGTACGCGTCCGTCTTCTCCGGCACCCGGTCGGGCATCCGGCCCCAGTCGGTGAGGTGGAAGACGGTGTGGGTCAGCGCGTAGCCGGACGGGCCCTCGAACGTCCACGGCTCCGACAGACCGCCCAGCCAGGTCCGGGACAGGACCCCGCCGGCGTCCGTGTGGGTCACCACTCCCACCCGACGCTCGGAGTTGATCAGCCCGAGCTGCCGGTTGGCGTGCTGCTCGGTGTGGGCCCAGGCGCGGGTCGCGGTGAGCGGGCGGGCCAGCGCCTCGAACCCCTCGTGGCGCAGCCCGTACCCGGCGAAGGCGGCGTAGATCTCGTACGGGTAGGCCGCGAAGGGCTCCGCTCGGAGCAGCTCCAGGAGCAGGGCGCCTCGGGACACCTGCTCCCAGGCGTACGTGACGAGGTCCCCGGCCACCTCGTGTTCCGGGGTGCCGGGGGCGGTGGTGGCGCGGACAGTGGAGCAGAGCTGGGCCAGTTCGCCGAGGGGTTTGAGGGTGGCGTTGACCTGGGTGCGGGGGTCCAGGACGTCGTCGGGGAGCGCGAACTCCGCCCGGTGCTCGTCGGTCCAGGCGAGGGCGGTGCGCAGGACGTGCGGGAGGACGGCGAGCGCGGCGCCGGGGGCGGCGCGGCCCCGCTGGGCCTGGCCGGGGTGTGCCGGACCGGGGTGGGCGTGGGTGGCCGGGCGGGGCGGGACACCGGGGCGGCTGCCGGGATCCGGGCGCCCCTTGGGCCCCTGCGTCGCGGTCGTCGTCATCGCGCCCTCGCCTCGGCCATCAGCCGGGCCGCCCGGACGTGCAGGGTGACACGGGGATCGTGGCCGCCCATCAGCTCGACGAAGTCCAGGCCGCGCTCCAGGCCCAGGGTCGCCGGCTCGCCGCCGATCGCCGCGAGCCAGCGGCCCGCGCCCGCCGCCTGGAGCCAGTCGCGCCGCCGCACCGCACGGACGAAGCCGCGCGAGAGGTCGACCGCCCGCGTCGCCGCGGCCCGCTGCACGGCCGAGGGGGCGGCCGGCACGGCGAGGGGGGCGAGGACCGAGAGCTGGTGGGTGAAGGACTGCCAGGGCGCCTGCTCCAGCCAGGCGGCGTCGGGCTCCTCGTACGTCCCGGCCGCGCCGGTCGCCGCGGTTGTGCTGGTCGGCCCGGTTGTGCCGGTCGTGCCCGGAGGCCGCGCCATGCGCTGGAGCGTGGAGATCATGTGCCAGTGGCTCCAGGCCGTGGCGGCCGGAGCACCGGGCTTGGGCGGGAATTCCCGTACCGCCCGGTCGAGCACGGCGACGTCCCCGGGATGCGGATGACGCCCGTACAGAACGCTCGGCAACAGCAGATCGGCACCGATCACCCGCGCGGCCGCGATTCCGGTCCGGTTCTCCTCGTCGATTCCTGCCGCGCCGCATACCGTGGCGAGGTGGTCCCCGCTCCGAAGAGCGAGGACCACCTCTGTCGCCAGGTCATGCACGGCACCCGCGAGCGGGGACGAAGCATGTGTCTGGTCCATGTTCCGACGTTCAGCCCTTCTTCGGGCGCGGGGTCGGAGGCGAAAGCAGCAGGGCGCCGCCGCCGGCGAGAAGCGCGAGGAAGGCGCACTCGCGGGAGTCGCGGTACAGACCTTCGACCTCGCCCGGGTTGAGTGCGGCGTCGAGGTCGAGCTCGATGTCGGTGGCAGTGGTGTCCGTGGTGTACATGGGTACTCCCCATCCGGTGGGAAATCGGGTTGATGTACGTACCGAGTCACGCTTGACGTACGTTCCGAGTGAAAGGGAGAAATGGGGGCGCCGCAAATCGAGGTCCGGCATCCGTGGTAATGGGGGATTCAATTGAATAGTGAATTCATGCGGCGAGCGGGTGATAAGAGGTGGGGAATTCGGGAGGTTTCGGGGGGCGGGCGGGGGTGGTGCGCGGGCGCATTCACTCCGGGTGGCGGGCGCGTCGGGGGCGCTCGGTGGTCCGCGGGTCACGGGCTGTCCTGCCCGTCGGTCACGGGCTGCCCTGTCCTCGGTCACGGGCCGGCCTGTCGCGGGCCATGCGGCGGCAAAGGGCGGCCAAAGGAGGCCAAGAACGCACCAATATCGGCTCTGAGCTGGTGCGTCCGCCCCTGCGCGGGTGTCCACTGGAAGGAACGGGCCACCTGCTCGAAACCCTCGGGCGGGTCGGCCTCCCCCGGAGTGCCTGACCGGCGGACAAGAGGAGCGGGTATGAGCGAGATCGCAGCGAGCACCGTCCATGAGGCGTACGCCTTCGCCTGCATGCGGTGCGGGTACGGCTGGGAGCAGTCCTACGAGATAGAGCACCACGTGGACGTCCACGGTCACGAGTTCGTCGTCTACAAGGCCGACGGTGAGCGTGTGCCGTCCCCGCTCTCCACGCCCACCTGTGCCAACTGCGACGGACACGTGGTGCGCATCATGCGGGCCGGCCGGGTGGCCGGTGCCCAGCAGCTCCTGCACGGCTCGCGGAGCACGAAGCCGGGCGCCCCGAGGGTCCCGGACGCCGCGGGGGTCCCGGACGCCGAGAAGGTCCCGGCCGCCCGCTCCTCCGACCGCCACTGGCGGCTGTCCGACCTGCTCCACCCCTTCCACCGCAGGTGACACGCGTGTGAGGGCCGGGTCCGGTGCCACCGGTGGCGCCTCCCCGCGCGTGGACCCCGGTCCTCGTACGCCGGTGCACCGGGCCCTCGTAGAGTCGTCCGCATGAGCCGTACCGAAGCCCCGCCGCTGCCCGAACCCCTCCGGGTCCCGGTCGCCGACTCCCACACCCACCTGGACATGCAGGACACAACCGTCGAGGAGGCCCTCGCCCGGGCCGCCGCGGTGAACGTCACGACGGTGGTCCAGGTGGGCTGTGACGTGGCCGGCTCCCGCTGGGCCGCCGAGACCGCCGCCGCCCACCCCGCCGTCCACGCCTCGGTCGCCCTGCACCCGAACGAGGCCCCGCGCATCGTCCACGGCGACCCGGACGGCACCGCGCGGCAGGGGGCCCGGGAGCCCGGCGGCAAGGCGGCGCTGGACGACGCGCTGGCGGAGATCGACGCGCTCGCCGCCCTCGACCACGTGCGCGGGGTCGGCGAGACCGGACTGGACTTCTTCCGTACGGGCCCCGAGGGCATCGCCGCCCAGGAGGAGTCGTTCCGGGCCCACATCGAGATCGCCAAGCGGCACGGCAAGGCCCTGGTCATCCACGACCGGGACGCGCACGCGGACGTCCTGCGGGTCCTTCACGACGCGGGCGCGCCCGAGCGGACCGTCTTCCACTGCTACTCCGGCGACGCCGACATGGCCCGGCTCTGCGCGCGGGCCGGGTACTTCATGTCCTTCGCCGGCAACATGACCTTCAAGAACGCCCAGCCGCTGCGCGACGCGCTCGCCGTCGCCCCCACCGAGCTGGTCCTGGTCGAGACGGACGCGCCCTTCCTCACCCCCGCCCCGTACCGCGGACGGCCCAACGCCCCCTACCTCATCCCGGTCACGCTCCGCGCCATGGCCGAGGTGAAGGGGCTGGACGAGGACACGCTGGCCGCCGCGATCTACGACAACACGGCACGCGCGTTCGACTTCTGAACCCGCATCGCACACTCTCCGCGACGGTGTGTAGTCGTGTCGCTTTGGAGAGTCACCGGAGCTCCGCTATCGTCCCCGGCGCACAGGGGGGTGGCGGGCGGATCTTCGGGAGTGGCGTGAGCACTTCGCAGGGCAGTCACCGGGCGGCGCGCGGCGGACGGCGTACGGCACTGGCGCCGCCGCCTCCCGCCCCGGCGCCGGTGGCCTTCCCCGACACCTTCCCCGACGCCCTCGCCGGCGGGTTCCACGAGCAGCTGACGGTAGCCGACGGGGTCCTCGTGGAAGGTTACGCACCACGAGCCGCCCACCCGCCGACCGTGGTCGACACCCCGCTCGCCGGGCCGCCGTCCGTCGTGCCCCGCCCACGCCCCACCCGCGCCGACGCCCGGCGGGCCGCCAAGCGCCGCCGTACGTTCGCGGCGAACCCCGACACCTTCCGCCGCTTCGTCCCGCAGGCCCTCGTCGTCGCCTTCCTGGCCGGCGGCACGACCGCGTTCGTCGCGAACGACAAGGCGGTCCTGCTGGACGTCGACGGCACGCCCCGCACCCTGCACACCTTCGCCGACGACGTCACCGAGCTCCTGGCGGACGAGGGCGTCACCGTCGGCGCCCACGACCACATCTCCCCGGCCCCCGGCACCGGACTGGACCACGGCGACGAGGTCACCGTCCGCTACGGCCGCCCCGTCGACCTCACCCTCGACGGGCACCACCGCCGGGTGTGGACGACCGCCGACACCGTGGAGGGGGCCCTGCGCGAGTTCGGGATCCGTGCCGAGGGGGCGTACCTCTCAGCCTCCCCCTCCGCCCGGATCGCCCGCACCGGTCTCACCCTCACCGTCCGCACCGAACGCACCGTGACCTTCATGGCCGACGGCCAGGAGCGCACCCTGCGCACCAACGCCGCCACCGTCGGCGAGGCCCTCGCCCAGGCGGGCATCACCCTGCACGGCCAGGACACCACCTCCGTCGACCCCGCGAGCTTCCCGCGCGACGGCCGGACGGTCTCCGTCCTGCGGATCACCGACTCCCGCGAGGTGCGCGAGGAGAGCATCCCGTACGCCGTCGAACGGAGCGAGGACCCCGAGCTGTTCCGGGGCGTCGAGCGGGTGGAGCGGGCGGGGCGCAACGGCGTGCGCCGCGTCACGTACGCCGTCCGGACCGTCAACGGTGTACGGCAGAAGCCCCGCAGGACCGGCGAGGAGCTGGTCCACCGGCCGGTCAGCCGCGTCGTGCGCACCGGCACCCGGCAGCGGCCCGCCTCGGTCGCCGGGGCGGACGGGCTGAACTGGTCGGCGCTCGCCGCCTGCGAGTCGGGCGGGCGGCCGGGGGCGGTGGACCCGAGCGGTACCTACGGCGGGCTGTACCAGTTCGACACCCGGACCTGGCAGTCCCTCGGCGGCAGCGGGCGGCCCCAGGACGCGCCCGCCGCCGAGCAGACGTACCGGGCGAAGAAGCTCTACGTGCAGCGGGGGGCGAGTCCGTGGCCGCACTGCGGCCGTAGGCTTACCGGGTGAGCAGCACAGAGCCCGACGCCCTCCTGGGCCCCGCAGACATCCGCGACCTGGCAGCGAAGCTGGGCGTACGCCCGACCAAGCAGCGCGGTCAGAACTTCGTCATCGACGCCAACACGGTCCGCAGGATCGTGCGCACCGCCGAGGTCCGCCCGGACGACACCGTCGTCGAGGTCGGCCCCGGGCTCGGCTCGCTGACCCTGGCGCTGCTGGAGGCGGCGGACCGGGTGATCGCGGTCGAGATCGACGACGTGCTCGCGGCCGCGCTGCCCGCCACGGTCCAGGCCCGGATGCCGGAGCGCGCCGACCGCTTCGCCCTCGTCCACTCCGACGCCATGCTGGTCACTGAGCTGCCGGGCCCCGCGCCCACCGCGCTCGTCGCGAACCTCCCGTACAACGTGGCCGTGCCCGTCCTGCTCACGATGCTGGAGCGGTTCCCCAGTATCGAGCGGACCCTCGTCATGGTCCAGGCCGAGGTCGCCGACCGGCTGGCCGCCCGCCCGGGCAACAAGGTCTACGGCGTGCCGTCGGTGAAGGCCAACTGGTACGCCGAGGTCAAGCGCGCCGGGTCCATCGGCCGTACGGTCTTCTGGCCCGCCCCGAACGTCGACTCCGGGCTCGTCTCGCTCGTCCGCCGCGCGGAGCCCATCGACACCACCGCGTCCCGCGCCGAGGTCTTCGCCGTCGTGGACGCGGCCTTCGCCCAGCGCCGCAAGACGCTGCGCGCGGCCCTCGCCGGCTGGGCCGGCTCCGCGCCGGCCGCCGAGGCGGCCCTGGTCGCCGCCGGGGTCTCGCCGCAGGCGCGCGGGGAGGCGCTGACGGTGGAGGAGTTCGCGGCGATCGCGGAGAACAAGCCGGAGGTGTCGCTATGAGCGCCGCAGTCACCGTCCGCGTTCCCGCCAAGGTCAACGTCCAGCTCGCCGTGGGTGCCGCCCGCCCCGACGGCTTCCACGACCTGGCCAACGTCTTCCTCGCCGTCGGCCTGTACGACGAGGTCACCGCCACTCCCGCCGACGAGCTGCGCATCACCTGCTCAGGCCCGGACGCCGCCCAGGTCCCGCTGGACGTCACCAACCTCGCCGCCCGTGCCGCCGTGGCCCTGGCCGAGCGGTACGGCATCACGCCCGCCGTCCACCTCCACATCGCCAAGGACATCCCGGTCGCGGGCGGCATGGCGGGCGGCAGCGCCGACGGGGCGGCCGCCCTGGTCGCGTGCGACGCCCTGTGGGGGACCGGCGCGAGCCGCGACGAGCTGCTGGCCATCTGCGCGGAGCTGGGCAGCGACGTGCCGTTCAGCCTGGTCGGCGGGGCCGCGCTCGGCACCGGACGCGGCGAGAAGCTGACCCCGATCGAGGTGGGCGGGGCCTTCCACTGGGTCTTCGCGGTGGCGGACGGCGGCCTCTCCACGCCCGCCGTCTACGGGGAGTTCGACCGCCTCACGGCCGGCACCGACGTCCCCGAGCCGACCGCCTCGCCCGCGCTGCTGGCCGCCCTGCGCTCCGGTGACTCCGGCGCACTCGCGGCGGCCCTGAGCAACGACCTCCAGCCCGCCGCGCTCTCCCTGCGCCCTTCCCTCGCCGCCACCCTGGCCGCGGGCACGGAGGCGGGGGCGCTGGCCGCCCTGGTCTCCGGATCCGGGCCGACGACGGCGTTCCTGGTCGCGGACGAGTCGGCGGCCCTCAAGGTGGCCGACGCGCTGCTGGCGTCGGGGACCTGCCGGAACGCGCGGGTGGCGCCGGCTCCGGCGCCGGGCGCGCACGTGGTGACGGCGTAAGCCCCTGCGGGAGCCGGCCGCTCAGCGGCCCGTCGAACCGTCGACCAGTTCACGCAGGATGTCCGCGTGCCCGGCGTGCCGGCCGGTCTCCTCGATCATGTGGGCGAGCGCCCACCGGACGCTGGGCGCGGGCTTGCCCGAATCCGGCCGGCGAACCGGTGCGGCCAGGTCGGTGCATCCGTCGAGGACGGCGTTCGCGCTCTCGACCGCCGTACGGTAGCGGGCGACGACCTCGGCCACGCTGTCCGTCGGCGCCGCCCGGAACGTGGCCTGCCAGTCGGTGACCTGGTCCCCGAGGAAGATCGCGCGCTCGACGTACGCCAGGTGGTTGAGCAGGCGAGAACTTGCCGTTCCGGCAAGCCGCTCAGGGTGCGGAGGCCGGGTCGTTCTTCTCGTACAGGTAGCCGTTGAAGCTCGTCGTGCAGTCGCTGAAGTCCTTCGCGAGCCTGACGGTGACCGTGGTGGTGCCCGTGAGCGGGGCGCCGGGCCGGGGGCTGGTCTCGCAGACGTACCAGCTGTCGTGGTCCCGGGGGAGGGCGACGTCCTTGTGCTGGGCGGCGGCCGTCAGACGTGCGGCGGATATGCCCCGGCGGGTGAACTCCGCCTGCGCCTGCTCGTAGGTCTTGCCGTGCAGGGCGGGCATGGCCGGATCGGACGTGGGGGTCGGGGCGTCCGTGGGGGCGGTCGAAGCCGTAGCCGTGGTCGTGGTCGTGGTCGTCCCCACGGTGGCGGGCGCGGTTACCGGTGTGTTGTCGTCGGTCTGCGTACCACCCGAGCATCCGGCCAGAGCGAGCACGCCGACGAGGGCTGAGGGGGCGAGGCAGCGAGGGATCCGCACGGTGCTGGTACTCCGCTTCTCGGGAACAGCGGTGGCTTCTGTCGTCGTCCACGCGGCAAGCGCGGACCCGTCCAGATCCATCCGCGGTACGAAGAAGGTCTGCCCGGATCTCCCACGCGGTACGCGGAAGAGCTGCCCGGAACTCTCCCGCTCCACCGTCGTCGCGCCTCATCCCGCGTACTCAGGAGCCGAGCTGAGTACCCGTACCCTGCCGCTCCACCCCCGCCCGCCGCGAACGTATGACCATGGGATCACCAGTTCGCGTACTCGCCGAGGCCACCCCCGCCACCCGGGACCGCTACGTCGACCTGCTGCGCGTCGCCTCGCTCGCCGCGGTCGTGCTCGGCCACTGGATGATGGCGGCCGTCACCCCGGACGGGGTCGGCAACCTGCTCGCCGTCGTCCCGGCGCTCCAGCCGCTGACCTGGCTGCTCCAAATCATGCCGGTGTTCTTCTTCGTCGGCGGGTTCGCGCACGCGCTGTCGTACCGCTCCCTGCTCCGCAAGCGCCCCGAGGGCTCCACGGACTCCGTCTACGCCGCCTTTCTGCGGGTCCGGCTCCAGCGGCTGCTGCGCCCCACCATGGTCTTCGTGTTGGTCTGGGGTGCGGCCGCTCTCCTGATCCAGCTGCTCGGCGGAGGCGGCGGGCTGACCGATGTCACCCTGCGGCTGGTGACCCAGCCGCTCTGGTTCATCGGGATCTACCTGGCGATGGTGGCGTTCACCCCGCCGCTGCTGAGGCTGCACGAGCGTTACGGCTGGGGCGCCTTCGCCGGGCTGGCGGGTGCGGCGGCGGCCGTGGACGTCCTCCGGTTCGCGGCCGGAGTCCCGTACGTCGAGTTCCTCAACTTCGCCTTCGTCTGGCTCGCGGTCCACCAGCTCGGCTTCCTGCGCGCCGACGGCCGCCTCGGCGCCGGTCCCGGCCTCTCCGTCCTCCGCCGCCCCGCCCTGCTCGCCGGGGGCGGCCTGATCACCGCCCTGGCCCTGGTGGCGTTCGGGCCCTACCCGCTCTCCATGGTCGGGATGCCCGGCGAGAAGGTCAGCAACATGGCCCCGCCCACCCTCGCCCTGCTCTGCCACGGCCTCTGGCTGGTCGGCGCGGTCGAGCTGCTCCGCGCTCCCGCTGCCCGCCTGCTGGCGCGCCCCCGCGCCTGGCGCACGGTGGTGGCCGCCAACGGGGTGGCGATGACCGCGTTCCTTTGGCACCTCACGGCGATGCTCGGGGTGTACGGGGCGATGCTCGCCCTGGACCTCCCGCTCCCCGAACCCGCCACCGCCGCCTGGTGGGCCCAGACCCCGCTCCGCCTGGTCGCCGCAGCCGTTCTCACCGCGGCCCTGGTCGCCACCTTCCGCACCTTCGAACGCCCGGCGCCCGCCGCAGGCGTTCAGGGCCACGGCCCCCTCGCCGCCCTCGGCGCGACGCTCTGCCTGCTCGGCGTGCTCGGCCTCTCCATGGTCGGCTTCGCCGGCCTGCTGGAGGGCCGCACGGCCCTGCTCATCGCGGTCCCGGTCACCGCCCCGGCCGCCGTCGCGACGACTCTGTGCGGCTGGCTGCTGGTGGAGCGGGCGGGGAGGGGGCGGGGCGCGCGTCAGCGACCGTAGTGGTAGCGGCAGGCAGCGACGCGGACCTCGTCATCGACCACCTTGTGGATGAGCCGGTGCTCGTCGGTGATGCGGCGGGACCAGTACCCGTGAAAGCCGTGCTTCAGAGGTTCCGGCTTGCCCATTCCTTCGTTGCCGTTCCGGGCGATGTCCTGGAGCAGCGCGTTGATCCTCTTGAAAATCTTGCGATCCTGGCTCTGCCACCAGACGTAGTCGTCCCACGACGACTGGTCCCACACGAACTTCACTCCGCAAGCTCCTGTACCGTGCCGCCGCCGCTCTCCAGGCGGTCGATCGAAGCCAGCAGCCGACGGGCGTTCTCCGGGCTCCGGAGCTGGTACGCGGTCTCCTTGAGGGACTCGTACTCGTCGAGCGCCACTATCACCACGGGCTCGTGGCCGGCGCGCGTGACCACGACCTCTTCGCGGTCGTCCACGACTGCGCTCAGGGTCTCGGCGTACTTCGCCCTTGACTCCGTGTAGGTCATGGTCCTCATGCTGCGCCTCCTGTACGTCATCCTGTACGTACAGGAAACTGTACTGCACGTGCCTACTGGCGAGACCGCACACCTCGCCCCCTCCGCCGCGCCGTACCCTGGGAAGGTCGATCAACCCCCCAGGCAGGAGTGAAATGGCCGTCAATCTGGTCAATGTCGAGCAGGTCAGCAAGGTGTACGGCACCCGTGCCCTGCTCGACGGTGTATCCCTCGGGGTGTCCGAGGGCGACCGGATCGGTGTCGTGGGCCGCAACGGCGACGGCAAGACCACCCTCATCCGGATGCTCGCCAAGCTGGAGGACGCGGACACCGGCCGCGTCACCCACAACGGCGGGCTGCGCCTCGGTGTCCTCACACAGCACGACTCCCTGGACCCGGCGAAGACCATCCGCCAGGAGGTCATCGGCGATCTCGCCGACCACGAGTGGGCGGGCAGCGCGAAGATCCGCGACGTGCTGACCGGGCTCTTCGGGGGGCTCGCCCTGCCCGGCTTCGAGCACGGGCTCGACACCGTGATCGCCCCGCTCTCCGGCGGCGAGCGCCGTCGTATCGCGCTGGCGAAGCTCCTCATCGACGAGCAGGACCTGATCGTCCTGGACGAGCCCACCAACCACCTCGACGTCGAGGGCATCTCCTGGCTCGCGGGCCACCTGCGGACCCGGCGCTCGGCGCTCGTCTGCGTCACCCACGACCGGTGGTTCCTGGACCAGGTCTGCACCCGCATGTGGGACGTCCAGCGCGGCACGGTCCACGAGTACGAGGGCGGCTACAGCGACTACGTCTTCGCCCGCGCCGAGCGTGAGCGGATCGCCGCGACCGAGGAGTCCAAGCGGCAGAACCTCATGCGCAAGGAGCTGGCCTGGCTGCGCCGCGGCGCCCCCGCCCGCACCTCCAAGCCGCGCTACCGCATCGAGGCCGCCAACGAGCTCATCGCCGACGTGCCGCCCCCGCGCGACACCAGCGAGCTGATGAAGTTCGCCAACGCCCGCCTCGGCAAGACCGTCTTCGACCTGGAGGACGTGACCGTCCAGGCCGGGCCCAAGACCCTCCTCACCCACCTCACCTGGCAGCTCGGACCCGGCGACCGCGTCGGCCTGGTCGGCGTCAACGGCGCGGGCAAGACCTCGCTGCTGCGCGCGCTGGCCGAGGCCGCCCGTACGCAGGGCGACGAGCAGCCCGCCGCCGGGAAGGTCGTCGTCGGCAAGACCGTCAAGCTCGCCTACCTCTCCCAGGAGGTCTCCGAGCTCAACCCGAACCTCCGGGTCCTGGAGGCCGTCCAGCAGGTCCGCGACCGGGTCGACCTCGGCAAGGGCCGCGAGATGACGGCGGGCCAGCTCTGCGAGCAGTTCGGCTTCACCAAGGAGAAGCAGTGGACGCCCGTCGGCGACCTCTCCGGCGGTGAGCGCCGCCGCCTCCAGATCCTGCGGCTGCTGATGGACGAGCCCAACGTCCTCTTCCTCGACGAGCCCACCAACGACCTGGACATCGAGACCCTCACCCAGCTGGAGGACCTCCTCGACAGCTGGCCCGGGTCGATGATCGTGATCTCCCACGACCGGTTCTTCATCGAGCGCACCACGGACAAGGTCATGGCGCTCCTCGGCGACCGAGCCCTGCGCATGCTGCCGCGCGGCATCGACGAGTACCTGGAGCGCAGGCGGCGGATGGAGGAGGAGGCCACCCCCTCCGCCGCCCCCGCCCCTTCGCGTGGCTCCTCCGCCGCCCCGGCGGCACCCGCCGTCTCCGCGCAGGAGGCCCGCGCCGCGAAGAAGGAGCTCCAGAAGGTCGAGCGGCAGCTCGACAAGCTCTCGACCCGGGAGACCGCGCTGCACAAGCGGATCGCGGACAACGCCACGGACTTCGAGAAGGTCGCGGGGCTCGACGCCGAACTCCGTGAACTCGTCACCGAGCGCGACGAGCTGGAGATGCGCTGGCTGGAACTGGCCGAGGACGCCTGAGAGCGGCCCGGCACGGAGGGGCGGGTCCGCGCGACGCCGACCTCGGTGACTGACCGTCACTTTCCGCCGGTCGTAACGGGCGCATCACAGCGCGGTTCTCCCTTGGGAACAGGGGGTGGACCGATCCCGTGTTCGACAGCGGGTGGGTGGTACAAAGAAGCCCCGCCCGACTGTCGCAACACCGCGGAAGCCATGCCCGATTCGCTCCTTTCCGAGGGGAATTGAACCCTCCCGGAATCGCGGGGGAGACCGGATCGGGCACCGGACCGCACGAAGGGGGACGTGCTGATGAGCCAGCCGCCCAGCCAGCAACCGCCGCAGGGGGGCTTCGGAGCTCCGCAGGAGCCGCCGCAGGACCAGCCGCCGGCCCCGGCCCAGCCGCCGCAGGCGCCGGTCGGCCCGCCGCCGACGCCGCCCCCGAGCGGCCCGGCGTACGGCTACCCGCAGACGCCCCCGGCCCCACAGCCCGGCTACGGCTACCCCCAGGCGCCGGGACAGGCGCCCGGCGAGGCCCCCGGCCCGTACGGCCAGCAGCCCTCCGGCCCGTACGGTCAGCAGCCCGGCCCCTACGGCCAGCCCGGTCCCGGCGGCTACGGCCAGCCGGCCCCCGGCCCCTACGGCCAGCCCACGCAGCCCGGTTACGGCTACCCGCAGCAGCAGTATCCCGGCGTTCCCGCCCCAGGCGGATCCGGCGGCAGCGGCGGTCCCTTCAAGGGGAAGACCGGCGTCCTCGCCGCGGCGGCGGTCGCCGTCGTCCTGCTCGTCGGCGCGGGCGCCTGGTACGTGGTGAGCGACAGCGGCGACGACCCCAAGAAGCCGGTCGCGGGCCCCAGCGAGGACGCCAAGGGCTCCGAGGCGCCCAGCGCGTCCCCCTCCGTCGACGAGGGCGACGGCACCGGCGGTGGCCGGGAGACGGACGACGACCTCAACGCCGGGCGCAAGCCGGGCGAGGCCAAGGTCGCCTGGCTCCAGAAGAACGAGGTCGACCTCCCGCGCAACGGTGGCGAGATCCGCGGCCCCTGGTTCGTCGGCGACACGGTGGTCACGGCCCTGTACCGCGGGATCTCCGGCTACTCGGTCGCCGACGGCAAGAAGAAGTGGACCGTCGCGCTCCCCGCCGACATCTGCGCCACCCCCAACACGACCTCCCCCGACGGCAAGATCGTCATCGGCATCCAGAACGGCACCACGGACCGGTCCACGTGCTCCGTGATGCAGATGATCGACCTCAACACCGGCAAGGCCGGCTGGAAGTCCGAGGTCAAGAAGAGCGGTGCCTTCGACCTGATCTCCGACATAGGCCTCGCCATCAGCGGGAACACGGTCACCGCCGGGCGGACCAGCTACTCCAGCGCCTACCGGGTCAGCGACGGCAAGCAGCTGTTCGGCACCCCCACCGGCAACTGCAGGACCTTCGCCTTCGCCGGCGGCCCGAAGCTGATCGCCGCCGCCAACTGCCGTAACGACGACGTCGACAACCCGCAGCACCAGCTGCAGGAGCTGGACCCGGTCACCGGCAAGGCCAAGTGGACCTACCAGCCGCCGCGCGGCTGGGAGATCAAGAAGACCTACTCGGTGAGCCCGCTCGTGGTCTCGCTGGAGAACAAGAAGAAGAAGCAGTGGTCGGTCGCCGCGTTCACCGACAACGGCAAGCTCCGGTCCCAGATGAGCCCCGCCAAGGGTGACCTGGTCACCGCCAACTGCGGTGGCCTGCTCAGCATCTTCGGCCAGCAGCTCGAAGGGTGCTCCGGGGTCGCCGCCGACGCCAGCACCCTCTACATGGCCACCAAGACCGACACCACCGGCTCCGCGCGGACGAACAAGGTCGTCGCCTTCGACCTGAACACCGGCAAGCCCAAGTGGACGGTGCCCGCCCCGGCCGAGCGCACCGTGAGCCCGATCGGGATGGAGGGCGGCAAGGTGCTGCTCTACGCGGAGCCCCGGTACGACAAGCCCGGCGCCATCCTCACCATCCCGCCGACGGGCGGTTCCACCAGCGTCCTGCTCCAGCACCCGGAGGGGACCAACCGGATCGAGAACAGCCTCTTCGGGGGCCTGAACACCGTGTACCGGGACGGCCGCTCCTTCATCCTCCCCAAGCGCATCTCCGGCAGCGACGACGGCGAGATGGAGCAGGCGACGGCGCTGGTGTTCTCCAAGTGACCGCGCACGACGGCATCCGAAGGCGGCCGGCCCCTTTCGGCCGGACGCGACCCAGCCCCCACACATCTTCCGAGGTACGTACGCGATGACCCAGCCGCCGCAGCAGCCGCCCAACGAGCCCCAGCCGCCGAACCAGCCCCCGGCGGGTCCTCCCGCCGGCCCGCCCTCCGGCGGATTCGGTGCCCCGCAGGACCCGCCGCCCGGTGGGTTCGGTGAGCCCACCCCGCCGCCCGCGGACCCCTTCGCCAAGCAGCCCCCGCCCGCGGCGCCGCCCACCCCGCCCGCCGGAGGCTACGGCGCGCCGCAGGGCGGTTACCCGACCCCGCCGGCCCCGCAGCCCAACGGGTACGGCTACCCGCAGGCCCAGCAGCCCGGTTACGGCTACCCGCAAGGAGCCCCTGGCCAGCCGGGGCAGCCCGGCTACCCGGGCCAGCCCGGCATGCCGCAGCAGGGCTACGGCTACCCCACCCAGCCGATGTACGGCGCTCCGCAGCCCGGCCCGGGCGACGGCGGCAAGAAGTTCAGCACCCAGATGCAGATCATCGTCGCCGCGGCCGTCGCCGTGGTGCTGATCATCGGCGCGGCCGTCGTCTACACCTCCACCAAGGACGACGGCGACAAGGGCGACCAGGCCTCCACGTCCGGCTCCACCGGTGGCGGCGAGGGTACGGGCGGTGAGGGCAAGGGCGGCGGCCTGGCCGGTGGCAGCGAGAAGGCACCCGGCAACACCGGCTCCAAGGTCGCCTTCCAGCTCCCGCAGCCGGAGGTCGCCGACGTCACCTCGGTCAAGGGCTCCTGGCTCACCGACAAGGCGTACGTGAAGTCCGGCGTCAACGAGGTCGTCGCCCACGACCGGGACAAGGGCACCGAGCTCTGGTCCGTGCCGGTCCCCGGCGAGGTCTGCGGCGCCTCCCGCCACATGACCAAGGACTACAAGTCGGCGATCCTCTTCAAGGAGGGCAAGCCGACCAAGGAGAAGAAGTACCCCGCGTGCAACCAGGTCGGCGTGGTCGACCTGGCCGTCGGCAAGCTCCTGTGGAGCAAGTCCGTCACCGCCGCCACCGGCGGCGACCGGCCGGTCCAGTTCGACGAGGTCACGCTCAGCGGGACCACCGTGGCCGCGGGCGGCACCTCGGGCGGCGCGGCCTTCGAACTGACGACCGGCGCCGAGCTCTGGAAGCCGAAGGTCGGCGCCGACCGCTGCTACGACATGGGGTACGGGGGCGGCGAAGCCCTCGCCGTGGTGCGCAAGTGCGGCTCGTACGACAGCCCGCAGCTCCAGATCCAGGCGCTGAACCCGGCGACCGGCGCACCGCTCTCCTCGTACCAGATGCCCGCCGGCGTCGACTACGCGTCCATCGTCTCCACCAAGCCGCTGGTGGTCGCGGCCAACGTCGGCGACACCGCCAACGACGGCAGCGGCATCTCCGACTTCTTCTCGATCGACGCGGCGACCGGCAAGCTGATCGTGCGGATCTCCGCCGACGCGGAGAAGTACGCGGCGCGCTGCGGCTCCACCGATGTCGAGAGCTGCAGTGCGGCGGTCGTCGGCAACAACCGGCTCTACGTGCCGACCGAGGACCACGACGGTACGAGCGAGTACGGCGACACCAACGAGGTCGTCGCCTTCGACCTGACCACCGGCAAACTGCTCGGCGGCCGGGCCGACGCGGGTGACCGCTACAGCCTGGTCCCGCTCCGGATGGACGGCACGAACGTCATCGCGTACAAGCGGCCCCCGTACGACAAAGGCGGCCAGGTCGTCTCCATCGACGGGGAGACCTTCAAGCAGACGCTGCTGATGGAGAACCCGGGCGACGAGTCGGTACGGGACGCGGAGACCGCGTTCAGCGCCGACCGCTCCGAAGTCCTCTACGGCGAGGGCCGCCTCTTCCTCTCGAAGCAGCTGATCAGCGAGCGCCGCGACAGCCAGGCGGACGAGAAGCTCTACCTCGCGGTGGGCTTCCGCACCGACTGACCGCCCCGCGTCACTCCGTAAGTTCCCCGACAGCCCTGCCAGTTGATCACCGACTGGCAGGGCTGATCGTTTTCTGCCAGGTGCTCGGTCTTCAAGTGACTCCGAATGACGCAGAATTCGGCACTCCGGGGAGCTTCTCCCCCGTAAGGGGCACAAGGCGTCGAACAAGCGTGTACGTTGCCGGGGCAGGAGCCCGGGGGGCCGATATCCAGGGCGTACGAGGGCACTTGGGAGCTTGATCGATGAGCGTGCGGCTCATGGTGGTCGATGATCACCGCCTGCTCGCCGAGGCACTCGCCTCGGCGCTGAAACTGCGCGGGCACCGGGTGCTCGCGGCGGCCGCCCCGACGTCCGGGTCGGCGGAGCTGGTGGTCAGCAGGGCCCCGGAGGTCTGCCTCTTCGGTACGGCGTCGCCCGCCGCGCCGGGGGTCTTCGACCCGATCGTGCGCATCGGCCAGGAGCGCCCGCAGGTGGCGGTGGTGGTCCTCGGCCCGGTGCCGAGCCCGCGCGGGATCGCCGCGGCCTTCGCGGCCGGGGCCGCGGGGTACGTCCGGCACGACGAGCGCATCGAGGGCGTCGAGCGGGCGATACTGAAGGCGCGGGCGGGGGAGAGCGCCGTCGCCCCGCAGCTGCTGCACGGCGCCTTCGCCGAGCTGCTCAACCCGGCGGCCCGGCCCGACGACGAGGGCCGCCGCCTGCTCCGGATGCTGACCCCGCGCGAGGCGGAGGTCCTGCTGCGGGTCGCCGAGGGCGAGGACACCCGGCTGATCGCGGCCGGGATGCGGATCGCGCCGAGCACCGCCCGTACGCACGTCCAGCGGGTCCTGATGAAGCTGGGCGTCGGCTCCCGGCTGGAGGCGGCCGCCCTCGCGGCCCGTACGGGGCTGCTGGACCGGGCGGCGGGCGACGGCGACCACGGGGGCACGCGCCAGGGGCCGTACGTCCCCGGCCGGAGCGGGTGACGTAGTGCCCCTGCGGGCACGGCGGCCGGGCCCTCCCTCGCGAGCATCGGGACGTTGAAGAACGAGAACAGTCTCGTTTGGTTCTTGTTCGATCGTGATCGAGTGCGGCGGAATGCCCGGGCATCCCATGTGGCGGCGTCACGGGTGGCCCGTGGCGGTGGCGACCATTGACGAGAGTGTTGGGTTGTGATTTGTTATGGGCGTTTATGTTGGTTGGGGGACGGGTGGAGGACTTTGGTGAAGAAGACGGTTACGCGCCTGGCCGACGGCCGTGAGCTGATCTATTACGACTCGGCGGACGGCACCGTCCGCGACGCCGTCGACCGGCGCCCGCTGGACGCGGTGTCGACCTCCTCGGAGATCCGCCGCGACCCGCTGCTCGGTGACGCGGTCGCCGTCGCCTCGCACCGCCAGGCCCGCACCTACCACCCGCCGGCCGACTCCTGCCCGCTCTGCCCCACGCGGGACGGGCACCTCGGCGAGATCCCCGACAGCCACTACGACGTCGTCGTCTTCGAGAACCGCTTCCCCTCCCTCGCCGGCGACTCCGGCCGCTGCGAGGTCGTCTGCTTCACCTCCGACCACGACGCGTCCTTCGCCGGCCTCACCGAGGAAAGGGCCGCGCTCGTCCTCGCCGCCTGGACCGACCGCACCGCCGCGCTCTCCGCGCTCGACCAGGTCACCCAGGTCTTCTGCTTCGAGAACCGCGGCGCCGAGATCGGCGTCACCCTCGGCCACCCGCACGGCCAGATCTACGGCTACCCCTTCGTCACGCCCCGCACCGAGCTCATGCTCCGCTCGGCGGCCCACCACCGCGAGGAGACCGGGGGCAACCTCTTCGACGACGTGGTCGCCCGCGAGGAGAAGGACGGCACCCGGGTCGTCCTCGCCACCGACCACTGGATCGCCTACGTCCCGTACGCGGCGCACTGGCCCTACGAGGTCCACCTGCATCCCCGCCGCCGCGTTCCCGACCTGCCCGCACTCGACGAGGCGGCGCGTACAGAGTTCCCACAGGTCTATCTGGAACTCTTGAGGCGCTTCGACCGGATCTTCGGACCCGGCGAGCCGCCGACCCCGTACATCTCCGCCTGGCACCAGGCACCGTTCGGGGTTCCCGGACGGGAGGACTTCGCCCTGCATCTGGAGCTTTTCACCATTCGCCGTACCTCCGGCAAGCTGAAGTTCCTCGCGGGTTCCGAATCCGGCATGAGTGTGTTCATCAACGACGTGCCGCCGGAAGCCGCGGCCCAGCGACTGCGAGAGGTAGCGAGCCAGTGAGCAACCCCCGGAACGTGCGCGACCCGAAGAAGAAGTACCTGGTCACCGGTGGTGCCGGTTACGTCGGCAGTGTGGTCGCCCAGCACCTGCTGGAGGCCGGGCACGCGGTCACCGTCCTGGACGACCTCTCCACCGGCTTCCGCGTCGGCGTCCCGGCCGGCGCCACGTTCATCGAGGGCCGCATCCAGGACGCCGCCCGCCACCTCGACCCCTCCTACGACGGGGTCCTCCACTTCGCCGCGTTCTCCCAGGTGGGCGAGTCCGTCGTGGACCCGGAGAAGTACTGGGTCAACAACGTCGGCGGCACCACCGCCCTCCTCGCCGCCATGCGTGAGCACGGGGTCCGTACCCTCGTCTTCTCCTCCACCGCCGCGACCTACGGCGAACCGGTCTCCAGCCCCATCACCGAGGCCGACCCCACCGCCCCCACCAGCCCGTACGGCGCCTCCAAGCTCGCCGTCGACCACATGATCAGCGGCGAGGCGACCGCCCACGGCCTGGCCGCCGTCTCGCTGCGCTACTTCAACGTGGCCGGGGCGTACGGGAGTTGTGGCGAGCGCCACACGCCCGAGTCCCACCTCATCCCGCTCGTCCTCCAAGTGGCCCTGGGCGAGCGCGAGTCGATCTCCGTCTACGGCGACGACTACCCCACCCCCGACGGCACCTGCGTCCGCGACTACATCCACGTCGCCGACCTCGCCGAGGCCCACCTCCTCGCCCTGGACGCGGCCGCCCCCGGCGAGCACCTCATCTGCAACCTCGGCAACGGCAACGGCTTCTCGGTACGCGAGGTCATCGAGACCGTCCGCAAGGTCACCGGCCACGCGATCCCCGAGGCCCCCGCCCCGCGCCGCGGCGGTGACCCGGCCGTCCTCGTCGCCTCCGCCGCGACCGCCGTCGAACGCCTCGGCTGGCAGCCCTCCCGCGCCGACCTGGCCGGAATCATCGCCGACGCCTGGCAGTTCGCCCGCCGAGAGGAGTCCACCACCCCATGACCGAGACCGTCGCGACCGCCGAGGCATCCGGTCCCGTCCCCGCCGCCACCTTCACCGAGCTGTACGGGGGTGAACCCCACGGCGTCTGGGCGGCACCCGGACGGGTGAACCTCATCGGCGAGTACACCGACTTCAACGACGGCTTCGTCATGCCGCTCGCCCTCCCGCACACCGCCCGCGCCGCCGTCTCCCCGCGCACCGACGGCGTCCTGCGGCTGCACTCCTCCGACGTGCCCGGCGGCGTCGTCTCCCTGCGCGTCGAGGAGCTGGCCCCGCACTCCGGCCACGGCTGGGCCGCCTACCCGGCGGGCGTGGTCTGGGCGCTGCGCGAGGCCGGCCACCCGGTCACCGGGGCGGACATCGCGCTGAGCTCCACCGTCCCCACCGGCGCCGGGCTCTCCTCCTCCGCCGCCCTGGAGACCGTCACGGCGCTCGCGCTGAACGACCTGTTCCACCTCGGCCTGGGCGGGCCCGAACTGGCCGTGATCGGGCGCCGCGCCGAGAACGACTTCGTGGGCGTGCCCTGCGGGATCATGGACCAGATGGCGTCGGCCTGCTGCACCGAGGGCCACGCCCTGCACCTGGACACCCGCGACCTCACCCTGCGCCAGGTCCCCTTCGACCCGGCGGCCCAGGGCCTCACGCTCCTGGTCGTCGACACCCGGGTCAAGCACGCGCTCGGCGACGGGGCGTACGCGGAGCGCCGGGCCGGCTGCGAGGAGGGCGCCCGGCTCCTCGGGATACCCACCCTGCGCGACCTCCCGTACGACGGTCTCGACGCGGCCCTGGCCACGCTCGCCGAGGCCGGGGCGGACGAGTCCGTCATCCGGTACGTCACCCATGTCGTCGGCGACAACCGCCGGGTGGAGCAGGTCATCGCCCTGCTGGACGCGGGCGAGGTGCGGGCGGCGGGCCCGGTACTGGACGAGGGTCACCGCTCGCTCCGCGACGATCTGCGGGTCTCCTGCCCGGAGTTGGACCTCGCTGTCGCGGCGGCGCGGGAGGCCGGGGCGCTCGGGGCGCGGATGACCGGCGGGGGCTTCGGCGGCTCGGCGATCGTGCTGGTGGAGGCGGCGCAGGCCGACGCGGTGGCCGAGGCCGTCACGAAGGCGTTCGCCGCGGCGGGGCACGCGGCGCCGGGGATCTTCGCCGCGACCCCCTCGGCGGGAGCGCGCCGTCTGAGCTGAACCGGCTTACGGGCGGGGCTGTTCAGAGCCGCTTGATCAGGATGAACTCGGTGACGCCGGGCGGGTAGTCCTCGACCCGGCCGATCTCCTCGTACCCCTGTTTCCGGTAGAAGTCCGGGGCCTGGAAGTCCCACGTCTCCAGCCGGGAGCGGGTACAGGCCCGCTCCGTGCGGGCCACCCGCTCGGCCTCGGCGAGCAGCTGTGAGCCGAGGCCGGAGCCGCGGTGGCGGGCGTCGACCCAGAGCAGGTCGACATGGAGCCAGTACGCCCAGGTCCGCCCGGTCAGCCCGCCGGCGACCGTGCCCTGCTCGTCCAACGCCCACACCTCCAGCGGGACTTCGTGCTCGGCGGAGGTGGAGAGCAGTGCGCGCAGGCCGTCGGAGGCCGCGACGTTGTCCTCCTGCAGGCGCTTGCTCAGCAGACGGTGACGTTCTTTGTCCACTTCTGTCTCAAGACGGAACATGAACCCCACCATAAACACCCCGGTATCCGCCCCGGGCCATCAGTTCCGCGAATCGCCTTCCCCCTCCGGTCCCCGCCCGTACGCTGATCCCAACACCGGTGGGGGCCGGTGTCGAATCAGGGGGCGAGAGAGTCGGGTACGGTGCCCGGAGCGGGGTGGCAGGCGGTGCGGACGACGGCGGTCGGCCCACCACGGTCCACCCGGAAGGCTGGCCACGGGTCGGCCGGATGCTCCGGACGCCGTACCCGCGGCTGTCCGCCCCCGCAGATGGGGGTCTCTCTGTGGCTCGAATCCGGGTTCTGGTGGTCGACGACCACCGCATCTTCGCCGAATCGCTCGCGGCGGCCCTCGCCGCCGAAGCGGACGTGGACGTGGCGGCGGCGGGCAGCGGCCCGGCCGCGCTGCGCGCACTGGAGCGCGCGGCCGCCGAGGCACGCCCGTACGACGTGATCCTGGTCGACGCCGAGCTCGGCGCCCTGGCCCACGGCGGCTCCCTGTCCACCGGCGGTGTTCCGGCGCTCCCCGTGCCCCGGCAGGAGGAGGCGGCCCTCGTCGACGGCATCTCGCTGGTCGCCGTGGTCCACGCCGCCCGGCCCGGCCTGCGCTCGGTGGTACTCGCGGAGAAGGACGACCCGCGGTGCGCCGCCCGGGCGCTCCAGGCGGGGGCCTCGGGGTGGGTGGCCAAGGACTGCTCGCTGCAGCGGCTGCTCACGGTGATCCGGGGCGTGCTGCGCGACGAGACGCATCTGCCGCCCGCCCTGCTGACCGGGGTCCTGCGGGAGCTGACCACGGACCGCAAGCACCGCACCGAGAGCGAGCAGCTGGTGGAGTCCCTGACGCCCCGCGAGCGCGAGGTGCTGCGCTGCATGGTGGCGGGGCTGGGGAGGAAGGCGGTCGCGGAGCGGCTGTTCCTCTCCCCGCACACGGTCCGCACCCACATGCAGAACGTGCTGGGCAAGCTCGGGGTCCACTCGACGCTGGCCGCCGTGGCGCTCGCCCGGCGGGCCGGGGTCGGTCCGGCGGAGCCCGTAGCGGTCCGGCTATCCGGGGGTGTTGTCGAACGGGGCAGTCAACCGGCGTAGCAGCCCGGCCAGTTCACCGCGTTGATGACGGGAGAGCTCGCCGAGGATGGCCCGCTCCTGGTCGAGGAGCCCGGCCAGCGACTGGTCGGCCTTGTCGCGCCCCTCGGCGGTCAGCCGGACCAGGACACCGCGCCGGTCGCTGGGGTCGGGGAGCCGCTCGACGAGGTTCTTCTTGGTGAGCCGGTCGATACGGTTGGTCATCGTGCCCGAGGTGACCAGGGTCTGGGTCAGCAGCTGCCCGGGGGAGAGCTGGTACGGGGGCCCGGCGCGGCGCAGCGAGGTCAGTACGTCGAACTCCCACGGCTCCAGGTTGTGCTCGGCGAACGCTATGCGGCGGGCGCGGTCGAGATGGCGGGCCAGGCGGGAGACGCGACTGAGCACCTCGAGTGGTTCCACGTCGAGGTCGGGGCGCTCCCGGCGCCATGCTGCGACCAGTCGGTCGACCTCGTCCTCCATGTGGATCAGTGTAGAGGGTCTGTCGACATGAAGTCTCTTGAATTCGAGTGTCTTGACATCAAGATATTCTGCGCGTGATCCTGTCTCCCATGACACCCACGACGCCCGCGGCCGAACCCACCTGGGATCCGCGGCAGTACCTGCGCCACGCGGACCACCGCACCCGCCCCTTCCACGACCTCCTGGCCCGGATCGGCGACCTCCCCGGCCACCCCGCGCCCCGCATCGCCGACCTCGGCTGCGGCGCCGGCAACGTCACCGCCCTCCTCGCCGACCGGTGGCCGCAGGCCCGTATCACCGGCTACGACACCTCCCCGCAGATGCTCGCCGAGGCCGCCGCACACGCCCGCCCGCCCCTCCTCGACTTCGCCGAGACCGACGCCGCCACCTGGACGCCCACCGAGACGTACGGCCTGATCGTCTCCACCTCCGCGCTCCAGTGGATCCCCGGCCACGCCGCGTACTTCCCCCGCTGGATCGACGCCCTCGCCCCCGGCGGCACCCTCGCCTTCCAGATACCCGGCAACTTCACCGCCCCCAGCCACACCCTCCTGGCCCAGCTCCGCGACTCCGACCGCTGGCGTCCCCGCCTCCACGGCACCGGCGAGCGCACCGCCGCCGTCCTGGAGCCCGCCGACTACCTCACCCGCCTGCGGGACCTGGGCTGCACGGCAGACGTCTGGGAGACCACCTACCTCCAGACCCTGCACGGCGACGACGCCGTCCTCGACTGGGTCAAGGGCACCGCCCTGCGCCCCGTCCTCACCGCGCTGGCCGACGACGCCGAGGCCCGCGACGCGTTCGTCACCGCATACCGCGACCTGCTGCACGAGGCGTACCCCCCGGGCCCGTACGGCACGGTCTTCCCGTTCCGCCGCATCTTCGCCGTCGCCCGCAAGCCGTAGACCGAGCCCCAGCCCGCAAGGAGACCCGATGACCGCCCCCGCAGGCCTCGCCGCCGTCGACCACGTCCAGCTCGCCACCCCACCAGGCTCCGAGGCCGCCCTGCGCGCCTTCTACGCCGACGCCCTGGGCATGACCGAGATCCCGAAGCCCCCGGTGCTGGCCGCCCGCGGCGGCTGCTGGTTCGCCGCCGGTCCCGTCCAGCTCCACCTGGGCATCGAGGAGGACTTCCGCCCCGCCAAGAAGGCCCACCCGGGCCTGCGCGTCACCGGGATCGTGGAGTACGCGGCCCGCCTGGAGGCCCACGGCATCCCCACGGAATGGGACGACGACCTCCCCGGCCACCGCCGCTTCCACGCCCACGACCCGGCGGGCAACCGCCTGGAGTTCCTGGAGCCGGACGCCGACGCCGCGTGAGTACGACGTCTGCTCCATCCCCTTGGTGTCAGCCTCGCTGCGAATGACGGAGACGTCGGGCTCCGGTCCATTGAGCCGGTCCAGTACCACGGTCATCTCCCGACGGATCTTCACCTCCGGCGGTGCTGTCCACGGTGTATCCGTCCTGCGGGGGCACCGGCCAGCGGGAGCTGTGCGCGGTGGTCGGCTCGGCGGTCATGGTTCCTCCCATGGACGGGATTCTCTGCCCTGCCGACCACTACGGCGGGGAATCCGCAGCCGTCATCACAGCGGGTCACGTGCCGGGGAAGGGGTGATTGAGGTCAGCTCTTCCGGTGCCCTATCAGCCGCGGCTTCGACTCCAGGTTCTCCAGCCCGTGCCAGCACAGGTTGACCAGGTGTGCCGCCACCTCGGCCTTCTTCGGCTTGCGGACGTCCAGCCACCACTGGCCGGTCAGCGCCACCATCCCCACCAGCGCCTGGGCGTACAGCGGGGCCAGCTTCGGGTCGAAACCGCGGGCCTTGAACTCCAGGCCCAGGATGTCCTCCACCTGCGTGGCGATATCGCTGATCAGGGAGGCGAACGTGCCCGTCGACTGCGCCACCGGGGAGTCCCGGACCAGGATCCGGAAACCGTCCGTGTACGACTCGATGTAGTCCAGCAGCGCGAAGGCCGCCTGCTCCAGCAGCTCCCGCGGATGGCCCGCCGTGAGCGCCCCCTGCACCATGTCCAGCAGTCGGCGCATCTCGCGGTCGACCACCACCGCGTACAGGCCCTCCTTGCCGCCGAAGTGCTCGTACACCACCGGCTTGGAGACCCCGGCGCGGGCCGCGATCTCCTCCACCGACGTGCCCTCGAACCCCTTGTCGGCGAAGAGGGCACGACCGATGTCCAGCAGCTGCTCGCGGCGCTCCTTGCCGGTCATCCGGACGCGCCGGGCCCGCCGGGAGGCGGTGGGCCTGCTCTTCTCGCTGCTGCCGTCGGTCGCCACGTCGTCAATCATGCCGGGTCGACCGGTACGGTCGTGCGCCGGGCATCGATACGGGCCGCGTCCGGCCACCGCACGTCGGACGCCCACCCCAGCTGCTCGAACCAGCGGATCAGCCGGGCACTGGAGTCGATCTGCCCCCGCATCACCCCGTGCCGCGCGCTCGTCGGGTCCGCGTGGTGCAGGTTGTGCCACGACTCGCCGCACGACAGCACCGCCAGCCACCACACGTTCCCCGAACGGTCACGGGACTTGAAGGGGCGCTTGCCCACCGCGTGGCAGATCGAGTTGATCGACCACGTCACGTGGTGCAGCAGCGCGACCCGTACCAGCGAACCCCAGAAGAACGCCGTCGCCGCACCCCACCACGACATCGTCACCAGACCGCCCACCAGCGGCGGAATCGCCAGCGAGACGATCGTGAAGGTCAGGAAGTGGCGCGAGATGCCCCGGATCGCCGGGTCCTTGATCAGATCGGGGGCGTACTTCTGCTGCGGGGTCTGCTCCTCGTCGAACATCCATGCGATGTGCGCCCACCACAGGCCCTTCATCAGGGCCGGAAGGCTCTCCCCGAACCGCCACGGCGAATGCGGGTCACCCTCCGCGTCCGAGAACTTGTGGTGCTTGCGGTGATCGGCCACCCACCGCACCAGGGGCCCCTCCACCGCCAGCGAACCCATCACGGCCAGTGCGATCCGCAGCGGACGCTTCGCCTTGAACGAACCGTGCGTGAAGTACCGGTGGAAACCGATCGTGATGCCGTGGCAGCCGATGAAGTACATCGCCACCATCAGCCCGACGTCCAACCAGCTCACCCCCCACCCCCATGCCAGCGGCACCGCCGCCAGCAGGGCCACGAACGGCACCACGATGAACGCCAGCAGCGCGAACTGCTCGATCGACCTCTTCTTGTCCCCGCCCAGCGTGGCGGGCGGGAGGGGAGAGGTGGTGGCGTTGGAGGTGGACGGGCCGGTCTCGTCGATCACGTCGGGTGTGGACGGCATAGAGGAGTCCCCCGGAGGGTGAGGAAGTGGTGCTCGGACGGCCATGGCTACGGTTCCGTAACCTACGGCTTGGTAAGTATGGCAGTGACGGGACCCACAACACGAGAACCCGGTCCAGCCCGTCGTACGCGGTAGTCCGCCTGCCCGAGGGGTAGGGCACTCGGTGCCGACGCTGTTCTCCGCCCCCACCAGGGCTGCGGACACGCCGAAGGCGACGACACCTATCCTGGAAGGGTCGGACAGCGCGGTCCGCACCCGCTCGTCGGGGCGTGGCAACAGCACCGCTGGCTGCCGCAGGGCCCCGTACCCCGCCACGCGCCTCCCACCGCCCATCGGCACCGTCACCCGGGAGACGCCGAAGCGACGCACCTCCTCATTCACTGCAAGGAGCCGCACACTGTGAGCAGTGCCGACCAGACCCCCGCCGCCAGCCCCGAGCTGCGCGCCGACATCCGCCGCCTCGGCGACCTCCTCGGCGAGACCCTCGTACGCCAGGAAGGCCAGGAACTCCTCGACCTCGTCGAGCGGGTACGCGCCCTGACCCGCACCGACGGCGAAGCGGCGGCCGCACTCCTCGGCGACACCGACCTGGAGACCGCCGCACAGCTCGTGCGCGCCTTCTCCACCTACTTCCACCTCGCCAACGTCACCGAGCAGGTCCACCGCGCCCACGAGATGCGCGACCGCCGCGCCGCCGAGGGCGGGCTCCTGGCCCGCACCGCCGACCGGCTCAAGGACGCCGACCCCGAGCATCTGCGCGCCACCGTCAAGAACCTGAACGTCCGGCCCGTCTTCACGGCCCACCCCACCGAGGCCGCCCGCCGCTCGGTCCTCAACAAGCTCCGCCGCATCGCCGAGCTTCTGGAGACGCCGGTCATCGAGGCCGACCGCCGCCGCCACGACCTCCGGCTCGCCGAGAACATCGACCTCATCTGGCAGACCGACGAGCTCCGTGTCGTCCGCCCGGAGCCCGCCGACGAGGCCCGCAACGCCATCTACTACCTCGACGAGCTGCACACAGGCGCAGTCGGCGACGTCCTCGAAGACCTCGCCGCCGAGCTGGAGCGCGTCGGCGTCGAACTCCCCGCCGGCACCCGCCCCCTCACCTTCGGCACCTGGATCGGCGGCGACCGCGACGGCAACCCCAACGTGACCCCCGCCGTCACCTGGGACGTCCTGATCCTCCAGCACGAGCACGGCATCACCGACGCACTCGAACTCATCGACTACCTGCGCGGCCTGCTCTCCAACTCCATCCGCTACACCGGAGCCACCGACGAGCTCCTCACCTCCCTCCAGGCCGACCTGGAGCGCCTCCCCGACATCAGCCCCCGCTACAAGCGGTTGAACGCCGAGGAGCCCTACCGCCTCAAGGCCACCTGCATCCGGCAGAAGCTCGTCAACACCCGCGAGCGCCTCGCCAAGGGCACCCCCCACCGCCCCGGCTGCGACTACCTCGGCACCTCCGAGCTCATCGCCGACCTCGCCCTCATCCAGACCTCCCTGCGCGAGCACAAGGGCGGCCTCTTCGCCGACGGCCGCATGGACCGCACCATCCGTACGCTCGCCGCGTTCGGCCTCCAGCTCGCCACCATGGACGTACGCGAACACGCCGACGCCCACCACCACGCGCTCGGCCAGCTCTTCGACCGCCTCGGCGAGGAGTCCTGGCGCTACGCCGACATGCCCCGCGACTACCGGCAGAAGCTCCTCGCCAAGGAGCTCCGCTCCCGCCGGCCCCTCGCGCCCACCCCGGCCCCGCTCGACGCGGCCGGCGAGAAGACCCTCGGCGTCTTCCACACCATCAAGGAAGCCTTCGAGCGCTTCGGCCCCGAAGTCATCGAGTCCTACATCATCTCGATGTGCCAGGGCGCCGACGACGTCTTCGCCGCCGCCGTCCTGGCCCGCGAGGCCGGACTGATCGACCTCCACGCCGGCTGGGCCAAGATCGGCATCGTCCCGCTCCTGGAGACCACCGACGAGCTCAAGGCCGCCGACCTCATCCTCGACGAGATGCTCGCCGACCCCTCCTACCGACGCCTCGTCTCCCTGCGCGGCGATGTCCAGGAGGTCATGCTCGGCTACAGCGACTCCTCCAAGTTCGGCGGCATCACCACCTCCCAGTGGGAGATCCACCGCGCCCAGCGCCGGCTGCGCGACGTCGCCCACCGCTACGGCGTACGCCTGCGCCTCTTCCACGGCCGCGGCGGCACCGTCGGCCGCGGTGGCGGCCCCTCCCACGACGCGATCCTCGCCCAGCCCTGGGGAACGCTGGAGGGTGAGATCAAGGTGACCGAGCAGGGCGAGGTCATCTCCGACAAGTACCTCATCCCCGCCCTCGCCCGCGAGAACCTGGAACTGACCGTCGCGGCCACCCTCCAGGCCTCCGCCCTGCACACCGCGCCCCGCCAGTCCGACGAGGCCCTCGCCCGCTGGGACGCGGCCATGGACACCGTCTCCGACGCCGCCCACAGCGCCTACCGCAAGCTCGTCGAGGACCCCGACCTCCCCGCGTACTTCCTCGCCTCCACCCCGGTGGACCAGCTCGCCGACCTGCACCTGGGCTCGCGGCCCTCCCGCCGCCCCGGCTCCGGCGTCTCGCTCGACGGCCTGCGGGCCATCCCGTGGGTCTTCGGCTGGACCCAGTCGCGCCAGATCGTGCCCGGCTGGTACGGAGTCGGCTCCGGCCTCAAGGCCCTGCGCGAAGCCGGACTCGGCACCGTCCTCGACGAGATGCACGAGCAGTGGCACTTCTTCCGGAACTTCCTCTCCAACGTGGAGATGACGCTCGCCAAGACCGACCTGCGCATCGCCCGGCACTACGTCGACACCCTCGTCCCCGACGAGCTGAAGCACGTCTTCGACGCCATCGAGGCGGAGCACGCGCTCACCGTGAGGGAAGTCCTCAAGGTCACCGGCTCCACCGAACTGCTCGGCACCAGCCCGGCGCTCCAGCAGACCTTCGCCATCCGCGACGCCTACCTGGACCCGATCTCCTATCTCCAGGTCTCGCTGCTGGCCCGTCAGCGCCAGGCGGCCGAACGCGGCGAAGCGCCTGACCCGCTCCTCGCCCGCGCCCTGCTGCTCACCGTCAACGGCGTCGCGGCGGGCCTGCGCAACACCGGCTGACCCAGGGAACGCGCGAGTGCCCCCGCCGACCCGGTCGGCGGGGGCACTCGCGTCTCGGCCGGTCCCGTGCCGCCTCGGCAGGGGACCGGCAGGCGGAGAGCGGTTCGAGACCGTCTCCGGTGGGGCCTCAGAGGCGCCTCGCGTGGGGTGCGGTGCGGTGCTCGGCCCCGGGTATCAGCCCTGGGCGGCCGACTGCTGCGTCTTGCGGCGGCGGGTCACCAGGAAGGCGCCGGCACCAGCGAGGGCGACGGCGGTGGCGGCCAAGACGCCCACCGGGACACTGGAACCGGTCTCGGCCAGGTCGCCGGTGCCCTTGTCGGTGCCCGTGCCCGTGCCCGTGCTCTCCGAGGCGGACGGAGCCACACCCGGTGACTCCGGTGTGGTCGTGGCCGGAGCGGTGGCCGACGGGGTCGAGCCCGGCTCGTCGGTCGGGGTGCTCGTGGGGGTGTCGGTGGGCGTGTCCGTCGGGGTGCTCGTGGGCGTGTCCGTCGGCGTGTCCGTCGGGGTGTCGGTCGGGGTGTCGGTCGGGGTGTCGGTGGGGGTGTCGGTGGGGGTGCCCGACGGCGTCGGGGTCACCGAGGCCGGGCAGGTGTGCGACAGGTTGAACTTGTTGTGCTTGACCGTGCCCTTGATCTCCGCCCTGATCGCGGTCAGCTCGGCACCCGGCTCGGAGATGGCGTAGGCGTGGTCGTCCTTCGGCGGACCGAAGACCGTGATCTCCTGCTCGCCGCCCGGCTCGAAAGTGACCGTCAGCTTGGTGAAGGTCGCGGTGTTGCCCGGGAGAATGAAGTGCCAGCCGTCCTTGTCGGTGGGGACGCCCGGGCACTCCTCAGCGGCCTTCCCGTCGGCGAACTCGGCTGCAGTCAAAGGAAGTTGCTGGCGCAGGGTCGGGTGGGTCGGGCCGTCCGTGGCTGCGGCGGCCGGGGCCAGCACGAGACAGGTCGTCACGGCAGCGACCAGGGCACCGAACGGAGTCAGGAAGCGTTGCATGGGCACTCGTCCATCTGAGAGGTGAAATTTGCCGTGGAGGGCGGCGAAGGGGCATCTTAGCCGCACCACCGACCCGACCCGCCCCGCCGGTTCATAACGATCGTGGCCCCCCCCGGGGACCACGGTCACACCGCGAGGAAGGTCGCCACCACGAGCATCCCGCCGGCGCCCGCCAGTGACCACGCCGTCCGCGTCGCCCGCAGACCACCCGCGGCCAGCGGGGCCGCCAGCAGCATCGCCCCGCCCAGCGGCAACCAGGCGTGCAGACCTCCACTCCACCCGGTCCGGACCGCCACTTCCGTGCCCGGCTTCACCACCACAGGCAGCCCCCGGCCTGTCCGAACCGCCACCGACCGCTCGATGGTCACCGTCGTGCGCGGCGGACCTTCGCCGTCGGGGACATAGCGGCCGTTGCACATCTGCTCACCGCACGCGGCCACCGTGAGAACACCGTGCTGCCGCCCTTTGGGCAGCAGGACGTGGTGCGCCGACTCCCACGAGGCCCAGGCTCCCGCGCCAAGCAGGAGCAGGATGACCAGGACCACCGCGGCGCTACGGACGTGTGTCATGAGCCGCGATCGTACAGTCGCACCCATCCGCGCGGCCGGTCAGGAGTTGTACGCGCTCTGCGCCCGCTCCAGCCCCTCCGCCAGCAGACACTCCACCGAGTCCGCCGCCCGGTCCACCCAGAACGCCAGCTCCTTGCGCTCCACCGACCCGAAATCCTTCAGCACGAAGTCCGCGACCTGCATCCGCCCCGGCGGCCGCCCGATCCCGAACCGTACCCGGTGATATTCCGGACCCATCGACTTCGTCATCGACTTCAGCCCGTTGTGCCCGTTGTCCCCGCCGCCCAGCTTCAGCCGCAGCATCCCGTAGTCGATGTCCAGTTCGTCGTGGATCGCCACGATGTGATCGGTCGGCACCTTGTAGAAGTCCCGCAGCGCCGTCACCGGCCCGCCGGACAGATTCATGTACGACATCGGCTTCGCCAGCACCACCCGCCGGCTCCCCGGGCCCGGCGGACCGATCCGCCCCTCCACCACCTGCGCCTGCGCCTTCTGCGCCCGCTTGAACTTCCCGCCGATCCGCTCGGCCAGCAGATCGGCCACCATGAACCCGACGTTGTGCCGGTTCGCCGCGTACTCGGGGCCGGGGTTGCCGAGGCCCACGATGAGCCAGGGGTCGGTGGCGTCGGACATCAGCGCTCGGTCTCCTCGTATGCGGAAGTCACGGGTCGTACGCGGGGGGCACAGCGAAACGGGGCGGCGGCTCCCCCGGAAGGGAACCACCACCCCGTCAGTCAAGCAGGTGGAACGTCAAGCAGGTCAAGCGTCAAGCGGGTCGAACGGGAGCGGCGAGGGCTCAGGCCTCGACGGTCTCGGTCTCGCCCTCGGCGGACGGCTCCTCGGCCTGCGCGGCGACGACCTGGATCACGATCGCGTCCTCGTCACCGGCGAGCACGGAGCCCTTCGGCAGCGGGATGTCCTTGGCGACGATCGAGTCACCGGCGTCCAGGCCCTCGACGGAGACCGTCACGGACTCGGGGATGTGGGTGGCCTCGGCCTCGACGAGCAGCGTGTTCAGCACGAACTCGAGCAGGTTGGCGCCCGGCGCCAGGTCGCCCTCGGCGTGCACCGCGATCTCGACGTTGACCTTCTCGCCGCGCTTCACGGTCAGCAGGTCGACGTGCTCGATGGTGCCCTTGAGGGGGTGACGCTGCACGGCCTTCGGGATGACCAGCGCGTCCTTGCCGTCGATCTCCAGACCGATCAGCACGTTGGCCGTACGCAGCGCGAGCAGCAGCTCGTGGCCCGGCAGCGTGATGTGGACCGACTCGGCGCCGTGGCCGTAGACGACCGCGGGGACCCGGTTGGCACGACGGATACGGCGGGCGGCGCCCTTGCCGAACTCGGTACGGACCTCGGTGGCGAGCTTGATCTCAGCCATGGTTGCACTCCTCGTCAGGTGACGGAACCGTCGGAAACGGATCTCGAACGGTCACCCGGCCCACGACAGGCCTGCTACGAAGAGCGCGTCGATAACGGAGCACCGTACACACAGGTACGGCCTCCCTCGCCGAGCAACTCGGTGAGTCTACCCGGCGGGGAGGCCGTACCCCAAAGTGGATCAGCGGGGGCCGCTCTCAGGCGGCCGGCCCCGCTCCTCCGGTCAGCCCTGCTCCTCGAAGAGGCTCGTCACCGAACCGTCCTCGAACACCTCGCGCACCGCGCGCGCGATCGTCGGCGCGATCGACAGCACCGTGATCTTGTCCAGCTCCAGCTCACCCGGGGTCGGCAGCGTGTCCGTGAACACGAACTCGCTCACCTTCGAGTTCTTCAGCCGGTCCGCCGCCGGACCCGACAGCACACCGTGCGTCGCCGTCACGATGACGTCCTCCGCACCGTGCGCGAACAGCGCGTCCGCGGCGGCGCAGATCGTGCCACCCGTGTCGATCATGTCGTCGACCAGTACACAGACCCGGCCCTCGACGTTGCCCACGACCTCGTGGACGGAGACCTGGTTCGGCACATCCTTGTCGCGGCGCTTGTGCACGATCGCCAGCGGCGCGTCCAGCCGGTCGCACCAGCGGTCGGCGACCCGCACGCGGCCCGCGTCCGGCGACACGATCGTCAGCTTGGAGCGGTCGACCTTGGCGCCCACGTAGTCCGCCAGGATCGGCAGCGCGAACAGGTGGTCCACCGGACCGTCGAAGAAGCCCTGGATCTGGTCCGTGTGCAGATCGACCGTGAGGATCCGGTCCGCGCCCGCCGTCGCCATCAGGTCCGCCACCATACGGGCCGAGATCGGCTCACGGCCACGGTGCTTCTTGTCCTGGCGGGCGTACCCGTAGAAGGGCACGATCACCGTGATGGAGCGGGCCGACGCGCGCTTCAGCGCGTCCAGCATGATCAGCTGCTCCATGATCCACTTGTTGATCGGAGCCGTGTGGCTCTGGATCAGGAAGCAGTCCGCGCCACGTGCCGACTCCTGGAACCGCACGTAGATCTCACCGTTGGCGAAATCGAAGGCCTTCGTCGGCACGAGACCGACACCCAGTTGGTGTGCGACCTCCTCGGCCAGCTCGGGGTGGGCGCGGCCGGAGAAGAGCATCAGTTTCTTCTCGCCGGTCGTCTTGATCCCGGTCACAGCACAGTCTCCTCAGACGTGTATCTGGCGCTGCACGCATAGGTCCCGATGTGCAACGAGCCAGCCGAAATGGGTGAGCATCTATCACGGTACGCCGTCACCGACGCACCTGTTTCCGGTCAGCTTTCGCCGTCGGCTCCCTGCGAGGATGCCTGAGCAGCCTGAGCGGCCGCGCTGCCCGGACGCTTCCGGGCCACCCAACCCTCGATATTCCGTTGCTGGCCCCGCGCCACGGCGAGCGAACCGGCGGGGACGTCCTTCGTGATGACCGAACCGGCGGCGGTGTAGACCCCGTCCCCGACCGTGACGGGTGCCACAAACATATTGTCCGAACCGGTACGGCAGTGGGAGCCGATCGTCGTGTGGTGCTTGGCCACCCCGTCGTAGTTCACGAAGACGCTGGCGGCACCGATGTTGGTGTGATCGCCGATGGTCGCGTCACCGACGTAGCTGAGATGCGGGACCTTGGTCCCTTCCCCGATGGTGGCGTTCTTCATCTCCACGTACGTACCGGCCTTGGCCTTCGTCCCCAGCCGCGTCCCCGGCCGCAGGTACGCGTACGGCCCGACGGACGCCCCCGGGCCGACCTCGGCCGAGTCCGTCACGGAGTTGTCCACCCGGGCCCCGGCGTGCACGACGGTGTCCTTGAGCCGGGAGTTCGGCCCCACCTCACTGTCCTCAGCGAGATGGGTGGTCCCCAGCAGCTGCGTCCCCGGGTGCACGACCGCGTCACGCTCGTACGTCACGGTCGCGTCGATCAGCGTGGACGCCGGGTCGACGACGGTCACGCCCGCGAGCATCGCCCGCTCCAGCAGCCGCTCGTTCAGCAGCCGGCGTGCCTCGGCGAGCTGGAGCCGGTTGTTGATGCCGAGGATCTCGCGGTGGTCGCCCGCCACGGACGCCCCGACGCGGTGCCCCGCCTCACGCAGGATGGAGAGCACATCGGTGAGGTACTCCTCGCCCTGGCTGTTGTCGGTGCGCACCTTGCCCAGCGCGTCGGCCAGGAGCGACCCGTCGAACGCGAACACCCCGGAGTTGATCTCCGAGATCGCCCGCTGCTCGTCGGTGGCGTCCTTGTGCTCGACGATCTCGGTGACCGCGCCGGAGGCCGCGTCGCGCACGATGCGCCCGTAGCCGGTGGAGTCCGGGACCTCGGCGGTCAGGACGGTGACCGCGTTGGCGTCGGCGGCGTGGGTGGCGGCGAGCGCGCCGAGCGTCTCGCCGGAGAGCAGCGGGGTGTCGCCGCAGACGACGATCACGGTGCCGTCGACGGACCCGCCGAGCTCTTCGAGCCCCATACGGACGGCGTGCCCGGTCCCGTTCTGCTCGGCCTGGAAGGCGGTGCGCACAGGGGCGTCGCCGGCGTTCAGGTGCGCGGTGACCTGCTCACTGGCGTGCCCGACGACCACGACGAGGTGCTGGGGGTCCAGCTCACGGGCGGCGGCGACGACATGTCCGACGAGCGAGCGCCCGGAGATCTCGTGCAGGACCTTGGGTGTCTTCGACTTCATGCGGGTGCCCTCACCCGCTGCGAGGACGACGACGGCTGCCGGGCTGGTTGCGCTCACGGATGTGCCCTTCGGCTTCGGGTGGTGGTCATCCGCAGGATACCGGGGGTGTTTCCGGCGGAAACGGGGGCGGGCCCCGACCGGTGTGGTCGGGGCCCGCGTGCCGAGCTCCCCCATCAGGATTTGAACCTGAACAGACGGTACCAAAAACCGCAGTGCTGCCTGATTACACCATGGGGGACTAATCCCTGCTAAACCGGACATTGAGTCGGTTCGCCGGATCGGCACCCAACACTATGCCGTACCAAGCGCCTTCTACGCGACGATAGAGCTCCGCACTCTTGGTCACGTAGATGACGAGGCGGCCGCGGTAGGCCTCGCCTGTGTTCTTGCGGTTGGTCTTCGGGGCGTGTTTCTTGAGTGTCGCCTTCATGAAGTCACTGCGGGGCACCCCGGTGAGCTCCGACCAGAAGATGCGCTCCTCTTCCGTGTAGCGCGGCTCCGGTTTCGGCAGGCCCCGTACCCAGAGCGAGATCGAACTCTTCGACCACCCCAGCTCCACTTGGATCTGGTCGTACGTCATGCCCTGGAGCCGAAGCGCGCGGGCCTTCTCCCTGAGGTCGTCCTTGGCGTTCGGGCGGTCCCTGATCTGGCGCACGCTGAGCCCCTCCCGGCGCAGCGCCACCGCCTGGGTCGGAGGCCCTCGAGGTCGGCGTACTTGCTTGTGGTCTCGGTCATACGGAGAGCGTCGTCCGGTATGCGGACGCTCGGGTCGAAAACGCGGTCGATTCGCCATTTCAGGCGATCGGCGCGTGTTTCGTGCTCGTTCGAACGCGGAACGTGCTGTTGCCGGTCACCGGAAAATGGGATGCGGCCGCCCGTAGGCTGGATGCCATGACCGCAACGGGGGCAGACCGGGAGGCGGCGGGATCGACCACCCGCGGCTACTGGTGGTGGGAACGGCGGCGCGGTGTCGCCCTGGACGTGGGACTGGCGCTGGTATCGGCGCTGGAGTGTGGCCTGGAGGGGGTTGATTTCGCCGGGAACACCGGGTTGCCGACGCCGGCGGGTGTGGTGTTCGGACTGCTCGCGGGTTCGGTGCTGCTCGTACGGCGGCGGTGGCCGATCGCCGTGGTGCTGGTGTCGATCGCGACGACGCCTGCCGAGATGGGCTTCCTGATGGGCCTGGTGGGCCTGTACACGCTGGCCGCGTCCGAGGTGCCGCGCCGGATCACCGTCGTCCTGGCGGGGATGTCGTTGGTGGGGACGTTCATCGTCACCTATGTACGGCTGCGCCAGAGCGTTGCCGAGCAGGCTGATTTCGGGCCGGGGGACTGGTATGTGCCCCTGGTGTCCGTCTTCATGTCGGTGGGCCTGACGGCCCCCTCCGTGCTGTTCGGCCTCTACATAGGGGCGCGGCGCCGTCTGATGGAGAGCCTGCGGGAGCGTGCGGATTCGCTGGAGCGGGAGCTGTCGCTGCTGGCGGACCGGGCGGAGGAGCGGGCCGAGTGGGCGCGTACGGAGGAGCGGACCCGGATCGCGCGGGAGATGCATGACGTGGTGGCCCACCGGGTGAGCCTGATGGTGGTCCATGCCGCGGCGCTTCAGGCCGTCGCCCCGAAGGACCCGGCGAAGGCGGTGCGGAACGCGGCGCTGGTGGGGGACATGGGGCGGCAGGCGCTGACGGAGTTGCGGGAGATGCTGGGGGTGCTGCGGAGCGGGGACGCGCTGATCGCGCCGGTCGCGGCGGGTGGCGGTGCGGTTCCGCTGGCGGCGGTGGGGCAGGCGGCCGCGGCGGCCGCCGCGGCGGCGTCGGAGGACGGGCCCCGGCTGAGCGAGCTGGAGGCTCTGGTGGCGCAGTCGCGGCAGGCGGGGATGGTGGTGGAGCTGTCGGTGGACGGGGAGCTGCGCCCGTACGCGCCCGAGGTCGAGCAGACGGCGTTCCGGGTGGTGCAGGAGGCCCTGACGAACGTGCACAAGCATGCGGCGGGCGCGAGGACGTGGGTGCGGCTGGCGCACCGGGGGGCCGAGGTCGCGATGCAGGTGGAGAACGGTCCTTCGGACGCGGCGGTGGCGGATGCGGGGCTGCCGAGCGGGGGGAACGGGTTGGTGGGGATGCGGGAGCGGGTGCTGGGGCTGGGGGGTGTGTTCGTGTCCGGTCCTACTGACGCGGGCGGGTTCCGGGTGTCGGCGGTGCTGCCGGACGTCTCCGGCCCGTCCGGCTGAGGCGGCCGGAGGGGCTGGGCCGGTCGGACGGGCCGGGTCAGCCGGACGGGCTCGACAGGCGCACCGGCTGCGTCCCCGTGATCAGCGTCGCCAGGGCCTCGTCGATGTCCCGGCCCAGGAACCAGTCGCCCGTGTGGTCGATGCCGTAGACCCGCCCCTCGGTGTCGATCGCGAGGACCGCCTGCTCCTCGCCCTCCGCCCCCAGCGGGGCCACCTCCGTCTCCAGGGCCCGTCCCAGGTCGCCCAGCGTCCGGGCGAGGTGCAGCCCGTGCAGCGGGTCCATGTGGACGGCGGCGGGCGCGATCTGCCGGCCCGGTGCGGTCGCCGTGATGTGCAGGGCCCCGAACTCCGCCCAGGCCTCGACCGCGGCCGGGAAGACCGCGTGCCGGTGCCCGGCGGGCGAGGTGTGGGCGCGCAGGGCGTCGGCCCACTCCTCGGCCTGCCGGATGTCCCATCGCCCGGGCTGCCATCCCGCCGCGCGCAGGGCGGCGTCGACGGCGACGGGGAAGCGGGTGGAGTTGTGCGGCGGTTGCTGCTGATGCGGAAGGTGCGGCTGCTGGTCGTGCATCGGTGGGCGGTCAGCCCTTCTCGGCGGTGGTCGCGGCGCCGGTGGTGGTGAGGTCGACGGGGCGTACGCCGAAGTGGGAGAGGAGCGCCGAACAGGATCGACACGGTGGTGCGTAGCTGCCGTGGAGCGGGTCGCCGTCCTCGCGGATGCGGCGGGCGGTGAGCCGGGAGTGCTTGAGCGCGCGGCGGGCTTCCCCGTTGGTCAGGGGTTTTCGCTGGGCACGTTTGGAGCGGCCGCTCTCGGCGGCGGTGAGCTGCCGGGAGAGCAGTATGGCCTCGGGGCAGCGGCCGGTGAAGCGTTCGCGCTGGCCGCTGGTGAGGGTGTCGAGGAAGTCCTGGACGAGCGGGTGCAGGGTCGGCGGCTGGTCCCCTTTGCCGGCGGTGCAGGTGAGTGTCTCTCCGCGTACGGACAGGGCGGCGGCCACGGCGGGGAGGATCCCGTCGCGGCGGTGGAGCAGGTGAGGCGTGCGGCTGGTCTCGGTGCTGCTCCAGTTGAGTCGCGGGTCCCCTGATGGTCCGTTTGTGACTGTTTGTGCAGAATGCATGGTGCGGTCGTCCCTCCCTGCAATCCCCCGAGTTGCGGGGACAGCCTGCCAAATGTGCCGCGTCGTGGGGAAGCTGGGTGGGGGAAACGTGTGCGCGTGTCGCCGGAAGGTGCCGGACCGTCGCCTCACCGTCACGCGAATGTGACCGTTCGTGACGGAACCGGCGGGGCGGGACCCCCTGTTGCCCCACCGCTTAGGCTGTGCGGAACCACCAGACGCAGCAGGGGGCAACCGCCATGACGACAGGTCGGCTCGGGCAGCAAGCCGCGCCACCGAACGCGGCCTATGCCGGTCAGGTCGTGCACTTCCCGGACCCGGTCCGGGCGTCCCGCCATCCCAGAGGTGTGCGCGTGGGCGGCAGCGGCCATCCGGATTTCTCGCCGTACGCGCGGGCCGCCGCCGAGATCGCCGATCCCCCGCAGGGGTTCGGTGTCGACGAGCTGCGGCTGACCGACTACGTGTCGGCGAACGCGGCGATGGCGGCCTCCGGCCATGAGCTGTGGGACACGATTCCGGCGGTGGCGACGCCGCACGGCTGGACCTGGCACCACGTGGCGGGTGGCCGGCGCATGGAGCTGGTGCCGGTGGAGGTGAAGGCGCTGCTGCGTCATCACGGCGGCCTGGCGACGACCGAGGTGGACCAGAACCGGCGGGGTACGCGTCCGTTGCAGGAGACCCGCCCCGTGCACTTCCGGCTGCCCAAGGGCGCGGTCGCGGTGAGCGAGCAGCAGATCCAGGGCGTCGAGGAGGACCTCGGTTACCGGCTGCCGGGCGCCTACCGCTCCTTCCTCAAAGCGGCGGGCGGTTCGGCCCCCGTGGGGGCCGCGCTGGACGCCGAGTTGGGGCTGCTGGTGGACCAGCCGTTCTTCACGGTGCGTGACGAGGCGGCCGTCAACGACCTGGTGTATGTGAACAAGTGTCTGCGGGACCACTTCACCAAGGACTACCTGGGCGTGGCTTTCGTCCAGGGCGGGATCCTGGCCGTGAAGGTGCGCGGGCAGGACGTCGGTTCGGTGTGGTTCTGCCCGTACGACGATGCCCGGGACCAGGACGGCTGGAGCGTGCGGGAGCGCGTCGAGCGGCTGTTGCTGCCCTGTGGTGCGGACTTCGACGACTTCCTCCAGCGACTGGCGGGCAACCCGCCGGAGCTGGAGACGGTGGCGAACCTGATGGTGGACGGCGGCTTCGCACGCGCCGTCCCGGTGGAGGGGTGAGCGCGGTGGTGACTTTCGCGCAGGCGCAGGAGCGGGCGGACGAGTGGGTCAACGGTGACGTGCCCGCGTACCAGCACCGTGAGGTCCGGGTCCGTGAGTTCGATCTGGGTTTCGTGGTGTGGGCCGAGGACCGGGCGGAGGGCCCGGTCTCGGACGGGGGCCGCCAGCGGCTGGTGATCGCCCGGGACAGCGGAGAGGCGACGTTGTGGCCGGGGCTGCCGGTGGGTGAGGTGATCCGGCGGTACGAGGAGGAGTACGGGACCCCGGTGGGTGCGCCGGCCGCCGTGCCGGAGCCGCCGCAGCGGGTGGACCTGAACCAGACGTCGTTCCTGCTGACGCCCCCGGAGTGGCTCCAGGAGGCGGCGGACAAGCTGGGGATCCCGGACCACCGGGCGGAGCGCCGGGCTGCGGAGGAGGCGGCGGACGCGGCTGCTTCCGGTTCTGCTCCTGCTTCTGCCGCCGCCCCCGTTCCCGCCCCTGCCGATGAGCCGGTGCCCGCCCCCGCGGATGCCCCGCCGCCCTCGTCCACCGGCGGTTCGTCCCCCTCGTGGCCCGCCGCGGGCGGCAGCGCGGGCGGAGCGGGCGGGGCCTACGAGCCGACCGCCAACGACGGCGTGCCCGCCCACGCGACCCCGTGGGCCGGCACGGACACCAACTCCGCCGACTCCGACGACGGGGCCGTTCCGCTGCCCGCGACGGTGTTCGCTCCGCCGCTCTCGGGGACGGACGACGAGGAGGCCCCGCCGCCGGTGGTGTCGGCGGAGGCGCCCACCGCGCTGATGTCGGGCGGCAGCCAGCTTCCGCGTACGCAGGTGGCCCCCGCGCTCAAGCCCGCCGACCGGTCCTCCTCGTCCTCCCAGGGCGCCGGGGACATCGCGGACGCGGCCACCAGCAAGGCCGTGGTGCCGCCGCGCGGTTCGCGTGGGGCGGGTCCGACGACCCCGCCCCCGCCCGGTGCGCCCGGGACCCCCGGCGTACGCCCCGGTGCGACGCCGCCGCCCTCGGGCCCGGGTGCGCCCGGCGCTCCGGCGGGCGGGTACATCCCGACGCAGCTCGTCTCCCAGCTCGGCCCGCCCGGCGCCACCCCGCCGCCCGGCGCCCCGCAGCCTCCCGCTCCTCCCGGTCCGCCGCCGGGCTCCACGCCCCCGCCGGGCGGGGTGCACCAGGCGGCGACGATGCTCGCCGACGGCAGCAGCATCGGTGCGGGCGTCCCGTCCCCGGGCGCGCCCCGCCCGCCGGGCCCTCCCGGTGTCCCCGGCGCCCCGCAGCCGCCCGGTCCGCCCGGTCCCCCCGGGCCTCCGCCCGGCTCCACACCGCCCCCCGGCGGCGGGATGCACCACGCCGAGACGATGTTCGCGAACTCCGGCCCGGTCCCGGTCCCGGGTCCCCCCGGTCCTCCGGGCCCTCCCGGTCCGCCCGGTGTTCCGCAGGGCGGTGCCCCCGCTCCCGTACCCCAGGCGCCTCAGCCGTCAGGCCCGCACACCCCGCCGCCCCCGGCGTACGGCTATCCGCAGCAGCCGAGCGGTCTGCCGACCGTGGGCCCGGGCTACCAGGCGGTGCTGCGGTTCCGGGCGCCGGACGGCAGTGAGCAGCAGCTGATCCGGCGTTCGGCGCCGGGTACCCCGCACCCGGAGTGGCAGATGCTGCACGAGCTGCGGGCGATGAACGTGCCGCCGCAGCAGGTGATCGAGCTGCACACGGAGCTGGAGTCCTGCGAGCTGCCGGGCGGGTACTGCGCCCGCATGATCCGGGAGACCTGGCCGCAGGTGCGGATCACCAGCGTGGCGCCGTACGGCACCGATCACGCGAGCCGTCAGCAGGGCATGCAGCACCTGCTCACCCATCAGGGTGAGCTGCACCAGGTGGCGGACGGCCCGGCGCGGCCGGCTCCGCTGCGGGCGCCGCTGCCGCAGATGCCGCCCGCCCCGGCGCTGCCGCCGGAGGCGGTGGCCGAGGAGGTGCTGCAGGCGTTCGGTCCGCAGGGGATCCTGCGGTTCGACCAGCGTGCGGTGTCGCGTCAGGGTGTGCCGGAGATCGTCGCCCGTACGTTGGTGTGGGCGGGGCTGCCCGCCGATTTCGGGCCGTTCTTCTGGGCGCAGCCGGGTCAGCCCGTGGTGCCCACGCTGGGCGAGCTGGCGGCGCAGCGGCAGGTGCGGGCGGCGCCGGACGCGGGGTCGTACCTGGTGATGGGTACGGACTTCGGGCGGGCGATCTGTGTCCAGTACGGGACGGCGAACATCGTGGCCGTGCCGGTGGAGGCGGGTCCGGGCGGTCAGTCGGTGGCGCCGCAGTTCGTGAACTCGGGGCTGCCGGAGTTCGTGCGGTCGATGGCACTGCTGGGCCGGATGTGGCGCCTCCGGTTCGGGCTGACCCCGGAGCAGGCGGGGCGGTGGACCGTCGATTTCCAGGCACAGCTGGTGGCGCTGGATCCGGCGGCGCTGGCGTCGCCCGAGAGCTGGTGGTCGGTGCTGCTGGAGCAGATGTGGGACGGTCTGCTCTGATCCGTACCCCTGGCTGAGAAGCGTTGTACGAGGCGCCCGGTCCGGGACGGATCGGGCGCCTCACCGCGTTCCGGGCGTGTGACGCCGGTCGCTTTACGTCCTGAAAGCGCCTGATCGATTCCGACTTCCGGCCTCAATTGCCGCATCCTTGACGTATCGCGGGGAGACCCGTGTGCGCCTGCGTGTCCGTGTGTCCGTATTCCCTATGTCGTAGAGGGGCTTCAGGCTATGAGTGCTGGACCGGTGTCCGCGTTCGACGTCGTCGGCGTGCGGGGGCGTGGCTACCGTCCGGAGCAGGTGGACCGGGTGGTGGCGGCCAGGTCGGCCGAGCGGGACACGGCGCTCGCGGAGACGGCGCGGCTGGAGCGGCTGGCGCAGGAGCTGGCGGCGGAGGCGGCCCGGCTGGCGGAGACCGTGGCGGGGCTGCCCGAGCAGGATTACGCGGAGCTGGGGGAGCGGGCGCAGCGGATTCTGGCGCTGGCGCAGGAGCAGGCCGCTGCCCTGCGGGCGGACGCGGAGGCCGCGGGCCAGGAGCTGGCGGACGCGGCCGACGCCGACGGCCGGGCTTTGGCGGACGCGGCGCGGGAGGCGGCGGACGCGGTGCGGGCCGCTGCCGTGGCGGCGGCGGAGGAGCGGGTCGCCGAGGCGGTCCGGGAGGCGCAGGGCGTGATCGCCGCGGCCCGCAAGGAGGCCGAGGAGGTGCGCGGGGCGGCCGAGACCGCGATGGCGCAGACCCGGAGCCGTACGGCGAGTGTGCTGTCCCACCAGGAGCAGGAGCACGCGGAGCGCCACCAGGCCGCCGAGGCCGAGATCGCCGCCGCCGAGGCGGAGTCGGAGGCGCGCCACAAGGAGCTGACCGACCGGGCGGAGGCCCTGCTCGCGGAGGCGGCCCGCGGCCTGGCGGAGACCCAGGAGGCGGCCCGCCACGGCCAGGAGGACGCGGAGGCGCGGGCGGCCGAGATCCTGTCGGAGGCCCGGGTGCGCGAGGAGCGGATCGTCCGCGAGACCGAGCGCGTACTGCGGGAGCACGAGGAGGGCCGCGAGGAGGTCCAGGCGCACATGGCGCACGTCCGCAGCTCGCTGGCGACGCTGACAGGCCGGGTGACGGCGGGGGCGGGGGAGGACTGAGGGGCCGCACGGGCTGCCCGGCACCGCGCGAGGAGAGGGGCCCGCATACGGCCAGGTGCGTTCGATGCGATCGGGCCGCACGGCGTGGGCGGACGGGCCCTGGCGAGGCGGTGGGGGCGGGAGCCCCGGAACCCGATCGGAAAGACCGTGTGGGCGGAGGTGGCGGCGGCGCGGCCCCAGGAAGAGGCCGCCGCACGACCCGAGGGGCTTAGGCGGAGTGAGGCCTCCCTTCCCATCCATGACCGTGCCCTGGTGCCGGCCCGGCCCTCGTGGTCAACCTGGCGGCGCTCGTCCTGACGGCCGCTACGGCGGCATGGCTGTGGCGGGTCCGCCGCGCCTGAGGTGTCGTCGCCGGCCGGGGGTCCGGTTCCTACCTCGCGTCGGGGGAACCGCCCGGGTGCCCGCCCGCCTCGGTGTTGACCGTCTCGGTGATGACCGGGAAGCGGCGCGGGGCGAGGGCGACGAGGGCGAGCAGGGCCAGGGCCGCCGCCCCGGCCGCGCCGATGTAGACGTAGTCCACCGCCGCGTCCACCGCCCGCCGCAGGTGGTCCGTCGCCGCCGCCGAGAGCGCGCCCGGGTCCTCCAGGGTGCGGGCGACCGCGTCCAGGTCGTCGGGGAGGCCGGGTACGGGGGCGCCGAGGAGGCGGGCGGCCAGCACGCTGTTCGCCACGGCCCCGAAGACGGCCGCTCCGATGCTCTGGCCGACCTGGCGGCAGAAGAGGACGGACGCCGTCGTCGTACCGCGCTCCGCCCACCCCACCGTCGACTGCACGCCCACGATCAGCGGGAGTTGGAAGAGGCCGAGGGCCGCGCCGAGCAGCAGCATGATCAGGGCGGGCTGCCAGGGCTCACCGGGGTAGGGGAGCAGCGGGAAGGCCAGCAGGATCAGCAGGGCGGCGCTCATGCCGATGATGGCGGTGAGCCGGAAGCCGATGCGGTTGTAGACCCGGTCGGAGAGGGCCGCCGAGACCGGCCAGCTCAGAGTCATGACCGAGAGCACGAATCCGGCGGCGATCGGGCCGAGGCCCAGGACCGACTGCGCGTACGTCGGGAGGAAGACGGTCGGCGCGACCATCAGCAGCCCCATCGCGCCCAGCGCCAGATTGACCGAGGCGATGGTGCGGCGGCGCCAGACCCAGCCCGGGATGATCGGCTCGGCCGCCCGCCGTTCGATGACGACGGTCAGGGCGGCCAGCGCCGCGCTCGCCGCGAACAGGCCGAGCGAGGGTGCCGAGAGCCAGGGCCAGGCGACCCCGCCCTGGACGAGGGCGGTGAGCAGCAGGGTGCCGGTCGCGAAGACGGCCAGGGCGCCCGCCCAGTCGATACGGGGACGGGTCTTCGGCCGGGGGCGTGCCGGCTCATGGAGGTGGCGCACGACCAGCCAGAGGGCGATCGCGCCGACCGGCAGGTTGATGAGGAAGATCCACCGCCAGTCGGCGTACCCGGCGAGCAGCCCGCCGACGACCGGCCCCGCGACCGCCGAGGTGGCCCAGACGGTGGACAGCTTGGCCTGGATGCGCGGGCGCTCCTTCAGCGGGTAGAGGTCGGCGGCGATGGTCTGGACGGTTCCCTGGAGGGCGCCGCCGCCGAGGCCCTGGATGACGCGGAAGGCGATGAGCGCGCCCATGTTCCAGGCGGCGGCGCAGAGCAGGGAGCCGATGAGGAAGAGGACGATCCCGGCGATCAGGACCGGCTTGCGGCCGAAGGTGTCGGAGAGCTTCCCGTACACCGGGAGCGTGACCGTGACCGCGAGCAGGTAGCCGGAGAAGAGCCAGGAGAAGACGGTGAAGCCGCCGAGGTCGCCGACGATCTGGGGTACGGCGGTGGAGACGATGGTGCCGTCGATGGCGGCCAGCGCCATGCCGAGCATGAGGGCCGCGACGACGGGGCGGCGGCCGCGCGGGGTGGTGAGGGCGTCGGGGGGCGGCCCGGCCGCCGTCACGGGGGCGTCGCCCGGGGAGGCCGGGCCGCCCGGGCTGTCCGTACCGCCTGTCCTGTCCGCGTCACCTGTGCCGCCCGCGCTGCCCGCGGCCCCCTTGCCGTCCCTGGCTTCCGTGCCGCCCACCGGTTTTCCTTCCCTGTGCACGTATCTCCCGGGGCACTGTCTCATCCCGGGCGGCGGCGTGGGGCTGTTCGGGTGAGGTCGGGCCTGTGGGAGAGGCGGGTGCGGTGCCCGGGACAGCGGCGAGGGCGTGCCCGCCGAAGCGGCGGGGTCAGAGGTGCTGCTCGGGCGGGAAGCCGGTCCAGCGCAGGTCGGCGGGGAGGTGGCGCATGTCGCTGGTCAGGAGGACGGAGGCGGGGCGGTCGGGGGCGTACCGGATGACGGTCAGGGCCGCGTTGGCGTGATTGAGGCCGAGCCGGCGCCACTTGGGGGCGTACATGGCGTCCCGGACGAGCCAGGCGACCAGGAAGTTGTGGGTGACGACCAGTTCGTGCCGGTCCTGTTCGCCGTCGACCGGGCCGGTGAACCGGTCCAGCGCCCGGTGGGCCAGGGCGGGGCCGTGCTCCCGCTCCTCCTCACCGGCTCCTTCGAGGAAGCGGAGGAAGAGGTCGGCGGATTCCGGCGGGAGTTCGTCCCGGTGGGGGACGTGGGGGACGTAGTCGCCGGCGAGTGACGAGCGGTGCAGGGGTACGCCCTCCAGCTCGTCGCCGATCAGGCGCGCTGTCTCCTTCGCCCTCGGCAGCGGGCCGTGGTGGATCGCCGCGAAGGGGATGCCCTGGAGGCGCCGGCCGAGCAAAGTGGCCTGGCGGCGGCCGTTCTCCGTCAGTCCGCTCTCGTCCGGTGTCGCCTCGCCGTGCCGGACGAGGTGGAGGTAGCGGGTGGCTGTGGCGGTCATTCCCACCCCTTCGGGCCGCTGGTGATCATGTCCATCGGTGGACGCCACGCTTCCGGCCCCGGTTCCCGGAGAGCGACCCTGACCCCGCCTCCCCCCGGAGGACGACTCCCCCTAGGGGGCACCCCCTCATAGTGGCCAGGGCCTCTTCCTCCCGGCGGAGGACGTGGAGAGCGGGGGCGTTTCCTTAACCTGTTCTTACGTCGCGCCTGGGGCCGGCAGCAGGGGGGAAGGTGGGGAAAACCCCACCTCAAAACTGCGCTGGGCACCATCGCGCCGGACAGCTTGCTGAACCCAGACTTGGACCGTACTCAACGACGTCCCGTCATCCATCGACATGGTCCGGCCGACAACCGGCAGGGCATCGACCGGCACGTCATCAATTGGCATAGGAGACACACCGTGACAACGGCTGTAACCATTCCCAGGCACGGGGGCACTGGAGGGCGTACGGCCGTCGCGGCGCGAGCGCGGCAGGTCGTCAAGGCCTATGGCAGCGGGGAGACCCGGGTCGTCGCGCTCGACCACGTCGACGTGGACATCGCCCGCGGGCAGTTCACGGCGATCATGGGGCCGTCCGGCTCCGGCAAGTCGACGCTGATGCACTGCCTGGCCGGGCTCGACACGGTGACGTCCGGCGAGATCTTCCTCGACGAGACCGAGATCACCAAACTCAAGGACAAGAAGCTCACCCAGCTCCGGCGCGACCGGATCGGCTTCATCTTCCAGGCGTTCAACCTGCTCCCGACGCTCAACGCGATCGAGAACATCACCCTGCCGATGGACATCGCGGGCCGCAAGCCCGACGCCGACTGGCTGCGCCAGGTCGTGGAGACCGTCGGGCTCGCCGAGCGCCTCAAGCACCGCCCCACCCAGCTCTCCGGCGGTCAGCAGCAGCGCGTCGCGGTCGCCAGGGCGCTAGCCGCCCAGCCGGAGATCATCTTCGGTGACGAGCCGACGGGGAACCTGGACTCCCGGGCCGGGGCCGAAGTGCTCTCCTTCCTCCGCAAGTCGGTCGACGAGCTGGGCCAGACCATCGTCATGGTCACCCACGACCCCGTCGCCGCCTCCTACGCGGACCGGGTGCTCTACCTCGCCGACGGCTCCATCGTCGACGAGATGTACAACCCGACCGCGGACCAGGTCCTCGACCGCATGAAGCACTTCGACGCACGTGGGCGGACGTCATGACTGTCTGGAAGACCTCGATGCGCAACTTCTTCGCGCACAAGGGCCGGATGGCCCTCTCGGCGGTGGCGGTGCTGCTCTCCGTGGCCTTCGTCTGCGGCACGCTCGTGTTCACCGACACGATGAACACCACCTTCGACAAGCTCTTCGCCGTGTCCTCCCCGGACGTCACGGTCAGCCCGAAGGAGGCCCAGGAGAACGACGAGCAGCCCGACAACGGCAAGCCCGCCTCCCTGCCCGCCTCGCTCGTCCAGCAGGTCGAGAAGGCCGAGGGCGTGGAGAAGGCGGAGGGTGCCGCCTTCTCCATGGCGGTGACCGTCGTCGACAGCGAGAACAAGAACATGGGCTCCGAGACCGGCGCCCCCACCATCGCGAGCAACTGGACCGACAACGACCTGCGTTCGATGGAGATCACCTCCGGCCACGCACCCCGCGGTCCCACCGAGGTGATGGTCGACGGCGACACCGCGAAGAAGCACAAGCTGAAGATCGGCGACGAGCTGCGCACCATAGCCGTCACCGGTGACATCAGGGCGAAGATCAGCGGTATCGCGTCCTTCACCGTCACCAACCCGGGCGCGGCCGTCGTCTACCTCGACACCGCCACCGCCCAGAAGCACCTGCTGGGCGCCCCTGACGTCTTCACCCAGATCCTGGTGACCGCCGAGAGCGGCGTCAGCGACACCCGGCTCAAGCAGAACGTGGCCGCGGCCCTCGACGGCTCCGCCGCGTACAAGCTGCAGACGCAGCAGGAGGCCGCCGATGCCAACAAGGACTCCATGGGCGCCTTCCTGGACGTCATGAAGTACGCGATGCTCGGCTTCGCCGGGATCGCCTTCCTTGTCGGCATCTTCCTCATCGTCAACACCTTCTCGATGCTGGTCGCCCAGCGCACCCGCGAGATCGGCCTGATGCGGGCCATCGGCTCCAGCCGTAAGCAGGTCAACCGGTCCGTGCTGCTGGAGGCGGTCCTCCTCGGCATCGTCGGCTCCGTGCTCGGTGTCGCCGCCGGTATCGGACTCGCCGTCGGGCTGATGAAGCTGATGGGCGCCGTGGGCATGGAGCTGTCCACCAGGGACCTCACCGTCGCCTGGACGACCCCCGTGACCGGCCTCGTGCTCGGCGTCGTCGTCACCGTCCTTGCCGCGTACATCCCGGCCCGCCGGGCCGGCAGGGTCTCCCCGATGGCCGCCCTCCGCGACGCCGGGACCCCGGCCGATGCCAAGTCCGGCTGGGTCAGGGCCGCGATCGGCCTGGTCCTCACGGGGGCCGGCGGCGCCGCTCTGTGGGCGACGACGCAGGCCGACAAGGCCACCGAGGGCTCGGGGTTCCTCGCCGTCGGTGTGCTGCTGACCCTGATCGGGTTCATCGTGATCGGCCCGCTGCTGGCCGGTGTCGTCGTCCGGGTCCTCAGCGTGGTCCTCCTGCGGCTCTTCGGCCCGGTCGGCCGACTGGCCGAGCGCAACGCGCTGCGCAACCCCCGGCGTACGGGAGCGACCGGCGCGGCCCTGATGATCGGGCTCGCCCTGGTGGCCTGCCTCTCCGTCGTCGGGTCCTCCATGGTGGCCTCGGCCACCGAGGAGCTCGACAAGTCGGTCGGCGCGGACTTCATCGTCCAGGACAGCGGTGCGGGCCGTCCGATCGTGCCCCAGGCCGCCGAGGCCCTGCACGCCGTGCCCGGCCTGGAGCACCTGACGGACTACACGTACATCAAGGCGAAGATCACCGCCCCCGACGGCAGGACGGTCGACGAGGGCATCACCGCCACCGACCCGACCTACCAGCAGGACGTCCGCCGCACCGCCCTCTCCGGCGACCTGGCGAAGGCGTACGGGAAGAACGCCATGTCGGTCGGCGAGGACTACGCCGACAAGCACGGGGTCAAGGTCGGCGACACCCTCACCGTCGCGTTCAAGTCGGGGGAGAGCGCGAAGCTGAAGGTCGAGGCCATCACCTCCGACGACACCAACATCGACCGCGGCGCGATGTACACCAACATCATCACGGCGACCTCCTACATCGCCGCCGACCAGATGCCGCAGAACGTGGCGATGTTCGGCAAGGCCGAGGAGGGCAAGGAGAAGGAGGCGTACGCGGCCCTCAAGAGCGCGCTCGCCGAGTATCCGGTCTACAAGGTGCAGAACCAGGCCGACTTCAAGGAGGACCTGAAGAACCAGATCGGCCAGCTGCTGAACATCGTCTACGGCCTGCTCGCCCTCGCGATCATCGTCGCGGTGCTCGGTGTGGTCAACACCCTCGCCCTCTCCGTGGTCGAACGGACGCGGGAGATCGGCCTGATGCGGGCCATCGGCCTCTCCCGCCGCCAGCTCCGCCGCATGATCCGCCTGGAGTCCGTGGTCATCGCCCTCTTCGGTGCGCTGCTCGGACTGGGCCTGGGGATGGGCTGGGGCACGGCAGCGCAGAAGCTGCTGGCGCTGGAGGGTCTGGAGGTCCTGGAGATCCCGTGGCCGACGATCCTCACGGTCTTCGCCTGCTCGGCGCTGGTCGGACTGTTCGCCGCACTCGTCCCGGCCTTCCGGGCGGGCCGGATGAACGTGCTCAACGCCATCGCGACGGACGGCTGAGGCACCTCTCGACGAGCCCCTGAGCAGCAGAGGTTCACCGTAGGATGACCGGCAGGCCCCGGGACGTTCCTCCAAACGCCCCGGGGCCGACTCCGTTCCCCGCCCATGCTCCACCCGGTTCCCTGACAGGGCCCGCCGGTCACGGCGCGCCCCGTCAGCTTGTTGCACGGGCGGCCGCACGTGTGCAGCACGGACACGACGACCGCCCGCCGGACGCCGCCGAACGCGTCGTACGGCCCAGGCCGCCGCATCGGGTGCCCCGCGCGAACCGGACCTCGGGTGACGGCCCGCCCGCCCTGCTCCCCGGTCACCGTGCTGCCACCCGGAGGTGGGCCGGGGCCGGGAGCGGGAGGCCAGCGGGACGAGGGCGGCGCGGCGGTCGTAGACGAGGAGCCGTTCGGTGGTGTCCGCGGTGACCCGGATCGACGCCCCGTGCTCGGACAGCTTCCGTGGACAGGCGGCGGTCGGCCGGTCCTGGAGGGCGACGCTGGAGACGACGTTGCGGATCCGGACGCCGCGTCTGAGGCAGCGCAGGTCCAGCGGTCCGGAGCGGGCGATGTTCTCCAGGGAGAGCCGGGGTACGGCTCCACGGAGAGGATCTCGTCCCGGGCGAAGAAGGCGAGGTCGTCGATCCGGTTACGGATCTGGGTGAGCCCCTCCAGCTGCTCGATGCCCTGCGGAGGCGGTGTACGGGCCCCCTGCTCCGCGCGTAGACCGTCAATGACGTGCCGTGGCGACCCCCCACCGGGCCCGCCCGGTACACCGGCGCGTTTGGTCGCGGGGAGCGGCTGTCACTGGCGGGTCGTAGTCTGGGAACCCCCGGCTCGTCCCACGTGTCGGGCTCTTCGCGTTGCCCCCTGGCAGCAGCCGGCTGCCGGGAACATCTCATCACCTCATGACCCGGACGGATGCCCCTATGAGCCTGCACGGTCTGCTGGATGTCGTCGTAACGGACCCGGCGATCGCCGAGGCGGTGAAGGCCGCCGCCGACGGCCACCGCATGCGTGTCGACCTGGTGGGTCCGCCCGGCGCCCGGCCGTTCGCCGTGGCCGCGCTGGCCCGGCAGACCGGCCGGACCGTGCTGGCCGTCACCGCGACGGGCCGGGAGGCCGAGGACCTGGCCGCCGCCCTGCGGACGCTGCTGCCGCCGGACACGGTGGCGGAGTTCCCGTCCTGGGAGACCCTGCCGCACGAGCGCCTCTCGCCCCGCTCGGACACCGTGGGCCGCCGCCTCGCCGTGCTGCGGCGCCTGGCGCACCCGCGCGAGGACGACCCGGAGACGGGTCCGATCTCGGTGGTCGTGGCGCCGGTCCGTTCTGTGCTCCAGCCGCAGGTCAAGGGGCTCGGCGAGCTGGAACCGGTGGCGCTGACGAGCGGGCAGAACGCGGACCTGGGGGAAGTGGTGGACGCGCTGGCGGCCGCCGCGTACGCGCGGGTGGAGCTGGTGGAGAAGCGGGGCGAGTTCGCCGTACGGGGAGGGATCCTGGACGTCTTCCCGCCGACCGAGGAGCACCCCCTTCGGGTGGAGTTCTGGGGCGACGACGTCGAGGAGATCCGGTACTTCAAGATCGCCGACCAGCGTTCCCTGGAGGTCGCGGACCATGGGCTGTGGGCACCGCCCTGCCGTGAGCTGCTGCTGACCGACGCGGTACGGGAGCGAGCGGCGGCCCTCGCCGAGGCGCACCCGGAGCTGGGCGAGCTGCTCGGCAAGATCGCGGAGGGCATCGCGGTCGAGGGCATGGAGTCGCTGGCCCCGGTCCTGGTCGACGACATGGAGCTGCTGCTCGACGTCCTGCCCAAGGGGTCGATGGCGCTGGTCTGCGACCCGGAGCGGGTCCGGACCCGGGCGTCCGACCTGGTCGCCACGAGTCAGGAGTTCCTCCAGGCGTCGTGGGCGGCGACGGCGGGCGGCGGCGAGGCCCCGATCGACGTGGGCGCGGCCTCGCTGCGGAGCATCGCGGACGTCCGGGACAGGGCCCGTGAGCTGGGGATGATGTGGTGGTCGACCTCCCCGTTCGCGGCCGAGGACGCCGACCACGACGAGGACACGCTCAAGCTGTCGATGCACGCCCCGGAGGCGTACCGGGGCGACACCGCCCGGGCGCTCGCCGACACGAAGGGGTGGCTGGCCGACGGATGGCGCACGGTGTACGTCACCGAGGGCCAGGGGCTCGCCACCCGTACGGTCGAGGTGCTGGGCGGCGAGGGCATCGCGGCCCGCTTCGTGCCGGACCTCGCCGAGATCGCCCCTTCCGTGGTCCACGTCTCCTGCGGGGCGATCGACCAGGGGTTCGTCGACCCGGCGCTGAAGCTGGCGGTGCTCACCGAGACGGACCTGACCGGCCAGCGCACCGCCACCAAGGACCTGGGCCGGATGCCGGCCCGCCGCAGGAAGACGATCGACCCGCTGACGCTGGAGGCGGGCGACTACATCGTCCACGAGCAGCACGGTGTCGGCCGGTACGTGGAGATGGTGCAGCGCACGGTCCAGGGCGCGACGCGTGAGTACCTGCTCGTCGAGTACGCCCCCGCCAAGCGCGGCCAGCCGGGCGACCGGCTCTACATCCCGACCGACCAGCTGGAACAGGTCACCAAGTACGTGGGCGGCGAGGCTCCGACCCTGCACCGGCTCGGCGGCGCCGACTGGACGAAGACGAAGCAGCGGGCCAAGAAGGCGGTCAAGGAGATCGCCGCCGACCTGATCAAGCTGTACTCGGCCCGGATGGCGGCCCCCGGCCACTCCTTCGCCCCCGACACCCCGTGGCAGCGGGAGCTGGAGGACGCGTTCCCGTACGCGGAGACGCCGGACCAGCTCTCCACGATCGCCGAGGTCAAGGAGGACATGGAGAAGACGGTCCCGATGGACCGGCTGGTCTGCGGCGACGTCGGGTACGGCAAGACGGAGATCGCGGTCCGGGCGGCGTTCAAGGCGGTGCAGGACGGCAAGCAGGTGGCGGTCCTGGTCCCGACGACGCTCCTGGTCCAGCAGCACTACGGCACGTTCACCGAGCGGTACTCCCAATTCCCGGTCAACGTAAGAGCATTGAGCCGCTTCCAGTCCGAAACGGAGTCCAAGGCAACCCTCGCAGGCCTGAAGGACGGCTCGGTCGACCTGGTGATCGGCACCCACCGCCTCTTCTCGGCCGACACGAAGTTCAAGGACCTGGGCCTGGTCATCGTGGACGAGGAGCAGCGGTTCGGCGTGGAGCACAAGGAGCAGCTGAAGAAGCTCCGCGCCAACGTCGACGTCCTCACGATGTCCGCGACGCCCATCCCCCGCACGCTCGAGATGGCGGTCACCGGCATCCGCGAGATGTCCACGATCACCACCCCGCCGGAGGAGCGCCACCCGGTGCTGACCTTCGTCGGCCCGTACGAGGAGAAGCAGATCGGCGCGGCGATCCGCCGTGAACTCCTGCGCGAGGGCCAGGTCTTCTACATCCACAACCGGGTCGAGTCCATCGACCGGGCCGCCGCCCGCCTGCGCGAGATCGTCCCGGAGGCGCGGATCGCCACGGCACACGGCCAGATGTCCGAACAGGCCCTGGAACAGGTGGTGGTGGACTTCTGGGAGAAGAAGTTCGACGTCCTGGTCTCCACGACGATCGTGGAATCCGGCATCGACATCACCAACGCCAACACGCTGATCGTGGAGCGCGGCGACAACTTCGGCCTCTCCCAACTCCACCAGCTGCGCGGCCGGGTGGGCCGAGGCCGAGACCGGGGCTACGCCTACTTCCTCTACCCCCCCGAGAAGCCCCTGACGGAGACGGCCCACGAGCGCCTGGCCACCATCGCCCAGCACACGGAGATGGGCGCGGGCATGTACGTGGCGATGAAGGACCTGGAGATCCGCGGCGCGGGCAACCTGCTGGGCGGCGAGCAGTCCGGCCACATCGCGGGCGTCGGCTTCGACCTGTACATCCGCATGGTCGGCGAGGCGGTCGCCGACTACCGGGCCCAGATGGACGGCTCCGTGGAGGAGGAGCCCCCGCTGGAGGTCAAGATCGAGCTCCCGGTCGACGCGCACGTCCCGCACGACTACGCCCCCGGCGAGCGGCTGCGCCTCCAGGCGTACCGCTCGATCGCCCAGGCCACCTCGGAGGACGACATCCGCGCGGTCCGCGAGGAGCTCACCGACCGCTACGGCCCCCTGCCCGAACCGGTCGAGAACCTCCTCCTGGTGGCCGGCCTGCGCATGCTGGCCCGCGCCTGCGGAGTCGGCGAGATCGTCCTCCAGGGCTCCAACATCCGCTTCGCCCCGGTGGATCTCCGCGAATCCCAGGAGCTGCGCCTCAAGCGCCTGCACCCCAAGACGGTCATCAAGCCGACCGCCCACCAGATCCTGGTCCCGCGCCCGACGACGGGCAAGATCGGCGGGAAGCCGGTGGTGGGGCGCGAACTGCTGTCGTGGACCGGGGAGTTCCTGACGACGATCCTGGGGTCGTAAGTCTGGAGTCCGCTGTACGTCGGCCCCGCCGGAATTCCGGCGGGGCCGACGCGGTACCGCCTCCTCCGCCTCCCCGGCGACCTGCCGGTCCTGCGCACCTTGCGGGTGGTGTTCAGCGACGACGACCGGCCCACCGTGGGCCACGGTGATGGCCGAGACGGGTCGTCTGTACGAGGTGCGGTACGAGTTCACGCCCGAAACCGGCTGAGGTCACCGGCCAGGGGGCGGCTGTCCGTTCGTCGTCAGTCGCCGCCCCGGCTGTCAGGAGTGAAGATCAGGCCCGTGAGGGACCGGAAGACCGCATCCGGCTCCCGGCCCTCCATCGCCTCCGCCAGGTTGCCGCTGAGCAGCAGGGTCGCGAAGCCGTGCGCCAGGGACCAGGCGGCCACCCCCGCGAGCCGGTCGTCCCCGCCCCGGCCGCCCGGCGGGAGGTCCGCCACGCCCGCGCGCAGCGCCTCGGTCGCCCGCGCCTTGGAGGCGAGCAGCTCCGGATCGTCGGTGCGGTAGAGGTCCGGCTGGAACATCACCTGGAAGTGCGCGGGGTGCGTCGCCGCGAACCGTACGTACGCGACGCCCCGCTCCCGCAGGTCCGGAGCCCCGGCCAGGGCGTCGGCGAACAGGGCGTACCCCTCGGCGGCCACGGCGGTCAGCAGGCCCGTGCGGTCCTTGAAGTGGTGCGCCGGAGCGGCGTGCGAGACGCCGGCCCGGCGGGCGAGGTCGCGCAGGCTCAGGGCGGCCGGACCGTTCGCGGCGATGACGTCGAGGGCGGCGGCCAGGATGGCGCGCCGCAGGTCGCCGTGGTGGTAGGTGCGCTCGCGCTCGCTGCTGCTCATGACGCCACCCTAGCCGTCATCTAGTCATTGACAAGTTCTGGCGGCGCGCGCATGCTGGAGACTCAATCTAGTCACTGGCAAGATTCGCGCTTCCCGGTAGGGAAGGGCGGGGAGAGAAGGCGGAGATCATGACCGGCGAAGCGGCGCGCGTGCGGCAGATGTGGCACCTCCTGGAGCCCCTGCACGCCGTCCTGTACTACGCACCCGAGGCCTTCAGGGAGGCCGCCGCGCTGGGGTACGACACCGAGGAACGCTGGGCGAGCTACTTCGCCTGGCGCGCGGCTCCGCTCGGTGCGGCCGGGGCGGACGAGGTGGTGCGGACGTTCCACAGCTTCGCCCCGGCGGCGGTGGCGCGGTACGTACCGGCGAGCTGGGCGACCGCCCCGCCCCAGGCCGTGCTCGCGGCCCGGCTGCGGGCGGTCGACCGGTCCTACCGGGCGTTGTTCGGGGACCGGAGGGTGGAGGGGGCCGGTTTCGCCGAGGCCGCCGCGCTGGCTCGGCGGGCGGCGGAGTCGACGACCCCAGGTGCCCTGGGCGCCCTCGGCCCCGCCAACTCCGCCCTGCCCTGGCCGGACGCCCCGCACCTCGCCCTCTGGCAGGCGGCGACCGTGCTGCGCGAGCACCGGGGCGACGGGCACATCGCCGCGCTCCAAGCGGCCGGTCTCGACCCGGTCGAGACGCTGGTCTCCTTCGCGGCGGTCGGCGCCGCCCGCCCCGAGGTCTTCGCGAGCCGTGGCTGGGGCGAGCAGGAGTGGGGCGCGGCTCGGCGCCGGCTCCAGGAGCGCGGGCTGCTGGCGGCGGACGGCACGGCCACGGAGGCCGGGCGCGAGCTGCGCGCGAAGGTGGAGCTGCGCACCGACGAGGAGGCCGCCGCGCCGTGGCGGGCTCTGGGAGAGGAGGGGCGCGTGCGGCTCGCGGAGCTGCTGGGGGAGCCGTGGTTGGAGATCATCGGCTCGGGGATGCTGCCCGGTGAGAACACGCTCGGCATCGGCAAGGTCTGAGCGCTCATGGACTGAGTGCGAGGCCCCGTCCCCCTCCCGGCCCTCGGGGGGCGGAACGGCTGAAGGCGAGTCATGAAAGCACCCTCGACGGGGAAGACGCCCATAGGATTCTGAGCGTTCGGCTTTCTCCCCGTCAGGATGGCTTCACGTGATATCTCCCCGTACGTACCGAGCGGCGGCCCTGCCCGCCCTCAGCGCCCTCGTCGTGCTCGCCCTGGCCGGCTGCGACCCCGACGACCTCGCGGCGGAGAGCGGCGGCGGCACCAGCGGCGGTGCGAACGGCGGCGCACAGTCCGCCGAAGGCTTCGGCGTCAGCCCGCTGGACAACCCCGACGGTACGAAGCCGGGCCTGGCGCCTCTCACCGGCGACGCCGACCGGGCCGCCGCCCGCAAGATCATCGAGAAGGTCGCCACCAAGGGCCGCGGTCCGAAGACCGGCTACGAGCGGAGCAAGTTCGGCTCCGCGTGGAAGGACGGGATCGACGGCATCCCGCTCGCCCGGAACGGCTGCGACACCCGCAACGACCTCCTCGCCCGCGACGGCAAGGACATAGAGCACCGCTCGGGCTCCGACTGCGTCGTCGTCTCGCTGAAGCTCAAGGACCCCTACACCGGCAAGTCCATCGACTGGCGCAAGCAGCGGGCGACCGAGGTGCAGGTCGACCACGTGATGCCGCTGTCCTACAACTGGCAGATGGGCGCCGCCCGCTGGAACGAGACCAAGCGGCAGCAGATCGCCAACGACCCGCTCAACCTCCTGCCGGTGGACGGCCCGGCCAACAACGCCAAGCGCGACTCCGGCCCGGCCGCCTGGCTGCCGCCGTACAAGCCGGTCCGCTGCTCGTACGCGGTGCGGTTCGCCCAGGTCTCGCTGAAGTACGAACTCCCGGTCACCGCTCCGGACAAGCAGGCCATGCTCGCCCAGTGCGGGGGGTGAGCCGGCCGCCCGGCGGGACCACGGGCCGTGGTCCCGCCGGACGCCCCTAGACCTTGCCGCCGCAGATCACGTTGTACGGCCGGCCCATCGCCATCATCAGCTGCATCGGCTCCGTGGTCGCCGCCGGGCACTCCTCCTTCTCCTTGACGAGGTCGAGCACCTTGAAGGCGTCCGGCCCGGCCGACGCGCAGGCGATCTCCTTGGCGGTCGACGTGATGCAGTCGCCCTTCACCAGTTGTCCGCCGCCGGCGCCCGCGTCCCCGGGGTGGTCACCGGTCAGGTTGCGGCCGCAGACGGTGTTGGTGGGGATGCCGCTGCTCTTCTTGTTGTCGCCGGAGCCGAAGACCCGGGAGACCTGGATGATCAAGTCCGTTCCGGCCGGGCACTGGATCGCGTTGGGCATGATGCTGGCGCTCTTGATCTCCAGCGCCTCGAAGGTCGCCCCGGCGTCGTCGCAGTCGAACGCGCGGTAGCCGTCCGGCTTGTTCTCCGGGTCCGGCCCTCCGCAGTCGCCGACCTCCCACGAACCGCCCTTGCCGTCCGAGGCGGAGGAAGGGGACGAGGACGCCGAGGACGACGAGGAGGAGTCCTTGTCACCGAACACCTTGGACGCGCCGTAGCCCAGGCCCAGAATCACCGCGAGCACCAACAGGCTCTGCAGACACCCGGCTCCTCTCCGGGGGCGGGGCGGCGTACTGCCTGGCTGGCTCATGGGGCTGCTCCTCATCGCGTGGCGCTCGGGGTACGAAGTCACGGGTGGGGACGCGACATGGACACCTCATGGTTCCCGCCGGGTCGCGGTGGGTCCCGGGGCTTTTGGCGGGTGTCGCCGGGCGGACCTCCCCAGGGCCCGGCGCGTGGAAAACCCCTGGTCGCAGGTGGTGCCGCCTGGTTAGCATCGGCCGCATGGAACTGCACATCACCACGCTCGCCGAGCGCCCCGAGCTCACCGACGCCCTGGACCGGATGCCGGACAACTGGCCGGAGTTCGTCCTGGAGGACATCGTCGGCTGGGCCAGCTTCGGGCGGATAGCCGTCGAGTTCCCGCAGTACGTCCTGGTCGCCACCGGCCCGGACGGCAGCGTGGTCGCCCGCGCCTACAGCGTTCCCTTCGAGCTGAACGCCCCCGGGCGCGGCAAGCTGCCCGTGGGCGGCTGGGACCGGATGCTGCTGTGGGCGTTCTCGGACCTGCGGCGCGGGCGGACCCCCGACACCGTCGGTGCGCTGGAGATCACGGTGGCCACCGGCCATCAGGGCAAGGGGATCTCGGGCCGCATGCTGGCAGCGATGCGGGAGAACGCGGGGCGGCACGGCTTCGGCGAGGTCGTCGCCCCGGTGCGGCCGAGCGGCAAGCACCTGCGGGCCGCACTGTCGATGGAGGAGTACGTCCGGCTCACCCGAGCCGAGGACGGGCTGCCCGAGGACCCGTGGCTGCGGGTCCACGTCCGGGCCGGCGGGGTCGTGGACTCGGTGGCCCCGGTGTCGATGACGGTGAGCGGGACGCTGGAGCAGTGGCGGGGGTGGACCGGGCTGCCTTTCGACACGGAGGGTCCGGTGGAGGTGCCGGGCGCGCTGGTGCCGGTGCACTGTTCGCCGACGCACGGGTACGCCGTCTACACCGAGCCGAACGTGTGGGTGCGGCACCGGGTGTGAGGGGGCGGCCCAGCGGTGAGGTCGCGCCCTTGGCGGTGAGGTGGCGCCCGGGGGATCCGGCGGTACGTGACTCCGGTGCGCCAGCGACCCGTCGGCGTTAGCGTGGCTGCCCGTGCCGCACACCCCCGGCCCGTACGCCGCGCCGGGGGCGTCGATCGCCCACCACGACGAGATCTACCGGAACCTGCGCTTCCCCGGGCGGACCATCCGCGTCCTGCCCGCCTCCGAGGTGAACTTCACCCAGGAGAGCGCTTCAGTCGGCAGCGCACCTCACCGGGAGCGCACCTCACCTGGGCCGACTTCACTGTCCCAGGTCGACGATGTCCTTTGCTGCGGGCTTCTTCGCCAGGACCGGCTGGTTGAACTCCGACAGGTTCAGCGTCATCGGCTCCTCGCCGCCCTTGGACGTGATCCGCAGGATGTAGGGGTCGCCCTCGGCGGCCACCAGGAACGTGTGGGTCTCCTTGCCGTCCTTCTCCGTCAGCCGCAGGGCGGGCTTTCCGCCGACCTTCGCCTCGCCCGCCTTCCGCGCCTCGGTGTCGTTCGCCTCGATGCTCTTCAACAGCCCCTTCAGGTCGCAGAACTCGATCATGTCCTTGGTGTCCGGGTCGGACGCCTTCGACTCCATCCACCGGCCCGCCAGCAGCTTCACCGCCGCGTCGACCTCCTCGGCGGGCTCTCCCTCGCTCTCCTGGCGCAGCAGAGCCTCGTCGTACTTCGTGTAGACGGTGTCGCCGGTCTTGATGATCTCCACGGTCCCCTTCGGGCCTATGGCCATGGTCCCGGTGCACTCCCCGGAGGTGCTGCTGGAGAAGTCGGCCTTGACCCGGCCGTCCGTGGTGTCCATGTCGAGGGAGAGCCGCATCGACTCCGCCTTCTTCGTCGTGGTGAGCGCCTTGTTGGCGACTTCGGGCCCCGAAAGGTCCCCGAACGGACCGCTGTCGGCGCCCGCGCCACAGGAGACGAGGGCCAGGAGAGCCGTCGCGCAGACGGTGTTGACGGCGATACGGGTGACGAGACGCATGGCGAAGCTCCGGTGAATGGGCGAGGAAGGTGATCAGGTGTGTGAACGAGGCAATAAGAGCAGAGCTTGTGAACCGAGTCAACATCGTTCACGCGTGACGGGTCGGGTAATGCTGCTCCTGGGTGTCGTCCGAGTAAGTCGCTATGCTCGCGACACAGCGTGAACAGCGCTGGAGGACGTCGGACGGTGTCGGACGGCTTGACGGCGTCGGACGACGTGAGCAGACCTGGACGGTGCGGGCCGGGCGGACCGGGCAGCGCGGGCGAAGCGGGGAGACAGTCAGTGCCGGAGCAGGCGACAGAGGTGACCGCGGCGGGGATCGCGCGTCTCGCGGGAGTGGGGCGGGCCGCCGTCAGCAACTGGCGGCGGCGCCACGCCGACTTCCCCAAGCCCGTCGGAGGCACCGAGACCAGCCCCTCCTTCGCGCTGCCCGACGTGGAGCGGTGGTTGCGCGACCAGGGGAAACTCGCAGAAGTCCCGCTCCGTGAACGTGTCTGGCAGCAGGTGACCGGGCACCCGGAAGGCGCGGTCACGGCCCTGATCCACACCGGCTGCGCCCTGCTGCTCGTCCGCGACCGGCCGACCGCGTGGCTGGAGCTGACCGCCGTCTCCGACGAGCGGATGGCCGCCGTGCTGCCGCACGCGATGGAGGAGGTGCTCGGTGCCCGGCTCGGCCCGGACGCGGAGGTACGGGCCCGCAGCGGCGACCCCGTCCCGCCGGGCCGCGCGGCGCCGCCGATGGGCGGTGCTGCCGCTGCCGGTCGGCCCTCTGCCGACCGGCCTGCCGTCGGTTCACCGGTCGCTGGTCCGCCCGCCCCTGGAGGAGTTCGCAAGGCTGCGGGCGTTCTCGGCGACGCCTCGGCTGTTCACAGCCCGTCGGCCGTTCACACCACCCGCGCTGTCCCCACCCCCTCCACCGACGCCCTCCTCCCCTCCGTCCCGCTCCTCCGCGCCGCCGCCGAGCTGGCCGCCGGGATCGGGGCCGGGCAGACCTTCGAGTTCCTGTTCGGCCGGAAACTCGACGCCAACCCGCGGCAGTACACGCTCACGCCCCGCGGCCTCGCCGAGCTGATGGCCGCCCTCGCGGAGACCGGCAAGGACACGGACCCGCCGGGCGGCAGACGGCCTGTCCGCAGCGTCCTGGACCCCGCCGCCGGTACGGGGACGCTGCTGCGCGCGGTCGCCGGGCCCGCCGAGCTCCTCGCCCAGGAGGCGGACCCCGCCCTCGCCGCGCTCACCGCCCTGCGCCTCGCCCTCCACGGCGACGGCTCGCCGCGCAACACCCCCGCCCGGACCGTACGGGGCGGCGACGCCCTGCGCGCCGACGCCTTTCCGCGACTCGCGGCCGACACCGTGCTCTGCCACCCGCCGTTCAACGACCGCAACTGGGGCCACGACGAACTGGCCTACGACCCGCGCTGGGAGTACGGCTTCCCCGCCCGCACCGAGTCCGAACTGGCCTGGGTCCAGCACGCCCTGGCCCGCCTGCGCACCGGCGGCACCGCCGTCCTGCTGATGCCGCCCGCCGCCGCCTCCCGCCGCTCCGGCCGCCGCATCCGGGCCGACCTCCTGCGCCGGGGCGCCCTGCGTGCGGTGATCGCCCTGCCGGCCGGAGCCGCACCCCCGTACGGCATCCCGCTCCACCTCTGGGTCCTGCGCAAGCCGGGCGGCGAGCTCCGCCCCGTCCCCGAACTCCTCCTCGTGGACACCACGGACCCCGCCGAACCGGGTGCGGCGACGGGAACGCAGACGAGCGGCGGCCGCGACCGGCTGGACTGGCCCGCCGTGCACGCCGCCGTACTCGACGCCTGGCGCGACCGGGCGGACCACCCCGGAGTCAGCCGGGTCGTGCCCGTCATCGAACTCCTCGACGACGACGTGGACCTGGCCCCCGCCCGCCATCTGCCCCGCCCCGCCGCCCGGGGCGGAGCGGCCGGTCTCGAAGACGTACGGGAGAGGCTGGGTGACACCCTGCGCCTCACCGCCGACCTCACCCCGCCGCCGGCCGAACTCGCCGCCCCGGCCCACTGGCCGCTCACCACGGTCGGCGAACTCGCCCGCGCCGGAGCACTGTTGCTGCGTACGGGTACGGGCACAGCCCCACGCACAGGCACAGGCACTGCCTCCGTCCTCACCGAGCACGACGTCCTCGCGGGCGCGGCCCCCTCCGGCACCCCCGCCCCGGCCCCCGCCGGCAGCGGAACCCCCACCGTCTCCGACGACCCCGTCCTCCTCGAACCCGGCGACGTCATCGTCCCCGTCCTCGGCGGCGGCTCCGTCGCCCGGGTCGTCGACGAGGCGACCGCGGGCGCCGTGCTCGGCCGCAACCTCCAGCTCCTGCGCCCCGACCCGGCCGCCATCGACCCCTGGTTCCTCGCCGGGTTCCTCCGCGGCACCGCCAACCACCGGCAGGCCAGCAGCTACGCCTCCACCGCCGCGCGGCTGGACGCCCGCCGCCTCCAGTTGCCCCGGCTGCCGCTGGCCGAACAGCAGCGGTACGGGGAACAGTTCCGCGCGCTCGCCGCGTTCGAGGACGCCCTGCGGACGGCGGGACGGCTCGGCGGGCAGCTGGTGAGGGGGATGTACGACGGGCTGACGGACGGTACGGTCACGCCCCGGTGACCTCATGGGCAACGGTTGGGCACAACCGGGGACGGTCTGTCGGCGGCGGTGTATACGCTCACCTCACACGCCCGACTCACGTACGCCTCCCAGGAGCAGCACATGCACGGCTACGGCTATCCGCCGCAGCAGCCGCCGACGCCCCGGCCGTCCTCGGGGACGCTCACCACGCTGCGCGCGATCTTTGTTGTGCTGACCGTGCTGAGCTGCGGGTTCCTCGGGTGGGTGGCGATGCTGAGGCTCGCGGTCGTCACCCGCAAACCCCGTGACTGGTGGCTGCTCGCGGTCACGGTCGTCCTCACCATCGGCCTGTTCGCGTTCTTCGCGGCCCTGCCCGAGGAGGACGAGATGACGGACGCCCAGGCGCTGATCGGGGTCGGGTGGCTCATAGCGATCCTGGTCGGTGTCATCACGTACTACCTGATCATGGAGACACGCCACTTCGCGGCGCCCGGACCGCACGACACCCGGACGCCGGTGCCCGGCCCCGCGACAACCCCGTACCGGCCGGCCGTCCACCAGCACCCGCCCGCCCAGGTACAGAACCAGACGCCGGTCCAGCCCCAGGCCCAGCACCCGACGCCGCCGCCCGCCCCGAACCCGTACACCGTCCCGACCCCGCCGCCCATCCCCGCGCCCCAGCGGCTCGACCAGGTCCGAGCCGAGCTGGACGAGCTCAGCGACTACCTCCGCAAGGAGGGCGAAGGCCGGTGAGCAACCGGGTCATCGCCGGGCGGTACGAGCTGGCCACCATCCTCGGCCAGGGTGGCATGGGCCAGGTGTGGACGGCGTACGACCAGCGCCTGGACCGCCGCGTCGCCGTGAAGCTGCTGCGCCCGGACCGGGTCGCCGGGCCCACCGGCAGCGACGCCGCCGACGAGCTGCGCCGCCGGTTCGTCCGCGAGTGCAGGGTCACCGCGCAGGTCGACCACCCCGGCCTGGTCACCGTCCACGACGCGGGCAGCGACGGCGACGACCTCTTCCTCGTCATGCAGTACGTGGAGGGCGCCGACCTCGCCGACCACCTCGCCGAGCAGGACCCGTACCCGTGGCCCTGGGCCGTCGCGGTCGCCGCGCAGCTCTGCGCGGTCCTGTGCGCGGTGCACGCGGTGCCGATCGTGCACCGCGACCTGAAGCCCCGGAACGTGATGGTCCGGCCCGACGGCTCCCTCACCGTCCTCGACCTGGGTGTCGCCTCCGTCCTCGACACGGACACCACCCGCCTCACGCACACCGGTTCACCGATCGGCTCCCCGGCCTACATGGCCCCCGAGCAGGCGATGGGCGGCGCGGTCGGCCCGTACACCGATCTGTACGCCCTCGGGGTGGTCCTGCACGAACTGCTCAGCGGGGACGTGCCGTTCGCCGGGTCCACCGCCCTCGGCGTCCTGCACCGCCACCTCTACGAGCCGCCGGTCCCCGTCCGGCAGGGCAGGCCCGAGGTCCCCGCAGCCCTGGAAGCGCTCGTACTGCGGCTGCTCGCCAAGGACCCGCAGGAGAGGCCCGCCTCCGCGCAGGAGGTGTACGAGGAGCTGGCCCCGCTGCTGCCCAAGCACGGGACGCCCGCCGGGCCCCTCGACCCGACCCGCCCCTTCCTGCGCCCGCACGCCCCCTGGCCGGACCGGGCCACGACCCCGGCCTCCGCGCCCGTACCCGCAGCCGTCTCCGTACCGTCGCAGGCCCAGGCCGGCACCACCCCCTGGCCCGCCGTCGCCTCCCTCCTCTCCCCGCCCCCGCCGCTCACGGCGCCGGTCGACTTCACCCCGCCGCCCGCCCGGCCGGACGTCGCCCAGGCCGTGGACGAGGTCAAGAAGCTGCTCGGCGAGGGCCGGATCACCCAGGCCGTGGACATCCTCGGCGCCATCCTCCCGGCGGCCGCCGCCGAGCACGGCGAGCACTCCCCGGTCGTCCGCATCCTGCGCAAGCAGTACGCGGCGACGCTGATGGACGACGGGCAGTACCGCCGCGCCCTCCCGGAGTTGCGGCGCCTCGCGGAGGACCGCACGGCCGAGACGGGACCGGCCGACATCCAGGTCCTCCAGTTCCGATACGACGCCGCCCAGTGCCTGGAGCAGCTCGGTGAGGCCACGGCCGCGCTCGGCGAGTACCGCGCGGTCCTCCCGTACTACGAGAACGCCTACGGGGCCGTCACCACCGACCCCGGCCGGGCGCTCGACATCCGCCACCGCATCGGGCAGCTCCTGCTCGCGGTCGGGGACCACACGGCCGGCCGCGCCCAGCTCCAGGCCCTGCTGTACGACGCGGAGCGCACGTACGGGCCTCACCACCCCCTCCCCGTCGACCTGCGCCGCCGACTCAGCCATCAGCAGGACGTCCGGGGCGGCTGAGTCCGGGGCCACCGCCGCACCACACCCCAACTCCTCCGAATCGTTGGTCGGATCAGTTCGTTGGTCGAATCAGTGGCACCGATCACATCCACTGCCTAACATCGGTCACCGCAAGGCTTGTGCACCGATGCACAAACTCTCCACGGGAGGCTCCTTTGCACCGCCGTCGTCGCACCGCGCTCGCCGTCTCCGCCGCAACCCTGCTCGCGGCCCCACTCCTGGCCGCCTGCGGCAACGAGGCCCACCCCGGTGCCGCGGCCGTCGTGGGCGGCGAGCGGATCGAGGTCCGGTCGGTCCAGGCCCAGGCGGCCGACGTCCGCGCCGCCCAGGAGAGCTCGCCCGAGGCCACCCAGCTGGTCAACAAGTCGGGCCAGCTCAACCGTGCCAAGCTGCACGGGCTGATCTTCGGCCGGATCCTGGACAAGGCCGCCGAGGACGCCGGGGTCACCGTCACCCGCAAGGAGATCCAGGAGGCCCGGACCGCCGGCCGCGCGCAGTACGGCGGCGAGGAGCAGCTGCGGGCGATGATGCTCCAGCAGCGCTGGGTCGCCCCGGACCAGATCGACGGCGACATGCGCCAGGAGGTGCTGCTCCCGAAGCTGGCCGAGGCGCTCGGCGCGGACCTCGGCACCCCCGCAGGCCAGCAGGTCGTCGGCGAGGCGCTGACCAAGGCGTCGAAGCAGCTGAAGATCGAAGTCAACCCGCGCTTCGGCGCCTGGGACGACCAGAAGATGCAGCTCGGCAGCTACAAGGCGCCGTGGATCAGCCAGGTCACCGAGTTCGCACCGCAGGACCCGCAGGCGGGTGCCTGAGCCGGTCGCCGTTCGGGCACCCGCCGGGCGCCTGACCCGGCGGCGTGCCGGGTAGGTTCGCGGGGTGAACGCTGAAGCCCCCGGCGACCCCGGCCGTATCGTCCTGCTCACCGCCAGCCACCGGGTCGCGCCCGGTCTGCTGTCCTGGCCGGCCTGGCAGACGCTGCACGCCGCCGACCAGGTCCTCAACTCCGACCCGGACCACCCGCAGCTGCCCTACCTCCGCGAGGCGGGCGTCCGCGTCGAGCACGCGGCGCCCTCCGCCGACGAGCTGGTCGCCGCCTGCGCGGGCGGCCGGAGCGTCGTCGTCCTGGTGGGCGGCGAGGGCGACAGCCGGCTGACCGACGGCCTGGCCCGGCTCGGCGGCTCGGGCCGGGTGGCCATGCCGGACCTGGAGCTGCTCCCCGGCTCGTACGACCTGCCCGGCGCCCGCCTCCTGGACCTGGTCCAGGTCATGGACCGGATCCGCCGGGAGTGCCCCTGGACCTCGCGGAAGACGCACAAGGGCCTCGCGAAGTACGCCATCGAGGAGGCGTACGAACTGGTCGAGGCGATCGAGGACGGCGACCGGGACGAGCTGCGCGAGGAGCTCGGCGACGTCCTGCTCCAGGTCGTCTTCCACGCGCGCATCGCGGAGGAGGATCCCGAGGAGCCGTTCGCCATCGACGACGTGGCGGGCGGCCTCGTCGAGAAGCTGATCCACCGCCACCCGCACGTCTTCGGCGACGAGAGCGCCGAGACCCCGGAGGACGTCCACGCGCACTGGCTGCGCACGAAGGCGATCGAGAAGCAGCGCACCTCGGTCACCGAGGGCATCCCCCTCGGCCAGCCCGGTCTGGCCCTCGCCGCGAAGCTCGGCAGCCGCGTCCGTACGGCCGGCCTCGACGTCCCCCTCCCCACCGGCGACACCATCGGCTACGAGCTCCTCGCCCTCGCCGTACGCGCCGAGGCGAACGGCACGGACCCGGAGGCCGCCCTGCGCGCGGCGGCCCGGGCGTACAGGGACGCGATCGTGGCGGCGGAGGGCGGGGGGCCGGGGGCCCGGTAGGTGTGTGGGTGCTCTCCGCCTCGAAGCCTCTGCGGCACGGGACCGGCACCATGGTCAACTAGCCGGTGCTTCCGGTGTGAACTCCACCGGAAGGGTGCGCAGGCCTCGCATGATCAGGCCGCCACGCCACCGCAGATCGGCCGGATCTACCGCGAGCCGCAGGTCCGGCAGACGGCGGAACAACGTCTCCAGAGCAGTGCGCCCCTCCAGCCGCGCGAGGGGTGCACCGAGGCAGTAGTGGATGCCGTGCCCATACCCCAGGTGCTGGTTGTCCCGGCGGGCGAGATCGAGAGTGTCGGGGTTCTTGAACCTCTCGGGGTCGCGGTCCGCCGCCGCGAGCACCACGAGGACCGGGTCACCTCTTCGAATCGGCTGCCCTCCGATTTCGAGCCTCTCGGTGGCGTACCGCCAGGTTGCCAGCTCCACCGGGCCGTCGAAACGCAGCAGTTCCTCCACGGCACTATCGATGAGGGGGCCGTTGCCTTGCTCTACCGCACCCTGGAAAACGGATCGCTGAGCAGGGTTCCGGAAGAACGCATGGGCGCTGTTGCCGATCAAGTTGATGGTCGTTTCGAAACCCGCGAACAGGATCACGAACGCCATTGCGGCGGCCTCGTTCTCGGTGAGGTGCTCGCCATGGTCGCTCGCCCGGATCAGATCCGAAATCAGGTCGTCGCCGGGGTCGGCGCGCTTCTTGTGAATCAGCTCGGAGAGGTAAGCACGAATCTTTCTCACGGAGCGGGCGACGCCGCCGCGGGGGCCTCCGCCGTGCCGGATCATCATCCCGGCCCAGTCACGGAAGTCGTCTTGGTCCTCGCGGGGTACGCCGAGCAGGTCGCAGATGGCGTAGATGGGGAGCGGGAAAGCGAATTCATGGATGAGGTCGGCTTCCCCCTTCTCCGCGAAACCGTCGATGAGGCTGTTCGTCAGCTCTTGGACCCGTGGCGCGAAGAGCGCGGCCCGGCGCGGGGTGAACGCCTTGGATACGAGTCGTCGCAGCCTGGTGTGGTCCGGCGGGTCGATGTTGAGCAGGTGCGTCATGAGGCCCGCGCCGCGCTCCCCCGGGATTCCGGTCTTGGCGCGGCCCTGGGCGTCATCAGCGTGATGCTCGGGGTTCTTGGAGAGCCGTGCGTCGGCCAGCGCCTGCCGCGCGTCGGCGTAACGTGTCACGAGCCACGCTTCCACTCCGGACGGCAACTCTGTCCGATGCACGGGTGCGTGCTCCCGCAGCCAGGCGTACGCGGGATACGGATCGGTCGCGAACTCCCAGGAGAAGAGTTCCGGAGTCGGGGTGTCGTTCATCCGGCGACGGTATCGGGCGCTTGTGCGGCGAGAGCCCATTGGCATGGCGTTGAGATCTCGACCCGGAGGCTTGTGACGCTCCAGGGCAATCACGAGGACAGCAAAGCGTAGTGCTGTCGCAGCATGGCGGTGCGAGGACGGCAGACGGTGGAGAGCGCTGTAGTGAGCGCAACGAGGCCGGAACCTTCCCGGCGGTGTGCAGCCACCCCGGGGACGGAACGGTCTCGGAGGGCTGAACATGCCCATCGTGGCACGCCCCTGCCTACCCGAATCCGCCGCGATCATCGTGGCGAAATATGCCCGTGCCTCCACCCTGGACCAGCTCGACGGCTTCGGCGCTGACGCTCGACCTGTCACGGAGTGACAACCAGCGCCTCGGCTACGGTCACGGAATCCACTACTGCCTGGGAGCGCCGCTGGCCCGGCTGGAGGGCCAGGCCGCGGTGGCGACGCTGCTGAAACGCCTTCCTGGCCTGCGACTTGCTGAAGAACCCGGCGATCTGCGTCGGCGTGGCGGGCTCATCATGCGCGGACTGCGCACCCTGCCGGTGGAGTTCGAGCCCGGACGCCGCCTCGAAACAAGTGACACGCTGTCACCTCTGTGACTTTCACGTGATCTGCGCTGCATCGACTTGTGACATGCGTTCGAGTCCCGCTAGGTTCACGGTTCGACGTGGCGGCCGCTGTTCACCGTTGGCCCCGTCCGTCACATGCTCAACAGCGCTGTGCGCTCAACGGCGCCACGTGCCCAACCGCTTCATGCTCCTCAGTTCCTGCTTGTCAGTCGCACGGAAGGCATATCCCATGGGCTCCGCGAACGGCAGACACCGCCGCCCTCGTCAGGCACCCGCCATCGTCGTCGCCGCAGGCGTGACCGGATCGGCCATCGCCATTCCGCTCCTCGGTGCGGCGGGCGCACACGCAGCCGACGCCACCACCTGGGACCGGGTCGCGGAGTGCGAGAGCGGCGGCATGTGGAGTGCCGACCTCGGCAACGGCTACTACGGCGGGCTCCAGTTCTCGCAGGAGACCTGGTCGGCGTACGGCGGCGACGCCTTCGCGGAGCGGGCCGACCTGGCCAGCCGCTCGCAGCAGATCTCCGTCGCCGAGAAGGTCCTGGACGACAAGGGCCCGCAGGCGTGGCCGAGCTGCGCGGTGATCTCGGGCCTCGCGGTGGACGGCAGCCTGCCCGGTGTCGACCCCGGTACCGCGCCCTCCACCGACTCCACCCAGGACCCGACGACCGCCCCGGCGGACGAAGCGGATGAAAAGGGTGAAGCGGAAGGTTCCGGTAACACGGGCTCGACCGGCAACACGGGCACCACGGACTCGGTCGGCAAGGCGGACGGAACCGGCAAGGGTGCGAAGAAGGGCGGCGGCGACACGCCCGGCCCCTCGGTGCCTTCCACGCCCCCCGCCGGCGGAAAGACCAAAACCCCCGGCTCTCCTGACGCCTCGCGGCCCTCCACTTCCGCTCCCGACGCCTCGCAGGGCACCGACAGCACCGGCGGCAAGCACCGCGGCGCTCCGGCCCCCGACGAGACCGGTGCGGTGGGCCGGGCGGACGACCCCCGGGAGTCCGGCCGTCACGCCTCGCGGGGTGAGGGTGACGCGCGGGACGGCGGCGCGGTCGCCGGCGGCTACACCGTGCAGCCCGGGGACAGCCTCTGGGCCATCGCCGACGCCCAGGAACTCCCCCAGGGCTGGACCGGCCTGTACGAGGCCAACAAGGACCTCCTGGGCTCCGACCCGGACCTGATCCTGCCCGGCCAGAGCCTGGATCTGGGGCTGGGTCAGGGCGCCGGGGAAGGTGTCGAGGCGAGCGCCGGGGCAAGCGCCGAGGCGCCCGCCGCCAACTGATCGAATTCGGGAAAACACCCCAAAATCGCGGGTAGTTCAGAGGCCTATGTCCACTTATGCGTAAGTGAGACATGGGTCTCTTTGCTGCAACTGGCGTGTCGCGTCCGCCCGCTCGGCGTAGATCCCCTCCGACCTGCGGAAACGATCCGTCAGGGTGAGCAAGTAAGCGCCGATTGGCCTAGTATGTCCATCTTTGAATGTCGGGGTTGCCTGTGTTTACGGTCGGAACCGCTCGCACCGCGGGCCCCGTCGACCGTCACGCCGAATCCTGCCGTCGGTCGAAGGGAACAGACGCGTAAAGCGCCGTAGGCAGGAGCGGGGGACCCAGGTAGGCCGCCGGGTCCGTACAGCCCCTTCGAAGGGCAGTCCCTTCGAAGTCGGGACGTACGGGAACGGCTTGGGGTGAAGTCGTGCGCAAGGTCGCGCGACCGGGCAACTCATCAGCCCGAACCCGACAGCTCACCTCGTAGGCGTCGGTGAGGAGATCCGTTCCATGCTGCTTAACAGCAAGGGCAAGCACCGCCGCCCCTCGAAGACCGTCCGTTTCGCCACCCTCGCGGGCATCACCGGTGCCGCCGTCGCCGTCCCGCTGATGGGCGCGACCAACGCTTCCGCCGCCTCCGTCGAGACCTGGGACGCCGTCGCCCAGTGCGAGTCCGGCGGCAACTGGTCCATCAACACCGGCAACGGCTACTACGGCGGGCTGCAGTTCTCGCAGTCGAGCTGGGCCGCCGCCGGCGGTACGCAGTACGCCTCCCGCGCCGACCTGGCCTCCAAGGACCAGCAGATCGCCACCGCCGAGAAGCTCCTCGACATGCAGGGTCCGGGCGCCTGGGCCTGCGCCGGCGCCGGCGGCCTCACCAACGACGGTGTGGACCCGGGCGTGAACACCGGCTCCGGCCAGTCCGCGAGCAAGCCCGAGAAGGCGCAGCCGGAGCGCAAGGCCGAGCAGCCCACCACGCGCAGCGAGCAGCGCACCGCCCCGGCCGCACCCAAGGCCGAGAGCTCCAAGGAGACCGTCACCACCCCGACCGGTGAGAAGGTCCAGAAGGGCGACGGCGAGTACAAGGTGAAGTCCGGCGACACGCTGAGCAAGATCGCTCAGAAGGAAGGCGTCGAGGGCGGCTGGAGCAAGCTCTTCAAGCTCAACGACGACATCGTCAAGGACGCGGACCTGATCTTCCCGGGTCAGCAGCTCCACCTGAAGTAACAGCCGTCTCTCCTCCCCGGGGGGAGGGGGCCGGCGGCACCCTCCCCCGCACGGCTCCCCGGCCCGGCGCGCTCCCCCCGTGCGCGCCGGGCCGGGGTTTTTCCGTGGGAGGGGCGCGGGCGGGCGAGGGGATCCGTTCACTTCTTGTCGGCAGCACGCCGCCGCTGCTTGTTACTGCTCAGTAGATTTCTAGAGATTTGTCCCGTGATGCTGGCCCTTGGGTCCTTTTTCGTCCCAGGAGACGGGCGGTCGGCCGACTGACGCGGCCGGGCCGGTTAGGCTCGTGTCGCAAGGCCACAGTGACCCTGCACAACCAGTGTCATATCCCAGAAGGAGATGCCTCGTGCCGTCCATCGACGTCGTCGTAGCCAGGGAAATCCTCGACTCCCGGGGCAACCCCACGGTCGAGGTCGAGGTTGGCCTCGACGACGGCAGCACGGGCCGTGCTGCCGTTCCGTCCGGCGCCTCCACCGGTGCGTTCGAGGCCATCGAGCTTCGCGACGGTGACCCCAACCGCTACATGGGCAAGGGCGTGGAGAAGGCCGTCCTCGCCGTCATCGAGCAGATCGGCCCGGAGCTCGTCGGGTACGACGCCACCGAGCAGCGCCTCATCGACCAGGCGATGTTCGACCTGGACGCCACCGAGAACAAGGCCTCGCTCGGCGCGAACGCCATCCTCGGTGTCTCGCTCGCCGTCGCGCACGCCGCCTCCGAGGCGTCCGACCTGCCGCTCTTCCGCTACCTCGGCGGCCCGAACGCGCACCTGCTGCCCGTTCCGATGATGAACATCCTGAACGGCGGCTCGCACGCCGACTCCAACGTGGACATCCAGGAGTTCATGATCGCCCCGATCGGCGCGGAGTCCTTCTCCGAGGCCCTGCGCTGGGGCGCGGAGATCTACCACACGCTGAAGAAGGTCCTCAAGACCAAGGGCCTGTCCACCGGACTCGGCGACGAGGGCGGCTTCGCCCCGAACCTGGAGTCCAACCGCGCCGCCCTGGACCTCATCGTCGAGGCCATCAAGGAGGCCGGCTACGTCCCGGGCCGCGACGTCGCACTCGCGCTCGACGTCGCCGCGTCCGAGTTCTACAAGGACGGCGTCTACGAGTTCGAGGGCAAGTCCCGCTCGGCCGCCGAGATGACCGAGTACTACGAGGAGCTCGTCTCCGCGTACCCGCTGGTCTCCATCGAGGACCCGCTGTACGAGGACGACTGGGCCGGCTGGAAGGTCATCACCGACCGCCTGGGCGCCAAGGTCCAGATCGTCGGCGACGACCTCTTCGTCACCAACCCGGAGCGCCTGGCCCGCGGCATCGAGGAGGGCTCCGCCAACGCCCTGCTCGTCAAGGTCAACCAGATCGGTTCGCTGACCGAGACCCTGGACGCCGTCGAGCTGGCCCAGCGCAACGGCTTCAAGTGCATGATGTCGCACCGCTCCGGTGAGACCGAGGACGTCACCATCGCCGACCTCGCCGTCGCCGTGAACTGCGGCCAGATCAAGACCGGCGCCCCGGCCCGCTCGGACCGCGTCGCCAAGTACAACCAGCTGCTGCGCATCGAGGAGATCCTCGACGACGCCGCGGTGTACGCGGGCCGCTCCGCCTTCCCGCGCTTCAAGGGCTGATCCCTTCTCAGGGCTGACCCGCGGCCCTGAGACGGTAGCCTCCGCCCGTCCCCGCACCCGGTCCCGTACCGTGTGCGGGGACGGACGTGCGTAACGGGGAGGCGGGAGACATGGCCGGGAAGGACCGCGACCGGTTCTCCACCGCGACCAGGCTGCGACTGCTCGGCGAGCAGACCGCGGCCCGCGTGTACCGCTCCCAGAACCGCCGCCAGGCCCGCCGCTCCCGGCTCACCGGCCGGGCCGCGTTCCTGGCGCTGGTGGTCTGCTCCCTGGTGGTCGCGCTCGCCTACCCGATGCGTCAGTACGTCTCCCAGCGCGACGAGATCGCCGAGCAGGAGCGGCTCTCGCAGGAGGCGAAGGCGCGCACCGAGGAGCTGCGGGACGAGAAGGCGCGGCTCCAGGACGACGCGTACATCATGCGTCTGGCCCGCCAGCACCTCCATTACGTCCTCCCCGGCGAGACCGGCTACATCGTGGCCGACCCCGACGCGGTGGAGGACCGCCGCGCAGACCCCGGCGCGAACCACCGCCCCTGGCACTCGAACGTCTGGGACGGCGTGGACAGCGCCGACCGCGACTGACGTCCCTCCTCCCACACGACCGTTCCCCCGACGAGCTTCCGAGCAGAACCTAGGCAGGCATGGAAACGCCCCCTCCGCAGACCGAGTCCACCAAGCCCACCGACGCGGACATCGCCGCGTTCGAGCAGCAGCTCGGCCGCCCGCCGCGCGGCCTGCGCGCCATCGCGCACCGCTGCCCGTGCGGCAACCCGGACGTGGTGGAGACCCAGCCCCGTCTGGAGGACGGCACGCCGTTCCCGACGACGTACTACCTGACCTGCCCCCGGGCGGCCTCGGCGATCGGCACGCTGGAGGCGAACGGGGTCATGAGGGAGATGACGGCCCGTCTGGAGACCGACCCGGAGCTGGCCGCCGCCTACCGGGCCGCGCACGAGGACTACATCACCCGACGTGACGCCATCGAGGTCCTGGAGGGCTTCCCGAGCGCCGGGGGCATGCCGGACCGGGTGAAGTGCCTGCACGTCCTGGTCGGCCACTCGCTGGCCGCCGGGCCCGGGGTGAACCCGCTGGGCGACGAGGCCATCGCCATGCTGCCGGAGTGGTGGGCCAAGGGCCCGTGCGTCACGCCGTGCACCGAGGCGGGCGAGGGCGGCCACTTCACCGCGCGCCCCCTCGACGGCTCCACGGAAGGGCAGGGCGCATGACCAGGGTCGCCGCCGTCGACTGCGGTACGAACTCCATCAGGCTCCTCGTCGCCGACGCGGACCCCGCCACCGGCTCCTTCACCCAGCTGGACCGGCGGATGACGATCGTCCGCCTCGGTCAGGGCGTCGACCGGACCGGCCGGCTCGCCCCCGAGGCGCTGGAGCGCACCTTCGCGGCCTGCCGCGAGTACGCCGCGGTGATCGAGGAGCTGGGCGCCGAACGCGTCCGCTTCGTGGCCACCTCCGCCTCCCGCGACGCCGAGAACAGCGAGGAGTTCGTCTCCGGCGTCCGGGACATCCTGGGCGTCGAGCCCGAGGTGATCACCGGCGACCAGGAGGCGCAGCTCTCCTTCGACGGGGCCACCAAGGAGCTGGCCGGCGGCGACCATCTGGCCAAGCCCTACCTGGTCGTCGACATCGGCGGCGGCTCCACCGAGTTCGTGCTCGGCTCGGACGAGGTCGAGGCGGCCCGCTCCGTGGACATCGGCTGCGTGCGGATGACCGAACGTCACCTGTTCGCGGACGGGGCCGTGGTGGACCCGCCCACCCACGAGCGGGTCGCCGCGATCCGCGCGGACGTCGACGCCGCCCTGGACGTGGCCGCCGGGACCGTGCAGCTGACGGAGCCCGGCACGCTCGTCGGCCTGGCGGGCACGGTCACCACGATCGCGGGGATCGCGCTGGAGCTGGAGGAGTACGACTCCGAGGCCATCCACCACTCCCGGGTCTCCCGCGGCCAGGTCCGCGCGATCACCGAGCACCTCCTCCAGTCGACCCACGAGGAGCGCGCCGCGATCCCCGTGATGCACCCGGGCCGGGTCGACGTGATCGCGGCGGGCGCCCTCGTCCTGCTCGCCGTGATGGAGCGGACGGGCGCGCACGAGGTCGTCGTCAGTGAGCACGACATCCTGGACGGGATCGCCTGGAGCGCCGCATAGCAGCCCGGGCAGGGGTGGGGGACGTCACGGTATGACCGGCGCACCGCGCGGGGCCGGCGAGCGGCTGGAACGCCACCAGGTGGCCGTCTATCTCGCCGCGATGGCCGTCGGCGCCCTTCTCGGTCTCGCGGCGCCTTCCTTCGGGCCGGGTCTCCAGCACCTCATCAACCCCGTCCTGGGCGCGCTCCTGTTCGTGACCTTCCTTCAGGTCCCGGCGGCCGAGCTGCTGCGCTCGCTGCGCGACGGGCGCTTCCTCTTCGCCGCGCTGGTGGTGAACTTCGTCGTGGTGCCGCTCGTCGTCGCCGCGCTGTTCACGTTCCTGCCCGCTGACCGGGCGGTGCGCCTGGGCGTGCTGCTCGTGCTGCTCTGCCCCTGCGTCGACTACGTGATCGTCTTCAGCGGTCTCGCCGGGGGCTCGGCCCGTCGGCTCCTCGCCGTGACCCCGGTCCTGCTGGTCGCGCAGATGGTGCTGCTGCCGGTGTTCCTGTACGCGTTCCTCGGCTCCGGGCTCGCCGACATCGTGGAGGCGGGACCGTTCCTGGAGGCGTTCGCCTTCCTCATCGTCATCCCGCTCGCGCTGGCCTGGGGGCTTCAGGCCTGGGCGGGTCGGCGGGAGAGCGGGCGGAAGATGTCGGACGCCGCCACCACGACGATGGTCCCGCTGATGGCCGCGACCCTGCTGGTCGTCGTCGCCTCCCAGGTGCCGAAGGTGGGCGGGAACCTCACCGACGTCGCCGCGGTCGTCCCCTTCTACGCGGCGTTCCTGGTGGTGATGGCCTTCGCCGGGAAGGCGGTGGCCCGGCTCTTCCGGCTGGACGTGCCCGGCGGGCGGGCGGTGGTCTTCAGCGGGGCGACGCGCAACTCCCTGGTGGTGCTCCCCCTCGCGCTGTCCCTGCCCGCCCCGTACGCGATCGCCGCCGTCGTGGTGGTCACGCAGACCCTCGTCGAGGTCGTCGGCATGGTGCTCTACGTCCGGACCGTGCCCCGGCTCCTGCCCGCTCAGTCGCAGCGCCACCTGCACCTTTGAGCCGCCCTGGAGCCCTGCTGGGCCGCTCGGGGGACCCTTCCGGAGAGGCGCCGCCACAAAGTTCGTGAACTTCTTCACAAGGAATTCGGCCCTGTTGGGCGAAGTTCGTCCCCGCAAGGGCCGTACGGGCCGTATCAGGGGCCTCGCGGAAGGCGTACGGGCGCGCTCCGGGGGTGTTGCGCAGGTGGGAAAAGGGGTGCCGTCGCGGGGCTCCTGGAGGGTCAAGGGCCAGCTCACAGGCGGTCAGGAACGTTTCCCGGGGCGTTGCGGTTCCCCTGCGGGGCCATGACCTGGGTCACGTGGGCGGCGAAGTGTAGCAGAGGGTGGGTGAATCCTTGTGAAGGGGCTCACGAGCACCCCCCTGGGGCGAGGTGGATACTCGATGGCATGAGCACCACGGAGCGTCCCAGGATCCTCGTTGTAGGCGGTGGGTACGTAGGCCTGTACGCAGCTCGTCGCATTCTGAAGAAGATGCGATATGGAGAGGCGACCGTCACGGTCGTCGACCCGCGGTCGTACATGACGTACCAGCCCTTCCTCCCCGAAGCTGCCGCAGGCAGCATCTCGCCTCGGCATGTCGTCGTCCCGCTGCGACGCGTGCTGCCCAAGGCTGAGGTTCTCACCGGTCGTGTCACGACCATCGACCAGGACCGCAAGGTCGCCACGGTCGCGCCGCTCGTCGGCGAGGCCTACGAGCTGCCCTTCGACTACCTGGTCATCGCGATGGGCGCGGTCTCCCGTACCTTCCCGATCCCCGGCCTCGCCGAGCAGGGCATCGGCATGAAGGGCATCGAGGAGGCCATCGGCCTGCGCAACCACGTCCTGGAGCAGCTGGACAAGGCTGACTCCACGACCGATGAGAACGTCCGCCGCAAGGCGCTGACGTTCGTCTTCGTGGGCGGCGGTTTCGCCGGCGCGGAGACCATCGGCGAGGTCGAGGACATGGCGCGCGACGCGGCGAAGTACTACACCAACGTGAAGCGTGAGGACATGCGCTTCATCCTGGTCGACGCCGCCGACAAGATCCTTCCCGAGGTCGGCCCGAAGCTGGGCGCCTACGGCAGGGAGCACCTGGAGAGCCGCGGCGTGGAGATCTACCTCTCCACCTCCATGGACTCCTGCGTCGACGGCCACGTGGTGCTCAAGAACGGCCTGGAGGTCGACTCCAGCACCATCGTGTGGACCGCCGGCGTGAAGCCGAACCCGGCGCTCGCCCGCTTCGGTCTGCCGCTCGGCCCCCGCGGCCACGTGGACACCTCCGAGAAGCTCCAGGTGCAGGGCACCGACTACATCTGGGCCGCGGGCGACAACGCCCAGGTGCCGGACATGGTCGGCCGCCGCGCCGGCAACCCGAACGCATGGTGCCCGCCCAACGCCCAGCACGCGCTGCGTCAGGCGAAGGTCCTCGGCGACAACGTGATCTCCGGCATGCGGGGCTTCCCGCAGAAGGAGTACAGCCACGCCAACAAGGGTGCGGTCGCCGGTCTCGGCCTGCACAAGGGCGTCGCGATGATCGTCATGGGCAAGGTGAAGATCAAGCTCAAGGGTCGGCTCGCCTGGTACATGCACCGTGGCTACCACGGCATGGCGATGCCGACCTGGAACCGCAAGATCCGGGTCTTCGCCGACTGGACCCTCGCGGTCTTCCTGAAGCGCGAGGTCGTCTCGCTCGGCGCCATGGAGACGCCGCGCGAGGAGTTCTACGAGGCCGCCAAGCCGGCCCCGGCCCCGGCCGTCGCCGCCAAGTCCGAGGGCGAGAAGGCCAAGGCCTCCTGACCCACCGGTGAAGCGCTCCGCGCGGAGCGCACCGTACGACGCCCGAAGGGGCCGTCCGCCATCCGTGGTGCGGACGGCCCCTTCGGCGTATCCGTGGCCGTGTCCACCGGGGGCCGGCGCGCGTTTTGCCCTTTCGTTGTCCGGTAGCGGGATGACGGAGCGTGGAGGGAGAGTTGACACAGAAGTACCTCGCCGTGGCACCGACCCCTGCCACGGCGGGACTATGGGCACGTACGTATGCATCGGGCTTGTTGTGTTTGTCGGGAACACCACCACGGAGGTGTGCGCCATGGCACGCGCCGCATCGCGGCTGACCGCTCTTGCCGAAGAGTTGCTCTCGGAACCCCTACCGGTCCGCATCCGGGCCTGGGACGGCAGCGAATCGGGTCCGCCCGGCGCCCCCGTCCTCGTGATCCGCCACCGCCGCGCCCTGCGCAGACTCCTGTGGAAGCCCGGCGAACTGGGTCTCGCCCGCGCCTGGGTGGCCGGTGAGATCGATGTCGAGGGCGATCTGTACGAGGTGCTCGACCGGATCGCCGGGCTCCTGTGGGACCGGGGCGCCGACGCCAAGGACGCCGTCCACCCGGTCCGCGACCGCGCCGTCCGCGCCTTCGCGGCCGGCCTCCTCCAGCTGGCCGGCCCCTGGCCGCCGCCCGCCCCGCCCGCCGAGGAGGTCCGCCGCCGCAGCGGCCCGCTGCACACCAAGCGGCGGGACAAGGAGGCCATCAGCCACCACTACGACGTGGGCAACGATTTCTACGCCCTGGTCCTCGGCCCGTCCATGGTCTACTCCTGCGCCTACTGGCAGGACGGCGGGACCCTGGAGGACGCCCAGCGCGACAAGCTGGACCTGGTCTGCCGCAAGCTGGCCCTGAAGGAGGGCGACCGCCTCCTGGACGTCGGCTGCGGCTGGGGCTCGATGGCCATCCACGCGGCCCGCGAGTACGGGGCGCGGGTCACCGGCATCACCCTCTCCCAGGAGCAGGCCACCCACGCCCGCAAGCGCATCGCCGAGGAGGGGCTGACCGACCGGATCGAGATCCGCGTCCAGGACTACCGGGACGTCCGCGACGGACCGTACGACGCGATCTCCTCGATCGGGATGGCCGAGCACGTCGGCTCGCTCCGCTACCGCGAGTACGCCGAGGACCTCCACGCGCTCCTGAAGCCCGGCGGACGGCTGCTGAACCACCAGATCGCCCGCCGCCCCGAGAAGGACGAGGACGCCTACCGCATCGACGCGTTCATCGACTCCTACGTCTTCCCCGACGGCGAACTCGCCCCACTCGGACGCACCCTGGCCACACTGGAGGAGGCCGGGTTCGAGGCCCGGGACGTGGAGGCGATCCGCGAGCACTACGCGCTGACCCTGCGCCGGTGGGTGGCCAACCTGGAGCGCCACTGGGAGCAGGCGGTACGCGCCACCTCCCCGGGCCGGGCCAGGGTCTGGCGGCTCTACATGGCCGCCTCCGCGCTCTCCTTCGAGCGCAACAAGATCGGCGTCAACCAGATTCTCGCGGTGCGCCCGCTGGAGGGCGGCTCCTCCCGGCTGCCGCTGCGGAGCCGGGCCTGGACGGAGGAGGCGGGCGGCTGACCGTACGTCTCCGAGCTGACCCGTACGCGCACGTGTGTCCGTACGGCGACGGGCGAGGGGCCGGTGCGCCGCCTTCCAGCGGTGCACCGGCCCCTCGTCGTCCCTGTCCCGTCCTGATCCCCGGGAGCTCCGGTTACTCGGTCTTGATCGCCGTCAGCATGTTGAGCTTCGCGGCGCTGCGGGCGGGCCACAGCGAGGCGAGGACGCCCACCAGGCCGGCCAGGGCCAGGAATACCGCGAGGCGGTCCCACGGGATGACCAGGGCGTAGCCGGGGATGTCGGCGGCCAGGGTCTGGCCGATCGCCCAGCCGAGGAAGACACCGAGGCCGACCCCGATCACCGCGCCGAAGACCGAGATGACGACGGCCTCCAGGCGGATCATGCGCTTGACCTTGCCCCGGTCGAGACCGATCGCCCGCAGCATGCCGATCTCCTGCTGGCGCTCGAAGACCGACATGGCGAGGGTGTTGACGACCCCGAGGACGGCGATCAGCAGGGCCATGGCGAGCAGCCCGTACATGATGTTCAGCGCGGTGTTCACGAAGCCGCCGAACATGTCACGGATGTCCTGTCGGTCCATGACGCTCATCGCCGGGTTGTCGCCGAGCGCGTCCACGATGGACTGCTCGTTGGCCTTGCTCGCGCCGCCGTCCGCCTTGATCCAGATCTCGCGGATCTCAGGGCGCGAGGCGGCGCTGTGCTGGTCGGCGAGCTCCTTGGGGATCACGAAGGGCGACAGGAACTCGTTCTCCTTGTAGACCGCCCCGATCGTCAGCTCAAGCTTCTTCTTGTCGTCGAACTTCACCGGGAGGGTGTCGCCGGTCTTCCAGCCGTTCGACTTCGCGGTCTTGGCGCCCACCGCGATCTGGCCCTCCTTCAGCGAGGCGAGCGAGCCGGAGACCGTGTCCAGGGAGAAGACCTTCTCCACGGCGCCCGGGGTGACGCCGGAGGCGGCGTGGTCCTCCCCGTCGACCACGAACCAGGTCGCCTGCTGCGGGGAGAGCGCGGAGACGCCGTCCGCCTTCGACAGGGCGGTGAGCGCCGACTCGTCGAGGGAGTCGCCACTGGCCATCGAGACCATGTAGTCGGCCTTGATGTTGTCCGTGGTCATCTTGTCGATGGCCTGGCCGAGGGTGACGCCGAGCACCGAGATGCCGGTGACCAGGGTCAGACCGATGGCCAGGGCGGAGGCGGTGGCTCCGGTACGCCGGGGGTTGCGGACCGCGTTCTGCGAGGCCAGCTTCCCGGAGACGCCGAACAGCTTGGTGATCATCGGCCGCACCAGGGCGATCACCGGGCGGGAGAGCAGCGGGATCAGGATGATGATCCCGATCAGGGCGAGGAAGGCACCGGCCGCGACCAGGTACCGGCCGCTCTCCCCGCCGGTCGCCGCGCCGCCGACGATGCCCACGGCACCCAGCAGGGCGATGACGCCGCCGATCGAGTTCCGTACGACCAGGGACTTGACGGAGGCGGTGGCGTGCACGCTGCTCATCGCGGCGACCGGGGCGATCTTCGCGGCCCGGCGGGCGGGCAGCCAGGCGGCCAGGACGGTGATCAGGATGCCGACGGCGAAGGCGGAGCCGACCGCGGTGGGCGAGATCACCAGCGGTCCGGCCGGGATCTTGCCGCCGAGGAGGCCCATCGCGGAGCGCAGCCCGGTGGCGAGGCCCAGGCCGAGGGCGAAGCCGATGACGGAGGCGAGCGTTCCGACGACGCCGGCCTCGACCAGCACCGAGCGCTTGATCTGGCGGCGGGAGGCGCCGATGGCCCGCATCAGGGCCAGCTCACGGGTGCGCTGGGCGACCAGCATGGTGAAGGTGTTGGCGATGAGGAAGACGCCGACGAAGAGGGCGATGCCCGCGAAGGCCAGCAGCATCGCGTTGAGGCTGCTGAGACCGGACTCGATCTGCTCGGCCTGCTCGTCCGCGAGGGCCTTGCCGGTCTGCGCGGTGGCTTCCTCCGGCAGCAGCGGCGTGATGGCGTCCAGCAGCTTCCGGTCGGAGGCGCCCGCGGCGGCGGCCACGGTGGCGTTCTGGAAGACGCCGGGCTTCAGGTAGAGCTTCTGGGCGGTCCTGGTGTCGAACAGCACCAGGCTGCCGCCCGCGTTGACCGCGCCGTCCTCGGTGGTGAAGACCCCGGAGAGGGTGTACTCCTTCACCGGGCCGTTGGTGGCGACGCGCACGGGGTCGCCGACGCGGTACTTGCCCTGGGAGGCGGTGTCCTTGTCGAGGGCGATCTGACCGCTCTTCACCGGACCGCTGCCCTGGGTGAAGTCGTACGCGCCGTCCCTGCCGTCCTTGCCGGGGGCGAAGTTGGCGCCGGTGTTGGACCAGCCGTTGCCGATGAGCTTGCCGTCCGGGTCGGCGACCCCGGCGAAGCCGTTGACCCGACCGGTGACGGAGGCGACGCCGTCCACCGCGCGGATCTTGTCCAGGGTGGCCTCGTCGAGGCCGGGGGTCTTCTCGTCGCGCCCGCCGGCGTAGGTCTCCACGGCGACGGCGACATCGTCGTAGCTCTTGGCGGACTGGTTGCGGAAGGCGTTGCCGAGGGTGTCGGTGAAGACGAGGGTGCCGGAGACGAACGCTACGCCGAGCATGACGGCGAGCACGGTCATCAGCAGCCTGGCCTTGTGCGCGAGCACATTGCGCAGGGCGGTACGGAACATGTCTGTGTGTCCTGGGATGGGTTCCGGAAGGGGGACGTGGAGCGCGGAGGGCGGGGCCGGGGTGCGGCGGCCCGCCCGGGTCAGCTCGTGCGGCCCTTCGCGTCGAACGCCTTCATCCGGTCGAGGACCCCGTCGGCGGTCGGGTGCATCATCTGGTCGACGACCGCGCCGTCCGCGAGGAAGATCACCCGGTCCGCGTAGGAGGCGGCGACCGGGTCGTGGGTCACCATCACCACGGTCTGGCCCAGCTCGCGCACCGAGTTGCGCAGGAAGCCCAGGACCTCGGCGCCCGAGCGGGAGTCCAGGTTCCCGGTCGGCTCGTCACCGAAGATGATCTCGGGCTGCGAGGCCAGGGCGCGGGCCACGGCGACGCGCTGCTGCTGGCCGCCGGAGAGCTCGGTCGGCCGGTGCTTGAGCCGGTCCGAGAGCCCCACCATGTCGATGACCTTCTGGAGCCACGCGGCGTCGGGCTTCCGGCCCGCGATGTCCATCGGCAGGGTGATGTTCTCCAGCGCGGTGAGCGTCGGCAGCAGGTTGAAGGCCTGGAAGATGAAGCCGATCTTGTCCCGGCGCAACTGGGTGAGCTGCTTGTCCTTCAGCGTGGACAGCTCGGTGTCACCGATGCGCACCGAACCGCTGCTGAAGCTGTCGAGACCGGCCACGCAGTGCATCAGCGTCGACTTGCCGGAGCCCGAGGGGCCCATGATCGCCGTGAACTCGCCCTGCGGGAAGTCCACGGTCACCCGGTCCAGGGCGACGACCTGCGTCTCCCCCTCGCCGTAGACCTTCGACAGCTCCGTGGCGCGGGCAGCCACCGCGGTGGCGCGGTGAACGGTGGGAGTGGTGGTCACAGGGACGCTCCTGGTTCGGGTGATGCGGATGCATACGGGGGTGGCGCGGCCCGCGCTGACGGCGGGGCCTTGGGGACTACTCCATCGTCACGTCCCGATCGCCCCAGGTCGTCACTCCCGATGCCCGTTCCCGTGGCCCTCTCGAGTCGCATCCCAGGGGTGGAGCCGTCCTCCTCGGGTATGACACCGACCCTGATGCTTCATCCGAGGGGTGGTCCCGTGACGCAGGGTGACCGCCGCTCCGCGGCGGCGGAGGCGCCCCCGCACACGGAACGGGAGCCGCTCCCGACGTCCCGGATCCCGAGGGTGGCGCACCCCCTGGCGAAGCATGGCGCGCACCTGGCGCGTTGGGCCGTACGGGTGCGGCGACTTTCCGTCAATCCCGCAGGGGGTCGTGTCGGCCGGGATCCGGTGCTGGTGCGTGGTGAGGCCGCGCGAATATGCTGACGGTCCCTCAAGCGGTCAATAAAATAGGACAACATCGCGCCACTGTTCCGCTGATCGGGGGATGCCCCCGGATAGGGTCAGTTGCCAACGCGGAGCCGCGCGGCACGCCCGGATGGTGGAACGTAGACACGGCGAGCTTAAACCTCGCTGCCCCTCGGGGGCGTGCCGGTTCGAGTCCGGCTCCGGGCACCACGCACAGTACGGAGCGTGACCCGGACGGTTCTCCCCGTAGCCCCGGGCGGCCCCCGGGCGGACAGATCCCCGGCTCCTGCCCGCACGGGCCGCGCCCTCACCTGCGGTCGACGGTGACAAAGATCCTCCTCCGGCGCTGGGTGCTTCTTTTGCCTACCCATTACTCTTGTCGCAAGGCCGCGCAGTGTGGCCATGGAGGAGTGAGATGAGGAGCAGCAACCCGGTCTTCTCGCGACGGGGGTTCAGCCGCGACAACGGCCACGCGGGCTTCAGCGCGGCGCCGCAGGCCGGGGCCGCCACGACGGGGGCCAACCCGTTCGCGCAGGGCACCGCCGCAAACCCGTACGCCACCAACCCTTACGCCCAGCAGGGCACCCAGCCCGGCGCTCCGGCGCCCGCGCGCACCGACGCGATGACCATCGACGACGTGGTGACGCGTACGGCGATGACGCTCGGTCTGGTCGTCGTGGCCGCCGCCATCGCCTGGTGGGTCATGCCGGTCGACCAGGCGAACCTGGGCAGCGCCTACGGTGTCGCCATCGGTGCCGCGATCATCGGCTTCGTGCTGTCGCTGGTGAACTCGTTCAAGCGCCGGCCCTCGCCGCCGCTGATCCTTACCTACGCGGCGTTCGAGGGTGTCTTCCTCGGCATCGTCAGCAACATCGTCAGTGTCTACGTCGCCCCCGGCGCCGCGATGCAGGCGGTGCTCGGCACGATGGCGGTGTTCGCCGGTGTGCTGATCGCCTACCGCACCGGGCTGATCCGGGTCACGCGCCGTTTCTACGGCTTCGTGATGGCCGCCGCCATCGGCTTCATGCTGCTGATGATGGTCAACCTGCTGTTCGCCGTCTTCGGCGGCGGTGACGGCCTCGGCTTCCGCAGCGGCGCCCTCGGTGTCGTCTTCGGCATCGTGGCCATCGTGATCGGCGCGTGCATCCTCGCCCTCAACTTCAAGCAGGTCGAGGACGGCATCGCGTACGGCGCGCCGCGCGAGGAGGCATGGCTGGCCGCCTTCGGTCTCACCGTGACCCTGGTGTGGATCTACATCGAGATGCTGCGCCTGGTCGCCATCCTCAGCGGTGACGACTGACCGGCGACGCACCGGTGAGTACGTCGGGACGGCCCGCAGGCACCAAGCCTGCGGGCCGTCCCCTGTTCGTGCCGCTGCGCGGTCCGGCAGCGTGCGTGCGGACCGCCCGAGGCCGCACTCGTGGGTGATCGCCCTGGCGTGCCCGTAGGGCGTGTCCGTGATCGGGGTCTGCGACGCGGTGCGCGTTGCTGTCCCTTCCGGCACCGTGCCTGAGCGTCGGGGCCGTTGGCCACCCTGCGGGAGGGGCGCGTAGGGTCGTGCGCGTGCTCGATACGACGCCTCTGATCCTGGCCGTGGACCGATTCGCCGACCGGCTGCGCTCGGCCCCGCAGAGCCGCCTCCAGCGCGGTGCCGCCGCCGAGGCGCTGGCCGCCGCCCGCGAACTCGCCGTACGGGCGCAGCGCTTCGAGAGCCCCGGGGTGGAGCCGCGGGTGCTGCCGGACGCCGGGATGTTCGCGGTGGGCGACCAACTCGCCGTCGCGGGGCGGGATCTGTCCGTGGCACTGGTGACGGCCCCGCCCGGAGAGCTGGACGAGGCCGTGCGATACGTCGAGGAAGCGGCGGCGCGGGCTTTCGCGTAGCAGGGCCCGCGCGGCAGGGGATCAGAACGAGGCGATGACGCGGTCCGCCAGGATGTAGACGTTGTCCTCGCCGCAGGAGAAGGTCAGCGCGTAGGCGCCGGAGACGCCCGAGCCGCCCAGCAGCACCGGCTGCCGGCCGGCCCGCAGCGCGTCCGCGAGCCGCTCTGCCGTCTCGCGGTGGCCGGGGGTCATGCAGAGCGTGGTGCCGTCGGCGAAGACGTACACATCGAGCGTGCCCAGCGGTCCCGGCCGTACATCGGTGAGCTCGGTGGCCAGGTCGGCCAGCTCCTCCAGGCGGCTCACGGTGCGCTCGTGGTCGGTGACCACCGGGGTCTGTACGGGGACGAAGTCCGGGTGCGAGGGGTGGCGGCGGCGGGCCGCGGCCAGCTCGGGGGAGTCCTCGGGGTGGTCCGCGATCTCCGGCAGGTCCATGAACTCACCGGCGAACTCACCGGCCTCGTGCTCCGCGAGCGTCCGCTCGCTCAGCTCCGCCAGCTCCTCCATCGCCTCGGCCGATTCGAGGTCCAGCGACTCCAGGCCCGCGAAGTCGGCCTGGCGCGGAAGGTAGAACGGGGCGTCCTCGCCGAGCACCGGCATCCCACCCAGCAGGGAGGGGGCGTCCGCCGCGTCGCGTGCCTCCTGGGCGGCCCAGAAGGCACGCGCCTCGGCCAGCTCGCGCTCGCGCTCCTCGGCCAGCGCCTCGGCCACGGCCGCGCGTATCTCCTCGGGGGGAGTGGCGGCACTACGGCTCTGCGGTGGCACCGACGCACCGGGGGCCCGGCCCTCGGCCAACTCCGTGCGCAGGCCCGCGACCTGCTTGCGCAGCCCGTGAGCGGCATGCAGCGCGGCGGCGCCGACGGCCGTGGCAGCGGCGGTGGTCAGCAACAGGGCAAATGACATGGCGCTCACTGACAACTCCCGGTTTCTATCGATACCCCCGACTTCCTACATCAGCTTGGCCTGTACCCGTACCGGCTGTCAGTGCATTACGTCACGAAATGGACAGGTCTTTCGGTCCGAGGTTTACCCCCATACTGCTGTGACCTGGGAAAACGACTCTCCCCCGGGACGCAGATCACATCCTGGGGGAGATTCGGTCACGGTCGGGGCTCGGTCGGATTCGGACACCTCATGGTGAGGGAAGCCCTGCGGCGCGTGAGCAAGCCCGGGCCGGAGAGGCTCAGCTCAAGGCCCTAGCTCAGGCGCTCGATCACCATCGCCATGCCCTGGCCGCCGCCCACGCACATCGTCTCCAGGCCCCACTGCTTGTCGTGGAACTGGAGGCTGTTGATCAGCGTGCCCGTGATACGGGCGCCCGTCATGCCGAAGGGGTGGCCGACCGCGATCGCGCCGCCGTTGACGTTGAGCTTCTCCAGCGGCAGGCCGAGGTCCCGGTAGGAGGGGATGACCTGGGCGGCGAACGCCTCGTTCATCTCGGCGAGGTCGATGTCGCCGATGGTCAGGCCGGCCCGCTTCAGCGCCTGCTTGCTGGCCTCGACCGGGCCGTAGCCCATGATCTCGGGGGAGAGGCCGGAGACGCCGGTGGAGACGATCCTGGCCAGCGGGGTCAGTCCCAGCTCGCGCGCCTTGGTGTCGGACATGATGACCAGGGCGGCGGCGCCGTCGTTGAGCGGGCAGCAGTTGCCCGCGGTGACCAGGCCGTCGGGGCGGAAGACCGGCTTCAGTCCCTGCACGCCCTCCAGCGTGACGCCCGCGCGCGGGCCGTCGTCCTTGGAGACGACCGTGCCGTCGGGGGTGGTGACCGGGGTGATCTCCCGCTCCCAGAAGCCGTTCTTCAGGGCTTCCTCGGCGAGGTTCTGCGACCGTACGCCGAACTCGTCCATGTCCTGGCGGGTCACGCCCATGGACCGGGCCAGGTTCTCCGCCGTCTGCCCCATCGAGATGTACGCGTCCGGGACGATGCCGTCCTCGCGCGGGTCGTGCCAGCCCGCGCCGGACTCCTCGGCACGGGCGGCGGTGCGGGCCTCGGCCTCGGCGAAGAGCGGGTTGTGCGTGTCCGGGAGGCTGTCGGAGTTGCCCTTGGTGAAGCGGGACACCATCTCGACGCCCGCCGAGATGAAGACGTCGCCCTCGCCCGCCTTGATCGCGTGCAGCGCCATGCGGCTGGTCTGCAGCGAGGAGGAGCAGTAGCGGGTGACCGTACAGCCGGGAAGGTGGTCCATCCCCATCTGCACGGCGATGATGCGGCCCAGGTTGTTGCCCTGCTCGCCCCCGGGCAGGCCGCAGCCCAGCATCAGGTCGTCGATGTCCTTCGGGTCCAGCTCGGGGACCTTGGCCAGCGCGGTCTGGATGATCGTGGCGGTCAGGTCGTCCGCGCGCAGGTCCTTGAGGGACCCCTTGAAGGCGCGGCCGATCGGCGAACGGGCGGCAGAGACGATCACGGCTTCGGGCATCACGCGGCTCCATGAGGGCTGGAAAGCTGAGTGGACGGGGGAACTCCCTTGGAAGCTACCCGGGCGTATGGCCCGGGTCACCCGGCAGGCCGTGTGATGAGCGACTCTTTTCTAAGCGCTTGCTCAGCCCCGTGGTCTGCCGGGTCCGCCCGGCCCGGAAAGCCCTACGCGTGCCCGTGCGCCGCGTCCGGGTGCGGATGGGGCGCCGCGGGTTCCGTCTCCGTGGAGACGGGCAGACGCCGCCGCCTGCGGTGCTTGAGGAGAGCCCAGGGGGCTCGGACACCCGTGACCTCCGTACCGGCCTCGCGGACCGCCTGGGAGGCCGCCTTGGCCACCGGGAGGATGTCCTCGCGGCGCGAGCCGTCCAGCCGGTCCGACTCCGGCCACAGGCCCAGCACCGCGCAGAGCGTCGGCAGCATCGCCATCGCCGCCGTCGCGTACCCCTCGGCGGAGGGGTGGTAGTTGTCCGGACCGAACAGCTCGCGCGGGTTCGCCGCGAACTCCGGGCCCAGCAGGTCGCCCAGCGACACCGTGCGCCCGCCCTGCTCCACCGAGCCGATCGTCTGCGCCGCAGCCAACTGCCTGCTCACCCGCCGGGCCAGCCACCGCAGCGGCTGGTAGACCGGCTCGATCGTGCCCAGGTCCGGGCAGGTCCCCACGACCACCTCCGCCCCCGCCGTCCGCAGTCTGCGCACCGCCGTCGTCAGACAGCGCACCGACTGGGTGGCGGGCATCCGGTGGGTGACGTCGTTCGCCCCGATCATGATCACGCAGACGTCCGGGGTGCGGGCCGGGTCCGCGAGCAGCAGCGAGACCTGCCGCTCCAGATCGTCCGACCGGGCCCCCGGAAGGGCCACGTTCCGCAGGTCCACCGGCCGCTCGGAGACCGCCGCGAGCCCCGAGGCGAGCAGCGCCCCCGGGGTCTGCCCGGCCCGCCGCACGCCCTGGCCCGCCGCCGTCGAATCCCCGAGCATCCCGAGCCGCAACGGATCGTTCGGGCCGGCGAACGCCACCCCGTACCGCCCGTCCGCGCTCGGCGGAACCGGAGCCGTACCGCCGCCCACCTGCCTCTTCGCGAGCTGGACCTCCGCCAGGAACACGCCGACGGCCGCCGCACCGACCAGTCCGATGCTGCCGCCGCCGTAAGCCGCGCCCGCCGCGATCCGCCGTGCCACCCTTGCTCTCGACACAGTCCGGTCCACCTCCTTCTCGCCGTACCGCCCTACATGTACCTACCTGCCCCGTGCAGTGCGCCGCCCAATCGCACCGGGCGTTTCCCGGCCCGTACGCTCCGTGTCCGACCTCGCTTTCCGGCCTCCCTTTCCCGGACGGAGCTTGTACGTACGCATCGTCCGGCTCGTACGCATACTCTGGGCCGGACCATCTCGGAGATCCCGGAGTACACGGTGCAATTCCACGATTCGCTGATCACTCTTGTCGGCAACACCCCGCTGGTGAGGCTGCGCAACGTCACGGCAGGTATCCAGGCGACCGTCCTGGCCAAGGTCGAGTACTTCAACCCCGGCGGGTCGGTGAAGGACCGCATCGCCCTGCGCATGATCGAGGCGGCCGAGCAGAGCGGCGAGCTCAAGCCCGGCGGCACGATCATCGAGCCGACCAGCGGCAACACGGGCGTCGGCCTCGCGATCGTCGCCCAGCAGAAGGGCTACAAGTGCATCTTCGTCTGCCCGGACAAGGTGTCCACGGACAAGATCAACGTGCTGCGCGCGTACGGGGCCGAGGTCGTCGTATGCCCCAGCGCGGTTGACCCGGAGCACCCGGACTCGTACTACAACGTCTCCGACCGGCTGGTCGCCGAGACGCCGGGGTCCTGGAAGCCGGACCAGTACTCCAACCCGAACAACCCGCGCTCGCACTACGAGACCACCGGTCCCGAGCTGTGGGAGCAGACGGAGGGGAAGATCACCCACTTCGTCGCGGGCGTCGGCACCGGCGGCACGATCACCGGCACCGGGCGCTACCTCAAGGAGGTCAGCAACGGCGCAGTGAAGGTCATCGGCACCGACCCGGAGGGCTCGGTCTACTCCGGCGGCTCCGGCCGGCCTTACCTGGTCGAGGGCGTCGGCGAGGACTTCTGGCCCTCCGCCTACGACGCGAGCGTCACCGACGAGATCGTCGCGGTCTCCGACAAGGACACCTTCCAGATGACCCGCCGCCTCGCCAAGGAGGAGGGCCTGCTCGTCGGCGGCTCCTGCGGCATGGCGGTCGTCGGGGCCCTGGAGGTCGCCAAGCGGCTCGGCCCGGACGACGTCGTGGTGGTGCTGCTGCCTGACAGCGGCCGCGGCTACCTCAGCAAGATCTTCAACGACGAGTGGATGGCCGACTACGGCTTCCTGGAGGACACCAGCTCCTCCCCGCAGGTCAGCGCGGTGCTGAACTACAAGGAGGGCCCGCTGCCCTCCCTCGTCCACATGCACCCGGACGAGACGGTCGGTCAGGCGATCGACGTCCTGCGCGAGTACGGCGTCTCCCAGATGCCGATTGTGAAGCCGGGCGCCGGACACCCGGACGTGATGGCCGCCGAGGTCATCGGCTCCGTCGTGGAGCGGCAGCTGCTGGACGCCCTGTTCACCCAGCGCGCCTCGCTCGGCGACCCGCTGGAGAAGCACATGTCGGCCCCGCTGCCGCAGGTCGGCTCGGGTGAGCCGGTCGAGGACCTGATGGCCGCGCTCAGCGGTGCCGATGGTGCCGACGCGGCGATCGTGCTGGTCGAGGGCAAGCCGAAGGGCGTCGTGAGCAGGCAGGACGTGCTGGCGTTCCTCGCGAAGGACGCCGGGGCGGCGAAGGTCTGACCGACCGGCTTCGGGGCTTCGCGAAAACGGTACGAGCGCGTCACGTCCGCGCAGCACCCGCTTAACACGGCTCCGGCACATTGGTGGGTGTCGGCAGGGAAACCCGCCGGCACCCAGAACGGCGACACCGGACTACGGAGCGGCTCCCGGACCTCCACCGTCGCCCGGACGCGGGCACCCGGCCCTGACCCGGACCGCGTCCTTCGCGGGGACCGCCGTCGTCCCGCCCCCCGGGCCACCGGGGGTGCGGCGGCCCCCGCGACGTACTTCGACGCGCGGCCGGACCCCCCGTGGGCCCGGCCGCGCCGTCGTCCCCGGCTACGTCACCTACGCGGCGACCTCACCCGGTCAGTCCTGCCACTCCGAGGCCGGGGCCGCGCGCCGCTCCCGCTGCCGGAACAGGCCCCCGCTGCGCGCCGCGTGGACCGCGTTCACGCCGACGATGCCCAGCCAGGCCACCACCAGCCCCTCGATGCCCGCGTTGACGACCCCGATCGCGGAGAGCGGGACGGCCAGGACGAGCGAGACGACCCCGAACCCGAACCGCTCCCCGAAGCCGGTCGGTGCCCCCGCGGACGGCGTCCGTATGGACCGGGGGTCCCGGGCGGCCGTCACCTGCTGCTCGGCGAGGTGGCGCCGGACCCGGCGGTCCAGGGTGGCGTCGAGGCGCTGCTCGACCTTCTCCAGGAACGAGTCGACGAGCGCGGACTCGTACTCCGGCCCCAGCTCGCGGCGCGCCTGGAGAGTGGCGGCGAGCTCCTTCTCGATCTCGTGGTCACGGGCTTCCATACCCGTTACGTTACGAGCGGTGGCGGGCCGGAACACGGGGGCTAGCCCCCGTATTTCCCGGGGAGGAAGCCGCCCGTCCACCCGCTGCATATGGACATGCAGGAACCTTCCTGGCTGAATGGATCTGTCGGCGCCGATCGTGGCGCGACGGATCCAGCAAGGGGACAGCATGAGTGGGAGCAGCCCCGCCGCGCGGTTGCAGCAGCTCTTCGAGGGGCACCGGCTCACGCCCACCCAGCGGCGCATCGCGCACTGCATGGTCCGCCGGGCGGCCGACGCGCCGTTCCTCTCCAGCGTCGAGCTGGCCGAGCTCGCCGGCGTCAGCCAGCCCTCCGTCACCCGCTTCGCCGTCGCCCTCGGCTTCGACGGCTACCCGGCGCTCCGCCGCCACCTCCGCGAGGTCGCACCCGCCGACGCGGAGCAGGAGGAGGCCGGGGAGACGTACAACGAGTACCAGCAGGCCGTCCGCGCCGAGATCGAGAACCTCCAGCACCTCTCGGACCTCCTCGCCGACCCCGGACCCGTGGAGCGGGCGGGCCGCCTGCTGGCCGGGTCCCGGCCGCTGCCCGTGCTGGGGCTGCGCGCGGCCTCCTCGCAGGCACGAGGCTTCGGCTACTTCGCCGCCAAGGTGCACCCCGACGTCCGCGTCCTCGACGAGGGCGGCTCCATGCTCCTGGACCGGATCGACTCCGTCCGCCGGGCCGGAGCCACCGCCCTGATGTGCTTCGCGCTGCCGCGCCACCCCAGGGAGTGTGTGGAGGCGCTGGCGTACGCCGGGGAGCAGGGGCTCACCGTCGTCGCCGTCGCCGACTCCGCCTTCGCGCCCGTCGCCAAACACAGCGATCTGCTCCTCCCGGCGGCCATCGGCTCCGGGCTCTCCTTCGACACCGTCTGCGCGCCGATGCTGCTGGGGCGGGTGCTGCTGGAGGCTATGTGCGACGAACTGCCCGACGCCCAGGCACGGCTGGAGGAGTTCGACGTACGGGCGGCGGCGCGGGGCCTGTTCGTGGAGTGAGGGCCCGCGGCCGGACTCTTCGGCGAAGGCCCGAGCCCAGCGACTTCGCGGATTCTCACGCACCCCTCATCCGCGACCGCTAATCTCCGCGACCGAACGACCGGAACGACCGGCACAGGGACCGGCGGGCGTGGAGCGAGAGGGGTACGAACGTGGGGCGCGGAGGACAGTCGCTGGCGAGAGTGGCCGTGATCGTACGGGCCGGAGCGGCGCCGCTGTGGTGGGCCGGGCTGGTGGCCGCCGCCGCGGGAGCGTTCGTACCGGGGCTGACCGGACGCCGGATCGGGCTGCTGACGGGGGCGGCGCTCTTCATCGTCACCGCGGCCGTCGTGGTCCTGGCGCGCGGCGGGCGGTACCCGGAGTTGGCGCGGGGCGCCTCCCGGGCGGGGCGCGGCGACTTCCTCCAGGACCGGGCCGTGACCGTACGGGTGTGGCGGCGCGGGCACCGGTGGTGGCTGCTGGGGGCGTTCGTGCCGGCGGTGGCGTCCTCGTTCGCGCTGCCGGGCGCCGGTGGGCTGGTGCTCGCGGGAGTGGGCGCCGGTCTCTGGGCCAAGGCGGTGCGGATCGGGCAGCGGGAGCGCCGGGACGACGTCCTGTACTGGGTGCGCACCGACTGGGCCGGGCGCGGCAGCCCGGTCGCGAAGCGGGTGCAGGGGCACCGCACGACGGGTCCGGTGGCGGGGGACGCCGCGCCGGGCGGGGCGCGGCGTCGCCGCCGGTGAGGGGTTCCGGAGGGGTCAGACCTCCAGCTCGGCCTCGATCTTCTTCAGCTGGTGGCGGGCCATCGCCAGGTTCGCGCGGCTCGCGTCCAGCACCAGGTAGAGGAAGAGGCCGTTGCTACCCCGGGTCTTGAGCAGCCGGATGAGGTGGTACTGGGTGCCCAGCGTGATGAGGATGTCCTCGATCTCCTCCTTGAGCCCCAGGTGCTCCATGGTGCGGAGCTTGGCGCGGATCACGTCGGTGTTGCCCGCGGCCGCGACCTCCAGGTTGAAGTCCTTGCCGCCGCCGAGCGTGCCCAGGGCCATCCCGCTCGTGTAGTCGACGAGGGCGACACCCGTGGTGCCCTCGATCGAGCTCATCGCTTCCTTCAGTGAGGCTTCGGTGTTCGCCATGGAGGCTCGTTTCCTTTCCGTGGCCGGTCGTGGTGACCGGGTCCGTTTCTGTGTGCGTGGCGTGGGGTTCCGCGTGATGGCGTGGGTCCCGGTGGTCTGGGGCGTACGGGTGGGGGGAAGCGGTCACGTGGGGCGCTGCGGGAGCGTGCGGTTGGGGGCGCCGCGCGAGGGTACGGTGCGTGGCATGGGGGGCGTGCGCTCGGCGCGTTCCAAGGCGGTGTCGACGAGTTCGCCGATGCGGGCGCCCGCGCGCCGGCCCTCCAGGTGGAGCCGGCCGACGTTGATGCGGTCCTCGGCCAGCAGCGTCAGGACGGCGGAGGAGCCGGCGGCGTAGGTGGCGATGTAGCCGCTCTCGCCGCGGACCAGGAGCTCCCGGAAGCCGCCGCGGCCGGTGGCCTCCGTCATCCGGATCGAGACGCCGAGCGCGGCGGCGGTGAGGGCGGCGACGCCCTCGGCCTCGATGCCCGGGGTGTCGTGGGCCAGGACCAGTCCGTCGGTGGAGGCGGCCAGCGCCCCGGCGAGGAGGGGGACCCTGGCCCGTAACCGCTGGAGCTCGTCGAGGACACCGCGCGTCTCGGCCTCGGGAACCATCGGCTGTCTCCTCCCGGCACGCTGTCTGAGCGCGCGTATCACAGGGCCTCCAATGCGTCTCGGAGCCGGCGCAGCAGGGCGATATCGGGGTCGGCCGTCACCTCGGGGAGCGTGACCCGGCCGTGTGCCGAGGCGGCGGCGGGTAAGGGCTGCGCGCGGACCGCCTCCACCAGGCCGGCCGCGGCGAGCCGCCGCAGGTCGACCAGGATGTGAAACGCCGAACGGCCCAGTGCCAGGGCGATGTCCGACGCCGTACGCAGACCGTCGGCCAGCTCCAGGACGGCACGCTGGCGGGCGGGGACGGGGCTGCCGCCCGGGTGCGCCGCCGACCGGACGACCGGGGCGCTGTCGCAGGCGGCGTCGGGCCAGATCCGGTCCAGCAGCTCCCGTCTTCGCAGCGTCTCGCGCTGGACGGCGGCCACCGGGACCGGCCGCACCGGGCCGATCCAGTGGGACACCCCGTAACGGAAGCGGGCGGGTGTCCCGGTCGGAGCGAGGGCGAAGAACGCGGCGTCGTACAGCGCGCCCAGGTGGCACAACTCCAGCGCTCCGCCCGGCACATGACCGCTGTCCACGAGGTAGCGGCCGACCCGCCGCCCCGCCCCGGCCTGCGCCACCGCGTCCCACCAGCCCTCGTGCCGCAACGTGCCGCCGGTGGTGAGGAGGACGTCGATGCCGGGGGTGGCGGGGCTCTCGGCATGCACCACCTGGCCGTCGGCGAGGTAGAGCGTGCCGCGGTCGCGCATCAGGGCGCCGGTGGCCCGTTCGGCGGCGAGGCGCTGGAGCATCGGGGAGAGGACCGGGAGTCGGTCCGTCCCGGGGGCGCCGGGGTCGGCGGCTATCGCGCTCATGCCAGCACCAGCCGCTCGGCCAGCTCGCCCAGACGTAACCGGGCCATCGCGAGGTTGCCCTCGGAGCGGCTCAGCCAGAGGTGGAGGAAGACGCTGCTGTCGAAAGCCGTCTCGACGAAGCGGAGCATGTGGTAACCGTCTTGTGTGGTGACGATGACGTCCTCGACGGAGGTGCTCGGCGCTTCCCCGGAACGTTCGCTTCCGCCCCCTGCGGCCAGGTGGGCGAAGGCGGGCTGTTCGGCGGTCATCCGGGCGACCTCCGCCGTTTCGGCCGCCGTCGCCTCGTGGTCGCCGTTGGGGGACTCGCCGATGGTGCCGAGCGCGAGGCCGCTCGTCCAGTCGACCACCGAGGCGCCCCGGGCGCCGGGCAGCCTCATGACTTCGAGCAGGCACTCGTCGATTCCGGGCACGCGGATTCCCTCCCGACGCGGCGTACGGCTGTGACCCTGAGGCTACGCAACGTACTCACGGCAGGTGGAGGTTCTGGCATTTTCCTTTGGTACATGCGTCCCAGGGTGTAAAGGAGCGGCTGGAAAGCATTGGCCAGGACGAGGTGACGTCGCGTCAGTCCCTCGTGGTGTCGGACTTCTCGCGGGCCGTCATCACCGCCTTGTTCACCGCCCACAGCCCGATGCCGATCAACAGCAGGACCCCCGCGCGTACATAGACGTCGGTGCCCCGGTCGGCGAGCGGGCTCGCCAGGATCAGCGAGGTGATCGCACCGAGCACCGGCAGCGCGGTCGGTGTGCGGAAGTGGCGGTGCTCCACCCGGTCCTTGCGCAGGACCAGTACGGCGATGTTGACCACGCCGAAGACGCAGAGCAGCAGGAACGAGGTGGTGTCGCCGAGCCCTTCGATCTCGCCGGTGGAGACCAGGCCGATCGCCAGGACGGAGACGAAGACGATGCCGACCCAGGGGGTGCGCCGGCCCGCCAGCACCTTGCCCATCTGGGGCGGGAGGATGCGTTCGTTGGCCATGCCGTAGCAGAGCCGCGAGGCCATCATGAGGTTGATCAACGCCGAGTTGGTGACCGCGAAGAGAGCGATCAGTGCGAACAGTTTCGGCGGAAAAGCGACGCCGCCCGCCTTCACCACTTCCAGCAGCGGGCCGCTGGAGTCGGCCAGGGTGCGGGAGTCGACCAGGAGCGAGGAGACCAGCGCGACCAGGATGTAGATGGTGCCGGTGACGGCCACGCCGATGAAGATGGCACGGGGGAAGTTGCGGGTGGGGTCCTTGGTCTCCTCGGCCATGTTGACCGAGTCCTCGAAACCGACGAAGGCGAAGAAGCCGAGCGCGGTGGCGCCGAGCACGCCGGTGAGCAGGGCGTATCCGGTCCCGCCGGACTCGATCTGGGTCAGCCGGGAGGGCTCCCCGTCGCCGCTGAACACCGCGTACGCGCCGATCGCCAGGATCACCGCGAGCCCGCTGACCTCCACCAGGGTCAGGACGACGTTCGCCTTCACCGACTCGGAGACCCCGCGCAGGTTGATCGCGGCCAGCGCGAGGATGAACAGGACCGCGATAAGGGTCGGCGGCACGGCGTCGGTGAATTCCCCCAGGTAGTCGCCGCCGAACGCCCGGGCCGCCGCGCTCGCCGAGGAGAGCCCCGAGCACATGACCATGAAGGCGATGATGAAGGTCAGGAAGGGGATCCTGAACGCCTTCTGGGTGTAGAGCGCGGCCCCGGCGGCCTTCGGGTACTTACCGACGAGCTCCACGTACGAGGCCGCCGTCAGGAGTGCCACGACGAACCCGATCGCGAACGGCAGCCAGAGCGCGCCGCCCACCTTGCCCGCCACGTCCCCGGTGGTGGCGTAGATGCCGGTGCCGAGGATGTCGCCGATGACGAAGAGGATCAGCAGCTTGGGGCCGAGCACCCGTTTGAGGGGTGGCGACGCCTCGGGAGCTGCGGGTGCGGGTGTGCCGGGCGTGCTCATCGGTGCCTCCGGGACGGGCCTGCGACGGGTCGGGAGACGCTTTCCCGGACGTGGCGCGAACCGCACCTGTTGACTACGAGTATTCAGCGCCTCAGGATGTGAATAGATGTTCACCGTCGCGAGGAGACACCGCCATGTCAGGACCCCGCCCCGTACGAGCGCCGCGCGGCAGCGCCCTCAGCACCCTGGGATGGCAGCAGGAAGCCGCCCTGCGCATGCTCCAGAACAACCTGGACCCCGAGGTCGCCGAGCACCCCGACAAGCTCGTCGTCTACGGCGGCACGGGCAAGGCGGCCCGCGACTGGCGCTCGTTCGACGCGATGGTCCGGACCCTGCGGACGCTCAAGCAGGACGAGACGATGCTCGTCCAGTCCGGGCGGCCGGTCGGCGTCATGCAGACCCACGAGTGGGCGCCGCGCGTCCTGATCGCCAACTCCAACCTGGTCGGCGACTGGGCCAACTGGGAGGAGTTCCGCCGCCTGGAGGCGCTCGGCCTCACCATGTACGGCCAGATGACCGCCGGGTCCTGGATCTACATCGGCACCCAGGGCATCCTCCAGGGCACCTACGAGACCTTCGCCGCCGTCGCCGCGAAGAAGTTCGGCGGTACCCTGGCCGGGACGATCACGCTGACGGCCGGGCTCGGCGGCATGGGCGGCGCCCAGCCGCTCGCCGTCACCATGAACGACGGCGTCGCGATCTGTGTCGACTGCGACCCGCGCGCCATCGAGCGCCGCATCGAACACCGCTTCCTGGACGTCAAGGCGGACAACCTGGAGCACGCCCTCCAGCTCGCCGTCGAGGCCCGTGACGCCCGCCGCCCGCTCTCCATCGGCCTCCTCGGCAACGCTGCGGAGCTGCTGCCCCGGATGCTCGCCGAAGGTGCGCCGGTCGACATCGTCACCGACCAGACCAGCGCCCACGACCCGCTGGCCTACCTCCCGATCGGCGTCGACTTCGACGACATGTCCACCCTCGCCGCCGAGAAGCCCGCCGACTTCACCCAGCGCGCCCGCGAGTCGATGGCCCGCCACGTCGAGGCCATGGTCGGCTTCATGGACGCCGGGGCCGAGGTCTTCGACTACGGCAACTCCATCCGCGGCGAGGCCCAGCTCGCCGGGTACCACCGCGCCTTCGACTTCCCCGGCTTCGTCCCCGCCTACATCCGGCCCCTCTTCTGCGAGGGCAAGGGCCCCTTCCGCTGGGCCGCCCTCTCCGGCGAGGCGTCCGACATCCACAAGACCGACAAGGCGATGCTGGAGCTCTTCCCGGAGAACGAGTCGCTGCACCGCTGGATCAAGATGGCCGGCGAACGTGTCCACTTCCAGGGCCTGCCCGCCCGCATCTGCTGGCTCGGCTACGGCGAGCGCGACAAGGCCGGCGAGCGCTTCAACGACATGGTCGCGAGCGGCGAACTGGCCGCCCCGCTGGCCATCGGCCGCGACCACCTGGACTGCGGCTCGGTCGCCTCCCCGTACCGCGAGACCGAGGCCATGCTGGACGGCTCCGACGCCATCGCCGACTGGCCGCTTCTGAACGCCATGGTCAACGTCGCCTCCGGTGCCTCCTGGGTCTCCCTCCACCACGGCGGCGGTGTCGGCATGGGCCGCTCCATCCACGCGGGCCAGGTCACCGTCGCCGACGGCACGAAGCTCGCGGGCGAGAAGATCCGCCGCGTCCTGACGAACGACCCCGGCATGGGCGTCATCCGCCACGTCGACGCCGGATACGACATCGCGGAGTCCGTCGCCACGGACAAGGGCGTACGCGTCCCGATGGCGGAGGGCAACTGATGCCGTCCGGCACGACGGAGAGCACGTCGGGCGCCATGTGGCGTACGGGTGACTCCTTCCTCTCCATGTGGCGCGAGCTGGCCCCCGTCGGCCGCCACCCCGACAGCGGCGGCTACCGGCGTTACGCCTGGTCGGCGGCGGACCTCGACTGCCGGGCCTGGTTCCGTACGCAGGCCGAGGCGCGCGGCCTCACCTACGAGAGGGACCGCAACGGCAACCAGTGGGCCTGGCTCGGCGACCCCCTGGCCGGCGACGCCGTCGTCACCGGCTCGCACCTGGACTCCGTACCGGACGGCGGCGCCTTCGACGGGCCGCTGGGTGTGGTCTCCTCCTTCGCCGCGCTCGACGAACTCCGCTCCCGGGGCGTGGTGTTCACGCGCCCCCTGGCCATCACCAACTTCGGTGACGAGGAGGGCGCCCGCTTCGGTCTCGCCTGTGTCGGGTCCCGGCTCGCCGCCGGACAGCTCACCGTCGCCGACGCCCACCGCCTCCGGGACGCGGACGGGATCGCCCTGCCCGCCGCCATGGAGAGCGCCGGATACGACCCCGAGACCATCGGCCCCGACCCCGAACGGCTCGCCCGGATCGGCGCGTTCGTCGAACTCCACGTCGAGCAGGGCCGCGACCTCGACCTGACCGGCGACCCCGTCGGCATCGCCTCCGCCATCTGGCCGCACGGCCGCTGGCGGTTCGACTTCCGGGGCGAGGCCAACCACGCGGGCACCACCCGCCTGGCCGACCGCCGCGACCCGATGCTCACGTACGCCGAGACCGTGCTCGCCGCCCGTCGCGAGGCCGAACTCACCGGCGCCCTCGCCACCTTCGGCAAGATCGCGGTCGAGCCCAACGGGGTCAACGCCATCCCCTCCCTCGTCCGTGGCTGGCTCGACTCCCGCGCCGCCGACCAGGCCACCCTGGACGCCGTCGTCACCGGGATCGAGCGGGCCGCCCGGGAGTACGCCGAGCGGGTGGGGATCGACCTCGACGTCGTACGGGAGTCCTTCACGCCCGTGGTCGAGTTCGAGCACGCGCTGAGGGACGAGCTGGCCAAGATCCTGGAGGGGAGCGGCGACACGGGGCGCCCCGTCCCCGTCCTCGGCACCGGCGCGGGCCACGATGCGGGTATTTTGTCCGCCTCGGTGCCCACCGCCATGCTCTTCGTACGGAACCCCACCGGCATCTCGCACTCTCCGGCCGAGCACGCCGCAGAGGACGACTGCACGGCCGGGGTGCGGGCACTCGCCGACGTACTGGAAGGTCTCGCGTGCAGCTGACAACCCGGGCGGCGGGCGGGCCCGTCACCGCGACGTACTGGATGGACCACGCCTGGCTCGGGACCCATGTCGAGCCCGACGTCACCGTGGAGGTGGCCGGCGGCCGCATCGCCGGGGTCAGGACCGGGGTCGAGACGCCCCCGCCCGGCGCCACGGCGCTGCGCGGCCTGACCCTCCCCGGCCTGGCCAACGCCCACTCCCATGCCTTCCACCGGGCCCTGCGCGCCACGGTCCAGGTGGGGTCCGGCACCTTCTGGACCTGGCGCGAGCTGATGTACCAGGTGGCGTCCCGGCTCACCCCGGACACCTACTTCGACCTGGCCCGCGCCACGTACGCGGAAATGGCTCTGGCCGGCATCACCTCCGTCGGCGAATTCCACTATCTGCACCACGCGCCCGGCGGCATTCCCTACGCCAACCCCAACGCCATGGGCGAGGCGCTGATCGCGGCGGCGGCCGAGGCCGGCATCCGGATCACCCTGCTGGACACCGCCTACCTCGCCGCCGGCTTCGGCGAGAAGCCCAACCGGCACCAACTGCGCTTCTCCGACACCACCGCCGAGGCCTGGGCCGAACGCGCCTCCCTCCTCAAGGGCGACGACCACACCCTGATCGGCGCGGCCATCCACTCCGTCCGCGCGGTCCCGGCCGACCAGCTGGCGACCGTCGCGCAGTGGGCCGAGGAGCGGAACGCCCCCCTCCATGTCCACCTCTCCGAGCAGCCGGCGGAGAACGACGCCTGCCGGGCCGCCCACGGCCGCACCCCCACCCGGCTCCTGGCCGACCACGGGGTCCTCGGCCCGCGCACCACCGGCATCCACAACACGCATCTGACGGAGGAGGACATAGCGCTGCTCGGCTCCTCCACCACCGGCACCTGCATGTGCCCCACGACGGAGCGCGACCTCGCCGACGGCATCGGCCCCGCCGCCGCACTCCAGAAGGCGGGCTCGCCGCTCTCGCTGGGCAGCGACAGCCACGCCGTCATCGACCTCTTCGAAGAGGCGCGCGCGATGGAGCTCGACGAGCGGCTGCGCACCCACATCCGGGGACACTGGACGGCCGCCGCTCTGCTGAGGGCCGCCTCCGCCGACGGGCACGCCGCACTCGGCCGCCCCGACGCGGGCGTCCTGGAACCGGGCGCCCGCGCCGACCTGACGACGATCGCCCTGGACTCCGTCAGAACGGCGGGACCGGCGCCCCGACTGGCAGCGGAGACCGCCGTATTCGCCGCCTCCGCCGCTGATGTGCGGCACACGGTCGTGGCGGGCCGTCACATCGTCCGCGACGGCCGTCACGCGCTGATCGAGGACGTGCCCGGAGCGCTGGCGGCCGCTGTGGCAGCCCTGCACGGCTGACCGACGGCCACCCCACCCCACCGACCGCGGACCTCCCGGAACGCAAGGAGAACACTCTCCAGATGACGACCACCGCCGTCACCCACATCGCCAGCCTGGTCACCAATGACCCCTCCCTCGGCAACGGGACCCCCCTGGGCCTGATCCAGGACGCGGCCGTCGTCATCGAGGGCGACCGCATCGTCTGGACCGGTGAATCAAGCAAAGCACCCGCCACTGACAACGTCCTCGACGCGGCGGGCCGGGCCATGATTCCGGGCTTCGTCGACTCCCACTCGCACCTGGTCTTCGCGGGCGACCGCACCCAGGAGTTCAACGCCCGGATGTCCGGGCAGCCCTACACCGCCGGCGGCATCCGCACCACGGTCGCCGCCACCCGCCAGGCCTCCGACGAGCAGCTCTCCGACAACGTCGCCCGCTACCTCGCCGAGGCCCTGCGCCAGGGCACCACCACCCTGGAGACCAAGTCCGGCTACGGCCTCACCGTCGAGGACGAGGCCCGCGCCCTGCGCATCGCCTCCCGCCACACCGCCGAGGTCACCTACCTCGGCGCCCACGTCGTCTCCCCGGACTACACCGACGACCCGGCCGGCTACGTCGACCTGGTCACCGGCCCCATGCTGGAGGCCTGCGCCCCGCACGCCCGCTGGATCGACGTCTTCTGCGAACGCGGCGCCTTCGACGGCGACCAGGCCCGCGCCATCCTCACGGCGGGCCGCGCCAAGGGCCTGCATCCCCGCATCCACGCCAACCAGCTGACGTACGGCCCCGGCGTCCAGCTCGCCGTGGAGCTCGACGCCGCCTCCGCCGACCACTGCACCCACCTCACCGACGCGGACGTGGACGCGCTCGGCCAGGGCGACACGGTCGCCACGCTGCTCCCCGGCGCCGAGTTCTCCACCCGCGCCACCTGGCCCGACGCCCGCCGCCTGCTGGACGCCGGAGCCACGGTCGCGCTCTCCACGGACTGCAACCCCGGCTCGTCGTTCACCTCGTCCATGCCGTTCTGCATCGCCCTGGCCGTGCGCGACATGGGGATGACGCCCGACGAGGCCCTCTGGTCCGCCACCGCGGGCGGCGCCGCGGCCCTGCGCCGCACGGACATCGGCCGCATCACCCCGGGCGCCCGCGCCGACCTGGTCCTCCTGGACGCCCCGAGCCACGTCCACCTCGCCTACCGCCCGGGCGTCCCGCTGGTCAGCGCGGTGTGGCGGGGCGGGGAGCGGGTGGAGTAGTCGCTGGGTGTCCGGCATGCGGAAGGACCCGCTCCCGTATCCGGGCCGGGTCCTTCCGCATGCTCGGCACCGGCCCGCGCGGCCCCGCGAAGGGCGGCGGACCGGGTTCGGCTACTCCTCCAGGGTCAGCCCCTTGCGGAGCTTGACCAGCGTGCGCGAGAGCAGCCGGGACACGTGCATCTGCGAGATGCCCAGCTCCTCCCCGATCTCCGACTGCGTCATATTGCTGACGAAGCGGAGCGAGAGGATCATCCGGTCCCGCGCGGGCAGCGCGGCGATCAGCGGCTTCAGGGACTCGACGTACTCGATGCCTTCGAGCCCGTGGTCCTCGTAGCCGAGGCGGTCGGCGAGGGCGCCCTCGCTGTCGTCCTCCTCGGGCTTGGCGTCCAGTGAGCTCGCGGTGTACGCGTTGCTCGCGGACATGCCCTCGACGACCTCGTCCGGCGTGATGCCGAGGCGCTCGGACAGCTCCGCCACGGTGGGCGCGCGGTCCAGCTGCTGGGAGAGCTCGTCCGTCGCCTTGGCCAGGTCGAGCCGGAGCTCCTGGAGCCGGCGCGGGACGCGCACGGACCAGCTGGTGTCGCGGAAGAACCTCTTGATCTCGCCGACGATGGTCGGCATCGCGAACGTCGGGAACTCGACACCGCGGCTCAGCTCGAAGCGGTCGATCGCCTTGATCAGGCCGATGGTGCCGACCTGGACGATGTCCTCCATCGGCTCGCTGCGCGAGCGGAACCGGGAGGCGGCGAACTTGACGAGCGCGAGGTTGAGCTCGACGAGGGTGTTGCGGACGTACGCGTACTCGTGCGTGCCCTCTTCGAGGGATTCGAGGCGCTCGAAGAGCGTCTTCGACAGGGCCCTGGCGTCCAGAGCCCCCACTTCGGCGTAGGGCGGGATCTCGGGCAGTCCTTCGAGCCCCGTGAAGAGCCCCGTGAAGCCATCGAGCCCCTCGCCGGAAGAGTCAGGGGTGGTGCTGATGATGCTGGTGGTGGAGCTGGTGCGCGGGCCGGGAACGGCGGTCGCGGCGGGGGAGTCGGAATTGGTCGGTCCCTGAGGACATGCCGACGGCGCGTTGGGGGTACGCGCTTCGTCGAGCCGGGGTGACATGGGTCTCCTCCATCGTTCTCGGCATATGGCTGCCGATGCCCATACGTGTTCCTGCGGTGAAGCGGCGCCTCCAAAGCCGGTCGTGTTTGAGGTGTCCCTCTACCCTTACCCGGTTCCTGCCAGCAGTTACAAGCGCCAATTGACCGTATATGTCCGGTTTGTTGAGGTCTCCGACTACCGCGTGGCCCACGAAACGCGTACTGTTTTAGGCACGTCGGCGGCAGCTCTGCATTCAGCCGCACAGGCATTGACGCGCACGGTGACGGACGGCGAAGAGGTACATGGGCATGGACCGCGGGACGGTCGGCAGTGCGAACCGGGGTCGGCTTCAGGTCGAGGCCCGGACCGAGGGGCGCAGCGAGGTCGTGACTCCGGTGGGTGAGCTCGATCACCACACCGCCGATCTGCTGCGGGAGCCGCTGGAGAGCGCGGTCGAGCAAGGGCGGTCACGCCTCGTGGTCGACTGCTCACGCCTGGACTTCTGCGACTCCACCGGGCTGAACGTGCTGCTCGGTGCCCGCCTCAAGGCGGAGGCGGCCGGAGGGGCGGTTCATCTGGCCGGAATGCAACCGGTCGTGGCGAGAGTCTTCGAGATCACCGGCGCGGAGGCGGTCTTCACCGTCCACGCCACGCTCGAAGACGCTCTACGGACCTAGATCCGGTACGGTGCGCTTCGCGCGTCGTCCCGGATGGCGGCCGTGTTGAGCGATCGACAGCCCGAAGTGGGTGTCGTAAGGGTTCGGCCGGGCAGGAGACCCCCGTCGGCATCCCGCAAAGATCCGGCACAGTCGACAACTGATCATTTCTGTTCAAACGCGACATGGCGAATCGGTGAGGTGAAGCGCTGATGAGCACCACCCGGCAGCATCCGCCGGGCGACCTCGGCCGCGAGCCGGAAGGAGCGGGCGCAGCCTCGCCCGTTCCGGCCGAGCGGCAGTGGCGCACGCTCTCACTCGGGCAGGCCAGTGGCATCGTCCCCATGGCCCGTGATTTCGCCCGGCAGGCCCTGCACGACTGGGGATGGCTCCCGGCGTCCAGCGCGGACCGCCGGGCGGCGGCCGAGGACGTCCTGCTGGTCGTCTCCGAGCTCGTGACCAATGCCTGCCTGCATGCCGAGGGTCCCGAAGAGCTCCGGATCGGCCGTACGCCCGAGGCGCTGCGAGTCGAGGTCGTCGACCGGGGGGCCGGCCAGCCCGCCCCCCGTACGCCGCACCGCGCCGGCCGCCCCGGCGGGCACGGCATGTTCATTGTGCAGCGCCTCTGCCTTGACTGGGGCGTGCAGCGTACGCCGGAGACGCCGGGCAAGACCGTCTGGGCGGAGCTCGCCGCCCCCGCGTAGCAGCAGAGGCATCCCGCACATCGAGGAGCGCGCCGATCCGGCGCGCTCTTTGTCTTCCCTCCATCAGGCCCCGGGCGTACCTTGAGCGCCCAATCTGATGTGTCGTCAGCAACGAGCGCCCGTACGGATCGTGGCGCGCGGCGACGTCCGGCATGAGGGGAACACGAGGTGTCGAACCAGAAGCGGACAGCTCTCGCTCTGACGGCCGCGCTCACGGTCGCGATGGCGGGCTCGGTGGCCCTGATGGCCGCGCCCGCCGCCCACGCAGAGGTCGTGGACGTCAATTACCAGTGCGAGACGCCCATCGGGCCCAAGGGGGCCGTCTCGCCCATAGACATCAAGAGCGTCAAGAGCGGCAGCGGCTACAAGCTCACCATGTCCTTCCGGAAGGGCGTCTCCTCCAGCCCGGTCGAGCTGGGCAGGGGGGCCATGGACCCGAGCGCCGCGATCGAGGTCGGCGGTGCGGAGACGGGGAGGGTCCAGGTCTCGGGACCGGCGAACGCCGAGGCGATTCCGGCCAACACCCCCATCAAGATCAGTGACTTGTCGGGGACGTACACCCCGAAGAAGAGCGGCAAGGTCACCTTCACCGCCGGGGTGCTCACCATCAAGGCGCTCGGTACGACCACGACCTGTACGCCGAAGAACAGCCCGGGCCCCTCCCTGCGACTCGACGTCCAGGGCGCCGGGGGATCAGGGGGATCGGGGGGCTCCACGGCAGGCGGCTCGACCGGCACCGGAGGCAGTACCTCCGGCGGCGGCGAACTGCCGAAGACCGGCCCGCTCGACTCGGCGGCGGCGCTCGGCACCCTCGGCGGAACCGTGCTCCTGACCGGGGCGGCCGGAGTGCTCTGGCTGACCCGGCGAGGACAGCGACCCACGGGCTGAACGCCGCGACCGTCAGCGTGAGGGAGCCGCCATGGATCCGTCGACCCCGTACGTACGCCTGCCGTGGACCCTGTGCGTACGCCTGCTCGCCGCCCTGCTGCCGGCGCTGCTCCTCGCACCTGCGGCGGCGGCCGACGACGGCCCCGGCGCCCCGGCGGGCTGGACGGCCCGGCCCGCGGGCGGCGGGAGCGCCGGCCGGGATGCCCGGCCGTACGTCTACCTGGAGGGCGCTCCCGCGACGGTGCTCCAGGACCGGCTCTCGGTGACCAACCCGACCCGCGCCCCGCTGACCGTACGGCTGCGGGGCGACGGCCGGGCCGGGCCGTGGCTCCGGTTCGCGGCGGACACGGTCACCGTGCCGGCCCGGACCCGTGCCGACGTGCCGTTCGCGCTCGCCCTGCCGGGCAACGCGACGCCGGGCGACCTCGCGGGGGAGATCGTGGCGGCGGCCGACGGGGGCGAGGAGAGGCGCGTACCGGTGCGAGCCAGGGTCGGCGGCCCCACCCTGGCGGCGCTCACCGTGGAGGACGTCGAGGTGTCGGGCCGGACCATCCGGTACGCCCTGGTCAACCGGGGCAACACACCCCTGCGGCCGCGGCTGGCCGTGCGCGCGGACGGGGTGTTCGGCACGCTGCTGGACCGGCGGGCCCGGCCGCTGGACGTGGAGCTGGCCCCCGGCCGCCGGGTGGAGCTCACCGAACCCTGGCCGGAAGCACCGGCGTTGGACTTTGTCACCGTACGGCTGCGGGTCGCCGCGGAGGGCGGGGCGCGGGACGAGGCGGCTGCCTCGGCGGCGTACGTCCCGGTGGCGCCGGTCGCCGGGGGCGGGCTGTTGGCGCTCGGCGTACTGGCTGTGCTCGGCACCGGGGCGTACCGGCGGCGAGACCGGCGCGGCGCGGCGACGACCCGCCCGGCCACCGGGCCGCACGGTGGGCAACCGGCAGAGGAATCCAGGCCCTTGGTGAAGGCGGGAGCGGAATCGTGACGCAGCACCCGGGAGTCGGTAGCCGCGTGCCGGCAACTCTCCTGCTCCTCCTCGCCGTTCTCCTGGCCCTGGCGGCGGCCCCGGTCACCGCCGCCCCGACGGCACAGGCGGCCGATGGAGACGGTCCCTCCGTCACCCTCTCCAGGAAGGAGGCGGGCAAGGGCGGTGAGATCACCGTCAAGGGCGGTGGCTGGCGCTCCGAGGCGTTGCTGATGCTCCTGATCTGCGGCCGGTCCACCCCGGAGCGGGGCGTGATCGGCGGCACCAATTCCTGCGCCAACGCCGACGGTCGGGCCGTCACCACCGACAAGAAGGGCTCCTTCAGCAAGAAGCTGCCGGTGGCCGAGCCGCCCGAGCCCTGCCCCTGCGTGGTGCACGTCGCCACGGTGACCGGCGAACAGGCTTTGTTCGACGCGGTGTTCACGGTGGCGAGCCATCCCACAGCCCCGCTGCCGCCCGCGGCCGACGAGGGAAGGCTCGCGGTGCTGGCCACCACCCGGCTGGAGGGCGGGAGTTCGCTGCTCACCTGGTTCGGCGCCCCGCCCGCCCGGCAGTTGGTCTTCACCGTCGGCAATCTGGGGCCCGCGCCCGTGGAGGACCCCGTCTTCGAGATCGGCACGGCGCACGGCGTCTACGCCCCGCAGTGGGAGGAACGCCAGTGGCGCGGCACGGTCGCGCCCGGCGGCAAGGCGCAGATCAGGCTGCCGGTCGAACTCTCCGCCGGCGCGCACGGCGACTACCAGGTCTCCCTGCGGTACGGGACGAAGGTGCTGGCCGAACAGCCGTGGGGGGTGAGCCGCCCGTGGGGCGTCACGCTCTTCTGGGTGCTGCTCTGCCTGGTCGTCCCGGCCGCCTTCTTCCGTATCGGCATGGCCGTCGTGGACAAGGTCCGCCCCCGTCCCGCCGGCCTGGTGGCCCGCCACGCGCACCGCACGCGTACGCCCGCCGCCAAGGCGCCCCCCGCCCCGGCCGCGCTGCCGTGGTTCACCCAGGACTCCGCACCGCCAGATATCCGGTGTTCCGCACCGCCGGAGAACCGACCCCCACCCACGACGAAGGGACAAGCGTGGACACGCAACGGAGGATGAGCGCGGCCGGGATCGCGCTGATGCTCGGCGGCGCGGGCATCGTGCTGGCCGCGAGCCCGGCCCGGGCCGCCGAGGTCAGTTACGCGACGGAGTGCGTTCCGCCGCCGATCTCGGGGCTGCCCCCGGTCCAGGGCACCACGAAGGTGCTGCTGACCGCCCCGGCCGAGGCGAAGGTCGGCGACGAGATCGAGATCGTCTGGAAGACGGTCGACGCCGCCTCCAAGAACCCCGACGTGCTGGACCTGGGCAAGGACACGGTGAAGCCGACCGGCACCATCACGCTGGGCGGTGCGGCGAGCGGCGGGCTGAAGCTGGAGGGTCCCCGGCAGAACCCGCCCATCCCCAAGAACAGCCCCATGCTGCTGCCGGACATGAAGGCCAAGCTGAAGCTGGAGAGGGCCGGGGAGATCACGCTGACCCCGGGCGCGTACACGATCAACGTCTCGAAGCCGATCTCCACGGACACCAAGTGCGCCCCCAAGGAGACGGTTCAGCCGGGTGCCACGATCAAGGTGACGGAGGGGGGCTCCAGCACGGGCGGCACCACATCCGGAGGTACGGACTCCGGCGGTACGACGACGGGTGGCACGGACCCCGGGGGCTCCACGACCACCGGAGGCACCACGACCGGAGGCACCACGACCGGAGGCACCACCTCCGCAGGCGGCACGACGTCCGGCGGAAGCACCGGAAGCACCGGCAGCGGCGGAACCACCACCTCCGGCGGCAGCACCGGCGGCACCGGAGGCGAGACCGACTTCCCCGGCAAGGAGGTCTCCGTCGCCTACGCCTGCAAGACCCCCATCGGCGACAAGAACGCCACCTCCCCGGTCCGGATCAGCGCCAGGAAGAACGGCGGCGCCTACGACCTCACCGTGAAGTTCGGCAAGTCCGTGATGGACAGCCCCATCGACATCCCGGCCGACCAGGTCAAGCCCTCCATGGAGGTCGAGCTCGGCGGGGCCGACCAGGGCACGGTCGCGGTCGAGGGGCCGCTGAACAAGGAGGTCATCAAGACCGGCGCCCCGATCGAGATCCCGGACCTCACCGGCACGTACAAGCCCGGCGCGAGCGGCAGGTCCACGCTCAGCCCGGGCGTCCTGACGGTGATGGCCGCCGGTACGACGACGACCTGCACCCCGCCCGCCGATGTGGCGGTCTCCCTGGAGCTGGACACCTCCGCCCAGCCGGGCGGCGCGTCCGGAGGCACGGGCTCCGGCGGCGGCGGCACGGCTGGCTCGGGCGGAGCGGCGGCGTCCGGCGGCGGTACGGACTCGGGCGGCGGCCTGGCGGCCACCGGCGCCGAGGGTGACGGCGCCCTGCGCGCGCTCGGCCTGGTCGCGGGTACGGCGATCCTGCTGGGCGGCGCGGTGTTCACGTTCACCCCGTGGCGGCGGCTGCGCTCCCCGCGCTGAGCCACCGGCGCGCAGGCACGCGAGGAGAAGGGCCGTCGCACCGGAGCATTCCGGTGCGACGGCCCTTCTCCGCGTATCGCTACAGGTGGTGCGACGTCAGCGGACGTCGCCCATGAGCTGCTTGACCTTCCCGCGGTACATGAAGATCGCGATACCGGCGACCACGGCGAGCGTCGCCTCCAGGGCCACCACCCCAGTGCCGTTGAGCCCCACACCGGCCAGCGAGAGCAGGCCCGTGGTGCAGTCACCGGCGGTGACGGCGAGGAACCAGACACCCATCATCTGGCTCGCGTACTTCGCCGGAGCCATCTTCGTCGTGACCGACAGGCCGACCGGCGAGAGCGTCAGCTCGGCGACGGTCTGGATGAAGTAGATGGCGACCAGCCACATCGCGGCGGCCTTGTGGCCGTCACCCGCGATGGTCAGCGGCATAAGGAAGACGAAGAACGAGGCGCCGACCAGAACGAGACCGGAGCTGAACTTCACAATCGTGCTCGGCTCCTTGCCGCGGCGGTTCAGCGCCAGCCAGAAGGTGGCGAAGACCGGCGCGAGAGCCATGATCAGGACCGGGTTGACCGACTGGTACCAGGAGACCGGGAAGTCCCAGCCGAAGACGCTGTTGTCGGCCGAGGACTCGGCGAAGATCGCCAGCGTCGAGCCGCCCTGGTCGTAGATCATCCAGAAGATGGCGGCGGCCACGAAGAACCAGATGTAGCCGGACATCTTCGACTGCTCGGCCTCGCTGAGCTCCTTGTCGCGCTTGATGCGCGTCAGGACCATCACCGGAATGACGAGACCCGCGATGGTGATCGGGACCAGCAGCCAGTTCAGCGTGTAGACGCCGGTGACGACCGTACCGATGTAGAAGACGGCGGCGATGCCGAGCCAGATCATCGACTTGCGCAGGGTCGAGGCGCGCTCGTCCTTGGAGAGCGGCTTCGGGACGATCAGGCTGCGCTCGTTCAGGTGGCGGGTGCCGAGCAGGAACTGGAGCACGCCGAGGCCCATGCCGAGCGCGGCGAGGGCGAAACCGAGGTGCCAGTTGACGTTCTCACCGACGGTGCCGATCACCAGGGGCGCGGCGAAGGCACCCATGTTGATGCCCATGTAGAAGATGGTGAAGCCACCGTCGCGGCGCGGGTCCTCCGGGCCGTCGTAGAGGTGGCCGACCATCGTTGAGATGTTGGACTTCAGCAGGCCGGAGCCGATGGCCACGAGGCCCAGTCCGGCGAAGAACGTGCCCTCGGAGGGCAGGGCCAGGGTCAGGTGGCCGAGCATGATGACGCCACCCGCGATGGCGACGGTCTTGCGCGGGCCCCAGACCCGGTCGCCGAACCAGCCGCCGGGCATGGCGAGCAGGTACACCAGCGACAGGTAGACCGAGTAGATCGCGGTCGCCGTGGCGGGGTTCATGTCGAGACCGCCGGGCGCGATCAGGTAGAGCGGGAGCAGTGCCCTCATGCCGTAGTAGCTGAAGCGCTCCCACATCTCCGTCATGAAGAGTGTGGCCAGGCCGCGGGGGTGGCCGAAGAAGGTCTTCTCGCCGGAACTGGCCGAGTCCTTCGTCAGGCTGGACGCCATGGTCGATCCTTGCTGGTCGGGACGCGCTCGCCTCGTGAGCGGTGCGCGCCCGGTGGGGGTAGCCGGCACCGGCGCGGCCGCACCCCATCCCCACGCCTGAGGGGGACTCGCCCCGGGGCCGGGCTCCGGTCGGAGCGTTCGGCGGCGGGGCGGGGAAGTACCGCGTCGGGATCCACACCCGGATCGCGTTCACACGCTCCGGGCCCGGCTCACAGGTCAATCACTCACTACGGGTCGGCGCGAACCGGCCCGACACACAGAAGAGACCCTTGGCGCTCATGGCGGCCCAAAGGTCCTTCATCAGTGCAACAGGCGTCGGGACACCATACGACACGACACGGCGGCATATGGAAGGACTTGAGACATGGATCACAGGCAATCGTGGAATCAGGCTCCCACATTCGAAGGTCCATGTCCGGATTTCGACGGTGACCCACAGGCGGCGTCGCGGGCCTCACCTCGCACGTCCCGGCCGGACTACCATCGGTCCATGACCCGTGTACTGCTCGCCGAGGACGACGCATCCATCTCGGAGCCACTGGCCCGCGCACTGCGTCGGGAGGGTTACGAGGTCGAAGTCCGCCAGGACGGCCCGACGGCGCTCGACGCCGGACTCCAGGGCGGCATCGACCTCGTGGTCCTCGATCTGGGGCTGCCCGGGATGGACGGCCTCGAAGTCGCCCGCCGCCTCCGTGCCGACGGCCACACCGTGCCGATCCTGGTGCTGACGGCCCGCGCCGACGAGGTCGACACGGTGGTCGGCCTGGACGCCGGCGCCGACGACTACGTCACCAAGCCCTTCCGCCTCGCCGAGCTCCTCGCCCGGGTCCGCGCCCTGCTCCGCCGCGGCGCCTCCGAGCCCGTCGTGCAGCCCGCCACCCACGGCGTCCGGATCGACGTCGAGTCGCACCGGGCCTGGATGGGTGAGGAGGAACTCCAGCTCACCGCGAAGGAGTTCGACCTGCTGCGGGTCCTCGTCCGGGACGCCGGCCGGGTCGTCACCCGCGACCAGCTCATGCGCGAGGTCTGGGACACCACCTGGTGGTCCTCCACCAAGACGCTCGACATGCACATCTCCTGGCTCCGCAAGAAGCTCGGCGACGACGCGGCAAATCCCCGCTACATCGCCACGATCCGGGGCGTCGGCTTCCGGTTCGAGAAGAGCTGACGTACGAAGCACCCATGCCTCTTGAAGCACAGCCACAGGACCGGCGGCCATGCGCCGCCGGCTGATCAACTCCACGCTCGCCGTGGTGCTCGTGGTCATCGCCGTCTTCGGCGTCTCCCTCGTCATCGTGGAGACGCGCACCATCAGCGCCAGCGCCCAGGAGAGCGTCGAATCCGAGGCGCTGCGGCTGATCAGCGTGGTCGACAGCCGGCTGCTGGGCGACGAGGTGATCAACTCCGGGGTGCTGTCCGAGCAGATCGACCCCGACCGCTTCGCGCTGATCGAGATCCCCGGCCGGGCCCCCATCGCCGTCGGTGAGCGTCCCACCGGCAGCGTCCTGCGCGCCACCGAGACCGGTGAGCAGGGCGAGAAGGTCACCGTCGAGGAGTCCCGCTCGTCCGTCACCCGTGAGGTCGGGCGCACGCTCCTGATCATCGGCGCGGTGGCGCTGCTCGCGATCATCTCGGCCGTGCTCCTCGCCGTACGCCAGGCCAACCGGCTCGCCTCCCCGCTCACCGACCTCGCCGAGACCGCCGAACGCCTCGGCTCCGGCGACCCCCGCCCGCGCCACAAGCGGTACGGGGTGCCCGAGCTGGACCGGGTCGCCGATGTCCTGGACGCCTCCGCCGAGCGGATCGCCCGCATGCTGACCGCCGAGCGCCGGCTGGCCGCGGACGCCTCGCACCAGCTGCGTACGCCGCTCACCGCGCTCTCCATGCGCATCGAGGAGATCTCGGTGACCGACGACCCGGAGACGGTGAAGGAGGAGGCGAACATCGCCCTCACCCAGGTCGAGCGCCTCACCGACGTCGTGGAGCGGCTGCTGACCAACTCCCGGGACCCGCGGACCGGCTCCGCCGTCGTCTTCGACCTGGACGAGGTCATCAAGCAGCAGATCGAGGAGTGGCGCCCCGCCTACCGCTCCACCGGCCGCGCCCTGGTCTGCTCGGGCAAGCACGGTCTGCGGGCGGTCGGCACGCCGGGCGCGGTCGCCCAGGTCCTGGCGGCGCTGATCGAGAACTCCCTGATGCACGGCGGCGGCACGGTCGCCCTGCGCACCCGCGTCACCGGCAACCAGGTCGTCATCGAGGTCACCGACGAGGGCCCCGGCGTCCCGGCCGAGTTGGGGGCGCGGATCTTCGAGCGGACGATCAGCGGCCGCAACTCCACCGGGATCGGCCTGGCCGTCGCCCGGGACCTCGCGGAGGCGGACGGCGGCCGGCTGGAACTGCTCCAGCAGCACCCGGCGGTCTTCGCGCTCTTCCTCAGCCGCATCCCGCTGGACCGCAAGGACCCGGAACGCCCGGTGCGCTGAGCGGAGACCTGACGGAGGCGTCAGTTCCGTACGGGATCGGGCTCTACGGTCTCCGCCGACCGCCGCTGCTCCAGAAACCGCTCCGCACGGGGCACGGCCTCCTCGTCGGCCGGGGACCCGGGCAGGGGCTGCGCGGCGGGGAGGGCCTTGAAGACCCACGTCCGGTAGGACCAGAAGCGGAACAGGGTCGCGATCCCGATGCCGAGGATCTTGAAGAAGTTGCTCTGGACCGGGGTGTTCCAGTCGAAGCCGTACGTCGCGAGATACAGCACGCCGTTCTCGATGACCGCGCCCGCCGCGCTGAACAGCACGAAGAGGGTCAGCTCACGGGTCCGGCGGGACTTGTCCCGGTCCCGGTAGGTCCAGTAGCGGAAGCCCACGTAGTTGCAGAGGATCGCGACGAGGGTAGCCAGCACGCTCGCCCGGACGACCTGGAGGTCGGTGGTGTGCCGGAGCAGGTTGAAGACGGCGATGTTGACCAGCAGTCCCACCGCGCCCACCGCGCCGAACTTGGCGATCTCCCGGGTCAGCAGATCAAGCCGGGTCCGCAGTGCGCCCCGTTCGCTCATGGTGATCGCTCAGTCCGTCCGTTCGATGGCGTCGACGGTTGCGTCAACTCCGCCATGCTAACCAGCCCTCCCGTGTGACGCCCCGGTGATGCCCGGGAGCCCGCCGGGGGTGGCACTCGGACGGCGTCCCGGGCGCCCCGGCGCGCCCGATACCCTGGGGGTGTGACGTTCCCGGTAGTCGGCATGGTCGGCGGCGGTCAGCTCGCCCGTATGACCCACGAGGCGGGCATCCCCCTCGGCCTGAAATTCAAGCTCCTCAGTGACACGCCCCAGGACTCGGCGGCCCAGGTGGTCAGCGAGGTCGTCATCGGCGACTATCGCGACCTGGAGACGCTGCGCGCCTTCGCGCGCGGCTGCGACGTGATCACCTTCGACCACGAGCACGTGCCCACCGAGCACCTGCGGGCCCTGGAGGCGGACGGCATCCCCGTGCGCCCCGGCCCCGATGCCCTGGTGCACGCCCAGGACAAGGGGGTGATGCGCGCCAAGCTCGCGGAGATCGGCGCCCCCTGCCCCCGCAACCGCATCGTGAGCGACCCGGCCGACGCCGCCGCGTTCGCCGAGGAGGCCGGGGGCTTCCCCGTCATCCTCAAGACCGTGCGCGGCGGGTACGACGGCAAGGGCGTGTGGGTGGTCCGCTCCGAGGCGGACGCGGCCGACCCGTTCCGCGCCGGGGTCCCGGTCCTCGCTGAGGAGAAGGTCGACTTCGTGCGGGAGCTGGCGGCCAACATCGTCCGGTCGCCGCACGGCCAGGCCGTCGCCTACCCGGTCGTGGAGTCCATCCAGGTCGACGGCGTCTGCGACACGGTGATCGCCCCCGCCCCCGACCTGTCCGAGCAGCTGGCAGGCGAGGCCCAGCAGCTCGCGCTCCGCATCGCCGCCGAGCTGGACGTCGTCGGCCACCTGGCCGTCGAGCTGTTCGAGACGCGCAGCGACGACGGGACCCCCGGCATTCTGGTCAACGAGCTGGCCATGCGCCCGCACAACTCGGGCCACTGGACCCAGGACGGCGCGATCACCTCCCAGTTCGCCAACCACGTACGGGCGGTCCTCGACCTCCCCCTCGGCGACCCGCGCCCGCGCGCCCCCTGGACGGTCATGTGCAACGTCCTGGGCGGCGACTACCCGGACATGTACCAGGCGTACCTGCACTGCATGGCCCGCGACCCGCAGCTCAAGATCCACATGTACGGAAAGGACGTGAAGCCCGGCCGCAAGGTCGGCCACGTCAACACCTACGGCGACGACCTGGCGGACGTGCGGGAGCGCGCCCGGCACGCGGCCGACTACCTGCGAGGAACGATCACCGAATGACTTCCCCCGGCACCGGCTCCCCCGCCGCCCCCCTCGTCGGCATCGTGATGGGTTCGGACTCCGACTGGCCCGTCATGGAGGCGGCGGCCAAGGCGCTCGACGAGTTCGAGATCCCGTACGAGGTCGACGTCGTCTCCGCCCACCGCATGCCGCGCGAGATGATCGCGTACGGCGAGGAGGCGGCCGGCCGCGGTCTGCGGGCGGTCATCGCGGGCGCCGGCGGGGCCGCCCACCTCCCCGGGATGCTGGCCTCGGTCACCCCGCTGCCGGTCATCGGGGTACCGGTGCCGCTGAAGTACCTGGACGGCATGGACAGCCTGCTCTCCATCGTCCAGATGCCCGCCGGCGTCCCCGTCGCCACCGTCTCGGTCGGCGGCGCGCGCAACGCGGGCCTGCTGGCCGCCCGGATCCTGGCCGCGCACGACCCGGCCCTCCAGGAGCGGATGGGCGAGTTCCTGCGGGAGCTGAACGCCCAGGCCACGGAGAAGGGCAAGCGCCTGCGGGCCAAGGTCCAGGGTTCCGACTCCTTCGGCTTCGGGAAGTAGGGCCCCGTGGACCACCTCGCCCGCGCGCACGAGCTTCTCGCCGCCCACCCCGTCGTCGACGGACACAACGACCTCCCCTGGGCCCTGCGCGAGCAGGTCGGCTACGACCTGGACGCCCGGGACATCGCCGCCGACCAGCGCGGCCTGCTCCACACCGACCTGGCCCGGCTGCGGGCCGGCGGGGTCGGCGGCCAGTTCTGGTCCGTGTACGTACGCACCGACCTGACCGGCGACACGGCGGTCAGCGCCACGCTGGAACAGATCGACATCGTCGCCGAGCTGATCGCCCGCTACCCGACCCACCTGCGGCGCGCGCTCACCGCCGACGACCTGGAGAAGGCCCGCGCCGAGGGCCGTATCGCCTCCCTGATGGGCGCCGAGGGCGGCCACTCCGTCAACAACTCGCTGGGCACCTTGCGCGCCCTGCACGAGCTGGGCGTCCGCTACATGACGCTCACCCACAACGACAACATCGACTGGGCCGACAGCGCGACCGACCTGCCCCGCCTCGGCGGCCTCTCCGCCTTCGGCCACGAGGTCGTCCGCGAGATGAACCGCATCGGCATGCTGGTCGACCTCTCGCACGTGGCGGACGGCGTCATGCGTGACGCGATCGCCACCAGCACCGCGCCGGTGATCTTCTCGCACTCCTCGGCCCGGGCCGTCTGCGACCACCCGCGCAACATCCCCGACGACGTGCTCGCGGCGCTCCCGGCCAACGGAGGGGTCGCGATGGCGACCTTCGTCCCGAAGTTCGTGCTGCCCGCCGCCGTCGCCTGGACCCAGGCCGCCGACCGCAACATGCGCGAGCACGGCCTGCACCACCTGGACACCACCCCGCAGGCGATGCGCATCCACGAGGACTTCGAGGCGGCTCACCCCCGCCCCCAGGCCACCGTCGCGACCATCGCCGACCACCTCGACCACATGCGCGAGGTCGCGGGCGTCGACCACATCGGCATCGGCGGCGACTACGACGGCACGGCGTTCACGCCGTACGGCCTGGAGGACGTCTCCGGCTACCCGAACCTGATCGCCGAACTGCTGCGGCGCAACTGGTCCGAGGGCGACCTCGCCAAGCTGACCTGGCGCAACGCCGTACGGGTGCTGCGCGACGCGGAAGCCGTGGCCCGCGACGAGCAGGCCACGCGCGGCCCTTCCCACGCGACGATCACGGAGCTGGACGGGCGGCGGATCCGCTAGGGGCTGCGAACGGTCCCCCCGGACCGAAGGCGAGCGCCGCGAAGCGTTCGCCCATGCGGCGGTGGGCGGCGGGGCCCGGGTGGAGCCGGTCGGGCAGCGGCAGCTCGGCGGAGTCGGCCTCGCCGTACAGGGTGAGGCCGTCCAGGTAGGACAGCTCCGGGTCCTCGCTCGCCCGCTCCTCCACGATCCGGGCGAGCTCCTCCCGTACGACCCGCAGGGTCAGCTTCCCGAGGGCCACCTCCGAGGGGTTCCCCAGCGCCGTGAACTCCACCTTCCCGTCCTTGAGGTCAGGGGCGGCCGGTCCGGGGGTGGTCTCCTGGGCGGGGCAGAGGAGGGGTGAGACCACCAGCAGGGGCGTGGTCGGGTGCCCTTCCCGGATGGTGTCGAGGAACCCGTGCACGGCCGGCCCGAAGGCACGCAGCCGCATCAGGTCCAGGTTGACGAGGTTGATGCCGATCTTGACGCTGATCAGGTCGGCCGGGGTGTCCCGCAGGGCGCGCGCGGTGAACGGGTCGAGGAGCGCGCTGCCGCTCAGACTCAGGTTGACCAGCTCCACCCGCCCCGCCGCCGCGGCCAGGGCGGGCCAGGCGGTGGCGGAGCTGTCGGCGGCGGACCCCTGGCTGATCGAACTGCCGTGGTGCAGCCACACCCGCCGCCCGCCCGGCTCCACCGCCGTGACGGGGGCGTCGGTGCGCAGGGCCATCAGCTCGGTGACCTCGGTGTACGGCAGCCAGATCTCGACGGTCTTCTCCCGCCCGGGCAGCCCGTCGAACCGCACGGTGCCGATCCGCCCCGGGAACGTCTCCTGAGAGCCATCACCCAGGTCCACCATCAGCACATCGCCGCCGCTCGCCGTGGCCCGCCCGGCCGGCTCCCCGTCGACGTGGAGGTCGTACGCGCCGTCCGGGCGGGGCGGAACACCCCGGTAGGCCACGACCGTGCGCAGAACGGCCAGCTCGACGGCGGTGGCCCGGGTGCGGAACACCAGCCGTACGCCGGAGGGCTGGGCCTCCGCCTGGGCGACCTGTTCGTCACCGCCGAACTGCGCCCGGGCGCGGGCGGGCAGCCGGTGCGGGAGAAGGCCGCCGCGCGCGGTGCGCTCCAGGTCGAGCGCGCCGCGCACGAGGGCGTCGGTGAGGGGGGTGGTGATCCAGCCGGGGGAGTCGTCCATGGTTCCAGCCTGTCCACCGGACGCGCGATCACCCGCCCCTTGTATGCCCCTTGCCCCCTGGATCTAGCAGGCGCAGAGGCAGAACGGATGCCCGGCAGGGTCGGCGTAGACGCGGAAGGACCGCTTCCGGTCCTCCGTGTCCAGCGGCCGGGCCCCCAGCGCCAGCACTTCCCGCTCCGCCGCGTCCAGGTCCTCCACCGTCAGGTCCAGGTGGAACTGCTGGGAGCCGTCGGCCCCGGGCCACTGCGGCGGTACGAAACCGGGCGCGGCCTGGAACGCGAGCGGCGTGCCCGGGGCGTCGACGAGGTCGACCCAGCGGCCCCCGTCGTCCTTGATGGTGCCGCCGATCACGGCGGCGTAGAAGCGGGCGAGCGCGACGGGGTCGGGGCAGTCCAGCACGACGGCACCGAGTGTGGCGATGGGCATGACGCATACCTCCCAGTGATCACCGCCCTGTTGCGGCATGGGACAACGCCTACCCCATCGCGGCGCGGGAGTGCGGGCACAATCCGGGCGCGGGAGTGCGGGCACTCAGGTCAGGTCAGGCTTTCGGACGCCCCATCGCCCGGTACGTCCACCCGGCCTCGCGCCACACCGCACTGTCCAGGGCGTTCCGCCCGTCCAGGATGATCCGGCGGGACACCGCCTCGCCCAGCTCCGCCGGGTCCAGCTCGCGGAACTCGCGCCACTCCGTCAGGTGCAGCACCACGTCCGCGCCGCGCACGGCCTCCAGCGCGGAGTCGGCGTAACCGAGCGTCGGGAACAGGCGGCGGGCGTTCTCCATCCCCTTCGGGTCGAAGACGGTCACCTGGCCGCCCTGGAGGTGGATCTGCCCGGCGACGTTGAGCGCGGGGGAGTCGCGTACGTCGTCGGAGTCCGGCTTGAAAGCGGCGCCCAGGACGCCCACCCGGGTGCCGAGGAACGAGCCGCCGCCCACGGCCTCCCGGGCCAGCTCCACCATGTGGCCGCGGCGGCGCATGTTGATGGAGTCAACCTCGCGGAGGAAGGTGAGGGCCTGGTCGGCGCCCAGCTCACCGGCGCGGGCCATGAAGGCCCGGATGTCCTTGGGCAGGCAGCCGCCGCCGAAGCCGATCCCGGCCCGCAGGAACTTCTTCCCGATGCGCTCGTCGTGCCCGATGGCCTCGGCGAGCTTCACGACGTCCCCGTCGGCGGCCTCGCAGACCTCGGCCATGGCGTTGATGAAGGAGATCTTGGTGGCGAGGAAGGAGTTGGCGGAGGTCTTCACCAGCTCGGCGGTCGGGAAGTCCGTCACGACGAACGGCGACCCGTCTGCGACCGGCCCGGCGTACACCTCGCGCAGCAGCTTCTCGGCCCGCTCGCTCTCCACGCCGACGACGATCCGGTCGGGGTGCAGGGTGTCGTTGACGGCGAAGCCCTCGCGCAGGAACTCCGGGTTCCAGGCGAGCTCGGCGTCCGCGCCCACCGGGGCCAGCTCGGCGAGGCGGGCGGCGAGGCGGGCGGCGGAGCCGACGGGAACGGTCGACTTGCCGACGACCAGGGCGGGCCGGGTGAGGTGCGGGGCGAGCGACTCGAAGGCGCTGTCGACGTAGCTCATGTCGCAGGCGTACTCGCCGTGCTTCTGCGGGGTGTTCACACAGACGAAATGCACGTCACCGAACTCCCCGACCTCTTCCCAGGAGGTGGTGAAGCGCAGCCGCCCGGTGGACCCTTCGATGCCCGCGACATGTCGCTGAAGCATCTCCTCCAGCCCCGGCTCGTACATCGGCACGCGCCCGGTGGACAGCAGCTCGATCTTCTCCGGTACGACGTCGAGCCCGAGGACCTCGAATCCCAGCTCGGCCATGGCGGCGGCATGGGTGGCGCCGAGATAGCCGGTGCCGATCACAGTGATCCTGAGGGCCATGGATGCTCCTGGGAGGTACGGATGAACGTGCGAACCGAGCATAGTCGCGGCGGGTAACCCCCCTCTCCCCAACCGATCCGCCACTTACCTCCCCTTCTGCCCGACCCCTGTCACGAAGCTCACGTGGCACTCACGTATGCCGTCACGGGGCTTCCGCACTAAAATTGAGTTACTTAACGGTAGTTAGCATCTGGGGAGTGAGCGTCTTGGCGGGTTCGACCGATTTCGACCTGTACCGTCCGGCTGAGGAGCACGACATGCTCCGCGAGACCATCCGCGCGCTCGCCGAGACGAAGATCGCCCCCTTCGCCGCCGCGGTCGACGAGGAGAGCCGCTTCCCGCAGGAGGCGCTGGACGCCCTGGTCGCCTCGGACCTGCACGCCGTCCACGTCCCGGAGGAGTACGGCGGCGCCGGCGCCGACGCGCTCGCCACGGTCATCGTGATCGAGGAGGTGGCCCGCGCCTGCGCCTCCTCCTCCCTGATCCCGGCCGTCAACAAGCTCGGCTCGCTCCCGGTGATCCTCTCCGGCTCCGAGGAGCTGAAGCGCAAGTACCTGGGGCCGCTCGCCAAGGGCGACGCGATGTTCTCGTACGCGCTCTCCGAGCCGGACGCGGGCTCGGACGCTGCGGGCATGAAGACCAAGGCCGTGCGCGACGGTGACTTCTGGGTCCTCAACGGTGTGAAGCGCTGGATCACCAACGCGGGCGTCTCCGAGTTCTACACGGTCATGGCGGTCACCGACCCCACCAAGCGCTCCAAGGGCATCTCGGCGTTCGTCGTGGAGAAGTCCGACGAGGGTGTCTCCTTCGGCGCCCCGGAGAAGAAGCTCGGCATCAAGGGCTCCCCGACCCGCGAGGTCTACCTCGACAACGTCCGTATCCCCGCGGACCGCATGATCGGCGAGGAGGGCACGGGCTTCGCCACCGCGATGAAGACTCTGGACCACACCCGCATCACCATCGCGGCCCAGGCCCTCGGCATCGCCCAGGGCGCACTGGACTACGCCAAGGGGTACGTCCAGGAGCGCAAGCAGTTCGGCAAGCCGATCGCGGACTTCCAGGGCATCCAGTTCATGCTGGCCGACATGGCGATGAAGCTGGAGGCGGCCCGCCAGCTCACCTACTCCGCCGCCGCCAAGTCCCAGCGCGTCGACGGCGACCTCACCTTCTTCGGCGCGGCGGCCAAGTGCTTCGCCTCCGACGTGGCCATGGAGGTCACGACGGACGCGGTCCAGCTCCTCGGCGGCTACGGCTACACGCGCGACTATCCGGTGGAGCGCATGATGCGCGACGCCAAGATCACCCAGATTTATGAGGGCACGAATCAGGTTCAGCGGATCGTGATGGCGAGGAACCTGCCGTAACGGCTTTCGCTGTCACTGTGGCCCCCGGCCTCATGCTGGGGGCCACACGTGTGTTCCGGCCCGGACGTCAGCGTACGACGTCGAACACGTTCTTCTGGATGCCGTTCGCGTACGCCTCGTGCTCGACCAGCTTCAGCTTCTGGGCGTCCTTGTCCGTCGCGCTGAACAGCCGCTTGCCCGCCCCCAGCAGGAGGGGGAAGACGAGCAGGTGGTAGCGGTCGATCAGGCCCGCGTCCGACAGGCTGTGGTTCAGGGCGGCACTGCCGTGCATGATGATCGGTCCGCCGTCGGTCTCCTTGAGGGCGGCGACATCGTCGAGCGAGCGCAGGATCGTGGTGTCGCCCCAGTCGGAGACCAGGTCGTCCTCCTTGAGCGTGGTGGAGACGACGTACTTCGGCATCACCTTGTACTGGGCGAACTCCTCCATCGCCGGCCACACCTGGCTGAACGCCTCGTAGCTGGCCCGGCCTATCATCAGCGCGCCGGCCTCCTCCTGCTCCCGGCTCTTGATCTCGTACGCCTCCGGGAGGAACTCCACGTCCTTGAAGGTCCATCCCGAGTTCCGGTATCCGGGCTCGCCGCCCGGGCCTTCCACGACGCCGTCGAGGGAGACGAAGGCGGTGCTGATCAGGGTGCGCATCGGGAGCTCCTGGGTATCTCTCGCGGGCATTTCGTGCCGGGTACCAGCCTGGCATCAACTCTTACGGATGTACTGACCGCGCACCCCGCCGAAACTCATCGGTCCGGACAGGCCCATCCGTCCTGCCTCGCCGGAACACGGCCGGTACTCTCCCCCCTCATGACCGAACTCGACAGGCTCACCGCCCTCTTCCGCGCCCTGGGAGCGGACGGCGACGCGCCGGACTGGGCCGAATCCGAGGCCGAGGAGGGGCTCCCGCAGCTCGCCCGCTACCGATTCCTCCGGACGGTGTGGCAGGACGTCGACGCCTGGGGCACGGAGGCGCCCCGTTGGGTGGCCGCCTACCGCAGCGACGGCGTGGCCGCCGGGGCCGTCGGCCGTGCTCTCACCGCCGGGCTCACCCCCGAGGACCTCGGTGAGCTGGCCCGCGAGGTGGCCCGGGAGACCGCGCTCGGGGTGCTGCACGCCCTGGCCGAACCGGCGGACGGGTCGCTGCCCGCCGAGGTGGAGGAGCAGTTGCCTGCCTGGCGGCTGGCGGAGCTGGACTCGTCCGGGCAGCCGACGGGCCGTCATCTGGACGCCCTCCACGAGGACTTCGCCGGCCTTGAACCGAAGGGGCCTGTCGGATGAAGTGGCGGCCGAGCGGCGCATCTGGTCCGGCAGGGCCGGGGCGTACGCCCGGCACCTATGCCCGGCTCTGCGCCGACCCGACTGCGGCCCTCCTCGATGCCGCCCAGGTCCGGTCCGGCAGCCGCGTCCTCGACGAGCGCCGCGGCGGTCGCGCGATGCGACGGTTGTCAGGCCGCCGTCGCCGCCGGCTCGCTCCGGCAGCCCCGGCAGTGGCCCGGCTCCCTGGAGCGGAACGCGCGGTCGCAGCGGTCGCAGTTCTGGAGGGGGATGACGACGGTACGGCGGACCCGGGCCAGCTCCTGGGCGTCGGGGAGCGGGGGCGGCAGGTGCACGGTGAGGCGGTGCTTGACGATCTTCGCCGGGTGCTTGGTCGGCTGCGGGAGATCGGTCGTCAGCGCATGCCGGATGGTGTCGGGGCGCACGTCGCGCTCCAGCCAGGCGGCCACACCCGGGACCAGCTCCTCGACGTCGTCCTCGGAGAGCACCAGCCCCTTCGCATGACTCCGCAGGTCGGCGAGGAGCGCGGAGGCGGTCTGCCGCAGGTCCGGGGTGAGTTCGCGGGGCTGGGGGAGCGGCCGGCGCGGCGGCTTGGGCGCGGTGCGCGATGGTACGCGGACCGGGGGACGGGATTCCTCCGGTACGGGGGTGGGTTCGGGCGCGGGTGGGGGCACAGGCGCCTGTTTTGACACCACAGGCGCCACCACCTCCGCCCCGGTTCGCTCCACCGCCCCCGGCTGGTTGCAGAACACCGTGCGGGTGACCATCCGGCCGTTCGCCAGCCTCACGCGGTTCCGGTTCAGATAGCCGTGGGCCTCCAGCTCGCGCAGGGCGGAGGCGATCGTCGTCTCGCCCTCGGTGAAGCGGGCCGCGAGGGCCTTGATGCCGACCTTGGAACCGGTGGGCAGCGACTGGATGTGGACGCCGATCCCGATCGCGACGAGGGAGAGCTCGGCGTGCTGCGCGAGGTGGTTGCCGACGATCGTGAACCGGCTGGAGTGCGGGATCGCGACGTGGATCACGCCGGAGGGCGGGAGGGGCCCGGGAAGCTCTGCCAGGGCGTGGGTGAGGGCGTTATGGTGCTGGGTATCCATCGGGAAGTGTTGCCTTCCTTGGTGGTCAGGCCCTCGTTCGGGATTGCCGTCCCGGCGGGGGCCGTCTCATGTCTGGGGTGTCGGTCAGCGTGAGCATATGCCTGCCAACCCATCCGAAATCCAGCCCAGTTGGCGAATCTCACCCGTGTGGGTGACCAGCCCCTCCCGCAGGTGACCACCGGGATCGGGTGGGGTGGGGTTGGGTAATTTCTCTTGGTTCTTACGTACTTGATGTCGTGGCGCACCAGGCCGCGGTCGGACACGACCCGGTGGCCCCTCACCGGGTCGTGACGCGTCGCGACCCGGCCTGAGCAGCGAGTTCGGGTGGATTTCCAGGGATCCGCCACTCGGTGCGGCCCGCCGTCCCTACGCTGCGCACCATGGCTGACGAAGACGTATCCGAGCCCGATCTGGACCTGGACATCGACCCGGCGGACGACTCGAGCGCGGTGATGGCCGCCGTGGGGCGGCAGATCAGACTCTGGCGGGAGGCGGCCGGGCTGCGCGCCGCCGAACTGGGCACGGCGATCGGCTACAGCGAGGATCTCGTCTACAAGGTCGAGGGTGGACGACGCATCCCCAAGCCGGAGTTCCTGGACGGGACGGACAGGGCCGTGGGCGCGGGCGGCAGGATCTCCGCGATGAAGAAGGACGTGGCGGAGGCTCGTTATCCGAAGAAGGTGAAGGATCACGCCAAGCTCGAACGGCAAGCGGTCGAGCTTGCCGCGTACGAGAACCACAACGTGCATGGGCTGCTCCAGACCGCCGAATATGCCCGTGCGCTCTACGAGATGCGGCGGCCGGCGTTCGGACCCGACGAGGTCGAGCGGTATGTCGGGGCCCGGATGGCACGTCAGGAGATTTTCCGGCGGCAGCCGTTGCCCATGCTCACCTTCGTCCAGGAGGAAGTGACGATCCGGCGGCCGCTCGGCGGGCGTGCGGTGCTGCGGCGCCAGCTCGAACACCTGCTGGAGATCAGCCAGTTGCGGAACGTCGAGATCCAGGTGATGCCGATCGACCGGGAGGACCATGCCGGAATGGGCGGCCAGCTCCAGCTTTTCAAGTTCAAGGACGGAACTGCGGTGGGACAATGGGAGAGCCAGTTGTTCAGCCGCCTGACCTTCGACCCCAAGGAGATCCGGATTCTGGAGCAACGGCTCGGTCTCGTCCGGGCCCAGGGCCTCACTCCACGAGAATCGCGGACCTTCATCGAGAAAGTGCTGGGAGAGACATGACGCGCAAGACCTCGGGTGGAAACGCCTCCGCCCTGGAGTGGTTCAAGAGCAGCTACAGCAGCAACGACGGCCCCTCGTGCGTCGAGGTCGCGGCCACCCTCAGCACCGTGCACGTCCGTGACTCCAAGGACCTGGCCGGGCCGCAGCTCGGCTTCACCTCCGCCGCCTGGGCGGACTTCGTCCCGTACGCCTCCGGCAGCTGAGCGCACCGCCCCCGCACGCTCCGAGCGCGCCCAGCCCCTCCACGGACGGCCGGGCGCGCTCGTGTGCGTCAGCTCCGCACGGCGCATGCCCTCTGTGGCGGAAACCCTGACACCGGCACCCCCTTCGGCACACTGAGTGCACGATCACCCGGGGAAGTCGCCGGACCATCTCATGATCAACGTCACGCACCGGGACGACCCGGTCTTCGGGGTCACCCAGGCGGTTGCTGGGCGAACTCGACACCGGGTTCCCGCAGATGGCCCGGGACGAGCTGAACCCGCACCTCTGGTTCAAGGCGAAGGACCACACCGAGGACCGGGTCGAGCGGTGGTCGCTGCTGAAGGCCGTGGCCGGTTGGAGAAGGAACCCGTCAACGAGGTGACGGCGGACGGGGTCCGCTACCGGGTCGTGCGGGCCGATGAGTTCGCCCGGATCGGTGACGGGCGCCTGGGTGCGGGGGTGCCGGTACGAGGTCGTGCGGGTGGAGCGCGTGACGCGCATCGGGCCCGACCGGCCGGAGAGGCCGCGGCCGTCCGACATGGGCGACTACGGCCCCTTTCAGATCCATCCCCTCATGGACGAGGAAGGGAACACCACCTACAGCTCGTAGCCCGTAGGTGATGTTCCCTTGCCCCCGCAACGGCCTTGCGGAGGGCCTCAGTTGCCCTTGACTGTGACCTTCTCGTCGTTCTTCAGCTGCTGTACGAGCTGCTTCACCTTCGCCTTGTCCCAGACCAGGTTGCCGCCGGAGCTGCCCGAGATCGGCATGTTCATCGACGTACCGTCGCCGCCCGTGACGCCCTTCATCGCGAAGAACATGTTGGCGAGTGCCCAGAGCGACATGTCCTTGTCCACGATCAGGGTGTCCAGGCCCGCGCCCATCGTCGGGTACAGCTTGAACGGGTTGAGGACCGTGGACGGGGTCGCCGTCTGGCTCGCCAGCGCCGCGAGGAACTTCTGCTGGTTCTTCGTGCGGTCCAGGTCGCTCCCCGCGAACGCGTACCGGGTGCGGACGAAGGCCAGGGACTGCTCGCCGTTCAGGGTCTGCTTCCCGGCCTGGAAGTCGGCGCCGGACTTCTTGTCCTTGAACGCTTTCGGGATGTCCATCTCGACCCCGCCGATCGCGTCCACGATCTGCGCGAAGCCGCCGAAGCCGATCTCGACGTAGTGGTCGATGCGCAGCCCGGTGTTGAACTCGACCGTGCGCACGAGCAGTTCGGGGCCGTCCTCGGCGTACGCGGCGTTCAGCTTCACCTGGCGGCCGGTGCCCTGGAACATCTTGCCGGACTCGGACCCCTTGAAGGAGGGGATCTCCACCTGGGAGTCGCGCGGCAGGGAGATCAGCGTCGGGCCGTTGGAGCCGTCGTGCAGGATCATCATCGAGTCGGTGCGCTTGCCCTCGGCGGAACCGGTGCGCAGCCGCTTCTTGTCCTCGGCCGACATGCCCTCACGGCTGTCGGAGCCGACGATCAGGTAGTTCGTCCCGTCGCCCGCTTCCGGCCGCTCGATGACCTTGGCGAGGTCGACCTCGCGCTTCAGCTTCGAGTCGGCCCAGAAGTACGTGGAGACGGAGACCACGAGGACCACGACGACCAGCGTCAGCGCGCCGAGCTTGATCCGGCGGCGCCAGTCGACCGGCGGGCGGCCCTGGACGTAACCCGCGTCACCACCGCCGTGACCGCCCCCACGACCGCCGCCGTAGACCTGGCCGGTGTTGTAGCCGCTGTCGTAACCGGGCTCGGGGCTGTTGCCGTAGCCGGGGGAGCCGGCCGGGTAGCGGTCGTCGTACCCCTGGCTCTGCGGGGGCACCGTCGGCCTCTGTGGCGGGGCCGGGCGGCGCTGGACGTGGGGCATCGCCCGGGCGCTCTCGGGCTGGGGGCCGGCACTGCCCCGCCCGTAGCGCTCGCTGCGGTCGCCGGTCCGTCGATCGGGCCAATCGTTCATCCGAACAGTGTGCCGTCCCGACCCACAGCTATTACAGGGTGTAAGGGAAATCGCACCAGGGCTGTTGCGAAGCTGATGCATTCTGCGGGATCAGGGCCCGCGCATAAGGTGGACTGTATGACAGATCAGGCCACCCGCTCGGAGCGCTCGGAAGAAGAGATTCCGGGCAAGCCCACCGCCGCGTCCCGCACGACCCTCAGCCACATCATGACCGGCAGCGACACCAACCTCCTGGGTACGGTGCACGGTGGCGTGATCATGAAACTGGTCGACGACGCGGCGGGCGCCGTGGCCGGACGGCACTCCGGTGGGCCCGCGGTGACGGCGTCGATGGACGAGATGGTGTTCCTGGAGCCGGTCAGGGTGGGTGACCTCGTTCACGTACGTGCCCAGGTGAACTGGACCGGCCGCTCCTCCATGGAGGTCGGTGTCCGCGTGATGGCCGAGCGCTGGAACGAGTCGACGCCCGCCCAGCAGGTCGGCAGCGCCTACCTCGTCTTCGCAGCCGTCGACGGCGACGGCAAGCCGCGCCGCGTACCGCCGGTGATCCCCGGGACCGAGCGCGACAAGCGGCGCTACCAGGAGGCGCAGATCCGGCGCACCCACCGCCTCGCGCGCCGCCGGGCGATCAAGGAGCTGCGGGAGAAGCGCGTGGCCGACGGGATCGACGACTGAGGTCCCGCAGGCGTCCTACGGGCACACCACCTCGTCGCCCGTCACCGTGGCGAACTCGCCCGTCTGCTTGCTCTCCGCCCGCACCGGCCGCACCTCCGTGAAGTCCGCGCCGGCCGTTACCTCCATCGTGGCGCCCTGCCCCTTCACCGCCTTCAGCTCGCTCCCTGGCAACGCGGTGGCCAGCGACTTCGCCGACCGGTCCCAGCGCGGGTCGTACGTCACGAGCGTCCGCGCCAGGTCACGCAGCTTGCCGTTGAGCGGGGCGTCGGTGGTGTCGAAGCCGGTCGCGCGCAGCCCGGCGTCCACGTCCTTGCCGAGGCCGTCCTTCGGGGTGCCGTTGTAGACCTGTACCCGGATCTCCTCCGGCGCCACGTCCACCAGGGTCGCCTGGGCCTTCTTCGAAGCGTCCGACGCCTGCTCCGGCTTCGCCGGGGCCAGCGGCTTGTCCTCGCGCAGCGCCTGGAACAGCTTCTTCGACTTCGCCGCGTCCCACTGGACCGTGGAGCCGACGCCCTTGACCGGGAAGCTCGGATTCCCGATGGGGACGGAGGTGAACTCCGACGACGCCGGGCTGAAGTCCTTCATCGCCCTGCCGAGCGCCAGCATCTGCTCCGTACCGAACCCCTCGTCCGCCCGGACCGAGCCCAGCACCGACGCGGAGGCCTGCTGGAACCGCACGGGGTTCAGCAGCACCCCGTTGCTCGTCGCCTGCTTGATCAACGCCGCCATGAACTTCTGCTGGCGCTGCATCCGGCCCAGGTCGGATGCCACGTCGACATGGCGGGAACGTACGTACTGGAGCGCCCTGCCGCCGTCGAGCTGATGCGTACCGGCGGGCAGGTCCAGTCCGGTGTACGCGTCCTTCATCGGCCGGGCCGTGCAGATCTGCACCCCGCCCACCGCGTCGACCGTCTTCATGAAGCTGGTGAAGTCGACCTCCAGATAATGGTCGACCTTGACGCCGGTCATGTGCTCGACCGTCCGCACGGTCAGCGTCGGCCCGCCCTCCGCGTAGGCGGCGTTCAGCTTCACCGGGTGGCTGTCGTGCTTCTTGCCGGTGGTGCGGTCGGTGTGGGCGGGGATCTCCGCGTAACTGTCCCGGGGGAGGCTCACGACGCTCGCCCGCTGCTTGTCGGCCGAGAGGTGGACCAGCATGATCGTGTCGGTGCAGTGGCAGGGCGCGCCGCCCAGCTTGTACTTCTGCTTCTCCGCCTTGGTGATGGTGTCCCGGCCGTCGGTGCCCACGAGCAGCAGATTGGTCCCACGCCCGGACTGGGGGCGGTTCTTCATGTCCTTGAACGGGTCGACCCGGCCGATCCCGCCCTCCAGGCTGCTCACCACGGCGTGGCCGATCCCACCCGCGCCCAGCACCAGCACCGAGAGCCCGGTGGCGACCCGCATGCCCCAGCGCGGGCGCTCGTCCTGCTTCCGGGAGCGGACCGGCCGTCCACCCTGCGGTGGGCGGTGGCGCGGGGGAGTGGCGCGGGGGCGGGGCGGGCGCTGCGGTGGACGGTGGGCGGGCACGAGGGGGACACCTCCGCGGTGCGAGGGGACCATCGCACGGTAGGCCCATACGATCTCCCGCCCCGGCCCGCCACCCGGCGGCGCGCGCACCGGTGTCCCCCATTCGCGGTAACGTGGCGGCCGAATAACGCCCCCTCCCGGGGTGCCCGCCTCCTGGGCGCGGAACCCCTGGCGCCCCCGAGGACCCCCTGAGGACCACATGTCTGCCGCGCAGTACCCCGCCGTCTCCGTGATCATGCCGGTGCTCAACGAGGAACGCCATCTCAGGAACTCGGTCCGGCACATCCTGGAGCAGGAGTACGCCGGTGAGATGGAGGTCGTCATCGCGCTCGGCCCCTCCACCGACCGCACGGACGAGATCGCCGCCGAGCTGGTCGCCGAGGACCCCCGGGTCCACACGGTCCCCAACCCCACCGGCCGCACCCCCGCCGCCCTCAACGCGGCGATCAAGGCCTCCCGCCACCCCGTCGTCGTACGCGTCGACGGCCACGGCATGCTCTCGCCGAACTACATCGCGACCGCCGTCCGCCTCCTGGAGGAGACCGGCGCGCAGAACGTCGGCGGCATCATGCACGCCGAGGGCGAGAACGCCTGGGAGGACGCCGTCGCCGCCGCGATGACCTCGAAGATCGGCGTCGGCAACGCGGCCTTCCACACCGGCGGCCAGGCGGGCCCGGCCGAGACGGTGTACCTCGGCGTCTTCCGGCGCGAGGCGCTGGAGCGGGCCGAGGGCTACAACGTGGAGTTCATCCGCGCCCAGGACTGGGAGCTGAACTTCCGGATCCGCGAGGCGGGCGGGCTGATCTGGTTCTCGCCCGAGCTGAAGGTCCAGTACCGCCCGCGCCCCACGGTGAAGGCGCTCGCCAAGCAGTACAAGGACTACGGCCGCTGGCGCCACGTCGTCGCCCGCTACCACTCCGGCTCCATCAACCTGCGCTACCTCGCGCCGCCGACCGCCGTCGTCGCCATCGCGGCGGGTCTGGTGCTCGGCGCGGCCGTCACCCCGTGGGCGCTTCTCGTCCCCGGCGGATACCTGGCCGCGATCGTCGCCGGGTCCGTGCCCGCCGGCAAGGGGCTCTCGCTGAAGGCCCGCGCGCAGATCCCGGTGGCGCTGGCGACCATGCACATGTGCTGGGGCTTCGGCTTCCTCACCAGCCCGCGCTCCCTGGCGAAGCGGGTCATCGCGAGCCGCCGCCCGTCGCTCGCGGGCAGCAGCAGCGAGACGGTCTGAGGCCCGGACCCCGCGGTTGAAGAGGGCCCCACCGGTGCCGACCGGTGGGGCCCTTCGCCTACGCACGTTCCGCTATCGGGCCACCCGGGCCACCCGGGTCACCACGTGTACTTCGGGTCGACCTTCATGCAGCCTTCCTCCTCGCCGTTCTGCGCGCCCGCCGATTCCGGGGTCTTCTCCGTGCCCTTGGAGACGGGGTAGGCCCCGCCCTCGCGCCAGTCGGCGCCCACGGCGAGCGAGATGCCCGAGACGTCGGTCGACCTCTTCACCTGCGATAGCGGGACGCCGAGCGCCTTGGCGACCGCCTGGGCGTCACCCTCCAGATCCGCGCTCGGGAACAGGATCGAGGTCCGCGCCGACCCCGCCACGTTGTCCGGGTCGATGGTGGCCCTCGCGAAGCCCGCCTCCTTGAGCAGCTTCTCCACGTCACCCGCCCGCCCCGAGACCGGCCCCAGGGCGTCGGTGGCGGTCCCGTTCCGTACGGCCACGGCGATCTCGCCGACCGGTGCCGACGGGTCCTTCGGCTCCTCCTTCTTCCGCCTGGACGCCTTGCCGTCCAGCGGCAGGTCCTCGCGGACCATCCGGAACAGCTGCTCGGCGTCGCCCGCCTTCGGGTACACGCGGCCCGCGTTGACGCCGGTGCCGTACACGTTCGGCATGGTCGACATCGTGATGCGCTTCGTCGGGACCTTCTTCAGCTCCTCGGCCAGGTCGTAGAGCTTCCTGACCGTGTCGAGCCCCTTGTCGACCGTCAGCGCGGTGGTCGCGGCCTCGGCCAGGTTCATCAGCTTCGCCGGGTCGGAGAGCTTGGTGCCCTTGCGCAACTGGCGCACCATCGAGTTCATGTACTGGTGCTGGGCCTTGGCCCGCGCCAGGTCGCTGCCGTCCTCGAAGCCGTACCGGGTGCGCAGCCACTGGAGTGCCTGCTCGCCCCGGACGGAGTGGGTGCCCGCCTCCAGCCTCAGCCCGGAACCACCGCGGCCGTTGGCGCCGCGCGAGTGGATGTTGGCGGTCACACAGACCGGGACGCCGCCGATCGCGTCGGCCATCGAGACCACACCGGCGAAGTCGATCATCATGAAGTGGTCGATCCGGATGCCGGTCAGCTCGTACCAGGCGGCCACCGTGCAGCCCGGACCACCGCGGCGCAGGCTCTGGTTGGTCTGCACGTCCACCGTGCTGGCCGGGAAGACCTCACCGTCAGGGGCCGTGCACTTGGGCATCTTCAGCATGGTGTCGCGCGGCATGCTGACCACGGAGAGGTTGGAGCGGTCCGCGGAGAGGTGGAGCAGCATCTGCACGTCGGCGAGCGGAGGGGCGCCGAAGGTCTCCTTCGCGCCGCCCAGCTTCTGGTTCTCCGCGGAGTCCCGGGCGTCGGAGCCGATGAGCAGGATGTTGAGCGGGGTCTGCCCGGCGGCGTTGGCCTTGTGGTCGGCCATCTGCTTGTCGCCGAGGGTCAGGTCCCCTTTCCTGATGTTGCCGTTGAGGTGCTCGTAGTAGAGGTAGCCGGCCCCACCGGCGGCGAGTATCAGCAGGGCGAGTACGGAGGAGACCCAGCGCAGGGCGCGCCGTCTGCCGCTCTTCGGGGCGCGGCGGCTGCTCCGGCCCCGGCCGTTTGTGCCCCGCGGCCCGGCCCGACGTCCCGGGCCGTCGCCTGCCGACCTCGCCGCCGGTTCGCCCGCCCCGGCGTCATCGCTCTCGCGGCGCGTACGGCCCCCGCCGTCCCCGTCCCCGTCCTCGTACAGGCCCCCGTCCCCACCGGGCCGATCCGCGTGACGGACGCGTGACCGTGTCCCCTCCCCGTGCGTACTGCTCCGTCCCACCGGACCCCCCATGCTGTTCAGATTTCCGCTGTGACGCGGTGACTCGGTGTCACTTGGCGCAGACCGCCTTGTCCGCGCTCGACTTCTCGACGTCGTCCGGCATCTTCGCCGGTCCCGTGATGGGTATGCCCGCGCCCTTGAAGTCCGCCCCCAGCGTCAGCACCATCGTCTCCAGCCCCTCGGCGTCGGCGGTGCCCTGCTTCATGGCCGCGGCGGGCAGGCCCATCATCTCGGCGAGCGCGCGGGCCTGGTCGGCCTGGTTGGGCGCGTAGGCCAGGGTCGTCTTCTTGATCTGCTCGGGGGCGTTGGCCTTGTTCGTGGACTTCAGCACGCCCTGCTGGTTCTGCAGCCAGGTGACGGTCGCGCCCGCGGCGCCGGAGATCTCCCCGCCATTGAGCACGTCCACGCGTACGTCGGCGGGCGCGGCCTTCGGGCCCCTGAGGAGGGCCGCCTGCTTGCCCTTGGCGGCCTTCTCCTTCTGCTTCACCTCGGTGAGCGAGGTGTCGGAGCGCAGCATCGCGAAGAGCTGCTCACCCTTGACCGGGTCCACGACCACGGTGATGGGCTTCGGCTCGGCCGGGTTGTCGATGACCGGCATCGTCAGGAAGGTGATGTTCTTCGTGTCGACCTTGCCGATCTCCTGGGCCAGCGTCATCAGCTTCTTCGCGTCGCCGATGCCCGTGTCGACCGTCAGCGCGTTGGTGGCCGCGTCGGCCAGCGTGTACAGCTTCTTCGGGTTGGTCAGGGTGTCGCTCGACTTCATCTCGCGGATCATCGAGGCGAGGAACTGCTGCTGCACCTTGATCCGGTCGAGGTCGCTCTCGTTGCCGAAGCTGTGCCGGGTGCGCAGAAGGGCCAGGGCCATCTCGCCCTGCACCTCGGACTTGCCCTCGGGCAGCTTCAGATGGGACTTAGGGTCGTCGACCGGCTTTGCCATGCAGACCTCGACGCCGCCCACCGCGGTGGTGAGCTCCTTGACCGCGTTGAAGTCGACCATCATGAAGTGGTCGGGCTTGACGCCGGTGATGTTCTCGACCGTCTTCATGGTGCAGCCGGGATTACGGCCGCTCTGGCCGAGGCTGGTGTTGAAGCGTTCGTTCGGGGTGCCGGGGATGGTCGTGGAGGTGCCGTCCGATCCCTTCGTCTCGCACTCGGGGATCTCGGTCATCAGGTCGCGCGGGATGCTCATCGCCGTCGCGTTGGTCCGGTCCTCGGAGACGTGGAACAGGATGGTGGTGTCGGCGTGGCCCTCGCTGCCCTTGTCGCCGTACCCCTCGTTGCCCTTGCCGGTGCGCTTGTCGGTGCCGATGATCAGGATGTTCATCGGGCCGTCGCTGAAGACGTCCTTGTTGCCCTGGTCGCCGATGTCGATGGCGTCGATGTTCCCGTTGAGCTTCTCGTAGAGGATGTACGCGCCCACCGCGGTCGAGACGACGAGGAACGCCGTCACCCCGCCCGTCCACATCAGCGCTTTCTTGCGCGCCTTCGGAGCCTTGCGCTTACGGCGCCCCGCTGTGGCCGTGGCCTCCGCGCCGCGCCCGCCGCTCCGGGATGACCGGCGGCTGCGCTGGCCGGGCACCTCGGGGGAGTTGGTCCCCCGCCGGCCGGAACCCTCACGGTCCTCTCGCGGAGCACCGGTCCGCGCGTCGCCGCGGCGGCCGGAATCCTCGGCAGTGGCCGTACGCGCGGCGACCGGCGACTCCCCTGCGGATTGGTCCAGTCGCAGTTCGTAATTGCCGGTGTGCGGGTTGAGTACCCACTGGTCTGCGGGGTCGATATCGTCCGCCCGCCCACGGCTTTGCGCATCCACGGTTGCCTGAGTCCTCCGTCGGTGCCACGCGAGGCGCCCTCCCCCGGCGAGGCGCTCGTTCCTTCGCTCCGGCAGTGCACGACCTGATGGCCGGAAGCACCGGATCGCGTCACACTATCCGCCCCGCCCGTAAAGGAGCGACGTGCGTGACCCACACCACGCTTCTTACAACCGGGCATTCTTCCCATTGCGCGTCGATCGTCTTCTATGTCTTGGTAATTGCTTTACTGCTCACACAGGTCGTCCGCGGCACTCGAACCCGAATAGGTGGGTGTCGGGGTCGGGCTTTCGGAGTCGGAGCCGGTGTCGTCCGGCTTCTCGTCCTGAGCTTTCTCCTTCTCTTCGAGCTCGTCCGCCGGAACTACCGCCACGGGCTTGTCCTCGCGCAGCTGCTTGAAGAGTTCGCTCGCGTCCGGTTCGACGAGTTCGTCCCGATTCGTGTTCTGGCGGTACGGCTGCCGGGGCACGGTCAGGAACTGCACCTGGTCGGTCGGCACGTCGCGCATGCTCCGCACCAGGTCGTACAGGTCCCGCAGCGAGTCCAGGCCCGGGTCGGTCGTCAGCGACTTGGTCGCCGCGTCCAGGACCGGGTAGAGCCGCGTCGGGTTGAGCAGGACGCCGTTGCTCTGCATCTTGTTGACCAGGGCGCCGAGGAACTTCTGCTGGCGCTCCATCCGTTCGGTGTCGCTGCCGTCGCCGAGGGTCTTGCGTGCCCGTACGTAGCCGAGCGCCTCCTCGCCGTTCAGCGTCTGCCGCCCGGCCGGGAGCTCCAGGCGCGCGTCCTTGTCGTCGATCGGCTCCTTGAGGCAGATCTCGACCCCGTCCACGGCGTCGACCATGTCCTTGAACCCGTTGAAGTCGACGACCATGTGGTGGTCGATCCGGATGCCGGTCAGCCGTTCCACCGTACGGATCGTGCAGGCGGTGCCGCCGAGTTCGAACGCCGAGTTGAACTGGGTGAACTGCTCCCGCGTCTCCTTGGCGTCCCCGGTGCGGCACTTGGGGACCTCCACCATCAGGTCGCGGGGGAGTGACACGGCGGTCGCGCTCTTCCGGTCCGCCGCGAGGTGCAGCAGGATCGTGGTGTCGGAGCGCTGGCTGCCGCCGTCGTCACGGCCGTACTCGCTGTTGTCGCCGGACCGGCTGTCCGACCCGATGAGCAGGATGTTCTGGGCATCCATGACGACCGGGGCGGGCCGCTCCTTCTCGTAGACCTTCAGCTCGGCGGCGGCGCCGGTGTCGGTGGTGATGTTGCCGTCGAGCTTCTTGTACAGCCACCAGCCCGCCCCCGCGGAGATCAGCACGAGGAACGAGGCGCCGAGGGCGGCCCACCGCAGCCAGGGCCGCTTCCGGCGGGAGGTGCCGCCGTCCTTGGGGTGGTCGGCCCAGGTCTGTACCCCGGCGGCGGTCTGGACCTCGTCACCGGAGTCCTGCGGGGCGTGGGCGGCGTCGCCGTCGCTGCCGTGCTGGTCGCCGTCGGTATCCGTGGCCGCGCCCTGAGGCGTGTCGTTCCCGGGTGCGGGCCCGGGCTCGGGCTCTTCCTTCGAGTCCGTGGCCTCCGGCTCTTCCTGCGACCCGTCCTGCGGCGTGTCCCCGGCCGGGAGGTCCGGGTCGGCCGGCGTGCCAGCACTGTCGGTCACGTCTGCGTCCATCCTTCACGTTCGGCGGCGCGATGGGCCGCCGGTCGCAGGAGTAGACGGCTGAACCTCGCGCTTGGTTGTGCACTGCCCAGAGAGTGGTCTGTACCGCCGATCATCTACCCCCGCCGACGATCGTTACCGGGGGCTCGGCCCGCTGTGGGCCGGACGAGTGCACCTCAGCGCGCTTGTCATACCGCCGTGTTGGTGACCCGCTCGCTCTCGACCCGCTTCGCCAGGCCCTCCGCGCCGAGCTGCCCGAGGTGCCGGCAGAGGACCACGGACCCCCCGGAGGCCAGTGGCGCGAAGAGACCGGTGCTCAGCCCCTCCCAGGTGTCGAACGTGTGCCCGGTCAGCAGCCGGGACCCCGGTACGAGCCCGAGGGCCTCGGCGTCCTCGCGGGCCTTCGCGACGAGTTGCGCACCGGTCAGCTCGACCCCGCCCACGGTCAGCGCCGGAGCCTGCGGGTCCACCGGGGCGAAGGGGACGAAGCGGTCGCCCTGGCTCGGCACCTCCACCGCGTAGTCGGCGAAGCCCTCTGGCGGCTGCGGGAACCGGCCGCCCAGCGGGCGCAGGGCCAGCGCGACCCGCTCACCGCGGCAGGCCCGGGCCCGCTCCAGCGTGTCCGGCCCGCTCACCACGAGGTCGGCGGCGGCCGGCTCGCCCTGGACATCGGCGACGACCCCGGCCGAGGAGCAGGCGAGCAGCCAGACCGCGGACTGCCAGTGCGCGGGGAGGAGCAGCGTGAGCCGGTCTCCGGGCTCGGCGGCGAGGTCGCCCTGGAGCAGATTGGCGGTCTTGGCCACCCAATTGGCGAAGGTGGCCACCGACAGTTCGACGCGTTCTCCGGTGGCGTCGTCGTAGAAGGTGACCAGGGGGCGGGCCGGGTCCGCGGCGAGGGCGGATCGCAGCAGGTCGGCGGCGGTACGGTCGCTGGAGTTCATCCGCGCAAGAGTACGCGGGGAGGCTGTGCGGGGCGGGCTGAACGGGTGTCACGTACACCGGTTCGGCAGGCAGGGCGTCAGACGCAACTCTCCGCCCAGGTGGCCGGACTTGTCTGGTTATGGCCAGGATCATGCGTATGCGTGCACTACTTGTCACCTCAGTCGGCGTCACCTGTGCAGTGGCCCTCACTCTGCCGCTCGCCACTCCCGCGGCCTCCGCCCCCGCTCCCCACTCCGCTTCGGCCCCGCCTCCCTCCACGTCCCCGGCGTCACCGGGTGCGGGACCGCCTTCGGCACAGGCCGAAGCGACGACGAGCGAAGCCCCCACGCCTGACACCTCCGAAACCGACCCCCGTACGAACACCCCCGAACCCCGCGTAGCCGAGTCCCCCGGAACCGCGTCCGCGGCCGAACCGGCGGGCTCCACGCAGTCGCTGCCCCTGGCGCCCCTCGCCGTCCCCTCGAACCGGGTCGCGGGAGCACCGGCGGTCCGGGGCGTGCCCCAGCGCGACGTCCGGCCCTTCTCCCTGGTGGGCGTGGTCTGGGACGACGCCGGGGCCGAACTGCACGGCACGGTCCGGGTCCGCACCCGGGCCACCGGCACCACGCGCTGGTCCGACTGGCAGGACGTCGAGAGGCACGGAGCCGAGCACGCCGCCGACCTCGGCAGCGCGGAGCGCGAGGGGCGTACGGTGCGGGGCGCGACGGCTCCGCTCTGGGTCGGCGACTCGGACGGCGTAGAGGTACGCGTACGTCCGGAAGCCCCGGACCCGCAGGGCCGGTCCGCCACCCCCGTACCGCTCCCGGAAGGCATGCGCCTGGAGCTCGTCGACCCCGGTGACGACCCCGGTGAGGCCGCCGCTCCGGAGCCCGCCCGCGGCGCCCCTGCCAACCGGGCGGCCACCCCCGCAGTCTTCGCGGACACCCCGCCGGCCGCCGCCCTGCCGGAGGTCCTGACGGCCGAGGTCGCCGCGGCCTCGGCGGTCAACGCGGAACTCGCGGAGCTCGGCGCGACCGTCATCCCCGCCCTCACCCAGGCGGAGACGCTGGAGTCGGTGAACCTGGCGCCCGGCGCGAAGCCGTACATCGGCCCCCGGCCGAAGATCGTCACGCGCAAGGGCTGGGGCGCCGACGAGAGGCTCCGCGAGAGGAACTTCGCGTACACGAAGTCGGTCAAGGCGGCCTTCGTGCACCACAGCGCGTCCGGCAACAACTACACCTGCAAGCAGGCCCCCTCGGTGCTGCGCAGCATCTACCGCTACCACGTCAAGAGCAGTGGCTGGCGCGACTTCGGCTACAACTTCGCCGTCGACAAGTGCGGCACCATCTACGAGGGCCGGGCCGGAGGCGTCACGAAGGCGGTCCTGGGAGCACACACCCTGGGCTTCAACACCAACACCATGGGCATCGCCGTACTCGGCTCCTACGCCTCCACCAACCCGCCCGCCGCCGCGGTGACCGCCGTCTCCAAGCTCACGGCCTGGAAGCTCGGGCTGTTCGGCGGGAACCCGAAGGGCAAGGTGACGCTCGTCTCCGGGGGCAGCAACAAGTACAAGGCGGGCGTGAAGGTCAAGATGAACGTCATCTCGGGCCATCGGGACGGTTTCGCAACCGAATGCCCCGGAGCGCGTCTTTACGAGAAGCTCGGCACGGCCAGGACCAGCTCCGCCAAACTGCAGGGCCGCTGACCGGTTCATGTCGGACCGGTCTGCTTAGACTGGCCAGCCATATACCCAGGCCAGGCCCCAGCAGGAAGCAGAGACGGCGCTGTGACAGAGGCAAAAGAAGCGATCCTCCTGGTCGGTGGCAAAGGCACCCGGCTGCGCCCGCTCACGGTGCACACCCCGAAGCCGATGGTCCCGGCGGCGGGGGTCCCCTTCCTGACCCACCAGCTGGCGCGGGCCAGGGCGGCCGGGGTGGAGCACATCGTGCTCGCCACGTCCTACCTGGCCGAGGTCTTCGAGCCGTACTTCGGCGACGGTTCCTCGCTCGGCCTGCACATCGAGTACGTCACCGAGCAGGAACCGCTCGGCACCGGCGGCGCGATACGCAACGTCGCGGCCAAGCTGTCCTCCGGACCGGACGAGCCCGTCCTGATCTTCAACGGCGACATCCTGACCGGGCTCGACATCCGGGCCCTGGTCTCCTCGCACAACGACGCCGGGGCGGACGTCTCGCTCCACCTGACCCGGGTGGAGGACCCGCGCGCCTTCGGTCTCGTACCGACGGACGCGACGGGCCGGGTCACGGCCTTCCTGGAGAAGCCGCAGACGCCCGAGGAGATCGTCACCGACCAGATCAACGCCGGCGCGTACATCTTCCGGCGCTCGGTCATCGACACCATTCCGGCGGGCCGCCCGGTCTCCGTGGAGCGCGAGACCTTCCCCGGTCTGCTCGCCTCCGGAGCCCACCTCCAGGGCATGGTCGACTCCACCTACTGGCTGGACCTCGGCACCCCGCAGGCCTTCGTACGCGGCTCCGCCGACCTGGTCCTGGGCCGCGCCCCGTCCCCGGCCGTCCCGGGCCGCTGCGGCGACCGCCTGGTCCTGGAGACGGCCACCGTCGCCCCGGACGCCAAGCTCACCGGCGGCACGGTGATCGGCGCCGACGCCGTGATCGGCGCGGGCGCGAGGATCGACGGCTCGGCGGTGCTGGCCGGAGCGGTGGTCGAAGCGGGCGCGGTCGTCACGGACTCGCTCATCGGGGCGGGCGCGAGGATCGGCAGCCGTACGGTCCTCAACGGCGCGGTCATCGGGGACGGCGCCCGGGTGGGCGCGGACAACGAACTGCGCGACGGGGTCAGGATCTGGTGCGGGGCGGTCCTCCCGGACGCCGCGATCCGCTTCTCGTCGGACCAGTAGGGCGGCTCGGCCCCGTACCCTCAAGAGAACACATTCAGCACCAGGAACCCCCGAGGCCCCACCCGTGGCAGGACGATTCGCCCCGCGCACCGCACGCCCGGCACTGCCGCACCAGGCAGCGCCGACGGCGCGGGGTGATGAGGCGTCCCTGACCCGGGAATGGACCCCGCCGGGCCCGCTGGACCTGCGTCTGGTGCTGAGCCCGCTGCGCAGGGGACCGGCCGACCCCACGTTCCGGATGGCGGCGGACGGCACGTTCTGGCGGGCCACCCGGACGCCGGAGGGCCCCGGCACCCTGCGGGTGGCGGCGTGCGGGGACCGGGTCGGGGCGCAGGCCTGGGGCCCGGGCGCGGAGTGGCTGCTGGCCTGTCTCCCCACGCTCCTGGGCGCCGATGACGACCCGGACGCCTTCACCCCGCACCACCGCCTGCTCGCGGTGGCCCGGCACCGCCGCCCCGGCCTGCGGCTGCTCCGCACGGGCCTGGTGATGGAGTCGCTGATCCCCTCGATCCTGGAACAGAAGGTCACCACGGACGAGGCGTACCGCGCCTGGCGCCTCCTGGTCCGCCGCTACGGCACGCCCGCCCCCGGCCCCACGGCCGAACTGGGTCTCCACGTCATGCCGGACGCGCGCACCTGGGCGATGATCCCGTCCTGGGAGTGGCACAAGGCAGGCGTCGACACCAAGCGCTCCTCCACGATCATGCGAGCGGTACGGGTGGCCCGCAGGCTGGAGGAGGCGTCGACGATGCCCCTGGCCGAGGCCACGGCCCGCCTGGAACTGATCCCCGGCATCGGCCCCTGGACCTCCGCCGAAACCCTCCAGCGCTCCAACGGCGCCCCGGACGCGGTGACGGTGGGCGACTACCACCTCCCCGGCATCGTGGGCCACGCCCTGGCGGACAACCGCCACGCGGACGACGAGGAGATGCTGACCCTGCTGACCCCGTACGAGGGCCAACGCCACCGGGCGACGCGCCTGATACTGCTGTCGGGCCGGATCCCGGAGCGCAGGGGCCCGAGGATGACCCCGGGAAACATCGCAGCGCTGTAGGCCTGATCAGCCTCTCCGGCGCTTGAGGAGCGGGGCCAGGGGCAGAGCCCGGGTCTCGGGAAGGGGCGGGTAGGGGACAAGCCCCGCGCAGCGGCCCACCGCCCCCGCCAACGACCGCCCCACCCCACTCACCGCACGGTGAGAAAGTCCTCCGCATCCCGAACGGCCCGCTCCCGGGCCACTCCCACCGCATGACCCACAGCCACCGCCCCCAACGGATCCCACGACGCCGGCAACGACAGCACCTCCCGCACCACCGACCGGCAGAACATCGTCGAGGACACCCACGCCGACCCCAACCGCTCACCGGCCAGCGCCACCAGGAAGTTCTGCACTCCCGCCCCCGCCGCGACCACGAACATCTCGCGCTCCGCCGTGTCCCGCCGCTCGTCCCCGTACGTATGGGAGCCGTCCATCACCAGACACGGCACCGCCAGATACGGCGCGTTGCGCAGCACATCCCCGCGCCGCACCCGCTTCGCGATCGACTCCTCGCTCTTGCCGTCGCGCCGCAGATCCGCGATCCACGCGTCCCGCATCGCGTCCAGCAGCCGCGTCCGCGACTCGGCGGACTCCAGCAGCACGAACCGCCACGGCGTCGTGTGATGAGGCGCGGGGGCGGTCACCGCCGCCGCCACCGCCCGCCGCACGGCCCCAGGGTCCACCGGATCATCGCTGAACTCGCGCACCGTACGCCGCAGGGTCACCGCTTCCCGTACGGCCTCCGACGTCCCGAGCCGGAACATGTCGTCGGCCGCACCCCGCACCAGCGCCCGCGCACCGGAGCCGTCCACGGAGTCGGGCGCCACCACATGCGGCAGCCCCCGCACCACCGCCACCGGCAGCCCCGCAGCCTTGCCCTTGACCAGGTCCCCGGCAGCCGCCAGCTCGTCCGCCGTCGCCACGACCGTGGCGCTGAGCGGATTGCCGTACGCGTCCGTCCCGCCACGCAGATCGTCCAGCACCCGCACCCCCGCAGCCCCGATCGCGACATCGGTCAGCCCGTTGCGCCAGGGCCGTCCGAAGGTGTCCGTGACGACGACACCGGTCTCGACGCCAAGGGTGTCCCGCAGCCCGTCGCGGATGGCCCGGGCGGAGGCGTCGGGGTCCTCGGGCAGCAGGAGCACGGTCCCGGCCGGAGTGTTGGAGGCGTCGACCCCGGCGGCGGCCATGACGAGACCCTGCCGGTTCTCCACGATCCGCAGGGGACCGCGCCGCGCCACGACCCGTACGGTCTCGGCGTCGATGGCGGCCTCACGGTCGGCGGCCTGGACGATCCGGCCCTCGGCCTTGGAGACGATCTTCGAGGTGACGAGCAGGACGTCACCGTCGACGAGCCCCGGCTCGGCCCCGGCGATCAGCTTGGCGAGATCGTCACCGGCACGCACCTCGGGAATCCCGTTCACGGCCCACACACGAAAGGAAGGCGTGGAGCCCCCACCATCTTCGGTCGAAACACTCACACCCTCACCTCCCCGGCCAGCTCCAGCGCCTGCCGGGCCATCTCCGCCGTCGCGTCCACGTCCGTCATCATCAGCGGCACCGCCCGGCACCGGATGCCCGCCGCCTCGACCTCGCCGACCGCACCCGCGTCCACCGTGTCGACCAGCCACCCGTCCAGCAGCCCCGACCCGTAGTGCTGGGCCACGGCGGCCGCCGTCGACTCGACGCCCACGGCCGCGAGCACCTTGTCCGCCATACCCCGCACAGGCGCGTCGCCGACGATGGGGGAGAGGCCGACGACCGGCACCCCGGCCTCGGCGATCGCCTCCCGGATCCCGGGCACGGCGAGGATGGTGCCGATGGAGACCACGGGGTTCGACGGCGGGAAGAGGATGACATCGGCGGCGCCGATGGCCTCCAGCACGCCCGGCGCCGGCTTCGCCTGCTCCGCCCCGACCGGCACGATCGCCTGCGCCTCGACGGAGGCGCGCAGCTTCACCCAGTACTCCTGGAAGTGGATGGCCTTGCTCTCGCCGTCCGTCTCGACGGCGACATGCGTCTCGACCCGGTCGTCCGACATGGGCAGCAGCCGCACCCCCGGCTGCCAGCGGGCGCAGAGCGCCTCGGTGACCGCGCTGAGCGGATAGCCCGCGCCGAGCATCTGCGTACGGACGATGTGGGTGGCGAAGTCGCGGTCACCGAGACCGAACCACCCGGGCCCGACCCCGTACGCCGCGAGCTCCTCCTTGACCTGGAAGGTCTCGTCGGTCCGCCCCCAGCCCTGCTCCTCGTTGATGCCACCGCCGAGGGTGTACATCACGGTGTCGAGGTCGGGGCAGACCTTCAGCCCGAACAGATGGATGTCATCACCCGTGTTGCCGATGACCGTGATGTCCGCGTCGGGCGCGGCCTGCTTGAGGCCACGCAGAAAACGAGCACCACCGATACCGCCGGCCAGAACAACAATGCGCATGCACAGCAGTTTGTCAGGCGGGTACGACATCCACGGCCGTCGGGGCGCATTGCGCGGCGTGCATCGGCATCTCGGTCAGACCCGGGTAGTAGATGTGCAGGCTGACGGCCGGTCCGAGCGAGTCGTTGACCACTTCGTGGACGTATCCGGGGGCGAAGGCGCGCTGCGCCCCGGCGCCGATCGACCGGCTGCCGCGCTCGGTGTGCTCGGTCAACTCGCCTTCGAGGACCGTCAGTACACCGGCGGAGCGGCCGTGGTCGTGGCGCCCGCTGCCCTGTCCGGGCACCCAGCTGAGCAGCCACACCTCGTAGCCGGGGCCTGTCTGGAGGCGGTGGTACCAGCGGGTGGTGGTGTCGTACCGGACGAGTCCGGCCCAGCGCGTGCGGTCGGCCGCGATGGAGCGGGCGAGGCCGACGAACTCGGAGACGGTGGAGGGATGCTCGCGGGCGGGCTGGAGGAGGTGCTGGACCTCGAGGATGTCGCCGGCGATCTGAAGGTCGCTGTCGCTGTTCATGGGGTGCGGTGGTTCCTCGGCATGGGGAGTGCGCGTGCGGGGGAGTCGCGTGGGGCGTCGGCGGCCGCGAGATAGAGAGTCACGGGGAAGCCGGAAAGGCGGGGGAAGGCTGGATCAGAGCTGGAGCACTACGGCATCAACAGCTGTGACAGCTGGAACAGCAACAGCGAGCCTGGACAGCGCTACGGAACCCACGGACGTGGGTGACGTGCATCGCTGCGATCGCTGACATGAGATCAAGGAGACCGGCTGAATCGCTCTCTGTCAACCCGATGGCCGATATGGGGGCAATGTTTCACCTCTTCCGGTTGTCGCGCGAGGAGAAAGGTTTGTTCGCCGCCACGGGCGGAGACATGGCGCATCACCCGTGCCTCTAAACGTGGCCGAGGGGCTGTGATCCGACTGTGATCTTGATCGCTACAGTGATCGAATCGCAACGTAAGGACACCCCTGATCGTCTTGACCGAGGGAAGACGTGATGGAGTGACACCAGTGGCATATGTCAGTTTTTTGGTGATTTGAACACTTTCCGCATACGCTTGGTTCCGCAGAGTGAATCCCTGGGCCATTAGCAGATCCTCGCTTGACTGGCTTGGAGATACACACTTGTAATTTCACTCGTGTCGTTCGGCCGCAATCAGTAACGGCCGCATCACGGGACGCAAGAGACAGACGAGGGGCGCACATGACCGAGCTGTTCCAGCAACTGCTGGTCGAGGACGCGGACGAGGAACTCGGCTGGCAGGAGCGCGCACTGTGCGCCCAGACCGATCCCGAGTCCTTCTTTCCCGAAAAGGGCGGATCCACCCGCGAGGCCAAGAAGGTCTGTCTCGCCTGTGAGGTGCGGTCGGAGTGCCTTGAGTACGCGCTGGCCAACGACGAACGCTTCGGCATCTGGGGCGGGCTTTCCGAACGTGAACGACGGCGCCTCAAGAAGGCAGCGATCTAGGCACCTCTCAAGGAGGCTGCGATCCAGGCACCTCTCACGGGACCGCGATCCAGGCGCCTCATCGCTCACGCCGCGCCGCCCGGCCCCGGCAGCCCTTTCCCGAGCAGGGCTCCCTGAGGACCACGCCCCGACGGCCCGCCACCCACCACTCCCTCCCCGGGGAGCGGGCGACGGGCCGTCGGCATGTACAAGACCCCGAGCACCGGGGGCGTTCACCCGCTCCGGGCCACCCCCACGGATCCGTACCGTTAGTGTGGGGCCCCGTCCGAGATGCGCCAACGCCCCGCCGGGGCGCGCGTGTACACCGATGCAGCCCCCGGGGACGCCCCCGGACCCGGCCGGAGGGCCCGTACCTCGATGTCCGTGCACAGCCACTCGGCGGCGCCGAACGCGGCCGCCGCCGCCCCAGAGTTCCCCCGGCACGTCGTCACCGCCGTGCTCGTCTCCCACGACGGCGCGCGCTGGCTGCCCGACGTGCTGGCCGGGCTGCTGGGGCAGGAACGCCCCGTACAGAACGCCGTCGCCGCCGACACCGGCAGCGCCGACGACTCCGCCCGGCTGGTCGCGGAGGCGCTCGGCGGCGACCGCGTCCTGCACCTCGCCCGCCGTACGAGCTTCGGCACGGCCGTCGACGAGGCGGTCCGCACCGCCGGGGCGCCGACCCCCGACGACCTGCCCTACCTCAAGCGCCCCGGCGGCTGGGACCCGGTCACCCGGGCCTGGGTCGACGAGAACTACGACCTGCCGGAGCTGCCGCACGGCGAGCCGGTCCAGTGGCTCTGGCTGCTCCACGACGACTGCGCACCCGAGCCGGACGCGCTCGCCGAGATGCTGCGCGTCGTCGACACCGACAAGCACGCCACCATCGTCGGGCCGAAGCTCCGCGGCTGGTACGACCGCAAGCAGCTCCTCGAGGTCGGCGTCTCCATCGCCAACAGCGGCCGCCGCTGGACCGGGCTGGACCGCCGCGAACAGGACCAGGGCCAGCACGACCAGGTCCGCACCGTCCTCTCCGTCTCCTCCGCCGGCATGCTCATCCGCCGCGACGTCTACGAGGAGCTCGGCGGCTTCGACCGCAACCTCCCGCTGATGCGCGACGACGTGGACCTGTGCTGGCGCGCCCACCTCGCCGGCCACCGGGTCCTCGTCGCCCCGGACGCCGTCCTGCGCCACGCCGAGGCATCCGCCCGCGAGCGCCGCCCCATCGACTGCGCCGGCCGCTCGGTCGCCGGCCCGCACCGCGTCGACAAGGCGGGCGCCGCCTACACGATGCTCGTCAACGCGCGCGGCAAGGCCCTGCCCTGGGTCCTGCTCCGGCTCGTCGTCGGCACCCTCCTGCGTACCCTCGCCTACCTCGTCGGCAAGGTCCCGGGCCAGGCACTCGACGAGGTCACCGGCCTCCTCGGCACCCTCCTGCGGCCCGGCCGCATCCTCGCCGCCCGCCGCGACCGCGGAAAGGGCGTGGTCGACGCGACCGAACTGCGCGCCCTCTTCCCGCCGCCGGGCGCCACCGTCCGCGCCACCGTCGAACAGGTCGCCGGCAACTTCGGCACCAAGGGCGAGGCCGAGTCGAGCGGTTCGCGGCACGGAGCCGTCGAGTCCGGCCCCGGCGGCGACGACGCCGACTTCCTGGAGGTCGACCAGTTCGCGCGGCTCAAGAGAATCGGCCGCAAGCCCGGCCCGGTCCTCTTCGCCCTGCTGCTCGCGGTCTCCCTCATCGCCTGCCGCAACCTGCTCACCGGCGGCTCCCTCGCCGGCGGCGCCCTGCTGCCCGCCCCCGCGGAGGCCGGCGAGCTCTGGAGCCGGTACGCGGACGCCTGGCACACGATCTCCACCGGCTCCACCGAGACCGCCCCGCCCTACCTCGCGCTCCTCGCCGCCCTGTCGGCCCTCTTCCTCGGCTCCACCGGCTTCGCCGTCGCCGTCCTGCTGGTCTGCTCGGTCCCCCTGGCGGGGCTCACCGCGTACTTCGCCTCCCGGCCGCTGCTCCCCTCGCGGCTGCTGCGGGCCTGGGCGAGCGTCGCGTACGCCTTCCTGCCCGCCGCGACCGGCGCCCTGGCCACCGGCCGCCTCGGCACCGCCGCCCTGCTCGTGCTACTCCCGCTGATCGCCCGCGCGGCCGTCGCCGCCCACGGGTTCCGCGACGGCACCGACCCGGACGCGCCGCGCGGCAGCTGGCGCGCGACCTGGGCGTACGCCCTGCTCCTCACGATCACGACCGCGTTCACCCCGATCGTCTGGCCGCTCGCCGTGATCCTCGGCCTCGGCGTGCTGGCGCTGCGCCGCCGCGACATCACGGCGTACGGGCTCCGCTTCCTGGCCGCCGTGGGCACCCCGATGCTGGCGCTGGCCCCCTGGTCGCTCACGCTCCTCACCGACCCGTCCGCGTTCCTGCGCGAAGCGGGCCTGGACATCGGTACGGGGACGGCTTCGGCGCTCGACCTGCTCGGAATCAGCCCCGGCGGCCCCAAAGCGGCGGGCGGCGTCCTGCTGCTCGGCATCGTGCTGGCGGCGCTCGCCGCCCTGCTGCGCGGCGAGCGGCAGTTCGCCGTCCGGGCCGCCTGGGCCACCGCGCTCACCGGCCTGTTCTTCGCGGCGCTCGCCAACGGCTCGACATGGGCCGGACCCGCCACGCTCGTCTACGGCGCCGCCCTGATCGCCGCCGCGCTCGTCGGCGCGGACGGCGCCCGGGTCCGGGTCGCCGAGCAGAGCTTCGGCTGGCGCCAGCCCGTCGCGGTCCTGATCGCCCTGGCCGCCGGGCTCGCCCCGGCCCTGGCCGCCTTCGGCTGGATGATCGGCGGCGCCGACGGCCCCCTGGAGCGCCGCGACCCCGTCCAGGTGCCCGCGTTCGTGGCCGAGGAGAGCTCGACCCGCGACCAGGCGCGCACCCTCGTCCTCGGCGGGAGCTCGCCCGAGTCCGTCTCGTACAGCCTGGTCCGCGGCTCCGGCGCCCGCCTCGGCGACGGCGAGCTGACCGAGGCGGCGGGCAGCAACAGCCACCTGGACAAGGTCGTCGCCAACCTGGTCGCGGGCTCCGGCGCCGACCAGGGCGGCCAGCTCGGCAACTTCGCCATCCGGTACGTCCTCGTACGCGACGGAGCACCGCGCCAGATGAGCCGCGTCCTCGACACGACCCCCGGCCTCAGCCGCCTCAGCCAGCTCGACGGCAGCGCCCTGTGGCGGGTGGACCGCCAGGTCGCCCGCGTGATGGTGGTCCCGGCCGGCGGTGAGGGCGAGCGCATCCCGGTCGGCTCCGGCCCCGTTGAGGCGCACTCCGAGATCCCGGCGGGCGACGAGGGCCGCATCCTGCGGATCGCCGACGAGGCCGCGCCCGGCTGGCAGGCCACGGTCGACGGCCGGGCGCTGACCCGCGTGACCGTCGACGGCTGGGCCCAGGGCTTCGAACTGCCCCCGGGCGGCGGCCGCCTCGACCTCACCTACGACGCCCCCTTCACCCACACCGTCTGGCTCTGGGCCCAGGGCGCGCTCGCCGTGGTCCTGGTGGTCATGGCCCTGCCGGGCCGCCGCCGGGAGATCGACGACGACCTGCCCGAGGAGGCGCCCGCGGTCGCCGCCGCCGACGCGGACGGCGACGGCCGCCGGGCCCGCAGGCTCCGCGCGGCGGCCGAGGCGGCCGGGGCGGCCGGGGACGGCTATCCGGCGGACGGCACGGGCGAGAACCCGCCCCCGCCGCCCCCGCAGTCGGCACCGGCAGAGACAGCCGGTGCGGGGGAGTACATCCCCGACCAGCAGAGCGCCGACCTGTACGCCGAGAGCAGCGGCTACGACCAGCAGGACACCACCGCCGGCTACGCGGCGCTCCCGCAGCAGAGTTACGGGGGGTGGGACGGCGGCCAGTACCAGGGCGCCGACCAGCAGGCCACCACCTCCTACCAGCAGGGCGACCACGCCGCGTACCAGCAGGACCCGTACACCCAGCAGGACCCGTACACCCAGCAGGACACCGGCTACTCCGCGGGCTCCGGCTACCAGGACCCGTACGGACAGCAGCAACAGCCGCCGCGGCAGCAGTACGACGGCGAGCAGGGCGACGGCGGCGGCCAGTACGGCAACTCCGACCAGTACGGCAGCTCCGACCAGAACGCCCAGTACGCCCCGTACGACCAGTACGGGCAGTACACCGGGGAGCAGCCCCCGTACGCCGATCCCGCCCAGCACCCCGCCCAGAACGGCGAGGAACCCGACACCCCGGGCCAGGCCCCCTGGCAGACCCGTAACGCATCGCGAGGCGAGTCCGAGTGAAGTCCACCCACCTGTCCCTCATCGCGGGCACCGTCGCCCTGGCCGCCATCACCGGCTTCGCCTCGCTCAACGTGCCCGAGGGCCCGGCCGCCGAGGAGACCGCGACCGCCTCCTCGCTGCCGGTCGAACGCTCCAGCCTGGTCTGCCCGGCGCCGAGCACCTCCGACCTCGCGGAGACGAGGTACACCTCGTTCACCCCGCCCGGACAGGAGACGGGCAAGGGCCAGGACGAGGACGCGAAGGACACCGCCGAGCTGAAGCCGGCCCTGCCGGTCCTCGACGACGAGGCCGAGACGGACCCCGAGAAGGCCGAGGAGGCGGCGAAGAAGGCACGGGCGAAGGCCGACAGGCCGGTCCTCGCCGTGAAGGAGCCCGGAAGGCCGGTCCTCGCCGAGGCGAACGGTTCCGACGCCCCGGCCCTCGTCGGCACGGCCACCGGCACGCTCGCCCCCGGCTGGGCCGCCCAGCAGACCACCAAGGTCACCGCAGGCGGCGCGCGGGGCCTCCTCGGGGTCAGCTGCACCGCCCCGGACACCGACTTCTGGTTCCCCGGCGCGAGCACCGCGCGCTCCCGCCAGGACTATCTCCACCTCACGAACCCCGACGCCGGCGCGGCCGTGGCCGACATCCAGCTCTTCGGCGCCAAGGGCGCGGTCACCTCCGAGGTCGGCGACGGCATCACCGTGCCCGCCCGCTCCAGCGTCGCGCTCCTGCTCTCCACCCTCACCGACGAGTCCGTCAACGACCTGACGGCCCACGTCACCACCCGCTCCGGCCGGGTCGGAGCGGTCCTCCTGTCCGCCGACGACGGCTCGGGCACCGACTGGCTCACGGCGGCAGCCGACCCCTCCGGCACGCTGGTGATGCCCGGCATCCCGGCCGACGCCACCTCCGTACAGCTGGTGGCGTTCGCGCCCGGCGAGAACGACGCGGATGTGAAGGTCCAGCTGATGGGGAAGAACACGACGTTCGCCCCGGCGGGGAACGACACCCTCCACATCAAGTCCGGGATGACCGCGACGGTCGACCTGAAGGACATCACCCGGGGCGAACCGGGCTCCCTGCGCCTCACCCCCGTGGAGAAGAACCGGGCGACCCCGATCGTCGCCGCCCTCCAGGTGGTCCGGGGCACCGGCGCCAAGCAGGAGTACGCCTACATCCCGGCCACCGGCCCGGTGGGCGCCCGCGCGAGCGTCACCGACAACCGGGCCGAGGGCTCCACGCTCTCCCTGGCCGCACCCGGTGCGACGGCCACGGTGAAGGTGACCACCTCGGCGGGGAGCGAGGGCGGCGAAGCGGCCGTCGAGACCTACACGGTCAAGGCCGGTACGACGATGTCCGTCACCCCGAAGCCCCCGGCCGGGTTCAAGGGCGCGTACGCGCTGACCGTCGAGACGGTGTCGGGCGGCCCGGTCCACGCGTCACGGGCACTGGTCCTCCCGGAGGACGGCGTCCAGATGTTCACGGTGCAGACGCTGCCGGACGACGGCGGCACGGTGGTGGTGCCGTCGGCGCGGCAGGACCTGTCGGTCCTGGACGACTGAGGGGTACGGCAGGCACGGGAAAAAGGGGCCCGTGCCCGGGTCCGGGCTCAGTCCTGCCCGTACCGCGGATCGACCGACTCCGGGGCCAGTCCCAGCAGCTCGGCGACCTGCTCGACGACGACCTCGTGGACCAGGAGGGAGCGTTCGTCGCGGCTCTTGGTGCGGATCTCGATGGGCCGCCGGTAGACGACGATCTGCGCGGGCCGTCCCTTGGCCGCCGATACGGCGCTGCCGAGCGGAACGCTGTCCTCCAGATCGCTGGGCACGTCCAGGACGACGAAGTCGACCTCGGCCAGCTGGGGCCAGCGCCGCTCCAGACGCTCCACCGAGTCCTGGACCAGATCCCGGAAGACCTCGCCCCGGCTGGCCGACAGCGGCACCTGGGGCGGTGCGACCGGACCCCGCATACCGCGGCCATGACGGTCGCGGCGCCGGGGCCGCGGCTCGAACGGGTGGGGGGAAGGTACGGAGCTGTCCATCACCGACGCAGCGTAACGCTCCCCGGGACGGCCCGATCGTGCCGAGGACGCGGCGCCGCGACCGTTTCCCCCGGCCGCCCGCCGACCGGAACATTGCGGCTGTCCACCCCGATGTGGGCCTCCTGTCCACGGTTGAACATTCAGGCCAAGGTTGAGCCCATTTCAGGCCCCTGATCCGATCATCGACAGTGAGCGGAACGCTGCCATCCGAACCGGCGCGCACCTTCCGCACCACCCGTCCCGCACCACACCCCCGCCGCGACGCAGGTCAGGAGGGCTGCTGGAGTCGGGGTGTGTCGAGGACCACAGGACGACACGGCGGGGTGAGCCGGGGGAGAGTCGTCGCAGCCCGCTCAAGAGTGCGGTACCGTCCAACATCGTGAGCCCTGTACGTCGCTGTTCGCGCACCGCGTGCGGCCGCCCTGCCGTCGCGACACTGACGTACGTCTATGCCGACTCGACTGCGGTCCTCGGCCCGCTCGCCACCTACGCCGAGCCCCACTGCTACGACCTCTGTGCCGAGCACAGTGAGCGGCTGACCGCGCCACGCGGCTGGGAGGTGGTGCGCCTCTCCGACGGCTCCGCCCCCGCGCATCCCAGCGGTGACGACCTCGAAGCCCTGGCCAACGCGGTACGGGAAGCGGCCCGTCCGCACGACCGCGGGCCGGACGGCGGAGGCCGGGGCCCCCGAGCCGCCGACCCGGTGGAAGTCGCCCGCCGAGGCCACCTGAGAGTGCTGCGCTCCCCGGACTCCTGAGGCCACCTCCTGGGGTATCGCCCGGCCGGGTAGGTTGGACCCTCCGTAAACACCAGGAGGACCGGCCGTGGTTGCTGATCTGTCGCAGCTCGTGAAGGCGTACGACGTACGTGGCGTGGTGCCCGACCAGTGGGACGAGTCGCTGGCCGAGCTGTTCGGAGCCGCGTTCGTCCAGGTCACGGCAGCCGACGCGATCGTGATCGGCCACGACATGCGCCCCACGTCCCCGGCCCTGTCCGGCGCCTTCGCCAGGGGCGCGGCGGCCCGGGGCGCGGACGTCACGCTCATCGGCCTCTGCTCGACGGACCAGCTGTACTACGCGTCGGGGGCGCTGGACCTCCCGGGCGCGATGTTCACGGCCTCGCACAACCCCGCGCAGTACAACGGCATCAAGATGTGCCGGGCGGGAGCGGCGCCGGTCGGCCAGGACACGGGCCTGAAGGAGATCCGTACGCTGGTGGAGGAGTGGTCGGAAGGCGCCCCCCAGCCCCCCGCGTCCCCCACCCCCGGCACGATCACGGAACGCGACACCCTCACGGATTACGCCGCCCACCTCCTGGGGCTGGTCGACCTCACGTCCATCCGCCCCCTGAAGGTCGTGGTCGACGCGGGCAACGGCATGGGAGGCCACACGGTCCCCACGGTCTTCCAGGGCCTGCCCCTCGACCTGATCCCCCTCTACTTCGACCTCGACGGCACCTTCCCCAACCACGAGGCCAACCCCCTTGACCCGAAGAACATCGTCGACCTCCAGGCCCGCGTCCTCGCCGAGGGCGCCGACCTCGGCCTCGCCTTCGACGGCGACGCGGACCGCTGCTTCGTCGTCGACGAGCGGGGCGCCGGAGTCTCTCCCTCCGCGATCACGGCCCTGGTCGCCGCCCGCGAACTGGCCCGCAACGGCGGCAAGGGCACGGTCATCCACAACCTGATCACCTCCTGGTCCGTCCCCGAGGTGGTCCGCGAGAACGGCGGCACCCCGGTCCGCACCCGGGTCGGGCACTCCTTCATCAAGACGGAGATGGCCGAGCACGGCGCGATCTTCGGCGGCGAACACTCGGCCCACTACTACTTCCGCGACTTCTGGAACGCCGACACGGGCATGCTGGCGGCCCTCCACGTCCTGGCCGCCCTGGGTAGCCAGGCCGGCCCCCTCTCGGAACTCGTCGCCGCCTACGACCGCTACGCAGGCTCCGGCGAGATCAACTCCACGGTCGCCGACCAGACAGCCAGCCTGACCGCCATCAGGTCCGCCTACAGCACCCGCGACGACATCACGTTCGACGACCTGGACGGCCTGACGGTCACATCCACGGACTGGTGGTTCAACCTCCGCGCCTCGAACACGGAACCCCTGCTGCGCCTGAACGTGGAGGCGAGGGACGAGCCGACGATGACGGCGGTACGGGACGAGGTGCTGGCCTTGATCCGCGCCTGAGGGCTTCGCCGTTTCAGCCCGCCAGGGCGACCATCTCAGCCCGTCCCGGCCGATCATCTCAGCCTGTCCGGCGCTTGAGGAAAAGATGGGCCCGGGGCGCAGCCCCGCTTTCGGGAAGGGGCGGTTAGGGGAACAGCCCGCCGCAGGCGCCCCACCCCGCAGCCGCACCTCCCGGCCCCCACCCCAGCCCACCGCCCCATCCCCGGTGCCCCCACCCCCGGCCGGGCCGCGCCCCCGTCCCCCCGGCGGTAGGCTGACGACGCCTGATCCACGTGAATCAGAAATCGCACCGCTCGAAGGGACCCACCCCATGCCGCTCGAAGCCGGCCTCCTGGAGATCCTGGCCTGCCCGGCCTGCCACTCCCCGCTCGACGACCGCACCGCGGCCGACAGCCCGGAGCTGGTCTGCACCGGCGCCGACTGCGGCCTGGCCTACCCGGTCCGGGACGGTATCCCGGTCCTGCTCGTCGACGAGGCCCGCCGCCCCGCCTGACAGCGAGCGAAGCGCGTACGGGAACCCGCGCGGCACGCCGGCCCGGACGGACAGGGACGCACCTCGAACAGGGCCCCCACCCCCGCACCCCGCCACCGCACCCGCATCCCGCACCCCACCCGGTGATCGGAGGCCCACCGCCATGCTCGACGAGTCCTTGCTCGACGCCCCGGAAGCCCTGGCCAGGGCCGACCGCCGCGACCTGCTCCGCGGCGCAGCCGAGGCAGGCGCCCGGGTCCGCACCGCCGCCCGGCACGCCGCCGAGGCCGGCATCGGCGGCCTGAACCCCGAAGGCCGCCCCCGTGCCGTCCTCGTCGCCGGCCCCGGCACCGCCGCATCCGGCGTCGCCGATCTGATCGGCGCACTCGCGGGCGCGGCCGCCCCGGTGGCCCGGATCCACCCCACAGGCGTCGCCCCCGCCCCCGGCGCCCTGCGCTGGGCCCTGCCCGGCTGGGCCGGCTCCGTGGACCTCCTCCTCATCGCGACCGCCGACGGCTCGGAGCCGGGCCTCGCCCTCCTCGCCGAACAGGCGTACCGCCGCGGCTGCACCGTGGTCGCCGTCGCCCCCACCCGCTCCCCGCTGCGCGAAGCGGTGGACGGCGTGCACGGCCTGGTCGTACCGATGGCGGCCGCCCCGCACGGCGAGTACGACGCGGAGGTCTCGGCCGCCGGACCCGGCACCCTGTGGGCGCTGCTCACCCCGCTGCTGGCCCTCCTCGACCGGGTGGGCCTCGTGACCGCCCCCGCCGAGGAGCTGCAGAAGGTCGCCGACCGCCTGGACCGCACCGCGGAACGCTGCGGCCCGGCCATCGCCACGTACAGCAACCCGGCCAAGACGCTCGCCGCCGAGCTCGCGGACAGCCTGCCGCTGCTGTGGACGGAGGGCGAGGCGGCGGGCCCGGTCGGCCGCCGCTTCGCCGCCGTGCTGTCCGAGCTCGCGGGCCGCCCCGCCCTCGCCGCGGAACTCCCCGAGGCGCTGCCCTCGCACGGCACCCTGCTCGCGGGGGACTTCGCGGCCGGCGCGGACCCGGACGACTTCTTCCGGGACCGGGTGGACGAGGGGGAGACCCTCAGAGCCAGGGTCGTCCTGCTGAGGGACCGCCCCACGGGCGGCCTCAGCGCCTACCCGGCGGCCCGGGAACTGGCGCTCGGCCACGACACACCGCTCAGCGAACTGGAACCGGACGAGGGCAGCGAACTGGAGACCCTGGCCGAACTGCTCGCGATCACGGACTTCGCAGCGGTGTACCTCTCGCTGGCCTCAACGCCCACCTGACAAGGGCGCAGCACAGCCCCACCAGACCACACCGCACAGCCCCACCGCACCAGCACTGCACCACCACACCACTTCCGCGCCCCACCACCGCGTACCGCCCTCCCCCTGCTCCCCGCCCCGCACGACCCCGAGGACGACTCCATGGACCGGCTGTCCAACACCGTGCGCCCCTACGCCTGGGGCTCCACCACGGCCATCCCCGCCCTGCTCGGCATCGCCCCCACCGGCGAACCGCAGGCAGAGATGTGGATGGGCGCCCACCCAGGGGCCCCTTCCCGGATAGCCCGCCCCAAGAGCGCCACCGAGAGCGCCGACGCCACCACCCCGGCGGAACGCCCCCTCACCGACGTCATCGCCGCCGACCCCGAAGGGGAACTGGGCGCGGCCACCGTCGCCAGGTTCGGCCCCCGCCTCCCCTTCCTCCTCAAGCTGCTCGCGGCCGCCTCCCCCCTCTCCCTCCAGGTCCACCCCGACCTGGACCAGGCCCGCAAGGGATACGCGGACGAGGAAGCCCAGGGCGTCCCGATCGACGCCCCCCACCGCACGTACAAGGACGCGAACCACAAGCCCGAACTCATCTGCGCCCTCACCGCCTTCGACGGCCTCTGCGGCTTCCGCAGGCCCACCGAGGCGGCGGACGCGATGGAGGTCCTCGGCGTCGACTCCCTGAAGCCGTACGTGGACCTCCTGCGCGCCCACCCCGAGGAGGCCGCCCTCCGCGAGGTGCTCACGGCGATCCTCGGCGCCGACCCGGCGGAGATGGCCGACACCGTCGCCGAGGCGGCGGCCGCCTGCGAACGCCTCGGCGGCGCCCACGCCCCGTACGCCCGCATCGCCCACAACTACCCCGGCGACCCCGGCGTCCTCGCGGCGATGCTGCTGAACTACGTCCAACTCCAGCCCGGCGAGGCCCTGTTCCTCGGCGCCGGCGTCCCGCACGCCTATCTCGACGGCCTCGGCGTCGAGATCATGGCCAACTCGGACAACGTGCTGCGCTGCGGCCTCACCCCCAAGCACATCGACGTCCCCGAACTCCTGCGCATCGTCCGCTTCGAGGCCACTGAACCCGGCGTGCTGCGCCCCGAGGCGTCACCCTCCGGTGAGGAGCGGTACGAGACCCCCGTCGACGAGTTCGCCCTGTCCCGCTACACCCTCGCGTCCGGGGCCGCCCCCGCCGAACTGACCGCCCCCACCCCCCAGATCCTGCTCTGCACGGCGGGCACCGTCCGGGTGGGCGAGATCGACCTGACCCCCGGGCAGTCCGTCTACGTTCCGGCCGCCGAAGCGGTGGAAGCCACGGGACCGGGCACACTTTTCCGTGCCACGGTGGCGGGCTGAGCGGCCCGGAACAACATCCCTCCCCTGTGGCTGCAACAATGTGCCGCCGCAGCGCGGCACCACCTGCCGCACACCGAGGAAGGGACACCACGCACTCATGAGCGCGTCCGGCGGAACCAAGGCGATCGTGGCGGCACTGGTCGCCAACCTCTCGATCGCCGTGGCCAAATTCGTAGCGTTCCTCTTCAGTGGGTCCTCGTCGATGCTCGCGGAGAGCGTCCACTCGCTCGCCGACTCGGGCAACCAGGGCCTTCTGCTGCTCGGCGGCAAGAAGGCCAAACGCGAGGCCACTCCGCAGCACCCGTTCGGCTACGGGCGCGAACGCTACATCTACGCGTTCCTCGTCTCCATCGTCCTCTTCTCGGTCGGTGGCATGTTCGCGATCTACGAGGGCTACGAGAAGATCAAGGACCCGCACGAGATCACGGCCTGGTACTGGCCGGTCGGGGTCCTGATCTTCGCGATCATCGCCGAGATCTTCTCCTTCCGTATGGCGATCAAGGAGTCCAACCAGACGCGCGGCGACCGCTCCTGGACCGAGTTCGTCCGCCACTCCAAGGCCCCGGAACTCCCGGTGGTCCTCCTGGAGGACCTCGGCGCCCTCGTCGGCCTGATCCTCGCTCTCGGAGGCGTCGGCCTGGCACTCGCCACCGGCAACGGCGTCTGGGACGGCATCGGCACCCTCTGCATCGGCATCCTGCTGATCGTCATCGCGATCATCCTGGCCGTCGAGACGAAGTCCCTCCTGCTCGGTGAGTCCGCCGGCCTCGAAGAGGTCGAGAAGATCAAGGCGGCCCTGGTGGACGGCGACACCGTCACCGGCATCATCCACATGCGCACCCTGCACCTCGGCCCCGAGGAACTGCTGGTCGCCGCCAAGGTCGCGGTCCAGCACGACGACACCGCGGTCGAGATCGCCAACGCGATCAACGCCGCCGAGAACCGGATCCGCGATGCCGTCCCGATCGCGCGGGTCATCTACCTGGAGCCGGACATCTTCAACGCGGAGGCCGCCGCGGCCGGCACCAACCCCGGCAAGACACCTGGCGCCCCGGCCCCGCAGGACCCGGGCGCCCCGAAGGATCTCGGCCACTGACCCACCGCACACCGGCCCCGATCGGCCCGGTAACCCCTCACACACGCCCGGCTCCACGGACGGGCTGGGGGTCACTGGGCCGATCGGTGTAGATTCGGATACGGAACAGACGTCGCTGCTGATGGCGGTCGACCGGTCCGCGGACGCGAGCCGGGCGAGGGACAGAGGGCCTCCGACGGACTGCACTGCGAACGCGCTCGGGCATTCGTGTGTCCGTCGCCGCAGAGTCAGCCCAGACAGCCCACCTCGACCCATCACGAGGAGCAGCCCCGTTATGACGACGGTCACCAACCGCCAGGACTTCAAGGTCGCCGACCTTTCTCTCGCCGCCTTCGGCCGCAAGGAGATCACTCTCGCCGAGCACGAGATGCCCGGCCTGATGTCGATCCGCAAGGAGTTCGCCGCCGCCCAGCCGCTGGCCGGCGCCCGGATCACCGGCTCGCTGCACATGACCGTGCAGACCGCAGTGCTCATCGAGACCCTCGTCGCCCTGGGCGCCGACGTCCGCTGGGCCTCCTGCAACATCTTCTCCACCCAGGACCACGCCGCCGCGGCCATCGCCGTCGGCCCGAACGGCACCCCGGAGGCCCCCGCGGGCGTCCCGGTCTTCGCCTGGAAGGGCGAGACGCTGGAGGAGTACTGGTGGTGCACGGAGCAGGCGCTGACCTGGCCGAACACCCCCACCGGCGGCCCCAACATGATCCTGGACGACGGTGGCGACGCCACCCTCCTCGTCCACAAGGGCGTCGAGTTCGAGAAGGCCGGCGCGGCCCCGGCCCCGTCGACGGCGGACAGCGAGGAGTACGCCCACATCCTCACCCTGCTGAACCGCACCCTCGGTGAGGCCCCGCAGAAGTGGACCCAGCTGGCGTCCGAGATCCGCGGTGTGACGGAGGAGACCACCACCGGTGTCCACCGCCTCTACGAGATGCACCGTGACGGAACCCTCCTGTTCCCCGCGATCAATGTGAACGACGCGGTCACCAAGTCGAAGTTCGACAACAAGTACGGCTGCCGCCACTCCCTGATCGACGGCATCAACCGCGCCACCGACGTCCTGATCGGCGGCAAGACCGCCGTCGTCTGCGGCTACGGTGACGTGGGCAAGGGCTGCGCGGAGTCCCTCCGTGGCCAGGGCGCCCGCGTGATCATCACGGAGATCGACCCGATCTGCGCGCTGCAGGCGGCGATGGACGGCTACCAGGTCGCCACCCTCGACGACGTGGTGGAGCAGGCCGACATCTTCATCACCACGACGGGCAACAAGGACATCATCATGGCCTCGGACATGGCCAAGATGAAGCACCAGGCGATCGTCGGGAACATCGGCCACTTCGACAACGAGATCGACATGGCCGGCCTGGCCGCCATCGACGGCATCGTCAAGGACGAGGTCAAGCCGCAGGTGCACACCTGGAAGTTCCCCGACGGCAAGGTCCTCATCGTGCTCTCCGAGGGCCGCCTGCTGAACCTCGGCAACGCGACCGGCCACCCGTCCTTCGTGATGTCGAACTCCTTCGCCGACCAGACCCTGGCGCAGATCGAGCTCTTCACGAAGCCCGAGGAGTACCCGACCGACGTCTACGTGCTGCCCAAGCACCTGGACGAGAAGGTCGCCCGACTCCACCTCGACGCCCTCGGCGTCAAGCTGACGACGCTCCGCCCCGAGCAGGCGGCGTACATCGGCGTCGAGGTCGACGGCCCGTACAAGCCCGACCACTACCGCTACTGATCTGACACCGTCGGCGGCCGGGAGGCCTCGACCATCCCCTCCCGGCCGCCGCACGGCACCGGCCCTCAACAGCACCACGCACCACCTAGCAGGCAGCAGCGGCCGGTGGCCGGCAGCTGACGAGACAGGCCCCCGCACCCCCGTGTCGGGGGCTTGTCCCGTCAACGCCCCCTGGTTACCGCCCCCGCACAGCCCGAGGAACCCGAAGGAACCCATGCCCCGCGGCAGGTATTCGCTCCACGATCTTCACGATCACACCCCCCTCGGCGAAGAACACTTCCACTGCGCCCCCGGCCCCTCCGGCTGGCGCTACGTCTCCCAGACCACGTCCCCCTCGGGCGACCACCTGGGCTCCGTCGACCTGGCCCTTGACCAACTCGGCCGGCCGATCCGTCTCGAACTCCACTCCGCGAGCTGGCAGGTACGGGGAGCCGCCCTGGAAGGCGTCACCTGGGTCCGTACCGACCCGACCGGCACCGACGCCACCGAAGGCAACGTCCGTGCCCACGCCTTCTCCGGAACATCCCCCGCGTTCCTCATCGCCCTGACCCGACTTCTGCGCCTCACCTCCGATTCCCCCGAGACCCGCGTCCGCGTGGTCACCTTCACGGACCCGGTCCTCGCGCCGCGTACCAGCGACCAGTCCTGGGCTCTGGTGAACAGTGAAGCGCACGCCACTGACAACGACCCTCTGATCGTGGACGAATACCAGGTCAGCGCCCTGGACACCGGTGATCGGCATACCCTTCACGTGGCCGGGGACGTCGTCCTCGCGGCACCGGGCATCGAGCTGGAACACCTGGAGACACCCCCGTCCCCGGGCCCTACCCAGCCCGCCGGCTAACCGGGCGGAGCGAACCCCGCCGAGGAGCCTGCCGACCCCTTCTGCTCCTCCGCGCCAGGACCAGCAGCACCGGCAGAGGTGCCCGACCCGACGGACCCGGCAGGCGCAACAGGCCCGGCAGGCCCTGCCGCCCCGCCCGCAGGCACCGGTCCGGCGGAGGACGCACCCCGCGCCCCCGAGAAGACCCGCCGGGCATCACGCGCCTGCCGCTCATGCACCACCGCGGCCAGGAACGCGGCAGCAGGGATCCCCTGCGGCGTAGCGATCCCCGTCCGCGCCACCAACTCGTCGGCCAACCGCCCAGCCATCGACCGGCCGACGCCGGGATCCAGCTGGTGCATCCGCGTGAGGTACTGCCTGATCGCGAGCCAGAGCTCGTCCGGCACGGCTGACAGATCCAGTTGCGAGAACCGGCCGACCAGCCACGGCGGAGGCGGCGGCACGGCGACCGACCGCTTGACCGTCACACGCTCCCGGATGACCAGTGTCCCGGCGAAGACATCACCGAGCCGGCGCCCGCGTGCCGACACCAGCGACGCGATCGAGGCCACGACCCCGAACGTCATCAGGATCTCCACGGCCCCCATCGCCCCCCGCACGAGCGCGTGCCGGAACCGGATCGGCCCGCCGTCGTCCCGCACCACGCGCAGCCCGCAGGCCAGCTTCCCGAGAGAACGGCCGTGGCTCAGCGTCTCCACCGCGATCGGCCCCCCGATCAGCACCAGCAGGAACAAGGCGACCCCGATGGCCGCGACGGCGGCTTCGTCCAAGGTGACGGAGGCGATCCCCACCACGACCGAGACCAGCATGAAGACGCAGAAGACCACCGCCAGATCGATCGCAGCGGCCAGAGCCCGGCTCGGCAGCCTCGCCGGCCTCAGCTCCAGGACAACGGCGTCCCCGGTCACCAACTCGCTCATCGCGCCCCCACTCTTCCCGACCTTCGCTGCCCCGGCCGGCCCCAGTCTGCCAAGCTGACCCGCAGCGCGCCGCAGTAGTACGGCCCCCGTACGCACCCATGCCTGGAGCAACAGCCGCCCATGGACCTCGACGTCTTCGTCACCGCCCACCGCACGGAGTGGGACCGCCTCGACCACCTCCTGCGCCGAGGGCGCCGTCTGACGGGCGCGGAGGCGGACGAGCTCGTCGTCCTCTACCAGCGCACGGCCACCCATCTCTCCCTGATCCGGTCGACCACCCCCGACCCGCTGCTCACCACCCGCCTCACCCAGCTCGTGTCCCGCGCCCGGGCGACGGTCACGGGCACGCGCAAGGCTTCCTGGCGCGACGCGGCCCGCTTCCTCACCACGGGATTCCCGGCGGCGGTCTACCGCTCGCGCCACTGGTGGGTCCCCACCGCCGTCCTGTCCACGCTGATGGCGGCCCTCCTGGGCTGGTGGATCGGTACGCACCCCGAGGTCCAGGCCGCTATAGCGGCCCCGGACGACCTCCGGGCCATGACCCGCCCCGGAGGGGAGTACGAGACCTACTACTCCAGCCACCCGGCGGCCTCGTTCGCCGCGCAGGTATGGACGAACAACGCCCAGGCCGCTGCGATGTGCCTGGTCCTGGGCGCGTTCCTCTGCATACCGGTGGTCTGGATCCTCTTCCTCAACATGCTCAACCTCGGCGTCGGCATCGGCCTGATGTCCTCCGCGGGCCGTCTGGACGTCTTCCTCGGCCTGGTACTCCCGCACGGCCTCCTCGAACTGACCGCGGTGTTCGTGGCCGCCGGTACGGGGCTCCGCCTCGGCTGGACGGTGATCGACCCCGGCCCCCTCTCACGCCGAACCGCCCTCGCCCAGCAGGGACGCGCCGCGCTGGGCATGGCCATCGGCCTGGCCCTGGTGCTGTTCGTCTCCGGCCTGATCGAAGGCTTCGTGACCCCCTCAGGCCTTCCGACTTGGGCCCGGATCACCATCGGCATCGCCGCTGAGCTGGCCTTTCTCGGGTACGTCTACATCCTGGGCCGCCGTGCGGTGCGAGCCGGCGACACCGGCGACCTCACAGCGGTCGAACGCAGCGCCGAGCTTCCCTCGGCCGCCTGACCACCGGTGTGCGTTCGCCCCCGCTGAGCTGCTAGTCTCCTCTTCGCTCACAAAACCGTTGACACGGGAGATGTGGGGAGGTAGATTTAAACGGTTGCCTCGGACTGGACAAGTTCGAGTGAAGCGCATATTGTCTATCTCGCTCGTGCCGGGAAGTTCACAGTGTCCCGCAGAGTCACCGATTCCCTTTATTTCGAATCACGGGCTGTTCATTCAGCCGACGCGCTTCTGATAAAGTCGGATCCGCCGAAAGGCAAGGCCACTCCGCAGGCCAACCAGAAATAGAATTCGGACCGGAAACGGAACGAAAAAAAGTCTGGTAAAGTCGGAACCGCCGGAAAGGGAAAGCGCGAAAGCGAAGAACCTCGAAAGCACCCCGCTTCGACCGGGAATCGGACACATAAGAGTCTGATAGAGTCGGAAACGCAAGAACGAAGGGAAGCGCCCGGAGGGCCCCGGTGAAACGGGACCGAAGGAAGCGTCCGTTCCTTGAGAACTCAACAGCGTGCCAAAAGTCAACGCCAGATATGTTGATACCCCGGCCTGCTTCGGCAGGTTGGTGGTTCCTTTGAAAAGTCCTGCTCCGGACCGCTTCGGCGGTATTCGGGCAGGCAATTACACAGCGAGGA
>NZ_LIXI01000005.1 GCF_001905595.1 Streptomyces sp. CB00316 | reverse complement strand
CATGACCGGCAGCCACCAGCGCCCACGCCAGCGGGACCATGCTGTAGAAATGCGTGCGCACCGCATAGGCGGTGAAAAGTACGCGCATGCCGACCTCCTCGAATATGTGCATCGATGTTGACTCCAGGGCCGTCAATGGGGTCAACCTATGGGGAGACGTATATTATGCGTGAAGGGGTTGGCCGTGAAGGGAATAGTCCTCGCCGGGGGCACCGGCAGTCGCCTGATGCCCATCACTTCCGGAATTTCGAAACAGCTTCTTCCGATCTACGACAAGCCGATGATCTATTATCCGCTCTCCGTGCTGATGCTGGCGGGGATCAAGGACATCCTGATCATCACGGCGCCTGAATCGATGGGCCCGATTTCCCGTCTGATTGGGGACGGGCACCGTTGGGGAATCAACATCGGTTACGCCGAGCAATCGGAGCCGAGGGGAATAGCGGATGCCTACATCGTGGGTGCCGACTTCGTCCGGGACGAACCCTCTGCGCTGATTCTGGGAGACAATCTTTTCCACGGCGCCGGCTTCCAGGAGCTGCTGCGCGAATGTCGGAGGATGTCCCGGGGCTGTACGCTCTTCGGCTACCCCGTCGCCGATCCGGAGCGCTATGCCGTCGGTGAGGTCGACCGCGAGGGAAAACTGATCGGCATCGAGGAGAAGCCCACGCACCCGCGTTCCCGTAATGCCATCACGGGGCTGTACTTCTACGACAGCGACGTGGTGGAGGTGGCCCGTGGGCTGCGGCCCTCCGCCCGCGGCGAGCTGGAGATCACCGACGTCAACCGCGCCTATCTGGAGGCGGGAGCCGTGCGCCTCGTCGAGCTGGGACGCGGCTTCACCTGGCTCGACACGGGCACCTACCGGTCGCTGCTCGACGCCGGCCAGTACGTCCAGGTGCTGATGGACCGCCAGGGGGTGCGGGTCGCCTGCCTGGAGGAGATCGCGCTGCGCATGGGCTACATCACGGCCGACGAGTGCCATGCGCTCGGCGCCGCCATGCCCCAGGCCGGCTACGGGCGCTACGTGATGGAGACGGCGAAGGCGCTCGCGTGAGGCGCCGGAAAGGGTGACACCGTGAGAATACTGGTCACAGGCGGTGCCGGATTCATCGGCTCGCATTTCGTCCGATGCCTGCTGGGGGGCGGGTATCCCGGGCTCGAGGACGCACGGGTCACCGTGCTGGACAAACTCACCTACGCGGGTGGCCGACACAACCTCGATCCGTTCCTGGACGATCCGCGGCTGCGCTTCCTGCGGGGGGACGTATGCGACGGAGAAGCCGTGCGCGAGGCCCTGCGCGACTGTTCCGTCGTGGTGCACTTCGCCGCCGAGTCGCACGTGGACCGCTCCGTCGCGGACGCCGAGGCCTTCGTGCGGACGAACGTCCTGGGCACTCAGGTGCTGCTCCAGGCGGCTACGGAGGCGGAGCTGGACAGCTTCGTCATGGTCTCCACCGACGAGGTGTACGGCTCCATCGAATCGGGCTCCTGGGACGAGGACTTCCCGCTCCGCCCCAACTCGCCGTACTCGGCGTCGAAGGCGTCCGCCGAACTCCTCGCCCGGTCGTTCCACCACACCCACGGGCTGCCGGTCCGTATCGCCCGGCCGTCCAACACCTACGGTCCGCGACAGTTTCCCGAAAAGGTCATTCCGTTGTTCGTCACCCGATTGCTGGACGGCCGGAAAATCCCTCTGTACGGTGACGGCTCCCATGTGCGGGAATGGATTCACGTGGACGACCACTGCCGGGCGCTCGCGCTGATAGCTGTCAACGGCAGGCCGGGCGAGGCGTACAACATCGGTGGGGGCAAGGAGATATCGAACCTGGAACTCACCGGAATGCTGCTGGAACTGTCCTCGGCGGACTGGTCGAGCGTTCTCCGGGTCGCCGACCGAAAAGGGCACGACTTCCGCTACTCGGTCGATCCCGGGAAAATCTGTGGAGAACTCGGCTTCACTCCCTCCGTCGACATCGTCGAAGGGATGGCCGACACTGTGCGCTGGTATGCGGAGAATCGGCACTGGTGGGAACCGCTGGTGCGGAACTGATCACCCGAAAGTCAGGAAAAGGGAGCGCGGCAATGGACGTCGTACTGGACGAGGCATCGGTCAAGGCGGAGATCCGCACCTTCATCGAGCGCTACTACGCACAGGATCGGGACGCCGATTCGGTCAAGATGAGTGACCTCGACTCCTTCACTCTCATTCAGCTGTTGCTGCACATCGAGGACGCCCTCGACATAGTGGTGCTGGAGGAGCTGCACAACTTCCGCGGCGGCGGATTCGACGAATTCTCCGCCTTCGTCGTGGAGGTGGGTACGCAGAAGCCGGTGCACACCCCCTAGGCCGGCCCTCGTCCGGGCCGTTCTCGTTCCGGCTGTCCCGCCGGCGGGACAGCGTCCCCGCTCCTCTGCCGTCGGAGGTCTGTTCGCCCATGCGCGTGCTGTTCGCCCTCTATGCCGAGAAGACCCATCTGTACATCCAAGTGCCCCTGGCCCGTGCTCTGGTGGCTGCCGGTCATGAGGTGCGGGTGGCGTCCCAGCCCGAGTTGGTTCCGGAGATCACCCGTGCGGGGCTGACGGCGGTGCCGGTGGGCCGCGACCACGGCATGGGCCGTCTGCTGGCGATGCGCCCCGAGTGGAAGTCCCGGTTCGGCGGTGCCTCCTTGCCTCCGTTCGATGTTGCGGGTGCGGCGGAGGGGGAGGTGGATCTCGGGTATCTGCGGTCGGGGTACGAGGAGGTGGTGCCCTGGTGGTTCCGGCTGGTGAACGATCCGATGGCGGATGATCTGGTGGAGTTGTGCCGGTCGTGGGAGCCGGATCTGGTGGTGTGGGAGCCGGGGACGTTCGTGGGGGCGGTGGCGGCCCGGGTGTGTGGTGCGGCGCATGCCCGGATGACGTGGGGGGTGGATTTCTTCGGTTGGACGCGTGAGCGGTTCCTGCGGTTGCGGGCGTCGGAGGCGCAAGGGCCCGGTCCTGATCCGCTGGGTGAGTGGCTGGCGGGGCTGGCGGGCCGGTACGGGGTGGATTTCGACGAGGAGCTGACCGAGGGCCAGTTCACCCTGGACCAGTTGCCCGAGCCGTTCCGGCTGGAGACCTCGATCCCTTACGTGCCGGTGCGGTACGGGATCTACAACGGCCCCTCGGTGGTGCCCCGGTGGTTGTGGGAGCGGCCTGGGAGGCCCCGGATCGGTTTCACGCTCGGGCTTTCCGCGGTGGAGCGTCTGGCGGGCTACGCCGTCTCGGTGCCGGAGGTCGTGGAGTCGCTGGCCGCGCTGGATGTCGAGGTCGTGGCGGCGGTCCGGGGCTGGGAGGGGCCGGTGCCCCCGAACGTGCGGGTCACCGACTTCGTCCCGCTGGCCGCGCTCGTCCCCTCGTGCGCGGCGGTCGTGCACCACGGCGGGTTCGGCACGATCGGGACCACCGCACTCCACGCCACTCCCCAGCTCTCCCTGCCCGATCAGATGGACGCCATATGGCTAGCCCAGGGCGTGAGCTCCTACGGGGCGGGGATCGATCTTCCGGTGGAGGGGGTGTCGGGTGACGCGGTCGCGGCGGGGGTGCGGCGGCTGCTGGACGAGCCGTCGTTCACCGCCGGCGCGCGGCGTCTGCGGGAGGACCTGCACGCGATGCCCTCGCCGGCCGACGCCGTCCCCCGCCTCGTCGAACTCACCGAACACCACCGCCGAGGCCCGGTCGTCGCGGCCTGAGCCGACAGGAACCGCAGAGACGTGACCCGGCAGAGACCGGCAGAGAGGGGACAAGACATGAACGGTGTCCGGACGGACACGTCGCAGGACCGGCGCGTGGTGGTCACCGGCCGCGGAGCGGTCACACCGCTCGGGCCGAACTGGGCAGGCACCTGGGAGGGGCTGCTCGCGGGCCGGAGCGGAGTGGGCAAGGTCACCGGGTTCGAGGTCGACGACCTGCCCGTGCGCATCGGAGCGGAGGTGCGCGGCTTCGACCCTCTCGCCCACGTGGAGCGGCCCATCGTGCGACGTACCGACTGGACGATCCAGGCGGTGATCGCGGCAGCCCGCATGGCACTGGCGGAAGCCGGCTTGGAGGTGGACGACGTGCTCGCCCCGCGTGTCGGGGTCGCGGTCGGGTCGATCATCGGCTCCTCCCGCATCGCGTCTCGCAACGCGGCGGCGATGTCGGCGGAGGGCTACGGGGGAGTCAGCCCTCATGTCTTCCCGACGATGGGCGTCAGTGCGGCTGCCGAGGTCTGCCTCGCCGTCGGCGCCCGCGGTCCCTCCGCCGAGATGGTCGCCGCCTGCGCGACGGGCACCGTGTGCATCGGCGAGGCCGCGCGCTGGATCCGCGAGGGCCGCGCGGACGTGGCCGTCGCCGGGGGCATGGACGCCTTCGACAGGCTGGAGCTGGCCGCCGCGGCCCGCGCCCGGGTGCTGTCCCGCCGCACGGGCGACCCCGCTGGGGCATCCCGGCCCTTCGACCGGGACCGTGACGGGTTCGTCATGGGTGCCGGGGCCGGCGTGCTCGTTCTGGAGAGCGCGGAGCACGCCGTGAGGCGCGGTGCGCGGATCAGGGCCGAGATCGCGGGGTACGCGACCACGACCGACGCCCACCACCTGACGGCCCCCGCGCCCGACGGGGCGCAGATGGACCGGGCCATGCGGGAGTCGCTGGAGGCGGCCCGGGTGACCACCGCCGAGGTCGACTACATCAACGCCCACGGCACCGGGACGCTGCTGAACGACACGAGTGAGATGCGAGCCGTCCAGCGGGTCTACGGGGACCGGGCCGCACGTGTGCCGATCAGCTCCACCAAGAGCATGACGGGCCACCTGCTCGCGGCGGGCGGCGCCGTGGAGGCCGCGGTGATCAGCGAGGTCCTGGGCGCGGGGCTGGTGCCGCCGACCATCAACTGCGACGACCCCGAGTTTCCCGGCATCAACTTCGTTCCCCACAAAACTCAGGAGCACCAGGTACGGGTGGCGGTCAGCCATTCGTTCGGCTTCGGCGGCCACAACGCGGTGCTGGTCATGCGTCGATGGAACGCGTGAGCGAGCAGGAGGCCGACCGAGGGCGGTCCACTTGACAGAACGACCACCCTGGCTCTTAAGGTTCATTAGTCGAGTAGTGAACCAGAGGGGTAGGGAGGGTGGCATGTTCGACGAGAGATCACCGATCTACCTCCAGGTCGCCGACCGGGTACGTGCCGACATCGTCAGCGGCGCGTTGAACGGCGACCAGCCGGTCACGTCCACCACGCAGTACGCCACGTTCCACCGCATCAACCCGGCGACCGTCGCCAAGGCGTACCAGCAGCTCGTGGACGAGGGCCTGCTCTACAAGAAGAGGGGGATCGGCATGTTCGTCGCACCGGCCGCCCGGTCGGTCCTGTTGGGGCAGCGACGGGAGCGCTTCTTCACCGAAGTGGTCGACGCGATGGTCGACGAGGCGCGGACCATCGGGGTACCGCTCACCGAGGTCATCGACAGGCTGCGGCAGGCCGCGGTCGCCGACGAGGTGTACGGCACCGCGGGCCGGGCCGAGCGATGAGTGCCGCGGTCTCGGTCCGGAACCTGCGGCTCACCGTCGGCCGCCGCGTGGTCCTGGACGACCTCTCCCTGCACCTGGGCGGGGGCCGGATCTACGGCCTGATCGGCCGCAACGGCTCGGGCAAGAGCAGCCTGATGTCCGTTCTGGCAGGGCTGCGCCGTCCGGATTCGGGCAGTGTACGGATCGGGGGTGTGCCCGTCTTCGAGAACGAGGCCGCAGTCGGCAACGTCTGCCTGGTGCGCGGCCGGTTCCACTTTCCCGACGAGCTCGGCCGGGTGCGGGACGCGCTCCGCTTCGCCGCCGCGCTGCGGCCCGGCTGGGACACCGACTACGCGCGACACCTGACCGAACGCTTCCGCTTAGATGTGGACAAGCGCATACGGGCCCTCTCGGAGGGCGAGCGCGCCGCGGTCGGCGTCATCGCGGGACTGGCCTCCCAGGCACCGGTGACCATGTTCGACGAGGCGCACGCCGTCATGGACGTCCCGGCCCGGCACATCTTCTACGACGAGCTGCTCGCCAACTACATGGCGCATCCGCGCACCGTCATCGTCTCGACCCACCTGGTGGAGGAGCTGGGCTCCGTCTTCGAGGAGGTCGTGATGATCGACGGGGGAAAGCTGGTGGCACGCGGCGAGACGGAGGCGCTCCGAGCGCAGGGCTGTCAGGTCACCGGGCCCGCGGACCTGGTGGATTCCTTCGTCCAGGGGCTCCAGGTCCTCGACGAGCGGCTGCTCGGCTACACCAAGTCGGTGGTCGTCTTCGGCGAGTTGGGCGCCGACCGGCACGCCCGGGCCTGGGCCATGAACCTGGATCTGGGGCCCATCGGTCTGCAGGACCTCTTCAGCCACCTCATCCGCGACTTGGGGGAGGGCCGCCGATGAACACCGCTCCCGCATCGCTATGGCGTGGGACGGCTCTGCGCCTGCTGCTGCGCTACTGGGTGCGCGTCAGCTGTGTGGCGTGGTGCGTGCTGAGCGTGGTGGTCCTCGCCATGACCAGCGCGTCCGCGCTGCTGACCGAGCACGGGCCGGGCACCGATGGCGTGCTGCCGTCGTACGACGCCTGGGCCCGGACGTACTGCCTGGTGATCGGCGCCCACCTGACGTGGAGCAGCCTCCCGCTGTACGTGGCCAACTCCATGACCCGGCGGGCGTTCAGCCGGCAGGCGCTGGTGTTCGCGGTCGCCATCACGGGTTTCACCGCCGTGCTGTTCACCGTCAGCCTCGGCCTGGAGATCACCGTCTACGCCGCTGCCGGCCGGCCGCACGACTGGGGGATCGGTGCGCTGCCCTCGTATCTCCTGGAGAGCTGGCTGGTGCACCTGGTGTGGCTGGTGGGCGGGGCGTTCGCCGCCGCGTGTGTGTACCGGTTCTCCACCAGGGGGCTGCTGGTGGTGCCGTTCGTCACCCTGTTGATCTTTCCCGGAGACATCCTGCTGGGCCGCGGGACCGCCGCCCTGGGAACCCTGCCGGCCTTCGCCGAACAGCTGGCCATGGGGTGGGCGGTCCTGGGCCTCCTGGGCATCGTCGCCGTGGGGACGGTGCTGACCTGGCATCTGGTGCGCGACGTCCCCATCCGCCCTCCGACCAGATGACCCCTCGTCACGGCCCGGTGGATGGCGGACGGGCCGCGAACGCGTACGCGAAACGACCGAGACCGAGACCGAGAACGAGTAAGGAGACCGAGGCGATGGCCCTCATCGAAGTGGCCGGACTGAAGAAGTCCTACGGTGCGACCCAGGCCGTCAGGGGAGTGGACTTCGAGGTGGAGGAGGGAGAGATCTTCGGCATTCTGGGTCCGAACGGTGCGGGCAAGACCACCACGGTCGAGTGTGTCGCAGGCATCCGCACGCCCGATGCGGGCCGGATCAGTGTCCTCGGTCTCGACCCCCGCACCGATCGGGCGGAACTGCGGCAGGTGCTCGGCGTTCAGTTGCAGGAGAGCAGGCTGCCCGAGCGCCTGCGTGTGGGTGAGGCACTGGACCTCTTCGCGTCCTTCTACCGCCGACCGGCGGACCAGGGACGACTGCTGCACGACTTCGGCCTGCAGGACAAACGCAGAACGCCCGTCAAGGCGCTTTCCGGGGGCCAGCAACAGCGCCTGTCGATCGCCCTGGCCCTGGTGGGCAGTCCCAAGGTCGCCGTGTTGGACGAGCTGACCACCGGGCTTGATCCGCGGGGCCGCCGGGACACCTGGCAAGTGATCGAGCAGGTCCGTGACCGTGGTGTCACGGTGGTGCTGGTCACCCACTTCATGGAGGAGGCCGAGCGTCTGTGCGACCGGATCGCCCTCATCGACCAGGGCCGGATCGCCGCCCTCGACACCCCGGCCGCTCTCATCTCCGGTGTCTCGGGCGACCAGCGGCTGCGCTTTCGCAGCGCCGATGCCGTTGACCAGGCCGCCCTGTCGGAATTGGACGAGGTGGTCGGCGTCATCGTCGAAGGCCGGACGGTGACGGTCACCGGTAGCGGCGACGTGACCGGTGCGGTGGAGGCCGAACTGCGACGTCAGGGCGTGAGCACCGAGGGGATCCGGGCCGAGGCCACGACCCTTGAGGACGCCTATCTCAGCCTTACCGGCCGATCGCTCGGAGCCCACGCGGACAGCGAAGGAGCGGACGCATGAGCACTGCCAACGGATTCCTCCGACTGACCAGGATGCAAGCCGTCCTCGACCTGCGTGACGGTGCCCAACTGCTGCTGCCGCTCGGTCTGCCGCTGCTGATCCTGACGATGAACGCCATGGGGGACTCCGCGACCCGGCCCTCCCGGGACCACAGCGGGCGGACGTTCCTGGACGTCACGCTGATGCCGATGACCCTGCTCATGATCGTCAGCATGCTCGCGCTGATCTTCCTGCCGACGAACATGGCGCAGTCCCGCCAGCTCGGAGTGCTGCGGCGCCTCTCGGTCACCCCGGTCAGGCCCATCGCCCTGCTCGTCGCGCAGACGGTGACCAACCTGCTGACCTCCGTGCTGGGTATCGCCGTGGCCCTGCTGGTCGGAGCAGTGGCGTTCGACGCCGGAATGCCGGAGGACGTCCTGTCCTCCCTGATGGTCTTCGTACTGGTGGCTTTCGCCGTGTACGGGCTCGGGCTGCTGGTGGCCGCTCTGGCGCCGTCGCCCAACGTGGTGGTCGCGGCGGGGTTCGTGCTGTTCTTCGGCATGATGGCCATCGGGGGAGGCCTGGGCGACCCCGACAGCCTGCCGGCCGCCCTGCGGAGCGTGGGGGAGTATCTGCCCTACGGCGCGGGTCTCAACGCGTTGGGGGCGGCATGGGCCGGGGCGACACCCGAGCTGGCTCACCTGGCGAGCCTGCTGGTGGCGGGCGTGGCCGGTTCGGCGGTGGCCGCTGTGGCCTTCCGCTGGGAGTGAGCGCTCAACCGGGGAGCGGGCGGTGCGGTGCGGAGCCTCGTCCTGGCCCCGCGCCCGCGCCCGCCCCCGGGGCGCCGCAGTCACACCACGTGGACGTGGGGAACGTATCCGATCCACTGCCCGCCCGCCGCGCGGAACTCCTCCTCGTTCGCCATGATCTCCTCGGCGTGGTTCCAGGCGAAGAGCACCGCGTAGTCCGGGTACGGGGAGCGGAACTGCTCAGGGGGCATGACCGGGATGTGCGAGCCCGGGGTGAGGCGGCCCTGTTTGGCCGGGGTGCTGTCGCTGACGTACGAGAGCAGCTCCTCCCCGATTCCGCAGTAGTTCAGAACGGTGGCGCTCTTGGCCGTCGCCCCGTAGCCGACCACGTGCTTCCCTTCGTCCCGCAGCCGGCGCAGCAGGGAGACCAGTTCGTCCCTGCGGCTCTCCACGGCTGAGGCGAACCGCTCCAGAGTGGCGAACTCGGTCAGCCCCTGGGCTTCTTCCTCTGCGAGCATCCGCGCCACTTCCGCGGACGGCTGACGCGCACCGGCCCGGGCCAGGGTGTAGCGGACCTCGCCCCCGTGCACCGGCAGTCTCTCGGCGTCGACGAGTTCGAGACCGTGCCGGGCGGCCATCGTGCGCACCGAACGCAGGGTGAAGAAGTAGAAGTGCTCGTCGTAGATCTGGTCGAACGAGGTGCGTGCCACGATGTCGGCGAAGTAGGGGTCTTCGAAGACGAAGACACCATTCGGAGCCAACAGGGTGTGGACGCCGCGCAGAATCGAGTCCATATAGGGAATGTGGCAGAGGGTGTTGGCCGCGTAGATGACGTCGGCCGGGCCGTCGCCGGTGAGGATTTCGGTCGCCGTGGATTCTTCGAAGAAGTCCTTCCGGACCTGGATGCCACTGGCCGCAGCAACGTCCGCGACACTGCCTGAGGGTTCGACGCCCAGATGCCGGACCCCGGCTCCGGCGATCGTCTTCAGCATGACTCCGTCATTGCATCCCAGTTCCACGATGAAGGGATCGGGGCCGTTGAGTTCGGTTTCGAGGAATCTGCGGGCGACCTGGGTGAAATGCTCCTGCATCACACGGGAACCGGAGGAGTGGTAGGGGTACTCCGCGTTGAACATCTGATCCCGCGGAACCTCCTCCATCAGCTGCACCATCGTGCACGCCTCGCACATCCCCACGGCGAGTCGGTAGAAGAACTCCGGCTCGGTGGAGGTCGGCGCGACGAAGCGGTCGGAAAGCGGCTGCCTGCCGAAATCGAAGAACTCCCGGACTTCCCCGCCGCATATCTGGCACAAGGGCTTCTGCTGCATTCTGGTCTCCTCATCGGATAGACGGTTCGACGGATTGGGCGGCCCGACCCGGGTGCTCGCACTGAGGAAGTACATCGTTGCCCCGTGAAAAAGGGGTCTTTGTCGTACCGGAGGCTCTGAACCTGCGCTTCGGGGAGCTGGCCGGTGATTTCCGTGCCGGGCAGGATGGGCGCTGTGCTCGGCCGATGGGAAATCTGGGATCGGCGGCGAGTTTATACCGAATCCAGGATCGCCACTACAGGTTGCCGCAATTCCACTCGTCGGCCGCCCGCTCGTTCACGTTCCCGAGGTAAATGCCCTGAGCCCGGGCGGCGAGCCCACCGGCTCATCGCCACGACCGGCCCGCACGCTCTCCGGCACGAGCAGCAGGGGAACTCCGAGGGGACCGGGACCTGCGGCCCGTAGCAGGACCTGCCGGCCCATTCCGCCAAGATCAACGCCGCGCGGCGGCTGGGCTACGACCTCACTGCCCACCGCGCCCAGCAGATCAGCCTGGACATGCTGGAGTGGGCGGACACGGTACTTGCCATGGACGCCTCCGTTCTCGCCACCTTCCGGGCCCTCTGCAGTCCGGAGAACGAGAACAAACTCCGCCTCCACCCTGGCGACCGGGACGTGCCCGCCCAGATGGGCCAGCACGACGCTGCGTTCCACGAGCGCCGTGTGCTCATTGAAGCTGGCACCGTGCTCCACGTAGCCCACTGCGGGCCGCGCTGTTACTGGGCCGCTGCGGAAAGGATCACGTCCACGAGCCTTCCCGCGGCGACCGTGCGCCCTGACCGCTGCGGCCATCGTGGCCCGGCGCTCCAAGTCGTCGACGAGGGGCCGACCGCCTCGCGCAGCTGCCCGCCGGTGACCTCGCCGAGGAGGGCGACCGCCGCACCGGACTCCTCCAGCTCACGCAACGACGGAACACGGCTGGATCGGGTGAGCGCTGGAAAGTGCTGGTCACTGGGGTATCTGGCGTCCGAGAACGCGCTCACCCAGAAGAATGCGCTGACGCGTTGGTTACGTCGTTGGTCACAGAGGGGTTGGCTGGTCCACAAAGCGCCTGGTCAAGGGACCATATGTTGGAGCGACGACCGGGGCCGCCACCCCCCACAGGAGAGGCCCCGGCCGTCTTCCACGGGGTCGCAGCACGACCCCGTACTCATCTCAGCGCCGCGACTGCGTTTTCTGTCACACCGCCCCGAGGGCCGCGCATCGTTGCGACTTGTACAAGTCATGGACGCGACCCCCGCCGACCACGTAGCGTGCTGAGTCGCGCAGAGTGGCGCAGCAGTGGTGACCAGCTGCGATTGAGGACAGCGGGGCGGGTTGAGGGAGTGCTGGGGGACGACGCGGAGCTGACCGCCGCGGTGCTCGCGGCACAGGACGGGGACGAGGACGCCTTCCGTGCTGTGTACCGCGCTGTGCAGCCACGGCTGTTGGGCTACATACGGACGCTGGTGGGGGAGCCGGACGCCGAGGACGTGGCGTCCGAGGCCTGGCTCCAGATAGCGCGCGACCTCGACCGGTTCAGCGGGGACGCCGACCGCTTCCGGGGCTGGGCGGCCCGGATCGCCCGTAACCGCTCGCTCGACCATCTGCGGATGCGCAGCCGCCGCCCCGCGATCGGCGGCGACGAGACGGAGCTGACCGGCAGGCCCGCCGAGTCCGACACCGCGGGCGACGCCATGGAGGCGCTGGACACGGACCGCACGATGTCCCTCATAGCCCAGCTCCCGCGGGACCAGGCCGAGGCCGTCGTGCTGCGCGTGGTCGTCGGTCTCGACGCGAAGAGCGCCGCCGAGACCCTCGGCAAGCGCCCCGGCGCCGTACGGACCGCCGCCCACCGCGGCCTCAAGCGGCTCGCCGAACTCCTCGGTGCCGACCACCCGGACTCGCCCCTCCCCGCCGGTACGCCGGCTCCGGGCGGTGGCCCCGAAGGACCGGACCGGTCCTCGGCCCAGGGTTCCGGGAGCGACGCAGGTCAGGGCCAGGGAGGCGCCTCGGGGCTCGGTGCCGTACCCTCTCAGCGCCCCGGTAGGGGCGGTCCGGCAGCGCCGGCCGGGGTCACTCCCGGTGTGACGCATTCGCGACCGTGGACGCAGAGGGACATGTGATGGCCGACGAGCACTACGAGTGGCTCGACAAGGACGCGGCGGAGAGACTGCTCCGCGGCGAGCCGGTCGTACCCCTCGGCGACCAGGCCCGTGACGACGCCCTCCGGCTCGCCGAAGCACTCGGCGCGGCCCGTGCCGCCCGCCGTACCCCGGCGGGTGAACTCCCGGGCGAGGACGCGGTGCTCACCGCGTTCCGGCAGGCCACCCGCGCCGGCGGCGCACTCCCCGGGCAGCGCGGCACGCTGCGCTCCGTCCGCATCGCCGCCGCCCCCGCCGCGCCTCTGCGCCGCCCGCGCTGGAGCCGCCCGGTCCGCTTCGGCCTGGCCGTATCGCTCGCGGGGTGCGCGCTCGGCGGGGTGGCGGTCGCCGCCGGTACGGGGGTCTTCCCGGGCCCCTTCGGCGGTCTGGGCTCGCCCGCGCCCGCAGCCTCCGTATCCGCGGCGACCCCGGAACCCCTGGGGTCCGGGCTGCCCGCCGACGGCCCGTCCGCCGAGGCCCTGCCCTCCCCGCCCGACGACCCCGCACCGGTCTCCTCGCCCGGGAGCAGGCGGCCCGGCGCGTCCGAGGAGCCGACGGGAGTCGAGCCCGGCGGAACCGTACCCGAACCGGACGATGACCGCACCGGCGGCCGGAACCGTCCGGGCGGACCGGAGGGTTCCGGCGGATCAGGCGAATCGGGCGGCGGGGCCGGGCGCGAGGACGCCTCCAAGGATCCGGCGGGACGCGATGACCGCCCCGGTGGCGCCGGCGGCCAGGGCGACCAGGACGGCAACTGGCACGAGAAGTCGACCAAGGCCTGCAAGGCCTTCCGTGACGGCGCCCTCGACGAGCGGAGCCGGCGCCACCTGATCCAGCTGGCCAAGGGTGAGGAGAACCTGAAGCGCTTCTGCGACCGGCTCCTCGGCGGGGGCGGCTCCGGCGGGTCCGACGGCGGGGGCTCCTCCGGCGGCGGTGGGGACGACGACGGACCGGGCGACGGCGGCTCGCTGCCGCCCGTCTCCTTCGAGCCCGCCCCGCCCGCCCCGGACGGTGAGCGCCGGTCCGATGTCGGCGTACGGGCGGAGGCCGCGGTTCCGCTACGGCCGGCGACCCCCGCTCCGACCGCCCCGGCCGCCGTACTCACCCGCTGACCTGCGCCTTTTCCGTCCGCGTAAAGGTGCGCCGCCGACAAGTGTGACGTTTTTCGGGCGCCGGGCGCAGTACAGAGTGAGCCGACTGGTCATCGGCAGCGCGACGAGCCGGGGTTCCCCCCGTACCTTCGGCTCAGCGCATCGGCGCGGGCGGGACACGTTCCCCCGGTCCCGCCCGCGCCCTCTCCCACCCGAAGGTCCCGCACCCGGCCTCACCAGTAGATGACGACCTTGTCGCCGTTCTTCACCTGGTCGAAGAGGGCCGCGACCTTCGCCTTGTCCCGGACGTTCACGCAGCCGTGCGAGGCGCCGCCGTAGCCGTTGGCCGCGAAGTCGGCGGAGTAGTGCACGGCCTGGCCACCGCTGAAGAACAGGGCGTACGGCATCGGCGTGTCGTACAGCGTCGACACATGGTCCCGGGACTTCCAGTACACCGGGAACTCGCCCTCCCTGGTGGGCGTGTACTCCGAGCCGAAGCGCACGTCCATCGCGGAGACGACGCGGCCGTCGATCATCCACGCCAGGGTCCGGCTCTCCTTGCTGATGCAGAGCACCCGGCCGGTCAGGCACCGCTTGTCCGGCTTGGCGACTGGCCGCTCGGTCGGCGGGTCCAACTCGTCGGCCGTCGGCGTACGGGTCATGGCCAGCAGCTTCCGCCAGGTGACCGCGTCGGTGGAGCCGGTCGCCTCCGTGCCCCGCTTGACCTGGAAGGACCGGACGGCCTCGGCGGTGACCGTGCCGTAGTAGCCGGTGGGGGTGCGCCCGAAATGCCCGATCTGCCGCAATCTGGCCTGGAGCTCGCGTACTTGCGCCCCCTCGGAGCCGGCCCGCAGGAGGACCCGGGGAGTGGGGGCGGTGCTGGGCGCGGGGGAGGAGGGCGTGGGCGGTGGCGTGGTGACCGGTTCCGTGGGCGGGGGCGGAGCCGACGGGCTCGCGGGCGGGGTGGTGGCGGCCGGTACGTGGGTGGCGCCCCCGGTCGCACCCCTCCCGTCGTCGGTGGGCGAGGGCGCGGGCGGTGCGGTGGTCGCCCGGGCCGACGGCTGTCGCAGTGCGTCCGCTCCGGGGTCCTGCGGCCCGCACCCCACCGCCAGGGTGGCCATCGCGAGCACCCCGGCGGCGGCCACGGTGGCCGCCCGCCCGGAGCGCCTGCCGCCGCCCTCAATCCCGTACGCGCCGCTCGCCGCACCCACGTTGCTGTCCGCCATCCCCGCCATCCCCCCAGGCCGTGTCCGGCCGCCCGCCGTCCGATAGATCCGATGCGTCACCGGTGCTTCCCCTGACGGGATGCCCGTCGTGCCCGGTGGTCGAATCCTGCGCACGACGCTAGTGGCCCCAGGTCACGGCAGGACGGCCGAAAGGTCACGACGAGACGGCTGGGCGAGGTGGCGTACGGATGTGCGAAACTCCGTCCATGCTGGGTGTCACCGACCTTCCGACCTACCTCGCGGGCCTGCTGCTGATCGTTCTCCTGCCGGGCCCGAACTCGCTGTACGTGCTCTCCGTCGCCGCCCGGCGCGGTGTACGCACCGGGTACAAGGCCGCCGCGGGCGTCTGGACCGGGGACGCCGTCCTGATGACGCTCTCCGCGCTCGGCGCCGCGTCCCTGCTTCAGACCACGCCCCTGCTGTTCGCCCTCGTCAAGTACGCGGGCGCCGGCTATCTGACCTGGCTGGCGATCGGCATGCTGCGGGCGGCGGTGTCCCTGTGGCGCGAGCGGCACCAGCGCACCGCCGAACTGGCGGAGGCGGCCGAGACTCCCGCCGCGGGGGCGGAGAACCCTTACCGGCGGGCGCTGGTGGTGAGCCTGATCAACCCGAAGGCGATCCTGTTCCTGATCTCGTTCTTCGTGCAGTTCGTGGACCCCGGGTACGCCTACCCGGCGCTGTCGTTCCTGCTGCTGGGCACGCTGCTCCAGCTCGCCAGCTTCCTGTACCTCTCGGCGCTGATATTCGGCGGCACCCGCCTGGCCGCCGCCTTCCGTCGCCGCAAGAGGCTCTCGGCGGGGGCGACCTCGGCGGCGGGCGTGCTGTTCCTGGGGTTCGCGGCGAAGCTCTCGCTCAGCAGCGTCTAGAAGGCTCGGCGTTCACGCCACCTGACGTGCCGTCGCCCTCGGTGGCCCGCTGTCGGCGACCTGTCGTCGGCGCCGAGCCGTCGGCGCCCCTCGCCAGAGGCCCATCGGCGGCGGCTCGTCATCGGCGGCCAGCCGTCAAGGTCTTCCGCAGCAGCGGCGTGAAGCGTTGTTCCACATACCGGTGCAGCAACCACGCCAGCCCCAGCATCGCCGCCACGGTCAGCGTGAACGTGGCCCACGACGGCACGCCCAGGCCTTGGTGCAGGCCACCCACCACGACCCAGCCCAGGTGCTCGTGGACCAGGTAGAACGGGTAGGTGAGCGCTCCGGCAACCGTCAGCCACGGCCAGTCGATCCGGTTCAGGGCGCCCAGCGCGACGGCCGCGACGGCGGCGAACCCGGCCGTGACGATCAGGATGATCACCCCCGACGAACGGTCGGAGAAAGCGCCCGGGCCGCCCGGGCGCCACAGCTCGGCCACCGCGTAGTGCTGGCCCAGCAGCCAGCTGACCGCGACGATGCCCCAGGCCAGCCCGTCGCGGCGGTCCCGGTGGACCAGGTAGAGCCCGATGCCGCCGATGAAGTACGGGGCGTGCCGCGGCATCAGCAGCACGTCGAGGAAGGGTTCCCCCGAGGCCCGCGCGAGCGCCGCCGCCAGCGTCCACCCGGCGCAGAACAGCACCACCCGGCGCCGGTTCACCCCCGGCAGCACCACGCACAGGGCGAACAGCGCGTAGAACCGGACCTCGGCCCACAGCGTCCAGCACACCCCCAGCACCCGGTCGACGCCCAACGGCTGCTGCAGCAGTGTCAGGTTCAGCAGCGCGTCGCTGGGGGAGACCGCCTCGTAACCGACCACCGGCAGCGCGAACACCACGGTGACCAGCACGACCGCCGCCCAGTACGCCGGCAGCAGCCGCGAGGCGCGCGAGGCGAAGAACGCGAGCGGGGTGCGCCCCCATCCACTCATGCAGATCACGAAGCCGCTGATCACGAAGAAGATCTGCACCCCGAGGCAGCCGTAAGCCAGCCAGCCGTGGGCCGTGGGGAACTGCACGGCGGGCGAACTGCCCCAGGCCTCGGTGATCTCACCGCCGCGGCCCCCGTAGTGGTAACCGGCCACCATCAGCGCGGCGAGCAGCCGTAGCCCGTCCAGGGCGCGCAGCCGGAACTTCGGCCGGGGCACCGCCGTACGCGGCCGCTTCCCGGGCCCGGGGCCGTTCGGGCCGCGGGCAGGTGGGGCGGGCAGGGCCGCCGTCCTCGTCTCCTGCGGTGTGGTGGTCAAAGCCGCTCCCCTCTCCCAGCCGTCGTGCCGCGCCAGCGTAGAGCTGACGAGGGGTGCGGAACGCCCGGGAAGCGCGCCGTTTCCCGGCCCGACAGAGGGAGTTCATCCTTCGGTCGTCCAGGTTTCCTACGGTGACGCAGAACCGACAATCACTGCGCGGAACCTCACTCCGGGTCACCCCGGATGGAGCCCCGCCCCCGCGCGAGACCGAAGCCCCCTCCCCCCACGGGCACCAGACGCTTGGAGCGCCATGACGACAGCCCGCACCCGCTGGCCACGGCAACGTGACGCGGAGGCTCCGACAACCTCCGGAGAGCCGGTGGCCACCGCCCGGGTGGACGCCGTGGACCTGGAGACCTGCCTGAGTGCCTGTGCCGCGCACAGCACCAAGCTCGTCGCGAGCCTGGACCGGCGGCGCAACGCCCTGGCCGAGGCGCTCCGCAACTTCCTCGCCACCCATGCCGCGACCGTCCCGGCGACCTCGGGCACCAGTCCGCTGCCGCTGCTGCGGCGCCCGGCCAAGGCGTCGGCCAGCTCCGCGATGCTGCTCGGCGACGCGCTGATGGACCCGCTGCTCGCGGTCGGGAACAAGGCCCTGGAGTGCGGTTACGAGGACGAGACGAAGCTCGCCCTGATGGTCGCCGACACCGTGCTCACCCAGCGCAAGCGCTCTCGGGCCGGCTGGCGGCTGCGCGCCCGTGTGCTGGAGGCCATGGGCGCCGAGAGCGCCGCGGTCGCCGCGTTCGAGCGCTACCTCGAACTCACCGAGGAGGACGGCTTCGGCGTTGCCTCCAAGCTGGCCGGGCTCCGCGAGGGCGCCCGGCTCCAGGCGGAGCTGGTGCAGCGGCTCGCCGTCGGCTGCCCCGAGGCCCGGGAGTTCGCCGACGGCTCCGCCACCGACTCCTGGGCACAGGGCCTGGAGCTGCACGCCCGGGGCGCTTGGGACGAGGCCCGGCCGCTGCTGATCGGCACGCTGCTCGGCCAGATCGCGGCCGACGCCCCGGTGCGCGAGATCCAGCAGACGGTCGCGCACTACCTCGGCCTCCTCCGTGAGGAGGCCGGTGTCGTGGGCAGCGGGAGCGCGCCCATGGCCGGCCGGGCGCCCGCGGGCCCCGGCGACCCGTCCGCCCTCGCCGAGCTCACCGCCCTCACCACGCTCTACGCGGAGCAGCGCAGGGCCCGGATGCGCGGACCGGTCGACGACCCCACCTTCGGCGGCGTCCAGTGGCTCACCCTGGGTGAGTTCCGCAACCGAATCGCCGGGAAGTCGATCTGCCTGATCGCCAACTCCCAGCGGGTGGGCGACAGTTCGCTGGGCAAGGAGATCGACGACTACGACCTGGTGGTCCGCTTCAACTCGTACCGGATCGACCCGGTGGCCACTGGCCGGCGCACGGACATCCACGTCAGCATCCACAAGCACGGGTTCAACTGGGACCAGCACGTGGACACCCGGCTGATCTTCGGCGGCATCTCCGGCGACTGGAAGCACTCGCTGCGCAACCGGCTGGTCCCGGGCGCGCAGACCTACCTGGGGGACGAATCCCTGCGCTGGCCGGTGCGCGGCATAGGGCGCCTCGGCCGGGATGTGTGGCCGTCGATCCCCACCAGCGGCTTCAACATGCTCTGGCTGCTGGACTTCCTGGACGTGAGCCCTCGCCTCGACCTGATCGGCTTCGACTTCTACGAGAGCGGCGCCTACCGGCTGCCCGCGGCGATGCGGATGCCCATCACGTCCGTGCACGAGTACACCAGCGAGAAGGCGTGGGTCATGGAACGGGCCCAGAGCGTCACCGACACGAGGATCCGACTGCGATGACGATGCCCACCACCTCCACCGCCGCCCCCGTGGCGCCCGCGAACGCGCTGACCGGGAAGCGCCGCATCGCCTTCGCCAGCTTCGTGGACGAGAACTACCTACCCGGCTTTCTGACCCTGCTGCGCAGCCTCGCCCTGTCCAACCCGAACGTCTGCGAGGACTTCCTCGTCCTGCACGACGGCCTGCGTCCCGCCTCCGTCGCGAAGATACGCGCCCTGCACCCGCGCACCGACTTCCGCCGGGTGGACGCCGACCACTACGACTCGTACGCCAAGGGCGACCAGGACAACTACCTGGTGCGCAAGGCCTACTTCATCCTCGATGTGTTCCGGGTCCGCGACTACGACACCGTGATCACCCTGGACACCGACATGGTCGTCCTGGACGACCTGGGCGAGCTGCTGCGGCTGCGCGAGGGCCTGGCCGCCGTCCCGCAGTTCTTCTACGGCCAGCACAAGCTGAACAGCGGGCTGCTGGTCATCCAGCGCGAGTACCTGACCGACGCCTTCTGCGCCGAGCTGGACAGGGTCGGCCGGGCCGGTTCGTACGAGCTGGACAAGCACGACCAGGGCATTCTGAACGCCGTGCTGGACGGCGACTTCGTCCATCTGGACGCCCGCTACAACTTCGTCAAGCGGCGGCTCTCCGGCGACCTCCCGGTACCCGACGAAACGGCGATCCTGCACTTCACGGGCCGCCACAAGCCCTGGCAGGGCGGTGAGGCCGGCTACTCCGCGGCCGAGGCCCGCTGGCACGAGTACAACCTGTCCGACGCCGAGTTCCACGCCGCCTACCTCGCGGCAGGCGGCACCAAGCACCACGACCTGCTGGTCCACTACGGCACCCCCCACGTCAGGCGCACTGCCGACGTGGAGAGCGCCCGCAAGGTGGCCGCCGCCCACATCCTGGCCGGCGAGTACCAGGAGGCCGTCGACCTGCTCTCCCCGCTGCGCATCCCGGTCGAGGAGTCCTGGCCGCACGAGGTCCTCGGGCACGCCCTGATGAGCGTGTCCCGGTACGAGGAGGCCCGTGCCCAGTTGCTGCTGGCGGCCTCCGCGCCCAACCGGGCCGCGACCGCCTACGGACGGCTCGCCCAGATCGCCTGGATCCACGGCGACGACGAGGGCGCGTCCCGCCTCGCGCTCCAGGGGCTCGGCGTCGACCCGACGCACCGGGCGAACCGGTTGATGCACCTGCGCACCACAGGCCTCACCCCGCCCGTCGAGGGCCCCGCCTCCGGGCAGCTCGCCCATGTCGCCTTCTACATGGAGCGCCAGGGCAACGCGGGCGACAAACTGCTGCCCGAGAGCGTACGGCTGGCCTTCGGCCAGGACACCGGACCCGACCGCTGGCACTCGGTCCACGCCCACCGGCTCTTCGACGAGGCGGCCCTGGAGCGGGTCAACGCCCGGCGGGGTCTGGTCATCGGCGGCGGCGGACTCTTCATCCCCGACACCGCGCCGAACGGCAACAGCGGCTGGCAGTGGAACGTCTCCGACGAGCTGCTCGGGCGGATCGACGTCCCCGTCATGGTGTACGCGGTCGGCTTCAACGCCTTCGACGGCCAGGCGTACGGACACGGTCGCACGCGGTTCCTGTCCAGCCTGCGCAAGCTGGTGGAGACCTCCGCCTTCTTCGGGCTGCGCAACCACGGCTCGATCGAGAAGGTCCGGGAGCTGCTGCCGCCGGAGCTCCAGGACAAGGTCCGCTTCCAGCCCTGCCCGACCACAGTCACCCGGCAGCTGGTCGACGGCTGGCGCGATCCGGCCGAGCGCGAGAACACCATCCTGGTCAACGCCGCCTACGACCGGGCCGGCCTGCGCTTCGGCCATGACTACGGGCACTTCCTCGGCGAGATGGCCACCGCGATCACCGCGCTCGGCGAGCAGGCCGAGGTGAAGTGTGTGGCGCACTCGCTGGACGACGAGCGGATCGCGTTCGACCTGCGGCGCGAGCACGGCATCTCGCTGCCGGTCATCCCGATGTACGACTTCGACAACGACTCCATACGTGACGTCTACGCCCGGACGAAGCTGGTCATCGGCATGCGGGGACACGCGGGGATGATCCCGTTCGGCTGCGGCACGCCGATCATCAGCCTGATCTCGCATCCCAAGATGGCCTACTTCCTGGCCGACATCGAGCGACCCGAGTGGGGCATCTCCGTCCACGACCGCCACCTCGGCGCCCGCCTCACGGAACGGGCGACCGCGCTGCTGGCCGACCACGCGGCGTCCGTCGCCGATGTGCACGGCCGCCAGCAGGAGCTGTGGAAGGTCACCGAGGCCAATGCCGCGGACCTCCGGGTGATCGTGGGCCGGTAGCCCGCACGGCACGACGGTGGGGCGGGTCCGGAAACCGGGCCCGCCCCACCGTCGTGTCACCCGCCGTGCCGCGGGCGAGGAACTACCGCCGGGCCGCCCGCCGCAACGCCCGCGCCCGCCGGACCGCCCTGCGTACCGCCGCATTGCGCGGCAGGAACGAGAACTGGGCCGGCACCCCGCCCGGCAGCCCCAGCGATGTCAGCCGGCGCCGCTTGAAGTACCGCCAGGTCACCGGCGTGAGCCGGGTGGAGAGATACCGTTCCGCCGCCGGCCGCAGCCCAGGGTGCATCCTCGGCTGCATCGCGAACCCGACCGCCGTCACCAGCGCGGAGACCTCCCGCTCGGCGTCGTCCGCGGGCCGCTGCTCCTCGATCGCGGCCCGGTCGCCCAGCTCCGGCAGCAGCGCGTCCACCAAGGTGACCGGCACCCGGTTGCTGTTCTCGTACGGGGCGAGCCGTTCCAGCAGCCGCTCCGTACCGACCCGGGCGACCGGCAGCCCGTAGAACGCCGAGGCGGTGAGCAGCGCCGTCGAGAAGCAGCCCACCACCAGGGCCGGCCGCATCCGCTCGTAGAGCACCTCGGCGAGCACCGGAGCCCGCAGTATCCCGGTGTCCAGCACGGTCAGTTCCGCACCGAGCCGTGCCGCCTCCGCCTCCATCGACCGCGACCACTGGGCCGGGGCCGTCGGGTGCGGCTTGAACACCAGCCGGGTGTGGCCGAGGGTGACCGCACCCCGCATCATCCGCAGGTGCAGCTCCTCCTCCTCCGCGGCGGAGATCAGCCCCAGCGTGGACAGGTACTGCCCGAGCAGCAGGGCCGGTGCCTCGACGGACGGCAGCTCGGTGGGGGCCTGGGCCAGCTCGCCGAGCACCTTCAGGAAGCCCTCGGTCTCCACGACCAGCGGCTCCACACCGAACTCGGTCAGCAGCAGCGGCTTCAGCCCAGGCACCAGATCGAGGTGCAGCAGCCGCCGCACCCGCGTCCCGACCAGCGGATCGAGCTTGTTGCGGGTGGGCCCGTAGCTCATCAGCCCGTCGGCGTACACATCGATCGGGGCGCCGGTGAAGATTTCGGTGATGGCCATCGCCGGGTTGACCTGGATCGACTCGACGGCGAGCTCGACATCGTCCTCGCCCAGCTCCCAGGCCAGCCGCAGATGCCGCTCCCACAGGGGTACGTCGTCCGGGCGGGGGGACCAGCCGCTGGGGTGGAATGGGGCGATGGTCTCGTTCCAGGAGATCACGTCGTCGAACCGGCCGCGCAGCCGCTCGAAGCCCGGCATCGCGTCGAGGGCCGGGGTTGTTTCCGGGATGGCCGCGTTGTTGCAGACCACCAGTATCCGGCGGTCGGCCGGGCCGAAACAGCCGGTGTCCAGGGCGGCGGCGAGCGTGGCCGCGCCGTAGAGCGTGGATGCGGTGAAGAGCTGCGTGGTGCGGCGGGCGGGGGCGGTGCTCATGCCGTCGTCGCCTCCTTCGCGGCGACGGGCCTGCGCCGCAGCCGACGCAGGGACGTGGCGCGCATCACGTCCATCGAGTCGAGGACCTCGTCCAGCACGGCCTGCGGCATACGACCGAGCGCCTGCGAACTCTGTGACTTCAGCATGCGGGCCACCGCCGGTTCGAACCTCTCGATCGAGCTCATGTGATGGGAGATGATGGCGCAGTACGTGCGCACCGCCTTGGGCAGCAGCGCGTCGGCCTCGGGGTCCTCGGCCGTCTCCCGGACGACCTGGTCGAACGACCGGATGAAGTCGAGCTGGCGGACGTCACCGATCTGGGTCAGCGAGGAAGCCACCCCCCGCCGGTAGAAGATGCCCAGCGTGCTGAGCACCGCGAAGGACTCCGCCCGGCGATGCAGCCGCCAGATCCACGGCCGGTCCTCCGCCGTGCGCAGCCCGTCGGTGAAGTGCAGCAGCCCGCGGTCCAGCAGCCTGCGGTGGTAGAGGCCGGCCCAGGCGTACGGGTAGTCCACCGAGGTGGTCCGGTCGGCGGGCAGGATGGCCGTGCGCGGGTCGGTCACGGTGTCGCGCCTGCCGTGCGGGACGCGGTGGACCGTACGGTTGGCGCGCTCGACCTGGACATGATCGGTACGGACGAAGTCGCAGCCCAGGGCCTCGGTCCGGGCGAGCACCTCGGCGAAGTGACCGGGAGCGACCCAGTCGTCGCCGTCCAGGAAGGCGATGTACTGTCCGCGCGCTGCGTCGAGCCCGGTGTTGCGGGCCGCGGCCAGCCCCCCGTTCCGCTCGTGCCTGTGCACGACCGCCCCAGGGATGTCGCCCTCGGCGCGGCGAAGGACGTCCGCGGTCCCGTCGGTCGAGCAGTCGTCGACAAGGATGAACTCGAAGTCCTCACGGATATTGGCTCGAAGACTCCTGAGGGTGTCTGGCGCATATGTCTGCACGTTGAAGAACGGCACGATGACGGAGAGCTTAACCACGCGCATGACGCTAGGGCGGGCGGCGGCACGGATCTTGTCCCTGGCGGGTAATGCAGGTGAACGACGGCGGTCGAGGCGGTGAACCGGTGCTCCGGGTGCTCCGGGTGTTTCGGAGAGGAATCACCTGGAGCACCCGGGTTCCCGCTGGTGCCGGCCGCCCGGATCAGCTGCACGTCACCCGGGTCCACTGCTCCGTTCATACGGGGCATGGCGATTTCTCTCCGCTCAGCGGAATGGCGTTCATTTCGGGCCCGATTTCCGGGACCGCCGTGGAGAAGGGCAGTGCGATCGCGTGCGGACAAGGAGTTGATGAGCGATCGCCGACGCCTGGAACCTCCATGAACCCGCAGCTACGCCAGGTGAGTTGACCTGGAACGGGCCGCCTCGCCCCCTCCGGCTCTCCGTCCGCTTCCCTTCTCGCCCCACGGCGGGTGAACGGTGAATGGAATAGAGGTGAACCACCCGTCACAGAAGCGCTTTCGATGGATCCGGCCTGCCGAATCCCCAAGAGGCGGCTCGCTGTTAACCATTTGTTGCCGTCCCGTTGGGCCGCGCATCGAAATGGCTTCCTAACTTCTAGGACGTGCCCCCACGTACCAGCAGTACGGCCGATCCGGCCCGAACCCCCGCCGAGCCCCGCCCGGTTCTGCGGGTCGCCGTCCTCGCCGACTCCGACACCCGGTGGAAATGGGGCGCGCTCACCGCGCGCCGCCTGACCGCCGAGGCGGACGAGCGGGGCGCGCGCCCCGTAGAGGTCAGCGGGCTGCTGCTGCGCGGCCGGGCCACCCCGACGCCCCGCCAGCTCGCGGAGGTCGGCGAGGTCGGGATCGAGGCCGGGCGGGTCCGCGAGGTCACCGCGGTCGAGTTCCTGCACACCGTGCGCGACGAGGGTTACGACGTCGTCGTCCTCGCCCTCGTCGGCGGCGGCGTCCAGGCCATGCTGCACGGGCTGGCCGCACTGAACCTGGAGCGCCGCCCCGTCATCGTCACCGGATACGTCGGCGTCGTCTACGAGAAGCTCGCCGACGGCCTCCTGCTCCGCCACGGCGCGGACGTCGTCCTCGCCAACTCGGCCCATGACGCGGAGCGTTTCCGCGCGGTCTACGAGGGCGTGGGCGCCGACGCGTCGGCCGTCACGGAGGCCGCGCTGCCCTTCCTCGGCGGAGCCCCGTACCGCGCCGAAGAGGGCCGCGACACCGTGGTGTTCGCCGCCCAGCCCTCCGTACCGGCCTCCCGCGCCGACCGTACGTACCTGCTCCGCCGGCTCGTCGAGCACGCCCGGCTGCACCCCCGCCGCGAGGTGCTGCTCAAGCTGCGCTCCAAGCCCGGCGAGCACACCACGCACGTCGAGGAACTGCCCTACCAGAAGCTCGCGCAGAAGGTGCCCGGCGGGCTGCCGCCCAACTTCCGCCTGGTGTACGGGCACATGGGCGAGGTCCTGGACCGCACCGACCTCCTGGTCACCGTCTCCTCCACCGCGGCCCTGGAGTCCCTGCACCGCCGCATCCCGACCGCGATCCTCACCGATCTCGGTGTACGCGAACCCCTCGGCAACCACCACTTCGTCGGCTCCGGGCTCCTCACCTCCTGGGACCGGCTCGACGGCGGGTGCCGGCCGCGCCCCGACGGACAGTGGCTGGCCGGCCAGGGCGTCGCCGCCGACGGCTCGTACGGCACCGCCTACGACACCGCCCGCGCCAAGGTCACCGCACTGCTGGACGGCGGCCAACTCCCGCCCCCGGCCCCCTACTACACCCCCGCCACCGCCCCCGGCTACCTCCCCGGCATCCTCGCCCGCCACCACCTGGCCCCCGACGGCACGCCCCTGCCCGGCGCCGCCGCGCCGCAGGAGACCGGCCGGGTCCGGGGCGCGGTGCGGGAGACCGTCCGCAACGCGGCGCGCGGCGCCTACCGGCACGGCGTCCAGCGCGTCGCCCCGGTGATCCGCCGGATGGGGGAGCTGTGACCACCACCTCAGGAGCCTCGATGACACCGACCGTGCTCGCCGTGATCCCCGCCCGCGGCGGATCCAAGGGCGTCCCCGCCAAGAACCTCGCCGAGGTCGGCTCCATCCCGCTGGTGGCCCGCGCCGTCCGCGCGGCACTCGGCGCCCCCGAGGTCACCGACGTCGTCGTCACCACCGACGACGCGGCCATCGCCCGGGCCGCCCGCACCGCCGCGGCCGACCTCGGCGCCGCCGACCGGCTGCACTGCGTGGAGCGCCCCGCCGCCATCGCGGGCGACACCGCCACCAGCGAGGCGGCCGTCCTGCACGCCCTGGACGTCTACGAGGCCGAGCGCGCCCGGAGCGTCGACGTGGTCCTCCTCGTCCAGTGCACCAGCCCGTTCGTCTCCCGCGAGGACATCGACGGGGTGGCCCGGGCGGTGGCCCACGAGGGCGCCGACACGGCCGTCACCGTCGCCCCGTTCCACGGGTTCGTCTGGCGCGACGGGGCCGCGGTCGAGGAGGGCACGTACGGCGTCAACCACGACAAGTCCGTACGCCCCCGCCGCCAGGACCGCCCCCAGGACTACCTGGAGACCGGAGCCGCCTACGCGATGGACGCGGCGGGCTTCCGCACCCACCGCCACCGCTTCTTCGGCCACACCGCCCTGGTGGCCACCGACCCGGCCCGGGTGCTGGAGATCGACGACCCGCACGACCTGGCCCGCGCCCGCGCGCTCGCCCCGCTCCTGGACCCCTCGCCGCTGCCCTCCCTCGCGGACGTGGACGCGGTCGTCCTGGACTTCGACGGCACCCAGACCGACGACCGGGTCATGGTCGACTCCGACGGCCGCGAGACGGTCGCCGTCCACCGGGGCGACGGGCTCGGCATCGCCGCCCTGCGCAAGGCCGGCGTGCCCCTGCTGATCCTCTCCACCGAGCAGAACCCGGTCGTCGCCGCCCGCGCCCGCAAGCTCCAGGTACCCGTCCTGCACGGGATCGACCGCAAGGACGAGGCGCTCAAGCAGTGGTGCGGCGAGCAGGACATCGCCCCCGACCGCGTCCTCTACGTCGGCAACGACGTCAACGACCTGGGCTGCTTCGCCCTCGCGGGCTGGCCCGTGGCGGTCGGCAGCGCCCACGACTCGGTACGTGCCGCGGCGCGCGCCGTCACGACCGCCCCCGGCGGCTACGGCGCCATCCGCGAGATCGCGGCCTGGCTGCTGGGCCCCACCCTCACGACCACCCCTGCCCCCGCTGTCCCCACCACGTAAGGAAGCACCACCATGACCAGCACCTCCCGCCTGCGCACGTTCGGCACCCGTACCGCCGGACCCGGCAACCCCGTCTACATCACCGGCGAGATCGGCATCAACCACAACGGCGACCTCGGCAACGCCCTCGCCCTGATCGACGCGGCCGCCGAAGCCGGTTGCGACGCGGTCAAGTTCCAGAAGCGCACCCCGGAGATCTGCACCCCGCGCGACCAGTGGGACATCGAGCGCGACACCCCCTGGGGCCGGATGACGTACATCGACTACCGCCACCGCGTCGAGTTCGGCGAGGACGAGTACCGCGCCATCTCCGAGCACTGCGCCGAGCGCGGCATCGACTGGTTCGCCTCCCCGTGGGACACCGAGGCCGTCGCCTTCCTGGAGAAGTTCGACGTTCCCGCCCACAAGGTGGCCTCCGCGTCCCTCACCGACGACGAGCTGCTCCGCGCCCTGCGCGCCACCGGCCGCACGGTCATCCTCTCCACCGGCATGTCGACGCCGAAGCAGATCCGCCACGCGGTCGAGGTGCTCGGCAGCGACAACATCCTGCTCTGCCACGCCACCTCGACGTACCCGGCCAAGGCCGAGGAGCTCAACCTGCGGGTCATCAACACCCTCCAGCAGGAGTACCCCAACGTCCCGATCGGCTACAGCGGCCACGAGACCGGCCTCCAGACCACCCTGGCCGCCGTCGCCCTCGGCGCCACCTTCGTCGAGCGCCACATCACCCTGGACCGCGCCATGTGGGGCTCCGACCAGGCCGCCTCCGTCGAGCCGCAGGGCCTGACCCGCCTGGTCCGCGACATCCGCACCATCGAGGCCTCCCTCGGCGACGGCGTCAAGAAGGTGTACGAGTCCGAGCTCGGCCCGATGAAGAAGCTCCGCCGGGTCGCGGGCGTCGTCGCCGAGACCGGGAACGCGCCGGCACCCGAGCCGGTCGCGGTCTGAGCGCCGACCGGTGAACCTCGCCTTCGTCGAGAGCCCGGTCCAGCTCCTGAACGTCCTGGAGTGGACCTACGCCATGGGGGGAGACGACCCGGCCGCCACCACGGTCGTCGTCCTCCCCCCGGTCGACCCGATGTCGCGCGGCCAGCTGCGCAGGATGGCGGAGCTGGCCCGCGACGAGGGCGTCACCGTCCGCTGGCAGGAGGCGCGCGGGGACTCCGGCGCGCCTCTCAAGGCCCTGCGTGCCCTGGCCGGGCTGGTCAGGCGGGCGGATCACATCGTGATCGGCGACCCGTTCTCCCGCTATGTGCAGCTCCTGTTGACCCTGGTCCGCGCCGAGCGCCTCACGGTGGTCGACGACGGCACGGCGACCATGGAGTTCGTCACCCAGCTGGCCCGGGGCGAGCGGCTGACCCGCTGGCACCGCAAGGGCCGCGGCGGCCCCCGCGAGCTGATCCTGGCCCCGGTCACGGCCACCGCGCGGCGCCGCTTCACCCCGACGGCCCGGCGCGCGGTGGAGGTCTTCACCGCGATGCCGGTCGAGCCCCCGAAGGGCGTCGCTGTCACCGCCAACACCTTCGCCTGGACCCGCGCCCGCTTCGGCCCGCCGAGCGTCGGCAAGGGCGCCGACCTGGTGGGCACCTCCCTGGTCGAGACCGGGGTCGTCGACCCGGTCCCGTACCAGGAGGCGGTCGCGGCCCTGGCCCGTACCCACGGCGCCACCCGCTACTTCGCCCACCGCCGTGAGTCCGCCGAGAAGCTCCACGCCCTGGAAGCCGCCACCGGCCTGGAGATCGTCCGCCCGGACCTCCCCCTGGAACTCATCGCCCGCCGCGGCCCCATCGGCCACACGGTGGTGAGCTTCCCCTCGACGGTGGTCCACACCCTCCCGCTGGCCCTGGCCGGCACCGGCGTGAACGTCGCGGTCTGCGACATCGCCCCGGAGTGGCTCCGCACGACGGCCTCCCCGCGCGCGCAGGGGTTCCTGAGCGGGGTCACGGAGACGGCGCGGGGGGTGCAGCGGCTGACGTCGACGGCGCACGCCTAGGGGGCGACGGCGCACGCCCAGGGGGTGCCCACCGGCGAGGGAAGCCACCAGATATACCCACTGTCACGAGCCGTCACACACCCCCGTCCCGCCTTTTGTTCGCCTGTGCGGCTGAAGTTTTGTTGATCTGTGGCCAGTTGAGGGGCGAAGGGGCCTACCCTTCACAAGGTGAACCAGTTGAAGTCCCGTGCCTCCCGCCCCGAAGACCTGGTCGACCAGCCGGGAGGAGGTGGGCTGCCCGGCAGGCTCGGTGACGAGCTCCGGGCCGAGCTGATCGCCTTCCGCAGGGATCTGCACATGCATCCCGAGCTGGGCAACCAGGAGTTCCGCACCACCGCCGCCATCAAGGACCGGCTGGAGAAGGCCGGGCTGGAGCCGTGGGTGCTCGACGTGGGGACCGGGCTCGTCTGTGACGTGGGGGAGTGGGACGGCGTGACGCCCATGCTGGCGTTGCGGGCCGACATCGACGCGCTGCCGATCCCGGACACCAAGGCGGACGTCCCCTACCGGTCCACCGTGCCCGACCGGGCCCACGCCTGCGGCCACGACGTCCACACCACCACCGTGCTCGGCGCGGGCCTGGTCCTCGCCGCGCTCGACCGGCAGGGGCTCCTGCCGAACGCGGTACGCCTGGTCTTCCAGCCGGCCGAGGAGGTCCTCCCGGGCGGCGCGGTCGACGCGATCGAGTCCGGGGTGCTGGAGGGCGTCGGCCGGATCATCGCCGTGCACTGCGACCCGAAGGTGGACGCCGGGAAAATCGGGCTGCGCATCGGCCCCATCACCTCCGCCTGCGACCGCCTGGAGATCTCCCTCGACGGCCCCGGCGGCCACACCGCCCGCCCGCACCTCACCACGGACCTGGTCACCGCCGCCGCCCGGGTCGCCGTGGACGTCCCCGCGCTGCTCTCCCGCCGCATCGACGCCCGCTCGGGCCTCGTCCTCACCTGGGGCCGCCTCCACACCGGCCACGCCCCCAACGTCGTCCCGCAACACGCCGAGCTCTCCGGCACGGTCCGCTGCCTGGACCTGGACGCCTGGCGGGACGCGCCGGACCTGGTGCACGCCGCCATCGACGAGGTGGCCGGAATGCACCGGGCCAAGACCGTGATCAATTACGTACGCGGCGTTCCGCCCGTGGTGAACGACGCGGAGTCCATCGGCCTGCTGGACGCGGCGATGACCGAGCGCCGCGGTTCGTACGCGATCGAGGACACCGAGCAGAGCCTCGGCGGCGAGGACTTCTCCTGGTACCTGGAGCGCGTCCCGGGAGCCATGGCCCGCCTGGGGGTCCGGCCGCCCGGCGACACGCGCGGTCTGGACCTGCACCGCGGCAACTTCGACGTGGACGAGGAAGCCATCACCGTGGGGGTCGAGCTGTTCACGGCCGCCGCCCTGCTGGCCGGACGGTCTTAGGGCTGCCGTAACGAAGCGTTCGCGGTCCATCCGTGGACGTGCGCGACACCTCCTGTTCGCGACGATCCGATAACGGCTTCCGTACGTGCTCTTATCTGACATCTACGCGCGTTACGATCGCCGCGAAACCAGCGCCGGAAGAGGCGCTTCGGTCAGGTTTGAAGGAGCCTTCCCTTGCGCCGGATCACCAGGATTGCCACCGTGGGTGTCGCGTCAGCGGCCCTCGCGCTCTCCGTCACCGCGTGTGGCGGAAAAACGTCGTCGGACGCAGGTTCCGACGGTGACAAGGCCGCCATCGCGTACGACATCGGTGGCCGCGGCGACCAGTCGTTCAACGACGCCGCCTACGCCGGACTCGCCAAGGCGGAGAAGGACCTCGACATCAACGGCAGCGAGGCCGAGCCCTCCGACGGTGAGAGCGACGCCGACAAGGTGCAGCGCCTCACCGAGTTGGCCCGCTCCGGCAACAACCCGGTGATCGGCGTCGGCTTCGCCTACGCGCCCGCCATCAAGAAGGTCGCGCCGAAGTTCCCGAAGACCACCTTCGGAATCATCGACGACGCCTCGGTGACCGGCAAGAACATCGCCAACATCGTCTTCAACGAGGAGCAGGGCTCCTACCTCGCCGGCGTCGCCGCCGCCAAGGTCACCAAGACGAAGACGGTCGGCTTCATCGGTGGCGTCGAGACCCCGCTGATCAAGAAGTTCGAGGCCGGTTACGCCCAGGGCGTCAAGGACACCGACCCGACGGTGAAGGTGCTCCCGCAGTACCTGACCCAGCCGCCGAACTTCGACGGCTTCTCCAAGCCCGACCTCGGCAAGGCCGCCGCCCAGGGCCAGCTCGACAAGAACGCCGACGTGATCTACTCGGCCGCCGGTCTGGCCGGCTCGGGTGCCATCGAGGCCGCCTCCAAGGCGAAGAAGTGGAACATCGGCGTCGACTCCGACCAGTACAACCAGGCGGGCCTCGCCAACTACAAGGAGTCCATCCTGACCTCGGTCACGAAGGACATCGAGGACGCGGTCTTCAACCTGATCAAGTCGGTCAAGGACGGCAAGCCGCAGTCCGGTGAGATCCGCTACGGCCTGGACAAGGACGGCGTCGCCCTGTCGATGTCCAACCCCGCCTTCGCCGACATGAAGGACGTCATCGCCGCGGTCGACAAGGCCAAGCAGGAGATCATCGACGGCAAGATCACCGTCAAGACCGCCCCGTAACCAGGACGGTCGAGGCCGGTCCTGGTTTCCCAGGTCCTCCGGCAGGTTTCCCAGGCCCTGTCCGCCCGCCCCGCCGCACACCGGCGGGGCGGGCGGACAGGGCCCACCGGGCCCTCACCCCAGCAGTCAGAACAGCAGTACCGAAGAAGATCCGCCTTTCGCAGGCTCTCCCACCGGCCCCGGACCCCGCGTCCGGGCTGTGACGTGCGCCTGTGGTTCACGATTCGGCAGCTCTACGCGTGTAGACGGCCCTCCGGCGCGATAACTTCACCCCCTTCAGCCCCTCCGCCCCCGCTCCTGTCCGGCCAAGGAGAGTGCGTCATCAACGCGTCCAGCAGCCCCCCCGCCGTGGAACTGCACGGCATCACCAAGCGCTTCCCCGGCGTCGTCGCCAACCACGACATCGACATCACGATCGGCAAGGGCACGGTTCACGCCCTCGTCGGCGAGAACGGTGCCGGCAAGTCCACCCTGATGAAGATCCTCTACGGCATGCAGAAGCCGGACGAGGGCACCATCGCCATCAACGGTGAGCAGGTCTCCTTCTCCAACCCCGGCGACGCCATCGAGCGCGGCATCGGCATGGTGCACCAGCACTTCATGCTCGCCGACAACTTCACCGTCCTGGAGAACGTGGTCCTCGGCGGCGAGAAGCTGTACGGCATCGGCGCCGGCGCCCGCAGGAAGATCAAGGAGATCTCCGACGCGTACGGTCTCGGCATCCGCCCCGACGCGCTCGTCGAGGACCTCGGGGTCGCCGACCGGCAGCGCGTGGAGATCCTCAAGGTCCTTTATCGGGGCGCCCGCATCCTGATCCTGGACGAGCCGACCGCGGTCCTCGTGCCGCAGGAGGTCGACGCCCTCTTCGCCAACCTGCGCGAGCTCAAGGCCGAGGGACTGACCGTCATCTTCATCTCGCACAAGCTGGGCGAGGTGCTCTCGGTCGCCGACGAGATCACGGTGATCCGCCGCGGTACGACGGTGGGCACCGCCGACCCGGCCACCACCACGACCAAGCAGCTCGCCGAGCTGATGGTCGGCAGCGAGCTGCCCTCGCCGGAGACCCGCGAGTCCACGGTCACCGACGTGCCCATGCTGCGCGTGCGGGACCTCGCGCTCACGGTCACCGACCCCGACGGCACCGTCCGCGACGTCCTCGCGGGCGTCGGCTTCACCATCCACAAGGGCGAGGTCCTCGGGATCGCGGGCGTCGAGGGCAACGGGCAGACCGAGCTGATCGAGGCCCTGATCGGGATGCGCGACCCGGACGGCGGGGTGATCACCCTCGACACCGACGACATCTCGCACGCCCCCACCCGCAAGCGGCGCGAGGCCGGCATCGGCTACATCCCCGAGGACCGGCACCGCCACGGCGTCCTGCTGGACGCCCCGCTCTGGGAGAACCGCATCCTCGGCCACGTCACCGAGAAGCCCAACAGCCGCGGCTGGCTGCTGGACAACAAGGCGGCCCGCGCCGACACCGAGCGGATCGTGCGCGAGTACGACGTGCGCACCCCCGGCATCGAGGTCACCGCGGCCTCCCTCTCCGGCGGCAACCAGCAGAAGCTGATCGTCGGCCGTGAGATGAGCCACGCCCCCAAGCTCCTGATCGCCGCCCACCCCACCCGGGGCGTGGACGTCGGCGCGCAGGCGCAGATCTGGGACCAGATCCGCGAGGCCCGCCGCGAAGGGCTCGCCGTCCTGCTGATCTCGGCGGACCTGGACGAGCTCATCGGGCTCTCCGACACCCTGCGCGTCATGTACCGCGGCCGGCTGGTCGCGGACGCCGACCCGGCCACCATCACCCCGGAGGAACTGGGCACGGCCATGACCGGCGCCGCCACCGGTCACCTCGAAGGCTCGGAGGACGAGGCCCGATGAAGAAATTCGACAAGGACCGGCTGATCCTGGGCCTCGCCGGCCCGGTGCTCGCCCTGGTCGTGGCCCTCGCGCTGACGACCGTGGTGCTGCTGGCCTCCGGCCGTAACCCGTTCGAGCCGTACCGGATCATGTTCGACTCGGCGAGCTACGTCGACGTCCAGGTCCTGATCATCAACCAGGCGGGTACGTACTACCTCGCCGCCCTCGCGGTCGCCGTCGGCTTCCGCATGAACCTCTTCAACATCGGCGTCGACGGGCAGTACCGACTCGCCGCCATGATGGCCGCGCTGGTCGGCGCCAGCGTCAGCCTGCCGGGCCCGCTGCACATCGCGCTGATCGTGATCGTCGCGATGCTCGTCGGTGCCTTCTGGGCCGGTATCGCGGGCTTCCTCAAGACCACCCGCGGGGTGAGCGAGGTCGTCTCCACGATCATGCTCAACTCGATCGCCACCGCGCTGGTCGCCTGGCTGATCCTGCCGAAGAACTTCGGTGAGCAGCCCGCAGGCTCCAACAACCTCACCACCGGCGAGATCGCGGAGACCGGCTGGTTCCCGGGTCTGCCGATGGGCGACGGCGGGGAGATCTACGGCTTCACCTTCGTCGCCGCCGGCTGCGGCCTGCTCTACTGGTTCGTCCTCAACCGCACCCGGTTCGGCTTCGACCTGCGCGCCACGGGCGCCAGCGAGAGCGCCGCCCAGGCCTCCGGTGTGGACGCCAAGAAGATGATCCTCACCTCGATGCTGATCTCCGGTGCGGTAGCGGGCCTCGCGGGCCTGCCGACGCTGCTCGGCGACACCCACACCTACAGCCTCGACTTCCCCACCGGTATCGGCTTCACCGGTATCACCATCGCGCTGCTGGGCCGCAACAACCCGCTCGGCATCGCCTTCAGCGCCCTGCTGATCGCCTTCCTCGACAAGTCGTCGGCCTCGCTCGACCAGTTCGGGTACGAGAAGGAGATCGCCACGATCATGCAGGGCCTGATCGTGATCTCGGTCGTCGTCTCCTACGAGCTGGTACGCCGCTACGGCGTCCGCCGTCAGCAGCAGAAGGTCGGCGAGGAGCTCGCGGCCGGCCACGCCCTCACGACCGAGAAGGAGGCGGCCCTGTGAGCACCAGCAAAGTCACTGCCGCACGTCACGCCCCCAAGAAGGGCGGCCGCCGCAAGCTCACCCTGCCCGTCGTCCTGCTCATCATCGCGGGCGGCCTCGCCCTCGTCTCGCTCGTCCGCCTGATCAGCGGCGCCGACGACGTCACCTCGGTCGGCCAGGTCGCCGGCGCGCTGGAGCTCGCCGTCCCGATCGGCCTCGCCGGACTCGGCGGTCTGTGGGCCGAGCGCGCGGGCGTCGTCAACATCGGCCTCGAAGGCATGATGATCCTCGGTACCTGGTTCGGTGCCTGGGCCGGATTCCAGTGGGGCCCGTGGATGGGTGTCCTCTTCGGCATCCTCGGCGGCTGCCTCGGCGGCCTGCTCCACGCGGTCATCACCGTCACCTTCGGCGTGAACCACATCGTCTCCGGTGTGGCGATCAACATCCTCGCCGTCGGTGTCACCCGCTATCTCTCCAACTTCGCCTTCGACGGCGTGCAGGGCGGCTCCTCCAAGCAGTCCCCGCGCATCGACCCGATCGACAAGATCACCATTCCGGGGCTCTCGGACTGGATGCAGGACCTCCAGCAGCACCACTGGTTCCTGATCTCCGACGTCGCGGGCATCATCGGCGGCCTGGTCACCGGCCTCTCCCTGCTGACCCTGCTCGCGCTGCTGCTGATCCCGGCGACCTGGTGGATCCTGTGGCGCACCTCGTTCGGGCTGCGGCTGCGCTCCTGCGGCGAGTCCCCGGTGGCCGCCGAGACGCTCGGCGTCAACGTGTACAAGTACAAGTACATCGCCGTCACCGTCTCCGGCGGGCTCGCGGGCCTCGGCGGCGCGTTCCTCGCGATCGTCGCCACCGGCATCTACCAGGAGGGCCAGACCGGCGGCCGCGGCTACATCGGCCTCGCAGCCATGATCTTCGGCAACTGGATGCCGGGCGGCATGGCGCTGGGCGCCGGGCTCTTCGGCTTCACCGACAGCCTCAAGCTGCGCGGCGGCGCCGAGAACGTCCACGCGATGCTGCTCCTGCTGGCGATCCTGCTGGTCATCGCGGTGTTCTGGCAGCTCTACAAGAAGAAGTACGTCGCCGCGGTGATCTCGGCGGCCGTCTCGGCGCTGCTGTTCACCTGGTACCTGCTGACCGACCAGGTGCCGAGCCAGTTCGTCGACGCGGCCCCGTACGTCACCACGCTGCTGGTCCTCTCGCTCTCCGCGCAGCGCCTACGCATGCCGAAGGCGAACGGCGTGCCCTACCGGAAGGGCGAGGGCAAGTGACCTCGCCCGCCTCCGAACCCGCCACTCCCTTCGGTGAGGCCGACTGGGAGGTCCTGCGGGAGGCGGCCCGGGACGCGATGTCCCGGGCGTACGCCCCCTACTCGGGCTTCCCGGTCGGGGTCGCCGCCCGGGTGGACGACGGCCGCACGATCACCGGCTGCAACGTCGAGAACGCCTCCTACGGCCTCTCGCTCTGCGCCGAGTGCGGCCTGGTCTCCACCCTCCAGGCGACCGGCGGCGGCCGGCTGACCCACTTCACCTGTGTGGACGGCACCGGGTCCATCCTGGTGCCGTGCGGCAGGTGCCGACAGCTCCTGTACGAGTTCGGCGGCCCCGAACTCCTCCTGGAGACGCCCGACGGGCTCCGCACGCTGGACGAGATGCTGCCGCAGTCGTTCGGCCCGCAGCACCTCGGTTGAATCTGTAACACCCTGGTGGCCCTTCCCCTCCCGGAAGGGCCACCGCCATTCCCTCTCTCTATGCGCGTAGAGTCGCCATCGAACTCTTGCGTACGCACCGGCCGGAAGGACTCCCATGGACGCCATCTCCGTCATCCGCACCAAGCGGGACCGAGGCGAGCTGACCCCCGAGCAGATCGACTGGGTCATCGACGCGTACACCCGCGGCGAGGTCGCCGACGAGCAGATGTCCGCCCTCGCCATGGCGATCCTGCTCAACGGGATGAACCGCACCGAGATCGCCCGCTGGACCGCCGCGATGATCGCCTCCGGCGAGCGGATGGACTTCGCCGCACTCTCCCGCCCCACCACCGACAAGCACTCCACCGGCGGCGTCGGCGACAAGATCACCCTGCCGCTCGCCCCGCTGGTCGCCGCGTGCGGTGCCGCCGTGCCGCAGCTCAGCGGCCGGGGCCTCGGCCACACCGGCGGCACCCTGGACAAGCTGGAGTCCATCCCCGGCTGGCGGGCCCACATCTCCAACGAGGAGATGCTGCACGTCCTCGACACCACCGGCGCGGTCATCTGCGCCGCGGGTGACGGCCTCGCCCCCGCCGACAAGAAGCTCTACGCGCTGCGCGATGTCACCGGCACCGTCGAGGCGATCCCGCTCATCGCCAGCTCGATCATGTCCAAGAAGATCGCCGAGGGCACCGGGGCGCTCGTCCTGGACGTCAAGGTCGGCTCCGGCGCCTTCATGAAGACCATCGAGGACGCCCGCGAGCTGGCCTCCACCATGGTCGCGCTCGGCACCGACAGCGGGGTGCGGACGGTCGCCCTGCTCACCGACATGTCGACCCCGCTCGGCCTCACCGCGGGCAACGCGCTGGAGGTACGGGAGTCCGTCGAGGTCCTGGCCGGCGGCGGCCCCAGGGACGTCATCGACCTGACCCTCGCCCTCGCCCGCGAGATGCTGGACGCCGCGGGCCTCAAGGACGCCGACCCCGAGAAGGCGCTCGCCGACGGCTCCGCGATGGACGTCTGGCGACGCATGATCTCCGCCCAGGGCGGCGACCCGGACGCCACCCTCCCGGTCGCCCGCGAGCAGCACGTGGTGACCGCGCGCTCCTCCGGCGTCCTGACCCGCCTGGACGCCTACGACGTCGGCGTCGCCGCCTGGCGCCTGGGCGCCGGCCGGGCCCGCAAGGAGGACCCGGTGCAGGCGGGCGCGGGCGTCGAGCTCCACGCCAAGCCCGGCGACACCGTCACCGAGGGCCAGCCCCTGATGACGCTGCACACGGACACCCCGGAGAAGTTCGACTACGCACTGAAGGCCCTGCCCGACGCGTACGACATCGCCCCGGCCGGCACGTCCTTCGCGCCGCTCCCGGTGGTGCGGGAACGTATCGCGTAACGCGCGGGAACAAAGCGAGCGGCCCGCCGCACGGAGGAAGTTCCGTGCGGCGGGCCGCCGTTGCGTGCGGGATGAGTGAACTGCCCGCTCTATCGGGTCACTTGCCCAGGTACGCGCTGTAGATCCGCACCGTGGACTTGTTGCCCTTCTTGTCGGTGATGTTGGCGGCGAAGGAGATGGCCTTGCCCTTCGCCGGGTTCTTCACCGTGATCTTGCCCTTCTTCACGGTGACCTTCTTCCAGGTCTTGCCACCGTTGTAACTGACGTACGTCGTCAGCGCCTTGAGGTTCTTCCCGGCGGCCGAACCCTGCACCTTCACCGGCACGGAGACGGTCTTGCCCGCCTTCGCCCGGCCGTCGGCGGAGAGGGCGGGGGTGAAGCGGACGGTGGAGGCCGGGAGCTTCGCGCTCGCCTTCTTGGAGCGGAAGGAGAAGCTGACGTCGACCCGGGTGGAGAGGGCGCCGATCTTCGCGGTGTGCTTCACCGACGAGGTCAGCCTGTAGTCGGCGCTGCCCGCCGGGACCGTGAAGTAGTCCCAGCCCTGGAGCGGGTCCTTGTGCTGGGCGAACTTCTTCCCGTTGCGGTGGAGCACCGTGGTGACCGAGGAGAACTCCGGCGCGCCGTCGTTGCCCTTGCCGTCCGCCAGCAGCGGAAGGAAGCCGGAGATCTCGTTGCCGTCGCGGTAGACGCCGTCGTACCCGGTCAGCCGCGGACCGAAGACCCCGGTGTTCACGGTCTTCGTGTAGGACTTGCCGCCCTTGTAGGCGACGGGGTTCCCGAGGAAGTAGCCCGCCTCGTAGATCAGGTGGCCCTTCTTGTCCTTGCCGCCGATCTGGGCGAACATCAGGGCCCAGCGGGCCTTGTCGGTGGTGGCGACCCGGACCGTGCGGACGCCGGGCAGCGCCTGGTAGGCGGGCGCGCCGTACATCTGGTGCCCGCCCGGCAGTTCGGAGATGGGGGCGACCTCACCGGTCTTCTTCTTGACCGCGCCGACGCCCATGGTGAGCTTCACCGTGGCGAACTGGCTCGCCTTGTACTTACGGCTGAAGCCCGTGGCGAACTGGGTGACCTTGCCGCCGGTCGCGATGTTGTAGTCGCCCGCCGCGCCCTTGTTCCAGCTGCCCGCCCAGCGCTGGCTGAGCGAACCGTCGGTGACCTTCGGACCGACGTGAGCGGTGCGGAGGGTTCCCTTGCCGCCGACCGCCCAGCCGTAGGTGAGGTCGATCTGCTTGGTCGCGATCGTGTACTCGGTCTGGATGCCGCGGAGCTTGGTCCCCTTCACCGGCAGGGTGATGGCGGCCGGCTTGGTCCTACGGGCGTCCAGCGTGATCGTCGTGTTCTTCGTGACGCTCAGCTTCGGCTGGACGAGCCAGTCGACGTCCCACTTCTTCTTCGGATCCGTGACGACGCTGCTGTTCAGCACATAGGTGCCCTTGGGCACCCGCACCTTGGCCACGCCGTTCTTGAAGGCCGAGCCGAACGACGCGAAGCCGGCGTTGCCGCCCAGATCGTCCAGCGAGACGTCCGCGGTCGCCGGGACCTTGCCCGTGCGGCTGATCGCCTTCAAGGTGATCTCGTACGCCTCGCGCTCACGGTCGACCGCGGCCGCGGTGCGGACGCTCTGGCCGCCGCCGGTGGCCACGACGTACGCGGAGTACGCGCCCACCTCGGCGCCGCCGAGCCGGGTGTCGGCCGTCAGCGCCACCTCGGCGGTACCGCCCGCGGGCACGGTGACCTGCGGGGTGCCGAGGGTGAAGAAGCCGGCCGGGGCGGGCTTGCCCTTCGGGCCGGTGCCGGCGACCGTGAGGTCGAGGGTGACGTCCGCGGTGCCCAGGTTGCGGTAGGTGATCTTCTCGGTCACCGGGGTGTCGTCGGTGTGCGGCCACTGCTGGACGCCGAAGTTGACCGAGACCTGATCACTCACCACGGTCTGGGTGAGCGCCCGGTCCACCGCGATCCGGCCCGTGCCCTGCTGGAACGGGGTGTACGCGCCCGGCTTGGTGGAGGACGCCAGCACGCTCTTCAGCTGCCTGTACGTCCACTCCGGGTGCTGCTGCTTGAGCAGGGCCGCTGCGCCCGCGACGTGCGGGGTGGCCATCGACGTACCGGAGATGCTGAGGTAGCCGGCCGGGCTCTCGCCGACCTCCAGGGCGATCTCCGAGTCCAGGGCGGAGGCCGCCGTGATGTCCACGCCGGGGGCGGTGACATCGGGCTTGACCGCGCCGTCGCCGACGCGGGGGCCACGGCTGGAGAAACCCGCCAGCTTGTCCTTGTCGTCGACCGCACCGACGGTCAGCGCGGCCTCCGCACTGCCCGGGGAGCCGACCGTGCCCGCGCCGCTGCCCTCGTTGCCCGCCGCGATGGCGAACAGGACGCCCTTCGTGGCCGAGAGCTTGTTGACGGCGGCCTCCAGCGCGTCCACCTCGGGGGTGTCCATGCCGCCCAGGCTCAGGTTGACGACGTCGGCGCCCTGGGCGACCGCCCACTCCATCCCGGCCAGGATGCCGGAGTCGTCGCCGAACCCGTCGTCGCCGAGCACCTTGCCGGCCAGGAGCTTGGCGTCCGGGGCGACGCCCTTGAACTTCCCGCCCTGCTTGGCGCCCGAACCCGCGGCGATCGAGGCGACATGGGTGCCGTGACCGATGCGGTCCTTGAGGTCGGGCGAGGTGGAGAAGTTCTTCGCCTTGACGATCTTGCCCTTGAGGTCGGCGTGCGTGCCGTCCACCCCGGTGTCCAGGACCGCGATCTTGACACCCTTGCCGGTGTAACCGGCGCTCCAGGCGGCCTGCGTCCCGATCTGGGCGACGCTGCGGTCCAGGGTCACCTTGCGCTTGCCGTCCAGCCAGACGCGGTCGATGCCCGCCGCGGTGGTGCGCTGGGTGCCGCCCGCCTGCTCGCTGGTGAGCGCCTGCCACAGGTCCGGCGCGTCCGCCTTCGGCGTGGCGACCGACTGCGCGTTCAGCGACGTCAGGCTCCGGCCGATCCGGGTGGAACCCGCGTCCCGGACCTCCGCCTTCGCCCGGGAGCTCTGGGCGCCCCGGTAGCTGACGATGAGCCGCAGGTCCTTCTTCTGGGCCCGGCGGTTCTCCGGCCGGTTGAGCTCGGTGATGTCGAAGAGCCGCCGGTCGAGCTTGCCCGAGGCGATGAGCCGCTGGGCGTCGCCGGGTATGACGAGCGTGCGCCCGTCACGTATCTGCTTGTGCACCGGGATGCCGTCGCGTCCCTCCGCGGGCTGGAAGCCCACGACCCGGCCCTTGGCGTCCACGGACACCCGGTCACCGGTGATCAGCGTCAGCTGGTGCGAGGCCTTGCCCGCGGTGCCGGAGGCCTTGCCCGCGGCTGCGGACGGGACCGGCCGGGCGGCGGCGGGCGTGGTCATGCCCGCGGCGAGCGCGACGGCGGCGGCCGCGGCGACGGCCGGGACCCCCACCCTCTTCACGTGTGTGTGCAACTCTCCCCCTGGAGAATGAGGCGGTTCCTCTGAACCGTTCACTCAACCTAGAGGGGAAAATTCGTGAAGAGGTTCGCAAGAGATGTGTACGAGTTGTGAGTTGGGTCTCTCCGGGGAGGATCCCGCATCGGGACGGCGATGAGTTTCGGTCACCGGAACGGTCCTCCCGTCGTGGCAGCCATGAACCCGATCGTCCTCGTCGTCGCCGGACACGTCACCCGTGACGTCGTACCGGCCCTCTGCACGGAACTGGAGACCTTGCTGAACGACCCCCGAAGCGCCGCGCTCGACCCCGCCGCGCCGGTCGAGTGCGACGTGGGCGGCGTGGACCGGGCGGACCTGGCCCTGGTCGAGGCGGTGGCCCGGCTCACGCTCGTCGCCCGCCGGGCCGGGCGGCAGCTGCGGCTGCGCCGGGTGGGGCCCGAACTCCAGGGGCTGCTGGGCCTGGTGGGGCTGGCGGACGTGGTCGGCCTGGAGGGACCGGAGGAGCGGGTGCCGGGGCCGTGACCGACCGGGGCCGGTCAGCCCGCGTCCGTCACGGCTCAGCCCGCGTCCGTCACTGCCGGAAGCCGCTCGGGCAGGCCGAACAGAGGGAACCAGCGCTCCGCGTCCAGGAAGCAGTGCATCCCCGAGATCGCCCCGTCCCGGACGTCGATGACCTGGACCGCCCACGGTACGAAGCCGCCGTCCTCCGGGTCGGGCTTGTAGTGCGCGAAGCCGGGCGAGCCGTTGGCGGAGACGGGCACCAGCCGGGAGCCCGCGCACGCCGCGCCCATGGTGGTCATGAAGCCCGTGATGTCCGAAGTGCCCTGGAGCCACAGGTCGAACGGCGGCATCGTCATCACTGCGTCCTCGTGGAGCAGCGCGGTCAGAGCGGCCATGTCGTACCCCTCGAACGCGGTCACATAGCGCTCCAGAAGCTCCTGCTGCTCCTCGTCGAGCGGGCCCGCCGCGTCGGGGACCCGGCCCTCGTGCTCGGTCAGGGTGGCGCGGGCCCGCTGAAGGGCGCTGTTGACCGAGGCGACGGAGGTCTCCAGCAGCTCGGCGACCTCGGCGGCCTTCCAGGCGAGCACCTCACGCAGGATCAGCACGGCACGCTGCTTGGACGGCAGGCGCTGGAGGGCGGCGACGAACGCCAGGCGCACCGACTCCCGCGCCACGGCGGCCTCCGCCGGGTCCTGGACGGTGGGCAGGATGCGGCCGTCCGGCATCGGCTCCAGCCAGACGTTCTCCGGCCGGGGGCTGAGGGCGGCCTGGGCGAGCGGGGTCGGGCCCGTCAGATCGACCGGGCGGGCCCGCTTGTTGCCCGCGCTCAGCATGTCCAGGCAGACGTTGGTGGCGATCCGGTAGAGCCAGGAGCGCAGCGAGGAGCGGCCCTCGAACTTGTCGAAGTTGCGCCAGGCCCGCACCAGGGTGTCCTGCACCGCGTCCTCGGCCTCGAACGCCGAGCCGAGCATCCGGTAGCAGTACCCGGTCAGCTCGGTGCGGTGGCCTTCGAGCCGGGCCTCGACACCGCCCTCAACGGCTCCTTCGGCCCCAGCCCCCGCATCCGTGGCCGTCGTCGTGGTCAGATCGCTCATCGCTGCACCCCTGTCGCGCGGCCGCGCCGCGGCCTCCGTCACCCGGTCCGTCGGAAGCTACCCCAGGGCACTGACAACAGGGGTGGAAGGAGGCCTACGGCCCGCGTCGATCAGGTCCCGGGCTTGCGCCCGTAGACGTACACGTCGTCGCCGTTCTTCAGCAGTTTCCAGTATGCCTTCGCGTCGGCGGGGCGCATGTTGACGCAGCCGCCGGACCCCGGCGGGTTGTACATGGACTTGGTGACCGAGTGGAACGCCTGGCCGCCGTCGAAGAACTGCGAGTGCGGCATCCACACCTTGTAGATCGTCGACCAGTGCTTGATGTTGCGCCAGTAGATCTTCTTCGCGCCGGTCCGGGTCTCCGCGCCGTCGCGCCCTGTCCGCACCGGCACCGGGCCGTACTTCAGCTTCTTGCCGTCCTGGATCCAGCTCAGCTGCCGGGTCAGGTCGACGCAGGCTATGCGGCCCTTGTCGGTGGGACACTTCCCGGCCTTGTTCGGGTTCTTCCCGGCGGCCTTCTGGGCGTTCATCGTGTTCATCGTGCGCCAGGTCAGCGGGCCCGCGTACCCGATGGTGGGGGTGATCCCGTGGGCCTTCTGGAACTTCTGGATCGCCTTGCAGTCGGCCGCCGACTGCTTGCCGTCCACGGGCCGCTTCAGGAATTTCTCGACCTGCTTCTGGTACGGCCCGGTGGAGGTGGAGCAGGAGGCCGCCTGGGCCGCGGTGCCGGTGCCCAGGACCAGGGCGGGTGCCGCCACCAGCCCGGCCACGGAGAGCGCGACCCCACGTCGCAGTCGCCCTCCGGATACGTTCGCCATCACTCCCATGTGCCCCAACTCCCCTTCGCCCACAGTGGTTTTGTGGTTACGCCTGGTAGACGCGCGAAGGGGAGGGGTGGTTGCACGGGGCAGGTCTCGGTTGCGTCGCGTTCCGGAATGGCCGCAATCACGTTCTCCGGGACGAGCCCCGGAGGGTCACCGGGCCGCCGGCACCAGCGCCCGCCGCTCGGCCCGCGCCACCCGGGTCCCGTACAGGGTGATGGAGACGACACCGAGGACCGCGAGCAGGCCCAGCGCCACCGTCGCCGTCCAGCCGCCCGCGTGGAAGGCGACCGCGCCCAGCGTGCCGCCCACGCTGGAGCCCAGGTAGTACGCCGACTGGTAGAGCGCCGACGCCTGCGCCCGGCCGGTCGTCGCCGTCCGGCTCACCGAGGACGAGGCGACCGCGTGCCCCGCGAAGAACCCGGCCGTGATCAGCACCAGGCCCAGCAGTACGGATGCCAGCTGGTCGGCGAGCGAGAGCAGCAGCCCGGCCGTGGTCGTGGAGACCGCCAGGTAGAGCGCGCCCCGGCGACCGAGGCGGGCCACCAGGCGCCCGGCCGCGGCGGAGGAGACCGTACCGACCAGGTAGACCAGGAAGATCGACCCGATGATGCCCTGCGGCAGCGAGAACGGCTCCTCGACCAGCCGGTAGCCGATCACCGTGTAGACCGCGCCGAACACCGTCATGAACAGTGCGCCGATCGCGTACAGCCGCACCAGCAGCGGGTTGCCCAGATGCGTGGCGACGGCCTTCGCCAGCGCCTTCGGGTTCAGCGAACCGGGGGTGAAGTTGCGGGCCTTGGGGATCAGGAAGTGGAAGGCGACGGCGCACGCCACCGCCAGCAGGCCGACCGCCGCGAGCGCCGCGCGCCAGCCCCACAGCTGGGCGACCCAGCCGGTGAGGATGCGGCCGCTCATGCCGCCGATGCTGTTGCCCGCGACGAACAGCCCGATCGCGGCGATCAGCGCCCTGGGGCGGACCTCCTCCGCGAGATACGCCATCGCGGAGGCAGGCAGCCCGGCGAGCGCCGCGCCCTGGATCGCCCGCAGCGCGATCAGCCAGCCGATCGAGGGGGCGAACGGCACCAGCATCCCGACCAGGACCGCGACCGTCAGCGAGGCCGTCATCATCTGCCGCCGCCCGAACCGCTCCGACAGCGCGCTCAGCGGCAGCACGCACAGCGCCAGTGCGCCGGTCGCCGCGGAGACCGTCCAGCTCGCCTGGCCGGCGCTCACGCCGTACGAGGCGGAGATCGCGGGCAGCAGGGCCTGGGTGGAGTAGAGGAGGGCGAAGGCCGCGACACCTGCGGCGAAGAGCGCGAAGCTCATCCTGCGGTAGCCGGGGCGGCCGGGCTCCAGCCGCTCGGTGGCGGTGGGCGCGGCGGCGCGGGAGGTGATGACGGGGGACGACGGGGCAGAGGCATCCACGACGACGGTGGATGCCCCGGTATCGGCGGGAGGCATACGACGAACGTAGAGCGCCCTGTTTCATGCGTCCAATGCACGAAACCGCCATAATCGATCCCATGGCGCATCAACGCAGCTCACAGCCTCGGCTGTCACCGAGCAGTTACGAAGAAGACATCCGGGCCGTCCTCGCGCCCCGCCTCGCGTACTTCGAGGCGGTCGCCCGGCACGAGCATGTGACCCGCGCCGCACACGAGCTCGGCGTCCCGCAGTCCACGCTCTCGCGGGCCATGGTCCGGCTCGAAGCGGACCTGGGCGTCGCCCTGTTCGCCCGCAAGGGCCGTACCGTCTCGCTCACCCCGGCGGGCCGCACCTTCCTCGGCTCGGCCGAACGGGCCCTGGCCGAGGTGGAGAAGGCCGCCGACTCGGTCCGGGCGGACGCCGACCCCGCGGGCGGCCGGGTCTCCTTCGGCTTCCTGCACACCATGGGCTCCGAGACCGTGCCCGCCCTGATCCGCGGCTTCCGGGCCGACCACCCGAAGGTCCGCTTCCAACTCGTCCAGAACTACGGCGAGGCGATGATCGAACGGCTGCGCGCCGGGGGCCTCGACCTCTGCCTCACCTCACCCGTTCCCGACGCCCCCGACCTGGTCACCCGCCGCCTGGACGAACAGCGCCTGCGCCTGGTGGTGCCCGACGACCACCGCCTGGCCTCCCGCCGCCGCATCCGCCTCGCGGAGGCCGCCGACGAAACCTTCGTCACGCTCGAACCCGGCTACGGGCTCCGCCGCATCACCGACGACCTCTGCACGGAGGCCGGTTTCACCCCGCGCGTCGCCTTCGAGGGCGAGGAGGCCGAGACCCTGCGCGGCCTGGTCGCCGCCGGGCTCGGGGTGGCCCTCCTGCCGCCGCCCGCGGTCGCCCGCCCCGGCGTCGTCGAGCTGACGGTCACCGCCCCGCGCGCGGTCCGCGAGATCGGGGTCGCCTGGCTGGACGGCCACCCCGACACCCCGCCGGTCGCCGCGTTCAAGCGGTTCCTGCTCTCGCGGCGGGGGAATCTGCTGCCGGACTGACGTACTCCCCGGAAGCCGGCGGCAACATCGGATGATCCGGTAGGAGGGAACGGCTCGGCAGGGGAACGTACGGCCTGACGCCTTACGGGCTCCGCCCCGTACGGCGTTCAGTGCCGCAGCGACCGCCCGAAACCGGCCGCCAGCGGCATCCTCAGCCCCAGCGGCGGCGGTGCGGCCAGCGCGTCCTTGACCGGCCGGGCGTAGGACCGGGCGAAGAGCGAGCCGCGGACGAAGTCGGCGGCCAGCGCCACCACTTCGGAGCGGTGCTGGCGCAGCGCGTGCCCGTCCGAGTGGACCTCGAAGCGGCAGGTGTCCCGGTTGGACTTCTTCGCCCGTTCGGCCAGCCGGTACGACAGCTCCGGGTCCGTGCGCTCGTCGTTGGTGCCGTGCACGATGAGCACCCGCCGCCCCACGAGCTGCTTGACCGGCTCCGGCTCGGCGGTGGCGTGCTCCGGCAGCCAGGGGGCCATCGCCAGGACCGAGGTGACCGCCCCGTGCCCGGCGGCCCGCAGCGCCGCCCGCCCGCCCATCCCGTGGCCGACCAGGCACACGGGAACGTCCCCGTACCGCCGCTGGACCTCGTCGGCCGCCCAGGCGGCGTCCTCGGCCGGGTGCGCGTCGGTGTCGTTCCAGCCGCGGCAGCGGTAGCGCAGGACGTGCACCGCCAGCCCGTCGCCCTCCCCGGCGCGCGCCAGCGCACGGGCGAACGGCAGCTGGACCGCGTACGACAGGGGGGAGGGACGGCGCCGTGAGTCGGCCTCGCCGTTCGGGAGCAGCAGGACCACGCCGCTGACCTCGTATGGTGCTCCGGCCGTCGAGACGGCCCGTCCCAGCCTGGCGGCAGGCAGGGGGAGTGCGCGCTGTGCCATGACAGAACAGTCTCAGAAGGGCAGGTGTACTCCACCCGACTTTCCGGTCACTGTTACGCATCGACGGAAGGCGTCGCCCAGCGCTCTACGCGCGTAGGCGCTAGAGTGCCAAGATGACGAGCCAGACCCCGAATGTCCCTGATTCCGACCAGATCCGGCGCGCCCCCAAGGTGCTGCTCCACGACCACCTCGACGGCGGCCTGCGCCCGGGTACGATCATCGAGCTGGCCCGCGCGCAGGGTTACGACTCCCTCCCCGAGACCGAGGCCGACAAGCTCGGCATCTGGTTCCGCGAGGCCGCCGACTCCGGTTCGCTGCCCCGGTATCTGGAGACCTTCGCCCACACCTGCGCCGTCATGCAGACCCGTGACGCGCTCTTCCGGGTGGCCGCGGAGTGCGCCGAGGACCTCGCCGAGGACGGCGTCGTCTACGCGGAGGTCCGGTACGCCCCCGAGCAGCACCTGGAGGGCGGCCTGACCCTCGAAGAGGTCGTCGAGGCGGTCAACGCGGGCTTCCGTGAGGGCGAGCGCATCGCCCGGGCCAACGGCCACCGCATCCGCGTCGGCGCCCTGCTCACCGCGATGCGGCACGCGGCCCGCGCGCTGGAGATCGCCGAGCTCGCCAACAGCTACCGCGACCAGGGCGTCGTCGGCTTCGACATCGCGGGCGCCGAGGCCGGCTTCCCTCCCACCCGCCACCTCGACGCGTTCGAGTACCTCAAGCGGGAGAACAACCACTTCACGATCCACGCGGGCGAGGCCTTCGGCCTGCCGTCGATCTGGCAGGCCCTGCAGTGGTGCGGCGCCGACCGGCTCGGCCACGGGGTGCGGATCATCGACGACATCGAGGTCGCCGACGACGGCTCGGTCACCCTCGGCCGCCTCGCCTCCTACGTACGCGACAAGCGCATCCCGCTGGAGATGTGCCCGACGTCCAACCTGCAGACCGGCGCGGCCACCTCGTACGCGGAGCACCCGATCGGGCTGCTGCGGAAGCTGCATTTCCGCGTCACCGTGAACACGGACAACCGCCTCATGAGCGGGACGAGCATGAGCCGGGAATTCGATCTGCTGACCGACGCGTTCGGATACACGCTCGACGACATGCAGTGGTTCACCGTCAATGCGATGAAATCAGCTTTCATTCCTTTCGATGAACGTCTGGCGATGATCAACGAGGTCGTCAAGCCTGGTTATGCCGAGCTGAAATCCGAGTGGCTTTTCCGTCAGACCGCTGTGACCAGCGGTTCCGCTGCTGCCACGAGCTGACGTTCGGGATGTGGAGGATGGTCGGGAATCGAATTCCCGGCCATCTTTCGCGTGTCGGGATGTTTGCGGACGGGGTGGCGGCATGACTACCGTGCGGAGCCGCTCACATCCCCTTCCCCAAGGATGAATTCTTCATGAAGAAGACCGCTGCCAAGACTCTCGGTGTCGCCGCTCTCGGCGCCGCTTTCGCCGCTGCCGCCGCCGGGAGCGCCTCCGCCGCCCCCTCGCTGCCGCTCGACACCATGGCCGGTGCGCTCCCCGTCTCCACCATGGCGCTGGAGAGTGTCGCCACGGCGGCCCAGAACGCGCCGGTCCAGGAGACCGTCGGCAAGGTCCTCGGCGGCGACGCCACCGACGCCGCCGCCCCGGTCACCGGCCTGCTCGGCGGACTGCCCACCCAGGGACTGACCGCCAACGGCATCCCGCTCGGCGGCTGACCGTACCCGCCCAGGAACGACCGTGGGGCGCACACCCTGGATCAGGGTGTGCGCCCCACTGTGCTGCGCGTGCGGCTGTGCTGCGCGGTGCGTACGCCGACGCTCCTCCCCGTGGCCGGTCGTGTCACCAGGCCGTCGCGGACGAGGAGGACTTCTCCGAGGGCAGGAGCGCCCACAGGGCCAGATAGATCAGGAACTGCGGGCCGGGCAGCAGGCACGAGACGACGAAGATGACGCGCATCGTGCCGGCCGAGGTGCCGAAGCGCCGTGCCAGCCCCGCGCACACGCCGCCGATCATGCGGCCTTCAGTAGGGCGGACCAGTGCGGCCATGGTGGGCTCCTTCGCGAACGGTAGCGGTGGGAGCGGCTCTGTTCTGCTCCCGGTATATCCATGGTGCGCCCGCGAAGGAGGACAAAGCATCGCTCTACGGGGCGATGCCGACCCTGGTAATCGTCGGGGTCGAACCCCCAGAGGCCTCGTCCCTGAGACGGGTCTCCTGCCGGTACCGGGGCAGGTCCCGTACGCCCGGCACGCCCCGGCGGCGCAGCCGCGCCCGGCACACCGGGACGACCAGCAGATGGGCCAGGACCACACCACCGGTGTTCAGCAGCACCGAGTCGATGTCGACCACCTGGCCCGGCACCCCGGTCTGGCCCAGCTCGATGGCGAGCGAGATCAGCGCCCCGGCCGCCACCGTCCGCAGCAGCGACACCCAGGGCGAGACGAAGATCCGGCCCCCGGCCATCGGCAGCAGCACCCCGAGCGGGGCCAGCAGGAGCAGCGCCCCGCCGATCCGGCGCGCGGCCTCGCCCGGGCCGAGCGCGAGGTCGGCCCTGATCGAGGCGAGTGGCTCGAAGTTGGCGGCCGTGATCCAGGGCACGTCCAGCGGGCGCAGCGTCAGCCACCCGACGAACAGCAGATGCGCGAGGAGGAGAGTGACCCCCGCCGCGCGGAAGTGGATGACGGCCTGACCGTCCGAACCTTGACGCACGTCCACCAAGACGCCACGACCGGCAGGATCGGTTCCGTGACTTCGCCGGGGGCCTCGCGGTGTTCGGACGCTCAGTCCAGGTCGAGCACGTCCGGAGCGGTCCCGTCCTGCGGCCGTGCCTTCGTCTGCGAGGTGCAGAGATAGCCGCGCGGCGGGTACTCCCCGGGGCCGCCGAGGACCACCGAGCCCTTGGTGACCAGAGCCTCGTTCTCCGCGTACGTGCACACCAGCTGGGCCAGTGCCTCCTCCGAGAGGTCCTCGGGCTGGCTGCTCAGCCGCAGGGTGCCCGCCGGGTCGCCGGCGCGGGAGGGCTCCACCCGCAGCCCCGCCGGGACCGCCGTGGAGAACCCGGCCCGGCGCTCGCTCTCGGGCGGCGCCTGCTGCACCTGGGCCAGCAGGGCCCGGGCGGCCACCAGCGCGCCGGAGCCGGACGTGCCGGCCGGTACCGGCCGGTCCACGGTCACCAGCTGTGAGGCGCACACCAGGTACACCGGTGCCGCCACGCTGTCCGGGGACCGGGTCGTGACATCCGACGAGGGCAGCTTGCACGGCACCCGGGACGGCGCGGCCCCGGCGTCCACGGGCACGGACGTGGTCCGGATCCCGCACCCGGAGGCCAGCGCGACGGCCGCCAGCAGGGCGCCCAGTACGGCGACGGCCCCGCGCCGTCGCGGGGCACGCGGCAACGGCCGGACCACACCGGTCATGACGCCCCACCGTCCTCAATGTCGTCGCCCTGCCCGCTGCCGCCGTCCGCCCCGCCGCCGGTCAGCGCCGAGGCGTCGCGCGGCAGCCGCAGGACGAAGACCGCTCCGCCGTCGGGAGAGTTGGCGGCCGTGATGTCACCGCCGTGGATGTGCGCGTTCTCCATGGCGATGGAGAGCCCGAGCCCGCTGCCCTCCGAACGCGGCCGGGAGGCGCTGGCCTTGTAGAACCGGTCGAAGACGTGCGGCAGCACCTCCTCGGGGATACCCGGACCGTGGTCCCGTACCTCGATGACCAGCTCCTCGCCCTCGATCCGTACCCTGACCCCCACCGGCGAACCCCCGTGCTTGAGGGCGTTGCCGATCAGATTGGCCAGGATCACGTCCAGGCGGCGCGGATCGAGGCGGACCATCATGCCGCGCTCCGCGTCCAGGTCCACCGCGTCCAGCCAGGCCCGCGCGTCGATGCACGCGGTGACCTGGTCGGCCACGTCGACATCGTCCAGGACCAGGCGGGCGGTGCCCGCGTCGAAGCGGGTCACCTCCATCAGGTTCTCCACCAGGTCGTTCAGCCGCCGGGTCTCGCTGACCACGAGGTGCACGGCGGGCGCGATCATCGGGTCGAGGCTGTCCGCCTCGTCCTCCAGCACCTCGGCCACCGCGGTGATCGCGGTCAGCGGGGTGCGGAGCTCGTGCGACATGTCGGCGACGAACCGCCGGCTCGACTCCTCCCGCGCGCTCATGTCCGCGACCTTCTTCTCCAGCGAGCTCGCGGTCCGGTTGAACGTACGGGAGAGGTCGGCGAGTTCGTCCGTACCGGAGACGGTGAGCCGGGTGTCGAGCTTGCCCTCCCCGAGCTTGCGGGCCGCGTCACCGAGTCGCTGCACGGGCCGCAGGACCGTCGTCGCGGCGGCCTGGGCCAGCAGTGCCGAACCGATCAGCGCCAGGGTGGTGGCGATCCCCAGCGACCAGGCCAGCGAGTTGAGGTCCTGCCGCTCCTGGTCCAGGGACTTGAGCATGTACCCGGTCGGGCCGCCGCCGATGATCCGCGTACCGGCGACGAGGTACGGGGTGTCCGTGATGCTCGTCCGCTGCCAGAACAGGTGGTACTCGTGCTCGTTGTCCGAGTTCAGCGGCTGCTTGCGGGCCACCTGCTTCTGCAGCGAGTCCGGTACGTCGTCCCGGGTGAAGGTGTCCAGGTCGGAGAAGCCGACGATCGGCTTGCCGCGCTCGCGCTCGTCCACCAGCAGCACGCTGTAGCCGGGGCCGCCGGAGGCCATCTGCCCGGCGGCCCGCTGGAGGTCGTCCTTGGTGGGCCGCACCGGCAGCGCCGCCGCCGTGTCCTGCATCTGCCGCCGGAAGTCGTCGAGCGCGGTGTCCTGCGTACGGGTCAGCACGGCCTCGCGGTTGAGCCAGTAAGCGATCCCCGAGGCGGAGACCGCGGCGGTCAGCGCCACCAGCGCGAACACCACGACGAGCCGTAGCCGCAGACTGGTCCAGCGCAGCCCCGCGCGCAGGGACCGCTTGGTTCTCTCCGTCACTGAGGCGAGTCCAGCCGGTAGCCCACGCCCCGCACCGTACGGATCAGGGTCGGCGAGGACGGCACGTCCTCCACCTTGGCACGCAGCCGCTGGACACAGGCGTCCACCAGCCGTGAGTCGCCCAGGTAGTCGTGCTCCCACACCAGGCGCAGCAGCTGCTGGCGGGAGAGGGCCTGGCCGGGCCGGCGGCTCAGCTCCAGCAGGAGGCGCAGCTCCGTCGGCGTGAGCTGCAGATCCTCACCGCCCTTGGTGACGGTCATGGCGGAGCGGTCGATGACCACGTTGCCGAAGGTCGCCGAGTCGGTCGACTCGCGCTCACCGCGGCGCAGCACCGCCCGGATCCGGGCGTCCAGCACCCGGCCCTGGACGGGTTTGACCACATAGTCGTCCGCGCCGGACTCCAGTCCCACCACGACGTCGATGTCGTCGCTGCGCGCGGTCAGCAGAATGATCGGCAGCTGGTCGGTGCGCCGGATTCGCCGGCACACCTCGAAACCGTCGATCCCGGGCAGCATCACATCCAGCACGACCAGGTCGGGGCGCTGCTCACGCAGCAGCTCCAGGCCGTCCTCTCCCGTCGCCGCGGTGGCCACACGGTGGCCCTGGCGTGACAGTGAGAGTTCGAGGGCCGTGCGGATGGCGTCGTCGTCCTCGATCAGCAGCAGGAAAGGCACGAGCGTCATTCTGGCCCATGGTGGCGCTTCAGTTCGACCTGTGGCCCGGTCCCGTTGCCCGGACACGGCCGCGACCGCTGCCGGGCACGGCCGCAACTGCCCCTGTGACAGGCCTGTGACAGTCGGGGGACAGCGCGATGAAACTGCCCCGGCAAGCTCTTGGTCAGCAGGAAAACGCAGGGAACGAACGGACTTCACCGATCTCCACCGATAGGGGGCGCGAGATGAACGCACTGCACAGCACCAGCTCAAGCGCGGTTGTGACGCGTCTCCACGACGTCGGCCGGAGTGCGGAGAAGTCCGGTGCCACGAACGTGCGGGGGTGTGTCCGGGGGGCCGGGCGTCAGCACCTGCCGTCACAGTCGACTGCGGAGCAGGCGCGTAAGTCGTACATGACGGTGGTCGACGCCCCCACGGGGGAAAGCACGGGGAACAACGGGGGAAGCGCGTACGGGGAGGTCCCGGGGGACCGCACCCGGACGGAGACCGAGGCCGCCGAAGCGGCGTTCACGGCCTACGTCCAGGAGCGGCGGTCCTCCCTGTACGCAACCGCCTACCACCTGACCGGCGACCGCTTCGAGGCCGAGGACCTGTTGCAGAGCGCCCTCTTCTCGACGTACCGGGCGTGGGACAGGATCAGCGACAAGGCGGCGGTCGGCGGCTATCTGCGCCGCACCATGACCAACCTGCACATCAGCGCCTGGCGCCGGCGCAAGCTGAACGAATACCCGACCGAGGAGCTCCCGGAGACGGTGGGCGACACGGACGCGATGCGCGGCACGGAGCTGCGGGCGGTGCTCTGGCAGGCGCTCGCCCGGCTGCCCGAACTCCAGCGCACGATGCTGGTCCTGCGGTACTACGAGGGCCGCACCGACCCGGAGATCGCGTCGATCCTCGACATCAGTGTCGGCACGGTGAAGTCGAGCATCTGGCGGTCCCTCCGCCGGCTGCGCGAGGACGAGGTCCTCAGCTTCGGACGTGACGAGCAGGAGTCCTTCGGCGAGCTGGTGGCCTGAGGCGGCGGGGGAACGGGGGGACGGCCACTGCTTCGGGGGAGGCAAGGGCTACGGGGGAGCAGTGAAACGGGTCCGAGGGGGGCCCGGGGGAAACACGGGGGAAACGGTCCGTCGCTTCGGGGGAGGCGCCGGCCACGGGGGAAACGCAGCGGGGTCGTACGGGCCGGGGGGGCCTGTACGGCCCCGTTCGCTGTGCGCGGGCCGGCTTCGGTCCCACGTACGGGTGGCGGAAAAGGTGCTTGTTAGTCTGAGCGGATCACGTCAAGCGTGGGCGTTCGAGGGAACTCATGGGGGCCAAGTGAGCAGCGAGGCAGGCGATCGGACAGCGGAGGGCGGCGCGTCGGCCTCCATGCAGCTCAACGAGGCCCCGGACCCGTCGCCGCCTCCCGTGTACGGTCCCTTCGCTCCGGGGCAGGGCCCCAACTCCTCGGTCCAGGTCCCCTACGCCCCCGGATACACACCGCCGTTCGCGCCCGGCGCCCCCTCGCTGGCCACCGACCCGGCGCGCAAGAAGGCCGCGGCCGAGGCCATCCGTACGCGCATCAAGCCCCAGACCAAGAGCGCCGGCGAGTACGCGGACGAGGAGACCTCGGCCGCCGTCAAGGGGCTCGGCGCCAAGGACGGCGACGGGTGGGTCACCTCCCGCGCGCTGAAGGACGCGCACAAGACGTGGGGCGGGCAGGTGCGGTCCATGCTGGGCCGACTCGACGCGGACATCAACAGCTTGAGCGGCGCCCGTCGGAACCTCTTCGGGGCCGACGTGCAGGGCGGGCTGGGCTTTCGCCGGGTCTCCCCGTTCGACAACTTCTGACAGGTGCGGAGCGGGAAGAGCCGACTCGGCGCGTTCATCAGGCATTCCGGACAACAGGGATACCGGACAACGGGGACAAGGGCATGCCCACCTATCACGAGATCATGACGACGGACCTCTCCGCTCTCACCACGGCCGCGGACAAGTGGACCGGCATGGCAGGCGAGTTCGGCAAACAGGAGAAGGCGTACGAGAAAGAGGTCCAGGGCATCACGCTGGAGCGGACCTGGATCGGCCAGAGCGCGGACGCCGCCAACGCGCAGTTCCGGGTCATGCTCAACGAGTACCGGGCGGCCCAGACCCAGGCCAAGGCGATCGCCTCACTGCTGCGGGACGCGCACACCCAGTTCACCGAGTTCAAGAGCAAGCTCCAGACGGTGAAGGCCGACGCTCTCAAGGCCGACATGCTGATCTCCGACTCCGGCAGGGTCACCTTCGACATGTCGAGCCTGAGCGAGGGTTCCCGGACCGCCTACCACCACGACCCGGACTACCAGAAGTCCGTACGCGACGCGGTCGGCTCGTGGCAACGGGCGATCGACCGGCTGGTCGCGCAGACGTCGGACGCCGACGCCGGGGTCGAGATCGCGCTGAAGGCCGTGGTGAAGGACACCGACGCCACGGACGGCACCAGGGACGGCTTCAACGCCAAGGCGCTCGGCGACATCGAGACGTACGAGCTGCGCAACACCGAGGAGATAGCCGAGCGCCTGCTCGACGGCAAGAAGGTCTCCGACGCCGACCTCGCAGAGATGGACCGGGCGATGCGGGACCAGGCCGGCGACAAGGTCTTCGCCCAGTCCCTGCTGAACAAGCTCGGCCCGGAGGGCCTGGTCGGGCTGAGCGACGTCATGTCCGACCGGGAGCGGGACGGCGGGTCCTTTGCCGGTCAGTACACCAAGCTCCTCGGCGGACTGGCCAACACGGTCGCGACGGCCACCCAGGTTCCCGGCTCGATGGCGGACGCGGGCCCCGGCTCGGCGAAGTACCAGGCCTGGCTGAACAGCCCTGACGGCGCGTTCTACAAGAACTTCACCGAGGGCCTCAAGGAGGCCGGGGCCAAGAACTACGACTCGAAGACCAACCCGCTGTACGGCTACCGCCCGTTCGTCGAGATGATGACCCGGGCCGACCAGCCGTTCGACGACCAGTTCCTCAACCAGCTCGGCCACGACATGATCGCCGCCGAGAAGGACAACCGGGCCATCTTCGAACAGTGGGGCGGCAACCACCGCGAGGGCCGGGCCGACGCGCTCGACAGCCTGCTCGGTGTGATGAGCAAGAACCCCGACGCCGCCACCGCCTTCTTCGACCCGAAGATGGAGCACGGCCAGGCGCACCTGGACTACCTGGTGGGCAACGGGGACGACGCGCGGGAGTGGCCGAAGCTGAACACCGTGGCCGGCCCCCGGTTGATCATCGAGGACGACCCGCTCAGCCGCCACGGCCTGGGGCTCGCGCTGGAGGTCGGCGCGACGGGAAACGAGCCGGGTGCGCCGCTCGGCAAACCGGGGCCGCACAGCGAGGGGCAGGCCCGGGTCATGCAGGGCATCATCGCCGCGCTGGATCAGGGGACCAAGGGCGACACCGTCCCCGAGGCCCTCAAGGTGCCGCTCGGCCGTGTGCTGAACGACTACACGGCGGACACGCACGCCATCCTGGGCGGGTATGCGCCGGGCAGCCCGAGCGGCCTGGACGACGTCGAAGGATCGGGTGAAAGCGCCTCCATCACCAACGGCAAGGCCAGTCTGCTGCGGGTGATGCGTGGCGTGTCCGACGGTGTGGCCGGTGAGGACGCGGACGGGAATCCCATCAGGGTCTTCGACGCCCTCTACGAGGCGCAGCGCCAGTACGCGGTGGAGTACCTGGATACGGGCGACCGCGTTCCCCAGAGCAGCTTGACCGAGAATGTGACCGGCTGGGATGTCAGGTCACGTGACGTGGGACAGGCCTTCGGCGGCATGAACGCCATTGCCACGGACATGATCCTCGACGTCCGTGACGCCGAGATCGGGAAGATCAACGACCAGGCGCGTTACGGCTACCACGGTTTGGGGGCGGTGGCCAACATGATTCCGCAGGCTGGCGACATCGCGCAGCGGGCCGTGGACGCCGCCATGTACGAGTGGTCCGTCGGTGCCGCGGAGGAGGCGGAACTGGTGGCGAAGGGCCAGGTCAGCGAGAAGACGGCGTGGGGCATCACCAGCACGAACGGCCTCATCCAGGACTGGGCCGACACGCGTGGGGCCTCGAAGGAGAGCAACGCCGTCCGGAACGCCGTCCAGGAAGCGGGACAGAGCTACATCACCGGCCGTGAAGAAGCGTATTCGGCCCTGCGGACCAGGAAGTGAGCACGTGAGCACAGCAGGAGCAGCAGACCGTACGCGTCCGGCGTGGACGGTCTGGGCGGTCGTGGCCGCCGTGGTCGTGGTGATCGCGGGGCTGCTGCACGCCTGGCGCAACACCAACGTACTGACGGCGGACCGGCTCTGCGGGGACCTGGTCTCGGCGGAGAGGGTGGACGCTGTACTTCCGGGGTCCGGGCGTCTGGATGCCGAGGGGGACGGGCTGGATGACGACCTGACGGACACGAGGTGCAGGGTCGAGAAGTCGTCCGTCGTCCTCGGTTCCGCCGAGAGCCGGCTGACGGTGCGGCTCTGGGGGGTACGAGGCTACGATCCGCTGACGTTCGAGAGGGAGCCCTACCCGCCGGGCGCCTCGTTCTTCAGCGGCGAGGTGACCGGCGGGGTCGACGCGTACAAAGCGTGGGTCATGCTGCCCGAGAAGTGCTGGACCGACCGGCCGGTGGTTGCCGAGTTCAGCATCGACGAACCGGCTGCGGACCGCACGGCCTTCGCCGCCCTGGCCACCGACACCGTACGGACCATCGCGGCCCGGACCCGGTGCGGCGACCTCCCCGAGAAGCCCGGGACGCTCGTGCCTCCGCGCTCCGACGCCGCCCGCCCGGTCTCCGAAGGACAGGTGTGCGGCCTGGACGGCCTGACCGTGGCGGGCCAGGTGCCGACGGGGACGAAGGTGCTCGAAGAGGGGCAGCAGGCCCCCGCCGCCCTGTGGGCCTGCAAGCTGACTCTGGATGATGAGACGCGTGGCTTTGTCCGTTCGGACGGCTTCATGAAGTACTCCGCCACCCGAGACCCGCTGCTCATCGACGCCATGCGGAAGTCCCCGGGCACGGCCAAGGGCACGGCGCCGGACGGCCGGGAAGCCGAAAACGTCGACAAGGGTGCCGGATTCATCCTGCCCTGCGCTGACGGCGGCTCTCTCTACCTGGCGGTGGATTCGGGGCAGCAGTACCTGGAGGCGAGCAAGCGCCACGAGGACCTTCCGAAGCGGGACGCGTACGTCGCCCCCTTCATGAAGGCCGCCGCCAGAACCTTCGGCTGCGCGGCCCCGGAGGCCGGCTGAGGACCGGCCCTACTCCGGCGCCCCCACCGTCGCCCGGCGGCACCGCCCCGCCGCCGCGGCGGCGAAGCGCCCCAGCGCCTCCTCCTTGCCGCACGGGTGCGCCCCCAGCGCCGTCTGGCGGGCCACGATGCGGCGTTCGGCCCGCATCAGGCGCCAGCCGCGCCGCAGCAGGAACGGGACCGACTTGCGGCCCTCGCGCAGGTCCCGCACCAGGCGGCGGCGGAACGTGGTGGAGGGGCGGCCGCGCAGGCAGAGCGCGTCCGCCAGCAGGCCCAGTTCCTGGCAGCGCCCCACGATGTCCGCCGCGAAGATGCCCTCGGCCACGAAGAGCGGCGAGCGCTCGATGTGGAAGCCCTCGTGGCCCGTACGGGAGCTGGTGGCGATGTCGTACACCGGAACGTCCGTACGGCCCGACCGGCACAGCTCGGCGATGGCCGCCACCGCCGCGTCCGCGTCCCAGGACGCGGCGGAGTCCCAGTCGATGTCAAGGGAGCCGGGGACCCGGGGCAGCGTGGGGTCGTCGTGCTCCTTGTAGAAGTCGTCCAGACGCAGCACCGGGAGGCCGGTGCGGGCGGCCAGGACGGACTTGCCGGAGCCGGAGGGGCCCGCGAGCAGCACGACGCGGGTCGGGATCGGTTGGGAACGGGAACTCACAGAACAGAAGTGTGAGGCATTGACCCGCGCAGGGGACCACCCGGGCCTCCTGTTGGTATCCAGCATCACACCTCAACTACTCTTCGCGTACGGACGATTACCCGACGAGGTCGATCAGGTGGAAACATGGCACTTCACGCACGTAAGCCCGAACGCCGCGCCCTGCTGCGCGCCGGTCTGACCGTGACCGCGCTGGGAGCGGCCCTGGGGGCCGGTGCGGGCGCCGCCCAGGCCGCTCCTCAGCTACCCCCGGTCGCCGAGATCCCCGAGCAGGGCACCGCGGCCGTCCAGGCGGTCACCGAGAGCGCCGGGCCCGCGGTGACCAGCGCGCTCGGGACCTCGCTGACCAACAGCATCCGGCCCGTCACGAACCTCCAGCTGCACCCGCTGGCCAAGACCGGGGTGGACCCGCTGGACAACGCGGTCGGCACCCAGGTCGCCGACTTCCAGCCGGTGTCGACGGCGATCCTCACCGACCCCCTCACCAGCGGCGGTGCGATCGACGACCTGCCGGTGGTGGGGACGGTGACCCGGCTCGTCACGGGCTGACGCCTCCCGCACGCCGAAAGGGACCGCCCCGGTCGTGGGGGCGGCCCCTTTCGTGTACGACGGCGAAGAACGTCAGTACGACGAACCCGAGGCCCCCAGCGCACCTGTCGGGTGCCAGACCGTCTTGGTCTCCAGGAAGGCCGTCAGCCGGTGCGTGCCGGGCGCGGCCAGCCAGTCGGTGGACGCGTCCGAGCCGTCCGCCTCGGCGGGGAGGGGGCGCAGGACCCGCTTCAGGTTGTCCGCCGCCGCGATCTCCAGCTCCTCGGCCAGCTCCGCGCCGGCGCCGGTGAGGTCGATCGCGTTGACGTCCTGGTGGGCGGCGAGCGGGGCCGCCAGCTCCGCCGTGGCGCCGGACAGGATGTTGACCACGCCGCCGGGGACGTCGGAGGTGGCCAGCACCTCGCCCAGCGAGAGCGCGGGCAGCGGGGCGTCGGCCGAGGCGATGACGACCGCCGTGTTGCCGGTCGCGATCACCGGGGCGATCACCGAGACCAGGCCGAGCAGCGAGGACTTCTGCGGCGCGAGGACGGTGACGACACCGGTCGGCTCAGGCGTGGAGAGGTTGAGATACGGGCCCGCGACCGGGTTCGCCCCGCCGGAGATCTGCCCGATCTTGTCGGTCCAGCCCGCGTACCAGACCCAGCGGTCGATCGCCGCGTCGACGACGGCCGCCGCCTTGGACTTCGACAGCCCCTCGGACGCGGCGACCTCGCGGACGAACTGCTCCTTGCGGCCCTCCAGCATCTCGGCGACGCGGTAGAGGACCTGGCCGCGGTTGTACGCGGTCGCGCCCGACCAGCCGCCGAACGCCTTCCGCGCGGCCACGACCGCGTCGCGCGCGTCCTTGCGGGAGGACTGCGGCACGTTGGCGAGCCACTGGCCCTTGGAGTCCGTCACCTCGTACACCCGGCCGCTCTCGGAGCGGGGGAACTTGCCCCCGACGTACAGCTTGTAGGTCTTGAAGACGCCAAGACGGTTGCTATCGGACATCGAGGTACGCCTCCAGGCCGTGGCGGCCGCCTTCGCGGCCGTAGCCCGACTCCTTGTAGCCGCCGAACGGCGACGTGGGGTCGAACTTGTTGAACGTGTTGGCCCAGACGACGCCCGCGCGGAGCTTGTTCGCCACCGCGAGGATGCGGGAGCCCTTCTCCGTCCAGATGCCCGCCGAGAGGCCGTACTGGCTGTTGTTGGCCTTGGCGACCGCCTCGTCCGGGGTGCGGAACGAGAGCACGGAGAGGACCGGGCCGAAGATCTCGTCACGGGCGACCGTGTGGGCCTGGGTGACGTTGGTGAAGAGGGTCGGCGCGAACCAGTAGCCCGACGACGGCAGTTCGCAGGGGGCGGTCCAGCGCTCCGCGCCCTCCGCCTCGCCGGTCTCCACCAGGGCGGTGATCCGGGCGAGCTGCTCGGCGGAGTTGATCGCGCCGATGTCGGTGTTCTTGTCCAGCGGGTCGCCGAGGCGGAGGGTCGAGAGCCGGCGCTTCAGCGCGTCCAGGACCTCGTCCTGGACCGACTCCTGGACCAGCAGACGGGAGCCCGCGCAGCAGACCTGGCCCTGGTTGAAGAAGATGCCGGTGATGATGCCCTCGACGGCCTGGTCGATGGGGGCGTCGTCGAACACGATGTTCGCGCCCTTGCCGCCCAGCTCCAGCGTGACCTTCTTGTCCGTGCCCGCGACCGAGCGCGCGATGGCCTTGCCGACGGCGGTCGAGCCGGTGAAGGCGACCTTGTTGACGTCGGGGTGCGTGACGAGGGCCTCGCCCGCGTCCCCGTAGCCGGTGAGGATGTTGACGACGCCCTTGGGGAGTCCCGCCTGGCGGCAGATGTCCGCGAAGAACAGTGCGCTCAGCGGGGTCGTCTCGGCCGGCTTCAGTACCACTGTGTTGCCCGTGGCGAGCGCCGGGGCGATCTTCCACGCGAGCATGAGCAGCGGGAAGTTCCACGGGATGACCTGGCCCGCCACACCCAGCGGCCGGGGGTCGGCCCCGTATCCCGCGTGGTCCAGCTTGTCGGCCCAGCCCGCGTAGTAGAAGAAGTGCGCGGCGACCAGAGGGAGGTCCGCGTCGCGGGTCTCCTTGATCGGCTTGCCGTTGTCGAGGGTCTCCAGGACGGCCAGCTCACGGCTGCGCTCCTGGATGATCCGCGCGATCCGGAACAGGTACTTCGCGCGCTCGGAGCCGGGCAGCGCCGACCACTTCTCGAACGCCTTCCGCGCCGCCTTCACGGCCCGGTCCACGTCCGCCGCGCCTGCCTGCGCGATCTCGGAGAGCACCTCCTCGGTGCTCGGCGAGACGGTCTTGAAGACCTTGCCGTCGGCGGCCTCGGTGAACTCACCGTCGATGAACAGCCCGTACGAAGGGGCGATGTCGACGACGGAACGGGACTCCGGCGCCGGTGCGTACTCGAATGCGGATGCCATGGCGTATCAGTCCACCGTTACGTAATCGGGGCCGGAGTAACGGCCGGTGCTGAGCTTCTGGCGCTGCATCAGCAGGTCGTTGAGGAGGCTGGAGGCGCCGAACCGGAACCAGTGGTTGTCCAGCCAGTCCTCACCCGCCGTCTCGTTCACCAGCACCAGGAACTTGACCGCGTCCTTGGTCGTGCGGATCCCGCCGGCCGGCTTCACACCGATCTGGACGCCGGTCTGCGCCCGGAAGTCGCGGACGGCCTCCAGCATCAGCAGCGTGTTGGCCGGGGTGGCGTTGGTGGCCACCTTGCCGGTCGAGGTCTTGATGAAGTCCGCGCCCGCCAGCATCCCGAGCCAGGAGGCCCGGCGGATGTTGTCGTACGTGGACAGCTCACCGGTCTCGAAGATGACCTTGAGGCGGGCGGCCCCGCACTCGGCCTTGACGGCCACGATCTCCTCGTAGACCTTCAGGAACCGGCCGGAGAGGAAGGCCCCCCGGTCGATCACCATGTCGATCTCGTCGGCCCCCGCGGCCACGGCGTCGCGGACGTCCGCGAGCTTGATGTCCAGTGCGGCGCGGCCGGCCGGGAAGGCGGTCGCCACCGACGCCACCTTCACGCCGGAACCGGCGAGCGCGGCGGCGGCGGTGGCCACCATGTCGGGGTAGACGCAGACCGCGGCGGTGCGCGGGGTCGTGCGATCGAGCGGGTCGGGGTGGACGGCCTTGGCGGCGAGAGCCCGGACCTTGCCCGGGGTGTCCGCGCCTTCCAGCGTCGTCAGGTCGATCATCGAGATGGCGAGATCGATCGCGTACGCCTTGGCCGTCGTCTTGATCGAACGGGTTCCGAGGGCGGCGGCGCGCGCTTCGAGGCCGACGGCGTCGACGCCGGGCAGCCCGAAGAGGAAGCGGCGCAGCGCACTGTCGGACGCCGTCGCGTCGGAAAATGCGGGAGCAGTGGTGGGCATGGTCACCAGGGGAGCATATCTACGCGCGTAGCGACCTGTACAGGGGGCCGCGCCAACCGTGCGCATCGCCACACGTGCCCTTGGGGCAGATGACCCCACCTCCGGGTCGGTCAGGCAGAATCGCCCCCATGACGAGCCCCACACCCCCCGCAGAGCCGCAGTTCGCCGACCGGACCTACCGCTCGACATCCGCGCTGGTCTGCGGGGTGCTGCTCCTCGCACTGGTCGCCGTGATGGCCGGGGACGCCCTGTTCCGGGGCGAGGGACAGGCGCCGTGGCTGGCCCTGGCCGCCCTGCTCACCGCCGTACCGCTGATCGTGGCGTTCACCCTGCGGCCCGTCGTCTCCGTGAACGACGAGCGGATCCGCGTCCGCAACCCGTTCCGGACGATCCAGCTCCCCTGGACCGAGGTCGCCGACGTCCGGGCCGGCTACTCCTCCGAGCTGATCGCCGCCGGCGGCACCAAGTACCAGCTCTGGGCGGTGCCCGTCTCGCTGCGCGACCGCAAGCGGGCCTCGCGCGCGGCGGGCCGGGCGCCGCACAAGGACGCCTACGGCCGCTTCTCGCCGGGCGCGGCGGCCGACGCCCACCGGCACAGCGCTCCGCCCGTCGCGGCCGCCGACCAGACGATCATGGAGCTGCGGGGGCTCGCCGAGAAGGCGGGCGACCCGGCGGGCGAGGCCACCACGGGCGCGGTGCGCTGGGCGTACGAGGTGATCGCGCCGGCTGTCGCAGGGGTGGTGCTGTTCGTGGTGCTGGTGGCGATCGGCTGAGGCCCGCACACGCAGCGCACAAGGACCGGCCCCCTGCGCCTCTCTGCCAGGGGGCCGGTCCTTTCCCGTACGTACGCCTCAGATCCCGGCGGCCGCCGCCAGGTCCCGCTTGATCCCGGCGAGCAGCTCCGCGCCCCGCGCCCGCGCGGCGGGGAGGCCGGCGGCGCCCGCGACCGGGACGACGACCTCCAGGTAGCACTTCAGTTTCGGTTCGGTGCCGCTCGGGCGGACGATCACCCGGGCGCCCTCCAGCTGGTAGCGCAGCCCGTCGGTGGGCGGCAGCCTGTCCGTGCCCTGCGACAGGTCCTCGGCCGAGGTGACCGCGAGGCCGGCCAGGGCGGTCGGCGGCTGCTCGCGGAGCCGGGCCATGGCGTCCGCGATGACCGTCAGGTCCTCCACCCGCACCGAGAGCTGGTCGGTGGCGTGCAGGCCGTGGGCGAGCGCCAGGTCGTCCAGCAGGTCAAGCAGCGTGCGGCCCTGCTCCTTGAGTACGGAGGCGAGCTCGGCGACGAGCAGGGCGGCGGTGATGCCGTCCTTGTCGCGGACGCCCTCGGGGTCGACGCAGTAGCCGAGCGCCTCCTCGTACCCGTACCGCAGGCCGTCCACCCGGGCGATCCACTTGAAGCCGGTCAGGGTCTCCTCGTAGCCGAGGCCCGCCTTCTCGGCGATCCGGCCGAGCAGCGACGACGACACGATCGACTCCGCGAACACGCCGGAGACACCGCGCTCCACCAGGTGCGCGGCGAGCAGCGAGCCCACCTCGTCGCCGCGCAGCATCCGCCAGCCGCCCTCGGTGGCGGTGTCGGGCACGGCGACGGCACAGCGGTCCGCGTCCGGGTCGTTGGCGATGACCAGGTCCGGCGCCGCCCGGCGTGCGGTGGCGAAGGCGAGATCCATCGCGCCGGGCTCCTCCGGGTTGGGGAAGGCCACGGTGGGGAAAGCGGGGTCGGGCTCGGCCTGCTCGGCGACGAGCACGGGCGCGGGGAACCCGGCGCGCTCGAACGCGGCGGTCAGCACGGAGGTGCCGACGCCGTGCATCGCGGTGTAGACGGCGCGTGCGGTACGGGGGCTGCCGGGGGCGAGGACGGCGTCCGTACGGGCGAGGTAGGCGGCCAGGACCTCGTCGCCGAGGGTCTCCCAGCCGTCCTCGGGGCGTACGACGTCCGCCAGCGGGCCGACCGCGGCGATGGCGGCCGCGATCTCGCCGTCGGCCGGGGGCACGATCTGTGAGCCGTCGCCGAGGTAGACCTTGTAGCCGTTGTCGCGCGGCGGGTTGTGGCTGGCGGTGACCTCGACGCCGGCGACGGCGCCCAGGTGCCTTATGGCGTACGCCAGTACGGGGGTGGGGAGTGGGCGGGGGAGGACGGCGGCACGGAGTCCGGCGCCGGTCATCACGGCCGCGGTGTCGCGGGCGAAGTCCTCCGACTTGTAGCGGGCGTCGTAGCCGACGACGACGAGGCCGCCCTCCTGGCCCTGGGCCTTCAGGTACGCGGCGAGGCCCGCCGCCGCCCGGATCACCACGGACCGGTTCATCCGCATCGGCCCGGCCCCGAGCTCGCCGCGCAGTCCGGCGGTGCCGAACTGGAGCGTGCCCGCGAAACGGGCGGCGAGCTCCTGGGTGTCGCCCGCCTCGATGAGGGCGCCCAGTTCGCCGCGCGTCTCGGGGTCGGGGTCCTCGGCCAGCCAGGTCCTGGCCTGCGCGATGAGGTCGTGCTGCACGGGGTCCGCCTTTCGGGGTGTGCGGGGGTTGGAGGTGGAACGCCGGACGGGCTGGAGCAGAAGCCGGACGGGCTGTCGGTGGGCGGGGGGCCCGAGCAGGCCTAGATGCGGTCCAGCACCCGGGCCAGCAGCGCGCCCATCCGCGTCGCCGAGTCACGGCCCGCCTGGAGGACTTCCTCGTGGTTCAGGGGCTCGCCGGAGAGGCCCGCCGCCAGGTTGGTGACCAGGGAGAGGCCGAGTACCTCGGCGCCCGCCTCGCGGGCCGCGATGGCCTCCAGGACGGTGGACATGCCCACCAGGTCGCCGCCCATGACCCGGACCATGTTGATCTCGGCCGGGGTCTCGTAGTGCGGGCCGGGGAACTGGACGTACACGCCCTCTTCGAGCGTGTCGTCGATCTCCTTGCACAGCGCGCGCAGGCGCGGCGAGTACAGGTCGGTCAGGTCGACGAAGTTGGCGCCGACGATCGGCGAGGTCGCCGTGAGGTTGATGTGGTCGCTGATCAGCACCGGCTGTCCGGGGCGCATGCCCTCGCGCAGGCCGCCGCAACCGTTGGTCAGGACGACCGTCCTGCAGCCCGCGGCCACCGCCGTACGGACTCCGTGGGCGACGGCGGCGACGCCGCGGCCCTCGTAGTAGTGCGTGCGGCCGAGGAAGACCAGCGCGCGCTTGTCACCGATCTTGTACGAGCGGATGGTTCCGCCGTGGCCCTCGACCGCGGGCGCCGGGAAGCCGGGGAGCGCGGTGACGGGGAACTCGGCCTCCGGGGCGCCGAGTGCCTCGCCCGCGGGCGCCCAGCCGGAGCCCATGACCAGGGCGACGTCATGGGTCTCGGCGCCGGTCAGCTCGCGCAGGCGGGCGGCGGCCCCGGCAGCGGCTGCGTACGGGTCGCCCTGGATGTTGTCCGGAATAACTGATGCGTTCACGCGGAAGAGCGTAACCGCTGAATGCCTACGCGCGTAGATGTACCTGTGCAAAGAGTCGCCGGAGGGCCTTGTGGCTTCGCACGAAGAGCGGGGCCGCACCCCGCTCAGCAGGGGCGCTTGCGCAGGCCCATCACGTAGTCGTGCGGGGCGCCCGCGGACTCGGCGGCGTCCGCGATCTCGCCCAGGTAGCGCGCCGAGGGCAGGCCGCCCTCGTACCCGTTCAGCACATACATCCAGGCCGGCTCCTCGCCGTCCAGGGTGTGCACGCGGACGCGCATACGCCGGTAGATGTCGAGCCCGACGCCCTCCCAGCGGTCCATGGAGTCCTCGTCCATCGGCGCCAGGTCGTACAGCGCGACGAAGACCTGGGAGCGCGGCGCCTCCACCACGGTGGCCAGCGCCCCTTCCCAGCCCATCTGCTCCCCGCCGAAGGTCAGCCGCCAGCCGTTCAGCCAGCCGGTGCTGCGCATCGGGGAATGCGGGGCGCGGCGGGTCATGAGCCGCGCGTCGAGGTTGCCGGCGTACGCGGCGTAGAGCGACATGGGATCGAGGGTACGGGAGGGGGGCGCGGGAGTGCCGGTTCCTGTGACGAAGGCCGCGGCCGGGGGAGTGCCGGGCGGGGGTTCGAAGGGGCGTGCGGCCGGGCGATTCCCCCCGCCGCAAGGCTCCGCTCCCGTACGGCAGCGGCCTCCGTGCCCGTACCTCCGGAGCCCCGGCTCCCGTATGGAGGGCCCCGGGGCGAATCTGTTTGGCGCGTGCGGGACAATGGAGTACGTACTGCATCCCCCGGGGCGATCCCCCGGACCCCCGGCCGGGGCGGCAGACGGCCGGGGGATCGACACCCACGCGAGGCGGACTTTTCGTGACCCGGATCGTGATCATCGGCGGCGGCCCCGGCGGCTACGAGGCGGCTCTGGTGGGCGCCCAGCTCGGCGCGGAGGTGACCGTCGTCGACTGCGACGGCCTCGGCGGAGCCTCGGTACTCACCGACTGCGTGCCATCGAAGACTCTGATCGCGACGGCCGAGGTGATGACGACCTTCGACTCCTCGTACGAGGAGCTGGGGATCATCGTCGCCGACGACACGCCGCACAAGGAGCACGCCGCCCGGGTCGTCGGCGTGGACCTCGGCAAGGTCAACCGACGGGTGAAGCGCCTGGCGCTCGCCCAGTCCCACGACATCACCGCCTCCGTCACCCGGGCCGGCGCCCGCGTGATGCGCGGCCGCGGCCGGCTCGACGGGCTCCAAGCGGCCGACGGCTCCCGCCAGGTCGTCGTCACCGCCGCCGACGGCACCGAGGAGCGGCTGGCCGCCGACGCGGTGCTGATCGCGACCGGCGGCCACCCCCGTGAGATCCCGGACGCGCAGCCGGACGGCGAGCGCATCCTGAACTGGACCCAGGTCTACGACCTCGACGAGCTCCCCGAGGAGCTCATCGTGGTCGGCTCCGGTGTCACCGGCGCCGAGTTCGCCGGGGCGTACCAGGCGCTCGGCTCCCGCGTCACCCTCGTCTCCTCCCGCGACCGGGTGCTGCCGGGCGAGGACCCGGACGCCGCCGCCGTGCTGGAGGACGTCTTCCGGCGCCGCGGCATGAACGTGATGTCCCGCTCCCGCGCCCAGTCGGCCAAGCGCGTCGGCGACCGGGTCGAGGTGACCCTCGCCGACGGCCGGGTCATCACCGGCTCGCACTGCCTGATGGCGGTCGGCGCGATCCCCAACACCGCGGGCATGGGCCTGGAGGAGGCCGGCGTACGGCTGAAGGACTCCGGCCACATCCTCACCGACCGGGTCTCGCGCACCAGCGCCCCCGGTGTCTACGCGGCCGGTGACGTCACCGGGATCTTCGCGCTGGCCTCGGTCGCCGCGATGCAGGGCCGGATCGCGATGTACCACTTCCTCGGCGACGCGGTCGCCCCGCTGAACCTCAAGACGGTCTCCGCCAACGTCTTCACCGACCCGGAGATCGCCACCGTCGGCTACAGCCAGGCCGACGTGGACGCGGGCAGGATCGACGCCCGGGTGGTGAAGCTGCCGCTGCTGCGCAACCCGCGCGCCAAGATGCAGGGCATCCGCGACGGCTTCGTCAAGATCTTCTGCCGTCCCGGCACGGGGATCGTGGTCGGCGGCTGCGTCGTCGCGCCGCGCGCCAGCGAACTGATCCATCCGATCTCGCTCGCGGTCGACAACAACCTGACCGTGGAACAGATCGCAAAGGCGTTCACCGTCTACCCGTCGCTGTCCGGATCGATCGCAGAGGTGGCCCGGCAGCTGCACACCCGCAAGCTCACGGACGAGGGCTGACGACAGGGCAAGTCCGCCTGTTTGCCGGGGAATCCCGACATTCCCCGGCCCCCCGCCACTGCGGACGGGGGTGGTGACCGCTCGGCGATCACATCCGGACAACAGCGAAAGCTCCTATACCACTTGCGGGTCCGCCGGATGTACAACTTCCGTTATTCGGCGCAAACTGCTGAAAACTCACCGGCGGCCAGGTTACTGTCAGTTCCGTGTTCGCTGCAGAACGTCGTCAGTTGATCCTCGAAATGGTGCGTGCCAACGGGGCGGTATCGCTCCGTGAGCTCGCCCGCGTCGTCCAGACCTCCGAAGTGACCGTACGGCGGGACGTGCGGGCGCTGGAGGCAGAAGGACTCCTCGACCGCCGGCACGGCGGTGCGGTCTTGCCGGGCGGCTTTACGCGGGAGTCCGGCTTTCCGCAGAAATCCCATCTCTCCACCGCGGAGAAGACGGCCATCGCCGACCTGGCGGCCTCGCTGGTCGGTGAGGGCGAGGCCATCGTGGTCGGCGCCGGTACGACCACGCAGGAGCTGGCCCGCCGGCTCGCGCGGGTCCCGGGTCTGACCGTGGTCACCAACTCGCTGCTGGTCGCCCAGGCGTTGGCCCATGCCAACAGGGTGGAGGTCGTCATGACCGGCGGCACCCTGCGCGGCAGCAACTACGCGCTGGTGGGCAGCGGGGCCGAGCAGTCCCTCCAGGGGCTGCGGGTCTCCCGGGCCTTCCTCTCCGGGAGCGGCCTCACGGCGGAGCGTGGCCTGTCCACCTCCAACATGCTCTCGGCCAGCGTGGACCGGGCCCTCGTGCAGGCCGCCGCGGAGGTGGTCGTCCTGGCGGACCACACGAAGCTGGGCGCCGACACCATGTTCCAGACGGTGCCCACGGAGCTGATCACCCGCCTGGTGACGGACGAACCCCCGCTCCACGACGAGCGGGCCGCCGCCGAGCTCCAGGCCCTGGCGGACCAGGGCGTGGAGGTCACGGTGGCGGGCCCGGACGGGGACGCGTCGGCGGGCGAGGCTCCCTCCGGGGAGCGCCGGCCTCGCCGCGACATGCCGTTGCCGGGGCAGCGGAGGACGACGACGCGGAACGGAGGGCTGGGGCCGCAGCTGCGCAGCGCGTCGTCCCTGTCCGACCAGGCGTCGTCGTCGGGTGAGCGGGCCCGGGTGGCGGACCTGCGGCGGCGGTAGGGCCCGGGGCAGCGCCCCGGTTTTCGGGAAGGGGCCGCGCGGGGGAGGCCCCGCGCAGCGGCCCACCGACCGCGGCCCCCACCCGCCGCACGCCCTACTTCAACCCCCGCAACGTCAGCCGCAGCAGCCGCCCCGCCAGCTCCGGGTCATCCGGCGACTGCTCAGCGGCCAGCGCGATCGCGTTCGTCAGCTGCAGCAGGTCGTCGATCGAGACATCCGCCCGCACCGACCCGCTCTCCTGAGCCCGCCGCAACAGCCCCGCCCCCGCCTCCCGCAACGGCAGATGGCACTGGGCGAGCGCCGAAGTCTCGTCCTGCGAGGCCGACATGAGCGCCCGGGCCAGCCCGCGGTACTCACCCGCATGGGCGACGATCGCACCCAGCCAGTCCACCAGTGCCCGGCACGGAGCCTCGGCGCCCGCGAGGTCGCGGGAGCGGTCCAGGAGTGAGCGCAGGGCGTCCTGGAAGACCGCGTTCATCAGGGCGTGCCGGTGGGGGAAGTGCCGGTAGAGGGTGCCGATGCCCACGCCCGCCTGCCGCGCGATGTCCTCCAGCGAGGCATCCGTGCCGTGCTCGGCGAAAGCCGTACGGGCCACGCCGACCAGCCGTTCGTGGTTGCGGCGGGCGTCCGCGCGCATCGGCCGCTCCGGCGGCCGTGCCGCGCCCGTCCCGATCGAGATCGGCCCTGCCATGGCTCCCGCCCTCCCTCGGTTCCCGGGTCTTCCGTCCGTCCGTCGGGATCCAGGATGCCACTGCACGCGCAGGGGCCCGGCCCGCGTCCTTGACGACGCGGGCCGGGCCCCTCGGGTACGAACTGAGCCGTCAGTCCTTGATCTCGCAGATCACGGCGCCGGAGGAGACGGAGCCGCCGACCTCCGCCGTGAGCCCCTTGACGGTGCCCGAGCGGTGGGCGTTGAGGGGCTGTTCCATCTTCATGGCCTCCAGGACGACGACGAGGTCGCCTTCCTTGACCTCCTGGCCCTCCTCGACCGCGACCTTGACGATCGTGCCCTGCATCGGGGAGGCGAGGGAGTCGCCGGAGGCCGCGGAGCCGGCCTTCTTCGCCGCGCGACGCTTCGGCTTGGCGCCGGCCGCGAGACCCGTACGGGCCAGGCTCATGCCCAGCGAGGAGGGCAGCGAGACCTCCAGGCGCTTGCCGCCGACCTCGACGACCACGGTCTCGCGACCGGCCTCGTCCTCCGCGTCCGCGTCGGCGGGCGCGGCGAACGGCTTGATCTCGTTGACGAACTCCGTCTCGATCCAGCGGGTGTGGATGGTGAACGGGTCGGCGGTGAAGGCGGGGTCGGTGACGACTGCGCGGTGGAAGGGGATGGCGGTGGCCATGCCCTCGACCTGGAACTCGGCCAGCGCACGCGCGGCGCGCTGGAGGGCCTGCTCGCGGGTGGCGCCGGTGACGATGAGCTTGGCGAGGAGGGAGTCCCAGGCCGGGCCGATGACGGACCCGGTCTCGACGCCCGCGTCCAGGCGGACACCCGGGCCGGTCGGCGGAGCGAACGCCGTCACGGTGCCGGGGGCCGGGAGGAAGCCGCGGCCGGGGTCCTCGCCGTTGATGCGGAACTCGAAGGAGTGCCCGCGCACGGCCGGGTCGCCGTAGCCGAGCTCCTCGCCGTCGGCGATGCGGAACATCTCGCGTACGAGGTCGATGCCGGTGACCTCTTCGGTGACGGGGTGCTCGACCTGGAGGCGGGTGTTGACCTCCAGGAACGAGATCGTCCCGTCGGCCCCGACGAGGAACTCGACCGTGCCCGCGCCGACGTATCCGGCTTCCTTCAGGATCGCCTTGGACGCCGCGTACAGCTCAGCGTTCTGCGCCTCGGACAGGAAGGGGGCCGGGGCCTCCTCCACCAGCTTCTGGTGGCGGCGCTGGAGCGAGCAGTCACGGGTCGAGACGACCACCACGTTGCCGTGCTGGTCGGCCAGGCACTGGGTCTCCACGTGGCGGGGCTTGTCGAGGTAGCGCTCGACGAAGCACTCGCCCCGACCGAACGCGGCGACGGCCTCGCGGACGGCGGAGTCGTACAGCTCCGGGATCTCCTCCAGCGTCCGGGCGACCTTCAGTCCGCGCCCGCCACCGCCGAAGGCGGCCTTGATCGCGATGGGCAGCCCGTTCTGCTCGGCGAACGCGACGACCTCGGCGGAACCGGACACCGGGTCCGGGGTTCCGGCGACCAGGGGGGCGCCGGCGCGCTGCGCGATGTGGCGCGCGGCCACCTTGTCACCCAGGTCGCGGATGGCCTGCGGCGGCGGGCCGATCCAGGTGAGCCCGGCGTCCAGGACGGCCTGGGCGAACTCGGCGTTCTCCGACAGGAACCCGTAGCCGGGGTGGATGGCGTCCGCGCCGGAGTCCGCGGCGGCCTGGAGCACCTTGGCCATGTCCAGATAGCTGGCGGCCGGGGTGTCACCGCCCAACGCGAACGCCTCGTCGGCGGCCCGGACGTGCAACGCGTCCCGGTCCGGATCGGCGTAGACCGCGACACTCGCGATCCCCGCGTCCCGGCACGCCCGAGCAACGCGGACAGCGATTTCGCCACGGTTGGCGATGAGCACCTTGCGCACGATGACTCCCTCCTGGAAACAAGCTGAGTTTAGGGACTACCGACACGGCGCTACGACCCGTCCCCAATGGTGAGCTTGCCCACACGGAGTGTGATTCGAGGCTTGCCCCAGTAGTGAGATCCCTTGTGGCACCACGGTACGCCGGGTTCTACAACCGCACAGTAACTACCCGGTGTGGTGCAGGTCTCTGTCCTGAAGGTCAACGCCTCACGGCGTTTCTTTGTGGACTCCCTACGAACGGCCGAGGGATTCTTTGCGTGGCGTACGGGGCGGCCCGACCTCTTGTCCGAAGGAATACCGGTGAGTAAGGTCCGCGACACGCGCGTACCGCAGGTAACAGGGGGTGGCGCTTTGCTGCGCAGACCGGTGGCGATCGTGACCGCGCTCGTGCTGTCCGGGGAGGCGGTGGGCATCTTCGCCGTCAACGCCGTCCTCGCCACGGTCGCCGAGAACCAGAACATGTCCCTGGCGGGCATGGACCCGAAGGCCATGTCCACCGGGACCTGGGTGATGGGCGGGATCTTTGCCGTGCTGCTGGTCGGGTGCGGCCTGATCGCGCTGCTGGCCGGGGTCCGGGACCGCTCGCCGGGGCGGTTCGGGCGGATCGCGCTGATCGGCTGCGCGGTGGTGCACGGGGTGCTCGGGGCGGTGACCGTGGGGCTCGTGGGCTGGGCCGCGTTCGCCTGCGTGATGCTGGTGCTGGCCCTGCTGGTGTTCACCCTGCTCTCGTACGGGCCCGAGGGCCGCGCCGAGGACCGGGTGCGCGACGAGGCGGCCCCGGCGGCGGCCTGAGCCGCCGCCCGGCTCCCGCGGGGGGTCTCAGACCCACAACTCCGTCACGGAGATGTCCAGTTCGCCCAGCAGGCGGCGCAGCAGCGGCAGCGAGAGGCCGATCACATTGCCGTGGTCGCCCTCGATGGAGTCGACGAACGGCGCCGACCGGCCGTCCAGCGTGAACGCCCCGGCGACGTGCAGCGGCTCGCCCGACGCCACGTACGCGGCCACCTCGGCGTCGCTCGGCTCGCCGAACCGTACGACGGTGGACGCCGTCGCCGAGGTGTGGCGGCCCGAAGCGGTGTCGATCACGCTGTGGCCGGTCCGCAGGACGCCGGAGCGGCCGCGCATCGCCTTCCAGCGGGCGGTGGCCTCCTCGGCGTCGGCCGGCTTGCCGAGCGCCTCGCCGTCCAGTTCGAGGACGGAGTCGCAGCCGATCACCAGGGCCCCGGCCGCCTCCGGGCGCTCCGCGACCGCCGCCGCCTTGGCCCGGGCCAGCACCAGGGCCAGCTCGCCGGGGGTCGGGGCGGTCAGGGCGTCCTCGTCCACCCCGCTGACGATCACCTCGGGGGCGAAACCCGCCTGGCGCAGCAGGCCGAGGCGGGCGGGGGAGGCGGAGGCGAGTACGAGGCGGCGCTGATCAGTCATACCGGCCATCGTAGAAGGGCCCGGAGCCGGACCCGTACCCGCTGAGCCCCGTACCTAAGGGGCTCAGCGGGCGCCGAGCACGAACATGGCGACCAGCATCGCCAGGGCGAGCACGAAACCCGCGCGGCGCATCATGTCCTGGGCGTCGCGCAGTTCCTTCGGCGGCTCGTTCTCGGGGTCGGACCACAGCATGCTTCCGATCCTGCCCGCGCCGGGCGCCGATGCGCCTGAGTACGGGTACTCATGAGGCAGCGGCGCCCGGATGCGGCTCAGGCCGGCCAGTACGTCCTCGCCCAGGCCCGGGGGCCCGGCCGCGGGCGCCCCGTGCGGGCGATGCGGCCCGGGTCGGACCACTGCTCGGGCGGGACGGGCGCGCCGGACGGCACGGCGGCGCTCGCCGCGGCGCGGGCCTGGACCACCGCCAGGGCGGCGGCCAGCTCCTCGGGGGTCGGGTTGCCCCGTACGACCCTGATCATGGGCAGACCTCTCTGTGGCAGGGCGGGCGGCTACAGCGGGATGTTGCCGTGCTTCTTCGGGGGAAGTGATTCCCGCTTCGTACGCAGCTGACGCAGCCCCTTCACGATGTGGGCGCGGGTCTCGGACGGCATGATCACCGCGTCGACGTAGCCGCGCTCGGCCGCCACGTACGGGTTGAGCAGCGCGTCCTCGTACGCCGTCATCAGCTCGGCGCGCGTCGCGTCCGGGTCCTCGGCGGCGGCGATGGTGCGGCGGTGCAGGATGTTCACCGCGCCCTGGGCGCCCATGACGGCGATCTGGGCGGTCGGCCAGGCCACGTTCAGGTCGGCGCCCAGGTGCTTGGAGCCCATCACGTCGTACGCGCCGCCGAACGCCTTGCGGGTGATGACGGTGATCAGCGGGACCGTCGCCTCCGCGTACGCGTAGATCAGCTTGGCGCCGCGCCGGATGATGCCGCCGTACTCCTGGTCCACGCCCGGCAGGAAGCCCGGCACGTCGACGAAGGTGAGGACGGGCACGTTGAACGCGTCGCAGGTCCGGACGAAGCGCGCCGCCTTCTCGCTCGCGTCGATGTCCAGGCAGCCGGCGAACTGCATCGGCTGGTTGGCGACGATCCCGACCGGGTGGCCCTCCACCCGCCCGAAGCCGGTGATGATGTTCGGCGCGAACAGGGCCTGGGTCTCCAGGAACTCGGCGTCGTCCAGCACGTGCTCGATCGCCGTGTGCATGTCGTACGGCTGGTTCGCCGAGTCCGGGATGAGGGTGTCCAGCTCCCGGTCCTCGTCCGTGGTGGCGAGGTCCGCCTCCTCCGGGAAGGCCGGGGCCTCGGAGAGGTTGTTCGAAGGGAGGTAGGAGAGAAGGGACTTGACGTACTCGATGGCGTCCTTCTCGTCGCCCGCCAGGTGGTGCGCCACCCCGGAGGTGGTGTTGTGCGTACGGGCTCCGCCCAGCTCCTCGAAGCCGACGTCCTCGCCGGTGACCGTCTTGATGACGTCGGGGCCGGTGATGAACATGTGCGAGGTCTGGTCGACCATCACCGTGAAGTCGGTGATCGCGGGGGAGTAGACCGCACCGCCCGCGCACGGGCCGACGATCAGCGAGATCTGCGGGATCACCCCGGAGGCGTGCACGTTGCGGCGGAAGATCTCGGCGAAGAGGCCGAGCGCGGCCACACCCTCCTGGATGCGCGCGCCGCCGCCGTCGTTGATGCCGATGACCGGACAGCCGGTCTTCAGCGCGAAGTCCATGACCTTGACGATCTTCTCGCCGTAGACCTCGCCGAGCGAACCGCCGAAGATGGTGAAGTCCTGCGAGTACACGCAGACCGGGCGGCCGTCGACCGTGCCGTACCCGGTGACGACACCGTCGCCGTACGGGCGGTTCTTCTCGATGCCGAAGTTGGTGGAGCGGTGCCGGGCGAACTCGTCGAGCTCCACGAAGGAGCCCTCGTCCAGCAGGAGACCGACCCGCTCACGGGCCGTCAGCTTGCCCTTGGCGTGCTGCTTCTCGACCGCGCGGGCCGAACCCGCGTGCGTCGCCTCCTCGATACGGCGGCTCAGGTCCGCGAGCTTGCCCGCGGTGGTGTGGATGTCGCTCTGCGGCTCGGACATCGGGGGGCGGCTCCCTGCCTGGTCACGGGGACGACGAACGGTGGCGGTCACGGGGGGACTGACCGGTCGCCTGTCCGACTCTGCGGCTACTGGCTCGTAACCTCTGGTCACGCAACGCTCGTACGCGACTCTCCGGCTACTGACTCGTAGGGTATCGGCGCGCCTCCGGAAAGGCAGTGCGTCCTTTGCCACACCTAGGGTGGCTTGCATGACACCACCGGATGCGTCACACAACCGCTGGTCGGACCTGGACCGGCCGCCCCTGAACGTGACCGCGCTGCGCCGCGGGCTGCTGCGGCCCGAGTCGCTCTGGCGCGAGCTGGAGGTCGTGGAGACCACCGGATCGACCAACTCCGACCTCGCGGAGCGGGCCCGCTCCGAAGGCCTGGCCGAGGGCACGGTCCTGGTCGCCGAGGAGCAGACCGCCGGGCGCGGCCGGCTGGAGCGGAGCTGGACCGCGCCGCCGCGTTCCGGGCTGTTCTTCTCGGTGTACCTGGAGCCCGGTGACGACGTACCCGTGGAGCGGTGGGGGTGGGTGCCGCTGCTCGCCGGAGTGGCCGCCGCGGCCGGCCTCGCCAAGTCGGCGGGCGTCGACACGGCACTCAAGTGGCCCAACGACCTGCTGGTCACGGTGGAGGGGGAGGAACGCAAGGCCGGCGGCATCCTCGGGGAGTTCGCCGGGGACGGCATCGTGGTCGGCCTCGGCATCAACGTCTCGCTGCGCGCCGACGAGCTTCCCGCCCCCACCGCCGGTTCGCTCGCGCTCGCCGGAGCCGTCTCCACCGACCGGGAGACCCTGCTGCGGGCCGTCCTGCGCTCGCTGGAGCACTGGTACGGGGGGTGGAAGGGCGCCGGCGGCGACGCTGCCGCGAGCGGGCTCCAGGCGGCGTACGCGGCCGGGTGCGCGACCCTGGACCGGACCGTACGGGCCGAGCTGCCGGGCGGGAACTCGGTGGTCGGGCAGGCCGTGGCGATCGACGGCGACGGGCGCCTGGTGCTCTCCACCGACGACGGGCTCCAGCAGCCGGTGTCGGCCGGGGACATCGTGCACCTGCGGGGGGCGGCGGGCGGGCTGACCTGAGAATCCGGTCGGGGAACGGGGCGGAGAGCCCCTCGGTGCGCGCCGGATCCACCCGATGGCCGTACCGGTGGATACCGCGTTACCGGTGGATGTCACGCGCGACGCACCCGTATCGGGCGACCAAGGACGTGAGCTAGGGCACACCTGCCGTATTGTTGAGGCGATCCAGCGACAGACCACTGTTGGGCGATCAGCGACAGATCGGCAGGCAGTGCGCAGGGAACGGGCAGGAGGCGGCTGGTGACCGTCGGCGACACGACGTCCGGCGCGGGCGAGGAGCCCCCGTCGGACTCCTCGGTCCATGCCACCCCGCATCACGAGGTCGACCACACGGCCGAACCGACCGACGACCCCCTCGCGATCCGCCTCGAAGCGCTGATCCTCGGGGCCGACCGCCGCTACACCCCCTTCCAGGCCGCCCGCACCGCCGGGGTCTCCATGGACCTGGCCTCCCGCTTCTGGCGGGCCATGGGCTTCGCCGACATCGGCCAGGCCAAGGCGCTCACCGAGGCCGACGTCCTGGCCCTGCGCCGGCTCGCCGGTCTGGTGGAGGCGGGGCTGCTCAGCGAGCCGATGGCGATCCAGGTGGCGCGCTCCACCGGGCAGACCACCGCGCGGCTGGCGGAGTGGCAGATCGACTCGTTCCTGGAGGGGCTCACCGAGCCGCCCGAGCCGGGGATGACGCGTACCGAGGTCACATATCCGCTGGTCGAGCTGTTGCTGCCGGAGCTCCAGGAGTTCCTCGTCTACGTGTGGCGGCGCCAGCTGGCCGCCGCGACCGGGCGGGTCGTGCAGGCGGCGGACGACGACGAGATGGTGGACCGGCGCCTCGCCGTCGGCTTCGCGGACCTCGTCGGCTTCACCCGGCTGACCCGGCGGCTGGAGGAGGAGGAGCTCGGCGAGCTGGTCGAGTCCTTCGAGACGACCGCCGCCGACCTGGTCGCCGCGCACGGGGGACGGCTCATCAAGACCCTCGGCGACGAGGTGCTCTTCGCCGCCGACGACGCGGGCACCGCCGCCGAGATAGCGCTCCGGCTGATCGAGGCGATGTCCCAGGACGAGACGATGCCCGCGCTGCGCGTCGGCATCGCCCTCGGCACGGTGACCACACGCATGGGCGACGTCTTCGGAACCACGGTGAACCTCGCCAGCCGGCTCACCTCGATAGCTCCGAAGGACGCCGTCCTGGTGGACGGGGCGTTCGCCAAGGAGCTGGTCCGGCACGGGGACGCCCCGGAGTCGGAGGCCCAGGCCGCCGAAGAGGTCGCGGCCTCCGCCGAGCGGGCCCGGCTGGCCGAGAAGGAGGGCCGCGAGGCGGTCGAGGAGCCACCCCTGCCCACGTACCGCTTCGGGCTCCAGCCGATGTGGCAGCGGCCGGTGCGCGGGCTGGGCGTCGTGGAGCCGTGGCTGCTGGCGCGGAGGGGGAAGACGGGGTCCTGAGCCCCGCCTTCACGTGCTCGGGTCCGGCTCGCCCTGTCGGTTCCCCGTGCGCCCTGTCTAGGATCCCTGTCGACAACGCTCGTTAACCGGCGTTCACCGGCAGTCGACCGACAGGGGTGCAGTCATGACCGTCACGTCCGAGCAGCGGTTCGGGGAGTTCGTCGCCGTACGGCGGCACGCGGGCCAGGAGCACGTGGCCGAGCTGGTTCTCGACCGGCCGAAGGCCATGAACGCGGTCTCCACCGACATGGCCCGCTCCATCGCCGCCGCCTGCGAGGCGCTCGGCGCCGACCGGGACGTCCGCGTCACCGTCCTCACCTCCAGCCATGAGCGGGCCTTCTGTGTGGGCGCCGACCTCAAGGAGCGGAACTCCTTCACGGATGCCGAGCTGGTACGCCAGCGGCCCACCGCCCGGGCCGCCTACACCGGTGTCCTGGAGCTGCCGATGCCGACGATCGCCGCCGTGCACGGGTTCGCCCTCGGCGGCGGCTTCGAGCTGGCCCTCGCCTGCGACGTGATCGTCGCCGACGCCACCGCCGTGGTCGGGCTGCCCGAGGTGTCCGTGGGCGTCATCCCGGGCGGCGGCGGTACGCAGCTCCTGCCGCGCCGGGTGGGGGCGGCACGCGCCGCCGAGCTGGTCTTCACCGCCCGCCGGGTGGAGGCGGCCGAGGCGCGGGAGCTGGGCCTGGTGGACGAGCTGGTCGCGGCGGGCCGGGACCGGGAGGAGGCCCTCGCGCTGGGGGCCCGGATGGCCGCCAACTCGCCGGTCGGGCTGCGGGCGGCCAAGAAGGCGCTCCGGCTGGGGCACGGGCTCGACCTGCGGGCGGGCCTGGAGGTGGAGGACGCGGCCTGGCGGTCGGTGGCCTTCTCCGGGGACCGGGCCGAGGGCGTGGCCGCCTTCAACGAGAAGCGGAGCCCGCAGTGGCCGGGTGAGTGACGCGTCCGCCTCTCTGGCTGCCCGCCGCGTGACGCCGGAAATTAGGTGCGCATCAAACTGATCAAAAGGGAACAAATCTACATAAGCTGGATAAATGGGTGAAGACGATGCTCGGCTGAGGGCCGTGGTCTCGCTGGCGCAGACGATGGCCGCGGCCTACACGCCGCGCGAATCGTGGCGGGCGGCCGCGCTGGGGGCCTGTGAGGCGCTGGGCGGCAGCTTCGCCGCGCTCTCCGTGTGGGAGCGGGACCGGGGCAGGCTGCGGGTCCTGGTCAACGCGGGGCAGCGGGCCGAGGGGGAGGAGGAGTTCCCCGAGGAGGAGGCCTACCCGGTCCACGAGTTCCCGGAAATCACCGAGTTCCTGCACGAACGCTGGGCCGGCGGCGGTGAGCCCGACGCCTGGGTGGAGACCGCCGACGGTCTGCCCGGCGCGGGTGGCCCGGCCCGCGGCGCCCGCCCGTACTGCCACCAGCGGGTGGCGGCGCTGCGGCGGCGCGGCCGGGGCTGCTGCGTGGTCGCGCCGATCGTGCTGCACGGACGGGCCTGGGGCGAGCTGTATGTGGCGCGCCCGGCCGGGAAGCCGGTCTTCGACCGCGACGACGCCAACTTCGCGACCGTGCTCGCCGCCGTCGTGGCCTCCGGGATCGCCCAGACCGAACGGCTGGAGGAGGTCCGCAAGCTGGCCTTCACCGACCCGCTGACCGGCCTCGCCAACCGCCGGGCCGTCGACATCCGGCTCGACGAGGCGGTCGAGGCGCACCGTACCGCGGGGGTCGTGGTCAGTCTGGTCGTCTGCGACCTGAACGGCCTGAAAGCGGTGAACGACACCCACGGGCACGCGGTCGGCGACCGCCTGCTGGAACGTTTCGGCTCGGTGCTCTCCCTCTGCGGGGCGATGCTCCCGGACGCGCTGGCCGCCCGGCTCGGCGGCGACGAGTTCTGCCTGGTGGCGGACGGGCCCGAGGCGGACGACGTGGTCGGGGTGGCCACCGAGCTCTGCGACCGGGCGGCGGTGATCGAGCTCGGCAACGGGGTCGCCTGCGGGGTCGCGTCGACCGGCGACCCGATCGGCCCGGTGCGCTCGGCCCGCCGGCTGTTCCGGCTGGCGGACGCCGCCCAGTACCGGGCCAAGGCCGCCCGTTCGCCGCGGCCGGTGGTGGCCGGGCGGGACGGTGAGGTCATCCGGCTCGCCGACTCCCCGCCGAAGTCGGCGCACGACCGGCGCAGGCTGCGTGGCAACCGGCCGTAGGTGCCGGTGAAGCTGTAAGGGGCCCAGTGCTGAACCACTAGTGACATAGCGGGTTTCAATCCGTACGCTGCTGAATATGGATATGCACACTGTCGTGGTGGGGACGTCCGGAACCACCGCTGAGGACGTCGTCGCCGTGGCCCGCCACGGCGCCCGGGTGGAGCTCTCCTCCGCCGCCGTGGACGCGCTGGCCGCTTCCCGTCTCATCGTGGACGCGCTCGCAGCGAAGCCGGAGCCGGTCTACGGCGTCTCCACCGGCTTCGGCGCCCTCGCCAGCCGCCACATCAGCACGGAGCTGCGCGCGCAGCTCCAGCGCAACATCGTCCGCTCGCACGCGGCGGGCATGGGCCCCCGCGTGGAGCGCGAGGTCGTGCGCGCGCTGATGTTCCTCCGGCTCAAGACGGTCGCCTCCGGCCACACCGGCGTACGCCCGGAGGTCGCGCAGACCATGGCGGACGTGCTCAACGCGGGGATCACGCCCGTCGTCCACGAGTACGGCTCCCTCGGCTGCTCCGGCGACCTCGCGCCCCTCTCGCACTGCGCGCTCACCCTGATGGGCGAGGGTGACGCGGAGGGCCCCGACGGCACGGTCCGCCCGGCCGGCGAGCTGCTCGCCGCGCACGGCATCACCCCGGTGGAGCTGCGCGAGAAGGAGGGCCTGGCCCTCCTCAACGGCACCGACGGCATGCTCGGCATGCTGGTCATGGCCCTCGCCGACCTGCGTAACCTCTACACCTCCGCCGACATCACCGCCGCCCTCTCCCTGGAGGCGCTGCTCGGCACGGACAAGGTCCTCGCCCCCGAGCTGCACGCCATCCGCCCGCACCCCGGCCAGGGCGTCAGCGCGGACAACATGCTGCGGGTGCTGGCCGGTTCGGGGCTGACGGGGCGGCACGCCGACGTCACAGGCGACGCGCCCCGGGTGCAGGACGCCTACTCCGTACGCTGCGCCCCCCAGGTCAACGGCGCCGGCCGCGACACCCTGGACTACGCGGCCGTGGTCGCGGGCCGCGAGCTGGCCTCGTCGGTCGACAACCCGGTGGTCCTGCCCGACGGCCGGGTGGAGTCCAACGGCAACTTCCACGGCGCGCCCGTCGCGTACGTCCTGGACTTCCTCGCGATCGTCGCCGCCGACCTCGGCTCGATCTGCGAGCGCCGCACCGACCGCCTCCTCGACAAGAACCGCTCGCACGGCCTGCCGCCGTTCCTCGCGCACGACGCCGGGGTCGATTCGGGCCTGATGATCGCCCAGTACACCCAGGCCGCGCTGGTCAGCGAGATGAAGCGGCTCGCGGTCCCCGCCTCCGCCGACTCCATCCCGTCCTCCGCGATGCAGGAGGACCACGTCTCCATGGGCTGGTCGGCCGCGCGCAAGCTCCGTACCGCCGTGGACAACCTGGCCCGGATCGTCGCCGTCGAGCTGTACGCGGCGACGCGCGCCGTGGAGATCCGGGCCGCCGAGGGCCTCACCCCGGCCCCCGCCTCGCAGGCCGCCGTGGCCGCGCTGCGGGCGGCCGGCGCCGAGGGCCCGGGCCCGGACCGCTTCCTCGCGCCGGACCTGGCCGCCGCCGACACGTTCGTACGGGAGGGGCGTCTGGTCGCGGCCGTGGAGCCGGTCACGGGGCCGCTGGCCTGAGCCGGCCCCTTACACACACGAAGGGCTGCCGCACCGGGGGGTGTGGCAGCCCTTTTCGCGGGTACGGGCTCAGATCGCCGGGCGGGCTCCGGTCCCGGAACGGCGCACCGAGTAGGTCACGAAGCCGGCGCCGAGGCCGAGCAGCGCCGTGCCGCCGATCAGATACGGGGTGGTGTCCACCCCCGGTCCGGTCTCGGCGAGCTGCGGCGCTGCGGCCTCCTCGGCGGCGGGCTGCGCACCCTGGCCGGACGCCGTGCCGGACGCGGGGGCCACGCCGCTCTGCGAGGCGGTTTCGACGGTCGCGTTGGCCGACGGGACGAACCAGAGAGCGGCCAGCAGCGTTCCTGCGGCGGTGGCGGTCAGGAGTGTGCGACGAGTGACGGACACAGTTTCGATCCCCTTGCGACAACCATGAGTTAGCCCCGTGGACCGATGCTAAGCAAAGCAGCGGGTCGGAGGAAAGTCGTGGCCGGGATGAGCCATACGCTCCGGAGTATGAGCACAGAAGAGACATCCAGGTTTGTTCGCGTCCGGGTGGAGATGGTGCTGGAGGTCACCGACCTCGACGCCCTCACCGGCACCGCCCTCGAATCCATCGCCGCCGAGTACGGGGAGCCGGTTTCGGGCATCACCGAGAGCGACACCGCCGAGGAGCGGATGCATGCCGAGGCCACCGTCCGGGCAGACGGAGCAGAGGCCCTCGCCTCGCTGATCGACCCGTTCGACCTGGTCAACGAGGTGCCCGGGGTCGAGCTCGCGCAGGCCTCCTGGAGCAGCGAGAGCGTCGGCTACGACCCCGACGCGGAGGGCTGGGACGACGACGAGGATGACGAGGACGGCCCGTTCGTGGCCGAGATCGAGGACGACGAGGAGGGGTACGGCGACGCGGTCGCGCACAATGGGAGGAACGACGGCGAGGACGGTGACCTCGCGCAACGGGTCTGACGTGTGAGAACACCGGCCCCGGCCCCGCTTCACCGCGGACCGGGGCCGTGCTGTGCGGCAGTTCCGTATCCGGGCTCGACAGCGGGAACCACCGCCGGCGCAGCCGCGTCGATGAGTGGTGTTCCCCACATCCCTGGCGGATGTGGAACGGAGCACTCGTTCCGGGTGTTCTTGGAACATTGACGGGGAATCGCCGACTGGCGGCACCGTTCGGGGATTGTGGGGAATCGGCAACGATGGAGAAGCGTGTGATGACGGACAGCAAGCGGCGCAGGGGCCTCGCGGCCGTGTCCGCACTGCTTGGCGGCGTGCTGGTGCTTTCGGCCTGTACCGACGACGGCGGCGACAAGAAGACGGGCGCCGGAAGCTCGGAGTCGTCACGGGCGCAGGAGGTGGACGAGGCCGCGGCCGAGGACGCTTCCGAGGCGCAGATAGCGATCAAGCCCGAGAACGGCGCCACCAACGCCAGTATCAACAACGCGGCCCAGGTCTCCGTCGAGAAGGGCAAGCTGACCGAGGTCGTCATGACCACGGCGGACGGCAAGGCGGTCGAGGGCACGCTGGCGGCCGACGGTTCCAGCTGGAAGCCCGCCGGGCAGCTCGAACGCTCCACCACGTACAAGATCGACGCCACGGCGGAGGACGCGAAGGGCCGCAAGGCCCACGAGAACAGCTCCTTCACCACCGTCTCGCCCGACAACAGCTTCATCGGGAACTTCACCCCCGAGGACGGCTCCACCGTCGGCGTCGGGATGCCCGTCTCGATCAACTTCAACAAGCCGATCTCGGACAGGAAGGCCGTCCAGGACGGCATCACCGTGACCTCCAGCAGCGGCCAGGAGGTCGTCGGCCACTGGTTCAACGCCCAGCGCCTGGACCTGCGCCCCGAGAGCTACTGGCAGGGCGGCTCCACCGTCACGCTGAAGCTCGCGCTGGACGGCGTCGAGGGCGCGGACGGCGTCTTCGGTGTGCAGCAGAAGACCGTGACGTTCAAGGTCGGCCGCAACCAGGTCTCGACCGTCGACGCGAAGACCAAGATGATGACGGTCACCCGCGACGGCAAGACCGTCAAGACCATCCCGATCTCCGCGGGCGCGCCCGAGAACCCCACGTACAACGGCCAGATGGTGATCTCCGAGAAGCACAAGGAGACCCGGATGAACGGCGCCACCGTCGGCTTCACCGATGACGACGGCAAGGGCGAGTACGACATCAAGGACGTGCCGCACGCGATGCGCCTGTCCACCTCGGGCACCTTCATCCACGGCAACTACTGGGGCAAGGGCATCTTCGGCACCGCCAACACCAGCCACGGCTGCGTGGGCCTCGCCGACGTGAAGGGCGCCAACGACCCGAGCGCCCCCGGCGCCTGGTTCTACGACAACTCCATGGTCGGCGACGTGGTCATCGTCAAGAACTCCCCGGACAAGACCATCACCCCGGACAACGGCCTCAACGGCTGGAACATGGACTGGGCCCAGTGGAAGGCCGGCTCCGCCGCCTGACCCCCGCCCCTGATCCCCGCCTCACCCCCGTCCCCGCCCGAAGGCGGCGGCACCCCGGAACGCCGGGGGGCCGCCGCCTTCGGCGTGTGCGGGAACTTCTACAACGCCGTATCCAGCCCCGCCCGGACGCGGCGGAGAAACGCGGTATCGGGCCCCGGCGGGGCGGCGGCCGGCTGCCCCCGCGACGCTCGCCCCTCGACCGCTGCGGCAACGGCGGACGGATCGCCAGCTGGGCCCACACCGCCTTTCCGCCCGTGGTGCGGTAGGAACCCCATCGCGCCGCCAGCTCCTGTACGAGGAAGAGGCCGCGCCCGCCCCCGGAGTCATCGCCGACGTGCTGGAGCCGGGGCGGCTCGCTCGACACGTCCCATACCTCTACGACGACGCTGTCCCGAAGCCCCACCAGGCGGACGTGGACGAGGTCGAGCCGCTCCAACTCCTCCCACGCCAGCTTCGCTGCCACCACTCCGGTGACGGCGATGGCATTGGTGACCAGCTCCGAGGCGACGAGAAGGACGTCGTCCTCGATGAGGGCGGCCTGCCACTTGGAGAGGGCGAACCGCAGGAAGTGGCGCGAGGCGGAGACGGCCGACTGCGCGGCGACCAGCGAGAGTTGGTCGACGAAACGCACCTGCCTGGTCTGGTACGGCGCCGTCTGGCGCGTCATGAGCCGTCGTCCAGGCTGATGACCTCCGCGCCGCCGGTGGCGTAGGCGAGGTGCGTGAGCATGGCGTTCTGGAGCGATCGGTTGAGCGGTGGCCGGTGGTAGTTGTAGTGGATGTTCCAGACCGCGAGAGCGTCGCGGCGTTCATCCTCCAGACAGCCAGGTGCGGGCGGCAGACCACTCGTTCTCGCGTCGCATGTTCTCATTCCGGCTGACCACGTCTGCCGGAATCGCGGAGGGTTTGTGGTGTGGTGCTGAGGAGCGGTCCAGCAGACCAAGATCGCCGTGCTGGCGGTAGCGGTGCACCCACTTCGAAGCGGTCGCCCGCGAGATGCCCATCTCCGCGGTGACATGAGCGATCGGGCGTGACTTGCAGCGCTCCACAAGTCGACGTCGCCCCTCGGGAGAGAGTGGCGCGTTGCGGTGTGTCATCTCGTTCTCGTCAGCTCTCCGTCGGTCCTTCGGGACGATGTGATCGCCGCGAGGGCCGCGGGGAGCGACGTCACACCGTCGGACGCGAGGAAGTGGCCGGCTCCGGGAATGACCTGGGACGGTGCCCCCAGGAGATCGGCAAGGCGGTCGGTGTGGCTCGGTGGTACGTAAGGGTCCGCGTCCGACCGGATCAGGGTGAGTCTGTCGACGTGGTTGCGGATCCCGGCCAGATCCAGCGGCTTGCCGATGTGAGAGTCCAGCGTCGGAAGGGTCGGCAGCGTGTTGACGAATCCTGAGACGAGCACGAGCGCACCAAGACGCCACGGACCCGCCAGGGAGCAGAGATGGCGGAGGGCCGTGATGCAGCCGAGGCTGTGCGCCACCAGGGTCGAGCCCTCATCCGGCGCACCGACGCTGGCTGCCACGGCTGCCAGCCAGCGATCAGGGTCAGGCGCTTCGGAGTCCGGAAGGGCAGGAACGGTCGTAGGAATGCCACGGGCGTCGAGCTGCGCGGCCAGCCATCCGAACCAATGGTCCTCAGGTGTTGCGGCGTAGCCGTGGATGATCGTGGCCCGCTTCCGGGTTGTCTTCAGTGTCATGGCGCTGGACGGTAAGGCTTCACGTCAGCGTGAAGGTCAAATCACAGGAGGACCCGTGCGTATCAGCCAGCTCGCCGAGCTGACCGGGGTGACAGCGCGAGCGCTGCGCCACTATGAAGACTGCATGCTCCTGGTCCCCGAGCGCGACCGTAACGGCTACAGGGCCTACACCGATTCCGACATCGCGCGTGTGGCCCAGATCAAGACGATGATCGCCGCAGGCCTCGGGACCGAAACCATCCGCCGTTACCTCGATTGCGCTCGTTCGGGCGAGCACGGTGTGTCCCTCGAGATGTGCCCCGACCTTCGGGCCGAGCTGGATGCCCTGGCGCGACGCCTTGACGCCAAGGAAGCCTCGCTCAGGGACACGCGGCAGCGACTTTCGGCACTCGCCTCCGCTCGCTAGAGACGGGACATGCTGTCGTGGCAAACAGGACCTGCCCACACCAGCCGTGCATGGCCCGAACCGCTTCCCGTCTGGTCACATTCGTACAGCTCCACGCGCAGCCCGGCTAATGGCAACAACGTCATGGCCAGCAACATCTAGGTCACCCCGGTCGGCGGGGAGGACGCGGACGTCACTGGGCAGGAACCAGCTGCCCAGGATCTGTCCGCCCTGGACGACCCGGTTCGCGCCGCACAAATCGTCTCCACCGCGCTCGCTCATGGATCAGAAGGTCGATGCCCCGTTGAACTCCGGCCTGCGGGCGAGCCAGGTCATCACCCAGGCGACCGGTATCCCTGCGTATCGGGTTGCCGTGCCTTGCCCAGTGGATCCACACCTACACCCAGATCCGTATGCAGCTCCCCCAGCGCCGGTTCCAGTACGCCGTCCCCGGGCTCGGATGCCGGCACGCGGGCAACCTCACCCAGCGGGACGTCTGCCTTTCAGCGTCCGGTCGTGCCCACCGCCATCGGGGCGGAGCCCGCACTGCCGCCCGCGCTCCTCATCCCGGCCGACGATGCTGTACGCGCAGCCGCTGGCATCGGGATGCCGCCTCCCTCGACGGTGGCCGCATGACCATGCGTGACACCAAGGACATGTGCAACGGCCCTGTGCTCGTTTGCACTTACGGTGAGTTGGCCGCGTTCGAAGACGGCGTCGTGGACGGCGGTCCAAGCGGCCGCAGTACGAGCCTCCACACGTACTCGCAAGTGCGCCTGGTCAGGACAACTGGCCGGGCGCTTCGCTGTGCGGCCGCCGCCATGACCTCCGAGGTAATCGACGCCGTCCGCCCCGCCCGGCAGCATCGGAGGCGTCGCGGGGAGACTGCCCCGACGCCACCCACCCCGGAGGACCGGACCATGACCGCGTACGCCCTCGCCCACCTGCGCCCCGCCGACGGCCCCGTCGAGGACGAGGTGCTGAGCTACATCGAGCGCATCCAGGCCACCATGGAGCCCTACGGGGGCCGCTTCCTGGTGCACGGGGCCGAGGTGGAGGTGGTGGAGGGGCAGTGGCCGGGCGCGTTGGTCGTCATCGCCTTCCCGGGTACCGAGGAGATCCGTGCCTGGTACGCGTCCCCCGCCTACCAGGAGATCCTGCCGCTGCGCACCCGGCACATCGACGGTGACGTGATCATCGTCCCGGGCGTCGGCCCGGAGTACGACGCGTCGGCGACCGCTGCGGCGATGAGGGCGGCCCGGGACCGGGCGGGCGTTCAGCGCGGGGGCCAGGGGGCCCCTCCGCCCGTACGCCCCGCCACCGCCTCCCGGTAGTACCGCAGGTCGCTGCGGTGGACCTGGCGCACCCCCGCCAGGTCCGTGCACGGGGCGGCCGGGGGGCCGCCGCCGAGGCGTTCGCGGGGCGGTGGCTCGGCGGCGGCCGCCCGGCGGAGGTGGTGCCAGGGCTGGAGGGGGAGCCAGAACAGGCCGTAGAGCCAGCGCAGGACCAGGCGGCGGAACTCCGGGCGGCCTGCGTCGGGCAGGCGGATCACCCGTACGCCCATGATCAGCTTTCCGGCGCTCGCCCGTACGGCCATCGTGAGCAGCACCTGGTTGGCGAAGGACAGCACGGTGAGGTGACCGATGAGCACCGCCGCCGTCCGGCCCGCCCCCGCGCCCGCCGGGCCCAGGCAGAAGTGCACCAGCAGGCCGACGACCAGCAGGCACAGATAGCAGTCGAGCCCCACCGCCAGGTAGCGGCGCGTCTCTCCGGTGCCCCTGGGGATACGGGGCGGCCGCCCGGGTGCTCCGTACGGGGGTGGCTGCGGCCGCGCAGGGGCGGCGGCGGTCCGGCCGGATCCGTACAACAACCTTGGCTGATAAGGAGATTGCGTTCTCCGACGCCCCCGCGGCTTCGTCATGGGGAGCATCATGACTGATCGTCAGGCGAGGTGTCGCGGTTCCTGACGGGTAACCCCCTGCCCTGGCCGGACTTCACCGGTCCCTTACCGTGACGGGAACAGGCGCACGAGTACGCACGGGGGCGGCGATGGGATTCGACGGCACCATATGGAGGCTGCGGCGCGGCCCGGAACTCGTCGGGGAGATCGCCGTCGACGACCTCGACTTCCCGTGGCTGCACGGCCGGTTCATCCCCGGTCCGGCCTACGACGCCGGGACGCGCGAGCTCTTCGACCGTGAGCTGGCCCTCATGGAGCGGCTGGACGAGGACGAGAGCGACGAGAGCGCGGAGGCGTGGGAGGGGGTCTGCTGCGAGGTGAACCGCGCGCTCGTCCTGACCGGTCCGGAGGGGAAGGCCGTCGCCGAGTTCCTGCTGCACATCCAGGGAGACCGGGCCTGGTTCCGGTGGAGCGACGCCCCGTTCTCCGAGGAGGGGCTCTAAGGGGGCTGCGGGGGTCCGGAACGACCGGCATGTGGATGGGTGTCGAAGATCATCGGATGACGCGGGACAATCGGGGCGTACGACGTAGGCACCCCCCCCGGGACGGGGGCGCCGACGCGCACGAGCCGACCCACGGAAGGGCTTGATCAGATGCCGCTCACCCCCGACTCCGGCCGCGACCCTGTTCACACGCACGATGCGGCGAACCGGGTCATCGAGCCGCTCTACGCCGAGATCCTGCGGCGCAACCAGGGCGAGAAGGAGTTCCACCAGGCGGTCCGCGAGGTCCTGGAGACCCTCGGCCCCGTGCTGACGCAGCGCCCCGAGTTCGTGGACGCCCGCATCATCGAGCGGATATGCGAGCCGGAGCGCCAGCTGATCTTCCGGGTGCCGTGGGCGGACGACTCCGGCGACATCCACGTCAACCGCGGCTTCCGGGTCGAGTTCTCCAGCTCGCTCGGCCCGTACAAGGGCGGCCTGCGCTTCCACCCCTCCGTCAACCTCGGCATCGTGAAGTTCCTCGGCTTCGAGCAGATCTTCAAGAACGCCCTCACCGGCATGCCCATCGGCGGCGGCAAGGGCGGCGCGGACTTCGACCCCAAGGGCCGCTCCGACGCCGAGATCATGCGGTTCTGCCAGTCCTTCATGACCGAGCTCCACCGCCACCTGGGCGAGTACACCGACGTCCCCGCCGGCGACATCGGCGTGGGCGGCCGCGAGATCGGCTACCTCTTCGGCCAGTACAAGCGGATCACCAACCGGTACGAGTCCGGCGTCCTCACCGGCAAGGGCCTCGGCTGGGGCGGCGCCCAGGCCCGTACGGAGGCCACCGGCTACGGCACGGTCCTGTTCACCGCCGAGATGCTGCGCAGCCGGGGCGAGTCGCTGGAGGGCCAGACCGTCGCGGTCTCCGGCTCCGGCAACGTGGCCGTCTACGCCATCGAGAAGGCCCAGCAGCTCGGCGCGACCGTCATCACCTGCTCGGACTCCGGCGGCTACGTCGTGGACGAGAAGGGCATCGACCTCGCCCTCCTGAAGGAGATCAAGGAGGCGGGCCGGGGCCGGGTCTCCGACTACGCAGAGCGGCGCGGCCCGCACGCCCGGTTCGTGGCCGGTACGGGGGTGTGGTCGGTCCCTGTGGACGTCGCGCTGCCCTGCGCCACCCAGAACGAGCTCCACGAGGCCGACGCGCTCGACCTCGTACGCAACGGGGTGAAGGCGGTCGCGGAGGGCGCCAACATGCCCACCACGCCCGACGCGGTCCGGATCTTCCAGGAGGCGGGCGTCGCCTTCGCCCCCGGCAAGGCGGCCAACGCGGGCGGGGTCGCGACGAGCGCCCTGGAGATGCAGCAGAACGCGTCCCGGGACTCCTGGACCTTCTCCCACACCGAGGAGCGCCTCGCCGAGATCATGCGCCACATCCACGACTCCTGCCACACGACCGCCGAGCGGTACGGCAGCCCGGGCAACTACGTGGTGGGCGCGAACATCGCGGGCTTCGAGCTGGTGGCGGACGCGATGCTGGCGCAGGGGCTGATCTGACGACCGGCGACCGTACGGTCGTGGGCGCCACCGGTCCGGTCGGGGTTTCCCGCCGGACCGGTGGCGCCCCTGTCTGTCACGCACCTTCGCCCTCAGCAGATCCGCCCGGAGCGCAACGCTCGGGCCGTGCCTGGTCGGCGTACGGCTCCTAGGCTGGGGCGGTGACCATCCGAGCGACGAACCAGCCCCGCGCCCGTGTCATCCCGCTGCGCCCGTTCCCGACTCCCGGGCCCGTCCCGGCCCGGGAGCCGCTCTGGCGCGACCTCGTCGGGGACGTACTGCGGAGAGAACGGCTGTCCCAGGAGCGGACGTTGAAGGACGTGGCCGACGCCGGGCGGATCTCGATGGCCTACCTCTCCGAGGTGGAGCGCGGCCGCAAGGAGGCCTCGTCCGAGGTGCTGGCGGCCGCCGCGCGGGCGCTCGGGCTGAGCCTCGCCGATGTTCTCGCGCTGGCCCAGGGGGAGCTGATCAGGCTCTCCGGGGCGCGGTCCCGCACCGAGAGCCTCGGCGCCCGCCGCACCGGCCCCCCGACGGGCACCGTACGGCTGGCCGCTTGAGCGGATGGCCGGCCGATCCACGGGTACGGTCCCGGCATGGACTTTCGCACCACAGTTGAGCGCGCTCAGCGCCTGAAGCAGCTCCACGCCGACCACCAGCCGCTCGTGCTGCCGACCGTCTGGGACGCCTGGTCGGCCCGGACGGCGGCCGCCGCCGGGTTCTCCGCGCTGACGGTAGGCAGCCATCCGCTCGCCGACTCCCGGGGGGCGGAGGACCAGGAGGGGCAGACCTTCGAGGAGGTGCTCGCCGCGGTCAGGCCGATCATCGCGTCGGTCGGCATCCCCGTCTCCGTGGACCTGGAGGCCGGGTACGGGCAGAAGCCCGCGGACCTCATCGCCGGACTCGTCGAGGTCGGCGGCGTCGGTCTCAACATCGAGGACACCGTCCACTCCGAGGGCGGACGGGTGCGCACCACGCAGGAGCACGCGAGCTACATCGCGGGCCTGCGCGCGGCGGCCGACGACGCGGGCGTCCCGGTCTGGATCAACGGACGCACCGACCTCTTCCTGCACGCGGAGGACGCCGCCGCCGTCCTCGACGAGGCGATCGAACGGCTGCGGGCCCTGGAGCAGGCCGGCGCGGACAGCGTCTACCCGGTGAAGATCCAGGACAACGACGAGCTGCTCGCGGCGGTGACGGCCGCCGTCTCCGTTCCCGTCAACTCCACGGCCCACCCGGTCAAGCACGACCTTGAGCGGTTCCGCCGCCTCGGCGTCGGCCGGATCACCTACGGCCCGCTGCTCCAGATGGCGTTGTCGGACGCGATGAAGGACATGCTCGGCCCCTGGGCGCCGTAGGCCGTCCCGCCGCCGACGGCTGGACGGAACGGGGGCGTCAGTCGAGGCAGAACTCGTTGCCCTCGATGTCCTGCATCACGATGCACGACTCGTTCTGCTCGTCGGCGACCATCACGCGCTCACACACCGCGCCGAGCGCCACCAGCCGGTCGCGCTCGGCCTCCAGCGTGGCGAGCCGCTCCGCACCGACCAGCCCGGTGCCGGCCCGCACGTCGAGGTGGACCCGGTTCTTGGCGGTCTTGCCCTCCGGAACGCGCTGGAAGTACAGGCGCGGGCCGACCCCCGAGGGATCGGAGCAGGCGAACCACGCGTCCCGGTCCTCGGGAGGCAGCGAGCGGCTGTAGTCGTCCCAGGTCGCGAACCCCTCCGGCACCGGCGGCACTTCGTACCCCAGCACCTCGCACCAGAAGCGGGCGAGGCGCTCGGGCTGCGCGCAGTCGAAGGTGACCTGGACTTTCCTGAGTGTTGCCATCCGGGCACCGTAGTGGCGCGTGCCACCCCTCGGCATCCGGTTTTCCCGTCCGACGCTCGCGGCGCCCACGCTTGCCCGGTCCGCGAGCACCCGCACCTCTACGGGCGTCCGCCCACCTTCGCCCGGTCCGCGAGCGCCCGCACCTCCGCCGCGACCGCCGCGTGGCGCTCGCGCGGGATGTCGTGGCCGACGCCCGGCTGGAGGACGAGCCGGGCGTCGTGGATCGCCGCGGCGGTGGCCCGTCCTGCGGAGGGCTTGAGCAGCGGGTCGTCCGTACCGTGCAACACCAGTGTGGGGACGCGCAGTTCGGACAGGGGCGGGCCGCTCCAGCGGGCGCCGATCTGGCGGGACTGCGCGTCCGGGTCCGCGATGCCGGTGTCCACGTCGGCGCTGATGCGCTCCAGGGCCTCCGCCTCGTCGAACGGGTACCCCGGCGACGCGCAGAGCCGCGCCACCGCGAGCCGGGAGACGGCCAGCCCCATCACCAGGAGCAGCGGTTCGCCGTTTCGGCCCTGCTTGAGGCGGTCATGGGCCAGCTCGACCGGGCCGTTGCGGGCGAAGCGGCGTTCGGTCCAGGTCATGGCGGGCTCCTCGGGCGACGATTTACTGCGATCGATGTTCGCAATATTAGACTGCAGCCGTCCGAAGAGCTGAGGTGCGAGGGAAGGTGGTGGGGCGTGGCCGACCGCGAGACCCGGCCGACAACCGTGTGGTCACGCCCCGAACGGGGCGCGCGTGGACCCGCGCCCGAGCGGAGCCGGTACGAGATCACGGGGGCCGCCCTCGCCCTGGCCGACGCCGAAGGGCTGGCCGCCGTGTCGATGCGCGCGCTCGCGCAGCGGCTGGGCACCGGGCCCGCCTCGCTCTACCGCTATGTGGGGAGCCGTGACGAGCTGCTGGACCTCATGGCGGACGCGGTCGCGGGCGAGCTGGACCTCTCCGCCGCTCCCAGCGGCGACTGGCTCGGCGACCTCGTCGGCCTGGCCCTCCAGTCCAAGGCCGACCACGCCCGTCATCCCTGGCTCGCGGCACTGAACGACCGCCGGGGCGAGGTCCTCGGCCCGCACGCGATCGACTACCTGGACCACGCCCTGGCGGTGATGGCCCCCGCACCCGGTACGAGCCGGCAGAAGCTGGAGGCGATCGGCCTCCTGGGCGGCCTGGCCACGCTGTTCGCCCGCCGCGAGGCCATGGCGGCCGCCGGCGAGGCCCCCGGCGCCGGCGACCCGCCCGCCCAGGCGGCCCACCTCGCCGCCGTCGCGGCCGAGGGCCGCCACCCACACCTGCTGGCCGCCCTCACGACGGCGGGCCCGCCGCCTCCGGCGGGCCCGGCCGAGCGGGACGCCCTGTTCGAACGGTTGCTGCGCCGGCTCCTGCCCGCGATGCTCGGCTGACGTCCGCGCGCCGGTCGGCCGCCGCCCCGAGGGGGAAGGGCCCCTCAGCCCTCGACCGGAGCCACCCCGATCGGGCAGGACACCCCCGTACCGCCGATCCCGCAGTAACCGCCCGGGTTCTTGTCCAGGTACTGCTGGTGGTACGCCTCCGCCGGCCAGAACGGGCGGCCCTCGGCCGGGAGGATCTCCGTGGTGATCTCCTTGTGGCCCGACGCCGTCAGGACCTTCTGGTACGCCTCGCGGGAGGCGTCCGCCGCCGCTGCCTGGGCGGGGGAGTGGGTGTAGACCGCGGAGCGGTACTGGGTGCCCACGTCGTTGCCCTGGCGGAAGCCCTGGGTCGGGTTGTGGGACTCCCAGAACACCTTCAGCAGCTCCTCGTAACTGACGACGGCCGGGTCGAAGACGACGCGGACCGCCTCCGTGTGGCCGGTCAGGCCCGAGCAGGCCTCCTCGTACGTCGGGTTCTCCGTGTAGCCGCCCTGGTAGCCGACCAGCGTCGTCCAGACGCCCTCGGTCTGCCAGAACTTCCGCTCCGCGCCCCAGAAGCAGCCGAGCGCGAAGTCCGCCACCTCCAGGCCCTCCGGGTACGGCCCCACCAGCGGGTTGCCGAGCACGGTGTGGCGGGAGGGGACGGTGAATTCGGGGACGGGACGGCCGCGCAGGGCCTGCTCCGGGGTGGGGAGCTCGGGGGTGCGGCGGTTCGGGAACATGCGGGCGGCTCCTTTGGGGGCGGTGGGGGTCCGGTACGTACAACAAGGGACCCGGCGTTGGGATTCCGGGCGGACCGGGGGCGCGGGCTCAGTGCGGCAGCGTCGCCGGGGAGCCGCCGTTCGCCTCGTACCCCGCGACCGCCAGCGCCCGGTAGACCGTGTACTGGGCGGCCGGGTCCGGGTCCGCCGTCCACGGCAGCGCGCCCACGTGGCCGTCGATGAGGACCAGCTGGTGCATCGCCTCCGACCAGCGCTCCATGTGGACCAGGAAGAGCACCAGCAGATGGCGTACGTGGGCGAGCATCGGGTCGTCCGGGCGGGCCGCGTGCACCGCGAACATCGCGCCCTCGACCGCCTTCACCACCACCTGGCTGCGGTAGAAGCCCTGCACGAGGTTGACCTCCGGCAGGTGCTCGTACACCGCGAACAGCGGCAGCGCGGCCAGCAGCGAACCCTGCGGGGCGCGGGCGGCGGCGGCCGTGGCGAAGGCGTCGGCGTCCTTGCGGGAGCCGTGCCACTTCTCACAGTGGAAGTGCAGCGCCGCGATGTGCGCGCCCATGTGGGCCGGGGCCCGGTCGATGATCTTCGCCCAGAGCTGGTCGAACTGCTCGGGGGTGTAGCCCAGGCCCCGGGCCACCGCCAGCTCCACGATGTACGGCACCGGGTCGCCGGGCGCGAGCAGGGCCGCCTCGCCGCAGACCGTACGGGCCTCCTCCAGGATGATCCGGAAGTCGTCGCTCCCCGCCGACGAGGAGCGCCACGCCTGCTGCACCAGGAACTCCGCGTGCACCGCCGCCCCGCCCGCGTCCTTCGGGGCCTCCGCCCGCCAGGCGCGCAGCCAGGAGCCGCCCTTGCCCGGCTGCTGGGCCAGCTCCAGCGAGGCCGCGCCCGCGAAGGCCTGCACCCGCTGCCAGCGCACCTCGCCCTCCTTCGGCGTACCGGCGAGGAGCTGAGAGGCGGCGCGCCAGTCCTGGGTGGCCTGGACGACGTCGAGGACGTCCAGGAGGTCCTGGTCCGGGCCCGGCATCCGGACGTCCAGCTCCTCCTGGCGGGCGAAGCCGTACGTGTCGGGGTCGGCCGCGTCGGGCGAATCCGGGGCGACCTGGCGGATACCGCCCCGGCGGCGCATGACCCAGGGGCCGACGATCGCGGCGAGCATGCACATCGCGAGCAGGAACAACAGAATCTCCATGGACCCATTGTCCCCGGAGCGGCGAGTGGCCGGTAAGGCCGGTCACGACGAACTACGCTCGGGGCCATGAGCGACCAGCACAGCTTCGAGACTCTCGCGATCCACGCGGGGAACACCGCCGACCCCCTCACCGGCGCGGTGGTTCCGCCCATCTACCAGGTGTCCACGTACAAGCAGGACGGCGTGGGCGGACTGCGCGGCGGTTACGAGTACAGCCGCAGCGCCAACCCGACCCGGACCGCCCTGGAGGAGAACCTGGCGGCCCTGGAAGGCGGCCGCCGCGGTCTGGCCTTCGCCTCCGGCCTCGCCGCCGAGGACTGCCTCCTACGTACGCTGCTGACCCCCGGTGACCACGTGGTCATCCCGAACGACGCCTACGGCGGCACCTTCCGGCTGTTCGCGAAGGTCGCCGCGCGCTGGGGCGTGGAGTTCTCGGTCGCCGACACCTCGGACGTGGCGGCGGTACGGGAGGCGATCACCCCCCGCACCAAGGCGGTCTGGGTGGAGACCCCCTCCAACCCGCTGCTCGGCATCACCGACATCGCCGCCGTCGCCCAGGTCGCGCACCAGGCCGGGGCGCGCCTCGTCGTCGACAACACCTTCGCCTCGCCCTACCTCCAGCAGCCGCTCGCGCTCGGCGCGGACGTCATCGTGCACTCCACCACCAAGTACATGGGCGGTCACTCCGACGTCGTCGGCGGCGCGCTCGTCGTCAGCGACCCGGAGCTGGCCGAGGAACTGGCGTTCCACCAGAACGCCATGGGCGCGGTCTCCGGCCCCTTCGACGCCTGGCTCGTGCTGCGCGGCATCAAGACCCTCGCCGTCCGCATGGACCGGCACACCGAGAACGCCACCAAGGTCACCGACCTGCTGACCCGGCACCCCAAGGTCTCCCAGGTCCTCTACCCGGGGCTCCCCGAGCACCCCGGCCACGAGGTCGCCGCCAAGCAGATGAAGTCCTTCGGCGGCATGGTCTCCTTCCGCGTCGCGGGCGGCGAGGAGGCGGCGGTCGAGGTCTGCAACCGGGCCAAGCTCTTCACGCTCGGTGAGTCCCTCGGCGGCGTCGAGTCGCTGATCGAGCACCCCGGCCGGATGACGCACGCCTCCGTCGCGGGCTCCCTGCTGGAGGTCCCGGCCGACCTCGTCCGCCTCTCCGTCGGCATCGAGAACGGCGACGACCTGCTCGCCGACCTCACCCAGGCCCTGGGCTGACCGGCCGCCGTACGGCGACACACCCGGGCGCCCGCCGCTGAACGGCGGGCGCCCGCACGGGTCAGACGCTCACCCTCTCGTCCTCCAGCGCGGCCCGCACCTGGCTCCGCAGTTCGGGGCTGTCCTCATGACCGTGGACGGAGACGGCGTGCTCGCTCGCGGCGCGGACGACCTCGTCCTCCTCACCGGAAATGGTGAGTGAGCAGTTCATCTCGCTCGGGTACTTGCGGCAGTCGGCGATCTTCCGTGTCATGACGGCCTCCTCGGCTCGTACGACGTCCGACTCCTCCAGGATAGGCCGGTTCCCCGGGGCTCCGACACCGTCACCACCCCTCCAGCGGTGGTGTCACCTCCGCCGGTTCCGGCAGCCACGGCTGCTCGACCCCGGCCCACACCAGGAACACGGCGAACACCGCCCCCGCCAGCCACCAGGCCGTACGCCGCACCCCGCGCCGCAGACGCAGCAGCCGGGCGCCGCGCCGCGCGGCCCGGTCCGCCAGGCCGGCCGGCACCGGCGGGTGCGGCCCCCGAAGCATCCGGCGGACCTCCGCCGCCCTGCGGTCCTGGCCCCGGTCCCGGATCACGGTGTCGCCCCGGGAACGAACGACGAACCGGCGGCCGGACCTCCGCGGCCCGAACCGGCCGCCCCGCGCCCCGCCGAGCGCATCACCGCGATCGAGCGGTCGCAGACGGCCCGTACCCGGTCCGCCGGAAGGCCCAGCAGCGCCGCCGTCTGGTCCTCGCCGACCTCCTCGTACAGCCGCAGCACCAGCACCAGCCGCTCCAGCGGCGCGAGGCGGCCCAGCACCCCGCCGAGCGGGCGCCGGTGGCGCCAGGCCTCCCGGGCGAAGCGGACCGCGAGCTCCTGGCGGGTGCGGTGGTAGGGGTCCTCGCAGCGCAGCCCGTCCCACTCCGCGTAGGTGCGTGCCAGGGCCGCGGAGAGCAGCCGTTCGGCCCGTACGTTGGCGCCCGCCGGGGCTGCCGGCTCGGCGGTGAGCAGGGTCGCCGTGTGCAGCAGGCGGCCGCCCGCGCCCGCCACGAAGGCCTCGAACTCCTGGGCGCGGAGCCGGTCCCGGTGGGTCTGCCGCTCTCGCATGCAGCTCATCCGAGCCCTGGTGCGGTGCCCGGGTCAAGAGGGGCGACACACCGGGGCGGGCCCCCGCGGTCAGGCCGCCGGTTCCGGTCCCGGGCCCAGCGCGATGGCGAGCAGCGCGATGTCGTCCTCCTTGTCCTCCCCGAACGAGCCGAGGAGGGCGTCGCAGAGGGCCTCCAGCTCCCATGGCCCCTCCAGCGTCGCGGAGCGGAAGCGGGCAAGGCTGTCGTCGAGGTTCTCGGTGCGCACCTCCACCAGGCCGTCGGTGATCAGCAGGATGCGGGTGTCCGGGGCGACCGGGTGGACGCGCGCGGGCGGGTGCGGCAGCCGGAGGCCCAGCAGCGGGCCGTGCTCGTGGAGGTAGGCGGCGGTGCCGTCGGGGGCGAGCAGCAGGGGCGGGATGTGACCGGCGTTGGCGACGTGGATCCGGCTGCCGTGCGGGTCGACCAGGACGAGGCAGAGCGTCACGGTGAGGCCGGGCCGGGTGTGGGCGAGGAGGGCGTCGAGCCGCTCCAGCACGTGGTGCGGCGGGTGGCCCTCCAGGGCGTAGGCGCGAAGGGCGTGCCGGATCTCGCCCATGACCGTCGCGGCCACCAGCGAGTGCCCGGCCACGTCCCCGATGGCCAGGAGCAGCCCGTCCGGCGTCTCCAGGGCCTCGTAGAAGTCGCCGCCGATCTCCGCGTGGTCGGAGGCCGGGAGGTAGCGCACGGCGAGGGAGACGCCCGGTAGGGACGGCAGCCGGTCCGGCAGGAAGGTGCGCTGGAGGGCGAGCGCGAGGGCGTGCTCCTCGTTGAAGGTGCGCAGCGCCTCCAGGGCCAGCGCGCAGGCGTTGACGAGCTGCTGGAGGAGCTCGCGCTCGTCGGTGCCGCCGGCCGCTTCGGCGGGTACGGCGACGCAGACGGGCGGCCGGTTGCGCCTGGTCCGCGCCACCACCAGGACGACGTCCCCCTCGATCGGGTCGAGGGGCAGCAGCGCCTTCCACTGGCTGTGGGGCATCACCCGCACCTCGGCCCCGGTGTCGCCGCCGAGAGTGTACGAGGCCAGCCGGTCCAGCAGTTCGGAGCGGGCGGGCGAGGAGTGCGGGGCCGCACCGGGCCCCGTGGCGTGGCTGTGTACCGGCTGCCCCTGGGGGCTCAGGAAGATCGCGGTGGCGGGGCAGGACATGAGAGCGGCCGCGCCCCCGGTCGCCGCGGCGGCGAACGAGTGGAAGCCGACGGCCCGGTAGACGTCCAGGGTCGCCCGGTTGAGGGCGGCCAGCCGCAGGGTGAGACGCTCCGCCCGGCGCCGGGCCCGTACGTAGCGCAGGGCGGCCGTGACGGTGGCCAGGAACTCCGCCGGGTCGACGGGCTGGTCGAGATAGGCGTCCGCGCCCCGGCTCAGCCCCTCGGTGTGGTCCTCCGCACCCATGGCGACGGCGGAGACATGGATGACCGGCAGCGAGGCGGTGCGGGGGTCGCCCTTGATCCGTTCGCAGACCTCGAAACCGGACATGTCGGGGAGCTGGACGTCGATGACCGCGGCCTCGGGCAGGGGGGTGTCGCGCGCGCCGATCAGGGCCAGGCCCTGGGCTCCGTCGGCGGCGACGAGCACGGTGTGCCCGGCCCGTCTGAGCCAGCTGGTCAGCACATAGCGGTTGGTCTCGTCGTCGTCGATCACCAGGATGGTCCCCGGCGCGCTGTCACGTCGTGCTGTCTCGGTCACGCGTCGGCCTCCGGTGCGGGGGGTGCGGGCGGGGCGGCGGGCCGGTGGGGCAGCCGGACCTCGACGCGGGTGCCGACACCGGGGGTGCTGGACAACCTCAGGGTGCCGCCGAGGAGTTCGGTGAGCGCGCGGGCGTACGGGAGTCCGAGGCCGGTGCCCCGTTGGGCGCGCTGGAGCGGTCCGCGTACCTGGTAGAACTCCTCGAAGACCCGGGTCAGTTCGGACTCGGGGATGCCCACCCCGGTGTCCGCCACCGTGAAGGTCATCCACTGTCCGGCGGCCTCCGGGTCCACCGCGAACTCCAGCCGGACCTCGCCCTCCTCGGTGAACTTCAGGGCGTTCGACAGCAGGTTGCGCAGGATGCGGGTGAGCAGGGCCTCGTCGGTCACCGTGACCGGGAGCGTGCCGGGAGGGGGTGTCAGCAGGACGACGTCGCCCGGCATCCCCGTGGAGCGCATCACCGCTCCCAGCTGACCCACCAGGGCCCGCAGGTCCACCGGCGTGGCGACGATCTCCAGCTGGCCCGCCTCCGCCTTCGCCATGTCCAGCAAGTCGTTGACCAGCGAGAACAAGGTCTGCCCCGAGGCGTCGATGAGGGAGACCTGGCGACGCTGCTCCTCGGTGAGGGGCGCGGAGCCGGCCGCCAGCAGCAGCCGGGAGAGCGCGACGACCGCGTTCACGGGCGTGCGGAGCTCATGGCTGATGTTGGTCCAGAAGCGCGTCTTGGCCTCGCTGGTCTCCCGCAGCCGGTTCGACTTCTCCTCCAGCTCGGCGTGGAGGGCCACGACCCCGCTGTTGGTCTCCTCCAGCTCCTGCGACAGCTCGGTGTAGAGCGCCAGGACGCCCTGGTTGGTCTCCTCCAGCTCGTCGTTGAGCCGGCGCAGCTCCTCGCGCTGCGCCCGGGTCTCCTCCAGGGTGGCGATCAGGTCGCGGGTCTGCGCGCGCAGGTCGTCGGCGAGCGTCATGGGCGCGTGGCGGCGCAGCGCCTCCCGCACGCCCAGCCGGGCCGCCGGGGTGTCGGCCCAGCCGGCGGGCAACGCGTGTTCGGCGACGATCCTCTCCCGGGCGTCGGCGCTCTCGTGACGGACCCGGTGCAACAGGCGGGAGGCCGGTTCGAGATCGGGGCCCGCCTTCGTACCGCCGTTCCACTCGAAGACGACGGCCAGGACGGGTTCCGGGCCCTCCGGCAGGGTGAAGGCCACCGTCAGCCCGCCGCAGCCGAGCCGGTCGCGGCCGAGTTCGCTGAGCGCGGTGGCGATACGCACCTGGTCCTGGCGGTCCATGCCCAGGGCCTCGGCCGCGCTCTGGCCGATACGGCGCAGGGCGAAGACGTCCTGCGCCGTGGCCAGGCCGAACGCGGAGAGGGAGGAGGATCGCGCGGCCGACACCGTCACCAGGCCCCCTTGACGACCACGATCCCGGCGTCGTCACGGCGGACACCGGCCTCGCGCAGCAGCTGGCCCGCCATCACGGCCGGGGTGTGCCCGAGCAGCCCGGGCACGTCGTCCGCCTTCCAGCGTTCGGTCAGCCCGTCGGAGTGCATGACCAGCGCCCCGCCCGGCTTCAGCGGCAGCTCGAACGTCCGCAGACTCCGCATCTGCTGTCCGACGATGCCCGGTGCCGAGAGCAGGCCGTTACGGGAGTCGGGGCCGAGCAGGACGCCGCTCACGTTGCCGATGCCGCAGTAGAGGAGGCGCTGTGCGGAGGGTTCGATCCGGGCCACCGCGACCGCGCCGCCCCTGGTGCCGCGCAGCGCCGTGTGGATGTCGCGCAGCAGGCCCTCCGGGTGGCGCGCGGCGCTCCGCCGGAACGCCTTGACCGCGGCCTCTCCGGCGAGCGCGGCCATCGGCCCGTGTCCCAGCCCGTCGCAGAGCATGACGAGGATCGCCGGCTCCGGCGACGAGGCGGGCGGCAGAGCGCCGGACCGCGGATCGTGGTCGGTGCCGGGGTCCACGCGTACGGCCCAGGCGTCGCCGCACGTCGTCTCGCCGCTGATGGGCCGGGTCAGGCCGGAGGCCACGGAGGGCTGTCCACCGGCCCTCTCCGCCATGGCCTCACGGGCCCAGAACTGGGCGGCGATGACCGTACCCCGCCCCGGGACCGAGTGGATGTCGAAGACGTCGGCGAGCCGGGCGACCGCCCCGAGCCCGATGCCGAGCGTGCCCGCGGTGGACGTGCCGTCCGCGAGGGCGGCCTCCACATCGGCCATACCGGGGCCGGTGTCCACGGTGACGAACTCGACGCCGGCCCGGTCCGGGGTGCGCAGGACCCGTAGCAGCAGGGCTCCGTCGGTCGCGTGCCGCTGGAGGTTGGTCGCGGCCTCGGTGACCGCCAGGGCCACCTCCGAGGACCGGTAGGCCTCCAGGCCGATGCGGCGCGCCAGCGTCGCAGCCGCGCCGCGGGCCGCCGAGGGCATCTCGGGTTCGGCCCGGAACCAGGCGATGTCCTCGCAGTCGAGGACTCTGGGGGACGTCATCGTGACCACTTCACGATCGACACCGTGGTGCCCCGGCCCGCCTCGGTGTCGAGGAAGAACTCGTCGACCAGCCGGCGCGCTCCGCTGAGCCCGAGGCCCAGCCCGCCGCCCGAGGTCCAGCCGTCGGTCAGGGCGAGTTCGACGTCGGGGATCCCGGGTCCGGAGTCCTCGAAGACCGCCGCGACACCACGCCGCCCGTCCCGCTCCACCAGGCCCGCCCGCATCTGCCCGCCACCGCCGTACACCAGGGTGTTGCGGGCGAGCTCGCTGGCGGCGGTGATGAACTTCGTCTGGTCGACGAGGGACAGCTGGCACTGCTGCGCGTACGTGCGGACCTGCTGGCGTGCCCGTACGACGTCGTCGTTCTGGGCGATGCCCTGCTCCCGGGGCCCCTGTCCCTCGGCCCAGGGGATGTTCATCGCCGGTCCGCGCCGGCGGCGGACCGGCGCAGCAGCGCGAGACCCTTCTCCAGGTCGAGTGCGGTACGGACTCCGCCGAGCGAGAGGCCGAGCTCGACGAGGGTGATGGCGACGGCTGGCCGCATGCCCACCACGACGGTCTCGGCGTCGAGCAGCCGGGATATGGAGGCGATCGTGGCCAGCATGCGGCCGACGAACGAGTCGACGATCTCGACCGCCGTGATGTCGATGACGACGCCCCGGGCCGAGCGCGAGACGATCTGCTCCGCCAGGTCCTCCTGAAGGTTCAGCACCGTCTGGTCCTCCAGGTCCACCTGGATGGAGACGAGGAGTACGTCACCGATCCGCAGGACCGGAACCCGCTCGGTCATCGCCCGCCGCCCTGGTGTGCCACGAGGTCGATGCCCGACTTCTTCAGCGCGAGCTGGAGGGCGTCGGCCAGGGTCGCCTTGGTGACGATGTCACCGAACTCGATGCCCAGGGCCACGATGGTCTGCGCGATCTGCGGGCGGATGCCGGAGACCGTGCACTCCGCGCCCATCAGCCGGGCCGCCACGATCGTCTTGAGCAGGTGCTGGGCGACCTGGGTGTCGACGGCGGGGACGCCCGTGATGTCGATGATGGCCTGCTCGGAGCCGGTGTCCACCAGCGCCTGGAGGAGCTTCTCCATCACCACCTGGGTGCGGGCCGAGTCCAGGGTGCCCACGAGGGGCACGGCTATGACCCCGTCCCAGAGCTTCACCACGGGGGTCGACAGCTCCATGAGCTGGTTGGCCTGCGAGCTGATGATCTCCTCGCGGGTGCGGGTGTACGTCTCGATGGTGAACAGGGCCAGGTCGTCGAGGACCCGGCTCAGCCGCAGGTACCGGTCGGTGTCCTCGGCCGATCCGTCCCGCAGCGCCGGTTCGAACGCCTTCTTGAGCGCGAGCACGCTGACGGCCGTCTCGCTGGGCGTGAAGCCCTGGCGGGCCCGGTTGCGCGACAGTTCGGTCAGCAGCGCCCGGGTCTCGGAGAGGTTCTCGCCGCGGGCGTCCTCCCCGCCCTCGGTGAGGGCCTCCACGAGCGCCGAGTACAGCTCGCGCAGCTCCCGGTCGACCTCGGCCTTGCTGACGCGGCCCCTGAGCGACCCGACGACGCTGTCGATCCACTGGTCCACGACTCTCTCGCGATCGGCGGACAACAGTCCCGCCAGATCGCTCTTGCTGTCCTGCTCCGCCATCGCCTGGCACCCCTTAAAGATAAAAAGTATCCATCTGGCAACTCTTCGCGAAGCGTACGGCAAGGCCCCTGCCGCCCGGCGGGGGACAGGGGCCGAAGAGAGGCTTACGGGAAGGCTCAGTCGCTCTGCGGCGGCTGGTGGGCGGCCTGCCGGGCGGCCAGCGAACCGTTGAACCGGGTGAGCAGTGTGCAGAAGGTGTCCCGCTCCTCCTGCGTCCAGCCGTCCGTCACCTGCGACATCAGCTCGCGCCGCGAGGCGCGGACCTCCTCCAGGCGGGCCTGGCCGCGCGGGGAGAGCTGGAGCACGACGGCCCGGCCGTCCTCCGGGTGCGAGGTCCGCTTGACCAGCCCGGTGTCGACGAGCGGAGCCACCTGCCGGGTCACGGTCGAGGAGTCGATCCCCATGCCCGCGGCGAGCGCCTTGACGCCCATCGGGCCTTCCTTGTCCAGGCGGTTCAGCAGCAGGTACGCCGCCCGGTCCATCGAGTTGCGGACCTGGCCGACACCGCCGAGGCGGGTCTGCTCGGCACGGCGGGCGAAGACCGCCACCTGGTGCTGGAGGGAGTCCAGCAGGCGGTCGGGACCCGGGTGTTCGGGGGCGGCGCCCCCGGAAGGAGACGCAGCAGTCGTCATGTCCTGAGGGGGCATGGCCGGGGGCTCTCTTCGTGCGGTGTCGGATGGGTGGGGGACAGAGTACGCGGCCCCGGGGCAACGCGTACCAGTGCCGCACAAACCCGTGGACACCACCGCAGGCCGCCATGAGACAAGTCTGCCGCGACCGCTCCGAGCTGCAAGACTTGCGGGCATGACGTTCCGCGCGACCGCCCGACACCCGGCCCTGATCCTCGACGATGTCCGGGGCGCGCAGAAAATGCTGTCCGGGGTGGCCCGGGTGACCGCCCTGGAGGGCAGCCGTCATCTGAGCGAGCTGGTCGGCGCCCCCGTCCACCTCAAGTGCGAGAACCTCCAGCGCACCGGCTCCTTCAAACTGCGCGGCGCCTACGTGCGGATCTCCGGGCTCTCCCCGGTGGAGCGGGCCGCCGGGGTGGTCGCCGCCAGCGCCGGGAACCACGCCCAGGGCGTCGCGCTCGCCTCCTCCCTCCTCGGCGTACGCTCCACCGTCTTCATGCCCGTCGGGGCGCCGCTCCCCAAGGTCGCCGCGACCCAGGAGTACGGGGCCGAGGTGCGGCTGCACGGACAGGTCGTCGACGAGACACTGGCCGCCGCCCAGGAGTACGCGGAGCGGACCGGCGCGGTCTTCATCCACCCCTTCGACCACCCCGACATCATCGCGGGCCAGGGCACGGTCGGCCTGGAGATCCTGGAGCAGTGCCCGGAGGTCCGCACCATCGTCGTCGGCGTCGGCGGCGGCGGTCTCGCGGCCGGCATCGCCGTCGCGGTGAAGGCGCTGCGCCCCGACATCCGGATCGTCGGCATCCAGGCCGAGGGCGCCGCCGCCTATCCGCCCTCGCTCGCCGCGGGCCGCCCGGTCTCCCTGGACAACCCGGTCACCATGGCCGACGGCATCAAGGTGGGGCGCCCCGGCGACGTACCGTTCGCGGTGATCGAGGAGCTGGTCGACGAGGTCCGCACGGTCACCGAGAACGAGCTCTCCAGCGCGCTGCTGCTCTGCCTGGAGCGGGCCAAGCTCGTGGTGGAACCGGCCGGGGCGAGCCCGGTGGCCGCACTGCTCAGCGACCCGGAGGCGTTCCGGGGCCCGGTGGTGGCGGTGCTCTCCGGCGGCAACGTGGACCCGCTGCTCATGCAGCGCGTCCTGCGCCACGGGATGTCCGCCGCCGGACGCTACCTCAGCCTGCGGCTGCGGCTCACCGACCGGCCGGGGGCACTGGCCACCCTGCTGGCGGCACTGACCGTCGCCGACGCCAATGTGCTCGATATCAGCCATGTGCGCACCGACCCGCGCCTCGGCCTGACCGAGGTGGAGGTCGACCTCCACCTGGAGACCAAGGGCCCCCGCCACTGCGAAGAGGTCGAGGCGGCGCTGCGCGCCGAGGGGTACCGGGTCATCGGCTGACCGTCCGGTTCCCGACGGCTGGCCGGATCTCGTTATTCACCGCGCGGTGAGGCCCGGCGAATCCTAGGATCGCCCACGAAACCACGTGCGTGTACGTCATCCGCGAGCGATGGGGGAGTTCGTCCATGCCAGGTGCCATCCATGCCGAAGGTCTGGTGAAGACCTTCGGTGACGTACGAGCCCTGGACGGAGTCGACCTCGATGTCCCCGAGGGCACCGTCCTCGGGCTGCTCGGGCCCAACGGCGCGGGCAAGACGACCGCCGTACGGGTCCTGACCACCCTGCTGCGCCCGGACAGCGGCAGCGCTTTCGTGGCCGGGATCGACGTCCTGAAGAAGCCCAACGAGGTACGCCGCTCCATCGGGCTCTCCGGGCAGTTCGCCGCGGTCGACGAGTATCTGACCGGCCGCGAGAACCTCCAGATGGTCGGGCAGCTCTACCAGATGAGCGCCCGCGACGCGAAGGCCCGGGCGGGCGTCCTGCTGGAGCGGTTCAACCTCGCCGACGCCGCCGACCGTACGGCCAAGACGTACTCCGGAGGCATGCGCCGCCGCCTCGACCTCGCCGCCGCCCTGGTCGTATCGCCGCCCGTGATGTTCATGGACGAGCCGACGACCGGCCTGGACCCGCGCAACCGGCAGCAGCTGTGGGACGTCATCGAGGACCTGGTGGCGGGCGGTACGACGCTGCTGCTGACCACGCAGTACCTGGAGGAGGCCGACCGCCTCGCCAACGACATCTGCGTCATCGACCACGGCAAGGTCATCGCCCGCGGCACCTCCGACGAGCTCAAGGCCCGCACCGGCGGCGAGCGCGTCGAGGTCGTCGTGCACCGCCCGGACGAGATCGAGGCCGCCCGGTCCGTGCTGACCACCCTCGGCAAGGGCGAGGTCACCGTCGTACGGCTCTCGCGCAAGCTGACCGTGCCGGTGAGCGGCGGGGCCAAGCTGCTCGCCGAGATCATCCGCGAGCTGGACGGCGGCGGCGTGGAGATCGACGACATCGCCCTGCGCCGCCCGACCCTGGACGACGTCTTCCTCTCGCTCACCGGCCACGCGGCCGCGGCGGACGAGAGCGCGGACCCCGACGCCAAGGAGGAGACCCCGTGAGCGTCACCACCAAGGACGCCCCCGTCCTGGCCCCCCGCCCCTCCGGCGGCGTGGGCCAGTCGGTCAAGGACTCGCTCGTCGTCGCCAAGCGGAACCTGATCAGGATGACCCGGATCCCCGAGATGGTGATCTTCGGGCTGATCCAGCCGATCATGTTCGTGGTGCTGTTCACGTACGTCTTCGGCGGCTCCATCAGCATCGGCGGCTCCACCGACCCGCAGCTGTACAAGGAGTTCCTGATGGCGGGCATCTTCGCCCAGACCGTCACCTTCGCCACCGCGGGCGCCGGCGCGGGCATCGCCGACGACATGCACAAGGGGCTCATCGACCGCTTCCGATCGCTGCCGATGGCCCGGGGAGCCGTCCTCACCGGACGTACGCTCGCCGACCTCGTACAGACCACGCTCACGCTCGTCGTGCTCGCCGGTGTCGCCCTGATCGTCGGCTGGCGGACCCACGAGAACCTCGGCAAGGTGCTCTGCGGCTTCCTGCTGCTGCTCCTGCTCGGCTACGCGTTCTCCTGGATCGGCGCCCTCATCGGGCTCTCCGTCCGGACCCCGGAGGCGGCCACCTCGGGCGGGCTGATCTGGCTCTTCCCGCTGACGTTCATCTCGAACGCCTTCGTGCCGGTCACCGGCATGCCGACGTTCCTCCAGCACGTCGCCGAGTGGAACCCCTTCAGCGCCACGGTCGCGGGCGCCCGTGAGCTCTTCGGCAACACGATGCCCGGCGTGCCGAAGTCGGTCACCGGCGCGTGGCCGATGGAGCACCCGATCCTCGCCTCGGTCATCTGGTCGATCCTGATCATCGTGGTCTTCCGGACCCTGGCGGTCCGCAAGTACCGCTCGGCGACCGCCTGAGCCGGCCGGACGCGTACGCGTACGCGACGAACGACGCGGGACCCCGGCCCTTCGAAAGGGCCGGGGTCCCGCGTCGTGTGCGTCGTGGTGGGCCGGGTGTCAGCCCGTGTACGGCTTCGCGGCCAGGATCTTCACCGTGGCCGTCTTGCCGTTCGGCAGCTCGTACTCCGCTTCCTCGCCCGTGCGCTTGCCGTTCACGCCGATACCGAGCGGGGACTGCGGGGAGTACGTCTCGATGTCCCCGCTGGCGTACTCGCGAGAGGCGAGCAGGAACGTCGTCGTGTCGTCCTCGTCGCCGTCGAAGGCGATCGTCACGACCATGCCGGGCTCGACCACGCCGTCGTCGGCCGGCGCCTCGCCGACCTTCGCGTGCTCCAGGAGCTGGGTGAGCTGGCGCACCCGCAGCTCCATCTTGCCCTGCTCCTCCTTGGCCGCGTGGTACCCGCCGTTCTCCCGGAGGTCACCCTCCTCACGGGCCGCCGCGATCTTGACGGCGATCTCCGTGCGCGCGGGACCAGACAGGTACTCCAGCTCGGCCTTGAGCTGGTTGTACGCCTCCTGCGTGAGCCAGGTGACGTTTTCGCTGGTCTGGGTCACAGGTGCTCCTCGTCGGTGCTGGGAATACAAAGCATCGCCCTACCCGGAAGCATGTGCTTCCTCGGGTGGGCGAAACCACGAGCCTAACAATTCCCCAGGAAAAGGGGGAGAAGGTAAACCGTCACACGTCCGGGTGGACTACCCCGCCCTCGCAAGAGCGCAGGTCGCAGGGGGTGCGGAGGAGAGGGACGTGGGGAGAAGTCAGCCGGCGGGAGAGTCGCCGGCCGTGCAGCCCGTGAGCTCGACAGCGGTGGCCCGCGCCCGCGTCCGCATCACGACCAGCTCGTCGACCCGGCCGGCGCCCGGGCCGAAGCGGGTCTCCTTGCGGCCGACCTCGCTGCCGTCCTTGCTCAGCGCCCGTACGGTGCAGTAGCCCTCGACGTCGCTGTCCTTGCGCACTTCGAGGTGGGCCTCGGTCCGTACGTCGGAGACGATGTCGAACTTGATCAACTCGGCGCTGATGCCCTGGCCGGCCACGTATCCGAAGCCGATCCAGCCGACCACGCCGAGCAGCGCGACGCCCAGCACCGAACCGACGATCCTCAGCTTGCGGTCCGCCCGCTGATCGTCGGTCCTGCCGTACCGCCCCTGGGGCGTGGCTTCGCGAACCGCCGTCATGATCTTTCCCTCCGGTCCGGGCAACGAGGAATTTTCCGCCTCCCCGTTCGGTCACTATAGAAGTCGCCCGTGCGTCATCCGACCGCGCCCCACATCGCGACCACATCACTGAGGATCGAGCTTTGACTGAGCAGCTGCGACTGATGGCCGTTCACGCCCACCCCGACGACGAGTCGAGCAAGGGCGCGGCCACCATGGCCAAGTACGTGTCCGAGGGGGTGGACGTGCTGGTCGTGACCTGCACGGGAGGCGAGCGCGGCTCCATCCTCAATCCGAAGCTCCAGGGCGACGCGTACATCGAGAAGAACATCCACGAGGTACGCAAGAAGGAGATGGACGAGGCCCGGGAGATCCTGGGCGTCCAGCAGGAGTGGCTCGGCTTCGTGGACTCCGGGCTCCCGGAGGGCGACCCGCTGCCGCCGCTGCCCGAGGGCTGCTTCGCCCTGGAGGACCCCCAGGTCGGGGCGGGACGTCTGGTGGCGAAGATCCGCGCGTTCCGGCCGCAGGTCATCACCACGTACGACGAGAACGGCGGCTACCCGCACCCCGACCACATCATGACGCACACGATCTCGATGATCGCGTTCGACGGTGCGGCGGACGCGGAGGCCTTCCCGGAGGACGAGTTCGGGCCGGTCTGGGAGCCGAAGAAGCTCTACTACAACCAGGGCTTCAACCGGCCGCGCACCGTCGCGCTGCACGAGGCGCTGCTGGCCCGCGGCCTGGAGTCGCCGTACGGGGAGTGGCTGGAGCGCTGGAAGGAGTTCGAGCGGGTCGAGCGCACGCTGACCACGCACGTTCCCTGCGACGAGTTCTTCGAGATCCGTGACAAGGCGCTGATCGCGCACGCCACGCAGATCGATCCGGAGGGCGGCTGGTTCCGGGTTCCGATGGAGATCCAGCGGGAGGTCTGGCCGACCGAGGAGTACGAGCTGGCGAAGTCCCTCGTCGATACCTCCCTCCCCGAGAGCGACCTCTTCGCGGGCATCCGCGACAATGCCTGATATGTACGCGACCCAGGCACTGACGCACGTCGTCCCGCTCGCCGCCGAGCTCGACAAGAACAAGGTCACCCCCGGTGTCCTCGGCTTCCTCGTCTTCGCGGCCCTCGCCGTCGGCGTGTGGCAGCTGATGAAGTCGATGAACCGGCACATGGGGCGGGTGAACTTCGAGGAGGCCTCTGAGCCGGGGGCGGCCACGGCCGCCGAGGCCGGGGCCTTGGGGGGTTCCGCCGAGAAGTAGGCCCGGGGCCACGCGGCGCGGGCTCCGTCCTCCAACGCCGGACGGGCCGGAGCGGTCCCCGGACGGGCTGGAGCGGCCGGTCACGCGGTGGAGTGGGCCGGTACGCCCATCACCTCGCGGGAGTGGCGGGTCGGGGTGAGGCCGAGCCGCCACGCCTGCCGGCCGTCCGCCAGGTCCGTGCCCGGCTCCAGGGCCGCCGCGAACGCCTCCGCGCACCGCTCCAGCCCGGAGTCCCGGGACGGGTGGTGGGCGGCGGCGGGCTCCGGCGGCCTCTGCTGCGTTACCACCGTGCCCACCTCGCTGCCGCCCGGCCTCCTGCTCGCCGGCCGCCGACGGGGCCGCGGCGCCGAGGCCGGCCCACCGGCGCGAGCCGCCGCAGCAGCCGGCGGGCCGTCTCGTGCTGGTCGGTGTAGCGCAGCCACAGGGCCTCCTCCACCGGGGTCGGTCCGGCCACCCGCGCGTCGCGCCTCTTCCTCCGTGGTGCGCGCCGGCGTCCTCATCGTTTCCGCCCGATGACTGTCCCCCGTGTGGATCCCCCTGCGGACGCCCCTGCGCCCTGCGCTGCACCGCGTCCGACGCCACACCGCGTCCGACGCCGCGCTCTGATCCACCAGGAATAGTGGGACAGCCCTTGCGGAGGAAACGGGAACGAGCCAAACGGCGTCACGGGAGACCGACGGAATCGCGGGACGCGAGTACACTCGCGCGGGATTCCGCAAGGAGCCCTCAGGGTCCTTCACTCCGTCGGGACGCAAAGCAGCTCTCGCCCCACGGTCTATCCACCCAACGGCCGTGATCAGGCGGGAAGAACTCCATCAGTGTGGAAGCCCTCGTGGCTGGACAACGATCTGTACGGCAGCCGGGCGGAGCGGCTACGTTTCCGGATCTGCTTCACGGACGGCGATGTGCGACGTGCCGCTCCGAATTCCAGCGTGAGGCTTCTGTTGCGGCGGCTCTTGAGCGGCCCTGAACGTGAGCATATGCCAGGTGTGACGCCCGCAGAAAGAGAGTGAAGAGGTGCGGCAAGAGCGCGCGAAGAGGACGAGAAGACAGATCCTGGACGCGGCTGGCAAGCTGTTCGCCGCGCTGGGGTACGAGAGGGCGACGGTGGTCGACCTCCTCTCGCACTCCGGGGTGACCAAGGGGGCGTTCTACTTTCACTTCTCCTCCAAGGAGGATGTCGCCCGCGCTCTCTTCAGGGACCGGAGCCCGCGGCAGGGGCTGGTGGCGCCACAGGGGTTCCGGCTCCAGGAGCTCGTGGACGGACATCTCGTCCTGACCAGCAGACTACGCCACGACGCCCGTGAGCGCGGGTGCTTCCGGCTCTGCCTGGAGCAAGGGCTCGACGACGAACTGCGCAGAAGCTGGCTGCTCGAACGCATCGTGTTCAACGAGGAGTTGCTGACAGCGGCGAGGGAGGAAGGGGAGCTGTCCGCGCACGTGTCGGTGCGGGAGACGGCGGAGTTCCTGGTCAGTGCCTGCGTGGGGCTGCAGCTCATGTCCCAGACCGTCATCGACGACGCCGACACGGGCATGGAACGGCGGATCGCGCTCCTGCTGCGCAACGTCATGTCCGACATCGCTGTGCCGGCCGTCTACGCCGAACTGGACATCGACCAGGACCGGGGAATCAAGCTTCTGCAGATGTAGGAACTGCTCACCCCCGTTCCGCGTTTCCGCTGGGTGCGACAGGCCGCGGCGGTTGCGGGAAGTTAGCCGCGAGCTGCTGAGATTCGCGTCTCAGCGACATGTCAGAGCCGTCTGACACTGTTGTTCTTGTCACCGGGAGACACCGGTGGAGGTAAGGAGAGATTCCCGTAGCGGCCTAACGGGGCCCGGACTTGTTCCGGCCGGGGCTCTTGCCCCTCGCAGGTTCGAATCCTGCTCTCTCCGCTGCGCTTGCAAGACGCGGACGGCGATGTGTCCGGCGATGTGAACATCTCGCCGGACACGTCGCCGTGCAGCGCTCGTCGCGACCGCAGGAGACATTCTTATGGAACTCGCCTGGAACTTCCCCATGCAGGGCTCGAGTCGTTTCACATGGGAATACGATTCCGAGCGCGAAACCCTGATGAACCTCTACCAAAAGGGCAAGGACAAGCAGTGGGACAGCGCGAAGCGCATCGACTGGTCCCTCGAAGTCGACCCCTACGACGCCCTCGGAACTCCTGAGCACACGCTCGGCCTGTACGGCTCGAAGCAGTACTCCAAGCTCAACGTACGGGAGAAGCAGGAACTGCGGCAGCACATGGCGGCCTGGGAGTTCAGCCAGTTCCTGCACGGAGAGCAAGGCGCGATGATCTGTTCCGCGCGCATCGTGGAATCCGTCCCCGACATGGACGCGAAGTTCTATGCCTCCACCCAGGTCATGGACGAGGCCCGGCACGTGGAGCTCTTCTCCCGGTTCGTGCAGGAGAAGATCGAGATGACCTACCCGATCAGCCCTCACCTCAAGGAGCTGCTCGGCCAGGCCCTGGGGGACTCCCGCTGGGACATGCCCTATCTCGGCATGCAGGTCCTCATCGAGGGGCTCGCGCTCGCCGCCTTCGGGATCCTGCGGGACAAGACCACCAAGCCGCTGCCCAAGCAGATCCTCTCGTACATCATGCAGGACGAGGCCCGGCACGTCGCCTTCGGAAGGCTGGCTCTGCGGGACTACTACAAGAACCTGAGCAGTCAGGAACTGGCGGAGCGCGAAGAGTTCATCATCGAGGGCTGCTACCTGATGCGGGACCGGCTGCGGATGCAGGAGGTCTGGGAGAACCTCGGGTTCGACATGAAGGAGTGCATGGAGTACATGAACAACGGTCCGCGCATGCGGGCGTTCCGTTCCCTGCTCTTCACCCGCATCGTGCCGTGCGTCAAGGACATCGGCCTGTGGAGTCCCAGGATCCGGCAGGCGTACGACGACATGGGCGTCCTGGACCTCGCAGGCGCCGACCTGGTCAAGCTGATGGAGTCCGACGAACTCCAGGCCGAAGCCCTCGACGCGGAACGCCGTGAGATGGAGGCGAGGCGCGCCGAGGTCCACGAGGCCATCGCCGAGGGTGCGCTCAGCACGTCCGGCGGCAGCTGATTGCGGGAGCTTCCGTGCGGCGCGCTGGAACCGGGGGCCGCGCGGCGATGAGAGTGCGGGGCCGGTGCCGTCCACGACGGACCACCGGCCCCGCGCCGCTTCCGCGACGTCACTTCAGGTGAAACCGGTGCACCGCACACGCGGTTCTCCGGGCCGGGCCATGTTCCCCGTCTCCGGCACCGACAGTGAGGGGAGGGGCCCGGTGTGAGCACCGGGCCCCTCCCCTCGTCGTCCTCGACGGCCGGGCCGCGCGCCTCAGGAGGCGTTGTCGAAGATCAGTGTCAGCAGCCGGCCCACCTCGTCCGCCGACGCCTCCTCCAGGCGGTCGACACCGTCGGCGAACTCCTCCTGGCCCCCCGTGCCGAGCCACTTGTCCCGCACCACCCCCGCGATCGGCGGGCGGCCCTCACCGCCGACGGCGCCCATGGGCACCATCAGCTCCCGGCTGACGCTGCGCCCGTCCTTCATGCGTACGTGCACCCGTGCCCCGGTCACCTTGCGGGCGTCGCTGAAGTCCCGGCTCGGCGGCGGGAGTTCGCCCACCAGGTCGACGAGCCACTGCCCGTCGCCCTCCCAGCCCGCACCGAACTGCCGCAGCCACTCCTTGCCCCGTCCCCCGGCCTGCCGCAGCGCCTCGCCGAACGGCACCTCGCAGTGGAACAGCTCCCGCGTCATCTCCCGGTCCAGGCGAACGTCCATCCGGTCGGCGAGCGACCACCGCTCCGTGTCCTCGATCGCCTTCTCCGTGAAGTCGCCGGTGCTCAGCTGTCCCGTGATCAGGGCTGTGGCGAGGGTGTACCGCAGCGAGAACACCAGCGCGCTCACCGGGGACAGGGCGCCACGCAGGTACTCGGCGGCCCGGCGCTCCACCACCGCCGTGTACAGGGATGTGTCGACGCTGATCTCGTCGATGTCGGCGGCGCGCAGCGGACGGTCCGGCGAGGAAAGCTCCCGGTGCAGTTCCAGGCCCAGATCGATGGCGGAGTCCATGCCCGGCCCTCCGGGGTGCACTTTGAAGGACGTCGTGCGGGTGTGCCAGCGCGTGCCGAGCCCGGCCACCACGGCCTCGGGAAGCGCAACGGTGGCGAACCGGGAGAGGAACCCCTCCGGATGCTCGAGGATCACCGGGCTGCCCGCGAGGCCCACGGCCGACGCGTCACAGGCGTCGAGCCCCACGCGCACCGGGGTCGACGCGCCGAAGAGCTTGGCGTCGCCGTCGAGGAAGCCCACCGGCACGGTACGGGGAGGCAGCCCGAAGCCGAGGCCGAGTGTGTCCACCCACCGCTGCGCCGATGCGTTCTCGCCGCGCAGCCGCCCGGCTATGGCCCCGGTGACATGGGTGAACGCGGCGCTCTGGCCCCGGAAGGGCCCCAGCGTCGTGGCGGCGGTGATCCGCGCCGCCGTCTCGTTCGCGACGACGATCGAGGTGAGCAGTTGCTTCCCGGTGAGCCCTTGTCTCGTGGCGTACGCGAGGGGGACGGCCACGGTCGAGTTGGACAGATGGCCGGCGTAGGCCGTGTCGTCGAAGTGGAGCCAGGATCCGAGACCGGAGAGCACGAAGGCGGACCGGGCCGGGTCGTCCTGGAACGGTGCGCCGAAGCCCTGGACGAACCGTCGGCCCAAGGGGTGGTCGAGGCCGGCCCGCACGGCGGCCATCTGGGACAGGATCTGGTGTTTGGCGATGGTGACGACGTCGTCCGGTATCTCGTCGAAGCGCAGCGCGCTCGCCCATCCCGCCAGCTCTTCCGTGAGTGTCGTCACTGGGTCTCCCTCAATCCTCTCGGGTGCTCTCACGTCGTGCTTCGGTGCCTCTGCGTGTCTTACGCGCGAGAGGGCCCCACCCCTCATCCCGGCGGGCGGCAGGTGTTGTGATGCCGCCCCTGCCGTGGCTGTCGTCGTGCGCCCGCCAGGGATCACGGGACGGCTCCGAGCAACGCCGGCGCCGTCCGCCCGGAGCGGAAACGGCTGGTCGCGTGAGGGATTCCGGTGAGCCCGGGAGGGGGCCGTTCACCCGGGCCATGGCCGGCCTGCGAGCCTGCGACCGTCCCGTCCCGCCCACCCGAAGCAGCGAACCGGACATCACGTCGCGTGCCGCCGTCGCGGGTGGCCGAACTGTTTTGAGGGGTGCGGTGGCCGCCCGCGTAACAGGAGTGTTCGCCCCTCACCCGTACCCACATCTGAGCGAGGCATCTGCCGTGACAGCCGCACCTCCACCCACCCGGCTGCAGTCCGGGCACTCAAGCGAGACGGCCCACCTCACCGCGCGCGCCCGCGCCTCCGACGCCGTCATCGAGCCGGGCAGACGACTGCTGGGCGACACCTTCGCGCACCTGTTCGTCACCGTTCCCCCGCCCGTCACCTCGCAGGAGGCCCTCGGCCGACTGCAGCGCCTGGACCGGGCGCACGGCGGATTCATCGCTGAAATCCTGCTGCGTCAGCGCTACTTCGAGGATCTGGTTGCACTCGCGGTCGACGCGGGGGTGCGCCAGGTGGTGCTGCTCGGCGCCGGATACGACACCACGGCGCTGCGCTACACCGGCCCCGACACGGTGCGGTTCTTCGAGGTGGACCACCCCGCGACGCAGACGGCCAAGCTGGAGGCGCTCGCCGCGGCGGACCTCACGTCCCCGGTCACCTCGGTGCCCCTCGACTTCACTGCGGGCGCCTCGCTGCGCGCGGAGCTCACCGCGCACGGCTTCGACGTCGACACGCCGTGCGTAGTGGGGTGGTTGGGGGTGACGTTCTTCCTGCCGCCCGAGGCATGCCGAGCCACCCTCGCCGACCTGGCGGACACCGTCGCACCCGGCAGCCTGCTGCTCTTCGACTACATGGACGAGGCCGTGGTGGAGGGCACGAGCCCTTACGAGGGGGCCCTGGAGATGGCGCGCCAGGTGGCCGAACAGGGCGAGCCGTACATCAACGGCCTGACCCCGCACTCCGCCGCCGCCACGGTCCGTGACGCGGGATTCGAACCGGTGGAACAGCTGCGCGTGACCGACCTGGTCCGACGCTACGGCGGCAGCGACCCGTACTGCAGCGACGACGACTTCATGGGGCTGGTCACGGCGCGTCGCGCCGAACGGGAGGTGGGCGGCCATGGTGACTGACCGGAGCTGGGCGGCCCGCGCCCTGCTGATCGCCAACCCCCGGGCCGGGGCCCGCGACCGGCAGCGCATCGACCAGGTCGTCGCACACTGCGAAGGCCTGGTGCCGCACCTCGAAGTCGTACACACCGAATACCAGGGCCATGCCGAGGAGCGTGCCGCCAGGGCCGCCGCCTCGCACACTGAGGCGGTGATCGTGCTCGGCGGCGACGGCACGACCCGCGAGGTGGCGTCGGGTCTGGCCCGCTCGGGTCTGGAACAGCCCGGGGGACGGCGGCCCGCGATGGTCAACATCCCCTTCGGTACCGGCAACTCCTTCTACCAGGAGATCTGGGGTGACGCCCCCTGGCGCCAGGTCCTCGACCAGGCCCTGTCCGGCGAGCACCCCCATCTGCGCTGGGTGGACATGGCGCACATCCTGGAGATCGACGTCCTGGCGCTGCTCGGCGCGGGGGCGGGCCTGGTCGCGGACGCCCTGGAAGCGGCCCACGGCATGTTCGAGATTCCGGGCCGTGACCGGTACCAGCAGGCCGTCGCTCAGATCATGGGCACGTACACGCCGTACGAGGGCCGGGTGAGCGTGGACGGAAGGGTCGTCCACGAAGGCCCCGTCGCCCTGGTGAACATCGGCGGCGGCCGCTACCGGGCGGGCCGCTTCAAACTGCTGCCGCACTCGGTCATCGACGACGGCCTGCTCGACGTCTGCGTGGTGGGCGGTCCGATGGGCGTCCGCGAGCTGGCCGGACTGACCCGGGACGGCAGCCATATAGGGCGCCCCGGCGTTGTGTACGAGCGTGGCTCCCGCTTCGTCGTCGAGCGCACCGACGGCCGGCAGCTCTCCTTCGAGCACGACGGCGAACTCTGCACGGGCGAAGCCTCGCGCTACACCATCGACGTGCTCCCCGCCGTCCTTCCCGTCCTCGCCCCGCCGGCGCCGATGCAGGGCTCCCCGCGCGTGTCGAGCTTCGCGGAGCACGCCGAGGGCGTCGTATGAGCGGTGCGAGCGGCGGGGGTCCCACCCGGGCCCTCGCCCGGTGGACCGCGGGGCTGCGGTACGAGGACATTCCCGCTCGTCTCGGCCCGATCGTCACCAGCCAGGTCGTCTCCCACCTCGCGGCGGTCCGTGCCACCGCCGCGCACCCGGTGGGCCGCACCCTCCTCACGGCGTACGGCCCCCTCGACGCCGATGGCGATCCGGCTCGTACGGCCCATCTGATGGCGGCGTTGTCCTCCAGCCTCTATCTGGAGGACACCCTGTACGCGGGCCACGTCTCGCACGCCGCCGTCGGCGTCCCGGTGGCCCACCAGAGGCGCCAGGCGTTGTCCGGGCCCGCCCTGATCACCGCCGTGACCGCTGCCAACGAGGCTGCCGCCCGCGTCACCGCCGCCGGCACACTGGGTCCGTTCCGGGGCCAGTGGGCCGGCCACACTCATCTCGTGGCGGCCTGTGCCGCCCATCTGCACGGCGCGGGCGCGGACGCGGAGAAGCTGCTGAACGCCTGGGGCCTGGCGCTGGCCGCGCCCCCGCGCGCGCTGCGCCCCGCCGTGCTCGCCAGCGACGCGAAGGTGCTGTCCGCCGCCGCTCCCGTGCGCACGGCGATCGACGCCTGCGCCGCAGCGCTGGCCGGGCTGACCGGCCGCGACGACGTGATCGAGCATCCCGAGGGGCTCCTCGCGGTGTTCGCCGGGGCGGCCGTGCCCGAGCTCGTCGCGTACGGGCTCGGCGAGCGGTGGCACACCGAGACCCTCTCCTTCAAGCTGCTGCCCGTCGGTGTCCATCTGGACGCACTGGTCGAGTGCGCCGCCGAACTGCACCGCAGGCTACGCCCGGTGGGCCCGCTCGGCATCGCCTCGGTCGACGTCGCCGTGCCCAGGATGACCATGGTGATGAGCGGGCACGCGGACGGCTATGTGCGGGGCGCCGCCACCTCTCTGCCCGCCCTCAACCTCAGCGCCGGGTACAACGTGGCCACCGCTCTGCTCACCGGCGCCCTCACCGTCGCCGACCTCGCCCCGCCGGGGCTGGCCGAGGAGGGCCGCTGGCAGCTCGCAGAGCGGGTGCGGCTGTACGCGGACGAGGAGTTGAGCAGGCGGGGCGTGATGTCCACGGCCCCGGTCGGCGAGACCCTGCGCCACGCCGGGCGGCGCGCCCTGGAGTGGGAGACGGAGCTGCCCGGAATACCCATGGAGACGCTCTTGGAGGAGCTCGGTCCGCCCGCCGCCTCCTTCGAGGACTCCACGAAGATGCTGGGCTGCCGCATGACGGTGCGGATGCGTGACGGGCGCGAGGAGACCTGCGAGCTGGCCGCCGGGACAGGAGCCGTCGGGTCGGCCTCCTGGCAGGACCATCCGGCCCTGGTGCGCGAGAAGTTGCTGCGCACGGGCGTGGACGAGGCCGCGGCCGACGCACTGGCGCGTCTGGAGGACCTCACGGCCGGGGAGCTCTCGGAGGTGCTGCACGAGGTCTTGCGTCTCGCGGATTAATACCTACTGTTGGTATGTGAAGTGGGTCACGTCGTCCGGGGCTCGTTGACACCCTCTGTCGGGGCTAAATACATTCCTACCAACGGTATCTAAGAAAGGTGTGTCCCGTGGCTACTAGCGATGTCGGCGCTCCACAGCGACGGTCAGCAACGTCGTTACTGCTCCTGGCGTGCGGAGCCTCGTTCCTGGCAGTGCTCGACGTCACCGTCGTGAACCTCGCGATGCCCGACCTGCGCGAGGACTTCACGGACTCCGTGTTCCAGAGCCTTTCGTGGGTCATCACCATCTACGCGATCGTCTTCGCGGCCCTCCTCGCCCCGGCGGGACGCCTCGCGGACGCACTGGGCAGGCGCACGATCTTCCTCGCGGGCATCAGCGTCTTCACGGCGGCGTCGCTGCTGTGCGCCGTGGCGCCCAACCTCGACATCCTCCTCGTGGCCCGTGCGATCCAGGGGATCGGCGCGGCTGCGATGATCCCCGCCTCGCTCGCCATCGTGCTCATGGACACGCCGCCCGAGCGCCGCCGCGCGGCCATCGGCCAGTGGAGCGCCGCGGCGGCCCTGGCGGCGGCGGTCGGTCCCGCTGTCGGAGGCGTCCTGGTCGACAGCTTCGGCTGGCGCTCCCTCTTCCTGATCAACATCCCCTTCGGGCTGCTCTTCCTCTACGGCGCCGCCGCGATCCCGCGCACGACGACGGCCCCGGGCACCGAGCGCAAGCTCCCGGACGTCCTGGGCACGATCATGCTCGGCGCCGGTGTCGGCCTGTTCTGCCTCGGCATCAGCAAGGGCAGCGAATGGGGCTGGACCGAGGCCTCCAGCCTCCTCTGCGTCATCGTGGGCCCGATCCTGATCGCCCTGTGCCTGCTGCGCTCCGCCAAGCACCCGGCCCCCGCCCTGGAAGTCTCCCTGTGGCGCAACCGCACGTTCGCCCTGGCCAACGCCGCCGCGTTCTTCTACGGCATCGCGCTCTTCTCGTGGCTCCTGGTCGGCGTCCTGTACGTCACCCAGGTGTGGGGCTACTCCGAGCTGGAAGCCGGGCTCGCCATGACACCCGGCGCGTTCGCGGCGACCATCGTCGCCATGCGGGTCGGCAAACTTCCTCCCACGTACGGGCCGAGGCTCGCCACCGCAGGCGGCGCGGTCATCCTGGCAGGCACCGGCTTCCTGCTGGCCTTCACGCTCCCCGACCACTCGATGTTCCTGGCCTACTGGCTCCCGCTCGGCGTTCTGGCGGGTATCGGCATGGGCGCCATCACCACCGGGACGTCCACGGCCGCCGCGCTCTCGGTCTCGCCGCTGCGGTTCGCCGGGGCAACGGGCCTGAACCAGACGGCCCGGCAGATCGGCGGCGCCATCGGCATCGCGATCCTGGCCACCGTGGTCTCCGGCGCCCTCAAGGACATCGCCGACTTCGAGCGCATCTACCTGATCGCCGCCTGCGCGGCGACGGTGGTGGCCCTTCTCGGTCTCGGCCTCACCATCAAGCTGCCGCCGGCCCCGCCCGCCGCCACGCCCCCCGAGCAGGCCGCCGGCGAACAGAAGACCCCCACCACCGACGCCGCGAGCTGAGGACTGTCCCGCCGGGCCCGCCCTCCGGGCGGACGACGCGGGCTTCCACCGCACTTCCCAGGCCCAACAGCCGTCTCACCCGAAGGAGATGTCAGTCATGACGAGCACGGAGATGCCCTCGGACCGCACGCAGGAGCTGCAGGACCCGCACATCCTGACCGTGGAGGAGATCGCCGCCCAGCTCCAGGGCGCCCCCTGGACCCGGTACGCGGCCATCGGTGACAGCATCGTCGAGGGCACGCGCGAGCCCGTCGAGGGCTACGCCGACCTCAGCTGGGCCGATCGCGTCGCAGCCGGGCTGCGCCAGATCAACCCGCAGCTCGAATACCACAACTTCGGCGTGCGGGACCTCCCGGCAGCGAAGATCAGGGCCACTCAGCTCGACCCGGCGCTGGACTTCAAGCCGGACATCGCCATCGTGGTGGCGGGCGGAAACGACCTGCTGGGCAAGCACTTCGACACGGCGGCCGTCGAGACGGAGCAGGCCCGTATTGTCTCGGCGCTGCGCAGCCGGGGCTGCACCGTGGTGACGATGGGCCTGTTCGACAACACCTGGACGCCGTACGTCGCCGACAAGTACAAGGCGGTCATGAAGCAGCGGCTCCAGCAGTTCTCCGACCTCACCCAGGCGGTGACGCACCGGATGGGTGGCCTTCACGTCGACCTTCCCAGCCACCCCGCGGGCAAGGAGCCGATCTTCGCCACCGACGGCCTTCACCTCAACGTGCGCGGGCACGCGGTCGTCGCGACCGAAGTGATCCGCACGCTGGGCAAGCACCTCGCCGCCAAGAAGGCCTGAGCCGCCGCCTGAGAACCCCGGTCCCGGCGGGGCGTACCGTTCCCTCCCCGTAACGACACGCCCCGCCGGGGCCGCCGGCCGTCCGAAGCTCGTCCATGAAGGCCGGTCCAGGTCGCAAGACCAAGGTGAAGGACGCCGACGGAAGGAAGGTAGGACACCGTGGAAGCGCGCTCTGCCGACGAGCAGTACGACCCCTACTGCATTGCCCCGGACATGTCCACAGAGCTACTGGCGCAGGCGCCCTGGCGGCGGCTCGTCGTACTGGGCGACGCCATGGCGGAAGGGCCGGGGGAACCGTGCGAGGGGTATGACGACGCTTCCTGGGCGCACCGCCTGGCCGCCGCGCTGCGCACGGTCCATCCGGACCTGGCCTACCTCAACCTGGCCCAGCGGGACCCGGTCGCCGCCGAGGTGCGCGCCAGGCAACTCGGCAAGGCGCTGACCTTCCGGCCCGCACTCGCAGCCGTGGCCGCGGGCAGCAGCGACGTGCTGCGCGAGTCCTTCGACGCCGACGCGACGGAGGCGGAACTGGCGCGGATCATCGCGCCGCTGAGGGACGCGGGCGTCGAGGTGGTCATCCTCGCGCCGTTCGGCGGGGGCAGCACGGGAAACGTGCCCAGGGACGTCCTGCGCCGACGCCTGCGACTGCTGTCGGAGCGCACCTACGGCCTGGCGCTGCGCAACGGCGCGATCCACGTCGACCTGAGCGCCCACCCCGCCGAAGCCGACCCCGGCATCTTCGGTGCGGACGGCTGGCACATCAACGCACGGGGCCACGCCATCGCCGCCGCGGCGACGATCCGCCGCCTCGGCGTCCACCTCGGCGTGTACGGCCCGCTGTCCCTCGGCTGACGCCGCAGGGGCCCGGCGTCCCCGAGGAGCCTCCGCAGGCACCCACCCGGGCCGGCGACCGAGAGCCCACGAGGACGGGACTCCGGTAGGAGAACCCTCCGGCCGATCGGTCTACGGCTCCAACGTGGCGGGCATACGCCGGACGGAGTCGAAGAGGTGACGGAACTGGCGCAGGGTCGCTTCGAGGAGTCCGTCGGGATCGTCGGCGTGCGCCATGGCCATGGCGGCCTCGCACTGGGCGCCGTAGACCATCGAGGCCAGGGACTCGATCTCGTGCCGGTGAAACCGCCCTTTGCCCAAGGCCTGGCAGAGGCCGTAGAACATCATGCGCCGACAGTCGGCGCGGATTTCCCGCATCGCCTCCCACCCCAGCGCACCCGGCGCGTCAATGAGCGTGATGCGCTGGGTGCTGGGCTCCATGGAGCCGACCAGGAACTCCCGCATTCCCTGGAACAGTGCTTCCCAGGGGTCCTTGTAATGCGAGTATTTCTGGGCGATCGCACTGGAGAGGTCCTGCTGTTCGCGTTCGTACACCGCTCGGAAGAGTTGTTCCTTGTTCTTGAAGTGGTGGTAGAACGCGCCCTTGGTGACCTCGGCGGCGTCGCAGATGGCGTCGAGCGAGGTCGGGGTGTACCCGTCCTGGGCGAACAGCTTCCGCGCGGCGGTGAGGAGCTGTTGCGTGGTCGTGGAGGAGCGCTCCTGCTGGGTGCGGCGTCCGGTTCGCCGCGTCACCGTCTGCTGAGTCATGGTCCTGCGCTCCTCCCTTACGACCGGTTTTCGCCACCTGGGTCGCAGCTGACCGCGGCCGCCACGACGTTTCCCCTCGTGGGGGTCACCGTCCCGGCAGCGCGCACGTGAGTGATAGCCCTTAGGTTACGTACCGACAGTCGGAATCTGCAATGGGGGGCGACGTCCGTCCGGCCGGGGGGCGGCTCGGATGCGAGGGTTCCCTTGGCGGCTCACCGTCTTTCACGCCCCCCTGACCTGTGGTGGTCCGGGTCTCGTCGGCCGTCCCGGCGCTCGTGGCGAGCGCGATGCGGTCGAGAGCCTCGGGGGTCGCCATGCTCGGCAGCAGGTGACGCATGAAGGAGACCACCCGCTGCCCCAGATCAGCCTCGTCGGGCAGGAGCTGCGAGGCGATGTGGGCGCCGGCGAAGGCGCCCACCAGGAGTTCCGCGGCGTCTCCGGTGGCGACATCGGAACGCAACGCCCCTTGGCTGCCCGCCTCTTCGAGCAGCTGCCGGTAGCGTCCGGTCCAGACGAGATACGGACGCTGTCGTTGCGTCGTGTCAAGTCCTTGCTCCAGGCATAACCGGAAGCTGCCGCTCACTATGGGGTCGCTCTCCAGCTGGCGAGCTGTCGCCAGCGCTCGTTCCTTCAGCTCTTCGAGCTTGAACGGCAGCGGTCCCGCGGCGGCCGGGCGGGCGATCCACTCGTCCAGTACGGCGCTCGCCAGATGGCGCTTGGACGGGAAGTGGAAGTAGAACGCCCCCCTGGTGACACCCGCCCGCGCGGCGATGCCGACGCATGTCGCGGCCACGTAGCCGCGCTCGGAGAACTCCTCCGCCCCGGCCTCCAGGATGAGCCGACGGGTCCTGGCCGCCCGTTCCTGTCTGGTCACTGACTCTCCTCCTCAACCTGTCGATGAGTACCGCCATGACCAACGAGGCTTGAATCCGATGTTCAAGACGATTGGATCTTGGCTAATTCTTGTTCGAGTTGGCTCGAAATAGCTCTCACTTTGAATCGGAGGAAGGGTTGTGATCAAAACCAGCACGTGTGTATGTTCTGGGATCGATACAGAGTTCGACACATCGCTCGCTCAAGGTGATGCCGCATCCATCGGTCCGGAAAGGTTTAGCGGGCTCGTCCGCCAGGGCAAGCGGTTCATCCCTGACGGTTGCACGTTCCTCTGGGTATCAGGACTGCGATGCTCCATGTGTACTTGAGAATTCTTCTGGCGTTTCCGTGCGTGTGGCCGAGTTCAATGTAACACGTCCATTCATCAGTTCCGAACCGCGGGGGTTATAAGATGCGCATCGGGCTGCTCGGGCCATTGGTCGTAACCGATCAACGTATTCCGATCGGCATTCCAGGTGAGAAGCTCAGGGCTATTATCGCGACGCTCGCTCTCGCTTCCGGAATGACGGTCTCTTCCTCTGCTCTGCTTGACGAACTCTGGGGAGAGCAGCCGCCGCGCAGCGCGGCGAACTCCCTTCAAGGGCACATCGCCCGGCTGCGCCGGGCATTGGTGCAGCACAGCGGGAAAGAGGAAATACGGCATGTGATCCGGACATCGGGGTCGGGATACATGCTCGTGCTTCCGCCGGAGAACATCGACGCCTCACGGTTCATCCTGAACGTCGAACTGGCGAGCCGCGTGAAGGCCCGCGAGCCGGAGAAGGCGATCGTCCTCCTCACCAACGCCCTCGACACGTGGCGGGGGCCCGCGCTGCTCGACACCGGGCACGGCATGATCTGCCGCACCGCCGCCGCCCGGCTGGAGGAGACGCGGCTCATGGCCAGGGAACTCCTCGTCGAGGCCAAGCTCGCGCTCGGTGGCCACTACGAGGTGGTGTCGGAGCTGGAGCAGCTTCTCTCACGCCACCCGCTCCGGGAGCGGCTGTGCGAGCAGCTGATGATCGCCCTGTATCGATGCGGCCGCCAGGCCGACGCCATCGGCACCTTCCACCGGGTGCGCCAGCGGCTGTCCGCGGACCTCGGCCTGGAGCCGGGGCCGGGACTGCAGAGGACCATGTCCGAGATCCTGCGTCAGGGGCCCAGCCTGCTGCACGAGGTCGGCTGAGGGGATGGGGCGGGGTGGGCCGGCGGGCCGACCCCCGTGCGGCTCGTCGGCTCCGCGCCCGCAGCCCCGGGGTGCGAAGGGCGCGCCCGGCTCCGCGTTCACGACCTGCACGGCGCGGGCGGCCCGGACGTGGAGGCGCTCGCCCGTGGTGCCGTCGCCGCTGGGGCGGCGCTTCCGCCGGTCGCGTGGTTCAGCGTGCACCGGTCGCGGCCGGTCATCCACCGGAGCCGGGCTCCGGGGCGGCCCTGCTTGCGGCGCCCGGACCGTCGGCCGGGGGCCGGCGTCCGCCGCCCTGTGCGGGGAGGACGCCTCCGTCACGCGATCTCCGGCCGTAGGGCCGCGGAGGCGTCCGCCATCCGGGAGCCGTCCTGCACGGGAATGGTCAGATGGACTTGGTCACGCGCAGGACCTGCCAGATCGCCCCGAAGCTGGCGCCCCCCTGGAACGCCAGGTACTCGGGCAGTACCGAATGGGGTCCCCATTTCTCCTTGTAGGCCAGCTGTGTTGCGGCCGGATAGACCGAGCCCCCCTTCTCCGCGAGCAGCCGCATGAACTTCCCCGTCAGCGCGCTGTTGCCGGGGATTTCGCATGCGGGGTCGAGACCGGTGAACGGAGTGAAGCCGAAGTGCAGCCACTCGGCGCGCTCCTCGGTGAAACGCTCGATCGCCGCGGCGTTGATGGCCTCCATGACCCCCGGCATGACATCGGGAAGGCGCCGGCTCAGATCGTGCAGCCAGCCCGGGCGGCTGCCGTAGGCCGGGGAGTAGGAGATGTAGGCGACCGGCCTGTCCTCGATGAGCCCCACGAACAGTCGGCGGTACTCCTGTGCCGGGCCGCCCACCTGCCCCACCAGGAACTCGATCTCCTTGACGTGCTTGCCCTTCGAGCGCAGCCAGTGCCGGTCGATCTCCCCGATCCGGTTCCTGACGTCCTCGTCGTACGGCAGCTCGCGTACTTCGAGGCCGCTGCGTTTCGCCCTCGATATCTTGTTGCGCAGCTTCATGAACCTGGTGCCGCGCAGCGTGAACTCCGGCAGATGCACCGAGTACGAGGAGCCCACCTGGTTCACGGTGAATCCCGCGGCCGCGAACAGCCCGACGTCCGTCCGCTGGAGCTGGATTCCGACGATCTTGCGTCGCTGTGACCGCGCGTAACGCCCGAACTCCTCCAGCAGTGTGCGCTGCTGCTCCTCCGGGGCGAACACGCCGCCGAACTGGATGAAGTACCCGCCTGCCCGGCGATAGGTGATGAACCCTTGGCCGCTTCCTTCGAAGTGCTCGTTCCCCTCGTTGACCGCAAGGAAGGCGCTGGGGTTCTCGCCGTAATCCCGAATCGACTTGACAACTGACTCCAGTTTCCTCTGAGCGCCTTGAGGAGACTCCACCGACTGGCTCATCAGTCCACTCCATCGTCATATCGTCTATGCGTATGCGGGAATGTAACAGAAGGTTACGGTGAAATGCTGAAAAGCTTGTATCAGTGAGATCTAAGCGACCTATCAGAGCTTTCTGAAAGCATCGCTCACGAGGTTGGCTCCGACAGATTTTCGAACTATGAGGAGTGTCCGTGGGCAGTACACAGCTGTCTCGCCCGGTGTCGCAGAACCAATCTGCTCCGCCCCGAGAAACCGTTTCTCTGCGCACCTACCACTCTTATGTGGGGGGTGAGCCGCTGGAAAGTTCTGACTGGGTGTACGTGATCAATTCCAGCACCCTGCTCGATGATGTCTTCGCCAGCCTGACGCTCAAGCGGAAACTGGAACAGGGGCGCATCACGGCCGAGGACCGGCGCGACGTCGTCGTGGGGCGGGTCGCCAAGGCTGATCGGGCCACCGTTCAGCGGGCGATCGACGCCGCGGCAGGAGCCGCCCCCGCCTGGGGTGCGTTCCCCCTCGACGACCGCATCGGACGCTTCGGCGCGCTGCTGCACGGCAAGCTCGCCGAGCGGGCCGAGGAGATAGCGGAGATCCTGGTCCAGGAGGGGCATCCCCTGATGCTCGCCCAGTGGCAGGTCTCCGGGATGCTGGAGTGCTTCAGCCCCGAATCCATCGCGTTCTACCGCTCCCAGATGCTCCAGGAGTTCCACCGCGGTGAGCGGCGGCTCCAGGTGCGCCGGCGGCCCGACGGCGTGGTGTGCCTGAACCCGCCGCAGAACGCGCCGCTTTCGAGCGCACTGCTCGGCGTCACCGCCATCATGGGTGGCAACTCGCTGATCGTCCGCGCCCCGCGCAGCGGCCCGCTCGGCGTGATGTACGTGATGCAGGAGATCGTCGCCCCCGCACTCGACGAGGTGGGCGCCCCGCCGGGCACCCTCAACGTGGTCTGCGGAGATCCCGGCCCCATGCTCTCGGCCTGGCTCGCCAGCCCCGACGTCGACGACATCATCTACTTCGGCTCCAGCGAGAACGGCACCAAGTTCGAGGCGCGCTGCGTGGCCGAGGGCAAGAAGCCCATCCTCGAACTCGCGGGCAACGATGTCGTGACCGTCTGGAAGGACGCCGACATCGAGCTGGCGGCCGAGGCGCTCACCGAGAGCTTCTACGGCTCCGGGCAGCTGTGCATGATCCCCAACCAGGTCCTGGTCCACCCCGACGTGGCCGACGACCTGATCGCCTCCCTGGTCCGCAAGGTCGGCCACATCCGGCCGGGCTACCCGACCGAACCCGACGTACTGCTCACGCCCGTGCTGCGCAACGAGAAGTTCTTCAAGTGCCTGGACGACGCGCTGGCCAAGGGTGCCGAGCTGGCCTGCGGCGGGCACGCCATGCAGCTCGACGAGCGCCGCGATCCCAACGGCATCTTCCTGGAGCCGACCGTCATCGTCGTACGCGGCCTGGACCGCGCACGCGAGGTCGAAGCCGTGGTGCACGAGACGTTCTTCCCCCTGCTGCCCATCGTGGTCGCGGACCCGGAGCCCGACGACGAACTCCTCGAGCGTTTCATCGACTTCGTCAACTCCAACGCCTACGGCCTGCGCAACTCCCTGTGGGCCACGGACTCCCGGGTCGTGGACCGCTTCCTGGCGCGGGTGAGCAACGGAGGTCTGCTCAAGGTCAACGACTCCCACATCGGCTTCCTGCCCTGCCTGCCCACCCATGGCGGAACGGGACTGACCGGCGGCGTCTTCGGCGAGGCCAACTACCCGATCCTTCGAACCTCCCACGTCCAGGGCGTGAGCATCTCCACCGGCTCCCGTCCGCGTGACGCGGTCTTCGGAGCGTGGCGGACCCTGCGCGAGAAGAAGACCTCGTAGCCACCCCGCGTTCCGCCTCTGCGAAGGAGTTCCCATGCGTGCACTTGATGCCGCCCGCGACACCTGCGAGCGCTATCTGCCCGGACTGCTCGGCGCGCTCGCCAAGCACTCGCTCAACGACCTGGAGCGGCCCGACAGCCCCGCCATCGAGCTCTTCCGCTCGCACGGCGGATCCGCCCTGGTCATCCCCAAGACGTATTCGGGCCTCGGCGCGGGCCCGCTGGAAGCGGTCGAGGTGACCCGAGCGCTCGCCGCCGCGTCGCCGTCCCTCGCCGTGGCCACCACGATGCACCACTTCTCGGTCGCCACGCTCTTCTCGCTCGCCGGCAGCCTCCAGTCCAGTGGTGTCGAGTGGGCGCTGCTCGAGGGGATCGTGGAGCAGAACCTGCTGGTCGCCTCCGGCTTCGCCGAAGGCAGGCCGGGGCGCGGCATCCTCGCGCCGACCATGGAGGCCCGCCTGGACGAGGGGGGCAAGGGCTACCGCATCAACGGCTCCAAGAAGCCGTGCAGTCTCTCCTCCTCCATGGACCTGCTCACGGCGAGCGTCGCGCTGCCCGGACCGGACGGCACCAGTGAGATGGCCGTGCTGCTCGTGCCCCGCCAAACCGAGGGCGTGACCGTCCACCCGTTCTGGTCCAGCTGGGCTCTGGCGGGGGCGGAGAGCGACGAGATCCGCCTCACCGACGTGCTGGTCGACGAACAGCAGGTCATGCGGACCGAGCTGGGCGACGGTGGTGAGCTGGACGAGCTCCAGACCGTCGGCTTCATCTGGTTCGAGATGCTGATCTCCGCGTCGTATCTCGGCATCGCCAGCGCGCTCGCCGAGCGTGTCACCACCGGCGGGCGCGGCTCGGCCTCCGAGCGGGCGCAGTTGGTCACCCGCCTGGAGACGGCCGCCCTGCTGCTCGAAGGGGTGGCCCGGATGATCGAGGACGGAGAGACGGGCAACGCCGCGCTCGGCAAGTCCCTGGTGGCCCGTTACGGAGCCCAGGACGCCATCGGTGAGACCGTGCGCACGGCCGTGGAACTCCTGGGCGGGATGGCGTTCATCAGCAGCGGCGACGTCGGCTATCTGGCAGCGGCCTCCAACGGGCTCTCCTTCCACCCACCGTCCCGCTCCAGCTTCGCCGAGCCGTTCGTCGAGCACATCGGCGGCAAGCCGCTGCGACTGGCCTGAGGAGCCGACACATGACCACCACCACGGACTCGCCGGTCCACGACCGGGAGCACATCGGGCGGCTGTACCGCGCCAACCTCAGCAAGGGCCGTGCCACCCTCGGCGAGCTCTTCGGCGGCCACATCGAGACCGGCTCCGAAGGTGCCTGGATCCTCACCGACGACGGCCGTCGCTTCCTCAACTGCGGCAGCTACGGCGTGCTGATCACCGGCGCCCGGCACCCCACCGTCGTACGCCATGTCACCGAGCAACTGGGGCGCCATCCCGTCGCCAGCCGGGTCTTCCTCGAACCCCAGGCCGCCCTGGCCGCCGAGGCCCTGGCCGCCAGGGCCCCGGCCGGCCTGGAGCGGGTGCACTTCGCCTGCTCCGGAGCCGAGGCGGTGGAGACCGCCATCAAGATCGCCCGGACCCGGGGCAAGGACCAGCTGGTCGCCACCCACGGCGGATACCACGGCAAGACCATGGGGGCCCTCAGCCTGACCGGCAAGGACGTCTTCCAGGACCCGTTCCGCCCACTGCTGCCCGGCGTCCACCACGTGCCCTACGGGGACGCGGACGCACTGGAGGAACTCCTCAGGGCCATGCCGGGGCGGGCCTGCTTCGTCGTCGAACCCGTCCAGGGCGAGGCCGGGGTCGTACTGCCGCCCCCCGGCTATCTGCGCGCCGTGCAGGAGCTGTGCCGCACCTATGACGCGCTCCTCGTCCTCGACGAGATCCAGACGGGCCTCGGCCGTCTCGGCACCTGGTGGGGCGCCGACGCCGACGGCGTCACGCCCGACGTGCTGCTCGCGGGCAAGGCGCTCGGCGGCGGCATCCTGCCCGTCTCCGCGGTCATCGCGACCCCGAAGGCGTTCGCGGCCTTCGACAAGGACCCCTATCTGCACACCTCGACGTTCTCCGGAACGCCGATGGCCATGGCCGCCGTACGCGGCGCCCTCGCCGCCATCGAGGAGGACGGCCTCGTCGACCGCGCCCGCGATCTCGGTGCCGAGATGCTCACCACCGTCCGCGACATCGCCCAGCGGCACTTCGGTCCCGTGCTGCGCGAGGTACGCGGCCGGGGGCTGCTCATCGGGATCGAGTTCGCGATCCCCGGCCCCGCGGGCGATCTGCTCATCGAGCTGATCTCGCAGGGCGTGGTGGCCAACCACTCGCTCAACTCGCACCTGGTGATCAGGCTCACGCCGCCCGCCGTGCTCAGTGCCGCGGACACGCGCTTCCTGTACGAGGCATTCGACCGCGCCTGCCGAGCGCAGGCGGCCCGATACGTACCGACTTTCGAAGGTGACTCCGCCCATGCGTAGTGTTCACGTGGCCGTCGAGCTGTCTGGGACCGCACCGGCCAAGGGGTACGACCAAGTGAGGCAGTTCGCCCGCTACCCCGAGCTCGCTCCGGTGGTCCGTGCCGTGACCGTCCATGAGATCAGCGCCGACGAGGAGACCAGCGACTGGGAGGTCTACTTCCGCAACGGCATCCTGCGCTGGACCGAATCCGATCACTTCGACCCGGCCGGTCTGACGATCGCGTTCACCCAGCTCGACGGGGACTTCGACTCGTTCGAAGGGACCTGGCGCATCTCCGGCACCGAGAACGGCTGTGTGGTCGACTTCCGCGCCGAGTTCGACTTCGGCATTCCCAGTCTGGCCGGCATCCTCGATCCCGTCGCCGAACGGGTCATCAAGGAGACCATCGCCCGCGTCGTCATCGGGCTGTTCGGCGGCAGGGGAACCGTCGTCGGCGACGAGGCCCTGGCCCGGGCCGTGGCCCGGCCGCCGGTCGAGGCCCAGCTCGCCGGCGCACCGGTGGAGTGAGCCATGGACACCAAGAACCTGTTCATGACGCCCACCACGGCCCGCCTGGTACGCGCCGAGTACGCCCTCGGACTCGTCGTGTCCGTCGTTCTCTTCTTCACCCACCTCGACGAGATCCGCTGGTGGGTCGCGATCGGGCTGTTCCTCTACATCGACCTCATCGGCTACATCCCCGGCGCCATCGCGTTCCGGCGCAAGGGGCACGGTGACATCCCCAAGGGGTACTACCTGGCCTACAACGTCATGCACAGCCTGGTCACCCAGGGCCTTGTGGCGCTGGCCTGGATCTGGCTGTGGGGAGCCGAGTGGGCGCTGCTCGCCCTGGCCATCCATCTCTTCGGCGACCGGGCCCTGTTCGGGAACTTCCTCAAGCCGTTCGGACTGCGCTTCGAACCGGAGGCCCACCAGGCGTACCGCAGATTCCACAGCGAGTTCACCACCGCTGCCCCGACGGGCGGCAACGACGCGCTGCGCACGGTCACATGACGAGCTCCGCCACGGTACCGGCCGCCGTCCAGGCCGCGCTGAACGTCACGATGCGGCACTTCGTCACCGGCGTGACGGTCCTCACCTGCGGCGGCCCGGCCGAGGCCGAAGGGGTCACGGTCTCCACCCTGACCACGATCCCCGGCGACCCGCCCATGGTCTGCGTCGCCCTGCGCAGGGGCAGCCGGGGTCTCGGATCCCTGCTCGCCGCGCAGGCGTTCGTGGCCAACGGCCTGGCCGCCGACCACGAGTGGCTCGCCCAGCACTTCGCCCGGCGCAGTCGGCCCACGGGCCTCGCCCAGCTGCCGCTCCGGGCGTGGGCGGAGCCGTCGCCGCACGGCGCGCCACGGCTGCGGGGCGCCGTGTCCTGGCTCGAATGCCGGATCGAGCGGACGGTGGCCGCAGGCGATCACGAACTGGTGATGGCTCGCGTGCTGACCGGCGCCGCCACCGCCCGCACCCCCCTGGTCAACTTCGCCGGCGTGCTGCACGCAGGGCCGTCCTCCGCTCCGCACGCCGCGAACCCCGCCAATCCGATGCACACCGAAAGGAAGCAGTGATGACCTCCTCGAACATCCCCTCCGAGGCGGACTGGGAGCAGGCCCCCTCGCTCATGGACGGGGCACTGAGCCTGGAGCTCTCGGCGGCGACGTGCGATCTGGCGTACTGGTTGCGATCCGTCCCGCAGGGAACGCTGCGCGGCCGGATCCTCGGGCACGCCGACGACGTCCAGCCGCTGGACGTCGTACGGCAGGAAGGTCCGCTCAACGCTGCGATCAAGCAGGAACTGGCCTTCCGCTCCATCGCCGAGGAGAAGGCGACCCGCGCCATCGGCTACATGGTCGCCCTGGCACCCGACAACGACAGCATGGAGTTCTACTCCACCCAGCTGATCGACGAGGCGCGGCACGCGATGGTGTTCCGCAGCCACCTGCTGCAATTGGGCACCGCCCCCGACGACCTGCTCGCCGAGGTGGACCGGCTCGCCGCCGAGGACCGCGACTCCATCCTTGTGCCGCTGGAGAACTTCGGTCTCAGGGTGCTGCGCGACGAGCAGGACTTCATCGGCGGCGTCCTGGTCCTGACCGTCCTGGTCGAGGGTGTCCTCGCCCCCGCCGCGGAACTCAGCGAGCGCAAGTGGCGGGTCTTCGACCCGGCGGCCGCCGACATCGAGCGCGGCGCCGGCATCGACGAGATCCGCCACCTGACTGTGGGCAGCTCCATCCTGCGCGAGCACCTGCTCAAGCACCCCGAGGACAAGCCGCGACTGCTGGAGCTGATGGCAGAGGGCTACGAACTGTGGGGACGGTTGCCCACCACCGAGCAAGTGCTGCGCCGGGAAACGCTGTTCCAGAAGGGCATCGACGAACACGGCCACCTGCTGGGCGACTACGAGGCCTGGCCGGGGCGGCGACTGGTCGACACCACTCCCGAGGAGCGCATGGAGACCGGCAAGGCGTGGGCCGACAAGATGCAGCACACCCGGCTCGCCTACATGGGGCTTGAGGAGGCGATATGACGTCAACCGGGGCCGGTGCCGCCAGCGGCGCCGACAGCCCGACGGCCAGCTTCGACGAGGTCACCAAAGTCGTGAGACGGGCTGGCCTGATGGAACCCCAGCCCGTCTACTACGCGCTCAAGATCGCCGCCAATCTGCTGCTGCTCGCCGTCGGCTGGACCGTCTTCGCCCTCGTGGGCGACAGCTGGTGGCAGCTGGCCACCGCGGCCTTCCTGGCGCTGTGCTTCGGCCAGACCGACCTGGTCGGCCACGACGCGGGACACCGCCAGATCTTCCGCACCCGCAAGGGCAGCGACGTCATCGGGTACATCCACGGAAACCTCCTCACCGGGGTCAGCTTCGGCTGGTGGGTGGGGCATCACACCAAGCACCACAACTACCCCAACCACCTCTCCCTCGACCCCGACATCACACGTCGCCAGGTCATCTTCGACTCCAAGCACCGTACGAAGAAGACCGGCGCCGTGGCTCGCTTCATCGTGCGCCACCAGGCCTGGATGTTCTACGTGGTGATCATGATGGAAGGGCTGCGGATGCACCTTTCCGGGTACATCGCGGCCCGCATGGGCGTGATCAAGCGCCACGTGGTCGCCGACCTGGGTCTGCTGACCCTGCACCTGGCGGCCTACTTCACCGCCGTCTTCCTGGTCCTCCCGCCCGGCAAGGCCGTCGCGTTCATCGTCGTCCACCAGGCCCTGTTCGGGTTCTACATGGGTCTGCTCTTCGCGCCCAACCACAAGGGCCTGCCCGTACGCGACGGCGAGGCCGAGGAGTTGGACTGGCTGACCCGTCAGGTGGTGACCTCCCGAAACATCCGGCCGAACCGGGTCACCGACTTCTTCTACGGTGGCCTCAACTACCAGATCGAGCACCACTTGTTCCCCTCCATGCCGCGCCGGAACCTGCGCCGCTCCCAGCCACTGATCAAGGAGTACCTGGTCAGTCACGGAATGCCGTACGCAGAGGTGTCGCTGATGCGCTCCTACCTCGACGTGTCGGACTACCTCGGCGAGGTCGGTGACGAGGTCACCGCCCTGGAGCGGACCGCGCGACTCCAGGTCGGAGGCACCTGATGGCGGCGGCGCGCGCGGCGGTGGTGTGCGGTCTGGGCACCCACCTGCCCTCCCGTGTGGTCACCAACGCGGACCTGGCGAGGGAACTGGACACCTCCGACGAGTGGATCCGCAGCCGCACCGGGATCAGGCAGCGGCACATCGCCGAGGACGGCACGGCCACCTCCGACCTCGCCGTCGAGGCGGGCGGACGGGCGCTCAAGTCCGCCGCGACATCAGCCTGGACGGATGCGGTGGACGCCGTCATCGTGGCGACGAGTACCCCGGACCACTCCTGCCCGGCCACCGCGCCGGCGGTGGCGGCCCGTCTGGGCCTGGGCGTCGTGCCGGCCTTCGACGTGGCGGCGATGTGCACCGGCTTCCTGTACGGGCTGGCGGTGGGCGGCGGCCTCATCGCGGCCGGCACGGCGCACAGCGTCCTGGTGATCGGGGCCGAGACGTACTCCAGCATTCTCGACCCCGCGGACCGCTCCACCCGGGCGATCTTCGGGGACGGGGCCGGCGCCGTCGTCCTGCGCGAGGGCGATCCGGGGGAGCCGGGCGCGCTCGGGCCGGTGGTCCTCGGCAGCGATGGCACCGGAAGCCGGCTGATCCGGATCCCCTCGGGCGGCTCGCGCGACCCGATCCGCCCCGAGCACACGGAGCGAGCCGACCCGTATTTCCGTATGGAGGGCGCACAGGTCTTCCGCAGCGCGGTGGAACGGATGGCCGAAGCCTCCCTCGAAGCCGTGGCACGGGCCGGGTGGGCATGTGAGGACACCGACGTGTTCGTCGCCCACCAGGCCAACCTGCGCATCATCCACGCGGTCGCCGACCAGATGCGGCTGCCCCGATCGCGCTTCCCGGTCCATCTGGACAGGGTGGGCAACACCGCTGCCGCGTCCATCCCCCTGGTCCTCGCCGACGCTGTCAACGCGGGCACCCTGCGACCCGGGCACCGCACTGCGCTCGCCGCGTTCGGGGGCGGGCTGACGTGGGGCGCGGCCACCCTGACGTGGCCCGACATCACACCTGTCTGACTGTTCATCACCCATGTAGGCCATCACCTCGCAAGGAGTACCGCCATGAGCGACACCTACCCGCGTCTGGTCCAGCTGCTGGTCAAGAACTTCGGCTTCGAGACCGACGAGGTCGCCCCCGAGGACACCTTCAACAAGCTCGAACTCGACTCGCTGGCGCTGGTCGAACTGACCCTGACGGTCCAGCAGGAGTTCGGCGTCAAGCTGTCCGACGACGACCTCGGCGCCGAGGACACCCTCGGCCAGGCCGTGTCGGTCATCGAGAGCAAGCTGGTGGTGGCCTGATGCCTGGCTCCACCGGCCCGTTCGACGCGGCGGTCACCGGTATCGGGATGGTGACCGCGGCGGGGATCGGATCCCGGGCGTCCTGGGACGTGATCCGGGACCCCGGGGGCACGGTCGCCTCGGGGGTCCCGGCCCTCGACGGCCTCCCCGCCCACATCGGGTGCTGGATTCCCGACTACGACGCCGACAAGGCCATCGGCCGGCGCAAGGCGTGGCGCTACGACCGCAGCAGCCAGTTCGCCATCACCGCCGCCGCCGAGGCGGTCGCCGACAGCGGCCTCTCCCCGGGCGACTGGGACGGTGCCCGGGTCGCCGTCGTCCTCGGCAGCGGCATCGGCGGCGCCGCCAGTTGGGAGAAACAGCATCACGTCCTCCTGGACGACGGCCCGCTGAACGTGTCCCCGCTGCTGATCCCCATGCTGGCGGTCAACATGTCGGCCGGGTACGTGGCGATGGAACACGGCGCCCGGGGACCCAACTTCGTCACCGCCACCGCTTGCGCTTCCGGTACCACGGCCATCGGCATGGCACGCGAGCTGCTGCGCCAGGGTGTGTGCGACGTGGTGATCACCGGGGGCACGGAGGCGTGTCTGATCCCCTCGATCGTCACCGGCTTCAGCCAGATGGGCGCACTCAGCCGCCGACAGGACAACCCGCGTGCCGCATCGCGTCCCTTCGACGTCGACCGCGACGGCTTCGTCCCCGCGGAGGGCGCCGCCGTCCTCGTCCTGGAGCGCGCGGCCGACGCGAAGGCCCGAGGGGCCCGCGTGTACGCCAACGTCTGCGGATACGGTGCCTCCGCGGACGCCCATCACGCCACCGCCCCCGATCCCACGGGCGCGGGCGCCGAGATCGCCCTGCGGGCGGCCCTCGACGACGCCGGTCTCGCCCCCGACACAGTGGACCACGTCAACGCGCACGGCACGTCCACGCCGCTCAACGACGAGGCGGAGGCGAAGCTGATCCGCAGGGTTCTGGGGCAGCGGCCCGCCGTCACCTCCATCAAGGGCGTGGTGGGCCACTCGCTCGGCGCCGCCGGCGCCATCGAAGCGGCCGTCGCCGCCCTCACCATCAGCCAGGGAGTCATCCCGCCCACCGCCAACCTCGACAGCCAGGACCCCAAGATCGAGTTGGACGTCGTCGCCAAGACGGCGCGCACGGCCACCGTGGAGGTCGCCGTCAGCAATTCCTTCGGCTTCGGCGGCCAGAACGCCGTGCTCGCCTTCTCCCGGGCGTGACCCGCCCCCGACCCTGTGGATGAGATCCCCATGACGTACGTGATCGCCCAGCCCTGTGTCGACGTCAAGGACAGGTCCTGTATCGACGAATGCCCGGTGGACTGCATCTACGAGGGCCGGCGGGCCCTGTACATCCACGCGGACGAATGCGTCGACTGCGGGGCCTGTGAGCCGGTGTGCCCGGTGGAGGCCGTCTTCTTCGAGACGGATCTCCCCGCTCAGTGGCACGACTTCCACCAGTCCACGACCGAGTTCTTCGAGACCGTCGGCTCCCCCGGCGGCGCCGGCTCCTCGGGGCCGTACGACCATGACTCCGCGGTGGTGGCCGCTCTGGGACCACAGGGCGTGGCGCACTGATGGGCGGCCGCTCGATCCTCATCACCGGAGGGAACCGCGGCATCGGTCTGTCCGTCGCCCGTGCCTTCGCCGCGGTCGGCGACAAGGTCGCGGTCACGTACCGCACGGGCGACCCCGCGGATCTGAGTGCGGAGGGCTTCCTCCCCGTCCCGTGCGACATCACCGACGCCGAGCAGGTCGAGCAGGCCTACAAGGAGGTCGAGGAGCACCACGGTCCGGTCGAGGTGCTGATCGCCAACGCCGGTGTCGCCCGTGACCAGTTGCTGCTCAGGATGTCGGAGGAGGACTTCACCTCCGTGGTCGACACCAACCTCACCGGCGCGTTCCGGGTGGTGCGGGCGGCCACCCTCGGGATGCTGCGGGCCAAGAAGGGCCGCGTGGTGCTGATCTCGTCGGTGGTGGGGCTGCTCGGCTCCGCCGGGCAGGCGAACTACGCGGCCTCGAAGGCGGGGCTGGTGGGATTCGCCCGCTCGCTCGCCCGCGAGCTCGGGTCGCGCGACATCACCTTCAACGTCGTCGCACCCGGCTACGTCGACACCGACATGACACGGGTGCTGACCGGCGAGCAGCGGGCGCGGATCGTGGAGCGGGTGCCGCTGGGCCGGTACGCGCGCCCTGACGAGGTCGCGGCGGCGGTGGTGTTCCTCGCCTCCGACGAAGCCTCGTACATCACTGGAGCCGTCATCCCGGTCGACGGCGGAATGGGCATGGGGCACTGATGAGCGGAATTCTCCACGGCAAACGCATCCTGGTCACCGGCGTGCTCCTCGAGTCCTCCATCGCCTTCCACACGGCGCGCCTGGCACAGGAGCAGGGGGCGGAGGTCATGCTGACCGCGTTCCCCCGTCCCAGCCTCACCGAGCGCGTGGCCCGGCAACTGCCCCGACCGGTCGAGGTGGTCGAGCTGGACGTCGCGAACGAGGAGCATCTGGCCCGGCTGGAGGACGTGGTGCGTGCCGAGCTCGGAGGACTGGACGGCGTGGTCCACTCGATCGGCTTCGCTCCGCAGGACGCTCTCGGTGGGAACTTCCTGAACACACCGTTCGCGTCGGTGGCGACGGCGGTGCACGTGTCGGCGTACTCCCTGAAGTCGCTGACGATGGCGTGCCTGCCCCTGATGCCCGAGGAGGGCGGTTCGGTGGTCGGTCTGACCTTCGACGCGCAGTACGCCTGGCCGCACTACGACTGGATGGGCCCGGCGAAGGCGGCACTCGAGGCGACGTCACGGTACATGGCGCGGGATCTGGGCAAGCGGAACATCCGCTGCAACCTGGTGGCGGCCGGCCCGCTCAACTCCATGGCCGCGAAGTCCATCCCGGGCTTCACCGACATCGAGGGCGTGTGGAACCGCCGCTCCCCGCTGCAGTGGGACGTGGAGGACCCGGAGCCCGCGGGCCGTGGCGTGGTGGCGCTCCTTTCGGACTGGTTCCCCAAGACCACCGGCGAGATCGTCCACGTCGACGGCGGTGTACACGCGATCGGTGCGTGAGCCCTCCCTCCCTTCTCTCCCACGGACAGCGGTAACCGCCCCGTTCCCGGCGCTCGGCCGGGAACGGGGCGGTTACCGCGCGCTGTGGGGGCCGGCGGTCGCCGGACCAGGACGGTGACCCTCGTACGGGCACGGGGACCACCGGCGGTCGGGGGACCGGCACGGCCGCGCGGGGAGGCCCGTGCGGAGCCACAACGCGCACCGGGCGCCCTGAGCATGGGTCATGCTCAGGGCGCCCAGGGCGCGGTGACCCCTCACCCTACGGTCAGGCTCGCCCCGTGCCAGCGGCGGAGGCGGGCGCGGGCGCGGGTGAAGGCGCCCTCCGCGGCCTTGGTGGAGATCCCCAGGCGGCTCGCCGCCTCGCGAGTGCTGGTGCCCTCGATGCGGGCCAGGATGACCTCGCGCTCCCTGCCCTCGAGGCGCTGCACCTGCTGGAGCATCCAGGCACCCTCGGCGGCCGCGCAAGCCGCCTCCTCCGGTCCCGACGCGGTCTCCGGGGCGAAGGAACGCTGGTACAGGTACCTACGGGTGCGCTCTCTGCGACGGTAGACGTCCACGCACAGGCGCAGTGTGATCGAGGTGAGGAACGGCCCGACGCGCTCCGCGTCGAGGCCACGGTGGCCCGCCGCCCGCAGCAGCGCCTCCTGCACGCAGTCCTCGGCGTCCTGATGAGCCGCCAGGCGGACCCGGGCCAATCGGTACAGCCGTTCCTGATGGGGCAGCAGCAGCTCCCAGCGTTGGGCCAGGGGCAACTCGTCCGTACTCAGCACTGGTGCAGATCACCCCGCCCGGGTGAGACCTCCACCGGCACCGCGTTGAAGACCGCGTTGCCCGAGAGAGGGTCGACGACCAGTTCGTCGGTGAGCGCGTTCACGTTCACACCCGGCTCTTTCGCCGCATACGTCATCCGAGTGCCGTCCCGGCCGTGGCCCCAGCCGTGCGGCAGGCTCACCACGCCCGGGCCGACCCGGTCGGTGGGCTCGGCGAGCGCCACGACCGCGCCTGCCCTGCCCCGTACGGTCACCTCGTCACCGGGCCCGATGCCGAGCCGGCGGGCGTCCTCCGTGTTGACTTCCAGGGTGCAGTGGTTGGTACCGCCCGACAGCGCCGCGATGTTGTGCGTCCAGCTGTTGGTGGAGCGCAGATGGCGTCGCCCCACCAGCAGATAGCCGCCCTCCCCCCGCTCCCGCCGGCCCGCGAGGAACTCCGCGAGGCGGGGTATGTCGCCCGCGACCGGCTCGGGGAACAGCTCCACCTTCTCGGAGCCCACGATCTCCGCGAGCCGGGGTCTCAGCGGCCCGAAGTCCACTCCCTGCGGCCGCTCGCGCAGCGTCGCCAGGTTCATCCCGTCGGGACGCAGCCCGAAGGCGTCTCCGAAGGCGCCGAGCCGGATCATCAGGTCGATCCGGCGCTCCGTGCTGTCCTCCCCGGTCAGTTGCTCCTTGAGTTCCGCGGGGTCGCGGCCCGCCAGCGGGGATCCGGGCGTCGAGACCACGGCCGCGAGCGTCTTGTCGATGACCATCGAGTCCAGCGCGGCCGGGTCCGCCCCGGGTCCCGCACCGGAGAGGATGAGGGTGAGCTTGGCGAGGATCTGTGCCTCGCTCGGCCGACCCTCGTCGCGCGGCAGCAGCGGAGGGGAGTAGCGGGCCACCCGGCGCACCGCGAGCCGGGAGAGCACGATGTCGAAGTGCTCCGACTCCATGACGCGGGGCGGCGGCAGGATGACGTTCGCGTGCCGCGTCGTCTCGTTGACGTACGGGTCGACCGCCACCATGAAGTCCAGGTCCGCGAGCGAGCGGTCCAGCCGTTCGCCGTTGGGTGCGCCGAGCACCGGATTGCAGGCTATGGCCACCAGCGCCCGCACCTGCCCCTCGCCGGGGGTGTCGATCTCGTCGGCGAGGGTGGCCGCCGGGAACTCGCCGAGGATCTCCGGGAGTCCGCGCACCCTGCTGTGCCAGCGGCCCAGCTTCAGCGGCCCCGTCGGGCGCAGCGCGTTGTGCTGCGCCTCGCCGAACATCGCCCCGCCGGGCCGGTCCAGGTTGCCCGTGAGGGCGTTGAGCACGTCAACCAGCCAACTGGTCACGGTGCCGAACGCGGCGGCGGTGGTGCCCATGCGCGCGTACACGGCGGCCGACGGGGCAGCGGCCAGTTCACGGGCGAGGCCCCGGATGGTGGCGGGGTCCGTACCGCAGACGTCGGCCACTGCCTCCGGTGTGAACTGCGCCGCTGCTTCCCGGACGTGTTGTTCACCGGTGTACAGGCCGGGAGCGAGGGGGGAGGCAAGCCCCTCGTCGAACAGCGTGTGCACGAGTGCGAAGAGCAGCAGCGCGTCGGTTCCGGGGCGTATCACCACGTGCTGGTCCGCCACGTCCGCCGTGCGGGTACGTCGCGGATCGACCACCACGAGCCGCCCGCCGCGCGCCTTCAACGCCCGGATGCGGCCCGGCAGATCGGGTACGGTCCACAGGCTTCCGTTGGACACCAGCGGATTGGCGCCGAGGATCAGCAGGTGGTCGCTGCGGTCGATGTCGGGCACCGGGATCGCCCACGGATCTCCGAACATCAGCCCCGAGGAGACGTTCTTGGGCATCTGGTCGACCGTGCTGGAGCTGAAGACGTTGCGGGTCTCCATGAACTGGCGCATCACGGCCACGTGCAGCGGAATGCCGACCGTGTGGATCACGGGGTTGCCGTAGTACAGCGCCACCGCGTCCTTGCCGTGCTTCTCGGCCACCCGGCCGAGGCCGCGTGCCACTTCGGCGAAGGCCTCGTCCCAGGTGACCTCGGCGAACGTCCCGTTCGCCTGGCGCACCAGAGGTGCGTGACAGCGTTGGGGGTCCTGGTCGATATCGCCGAGGGCGATGCCTTTGGGGCATACGTAACCCTTGCTGAACACGTCGTCCTGGGCGCCGCGCACCTTGACGGCACGCCCGCCCTCGATGTCGATGCTGAGCCCGCAACCCGCCTCGCACAGGGGGCAGATGCGGTGATGGGTGGTAATGCCGCTCACCATATGACTGGGATCTCCTCGTAGCCGCCGAGGGCGGCGGTCATCCGCCAGCGCAGCTCCTCCGGGTCGACATTCAGGCGCAGGGTGGGGAAGCGGGTGAAGAGGGACTTCATGGCGATCTGCACCTCGGCACGAGCCAGCGCCGAACCCGCGCAGAAGTGCGTGCCGTAGGCGAACCCGATGTGCTTGTTGTCCTTACGGTGGACGTCGAAGGTGTCCGGGTCCTTGAAGACGGAGCTGTCGCGGTTGGCGGAACTGATGGGCGCGATGACCGCGGAGTTCGCCGGGATCGTGGTGCCGGAGAGCTCCACGTCCTCCAGGGTGATCCGGATGAACGTGCCGTCGCCCGGCGTGACGAGACGAATGATCTCCTCGCACGCCTGGTCCATCAGGGAAGGGTCCCTCCGGATGAGGGCGAGCTGATCGGGGTTGCGCAGCAGCAGCACCGCGCCACCGCCGGTGACGGTCACGGTGGTGTCGTGCCCGGCGAGCAGGAACATGACTCCGGTGCTGATCAACTCCGAGTGGGTGATGGACTGTTCGTGGTCCATCGAATAGACCAGCTTGCTCAGCAGGTCCTCACCGGGGTTTTCCCGCTTCTGTTCGACCAGCTGGGCGATGTAGTCGCGCATCTCGGTGTTGGAGCGCACGATCTCCTCGGCCGTGTACTTGGTGAGCGACATGAAGTGGTCGCACCAGGCACCGAAGAGATGCTGGTCCTCGTACGGAATGCCGAGCAGCTCACAGATGACCCGCAGGGCGAGGGGGCGTGCCAGGGTGGCGTTCAGGTCGACCGGGCCGGTCATCGCGGCCATGTCGTCGAGGAGTCCGTCGACGATCTCCTGGATGCGCGGGCGCATGGCCTCCGCGCGGCGCGGCGAGAACTCGCGGTTCGTCAGGTTCCGCAGTACCGAGTGGCGCGGCGGGTCCATGCTGATCAGGCTCGACGAGTCGGGCTCGACCAGCTGCGCGCGCGGAGCGCCGTCACGGAACAGCGCCTCGCGGCTGAACCGGGAGTCCGAGAGGACCGTCTTCACGTCCTCGTAGCGGGTCACCAGCCAGGCCGGGTGCCCAGTGGGCAGGCTGATGGGACAGACCGGCTCCTCGGCCCGTAGCTGCGCGTACTGGCACGGGGGCTCGTTGGGTGAGGTACGGGGAATCGGATACGAGTACTTCGGTTCGTGGGCGGCCGGTTGCCGGGCCTGTGTCGACTCCGCCATGGGCGGGTACTCCCTTCACTCGGATGAACTCGTCGGATACTGCCCGTACGTGATTCGTCGCTTACCTGCCTTCTTCGCTGCGCCCCGGAATTGTTCTGCGCTCCCTTTTCGCGGACTCCGGGATGTGGCGGAGAGGACAGGACTCCAACCCGCGCAGGATTGCTCCTCCGGGTGTTCTGGTCGATGCAGCGCCACGGTGTCAGATCGCTCTGGCAGTCCGCTTACAGATCGCTGAGATGGGCGTCTCAGCAGGTGTTTCATCTGTTCGACGACGCGGTCGCGACAGTGGGACGCGTCCTTCGCGAGCGCCGGACGACCACTGAAACGGGGGTCTCAGCGTGATGTCAGACGAACACTTCACAGTGGATCGAAGGTTGTCCGGCGTCGGACCGAAAAGGCGCGGAGAAGCGGAAAGTCGGAAAGGGTGAGGGAAACTGACTGATATGCGTGGCCGGGTGGCCGAACTGGTGGCTTTGCGCGAGCAGGCCGTGCGGGGCCCCGGTGAGCGGGCGACGCAGGCGCAGCATGCCAAGGGCAAGTTGACCGCGCGTGAGCGCATCGGGCTGCTGCTGGATGCGGGGTCGTTCAAGGAGGTCGAGCAGTTGCGCCGGCACCGGGCGACCGGGTTCGGTCTGGAGGCGAAGAGGCCGTACACCGATGGTGTCATCACCGGCTGGGGCACGGTCGAGGGCCGGACGGTCTTCGTCTACGCGCATGATTTCCGGATTTTCGGCGGGGCGTTGGGCGAGGCCCACGCGACGAAGATCCATAAGATCATGGACATGGCCATCTCGGCCGGTGCTCCCCTGGTGTCGTTGAACGACGGTGCGGGAGCCCGTATCCAGGAGGGCGTCTCGGCGCTCGCCGGGTACGGCGGTATCTTCCAGCGCAACACGCGGGCCTCGGGTGTCATCCCGCAGATCAGTGTGATGCTCGGTCCGTGTGCGGGCGGCGCGGCCTACAGTCCGGCGCTGACCGATTTCGTGTTCATGGTCCGTGAGACCTCGCAGATGTTCATCACCGGGCCGGACGTCGTGAAGGCGGTCACCGGTGAGGAGATCACCCAGAACGGCCTCGGTGGCGCGGACGTGCATGCCGAGACCTCCGGTGTCGCGCACTTCGCGTACGACGACGAGGAGACGTGTATCGCCGAGGTCCGCTACCTCATCGGGATGCTGCCCTCGAACAACCGGGAGAACCCGCCGACCGCTTTGAGTGACGACCCGGCCGACCGGCGTGGCGAGGTGCTGCTGGACCTGGTGCCGGCCGACGGCAACCGCCCCTACGACATGCACCAGGTGATCGAGGAGCTCGTCGACGACGGCGACTACCTGGAGATCCATGAGCGCTGGGCCCGTAACATCATCTGTGCGCTGGCCCGTCTGGACGGTCAGGTCGTCGGCATCGTCGCCAACCAGCCGCAGGCGCTGGCCGGGGTGCTGGACATCGAGGCGTCCGAGAAGGCCGCCCGGTTCGTCCAGATGTGCGACGCGTTCAACATCCCGATCGTCACTCTTCTGGACGTGCCCGGCTTTCTGCCCGGCGTGGACCAGGAGCACGGTGGGATCATCCGGCACGGCGCCAAGCTGCTGTACGCCTACTGCAACGCCACCGTGCCCCGGATCTCGCTGATCCTGCGGAAGGCGTACGGAGGCGCGTACATCGTCATGGACAGCCAGTCCATCGGGGCCGACCTCACCTATGCCTGGCCCACCAACGAGATCGCGGTGATGGGTGCCGAGGGTGCCGCCAACGTCATCTTCCGCCGCCAGATCGCGGACGCCGAGGACCCCGAGGCCATGCGCGCCCGCATGGTCAAGGAGTACAAGGCCGAGCTGATGCACCCCTACTACGCGGCCGAGCGCGGTCTGGTCGACGACGTCATCGACCCCGCCGAGACCCGCGAGGTACTCATCGCCTCGCTCGCCATGCTCCGCACCAAGCACGCCGACCTGCCCTCCCGCAAGCACGGCAACCCCCCGCAGTAGTCGCACCTGGGCAGTGGCGCGATCCGCCGCACGGTCCACGACACCCTGCCGAGAAGACGGAGACACCCCGCCATGAGCCTGACTTCCGCCGAGTCCGTCCTGCGCGTCGAGAAAGGCCACGCCGGCCCCGAGGAACTNGGGATCATCCGGCACGGCGCCAAGCTGCTGTACGCCTACTGCAACGCCACCGTGCCCCGGATCTCGCTGATCCTGCGGAAGGCCTACGGAGGCGCGTACATCGTCATGGACAGCCAGTCCATCGGGGCCGACCTCACCTACGCCTGGCCCACCAACGAGATCGCGGTGATGGGTGCCGAGGGTGCCGCCAACGTCATCTTCCGCCGCCAGATCGCGGACGCCGAGGACCCCGAGGCCATGCGCGCCCGCATGGTCAAGGAGTACAAGGCCGAGCTGATGCACCCCTACTACGCGGCCGAGCGCGGTCTGGTCGACGACGTCATCGACCCCGCCGAGACCCGCGAGGTACTCATCGCCTCGCTCGCCATGCTCCGCACCAAGCACGCCGACCTGCCCTCCCGCAAGCACGGCAACCCCCCGCAGTAGTCGCACCTGGGCAGTGGCGCGATCCGCCGCACGGTCCACGACACCCTGCCGAGAAGACGGAGACACCCCGCCATGAGCCTGACTTCCGCCGAGTCCGTCCTGCGCGTCGAGAAAGGCCACGCCGGCCCCGAGGAACTCGCGGCCATCACCGCCGTCCTGATGGCCCGCGCCGCCGCCCAGCCGTCCGCCCCCGCCCACCGCGGCCGCGACACGGCCCGCTGGCGCCGCCTGGAGCGCACGCCGGGCTTCCGCGCACCGCACAGCTGGCAGGGCTGACGCGCGGTCAGCACCGCCGATGACGGCGGCCGCGGCTCGCCCCGTCGACGGGGCGCCGTCGTGCTCGCCTGCCGTGTGGGCGTGAGCGGTGGCGGTGCGGCCGGATGAGCCAGGGTTCAGCGGGCCTCACCGATGGCGACGGGCACTGTGAGAGGCTGGATCGCATGAACCGGCTAGCTGGTGTGACCTCGCCGTATCTGCTTCAGCACGCTGACAATCCGGTCGACTGGTGGCCCTGGAAGCCGGAGGCTTTCGAAGAGGCACGGCGGCGTGACGTACCCGTTCTCCTGTCGGTCGGATACTCGGCGTGCCACTGGTGCCATGTCATGGCCCACGAATCCTTCGAGGACGAGACCGTCGCGGCCTACCTCAACGAGCGCTTCGTCGCCGTGAAGGTCGACCGGGAGGAGCGGCCCGACGTCGACGCCGTGTACATGGAGGCCGTGCAGGCGGCCACCGGGCACGGTGGGTGGCCGATGACCGTGTTCCTCACGCCGGACGCCGAACCCTTCTACTTCGGGACCTACTTCCCGCCCGAGCCCCGGCACGGATCGCCCTCCTTCCAGCAGGTGCTCGAAGGGGTGAGCGCCGCGTGGACCGACCGGCGTGAGGAGGTCGCCGAGGTGGCCGAGCGGATCGTCGCCGATCTGGCCGGGCGGTCGCTGGTCCATGGGGGCGACGGGGTGCCGGGGGAGGCGGAGATCGCGCAGGCGCTGCTCGGGCTGACCCGCGAGTACGACGAGCAGCACGGCGGGTTCGGGGGTGCGCCCAAGTTCCCGCCGTCCATGGCTGTGGAGTTCCTGCTGAGGCACTACGCCCGTACCGGGTCCGAGGGGGCCCTCCAGATGGCCGCCGACACCTGCTCGGCGATGGCCCGTGGCGGGATCTACGACCAGCTCGGCGGCGGGTTCGCGCGCTACTCCGTGGACCGCGAGTGGGTCGTCCCGCACTTCGAGAAGATGCTCTACGACAACGCGCTGCTGTGCCGCGTGTACGCCCATCTCTGGCGCACCACCGGATCCGCCGAGGCCCGGCGGATCGCTCTGGAGACCGCCGACTTCATGGTGCGGGAGCTGCGTACCACCGAGGGCGGCTTCGCCTCCGCGCTCGACGCCGACAGCGAGGACGCGGACGGCAAGCACGTCGAGGGCGCGTTCTACGTGTGGACGCCCGCGCGGCTGCGCGAGGTGCTCGGTGAGGAGGACGGGGCCTTCGCCGCCGCGTACTTCGGCGTGACGGAGGAGGGGACGTTCGAGGAGGGGGCTTCCGTGCTCCAGCTCCCGGGCGAGGCGCGCCCGGTGGACGCGGGGCGCGTCGCCGGCGTACGGGCCCGGCTGCTTGCGGCACGCGAGGAGCGGCCGCGTCCGGGGCGGGACGACAAGGTGGTCGCCGCCTGGAACGGGCTCGCCATCGCCGCCCTCGCCGAGACCGGCGCCTACTTCGACCGGCCCGACCTCGTCGAGCGCGCCACCGAGGCCGCCGACCTGCTGGTCCGGGTCCACCTGGGCGAGGTCGCCCGGCTGACCCGGACCTCCAAGGACGGGCGTGCGGGCACCAACGCCGGGGTGCTGGAGGACTACGGCGATGTCGCCGAGGGCTTCCTCGCGCTGGCCGCCGTGACGGGGGAGGGCGCCTGGCTGGAGTTCGCCGGGTTCCTGCTCGACATCGTGCTGGAGCAGTTCACCGGAGAGGGCGGGCAGCTCTACGACACCGCCCATGACGCCGAGCAGCTCATCCGGCGGCCGCAGGATCCGACCGACAGCGCCACCCCGGCCGGGTGGACAGCCGCTGCGGGGGCCCTGCTCTCGTACGCCGCGTACACAGGGTCCGAACCCCACCGCACCGCCGCCGAAGGCGCGCTCGGGGTCGTCAAGGCGCTGGCCCCGCGTGCGCCCCGGTTCATCGGCTGGGGGCTCGCGGTCGCCGAGGCGCTGCTGGACGGGCCCCGCGAGGTGGCCGTGGCCGGGCCGGTCGGCGGTGAGCTGCACCGTACGGCGTTGCTGGGCCGGGCCCCGGGTGTGGTCGTCGCGGCGGGCGAAGGGCCGGGCGCGGGAACCGAGTTCCCGCTGCTGGTGGACCGGCCGCTGGTGGGCGGGGAGCCGACCGCGTACGTCTGCCGGCACTTCGTGTGTGACGCGCCGACCACGGACGCGGCCGAGCTGGCGGTGAAGCTGGGCGGCTGAGAGCCGGGGCGATGAGAAGGGGGTCGGTCGCTGCGTGCGGCCGGCCCCTCACTCGTACCCGTACTGCCTATCCGTGCTGGTACGCCACCAGCGAGATGCCCACGTAATGCGCCGCGAACGCCGCCAGCGTCAGCGAGTGGAAGACCTCGTGGAAGCCGAACCAGCGCGGCGACGGGTTCGGCCGCTTGATGCCGTAGATCACGCCGCCCGCGCTGTAGAGCAGCCCGCCCACGATGACCAGCACCAGGACCGCGATGCCGCCCGTCCGCATGAAGTCGGGCAGGAAGAAGACCGCGGCCCAGCCCATCGCGATGTAGCACGGCGTGTAGAGCCAGCGCGGGGCGCCGACCCAGAAGACCCGGAACGCGATGCCCGCCGCCGCGGCCCCCCAGACCGCCCAGAGCAGGGGCCGTCCGGTGGATTCGGGCAGGAGCAGCAGGGTCAGCGGGGTATAGGTCCCCGCGATGATCAGGAAGATGTTGGCGTGGTCCAGGCGGCGCAGCACCGCCTCCCCGCGCGGGCCCCAGGTGCCGCGGTGGTAGACCGCGCTCACGCCGAAGAGCAGACAGGCCGTCGCGATGTAGATGGCGCACGCGATCCGGCCGCGGGTGCTGTCGGTCAGGGCGATCAGGGTGATCCCTGCGATCAGCACCGCGGGGAACATGCCGGCGTGCAGCCAGCCGCGCATCCGGGGCTTGACGGGGACGGGGTCGAGCTCGACAGGGCCTGTGGTCGCCCCGGTCGGGCTCGTGGTCGCGGCGGCGTCAGTCATATCCGCATGCTACCTACGCAACCGTAGGTAACGAATATGAGTGGCGATGCTCACGTGTGAGGCCCCCTGGACATATGGGCGAAACGGTCGGATGATCAAATGAGTGCGGTCGGCACCGGATGAGCGCCAGGGGATCGAAGGGTACGAAGCATCCGGGTCGCAGCCCCCACGGGGCACCTGACAACACACACCCTCATCAAGGAGCGATCGTGGCGCGCGACATCGCGGCTCCCCTCACTGTCCCCACCCACCACCAGGAGCTGATCTCCTGGGTCGACGAGATCGCAGCGATCACCCAGCCGGACCAGGTGGTCTGGTGCGACGGCTCCGAGGCCGAGTACGAGCGCCTGTGCGGGGAGCTCGTCGCCAAGGGCACGTTCACCAAGCTGGACGAGATCAAGCGGCCGAACTCGTACTACGCCGCGTCCGACCCGAGCGATGTCGCCCGCGTCGAGGACCGTACGTTCATCTGCTCCAAGGAGGAGAAGGACGCGGGTCCCACGAACCACTGGAAGGACCCCGCCGAGATGCGGGAGATCTTCACCGGTGCCGACGGCGTCTTCCGCGGCTCCATGCGTGGTCGCACCATGTACGTGGTCCCCTTCTGCATGGGCCCCGTCGGCTCGCCCCTCTCCGCCATCGGCGTCGAGATCACCGACTCCGCGTACGTCGCCGTCTCCATGCGCACCATGACCCGCATGGGCCAGGCGGTCCTGGACGAGCTGGGCACCGACGGCTTCTTCGTGAAGGCCGTCCACACTCTTGGCGCCCCGCTGGCCGAGGGCCAGGAAGACGTTCCGTGGCCCTGCAACACCACCAAGTACATCTCGCACTTCCCCGAGGACCGTGAGATCTGGTCGTACGGCTCCGGCTACGGCGGCAACGCCCTGCTCGGCAAGAAGTGCTACGCGCTCCGCATCGCCTCCGTCATGGCCCGAGACGAGGGCTGGCTCGCCGAGCACATGCTCATCCTGAAGCTCACGCCGCCGCGCGGTGAGTCGGAGGCCCCCAAGTACGTTGCCGCCGCCTTCCCGTCCGCCTGCGGCAAGACCAACCTCGCCATGCTGGAGCCCACGATCCCCGGCTGGACCGTGGAGACCATCGGCGACGACATCGCCTGGATGCGGTTCGGCGAGGACGGCCGGCTCTACGCGATCAACCCCGAGGCGGGCTTCTTCGGCGTCGCGCCCGGCACGGGTGAGCACACCAACGCCAACGCCATGAAGACCATGTGGGGCAACTCCGTCTTCACCAACGTGGCGCTCACGGACGACGGCGACGTCTGGTGGGAGGGCATGACCGAAGAGGCGCCCGCGCACCTCACGGACTGGAAGGGCAACGACTGGACCCCTGAGTCCGGCACGCCCGCCGCCCACCCCAACGCCCGCTTCACCGTCCCGGCCGGGCAGTGCCCGATCATCGCGCCCGAGTGGGAGGACCCCAAGGGCGTGCCGATCTCGGCCATCCTCTTCGGCGGTCGCCGCGCCTCGGCCGTACCGCTGGTCACCGAGTCCTTCGACTGGCAGCACGGCGTCTTCCTCGGAGCCAACGTCGCCTCCGAGAAGACCGCCGCCGCCGAGGGCAAGGTCGGCGAGCTGCGCCGCGACCCGTTCGCCATGCTGCCGTTCTGCGGCTACAACATGGGCGACTACATGAACCACTGGGTCAAGGTCGGTGCGGACAAGGCCGACCAGTCGAAGCTCCCGAAGATCTACTACGTGAACTGGTTCCGCAAGAACGAGGCGGGCGCGTTCGTGTGGCCCGGCTTCGGTGAGAACAGCCGCGTCCTGAAGTGGATCGTGGAGCGCCTGGAGGGCAGGGGCGAGGGCGTCGAGACCCCGATCGGCATCCTGCCGGCCAAGGGCGCGCTCGACACCGAGGGCCTGGACCTCTCCGAGTCCGACCTCGACTTCCTGCTCACGGTCGACAAGGAGGTCTGGCGCGAGGAGGCCGCCCTGGTCCCCGAGCACCTCAACACCTTCGGCGACCACACGCCCAAGGAGCTGTGGGACGAGTACCACGCGCTGGTGGAGCGGCTGGGCTGAGCCCAGCCCCTGAACCCCGCGGCCGGGTCCATCGGACATCCGCCCTGACCTGTGGGTACGACGACCCGCCGCGGTACGGGGCCTGTCATCACCGACTGCCCCGGGGCCGTCCCCGACCACGGACGGCCCCTCCGGCCCCCGGAACCCCCTCACGGGACGCTGGTGTCCCCCCTCACGGTTCCGGGGGCCGCCCCCGTTCCGGGGCGGAGGCCGGCGCTCAGCAGCCGCCCTTCTCCTCCGCTCCCGCGGTGAAGCGGGCATTGCCCCAGGCTCCGTAGCCGCCGGCCGGGTGTCCGCCGGCCTTCACCGTGTCGGTGACGAGCTTCAGCGCGCTCCTGCCCCTGACCGGGACGGTGATCTCGACGGCCTGCCGGTCCGAGAGCTGATGGGTCGCCACCTGCTCATCGTCGACGTAGACGGTGAAGCGCATGACGTTGCCGAAGGGCGGCGCCGTGTCCATGCCGGCCAGGGTGCTGAAGGTGTCCCACTCGGGGTCGATGGCGAACTCGAAGGTCTTGGTGGCCTGGAAGACATTCGTCCGGACCGTCAGGCTGGTCAGGCACTCGTGCCGCTCCCCTTGGTGGACCAGCGCCGCGGTACGGCTGCGCTTCTCGTCGATCTCGCTGATGTAGCGCACCTGGGGGGCGGTGGCGGGCGGTGGTGGGGAGTTCTCCGGACTGTCGGGCGTTCCCTCCGAGGTAGGCCACTGGCTCGCCGAAGCGCTCGGCGGGGGAGTGGGCGACGGCGTCCCGGCCGGAGGGGTGATGGATAAGGAAATGGACGGGGCCGGTGCTCCCGCGCTCTTGTCGTCGTCCCCACCCTGCGCCGTGGCCAGCTGAAAGACCCCCGCGATCAACGCGCCCGCGACTGCGGCAGCGACCGTCGCCCAGGCGGACAGCTTCGCGACCTTCCATCCATCCATCGTCACATCGAGCTCCTGGCGCACCTGAGAGGCGATCAGGTGACGTTCGGTCGCCTGATCGGCGGATCATAGGAGCCATCAGAATGCGGCAACCGGGCGCATTTGTCAGTCGTTGCGCTCAACCGGTGCGCAGGCGTGAGGAACGGCGTCCGAGGAGGAGGCCGTGGCGCCCGGTCCGCGCGCCGAGGCGGCACGCGGACCGGGGCCGTCAGTGGGCGCCGACCAGCTGCTCGGCGGCGGTGGAGGCGAGGGCCTCGGTGTGGGCGTCCATCCGCTGCGCGGAGAGGATGGCGGCGGTGGTGTCGGCGCGGGACGCGGCCACCACGAGCGCGCGGCCCGCCAGGGCGTGGGCGCGGCGGTGCAGGGACGCCGGGGCGGCGCCGGTCAGGGCGGCCTGCCGGGCGGGCGGGGCGCCGCGCAGCCGTGCCACCTGTTCGGCGATACGGTCGCCCGCCGGGGCGAGGCCGAGTTCGTCGGTGACCGCGAGGAGGGCGGCGAGGTGTCCCGCGAGCTGGATGTCCAGCTCCTCCTCGCGGCTCCGGTGCGGAAAGTCCGCGTCGTCGGCCGGGCTGTGGACCGATGGAGTGCGGATCGGCTCGTACATGGATGGCCTCCCGGTGATGCTGGGTATCCATCCTACATTGGATTGAGTCTAAGTTTACGCCCGATCCGGGCCCTGGTGCGGAGCGCGGTCGCCCTACGGCTGTCCGTAACCGTCCAGGAACGAGCCGATCCGAGTCATGGCGTCGGTCAGCTCCTCCGTCGCCGGCAGCGTCACGATGCGGACGTGGTCGGGCTCCGGCCAGTTGAACCCCGTCCCCTGCACGACCATGATCTTCTCGGCCCGCAGCAGGTCCAGGACCATCTGCCGGTCGTCCTTGATCTTGTAGACCTTGGGGTCGAGCCGCGGGAAGAGATACAGCGCCCCCTTCGGCTTCACGCAGGTCACCCCGGGGATCGAGGTCAGCAGGTCGTACGCCACGTCCCGCTGCTCCAGGATCCGGCCGCCCGGCAGCACCAGGTCCTCGATCGACTGCCGCCCGCCGAGCGCGGTGGCCACCGCGTGCTGGGAGGGCATGTTGGCGCAGAGCCGCATGTTGGCCAGGATCGTGAGCCCCTCGATGTACGAGGTGGCGTGCGCCTTCGGGCCGCAGACCGCCAGCCAGCCGGAGCGGAAGCCGGCCACCCGGTAGTTCTTGGAGAGCCCGTTGAAGGTCAGCACCATCAGATCGGGGGCCAGGGCCGCCGTCGGGGTGTGGGTCGCGCCGTCGTACAGGATCCGGTCGTAGATCTCGTCGGAGCAGACGATCAGGTTGTGGCGCCGGGCGATCTCGGTGAGACCGCGCAGCATCTCGTCGTCGTACACCGCGCCGGTGGGGTTGTTCGGGTTGATGATCACCAGGGCCTTGGTGCGGTCGGTGATCTTCCGCTCGATGTCCGCCAGGTCCGGCATCCAGTCGGCCTGCTCGTCGCACCGGTAGTGCACGGCCGTCCCGCCGGCCAGCGAGACCGACGCTGTCCACAGGGGGTAGTCCGGGGCCGGTACGAGCACCTCGTCACCGTCGTCGAGCAGCGCCTGCATCGACATCTGGATCAGCTCGGAGACCCCGTTGCCCAGGTAGACGTCCTCGACGTCGAGCTCGATCCCCTTGGTCTGGTAGTGCTGCACCACCGCTCGCCGCGCCGAGAGCAGGCCCTTCGCGTCCCCGTAGCCGTGCGCCCCGGCGAGGTTGCGCAGGATGTCCTCGAGGATCTCCGGCGGGCACTCGAACCCGAACGCGGCCGGGTTGCCCGTGTTGAGCTTGAGGATGCGCTGACCGGCCGCTTCGAGCCGCATCGCCTCCTCCAGCACGGGGCCCCGGATCTCGTAACAGACATTGGCGAGCTTGGTGGACTGGATGACCTGCATGCCCGCGAGCTTACGGCCGCGTTTCGCGCGGTGCGCGGAGATTGCGCCGTCCTCGCGACCCCCCCTCCCACCCGCCGCCGCGTCCCGGCTTCCATCGGCAAGGCCGCCCCGGCCCCGGACCGTGGGAAGGGCCGGTCCGGGCGGCGTCGCGGCTTGGAATGGGGCGTGAGCCGCCCGGCCGGGTGAGATGCGCCACGCGGCGGGCGGCCCGTGCGGCGGGGAGCCGGGTGACGGGGACTCCGGATGCGGGGGCGGTCCGGCACCCGGCGGGCTCAGGCAGGCAGCTGGGCGCCTTCTGGGACGCGGATGCCGAAGCTGTCCTCCAGCACCTGGTGGAGCTCGTCGGGGCCGGAGAGCAGCCGCTCCCTGATCGTGCCGTCCCCGGCCGTCTCGACCAGGTCGAGCCCGGCGAGCGACCGATGGGAGGAGTCGGGCAGGGCGCGCTGCGCGTACACCGCCTGCCGGAACGGTGAGTGCGGGCTGGTCGCGACGTACCAGTTGATCATCTCGAAGTCCGCGCCCTCGAACGGCTCCGCCGTGAAGGCGTACTGCGCCTCCCAGCTCCCGCCCTTCTCGGCCCGCAGCTCCCACATCTCCAGCGGCCCCTCGTGCGCCACCGTGGCGAGCCGGTGGCGGCGCGGAGCGTCGTACAGCTCCGCCCCCGCCACCAGCTCGATCGGCTCCAGCAGCGCGCCGATGCTGCCGAACCCGACATCGGCCACGTACGGGCTCGCCACGTCCGGCACGTCCACCCGCAGCAGTATGTGGCTGCGCGGCCGGATGTCGCCCGGCGCGGCGCCCAGCACCACCCGGGCGGCCAGCAGGGTCACGGTGAAGCCCAGCTGCCGCAGGACGGCGGCGAAGAGGGTGTTGTGCTCGTAGCAGTAGCCGCCGCGCCCACCGCGGACGAGCTTGGCCTCCAGATCGGCCACGTGCAGGGAGGGCGCCGAGCCGAGCACCGGATCCAGGTTCTCGAACGGGATGCCCAGGGCGTGCGCGCGGTGCAGGGACCGCAGCACCTCCACCCTGGGGCGGGGCTCCCCGGTCCAGCCGATCCTGGCGAAATAGGCGTCGAGGTCGAGTGTCATACCCCGACCGTACGCAGCCGGGGCCGCGCAGCGCCTCAGGCCGCCCCCGCGCCCCGGACCGCCCGGCCCGCAAGCACCGAGGTGCGCCTGCCGTCCTCGATGACGAACCGGCCGTCGATCAGGACGTGCGGGATGCCCACCGGCAGCGTGCGCGGCTCCTCGAACGTGGAGCCCGCCGCCACCGTCTCCGGGTCGAAGAGCACCAGGTCCGCGCGGTAGCCCTCGCGCACCAGGCCCCGGTCCGCCAGTCGCAGCCGGGCGGCCGGGCGCGAGGTCAGGTGGGCCACGCACTCCTCCAGCGAGAGGATGCCCAACTCCCGTGCGTAACGGCCCAGATACTGCGGGAACGTGCCGTACGCCCTCGGGTGCGGCTTGTCGCCCTGGAGGATGCCGTCGCTGCCGCCGGTGTGCACCGGGTGGCGCATGATCTGCTGGACGTTCTCCTCGTGGCCCACGTGCTGGAGGATCGTCGTCCCGAGCCGGTCCTCGGTGAGCAGCCGCCGCGCGGTCACCCAGGGCTCCTCGCCGCGCAGCCCCGCCGACTCCGCCACCGTACGGCCCACGTACTCGGCCAGGTGCGGTGCGCTGACGCCGGAGATCTCGATGGTGTCCCACTCGATCGGCACCCCGTGACAGCCGTCCGAGCCGAGCACCTCCAGGTGGTGCCGTATCGTCTCCGCGCTCTCCGGGTCCGCGAGCCGGGTGAGGGCCGACTCCGGGCCGCCCTCGCCCGCCCAACTCGGCAGCATGGCCACGAGCGTCGTGCAGCCCGGGGCGTACGGGTAGGTGTCGAGCGAGATGTCGGCCCCGGCGGCCAGCGCGCCGTCCAGCAGGGCGAGGAGGTCGGGTGCCTTGCCCTTGTTGACGCCGAAGTTCATGGTGGCGTGGGCGAGATGGAGGGCGCAGCCGGCGTTGCGGGTCAGCCGCACCATCTCCCCGTACGCCACCAGTGCGCCGGCCCCGTAACTGCGGTGGTGGGGGCAGTAGTAGCCATCGTGGCGGGCCACCACCCGGCAGAGTGCGGTGAGTTCGGCGTCGTCCGCGTACATCCCGGGGGTGTAGGTGAGCCCGGACGACATGCCCACCGCGCCCTCACGCATCCCCTGGTCCACCAGCTCCTTCATCCGGGCCAGCTCGGCGTCGGTGGCCGGGCGGTCGTCCCAGCCGACGGCGTACATCCGTACCGTGCCCTGCGGGATCAGGTAGGCGGCGTTGACGGCGATGCCCTGGCCGCCGAAGTTGCGGTCGAGGCGGTCCAGGTAGCCGCCGACGGTGCGCCAGTCGAAGTCGATGTCGGAGCCGTCGCCGTTCCAGCCGGTGATGGAGCGGCGGACCTCGGCGAGCGTACGGTCGTCGACCGGGGCGTACGACAGGCCGTCCTGGCCGAGCACTTCGAGCGTGACGCCCTGCGCCGCCTTCGCTCCGTGGTCCGGGTCGCGCAGCAGCGCCAGATCGCTGTGGGCGTGCATGTCGATGAAGCCGGGGGCCAGCGCGAGGCCGTCGGCGTCGACCGTACGGATGGCGGTGGGGCGGGGGCCGGGGGAGCCCTCGCGGTGGATCTCGGCGATCCGGCCGCCGCAGACCGCCACATCGGCGCGGTAGGAGGGCTCGCCGGTGCCGTCGACGACGAGCGCGTCGCGCAGGACCAGGTCCATGGGTGACCTTTCGGGGGCGGGAGGGGGCGGCTGCTCAGAAGAACGTGCGGATGTAGTCGCTGACCGTGCCGTCCGCCTCCACCAGCGGGATCAGCTGCCACTTGTCGAAGCTGGTGCAGGGGTGCGAGAGGCCCATGCCGACCCAGTCGCCGACCTCCAGCTCGGCGCCTTCCTCCGTCCGTACCCAGGTGTGCTGGTCGGAGAGGCCGGTGACCGTGATGCCGGTGGCGGGGCGGACCGAGCCGTCGCGGGCGGAGCGGACCACCTGCGCCTCGGGGAGATCGAGGTCGTACGCCGCGTCCCGCTTGCCCGCGTTCAGGAACGCCTGCTCGCCGGTCGGGCGGGAGACGACCTGCGCCCAGAGGCGGAAGGCGGGCTCCAGGGCACCCTCCCCGGGGACGCGGTTGAACGGGGTGAGGTGCTTGTAGTGGCCGTCGTCGTGCGAGACGTAAGCGCCGGAACGGAGCAACTTGAGCACGGGGGAGCTGAGTTCGGGGATCCCGGCGAATACGTCCGCCACCGCGTCGAACCAGGCGCTGCCGCCCGCGCTGATGACGATCTCCTCGGCGCCGGTGAACCGCTTCTCGGCATCGAAGGTGGCCGCCAGCGCGACGAGGCGCCGCAGCCATGCCCGCACGCGCTCCGGGTCCGCGTCCGGCACCTCGCCCTCGTACCCGGCCACGCCCACCAGGCGCAGCGACCCGGCCGCCGCCACCGCGTCGGCCACCGCCGCGCAGTCGGCCTCGGTCCGGGCGCCGGTGCGCGCGCCCTCGCCCGCGCCGAGCTCCACGACCACGTCGAGGGGGCGGGTGGCGCCCGACGCGCTCAGGGCCTCCTCCATCAGCTCGATCCCGCGCACGGAGTCGACGTAACAGATGAAGCGGAACTCCGGGTCGGCCGTCATCTCGCCGGCCAGCCAGCGCAGCGCGACCGGGTCGACCAGCTCGTTGGCGAGGAAGATGCGCCCGATCCCGTACGCGCGGTAGACGCGTGCCTGGTGCGGCACGGCGGCCGTGATGCCCCAGGCCCCGCGCTTCAGCTGGTCCGCGAAGAGCTGCGGGGCCATGGAGGTCTTGCCGTGCGGGGCGAACGCGAGGCCGTGGCGTTCCGCGTACGTCTCCAGCAGGGCGAGGTTGTGCTCGACCGACTCGGCGGAGAGGGCGAGGACGGGGGTGGTGAACCCGCCGGTGAAGAGGTTGCGGCGCTCGGCGGCCAGGGCTCCGACGGTCAGGCCCCCGGCGTCGGGCGGGAGCGCCTTGAAGCGGTGGTCGACGCGTTCTTCGGCGAGGCCGGCCGTGAGGGAGGCGGTGGGGGTGGTGGGGCGTTCGGCTGCCAAGGGGAGCTCCTCGAAGTCTGTTGCAACATGTGCAACACCCATTGCGTATATCGCTCAATGCTGTCTAACATCCGAGCCGATGCCCGGTCAATGGTGACCACCGGCCCGCACGCCGACCAGCGAGGAGCCTTCAGTGTCCGGACCCGCAGCAGGTACGGCCCGCGCCGCCGACGCGACCACCGATGTCGTCTGTCTCGGTGAGTCCATGGTGACGTTCCTGCCCTCGCAGCCCGGCCGCCTCGCCGACGTTCCGTCCTTCGGGCGGGGGATCGGGGGCGCCGAGTCCAACGTGGCCTGCGCGCTCGCCGCCGCCGGGCACCGGGCGGCCTGGGTGGGGCGGGTCGGAGCGGACGGCTTCGGTGACCACCTGGTCGAGACGATCGGGGGGTACGGCGTCGATACGTCGGCCGTGCGGCGGGATCCTGACCGGCCCACGGGCATCTACTTCCGTACGGCGACGGATCGCGGGGCGGGGGCGCACGAGGTCGCCTACTACCGGGCCGGGTCGGCGGCTTCTGCGATGTCGCCGGCGAATGTGCCGTACGAGGAGGTCTTCGCCGGGCGCGTCCTCCACCTCTCCGGGATCACGGCGGCGTTGTCGGCGGACTGTCTGGAGCTGCTGCGGGAGCTGACGGCTCCGCGCCCGGGCCGTCCGCTGGTGTCGTTCGACGTGAACCATCGGCCGCATCTGTGGCGGGGCGGCGGCGCTTCCGTGCTGCTGGAGCTGGCTCGCCGCTGTGACCTGGTGTTCGTCGGGGAGGACGAGGCGGAGGAGGCGTGGGGGATCGTGGGCGCGGAGGCGATCCGGGCGGCGCTGCCGGAGCCGTCGGTGGTGGTCGTGAAGCGGGGGAGCGCGGGCGCGACGGCGTTCTCGCGGCTCGGCCCCGGGCCCCGCTCCTCAAACGCCGGAGGGGCTGGGAACGGCCCGGCCTCGCCCTCCACGGAGGGCGGAGGGACTGTGGGTGCGCCGGCCTCGCGTTCGGCGGACGGCGGAGGGGCTGAAGGCGCCCTCGACACCGTCACGCCCGTCCCCGCCCTCCACGTCGACGTCGTCGCCGCCGTCGGGGCCGGGGACGCGTTCGCCGCCGGGTTCCTCTCCGCCACCCTGCGCGGCCTCCCCGTAAGGGACCGGGTCCGGCACGGTCATCTCATGGCCGCCGCCGTCCTCACCGTCCCCGGCGACCTCACCGAACCGCCCACCCGCGACCACGCCGACCGCCTCGTCGCCCTCGACGACGAGGCCTGGGAGAGACTTCGTCTCGGCCCCGGCTGGACCGCAGCCGACCGGGCCCCCGAGGAGGTACGTACGTCATGAGTCAGACCGTCGACCGGGCACTCAGCATCCTGCCGCTGCTCGCCCAGGGACCCGCCGACCTCGGCCAGGTCGCCGAGCGGCTAGGCGTCCACAAGTCCACGGCGCTGCGCCTGCTGCGTACGCTCCACGAGCACGGGCTCGTCTACCGCCAGCAGGACCAGCGCTACCGCCTCGGCGCCCGCCTCTTCGCGCTCGCCCAGGAGGCCGTCGAGAACCTCGACGTACGCGAGATCGCCCACCCCCACCTGGTCGAACTCAACGACCGGTGCGGGCACACCGTGCACCTCGCGGTGTACGAGGAGCAGGAAGTCCTCTACATCGACAAGGTCGAGAGCCGCTACCCGGTCCGGATGTACTCGCGGATCGGCAAGCCCGTCGCGATCACCGTCGCGGCCGTGGCCAAGCTGCTGCTCGCCGACCTCACCGAACCCGAGCGGCGCGCGATCGCCGAGAAGCTCGACTACCCCATGTACACGTCCCGTTCGACGCCCAACGCGGCCGCCTTCCTCAAGGAGCTGGCCGTCGTGCGCGAACAGGGCTGGGCCACCGACCTCGGTGGCCACGAGGAGTCCATCAACTGCGTCGGCGCCCCCATCCGTGGCGCGGACGGGCGGGTCGTCGCGGCCATGTCGGTGTCCGCACCGAACGTGGTCGTCACGGCCGAGGAACTCCTCACCCTGCTCCCGCTGGTCCGGCGCACCGCCGAGACCATCAGCCGGGAGTACTCCGGCACCAACCGACCCAAGAAAGTCTGATCAGCCATGACCGAGAAGACCGCCCTCACCCCCTCCACCCACACCACGCCGCCGGCGAAGTTCTCGCACGGCGTGCGGAAGGGGAACATCCTCCAGGTCGCCGGCCAGGTCGGCTTCCTGCCCGCCGTGGAGGGCCAGGCCCCGACCCCTGCCGGCCCCACCCTGCGCGAGCAGACCCTCCAGACCTTCGCCAACGTCAAGGCGATCCTGGAGGAGGGCGGCGCGAGCTGGGACGACGTGATGATGATGCGCGTCTACCTGACGGACGTGGACCACTTCGCGGAGATGAACGAGATCTACAACGCGTACTTCGCCGAGCAGAACCTCAAGGAGGCCCCCTCGGCCCGTACGACGGTCTACGTCGGCCTGCCCAAGGGGCTGCTGATCGAGATCGACGCGCTCGCGGTACTCAGCTGACGTTCCGGATCCACCGAAGGTCCAGACCCACTGACCGCCTGAACGCCTTGCCTCACCCGCACCACCGCTCCACCACGCCGTACGGCACGGCGCCCCGTCCCCCGGCGGCGCCGTGCCGCGCTCCCCCTGCCCTCCTCACCCCGCTCATCCTGATCCTCGCCGCGACGTTCTCCTCCATCGCGCTGGACCCTTCCACAAGCTCTCCGACAGGCTCCGAGCAGTGGATGCCCTAGTACGGGAGGAAGAGGGCGATCGTCAGGGCGACGAACGGGTTGCCGAAGAACTCGATCACCGACCGCAGCGATGGGGCCCGGTGTGCCCCGGTCCTTCGCTCAACTCCCCTTGCGCGCGACGTAGTAGACGTTCAGGATGTCGCCCTCCACCTCGCGCACCGCGACCTCCCCGAAGCCCGCCTCCTTCAGCATCCGCAGCGCGGTCTGCCGGCCCCACACGGTCCCCAGGCCCGCGCCGCCCTCGCCGAGCGAGACCGTCATGCAGTAGAAGACCGAGAAGGCGTAGAGCGTGGGGCCCAGCGGGAGGTCCAGGTTCTCCTCCAGCCTGCTGGAGGCGGCGATGTCCCCCATCAGGAACACCCCGTCGTCCCGCAGCGCACCGGCGACGGCCGCCAGGGTCTCCGCCGGGCGGGCCAGGTCGTGGATCACGTCGAAGGCGGTGATCAGGTCGTACGGCCCGGTCACCGCGGCCGCGTCCGCCAGGTCGAAGCGGGCGTTCGCGAGGCCCAGCCGCTCCGCCTCGGCCCGGGCCGCCGCGATGCCGCCCTCCGACATGTCCACCCCGCGGAACCTGCTGGCCGGGAACGCCCGCGCCAGCAGGTTGACCGCGTGCCCCTGGCCCGTACCGACATCGAGCACGTCCAGCCCGGCGCCCGAGCCCAGCCGCTCCGGCAGGCCGGGCACCAGCGGAATGATCGCGTCGACCAGCGCCGCGTCGTACACCCGCGCCGTCTCCTCGGCCTGAAGGTCCTGGAACTTCGGATACGAGGAGTACGGCACCCCGCCCCCCTCCCGGAACGCCGTGACCACCTCGTCCTCGACCAGCCCGATCAGGGCCAGGTCCTGGAGGAAGGAGGCCAGGTTGTCGGGCCCGGCGGCGCGGCACAGGGAGGCGGCGTGCTCGGGCGGCAGCCGGTACGTACCGTCCGCCGGGTCGTACGCGACGATCCCGCCCACGGTCACCCCGCCCAGCCACTCGCGCACATAGCGCTCGTCCAGCCCGGCTGCCCCGGCGATCTGCTCACTGGTCGACGCCGGCAGCTCCGCCATCACGTCGAACAGCCGCGTCCGGTGTCCGAGACTGCACAGATACCCCAGGCAGGAATCGTTGAGCACCTGCAGCATCCGTCCGGCGAACTGTTCCTGCCGGACCGGATCCATCGCCTGCTGAGCAGGGGGGCTCGTGGGACTTGTGTGGGTCATGTGAGACATGGCGCCTCCTTCGGAAGGCCACAGCGCGCCGCCGGAACCGCGCCCTTCCCCCGTATCCGCCGCCGACTGCCGACCGATGGGTCCCCACCCGATTTTACTGCCGTGCACGCCCTCTTGTGCTGACCCGCCGATTGCGCTTCCTTGATCGGCATGGCGGAGACAAGCGCAACCACAGAGACAGGGGAGCCGGCCTCCCGACCACGTAGATCCAGCTGGAAGTACATCGGCCCCGGCATCGTCGTCGCGGCGACCGGGGTCGGGGCCGGCGACCTGGTCGCGACGCTGGTCGCGGGCAGCAAGTTCGGGTACACCCTGATGTGGGCGGCGGTGATCGGCTGCGTGGTCAAGATCTCGCTCGCCGAGGCGGCCGGCCGCTGGCACCTGGCGACCGGGCGCACGCTCTTCGACGGCTGGCGCAGCATCGGTCCCTGGACCACGGTGTACTTCGCGATCTACGTCGTCGTCTGGGGCTTCATCTACGGCGCCACGGCCATGTCCTCCAGCGCCCTGCCCATCGTGGCGCTGTTCCCGGACGGCCCCGGGCTGAAGTTCTGGGCGATCGTCACCGGGCTGATCGGACTGGCCTTCGTTTGGTTCAACCGGTACGCCGTCTTCGAGAAGGTCATGACGGTCCTGATCGGCATCATGTTCGTGGTGGTCGTGTACGTGGCCGTCCGGGTCGTGCCGGACGTGGGGGCCTCGTTCGCCGGGCTCGCCCCCGCACTGCCGGACGGTTCGCTGCTCTACACCCTCGGGCTGATCGGCGGGGTCGGCGGCACGATCACCATGGCGGCGTACGGGTACTGGGTCAACGCCAAGGGGTGGAGCAACTCCTCCTGGATGAAGGTGATGCGGCTCGACAACCGGGTCGCCTACATCACCACCGGGATCTTCGTCGTGGCGATGCTCATCGTCGGCGCCGAGCTGCTGCACGCCTCGCAGATCGCCCTCACCTCCGGCGACCGCGGGCTGATCGACCTGGGCAAGGTGCTGGAGGACCGGTTCGGGGCGGGCACCGCGAAGCTCTTCCTGGTCGGCTTCTTCGCCGCGTCGTTCTCGTCGCTGATCGGCGTCTGGCACGGGGTGAGCCTGATGTTCGCCGACTTCGTGACGCGGTTCCGGGCCCCGGCGGGCCCTGAGGCGGAACACGCCGGTCCCGCCGTCGTCGACCGGCAGCAGCGGTCGCTGCCGTTCCGCGCCTATCTGCTCTGGCTGACCTTCCCGCCGATGACCCTGCTCTGGCTGGACGAGCCGTTCGGCCTGGTCATCGCGTACGGCGTGCTCGGCGCGTTCTTCATGCCCTTCCTCGCCCTGACCCTGCTGTGGCTGCTCAACTCCTCCCGTACGCCCAGAATGTGGCGCAACGGCCTGCTCAGCAACGGGATGCTGGCCCTGGCGGGGCTGCTGTTCATCGTGCTGTGTGTGCAGCAGGTGCGCGAACTCCCCTGGTGACCAGGCACCTCGAAACGCCGCAGCGCCGCCGGGGGAGCGGCGGCGCTGCGGGTTCGGGGTGGTGCGGTGGCGTTACGGCAGGCTGCGGACGTGCGGGCCGACCGCCTTCGACCAGGCGTTGCCGGCCGTCGCGTCCCAGTTGGTCGACCAGGTCATCGCGCCGCGCAGCGACGGGTAGGTCTTCGAGGGCTTGAACGAACCGCAGTTGGTGCCCTTGGCCAGGCAGTCCAGCGCGGCGTTCACGATCGACGGGGCGACGTAACCGCTGCCCGCGCCCCGGGTGGAGGCGGGGACACCGATGCCGACCTGGGACGGGTCGAGGCCGCCCTCCAACTGGATGCAGGCGAGCGCGGTGAGGAAGTCCACCGAGCCCTGCGAGTAGACCTTGCCGTCGCAGCCGAGCATCGAACCGCTGTTGTAGTACTGCATGTTGACGACGGTCAGGATGTCCTTGATGTTGAGCGCCGTCTTGAAGTACTCACCCGCCGTCGACTGCATGTCGATGGTCTGCGGGGCCATCGTGATGACGAGCCCGCTGCCCGCCTTCGCCGACAGCTGGCGCAGCGCCTTCGTCATGTAGGTGGCGTTGAGGCCGTTCTCCAGGTCGATGTCGACCCCGTTGAAGCCGTAGTCCTGCATCAGCGCGTACACCGAGTTGGCGAACGCGGTGGCGGAGGCGTCGTTGTCGACCCGCACGGTGCCGAGCTCGCCGCCGATCGAGATGATGATGTTCTTGCCCTGCGCCTGCTTGGTCCTGATGTCCGCGCGGAACTGGGCGTCGGTGTAGCCGTTCAGCCCGGCGGTGTCCAGCTTGAAGGTGACCGCGCCCGGCGTCGGCGTGGCGTCCGCGAAGGAGACCGCGATGATGTCGTAGTCGGCCGGGACGTCGGTGAGCTTCTGGACGGCCGCGCCGTTGTTGAAGTTCTGCCAGTAGCCGGTCACCGCGTGCTTGGGCACGGCGGGGCCGGGGCCGCCCGTGCCGGGCTTGGCCGTACGGGCGCTGACGGCGGCGGACCTGACCGACTCACCGGCCGCGTTGGTGGCGCTCACCGAGAACTGGTACGCCGTGTCGGCGGCCAGCCCCGTGACGGTCGCCGAGGTCCCGGTGGAGGTGGTGGCCTGCACACCGTCCCGGTAGACCTTGTAGCCCGTGGCGCCGGAGACCGCGTTCCAGGACAGGGCGACGGAGGACGTCGTCGTGGCGCCCGTGACGAGACCGGCGGGGGCCGCCGGGATGACCGGGCCGGGGCCGTCACCGCCGCCACCGCCGTCGGGGCCGGTCACCTCGACGTCGTCGGCGAAGTAGGCGGACTGCCCGTACCAGCCGTGGGTGTAGACGGTCACCGACGTGGTGTTGGCGCCGGTCCTGAAGCTCGTGGACAGCTTGGTCCAGGCGGTGGAGCCGGGCGTCCAGGTGGAGACGTCGGTCGTTCCGCTGCCGGTCACCCCGAGGTAGGCGTAACCCCCCTGCACCCAGGAGCTCAGCGCGTACGTCGAGTTGGGCTTCACGGCCACGGTCTGCGTGCACTTGGCGTTGTCCTGGCCGACCGGGGTGGCCTTCAGCGCGGACGTGCCGCTGCGCACGGGGGTGGAGACGGTGGCGCCGCTGCCGGCGGAACAGGACCAGTTGGCGAGCCCCGACTCGAAGCCCGCGTTCTTGGCGTTGTTGACGTCGGCGGCCTGGGCGGTGGAGACGAGTCCGGTGACGGTCAGGGCGCCCGCCGCGATGACTGCCATGGCGCCGCCGAGGAACGGACGGGAGTGGTGCCTTCTGCGTCTTCTGCTGCCTGCGGAGCGTTGCACGGGGGCCTCCGTGGGGAGTTGGTGGTGCGTGGCGGGGGTGGTGCGGCGGTGCGGGCGTGCCGGACGGGCGGCGCACGGCGGCGGGGATGGGGAAGGCCGTGCGGGGTGGAGCGGAAGCGGTCGTCACCGCTGGCGGATAAACTGGTCCAGACCAATCAAGTTGTCAAGACCTCTGGCAGTGAAAGGGCCTTCCGGAAGGGCGGGCGGTTGCTCGCGCGGAGGCTCCCGGATCGCCCGCGAGGTGCTCGGCAGAGCGCTCCGGGCCGAATTTTCTTTGCCGGAAGGCACCCCCGTGCCCCTAACGCGCTACCCGCACGGGTGATCTTGCCGAAGGTCTTCGTACCGTGACGAAACAGCCCGCCGAAATGATCCGGAACGCGCCCCTATCGGCCCTGACGTGCGGGAATGGAAGCGCGCCCGGATTCCGGATGGCCGGTTCGGTGACGCTCCGCAGTGGTAAAGAAGTTGACCGGAATCGATTTCGTCCTGTTTAGCACCCGACCCCCGTACGAACGGTGTTCGCATGATGACGCACTGGTCTCCGATAACTGTTCTCTGCCTGGTGAGACGTGGCTAAAGTGCTGAGGCAGGAGCACGGAGCAGGAGCGATTGCGGCCGACGTCTCGACGGCGGCCGGAGCCGAACGGGGAAGAGCGTGCCGACCGCGATAGCAGTGACGAGTGCAGATCTGGTGCTGCCGCCCACCGATCAGCAGACACCGACCGCGGCCCTGCTCCAGGCCCCCGAAGCCCAGGTCCTGGAGCTGGCGATCGGCGACATGCATCTGCTGCTCGAACAGCACGGATACGTGATCGCCCTCTACCCCTCCGGCATCCGGCCCGAGCACGAACGCCGGCTCCACTCCATCCGCTCGGTCCTGGAGAGCGACCGGATCGCCCTGGTCAAGGTCGACCTGCCGCCCCTCGGCGTGGCCGTACTCGTCCGCCAGCTGCGGCAGTTGTCCATCTGCGACTTCAGCCCCGGGGTCGTCGCCTCCGCCGCCCGGCTGCTGTCGCACTACATCTACGCGGGCGCCCTGCTCAACTCGGTCGCCAAGCTCGACCGGGTCCCGGTCAGCCTCAAGAGCCATGCCAGGTCCTGGGTCCCCGGCTCCCAGTTCGCCGTACTCGCCGGCCCCGAACCGCAGCTCATCAAGGTGGGCCCGGCCGCCGAACCCCTGGCCGGACCGGAGTTCCGTACGCATCTTCTCGTCGCCCAGGGGCAGTTGCAGTCGGACTGGGTACAGGAGACCCTCGCGCCCGCCTGGAAGGTCCAGGCCGTACACGAGACGCGTGTTCCCGCCGACTCCCCGCGTTGGTGGGGCACGGGAAAGCTGGTGGAGTTCGCCGCCCATCTCCCGGACCTCTCCGTGCTGTACCAGCTGGTCTCCTCCGTCCGCCGGGAGAAGTGCCACTGGTGCGAGATGGAACTCATCGGTGACCGCTGCGCCTTCTGTTCCGCACCGCTCGCCGCCCCCGAGAACCGCAGGCCCTCCAGCGGTGTCCTTCAGCTGGAAGCCGGCGAACGTTCCGGTCCCTAGGCCCGCCCGGCCCAGGCGTCCGGCCCCCGGCCCGTACCGCCTCATCGCGCATCCCTCTCTGTCCGCTGCCCCACGCATCCGATTCGAACGAGGTTGTCCGGCCCATGAACTCCCGCCAGCGCCGCGGCGTGATACTCCTGCTCCTGTCGGTCCTGTGTGCCTTCGGTGCCTTCGCCGGCGTGCTCTCGGTGATCAGTGATGTGAACTCCAAGGTCGGCCCCGAAGTGACCGCCTACCAGCTGAAATCCGACGTGGCCCCGTACACGGCACTGAACAGCGGTCAGTTCGAGAAGATCGCGATGCCCAAGCGCTGGCTCTCGGAGAACGCCGTGACCGACCTGCGGGAGGTCGAGGGCAAGATCGCCGTCACCCAGCTCCGCGGCGGCTCGCTGCTCCAGTCGGACATGATGGTGCGCAAACCCGAACTCCGCGCCGGTGAGCAGGAGATCGCCATCATGATCGACGCCGCCACCGGCGTCGCGGGCAAGATCACACCGGGCGCCACGGTCAACATCTACGCCACCTTCGCCGGCGAGCAGCAGCAGGAGAACGGCGACCCCGCCCAGTCCAAGGTCATCGTCTCCAACGCCAAGGTGCTGGAGGTCGGCAAGCTCACCGCACTGAACCCGAGCGGCGACGACCGGCGCACCCAGATGACCGAGGCCGTGCCGATCACCTTCGCCCTGAACACGCTGGACACCCAGCGCATCGCCTACGCCGAGTCCTTCGCGGAGCACGTACGTCTCGCACTCCTCGCCCCCGGCAGCGACGGCACCATCCGCCCGGGTGACCGCACCTACACCCTCGACAAGGACAAGTGAGGGACCGGATGACCATCAGAATCGTCCCGGCCGTGGGCGACCCCGACGCGGCACGCTCCCTCACCACCCTGCTCAGCCAGCTGCCCGACGCAGAACCGGCGGGCCCGGTCACCGACTCGACCCAGCTGATCGACACCCTGGCCCGCCTCGCGGGCGAGGCCCTGGACGAGCTGCCCGAAGTGGTGCTGGTGCACGAGCGGATCGGCCCGGTCCCGGCCCTGGAGCTGATCCGGGAGGTGTCCCTGCGGTTCCCCTCCGTCGGGGTCGTCATGATCACCACGGACGCCGGTCCCCACCTCTTCGCCGACGCGATGGACTCCGGAGCCCGCGGCCTGGTCACCCTGCCGGTGGGGTACGAGGAGCTCGCCAACCGGGTCCAGGCCGCGGCCCAGTGGTCCACCGGCGTACGCCGCCACCTCTCCTCCGCCGGCGACGTCTTCGCCGGACCCGGCGGCACGGTCGTCACGGTCACCGGCGCCAAGGGCGGCGTCGGCGCCACCGTCACCGCCATCCAGCTCGCCCTGGCCGCCCAGGCGTCCGGCCATACCGTCGCCCTGGTCGACATGGACCTCCAGACCGGCGACATCGCCTCCTTCCTCGACGTGCAGTTCCGGCGCTCGCTCGTCGACCTCGCCCTGATCAACGACATCTCGCCCCGGGTCCTCGCCGACGCCGTCTTCTCCCACTCCACCGGCCTCGCGCTGCTGCTCGCCCCCGGCGAGGGCGAACGCGGCGAGGAGGTCAGCGACCGTTCGGCCCGCCAGATCGTCAGCGCCCTGCGCTCCCGGTACGAGATCGTCGTCATCGACTGCGGCGGCCAGATGAACGGGGCCAACGCGGCGGCCATCGAGATGGCGGACACGGCCCTGCTGGTGACGACCCCGGACGTGGTCGCGGTGCGCGGCGCGAAGCGCGTCGTACGGATGTGGGAACGGCTCCAGATCCGCAAGGCCGAGGAGACCGTCACCCTCGTCAACCGCTTCACCCGCAACACCGAGATCCAGCCACCCCTGATCCAGAAGATCACCGGCACCCGGGTCGCCGCAGCGGCGGTCCCCGCCAACTTCAAGGAGCTCCAGGCCGCCGTCGACTCCGGCCGCCTGCACGAACTGGACGCCAAGAGCACCGTCAAGCAGGCCCTGTGGGGGCTGGCCGGAGAGCTGGGCATGGTCAAGCCGAGCGTGACCGCCAAGAAGTCCGGCGGCGTTCTGGCCAAGAGGAACAGCGGCACCTTCAAGAACGACCGGGGCTCGGTCGGACACCCGCGCCGCCGGCGCGGCGGGTCCGCAGACGCTGAGGGGACACGTTGAGCGATGACGACCACCACGAGGACAGCCCGCACCGGCATACGGGGGCTCAGGGGCCTTTGGGAGCGCCCCGGCCCCAGGCGTCTTCGGCGCCTGCGGGGAGATGACCGGGGACAGACCGCCGTCGAGTTCCTGGGCATGACCCCCTTCATCATCCTGATCATGCTCGTGCTCTGGGAGTGCGCCCTGATCGGCTACACCTTCAGCCTCGCGGGCAACGCGGCTGACGTGGGCGCGCGCAAGGGGAGCGGAGCGGAGTACGGGGCGGGCGCGGCGTGCCGGGCGGGTGCGCTGGAGGACCTGCCCGACGCCTGGTCGAGTGCGGCCCGGGTGAGCTGCGGCCCGGGCTCGGGCCTGTACGAGGCGAAGGTGACGCTCAAGGTGCCGGTGCTGGTGCCCGGCCTGTTCGACCTCGACATCCCCATCAAGGGCGAAGCCGGATCGGCGCTGGAGGACTGAGTGATGACGCCAACCGCCAACGCGTCGCTGAACACCCGGCAGCCGCGCCGGGGCCAGGAGCGGGACCAGGGCCGGGACCGCGGCCAGGTCGCCATGGAGTACCTCGGCTTCCTCCCCCTCCTGCTCCTCGTCGCCATGGGGGCCCTCCAACTCGGCCTCGCCGCCTACGCCGCCAACCAGGCGGGCACGGCCGCACGCGCCGGAGCCCGTACGGCGGCCAGCTACGACGCGCACGGCGACCCGCGGTCGACGGCCCGCAGCGCCATGAGCGGCTGGCTGGGCGACGGCGGGTTCCGTTACGGCCAGAGCGGCGGCCGGGACATCACCGTCACGGTCGAGGTCAAGGTCCCCCTGGTCGTCCCCGGCCTGGACGGCTGGTGGGCGAAGCGGAGCGCCACGATGCCGCGCGAGTAGCGCCACGGACGGCACGGACGCCAGGGGCCGGCCGGAGGAACAGCACCATCCGCGACACCGAGGAGAGTTGGGCAGATGAGCCTGCGGGCACGCATGACCGCCCCGGACGAGCACGGCGGCGCACGGGAGGACGGCCACATGGTGGCCACCTACCGGGCGAAGCTCCTGGAGGAGATCGACCTCGCGGAGATGTCCTCGTTGGCCGCCGCCGACCGGCGGGCCCGTCTGGAGCGCGTACTCGGCCACATCATCAGCCGCGAGGGCCCGGTCCTCTCCACCGTCGAGCGCTCGCAGCTGATCCGGCGCGTCGTGGACGAGGCGCTGGGCCTCGGCATCCTGGAACCGCTCCTGGAGGACGCGTCGATCACCGAGATCATGGTGAACGGCCCCGACCAGATCTTCGTCGAGCGCAGCGGCAAGGTCGAGCAGCTCCCGATGCGCTTCGGCTCGCACGAGCAACTGATGCAGACCATCGAACGCATCGTGTCGACCGTCAACCGCCGCGTGGACGAGTCGAATCCGATGGTCGACGCACGGCTCCCCAGCGGTGAACGTGTCAACGTGATCATCCCGCCGCTCTCCCTGACCGGCGCCACGCTCACCATCCGCCGTTTCCCGCGCTCCTTCACCCTCCAGGAGATGATCGGCTTCGGTTCGCTGGACGAGCAGATGCTGATCCTGCTCGCCGGGCTCGTCCAGGCCAAGTTCAACATCATCGTCTCGGGCGCCACCGGCACCGGGAAGACGACGCTCCTCAACGCGCTCTCCGGGCTGATCCCGAACACCGAGCGCATCGTCACCATCGAGGACTCCGCCGAACTCCAGCTCCAGCAGAACCATGTGATCCGGCTGGAGTCCCGCCCGGCCAACGTCGAGGGCAAGGGCCAGATCACCATCCGCGACCTGGTCCGCAACTCCCTGCGTATGCGCCCCGACCGCATCGTCGTCGGTGAGGTCCGCGGCGGCGAGTCCCTCGACATGCTCCAGGCGATGTCGACCGGCCATGACGGCTCGCTCGCCACCGTCCACGCCAACAACGCCGAGGACGCGCTGATGCGTCTGCAGACCCTCGCCTCGATGTCCGAGGTGGAGATCCCCTTCGAGGCGCTGCACGACCAGATCAACAGCGCCGTCGACGTGATCGTCCAGCTCACCCGGCACGCCGACGGCACCAGGAAGATCACCGAGATCGCGGTGCTCGACTCGCACGGGCGCGACCCGTACCGGATCGTCACGGCGGCCCGGTTCGACGGGCAGCCGATGGCGGCGGACGGCCGCATCCACGGCCGCTTCCAGTACCTGCCGCTGCCCCGCAGGGTCGCCGACCGTCTCTACATGGCGAGCCAGCCCATCCCGCAGGCGTTCGGCGTCGCGGAGAGCGCCGAACAGCTCGCCACCCGAGAGGCCAACTAGGTACCGAGCCATGGACAACGTCAACCTCCCCCTGGTCACCGTCGGCGTCACCCTTCTCGCCTGTGTGCTCGGCGTGATGGGCCTGTACGCCTACTCCGGCGGCAAGGCCGACCGCGACGCGCTCGTGGAGCGGCTCTCCCATGTCGGCCAGGTCCCCGAGACGGGCCGGCACCGCCGGTTCAGGGGCCTGGACCGGCGGCTGCGGGCCACCGCGCTCGGCCGGAAGCTGGAGCTGAAGCTCGCGGCGACGGGGATGGAGCTCACCCCCGGCGAGTTCTTCGTCTACGCGCTCCTCGCGATGGCCGGGCTGTGGATGATCGCCTCCTCCATGCTCGCGGCCTTCTTCGGTCCGGTCGCCGCGCTGATCGGCCTCTGGGGCACCAACGCCTTCCTGAACTGGCAGCGGACCAAGCGCACCGAACGCTTCATCAACCAACTGCCCGAGCTCTCCCGCATCCTGGCCAACGCCACCCAGGCGGGCCTGGCCCTGCGCACCGCGCTCTCCATGGCGGCGGAGGAGCTGGAGGACCCGGCGGGCGAGGAACTGGCCCGGGTGGCGCGGCGGTTGGCGGTTGGCGAATCCCTGGACGAGGCACTGAGCGAGCTGACCGACCGGCTGCCGTCCCGCGAACTGGTCGTCCTGGTGACCACGTTGGTCCTCTCCAACCGGGCGGGCGGCACGGTCGTCAGCTCGCTGCGCAACCTCACCGAGACGCTGGAGGAGCGCAAGGAGACCCGCCGTGAGGTCAAGACCCAGCTCTCCCAGGTCACCGTCACCGCCTACGCCGTACCGGCCTTCGGGATCGGCGCGATGCTCCTGATGAACGCGGTCATGCCCGGCGCCCTGGACCGCATGACCGGCGCCTTCATCGGCCAGGCCGCAGTGGTCGTGGCCATCGCCCTGTACGCGATCGGATTCGTGGTCATCCGCCGCCTGTCCCGTATCGACGTCTGACACCAGGAAGAAGGGGGACGGACATGGACCTGCTGCTAGCCCTGGTCGTCGGCCTCGCCGTCTACGGGGCCATCCACGGCATCCGGATGTACCGGGCCGACGCCAAACTCCCCGGCGACCTCGCCGTGGCGCTCGAATCCGGCTCCTCGCGCACCGGCGCGGTGGGCTCCGGCATCGACCGGCTCGGCATCCGCTGGGCCCCCATGGTGCTGCGGATGATGGGCCCCAAGGCGGTCAACAAGAAGCGCCGCCAGATCGACCTGGCCGGAAACCCCGGCGGCCTCACCATCGACCGTTACGCGGCCCGCCGTGCGGTCTACGGCGCGCTGGGCCTCCTCGGCGCCTTCTCGATGCTCCTGCGCGGCCAGCTCTTCCTCGCCCTCCTCATGGTGGCGTTCGGCCTGTTCTGGGTGGAGGCGGGGATCTGGTCGGCGATCCGGGTGCGCCGGGAGCACATCGAGCGCACCCTGCCGGACTTCCTCGACGTCCTCGCCGTCGTCGTCTCCGCGGGACTCGGCTTCCGGCAGGCGCTGGACCGGGTGGCGGAGAAGTACGAGGGCCCCTGGTCCGACGAACTGCGCATCACCCTGCGCCAGATGGACATGGGCGTAAGCCGCCGCCAGGCCTTCGAGGAGCTGCGCCGGCGCAACGACTCGGAGCAGGTCGCGATGTTCGTCACCACACTCCAGCAGGGCGAGGAACTGGGTGCGCCCATCGTCGAGACGCTCATCCAGATCGCCAACGACATGCGCCGAACCGACGCCCAGAACGCCCGCCGCAAGGCGGCCAAGGCGGTCCCGAAGGCGACGTTCGCGGTGACGTCGTTCCTGCTGCCGGGCACGCTCGTTCTCCTCACGGTCGGGTTCGTGTACGGGGCCGATGTCGACTTCTCGTTTCTCACGGGCGGCTGACATGAACGGCCGGAGGGGTGGGGACGACCGGGGCAGCGGACTCTTGCGGAGTTCTACGGAGCACGAGGCGGAGGTGACAGGAACATGGCATACCAACTGAGCGGTTCCCAGCCGGGTCTCACCGCCGACCTGACCCGGGCCCATGCCGGCACCCCGGCCGCCCCGGCCTTCGCCATCCAGGTCAACGCCCTCCAGGCCATGTGCCGCCAGGTCTTCGGCTTCCGGCTGGCGATGATCGCGATCGCGACCCCGTACGCCATCGGCCACACCGCCCCCGGCCTGCCCACCTGGTTCATCGGCTCGGCGGTCCTGGTCACCTTCATGGGCTCGTACGTCCTGTTCCGCGACTGGGAACGCTTCGGCCCCGTCCTCCTGCGCCACCCCTGGCTCCTCGCGGTCGACGTGGCCTTCGGCTCGCTCCTGCTGATCACGGCGACCCCCGAGTCGACCCTCGCGTACGTCACGGTCTGCACCCCGCTGCTGGCCGGCCTGGTCCAGGGCTGGCGGGGGGCGGCGGTGTTCGCGGCGCTCCAGGTGGTGATCGTCTTCAGCGTGTACACGAGTGTCCCGAAGCTGGAGGCGGGCGGGGCGACGGGACTGCTCCTGCCCGGCTTCTGCGTGATCGCCGGGGCGGTGGGGGTCACCCTGCGCAACCTGCTCCTGCGGTTCGGGACGGCCACCCAGGCGCTCACCGAGACCCGGGCGCGGCTGGCGGTGAACGAGGCGGTGGAAGGCGAACGCACCCGCCTGGCCCGGGAGATGCACGACTCCGTCGCCAAGACCCTGCACGGCCTGGCCCTGGCCGCCGACGGCCTGGCGCGCTCGGCCGACCGGATGGACCCGCCGACGGTCCGGCACCAGGCGGAACTGGTCGCCCGGGCCGCGCGCCGGGCCGCCGCCGAGTCCAGGGAGCTGCTCACGGACCTGCGCCGCGAACAGGGCCTGGAGGGCGGCGTGGACATCCTCACGGAACTGGCGGCCCAGGCGGGCGACTTCACCGCCCGCCACCCGTTGACGGCCACGTTCCGCCGCCTCGCCGAGGAGACCCCGGTCCCGCCCATCCCTCAGGCGGTGGCCCGCCAGCTCCTCACGGTCGCCTCGGAGGCCCTGGAGAACGCGCACCGCCACGCGGGCCCCACGTACCTGGTCGTCCTGGCCGGAGTGAAGGACGACGTGCTGCGCGTGAGCGTGTACGACGACGGCCGCGGCCTCCCCGCCGGAACCACCCTGGAGGGCCTACGCCGGGCGGGCCACTTCGGCCTGGTCGGCATGGTGGAGCGCGCGGCGTCGATCGGGGCCCGTATCCGGATCGGCCGGGGCAAGGCGGAGCGGGGGACGGAGGTACGGGTGGAACTCCCGCTGGCGGCGCTGGAGCCACCCCCGACGCATCCGCCCCCGCTCGCGCCGGCCCCGGACCCCGCACGCCTCCAGGCCCCCGCCCCCACCCCCCACGTGTCATCCCCGCGTCCCTTGTGACCCCCGTGATCCCCATGCCCCCGACCCGGAGAGGAGGCCGCCGCATGCCGGACGACGTCTTCGAAGCAGGACCCCCGCACCCCGCGACCGGTCCCCCCGCCCTGCCCCCCGCTCCCGCCACGGCCCGGCTCCGGGTGGTGGTGGCCGACGACAACCCCGTGGTCCGGGCCGGCCTGGGCGTCCTGCTCTCGGGCCGGGCCGACATCCAGGTCGTCGCGGAGGCGGCGGACGGCCGGGAGGCGTACGAGAAGACGCTCCACCACCGCCCGGACGTGGTCCTGCTGGACGTCCGTATGCCCGGCGTGGACGGCATCTCGGCGCTGCCGCACCTGGTGGGCATCGCCCCCGTACTCATGCTGACCTACAGCCGTGAGAGCGAGATCGTCCACGAGGCCCTGCGCCTGGGCGCCGGCGGCTACCTGGTGCACGGCGAGTTCACGGCGGACCAGCTGGTGCGGGCGGTACGGGACACGCGGAACGGCCGCGCCAACTTCACGGCCACGGCCGCCGACGCCCTGCTGGCCCATATGCGCCACGGCACGGTCCCGGGCCGCGCCACCCTGCCCGACGGCCTGGGCGCGGCACTCACGGCGGCGCCCGTCCAGACACCACCACAACAGCGCGAACATCCCGAAAGCCTTTCGCAACTGCAACCCCTTGTGGGACAGTCTTCTGTGACCGGGGGGTCGGTCTCTCCCCCCAACAGGCACCAGTACGGGCTGAGTTCGAGGGAGGTGGAGGTCATGGAGCTGATTGCGTCCGGAATGAGTAATCAGCAGATCGCCGCCACCTGCTTCATCAGCGAGAAGACCGTCAAGAACCACATCAACCGCATCTTCACCAAGCTCCACAGCACCAGCCGCAGCGAGGCGATCGCCCGCTGGCTCGGCACGGCCCCCCGGGACCCCGGACGGCACCCATGACCGGCGGGATGCCCAATGAGGGGGCCCAGGAGACCTTTTGGGCCCGGGAATGGGCCCACGGACCCTCGGAGCGTGCGGGGGTACCCTCCTATATTTCTCCCGTCGTTCCCGGCACCGGCCAGGAGGAAGCCGGTACCGGGAACGCCACCGCAGAAACGCCCGAGTCGGCCGGCAGACGGTCGGCCGAACCAGGAGGGGAACACCATGTCGGACATCACCCTGAAGACCGCCGTCCGCGTCAACGGCTGGGCCAACACGGCCGTCAGCGCCATCCAGAAGCGGTACGCGGCGAAGGACCGGGGGCAGACGGCGTTCGAGTACCTGGGCATCATTCTGGTGGTCGTGGCGATCATCGGCGCGATCGTGGCGACGGGCATCGGCGGGGCGATCTCCACGCGCATCAGCGGGCTGGTGGATTCCATCACCGCCCAGTGATGATCGGTCGTTCCCGCAACGACGGAGGGCAGGCTTTCCCCATCTACGTCATGATGGTGGCGGGCCTGCTCTTCCTCGCGTTGGCCTTCTTCGCTGTCGGCAAGGCTTCCGCCTTGCGCAACGGGTCTCAGGGTGCGGCTGACGCCGCCGCACTGGCCGCCGCTCAGAGCGCACGCGACGACTTCGGAACGGGGTTCTACGCCTCGCTCCCGGGCAACACGCTGGACCTCTTTATCGGCGCGCCTTTCGTTCCGCCCTGCTCCGAGGCCGAGCGGTTGGCCGACGCCAATGACGCCGACAAGACCCTCTGCATTCCGGACTACGGGCACCTGCGCGACCGGATCACGGTCGAGGTCAAGGGGCGCAAGCCGGTGGACTCGCCGGTCATCCCCGGCACGAAGAACACGTTCGCCAAGGCCAAGGCCACCGCGCTCATCGAGTTCCGCTGCCCCAATCCGAAGGCTGTGGACTTCAACAGTGACGGAGTCCAGGATCTCTTCATCTTCACGTGCCGGAACGGCAAGATCCTCGAGATCGCGCCGGGCAGCCCTCCACCATGGGAGAGCGTGAGCAGGACTCTCTTTGATGTGCGGTTGGTCGACCAGTGACAGCGAACGATGAGTAGAGGAATCCGATCATGAGCATTCGGCACACCACGACAGGCCGAAGGGTGCTGGCGGCTGCCGCTCTGACAGCCGTCTTCGGCCTGGCTCTCACCGCTTGCGGTGACGGCGGCGGTAGCGACGAGGCCCAGCAGGGCGGGGAGAACTCTGCCAAGCCCTCCGCATCCGCTACCCCTTCCACGGAAGAGAAGGGCGAACAGCAGCCGGACACCGCTGCCGGCGAGAATGTGGACCCGAATGTCAAGCTGGCAGAAGTCCGCGGTGACGGGCTGATCCTGACCATCCATCAGGCCAAGCGGGACTCAGGCGGCTTTGTCACCGTGCAGGCGTCGATCAAGAACGAGGGCACGCAGACGAAGAATACGACTGCATGGGCGGGCACCGAGTCAGCACTGCTTGCGAGGAACCCGAACTCGGTCGCCGGAGCCACTCTTGTCGACAAGGTTGGCAAGAAGCGCTATTACATCTTGCGTGACACCGAGAGCCGTTGCCTGTGCACGACCGGCATTCCGCCTCTTCTGGCCGGGAAGACCACTTCCGTGTTCATGCAGTTCCCGGCACCCCCGAACACGACGACGGAGGTCGACTTCACTCTGCCGACCTTCGCGACGACATCGGTAAAGATCTCCGGGTGACGGCCGACATGACGCACACACGCACCCGCACGAGGCCGGCGGCCTTGTCGGCCGCCTCGCTCCTGGTCGTCGCGAGTCTCACGCTGTTCGGGGCGACACCCGCCCTGGCCGACGACGGTCCCAGCGTCCCACCGGGCACGGAGGCCCAGTCGGTCCCGCCGGTCGAGGTCGACGCCAACGACCCGGACCTCAAGATGCCCGACGGCGGCACGCTGGGGCCCGCCAAGGTCCTCGACATCGTCCAGGTGGTGGAAGACCTGGGCGGCGAGGAGCGCCGTGAGGACAGCAACGCCGACATCAAGTTCGCGCTCCAGGCGGAAGTCCTCTTCGGCAAGGACAGCGCGAAGCTGAGCTCGGCCGCCAACGCCCGTATCGCCGCCATCGCCGACGAGATCAAGAAGCAGAACGCCACCAAGGTCCGCGTCTTCGGCTTCACCGACAACCTCGGCTCCTCCGCCCACGGCGACGTGCTCTCCAAGAAGCGCGCCGACGCCGTGCACGGGGTGCTCTCCAAGGCGCTCGGCCCCACCATCACGTACGAGATCCGGGGCTACGGCGAGCAGTACCCGATCGCCAGCAACAGCAACGAAGAAGGCCGGAAGAAGAACCGCCGAGTGGAGGTCTCCTTCCCTCGTGGCGAGGGCTCCTGACCTCCGGGCCTCCGTCGTTTCCGCTCTGTGGGCCACCGGGGGCCCGGCACCGCGAAGTGCTTGCGCGGTGCCGGGCCGCCGGTCGTGACAGCAGCTGGCCCTCCTTGCCGCCCTGCGATCGGACGCAGCCTGCTCGTCGCAGCGATGCGCACCCAGCGATCACCCGGCATGCCCTGCGCCTGTGAACCCTGGCGGCCTTGCTACCTGGAATGTTCGGAGGATGAAGCAGCTGTGCGGAAAGGGCGTTGTGGCGCGTACGGGGGAGTCGAGACAGTGGTGGTGGACACGGGTGCGCCGTTCGACACGTTGTACGCGGTGCAGCTGGGGGCGCGGGAAGACGGGGAGCGGGTCCAGGAGCTTCTGAAGCAGGCGAAATCAACCTTCAATGACGCGAAGCTATTCTGCGGCGTGCCCCAGCGTGCTGGACCGCCCTCCCCTGCGGAGGCCCCCCTTACCGGACCGCCTTCCTACAAGCTGGGGTCCGCCTAGGCACGCCCTACTTGACGGTGACCGACCCCACGAACGCGTCCAGGTCCCCCCCGTCCACCGCGCCCTTCACCGCGGTCAGCCGCACCACGAACGGCACGCCCCCCGAGTCCACCCCCGCCACCAGGACCCCCGTCATCGGAGTGCCCCTGTTCGGGGTGTCGTTCTGGCCGTCCGCCGTGAAGTCGTAGTCGATGCGGCGGGCGTCCAGGGCGCTCGAAGGGCCTGCCAGGCGGACGTCCTCCGTCGCCTTGCGGGTGGAGCCCAGGCCGATTCCGGCGCCTGCCGCGGCCGCCGCCTCGGCCGCGTCGCTCACGCCCGTGGCGAAGTTCAGCTGGACGGAGACCATGCCCGTGCGGATGCCGTCCTCCACCCTCAGGGCGACCGCCGCGTTGCTCCTGCTCCGCTCGGCCGCCGGCTGCTCCGCGTACCCCTGGCCCTTCGGGTAGCCGACGCTCAGGCTGTCCGTGTCCAGCGTGGACCAGCCCTCCGGGATCGAGGCTTCGCCCTCGGTGTCGTCGCCGCAGCCGGAGAGTGCCAGGAGGAGGGACAGGCCCAGAGCGGCCGTCGCGGCCCGCCTGCCCGCGTGGAGCCTTCTCGTCATCGTCATCGCCTCTCAGGTCCACCGTGTGCGCGGTGGACGTCAGTTCGCGCAGTAGCTGTACGGAAGATACGTGCGGCCGTCACCCCGCGGCGCCCCCAGGAACCGTGCGTCCGTCAGCGTCTCCTGCCTCTGCTCGTCGGAGAGGGAGAACCCGAGGCTCATCCCGAGCGAGATCTCGAAGCCGAACTCCTGCGCGTCCGTCTCCCCGAGGTAGCGCATCGTGCTGGACAGGCCGTCCTCGAACATGAGCCGTTCGAAGGGGTCGTTGCCCGTGGGGCGCGTCTCCATGCCGCGGTCGCCGAAGAGGTACGCGAACGGGGCGGTGTTGTCGCCCGAGCCGTCCAGCCACTGTTCGGCGACGGTCCGCTTCGCCTCGGTGGCCGCGTCGGTCTCCTTGCCGAAGACGATCGAGTTCGTCACCACGTCGATGCCGCTCTCGCCCGAGGGGTCCGACACGCTGCCCTTGCCTCCGCGCTTGTCGGCCCCCGTCTCGCCGTTGTCACCGCCCACTTCGACCTTCCCGGAGGGGGAGCCGGTCTCCACCGTCTGCGTCATGTCGATGCGGACGATCTTCCCGGTCTTCTGGTCGCGGGTGACGGTGATGGCCCCGGTGCGGTTCTGCTTGCCGCTCAACGTGCCCTTGAGCGGGCCCGTGTTGCCGCTGAGCTTGCCTTCCAGTTCGAGCTTGGCGGTGTACGTGTACGACTCGTTGCCGCCCACGTCGTCCTTGGCGATCGTCACCTCGGGCGAGAACGTGGCCTTTCCGCCCAGCTTGGCGCCGAGCTCGTCCTCGTCGCCGCCCTTGACGGACAGGCCCCCGTCCGCATAGGCGTTGAGGCCGACCGTCGAGTACGAGATCTTCTTGTCGCCGATCTTCCGCTCGATGTCTTCCTTCTTCTCCGCCCACTTCATGCCGGAGTACCAGTTGCCCCCGTACCCGCCACCGTGCTTGGTGGCGGTCTCCCACATCTTCATCTCCTCGATGTCGTCCCGCATCTTCTGCGCCTCTTCCTCGCTCGCGAAGATCCAGGTGTCACCGTTGGTGATCTTGATGCCGCCGCCGATGTCGATGTCCGCCTTGCCGAGCTTCCCGAGCTTCACGCCCGGCGTGCCGGCCGTGCCACCGGCGGAGGCCGCGTCGGTGAACGTCATGGAGACGACCTTGTCGCTCCCGTCGACCCTGCCGTCCCCGTTGACGTCGGTGTTGGCCTGGGAGACCTTCTGCTGGAAGCCGTACTCCTCGCCCCACTCGAACCAGCCGATCTTGACCTTGCCGCCCGCCTTGTCCGAGACGGACGAGATCTGGCACATCTTCGGCTCGTAGTCGGCGTCCGTCCTCGGCTGCGCCTCAGGGTCCCCGCCACCCGTGGTGCACGACCCGCCGCCCCCGGCCAGCGCACTGATCGCGCAGCGGATACGTTCCCCGATCTGCCCGCCGACCCCCGCCATCGCCATCGCGCCGATCAGCGTCACGACGAGGACCACGACACCCAGGTACTCCGTCGCCGTGGCGCCGCTGTCACGCCAGTTGTACGAGTACGTCGGCGGGGGAGCGGGCCGGGTGGCGCGCTCCTCCAGGAGCCGGTCGACGGCCAGGCCCGACGCCGCACCCGTGGCCAGCGCCACCACGGGCATCAGGACGCCCTCGATCCCCACGGCCTCCCACGAGACCGCGAAGCCGTACGCCAGACCGGCCGTCGGTACGGCCAGCGCGGCGAGCAGGTAGAGGGCGCGGGAGGCGCGGTGCTCGTCGGGGAGCATGCGGGCGGCGGCCAGGACGGTGAGCAGGGTGACGGCGAGCGCGGGGATGTGCAGCAGGGACAGCCGCCAGCCGAACGACTCCAACCGCGCCTCACTGCCGAGCAGTTCGAGCAGGACCCGGCTCGTCAGGAATCCGGCGCCGAGATACACCAGCGCGCCCGCCGCCCAGCTGCGGGTCAACGCGAAGAAGCGGCCGCCCGGTTCCGTGCCTGTCAGGGCGCCGGAGCCCCCTGCACCCCGGCGTCCTGACGGTATGTGGCCCGCGCGCCTGTCTCCCATGCCCCCGCCCCCGTCACCGCCACCGTTCACGGTGCACCCTCTCTTCGCGCCCGCCATCCGCAACTCGGCAACTCGGCACCTGAAAGCACTGTGTGTGCTGCCGGCCGGCCGTGAGCGTACGGCCGGGACACGTCCCCGGGCGCGGGTCCCCGGCCCCAAAGTCGGGCCCAAGTCGGCCGGGTGCGGCCTTTCGCCTCGCTCTTTGGGCCGCCCGTGGGTCCGTGGGCCCACGCCGCACCCGCCGGCCGCTCGGTACGCTCGGAGACGCCGATGGACCCTCACTCTTGCATTTGCGCACGCGAATTACTAGATTCATGTCGTCATGAGGGCGGGGGCGTCGATGAGTGCCGGTTTCTTCCACTCGTACCACCTGGGCTGGACCCGGCTGGACGCCGCGACGCTCCTGGGTGACCTGGAGGAGTAAAAGCTTCGCCCTGTGCATCCGGTGACCGGGCGGTCCGTGCTCGTCAGCCTGGACCACTTCTCGTCCGGCGCCCGTTCGCCCGTGACGCGGGAGCAGCTTCTCTCTCTTTCCGGTCTGCAAAGGCTCCAGAGGGTCGGTTTCCGGCTGTGGATGGACGAGGGACCCGATCTCCTCGTACGCATACGGCGTGCGCGCGGTGGCGTCGTCGCCGTCGAGTTCTCCGTGGGGGAGCTGCCGCCGGTGGAGCGGGAACGGGCGGTGAGCGCCGTCCGGCGGACCGTCGGCCGGGCCTGCGTGCTCTGCATCGGCTTCGTCGTCGACCGGAGCGGCGTGACGGCCGGCACCGACTGGGACGGGGTCGTCATCGAGGGCTCGGCGCCCCTCGACTGCTGGCCGGACGCCGTTGCCGTACGGGCGGAAATCGCCTACAGGCACCCGCAGTTGACTGTGATGGACGCCACCACGATCTCGCCCTGGAAGGTGTTCGGGAGTGCCGTCCCCAGCCTGTGAGCGCGGCGTCCGCATGTGCCCCGGGCATGGGTCCTCGGACCCAAGACGCCTGCCGGTGATGGGAGTTAGCGTCGGCCGTCGTAACCGATCAAGGAAGGTGACGACAGACGTGCAGACGGCGGAGCAACTGACGCTGACCGATGAGGAGTCCCGGCTCCTGCAACTGGGCCTGATCGAGTGGTGCGGCCCGGCGCGCTCCACGGAGGAGTTCGCCCTGGCCATGGGCTTCGGCGGCACGGAGGACCTCCACTACCGCTCGCTCCGGATCCGTGCGGCCCTGATCGCCCGTGAGGCGCTGGAGCCGATGGACTGGGCGCGGGCGCTCCTCGCCACCGAGCTGGCCTTCGCCAGTGACGTGGTCGGCTCCGGCTACGAGTGGTCCACCACGACCGGCTGGTCCGACGAGAGGACCGTCCGCGTCTTACGGTCCACCCAGCTGAAGCTGATCCGCACGGTCGCCCCGCTCGTCGGCCACGGCCTCGGCACCCGCCCGGCCCTCCGCCCGGCGATCGGCTGACGGCCACCGAGGACCGGGCCGCCTGGGGGCCGAGGCGCGGAGGGTCGGGACCCCCAGCCGGAGGAGACAATCGGCAATATGTCCGACCACCAGCTCCGTCCCCGGTTGCCCGGCGCCCCGGCCCCGCACCCCCGCGGCCCCGGCCCCCGCACGGCCGCCGCACTCCGGGCCGCCGCGCCCGCGCTCGCGGTCTATGCCGCCGTCCGGGCCCTCGGGCTCCTGGTCCTGTGGGCGGCCGCCCAGGCCTTTGGCAAGGACCCCCTGACGCGGCTCACCGGGCGCTGGGACTCCGTCTGGTACCAGCGCATCGCCGAGAACGGGTACGGCTACACCGTCACCCTCCCCGACGGCGCCCTCCACTCCGACCTGGCCTTCTTCCCCCTCCTCCCCGCCCTGGAGCGAGGGATCCGCGAGGTGACTTTGCTCACCCTCGGCGGCGCCGGCCTCCTGGTCGCCTGGACGGCCGGGCTGCTCGCCGCCTGGGGCATCTTCGCTGTCGGGGCGGAGCTGTACGGGCGGCGTACGGGGGTGGTGCTGGCCGCGCTGTGGGGCGTGTACCCGACGGCGTTCGTCCAGTCGATGGCGTACACGGAGACGCTCTTCACCTCACTGGCCGCCTGGGCGCTGTACGCCGTCCTCAAGGGCCGCTGGCTGGTGGCGGGCGCCCTCTGCGTCCTGGCGGGGCTCACCCGGCCCTCGGCCGCCGGCCTCATCGCGGCCCTGGCGATCACGGCCGGCGTCACCCTCGTACGGGAGTACCGCGCCGGACAGGGGATCGGCCCGGTGCTCCGCCGCAACACCCGGATGATCGCCGGGGTGGCGCTCGCCCCGCTGGGCTGGCTGGCGTACGTGGTGTTCGTCGCCGTACGGGAAGGCAGCCCGTTCGCGTACTTCGACGTCCAGGCGCAGTGGGGCAACAGCATCGACGGCGGCCGTGCGCTCGCCGCCTTCATCGCCGGGCTGCCGCTGCCCGCCGCCCTCGGGCTCTGCGCGGCGCTCGGGCTGCTCGGCTGGCTCGTGGTGCTCTGCGTACGGCAGCGGCAGCCGCTGCCCCTCCTCGTCTACGGCATCGCGATCGTCGTCATCTCGCTGATCGGCGCCGGGTACTTCGGCTCGCGGCCCCGCCTGATGATGCCCGCGTTCCCGCTGCTCCTCCCGCCCGCCGCCGCCCTGGCGCGGTTGCGGAGCGCGGAGCGGCCGGCCGCCGTCATCGCCGTACTGGCCTGCGCCTCGGCGGCGTACGGAGCCTGGACCCTGCTCGGCACGGGTCCTCCGTAGGCCCTACGGGGTGCCGGACGCGGGCCTTCCCCAGGACGTGCCTATCGCCCGCAACTCCAACCGGACGCCCGGCCGCACCCCCCACCGTTCCATCGCCCCCGCCTCCGCCTCCACCACATGGCGGGACCGCAGCCGGGGCAGGCCGAGGCGGCCGGGCCTCATCGTGCGGACCGCCAGCACGGTGAACTTCCGGTCCAGGTACGCCACATCGATGGCGAACCGCATCCGGAAGGTGTGCACGCTCCCGGCCGGCGTGAGCAGCAACGCCCCGTCGATCCCGTCCCGCCCCAGCAGCCCGCGCGTACGGGTCCGGTACGAGGCCGCTATCCGCAGCGGCACCTCCCGGGCCCCCGCGTCCCCGCCGACCGTCAGCGTCCCCTCGCCATCACGCCAAGTCCTCATGGGCACCGACCGTAGCCCTCGACGTCCACCCCTGGGTCCCGAACGGTCCCGAACGGTCCCGAACGGTCCGGAGTGGGCCCCAGGGCCCAAGCCCCCTGTCCGCGCGGCCGATTAGGGTCGTGGTGTGGACCTCGTGCTGCTCGCCGTCGCCGCTGTCTGGGGTGGTGCCACCGGACTGCTGATCCCGCGCGCCGCGTACCGGTTCGCCGTCGAACCCGAGGAGCCCTGGCGCACCGCCTGCCCCGCCGGGCACGCGTTCACCGGCCCGTTCGGCGGCTGGTGGGGCCCGGCCCGCTGCACGTCCTGCGCATCCCGCGCGCAGACCTCCGTACGGTACGGGGACGAGGCGGAAGCCCGTGTCCCGCACGGGGAGGAGGCCGAAGGAGACAAGCGCCCCACCCCTCTCCCGTACGCCCCCGGCGCCCTGGCCCCTCTCGTCACCGCCCTCGCCTGCGTCGCGCTCGCCGCCGCCACGGGGCCCCGGCCCGAGCTCGTCGGATGGCTGTTCCTCGGCCCGCCCGCGGTCCTCCTCGCCACCGTCGACCGCCGCGTCCACCGGCTGCCCGACCCGCTCACCCTCCCTCTGGCCGCCGCGGCCGTCCTCCTCCTGGGCGGGGCCGCCCTGCTCCCCGGACACGCCGGATCCTGGACCTCCGGGCTTCTCGGCGGGCTGGTGCTCGGCGGCTTCTACCTCCTGCTCTTCCTCGTCAACCCGAACGGCATGGGCTTCGGCGATGTGAAGCTGGCCCTCGCCCTGGGCGTCGCCCTCGGGTGGTACGGCTGGGAGGTGCTGTTCCTGGGAGGATTCGCCGGATTCCTGTTCGGCGCGGCGTACGGACTCGGCCTCGTCGTCCTGCGCCGGGCGGGGCGCGGGACCGCCATCCCGTTCGGCCCGTTCATGATCGCGGGGGCGCTCACCGGGGTGCTGCTGGGGGCCTTGACGGCCTGAGCGCCCGAGCGCGTACGCCCATGGGGGTGCGGGCGCCGGAATCCATTCGCGCCACCTGCCCCCGGCCTGGCACGATTCCCGTATGTCCGGACAGTCCCCTCCGCCCCCTCCGCCTCCCGCGCCCTTCTCCTCCCCCGCCTCCCGAGACCGGTTCGAGGCCCTCGTCGCCGAGGCCGGCTCCGTCTCCGTGGACGGGTGGGACTTCTCCTGGCTGGAGGGCCGGGCCACCGAGCAGCGCCCCTCCTGGGGATACGCCCGCGCCATGGCCGGCCGGCTCGGCGAGGCCCGCGCCGCGCTCGACATCCAGACCGGCGGCGGCGAGGTGCTCGCCGCCGCGCCGAAGCTCCCTCCGGTCACCGTGGCCACCGAGTCCTGGCCGCCGAACATCGCCCGCGCCACCGCGCTCCTGCACCCCCTCGGTGCCGTCGTCGTCGCGGACGCGGACGAGCCGCCGCTGCCCTTCGGGGACGCGGCCTTCGATCTGGTGGTCAGCCGGCATCCGGTGACCACCTGGTGGGAGGAGATCGCCCGGGTGCTCGCCCCCGGCGGTACGTACTTCTCGCAGCAGGTCGGCCCGGCGAGCGTCTTCGAACTCGTCGAGTACTTCCTCGGCCCGCAGCCGCCCGAGGTGCGCCGAGGCCGCGACCCGGAGGACGCGCGCGCCGCCGCGGAGGCGGCCGGGCTGGAGGTCGTCGATCTGCGTCCGGAGCGGCTGCGCACCGAGTTCTTCGACATCGGTGCGGTGGTCTACTTCCTGCGCAAGGTGATCTGGATGGTGCCGGGATTCACCGTCGAGCGGTACCGGCCCCAACTGGCCGCACTCCACCGGAAGATCGAGGAGGAGGGACCGTTCCTCGCCCACACCACCCGCTTCCTGATTGAGGCCCGTAAGCCCCTGTGACGTATCAGGGGGTGTCAACCTGCTTACCCCGGACGCCAGTTCAGCTTTGCCCGCCAGGCAACGCGATCGCGCGAGCCGCCGTCCTACACGGTGGGAGCAGGTCCAGCGAGGGAGACGGGGAGCGGACATGACGGTGGAGAGGGAAGAGTGCGGCAGCCCGGTCGGGCGCGCCCGGAGCGGCAACTCCGACTGGCTCACGGGTTCCCGGATCACCGCCGTGCAGGGGGTCTTCTACCGGCCCGAGGGGCGCGCTGGCGAGCCGGAGGCCGTGGAGTTCGTGATCGACCGGGGTCAGTCCGTCCTGCTGACCTGCACCTCCGACTGGACGTTATGCGTCACCCCGGGCGCCTGGCCGCTGCTGCCCGACTGGTGCGTACCGGCGATCCAGTGGCAGCACGCCCCGCTGACGCAGCTGCCGCCGGTGCCGTACGAGGGCGGCTGGACGGTCGTCGGAACGCTGGAGCGCAGGGACGGGCGCGGCGAGGTCCACGAGGCGGTGATCCGCTGCGCGGAAGGCGACTTCGTGGTCGCGGCGGGAGACACGCTGGCGGTCCGCTTCCACCCGCACTGAGGGGCCCCGCCGAGGGCCCCCGTTGAGTGGCGCCGCGGAGAGGGCCCAGTCGCCCCCGCCCCGCCCCCCTACGCGTGCGGCCCCACCGACACCACCCCCACCGTCAGCTCCGCCCGCCCCTCCATGATCGCGCCCACCCGCTCCACCTCGTGCTCCAGCGCCCGCAGCCGCCCCGCCCGCAACGGCTCCAGCGGCTCCACCGTCACCGTGATCCGCTTACCCGCACGGCGCTGGTGCCAGACGCCCGCGACCGTGCCGTCCACCAGCAGCACCGGGTAGTTCCCCGCCTGCCCGCCCGCGAGCGCCCGCTCGGAGGCCCGGCCGGGGAAGAGCCGCTCGCGGGGCTGCGAGGCGATGGTGAACGCGTCGAAGTAGGGGAGCAGGCGCACACCCCGTACCGGACCGGTCGGGAAGCCCGTGTCGCCCGCCACCACCCAGGCGGGCCCGGCGTCCTCGAACGCGACCTCCTCGATCGCCCCGGAACCGGCCAGCGAGGTGAACAGCCCTTCCGCCCACCGCTTCGGCGCGGCGAGCCAGCGGGCGAAGTGGGCCGGGGTGGCCGGGCCGTACGCGTACAGGTATCGCTCCACCAGCGCTGCCCGCGCCTCCGGCCCGGGCAGCGGGGCGCATCCGGGGTTCGTGTAGGCCGCCCGGCGGCCCCGGTTCGGGGCGTAGGCCAGCGCGCCCCGGTGTCCCGCCAGATGCAGGACCTGCCGCCAGCGCGGCCACATCTCCTGGAAGCCGGGCATCACCAGGTCCCCCGCCCACGGCCCGGTCCGGGCGACGACCTCCTCGGAGAGCTCGTCGACCGTGAGCTCCGCCCCGGTCAGCGCCGCCCCGATCGCCGCCACGACCTCCTCCACCTGCTCCGGGGTCATCCGGGCGTCCTTGGGGAACGGATTCGGGCCCGTCGGTACGGCGGAGAGCGCGCCGGTCCACAGCGGCAGGTCCGCCGCGGGCAGGAGGTGGACCGTGCCGCGCGGCCCGAACGTCTTGACCAGGCTCCGGTCGGTCCACAGAGCGGTGCGCACGTCCGTGCGCCTCAGGTCCTCGCCGCGCAGCCCCACCGAGAGCTCTGCCGCCGACAGCACCTGGGCGTGCGTACCGAGCATGGCGCCGACCGCTTCGGCGGGGGAGAGGCCGGGCGCCGGGCCCGACAGGTGCTGGCGGGCCAGCCTCCGGGCGTTCGCCTCGGGCCAGGTCACGGTCACGGTCGCACGGGCGCGGGTCGTCATGGAACGAACCTAGGGCCCCTTCAGGTCGGCTTCTGTCCGCAAGGGCGGCCGCCCCGCCCCCGCGTGGCGTCAAGTCCGCGCCGTTCCGCGCCCCCTCGACACCGGGGACGAATCCGGGCCGTGAGCCCTGGCCGACGGGCCTCCTCCCGGCCCCGTTACGGAGTCAGGCACATCCGGAGAGTAGTTGTGGAGTGGCGCGGCACGCGGCAGCACTTATGAAGGGTTATGGTGGAAACCCCCCCTCGGGCCGGTCCGTATCCCCCCACGGACCGGCCCGTTTTTTCTGCCCGGCCCCGGACCCTCACCCGCCGGAGTTCCCCCAAGCCCTCCGGGCCCCCTGAGCCCCGCGACCAGGCGTCAGCCGCGTCCGGCCCAGATGTTGGTGCCCTCGGTGTCCACGGCGAAGGCGTCGATCTCCTTCAGCTCCCCGGCCGTCAGCGCCGGTCCGGCCAGCGCCGCCACGTTCTCCTCCAGTTGCCGCACGCTCGACGCGCCGATCAGCGCCGACGTCATACGGCTGTCGCGGAGCACCCACGCGATGGCCAGCTGGGCGAGCGACTGGCCGCGGCCCTGCGCGATGTCGTTCAGGCCGCGCAGCCGGCGCAGGACCTCGTCCGAGAGCAGGCCCGGGTCCAGCGACTTGCCCTGGGTGGCGCGCGAGCCCTCCGGGATGCCCTTCAGGTACTTGTCGGTGAGCAGGCCCTGGGCGAGCGGCACGAAGGAGATGCAGCCCATTCCGGCCGCCTCCAGGGTGTCGAGCAGGCCGTCGTCCTCGATCCAGCGGTTGATCATGGAGTAGGACGGCTGGTGGATCAGGGCCGGGACGCCCATCTCCCGCAGCAACCCGGCCGCCTCGGCGGTCTGCTCGGCGTTGTACGAGGAGACGCCCGCGTACAGTGCCTTGCCCTGCCGCACGGCGGACGCCAGGGCGCCCATCGTCTCCTCCAGCGGGGTGTGCGGGTCGAAGCGGTGCGAGTAGAAGATGTCGACGTACTCCAGGCCCATCCGCTTCAGCGAGGCGTCGAGCGAGGACAGCAGGTACTTGCGGGAGCCCCACTCGCCGTACGGGCCGGGGCGCATCAGATAGCCGGCCTTGGTGGAGATGACCAGATCATCCCGGTACGGGGCGAAATCCTGCGCGAACAGCTTGCCGAAGTTCAGCTCGGCCGAGCCGGGCGGCGGACCGTAGTTGTTGGCCAGGTCGAAATGGGTGACTCCGAGATCGAAGGCGCGGCGCAGGATCGCCCGCTGGGAGTCCAGCGACCGGTCGTCGCCGAAGTTGTGCCACAGGCCCAGCGAGAGGGCGGGCAGCTTGAGCCCGCTGTGTCCGGTGCGGCGGTATCGCATCGTGTCGTAGCGCGTGTCGGCAGCGCGGTAGAGGAGGTCGGGGGAGAGGTAATCAGTCATTTTCCCTCCTTATCACGGAGTTGTGACAGACCGGGTTGGGCCCCCGTGACCCGATCGCAGTAATGTGGCGGCTTCGGGGAAAGCCGACGTGCGGCGCGGCTCGTACCCGCGCGGGTCCGTGCGGACCGCGCGGCGTTCCCCTGCGGGGGCGGACCCCGGATGACCCCCCGGCGACGGGGAGGGCGGGCCCCGTGCCCGTACGGAACCGAGAGGGTGAACTCAGTGAACTTCCGCGACCTGGTGTACAGGCTCTACGCGCGCCGGGTGGAAGGCCGCCTGGACCACGACCAGGTGCCGAAGCACATCGGGGTCATCCTCGACGGCAACCGCCGGTGGGCGAAGGCGTCCGGCGGCTCGGCCGTGCAGGGTCACCAGGCGGGCGCGGACAAGATCTCCGAGCTGCTCGGCTGGTGCAGCGAGACCGATGTCGAGGTCGTCACCCTCTGGATGCTCTCCACGGACAACTTCGACCGGCCCGAGCACGAGCTCAAGCCGCTCCTGGGCATCATCGAGAACACCGTGCGCAACCTCGCCGCCGACGGCCGGTGGCGCGTCCACCACGTCGGCACGCTCGACCTGCTGCCCGCCGAGACGCAGACGGTGCTCAAGGAGGCCGAGCAGTCGACGTCCCACGTCGACGGGATAATCGTCAATGTCGCGGTCGGCTACGGCGGCCGCCAGGAGATCGCGGACGCCGTCCGCTCGCTGCTCCTGGAGCACTCGGAGCGGGGCACGACCTTCGAGGAGCTGGCGGAGATCGTCTCCACCGACCTGATCTCCGAGCACCTCTACACCCGCGGCCAGCCCGACCCCGACCTGGTGATCCGGACGAGCGGCGAGCAGCGTCTGTCGGGCTTCATGCTCTGGCAGAGCGCCCATTCGGAGTACTACTTCTGCGAGGTCTTCTGGCCGGCCTTCCGCAAGGTCGACTTCCTGCGGGCGCTGCGCGACTACGCCGCCCGCCACCGGCGCTACGGGGCCTGAACGGCCCCCTCACCCGCGTTCCCCGACGGCTCCCCCATATAGGGGAGCCATCGCGCGTCCACCGGGACTTCTCCACACCGTGTCATATGCGGCGGCATGGCTTCGGGCCGAACAGGGAATACCCCTGACAGGTCGACATCCGGTCACCAACCAGGCGGATGTCGCATCCAAGTGAGCGGCGCCCAGTCCGCTCGCCCGGGAGGCCCTTTGCACACGAAGGACCGTAGACGCAGTCAGCCTGCGGCCGACGCGGAGGCCGCGGTCCGGCCCGAGCGCAGGGGCCCGATCCCGGTCCGTCCTCTCCCTTCGGGAAGCTCCGCGACCGTTCGTCGCACTCCCCGACCTCGTCCGAGGGGGTACGTCCTTCCGTGGTGACCAGCAGCAAGCGCCGCATGCCCGACAGGCGCACATACGTTCTCGACACCAGCGTCCTGCTGGCCGATCCCGGCGCCATGGCCCGCTTCGACGAGCACGAAGTCGTGCTGCCGATCGTGGTGGTCACGGAGCTGGAGGCCAAACGGCACCATCCGGAGCTCGGATACTTCGCCCGGCAGGCCCTGCGCCTGCTGGACGACTTCCGGATCCGGTACGGCCGGCTGGACGCCCCGATCCCGCTCGGGGATCTGGGCGGGACGCTCCGCGTCGAGCTCAACCACTCCGACCCCGGTGTCCTGCCCGCCGGATACCGGCTGGGGGACAACGACTCACGGATTCTCGCGGTCGCGCGCAACCTCCAGGCGGAGGGGTACGACGTCACGGTCGTCTCCAAGGACCTGCCCCTGCGGATCAAGGCCTCCTCGGTCGGCCTCCTCGCCGAGGAGTACCGCGCCGAACTCGCCATCACCGACTCCGGCTGGACCGGAATGACGGAGCTGTCCCTCTCGGGGGAGCAGGTCGACCTGCTCTTCACCGAGGAGACGCTCTACGTCCCCGAGGCCGCAGAGCTGCCCGTCCACACCGGCCTGGTCCTCCAGTCCGAGCGCGGCAAGGCGCTCGGCCGGGTGACGGCGGAGGGCGATGTGCGGCTCGTGCGGGGCGACCGGGAGGCCTTCGGGATCCACGGGCGCAGCGCCGAGCAGCGGATCGCCCTCGATCTGCTCCTCGACCAGGACGTCGGCATCGTCTCGCTGGGCGGCCGGGCCGGCACCGGCAAATCGGCCCTCGCCCTCTGCGCCGGCCTGGAGGCGGTGCTGGAGCGCCAGCAGCACAAGAAGGTGATGGTCTTCCGCCCGCTGTACGCGGTGGGCGGCCAGGAGCTCGGCTATCTCCCCGGCAGCGAGGCCGAGAAGATGAGCCCCTGGGCGCAGGCGGTCTTCGACACGCTCTCGGCGGTCGCCGGGCGCGAGGTCATTGAGGAGGTGCTGGGGCGCGGGATGCTGGAGGTCCTGCCGCTCACCCACATCCGCGGCCGCTCGCTCCACGACGCGTTCGTGATCGTGGACGAGGCGCAGTCCCTCGAACGCAACGTGCTGCTGACCGTGTTGTCCCGGATCGGGGCGAATTCACGCGTGGTGCTCACCCATGACGTGGCCCAGCGGGACAACCTCAGGGTCGGCCGGTACGACGGAGTCGTCGCCGTGGTCGAGAGGCTGAAGGGGCATCCGCTCTTCGCCCATGTGACGCTCACGCGTTCGGAGCGTTCGCAGATCGCCGCACTGGTGACCGAAATGCTGGAGGAAGGGCACATCTGACCCGCATGTCCTGTTGATGCCGCCCGGCGAGCCAAGCACTCTAGCCGGGCGGCATCATGTTGCGCCGTCATTTCCGCAGAAACGATGGCCCAAACGGAGTGTGAGCTTTCCCACGCGACAGGGAATTGCCCTGTGGCGTCCCTGTCCGGCAGAGTCTTGCTTCCGTCAGGCCCCGCATACGGCACTTGGGCACCTCCAGAGGCGCCACGCACCACACAACTCAACACGAGACGCCCGTATGCCGCCCGCGAGCACCACGCGGCGACCCCTCCACCGGGGTTGCCCAACGGGCCCGTGCCTCCCGTGACCCACGCAGTAGGGAGGCCAGCGCCAGGGGCACGAACGCGCCCGCGAGGTCACCTAAGCGGACGATGCTGGAAGGACACCATGTGAGCCGGATCTCGGTCCGGGGGTTCGCCGTGGCATCTGCCACTGCGGTCACCACCGTTGGCGCCGTCGTAGGCGTTGCTGCGGGCGGCGCACCTGCCGCCGACGACAACAACTTCGAGGCTGCCGCAGCCGACACCACGCTGCTCGCAGACATCCCCGCGGGCCAGCAGGCCCAGGTCCAGACCGCTTCGCTGACGCAGCAGGCCGATGCCCAGGCATCCGCGGCCGACTCCGCCGCGAAGAAGTCGGCCGAGGAGTCCGCCCGCCTGCAGGCCGCCAAGGACGCCAAGTCCAAGAAGGCCGCGGCCGAGGCGAAGGCCGAGGCCGAGCGCCAGGCCGCGGAGAAGGCGAAGAAGGAAAAGGAAGAGGCCGAGCGTGCCAGCCGGTCCTCCGTCCGCGACGCCTCCTCGTTCTCCGCGCAGGGCTCGTACACCGTGGCCCAGGTGCAGGCGATGGCCCGTCAGATGGTCCCGGCGGACCAGTTCCAGTGCTTCAGCAACATCGTGAACCACGAGTCGACCTGGAACTACCGTGCGACCAACCCGTCCTCCGGTGCGTACGGACTGATGCAGGCCCTCCCGGGCCACAAGATGTCCTCCGCCGGCGCCGACTGGCAGACCAACCCGGCCACCCAGATCAAGTGGGGCCTCAGCTACATGGACAGCCGCTACGGCTCCCCGTGCGGCGCCTGGTCCTTCTGGCAGGCCAACAACTGGTACTAGGGCGAACAGCCCTCCCGAGGCCCCCCACCGCGAACGCGGTGGGGGGCCTCGCGCGTGTACGGTCGCATCCGGCGATCCAGGGCAGCGCTGGGGAGCGAAGATGGGGGAAGGGAAAGAGACATGTCGAAACTACCGGGCTGGCTGGGCCGCTTCGGGTCCGAACTGACGGAGCTGGGCGCACGCCTGGAAGAGCGCCGGGAGCGCGCCGCCGCGGATGACGACCCCTTCGGAGTGAACGGAGCGGCCGACGCCGCCCCGGACGACCCCGGCCAGGTTCCCGCGCCCCCCACGTACGCCCCCTCCGTCGCCGCCAAGCCCGATCCCGTCGCCGCGATCCCGTGGGGGATGCGGGTCGCGGCCGAGGCGGGGTGGCGGCTGCTCGTCCTCGCCGGGACCCTCTGGGTGCTGATGCAGGTGATCAGCGCCATCCAACTGGTGGTCCTCGCCTTCTCCGCCGCCCTGCTCGTCACCGCGATGCTCCAGCCGACCGTCGTCCGGCTCAAGCGGTACGGACTGCCGCACGGGCTCGCCACCGCCGTGACGGCCGTGCTCGGGTTCGTCATCATCGGCCTGGTCGGCTGGTTCGTCGTGTGGCAGGTGATGGAGAACCTCGACACGCTCTCCGACCGGGTCCGCGACGGCATCGACGAGTTGAAGCGCTGGCTGCTGGACAGCCCCTTCCACGTCACCGAGTCGCAGATCAACGACATCGCCAAGAACCTCAACGACACCATCGGCACCAACACGGAGGAGATCACCTCCGCCGGGCTCCAGGGCGTCACCTTCATGGTGGAGTTCCTCACCGGCCTGCTGCTGGCGATGTTCTCCACGCTCTTCCTGCTCTACGACGGCAGGCGCATCTGGGAGTGGTCGCTGAAGCTGGTGCCCGCCGCCGCCCGCCCCGGGGTCGCGGGGGCCGGGCCGCGCGCCTGGCGGACCCTGACCGCCTACGTACGCGGCACGGTGCTGGTCGCCCTGATCGACGCCATCTTCATCGGCCTCGGCCTCTACTTCCTCAATGTGCCGCTCGCGGTGCCGCTGGCCGTGTTCATCTTCCTGTTCGCCTTCATCCCGCTGCTGGGTGCCGTGGTCTCCGGGGCGCTGGCGGTGGTCGTCGCGCTGGTCACCGAGGGCGTGTTCACCGCGCTGATGGTGCTGGTGGTGGTTCTGGCGGTGCAGCAGATCGAGGGCCACATCCTCCAGCCGTTCATCCTCGGCCGGGCGGTGCGGGTCCATCCGCTGGCCGTGGTCCTCGCGGTGGCGACGGGCGGCCTGGTCGCGGGCATCGGCGGCGCGGTGGTCGCCGTACCGCTGGTTGCCGTCGTCAACACGGTGGTCGGCTATCTGCGGTCGTACGCGACCCCCGCGCCGGTCGGCGGCCGGCGCGGGGCCACCGCGCTGGGAGGCGCCCCGACGTCACCGCCGACCCCGCAGGAGGTGGCGGACGGGCCCGTCACCCCGGCCGCGTCCCTGGAACCGCCGGAGAAGTAGGCGTACAGCGGACGGAGAAGAGCCCCGGGGACGGTCGGTCGTCCTCGGGGCTCTTCTCCGTATCAGGGGTGGTGCGGGTGACTACTCGGCGAGTACGGCCTCGGCGTCGAGGGTCACACCGACCGCCTGGATCACCGAGGCGACCTTGACGGCCTCCTGGATGGTCTCGCGGTCCACGCCGGCCTTGCGGAGCACCTGCTCGTGGGAGTCCAGGCACTGGCCGCAGCCGTTGATCGCGGAGACGGCGAGCGACCACAGCTCGAAGTCGACCTTCTCCACGCCCGGGTTGCCGATGACGTTCATCCGCAGGCCCGCGCGGAGCGTGCCGTACTCCGGGTCCGACAGCAGGTGCCGGGTGCGGTAGAAGACGTTGTTCATCGCCATGACGGCGGCCGCCGACTTCGCCGCGGCGTACGCCTCGGGCGACAGGTTGGCCTTCGCCTCGGGCTCCAGCTCACGCAGCACCCGCGGCGAACGCGAGGCGATCGCGCAGGCCAGCACGGTCCCCCACAGCTGTTGCTTCGGGAGGTCGCTGTTGCCGATGACCGAACCGAGGTTCAGCTTCAGGTCCTTGGCGAAGTCCGGTATGGCGGACTTGAGTTCATCGAGAGCCATGGGTATCAGCTCACTCGCCCGAGAGGAGGGCGACCGGGTCGAGGGTGTTCTCCCCCTTGGTCCAGTTGCACGGGCACAGCTCGTCGGTCTGCAGGGCGTCGAGGACCCGCAGGACCTCCTTGGGGTTACGGCCCACGGAACCGGCGGTCACCATCGTGAACTGGATCTCGTTGTTCTGGTCGACGATGAAGACGGCGCGCTGCGCGAAGCCGTCCTCGCCCTCGATGCCGAGGTCACGCATCAGCTCGTGCTTCGAGTCGGCCAGCATCGGGAAGGGCAGGTCGGTCAGGTCCGGGTGGTCCTTGCGCCAGGCGTGGTGCACGAACTCGGAGTCACCGGAGAAGCCGAGGACCTGGGCGTCGCGGTCGGCGAACTCCTCGTTCAGCTTGCCGAAGGCGGCGATCTCCGTGGGGCAGACGAAAGTGAAGTCCTTCGGCCACGCGAAGACGATCTTCCACTTGCCCTCGTAGGTCTTGTGGTTGATCTGCTCGAACTCCTTGCCGCTCTCCAGCGAAACACAAGCAGTCAGGTCGAACTCGGGGAACTTGTCACCGACAGTGAGCACGCGCTCTCCTTGCAGCGTTAGGAAATTCCCCTTTGGGGAGATTTCCTGAGGGTTGGACGAGATCCACCTTGGCACAGAGTGCATTGATCAGGGAAATAGCTACACTCGGGCGTGATGATCGGAGGTACCTATCAGTGGGCCAGGGAAAACCGGGCATACGCCCTCAGAAGCCGGCCAGGCAGTCCGCCAGGCAGCCCAGCCTGTCGCAGCTCCGCGCCTTCGCGGCGGTGGCGGAGCATCTGCACTTCCGGGACGCGGCGGCAGCGATCGGGATGAGTCAGCCGGCACTCTCCGGAGCCGTCTCCACCCTGGAGGAGGCACTGGGTGTCCAGCTCATCGAGCGTACGACGCGCAAGGTGCTGCTCTCGCCCGCGGGGGAGCGGCTCGCGGCGCGGACCGGAGTCGTGCTGGAGGCCGTCGCCGCGCTGATGGAGGAGGCGGAGGCCGCCCGGGCGCCGTTCACCGGGGTGCTCCGGCTCGGCGTGATCCCGACCGTCGCCCCGTATCTGCTGCCCACCGTGCTCCGGCTCGTCCACGACCGCTACCCGGACCTCGACCTCCAGGTCCATGAGGAGCAGACCTCCTCGCTGCTGGAGGGGCTCGCCGCCGGACGCCTGGACCTCCTGCTCCTCGCCGTGCCGCTCGGGGTCCCCGGGGTGAGCGAGATCCCGCTCTTCGACGAGGACTTCGTGCTGGTCATGGAGCAGGACCACTGGCTCGGCGGCCGCGCCGACATCCCGCGCGACGCGCTGCGCCAGCTGCCGCTGCTCCTCCTGGACGAGGGCCACTGCCTGCGCGACCAGGCCCTCGACATCTGCCGGGAGGCCGGGCGTACGGAGGGGGCGCCGGTCACCACGACCGCCGCCGGGCTCTCCACCCTCGTCCAGCTGGTCGCGGGCGGGCTCGGGGTGACCCTGCTGCCGCGCACCGCGGTGACGGTGGAGACCGCGCGCAACGACGCCCTGGCCACCGGGTACTTCGCCCACCCGGCCCCCACCCGGCGGGTGGCGCTGGCGATGCGGACCGGGTCGGCGCGGGGCGGCGAGTTCGAGGAGTTCGCCGCCGCGCTGCGCGGGGCGATGGAGCCGCTCCCGGTGCGGGTGATGGACGCCCCTGACGTATGAACGCGCGGGGGTGAGGCCGGACTTCGGGCCCGGCCGCACCCCCGCGGTGCCTGCTCCCGCTACTCCGTCCGCAGCCCGTCCGGCCGCATCAGCCGCCACAGCGAGGGCAGCGACAACGCCGTCACCAGCAGGATCAGCCCGGCCCCGGCCCCTGTCAGCGGCAGGAAGAGCCACCAGTCGGAGACGCTCTTGTCGACCATCCAGGCGAGCGTCGCGCCCAGCAGCAGTCCGCCCGCCACGGCCACCGCGAGGCCGAGGACCACGGGGAGCGCGGTCTGCCACAGGACCGACCAGCTCAGCGTCGTACGGCGGGTGCCGAAGGCGACCAGCACCGACAGCAGCCGTCGGCGCTCGCGCAACTGCTCCAGCTGGGAGACCAGCATCGAGGCGGCGATCAGCAGGAGCACCACACTCGCCCCGACCTGGAGGCCGGTCTGGATGCTGGCGTACTGCCGGTCGCGCTCCACGGAGTCGAGGGTGACGAAGCGCATGCCGGGATCGATCCTGGCCGCCGTGTTGCGCACGTGCTCGGCGACGTCCGGCACGCTCTTGTCGACCCGGATCTGGGCGGTGATCTGCGCGCCGGGCAGCTTGCCCGCGTCGATCGCCCCGGTGGTCGCCATGATCCCGTGGTGCGTGACGCCCATCGGGTCGGTGCGGCCCTCCACGGTCGGGGAGTCGGCGGGCAGCGTCCACCGCAGCGGCTTGCCGTCCCCGGAGCCGACCTCGACCACCTTGCCCTTGCGGGCGGCCCGGTCGACCCAGTCGGACATGTCCTCGTCGTCCGGCGGATGGACGACGAAGGTGTCGCCGTCCTCGCAGCCGCCGATCCGGGCCAGCTCGCGCAGGGTGGCGCAGGTGCCGATGGTGAGGGAGGTGGTGGGCGGGATGTCGTCCTCGGCGTAGACACCCGGCTTGGACGCGTACGCCTGCACCGAGCCGATCACCACCTCCACCCCCTCGGTGGCGCGGAACTTCTCGATGGCCGAGGTGGCCGCCGCGCCCGTGACGTCCTCGGAGTACGCGGCGAACTGGGCCCGCGAGGGGTCCTGGCCGGTCATCCGGTTGAAGTCGGCGTTCATCGAGGCGAACAGCATCTGCAGGGCGATCGCGCCCGCCACCGCCACCGTGACCCCGCTGACCGCTCGGGACGCGGCTCCGCTGCTCAACTGGAGCCTGCGGGTGGCGAGCTGCCAGGGCACCGGGCCGCCGCGCAGCCGGTTCACGCACGCCTCGACCAGCCACGGCAGCAGCAGGGCGAGCCCGACCAGCACCAGCACGGCACCCGTCGCGATCAGGTACGGATTGACGGGCGCGTACGTGTACGCGTCGACCCGGCCCGTGAAGCCGAGCACCGCCAGACCTGCGGCCGGCATCAGCAGGCGCCACCAGAGCCGGCGGCCCCGGTCACGGCCGCGGCGTACGACGCCGAGCGGTTCGATCACCACGGAGCGCATCGCGACCAGCGTGACGAGGGCGGCGGTGAGCGGCACCGCGACGGTGATCAGCACGGCGAGCAGGGGATCGGGCACCAGGTCCGCCGGGAACGCGCTGACGTCCCAGATCTCCACCGCGCCGACGAACTGCCGTCCCACCAGGAAGAAGGCCAGCCCGATCAGCAGCCCGAGGACCGCGCCGAACAGCGCCTCCCCGGCGGCGATGCGCCGGGTCGAGCGGATGTCGGCGCCGGCCAGACGCAGCGCGGCGAGCCTGCGGTCGCGCCGGTCGCCGCCGAACCGCACGGCGGTGGCGATGAAGATCGCGACCGGCACCAGCAGCACGACGCAGACCATGACGGTCAGCACGATCAGCAGCGGCGGCAGCGGATCGCCCTCGCGGGGGTCCCCGTACCCGGCGATCCGGTGGCCGCCCGAGGCGGGCGTCAGGGTGTCGCTGCCCGCGTAGTAGAGGAGTTCACCGGGCGAGCGCAGCCCGGCGTCTCGAATCGTGCCGGTGATCCCGTACGGCAGCCGCTCGCGCAGCAGCGCGTTCCCGGGGGCGGCGAGCAGCTCCTTCAGCGCGGGGGAGACCACCATCTCGCCTGCCCCCGGGAAGCGGTCGAGGCCCGGCGGGCGGACGGGCGCCGCACCGTCGGCGCGCATCAGATATCCCTCGATGGTGCGGTCGCGGTACTCGGTGGTCGTGTTGATCCGGACCACCGAGGTGTCCGACTTCACGGCGTTCGTGTCGGGTGAGTCGGAGATCCGCTTCTCGCTGCGCGCCTGGTCCCGGGCGGAGCGTTCGTCGAGCATGTGCGGTACGGAGGAGGCGAGCAGCAGCAGCGTGACCCCGAGGCCGACGCCGACCGCCGTCAGCAGCGTACGGATCCAGCCCTCGCGGCCTCCTGCGGCGGCGAACCGGATGCCGAGGCCGAGGTCCCGGAGGGTGGCCGCGCCGCGCGAGGGCGGCTTCGGGCGGTCCTGTGCGGAGGCGGGGGCGGTACGGGGGTCGAGCAGCGTCATACGGCGTGCTCCAGGTCGCGGGCCCGGCCGTCGCGCACGGTGACGTCACGGTCGGAGTAGGCGGCGACCCGGGCCTCGTGGGTGACCAGGACGACCGCGACGTTGGAGGAGCGGGCGGCCTCGGTGAGCAGCTCCATCACCCGCTCGCCGTTGAGGGAGTCCAGGGCGCCGGTCGGCTCGTCCGCGAAGATCACCTTCGGGGAGGCCGCCAGGGCGCGGGCCACGGCGACGCGCTGGCCCTGGCCGCCGGAGACCTCGCCGGGGCGCTTGGCACCGAGGCCCTCGACCTCCAGGCGCTCCATCCACTCGCGGGCGGTGCGCTCGGCGGCCTTGCGCTTCACGCCGTTCAGCCGCAGCGGCAGCGCGACGTTCTCCACGCAGGTCAGCTCCGGCACGAGCTGGCCGAACTGGAAGACGAAGCCGAAGTCGCTGCGGCGCAGGGCGCTGCGCTCGGCGTCCGACATCGCGGAGAGCTCGCGGCCGGCGTAGGTGATGGTGCCGGAGTCCGGGGTGATGATCCCGGCCAGACAGTGCAGCAGGGTCGACTTGCCGGAGCCGGAGGGGCCCATCACGGCGACGACCTCGCCGGGGTGCACGGAGAACGAGGCACCGTCCAGGGCGGGCGTCGCACCGTAGGTCTTGCGCAGGTCGTGCGCGGCGAGCAGGGAGCCTTCGGGGATCACGGGGCCACCACCTTGGCGAGCTGGCCGAGGCGGGCGGCGGTCAGTTCCAGCCACCGCAGGTCGGCTTCCAGGTGGAACAGGGCGTGGTCGCAGATCAGTTGGTCGGCGAGGTCGCCCTTGCGCTTGCGGTCCGTGAGGATGCGCATCATCCGCAGGTGCTCCGAGCGCTGGGAGTCCAGCAGGTCGGAGGCGCTGCGGTCGGTGAGGAGCGCCAGGACGACCTTGGTGTAGAGCGTCGACTGGAGGTACGGCTCCGGCTTCTCGGGCTGCATGAGCCAGCGTGAGACATCGGTGATCCCGGCGTCCGTGATGGCGTACCGCTTGCGCTCGGGCCCCCCTTCGCTCTCGACGCCGTCGACCTCGACGAGCCCGTTCTTCAGGAGCCGGGACATCGTCGCGTAGACCTGGCCGTAGTGGAGCGGGCGGTCCTGGCCGAACTTCTCGTCGAAGGTCCGTTTCAGGTCGTAGCCGTGGCGGGGGCCGGACTCCAGGAGCCCGAGGAGGGTGTGACCGATAGACATGAGAAGCACTGTACACCGGGTGTATACCTGGCATGTATACGTGTCGGAAAGGTGCCTCCTGGCCTGCGGGGCTCTCTAGGCGTCGGCTCCTGGCCGTGTCTCCGGCTCCGCCGGCGGCCGTTTCGGTGGCCGGCCCCGGCGGGCGATCGGCGCCGCCGACCCCGGCAGCCGCCCCGCCTCCTTCAGTGCCCGGCGCAGCAGGAACTCGATCTGCGCGTTGGCGCTGCGCAGCTCGTCGGAGGCCCAGCGGGCCAGTGCGTCGTGCACCGCGGGGTCCAGCCGCAGCAGCATCTGCTTGCGCTGCTGCGGCCGGGAGGCCGGCGTCCGCCGGGGAGGCGTCTGGTCGGTCACTGGTAGAGGCTGCCGGTGTTGAGGACCGGCTGGGCCGCGCGGTCACCGCACAGCACCACCATCAGGTTGCTGACCATGGCCGCCTTCCGCTCGGAGTCCAGCTCCACGATGCCCTGCTCGGTGATCCGGTCCAGGGCCGTCTCCACCATGCCCACCGCGCCCTCGACGATCTGCTTGCGGGCGGCGACGACCGCGCCGGCCTGCTGGCGCTGGAGCATGGCGGAGGCGATCTCGGGGGCGTACGCGAGGTGGCTGAAGCGGGACTCGATGATCAGGACGCCCGCGGCCTTCACCCGGGCGGTCAGCTCGACGGCCAGCTTCTCGGTGATCTCCTCCGCGTTGCCGCGCAGCGAGAGGCCCTCCTCGTCGTGGGCGTCGTAGGGGTACTCGATCGCGATGTGCCGGACCGCCGCCTCGGTCTGGGTGGCGACGAACTCCAGGAAGTCGTCGACCTCGAAGAGGGCCTGGGCGGTGTCCTCGACCTTCCAGACGACGATCGCGGCCAGTTCGATCGGGTTGCCGTAGGCGTCGTTGACCTTGAGGACGGCGGTCTCGTGGTTGCGGATCCGGGTGGAGATCTTCCGGCTGGAGGTCAGCGGGTTGATCCAGCGCAGCCCGTCGGCGCGGATGGTGCCGACGTACCGGCCGAAGAGCTGTATCACCCGGGCCTCGCCCGGAGCGACCATCTTCACACCGCTCATGCAGAAGAACGAGGTGAGGGCGAGGAGCGGTCCGAGGGTGAGGAAGAGGACGCCGACGACGGTGGCGCCGCTCCCGTTGATCACGGCGCCGCCGATGATCAGGCCGACCCCCGCCAGCACCCCGAGCACCGTCAGCAGCAGCCCCAGGCCACCCGGGATCGAATGCGCGGTGACCTCCGTGACCTGCGGCTCGGGCATGTCGGGGGCGTCGATGTCGAGTGCGTCCGCCGAGGCGTCCGGGCGGTGGCCGTCGTGCTGTGCGGTCATGGGATCCCCCGTTTGCTGCGGCTCGTGCCGCGCTGACAATGTGATTTCACATTAATGGTTCTCGCAACCTTGTGCACCCCTGAGGAGTCGGTTCCCTAGGGAACGGGTGCTGATTGTCACGTCCGGAAAAGACCGGATCGCTTGCCTTTCGTCCCTGCCGACGGTGTTAGCTGGCAGGTCTGAACGGAATCGGGTGAACCGAGCGAGCCGGTCGAGCAGAGAAGCGGGAGCAACACAGCAATGGGTCGAGCGGATGCGCGACGAGCTCAGGCGCGAGAGTCGCGCCGGGCTGCGAAGAGCGGCGGCATACGCAGACTCTTCACGTGGAAGAAGCTGCTGGGCACGTTCTTCGGGATCGTCCTGCTGGGCATGGGCGCCTTCGGTGCGCTCTACCTGTACGTCGACGTGCCCGCCCCCAACGCGCTGGCCGAACGGCAGAGCAACGTCTACCAGTACAGCGACGGCACGGTCCTCGCCCGGTCCAACAGCGGCGTCAACCGGCAGATCGTCGACCTGGCCCAGGTGCCCGAGGAGGTGCAGCACACCTTCGTCGCCGCGGAGAACAAGACCTTCTACGAGGACAACGGCATCGACCTCAAGGGCACGACCCGCGCCCTGCTGAACACGGTCAGCGGCAAGGGCAAGCAGGGTGGCTCGACCATCACCCAGCAGTACGTGAAGAACTTCTACCTGACGCAGGACCCGACGATCACCCGCAAGCTCGAGGAGCTGGTGATCTCGCTCAAGGTCGACCAGGACCAGTCCAAGGGGCAGATCCTCGCCGGATACATCAACACCGCCTACTACGGACGGGGCGCCAGCGGCATCCAGGCGGCCTCCCAGGCGTACTACGGCATCGACGCCAAGGACCTGAACGTCTCCCAGGGCGCCTACCTCGCCTCGCTCCTCCAGGCCCCCAGCCAGTACGACTGGGCCACCGCCACCGACACCGGCAAGCGCCTGGTCAAGGACCGCTGGGCCTACACCCTGAAGAACATGGTCGAGATGGGCTGGCTCACCGAGGCCGAGCGGGCCAAGCAGGAGTTCCCGGTCCCGGACAAGCCCAAGCCCGCCCAGGGCATGGAGGGCCAGACCGGCTATCTCGTCGAGGCGGTCAACAAGGAGCTCGACAAGCAGGGCATCTCCGCCGAGGACCGTGAGTCCGGCGGCTGGACGTTCACCCTCACCATCGATAAGAAGCGCCAGGAGCAGCTGGAGAGGTCGGTGGAGAAGGAGCTGGAGTCCAAGCTGGACCGCGAGGGCAGCAAGATCGACGCCACCGTCCAGGCCGGCGCGACCTCCGTCGACCCGAAGACCGGCAAGGTCGTCGCGCTGTACGGCGGCGAGGACTACGTCAAGCACTACATCAGCAACGCCACCCGCCAGGACTACCAGCCGGCCTCCACCTTCAAGCCGCTGGTGCTCGCCGCCGCCCTGGAGAACGAGTCGAAGACCCAGGGCGGCAACCTGATCGGGCTCAACACCATCTACGACGGCACCAGCAAGCGGCCCGTCGTCGGCAGCGACACCCCGTTCGCGCCGCAGAACGAGGACGACCGGAGCTACGGCCCGGTCTCCGTCCAGAAGGCGATGAACAGCTCGGTCAACTCCGTCTTCGCGCAGATGATCGTGGACGTGACACCCGCCGCCACCAAGCGGACCGCGCTCGCCCTCGGCGTACCGGACAAGAACTTCCCCGAGCGCCCCGCCGTCACCCTCGGCACCATGAACGCCTCCACCTGGGACATGGCCGGGGTCTACGCGACCCTCGACAACCACGGCCGCAAGGTCACCCCGCACATCCTCCAGTCCGCCGAGCACCGCGACCGTACGGTGAAGCCGGAGGCGCCCAAGAAGGAGCAGGTGATCAGCCGCGCGTCGGCCGACACCGTGACCTCAGCGCTCACCGGGGTCGTCACATCCGGCTCCGGCAGCGCGGCCAACACCTCCGCCTACCAGGCGGCCGGCAAGACGGGCACCTCGGAGGAGAACAAGTCAGCCTGGTTCGCCGGGTACACCCCCGAACTGACCACGGTCGTCGCCCTCTTCGGCGAGGGCGACGGCGGCCGCAAGCAGGTCTCCCTCACCGGTACGGCCAACTCCGGCCGGGCCAACGGCGGTGGCTTCCCGGCCCGGATCTGGGCGGACTACACCCTCGGCGCCCTCGGCGGCGGCTCGGACGCCAGGTTCGACCTCCAGGACGTGGAGCGCGGCGAGGTCCCGCCGCCACCCACCCCCCCGAAGACGCCGTCCGAGGAGCCCATCCCGTCCGAGGAGTCCACCCCGTCGAAGCCGCCGTCGAAGACCCCGAGCGAGACGCCCAGCGAGACCCCGTCCTCGCCGCCGCCGCCCTCGGCCCCGCCGACCACCACGCCGCCCACCGTCCCGCCCACCAAGAGCCCCGAGCTGCCGCCCGAGCCCGGGGAGAGCGACGGGCCGCCGGGCGAGCGGCCCGGCGGCGACGGACTCCTCGGGGAGTGACCACGCGCGCATGACGCAGAGGGGGGTGCCGACATCGGCACCCCCCTCCCGCGTACGTCAGGTCAGCTACGCGTCGCCATCTCGAACCAGACGACCTTGCCCGTCGACAGCCGCGTCGCGCCCCACCGGCGGGTCAGCCGGTTCACCAGGAACAGCCCGCGGCCGCCCTCGTCGGTCTCCCGCGCCCGGCGCTGGCGGGGCAGCTGTGGGGAGTCGTCGCCGACCTCGCAGCGCAGGATGTCCGTCCGCAGCAGCCGCAGCGTCACCGGCCGCTCCGCATAGCGCACCGCGTTGGTGACGACCTCGCTGACCAGCAGCTCCACCTCGTCGGACATCTCGTCCAGGCCCCACCGGCTCAGCGCCCGCCGGGCCAGCCTGCGGGCCCGGCCGGGGGCCGCGTCCTCCGGCTCCAGGTACCAGTACGCCACGTCGCTCGGCGCGATCCCGTCGAAGCGGGCGGCGAGCAGCGCGATGTCGTCGTCCCGGTCGCCCGGGCCCAGCATGTCGAGCACGTCGTCGCAGAGGGCCTCCAGCGGCGGCGCGTGGTCCGGGCCGGTGAGCTGCGCGGTCGCCGCGAGGCGCTCCCTCAGCTGCTCGATGCCCGTCCACACGTCCCGCAGCCGCGACTCGACCAGGCCGTCGGTGTACAGCAGCAGCGTGGCACCGGCCGGGGCGTCCAGCTCCACGGCCTCGAAGTCGACCCCGCCCACCCCGATCGGGGCGCCCGGAGGCACCCGCAGCACCTCGGCCCGGCCGCCCAGGTGCAGCAGCACGGGCGGCGGGTGGCCGGCGTTGGCGATGGTGATCCGGTGCGCGACCGGGTCGTACACCGCGTAGAGGCAGGTCGCCATGCGGTCGCTGCCGAGGCGTTGCGCCTGCTCGTCCAGGTGGTGGAGCACCTCCTGCGGCGGCAGGTCGAGCTGGGCGAGGGTCTGGGCCGTCGTCCTCAGCTGGCCCATGATCGCGGCGGAGGTCATGGAGTGGCCCATGACGTCCCCCACGACCAGGGCGACCCGGCTGCCGGGCAGCGGGATCGCGTCGTACCAGTCGCCGCCGACCCGGGCGGTCTCGGCTGCCGGGAGGTAGCGCGAGGCGAGGCGTACGCCGGTGGGCTGGGGGAGTGAGTCGGGGAGCATCGTGCGCTGGAGCTCATCCGCGATGTAGGCCTCGCGCCCGTACAGCACGGCCTTGTCGATGCCGAGCGCGGTGTGCGTCGCCAGCTGCGCGGCGACCAGCAGATCACTGGCCTCGAAGGGGGGCCGCTCGGTGGACCGTACGAAGACCGCCGCGCCGATGACCCGGCGGCGGCCGCGCAGCGGGGCGAGGATCGCCCGGTGGCCGGTGGGGACCGGACGCCCGGGCCCCAGCAGCTCGGGCAGCGCCGCCCGGGCCGCCGCCGAGTCGCCGAAGACCGGCCGCACCCCGCGCAGCACCTCGGCCAGCGCCCCGCCCGCCCGCACCTCGCACAGCTCGGCGGCGGGCATCAGGTCGGCCGTCGGGTCGGCGAGCAGCGGTCGCAGCCGCTCGCTCTCCGGGCCCGCCTCGCCGCCCTCCTCGTCGGTGTGCCGGAGCCGGTCGCTGCGGCGCAGCCGCAGCACGAACGGGCTCACCGGCCGCTCGTCGCCGACGGGCAGCGGATCGCGCAGGTAGACCAGGATCGCGTCGGAGAAGGTCGGCACGCTCGCCCGGCACAGGCCCAGCACGATCTCGTCCAGGTCTATGCCGCGGGCGATCCGCCGGGTCGCGGCCCCGACGAAGCGCAGCCGGTCGCCCTCGCGGCGGGTGGCCGCCTGCGCCTCGGCGACGGCGGCGGGTCCGGGCCCGGGGTTCGGCGCGGCGGCCGGCGACGGGATCGCGGCAGCCGCGGCCGCGGCCGCGGCGTCCTGCTGCCGGGGCCGGGTGCGCTCCTGCTGCCGTGCCGCGAGAGGCTGCCGGCCTTCGTGGGAGGTGGGATGCTCCGTCACGCGTGGGATTCCGTCCGTCCGGGCCGGTTGTATGAGGCAGTCGCCTCGTGGGGCGCCACTGTGCCCCGGCGACCGCGATGAGGACAACGGCTGTCTGCGGATGCCCCCGCACACGGGGCCGAAACCGTGCGTCCGCGAGTTGGCCGGAGGACGACGTTCCGCGCGGCGGCCGGTCTGCTCACGGCGAGGCGGCAGCGGGCAGCGAACACGTCTCCACCCCCTCGTGGTGGTCCTGCGACCGGGCGGTCCGTCCGGGTCCGTGGCCCGCCGTACCGCACGACCGGTGCGATGACTTGTGGTCAGATCCGGTGTGTCCCTCAGGGAGCCGGGCCTGCCGACCGGGCCCCGGGGGGTGCGTCCAGGGTCTCACGGCGGCATAGGGGCAGGGGTGCGGTCCCAGTCATCCGGCAGCGGTGGAACCCGCCACCGCGGATCGGGCCGCCAGTGCTCCCAGCCGTCCCGGAACGGCGAGCCCCACCCGGTGATCACCTCGACCGCCGCGCGGCCCGCCTCCCGGACCCCTGCGGCGGTCTCCCGGTCCATCAGACCGACGTGCTGCGCCTGGGCGAACTCGTCCTCGTCGAGCCACTTCCAGCTCCGGTCGGGGTTCACGGAGATGTCGAGAAAGTGATCCTCGGAATCTACTCCTCCGGACCACCGCAGACGCGGCTCCTCCAGGTTCACGTACCAGTTCCGGAAGAGCCAGCCCCGGTCCCAGAACAGCCAGACCGACCACGGGTCCCCGGGCCGGGCCAGCTTCAGCACGCCGGAGCCGAACCACCGGGAACGTGTGGTGGTGCGCGGTGCGGTGTAGCGGGTGGCGAGCGGCTCGGCGTGCACCTGGGTGCCGTCGGCCAGGACCGGCCGGACGCATTCGGTGCCGCTCGCCATCCAGACGGCGAGCAGCTCGGCGGTGTCCTGGACGACGGTCACCGGGCGGCAGATGTGCACGGGCGGGGCCCCGGGTGCCCGGTGGGCCCGGCCGTTGTCGCGGTAGCGCCAGAGGATCTGGTCCCCCGGCGCCCAGCGTGCGCACTCTCCCGTACCTGTCATGGATGGATCTTACGGAGCGTCCCCGCCCGCCCGCTGCGACTCAGGTCACCCGGTGTGCCCGGACGGCCGTGCGAGGGTCACCCGGGCGCCCCCAAGGGTCCCGGGCGACCCGTGCGTCACGGCCGTGTCATCCGCAACACGTCCAGCGCCTCGTCCAGTTGCTCCACGGTGAGGTCGCCGCGCTCGACGTAGCCCGAGGCCAGGACGGTCTCGCGGATCGTCGTGCCGTCCTTGAGGGACTGCTTGGCGACCTTCGCCGCCTCCTCGTATCCGATGTACTTGTTGAGCGGGGTGACCACCGAGGGGGAGGACTCCGCGTAGGCGCGGGCCCGCTCCACGTTGGCGGTGACGCCGTCCACCGTGCGGTCGGCCAGCAGCCGGGAGGCGTTGGCCAGCAGCCGTACGGACTCCAGCAGGTTCTTCGCGATGACCGGGAGCATCACGTTCAGCTCGAAGTTGCCGGCCGCGCCCGCCGTGGCGACCGTGGCGTCGTTCCCGGTGACCTGGGCGGCGACCATCAGGACGGCCTCCGGGATGACCGGGTTGACCTTGCCCGGCATGATCGACGAGCCGGGCTGGAGGTCGGGGAGGTTGATCTCGGCGAGGCCGGTGCGCGGTCCCGAGGCCATCCACCGCAGGTCGTTGGAGATCTTGGTGAGCGAGACCGCGATCGTGCGGAGCTGGCCCGAGGTCTCCACCAGCCCGTCCCGGGCACCCTGCGCCTCGAAGTGGTCGCGGGCCTCGGTCAGCGGCAGCCCGGTGGCCGCGGCGACCTCGGCGATCACGGCGGCGGAGAAGCCGGGCGGGGTGTTGATGCCGGTGCCCACCGCCGTACCGCCCAGGGGGAGTTCGGCGAGGCGCGGCAGGGAGGCGCGCAGCCGCTCCACGCCGTGGCGGATCTGCGCCGCGTAGCCGCCGAACTCCTGGCCGAGGGTGACCGGGGTGGCGTCCATCAGATGCGTACGGCCGGACTTCACGACCTCCGCGAACTCGGCCGATTTCCGTCCCAGGGATTCCGCCAGGTGGTCCAGCGCGGGGATCAGGTCGGCGGTGACGGCGGCGGTTGCCGCGATGTGGATGGAGGAGGGGAAGACGTCGTTGGACGACTGGGAGGCGTTGACGTGGTCGTTGGGGTGGACCTCGCTGCCGAGGCGCTCGGAGGCGAGGGTGGCGATGACCTCGTTGGTGTTCATGTTCGACGAGGTGCCGGAGCCCGTCTGGAAGACGTCGACCGGGAAGTGCTCGTCCCAGCGGCCCGACGCGACCTCGGCGGCCGCCTCCTGGATCGCGCCCGCGATGTCCGGATCCAGCACTTTCAGCTCGGCGTTGACCTTGGCGGCCGCGCCCTTGATCCGGGCCAGCGCCTCGATGTGCGCCCGCTCCAGACGCTGCCCGGAGATGGGGAAGTTCTCCACCGCCCGCTGGGTCTGCGCCCGCCACTTGGCGTGGGCCGGGACCTTCACCTCACCCATCGAGTCGTGTTCGATCCGGAACCGGGCAGAGCCGGACGTATCCGCCGACGTGTCGACCATCGTGTTTAAACCTCCTGCAAAAGATGAGCACGTGTCTTGTTCTATGTATTCCCAAGTCGCCTACCGGCCAGTAAATACCCGGGGTAACCACTCACCCGGGAGGCGCAATGAGGCGCACCAGGCTCAGACTTCGAGGGCTCCGCAGCCTTCGCCGGCTCCGCTGTACGGCCGCTGTCACCGCCGCGCTCGCGGTGGCCGCCACCACGATGGCGGTCGCCGGACCGGCCGGCGCGGCCGAGTCGGGTACCGGCACCAGCACCAGCACTATCGCATCGACTCCTCTCCCGCCCGCGCTGGAAACGATCCGGGCGGCCGAGGCCACCCGGCTGTACGGCAGCCCCGCCGAACGGCCGCTCGCCGAACGCAAGACCGGGCTGATCTCACTGGGCGACAGCGAGATCTCCGGCGAGGGCGTCGGCACCTACGACCCCGGCACCAACGGGCCGGACAACTGGTGCCACCGCTCACCTGAGGCCGCCATCCACCGCACGGGCATCGCGGCGGACGTCACGTACAACGTCTCCTGCTCCGGGGCCTATACCGGGAACATCAGAATCGGCGGAAACAAGCAGTACGCCGACGAGCTGGTGCAGAGCGACAGTCTGGCGATCAAGGCCCGCAACACCCGGATCAAGATGGTCGTCCTGGTCGCGGGCGCCAACGACGACCTCCAGTTCGGTCCGGTCATGACGGACTGCGTGGTCCGCTACATCACCCTCCAGGGCCCGTGCGAGCCCAAGTACGCGGGCGGCTGGCAGGCCCGCGTGGACGCCCTGGTCCCCAAGGTCGAGGCGACCGTCCGCGACCTGCGTACGGTGATGACCGGCGCCGGGTACGCCGACAGCGACTACAAGCTCGTCCTGATGGGCTACCCGAGCCCGATCGGCCCGGACTTCTACGACAACCCGAAGTTCCCCGGCAAGCTGATCTGCGGCGGCCTGGGCTACGACTCCGACACCGTCTGGGGCCGTAACACCGCCGTGCCCGCCTTCCAGGTGGGCATGCGCAAGGCGGCCGCCTCCACCGGAGCGGTCTACCTCGACAACTCCCGCCTCTTCCACGGCCACGAGGTGTGCAGCGAGGCTCCCTGGGCGCGCGGGCTCTACATCGACCTGAGCAAGCCCGGACTGCCCGACGAGAACTCCGTACGGCAGTCCTTCCACCCCAACGCGGCCGGCCACCGGGCCTTCGCCTCCTGCCTGACCCAGATGTACGGCTCCGGGCTGCGCGAGGCGAGCTGCGCCGACCCGGCGAGCACCGGCAACCCGGTGCTCCAACGGGCGGCCTGGGACGACGTGTTCACCCCGGTGAAGAACGAGGCCACCGGCACCTGTGTGGACGTCCCCGCCTCGGTGACCCGTAACGGCACCGCGATCGGCGGCTGGGACTGCCACGGCGGCCGCAACCAGAACTGGTGGTACGACGCCGGTACGCAGACCCTGCGCACCGCGCTGAGCCACGACCGGTGCCTGGACGTGTCGGGCGCCAAGTACAACCCGGGCGCCACGCTCATCGTGTGGGACTGCGCGGGCGCGGCCAACCAGAGGTTCGTCCGCCAGGCGGGCACCATCCGCCCGGCGGCCGCGACCGGGCTCTGTCTGACGCTGGCGGGGGCCAAGGACCCGCTGAAGCTCCAGACGTGCGACGGCAGCGCGAAGCAGCGCTTCGTGTAGGCGTCCGGCGCACGGTGGGTGGCGGGGGCGTCCGCCACCCGCCGTGCGCGGTCAGTTGCCCGTCATCACCGCGCCCAGGATCGCCGCCAGATACGCCGGGTCCTTCACCCCGCACAGCTCGCGCGCCGAGTGCATCGAGAGGCCCGGCACCCCCACGTCCACCGTGGTGACGCCGAGGCGGGCCGCCGTGAGCGGGCCGATCGAGGTGCCGCAGGGCATCGCGTTGTTGGAGACGAACGGCTGCCAGGGGGCGCCCGCCCGCTCGCAGGCGGCCGTGAACATCGCGATGCCGGTGGAGTCGGTGGCATACCGCTGGTTGACGTTCACCTTGACCGTCGGGCCGCAGTTGGGCAGTGGGCGGTGGTCGGGGTCGTGGCGCTCCGCGTAGTTGGGGTGCACCGCGTGCGCCATGTCGGCGGAGACGCAGAACGTCCCCGACAGGGCCCGCGACCGGTCCTCGTCGCTGCCGCCCCGGGCCGCGACCGAGCGCGAGAGCACCCGCTCCAGCAGCGGGCTCTGGGCCCCCGTCTCGGAACCGCTGCCGACCTCCTCGTGGTCGAAGGCGGCCAGTACCGGGACGAAGGACGGCTCGGTGACCCCGGTCGCGGCGTCCACCAGCGCGGTCACGCCGGCGTGCACGGAGACCTGGTTGTCCAGCCGGGACGCCACGACGAACTCGCGCTCGGCGCCCAGGTATCCGGGCGGCTGGATGTCGTGCAGCATGAGGTCCCAGCCCAGCACGTCTGCCGGGTCCTCCCCGGCGGCCGCCGCGACCAGCCGCAGCAGCTCGCCCTCGCGCGGGTCGCCCAGCGCCCAGATCGGGGCGATGTGGCGCTGCCGGTCCAGCGCCACGCCGTCGTTGACCGTGCGGTCCAGGTGGATGGCCAACTGCGGTACGCGCAGCAGGGGTTCGTCGATCTGGACCAGTCCGCTGCGCGGGGTGCCGTCCGGGCCGCCGCGCAGCGCGAGCCGGCCGGAGATGCCGAGGTCCCGGTCGAGCCAGGTGTTCAGCGGGACCCCGCCGTAGATCTCCACCCCGATCTGCCGCCACCCGGAGGAGCCGGTGTCGGGCGCGGGCTTGATCCGCAGGTTCGGCGAGTCGGTGTGGGTGCCGACGATCCGGAACGGGGTGTGCGCGGGCGCGCCCTCGGGGACGTACCAGGCGATCAGCGCACCGGCCCGGCTGACGAAGCAGCCGCCGGTCGCCCCGGTCCAGTCGTCCGTGCCGAGCAGCTCGCGGAATCCGGCCTTCTCCAGCCGCTGGGCGGCGCTCGCGACCACGTGGTACGGCGAGGGGCTGGCGGCGATGAAGGCGAGCAGGTCGTCGGTGTGGCTGCGGTGGGGGGCCGGAGTCATTCGGCGTCCGCCTTTCCGGAGTTCGGCAGTGGCTGCGCGGGCGAAGGGCCGCGGGGCACCGAAGCACCCGGCGGATCAGGCCGGTGGAGAATTTCAGGAACGTTCGACAACCCTTCGCGGTGCCCCCGCGCGGCGCAAGCCCGGAAGGCGGCGGGCTGCGGGAAAGCGGCGGTGCCGGACCGGCCATCCGCCGGGCGCGGTGACGGGGGCTCGCGGCCCCGGAGTGCGGGATGTTCCCTAACGCCTGTTCGCGCGGTGTCCGTTAGGGCGAGCTGACAGCGCCCGGCCCCTGGCGCCCGAGCGGCCTTCGCGACGGGCGGCAGCCGTGGGACGGGGCCCATCGCGCCTGTTCCGCACCCGATCGGGCAGGTGACCTCCGTTGTCGCGAGATTGGCTTGATATCGACGTACGGGGGCGTCTTCGCACCTGGAGGCGGCCCGAACCCGGCCCGAACACGCAGGAGGGGGCGCCCGTTCGGACGCCCCCTCCTCGTCGACTCCCTGTCGACCGCTTCCGGTGGCCGGTCAGCCCAGGCCGGGGCCCCGGACCGGAATGCTGGTGAACGTCGGCGCCGGGGCGGGCTCGGTGAAGAAGTCGTTGCCCTTGTCGTCGACCACGATGAACGCGGGGAAGTCCTCGACCTCGATCCGCCAGACCGCCTCCATGCCGAGCTCCTCGTACTCGACGACCTCGACCTTCTTGATGCAGTCCTGCGCGAGACGGGCCGCCGGGCCACCGATCGAGCCCAGGTAGAAGCCGCCGTGCGCACCGCAGGCGTCGGTGACCTGTTTGCTGCGGTTGCCCTTGGCCAGCATCACCTTCGAGCCGCCCGCCGCCTGGAACTGCTCGACGTAGGAGTCCATGCGGCCGGCCGTCGTCGGGCCGAAGGAGCCGGAGGCGTACCCCTCGGGCGTCTTCGCCGGACCCGCGTAGTACACCGGGTGGTCCTTCAGGTACTGCGGCATCTCCTCGCCCGCGTCCAGCCGCTCCTTGATTTTGGCGTGCGCGATGTCACGCGCCACGACCAGCGGGCCGGTGAGCGAGAGCCGGGTCTTGACCGGGTACTTGGTCAGCTCGGCCAGCACCTCGTCCATCGACCGGTTGAGGTCGATCTCCACGACGTCCCCGCCGGCCTCGTCGAGGTGCTCGTCGGTGGTGTCGGGGAGGAAGCGCGCCGGGTCCCTCTCCAACTGCTCCAGGAAGACGCCCTCGGCGGTGATCTTCGCGGTGGCCTGCCGGTCCGCCGAGCAGGAGACGGCGATGGCGACGGGCAGGGAGGCGCCGTGGCGGGGGAGCCGCACCACGCGCACGTCGTGGCAGAAGTACTTGCCGCCGAACTGCGCGCCGATCCCGATCTTCTGCGTCAGCTCGAAGACCTTCTCCTCCAACTCCTTGTCCCGGAAGCCGTGCCCCGTGGGGGAGCCCTCGGCGGGCAGCTCGTCCAGATAGTGCGCGGAGGCGTACTTGGCGGTCTTCAGCGCGAACTCCGCCGACGTGCCGCCGACCACGATCGCCAGGTGGTACGGCGGGCAGGCCGCGGTCCCGAGCGAGCGGATCTTCTCCTCCAGGAACTTCATCATGGAGGCCTCGTTGAGGACGGCCTTCGTCTCCTGGTAGAGGAACGACTTGTTGGCCGAGCCGCCGCCCTTCGCCATGAAGAGGAACTTGTACGCGCCGCCGTCGGTGGCGTACAGCTCGATCTGGGCCGGAAGGTTGGAGCCGGTGTTCTTCTCGTCCCACATGGTCAGCGGGGCCATCTGCGAGTAGCGCAGGTTGAGCTTGGTGTACGCGTCGAAGATGCCGTGCGACAGGGCCTCCTCGTCACCGCCCTCGGTCAGCACGTTCTGCCCGCGCTTGCCCATGACGATGGCCGTACCGGTGTCCTGGCACATCGGCAGGACACCCGCGGCCGCGATGTTGGCGTTCTTCAGGAGGTCCAGCGCCACGAACTTGTCGTTGGAGGAGGCCTCCGGGTCGTCCACGATCCGCCGCAGCTGCGCCAGGTGGGCCGGGCGCAGATAGTGCGAGATGTCGTGCATCGCCTCGGCGGCCAGCGTGCGCAGCGCCTCCGGCTCGACCTTGAGGAACGTACGGCCGTCGGCCTCGAAGGTGGAGACACCCTCGGCGGTCACCAGGCGGTACGGCGTGGTGTCCTCTCCCAGGGGGAGCAGATCGGAGTACGCAAACTCTGGCATTACGGCCATTCCTCACTCGGTGACAGCGGCTGACCTCCCTTGGGCAGCGCATCAACCAGGGTAGAACGCGGCATCCGTACCGGCCCTGTGAGGTAAGGCTCACCTGGAGGGCCCTCGTGGGGGGCCGGCCGGGAGGCGCGCCACCCGGAGGGGTAGTCGCGATCTATCGCGTTTGGGTACGCTGGGCCGGTGGACCTAGAGAAGCAGCCCCAGCAGCCCGCCCGGCCGGCCGCCCCGCCCGCCCAGGTCTCGCCCGCCGAGGCGGCGCCCGGCGACTCGATCCGCGCCTCCGACGCCGACCGCGACCGGACCGCGGACATCCTGCGCGAGGCGATGGCCGAGGGGCGCCTGACGGCGGACGAGCACGCGGAGCGGGTCGACCTCGTCTACCGGGCCAAGACCGTCGGTGAACTCCAGCCGCTGGTCCGCGATCTGCCCGCCGCCTCCTCGGGGGCCGCCTCGCGCCCGGCGCCGCAGCCGTACGCCTACGGCCCCGAGCCCCACGACGGCCCGACGGACAACCTCGTCGCGGTCTTCAGCAGCGCCACCCGCAAGGGCCGTTGGCGCGTCGGCCCCCGGACGAACGCCTTCTCGCTGTTCGGCAGCGTCGAGATCGATCTGACCGAGGCGCTTTTCAGCCAACGACTCACCGTCATCAACGCCACCTCCATCTTCGGCAGTGTCGAGATCCGGGTGCCGGAGAACGTCACGCTGCGCGGCAGCGGAACGGGCGTCCTCGGCAGCTTCGAGATCCGCACGCTGGAGTCGGTGGACCCGGAGGCGCCGGTCGTGGTCGTGAACGGCTATGCCGTCCTCGGCAGCGTGGAGGCCAAACCCAAGCGGGGTAAGTTCGTCGCGGACCTCCAGCGGCGGCTGCGCAAGCACCTCGGGCACTGAGAACGGCTCGGACGGCTCGGCGGACGCACGTTCGAGAATCAGCCAGAACGCCTCCCGGGGCCCTTGTCGCGCGCCGTGCGCCGGTGCCACTCCGTGCATAGGCGTACACGCAGCGGGTATGGACTGCTGCATCGTCTCTCGCTCGCGAAGCCGTAGCCGTCGTCAGGAGTAGACCGTGCTGCAACCGCCGCATCAGCCTCTGCAGGTCGCCGCCGTTCCTGCCCAGCGGACCCCCGCCCGGGAGGACGAGGCGGGCCCCTGGCACTCGGAGGCGGTGTGCCGCCGGGACGAAGCCGGGCTGTTCTTCGCCCCGTCGAAGGAGCCGACCGCCGCCCGACTGGCCCGTGAGGAGGCCGCCAAGCGGGTCTGCGCCCGCTGCCCGGTGATGGTGGCGTGCCGGGAGCACGCACTGATGCAGCCCGAGCCGTACGGGGTGTGGGGCGGCCTCACCGCCGCCGAGCGCCGGGTGGCGCTGGCCCGCCGGCGCCGGCGCGACATCGAGCTGACCGCCGCCGCACCGGCGGAGCGCATAGCCGCGGCGGGCTGAGACCTCGGCGGGGAGGGGGCGCGGGGGCCGTGGCCCCCGCGCCCCCTCGTTCACTCCTCCTGTTCCTACTTCGCGCGGTCGAAGTCGATGGCGCTGTAGGCGCGCAGCTTCGACAGCCGGTGGGTCGAGGAGATCGTCCGGATCGTGCCGGACTTGGAGCGCATCACGATCGACTCGGTGGTCGCCGTCTCCGCGCGGTACCGCACACCGCGCATCAGCTCACCGTCGGTGATCCCCGTCGCCACGAAGAACACGTTGTCGCCGCTGACCAGGTCGTCGGTCGACAGCACCCGGTCCAGGTCGTGGCCCGCGTCCAGCGCCTTCTGCCGCTCGGCCTCGTCCTTGGGCCAGAGCTTGCCCTGGATGACACCGCCGAGGCACTTTATGGCGCACGCCGAGATGATGCCCTCGGGGGTGCCGCCGACGCCCATCAGCAGGTCGACGCCGGTGCCCTCGCGGGCGGCCATGATGGAGCCCGCCACGTCGCCGTCGGAGATGAACTTGATGCGGGCGCCGGTCTCCCGGATCTCCTTGACGATGCCCTCGTGGCGGGGGCGGTCCAGGATGACGACGGTGACGTCCTCGGGCGTTGAGTTCTTCGCCCGCGCGACACGCCGGATGTTCACCGCCACGGGCGCGTCGATGTCGACGAAGTCCGCCGCCTCGGGACCCGTGACCAGCTTGTCCATGTAGAAGACCGCGGACGGGTCGAACATCGCCCCGCGGTCGGCGGCCGCCAGCACGGCGATCGCGTTCGGCATGCCCTTGGCGTTGAGCGTGGTGCCGTCGATCGGGTCGACCGCGATGTCGACCTCGGCGCCGGTGCCGTCGCCGACCCGCTCGCCGTTGAACAGCATGGGGGCTTCGTCCTTCTCGCCCTCCCCGATGACGACGACGCCGTTCATCGAGACGGTCGAGACGAGGGTGCGCATGGCCTTCACGGCGGCGCCGTCGGCGCCGATCTTGTCGCCGCGGCCCACCCAGCGCCCGGCGGCCATCGCGGCGGCCTCGGTGACCCGGACCAACTCCAGGGCCAGGTTGCGGTCGGGGGCCTCCGGGGAGACCTCCAATGGGGACGGCAGATGATGCTCGGACATCGGAGCGCACCTTTCTGTACGGCGACGACCGGATATGAGGGTGCTGTGACTCTATCGGTAGGTCGATAAAATGAGCAGTGCGGGTCACGCATGAGCGCCCCGGTCCGTGTCCCCGCCGCCACCCAGGGTCAGCGCCCACACCCGGCCCCACCCTGCGGCCGGGTGTTCCGGGCCGCGTGCCACCATGGATGCCGTGGCAGAGAGCAAGCGAGGCAAGCAGACGGCCAGGAACATGTTCCTGTCGACCGTGGTGACCGCCGCCTGTGCGGGCGTCATCTACATGTTCGTTCCGCACGACGAGAGCCTCGACCCGGTCAAGGCCGTCGACTTCACCGTGGAACTGGCGACGGTGCGCGTCGCCGCCCCCTACCCGGTCGCCGCGCCGGAGGGCCTGCCGGAGAAGTGGAAGCCGACCTCCGTCTCGTACGACGCCACCGCCGGCAAGGCCTGGCACATCGGCTTCCTCGACCCGGACGGCAAGTACGTCGCGGTCGAGCAGTCCACGGCCGCCGCACGGTCGTACGTCCCCCGGGTCAGCCAGAAGGCCAAGGACACCGGGACCACCGAGAAGGTGGCGGGCCGCGAGTGGCAGGTCTGGGAGGGTGACAAGTACGACGCCCTCGTTTTGCCGGAGAAGGGTCACACCACCGTGGTGACCGGCTCGGCCCCCAGGGAGCGGCTGGTGGAGATGGTCGAGGCGCTGAAGACGGAGCCGGCCGGGGGCCCGGTGCCCTCGGCTTCCGCTTCCGTGTCCGCCCCGGCTTCGCCGTCTGCTTCCTGACGGCGGCCTCCCTGGCTGTACGTACGCGAAGGGGCCCGGAACACGTGGTGCACATGGTGTTCCGGGCCCCTTCGCGTGGCCGCGTCGCCGCTCAGACGGTGGTGACGACCTCGTCGTAGGAGAGGCGCGGGCTGCGCGGGAACCAGGCGTCCTCGCCCGGCTTGCCGATGTTGACGACCATCAGCGGGGTGTGGTCGCCGTCCAGGAACTCCTTCTGGATGCCGGCGGCGTCGTAGCCGGTCATCGGTCCGGCGGCCAGGCCGGCGGCGCGGACGCCGATGATGAAGTAGGCGGCCTGGAGCGCGGCGTTGAGGCCGGCGGCCGACTCGCGGACCGGGCGCTCGGCGAAGAACATGTCCTTGGCCTGCGGGAAGTGCGGCAGCAGCGCCGGGAGCTCCTCGTGGAACTCGTTGTCGGCGGCCAGGATCGCGACCAGCGGGGCGGTGGCGGTCTTCGGGCGGTTGCCCTCGGCCATGTGCCGCACCAGGCGCTCGCGGCCCTCGGCCGAGCGGACCAGGACCAGGCGCAGCGGCGACTGGTTGAAGGCGGTCGGGCCGAACTTGACCAGGTCGTAGATCGCCTCGACCTGCTCGTCGGTCACCGGCTCGTCGGTGAAGGTGTTGGCGGTGCGGGCCTCGCGGAAGAGGAGGTCCTGGGCGGCGGGGTCAAGAACGAGGGACATCTGGGGTCAAACCTTCCGAAAGGGCGTGGGGGGACAACGCACTGACCGTAACGGAGAGGTAGGTTAACTTTCAACTAAAACCGGAGGGGAGTGATCCACTCCACAGCTCCTCCGGTTCTCCGAGTGCTCAGCCGTCGGAGCCCGGACCCCCGCCGGACTCGTCCTGCGGCCGGGCCAGCGCCGCGTCCAGCCGGGCCCGTGCGCCCTCCAGCCAGTGGCGGCAGATCCTCGCCAGCTCCTCGCCCCGCTCCCACAGGGCCAGCGACTCCTCCAGCGTCGTGCCGCCCGCCTCCAGCCGGCGAACCACCTCGATCAGCTCGTCCCGCGCCTGCTCGTACCCGAGCGTGCTCGTCGCGGCAGCCGCCGCCGTACCGTCGTCCGTCATGTGATCCACCCTAGGTCTGTCGTCTTCCGGTCCCACGCGCCCAGCCTCGTCACCGAGGCTCACCCGCCCCCGTCCACCCGCACCGTGAACTCGCCCTCCGACACCCGCGCCCGCAGCGGCTCACCGGGCGCCCCGGCCTCGTCGGGGGAGCGCACCACACGGCCGTCGGGCCGCTGGAGCACCGCGTACCCCCGCTCCAGCGTGGCGGAGGGAGACAACGAGACGACCCGGGCCCGGGTGTGCGCGAGCTCCGAGTCGGCCCGGTCCAGCAGATGGCCCAGCACCCGGCGGCTCCGCCCGACGAGCGCGTCGACCTCCGCCGCCCGCTCGTCCACCAGCCGCTGGGGCCGCTCCATCGCGGGCCGGCCCAGCGCGTGCGCGAGCCCCCGCTCCTCGCGGTCGAGGATCCCCCGTACGGTCCGCAGCGCCCGGTCCCGGAGCTGCTGCACCTTCTCCAGCTCCTCGCCCACGTCCGGTACGACCTTCTTGGCCGCGTCCGTAGGCGTGGAGGCGCGCAGGTCGGCCACCAGGTCCAGCAGCGGGGAGTCAGGCTCGTGGCCGATCGCGGAGACCACCGGCGTACGGCAGGCGGCGACGGCCCGGATCAGCTGCTCGTCGGAGAACGGCAGCAGGTCCTCCACGCTGCCGCCGCCCCGGGCCACGACGATCACGTCCACCTCGGGCAGCGCATCCAGCTCCTCGACCGCCTGGACCACCTGGCTGACCGCGTTCACCCCCTGCACGGCGGTGTTGCGGACCTCGAACCGCACGGCGGGCCAGCGGCGGCGGGCGTTCTCCAGGACATCGCGCTCGGCGGCGGAGGCCCGCCCGCTGACCAGCCCGATGAGCTGTGGAAGAAAGGGGAGCGGCTTCTTCCGGTCCAGTGCGAAGAGCCCCTCGGCGGCGAGAGACTTCTTCAGCTGCTCCAGCCGCACCAACAGCTCGCCGATGCCCACCGGCCGTATGTCGGTGGCCCGCAGCGACAGCTGCCCCCGGGGCGCGTACCACTCGGGTTTGGCGAGGACGACGACGCGCGCGCCCTCGCTCACCACGTCGGCGATCCGGTCGAACACCTGCCGGAAGCAGGTCACGCTCACCGAGATGTCGTGGGACGGGTCGCGCAGGGTCAGGAAGACGACCCCGGCACCCGGCCGCCGCGAGAGCTGGGTGATCTGCCCCTCCACCCAGATGGCACCGAGCCGGTCGATCCATCCGCCGATGAGGCGCGACACCTCACCGACGGGCAGCGGTGCTTCCGCGGACGTGTTGAGAGCCATGCGCCCGAGCGTATCGGGACGCACCGACAGTGACGGCGGTCCGAGAACGGAAGCTGTGCGGTCCACGACGGGAGGTGTGCGGCGAAGGCTCCTTCAGCGCTCCGCCCCGCGCTCCGTCCCGCGCCCGCCCGCCCCCTGCACCGCGAGGACCACGAAACCCACCGCCAGCCAGCACAGCCCCACCACCTGGGCGCTCGTCGTCGCCTCCACGATGACGGCGACCAGCGCCCCCGCACCGACCACCGGGAAGAGCACGTGCTTCCACCAGACAGGCGGCCCCGACATCCGGCGTACGACGAACCATCCGACCACCGACGCGTGCAGCAGCACGAACGCGGTCAGCGCCCCGATGTCCACCACCGACACCAGATGGTCGAGGCCGTCGTCGCGACGGGCCGCCCACACGGCGGCCACCAGCGTCACGATCGCCGTGCCCAGGATCGCCAGGCGCGGCACGCCCGACTTCGGGTCGACCTTCGCGAGGAGGTGCGGCAGCCGCCGTTCACGGGCCATCGCGAAGACCAGCCGCCCGGCGGCGGCCTGCCCCGCCAGCGCCGCGAACGCCGCACCGATCGCCTTGCTGACCGCCACCAGGTCGTGCAGCCAGGTCCCGACGGAGGCGTCGACCGCGTCGTAGAACGCCGACCCCTGGGCCGCCGGATCCGCCGCCAGCTCGTCCGAACTCATCGGCTCCAGCAGCGCAGCCAGGTAGGTCTGGGCGATGAACAGGAACCCCGCGAGCACCAGACAGAGCAGCACCGCCCGCGCCACCTTCCGCGACCCACCCGTCACCTCTTCGGCGAACGAGGCGATGGCGTCGAACCCCAGATACGACAGCACCGCCACCGACACCGCGCCCAGCACCGCCGCCATGGAGAACGCCGAGTCCCCGGTGAGCGGCGTCAGCCACCCGCGCTGCGCCCCGTCCCGTACGAGGACGACCACGGCCGACACCACGAAGACCAGCAGCACCACGATCTCCATGGCCAGCACGGCGAACCCGACCCGCGCGGCCGCCCGCACCCCCCACAGATTGAGCAGCGTGGTCACGAGCACGGCGATCGCGGTCCACACCCACCGCGACACCTCCGGGACCAGCGCGTTCATCGCGATCCCGGAGAAGAGGTAGGCGACGGCGGGGATCAGCAGGTAGTCGAGCATCGCCATCCACCCCGCGATGAACCCGGCCCCTTCCCCGAGCCCCTTGCGGGCATACGTGAAGACCGAGCCGGCGAAGGGGGCGACGCGCACCATCTGGGCGTAACTGAAGGCGGTGAACCCCATGACGACGGTGGCCACGATGTAGACGAGGGCCACCGACCCGCCGGACTTGGCGTCCAGGGTGCCGAAGATGCCGACGGGGGCCATCGGGGCGATGAACAGCAGCCCGTAGACGACCAGGTCCCGGAAGCCGAGGGTCCGCCGCAGCTTGCCCTCCTCGACGCTGCTCCCTGCCCCGCTGCCGCCTGCCGACCCCGTACCGCTCCCCGAGACAGACGTCATGAACCCTCCACAGTCACCGTCCGCTGCACCCGTCCAGCCATCAGTCTCCCGACCCGGGCGTCGTGGCGCCTGTTCGGTACGGCCTTACGATGGGACGCATGACTGCAACGCCCAGCCCGTCACCCGCCGCCACCCCGAGCGGAGGCACTACGCGCCGCAGTAACACCCGTCGTGTCCTGCTCGCCGCACCTCGTGGCTACTGCGCGGGCGTGGACCGCGCCGTGATCGCCGTCGAGAAGGCCCTGGAGCAGTACGGGGCCCCGATCTACGTCCGCCACGAGATCGTGCACAACAAGTACGTCGTGCAGACCCTGGAGAAGAAGGGCGCGATCTTCGTGGACGTCACCGCGGAGGTCCCCGAGGGCTCCATCGTGATGTTCTCCGCGCACGGAGTCGCGCCCACCGTCCACGCGGAGGCCGCCGAGCGCAAGCTCGCGACCATCGACGCGACCTGCCCGCTGGTCACCAAGGTCCACAAGGAAGCCGTCCGGTACGCCAAGGAGGACTACGACATCCTCCTGATCGGCCACGAGGGCCACGAAGAGGTCATCGGCACCTCCGGCGAGGCCCCCGACCACATCCAACTGGTCGACGGCCCCGATGACGTGGCGAACATCGAGGTCCGCGACGAGTCGAAGGTCGTCTGGCTCTCCCAGACCACCCTCTCCGTCGACGAGACGATGGAGACGGTGGGCGCGCTCAAGTCGAAGTTCCCCAACCTCCTCTCGCCGCCCAGCGACGACATCTGCTACGCCACGCAGAACCGCCAGATCGCGGTGAAGAAGCTGGCCGAGGACGCCGAGCTGGTCATCGTGGTCGGCTCCAAGAACTCCTCGAACTCCATCCGCATGGTCGAGGTCGCCCTCGACGCCGGAGCCGACGCCGCGTACCTGGTCGACTTCGCGAGCGAGATCGACGAGGCGTGGCTGGAGGGCGTGACGACGGTCGGCCTGACCTCCGGTGCCTCCGTCCCCGACGTCCTGGTCGACGGGGTCATCGAGTGGCTCGCGGAGCGCGGTTACGCGGACGTGGAGACGGTCAAGACGGCCGACGAGTCGATCACCTTCTCCCTCCCCAAGGAGCTCCGCCGGGACCTGCGCGCCGAGGCCGCCGCCCTTTCCGCCGAGTAGGCCGGGTAGCAGGGCACGGCGCCCGGCCTGCCCGTACGGTGTTTCCATGGAGATCTTCGGCGTGGACATCGGCGGTTCAGGGATCAAGGGCGCTCCCGTGGACCTGGACCGAGGGGACCTGGCGCAGGAGCGCCACAAAGTGCTGACACCGCATCCGGCCACGCCCGACCGCGTGGCCGACTGCGTGGCCGAGGTCGTCGGCCACTTCGACTGGTCGGGCCCCATCGGGATCACCTTCCCGGGCGTCGTCACGGACGGCGTCACGCGCACGGCGGCCAATGTCGACAAGGGCTGGATCGACACGGACGCCCGCGCCCTGCTGGGCGAGCGGGTCGGCCAACCGGTGACGATCCTCAACGACGCGGACGCGGCCGGGGTCGCGGAGATGACGTTCGGCGCGGGCCGGGGCCGTAAGGGCACGGTCATCATGCTGACCCTGGGTACGGGCATCGGCAGCGCCCTCTTCGTCGACGGCCGCCTCGTCCCCAACACCGAGCTCGGCCACCTGGAGCTGCACGGGCACGACGCGGAGAAGCGTGCCTCCACGAGGGCCAAGGAGGACGAGGACCTCAGCTGGCAGCACTGGGCGCACCGGGTGCAGAAGTACCTGCTGCACGTGGAGATGCTGTTCTCGCCCGAGCTGTTCATCATCGGCGGCGGGGTGAGCCGCAAGGCGGAGAAGTTCCTGCCGCTGATCGAGAAGGTCCGCGCGGAGATGGTCCCGGCGGAGCTCCAGAACAACGCGGGGATCGTCGGCGCGGCGATGGCGGCCGCGGGGAGGTAGGGGGCGGCGCTACCTGCTGGCGCGGGGGCGCTCGGCACGCCCGGCCGGCGCGCCCGCCGCGTCGACCTTCTTGGGCGCCCGGCTCGCGGGCCGGGGGGCCTTCTCCGCTCCCGTACGCCCCTGGGCCAGCAGATACCGCCGCCGGGCCCGCAGATGGCGGACCTTGCGTACGGAGGCGATGAGACCGGCGATCAGCGTCCCGCCGTACAGCCAGCCGGCGTGCACGGCGAGCGCGGTGACCAGGGCCATGGTCTGCCCGCCGAAGCCGGCGGACCCGCCGGAGATCGGGAGGACCCCGACGGCGAAGGCGATGGGCACACTGATCGGCGCGGTGACGAGGTCGGCGGGCCGGACCCAGAGCGCGGTGAGCGCGCTGACCGGCAGGAACAGCAGTCCGTAGACGATCTCGGAGCTGTCGAACAGCAGCCGGTCCACACAGGCGAGCACGAACATGGTCAGCGCGGCGAACAGCCCGGCCCCGATCCCGGTGAGCCGGGGATTGGGGAACCGCCGCAGGGCGAGCAGCACCGGCGGCACGGCACGCACCCGCCCGCCGGCGCTGCCCCCCGCCCGGTAGACGGTGGCGGACTCACCGAAGGCGCCCTGCACCGGCGCGACGGGAGGGGCGGGCGCGGCGGCGGCCTGCGGGGCCGGCCTGCGCTGCGGGGGACGTGTCCTGTGCTGCTCCACGGGGACAACGTAGGTCGCGGGGCGGGAGGAATCAGGCGTTGGACACGCGCTTTGGCCGACCTTGGCGTTGCGTTCGATGCCACACGGCTGAAACGGACCTGTCCGGCGGTGTACAGACGGCCTGCGGCGGACCCGTGCGGGGCCGAGCGCCCCCGCCCGTAAACTGGAGAACCGGTCCACTCCGTGACCCGGCCCGAACAGCTGAGCCGGCCCCGGGCCCCTGACCCCCTCCTCACTCCAGGAAGTCGCCAAAGTGTCGCTCACGATCGGAATCGTCGGTCTGCCGAATGTCGGCAAGTCGACCCTGTTCAACGCCCTGACCAAGAACGACGTGCTGGCGGCCAACTACCCGTTCGCCACGATCGAGCCGAACGTCGGCGTGGTCGGCGTCCCGGACCCGCGCCTGAACAAGCTCGCGGAGATCTTCAACTCCCAGAAGCTCCTGCCGGCCACGGTGGACTTCGTCGACATCGCCGGCATCGTCCGGGGCGCGTCGGAGGGCGAGGGCCTGGGCAACAAGTTCCTCGCGAACATCCGGGAGTCCGACGCGATCTGCCAGGTCATCCGCGCCTTCAAGGACGAGAACGTCGTCCACGTCGACGGCAAGGTCTCGCCCAAGGACGACATCGAGACGATCAACACCGAGCTGATCCTCGCCGACCTCCAGTCCGTCGAGAAGGCCGTCCCGCGCCTGACGAAGGAGTCCCGCCTCCAGAAGGACAAGATCGCGGTGCTCGCCGCGGTCGAGGACGCCCAGAAGATCCTGGAGTCCGGCCAGACCCTCTTCTCGGCCGGCATCACGGCCGCCACGGAGAAGGGCAAGCTCCTCCACGAGCTGCACCTCCTGACCGTCAAGCCGTTCCTCTACGTCTTCAACGTCGACGAGGACGAGCTGGTCGACGAGGACTTCAAGAACGAGCAGCGCGCCCTGGTCGCCCCCGCCGAGGCGATCTTCCTCAACGCCAAGATCGAGTCCGAGCTCATCGAACTCGACGACGACGAGGCCCTGGAGCTCCTCCAGTCCATGGGTCAGGAAGAGCCCGGCCTCGCCACCCTCGGCCGTGTCGGCTTCGACACCCTGGGCCTCCAGACCTACCTCACGGCAGGCCCGAAGGAAGCCCGCGCCTGGACCATCAAGAAGGGCGCCACGGCTCCGGAGGCGGCCGGTGTGATCCACACCGACTTCCAGAAGGGGTTCATCAAGGCGGAGATCATCTCCTTCGACGACCTGGTCGAAACGGGCTCGGTCGCCGAGGCCCGCGCCAAGGGCAAGGCGCGCGTGGAGGGCAAGGAGTACGTGATGCAGGACGGGGACGTCGTGGAGTTCCGCTTCAATCTATGAATTCCACCGTGTTGTCGACGTGGGGGAGTTCAGTCCGAAAGTACAAGTGACTGATGAGGCCGGGACCAGTCTGGCCCGGCCTCATCAACTTTCCCCGCAGCCTTTGACGACGGCCTCGAATGTGAGGGTGACAGGTTCGGCGATGGCGGGTGCCGCGGTAGTGACGGCGGCCACGAACAGCAGCAGCACCACCGCCAACAGGATCGGATGGCCGCCGAGCAGGGACGCGACCGTGACGGCGGCCACGCCCAGCGCGAGAGCAGGACGGCAGGCGCAGTGCCGAGCAGGACGCCGCGGCCACGCCTGCTGCCATTGCCGGGGCCACGCCGTACCCGGGTGGGGGCGATGAGTGGCAGCGGACTGATTGCGATGCCCGGCGCGGACCCCCAGCAACTGCCCGATCGCATCGCCCACGCACCCCGCCCTCTTCCTCGCGGCTGTCACCACCGGACAGAGTGTCGGTGACCTGCACGGTATCCGCGTCGGGCTCGCCCCACGTGTCCGGCTTGGCGAAGCGGAACTCCTTGCCGTGCTTCGGCGGCCGCCCGCTCTGGGGGTAGGCCAGGGCGTACTCCAGTCGCGGAGGTGTCGGACGGCGCATGACCCGGTCCGAGCGCATCCGTCCGAGCACATCGATGGGCAGGCCGGTAGGGAGGTAGGCCATGCGCGGGGCGTCGTCGCCGGCGTCGAACACGACCAGGATGTCCGGGTCGCCGTCTTCCCACTGGCCCTGGCCGATCAAGTCGTTCACGACGCGGCGGACCTGGGCGGTGGTGACCTCGGCGACATCGTCGTGGGGGCCGAGACGGATGGCGTCCAGCAGTTGGCACCACGAGGTGCGGCCCGTCTCCAGCGCGGCGACGAACGAGTATGGCCAACCGGGGATGAACTGGTCACTGGAGCGTCCCGAAAGTGGGACGTGAAGTCGAACGCCTCGTCCCTGACATCGTGGTGCAGCAGACTCATTCCCCACGGCCTTCGCTGGTCAAGTGCCTTGTTGGTCGGAGCACAGGATCAGACGGGGGCCGTGTTCACGTCCCCGGAATCCCCGTACGAGCGATCACGTTCGGGGCGTCGTCCGGTCAGCCGGGGAGTCAACGAGATCAAGCGTTCTCTTCGGGCCCAACGTGGCGAAGGACTGTCTCGTGCTCGCCTGCGGCAACGAGCCCGTCGATGACCTTGACCATCGACTGCACACCCGCGTCGCGCACGATGAGGCCATCCCAGCACCACCAGTAGTCGCCCTCTGGTTCGCCGGCCTGCCGCTGACGGTCCATGATCCGGTGCACCTCGTCGAGAGTGAACACGGTTCCAGACCAGCGATCGCCGTCATCACGGATGACCCACATGTCCACATTGCAGACCTCGCCGAGGTCCTCTCCGGCACCGGGCACGAAGCAGACCTCGTATCCGTTGCGTCTGACTCGGTAAAAGGGGCCGTCCCACATGCTCGCTCCGTAGCGCTCTGTCTCACGCCGCCTTCATCAACAAGCCGGACGGCCGACCAGTACACCACGCACCCCTTGAGGGCGCAGCAGCAGGTTAAAGAACAAGCTGACCTGACCGGCTTGTGCGTACAACCATCGGCCGCATTCGTGTGTCTGTTCTAGTGAGCCAGTCGGCTCGTGGATCACTTGGGTCCCGCGGGGCTCTGCCCCGGGGCCTCCTTTCGTTGGGGACACATGCGAATTCGTGCCACCGTGGCTGCCGTTTCCGGTGCCATCGTTCTTTCCGCTCTCGCTGTACCGGCCGCGCAGGCCGATGAGGGGCGTTCCTGGACTCTGCAGCCCGGTTTCAAGGCCGTCCAGCCCAAGGTCGGGGACACGTCGAAGCAGGCGTTCGGTGCGACCGCGAAGGGCGCCGCCCCGGAGATCACCTCGGCTGTTGTCAACGCCGGGAAGCCGATCGTGATCGGCACCAAGGTCAAGAAGACGGTCTCCTTCTCCGCTACGGCCACCGCCGACGCCGACATCGGCGGTGTCGGCGGTGTTGCCGCGTTCATCTGGACCGGTAAGTCCATCGATGACGAGGACAGCTTCGCCTTCGGCCCCAACGCAAAGTCGCTCTCCTGCACGGCTGTCAACGCGACCACCACGACCTGCAAGGGCACCATCACTCTTGATCCGGCGGAGATGATCAACTCTGACGCCACCACGTGGCACGTCGGCGCTGTGGCCGTGACCGAGTATGGCGACGAGTTCAAGGACTACTCGGTCTCCAGGGTCCGCGTCCAGAGCTTCTCGCAGCTGACGGTGAACGCCTCCCCGGAGCCGGTGAAGAAGGGCAAGATCATCACGGTTACCGGGAAGCTGACCCGCGCGAACTGGGACACCGGTACGTACAAGGGTTACATCAACCAGTCCGTGCAGCTCCAGTTCAAGAAGAAGGGCGCCAAGAGCTACACGACCCTCAGGACGGTCAAGACCAGCTCGACCGGCACCCTGAAGACCACCGTCAAGGCCACGGCCGACGGAACCTGGCGCTACAGCTTCGCCGGCAAGTCGAACACTGCGGCCGTCTCCTCCACGGGCGACTACGTCGACGTGAAGTAGTGCCACCAGCCCAGCGCAGGACACTGTCCCGCCGAGGCCGCCCGCCTGGAGTCTCGTAGGCGCTGGTGTCGGCGGCGCTTCCGTTCGTGGAACGGTCACGGTGACCGTTTCCACGAACGATTACGCAAAGCTCCCATTCTGGACTCACCGCGCGTGACCTGGGGATTCGGGGATCGAAAACAGCTTCTTACCGAGACCGGTCACCGCGGTGCGGCGGAGATGACGGTCGCCGCCTCGCGTACCCAGATGGTGTGGGCAGCCGGGCCCGGCACTTCGTACACGTCCCCTGCCGCAGGGTGGGAGACTTGCGGGGATCGCTGTCCTGGTCGGCCTCTCGCCGAGGGGCCCGGGGTGGGCGTGCCGGTGTCGTTCCTTCGGGCTTGGTCCTGTAGTTCCCGGTGGCGTATGCGTGTGTTGATTCGCGGGCCCGTGTGGTCGTGCGCTAGTGGGGATGGGTCATGGCAGAAGAGGGATATGTCGGCGGCGGGCTGGGGCCTGGGCTGCGGAGACGGGTGTGACGGCGCTCGGCTTGGCGCGGGCGCTGACCGGCCTGCTGGCAGCAAGTCACACGGCGCCGTTCGAGCAGGTGCCCCGCCTGCTCGACAATGCCGCGAGGGAGGCCGGTGCGGGCGGGGCGCGGTTGTTCGTGGCGGATCTGCAGGAGGAGGTGCTGCTCGAGGTCACCGGCCTCGGTCTGAGCGCCGGCAAGGGCGGCGAGGAGTACGCGATCGAGGGCACGCTGCCCGGCCGCACCTACCAGACGGCTGAGGTCACGGCGCCGGCCCGTGGCGGGGCGTGCTGGGTTCCGGTGCGGGACGGTGCCGAACGCCTGGGGGTCCTGCACATCGAGCCCGGCGATGGGGACGGGGGCAGGCCCGATGAGGAGGTCATGCGGGCGCTGGCGTCGATGGCCGGGCTGCTGCTGACCTCCAAGCGGGCCAACAGCGACTCCCACGCCCGGCTGACCCGCGTCCGGCCGATGGGGATAGCGGCGGAACTGCAGTGGAGCATGATGCCGCCGCGGACCTTCTCCGACCGGCGGGTCACCGTCAGCGCCTTCATGGAACCCGCCTACGAGGTGGCCGGAGACGCCTTCGAGTACGCCGTGGCTGAGAACGTCCTGCACCTGGCGGTCTTCGACGCCATGGGCCACGACACCTCCGCCGGCCTGACCGCCGCCCTGGCCATGGCCACCTGCCGCAGCCACCGCCGTGCCGGCGCCACCATCCCCGACGCCAGCGCGGCCATCGAGGACACCCTGGTCGAACAGTTCGGACACAGTCGCTACGCCACCGGCATCCTCGCCGACCTCGAACTGGACACCGGCAAGTTCAGCTGGGTCAACCGCGGTCACCTGCTGCCAGTGCTGATCCGCGGCGGCCGATGGGCCAGCACGCTTCACTGCCCGCCCGCCGGGCCGATGGGCAGCGGATTCAACCTGCCGATCCAGCAGAGCACCGAGCAGCTTGAGCCCGGCGACCGGCTGCTGCTGTTCACCGACGGCATCACCGAAGCCCGCGATACCGACGGCCGCGAGTTCGGCGTGGAACGCTTCACCGACTTCATCATCCGCCACCACGCCGACAACCTCCCCGTCGACGAGACGCTGCGCCGTCTCATGCACGCCGTCATGGACTACCACCAGGGACGACTGGAGGACGACGCCACCGTCCTGTTCTGCGAATGGCACGGCCCGCGCACCTCAGCCCGGTGAAGTCGGCGCCGCCGCACAAACCCACCCCCGCCCGGGTCCGGCGCGGGTTCCGGAACCCCGCACGACGGCGGGCTCTCCGGCCGGTGTACCACCGCCGTCACCCAGCGCCGCGGCCCCGCCGTCCTGGAGCTGTCCGACGCCCCCGAGCAGGACAGCCGATGACTACGCGTGATCGGGTCGCCGAGTCGCCCGGAGCCGTCCGCTCCGGGAGGTTCACCGGTCACCGGGCGAGGATCGCCGACGAGCGGTTCGCGAAGAATGGTGGCAAGCGGCCGCGCACAGTGCGCGGACCATCGATCCGATCGACAAGGTGACACGCATGGCTATGTGGGACCGCATCAAGGACCAGGCCAAGGGGCTGCAGCAGCAGTCGCAGGGCACGAGAGGCCCCGCCGGCCAGCGGCAGGCGGGTACGGGGGCCGCCGGCGGCTCGAAGGAGAAGCTGGTGGGGCTGCTCAAGTCGCAGCTCGGCTCCCTGAAGACGGAGCTCAAGAGCGGGGCGTACCGGGACGCCAGTATGGCGATGTGCGCTCTGGTCGCGGCCGCCGACGGGTCTGTCGACCCCGCCGAGCGGCACCACGTGGAGACGCTGATCCTGCAGAACGACGTCCTGCAGAACTTCCCTCCGGAGCAACTGCGGCAGAGGTTCAACAAGCATGTCGATCAGATGATGTTCAACTTCCAGCAGGGCAAGACCGATGCCATGCAGGAGATCGCCAAGGCCGCGAAGAAGCCCGTGGAGGCCAAGGCGGTCGTCCAGACCGGTTTCGTGATCGCCGGTGCGGACGGGTACATCGCCCCGGCGGAGGCGCAGGTTCTGCGGGAAGCGTGCATGGCGCTCGGAGTGTCCCCGCAGGAGTTCGGCCTCTGATCCGGCCGATGCTATTCCCGTAGCGGCAGGAACCCGGCGGGCGTGACCGTGTGTCGCGTCCCGCCGGGCCCGGGCCCGGGCCCGGGCCGTCAGCCGTCGGTCAAGGACACGCCCCGACCGGATAGGACCGTACGACCTTCCGCACCAGCGAGTCCTCTTCCGTCGCCTCCGGTCGGCCGGGAAGCATCTCGCTGAACCTGTCGTCGTCCTGCGTGTACACGTCCGGCGCGGCATAGTCGGCGCGCCTATGCCGGCCCCCACGCTGCGTTCCTTGTCGACCTCGATGCTTATGCCGCTCACCAAGTCACGGGCAGTTCCACCAGCCCGCTTTCGTGCGGTACGGGGCTTCACCCTTGATCGTGAACACCGGTTGTTATGCGGCGGTGGCCAGCGTAGTTGATCGCTGTTCGTAAGCGATCGGGCTGATCTGGCCGAGGCGGGAGTGCCTTCGGCGGGTGTTGTAGCGAGTCGCCCATCGGAAGACGGCGAGCCGGGCCTCATGGGCCCCGTTCCGCCGTTTCCTGCCCTGGAGCGTCTCGCGTTTCATGGTCGCGTTCAGAGATTCCGCAGCGGCGTCGTCCGCGCTCGTGCCCACCGCGCCGCGCGATCTGATCACGCCGAGGTCCTTGCAGACCTGGGCGAACTCCTTCGAGACGTATTGCGCCCCGTTGTCGCTGTGGAAGGTCGCCCCGCGCAGGCCGCCGGCCCCCCGGGCCGCGGCCGCGGCCTTGAGCGCGTCGGTGACCAGTTCCGTGCGCATGTGGCCGGCGATCGACCAGCCCGCCAGGCGTTTGGAGCACAGGTCCAACACCGTTGCCAGATAAAGGAATTGGCCGTTGCCCACAGGGAGGTAGGTTATGTCGCCCACGTAGCGGCTGTTCGGTGTGGTCGCGGTGAAGTCGCGCTGCAGGAGATCCGGCACCGGTGTCGCCGAGGGCTCGGGGACGGTGGTGCGGACCTTCTTACGCAGGTGGAACCCGACGATGTGGAACTTCCGCATGACGCGTGCCACCCGCTTGTGATTGACGCGCTCGCCGCCGTCCCGGAGCTCGGCGCTGACGCGCGGGGCCCCGTAGGTGCCGTCAGACTCCTGGTGGATTTCGGTGATCCGCTCGGCGAGCTCGGCATCGCCCCGTGCCCGGTCGGCCCGCGCTTGCGCGCCGACCAGGTGCCGGTAGAAACCGGAACGCGAGACCTTCAGCATCCGCACAGCCGCTTGACACCGAAGGCGCCACGATGATCGTCGACGAACTGGAAGCGGCTGCTCACCAGCTGGTCTCGGCCGCAAAATACTTCGCGGCCCTCCGCAGGATCTCCCGCTCGAGCTCGAGTTCCCTCACCCGCGCCCGCAGCTGCCGGTTCTCCTTCTCCATCGCGGTGGCCTCCACGGCCCCGGGCCGGGCGGCCTGCTCGGCATCCCGCACCCACATACGCAGCGTCTCGTGGTTGACGCCCACGTCCTTGGCCACCGACGCGTACGTCCCACCCGGGCTGGCGTGGTACATCGCGACGGCATCGGCCCGGAACTCAGGCGAGTACTTCGACGTCCCCAACGGGAACTCCTGTCCTATGGATCTTCACGATCCAATGATCAGGGTGTCCACGATCAAGGGGTAGCGCCCCCGGCCAGCAACCCGGCGACGGTGACACCGGCGGCGAGGCCGAGACCGCTGAGAACCTGGGAGACGAGCAGCACGGTCAGGGTGCGCTTTTGCACCGCGGATATGGCGGGGGCGAGAGCGGCGGTGGGCGGGGTGCGGATGGGAGTGCGGGACAGGTGGGCCATGTGGTCCGTGCTTTCGAGAATACCGGGACGCCGGAAGACCGGGGTGGCGGCTACCGGGCGGCGCGGTCGGTCGTCGTCAGGCGGCGGTCAGGTGTGCGCGGGACGGGAGGGCGAGGTCGAACTGGTCGACGACGCGGGCGAGTTGCCTCTGGGCGTCGCGATCGAGGGTCATCGCGCCGTCCGGGGTGGTCGTGAGGTGCCGGTCCAGGACGAACCGGCCCTGACAGACCTGGGCGCCGAGCGCGGTGAGGACCGGGCGCAGGGCGTAGTCGAGGGCCAGGACGTGGGCCGCGCTGCCGCCGGTGGCCAGGGGAAGCACCGGTTTCCCGGTGAACGCGTGCTGGGGCAGCAGGTCGAGGAAGGTCTTGAGCAGGCCGGAGTAGGCGGCCTTGTAGATGGGGGTGGCCACGACGAGGGCATCGGCCTCGGCAACCCGGCTCACGGCGCGGGCGAGAGACGGGTCATGGATGTCCGCCGCGAGCAGCGGTGCCGCAGGCAGGTCACGCAGGGCCAGTACGTGGGTCTGGTGTCCGCGGGCCCGCAGCTCTGCGGTGGTGTGCCCGGCCAGGAAGGCGGTACGGGACGCACGGGAGGGACTGCCGGACAGGGCGAGGACGATGGCCATGGGTACTCCTCGAAATCCCCGGAGAATCAGGGGACTTGGCGGTGAAAGGGTGATCGGTGTGGATGGGCGCAGGTCCGGGGTTTTGTGGCCGCCCGTCCCGGGTCAGTGAGGGCTGTCAGGCATGCCGTAGGCGTCGGCGATCAGCTCCGTGGAACGCAGCCGGGCCTGGGCGGAGTGGCCGACGCTGCCGATCATGAGTTCGTCGGCGCCGGAGGCCCGCTGGATGTGGTTGAGGTGGGCGGTGACCTGTGCGGGGGTGCCGTGCGGGACGTGGGTCAGCCAGCTGTCGACGGCCTGGCGTTCCTGGGCGTCGTAGGGGTAGGCGTCCACCACCTCGGGGGACGGCAGCAGGTAGGACTTGCGCTGGAACATGCGGAGCATGGCGTGTGCGAGGGTGCCGGCCTGGCGGCGGGCTTCACGGGCGTCGTCGGATGCCGCGACGGTGAAGCTGACCAACGCGTAGGGCTCGGCCAGGGTCTCGGACGGAGTGAACCGCTCGCGGTACAGGCGCAGGGCGGTCACGACGTCGCGCGGGTTGAAGTGTGCGGCGAAGGCGAACGGAAGGCCGAGCCGGGCTGCGAGCTGCGCCGAGTAGCCGGACGAGCCGAGCAGCCACACGGGCAGGCGGCCGGTGGTCGGGATGACGCCGTTGAGCCGGTCCTGGGCGGGCCCCGGCACGGCGTACACGCGCTCCGCGTAGGGGTGCTCGGCGGGGAAGTCGTCGCCGAGGAAGTGCAGCAGCTCAGCGACCTGCTGAGGGAAGTCCTCGGCGTCGCTCGCGCCGCGGCGCAGGGCGGTGGCCGTGGCGTGATCGGTGCCCGGGGCGCGGCCCAGGCCCAGGTCGATGCGGCCGGGGGCGAGGGCGTTGAGCATGCCGAACTGTTCGGCGACGACCAGCGGCGGGTGGTTCGGCAGCATGATCCCGCCCGCGCCGAGCCGTAGCCTGCTGGTCTCCGCGGTGAGCCGGGACAGCAGGACGGGTGGGCTGGAGGTGGAGACGCCGGGCATGGCGTGGTGCTCGTTCATCCAGTAGCGGGTGAAGCCGCGCCGGTCGGCGAGCCGGGCGAGTTCGATGCTGCCGGCCAGCGCCTCCGCGGCGGTCTGGCCGGTGCCGGTCATGGCGGAGTCCAGTACGGACAGGGCGGCGGGGGCGGAGCCGTGGCGGGTGCCGCGGATGGGATCGGTCATGGTCGTGCGGTCCTTCGGTTTCGAGGTGTGCGGCGCGCGGGGGCGCCGGCCGACAGTCGTGGCAGATACTGTCGGCCGGTGCCCGGTTGTCCGGCGTACGCGTGCGGCGTAGGTGGGTTCAGCCGCGGACGCCGAAGTCGACGCGGTCGGTGAGAGCGGCGGCGGCGAAGGCGGCGACGAGCTCGTCGCGGCCCTCGGTGAAGTGGGCCCAGCTGTCGAAGTGGACGGGCACGATGCGGCGGGCGCCCAGGATGCGGGCTGCCTCGGCGGCCTGAGTGCTGTCGAGTGTGAGCAGCGCGCGGTCCAGGACCGGGGTGCGGACCGCGCCGGCGAACAGCACAGCGGTGTCCACCGGGCCGAATCGGTCGGCTATCTCACGGACGAGGGAGAGCTGGGCGTTGTCGCCACTGACGTAGACGGTGGGCAGGCCGTCACCGCTCAGGACGAAGCCGACGACCTCGCCGACGACCGGTTCGAGGTCCGCGCGTGCCCCGGGACCGTGCAGGGCCGGGACGCCGGTGACGGTGATCGTGCCACCGCCGGGTCGGTCCAGGTCGATGGACTCCCAGTCCTTGAGCGGGCGTGCGGTGCCGCCCAGCCGGCCCGCGCCACTGGGCGTGGTCAGGGTCAGGGATACGCCGGCGAGCAGGGCCCGGCCCGAGGCATCGAGGTTGTCGTCGTGCTCGTCGTGCGACAGCAGCACCACATCGATACGGCCCAGATCAGCGGGTGTGGCGGAGGCGGGCGCGGTCTTGGCCAGCCCGGACGGGTAGGCGCCGGGGGCGTCGAAGGTCGGGTCGGTCAGGAAGCGCAGCCCGCCGTACTCGATGAGGGCGGTCGGGCCGCCGAAGACACGGATGGGGACCTGCTCGCTGGAAGCGCCGGTTACTGTCATGACGAGAACCACCTCACGGATAGATTGGCCTACATCCGTGACTGTAGGCGTTTGTCACGGATGAACGCAAGCTGTAACGTGAGATGGGTGAGTGAGATCGATACCGCCGCCACCGTCGAAACTGCCGACCCCGGACTGCCGCCGTCACCGGGTGCCGAGCACTACCCCGCGCTCGACCTCGCCAACAGCGCCGTCGCCCTGCCGGGCGGCCAGTTCCTCGACTCGCTGGGCACGCCCTCCGGCGCCAACCAGTGGCTGGTCGACCACGGCCTGGCCCCCGCGGACGCGGGCCTGCAGGAGATCTGCGCGGCACGCCTACGTTCCCTGCGCGAACAGGTACGAGCCCTGCTCGCCGCCCAGGTCGGCGGCCACCCCGCCCCCGTCACAGCAATGGCTGTTGTCAACGACGCCCTCACCCGGGTCCCCACCGCCTCCCCGCTCGGCTGGGACGCGGTCCGCGGCATGCACCGCACCGCCCCGCACCCCATCGACCAGATCGTCGACCAGGCCCTGGGCATCCTCGCCGCCGACGCCGCCGACCTGCTCACCGGGCCCGACGCCGAACGGCTGACGGCCTGCCCCTCCACCCCCTGCAACCGCTACCTGCTCCGCGCCGGGCGCCGCCACTGGTGCTCGGTCCGTTGCGGCGACCGCGCCCGCGCCGCCCGCGCCTACGCCCGCCGCACGCAGACCCCCGCCGACTGAGTTCGGCCACCCCCGCCCCGCCGCCGGTTCACCGGACCCGCGCCGGGGCGCGGCTTCGCACACCCTCAAGCCCCGGGCACGGACGGCACACCTCGCCCCCCCATGCCGGCCATTCCCCACGACCGACGAAGGACCAGCACCTCTCATGACGGCCACCTTCACCCTGCTGACCACCGGCTACGACAGCCTCGGACCCCGCAATGCCGACCGCGACGGCCGCGAGAAGCCGTGGCACGTTGCCTCGACCGTCGGCCTCCTGCGCGACGGCGACACGATCGTCGTCGTGGACCCCGGCATGGTCGAGGACCGCACACTCATCCTCGACCCGCTCGCCGCCGCCGGGATCAGCCCCGGGCAGGTAACCGACGTGGTCTTCAGCCACCACCACCCCGACCACACCCTCAACGCAGCCCTCTTCCTCAACGCGCGCGCCCACGACGTCTGGGCCGCTTACCACAACCACCTCTGGTACGACCGGCCCGCCGACGGATCCAGCTCTCCCCCTCGATCCGCCTGATCGAAACGCCCGGCCACACCCCCCAGGACATCTCCACCGTCGCGGAAACCGCCGAAGGCACCGTCGTCCTCACCCACGCCTGGTGGAGCGTTGACGGACCCGCCGAAGACCCCACCTTTGACGACCACGAGGGCCTGCACGCCTCCCGCCGCAAGATCCTCGCCCTCAAGCCCGCCCTGATCGTCCCCGGCCACGGCGAGCCCTTCGTCCCCGACGAGAACACCCCCATCTGAACCCGGCACCCAAAACCCGCCGACGCGACAGAGCCCAACTCGGTACCGGACTGTGCGACATCCTGTGGGTTCCCGTGGTTCTTGCCAGGGCCCGGAGCCGCTGGCCTGGGGCTTCTTTCTCGTTCGCATGATCTGCCGGTCAGTGACGTGGCTTCGGGATTCCCGAAGCTTTCTCGTCCGATCTGATCAGGCTGCAGTCTGGTCGAAAGCGAGAAGGCGCATGCTGCCGACGCCGGCGTCGGTGAGAAAACTCGGCAGAGCTCTGGAGAACTCACGGGATGTCGCACCGAGGCACTTGAGTCTCCAGCCGCCGGAGGGTTGAGGATCTGGTTCATGGACGACGAACGCCCCGACGTGCTCACCATCGGCCGGCTCGCGCGCCGCACCGGAGTTGCGGTGCGGACCCTGCGCTTCTGGTCGGATGAGGGGGCGGTGCCGCCTGTGGCCCGCTCGGCGGGCGGCTACCGGTTGTACGACGCCGAGTCCGTGGCCCGCGTCGAGCTGGTCCGCACGCTGCGGGAACTGGGGCTCGGGCTCGACGACGTGTGCCGCGTCCTGAGCGGCCGCACCACGGTTGCCGAGGTCGCCGACGCGCATGTGGCCGCGCTCGATGCGCAGATCCGCTCACTCAAGGTGAGCCGGGCCGTCCTGTCCACCGTGGCGAAACGGGGTTCGACCGTTGAGGAGACAACGCTGATGAACCGGTTGGCGCGGCTTTCCGCCGCCGAACGCAAGCAGATCGTCGACGAGTTCAAGGATGAGGTGTTCGGCGGCCTCCACGACACGCGCCTGCGCGACCGCATGCGCACCTACAGCATCGAGTTGCCGGACGATCCCACACCTGAGCAGGTCGACGCCTGGATCGAACTGGCCGAACTGGTGCGGGACCCCGGTTTCCGCACCCGGTTGCGCACATGGATGGAGCTCAACACGCCCGTACCGGGACAGGGCCGTCCTCCCGGGGCCTCCATCTGGTGGGCCAGGCAGATCGTGCAGACCGTCGCGGAGGTCAGGAGAGGCGGTGTCGCTCCGGAGGAGGTGGCAGCGGCCGAGGTGCTGTCCGAGCTGTTCGGTGACGCTGACCGGGCCGCCGTGCTGCGCAGCCTGGAGGCCGGGATCGAGGCGGGAGCGGAGCGTTACCGCAGACTCGTCGCCCGTGTGCGCGGGCAGGCTTCGTCGCCCGACGCGACCAAGGAGCTGGAGTGGCTGGCGCGGGCCCTGCGCACCGCGGATCGGACCTGACCTGGCGCTCGGCCTCGGCCCGGGGCAGGCCGCCGACCTCGCGGTGCCGCTCGACCGGGACGAGCTGATCGCCTACGGGCCTCGGCTGTTCGACAACGGCGCCACCCGGCTGGGGACGGCGGCGTTGGTCTGGAGGCCGGCCCCGGACACGGCACGCGCCGTCCCGGCCCCGGACACGGCACGCGCCGTCCCGGCCCCGGACCGGTGCGGGTCCAGCCTCCTCTCCGGCTCCGGATCCAGCACCGTTCGGCAGCGCCGGTTCGCCGCAGTGAAGACGTTGTTCCACGAATGCGGCTGGAACGGCAGACCCATTTCGTTCAGCCACAGCCACAGCCACAACGGCTCCGGCCCTGCTGGGCCTTCGGTGTACCACGTCATCCGCTCGTCCGCGTCAGCCTCCGTCAGCGCGATGCGGCGACGCAGGTCGGCACGGCGAGGGACGCGAGTGCCTCGGGCAGCCCGTCCATCGGAGCGAGCCGAGCCGTGAAGGCAGCACCCCACGCCCCACCGAGGGCCTCGCCGCCCCTCGGCCTCGCCGAGAACGCCCGCCGTTCCGAGTCGCTCGGCGGGCGTGAGGCCTCGTTCGCCGACCGGGAAGGACGCGGACCAGGCCGCCAACAGCGCCGCCCGGTGCCTGCGCGAGGGAGACGCGCCGCTCGCGAACGTCATCGGACGAACCGGGAGCCGGACGGCCCTATCGAACAGGAGGCCCCACGGATCGATTCGACGGGGTCACGGTGACGCCCAGCCAAGCCGGTGACGCTCCGTCTCCTCGCCGTGGAGGAGCCGGGCCGGGGGGACACCGTCGTCGTCGGCGACATGCACGGACTGCCGGACCTGTTCGCCGGGCGGTGAGACGCGATCGGTGGCGCACCGGCCTCGTCCACGACCGGATCGCCGAGGGCGGCGCCCGCTGGCGGGTCTTCCTCCGCCGCCGGAGGCCCACCGTTCGAAGCGCACACCCGCACGCCGCTTCGTGGTCCGTTCGATGTCGATCTGCGCGTGGTCTCCGGTGAAGATGACGAGCAGGTCCTTGAGGGCCGCCTCGGGGCTGATGACGAGCTTGTTGTTCGCCCCCTTGGACCGGATATCGATTTTCTCCTCGCGGACCTCGACGTCGTAGACGATCTCGTTTCCTTGATCGTCCCGACATGGGATTCCGGCTCAATTTGGGGGGCGAGATTATTGCCGAATTGGCGTGATCGAACCGGAACAAGCGGTTCCCGCCGGCGCCTGAAGGGTAGATTTGATGGAAGAGGTCCCCTTAGGGAGGCTGATCCGATGCCGTGGCTCGCATGGTTGCTCGCCGCCGCGGCGCTTGGCGTCGCGGAGTTCTTCACCCTGACGCTGGTCTTCGGGCTGCTGGCCGGCGCCGCCCTGGTCGCCGCCGTCGTGGCGGGTGTGGGCATCGGCCTGCTCGGTCAGCTCGTGGCGCTCGCCCTGGCGGCGGTGGCCGGGCTCGTCGTCGTGCGTCCCGTCGCCCTGCGGGCCATGGACCGCTCACCCGTCACCCGTGAGGGCAGCGACGCGTTGATCGGCAAGCGGGCCGAGGTCATGCAGGAGGTGACCGCCACCCATGGCCTGGTCAAGGTCTCCGGTGAGGAATGGTCCGCCCGGGCTCTCGACGAAACCCATGTGATCCCGGTGGGAGCGCTGGTGGACGTCATGGAGATCGAAGGCGCCACAGCCGTCGTGTACCCGCGCGAGCTTCTTCCGTGAACGGCTGAACACTTAGCGAGGGAGGACGCATGGATCCGGTTGTCATCCCGATCCTGGTCGCGGCGATCGTCGTCGTTTTTCTCGTGGCCGCCACCGTGCGGATCGTTCCGCAGGCGCGCCGCTACAACATCGAGCGGTTCGGCCGGTACCGCCGGACCCTGCAGCCAGGCCTGAACCTCGTCCTGCCGGTGGCGGACCGGGTCAACACCAAACTCGACGTGCGCGAGCAGGTGTACTCGTCCGACCCCAAGCCGGTGATCACCGAGGACAACCTCGTGGTCAACATCGACACCGTGCTCTACTACCAGATCACCGACCCACGGGCGGCGGCCTACGAGGTCGCCGACTATCTGCAGGCGATCGATCAGCTCACCGTGACCACGCTGCGCAACGTCATCGGCAGTATGGACCTGGAGGGGACGCTCACCTCGCGTGAGGAGATCAACGCCCGGCTCCGCGCCGTCCTCGACGACGCGACCGGCAAGTGGGGGATCCGCGTCAACCGGGTCGAGATCAAGGCCATCGACCCGCCGAACACCATCAAAGAGGCGATGGAGAAGCAGATGCGGGCCGAGCGCGACAAGCGCGCGGCCATTCTGCACGCCGAGGGGGAGCGGCAGGCCAAGATCCTCACCGCGGAGGGTACGAAGCAGAAGGACATCCTGGAGGCGCAGGGCACGCAGCAGGCCATGATCCTGAGGGCGGACGGCGAGTCCAAGGCGGTGGAGCTCGTCTTCCAGTCCGTCCACCGCAACAACGCCGACGCGAAGGTCCTGGCCTACAAGTACCTGGAGACCCTCCCGCATCTGGCGCAGAGCGAGAACAACACGTTCTGGGTGATCCCGGGCGAGCTGACCGAGGCGGTCCGCGCCGTCACCAGCGCGTTCGGTGATCGGTCGGCGATGGGTTCCCCCGTATCCGCGCAGCGTGCGGAAGCAGCCGACGGTGACGGTACGCCGGACGACGGCGGCGCCCCGGAGATCGAGGCGGATCCGACGCTGGCGCTGGACGCCGCCGCGGCCGCCGACGAGGCCGCGAAGCAGGCCGCCGTCGCGGTGAGCGACGCGAAGGCCGAGGCGGAGGCGGCGGGGGAGGTGCAGCGGCCGGGCCGGGGGCAGGTATAGGCGCCCGGCGGCTCTGAGCGGGGAGGCATCCGGCGCCCTCCGACGAGACGAGGTGGCCGCCTCCCTCGCCGCGGTGGGGAACCGGATGTTCTCCACCACCGCGCGGCGCCGGGTCATGGCCGCCTCCGGGCTCGGTCTGTCCCTCGGGGACCGCACGCGGGGACCGCACGCCGCTCGTCCAGATCTCCCAGCACGCTCCGGTGGCCTGTCGGTCCTGGCGGAGCTGATGGGGGTCGACAAGTCGACCCTGCGAGGCGGTACCCGGCGGCCGGGTGCTCGCCACGACCGCCGCCGTCGGCGGATACGCCGAACTCGCCGTCGTACCAGCCGATTCGCTCATCCCCGTGCCGGAGCCCCTGGACACGCGGTCGGCCGTCGCGCTCTACCGTCACGGTGCCACCGCCGAGGCCCTGATCCGGGCGGCCCGCGTGGCCCCCGGCGACCGGGTCCTCGTCAGGCCGCCGCCGGAGCCGTCGGCACGATCCTCGTGCAGCTGCTCAAGCGGCGCGGCGCCTCGGTCATCGGTACGGCCGGTGGCGGGCACAAGCCGACCCTCGTCAAGGAGCTCGGCGCCGACCACGCAGTCGACCACGCGTTGCCCGACTGGGCGGACCGGGTGCGGGAGGTCGCCGGGGGACGTCACGCCGCCGCCGTCGTCCTCGACCACATCGGCGGCACCCTCGGCCGCGAGGCGTTCGGGCTGCTCACCTCCGGCACCGGGCGGGAGGTCGTCGTCGGCTTCTCCGGCGGAGAGCCGCAGGACGCGCCGCCGTTCGAGCTGCTCAACCGCAATCCGACGCTCACCGGCTTCAGCGCACGCGCCCTCTGGAGCCGGCCGGACCAGGCCCGCGAGCTGGTCACCAACATCCTCGACCTGGCCGTCGAGGGGCGATCAGGCCCGTCGTCGGCCAGATTTTCCCCCTGGATGAGGTGGCCGAGGCGCACGCAGCCGTGGAGGCGCGCACCACCGTCGGCAAGACTCTGCTCATCCCCTGAAGCCGCGCGTCACACGGCCAGCGGCACCGCGTGGATCTCATCAGCCGCGTGACCCGCGCGTTCGTGGATGCGCTGGACCGCGTCGGCGGACGGGGCGGTGGACAGACAGTAGACGGTGCCGGATTCCGGGTCCGCCCAGGCGCGCTCGAAGTGGACGCCCTCTTCCTTCTCGATCGCCGTGTCGGCCTTGTGCGCTTCCTTCAGTTGCGCCGCCGTGATGCCTTTCATGCCTCGGTGGACATCCATGTACATGGTCATGGCCCGCGCACCTCCGATGGTCGGATGCGGTCCCCCCTTCCATGGTGCATCCTATGGAGCGCCGGGGCTCGCCGCCCGGGCGGCGCCCCGCCGCCTACCGCCCCGCCTCCACCCTCAGCTCCGCCACCCCCGCCGGTTTCTCCGGGTCCTCCGAGGCCACCGTCACCCGTACCTTGCGGGCCGTGTCGCCCGCCAGGTACGGGCGCCAGAAGCGGCCGTCGACGGAGGTCTCCAACGTGTGGGACGCAGGCGGTACGTCGCTCCAGCGCGGGGTCACCGAGGTGACGCGCAGGGGGTGCGGCCCCAGGTCCACCGTCAGGGTCCCCGTCGCTCCGTCCGGGGACCAGGACGTCGCCGGGGAGCCGTCCACCGCCGCCTCCGCGTAGAGGCCGGGGGCCTGCGAGGTGGCCGTCACCGGGCGGCAGCGCGCCACGTCGGCCGTCGGGGTCAGGTCGGGGCGGCGGGTGGGAAGGGTCAGGGCGGAGGAGAGTCGGTGCGGGCCGGCCGCCGTGTGGACCGTGAACGGCGTGCCCGACGTCAGGCGGACCGTGCTCGTCCGGGCACCGATCTCGACCTCGTACGTCGCGTCCCGGTGCCGCAGACCCGTCAGCCGCACGCCCTCACCCAGCTGAGGCGGCAGCAGCGGGTCCAGGCGCACGCCGTCCTCGCGCAGGCGCAGGCCCGTCAGGCCGTGCGTGAAGACCTGGAGGAAGCCGCCCTTGCCGGTCAGGAAGTCCTCGGCCGGGAAGCCGGACAAGGGATCCTCAGCGCCGGACTTCTCGCCGCGCGCCTCGGAGAAGAGGTCGTAGGGCCCCCGTAGATACGGCCGTACCGCGCGATGGAGATACGTGTACGTCGAGCAGCCCGGCTCCCCGATCGCCGCCGCGGCGATCGCGTGCACCGAGTCCGTCATCGCCGGGCCGTCCGGGTCGGTGCGGGCCGCGTAGTAGTCGAGGGTGGCGGCAGCGGCGCCCGGCTGCATCGGCCACTCCAGCGGGTACATCAGCAGGACCGTGTCGGCCTGTTTGATCGTGGAGCCGTTGTAGCCCGCGTACTGGAGGAAGACCTTCCGGTCCGAGTCGTACGGGATGCGCAGTCCGTCCGCCATCCGGTTCCAGACCGTCGGCGGGCGGTGGCCGAGGAGGTGGGCGGCCCGGGTCGCGTTGCGGAGGGCCGTGGCGGCGACCGCGTTGGTGAAGACGGCGTCGTCGACGCCGTTGCTGTACTCGTCGGGCCCGGCCACGTTCTTGATGGAGTAGCTGCCGTCCGCGTTCGCCGTGGCGCGTGACTGCCAGAACTCGGCGATGCCCCGCAGCAGTGGCCAGCCCCTCGCCGCCAGCCAGTCACGGTCGCCGGTGGCGAGGTAGTACTGCCAGACGGCGAGGGACACATCACCCTGGAGGTGGTTCTGGGTCAGGCAGTGTGGCGGGTCCCAGCTCTGGCACTCGGAGTCGATGCGGCCCCGGCTCGCGCTGGTCCAGGGGTAGAACAGGCCCCGGTGGCCGTACTTCTCGGCGTTCGCGCGGGCCGCGTCCCGGGTGCGGTAGCGGTACTCGACGACCGGGCGGGCCAGTTCGGGGCGGGTGGCGAGCAGCCCCGGGAACATCCACGTCTCCGCGTCCCAGAAGATCATGCCCGCGTAGTTGTCGCTGGTCAGACCGGCCGGGGCGACGCTGTCCAAGGAGCCGCGCCGGGTGTTGGCCAGCAGCCCGTACTGGGTCGACCGCAGCCAGCGCTGGAGCTCCGGGCGGCCGTTGACCAGGACGTCGGCGGACCACGCCTCGCGCCAGGCCGTCTCGTTCGCCGCGAAGATCCGGTCCCAGCCGCGCCGGGCCGCGCGGTGCGCCGCCTCGTGGGCGTCCTCGGCGGGGGCGGCGGAGGTGAGGGCGGTGTCCACGCCGACGTACTTCTCGAAGGTGTACGTCCGCCCCTCGCGGACCGGCGTCGGCCTCGGGGCCGTACGTGACTCGGGGCGCAGCGTCTCCACGACGCCCGAGCCGCGCCGCATCGCCTGCGCCACCGCCCCCTCCACGCCGGTGCCGAGCGTCCTGAACGTGCCGTCCTCGCGCAGCGTGATCCGGCGTGCGCCCCGGTCGTCCAGCCGGCCGGTGACCGTCGCCGTACCGCTCCAGCGCGGGGTCATCCGCAGGCGTACGGCACCGGTGTGGACGTCGGACCGGTCGGCCAGGACGTCGTAGTCGAGGTCCGTGGCCCGGCCGTCCGCCGTCGTCCACCGCAACGAGGTGCGGACGAGGCCGCAGCTGAGGAATACCGTCTGCCGGTAGTGCGAGATCCGGCCGGCCGGGGTGTCGGCGCCGAACCTCTCGGCGCCGACACCCACCTCGATCGTCGTCCAGCTCGGCAACGCGGCGATCACCTCGCGGCCCTCGGAGACCGCCTCGTCCCGTGCGTACAGGCCGGAGACGAACGCGCCGTCGTAGCGGGGAGTGTAGAGCGGCCAGCCCGTCTTCTCGCCGGTGGCCGCGTAACCGGTGCCGGTGGCCGGGACCCGGTGGCCGAGGTAGCCGTTGCCGACGTACGCGTCGTAGCCGTCCGCCTCCCCGAACCGGGTGGACGACAGGGCCCAGGTGGGGTCCTGACCGTCCGTCCGGCCGCACGCCGGAACGGCCGGGGGCGGCGGCGGGGTCGCTGCGGCCGCGGGGGAGAGGGGCGGCAGCGGTGCGATCAGGGCGGCCGCGACCAGGGGAGCGAGGACGGAGATACGCGAGAGGCTCACGGTACGAAGGTAGGGAGGCGGCGACGGGGGCGCGGGGAACGGCACGCCCGGCCCCGGAACGTGGCGTGGACGTGCCCGCCGGATGGCCCTGCCCTCCCGGACGCGGCCCTCAGGTCAGGGGGCCTCAGGTCCGGTCGGCCCTCAGCTCCGGACGCGGCTCCCGGTTCAGGGCGAGACCCTCAGGTCCGGTCGAGGTCCTTGACGAAGACCAGGCCGTCCGCCTCCGCCAGGTGCGCAGGGTCCAGACCGGCGTAGCCGAACCAGGGGGACACGCGGGGCGCGGGGAGCGCGTCGCCCAGCGCGGCGGCCAGGCGGCGGGCGTCGACGAGGAGGCGGTCCTCGGGGAGCGCGTACAGCAGGCCCTCCACGGTGTCCGGCGGCGGCGCGTCCACTCCCCGGTGCCGGATCGTGCCGAGGGCCGTGGCGAGGAAGGCGTACTCCTGGCCCAGCCGGGCGCTCGCGATCGAGCCGGCGCCCCACCACTCCAGCCGCTCACCGCCCATCCGCACCGAACTCCTCTCCCGCTGGAGATGGCTGTTGTGGGCGAAGGCCAGGACCGGGCCGCGTGCGGCGAGAGCGAGGAGGTTCTCAGCCATCATCCGGTCCCGCACACCGAGCAGCCGCGTCATCCGGCCGGGTGAGGTGTCGGCCATCCAGGAGTGGTAGCGCAGCAAGCCGGTCGCGGTGCGCCCGTACAGGCGGGCGCGCTCCCAGCTCTCCCGCCCGGCCGCCGCGATCAGGTGCGGGGCGCGCTCGTCGAGGAGGGAGACCAAATCGGCGGCGAGAAGGTGGAGTTCGGCCGCCTCGGGGGAACGGCCGAAGGACCGGGAGGGGTCCGTCATCGCCGCCGGTTCGCTCCAGCGGTCGTCGGGGCCGAGGAGGCGGTCGAGCGTGGCCGCGGTGCAGGGGAGCAGGCCGTCGGCGTCCAGCCAGGACGCGAGGTGGTCGTGGAGCGCGGTGAGGGCCTGCCGGGGGCTCGCGGCGCCCGTGATCTCCAGCGGGCCGTCGAAACCGGTGAGGCGGAGCCGGTCGCAGGCCGGGCGGTCGGCGTTGAACTCCCGCGCCCAGCGCACGAGTTCGCGGTTGGCGGCGGACGTGCCGAGCCCGTGGCTGAACCCGTGCCGCACGGCTTCGTCGAGGGAGCCCGTGCCCGCGGTGACGTAGGCGTCCACGACGAGCCCCATCAGGCAGTCACTCTCGATCGCGATGGTCCGGTAACCCTCCTGCTCGACGAGGTGCCGGAAGAGTTCGTTGCGTACGTCGAGCAACGTGTCCTCGCCGTGGGTGGGCTCGCCCAGGGCGAGCAGTCGGGGGCGGGAAGGGAGCAGCTTCAGGACGGCGGAGGCTTCGACGGCATGGGCGGTCCGCGCGACGCGCGTGATGTCTGTGACCATGGATTCAACGGTATCGTTGAACCTTCGGTGGAAACTTTTGCACCGCGATCCCGGGATTTGGCGGTTCAGGTGAGGGAAAAGCTTCAAAGCCGTCCACGGCTCCGGCCGGTCGATCTCGCCCGCCCGTACGGTCTGTCCACCCAGGCCGTACGGAACTACGAGGAGGCGGGCATCCTCCCGCCCGCCGGGCGCACGGAGAGCGGCTACCGCACCTACACCCCGCTGCACGCCCGCGCCCTGGGCACGTTCCTGGCCCTCCTGCCCGGCCACGGCCACCGGACGGCGACGGGCATCATGCGGGCCGTGAACCGGGGCGCGGCCGACGAGGCGTTCCTCCTCGTCGACGAGAGCCACGCCCAGCTGCTGGAGGACCGGAGGACCCTGCGGGCGGTGGAGAGCGCCCTGCGTGATCTGGGGCCGGAGGCGACCGGGGCCGGGCCGCCCGAGAGCCCAGCTTCCACCTCCACCTTCATCGGCCCCCTGGCGGGTCGGCTCTCCATCCGGCCGGCCACCCTGCGCAAGTGGGAGGACGCCGGGCTGGTGTGCCCGCGCCGCGACCCGTCGACCGGGTACCGGGTGTACGGCGAGGCCGACGTTCGGGACGCCCGGCTGGTCCACCAGCTCCGGCGGGGCGGCTACCTGCTGGAGCAGATCGCCCCGCTGATCGACCAGGTCCGGGCGGCCGGCGGGCTCGCGCCCCTGGAGGCCGCACTGGGTGACTGGCGCTCCCGGCTCTCGGCCCGCGGACGCGCTCTGCTGTCCGGGGCCGCGGAGCTGGAGGCATACCTGGTGGAGAGGGGCGCGGCGGACCGCCCCGGCGAGCACCCAGGGCCGCCCGCCACCGCCTGACCGCCCCCTAACCCGCCATCCCCGTCTTCACGCCCGCCCCGCACAACGGCACCACCACGCTCCCCGGCCGGTAAGCCGATCCGTCCCGTACCGCCGCCCAGCACGCCACCCCCGTCGTCTCGACGTAGAACCCGCGCGCCGCCAGGTCCCGCTGGGCGTCCCGGATCTCGTCCTCCGACACCGTCAGGAACGTGCCGCCCGACCCGCGTACCGCCGCCAGGATCTGGCGGGCGCGCGGCGGACGCGGGATCGCGATGCCCTCCGCCAGGGTCGGGGCGGGGTCACCGTGTCCGGCGGCGGGCAGCAGATCCTCCGCTCCCACCCGAAACGCCCCCGCCAGCGGCGACACCGCCTCGGCCTGTACGGCGATCAGCCGGGGGCGGACCGTGATCAGTCCCAGGGCGTGCAGCTCGGCGGTGGCGAGGGCCGCGCCGAGGAGGAGGGTGCCGTTGCCGACCGGGACCACGAGGGCGTCCGGGAGCCGGCCGCCCAGGTCCTCCCAGAGCTCGTACACGTACGTCTTCGTGCCGTGGAGGAAATGCGGGTTGAAGACATGCGACGCGTAGAAGACGCCCGGCTCGTCCGCCGCCGCGCGGGCCGCGAGGGCTGTCGCCTCCCGGCCGCCGGGGACGGCCACCAGGCGCGCGCCGTGGGCCCGGATCTGCTGGGTCTTCTTGGGCGATGCGCCCTCGGGGACGTACACCGTGCAGGGCAGTGCCGCACGCGCGCAGTACGCGGCGATCGACGTGCCCGCGTTGCCGCTGCTGTCGGCCACCACCCGGTCCGGGCTCAGCCGCCGGGCCAGCTCCGCGAGCATCACCGCGCCCCGGTCCTTGAAGGAGAGCGTCGGCATCAGGTAGTCGAGCTTGGCCGAGACGGTGTCCGTGAGCGGGACGAGCGGGGTGCGGCCCTCGCCGAGGGAGACCTCGGGGGAGGAGAGCGGCAGGTTCTCTTCGTAACGCCAGAGTGAATTGGCACGCCCGGGAAGCACATGCAGGGCGAGCCCGGGGGAGGGTGTGAAGTCCAGGTCCCACGGGCCCCGGCAGACCGGACAGCACCAGGTCAGGGCGGAAATGGGGGACCGGGTTCCGTCCCGGGGGCAGTGATAGGTGGTCATGGTCCCCAGGATGTCAGGCATATAACAGGTGAAGGGCGTGCGTACAGCGTTGCTCAAGGCACCCTTGTGTGTTTGCCATGGATCGGTCAATCTTTCGCTGGCAGCAGGGCGTGCCGGTCACGGCCGACGCAGAAAACGGGGCGTTCGGACGGGTGATTTGTCATGCCCCTGTCGGGAGTCTCGCGCGGCTCCGGCACCACCCCCCACCAGCGCACCGCCTATGAGGAGGACCCCTCACATGTCAGTGATGCGTCACACCCCCCATGCACGTCGAAGACTCGCCGCGGCGACCGTCATAGCCACCGCAGCCGCCGTCGCCCTGGCCACCGCCGGCACCCTCCCGGCGACCGCGGCCGAGAGCGCACCCGAAGGCGTGATTCTCAACGCGGGCGCTCCGGGCGCCGTCAGCGACAGCTACATCGTCACCCTGAAGGACTCGGCCGCCAGGTCCGACTCCGCCCAGGGCAAGGCGCTCGCGAAGAAGTACGGCGCGAGCATCGAACGGACCTACCGCTCGGCCCTCAACGGCTACGCGGTCGAGGCCACCGCGGCGGAGGCGAAGAAGTTCGCCGCCGACCCGGCCGTCGCGTCCGTCTCGCAGAACCGCACCTTCACGGCCTCCGCCACCCAGAACAACCCGCCGTCCTGGGGCCTGGACCGGATCGACCAGCGCAACCTCCCGCTGGACCAGCGCTACACCTATCCCGACAAGGCCGGCGAGGGCGTCACCGCCTACATCATCGACACCGGGGTACGGATCAGCCACAGCGACTTCGGCGGGCGCGCGTTCAACGGCTACGACGCCGTGGACAACGACAACGTCTCGCAGGACGGCAACGGCCACGGCACCCACGTGGCGGGCACCGTGGCGGGCACCGCGTACGGCGTCGCCAAGAAGGCCAGGATCGTCGGCGTCCGGGTGCTGAACAACAGCGGCTCGGGCACCACCGCCGGGGTCGTCGCGGGCATCGACTGGGTGACGGCCAACGCCGTCAAGCCCGCCGTCGCCAACATGAGCCTCGGCGGCGGCGCGGACTCGGTCCTCGACGCGGCCGTGCAGCGCTCCATCGCCTCCGGCATCACCTACGCCGTCGCGGCGGGCAACGAGTCGACCAACGCGAACACCAAGTCCCCGGCGCGTGTCGCCGAGGCCATCACCGTGGGCTCGACGACCAACACCGACGCCCGCTCCAGCTTCTCCAACTACGGCTCGATCGTGGACATCTTCGCGCCCGGTTCCTCGATCACCTCGTCGTGGCACACCGGCGACAGCGCCACGAACACCATCTCCGGTACGTCGATGGCCAGCCCGCACGTCGCCGGTGCGGCCGCCATCTACCTCGCCGACAACCCGGGCTCGACCCCCGCCCAGGTCTCCGCCGGCCTCGTCGCGGCAGCCACCCCCGGCGTCGTCGGCAACCCGGGCACCGGCTCGCCCAACCGCCTCCTGTACGTGGGCGCGGGCGGCACCACCCCGCCGGACCCGGACCCGGGCAAGAAGTTCGAGAACACCACCGGCTACCCGATCAACGACAACGCCACCGTCGAGTCGCCGGTCACCGTCACCGGGATCACCGGCAACGCCCCGTCGGCGCTGCAGGTTCCGGTCAACATCTCGCACACCTACATCGGTGACCTGAGGATCGACCTCGTCGCTCCCAACGGCACGGTCTTCAACCTGAAGGCGTTCGGCTCCGGCGGCAGCGCCGACAACGTGGTGACCACCTACACGGTCAACGCCTCCTCCGTCGCCGCCAACGGCACGTGGAAGCTCCGGGTCGCCGACAACGCCCGCTACGACACCGGCCGGATCAACAGCTGGGGCCTGCACTTCTGATCCCCGCGAAGCGGCACTGAACCGGTGACATGACGTTGGGGCGGTCGCATCACGCGACCGCCCCAACCTCGTTCCTCTAGCGGCGGTTGAGCCCGCGGTCGACGGCGGTGATCAGCTCACCGTTCTCCGTGTCCCCGTCCAGCGACCAGAACATCGCGCCGCCCAGGCCCTTGTCCCGGATGTACGTCGTCTTGGCGCGCAGTACCTGCGGGTCGTCGTACGTCCACAGCGTGGTCCCGTCGAAGAGCCAGGCGTGGCCGTTCTTCGTGTCCCGGTGGACCTTGAACGTGCCGGACTCGGCCAGCTTCTTCAGGACCTTGTAGTCCTCGTAGCCGTTCGCCCAGGTGGCCGGAGCCGGGCCGGTGGCCGGCTGGCCGAGGCCCTTGCCGCCGCCGCTCACGCCGGTCCAGCCCTGGCCGTACGTCGGCATCCCCACCACGAGCTTGTGCTTGGGGGCGCCGCGCCTGACCCAGTCCCGTACGGTCTGGTCGACGCTGAAGTCGTCCTTCGCGTACAGCGCCGACTGCTGCGCCGTCCTCTTCTCGCTCGACACGTGGTAGTCGTAGCCCTGAAGGTTCACGAAGTCGAAGTCCTTCATGAGGCGCTTCACGTCGAAGCCCGCGTCGATCGCCTTCGGGTTGGCCGGGACGTAGGCCGACAGGTCGTAGTGCTTGGGCTTCGGCTTGTGGTGCCCGTGGCCCTTGCCCCTCGCGGCCTCCGCCTTGGCCTGGCTCTTCGCGTACGCGTCGAGCTGGGTGCGGAACTCGCTGATCAGGGCGGTGAAGTTCTTCTTGTCCTCCGGACGGAAGACCGTGCCCTCGTTGGCCGCCGAGCCGGGCCACTCCCAGTCGACGTCGATGCCGTCGAAGACGCCGGCCGCCGCGCCCTGGCCGCCGCGCACCCCGTCCACCGGCAGGTTGCCCTTGATGTACAGGTCGATGCAGGAGGCGACGAGCGCCTTGCGGGAGGCCGCCGTGCGCACCGAGTCGGAGAAGTGGGTGGACCAGCTCCAGCCGCCGAGCGAGATCATGACCTTGAGGCCGGGGTTCTCGGCCTTCAGCTTGCGGAGCTGGTTGAAGTTGCCCGCGAGCGGCTGGGTGTCGGTGTCGGCGACGCCGTCCACCGAGTTCGCCGCGTCGAGCGGGCGGGCGTAGTCCGCCCAGGCGTCGGCCTGGCCGGCGACGTTGCCGGTGAAGCACTTGCCCTCGGCGCTGACGTTGCCGAAGGCGTAGTTGATATGGGTCAGCTTGGCCGCTGAGCCGCTGGTCTGCAGGTCGTTGACCTGGAAGTCGCGCCCGTAGACGCCCCACTGGGTGAAGTAGCCGATGTTCTTGTACGCGGGCCGATGGTGGCCCTTGGAGCGGTCGCCGCCGCTGCTCTGGCCGCGGTCCGGGCCGGCCACGGCGGCCGGGGCGGCACTCGCCAGCAGGGCGAAGGTGACGCCCGCGATGGTCAGTCGGGACAGGTTTCTTCGGGGCATGAGGCTCGTTCCTGTGCGTGATCCGGTGGGGAGGGACATGCGGAGCCGTGCTGTGCACAGGAAGGTATTGGTCTGGACCAAAAACGGTCAAGGGGTGGGGAGTTGCCGGTCCCGCCCGTTGTGTCGTTCCGTGGGATGCGGGGCAGATTCGAGGCGGATGCGGAGCGGGGCCGGAGCGGGTCCGGGGGACGGGTCCGGGCCGGATGGAGGGCCGGAGAATGTCTGGGAAGCGCTCTGGCGTCCCTGGCCGATCCATGCCTGATCCGTCGCACTGTCATCACATTGAGTGAAACCTTGGCCCATGCTTGCGGTGCACAACCCGCGGTTGTCAGGCTGTTGCAGACTGTCAACCTGTTGGGAGTGGCCTGTGACTTTCGGTGAGCAGCCCGCCTATCTGCGCGTGGCGAGCGATCTGCGGGAGAAGATCGTGAACGGCGCGCTGCCGCCCCATACCCGCCTGCCGTCGCAGGCCCGCATCCGGGAGGAGTACGGGGTCTCGGACACCGTCGCCCTGGAGGCGCGCAAGGTCCTGATGGCCGAGGGGCTGGTCGAGGGGCGCTCCGGCTCCGGCACGTATGTGCGCGAGCGCCCGGTCCCCCGCATGATCGCCCGCTCCGGATACCGGCCGGGGAGGGGCGCCAGCCCCTTCCGCCAGGAGCAGACCGCCGAGGGGGTCCGCGGGACCTGGGAGTCCCGCAGCGAGCAGGAGGGGGCGAGCGCCGAGGTCGCCGAGCGGCTCGGCATCGAGGCGGGCGACCGGGTCATGCGGACCCGCTACGTGTTCCGCGAGGCAGGCGAACCGATCATGCTCTCCACCTCCTGGGAGCCCCTTTCTGTCACCGGGCGTACGCCGGTGATGCTCCCCGAGGAGGGTCCGCTGGGCGGCTGCGGGGTGGTCGACCGGATGGCGGCGATCGACATCGTCGTGGACAACGTGGCCGAGGAGGTCGGCGCGCGCCCGGGGCTCGCGGAGGAGCTATTGGCGCTCGGCGGGGTGCCGGGCCATGTGGTCATCGTGATCGGGCGTACGTACTACGCCTCGGGGCGCGCGGTGGAGACCGCCGACGTGGTGGTGCCCGCCGACCGCTACCGGATCGCCTATCACTTGCCGGTCAGATGAGTTGACGCCCCGTCGGGCCCCGCCGCTCCTTCGCGAGCAGGGGTGATGGGGTCGAGGAGGGGGCGCATCCAGCGGATGCGCCCCCTCCGTCATGGCCGGATGTGTATCTCTTTGTGTAAAGGCGCCTGCGCTGAGTGAAGGTCGGGCGTACGCTCGGGCATATGCGCACTGCGGTTTCCTGGGGATCCTTAGAGACGTGCACGCCGGTGGGAAGAGGGGCGACATGCGGGGGAGCGACACGATGAGCGACAGCGGTGCCGTGCTCCCGTGGCTGGTGATACGGCAGGACGACAGCGGCAACCGCTACCGGGTCGGCAGATACGCCACACAGGCCGAGGCGCAGAGGGTCGCCGACGGCCTCGACGACCGCAAGCACCGCCAGGTGTACCGGGTGGAGCGCGTCGGTCAGGGCGGGGGCAGGCCCTGAGGGTCTGAAGCGCTCCCGTCGCGTTCCGGCGGCCCGCTGCCGGGTCCGGGGCCCTGCCGCACAGGCGGTAGGGTCCCGCCCGTCCGGTAGGAGCGTCCCGGGCGCGGCGAACGAGGGCGGAGCGGTGATGTCGGTGCTGATCGACACGGTGGCATGGGTGCGGATCGAGGGCGGCAGGATTCTCTGTGCCCGCCCCAAGGGCAAGGACGTCTTCTACATCCCGGGCGGCAAGCGCGAGGGCGACGAGACCGACCTGGAGACCCTCCTGCGCGAGATCGAGGAGGAGTTGACGGTCGGCCTGATCCCGGAGACCGCCGTCCACGCCGGTACGTACGAGGCGCACGCCCATGACGGTCCGGACGCCCCCCTCGTCACGATGAGCTGCTACTACGCCGACTATCGCGGGACCCTGGCCGCGAGCAGCGAGATCGAGGAGGTGGCGTGGTTCTCCTACGCCGACCGTCCCCTCGTGCCGCCGGTCGACCAGCTTCTCTTCGACGACCTCGCGGCCGCGGGCGAGCTGCGCTGACCCGCGGCGTGGGGACGGGTGGGGCCGATAGGGCCGTCTGCACCAAACCCGGAGGTGTGCGGTAGTAAGCGATAAATGGTGGGTATGGGCTGTTTAGTCCCCTTTGCTTGTGGGGTGAGCCCGTGGCCGGCCCTGGGAAGTGATCGGCGTGATCGATACCGAAGGCGACTGTGCCGAGTGGACCTTCCCGGCCGAACCGGGTTCCGTGCGCAGCGCCCGGCACGCCGTCCGCGACGCCCTGGACTGCTGGGGCCTGGACCTGGCCGTCGGCGACCTCGCCGTCCTGCTGGTCAGCGAGCTGGTCACCAACTCCCTCCGGTACGCCTCCGGCCCCATCGGCGTTCGGCTGGAGCGCTCGCACCCGGACGCCGGGAGCAACGGGTCGGGCGAACTGACCGGAGACTTCTCCACCGACCTCCGGCTCGACGCCGGCCGCCCTCCCGCCACCCCGGGACTGCTGGTGGAAGTTTCCGATCCGCTTCCGGATCCACCCACCGAACGCAGTGCGGGACCCGACGACGAGGGCGGCCGAGGACTGCAGCTCGTGGCTTGTTCCGCACGCCGCTGGGGGACTCGTCGTGGAAAGAGTGGCAAGACGGTGTGGTTCGAGCTCGCTCTCCCTGGTTAGGAGTGGGGAGGGACGCACAGCGATCACCAGAGGTCGGGCAGGACCTGGCTGAAAGGGACTGAGACCTTGCTGTGATCGTGAACGCCGTGTCGGTCGGGGCCGTAGTGCTGAATACTGCGGGCAGGACCGGTCCGGTGTGTGAGCTGGAGGGGACGGTCGCGTGAGCGAAATACCTGGGACAACGGGCGACGTCGTGTGGCAGAGCAGTCCGCCCGGCTCGATCTACGACTACATCAGGGTCGCCTCCTTCTCGATCGGCCCCGACGGCCTGATCGAGCAGTGGAGCCGCCGGGCCGCCGGCCTCTTCGGCATGGCCGCCGACGAGGCGATAGGGCGTGACCCGGTCGACGCCTTCATGCCCGCCGAGCTGCGCTCGGACGGCCACCGGAGAGTCGGCGAGATCCTGGACGGCAAGGAGTGGACGGGCCTCGTCCCGTTCCGGATGCCGGGCGAGGGCCGAGCGCACGGGCTCGCCGAGGTCTATGTGATGCCCAGTGAGACGGCGGACGGTGAGCGGGCCGCGCTCTGCATCGTCGTGGACGTCCGGGCGTTGCGGAGGATCGAGACGGACCTCGCCGCCTCGCAGGCCATATTCGGCCAATCTCCCTTCGGCTTCGTGCTGTTCGGTACGGACTTCACCGTCGTCCGGGCGAACCAGCGCTTCGCCACGGTCTTCGGCGGCGTGGCCGACGACCACCGGGGCCGCACGGTCGACGACTACCTCCCCGGCCCCGAGGCCGAACGGCTGGCCGCCACGCTCAAACGCGTCCTGGAGACCGGCGAGTCCGTCACCGACCTCCAGCTGGTCGGCCCCATCCCCGGCGAGACCGGCCGCCGCCACTGGTCCATGAACCTCTACCGGGTGCACAGCGGCGCCGGCCGCCCCGTCGGCGTCGCGGGCCTCGCCACCGACGTCACCCGCCGCCACATCGCCGCCCGCGAGGCCGCCAGCGCCCGCCGCAACCTGGCCCTCCTCAACGAGGCCAGCGCCCGCATCGGCAACTCCCTCGACCTGGAGACCACCGCCCGCGAACTCCTCGACGTGGCCGTCCCCGGCTTCTGCGACCTGGCCACCGTCGACCTCTACCAGGGCCTCCTCACCGGCGAGGAGGCCGCGCCCGGCTCCTGGGCGCCCGCCCACCGCGAGTCCGCCGGAGGATCGGCGGAGCTGCGCCGGGTCGCTCACGCCAGCGCCGTCGCCGACGCCCTGGCGACCGCCGTGGCGGGCAGCGGCGCACCGGGCCCCGACGACCTGCCGCCCGCGCTCGGCTCGGTCCACCGCTTCCCGTTCGGCTCGCCCTGCGCGGTCGCCCTGCGCTCGGGCCACGTCGAGGCGGTGCCCGGCGACGACATGGGGTTCGTGCAGTCGACGCTCGCCGTGCCGATGGTCGCCCACGACACCGTCGTCGGCCTCGTCCAGTTCTCCCGTACGAAGGGGAGCGAGCCCTTCGGGGAGCGGGACCGGGTGCTCGCCACCGAGCTGGCCGCCCGAGCCGCCGTCTGTATCGACAACGCCCGCCTCTACCGCCGCGAGCACGAACGCGCCCTGATCCTCCAGCGCAGCCTGCTGCCCCCCGGCGACCCCGAGGCCGCCGGACTCGACATCGCCTGCCGCTACCTCCCCGGCAACACCGCGACCGAGGTCGGCGGCGACTGGTTCGACGTCATCGAACTGCCCGGCCACCGCACCGCCCTGGTCGTCGGCGACGTCATGGGCCGGGGCCTGCGGGCAGCCGTGGCCATGGGCGAACTCCGCACCGCCGTCAGGACGCTGGCCCTCCTCGACCTGGAGCCGGCCGAGGTGCTCTCCGCCCTCGACGAGGTCGCACGCGGCCTCGGCTCCCCGGGCGGTGGCGAGCGCAGCGAGGGGCTCGGCGGCAGCGGAGGAGCCCAGTGGCCCTCCCGCGCCGCGCAGAAGTCGCGGGAGGCGGACCTCTCCGAGGTGTACCTCGCCACCTGTGTGTACGCGGTCTACGACCCGGTCACCCGGCGCTGTACGTTCGCCAACGCCGGGCACCTCCCCCCGGCCGTCGTCGAGCCCGGCAGGCCCGCCCGGCTCATCGACGTACCGCCGGGGATGCCGCTCGGCGTCGGCGGCGAACCGTTCGAGGAGGTGGAGGTGGAGCTCGCCGAGAACGCCCTGCTCACGCTCTACACCGACGGCCTCGTGGAATCCCGCGACCAGCCGCTCGACGAGGGCCTGGACGCCTTGCGCGCCGTGCTGACCGGGCCGCAGATGCCCCTGGAGGACGCCTGCGACTTCGTCCTCTCCACGCTCGACACCCGGCACGGCGAGGACGACATCGCCCTGCTGATGGCCCGCATCCAGGGGCTGCCCGGGGAAGCGGTCGGGGACTGGACGCTGCCACGCGAACCCCGATCGGTGGGCCGCGCCCGCGAACTGGCCCGCTCCCAGCTCATGGCCTGGGACCTCGACGACCTGGTCGACACCGCCGAACTCCTCGTCAGCGAGCTGGTCACCAACGCCCTGCGTTACGGCGAGGGCGAGATCCGACTGCGGCTGCTGCGCGACCGCACCCTGGTCTGCGAGGTGTGGGACGCCGGGCTCGTCCAGCCGCGCCGCCGCCGGGCCCGCGACACCGACGAGGGCGGGCGCGGGCTACAGCTGGTCGGCCTGCTCAGCGCGGCATGGGGCTCGCGCCGCACCCCGCGCGGCAAGACCGTCTGGTTCGAGCTGGCCCTGCCGACCGGGGCGCCGGCCGCCGAACTCTCGGTGGAACAGTTGCTGAGCATGTACTGAACCGCTAAGCGGCACCCGCCTTCAGGGCCGCCAGCCGGGCCTCCACCTCCGCGCTGGCGCCCAGGCTGTCCAGCTGCTCGAACTGCGCGTCCAGCGAGGAGGCGGCCAGCTCCTGCTTGCCCAGCGCCCGGGCCTCCTCGCGCCGCACCTTGTCCTCGAAGCGGCTCAGCTCGCTCGTCGGGTCCAGGACGTCGATGTTCTTCACGGCGTCCATCATCTGGTTCTGCGCCTGCGCCGACTTGGCGCGTGCCATCAGCTCGTCGCGCTTGGCCTTCAGCTCGGAGAGCTTGACCTTCATCCGTTCCAGCCCCGTCTTGAGCTGGTCCACCACCTCGGTCTGCGAGGCGATCGTCGGCATGGCCGTCCTCGCCTCCTGCTCGGACTGGAGCTGACGGCCCAGCGCCACCTTGGCCAGGTTGTCGAACTTGTCCGCCTCCGCGCCCGACCCGGCCCCGCGCAACTCGTCGGCCTTCCGGCTGGCCGCCAACGCCTTGGAGCCCCACTCGGCGGCCGCCTCCACGTCCTCCCTGTGGTCCTGCTCCATCAGCCGCAGGTTCCCGATGGTGGCGGCGACCGCCTGCTCGGCCTCGGCGATGTTGCTGGTGTAGTCGCGGATCAGCTGGTCGAGCATCTTCTGCGGGTCCTCCGCCTGGTCCAGCAGGGCGTTGATATTGGCTTTCGCCAGCTGGGTGACGCGGCCGAGGACGGTCTGCTTGGTCATGGCACGGCTCCTTGGATGTCGGGAACAGCTGAGTTGTGGTGTGTGCCGGTCGTTCAGAAGCGGCCGCCACCGCCCCGGCGACCCCGCGTACCGCCCCCGCCGAAACTGCCGGGACCGCCGCCGAACCCTCCGGACCGGCCGCCTCCGCCCCCGAACCCCCCGCCGAAGCCGCCGCCCGTGCCGCCCCGGCCGCCGCCCCCGAACAGCCCGCCGAGGATGATCCCGCCGAGCACCGCCCCGCCCATGCCGCCGCCGGGCGCTCCGCCGGGACCGCCGAAGCCTCCGGTTCCCTGGAAGCCGCGTACGTCCTGCTCGGCCAGGCTCTGCGCCTGCCGGGCCAGCGCGTCCGCCTGCTGCGCCTCGGCCAGGGCACCCTGCGCGTCGCCCTCGGCCAGCTGCCGGGCCTGCTCCCAGCGGCGCTGGGCCTCCGCGAGGCGGGTGCGGGCCTGGGCGCCGACCGCGCCCCGGTGCGTGGTGATGTAGTCGGCCGCCGCCCCGATCGCGGAGCGGGCGGTGAGCATCGCCTGGTCGAGGAGCGAGCGCGCCCGCCGGCCGCCCGCCTCCTGCTCCCGGGCCCCGGCGAGCGCCTCGTCCAGGGCCGCGTCGGCTTCCTCCACCCGGCGCAGCGCGTCGACCGGGTCGTACGGTCCCTCCGCCATCGCCTCCCGTACGTCGGTGAGTACGGCCTCCGCGCGGGCGATCCGGCCCCGCAGGTCGGCCGTGGAGGTGGCGCCGGTGGTGCCTTCGAGGAGGCCGCCCGCGTCGGCGAGGTCGGTCTCCGTCTCGGTGAGGGCCGCGGGCAGCTTCCCGGCCGCCTCGGCCAGCTCGGCCGCGCGCCGGTCCACCGCGTCGATGAGGGCGCCCGCCTGGCCGACCGCGCCCTCGGCGGCCCGGACGTAGACGGCGGCCCGGGCGTGATCGGCGCCGTCCACCGCCTGGCGGGCCTGGTCCAGGGCGGAGGTGGCGAAGGCGAGCCGGTCCTTGGCCTGGTCGACGTCGCCCGTGACGGGGGTGGCGGCCCCGACCCCGTACCGCTCGCGCATCCCCGCGACCGTCGCCTCGGCCGCCGGGACACGTCCGGTGAGCGTGCGGAACGTGGTCTCGACGGTGGCCAGGGCCTCCGGAGCGTCGCGTTCCAGGGCGCGCAGCCGGTCGAAGTCCTCCGCGACGGCGTCGAGCCCCTCGTCGGCGGCCGTGCACCGGGTGAGGATCTCCTCCAGCATCCGGCGGCGGGTGGCATCGTCCTCGGGGAAGGCGTCGTCGAGCTGCTGGCGCAGCCGGAACGAGCGCGTCAGCTCGTCCTTCGCCCGCGCGAGCGCCGCCGTGAAGGGCTTCGCCGCCTCCTCGCCGAACTGGGCGGTCGCGAACCCGAGTTCCTCCTCGCTGGTGCGGACCGCGTCGTCGGTGTCCACCAGCAGCTGCTTCGCCCGCGCGTCCAGCTCCTCCAGCGGGACCGGCACGTCCTTTGCCTCCGCGGGCCGTCCCCAGCCGGTCGCGGCCGGGGTGGTGCGGGTCTCCGAGCGCCGCTTGCGCCGGGTGTACGCGAACACGGCGAGCGCCCCCGCGCCCCCGACGACGACCACCGGCAGGATGAGGTCACCCGCACCGGAGGGGCCGGAGGCGCCGGTACCGGGGTCGGCGGGGCCCGGGGTGATGGCGGGGGCGGTCACGGGGCGCCCGGCCAGGACGGAGGCGTAGCCCTCCGCCGCCCCGATCGCAGCCCCCGCCCAGTCGTTCTCCCGCAGCGCGGGCTCGACCGCGGAGGACGCCACCTCGCGCAGCTGCTCGTCGGTGAGCTCGGATCCCGCGTCCACGGAGTAGGCGTACTGCCGGTCGTGGGTGGCGACGGAGAGCAGCACGTCGTCCTGGCCGAGCCCGTTGCGGTTGGCGGTCTCGTCGCTCCAGGTCTGCCCGGCGCGCCCGGAGAAGTCGCGTACGTACACCACGAAGAGCTGGATGCGCCGCTCCGCGTAGAGCCGGTCGAGGGCGTCCTCCACCACGCCCGCACGGTCCTGGAGCGCGCCGACCCGGTCGGTGATCTGGCCGTCCCGCGAGAGCTCCACCGGGTCCTCCGCGCGAGCTCCCACCGCGGCGGGCACGGCGAGCCAGCACGCGGCGATGAGCGTGGCGAGCAGGCCGGTGAGCAGGGCCCTGCCGGGCGCGGAGCTCCGGATACGGTCCACGGATGGCGTCACGTTTGTGAGGTTATGTCCGGCTTCCCGGCCTCGCGACCGGAGCTTCGGGGACCTCGTCGGCGGCTCTCGGGCGGCCTGCGCTGTTCGGATGAAAGGGTCGGGCGGCCCGCGCGTCCGGGGCGGGAAGGGCCGGCCGGCCACACGTGATGGGCAAAAGTAGGAAAAGGGAATAAACCTCCCCTTCTGCCGCAGGTGACCGGCCGCCGAAGCGAAGTCCGGAGGATCCCCATGAACGGCCTTCAGCTCTCCGTCGTCGTGCCGTGCTTCAACGAGGCCGAGGTGCTCGACACCTTCCACACCGCCCTGCTCACCGTCCTCGAAGGGCTCGGCACGCCGTTCGAGATCTGTTACGTGGACGACGGCAGCGGCGACACCACCCGCCGGCTCCTCGCCACCCTCGCCCTGCGCGACGAGCGCGTCCACTACACCGCCTTCAGCCGCAACTTCGGCAAGGAGGCCGCCATGCTCGCCGGTCTGCGGATGTCGCGCGGGGCGGCGGTGGTCATCATGGACGCCGACCTCCAGCACCCGCCCGAGCTGATCCCCCGCATGCTCGAACTGCACCGGCACGGCTACGACCAGGTCATCCCGCGTCGCGACCGGGCGGGCGAGGGCGTGGTGCGCTCCACGCTCAGCCACACGTACTACGCCCTGGTACGGCGGTGCATGGACGTCGAGCTGATCGACGGCTCGGGCGACTTCAGGCTGCTGTCGCGGCGGGCCGTGGAGAGCGTCCTCTCGCTCCCCGAGAGCAACCGCTTCTCCAAGGGGATCTTCTCCTGGATCGGCTTCGACACCGTCAGCTTCCGCTACCGCAACACCGAGCGCGTGGCCGGCCGGTCGAAGTGGGGGAGCAGGCGCCTGCTGAACTACGGCATCGACGGGCTCCTCTCCTTCAACAACCGTCCCCTCCGCCTCGCCATCTACGCCGGCTTCTGGGTCTTCGTCTCGGCCCTGGCGTACGCGCTGTGGACGGTGATCACCGTCGTCCTGCGCGGCGCGGACACCCCGGGGTACGCGACCCTCCTCACCGCCGTCGTCGCGCTCAGCGGCATCCAGCTGGTCACCCTCGGCGTCATCGGCGAGTACGTGGGCCGCATCTACCACGAGGCGAAACACCGCCCGCCCTACGTGGTGCGGGAGACCGACGCGACGCGTCGGACCCTGCGGGAGCGCCGGCCGCCGACCGGGCCGCTGACCATCGGGGAGCCGGGGGAGCCGGCCGTCCCGGCCCGGTCCGCCACCCAGCCCCCCACCCGGTCCCGCACGGCGCGTCAGTTCGGCAGCTTCGTCCTCATCGGCTGCGTCAACACCGCCGTCTACCTGGGCGTCTACGCCTCACTGAACCGCTGGATCCCCTACCTCGCGGCCCATGTGCTGGGCTACGCGGTCGGCATCGTCTGCTCGTTCCTCCTCAACTGCTACGTCACCTGCCGGACGAAGCCGACCTGGCACGCGTTCGTGCGCTATCCGGTCTCCACCCTGGTCAACCTGGTGGCGTCCGGAGCACTGCTCTACGGAGCGGTCAGTGGTCTCGGGATGGACAAGAACCTCGCCGCGCTGGCGGCCGGGGTCATCGTCACGCCGGTCTCGTTCCTGCTGGCCCGGTGGGCGATCATGTCGGGCCGCCCCGCCGGGGTCGCCGTAGCGGAGCGGACGGCGCATCCCCTGCCCGGACGGCCGGTGCCGGAGGGGCCCCTCTCCGCAGGGACCTCCCCGCGTCCCTCGGCGGCGGCCCGGCGGACGCAGACCTCCGGGCCCTTCTCCGAGGACCGGTGAACAAAGGATTCGTGATGACCGACAGCGCCCGGGAGATTGCCGTGTCGGACGAGCCGGCGGGGACAGGTGAAGCCCCGGGGAGGAGACCGGAACCCGGTCACGGGCCCCGGTCCGCCCTCTGGGTGAGCGCCCTGGCGCTCCCGCCCCTCGCCCTGCTCGCCGCCGCCTCCTGGTTCGGCCGGTGGGTGCGGCCCAGCGCCGACGACTGGTGCTTCCTCCCCGCCGTACGGGACGGCGGCATCACGGGCCTCGTCGGAAAGTTCTACTTCGACGACAACGGACGCGTCGCCAACGCGATGCTCGTCGGCGCCTACGCGAAGTTCCAGGTCGCCGGGCACCAGTGGTTCCCCGTCGTCAGCGGGGTGCTGGTGCTCGCGGTCCTGTGGGCGGTGACGGTGTCGGCGCTGCGCCGGGGCGGCGTCACCGTGCCGCGCGGGCTGCCGCTGCTGGTCGCGGCGATGGTGACCGCGCTCTTCCTGTTCGTCACGCCGAACACCTACAAGACGTTCTACTGGCCCGCCGCCTCGGTCTCCCACACCCTGCCACCGGCCCTGGCCTGCGCAGCCCTGATCCCGCTGCTGCTCGCCCGTACGCGCCGGGGCCGGGGGTTCGCCCTCGCCGTCGCGCTGCTCGCGGGCGCCTTCATCGCCACCCTCTCGGAGGAGACGGCGATCGTGATGCTGCTGGTGCTGCTGGCCACGCTGCTCCTGAGCGGCCGTCTCATCCCGTCCCCCGCCAGGGCGTTCGCCCGCCGATGGTGTGTGGCGGGCCTGGCCGGCACGTTGGCGGGCGGACTCGTGCTGATCACCTCACCCGGCTCGATCCACCGCCGCGAACGGTTCGGGGCGGAGACCACGTCGCTGCTCGCCCCCGACTCGCTCGCCGCCTCCCTGCGGCACTTCGCGGAGATCACCGTCCAGACCGTCACGACCTGGCAGTACGTCGGCGCGGTGGCGGTCGGCGTACTGCTGGGCCTGCTCGGCGACCGCCGGGACGGCCGTACGCCGCGCACTCCGGCCCACTGGCCGCTGCTCGCCTGGGCCGGACCGCTGACCTTCCTGCTCTCCGGCTACCTGTGCACGATGATCGCGTACCCGGTGTTCCAGGACCGGGTGAGCGACCCGAGCGCCAACCGGCTCTGGAACGACTACCTCCTGCTCTACGTGGTCCTCCTCGTCGCGGCCGGGGCACTCCTGGGCCTCGCGGTGCGGCGGCACGTACGCGGTACGGCCCTGGCGAAGGCCGTGTGCGCCGCGCTCTGCGTCCTGGTCTGCGCCGGCCCGGCCGTCTCGCTACTCAACCTGGACACCAACATGCGGGCGAGGGCGGAGAAGTGGGACGCGCAGGACCGGCGGCTGCGGCAGGGGGCGGCGGACGGTGAGCGGGTGATGCCGTACGAACGGCTCGTCGTCAGCGCCATGCTGGAGCCGTTCGGCCGGGGAGGCGCCACTTACTGGCCGGGCGGGTGCGTGGCGGACTACTACGGGCTGGAGCGGGTGACGGACGGGACGCGGACGCCCTGAGCCGCGCTCTGCGACTGGGACCGCCTGCTCCCCCTCCTCGGCCGCACCCTGACCGGCGGCTGAGCCCTCTGACCCGCGCGCCGGGCGTCACCGCCACCGGCCGCTGTTGAGCCGGGCCGCCCGGCCCTGGATCTTGTCACCGTCGGGATCCACGAAGGTGTCCCGCAGTCACCGAGCTGCTCGTCGGTCTGCGTCCCGGTCGCGGTCGGGGGGCCATCTCCGCGCCTACTGCACCAACAAGCACTGCAAACTGCGGTTCTCCTGGAGAAGAGCGGCACCGCCCCATCTCATGAACCGAAAGGAGAGACCGGATGCCAGGAAGACGCTGGTGGCTGCTCATCGTCCTGATCGAGACGCTCATCTTCTCCACCATCGGCTACCACCTCAATGACGGCAGGCCGAGCGTTCCTTGGGCACTCGCGGGCCTGGCCTGCGGCGCGCTCACGGTCCTCATGATCATCAGGGCCCAGAAGAAGTAGAAGTAGAGAAACCACGGTGCGGCCACCCTGACTCGCAGGGTGGCCGCACCGTTGCGATAGGCGGCAACGCCGCGCCTGGTCTCCTGTCCGGATCCTCAGTACCCGTAGATCATCTTGTACGCGACCTCCGGCAGGAACTGCCCGGCCGCCGACCCGCCGCCGACCCCACAGTCGCCGTCCGACTCCCCGGGCGTCTTCAGCCAGAGCAGCATCTCGGCCCCGCCACCGCCGCCCGTCTGGCTGACGGCCCCGATCCGGCGCCCGCCGGGGTTGCACCACTCGCCGGTCGAGCCGTTGCCGTTGCGGCTGGTGTCGACGACGTACGGCTTCGTGTAGCCGTAGGAGGCGGAGAGCGCCGAGCTGATGGCGTTGCCGTACGCGGTGTTCTCGCCGGTGGTGAAGTAGTTCGAGATGTTCAGCGAGAAGCCGTGCGCCTCGCGGGCCCCGGCGCCGTCGAGGTGCTGGGCCATGGTGGCCGCGCCGATCCAGGCCGGGTTTCCGGCGTCGAGGTAGGTCCAGGTGTTGGGCGCACGGTTACGGAACTCGGTCAGGGCGCCTCGGAGCATCCCGTTGCGCTCGTTGATCTGGGCCTGGCTCAGGCAGCTGAAGTCGCCGAGCGAATCCGGCTCGATCACCACCAGCGCGGGCCGTGTGCCGATGGCGGAGGCGAAGGCGGAGATCCAGGAGTGGTACGCGGCCGGAGTCCCGGCGCCACCACCGGAGTGGCCGCCGCAGGCGTCGCGGCCCGGGATGTTGTACGCGATGAGCACGGGCAGCTTGTCGGCGGCGTCGGCGGCACCGACGTACGAGCCGACGGCCGCTCCGATGTCTCCGCTCCAGGCGCCGAACCAGCGGGCCATGGGCCGGTTGGCGATGTTGTCCCGGATGGCGGCGGCGCGGCCGTCACCGGGGTTGGCGGCGGCCCAGGCGGCGGGGCCGGAGTGCGGGTCGGTGTGGAAACCGCTGGTCATGCTGATCGGGCTCGCCTGGACCGACGTGGTCGTGGCGCTGCTCGGTACGGCGCCGAGCGGGAGGAGCAGACAGGCGAACGTCGAGGCGGCGAGCGTACGGAGAAGTCGTCTCACGAGTGCGGCCCTTCTCTGGGAGCGCTCCCATCCGACGGCGGCCGAGCTGTGGGGGTGGGAGGCGCGGGGTGGGGTGGGGTAAGGGAGCGCGCGCGGTGGACCCTTGAGGCTGAGGTCCGGGAACGGCCGCCGTCAGACGAGACGGTGGCAGGGGGACCCCTCGCTGTCAATGAGTCGGGCACGGCGGCCGGACGGCGGTGGGCCATGACATCTGTCATCGACGCCGGTGGCAGCTCGCGCCCCCGCGCCGGCACTGGTTGTACGCCGCGGCCTCCGCGACCGAGGGTTCCTCCACCGCCGCGACGGCCAGCGCCGCGGAGACGACACCGAAGACCTGGCGCGTGCTGAGATTCAACGGACCGGCGAAGTGACGCGACTACAGAGCACCTTTGACGAAGCGGGGGAAGTCGGCGAGGGCGCCTGAGGGTCGGGCGCTGAGCCCGGCGGTCTCCGGCCCTGGAACCGCCTCCGCCCCACCGTGCCGAGCGCGCGCTGGGGTGGGGCGGAGGCTGGGCCGGTGGGCCGGTCAGACGGTGCCGAAGTCTCCGGCCCGTACGCCCGCGACGAAGCTGGAGAACGCGGCGGCGGGGAAGCTGAGCACCGGACCGCTCACGTTCTTCGAGTCGCGTACGGGGACGATGCCGGTGGTGGTCGCGGTGCGCGGGGCCCACTCGACGCAGGTGCCGCCGTTGTCACTGTAGGAGGACTTGACCCACTGCTGGGTCGTCGTTTCGGTCGTCACGGTGTGCCCTTTCGGTGCCGGTGGAACACGTCCACGGAGTCTGTCTGCGACAGAGACACGTTCTGCAACTGATGGTGGGCCCTCACCAGCGGGATGACGGAGCCGAGTTCACGGTCCAAGTGCCCCTGCGTCTCGGACTCGACGTAGGAGACCACGGACCGGTCCTGGAGGGTCAGCAGGTTCACCGACCGGCTGAAGGGTCGACGCTCGCTGCCGCATGAGGGACCTGGATCACGTGGCGACCGTCACCGTCACGGCCGACGGGTGGGGCCCTGTGGCTCGGCGGAATCGCCGTACCGCATCGCCGGCTGGTCCTCCTGTGGCTCCGCAGACAGGCACTGCGCCTGGCGGACGGACACGGGCGCGACCTGCCGCCCGCCTCTCCGTGGCTCAGGGCGAGGGACGTCCGGCAGATCACCTTCCACGGCTCGGACGCCCCGGAAGGGCTGCGGGCGTGGGCGAACGACGAGGGCCGCCAGGACGAGGCCATAGGCGTTCTGGAGTCCGGGCGCCCCGCCCTGCTCATCGTGACCGACCCCGCCGTCGGGCTGCACGTCACCCTCGCCGGATGGCCGGTCGGCCCGGACCGGCCGCTCACCACCCGTAGGGAAGAGACCTGACGCCGTGCTGCAGTGCACCGCCGTGACCGAGGTTCCGTACTGCGAGGCGCTTCTCGCGCTCACCACCATGGAGGGTGGCCCGGAGCACGCGCCCGATGTTCTCGACCAGGGCGAGTTCCTGCTCTGCGAACTGGGGCGAGCACGGCGAGTCCGCCGAGCACGCCGCGTACCTCTGGGCGGTCGAGACCCCGGACGTGGACCAGGACCTGTGGCTCCTGTGGACCGGCACCGGCGTCCACCGCGTCTACCGCCTGGCCACCCTGCCGGTCTGCCCCGCCCGCCTCCGCGAGCTGGCCACCCGCACCGTCACCCCGTGTGCGTACTTCGACCACCACCCCGCCCCGCACTCCTTCCGCGTGACCGACCCCCTCGGCGACCTGATCACGTCGCCCACCGGCAACGACGAGTCCTGACGGCGACCGGAGGTCTTCCGCCCCATGAAGCAATGCGCCGCCGTGGCCCTGCTGCCACCGCCGGACCACGTGGTGCGCCTGGCCGCGCCCGGGAACCCGCCGCAGGCCGGGTACGTCCTGTGCGAACTCGGCGAGGCCCACGACGACGATCATGCGTGCCTGCTGTGGGAGGACGACGCGAACCGTGAGGCCGTCTGGGTGCGATGGAACGGGGGCAGGGCCCGGCTGGCGGGGCCGGCCTGGTGCCCCGCGGTCGACGCCCGGAGCGGGGACGCGTGCGGGCTGTTCGCCGGACACCCCTCCGTACACGACTGGGACGTCGTGGACCCCACGGTGGAGGCGTTGGACGCGTACGTCGTCGGGTGGCCGGACCTCGCGGGGCCCCGGCCCGACCCGCCGGACGGGCCGTAGGGACCACTCGGGCCGGTGAGTGTACGGCGGCTTCCGGCGGTCATCCCCGCATCCGGCCCGGGCGCGTGCTAGGGATGGCAGCAAGATTTCCTAAATGGGAGGTATGCCACGATGCGCACGACCCTTATCCGTGTGACGACCGCGCTCGGTGCCGCCGCCGCTCTGGCCCTCTGCGGCGCCGGTACGGCGAGCGCCGACAGTGTGGGCAGCTCCGGCATCGGCAACACGGGCGTCGGGAGCGCCGGCCTCTACAACGGCGGCGCCGGCAACGCGGGCATCGCCAACTGGGGCCTGGGCAACGCAGGTATCGAGAACTCCGGCCTGGGCAACGCGGGCATCGCCAACTCGGGTCTGGGCAACGCCGGGATCGCCAACTGGGGCCTGGGCAACGCGGGCATCGAGAACGGCGGCATCGGCAACGCGGGTCTCGGCAACACGGGCCTCGGCAGCCACGGCATCGGCAACTCTGGCGTGGGCAGCTCCGGCATCGGCAACTGATACCGCGCACCGCGATGTGGAAGGGGCCGGGAGCTTGAGCTCCCGGCCCTTTTCGGTCTCTCCTACGGCTGGGCGGGCGCCATCAGCGTGCGGCTGTGCCGACCCGCAGCGCCTCGGCCCCCGCGTACTGGGCGCTTTCGCCCAACTGCTCCTCGATGCGGATGAGTTGGTTGTACTTGGCCGTGCGGTCGGAGCGGGACAGCGAGCCGGTCTTGATCTGGCCGCAGCCGGTGGCCACCGCCAGATCGGCGATCGTCGTGTCCTCGGTCTCTCCCGACCTGTGCGACATGACGACGGTGTAGCCGGCCCGGTGGGCGGCGTTGACGGTGGCCAGGGCCTCCGTCAGGGTGCCGATCTGGTTGACCTTCACCAGGACCGAGTTGGCGACACCGGAGGCGATGCCCTCGCGCAGGATGGTCTCGTTGGTGCAGAAGACGTCGTCACCGGTGAGCTGGCAGCGCGCACCGACGCGTGCGGTCAGGTCCCGCCACCCCGGCAGGTCGTCCTCGGCCATGGGGTCCTCGATCGACACGACGGGGTAGGCGTCGATCAACTTGACCAGGTAGTCCGCCTGTTCGGCGGGGGTGCGGCGTACGCCCTCCCCGGTGTAGTCGTAGACGCCGTCGCGGAAGAACTCGGACGTGGCGGGGTCCATGACCAGGCCGATGTCCGTGCCCGGCCGGTACCCCGTGCGCTCGACGGCGGCCACCACGAAGTCGAGGGCCTCCTCGGCGGTGCGCAGGGAGGGGGCGAAACCGCCCTCGTCGCCCACGCCGGTGGAGTGCCCGGCGGCGAGGAGGTCGCGGCGCAGGGTGTGGAAGATCTCCGACCCCATCCGTACGGCCTCGGCGAAGGTCTCCGCACCGATCGGCGCGATCATGAACTCCTGGAAGTCCAGCGGATTGTCGGCGTGCGCGCCCCCGTTGACGATGTTCATCATCGGTACGGGCAGCAGCCGGGCGCCGGGGCCGCCGAGGTAGCGGTAGAGCGGCAGGCGGTGGGCGGCGGCCGCGGCCTTCGCGGCGGCCAGGGAGACCCCGAGGACGGCGTTGGCGCCGAGCCGGGACTTGGCGGGGGTGCCGTCGACGGCGACGAGGACGGCGTCGAGGCCGGCCTGGTCCTCGGCCTCGCGCCCGACGGCTGCGGCGGCCAGCTCCGTGTTCACGTTGCGTACGGCCTGGTCGACGCCCTTTCCGTGCCAGCGGGCGGGGTCGCCGTCGCGGAGCTCGACGGCCTCGCGGGCGCCGGTGGAGGCGCCGGAGGGGACTGCGGCCCGGCCGGTGGACCCGTCGGCCAGTTCTACGTCCACTTCGACGGTGGGGTTGCCCCTGCTGTCGAGGACGGTGCGGCCGGTGACGGAGGTGATGGCGGTCATGGGATGCCCTCCCGTTGTCGCATGTGTTCCGCCGGGTTCGGCTGCGGCGGCGGTGGCGCGGTACCCGGCTCCGTAGACTCTACAGCAGTGCTGTGCAGTTATGCTGTTTAGCTTTGCTGTGTAGGTGAGCTGCGCAGTTCTGCTGTGTGACGGCGGGCGGCTGCCCAGCGCGCCCGCGTTAAAATTCGGTATGTCCCAACCGGAATCCGCCGCCGTCGCGGCCGAACTGCGCACGGCGATGGGCAAGCTCACGCGGCGCGTGAAGCTTGAGGACCAGATGCCGCTCGGCCAGGTGGCCGTCCTCGGCGCCCTGGACCGCAGCGGTGCGATGACGACCAGCGAACTCGCCGCCGACCAGCGGGTTCGCCCGCAGTCCATGGCCCGAGCCGTCGGCCTGCTCATGGACCAGGGCCTGATCACCCGCCGTGCTCACCCGACCGACGGCCGCAAGAGCCTGGTCGAACTCTCCACCGCCGGGCAGGCGCTGCTGGAGGAGGAGCGGGGGCGCAGGACGGACTGGCTCGCGCGGGCCATCGAGTCGGAGCTGACGGGCGAGGAGCGGGAGCTGCTGGCGCGGGGGATCGGGCTGGTGGAGAGGCTGGCGGCGCACTGACGACCGGGTGCGGGGGGTGATTCCCGGGCGCCCGGACCGGCACTCGTCCTATCGTGTCCGCTCCCGCCCGCTGTTCCATGCCGGGACAAGTTCGACGGAGGGTCGGCGGAGTGCCGGACGTGTACGAGGTCATGTTGGGCGCCGAGTTGAGCAAGGCGTTCGACGGGTGGTCCGGCTACCTGGACGCCCGGACCGGTGAGGACCCTCATGTCCGTGCCCGACTGCGCTCCACCCTGGAGAAGGCTCGCGCGGCGGCCGCCGAGTGCGACCGCGCACGTGCATGGGTGGCGGACGTGCCTGGAACCATTTCGGGGTAGCGCTGGGAGAGTTGCGGCGTCTCGTCTCGATGGGGCTGCCCACGCCCACCAGACCGCTCTTGACCTCTTCCGGCAGACCGGCGACACCCATGGTCAAGCCACCGCTTGGAACAACCTCGGTACCGCGTATAGGGGCACGGGGCGTCTCGACGAGGCCATCGCGGCCGGCTGACGGGCTGTTGAGATGCCGACCGTAGTTCAGGACTGGTTCCACACCGGGGAGGCGTGGGCCGAAATGGCCGAGACTCCGAGCGCCGCAGGCACACCTCCGTCACAGGTACGGGAAGCGTGGGAACAATCCGCCGCCGCCTACACCAGGGCGGACGCGGATGAGGAAGGGGATGGGACGTGATGAAGGCAGTCGTGCCCCCTCCCGACCCGGCGGACCGGGCGTTCAGGACATGGCTCCATACCCTGGCCGTACGCCTCGATACCGACCCGGAAGGCGCCCTCGCCTCCCGAGACGCCCTCGCGTTCCTCTGGTCGGCCTTCGTGGAGATTCGAAAGCAGGGCGAATCGGTGATTGCCCTCATGGACGACGCGGGAGCGATGACGGCCGAGGCGGCGGAGCTGGATGCGAACCAAACGCGGCTCTCGGGGGAGTGGGTGACGGCTGCCGACTGAGGGGCCGGCTGCGTTGCGGGCCCGGCCGTCCGAGGGGCCCGGACGCCGCAGGGGTCGGCCGTCCGGCGAGGCCGGCCCACTCGCGGGTCTGCTCTGCTCGTCCGGCGGCTGGCGCGGGCCGCCACGGCACGGGCTCAGGAGTGCGGTCGGCGGGTCTCGCTCCGGGGGCCGTTCCAGTCCAGGCACAGGGCGGTGGCGTCGTCCTTGGGCGGGTTGCCACCGTAGGCGTCGGCGACGGCGTTGACCAGCGAGCGGACGACCTCTCGCGGGTGCTCGGCGGCGGTCTGGAGCAGCAGCCCGGACAGGTCGACCGTCTCCGCTTCGCGTTCCTGCACGCCGTCGGTGAAGAGCACGAGACGGTCTCCGGGGCGCAGGTCGAGGTCCTGTACCTGGTAGGAACCCTGCGGGGGGAAGCCGAAGGGCATGTCGACCCGCACGGCGATCTCCTCGACCGCGCCGTCGCGCAGCCGGAGCGGCCCTGGGTGGCCGGCGTTTACGAGCTGGGCGCGGCTGCCGTCCAGGGCGATGCGGAGCACCTGGCCGGTGGCGAAGGTGTTGTTCCCGTGGTCGAGGAGGGCCTGATGCATCTGGCGGGCTTGCTCGGAGAGATCCGCTCCGGCACGGCGGGCGCCGCGCGAGGCGTTCACGACGAGGGTCGCGATCAGAGAGGCGTTGACGTCGTGGCCCATGGCGTCGGTGACGGACAGGTGCAGGTCGCTGCTGTCGAGGCTGTAGTCATAGGTGTCCCCGGCGATGTCGGAGGCCGGTACCAAAGCTCCGGCGAGGGCGAACTCGGCCGCGTCGCAGGAGGGGGCGGAGGGAAGGAGCTGGCGCTGGATCTCCGCCGCCAGACTGACCGGGGTGGTGCGGTTGCCCCAGTGGTAGAGGTCGGTGAAGCGGCGGTCCGTGACGATGATGTACGCCAGCGCGTGCGCGGCCTCCTCGATCTTCGCCAGCACGTCCTCGGTGACGGTGTCGAGGAACAGCTCCAGCACGCCGATGGCGTCACCGCGGTTGGTCACGGGGGCGAGTACGCGCTCACCCTGCCCGTCCTGCTCCACCTCCACCTCCACCAGCTTCTGGGAACGCAGCACCTTGTCGTAGATGCCGCTGCCGGCCAGCGGAACCCGCTCGGTCCGGTTCTCCTCGGAGGTGCCGGCCGTGTCGATGACCCGCAGCAGGTGACCGCCGACCACGTCCACGAAGAGGAACGACACGTACCGCGCACCGAACCGGGTGCGCAGGTCGCGCGCCACGACATCGAGCGAATTCACCGGTGCGGCATCCCTCGCGGCCGCGAGCACTGCGGCCAGCCCCGTTCCGTCATTCACCACCACAGCCTCCTCGGGTAGGGAGTGCTTGTGCCCTCCCCGGCCCGGTTCAGCCCTTCGTTCGAGAAGCCTGGCCGATTTCTCGGCACACATGCGCGTGCAGCGGCCGAGTCATCGGCTGCCCGGCGGCCCGCCGTCCCACCTCCAGGTCCTCGGTCGGCACGGGCCGGTGCAGTACGGCGAACCCGTCGACCCTCCCCGCGACCTTGGCGACCAGGCTCTCCGGCCCGCCGTCCAGCGAGGCGGCGATGAGCAGGGCGTAACCGTGGCGCCTCGCCGCCCGCTCCATACCCCGGATGATCTGGTCGGAGTAGAGCATGACGGCCTGGTCGTCGTCCGCGTCGTTGAGCGCGGCGGCGCTCTCGGCGTCCGGGTCGGCGTAGTCGGGGAAGCAGAGGCCGAGCACGCCGGTGGTGCGGCTGGCCAGGCCCCTGGCGCTGCCGCTGGGTACGTATCCGAGCTCGCGGGCCGCCGTCAGGACCCGCTCACGGGTCTGGGCGCGCACGGAGTCGGGGTTGCGGTGGACCCGCGAGACCGTGGCGATGGAGACGCCCGACCGCTCGGCGACGTCGTACACCGTGGGGGCGCTCACTCGACCGACCGTCCGCTTCTTCTTCCGCAGCGCGGCCGTCCGCCGGTCGTGGTCACCGGGCGGCCCGCCCGCGCTGTCACCTGGGCGGCTGATGCCGTCCCTCCTGGCTTGTGAAAGCGCATTCACCCTAGGTCCTGGGCCGCCGGGGGAGCAAGACGCGGTGATCCGGGCCGCGGTGGGGGCGCCCCGGGGGATTCCGGGACCACGGGGGCGCCCGATGGCGCCGAAACGTTCCTCCGGGCGGGTGAGCTTGTGGTCCCCGTCGGCCGTGTCGGCGCCCCCTCCCGCGCGGAGGCGCTTTCAGTGGGTGGCAGGAATCAGTGTGATCAACTGCAAATGCCACCAACAAGCACTATCCGGCCCATTCCGGTACGGGGTGGTCCGGGCCGGCCCCGGAGGTATCAGCCATGTCCCACGTCGGCGTCCCGCGCGGGACGGTACGAAAGCGCCGCTCGCTCGCGCTCCTCACGGCGGGGGTGCTCACGATCCCCGCACTGGCGGGGTGCAGCTCCGACACCGAGGAGACCTCCCGGGGGGTCCCGCAGGACATCGCCCCCGCCGCCCGCGACCGGGTCGCCGACGGATCGACGGTGAACTGGGCCGTGGACGCGATGCCCACCACCCTCAACGCCTTCCAGGCGGACGCCGACAGCGCCACCACCAGGATCACCGGGGCCTTGCTGCCCACGCTCTTCCCGATGGACGCGTCGGGGCGGCCGAAGCTCAACCCGGACTACCTGGAGTCCGCCAAGATCATCGAGCGCGAGCCGAAGCAGGTCGTGCTCTACAAGCTCAACCAGCAGGCGGTCTGGAGCGACGGCCGCGAGATCGGCGCCCCCGACTTCGTCGCCCAGTGGCGGGCGCTCAGCGGCAAGGACTCGGCCTTCTGGACGGCCCGGAACGCCGGCTACGAGAGGATCGAGAAGATCGAGCGCGGCGCCGACGACCTCCAGGTCAGGGTCACGTTCGCCAAGCCGTACGCCGACTGGCGCTCGCTCTTCTCGCCGCTCTACCCGAAGGAGATCACCGGCTCGCCGGACGCCTTCAACGACGGTGCGCGCACCGCCCTGAAGAACACCGCGGGCCCCTTCCAGCTCAAGGGCGTGAGCAAGGCCAAGGGAACCGTCACCCTCGTCCGCAGCCCCCGCTGGTGGGGCGAGAAGGCCAAGCTGGACAGCATCGTCTTCCGGGCGGTGGCGCCCGAGGACCGCACCAAGGCCCTCGCCGACGGCACCGTGCACATCACCGACGTCGACGCCACCACCGCCAACCGCATCGCCCTCGCCCTCCGCGACGGCGGCAACGGCCAGCCGCTCACCCACGGCCCGGGCGCCGACCTCACGCCGGCCGCGGCCCTGCGCTCCTGGGCCCTGGCCCACGGCTCCGACGAGGAGCAGGCGGAGATCGCCCAGGCGGCCCGGGAGAAGAACCGCAAGGCCGTCGTCGCGTACGGGGCGGAGCAGAAGGCCCTGCGCGGATACGCCGTACGCAAGTCCCTGGAGCCCGCCTACACCCAGCTCGCGCTGAACGGCGAGTCCGGCCCGCTCGCGGACGACCGGGTCCGCCGGGCGGTGGCCCGCGCCCTGGACCGCCAGGAGCTCGCCGAGACCGTACTGAAGCCGCTCGGGCTCCCGGCGAAGCCGCTCGGCAGCCACCTGGCCCTGGCCGGCCAGCCCGGCTACAAGGACGGCAGCGGGGCGCTCGGCGACCAGAACACCAAGGAGGCCCAGGCCCTGCTGGCCGACGCGGGGTGGACCCAGGGCGGTGCGGCCGAGAAGCCGAAGGACACCAAGGCGGGCAGCGAGGCGGAGAAGAAGGACGCGGAGGACAAGAAGAAGGACGCGGACAAGGAGGGCACGGAGAACACGGAGAAGACCGAGGCGGAGAAGGAGACCGACAAGGCCGAGGCGGACGACAAGGAGACAGACAAGGCCGACAGGACCGACAAGGACGAGGAGAAGGCCGAGAAGAAGGCCGACACGACCGACAAGGACGAGGACAAGGCCGACCGGGCCGCCGTCGGCTCCGACGACAGCGCCGCCTCCCGCGCCGAGGGCCTCTACATCGTCGGCCAGGACAACAAGCCGGGCGCCGGCCCCGTCCAGGCCCCCGACGCCTCCACCGCCACCCACGTTCTCGCCCCTTCCCGGGCCGCGGCCGCCCAGGGCCTCGCCCTGCTCCGCCAGGCGAGCGCCGTGAGCGAGGACAGCACCACCGCGGAAGCCGCCTCGAAGGCGACCGCCCAGGACAAGGCCACCGCCCAGGAGAAACAACCCGGCGGAGCGGCCGGTGCGTACGCCCCCCTGGGCACCGCCGCCCCCGCCCCCGCCTCGGCCAATGGGCCGCTCGGCAAGGACGGCAAGACGCTGACCCTGCGCTTCGTGCTCCCCTCCGGCCCCGGCTCGCAGACGCTGCGTGGTGTGGGCGAGCGGATCGCGGCGATGCTGGAGAGGATCGGGATCGGTACGGAGATCACCAAGGTTCCCGACGAGAGCTACTTCAAGGACCACATCGCCTCCGGCGACTACGACCTGGCGCTCTACTCCTGGCCCGCCACGGCCTACCCGGCCACCGACGGACGCCCGATCTACGCCAAGCCGGAGCCGGCCACCGACGGGTCGCTCCTGGTGGAGCAGAACTACACCCGGGTCGGTACCGACCACATCGACCAGCTCTTCGACCAGGCGGTCGCCGAGCTCGACGAGAAGGCCGCACGGGAGCTGATGAAGCAGGCGGACGCCCGGATCTGGGCGGCTGCCGGATCCATTCCGCTCTTCCAGCGCCCGCAGCTCGTCGCGGTGGACAAGAAGCTCGCGAACGTCGGCGCCTTCGGCTTCGCGGCCCCCCGCTACCAGGACATCGGGTTCACGGACCGGCAAGCGGCAGGTTCCCCCGCAGACCGCAAGAAGTAGCAGGTCAGCGGAGGAACCAGCAGGTCAGCGGAGAAAATACCAGGTCAACGGTTTGCGCAAGCTCAGATGCTGCTCAAAAGCCTTGCCCGTCGGCGACCCCGGCGGGCAGGGTGGTATCCGCCCTGACCCGGGCCGTTCGACCTCCTCACACCCTCCCCCCCCCACGCGGCTCCTCCTCAGCTGCCGCCGCTCCTTGACACCGGCTGAATATCGGCTGAATCACACGGGAAGACCGCCTGCGCGGATCGGTCCGGGAAGCCCGGCACGCGCAAGGCCCGTACCATGGGACGAGCCGTGGCGTGCCGCCCGGCGGGCGTACGAGGACTCGAAGACCGACTGAGACGCCTGATCCCACGATCCGAGAGAAGCTCAAGCCACCCATGCCCACGCGCCACGACATCCGTAACGTAGCCATCGTCGCCCACGTCGACCACGGCAAGACCACGCTGGTCGACGCCATGCTCAAGCAGGCCGGAGCGTTCGCCGCCCACGCCGCCGAGCACCTCGACGATCGCATGATGGACTCGAACGACCTGGAGCGTGAGAAGGGCATCACGATCCTCGCCAAGAACACGGCGGTGAAGTACCACCCCAAGGACGGCGGGGACCCGATCACGATCAACATCATCGACACCCCCGGCCACGCCGACTTCGGCGGCGAGGTCGAGCGCGGTCTGTCGATGGTGGACGCGGTCGTGCTGCTCGTCGACGCCTCCGAGGGTCCGCTGCCCCAGACCCGCTTCGTGCTGCGCAAGGCGCTGGCCGCGAAGATGCCGGTCATCCTCTGCATCAACAAGACCGACCGCCCCGACTCCCGGATCGCCGAGGTCGTCGACGAGACGTACGACCTGTTCCTGGACCTGGACGCGGACGAGGACCAGATCGAGTTCCCGATCGTCTACGCCTGTGCCCGTGACGGCGTCGCCTCGCTGACCAAGCCCGAGGACGGCACCGTCCCGCAGGACAGCGAGAACCTGGAGCCGTTCTTCAACACGATCCTCTCGCACGTCCCCGCCCCGGAGTTCGACGAGGACGCGCCGCTCCAGGCCCACGTCACCAACCTGGACGCCGACAACTTCCTCGGCCGTATCGCGCTCTGCCGCGTCGAGCAGGGCGAGCTGCGCAAGGGCCAGACCGTCACCTGGATCAAGCGCGACGGCACCATGTCCAACGTGCGCATCACCGAGCTGATGATGACCGAGGCACTCACCCGCAAGCCGGCCGAGGTGGCGGGCCCGGGTGACATCTGCGCGGTCGCCGGGTTCCCGGACATCATGATCGGCGAGACCCTTGCCGACCCCGAGAACCCGATCGCGCTGCCGCTCATCACGGTCGACGAGCCGGCCATCTCGATGACCATCGGCACCAACACCTCGCCGCTCGTCGGCAAGGGCGGCAAGGGCCACAAGGTCACCGCCCGCCAGGTGAAGGACCGCCTCGACCGCGAGCTGATCGGTAACGTCTCGCTCCGCGTCCTGGACACCGAGCGCCCGGACGCCTGGGAGGTCCAGGGCCGTGGTGAGCTCGCGCTCGCCATCCTGGTCGAGCAGATGCGCCGCGAGGGCTTCGAGCTGACCGTCGGCAAGCCCGAGGTCGTCACCAAGCAGATCGACGGCAAGACGCACGAGCCGATCGAGCGCATGACGATCGACTCCCCCGAGGAGCACCTCGGCGCCATCACCCAGCTCATGGCGACCCGCAAGGGCCGTATGGAGACCATGACGAACCACGGTTCGGGCTGGGTCCGCATGGAGTGGATCGTTCCTTCCCGCGGCCTCATCGGCTTCCGTACGGAGTTCCTGACGCAGACCCGCGGCACGGGCATCGCGCACTCCATCTTCGAGGGCCACGAGCCGTGGTTCGGCGAGCTGCGCACCCGTCACAACGGCTCGCTGGTGGCGGACCGTTCGGGTTCGGTGACGCCGTTCGCGATGGTCAACCTCCAGGAGCGCGGTGTCATCTTCACCGAGGCCGGCACCGAGGTCTACGAGGGCATGATCGTCGGCGAGAACTCCCGCGCCGACGACATGGACGTGAACATCACCAAGGAGAAGAAGCTCACCAACATGCGTGCGGCCTCCGCGGACACCACGGAGAACGTGGTCCCGGCCCGCAAGCTCTCGCTGGAGCAGTCCCTGGAGTTCTGCCGCGAGGACGAGTGCATCGAGGTGACCCCGGAGACCGTGCGTATCCGCAAGGTCGTCCTGGACCAGAAGGAGCGCGGACGCGCCGCCTCCCGCGCCAAGCGCTGACGTATCTCTGTGCGGGGCGCTGAGGTGGCTCTCGGCGCCCGGCGGTACGGCTGAGGTGTGACGGCGACCGGTCCGGCCTTCCACGACCCGTGGAGGGCCGGACCTTTCGCTTCCCCGCGGCTGCGGGTGGATGCGCAGTTGGATGTGCAGTGGGAAACACTCTGACGGAACATCACATTCCAGTTGCGCTCCGTTGCATGTGCTCGATGCTCAGTATTCCCTCAAATCACTGGAGTTACGCACAAGCTGACCTGGACGTCGAAGACGAAGTCGTGGGTCGTCACGCACCACCAACGTGCTGGAGAACTGCACCGGCGGGACCGCGACCAAGACGCGCAAGGCCGAGAAGGTCACCGAGGTCGGCGCCCCGGTGAAGGCGACCGCCGGGGCCAAGGTCAGCGGGAAGGTCGTCCTGGCCGGCCTGGAGGGCTCCGTGGGGCTCGAGTTGCAGGCCGAGGGTAAGCGGACCAACAGGGAGTCCGAGTCCGTGACCTTCAAGCTGACGAAGAACGGCAAGTACGTCTTCTACGCGGGGACGCGGAAGGCCGGCGGCTACTACACCCAGTGGCGCTGCGACGCCGGGACGAAGTGGATCAAGACCGGCCGCTACGGCGAGGCGCAGGGCTGGACGGTCAGGACCGACGGCGGCCTGCGCTGCGGCACCAAGGTGCCGAAGAACTCCCTGGCCGCCGTCGTGAAGAAGAAGCACTGCTGATCGAGGCAGGCCTGACGGGGCCGCACCTCAGCTGACGGTCCGTTGCCGATCCGGTCCCACCGGGTCGGCGATACGCCTGTCCGGGCCCTGGTTCCGGTGCGAGAATGCCGTCCGGGGCGGGTCGGTTCGCAAACCATTTTCCTGATGCATGTGTCCGGTTATCGGGCGTCGCCCTCCGGAAGTTGCGTTAACAGTCCGTTTCGCGGTCGTCTGTCTAGGATCACTTTGTCCGGATTTCGGGCATCCGAGCGTCGGTGATGTTGTCAAACCGAGACCCTTTAAGTGTGGTTTACGGCTCGGTCGTACTCAATAGTTGGCTCCATTGAGCTCGGGTCAATGGGTCACGCGCTGTGGGGAGCGCCGACTCACGAGCACACTTCGGGGTTACTGCTCATCGCCGTCAGGGGTGTCGGCGACGTACCAGTGCCCCTCTCGCAGTGATCAAAAGTGGACTCTTGAGGAGGAGAACCCATGCGTGGTTCCAAGATGGTCGGGTGCGCGATAGTCGTCGCCCTGGCCGCAACCGCTTGTGGCGGTGGCGGTAGCGACGAGGGTGACAAGGGCAAGGGCAAGTCCGGTGGCGGGTTCAGCATGAACATCGCCGAGCCCAAGCGCCTCGTCCCGCAGTCGACCACCGAGTCCGGTGGCTCGCAGGTCCTCTCGGGGCTGTTCACCCCGCTGGTCGACTTCGACTCGAAGAACGAGCCGGTGCTCGCCGCCGCGGAGTCCATCGAGAGCCCGGACAACAAGGTCTGGACGATCAAGCTCAAGGACGCCACCTGGCACGACGGCAAGCCCGTCACCGCCAAGGACTACGTCGGTGCCTGGAACTGGGGTGCCTACGGCCCGAACGCGGCCGACGGCAACTACTTCTTCGACACCATCCAGGGCTACGACGAGATGAACCCCGTCGACCCGGACGGCGAGGAAGGCCCGAAGAAGGCCGCCGAGCCGAAGGCCAAGGAGCTCTCGGGCCTCAAGGCGCTCGACGACAAGACCATCGAGGTCACCCTCAAGGCTCCGTTCGCCGGCTACAAGTCGGTTCTGGGCTACACGGTCTTCTACCCGATGCCGGAGGCGGCCCTCGCCGACCTCAAGGCGTACGAGGAAGCCCCGATCGGCCAGGGCCCGTTCCAGATGGACGGCAAGTGGAACCACGACAAGTTCGTGAAGGTCAAGGCCTACAAGGACTACAAGCTCGGTGACAAGCCGAAGGTCGACTCGGTCGAGTTCCGGATCTTCCAGGACCAGAACACCGCGTACAACGACCTGCTCGCCAACAACCTCGACATCGTGGACCAGATCCCGACCGAGGTCATGGGCACCGCTCCGAACGAGCTCGGCGACCGCTTCCAGACGTCGACGGCCTCCACCTTCCAGTTCGTCGCCTTCCCGACGTACGACAAGAAGTACAGCGACCCGCGCGTCCGCAAGGCCATCTCGATGGCCATCGACCGCGACGAGATCATCAAGGTCGTCTTCCAGGACTCGCAGTCCTCCGCGCGTTCCTTCGTCTCCCCGGTCGTGGGCGGGTACCGCGAGGACACCTGTGGCGAGGCCTGCAAGTTCGACCCGGCCGCTGCCAAGAAGCTGCTCGCCGCGGCCGGTGGCATCGACGGCAACAAGATCAACATCGGCCACAACGCCGATGGCGGTCACGAGCAGTGGGTCAACGCCACGTGTGACCAGCTCAAGAAGAACCTGGGCCTGGAGTGCGTGAGCCAGGCCGTGCCGAAGTTCGCCGAGCTGCTGACGCAGGTCGAGAACAAGAAGTTCTCCGGCATGTTCCGCATGGGCTGGATCATGGACTACCCGTCCATGGAGAACTACCTGGGCCCGCTGTACAGCTCCAAGGGTTCCTCGAACTACTACGGCTACAGCAACAAGGACTTCGACCGTCTCGTTCAGGAGGGCCGCGAGGCCAAGACCGAGGCCGAGGCCATCAAGAAGTGGCAGGAGGCCGAGGACATCCTCGCCAAGGACATGCCGGTGATCCCGCTGCGCTTCGGCAAGAACGTCTTCGGTCACTCGACCAACGTGAAGAACGTCGAGATGAACCTGTTCAACCAGGTTGAACTCACCAAGGTCGAGAAGTCCTGACCTGCGTCTTCCATGACGCAGCAGTCAAAAATTAGGGCCTGACGACGGGGGGCGGACCCAATCCGCCCCCCGTCGTTCCCACGAGGAGGAACCATGGGCCGCTACGTCGCAAGACGGCTGCTCCAGATGCTCCCGGTCATCATCGGGACCACCTTTCTGGTCTTCGCTCTCGTCACCGCCATGGGCGGCGATCCGGTACAGAACCTGTACGGAGAGCGACCTGTTCCGGAAAGCATCAGAGTTGCGCTGACCGCGCAGTACCACCTGGACGACCCCCTGCCGATCCGCTACGGCTACTACCTCGCGGGTCTGGTCCAGGGTGATTTCGGGACGAGCCTCAGTGGCGGCCGTCCCATCAGCGAGATGATCGCCGACGCGTGGCCGGAGACCCTCCGCATCGCCGGCATCGCCTTCGTCTTCGAAATGATCATCGGTGTCGCAGCCGGTGTGATGGCGGGCATGCGGCGCGGGAAGTTCCTGGACAACCTCGTCCTGCTCTCCACGCTGACCGTCATCGCTGTCCCGATCTTCGTCCTCGGGCAGGTCAGCCAGATCTTCCTGGGCGTCAAGGCCGGCATCTTCCCCGTCTCGGGGACCAACGAAGGTTTCATCAGTTACCTTCTGCCCGGCCTCGTGCTCGGTTCCGTCTCGCTCGCCTACATCGCACGTCTCGCTCGGGCCTCCGTCGCGGAGAACCTGCGCATGGACTACGTGCGCACGGCCAAGGCGAAGGGCCTTTCCCCGTCCCGCATCACCGGGATCCATGTCCTGAGGAACTCGCTGATCCCCGTGGTCACGTACCTCGGCGCGGACCTCGGAACGCTGATGGGCGGGGCGATCGTCACCGAGCGGATCTTCAACATCCCCGGTGTCGGCTACAACCTCTTCAAGGCGATCCAGATCGAGGACGGACCGGCGCTGGTCGGTTTCGTGACCCTTCTCGTCATCGTCTACGTGGTGATGGCGCTCGTCGTGGACCTGCTCTATGCCGTGCTTGACCCGAGGATTCGCTATGCGTGACGCAACCAAGACTTCCGTCGCCCCGGCGTCCGGCGAGGAGCCCCTGGCCGGTTCGGCCGAGGCCCCCAAGGCCCCCGTGAAGGAGCTGGCCAAGCCGCGCAGCCTCCTCCAGGACGCGGTACGCGACCTCGTTCGCCGACCGCTCTTCCTGATCCCCTCCGGCATCATCCTGGTGCTGGTGGCCATGGCGGCGTTCCCGTCCCTGTTCGCCAGCGCCGACCCGCAACTGTGCGAGCTGGGCCGCTCGTTGCAGAAGCCCAGCGCCGACGCCTGGTTCGGTTACGACGCCCGTGGCTGCGACGTCTACGCCCGCACCATCCACGGCACCCGCACCTCGATCACCGTCGGCGTCCTCGCCACCCTGGGATCGGCCCTCATCGCCCTGATCTTCGGCCTCGTCGCCGGGTTCTACGGCCGGTGGGTCGACGCGGTCATCTCCCGCGGCATCGACATCGTGATGGGCATTCCGTTCCTGGTCGGCGCCATCGTGATCCTCAACAGCTTCCGCGACGACGACGGATTCCGCATCGGCGGCATCTGGGGCGTGCTCAGCGCACTCACCGTGCTCGGCTGGATGAGCATGGCCCGCATCATGCGGTCCACCGCCATGCAGACCAAGCAGTCCGACTACGTGACCGCCGCCCGCTCGCTCGGCGCCTCCACCGGCCGGCTGATGTTCCGGCACGTGCTGCCGAACGCGCTGACCCCGCTGATCGTGCTGGCGACCATCTCGCTCGGCGTGATCATCTCGGCCGAGGCGACGCTGAGCTTCCTCGGTGTCGGTATCCAGGAGCCGACCATCTCCTGGGGCGTCATGATCAACCAGTCCCTGGGGCGCATCCGCGAGGCGCTGCACCCGCTGCTCTTCCCGGCCGGCTTCGTCAGCATCACCGTGCTGGCGTTCATCATGCTCGGCGACGCGGTCCGCGACGCCCTCGATCCCAAGCTGCGCTGAGGGAGGCGTACGTGACCACCATGGAAAAAACTGCGAACGTCCCCGCCCCTCGCGACGACGACCACCAGGGCCCGCTGCTCGAAGTCCGGGACCTGCACGTCGAGTTCCACACCCGCGAGGGTGTCGCCAAGGCGGTCAACGGTGTCAACTACACCGTCGACGCCGGTGAGACGCTGGCCGTGCTCGGCGAGTCCGGCTCCGGCAAGTCCGTGACCGCCCAGGCGATCATGGGCATCCTCGACATGCCGCCGGGCCGCATCCCGCAGGGAGAGATCCTCTTCCGCGGCAAGGACATGCTCGCCATGCCCGAGGAGGAGCGCCGCAAGATCCGGGGCCGCAAGGTCGCGATGATCTTCCAGGACGCCCTCTCCTCGCTCAACCCGGTCCTGACCGTCGGCTACCAGCTCGGCGAGATGTTCCGCGTACACCTGGGCATGTCCAAGAAGGACGCCAGGCTCAAGTCCATCGAGCTGATGGACCGGGTCCGCATCCCGGCGGCGAAGGAGCGGGTCGACGACTACCCGCACCAGTTCTCCGGCGGTATGCGCCAGCGCATCATGATCGCGATGGCGCTCGCCCTGGAGCCCGACCTGATCATCGCGGACGAGCCGACCACCGCGCTCGACGTGACCGTCCAGGCCCAGGTCATGGACCTGCTCGCGGAGCTCCAGCGCGAGTACAACATGGGGCTCATCCTGATCACCCACGACCTCGGCGTGGTCGCCGACGTCGCGGACAAGATCGCGGTGATGTACGCGGGCCGGATCGTGGAGACCGCTCCGGTGCACGAGCTCTACAGCCGCCCGTCGCACCCCTACACCCGCGGTCTGCTCGACTCGATCCCGCGTCTGGACCAGAAGGGCCAGGAGCTCTACGCGATCAAGGGCCTGCCGCCCAACCTGACGCGTATCCCGCCGGGTTGCGCGTTCAACCCCCGGTGTCCCAAGGCCGAGGACATCTGCCGTACGGACATCCCGCTGCTGCACCCGGTCACCGAGCGCGACGGCACCGACCTGCCGGGCCGCGGCAGCGCGTGCCACTTCTGGAAGGAGACGATCCATGGCTGAGCTCGACAAGGAGTCCGTGGACGCCACCCCCAACGTCACCGAGGTGGAGACGGTCGACGCCGCCACCGAAGAGGAGGCCGTGGCCGCCATCCAGGCGCCGGTCGAGCGGGGCGAGCCGATTCTCCAGGTGCGCAACCTGGTCAAGCACTTCCCGCTGACCCAGGGCATCCTCTTCAAGAAGCAGATCGGTGCGGTCAAGGCCGTGGACGGGATTTCCTTCGATCTCTTCCAGGGCGAGACGCTCGGCATCGTGGGCGAGTCCGGCTGCGGCAAGTCCACCGTCGCCAAGCTGCTCATGATGCTGGAGAAGGCGACCGCCGGCGAGGTCTTCTACAAGGGCCAGGACATCACCAAGCTGTCCGGGCGCGCGCTGAAGGCCGTGCGACGCAACATCCAGATGGTGTTCCAGGACCCGTACACCTCGCTGAACCCGCGCATGACGGTCGGCGACATCATCGGGGAGCCGTTCGAGATCCACCCCGAGGTGGCTCCGAAGGGGGACCGGCGGCGGAAGGTCCAGGATCTCCTGGACGTCGTCGGCCTGAACCCGGAGTACATCAACCGGTACCCGCACCAGTTCTCCGGCGGTCAGCGCCAGCGCATCGGCATCGCCCGCGGCCTCGCGCTCAACCCGGAGATCATCATCTGCGACGAGCCGGTCTCCGCGCTCGACGTGTCGGTGCAGGCGCAGGTCATCAACCTGATGGAGAAGCTCCAGGACGAGTTCAACCTCTCCTACCTCTTCATCGCGCACGACCTCTCCATCGTCCGGCACATCTCGGACCGGGTCGGCGTCATGTACCTCGGCAAGATGGCCGAGATCGGTACGGACGCGCAGATCTACGACCACCCGACGCACCCGTACACCCAGGCGCTGCTCTCCGCGGTGCCGGTGCCGGACCCCTCAGCGCGTGAGGGCCGCGAACGGATCATCCTCACCGGTGACGTTCCGTCGCCGGCGAACCCGCCGTCGGGCTGCCGCTTCCGCACCCGGTGCTGGAAGGCGGAGGAGCGCTGCGCCACGGAGATGCCGCTGCTGGCGATCCCCGAGCGCTTCGTCACCTCGGGCGGGCCGGCCGCGCACGAGTCGGCGTGCCACTTCGCCGAGGAGAAGGACGTCGTCCACGCGGCGTGACCGAACGCTGAGCAGTACGTCGGATGCCCGGCCCTCTCCGAGGGGCCGGGCATCGTCGTGTCCGGACGCGCCCGTGCCCGTACGGGGTAAGCCCGCATGCAATACATGGCGGTATGGGGTGATATGAGGCATTGGGCTACTCGATGACTCTAGGAGGCACTTCATGCGCGGAGCCACACGGACCAGGTGGGCCGCATGTGCGGTGGCCGTCGCCCTCGCAGCGACGGCCTGCGGCGGCGGAGGTGACGACAGCGGCGGCAGCGGCGCCGACGGGATCGTCAGCTCCTCCTGGGGCGACCCGCAGAACCCGCTGGAGCCCGCGAACACCAACGAGGTGCAGGGCGGCAAGGTCCTCGACATGGTCTTCCGGGGGCTCATCCGGTACGACCCCAAGACCGGCGAGGCCCAGAACATGCTCGCCGAGTCCATCGAATCCAGCGACGCCCAGAACTTCACGATCAAGCTCAAGGACGGCTGGACCTTCTCCAACGGCGAGAAGGTGACCGCCAAGTCCTTCGTGGACGCCTGGAACTACGGCGCGGCGCTGAAGAACAACCAGAAGAACGCCTACTTCTTCCAGTACATCGAGGGGTACGACAAGGTCCACCCCGAGTCCGGCTCCGCCTCCGCCGACACGCTCGCCGGCCTCAAGGTCGTCGACGACCTGACCTTCACCGCCAAGCTCAGCCAGAAGTTCTCCCTCTGGCCCGACACCCTCGGCTACTCCGCCTTCGTACCGCTGCCCAAGGCGTTCTACGACGACCACGACGCCTGGCTCTCCAAGCCCATCGGCAACGGCCCGTACACCATCGAGTCGTACGCCAAGGGCTCCTCGATGAACCTGCGCCGCTGGGACGACTACCCCGGCGACGACAAGGCGAAGAACGGCGGCGTCGACCTCAAGGTCTTCACCGACAACAACACCGCATACACCTCCCTGACCTCGGGCAACCTCGACCTCGTCGACGACGTACCCGCCTCGCAGCTCCGGAACGTGGAGCAGGACCTCGGCGACCGGTACATCAACACCCCCGCCGGCATCATCCAGACGCTCGCCTTCCCGTTCTACACCAAGGAATGGAACACCGACGGCGCCCGCAAGGTCCGTCAGGGCCTCTCCATGGCGATCAACCGGAAGCAGATCACCGACCAGATCTTCCAGAAGACCCGCACCCCGGCGACCGACTGGACCTCCCCGGTCCTCGGCGAGGACGGCGGCTTCAAGGAAGGGCTCTGCGGCAAGGAGTGCGAGTACGACAAGGCCGAGGCCAAGAAGCTGATCGACGAGGGCGGCGGCATCCCCGGCGGCCAGCTGAAGATCTCGTACAACGCCGACACCGGCTCCCACAAGGAGTGGGTCGACGCCGTCTGCAACAGCATCAACAACGTCATGGGCAACAACCAGGCCTGTGTCGGCGGCGCGATCGGCACCTTCGCCGACTTCCGCAGCCAGGTCTCCACCCAGAAGCTGACGGGCCCCTGGCGCGCGGGCTGGCAGATGGACTACCCGCTGATCCAGAACTTCCTCCAGCCGCTCTACTACACCAACGCCTCGTCCAACGACGGCAAGTGGACCAACAAGGAGTTCGACGACCTGGTCGACCAGGCGAACGCCGAGACCGACAAGGCGAAGGCGATCACCACCTTCCAGGACGCCGAGAGGGTGCTCGTCGAGCAGATGCCGGCCGTCCCGCTCTGGTACCAGAACGGCAGTGCGGGCTACTCGGAGCGCGTCGACAACGTCGAGCTGAATCCGTTCAGCGTGCCGGTCTACACGGAGATCACGGTCAAGTGACCCGCTGAGACCGGGGCCGGGGCGCTCGACGTGCGCACCCCGGCCCCGGCTCGTTCGCCCCGTCCGCCCGTCCGCCCGTCCGCCCGTTCGCCCCGACCCCCGGAGCCCCTCATGGGACGTTATGTGGTCCGGCGGCTGCTGCAGATGATCCCCGTCTTCTTCGGCACCACGCTGTTGATCTTCCTCATGGTGAACGTGATGGGCGACCCCATCGCGGGCCTCTGCGGCGACCGCCAGTGCGATCCGGCCACCGCCGCCCAGCTGCGCTCCGAGTTCGGCCTCGACGAGCCGGTCTGGCAGCAGTACCTGACGTACATGGGGAACCTCTTCACCGGCGACTTCGGCACCGCGTTCAACGGGCAGAAGGTCACCGAGCTGATGGCCACCGCCTTCCCCATCACGATCCGGCTCACCATCGTCGCGATCGTGTTCGAGATCGTCATCGGCATCAGCCTCGGCGTCGTCACCGGCCTGCGGCGTGGTCGCCCCGTCGACACCACGGTCCTCATCCTGACCCTGGTCGTCATCGCCGTCCCGACCTTCGTCACCGGCCTGCTGCTCCAGCTCCTGCTCGGCGTCAAGTGGGGCATCATCAAGCCCTCGGTCTCCTCGGACCCCACCATCGACGAACTCCTCGTGCCCGGCCTCGTCCTCGCCTCGGTCTCGCTCGCCTACGTCACCCGGCTCACCCGGACCTCGATCGCCGAGAACGCCCGCGCCGACTACGTACGCACCGCCGTCGCCAAGGGCCTGCCCCGGCGCCGGGTCGTGGTCCGGCACCTGCTGCGCAACTCCCTGATCCCCGTCGTCACCTTCATCGGTACGGACGTGGGCGCCCTGATGGGCGGAGCCATCGTCACCGAGCGGATCTTCAACATCCACGGGGTCGGCTACCAGCTCTACCAGGGCATCCTGCGCCAGAACTCCCAGACCGTCGTCGGGTTCGTCACCATCCTGGTCCTCGTCTTCCTGGCGGCCAACCTGATCGTCGACCTCCTGTACGCCGTACTCGACCCGAGGATCCGCTATGCCTGAGCCGCAGACCCCGGACGAAGCGATCTCCCAGGCGGGCGCCGGCGGCGCGACGGACCTCGCCATGGAGGAGGGCACCAGCCTGGAGAAGACCCCGGGCGGGCCCGAGGGGACGGGGCCGGCCGGAAAGCCGCGCAGCCTCTGGTCCGACGCCTGGCGCGACCTGCGGCGAAACCCGGTCTTCATCATCTCCGCGCTGGTCATCCTCTTCCTGGTGATCATCTCGATCTGGCCCTCGCTCATCGCGAGCGGCGACCCCCTCCAGGCCGACCTGGACGACGCCCAGAAGGGCTCCGAGCCCGGCCACCCCTTCGGCTTCGACCCGCAGGGCCGCGACGTCTACACCCGGGTCGTCTACGGGACCCGCACCTCGGTCACCGTCGGCGTCTGCGCCACCCTCGGCGTCGCGATCCTCGGCAGCGTGCTCGGGGGCCTGGCGGGGTTCTTCGGCGGCTGGTGGGACTCGATCCTCTCCCGCCTCACCGACGTCTTCTTCGGCATCCCCGTCATCCTCGGCGGCCTGGTCTTCCTCTCCGTCGTCACCAGCTCCACCGTCTGGCCCGTCGTCGGCTTCATCGTCCTGCTCGGCTGGCCGCAGATCGCCCGTATCGCCCGCGGCTCGGTGATCACCGCCAAGCAGAACGACTACGTCCAGGCGGCCCGCGCGCTCGGCGCCTCCAACTCCCGGATGCTGCTGCGCCACATCACCCCGAACGCCATCGCGCCCGTCATCGTCGTGGCGACCATCGCGCTCGGCACGTACATCTCGCTGGAGGCGACCCTCTCCTTCCTCGGGGTCGGCCTGAAGGACCCGGCCGTCTCCTGGGGCATCGACATCTCCGCGGCCTCCAACTACATCCGCAACGCCCCGCACATGCTGCTCTGGCCCGCCGGTGCGCTGGCGGTCACCGTGCTCGCGTTCATCATGCTCGGCGACGCGGTGCGCGACGCCCTCGACCCCAAGCTGCGCTGAGGAGCCGGTTGCCATGTTGCTCGAAGTGCGCGATCTGCACGTGGAGTTCCACACCCGCGAGGGGGTGGCCAGGGCCGTCAACGGGGTCAACTACTCGGTGGCCGAAGGCGAGACTCTCGCCGTCCTCGGGGAGTCCGGCTCCGGCAAGTCCGTCACCGCCCAGGCCGTCATGGGCATCCTCGACATGCCGCCCGGCAAGATCACCGGCGGCGAGATCGTCTTCAAGGGCCAGGACCTCCTGACGCTCAAGGCGGAGGAGCGGCGCAAGATCCGCGGCCAGGAGATGGCCATGATCTTCCAGGACGCGCTCTCCTCGCTGAACCCGGTCCTCACCGTGGGCGAACAGCTCGGCGAGATGTACGTCGTCCACCGCGGGATGTCCCGCAAGGACGCGCGGGCCAGGTCGGTCGAGCTGATGGACCGGGTCCGCATCCCCGCGGCCAAGGAGCGGGTGGGCAACTACCCGCACCAGTTCTCCGGCGGTATGCGCCAGCGCATCATGATCGCGATGGCGCTGGCCCTGGAGCCGTCCCTGATCATCGCGGACGAGCCCACCACCGCCCTCGACGTCACCGTCCAGGCCCAGGTCATGGACCTCCTCGCCGAGCTCCAGCGCGAGCTGAACATGGGCCTCATCCTGATCACCCACGACCTCGGCGTCGTCGCGGACGTGGCCGACAAGATCGCGGTGATGTACGCGGGCCGGATCGTGGAGACCGCCCCCGTCCACGAGATCTACAAGGCGCCCGCCCACCCGTACACCAAGGGCCTCCTCCGGTCGATCCCGCGCCTGGACCAGAAGGGGCAGGAGCTCTACGCGATCAAGGGCCTGCCGCCCAACCTGCTGCACATCCCGCCCGGCTGCGCGTTCAACCCCCGCTGCCCGATGGCGCGGGACGTGTGCCGCAGCGATGTGCCGCCGCTCTACGAGGTGGACGCACAGCGCCGGAGCGCCTGCCACTTCTGGAAGGAGACGCTCGATGCACGTTGACCGCGAGGGGACCGACGGGGGCGCGGCGGGCTCCACCCTGCTGTCCAAGGCGGGGGAGGGAACGCGGCCGTACGTCGAGGGCGAGCCGATCCTCGAAGTACGGGACCTCGCCAAGCACTACCCGCTGACCCAGGGCATCCTCTTCAAGCGGCAGGTCGGCGCGGTCCGTGCCGTCGACGGCGTCGACTTCGACCTCCACGCGGGCGAGACACTCGGCATCGTGGGGGAGTCCGGCTGCGGCAAGTCGACCGTCGCACGGATGCTGGTCCACCTGGAGCGGCCCACCGCCGGCGCGATCCGCTACAAGGGCGAGGACATCTCCCAGCTCTCCGGGCGGGCCCTGAAGGCCGTACGCCGCAACATCCAGATGGTGTTCCAGGACCCGTACACCTCGCTGAACCCGCGCATGACGGTCGGCGACATCATCGGGGAACCGTACGAGATCCATCCCGAGGTCGCCCCCAAGGGCAGCCGCCGGCAGCGGGTGCAGGACCTGCTGGACGTCGTCGGGCTCAACCCGGAGTACATCAACCGCTACCCGCACCAGTTCTCCGGCGGCCAGCGCCAGCGCATCGGCATCGCCCGCGGCCTCGCGCTCAACCCGGAGATCATCGTCGCCGACGAACCGGTCTCCGCGCTCGACGTCTCCGTGCAGGCCCAGGTCGTCAACCTGCTGGACCGACTCCAGGCGGAGTTCAGCCTCAGCTTCGTCTTCATCGCGCACGACCTCTCCATCGTCCGGCACATCTCCGACCGGGTCGGGGTGATGTACCTCGGCCGGATCGTGGAGATCGGCTCCGACGCGGAGATCTACGACCACCCCACCCACCCGTACACGCAGGCGCTGCTCTCCGCCGTCCCCGTACCGGATCCGGAGGCCCGCTCCCACCGGGAGCGGATCATCCTCCACGGTGACGTGCCCTCGCCCGCCAACATCCCCTCGGGCTGCCGCTTCCGTACCCGCTGCTGGAAGGCGCGGGAGCGGTGCGAGCTGGAGGTGCCGCTGCTGGCGGTCCCGGCGGAGTTCCGGGACGTCGACTCCCCGGCCCGGCACGACTCGGCGTGCCACTTCGCGGAGGAGAAGCGCGTGGTGCCGGCGGAGGGCGAGCTGCACGCCCCGGGGCGTACGCCGGGGCCGGACGTGGAGGCACCGGGGACGACGACGCGTGGCCGGCCGGTGGAGGACGTGGGCGGGCCGGGGGAGGAGCCGGGCGGGCCGGAGGGTCCGCCGAAGGTCTGAGGCGCGCCCCCGGCCCGCTTGCTCCACGGGGTCAGCCCGCGGTGCCGCAGGGCCGGCGGGCCTCGATGCCCTTCACGGCCGGGCCGAGCGCCGATAGCACGGCCGAGGCGTCGGTGGTCTCGTTGCGGAGCCGGACCTGGACGCCGGGGTCACGGCCCTGGGTGGAGAACATCTTGGCGGTCCGGTCGTCCGCCGGCGGCTGGGCGACCCAGTCGACGCCGCCCTCGTCGATGCACTCACCACCGGCCTCGGGCTCGGGCATTCCGCAGTAGACGATGACGTCGCCGTCCCCCCAGGCGGCGGCGCCGGTCACGTCCGATCTCTCCAGGTCGTAGCCGCCCAGCCGGGCGGGGAGTTCGCCGGTGAGCGTGTCGCAGGCCGGACTGCCCGCGAAGGGAGGCGTGGAGAGGCTGTAGCCGGCCCCGCCGCATCCGGCGAGGAGGGCCGTACAGGCGGTCAGGGCGGCGGCGAGGCGCAGCGGCCCATGGATGTTCCTGGTCAAGGTGGTTCCCCCGTGCGGTGATGTGGTGGTCAGTGCGGAAACCTATCGCCCGACACCTACCCCAACCGCCGCCGGATCCGTTAACAGGCAGGCAACTTGACCGTCGTCACACCGATATACGGACGCCGCATGCTGGACGACGTACGGCCGTGCGGGTGCCGTGGACCGGCCGGGGCGCCGTCTTGTCGCTCCGGCCGGTTGGGCACTCAGGCGCGGGGCAGCCCCAGCGACCGCTTGAGGAAGTCCACCTGGAGCAGCAGCAGGTTCTCCGCCACCTGCTCCTGCGGCGTCATGTGCGTCACCCCGCTCAGCGGCAGCACCTCGTGCGGCCGCCCGGCCGCCAGCAGCGCCGAGGAGAGCCGCAGGGCGTGCGCGACCACCACGTTGTCGTCCGCGAGCCCGTGGACGATCATCATGGGGCGCACCTCCTCGGCGGCGTGGGAGAGCCCGTCCTCGGTCATCAGGGCGTTGTACGCGTACACCTCGGGCCGCGCCCCCGGGTCGCCGAGATAACGCTCGGTGTAGTGCGTGTCGTAGAGCCGCCAGTCCGTCACCGGGGCGCCCACCACCGCCGCGTGGAAGACGTCGGGGCGGCGCAGCACCGCGAGGCCGGAGAGGTAACCCCCGTACGACCAGCCCCGGATGGCGACCCGGTCCAGATCCAGCGGGAAGCGCCCGGCCAGCGCGTGCAGGGCCTCGATCTGGTCGTCCAGGGTGAGGACGAAGTCGTCCCGTACGGCCTTCTCCCAGGCGGGCGAGCGGCCCGGCGCGCCGCGCCCGTCCGCCACGATCACCGCGAAGCCCTGGTCGGCGAACCACTGCGAGGTGAGGTACGCGTTGTGGGCGGCGACCACCCGGCGGCCGTGCGGTCCACCGTACGGATCCATCAGTACCGGAAGCGGACCGTCCGATTCCTGGTAGTCCGACGGAAGCAGCACGGCGCACGGAATCCGCCGTGCGCCCCCCTCGGTGAGTGTGACCCGTGGAGCGAGCACCGGCTCCTGGGCGTGACTCGTGATCCGGACCAGCCGCTTGCCGTCCCGGACGACCCAGGCGGTCGATCCCGGCTCGTCCGGGGTGGCCGAGACCAGTACGGTCAGGTCGCCCGAGCGGACGGCGGAGTGCACACCCACCCCTTCGGAAATCCGCTCGATTCCCAGTTCGTTGATCCGGTACACATGGCTCTCGCCGGTCTCCGGCGCCGCCGCCTCCTCACCCGCCACGGCGGAGACCAGGATGTCGGACTCACCGACGTCCAGCACCGCCTGGATGTGCAACTGCGCCCCGGTCAGCGGCCGGTCGCCGACCGCCAGCACCCGCGCGCCGCCCTCGTCCGCGATCCGCACCAGCCGCCCGTCCGGCGCCCACGCGGGCACCCCGCCGAACAGGTCCAGCCACACCGGGTCCTCGTCGACATGGACGATCCGGGTCTCACCGGACTCCGGGTCCACCGCCAGATACCGCTGACTGCGCTGGTCACGGGCCTGCACGAGCAGCAGTGGCGCCCCTGCGGAGGACCAGTGGACCTGGGCCAGGTACGGGAACGCCGCCCGGTCCCAGACCACCTCCGTACGGGCCCCCTCCAGGTCGGTCACGAAGAGCCGCACCTCGGCGTTGGGCGTCCCCGCCGCCGGGTAGGCCACCTCGGCCGGCCTGCGCTCCGGGTGCGCGGGATCGGCGATGAACCACCGCTGCACGGGGCTGTCGTCGGCCCGCGCCACCAGCAGCCGGTCCGACTCGGGCGACCACCAGAAGCCCCGGAAGCGGTGCATCTCCTCGGCCGCGACGAACTCGGCCAGACCGTAGGTGACATGGGGGTCCTCCGGCTCCGCCAGTGCCCGGTCGTCCTCGCCCTCGGCGCCCACGACCCGCAGCGAGCCCTTGGAGGCGTACGCGATGAGACGCCCGTCGGGGGAGGGTCGCGGGTCGATCACCGGGCCCGGCACCGGCAGCGCCCGCGCCGTACCGGCCCGCAGCTCGGCCACGTACACCTTTCCGGACAGGGCGAACGCGGCCAGCTCGGCCGCCGCGTCCACCGCGTAGGACACGATTCCGGCCGACCCCTCACGGGTCCGCTCGCGGCGGGCCCGCTCCTGTGGCGACAGCCGCTCCGCCGAACCGCCCAGCAGCGCCTCGGGGTCGGCGACCAGCCGCTCCTCCCCGGAGGCCGGATCGAGCACCCACAGGCGGTTGGTCCGGTCGGTGCCCGAGGTGGAGCGCAGGAAGATCACCCGCGTCTCATCCGGTGAGACGGTGAAGGCGCGAGGTGCGCCGAGAGTGAACCGCTGGGTCCGTGCGTGCTGGCGGGGAAAGGACAGCTTCGGTGAGGTCATGGCCCCGAACTTAGCCTCGCGCAGCGGTCCGTGCGCCCCTCGTGCTGCTGTGCCCCGATCAATGCGTTGGCACGGATAGTTATGATCCGTAGCGCTCGGTGGGTAGGAACCCATCGGCTCTGTACATCCCCGTGTCCCCGTCCCGACCGTACTGATGGAGGTGAACCGCCGTGGCGCTCTCGATTTCGGCGGTGGTGCTGCTGGCGATCATCGTCTTCCTGCTGATCCGGAAATCCGGACTGAAGGGCGGACACGCGGTGGTCTGCATGCTGCTGGGGTTCTACATCGCGAGTTCGTCCGTAGCGCCGACCATCTCGGACCTGACGTCCAACGTGGCGGGGATGATCGGGAGTATCAAGTTCTGACCGTGCGTACGCGCTTTCCGACCGCGTGTACCCCCTTTCCGACCCGGTACGCCCGCCGTTGACCCGGTCGGCGGGGAGCGGGGGACACCGGGGGGCGCCGGGCTCGTAGGGTGGTCCCCATGAAGGACCTCCCCGCCCGCCGTCTGCTGCTGGTGCACGCGCACCCGGACGACGAGTCGATCAACAACGGCGCCACCATGGCCAGGTACGCGGCCGAGGGCGCGCACGTCACGCTGGTGACGTGCACGCTGGGCGAGGTGGGCGAGGTCATCCCGCCCGCCCTCGCCCACCTCGCCGCCGACCGGGACGACGCCCTCGGCCCCCACCGCGTGGGCGAACTGGCCGCGGCCATGAAGGAGCTCGGCGTCACCGACCACCGCTTCCTCGGCGGCGCGGGCCGGTTCCGCGACTCCGGGATGATGGGCACCGAGCAGAACGACCACCCCGGCGCTTTCTGGGCCGCCCCGGTGGACGAGGCCGCCGCCCCCCTCGTGGAGGTCGTCCGGGAGGTCCGCCCCCAGGTCCTGGTCACCTACGACCCCGACGGCGGCTACGGCCACCCCGACCACATCCAGGCCCACCGGGTCGCGATGCGCGCCGCCGACCTGGCCGCCGACCCGGCGTACGGCACCGGTGCGCCGCACACCATCGCCAAGATCTACTGGAACCGGGTGGAGCGGACCGTCCTGGAGGCCGCCTTCGACCAGCTGCGCACCACGGCACCGGACACCTTCCCGGGCATCGCGGCGGTGGACGACGTCCCCGGCGTGACCGGCGGCGACGAGATCACCGCGGAGATCGACGGATCGGCGTACGCCGGGACGAAGGCGGCGGCGATGCGCGCCCACGCGACCCAGATCGCGGTGGACGGCCCCTTCTTCGCTCTCTCCAACGACCTGGGCCAGCCGCTGCTGACGGCGGAGTGCTACCAGCTGGTGCGTGGCGTTCCGGGGGCCGTCGGGGGAGCGCGGGAGGACGACCTGTTCGCGGGGTTGCCGGAGGCGGGGACGGGTGCCGGGGCGGATGCCGTACGGGACGGGGCTTCCGGTTCCGCTTCGGGCGCCGGGCCGGATTCCGCATCGGGGGCGGACGCATGAGCACGAACCCCGGCAAGGGCCGTGACCGCGCCCGGGCACCGCGCACCGACGGGCCACGCGCCGGCGCGCGTGGTAAGGCCCCCAGCGGCAACGCACCGCATACCAACGCACCGCCCCGGGTCCCCGAAGGCACCGGCTTCACCGCCCGGCCCAACCCGGCTCGGATCGCGGCCTACTTCGGGCTCGCGGTGCTCGGCGCCCTCGTCGCGCTCGCCGGGACGCTCGTCCAAGCGGCGTGGTTCCCGGGCGGGTTGATCGTCGCCCTGGCCGGCTCCGCGGGCCTCTTCCACGGCGGCCGGGTCCTGACCGGCACCCAGATCGGCGCACTCGCGCCCGCGGTCGGCTGGTTCGTCACCGTGTTCCTTCTGCTGTCCGGCCGGCCGGAGGGCGACTATGTCTTCGGCGACGAACTCGGCCTGGTGCTCTTCATGCTCGGCGGAACCGCCGCCGCTGTGATGTGCGCCACCACCTCCAGAGTGCCGCAATCAGCCACGCGCAACGGCCGGTCCGGTATCTGAAGTGCTAAGTCCGCGCCCGGAATGCCCCCCACAGGTGTGATGCCGAGGTGGAGGTTTCCCCCGGTCGCGGAGTGTCCGACGGCGGCGGCCAGTATGGTGGTGCGCGCGCCGAGCCGTCCCCTGGCCTGCGGCATGGGGGAAGTACGGGCGGCGGAGCCAATCGGGAGAACCTGCTTTGAGTCGTGAAACTGACAGTTCGTCCTCCGGGCCCCAGGGGCACGGTGGAGCCGCGTACCCGTCGGGTACGCCGCCGTACGGATCCCGCCAGTATTCGTCGCCGGCCGGCTCGGACGAGACCCCGGAATCCGTCGATCCGCCCCGGCCCGAAGAGCCGAAGACCGAGACGACGCTGACGACGCGCATCCGGATCAACATCCCCGGGTCACGTCCCATCCCGCCGGTCGTGATGCGTACGCCGATGGCCGAGAGCGACATCGCCGCCGGCCGCCCCGACCCGGAGCGCACCGGCAGCACCCCGCGCCCCGGCACGCCGCCGTCCGCGCCCTCGGGTCTGTCCGACGGCGCGTCGGGCGGACCCGGTGCGTCCGGCGGCCCGGCCGCCCCGTCGCCCTCCCAGGCCCGTGACGGCGGCGGCTCCGCCAAGCCGTCCCCGTCCGACGAGCCGGCCAAGGCGAAGAGCGGCAGTGACTGGTTCGCCCCCCGCAAGAGCCCGGCACCGGCGCCCGCACCTGCCTCCGGTACGGGCGGTGCGCCGGGTTCCGGTGGGGCGCCCGGTACGGGTTCCGCCGGCCCCGGCCCGCTGGGTGCCGGCGGCCCGGGTGCCTCCGGCGTTCCCGGCGGCGCGGGTCCCGGTGGCGGGCCCGACGACGCCGGCCGGTCACGTCCCGACCTGCCGTACTTCTCGGACGCCGGGCCGCGCCCAGGTGACGGCCCTGGCCCCTCCGGCGCCGGCTTCCCCGGTCCCGGCGGCTCCGGCAGCGCCCTGGACGGGTACAGCACGGAGCCCCCCGGCGCGGGCCCGCGCTCCACGCCCGACCCCGGGGTCCGTACGCCCGGCCCGTCCGGCCCCACGACGGGCCCGGTCACCGGCACCTCGGCGCTGACCCCCAACCTCGACGGTGTCCCGGGGCTCGGCGGCCCCGGCCCGATGGTCCCGGGCGGCCCCGGCCCGATGGTCCCGGGCGCCCCCGGCGGTGTACCGCCCCGGCTCTCCGACGACACCGCGATCCTGACGCCGCAGTCCCCGGTGCACGACTCCGGACCAGGCGGCCATGTCTCGGGCGACACGCTGACCAGCGGCATCTCCGTGGTGCCCAGCGAGCCCCGTTCGACGTTCCCGGGCAGGCCGGGCGGTCCGGGCGGCCCCGGCGGCCCGTTCCCGGAGGGTCCCGGCGGCCCCTTCCCGGGCGGCCCCGGCGCCACCGGCGGCTCCGGTGATCCGTTCGCCGACGGGCCCCACGGCCCGGGTGCGCCCGCGCCCGGTCGCTCCGCCGCGCGCCCGGCGCCGACGCCTCCCGCACCCACCCCCGCGAAGAAGGGCCGCTCCAAGCTGGTCCTCCTCGGCGTGGCCGCCATCGTGCTGCTCGGCATCGCCTACGGCGCCGGGCTCCTGCTGAACCACTCCGAGGTCCCCAAGGGCACCACCGTGCTCGGCGTCGACATCGGCGGTGGCACGAAGGAGGAGGCGGTCACCAAGCTGGAGGCCGCTCTCGGTGAGCGGTCCCAGGCGCCGCTGACGCTGTCCGTGGACGGCAGGGAGCAGAAGCTGGACCCGGCAAAGGCCGGTCTCGTCCTGGACAGCCAGGAGACCGTGCGCGGCGCCGCGGGCAGCGACTACAACCCGGTCTCCGTGATCGGCTCGCTGTTCGGCGGGGCGCGCACCGCCGAACCGGTGATCCCGGTCGACGAGGAGAAGCTCGGCGTCGCGCTGACCGATCTGGCGGGAGTCGCCGGTTCGTCCCAGGACGGCACGATCCGGTTCGAGCCGAACAAGGCGGTCGCGGTGCCGGGCAAGCCCGGCAAGACCCTGGACGTCGGCCAGTCGCTGATCTCGGTCCGCGACGCCTACCGTGCCCAGGTGCAGACCGGGCAGGCCCGGGTGGTCGAACTGCCCGTCGCCACCCGGGAGCCCACCATCACCCAGGCCGAACTGAACCGGGCGATGAAGGAGTTCGCGGAGCCCGCGATGTCCGACCTGATCACCATCAAGGCGGGCCCGAAGCAGATCCAGTTCGGCCCGGCGCGGTCGCTGCCGCAGATCCTGTCGATGAAGGCCGTCGACGGCCGGCTGGTCGACGTCTACGACAAGGAAGCGATCACCACCCTCCTGGACGGTGTCTTCGACGGCATCGAGGCGGTCAAGGCCGACGGCACGAAGCACCCGGTCGACGCCGACGACGTGGCGCAGGCGATGAAGACGGCCCTGACCGGGAAGACCCCGGAGCAGCGCACGGTCGCCATCGACCTGACCGGCGAGGGCTGAGCCTTCCGGCCGTGAGCACCCTCGACGGCCCCCGCCCGGACACTCCGGGCGGGGGCCGCGGCCGTTTCCCCCGCCGACAGGCGCCCCGTCCCCGCCCGCCCCTGGGCGGTGGGGACGGCCATGAGCAGCGATACGGCGAGCGCGGCGAACCCGAGAGCCCTGGACCGGCGGTGCCTGCGGGGTGCGGAGCGCGGTGCGGCGATTGACCCATTTCGCGGTCGGTCGGGGCGCTCGTCGACTTCATGGACTGAAGGCGCGTGTGCCGTGGCCCCCGGCGGCGCGGTGCCGGACGAGCGGGCGTCCGGCGCAGGGGGGACCATGGGGCCATGAGCTCGCCCGCCGCCGGTCCGCCGCGCCCGCCCCGCGACGAGCGCCCGCCCCATGACGCCGGCCGGCGGATCAAGGTCTGGTTCCGCGTCGTCCCGCGCGAGGACGGGCCGCCGTACGACACCGAGGGGCTGTGGGCGACCCGGCGGAGCGCCGACACCGCCCGGGTCGACAACGTGCCGTTCCTCCAGGACGGGGTCGCCGAGGGCGAGACCGTACGGTTCACGACCGACGCGGACGGGGTGCACTGGTCCACCGGCCGGGTGGCGGACTCGGGGAACTGCACCGTACGGGTGCTGCCCCTGCCGGACGGTCCCCTCGGGCGGGACGCCCGCGCCGTGCACGAGCGGTTCGCCCCGTTCGGGCTGGGCGGCGAGGTCTTCAGCGCGGACTTCCCGCTGGTCGCGTTCACCGTGCCGGGCGGCGCGGACCTCCGGGCGATCAAGGCGCTGCTCGTCCGGGGCGAGGCCGAGGGATGGTGGCGCTTCGAGGTGTCGTGCGCAACGGAGGCGTGGCGGGCGGCTTAGAAGCGACCCCGCTCTTCGGTCACGAAGCCGCCGGCCCCGCCTCCTCCGCCTCGCCGATCTTCCGGATCACCCGGGCCGGATTGCCCACCGCGACCACGTTCGCCGGCAGGTCCTTCGTGACCACCGCCCCCGCGCCGACCACCGTGTTCTCCCCGATGCTGACCCCCGGGCAGACGATCGCCCCGCCGCCCAGCCACACGTTGTCCCCGATGGTGATCGGCTGCGCGGCCTCCCACTTGGCGCGGCGCAATTCCGGGTCGATGGGGTGGGTCGGGGTGAGGAGCTGGACGTTCGGGCCCATCTGGACGTCGGCGCCGATCGTGATGCGGGCGACGTCCAGGAACACGGCCCCGAAGTTCACGAACGTGCCCGGGCCCACGGTGATCCGGTGTCCGTAGTCCACCCGCAGCGGCGGGCGGATCTCGGCGCCCTCGCCCAGCTCGCCCAGCAGCTCGGCCAGCGCGGCGCGGCGGGCCTCGGGGTCGCCGGCCGACGTGGCGTTGAAGCGCTCGTTCAGGAGCGCCGAGCGCAGGGCGTCCGCCGCGATCTCCGGGTCGTCGGCGAGGTAGAGCTCGCCCGCGAGCATGGCCTGCCGCTGGCTGCGTGGTGCCTTCTTCGCTTCGTTCTCGGGGGAGTCGGGGGTGTCCTGGCTGGTCACGAGGTCGTCGTCTCCTTCGTTTCCTTCGCACCGGGTGATCCGTCCCCCCGCAGTCTGCCCGCCGGTTCCCGCCCGCGTCCCGCCCGCAGCCCCGGCGCCAGGGCCACGCTACGGCGTCGTCTACCCGTGCTCGGGCGCCCTCGCCGACACCGGGCGTGCCCCGGTACCGCAGGCGCTCGGCGCGCTGATCGGCCCGGCGCGGGCGGGAGTTCTCGTCCTGCTGGCCTCCCCGCTGTCCACGACCCAGCTCACCGCGCTGACCGGGCAGGGGCTGGGGTCCGTCGGCCGCCACCTGCGGGTCCTGCTGGACGCGGGGTTGGTGCGCCGCCGCCGGGACGGACGGTCCGTGCTCTGTTTCCGTACGGCGGCGGGGGACGGGCTGGTGCGCGCGGCGGGCTGAACGCGCCCCGTGCGCGCCCCTGCCCGCACCAGGGAAGTCACCGGGAGGCGGTGCGGTCCGCATGGGTCGCGCGCATGGATGAGTCGTGACATCGATGACTGTTGGCGGTGCTCATCGTTGTGACAATTTCTCTCTCGCCAGCAACGACCGAGCGAGGGGAATGTCGTGAATCCGGAGTACGCCGCGTACTGCCAGGCGGACCGCCGCTTCTACGACGCCCCCCACCGTTCCCTCGAATCCCTCGGAGAGGGGGACGAGGACCGCTCGTTCTACGCTCCGGTCCGGGGCGCGGCACCCCAGGGGTGGACCCGCTCCCGGCGCGGCGACTGGCTCTCCTTCAGCCCGGACGGGCTCCGGCTGCCGGCCCAGGGCTGGAAGATCCACATATCGGCCGCCGCTGACAACGCCGCGTCCGTGCTGGAGCGGGTCGCCGGACACTGCCTGGCCCACCGGCTGCCCTTCAAGTGCGTACCGTCGCCCGGCCTGTTGAACCTGCGGAACGCCAAGTACGCGGACCGGGCGGGGAGCGGCAAGTTCATCACCGTCTACCCGCACTCCGAGGACACGTTCCCCGAGGTGTGCGCCGCGCTGATGAAGCTGCTGGAGGGCGAGCACGGCCCGTACATCCTCAGCGATCTGCGGTGCGGGAGCGGTCCGGTGCACACCCGGTACGGGGCTTTCGCCGCCCGCTTCTGCACGGGCCCCGGCGGGCGGCCCGTGCCCGCCGTCGCCGACCCGCAGGGCCGCCTGGTCCCCGACGACCGGGGCCCGGCCTTCCGGATACCCGCCTGGGTGACGCCGCCCGACTTCCTGCGCCCGCACCTCGAGGCCCGCGCCGCCGTGGGCCTCGGCGATGTGCCGTACACCGTCGAGAAGGCGCTCCACTTCTCCAACGGCGGCGGGGTCTACCTCGGCCGCGACACCCGCACCGGTGAACAGGTCGTCCTCAAGGAGGCCCGCCCCTACGCCGGTCTCGCCGCCGACGGGGCCGACGCCGTCGCCCGGCTGGAGCGGGAGCGGGCAGCGCTGGAGCAACTGGCCGGACTGGACTGCGTACCGTCCGTGCACGACGCGTTCGAGGTCGGGGGCCACCACTTCCTCGTCCTCCAGTACCTGCCGGGCACCACCCTCAACACCGTCTTCGCCCGCCGCTTCCCGCTCGCCCGGCAGAACCCCTCCAGGGAGCTGCTCGCCGAACACGCGGCCTGGGCCGAGGAGGTGTACGGCAAGGTCGAGCGCGCCGTCGAGGCCGTGCACGCCCGATCCATCGTCATCAGCGACCTGCACATGAGCAACGTCATGGTCGACGAGGAGACCTCCCGGATCTTCCTCCTCGACTTCGAGGCCGCCTCCCCGGCCGGTGACCGGCGCCGCCAGATCGTCGCCAACCCGGCCTTCGTGGCCCCGCCCGACCGGCGCGGCACCGAGATCGACCGGTACGCGCTGGCCTGTCTGCGGCTCGCCCTGTATCTGCCGCTCACCACGCTCTTCGGCATCGACCGCACGAAGGCCGCCGGTCTCGCCCGCGAGATCGCACGCGTCTTCCCGGTGGCGGGGGAGAGCCTGCGGCCGGCGGTGGAGGAGATCCAGCGGGGTACGGAACCGGCTGCCGCGCTGCCGGCCCCCGGTGACTGGCCGGGGAGCCGCGCCGCGATGGCCCGGGCCATCGCCGCCTCCTGTACGCCCGAACGCGAGGACCGATGTTTCCCGGGCGACATCGCCCAGTTCGCCACGGCGACCGGCGGCCAGTCCTTCGCGTACGGGGCGGCCGGAGTGCTCTACGCCCTGCACGAGACCGGCGCCCCGCGCGTCGAGCCGGCCGAGGAATGGCTGCTGCGGCAGGCCAAGGACCCGGCCTCCGGCTCCCCCCTCGGCTTCTACGACGGTCTCACCGGCATCGCCTGGACCCTGAACCGGATCGGCCGCACCGCCGAGGCCGCCGACCTCATCCGGATCGTCCTCGACCAGCCCCTGGAAGGCCTGACACCGGGCCTGCACAGCGGGTACGCCGGTATCGGCCTCGCCCTCGACGACCTGGCCCGCACCGCCTCCGCCGCCGAAGGCCCGGCGCTCGCCGCCGCTGCCGGCCGCTGCACCGCCCTCGCCGTACGCGCCCTGGTCGACGGCCCGCCCTTGCCCCGGACCGGACTCCTGCACGGCGCGAGCGGCGTCGCCCTGCTGCTGGTCCGCCGGTACGGGACCACGGGGGACACCGCCCTCCTCGACCTGGCGGCCACCGCCCTCCGGCGCGACCTGGACCGGTGCCGGGCGGGCGACGACGGCGAACTCCTCGTCGTCGAGGGCAAGCGGCTGATGCCCTACCTCGGAGCGGGCAGCGCCGGCATCGCGGCCGTCATCGACGCCTTCCTGGCCCACCGCCCCGACCCGGAACTGGAGGCCGCGGGCCGCGCCCTGCTGCCGGCCGCCCTCTCCGCCTTCTACGTCCAGCCCGGACTGCTGCGCGGCTCGGCCGGACTCCTCATGCACCTGGCGTCCACGCCCCTGTGCGACGAGGAGACCCGGCAGCGCGCTGTCCGCCTCCACACCCGCCTCCTGGCCGGTCAGGCGCTCGCGTACGAGGGCGGACTCGCCTTCGCCGGCGAACAGTTGATGCGGATGTCGATGGACCTGGCGACCGGGACCGCCGGCTGCCTGCTCGCCCTCGGCAGCGCGCTGGACACCACGCCGGGCCCGCCCGCCACGCTTCCCTTCCTCGCCGCCGTTCCCCAGGCGGCCCACCCCGGCCGCGCGAGCGGCCCCACGGACCGGCTCCTTCAGGGGTCGTAGCAACACCACCGCTCAACACCCAGCCGGAGCAACGGGTTCCGGTTACCGTCCCAGAAAGGAAACACCATCATGGCGCTTCTTGACCTTCAGGCGATGGAGACCCCGGCCGAGGACTCCTTCGGTGAGCTCGCCACGGGCAGCCAGGTCTCGCTGCTGGTCTGTGAGTACAGCTCGCTGAGCGTGGTCCTCTGCACCCCGTGACGCCTCGCCGCCCGCTCCGCCGGTGACCGTACCGGCGGACCGGGTGGCCCGTCCGCCGGTCCCGCGCGGTTCGTCCGCCCGGGACCGGCGGCGTCCGTACGTCCGTACGCGATCGGCGCGGGTCCGGAGAGGGGGGACCACGTGCCGACCGACCGCCGCGAGAGCCGGAAGGCAGGAACACGTGCTGCTGAAACCCCGCCCCGCGACCGCATCCGGCCCCCGGCGGCTCGCCCGCCGCCACCCCGCCGCCCTCCTGGCCCTCCTCCTCTGCTCCATCGGCGGCGCGCTCGCCGCCCTCGCCCTGCCCGCCGCCCTCGGCCACACGGTCGACCGGCTCATCGACGGCGGGCCCGTGCCCTGGTCCGGGCTGCTGCTCTGCGCCGTACTGACCCTCGCCGAGACCGGGTTCGACGCGGGGGCGGCCGTGCTCGGCACCAGCACCACCGCCCGGCTCACCGCCCACCTGCGCACCCGCACCACCGCCCGGGTCCTGGCCGCCGAACCGCGCGACGCCCTCGCCGTACCGACCGGCGACCTCACCGCCCGGCTCACCGCCCGCACCGCCGACGCGGCGGCCGCCCCCGTCACCGCCGCAGGAGCCGTCGCGGGCGTCCTGCTGCCCCTCGGCGCGGTCACCGGCCTCTTCCTCATCGACCCCTGGACGGCGGCCGCCTTCCTCCTCGGCGCCCCCCTCCTCGTCGCCCTCCTGCACACCTTCACCCGCCGCACCGCCGACGCCGGGGCCGACTACCAGCGTGCTCAGTCCGTCATCGCCCACCGCCTCACCGAGGCCCTCGACGGCGCCGACACCATCCGCGCCGCGCGCACCGGAGCCCGCGAGTACCGCCGCATCCTCGAACCGCTCGGCGCCCTGGCCGGCCACGGCCGCCGCACCTGGACCGTGTACGGGCGGGCCGCCGGCCAGAGCGCCCTCCTGCTGCCCCTCCTCATGCTGCTGGTCCTCGCGGTCGGCGGACTCCGCCTCGGCGCGGGCGCGATCGGCGTCGGCGACCTGGTCGCCGCCTCCCGGTACGCGGCCCTCGCCGTCGGCATCGGCGCCCTCACCGGAGCCCTCGGCGCCCTCGCCCGCAGCCGGGCCGCCGCCCGCACCCTGGACCCGCTCCTCACCCTGGACCCGCTGCCGCACGAGGGGCTGGGCCCGCTCCCCGGCGGCCCGGGCCACCTCGAACTCCGGGACGTCGGTGTCGTGCAGGACGGGCAGCCGCTGCTCGCCGGCGTACACCTGACCGTCCCCGGCGGCACGTCGCTCGCCGTCGTCGGCCGCTCGGGCTCGGGCAAGTCGGTGTTCGCGGCGGTCGCCGGACGGCTCCTGGACCCGGACACCGGGACCGTGCTCCTCGACGGCGTCCCGCTCACCGCCATGGACCCCGCCCTCCTGCGCCCCGAGGTCGCCTACGCCTTCGCGCGCCCCGCCCTGCCCGGCACCACGGTCGAGGACACGATCGCCTTCGGGCCGTGGACCGCGGACCCCCAGGCGGTACGGGCCGCCGCCCGGGCCGCCCGCGCCGACGGGTTCGTCGGGCTCCTCCCGTACGGCTACGCCACCCCGCTCCCCGACGCCCCGCTCTCCGGCGGCGAACGCCAACGCCTGGGCCTGGCACGCGCGTTCGCCCATCCCGGCCGACTGCTGATCCTGGACGACGCCCTCTCCGGCCTCGACACCGTCACCGAGCACCACGTCCGCCGAGCCCTCGACGACCGGGCCGGGCGCTGCACCCGCGTGGTCGTGGCCCACCGGCTCTCCTCGGCCGCCCGCGCGGACCGGGTCCTCTGGCTGGAGGACGGCCGAGTCCGGGCGACGGGCCCGCACGAGGAGTTGTGGGCGGATCCGGAGTACCGGGCGGTGTTCCGTACGGAGGTGGCGGAGGTGGCGGAGGTGCCGCCAAGTCGGCCGCGCTCCGAAGCGATGCGGGGAGCGGGGACCCGGTGAAGGCACCCCGACCACCCCGACCGGCCCAGGGCAACACTCGCCGCAACGGCGCCCTCACCCGCGTCACGCACGACGCGCGCCCCTTCCTCCGCGCCCGCACCGGAGTTGTCCTGCGGCTGGCAGGCTGGTCCCTGCTGGAGTTCGTCCAGACCTTTCTCGGCGGATACGGCGTCGCCAGGGCCCTCGACCAGGGCTTCCTCGCCGGACGCCCGCTCACCGGCCTCCTCTGGCTGGCCGTCGCCGCCGCGGCCGTGCTCCCCGCCCAGCTCGCCACCCGCGGGGTCTTCGGACGCCTGGCGGACCTGGTGGAGCCGCTGCGCGACGGACTCGTGCGGCGCGCGGTGTCCCGGGCGCTCTCCGGAGCCCTCGCGCACCCCGCCGGCACCACCGCCCGCTCCCTCTCCCAGGTCACCCATCAGAGCGAGATCGCCCGCGACGGCTGGGCCGGACTCGTCCTGACGCTCCGGTCGTTCGTGTTCACGGTGGCCGGGGCGGTGGCGGGGCTGCTGGCCCTGGAGCCGCGGCTCCTGCTGATCGTGGCGCCCCCGCTGATCCTGGGCGCCGCCCTCTTCCTGGCCACCCTGCTGCCGATGGCCGCCCGCCAGCGCGACTACCTCACCGCCGACGAGGCGTACGCGGCCCACGCGGGCCGGACCGCCGCCGATCTGCGGGACATCGCCGCCGCCGGGGCCGCCGACCGCACGGTGGCGGAGTCCCGGGACCTGGCCGAGGACCAGGTCCGCGCGGCCCGTTCACTGGCCCGCTGGTCCGGTGTACGGGTGGTGGCGCTCGCGGTCTGCGGCCGCTTCCCGCCCCTCCTGCTGCTCCTCGGCGCTCCTTGGCTGCTGCGCGACGGCCTCACGCCCGGCGCACTGGTGGGCGCGCTGACGTACCTCACCCAGGCGCTGGCTCCAGCGGTCCAGGCGCTGATGACCATGCTCTCCACGGTCGGCGGCCGCCTGCTGGTGGTCCTGGACCGCTTCACGGACGCGCCGCCGCCCCCGGCCGAGGGCGAGGAGAAGGCCGACGGCCGAGGACCGCTTCCGGAGTTCGGGCACGGCCCCGTGGCCGAACTCCGCGCCGTCACGTTCGCGTACGGACCGGCCGCGCATCCCGTCCTGGACCGGCTCTCCCTCTCCGTCGCCCCTGGCGAGCACCTGGCCGTCGTCGGGCCGAGCGGCAGCGGCAAGTCGACGCTCGCCGCGGTCCTCGCCGGGGTGGAGGCGCCGACCGCGGGCGCGGTGCTGTGGCACGGGCGGCCGGTGCGAGGGGCCGACGCCACCGCCGTACGCGTCCTGCTGCCCCAACACGCCTACGTGTTCACCGGCTCGCTGCGCGACAACCTCCGCTATCTCCGCCCGGGGGCGGATGACCGGTCCATCGCCGCCATGATCGACGCGCTCGGCCTGGACCCCCTGCTCTCCCGGCTCGGATCACTCGACGCGGACCTGGAACCGGACCGGCTCTCCCAGGGGGAGCGCCAGCTGGTCGCCCTCGGCCGGGCCTATCTGGCGGCCCCGCCCCTCATCGTGCTCGACGAGGCGACCAGCCGCCTGGACCCGGCCGCCGAGACCCGCGCCGAGCTCGCCTTCGCCGCGCTGCCGGGCGCCCTGGTGGTCGTCGCCCACCGCCTCAGCTCGGCCCGCCGCGCCGACCGGATCCTCGTGATGGACGGCCCCCGCACCCGGTGCGGGACCTCCGCGGAACTGCTGCGGACCTCGGCCCTCTACCGGGACCTGGCAGGGCTCTGGGAACCGGACGAGGAGCCCCGCCGCAACAACGGCGAACCGGGCGGCCGGCCCCGCGGGAACGGGTTCATATCCACCCCGCCTCCTTCGCCCGTCTGATGGCGTCGACCCGATTGCGCGCCCCGGACTTCCGAATGGCGGCGGCGAGGTAATTGCGCACCGTTCCGGGGGTCAGATGCAGCCGCTGCGCGATTCCGGAGACGGTTTCCCCGCCCTCGGCAAGGGAGAGCACACTCAATTCCCTGGGCGATAAGGGCATGTCGGCCACCTGTAACAGGCTGAACGCAAGTGACTCGTCGATATGCCGCCCGCCGTCGGCCAGTTTGTGCATGACTTCGCAGAGGTCGTCCACCGGCCGGTACTTGTCGATATAGCCGCGGGCGCCCGCCTCGTAGGCCCGGCGCAGCCCCCGCGGCCGGTCGCTGCGGGTGAGAACCGCCAGCGGGCAGCTCCTGCCGTGCGGTTCGGCCAGCGACCTCACCTCCTCCAGGACGTCCAGCGCGTCCGGGCACTCGAGGTCGGTGAGCAGCACATCCGGTCCTGGTTCCGGCCCGGTGCCGGCGAGTGCCGGACGTATCGCGCCCCGATCGGCGGTCGTCACGTCTATCCCCTGCCCCGCACCGAGCAGGGAGGCCAGCGAAGCGCGCCACAGCGGCACGGTGTGGACCAGCAGAACGTTTGTCATCAAGCTGCCCTCGGCATCTCTCTCCGGGCGCGCACTACAGGCGTATCGCAGAATGCGATCGTGTGTGCGCGTCGGGTGACGGGTCTCCAGTGGAGCGCATGAGCATTCGGGTACGCCGACGAATTGGCGGATTCCCGCGCCTGATGGGCGCGGATGGGGGCGTTCGGGTGTACAGCGGGAGCGCACGGCGTGGTGCGACGGCTGGATCCGGCTCAGTTGAGCAGGGCCCGGGCCGCCTGGGCCTTGTGCCGGATCGCCTCGGCCGTGGTCGGCTCGATGGCGTCGAGCACCTCCGCGTACTCCTCCATCTCCGCCGCCCCGCGCTGGAACTCCCCGCGCTGGACCAGGAGCTGGGCCCGCTCGTAGCGCAGCCGCGCCGGGTGCGAGGGCAGCAGCAGCGAGAGCTCCACCGCCCAGAGGGCCACATCCGTGCGTTCGGGGCGGGCGGCGGCCCAGGCCCTGGTGTTGTTCAGGATCCGCAGCACGATCTCCAGCGGCCGGGCGGGCGTCAGCATGGACGGCTCCAGAGGCGCCCCCGTCGCCGCGGTGACCAGGAGGTCAGCGTCCTGGCCGGTCAGCGGCGCGCCCCCGGTGAACGGATCGACGAGCACCGGCTGTGCCGGGTCCCCGAAGCCGACCACGAAGTGGCCGGGCAGGGCCACTCCGAACACCGGGGCGCCGGCCCGGCGGGCGACCTCGATCCAGACCACCGAGAGCAGGATCGGCAGCCCCCGGCGGCGCCGCAGCACCTGCTGGAGGAGCGAGGACTCCAGCCGCTGGTAGTCCGCCGACGACCCGCCGAACTCGTGCCGCTCGCCGAGCAGTTCGGCCAGCGCCGAGGCCCAGGCGGCGGGGGAGCGGGCGCCGTGGGGCAACAGCCCGGCCAGCCGGTCCAGTTCGATCTGAGCCGCGTCGATCCCGTACGGGTCGAAGGAGGTCTCCTCCGGATCGACCGGGCGCGGTTCCTCGGGGCCGACCGGGCCCGCCTCCGCGCCCACCAGCAGACAGAGCAGCGCCAGATCCGGCCGCTCGGACCGGGCCTCATCGGCGAACTGCCGCCGGCGGTCGGCCGTACCGGAATCCTGCGCGCTCATATGCGACCCATGCCCCTGCTCGTCCCTGCTGCTGGCTCCCCCCGCCCGGCCAGGGGGTCCGGTCTCCGCTACGCGGGCCGGAAGTGGTGGTAGCGGTGGTGCGCCGCGAAGCCCATGCCGTCGTACAGCGCCCGCGCCCCTTCATTGTCCTCCTCCACCTGGAGCCAGGCGGCCGAAGCGCCCTCCTCCAGGGCCTGCCGGGCCAGGGCCGCCATCACCGAGGTGGCCAGTCCGCGCCGCCGGTGCTCGGGGGCTACCTCGACGGCCATGAACCCCGCCCACCGCCCGTCCACGACACACCGGCCGACCGCCGCAGACGCCTCGCTCCCGCCCGCCGCCGTGGCGAACCAGACCGACGGGCCGCCGCCCAGCACCCGCAGCACGTGGGGGCCGGGGGCGGAGAAGCGCTGGTAGCGCGAGAGCCACGTCTCGTCCGGCTCACGGCTCAGCCGCACCGCCGACACGTCCGCGTCCAGGTCACCGACCGGCGCCAGTGCGGCGATCCGCACCTCCGCGGTGACCTCGCGCCGCCAGCCGTGCCGCTCCAGCTCCGCGCAGAGAGCCTCCTGCGTCCCCTCGGCCCCGGTCGCCGTCTGGATGTACGGGGGCAGACCCCGCTCCTCGTACCACCGCTCGACCCGCCCGAGCGCCTCGCCGAGCGGCAGACCCGGATCGCCGAGCGGCAGCGCGGAGTTGGCGCGCCGGGTGAACCCGCCGGCGGCGCGCAGCCGCCAGTCGCCCAGGGGCTCGCTCTCCACCGGCTGCCAGGCGCGGGCGGTGACGGCGGCCAGCTCCGGGAAGGAGGCCGCCGGGCCCCTCCTGCGGGCCGGGGCGGCGGGGACGACCTTGCCCGCCACCAGGGAGGATTCCACGATGTGGACGGACTCCCCGCTCTTCGGTGTGATCGCCACCACACCGTGGTCCCATGATGTGAGAACACCGACCGTATCGGTGAACTCCGCGCCCGCGCCGCCCCTCTCGGAGCGCCGCCGCACGGAAACGCGTTTGCCCACGTCAGCCGGTGTGATCCGGACTTCCAACCGTCCGCCCATGGTGAATTCCACAGCTCAGTCCGCCCCTCCTGTTCGGATCGTGCCCGAGAACGGAGATACTAGGGGCGGGCATCGACGACGCCGCGCTCCCGCGCGAGAGCCAACGCCCTACCGAGGAGGAACGACAGCGTGACCTACGTCATCGCGCAGCCTTGTGTCGACGTGAAGGACAAGGCCTGCATCGAAGAGTGCCCCGTCGACTGCATCTACGAGGGCCAGCGATCCTTGTACATCCACCCGGACGAATGCGTCGACTGCGGAGCCTGTGAGCCGGTCTGCCCGGTCGAGGCCATCTTCTACGAGGACGACACTCCGGAGGAGTGGAAGGACTACTACAAGGCGAACGTCGAGTTCTTCGACGACCTCGGCTCCCCCGGTGGTGCTTCGAAGCTCGGTCTCATCGAGCGCGACCACGCGTTCATCGCCGCACTCCCGCCGCAGAACCAGTAGGCGGCAGCGGCACCACGTGCGCGGCCCGGTCCCGTACGGCTTGTCACCGTGCGGGACCGCGGTGTTTCCCCGTACGGCCGGAACGGCCCGAGCAACCCGAGACGGCCGGGAACGGCCTGAGAACCCGAGAAAGCAGAGCCCCGTGTCCGCAGTCTCCTCCCGCCTCCCGGTCTTCCCCTGGGACAGGCTCACGCCGTACAAGACGACGGCCCAGGCCCACCCGGACGGCATCGTGGACCTCTCCGTCGGTACGCCGGTCGACCCGGTGCCCGAGGTGATCCGGCGGGCGCTCACCGCCGCCGCCGACAGCCCCGGCTATCCGACGGTGTGGGGGACCGAGGCCCTGCGCGACGCGCTCACCGGCTGGGTGGAGGGGCGCCTCGGCGCGGTCGGGGTGACCCACGCCAACGTGCTGCCGGTCGTCGGCTCCAAGGAACTGGTGGCCTGGCTGCCGACACAGCTCGGGCTCGGCCCGGGCGACGAGGTCGCCTACCCGCGGCTCGCCTACCCGACGTACGAGGTCGGCGCCCGGCTCTGCGGCGCGGAGCCCGTCGTCTACGACGACCCGACCGAGCTGGACCCGGCCGGGCTGAAGCTCCTGTGGCTCAACTCGCCCTCCAACCCGACCGGGAAGGTGCTGGCGAAGGACGAGCTGACCCGGATCGTCGCCTGGGCGCGCGAGCACGGCGTGCTGGTCTTCAGCGACGAGTGCTACCTGGAGCTGGGCTGGGACGCCGAGCCGGTCTCGGTGCTCCACCCGGACGTCTGCGGCGGTCACTACGACGGCATCGTGGCGGTCCACTCGCTCTCCAAGCGCTCCAACCTGGCCGGCTACCGCGCCGCCTTCATCGCGGGCGACGCGGCCGTCCTCGGTGAGCTGCTGCTGATCCGCAAGCACGGCGGGATGATGACTCCCGCCCCCGTCCAGGCCGCCGCCGTCGCCGCCCTCGGTGACGACGTGCACGTGGCCGAGCAGCGTGCCCGGTACGCGGACCGCCGCCTGGCCCTGCGCGCCGCCCTGGAGGCGCACGGCTTCCGCATCGAGCACAGCGAGGCGAGCCTCTACCTCTGGGCGACCCGCGACGAGCCGTGCTGGGAGACCGTGGCGTACCTCGCCCAGCTGGGCATCCTGGTGGCGCCCGGCGAGTTCTACGGCCCGGCGGGCGAGCGCTTCGTCCGGGTGGCGTTCACCGCGACCGACGAGCGGGTGGCGGCGGCGGTCAAGCGCCTGTCCTGAGGTACCGAACGTACGAGAGGGCCCGAGGAGTGCGCGCACTCCCCGGGCCCTCTCGCGTGCATGGCGTACGGCGGTGGGTCAGCCGATCGGCAGACCGCCCAGCGGCAGGCCACCGGTGGGCAGGCCACCCGCGAGCGCGTCGGTCGGCAGGCCGCCACCGGCGGCACCGCCGACGCCGCCGACGGCCTCGCCCGCGCTGCCCGCGGTCTGGCCGGCGGTGTCCTGGACGGCCGGGGCGGCCACCTTGGCGGTCTGGCCCACGGTCCTGCCCGCGGCCGGAAGGGCGGTGCCGACGAGACGGCCGCCGGTGTCACCGGTGGCCTGGGTGCCCTGCTGGGCGGCGCTGTCCACGGTGTTGCCGAGACCGGCACCGTCCAGCGCGGTCAGACCGCCGAGGTCCGGGGTCTGCGGGAGCTCTGCGGCACCTGCGGCGCCGGCCGCACCGACCACGGGGGCCGCACCCGCGGCGATCAGCAGCGCGGTACGAGCGATCCGACGGGTCAGGGGGAGGGACATGGTGCTCCTTCGACGGGATGGTCAGTGATTCGGTCCGGTGAGCCGGACGCACTGACAACAGGGCCGAGGGGAGGGAAAGTTGCGGCGAGCAAAGGTAAAGAGTGAGTAATGCGTCCGATAATCCGCAGTGGAGGAATCCGGGCAAACGATCCATTCCGAATCCGGTTGGTGAACCGTCACTTCCCTTGGGCGGCAAGGGAATCGGTGCGGGATGAACGGACTGCCGAAGAGATGGCCCGGAAGCCCCTGAGCGGCAGGCTCAAGGGTCCGTACGGGTGACGGGCCGAACTACCGAGCGACCCGGATTCCGACGGCCGTCGTGTCCGGTTCCTTGTCCTTCGTACGTTCCGTCCGCCAGCCGGAACCGGCTTCCCAGACCCGGTCGGCATAGCTCACGCGCTCGATCAGCAGCGCCTCGGAGTGCGCCACCGCCCAGTGCGCCAGCTCCCAGCCGCGCTGCGGCGCGCGGCCCTCCGCCTTCGCCCGCGCCGTCGCCGGTACGGGCACCGAGACGGTGGCGGCGGCCGACGCGCCCGCCGCCTTCGTGGCGGGCAGGACGTCCTTGCCGAAGGTGCGGATCAGCTCGGCCCGCACCTGCGCCGCGTCCCCCGGGCTCTCAGCGGTCCGCTTCGGCGGCGTGCAGTTCAGCGAGGCGGGCTCGCGCCCGGTCAGCGCGGCGGCCAGCAGCGCGGCGTCCGGCTCGTGCTTCGCGTACGCCTGAGGGAAGCCGCTGCGCTGCACGCGCTGCGCCGCCACGGTCAGCGGGAGCCGCGAGTACCCCGGGACCTCGGCGAGGTGGTCGTAGAACTCCCCGGCCGAGTAGACCGGGTCCATGATCTCCGCCACGGTGCCCCAGCCCTGCGAGGGCCGCTGCTGGAACAGGCCCACCGAGTCCCGGTCCCCGTAGTCGATGTTGCGGAGCGTGGACTCCTGGATCGCCGTCGCGATCGCGATGGTCACCGCCCGCTCCGGCATCCCGCGGGTGGTCCCCACGGCGGAGATCGTCGCCGCGTTCGCCGCCTGGTGCAGGCTCATCTCGTAGGTGTGGTCCCCGTCGGCGGCCCGGACCACACAGCGCGGCGCGGACTCGGTGGTGGAGGAGTCGTACTGAACGGCCAGATAACCGCCCAGCGCGGCGAGCACGGCGAAGGCGGCCGCGTAGCGGAGGAGGCGGCTGCGGCGACGGCGGGCGGGGCTGGCTGTCCGGGGCACGGGCCCCACCGTACTGGAGGGTACGGCCGGGGGCCGATACCTCTGTCCGCCAGGGCGGTGACCGGGCGTGGCACCCCGGTCCTCCAGGGGGCGTGACCCTGCCCCTGCGCCCGTCCTCTAGGGTCGTGGCCATGTCCGACAGCACGCTTGACCTGACCCTGGACGGCCCGGCGCTCACCGCCCGGCTCGTCGACATCCCCTCGGTCAGCGGGGAGGAGAAGGCACTCGCCGACGCGATCGAGACAGCGCTGCGCGGCCTGCCCCATCTGACCGTCGACCGCCACGGCAACAACGTCGTCGCCCGCACGAACCTCGGCCGCGCCGAGCGTGTCGTCCTCGCCGGGCACATCGACACCGTGCCGATCGCCGGCAACGTCCCCTCCCGCCTCGACGCGGACGGCGTCCTCTGGGGCTGCGGGACCACCGACATGAAGGCCGGCGTCGCCGTCCAGCTCCGGATCGCCGCGACGGTCCCCGAGCCCAACCGCGACCTGACCTTCATCTTCTACGACAACGAAGAGGTCGCCGCAGACCTCAACGGCCTCGGCCACATCGCCACCGCCCACCCCGACTGGCTCGCCGGAGACTTCGCCGTCCTCCTGGAGCCCTCCGACGGCGAGGTGGAGGGCGGCTGCCAGGGCACGCTGCGGGTCCACCTGCGTACAGCAGGGGAGCGGGCGCACTCCGCGCGCAGTTGGATGGGGTCCAACGCCGTCCACGCCGCCGCTCCGATCCTGGCGAAGCTCGCCGCGTACGAGCCCCGCCGCCCGGTCATCGACGGCCTCGAATACCACGAGGGGCTCAACGCGGTCGGCATCGAGGGCGGCGTCGCCACCAACGTCATCCCGGACGCCTGCACCGTCGTCGTCAACTACCGCTACGCCCCCGACCGCACCGAGGAGGAGGCCATCGCCCACGTCCGCGAGGTCTTCGCGGACTGCGGGGTCGCCGAGATCGTCATCGACGACCACTCCGGCGCGGCCATGCCCGGCCTCTCCCACCCCGCCGCGAAGGCGTTCATGGAGGCGGTCGGCGGCACGGCCCGGCCCAAGTTCGGCTGGACGGACGTCTCCCGCTTCGGCGGCCTCGGCGTCCCCGCGGTGAACTACGGCCCCGGCGACCCGATCTACGCCCACAAGCGCGACGAGCACGTGGTGGTCGAGAGGATCACCCACTGCGAGGACCGCCTCCGCTCCTGGCTGACCGCCTGACCGCCTGACGGCCTGATCGGCTGGACGCCCGACGCACGGCATTCCCCCCTACGTAACCTCCGCCGATCTACGCTGGCCGGACGCAGCACGACACAGCCCGACCCAGGCACGACGCAGGTCGGTGGAGGGAGCGGAACATGGGCAACGCCGAGGACGCACGGATCCCTGAAGGTGCGGAGGTCCCGGAGGGCGCGGTGGCCCCCGAGGAACAGTGGCTGGGCCCGGTACTGCGCCGCAGGGAGCAGGTCCAGCCCGGCACGACCGATCAGCGGCTGCTGGACTCCGAGGGCGACTCCGAGTGGGTGCATACCGACCCGTGGCGGGTGATGCGCATCCAGTCGGAGTTCGTCGAGGGCTTCGGCGCCCTCGCGGAGCTGCCGAGCGCGATCAGCGTCTTCGGCTCGGCCCGCACCCCGGCCGGATCGGCGGAGTACGAGGCCGGGGTCCGGATCGGCAAGGCGCTGGTCGACGCGGGCTTCGCGGTGATCACCGGCGGCGGCCCCGGCGCGATGGAGGCCGCCAACAAGGGGGCCAGGGAGGCGAACGGCGTCTCGGTCGGCCTCGGCATCGAGCTGCCCTTCGAGTCGGGGCTGAACCCGCACGTCGACATCGGCGTCAACTTCCGCTACTTCTTCGTCCGCAAGACGATGTTCGTGAAGTACGCCCAGGGCTTCGTGGTCCTGCCCGGTGGCCTCGGCACCCTGGACGAACTCTTCGAGGCGCTGACCCTCGTCCAGACCGGCAAGGTCACCCGCTTCCCGATCGTCCTCTTCGGCACGGCCTACTGGGGCGGCCTGGTCGACTGGCTCCGCGAAACGGTGGTCGCCGGCGGCAAGGCCTCGGAGAAGGATTTGCTGCTGTTCCACGTGACGGACGACGTGGACGAAGCGGTGACACTGGTGACGAAGGAGGTCGGGCGGTGATCTCCGGCCCGTCCGGCGTTTGAGGACATCTTTCCAGCTGTCGGGGTGGGGCGGCTCCGGATGCCGCCCCACCTTCCCTACGCCAGCCCCCGCCGCGCCACCGCCGGAGGCCGGTGCCCGGCGATCGACGCCACCATGTCCAGGACCTGCCGCGTCTCCGCCACCTCGTGCACCCGGTACACCCGCGCCCCCAGCCACGCCGACACCGCGGTCGTGGCCAGCGTCCCGATCACCCGCTCCTTCACCGGCCGGTCCAGCGTCTCGCCCACGAAATCCTTGTTGGAGAGGGAAACCAGCACCGGCCACCCCGTCTCCGACATCTCCTCAAGACGACGCGTCGCCTCAAGAGAGTGCCGCGTGTTCTTACCGAAGTCGTGACCCGGGTCGATCATGATTCCGTCCGCCCGCACCCCGAGCTGAACCGCCCGCTCCGCAAGCCCCACCGTCACGCGCAGGATGTCCGCCATGACGTCGTCGTACGCGATCCGGTGCGGCCGCGTCCGCGGCTCCGCGCCCCCCGCGTGCGTGCACACGAGCCCCGCCCCGTACCGCGCGGCGACCTCCGCCAGCTTCGGGTCGACCCCGCCCCACGCATCGTTCAGGACGTCCGCCCCGGCCTCGCAGACCGCCTCGCCCACGTCGTGCCGCCAGGTGTCCACGCTGATCACCACATCCGGGTGGCGGCGGCGGACCTCGGCGACGAACCCGACCGTGCGGCGCGCCTCCTCCTCGGCGCTCACCTCCTCGCCGGGGCCGGCCTTCACCCCGCCGATGTCGATGATCGCGGCGCCCTCGGCCACCGCCCGCTCGACCCGGGCGAGCGCCGGCTCGTCCTGGAAGGTGGCGCCCTGGTCGTAGAAGGAGTCCGGGGTCCGGTTCACGATCGCCATGATCACCGGCTCGTGCGGACCGAACTCCCGCCGCCCCAGCCTGAGTGCACCGCTTCGCATCCCGTGATTCCTCCTCGATAGCCCGCCTGCGACCCTAACGTCCCTGCCCTGACTGTCCGTGCCGCATGGCACCATCGGAGCCGGTCGAGGTTTCCGCCACCGGGGAGATGCGCGTGTTCTGGTTCTTGCTGCTCACGATGGTCGTGGTCGTCACGGCGGTCACCCTCGCGGTGGTCGGCGGTGGCGGGAGCGCCGTGCTCCAGGACGTGGAGCCCCAGCGGTTCACCGACCCCCTGCCCACGACCCGCCCGGTCGGCCGGGCGGACGTCGAGGCGCTGCGGCTGCCGATGGCCGCCCGCGGGTACCGGATGGCGGACGTCGACGAGGCGCTGTCCAGGCTCGGCGCGGAGCTGGCCGAGCGGGACGCCCGGATCGCGGAGCTGGAGTCCGCCCTGGCCGGGGCGCAGGCGTCCGCGGTGACGACCGGGGCCGACCTCTTCGAGCAGCCGGGGGACCGGCCGGCCGGGCCCGGCGACCGGCAGACCGGCGGACCGGCCCGCGGCGAGGACGACGGACGATGAGCGGCGGAGCCGTGCCGGCCCCCGACGGCGGGCTGCGCTGCCCCTGGGGCCTGTCCACCGAGGACTACCTCGCCTACCACGACACCGAGTGGGGCCGCCCGGTCCACGGGGACGACGCCCTCTTCGAGCGGCTCTGCCTGGAGGCGTTCCAGTCCGGGCTCTCCTGGCTGACGATCCTGCGCCGCCGCGAGACCTTCCGTACGGCCTTCGCCGGGTTCCGGATCGTGGAGGTCGCGAAGTTCACCGACGCGGACCGGGAGCGGCTCCTGGCCGACCCCGGCATCATCCGCAACCGGGCCAAGGTCGACGCCACCCTCGCCAACGCCCGGGTGCTCGCCGACTGGCCGGCCGGGGAGCTGGACGAGCTGATCTGGTCCTACGCCCCCGACCCGGCCGGCCGGCCCGCCCCGCGCGGGCTGGGCGACGTCCCCGCCGTCACCCCGGAGTCCACCGCCCTCGCCAAGGACCTGAAGAAGCGCTCGATCCGCTTCGTCGGCCCGACCACCGCCTACGCCCTGATGCAGGCGTGCGGCCTCGTCGACGACCACCTCGCGGACTGCGTGGCCCGGGGCGGCGGCTCCCCCGCCGGGTGAGCGGCTACTTCCCCAGGTAGACCGGCTTCTCCTTCGCCAGGAACGCCTCCACCGCGATGGTGTGGTCCTGCGACGCGCCCGCCCGGGTCTGGAGTTCGTCCTCCTTCTCCAGCGTCTCGGCGAGCGTGTGCCCGGCGCCGTACGCCATGGACTCCTTCAGCGCGGCGTACGCCACCGTGGGACCGTCGGCCAGCGCCCGGGCCACCGCCGCGGCCTCCTCGGCCAGCTCGTCCGCCGGGACCACACGGTTGACCAGGCCCAGCTCCAGGGCGTCCTGGGCGGAGATCGAGCGCGGGAAGAACAGCAGATCGGCGGCGCGGCTCGGCCCGATCAGCCGCGGCAGCGTCCAGGAGACGCCCGAGTCGGCGGTCAGGGCGACGCCCGCGAACGAGGTGTTGAACGAGGCCGTCTCGGCGACCACCCGGTAGTCGGCCGCCAGCGCGAAACCGAACCCGGCCCCTGCCGCGACGCCGTTCACCCCGGCGACGACGGGCTTGGCCATCTCCGTGATGGCCCGCACGATCGGGTTGTAGTGCTCCTGCACCGTGCTCAGCGCGTTCCCGCTGCCCGACGCGCGGGTCGCCGTCAGCGTGGCGACATGCTCCTTGAGGTCCTGACCGACGCAGAAGGCGCGCCCGGTGGCCGTGAGCAGAACCGCCCGTACGGCGGGGTCCGCGGCCGCCGCCCGCAGGGAGTCCCGGAGGGCGACCTTCGCCGCGGTGTTCATGGCGTTCATCGCCTCGGGTCGGTTGATCGTGATCGTCGCGAGACCCTCGCTGACGTCGTACAGCACGGTGTTCGCCTGCTCGTCGGCCATTGCTGTCCATCCCCTCACTGCTCGGGCATCGTTGCCACTGGAGGCAAGCATGGCCGACGCGGCGCGGGGCGTAGATGTGACCTGCGTCTAACAATTGGCTCTCACCTGGCGGCCCGGGGCGGCGCAGTATCGCAGCCGGATCGCCGAATTGGGGGGTTTTGGGGGAGCGCGTTGCGTAAGCGATGCAGAGCGATGTTGGTCATCGGGGTCCCTGATGCGGGATAATGGCGAAGAAGCAATGTGTTCGATGCCGGTGAGGCAGCGCCTGTCATGGGGCCGCCGGTTGCGATGAGCTGGTTTCAGGAAGGGGAACGAGCATGGCGGCCATGAAGCCGCGGACGGGCGACGGCCCGCTCGAGGTGACAAAGGAGGGGCGGGGCATCGTCATGCGCGTTCCGCTCGAAGGCGGCGGTCGGCTTGTTGTCGAGCTGACTCCGGACGAGGCCGATGCCCTCGGCGACGCGCTGAAGAAGGTCGTCGGCTGACGCGGAACGCCCATCACCTTCACCACTGCCCGGAACGGATCTCCGTACCGGGCAGTGGTGCGTTCACAGGCGTCGCTGCGGGTACGGTCTCAGCCGCGCCGGACCGCGCAGAGGAGCCCGTCGCCGACCGGCAGCAGCGTCGGCATCAGCTCCTGGCTCTCGCGCACCGCACGCAGCAGCTCCCGCAGCCGCAGCACCTCGGCGGGCTGCGCGGCGGAGTCGACGGTGCGGCCGTCGGCGAAGACGCCCTCGAAGCAGACCAGCCCGCCGGGGCGCAGCAGGCGCAACGATTCAGCGAGGCAGTCGAGGCTCTCCAGCCGGTCGCCGTCGCAGAAGACGAGGTCGTAACCGCCGTCCGCGAGCCGGGGCAGCACGTCCAGCGCGCGGCCGGGGATGAAGCGGGACCGGTTGGGGGCGAAGCCCGCCTCGCGGAACGCCTCGCGGGCGAACTGCTGGCGCTCGGGCTCCGGGTCCACCGTGGTCAGCACGCCGTCGGGGCGCATCCCGTGCAGCAGATAGATGCCGGACACGCCCGTGCCCGTGCCGATTTCCGCCACCGCTTTGGCATCCGCGGCGCCGGCCAGCAGGCGCAGCGCGGCGCCGGTGCCCGGTGACACCGAGCGGAGCCCCAGCTCACGGGCCCGTTCCCGGGCCCGGTGCAGGGCTTCGTCCTCGGCGACAAAGGCGTCGGCGAACGCCCAGCTCGTCTGCCGGTTGGCGGTAATGACCCTCTCCTGTCCCCGTAGTTGGCGCAACGGTGACTGTATCCGCTGGACCCGGGAACCCGCAGATGGGACCGGGCGTTGTGCAAGGAGTGGGGAAAGCGCAGCCCCCCGGCCCGCGGATCGGACCGGTGAGCGTGTGCGAAGTCCCGGGTGAACCCCGGCCCCAGCAGGGAAAGAGGCTTATCCGGAGCTAACGGGCGAGGTGGCTATGGTAGGGGCTCCACTGGACACCACCAGAGCCGATAGGGGAGGTGCGGCTGCGCCTGTGGATCGGGGCGGGGTGCTGCGGCGCCTTCTCAGGTCGGCCGGTGAGCCGAAATCCGTGACCAACATTGCTGACCGTTCTTCCGAAAACTCCGCACCGACCGCGACCTTCGCCTCCGATGCGGACCAGGCGTGGACCCCGCCCTCATGGGAAGAGATCGTCAGCACGCACAGCGGTCGCGTGTACCGCCTTGCCTACCGGCTGACGGGTAACCAGCACGACGCCGAGGACCTCACGCAGGAGGTCTTCGTCAGAGTCTTCCGCTCGCTGTCGACGTACACGCCCGGCACGTTCGAGGGCTGGCTGCACCGCATCACCACCAATCTCTTCCTGGACATGGTCCGGCGCAAGCAGCGGATCCGCTTCGACTCGCTCGGCGACGACGCGGCCGAGCGGCTGCCCAGCCGCGAGCCGTCCCCGCAGCAGGTCTTCAACGACACCCACTTCGACGCCGACGTGCAGCAGGCGCTGGACACCCTCGCGCCCGAGTTCCGCGCCGCCGTCGTCCTCTGCGACATCGAGGGCCTCAGCTACGAGGAGATCGCCGCCACCCTGGGCGTGAAGCTCGGTACCGTGCGCAGCCGCATCCACCGCGGCCGCTCGCACCTGCGCAAGGCGCTCAAGCACCGTTCGCCCGAAGCCCGCGCCGAGCAGCGCTCCCTGGCGGACGCGGTCCTGGCAGGGGAGGGCGGAACGGCGTGAGCGGCACAGGTCCGACCGGTCCCACCCCCGCCGAAGCGCATCTGGGGGACCGGCTCGCCGCGCTGGTCGACGGCGAGCTGAATCACGACGCCCGCGAGCGGGTGCTGGCCCACCTGGCGACCTGCGCCCGGTGCAAGGTCGAGGCCGACGCCCAGCGCCGCCTCAAGAGCGCCTTCGCCATGTCCGCCGCACCCTCGCCCTCCGAGGGGTTCCTGGCCCGCCTGCAGGGCCTTCCCGGGGGTCCTGGCGGCGACGACACCGGTGCCGGGAGGCCGTTCGGCTCCGGTGGGCCGTTCGCCGACGAGTTCTTCCCGCCGCCGGGGTCGTCCGGCTCCACCCGCCGGGACTCCGCCGCATCCCCCTCCCCGCTGGACGACTTCGGGTACTTCCCCGCGGCCCACGGCTCCGCCGCGGTCCTCCCCGGCGGCTCCCGCTCCGCCTTCCGCATCCACGAGATGGCCCGGGACGCCGAGCGCTCGCCGTGGCGCGGCAGGCGCTTCGCCTTCGCCGCGGCCGGCGCCGTCTCCCTGGCGGCCATCGCGCTCGGCGGCACCCTGCCGCTGGACTCCGGCCCGGAGCCGCTCCTGCGCGCCGAGGGCAGTGGCAACAGCGTGACGCCGCTCGACGCGGCGACCCGCGCCGGGGGCTCCGAAGCGGCGGTCAGCCGCCGCGGCGGCGCCCAGTCGGTGGGCGGTGACCGCCTGGCCGTCAACCGGTCGGCGGCCGATGTGTCCTTGACCGGCGCGCACCGGCCCTCGCCCACGCTCACCCCATCCCCGGCATCCGCCGCTCCCACGGTGAAGCCGCCTCTGTCCCCGCGGCCGCAGACGACGGCCCCGCCGCTGTTCTCCACCTCGGCGCTGGGCGGACACCCCTTCACGTCTCCCGTGCTGAACGTGTCCGTGCCGCCGCTGATACGTCCGGCCGGTGGCTCCACGCCGCTGCTCGCGGCCGTGCTGGGCAGCGGCTCGACGACGAAGGCGCTCACCCCGCCGGTGTCCTCGGGGCCGGGGCAGCCCGCGCCGACCAACGACCTGTCGAGCCCGCTCTCCCCCCGGCGCTGACGGGAAGCAGGCCGATCCCCGGCCGGACCCGGACGGGGCCCTGGCCGAACCACGACGGGACCCCTGCGCGGGGATTCGCAAACCTGGTTGAATCCGGGGAGGGACGCCTCTGTGGGGCGTGCAGAGGCCAGTTGCGGGGAGATCATGGACGACGGTAGGCCCACCGGGCCGCAGGCGAAGTGGTGGAGCCGCCCCGCGACGGGGCGGCCCGGCCGCGACGAGCCGGAGAGCCGGGACGGCGGCGAGGGCGACGCCCCGTCGGCGCGGCCCGACAGCCCCGGCCCGACCGATACCGCCGCGCCCGCGCACAGCCCCGCGCCCCCAGCCGGCCAGGAGCCGCGCCTCTCCCGCCCGTCCGGGCCGCCGCTGCACGAGCCCGACGCGTACAGCACCCCGCCCTACGGGGGCCCCGGACCGTGGGCGCCCGCGCCACCGGTCCAGCGGCCGACCCCGGCCCACGGAACCCCCGTACCCCCGCACGCCGCGCCCCTGCCGCCGCAGCCGTCCCCGGTGCCCCCGCAGGCCACCCCCGTACCCTCGCAGCGGCTCCAGTACGACCCCTGGGGCGCGCCGGGGCAGCCGTTGACCCAGGTCGGACCGCCGGCCGGCACCGAGCCGGGCCGCCGGAGGAACCGCCGCGGCGGCGCCTTCGCCGGAATGCTGCTGCTGGCCCTGGTCGCCAGCGGCATCGGCGGCGGCGTCGGGGCGTACGTCGAGCGCACCGGCGGCCTGACCACCGTCGAGCTGCCCCAGGCGAGCGCTGACAACGGCGACCGTGCCCCCGAGAGCGTCGCGGGCATCGCCGCCAGCGCCCTGCCCAGCGTGGTCACGCTGCACGTCAGCGGGACCGCCGAGTCCGGCACCGGCACCGGCTTCGTCCTCGACGGCCGGGGCCACATCCTCACCAACAACCACGTCGTCGCCCCGGCCGGATCCAGCGGCGACATCACCGTGACGTTCAGCAGCGGTGAGACGGCCGCCGCCGAACTCGTCGGAGGGGACAGCGGCTACGACCTCGCCGTCGTCCGGGTCCGAGGGGTCTCCGGCCTCAAGCCCCTGCCGCTCGGCAACTCGGACAACGTCCGGGTGGGCGACCCGGTGGTGGCCATCGGCGCCCCCTTCGACCTGTCCAACACGGTCACCTCCGGCATCATCAGCGCCAAGCAGCGCCCGATCACCGCGGGCGGCGAGAAGGGCGACGGCAGCGACATCAGCTACGTCGACGCCCTCCAGACCGACGCCCCGATCAACCCCGGCAACTCCGGCGGCCCGCTGGTCGACACCCAGGCCCGCGTCATCGGGATCAACAGCGCCATCCGCGCCGCCGACAACGGCAAGGGGACCGAGCGCGGCGGCCAGTCCGGCTCCATCGGCCTCGGCTTCGCGATACCGATCAACCAGGGCAAGCGCGTCGCCGAGGAGCTGATCAACACGGGCCGGGCCACCCACCCCGTGATCGGCGTCACGCTCGACATGAAGTTCACCGGCGACGGCGCCAAGGTCGGCGAGAAGGGCCCCGAGGACGGCCCCGCCGTCACCAAGGGCGGCCCGGCCGCCAAGGCGGGTATCAGGTCCGGCGACGTGATCACCGAGGTCCAGGGCCAGCGTGTGCACAGCGGGGAGGAGCTGATCGTGAAGATCCGCGCCCACCGTCCTGGCGACCGGCTGGAACTGCGGCTGACCCGAGGTGGCAAGGAGCTGTCCGTCACGTTGACGCTCGGCTCGGCGAGCGGCACGTGAGCGACACGGCAAGGTACCGCCCGGACAGGTCGGCCAGGTACCGTTGACGGGTCCGGGCACCCGTCCCACCTGGCCGGGACGGGCGGAGAAGCCGGGACCAGGCGGAGAACACGAGGAGCAGCTAGGTGTTCAATGACATAGGCGCACTGGAGCTGCTGACGCTCGGGGTGCTGGCCGTGCTGGTCTTCGGCCCCGAGAAGCTGCCCAAGCTCATCCAGGACGTCACGCGCACCATCCGCAAGATCCGTGAGTTCTCGGACAGCGCCAAGGAAGACATCCGTACGGAGCTCGGCCCGCAGTTCAAGGACTTCGAGTTCGAGGACCTCAACCCCAAGACGTTCGTCCGCAAGCAGCTGATGGACGGCAACGACGACCTGGGGCTGAAGGAGATCCGCGAGAGCTTCGATCTGCGCAAGGAGATCGCCGACGTCACCGACGCGGTCAACGGGCGCACGCCGGCGCCCGATTCCGCCGACAGTGCGGCGAACGGGTCGGCGGGGGCATCGGGCACCGCCACCTCGCCCAGCCTCACCAAGACCGGCGACACCACCCCTGACCTGCTGAAGAAGACCCCGCAGCAGGCGCAGCCCGAGCGTCCGCCCTTCGACGCGGACGCCACCTGACGCCAGGTCAATCCCGACTCGTCCGGACGGTATGGCTATTCTCCATCTGTCCGGTTGCGAGGACGCCCATGCCCGCGGGGGGCGGGCCGCTCCGGATCAGGACTGATCGAGGAGGCGGCCGCTCAGATGGAGACGACGAGTCGGGTGGATACGGACGGTGCCCCTGGCACGGTCACGGCGCAGGAGGTACCGGCGGCCCGGCGGCGTACCGTCGACGGCTACCTGGAGGCCTCTTTCCCCTGGTACGGGCTGGACGAGGCCTTCACAGGGCCGCGCTGGCTGATGCAGGTCGGCACGGCGGCGGACGGCACCGTGCAGCACGGCTCCACCGGGCACGGCGACGAGCCCTCGGTGAAGACGGACGGCTCCGCCGCCGAGAAGGAACGGTTCGCGGCCGTCATCACGGTCGCCGCCAGCCCCGTCAGACGCAGCGGTGACGGCACAGGGGTCCTGGACGCCACCACGGTCTCCTCGGCCGCCTGGCTGGCCGGCTCGGGCCTGCTGGCGTACACGTGGCCGCCGCTGATGGACCACACCCTGCGCGACGACTGGCTCGACCAGCAGACCGAGACGGCGTTCACCCTCGCCGACGACCTCGGCTCCGCGCCCTGGTCGACGCTCTCCCTGCCGGTGGACGGGGTCCCGGTGGAGTTCCACTACCGGGAGTCCGAGTTCGGCTGGGTGCTGGCCGGGTCCGCGCACGAGGGCGTGCACATCGGGGCGTACGGGCGGGGGATGAGCGCGTACGGGCTGGGGTTCGCGGTGATCAAGGACATCACCACGTACGAGTGAGCCCGAGGCGTGCGGACGGGCTGGCGGAACCAGCCCGTCCGGCGCTTGAGGACGAAGGGGTCAGAACTTGTTGCGCGGGGTGATCCCCAGCGACATGCCCGACAGGCCGCGCTGGCGGCCCCCCAGCTTCTCCGCGATCGAGCGCAGCGCCTTGCCGGCCGGGGAGTCCGGGTCCGACAGGACCACCGGCTTGCCCTCGTCGCCGCCCTCGCGCAGCCGTACGTCGATCGGGATCGAGCCCAGCACGGGCACCTCGGCGCCGACCGTCCGGGTCAGGCCCTCGGCGACCCGGGCGCCGCCGCCCGAGCCGAAGACGTCGACCATCTCGTCGCAGTGCGGACACGGCATGCCCGACATGTTCTCCACGACGCCGACGATCTTCTGATGGGTCTGTACGGCGATGGAACCGGCCCGCTCGGCCACCTCGGCCGCCGCCTGCTGCGGGGTCGTGACGACCAGGATTTCCGCGTTCGGCACGAGCTGCGCCACGGAGATCGCGATGTCACCGGTGCCCGGCGGCAGGTCCAGGAGCAGGACGTCCAGGTCGCCCCAGTACACATCGGCGAGGAACTGCTGGAGCGCCCGGTGCAGCATCGGGCCGCGCCACACCACGGGCGCGTTGCCCGGGGTGAACATGCCGATGGAGATGACCTTCACGCCGTGCGCGGACGGCGGCATGATCATGTTCTCGACCTGGGTGGGCTTGCCGTCCGCGCCGAGCATCCGGGGCACGCTGTGCCCGTAGATGTCCGCGTCCACGACGCCCACCTTCAGGCCGTCGGCCGCCATCGCCGCCGCGAGGTTCACCGTCACCGAGGACTTGCCGACGCCGCCCTTGCCGGAGGCGACCGCGTACACGCGGGTCAGCGAGCCGGGCTTGGCGAAGGGCACCTCCCGCTCGGCGGTGCCGCCGCGCAGCGAGCTCGCCAGCTCCTTGCGCTGCTCGTCGCTCATGACGTCGAGGGTGACCTCCACGCGGGAGACACCCTCCACACGGGAGACCGCCTCCGTCACGTTCCTGGTGATCGTCTCGCGCATAGGACAGCCGGAGACCGTGAGATACACCGTGACAGCGACTACACCGTCAGGATCGATCTCGACCGATTTCACCATGCCCAGCTCGGTGATCGGGCGGTGGATCTCCGGGTCGTTCACTGTCGCCAGTGCTTCAAGCACCGCGTCTTCCGTAGCCATACCGACGATGTTACGGCGCCGGGCCCTACGGGCGGGTAGCCCGTCAGCGGTCGCCTTCGTCACTCTCGGACGTGAGGAGGATCCGGCGGTCCTCCATGTCCCTCACCACGTCCTGCAGTTCCGAGCGGATCCAGTCCCGGGTGGCGACCTCGCCCAGGCCCATCCGCAGCGCCGCGATCTCCCGGCTGAGGTACTCGGTGTCGGCGATGGAGCGCTCGTTCTGCTTGCGGTCCTGCTCGTGGGTGACCCGGTCCCGGTCGTCCTGCCGGTTCTGGGCCAGCAGGATCAGCGGGGCCGCGTACGAGGCCTGGAGCGAGAGCATCAGGGTCAGGAAGATGAACGGGTACTCGTCCCAGCGCAGATCCTTGGGCGCGTAGATGTTCCACAGCACCCAGACGATGATGATCAGCGTCATCCAGACGATGAACCGTCCGGTCCCCAGGAACCGGGCGATCCGCTCGGAGAACCGGCCGAACGCCTCCGGGTCGTACTCCGGCAGCAGCCGCCGCCGCGGCGACTTCGGCTGGTCGAGCCGGGTACGCGGCGGGCGCATCAGGCCCGAGGCGCCCGTGGAGGCGGCCTTCGTCCGTTCCTCACGTTCGGCCAAGGCGGATGCCCCCCTCGCCGTGGAAGTCGGTCTCGCGCCAGTCGTCGGGCAGCAGGTGGTCCAGGACGTCGTCCACGGTCACCGCGCCCAGCAGGGACCCGCTCTCGTCCACCACGGGTGCGGAGACCAGGTTGTACGCGGCCAGATAGCTGGTCACGGTCGGCAGCGGGGTGTCCGGGGGCAGCGGCACCAGGTCGCTGTCGACGATGGAGCTGACCAGCGTGAACGGCGGATCGCGCAGCAGCCGCTGGAAGTGCACGGTGCCCAGGTACTTGCCGGTCGGCGTCTCGTCGGGCGGGCGGCACACGTACACCTGTGCGGCGAGCGCAGGCGACAGGTCCGACTGACGGACCCGGGCGAGCGCGTCGGCCACCGTGGCGTCCGGGCGCAGCACGATCGGCTCGGTCGTCATCAGACCACCCGCCGTCCGCTCCTCGTACGCCATGAGGCGGCGCACATCGGCGGCGTCGTCCGGCCGCATCAGGGTCAGCAGCCGCTCCTTGTCCTCCTCGGGCAGCTCCGAGAGCAGGTCGGCCGCGTCGTCCGGGTCCATCGCCTCCAGGACGTCGGCGGCCCGCTCCTCCTTGAGCTTGCCGAGGATCTCCACCTGGTCGTCCTCGGGCAGCTCCTCCAGGACGTCGGCGAGCCGGTCGTCGTCGAGCGCCGCGGCCACCTCGACCCGGCGCTTGGGGGAGAGGTGGTGCAGGGCGTTGGCCACATCGGCGGGGCGCAGCCGCTCGAAGGTGGCGACCAAATTCTCGGCGCCCTGCCCGTGCTCCTCCAGCGAGAAGCCGCTGACCGCCGACCACTCCACCGTCAACGTCTCGCCCTTGCGGCGCAGCGCCCCGCCGCGCCCCTTGCGGACGAAGTACTTGTCGATCTCCCAGTCCCGGCGGGCGGGCAGCTGCTGGATCGCCACGTCCAGGACGGTGACCTCCTCGTCGGTCTCCACCAGCTGCACGCGCCGGTCGAGGAACTCGCCGAGGACGAGCCGTTCGGTGGGCCGCTGTTCGAAGCGCCGCATGTTGACCACGCCGGTCGTGATGACCTGGCCGGACTCGACGCCCGTCACCCGGGTCATCGGCAGGAAGATCCGCCGTCGGCTGACCACCTCGACGACCAGACCCAGGATGCGCGGCGGCCGTCCGCCGATCCGCAACATCGCCACCAGGTCGCGGACCCGGCCGACCTGGTCCCCGTTCGGGTCGAACACGGGCACCCCGGACAGGTGCGAGACGAAGACCCTGGGTGCTCCTGCCGCCATGCTCCGCCTCCTTCTCGAACAGCCGTACTCCGTGATCAGGCTAGCCCCTGCCGTGGTGGCGCGCCCCGGCGGACCCGTGCGTACGGCTGGCTGCCGGACGGCGCCCGGAGCCCGGGTACGCTGCGCTCTGCCCCCCGATCGCAGTTGAGAGGCAGTACGCCCGTGACGTCTTTTGCCCCGGCCGTCCGGAATCATCGCCGGACCGCGCTCGCCGTCGTGCTCTGCGGCGGGCTCGTCGCGGCCCTCACCGCCTGCGCGGGCGAGGACCCGGACAAGGGGACCAACGGGATCGGGAAACTCTCGGCCGAGCAGATCGACACGAAGAGCAGAGCGGCTGCCGACAGCGCGGGCGGGGTACGGCTGGCGGGCACCCTGGTCAGCAAGGGCGGCACCTACATGCTGAACATGAAGCTCAGCGACAAGGGCGGCATGGGGTCGGTCTCCTCCAAGAAGCGCAGCTTCGTGCTCCTGCGGATCGAGGACGAGCTCTTCATCAAGGCCGACGCCGACTTCTGGCTGCACGAGGAGGACGGCAAGGCGGGCCGCTCCGACCAGGAGGCCGCCGAGAAGCTCGGCGGCAAGTACGTGAAGGTCCCCGAGGACGACCCCAGCTACCGCCAGCTGCGCGGCTTCACAGACAAGAAGGTCCTCCTGGACGGCCTGCTGACGCTGCACGGCACCCTGAACAAGGGGGCCCGGGACACCGTCACCGGACACCGCACCATCCAGCTCCTGGGCGGCAAGGGCGAGGGCGGGGCGCTCGACGTCTCGCTGGAGGGCAAGCCGTACCCGGTACGGGTGGCCCGCGGCGGCGGCGGGGGCACCGTCACCCTGGCCGACTGGGGGCGCACCGTCCCGCTGGAGGCCCCGGAGGACGACGACACCGTCGACTACGGCGGCAAGCTCCCCAAGTCCTCCGGCTGAGCGGCCCCTCAGCCCTTCCGGAGCCCCCTCAGCCCTTCCGGCGCCGCTTCAGCAGCAGCCGGGGCAGCCCGGCCGGTACGGGCCGGCGCGTGGTCGCCGCGGTCGGCAGCGGGGCGGCGGCCAGCGAGGTGTCCGGCAGCTCCGTGCTGACCGCCTCGGGCGTCAGGCGCACCACCGCGCACTCGCGCGCCCAGCGCTCCGTCATCACTTCGGCGTCCGGCGCGTTCAGCCGTTTGCCCTTGAGCTCGGCGACGGCCGCCTCCCACTCCTCGGAGTGCGGCGCCAGCACCCGTACCCCCGCTGTCCAGGCGACGAGCCGGCCGCCCTTGTCCTTGCTGCGTACGGTGACCTCGGCGCGGCCGCCGCCGGTCAGGCCCTCGGGCAGCGGCTGCTCGCCCGGGCCGTCCCCGACGAGGTGGGCCGCGCCCTCGTGCCAGACGTGCCACACCGCGCGGGCGGGCCCGGCGGCCCTGACCCAGATGAGGCCGGACTTCTTCGTGGCCTCCTCGACGAGGGCCTTCTCCAGCAGGGCATCGGCAGCATCAGTCATGGGCGGGAGCTTAGACCGGCCGCCGCGGCTCACAGCCAGCCGTTGCGCTTCAGGATGCGGTGGATGGAGAAACAGACCGCCCCGATGAGGCCGAGCACCAGCGGATAGCCGTACTTCCACTCCAGCTCAGGCATGTAGTCGAAGTTCATGCCGTAGACCCCGCAGATCATCGTGGGCACGGCGATGATCGCCGCCCAGGAGGTGATCTTGCGCATGTCCTCGTTCTGGGTGACGGTCGCCTGCGCCAGATTGGCCTGGAGGATCGAGTTCAGCAGCTCGTCGAAGCCGATGACCTCCTCCTGGACCCGGGCGAGGTGGTCGGCGACGTCCCGGAAGTACTTCTGGATGTCGGGGTCGATCAGCCGCATCGGCCGCTCGCTGAGCAGCTGCATCGGGCGCAGCAGGGGCGAGACGGCCCGCTTGAACTCCAGCACCTCACGCTTGAGCTGGTAGATCCGCCCCGCGTCCGAACCGCGCCGGCCGCCCTTGGCCGGGGTGGAGAAGACATCGATCTCCACCTCGTCGATGTCGTCCTGCACCGCCTCCGCCACCGCGATGTACCCGTCGACCACATGGTCGGCGATGGCGTGCAGGACGGCGGAGGGGCCCTTGGCGAGCAGCTCGGGGTCGTCCTGGAGGCGGTGGCGCAGGGCACGCAGGGAACCCTGCCCGCCGTGCCGGACGGTGATGACGAAGTCCCGGCCGGTGAAGCACATCACCTCGCCGGTCTCCACGACCTCGCTGGTCGCGGTCAGCTCGGCGTGCTCCACGTAATGGATCGTCTTGAAGACGGTGAACAGCGTGTCGTCGTACCGCTCCAGCTTCGGCCGTTGGTGGGCGTGGACGGCGTCCTCCACGGCGAGCGGGTGGAGCCCGAACTCCCGGGCGATGCCCGCGAATTCCTCCTCCGTCGGCTCGTGCAGGCCGATCCAGGCGAAGCCGCCCTCCTCGCGCACCTGAAGCATCGCCTCGTGCGGCGTCGGGGTCGCGGACCCCTCCAGGCGGCTGCCGTCGCGGTAGACCGCGCAGTCGACGACGGCGCTGGAGGCGGACGGGTCGCGGGTGGTGTCGTACGCGTTGTGGGGGGCGCTGTTCTTACGGAGGGAGGGACGCAGGGAGGGGCGCACGGCAGCGCGCAGGTCACGGATCATCGACATGGCTGGCTCCTTCACGGAGGGCCGTCGGCGAGGGCGTGGAACAGCCCGGAATGGGGACGTGCGCTCACGTCCGCAAAGCGGGCTCCACCGCGCGGGCGCGATGACGGCGTTCGCAACAGACAGGCAAAGAACGGGAGACTCTTCCGCGGATTCCTGGTGCTCTTCCGTGGGCGAACGACCGTCAGGGGGCCATCGGCGATGGCCGACGAGGCGTCAGTTCAGCGGGAAGCTCAATGGGAACGACGGTACGCGGAAGGGTGATCGGTACTGCACGGTCGACTTGGATCCATAGCAGTCCCCACCTCCTCCGGCCGGTCCCCCGTGGGGGACGACGTGTCGTCGGGACAGAGAGAGCGACGCTTCTGCGCGCTGTCCCGACCGGCGGCCAGGCTATCAGCCGCCCCGGACCGAATCCCTTACTTTGCCCACTCCACGCGCACTCTATGCTCGCCGGATGGCAGAAATTCTCGCTCTGGTCGAAGCCCGGCTCCGCTCGGCCCTCGGGGAACCGGACGCCCGCGCCGATGTGACCTTCCTCGGCACGGACCGTATCGAGGTGCTCCGCTTCCTCGACGGCGACGTGGTGCGATACGCGACGCTCGGCATGTCCGGACAGCCGATGGCCGACCCCACGTCGCCGCTCGCCGACCCGGTGAAGGGCCCGCGTGCCGAGCTGGTCCTCTCCGTGCGGGTGGGGCTCGCCGACACCGACCAGGTGCTGCGCCCCCTCGCCGTGCTGGCCGCCTCCCCGCAGGTCGAGGGGCTCATCGTGGCGCCGGGTGCCTCGCTGGACCTGGGCGATCCGCTGTGGCCCGGCGCGCCGTTCACCTCGGTGCTGGTGGCGGAGTCCGGGGGCCTGGTGGAGGACCTGGAGCTGGACGAGCCGATGGACCCGGTCCGCTTCCTGCCGCTGCTGCCGATGACCCCCAACGAGGCCGCCTGGAAGCGGGTGCGCGGGGCGCAGGAGCTCCAGGAACGCTGGCTCACGCACGGTACGGACCTGCGCGACCCGCTGCGCACGTCCGTACCGCTGGACTGAAACTCCTGCTCTCACCGGTCGGCGAAGACCGCCACGCTGTCCTCCAGGGCGTGCGCCGGCTCCAGCTCCTCGGCCTCGTGGGTCAGCGCCGTAGTTGTATGACGGAGGACGAGGTGCCGGAGAGCGCGGGGAAGACGGCGACGAGCGCGAGGCCGGCGAGCAGGATCCGCCGGCCGCCATGCGGCTGGAGACGAAGCCGGTGACGAGCATGGCGACGGCGGTGATCAGGAAGTACGAGGTGAACAGCGCTTACGCCTGAGTGGGTGTGGCGGCAAGGCCCGGGGCGATGGACGGCGGGATCGGGTCCACCAGGCCGATCCCCATGAAGGCGACCACCGAGGCGCCCGCCGTGGCCCGGACGGCCTTCGGCCGGCGCAGGGCGCTGGTGGCCGCGGCCCCTTCGTCGAACGGGTCCTCTCCTGGCATGGGTCCTGGCATGGGTCCTGGCATGGGACCTGACTCCTTCTCTCCTCCAGGTCGATGCGTCATACACAGAATAAATTAGACGAACTAATAAATGCCTGCCACATCTATTGCTTCTCGCTTCTCCCTGGCGGCAGCCACGCTGCGGACGGGTGATCGTCCTTGACGCGGCGACCGGCGGGGAGGACCGTTGGGCTCCATGAGGGGCGAACCCAGTTGCCCGAAGTGCGGTGGCCGGGTCAGGGCGCCCGGTCTTTTCGCCGACGCCTGGCAGTGCTCCGTGCACGGCCAGGTGCACCCGATGCAGCCGGTCGTTCCGCCGAGCGTCGAGGCGCTCGGCGTCGTGGTGCACCGCTCGCAGGTGCCCGTCTGGATGCCCTGGCCACTCCCCGTGGGCTGGCTGTTCACCGGCGTGGCCGGCGCGGGTGACGACCGCAGCGGCGGCCGCGCGACCGTCGTCGCCTGCTCGGGCCCCGGACCGCTGGGCGGCATGGGCGAGCTGCTGCTCGTCGCCGAGGAGCTCGGTGTCGGACTCGGCGCCCGGTACGCGGGGATCGACGGCCTCGACCCCGGTCCCCACCTGAATGTGGACTCCGTCCCCGACGCCAAGGTCCACGCGGCCGGCCGCCCCACCCCGCTCTGGCACGTGCGCAACGCTCCGGAGGACAGGGCGGTCTTCGCCGGCGAGGCGCGCGGTCTGTGGCTGTGGGCGATTCTGTGGCCCGAGCAGTCGGGGCTGCTGATGTACGACGAGCTGGTGCTGACCGACCTGCGCGACGCCGGGGGAGAGGTGGACCTCGTTCCCTGCGGGGCCCTGACTCCGCGCCTGCTCGCCGCCCCGGAGGCGCCGCCCCGGCAGGGGACGAGCGAGCGCTAGATCACGCCGGACCGGGGGCGATCCCGGCCGGGGGCCTGGTGCGCGGCGGTTATCCTTGAGCGGTCCCCCGTCCGCCCGCGAGCCCTGGAGTCACGCGTCGTGCGCATCGACCTGCACACCCACTCCACCGCATCGGACGGTACGGACACCCCCGCCGAGCTGGTCGCCAACGCCGCCGCCGCGGGCCTGGACGTCGTCGCGCTCACCGACCACGACACCGTCGGCGGCCACAAGCAGGCCATCGACGCGCTGCCCGAAGGGCTCACCCTCGTCACCGGGGCCGAGCTCTCCTGCCGCGTCGACGGTGTGAGCATGCACATGCTGGCGTACCTCTTCGACCCCGCCGATCCCGACCTGGAGCGCGAGCGCGAGCTCGTCCGCGACGACCGGGTCCCGCGCGCCCAGGAGATGGTCCGCAAGCTCCGCGCCCTCGACGTCCCCATCACCTGGGAGCAGGTCGCCCGCATCGCCGGGGACGGCTCGGTCGGCCGCCCGCACGTCGCCGCCGCCCTCGTCGAACTGGGCGTCGTGCCCACGGTCTCCGACGCCTTCACGCCCGACTGGCTGGGCAACGGCGGCCGGGCCTTCGCCGCGAAGCACGAGTTCGACCCCTTCGAGGCGGTCCGGCTCGTCAAGGCGGCGGGCGGTGTCACCGTCTTCGCCCACCCGGCCGCCTCGAAGCGCGGTGAGACGGTCCCCGAGGCCACGATCGCCGCGCTCGCCGCCGCGGGCCTGGACGGCATCGAGGTCGACCACATGGACCACGACGAGCCCACCCGGGCCCGGCTGCGCGGTCTCGCCCGGGAGCTGGGGCTCCTGCCCACCGGCTCCAGCGACTACCACGGCAGCCGAAAGACCGTCGGGCTCGGCGAGTACACCACCGACCCCGAGATCTACGGCGAGATCACCCGGCGCGCCACGGGAGCCTTCCCGGTGCCGGGCGCCGGTGGAGCCGGCCGCCGCTAGGGGGCGTCCGGCGGATCAGGACCGGGCCCGCGGCGCCTGGCACGGCACTTCGCGGCGTTGCCGAAACGCCCGAATCGCTCCGCGATGAGGACGTTCCGGCGCCTTGCGATGCACCGCACCAGACGCCGCGGCCTATCCGGTCCTGATCCGCCGGACACCCCCTAGACCCCCCTCGCTTCCACCGCGTCACGTCCCACTCCTCGCGCGCCCTTTTCTTCTGCCGTCGTACGCCGACGGCCGCCGACCGGGCCCGCGCGCCCCCGTACCGCCCGCTCATCTCTCGCAAGGCTCACCGTGTTCGACGTCGCTGTCTTCGGATCCCTCTTTCTCACCCTTTTCGTGATTATGGATCCGCCCGGGATCACCCCGATCTTCCTGGCCCTCACCGCGGGCCGCCCTGCCAAGGTGCAGCGCAGGATGGCGCTCCAGGCCGTCGCGGTCGCCTTCGGTGTGATCGCCGTCTTCGGTCTGCTCGGCCAGCAGATCCTCGACTACCTGCATGTCTCCGTGCCCGCCCTGATGATCGCGGGCGGCCTCCTGCTGCTGCTCATCGCGCTGGACCTGCTGACCGGAAAGACGGACGAGCCGACGCAGACCAAGGACGTCAACGTGGCGCTCGTACCGCTGGGCATGCCGCTGCTGGCCGGTCCCGGCGCGATCGTCTCGGTCATCCTGGCCGTGCAGCACGCCGACGGCTTCGGCGGCCAGCTCTCCGTGTGGTCGGCGATCGCGGCCATGCACGTGGTGCTCTGGCTGGCGATGCGCTACTCGCTGGTGATCATCCGCATCATCAAGGACGGCGGGGTGGTCCTGGTGACCCGGCTCGCGGGAATGATGCTCTCGGCCATCGCCGTACAGCAGATCATCAACGGCGTCACCCAGGTCATCCAGACCTCCTGAGGCGCCCCTCCCGCACCCCGGACACCACAGCGCCCCCGCACGGTCCTTCCGTGCGGGGGCGCTTCGTCTTTAGCGGCGCAATGCGTGATCAGGCGTCAGATGTCAGAAGCCCACGACCCTTGAAGCGTTACGAAGCCGAGCTGTCGGCCGGCCGGATGTAGATGCGCTGGCCTATGGCTGCGGCCTGCTGCACGATCCGGTTGACGGAGGCGGCGTCCACGACGGTGCTGTCCACGGCGGTACCGTCGATGTCGTCGAGTCGCATGATCTCGAAGCGCATATGGCTTCCCTTCGTCCGATCCTCCTGCTGGAGAACTGCTGGTGCGGGCGATACGGCCTACCCGCGAGGATAGGGACGCGAGGCTTCCCTCGCGTTCCACGAGTGTTACAACGGCCTGCCCGGTACAAACATTCCCTACGCTAAGGAAATTTTTTGGATGTCTAAGTACCCGTTGGTAGTCACCCGTACACAGCCCTGTCCCCAGACCATGAGGTCCGCATGAGCACGGCGGACCCGCGGCTTCCCCGCCCGGCCGATATCGCCGAGCGCCTGGACCGCACCAACGAGCTCCTCCAGCGGATGCTCGTCGAGGTGTCCAAGACCCCCTCGACGCACGCGATCTTCGTGGACGCGGGCTATGTGTACGCCGCGGCCGGGCTGCTCGTCACCGGCACCGAGGACCGCCGCTCGTTCGACCTCGACGCCGAAGGGCTGATCGAGGCCTTCATCGACAAGGCCCGCACGATCTTCGCCGACAGCCGGCTGCTGCGCGTGTACTGGTACGACGGGGCCAGGCGCCGCATCCACACCACCGAGCAGCAGGCCATCGCCGAACTCCCCGACGTCAAGGTGCGGCTCGGCAACCTCAACGCCAACAACCAGCAGAAGGGCGTCGACTCCCTCATCCGCACCGACCTCGAATCGCTCGCCCGGCACCGCGCCATCAGCGACGCGGCCCTCATCGGCGGCGACGAGGACCTCGTCTCGGCGGTCGAGGCGGCCCAGGGCTACGGGGCGCGTGTCCACCTCTGGGGCATCGAGGCCGGCGAGGGCCGCAACCAGGCCGAACCGCTGCTCTGGGAGGTCGACAGCCAGCGCACCTTCGACCTCGACTTCTGCCGCCCCTACGTCACCCGGCGCCCGGTCACCACGTACGAGGACGACACCCCGGCCCCCTCACGGGAGGACGTCCGCTTCGTCGGCGCCCAGATCGCCGCCGCCTGGCTCGCCGCCCGCGGCCGCGAATCCCTCGCCGACCTGCTGCCCGGCCACCCCTATCTGCCTGGCTCGGTCGACCAGGACCTGCTGGTGGAGGCCGAACGCCTGCTCCAGCACTCGCTGCGCGGCCACGCGCACCTGCGCCGGGCGCTGCGCGACGGATTCTGGCAGCACCTGCAGTCGCAGTACTGACCCGTATCCCTGCGGGCGAGGGCTTCAGTCGGCCGGAACGCCGTCCCAGAACGCGGCGAGCGCCTCGGCGCTCTCATGTGGGCGGGCGGTGTTGGGGGAGTGCTCGGCCCCCGCGATCATGGTGCGGTGGGCGCCGAGCCGCCGGGCCATCGCGTCGAACTGCTCCACCGGCCATACGTCGTCGCGCTCGCCGGACAGGACGTGGACGGGCAGCCCGAGGGCGGCCAGCTCGTCCACCCGGTCCGGTTCGGCGGAGAGCTGGGCGCCGGTGGCGATCAGCTGCGCCGGGTGGTGGCGCAGCCAGCGGCGGCGCATGTCCTCGCCGTCGCCGGTGTCGGCGTCCTGCGGCGGGTCCAGGGCCCGCATCGCCTCCCACACCTCGTCCATGGTGAGCACGGAGAGCGCGTCGCTCAGCATCTTCACCTTGTCCCGCTGGGCGGCGACGACCTCGGCGGGGCCGGAGGACATCAGCGTCAGCGAGCGGAACGGGGTGGCGTCGAGCAGGACGGCGGCACGGGCGATCTGGCCGCCGAGCGAGTGCCCGAGCAGGTGCAGCGCCCCCTCGCCCCCGGCGAGGGCGGCCGCCTGGGCGAGCACATCGCGGGCCAACTCCCCTTGTGCGTAAGTCTCCTGGCGGTCCGTCCCCTCGGACTCGTACTGCCCGCGGCCGTCGACGGCGACCACCCGGTACCCGGCCGCGCACAGCGGTTCGAGCAGCGCGATGAAGTCCTCCTTGCTTCCGGTGTATCCGGGCAGCAGGAGGGCGGTGGCGCGTGCGGGGGCGTTCGCCGGTACGGCGTCCAGGACGGCGAAGTCGCCGCGCTCGGTGCGCAGGACGCGGGAGGTGGCGCAGGCGGGCGGCGTGAAGGTGGGCGGGCGGCTCATGGGCCCGAGGCTATAGCCGGGACGGGACGGGGGCACCACCGGGCGGGCCGGGCCCGTCACCGGAGCACCACCGGGCGTGCGGGCCTCGTCCCGGGTGTCCCGGCACTCTGGACGCCCCGGGCAGCGAAGAGGCCCCGGCCCCCCGCAGATGCGGGAGGCCGGGGCCTGAAGGGTCTCGCGGGACCGTCAGCTCTCGGTCGTCGCCGTGGCCTGGCCCGCGGCGCGGGTGGCGCGGCGGCGGCGGGGCTTCGCCTCGGCGGCGGCCTCGCTCACCACGGCCTCGGCCTCGGAGACCACAGCGGCCTCCTGGGCCGCGGTCGAGGTGACGCTGCGGGTCGCCCGGCGGCGGCGCGGCTTGGCCTCGGCCTCGACGGCGGCCGGAGCCTCCGGCGCGACGGCTTCGGCGGGGGCCGAGGCCTTCGCCCTCGACGCCCTCTTCGGCTTCGACTCGGCCTTGGGCGTCGACTCGGCAGCCGTGCCGGCTTCGGCCTTCGGCCGGCTCACCCTCTTCGCCTTGGTCTCGGCTTTGGGCTTCGACTCCGCCTTCGACTCCGCCTTCGACTCCGCCTTCGACTCCGCCTTCGGCCGGCTGGTGGCGCGGGCCGGGCGGCGGCGGGACTTCGCGTCGGGCTCCGGCTCGGAGGCCGGGGCGATCTGGAAGTCCACCTCGTCGGCGGGCTTCACGATCCGGGTGCGCCGGCGCGGCCTGGTCGCGACCGGCTCGGCGACCGGCTCCGCGATGCCCGCGGCGACGGCCACGGTCTGGAACCCGGCCTCGACCGGAGCGGCGGCGACGGGAACCTGCGCCACGGTCCCGGCCACCGGCTTCACGGCGGCGCGGCTGCGACGGCGGCGCGGCTTGGTCTCCGCGACGGTCTCCGCGACCGGCTCGGCCTCGGCGACGGCCTCGGCCACGGCCGTGGACACGGTCTCGGCGGCGGGAGCCACGGGAGCGGCAGCCGCCGGAGCCTCGGCGACCGCCACGGCCGCCTCGGTCACGGCGTCGGCAGCGCTGACCCGCGTACGGCGACGGCGGCGCGGCGTGCGGGGCCCCTCGGGGGCCTCGTCACCGGCCGGAGTGACCGGCGTGGTCTCCTGGGCGGGTGCGGGCACCGTCGCGGCGCCGCCCTCCTCCGAGGTCCCCCCACGGGTGCGGCGGCGCTGACGCGGCGTACGCGTACGGGGCTCGCGCTCCTCACGGGCCGGCGCGGGGGCGGCGGACTTGCGGCCGCGGCCACCGGTCTCGCCGAGGTCCTCGACCTCCTCCGCGCGCAGACCGGCACGGGTCCGCTCGCCACGCGGCAGGACACCCTTGGTGCCCGCCGGGATGCCGAGCTCCTCGAAGAGGTGCGGCGAGGTGGAGTAGGTCTCCGGCGGGTCCGGGAACTTCAGGTCCAGCGCCTTGTTGATCAGCTGCCAGCGCGGGATGTCGTCCCAGTCGACCAGCGTGATCGCGATGCCCTTGGCGCCCGCGCGGCCGGTGCGGCCGATGCGGTGGAGGTAGGTCTTCTCGTCCTCCGGCGACTGGTAGTTGATGACGTGGGTCACACCCTCGACGTCGATGCCGCGCGCGGCGACATCGGTGCAGACGAGGACGTCGACCTTGCCGTTGCGGAAGGCGCGCAGCGCCTGCTCGCGGGCGCCCTGGCCGAGATCGCCGTGGACCGCGCCGGATGCGAAGCCGCGCTTCTCCAGCTGCTCGGCGATGTCGGCGGCCGTCCGCTTCGTACGACAGAAGATCATCGCGAGCCCGCGGCCGTCGGCCTGGAGGATGCGGGAGAGCATCTCCGGCTTGTCCATGTTGTGCGCGCGGTAGACGTGCTGGACCGTGTTCTTGACGGTCGTGCCCTCGTCGTCGGGCGAGGTGGCGTTGATGTGGGTCGGCTGCGACATGTAGCGGCGGGCGAGGCTGATGACGGCACCGGGCATGGTGGCCGAGAACAGCATCGTCTGGCGCTTGGGCGGCAGCATCGTGATGATGCGCTCGACGTCGGGCAGGAAGCCCAGGTCCAGCATCTCGTCGGCCTCGTCGAGGACGAGCCCGCGGATGTGGGAGAGGTCGAGCTTGCGCTGGCCCGCCAGGTCCAGCAGACGGCCCGGGGTGCCGACGATCACGTCGACGCCCTTCTTGAGGGCTTCGACCTGGGGCTCGTAGGCCCGGCCGCCGTAGATCGCGAGAACGCGGACGTTACGGACCTTGCCGGCGGTCAGGAGGTCGTTGGTGACCTGCTGGCACAGCTCACGGGTGGGGACGACGACGAGCGCCTGCGGCGCGTCGGTCAGCTGCTCGGGCGTGGCACGCCCCGCCTCGACATCGGCGGGGACGGTCACGCGCTCCAGGAGGGGGAGTCCGAAGCCGAGCGTCTTGCCGGTGCCGGTCTTGGCCTGGCCGATGACGTCGGAGCCGGAGAGCGCTACGGGGAGCGTCATCTCCTGGATGGGGAAGGGGGACATGATGCCGACTGCCTCGAGGGCTTCGGCCGTCTCGGAAAGAACGCCGAGGTCGCGGAACGTAGTCAGGGTGCTGCCTCTTCTGTGAGACGCGGTCCGAGGCGAACGCTGGGGGTCGTACCGTGCCGGGGTTGGTCATCCGGCCGTGGATGGGCCGGGTGGCGCGGGACCACTGCCGTCGCTCGAGCGCTCGTGCCGCTGAGGGGCCCCTCAGCTGCAGTCGTACGTGTCGTACGCACCGCGTGGAGGGCTGTCGGGTCGGAGCCGATCGGGCCACCGACCGGGCATCCTCATTCAAAGGACGCGCCCCTGGCACAGGAAAATGCTCAGTAAGCGCAATACCACTGTACCCCGGATTCGCGCATGTGTGTTGGACGAATTCATTGGAACGGTGTGACGTCCCCTCCTCACCGGACCCTTCCGCCCCTCGTCGGGCGGGCTATTGTGCGGTTCATGGAGACGCCTGACAACGCCACTGATCACCCCGAAGAAGCGCCCGGAGCGACCGGGAACGCCGCCCGGGACTGGGCCACCGCCTCCGCGGAGCCGCAGTACCGTGCCGCGGTCGTGGACCTGCTGGGCGCCCTCGCCTACGGCGAGCTGGCGGCCTTCGAGCGCCTCGCGGAGGACGCGAAACTCGCGCCGACACTCGGGGACAAGGCGGAGCTGGCGAAGATGGCCTCCGCCGAGTTCCACCACTTCGAGCAGCTGTCCGACCGGCTCGCCGCGATCGACGAGGACCCGACCGCCGCGATGGAGCCGTTCGCCAAGGCGCTCGACGACTTCCACCGCCAGACGGCGCCGTCCGACTGGCTGGAGGGCCTGGTCAAGGCGTACGTCGGCGACTCGATCGCCAGTGACTTCTACCGGGAGGTCGCGGCCCGGCTCGACACCGACACCCGCTCCCTGGTCCTCGCTGTGCTCGACGACACGGGCCACGGGAACTTCGCCGTGGAGAAGGTGCGCGCCGCGATCGAGGCCGACCCCCGGCTCGGCGGGCGGCTCGCGCTCTGGGCCCGCCGGCTGATGGGCGAGGCGCTGTCGCAGGCCCAGCGGGTGGTCGCCGACCGCGACGCGCTCTCGACGATGCTGGTGGGCGGGGTCGCGGACGGCTTCGACCTGGCGGAGGTGGGCCGGATGTTCTCCCGGATCACCGAGGCCCACACCAAGCGCATGGCCGCGCTGGGGCTGGCCGCGTAACACCTTGTGGTGCCCGTGCTACTGGGCCGCCGCCGACCTCGTGAGGCGGCGGCCACGCGGGCGGATCAGCAGGGACAGCGTCACCGCCCCGACGGAGACGGCGCCGATCAGGGTGGCCACGCCGTGGCCGGGGCCCAGCGCGGAATGTGTGAGGAACGCCCCGAACAGCGCTCCCAGCGCACCGGTGAGATAAACAGCACGGGCGGAGGGGAGCCGGTCGGCCAGTGAGCGGACCGCCGCCCAGGACAGGGCGAGTCCGAGCACGGCGGCGCCGAAGGATTCCCAGATCACTAAGTCACCTCGCGGGGGTGTGCGGGGCGGGCAAATCGGTCGTAGGCGGTACTACCCCCGGCCCATGCCGTACAACCCTCCGCCACGCTGGGGAAACCCTTACGGGTACGGCTTCGCGCCCCACGGTGTACGGGAGCGGCCCCCGGGGCACGCGCAGGGGTCCGCAGGGCATACGGGAGCGGCCCGGCGGGAAGATCCCGCCGGGCCGCTCCCGTGCTCACCGCGTCCCGTGGACTACAGCGCGCCGAACCCCACACGCCGCGTGGTCGGCTCACCGATCTCCACGTACGCGATCCGGTCGGCCGGCACCAGGACCTTGCGGCCCTTGTCGTCCGTGAGGCTCAGCAGCTCCGCCTTGCCGCCCAGTGCGGCGGCGACCGCGCTCTCGACGTCCTCGGCGGAAAGCCCGCTCTCCAGAACGATCTCGCGGGGCGTGTGCTGCACCCCGATCTTGACCTCCACGGCTATGTCCCTCCGACGGTCAGTCCCTGCGCGGCGAACCGCGCCGTACGCAGCCACATTAGCCCGGTGGGACCACGCCTCACGGCCCGACCGGCAACGCCCGCAGCGAACACGGCGCGGTACCCGGCCGCGACAGGGCGTCGATGCCGCCCGGCGCCCGGCCGGGGTGGGGGCTCAGTGCTGCTCGACGCCGTGCAGCGGGAAGCCCGCGATACCCCGCCAGGCCAGCGAGGTGAGCAGCTGCACCGCCGTGTCGCGCGGGATGCTGGAGCCGCTGGAGAGCCAGTAGCGCGCCACCACCTGCGACACACCGCCGAGGCCCACCGCGAGGAGCATGGACTCGTCCTTGGACAGGCCCGTGTCCCCGGCGATCACGTCGGAGATCGCCTCGGCGCACTGGAGGGAGACCCGGTCGACCCGCTCGCGCACGGCGGGCTCGTTGGTCAGGTCGGACTCGAAGACCAGCCGGAAGGCGCCGCCCTCGTCCTCCACGTACGCGAAGTAGGCGTCCATCGTCGCCTCGACGCGCAGCTTGTTGTCGGTCGTCGACGCCAGCGCCGTCACGACGGCCTGGAGCAGCGACTCGCAGTGCTGGTCCAGAAGGGCCAGGTAGAGCTCCAGCTTGCCGGGGAAGTGCTGATAGAGCACCGGCTTGCTCACGCCGGCCCGCTCGGCGATGTCGTCCATCGCGGCGGAGTGGTAGCCCTGTGCGACAAAGACCTCCTGCGCGGCGCCCAGCAGCTGATTGCGTCGGGCGCGGCGGGGAAGGCGCGTGCCCCGCGGGCGCGCTGCCTCTGTCTGCTCGATGGCGCTCACGCCGCCTCCCAAATGTGTGTTCCAGCACAGCCGATCCGTACACGCTGCGCCGTACAGCCATCGTACTTTTGGGTAACCCCGGTGCGCGCGGCGCGGACGCAGAATTTCACGGACCGGACGGCTGCGGAAGCCACACTTCTCCCAGGTCGGGAGCAAAGCGGGGCGTTCTATCGGTAATCGTCCTCATCCAGCGGGATCACCCTGCGCTGTTCCGCCGCATCGGCCTCGTTGGCGGTGGCCGGATCGACGCTCTCCGCCGGTTCGTCCTCCTCCTGCCGGATGTCCGTCCGCTGCTCGGCGGCATCCGCCTCCGACGCCTCCGGGCCGGGTGCGTCCGGCTCGGTGCTCTCGAAGGTGTCCGGGTCGCTCGGGTCGACCGTCATGGTGACTCCTCATTCTTCCCTGTAGCCGCTTCCTCTGAAGCGTAGGAGCAACACACCTACCCCGCGATGCGGGCTGTGACCGCGAACACATGAACTGGTGCGTGATCGTCTCGTAACATTGCCGCATGTCTTCGACCGAGCTGCCGGGTACCCAAGCCATCGCCGCCGCGGTGGCTCCCACGGTCAGCGCCGTCCGGGTCGCCGAGGGCGAGCGGCTGCGAGCCGTGGCCCTGCCGGGGCTCAGGCTGACCGTCCGTTCGCGGCCCACCGACCGGACCGGCCTGCCGCCCGCCCTCTTCGTGCACGGTCTCGGCGGGTCCTCGCAGAACTGGTCGGCCCTGATGCCGCTGCTGGCGGACGTGGTCGACCCCGACGCCGTCGACCTGCCCGGATTCGGTGACTCGCCGCCGCCGGACGACGGCAACTACTCGATCACCGGGCACGCCCGTGCGGTGATCCGGCTGCTCGACGCGGGTGAACGCGGTCCCGTCCATCTGTTCGGCAACTCCCTGGGCGGCGCGGTCGCCACCCGGGTCGCCGCCGTCCGCCCCGACCTCGTGCGCACCCTCACCCTGATCTCGCCCGCACTGCCCGAGTGGAGGGTGCAGCGGCCCGCCGTGCCGACCGGGCTCCTGGCGGTGCCGGGGGTCGCTTCCTTGTTCGCGCGGCTCACGAAGGACTGGACGGCGGAGCAGCGGACGCGCGGAGTCATGGCACTCTGTTACGGAGATCCGGCACGGATCTCCGACGAAGCCTTCCGCCACGCGGTGGCCGAGATGGAGCGCCGCCTGGAGCTGCCGTACTTCTGGGACGCGATGACGCGTTCGGCCCGGGGCATCGTGGACGCGTACACCCTGGGCGGCCAGCACGGACTGTGGCGCCAGGCCGAGCGGGTGCTCGCACCGACCCAGCTCGTGTACGGCGGACGGGACCAGCTCGTCTCGTACCGGATGGCACGCAGGGCGTCCGCGGCCTTCCGAGACGCCCGGTTGCTGACCCTGCCCGAAGCGGGGCACGTGGCGATGATGGAGTACCCGGAGGCGGTCGCCCAGGTGTTCCGGGAACTGATCGACGATGGTGGCGGGAGCTGATCCGGGGCGTGGGACGACACAGCCGAAAGGGCGCAGAGGCCACCCGCCCGGACGCCGCAGCGGCGGATCCGGGCGGGTGGCGCGCCGTACCCCGCCCCGCCTCCGGCGGCCGGCGCAGGCGCCAGGGGCCCGTGCCCCCCGCCGACGGGCACGCACCCTTCTCCGACGCCCCCCAGGTGCGCGGTGGCCACCCCGAGCAGCACGAGCCGGGTGGCGGCTGGGGCACCGGCCCCCAGCAGACCTACGGCGGCCCTCAGACCGCCGGGCAGCCGTATCACGGCGCCACCCCCGGCAGCACGCCGTACGCGCAGCCGTACGGAGCACCGGGCCGCCCGGACCAGGACGCCGCCCGCGAACGGGCCGTTGCGCGTCAGGTCTACGCCCAGCAGGCCGCCCAGCGCGCCGCAGACGGGCGGACGGGGCGTCAGCCGGCGGCCGTCGGCCCCGAGGTGATGCCGGGCCCCCGCAGGGAGTTCGTCGACGCCTTCGACGCCGATGCGCCCGCCCCGGCCGAAGCGCCGGACACCCGCTCGGGCGCCGAGGCCGCCGGCCCCCCGGTGGAGCCGGACGACGCCCTGGACTCGGAGCCCGCCGAGCGCCGTGAGCCCAAGGGCGGCAAGGGGCGAACCTTCACCGGGATCGCCGCGGCCGCGGTGACGACCGTGCTCGCCGTCGTGGTGGCCGGACAGGTCGCCGAGGACTCCGCCGACCGGGGAGCGGCGGCGGCGCGGGCGTCCGGTGCCGACCGGGGCGGCGGCGAGGGCGCCTCGCGCTCGGACGCCCGCCCGACCCCCGAGCGCCCCGCGACGCGGGCCCCCGAGGTCAAGCCCCTGTCGTACGGCGAGAAGATGGCGCAGCCCTTCACGCTCGCCGCGGACCTGAAGGCGACCGGGAAGTTCGAGGCCGTCCCCGGACTGGCGAAGGCGCCCGGCAGGGGCCAGAAGTACCGCTACCGGATCGATGTCGAGAAGGGCCTCTCCCTCGACGCGGGCCTTTTCGCCGAAGCCGTCCAGAAGACGCTCAACGACGACCGGAGTTGGGCGCACAACGGTGCGATGACCTTCGAGCGGATCTCCTCCGGGGGCCCGGACTTCGTGATCACGCTCGCCAGTCCCGGGACGACCGGTGAATGGTGTGCGAAATCCGGTCTGGACACGACGATCGACAATGTCTCGTGCGATTCGGCCTCGACCGACCGCGTGATGATCAATGCCTATCGCTGGGCGCAGGGTTCCGCCACGTTCGGCCCGAAGAAGCTGCTGCCCTACCGTCAGATGCTTATCAACCACGAGGTCGGCCACCGGCTCGGGTACAACCATGTGAGCTGCCGCACGCCCGGCGCCCTGGCCCCGGTGATGCAGCAGCAGACCAAGTCCCTGGACATCGACGGGATCAAGTGCAAGCCCAATCCTTGGGTGTACCCCGGTAGTTGACGACGCGTTTCCGCGTACCGAGACGGCCGTCCTCGTCGAACAGAGCAGCGCCGACGAGGTGTGCGGAGACCCCCAGGACCCGTACACGAAGCAGCTGCTAACCGCGCTTCCGGCGCTCGATCCCGGTCTGGCGGCGGCTTGCCGGGCGGCCCGCGGGGAACTGGCCGCAGCCTGACTCTCCGTAACAACCGACCGCTGTAGCGCGACGGAACGCGATCGGCGCGGGAAAGTTACGACGGTTCACCCCTTTCGGTGGTGCGACGGACAACCGTCCGTCGTACCACCGGCGTATCCGCTTACGGTCGTCCCGCTGCGAGTCGCCGTTCCAACGGCGGCCGCCCACAAGGGAGATCGGGGGTGTACTCGTGCGGATCGGACTGCTCACCGACGGTGGCTATCCGTATGCGACCGGTGAGTCCAGGCTCTGGTGCGACCGGCTGGTGCGCGGGCTGCCGCAGCACGAGTTCGACCTCTTCGCGCTGAGCCGCTCCGCCCGCCAGGAGGACCAGGGCTGGGTCAGGCTGCCGCACCACGTCAGCCGCGTGCGCACCGCGCCGCTGTGGACCCCCGAGGACGGCACCCTGCGCGGCAGCGGTGAACCCCGCCTGCTCGCCAGGCTGGTGACCGGCGGGGGCGTCTCCTACGGGCGGCGCGACCGCAAGCGCTTCGCCGCCCATGTCAGGGCGCTGGCCACCGCGATCTGCGCCACCGAGGACACCGGCACGGACCCGGCCACCGGCCAGGGGCCCGGCGCGGAGCTCTTCACCGAGGGCTTCTACGGCCTGGCCGAGCTGGCCCGGGAGCGCGGAGGACTCCGCCTCGCCCTGCGCTCCGAGGCCACCGTACGGATCCTGGAGGCCGCCTCCCGCGCCCGGGGCGCCGGCCGGACCGTGCAGAGCGCCACCGTAGTGGACCACCTCGCCTTCGCCGCCGAACTGGAGCGCGTCCTGCGCCCGCTCTCGCTCGACTGGTACGAGCCGGAGAGCCTCGGCGCCGTCGATCTCTGCCACGCGGCGTCCGGCGGGGCGGCCGCCATTCCGGGGCTGCTGGCCAAACGCTTCTTCGGTGTGCCGCTGCTCGTCACCGAGCACGGCGTCCAGCTTCGTACGCACTACCTGGCCGCGCCCGACGCGTCGTTCGGTGCTCCCGTACGTGCCCTCCTCGGCACCTTCCACACGCTGCTGGCCACCGAGGTCTACCGGCAGGCCGCGCTCGTCACCGCCGGCAACACCCACGTGCGCCGCTGGCAGCAGCGGTGCGGTGCCGACCCCGCCGGGCAGCGCACGGTCCACCCGGGCATGGCCGCCGAGCGCTTCTCCGCCGTCGGCGAGCACGACGACGCGGGCGGCCCGGACACGCTGGTCTGGGTCGGCCGGACCGAGCCCGCCAAGGACCTGATCGCCCTGCTCCACGCCTTCGCCGAGGTCCGCCGCGCCGAACCGGACGCCCGGCTGCGCATCTTCGGAGCCCCGGCCGAGGGCGGCGAGGGCGCCATGTACCTCGCGCACTGCCGGGCGCTGGCCGCCCAGCTCTTCCCGGACGAGGCCACCGGCGCCCACACCGAAGGCGTCAACCCGGTCACCTTCGAGGAGATCGGCGGCCCCGAGGTCCCCGACCTCGCCGAGGCCTACGCGGCGGGCGGCGTGGTCGTGCTCTCCAGCGTGGTCGAGGGCTTCCCGATCAGCCTCGTCGAGTCGATGTTCTGCGGCCGGGCCACCGTCTCCACGGACGTCGGAGCGGTCGTCGAAGTCATCGGCGGCACCGGCCTGGTGGTGCCCCCGCGCAACCCTCGGGCGCTCGCCGACGCCTGTATCGCGCTGCTGCGCGACCCCGAGCGCCGGGCGCGACTGGGAGCGGCGGCCCGGGCCCGCGCGCTCGAACTCTTCACCGTCGAACAGAACCTCGCGGCATTTCGCGGCATCTACCTGGAGCTGATCTCGCACGCCCCGGTGCGCCGGGAGGTCGACGCCGTGGACGCCGACGGCGAGCCCCTGCTCTTCGCCGCCCCGGCGGAGGCCCGGCTGCTCGGCCCCTGGACCCAGCCGCAGCCCGCGGCCACCGGAGCCCGGGTGCCGAGACGGGCCGCCGCCGGGGCGGAGCCGGCCCCCGAGCCCGTGTGCGTCCCCGCGACGGCCTGCGGAACGGGAGACGGCGATGCGTGACCACCCGATCCGGCCCGACCACGGAGAGGCCCCCCCGATGCCCCGTCCGGAAGACGCCGCTGCGCAGGCCGGCACCCATGCCGACCCGGATGCCGCTGTGCCGGTCGCCGTGCGCCCGGCCGCTCCCGGGTCCGCCGTCGCCCCTCCCGCCGAGCCCGTCGCCGCGTCCGCCTCGGCACCCACGCCCGGAACCCGCGCCACCGCCGTACCGGACCGCCCCGCCGAGATCCTGCCCCGCCCCGCCGAGAGCCCGTCCCGCGCCGGGCGGCGCAGGCCCACCGCCCCCGCGCGCCGGGGCTCCGCCGACCCCGTGAAGTCCCTCATGCACCACCACCGCGACCTGTGCGAACGGGCCGTGAGTCCGCTGGAGATCGCCGCGGGTCTCGAAGCCCACGGCCTCACCGACCGCACCGCCGCCCGCTACCGCCACCGGGACGTGTTCGCCCTCGCCGAGGAGCTGTACGTCCGCACCCCGGCCCGGCCCACCGGACCCGCCATGGCCGCGCCCCCGTCGCCGGGCCCCGACACCGAGGCCCGCGCCGGGTGGACGCTGCTCGCCCTGCTCCCCGGCGCCGCCTGCCTCGCCACCGCCGGGCTGCTCCGGACCACCGAAGGGGTGCTCGGCGGGGGAGTGCGGGCCGCCGTGCTGGTCACCGGCGCACTCCTGGTGTGCCTGGCGCTCCGGCTCTGCCTGGGCCGGGGGCCGCTGCGCGCCCCCGAAGGAGCGGGCCGCGCCGGGATGTACGCCTGCTGGCTCCTGGGCTTCGCGGTGTACGGCGACGGGCTGATCGCCCAGGTCGTCAGCGGCGGCCCGGACGGCCCGTGGGAGGCCGGCCCCGCCCCGCTGCTCGGGCTCACCGCTGCACTCGCCCCGGCGGCCTGGTGTGCGCACCTCTTCACCGTGCGGGCCCACCGCAAACTCACCGGAAGCCGAACACTGGAGGAGTTCGGCGCAGGGGTGCGCCCCCTCCTCCTGGCGGCCGTCGCGCTCTTCGTCTGCGCCCTGCTGCCTCTGCTGTTCCTGGCCGACCTCGGCTTCGGCGGCGACGGTACGCCGGTCGCGGCCGCCGCCCTCGGCGTGCTGTTCTTCCTGGCCCGGCTGCTCGCCGCGCACGGCCTGCCCGAGCCGGGCACCGTCGCACTCGCCGCCGCCTGTGCCCTGGAGGCCGCCGCCCCCGCCCTCGTCCTCGCCGGACGGCTGCCCGGCCTCGAACCGCTGGCCCGGCCCGTCCACGTCCTCGTCGCGGCGGGCGGCACCGGAGCCGTCCCCGCCCTCGCCTGCGGAGCGGCGGCGCTCGGACTCCTGGTCCACGCCTCCGCCGCGCTCTCCCGGGCCTCGGCCCACACCAGGGCCTGAGCCCCCGACGTACCGCCGGACCACCCCCTCCCAATTGCCCCACCGCCCCACCGCACCATCCCGCGGAGCCGACGCCGCGGGCCTGTCCGACCCGCACGAACAGACCGCACGAACTGACCGACCAAGGAGTAACCCGCCATGACCCCCCAATCCCCCGCACCGGCAGCCCGCCGTCGGCACCGAGGCGGTGCGCGATGAGGGTGCTGCTGCTCGGAGCCAACGGATTCCTCGGCCGCTTCGTCGCCGACCGGCTGCTCGCCGACCCCGCTGTCCACCTCACGGCCCTCGGCCGCGGCGACGACGCCGACGTCCGGTTCGACCTCGCCGGCGGCAGCCCGGGAGCGCTCACCCGCTTCCTGGACGCCGTCCACCCCGGAGTCGTCGTCAACTGCGCGGGCGCCACCCGCGGCGGCGCCCGGGACCTCACCCGCCACAACACCGTCGCCGTCGCCACCGTCTGCGAGGCCCTGCGCCGCAGCGGCTGCGGCGCCCGGCTCGTCCAGGTCGGCTGCGCCTCCGAGTACGGCCCCTCGCAGCCCGGCTCCTCCACCGCCGAGGACGCCATCCCGCGCCCCGGCGGCCCGTACGGCGTCAGCAAGCTCGCCGCCACCGAACTGGTACTCGGCTCGGGCCTCGACGCCGTCGTGCTCCGGGTCTTCTCACCCGTCGGCCCCGGCACCCCGGCCGGCTCCCCGCTCGGCCGGCTCGCCGAGGCGATGCGCCGGGCCATGCAGTCCGGCGACGGTGAGCTCAAGCTCAGCGGCCTCGGCGTGCAGCGGGACTTCGTCGACGTACGGGATGTGGCGCGGGCGGTGCACGCCGCCTCGCTCTCCGCCGCCCAGGGCGTCGTCAACATCGGCACCGGGCGCGCCGTCCGCCTCCGCGACGCCGCCGCCGTCCTCGCGCGGGTCGCCGGATACGCGGGCGCGCTCCACGAGCTGGACTCCCCGCCCCCGCGGCTGCCGATCGGGGCTCCGCGCACCTCCGCCGAGTCGGTCATGGAGCACCTCTCGGCGACCCCGTCCCCGTACCCGGACGGCTGCGGCGTCTGGCAGCAGGCCGACGTCCGCACCGCGCGGGACCGGCTCGGCTGGCGCCCCCGGATCAATCTGGAGGAGTCCCTCGCGGACATCTGGATGGAGGCGGCGTGCCGTATCTGACCGCTCCCGCCGCCGCCCGCAGGACCGCGGGCGGCGAGCAGCTCGGCTTCGGCGTTCCCGGCTACGCCCACCCGCTGCTCGCCCCCGCCGAATGGGCCGAGCTGGTCCGCCCCGGAACCCCGCTGCACTGGGCCGTCCTCAACATCGCGGAGGGCCCCGGCACCCGGCCCGACCCGCACTGCCTCGAAGTGGCCGGCAGACTCCGTAACGCCCGGGAACGCGCCCTGCACGGCGAGGCCCCGGACGACTCCGTACGCGCCTGCGGCGGCCGGCTCCTCGGCCACCTCGATCTCGCCCACGGCAACCGGCCGTTCGGCGAGCTGATCGCGGACGCCCGGGCCTTCATCGACTGGTACCGGGTCGGCGGCTTCTACCTCGCCCGCTGCCCCGCCGAGCGGGCCGAGCTGCCCGCCGTGCGCCGTCTCACCGGCACGCTGCACGCCCTGCTGGCGGAGAGCGACAGCGCGGACGACGGTGGCCGCCTGGTCCTCGGCCACGGCACCCACCCCCACCCCGGGTACGCGGAGGCAGCCGACCAACTGGTCACCTTCCAGGGCCCCTGGACCGACTACCGCTGGTCACAGGTGGCCGAGTGGACGGCGGACCATCCGCCGGAGCGGTTCGCGCACTTCGTCCACGGGGTGCCGCGCACCCATCTCGACGAGGCGATGCGTGTCGCCCGCTGGCAGGGCGCCGGGACGATCTTCTTCACGGACCGGGGTGGACGGAGCGGCGACGGACGGAGTGGACAAAACGATCCATTCGCGGCGCTGCCCAGGTACTGGGACGAAATCGTCTCGCGGATCGGACCCGGTATCTCGGAATGAGAAGGGGCGTGGCAGTGTTACGGGAAGAACAACCGTACGTAGTCGATGTACGAGCAGTCGACGTACGTAAATCCGACCACCTGCATTGTTGAGGTTCCTGTGTCGCTGCCACCCCTGGTCGAGCCAGCCGCTGAGCTCACCGTCGACGAGGTCCGCAGGTACTCCCGCCACCTGATCATCCCGGATGTCGGGATGGACGGGCAGAAGCGCCTGAAGAACGCCAAGGTGCTCTGTGTGGGCGCCGGCGGTCTCGGCTCGCCGGCCCTGATGTACCTGGCCGCGGCCGGTGTCGGCACGCTGGGCATCGTGGAGTTCGACGAGGTCGACGAGTCGAACCTGCAGCGCCAGATCATCCACAGCCAGGCCGACATCGGCCGGTCCAAGGCGCAGTCCGCCAAGGACTCCGTGCTGGGCATCAACCCGTACGTCAACGTGGTCCTTCACGAGGAGCGGCTCGAAGCCGAGAACGTGAAGGAGATCTTCGCCCAGTACGACCTGATCGTGGACGGCACGGACAACTTCGCCACCCGCTATCTGGTCAACGACGCGGCCGTGCTGCTGAACAAGCCGTACGTATGGGGCTCGATCTACCGCTTCGACGGCCAGGCCTCCGTGTTCTGGTCCGAGCACGGCCCCTGCTACCGCTGCCTCTACCCGGAGCCCCCGCCGCCGGGCATGGTCCCCTCCTGCGCCGAGGGCGGCGTGCTGGGTGTCCTGTGCGCGTCGGTCGGCTCCATCCAGGTGACCGAGGCGATCAAGCTGCTCGCCGGCATCGGTGACCCGCTGGTCGGGCGCCTGATGATCTACGACGCCCTGGAGATGCAGTACCGCCAGGTCAAGGTCCGCAAGGACCCCGACTGCGCGGTCTGCGGCGAGAACCCGACCGTCACCGAGCTCATCGACTACGAGGCCTTCTGCGGTGTCGTGTCCGAGGAGGCCCAGGAGGCGGCGGCCGGCTCCACGATCACTCCCAAGCAGCTCAAGGAGTGGATCGACGTGGACGAGAAGATCGAGATCATCGACGTCCGCGAGCCGAACGAGTACGAGATCGTCTCGATCCCCGGCGCGAAGCTGATCCCGAAGAACGAGTTCCTCATGGGCAACGCCCTCCAGGACCTCCCGCAGGACCGCCGTATCGTCCTGCACTGCAAGACGGGTGTCCGCAGCGCCGAGGTCCTCGCGGTCCTCAAGTCGGCGGGCTTCGCCGACTCGGTGCACGTCGGCGGCGGCGTGATCGGCTGGGTCAACCAGATCGAGCCCGAGAAGCCGGTCTACTAGAACGTCACGCGGTACATAAGGAGAAGGGGCCGGTCCACCTCGTGCGGACCGGCCCCTTTCCCATGCGCGTCACCCGCAGGTCGTGCCGTCCTCCGGGACCTTCCCGTCCAGGAAGTAGCCGTCCACCGCCGCGGTCACACAGTCGCCCTCGCCGTACGCCCCGTGCCCCTCACCCTTGTTGGTGAGCATGATGCCGACGCCCTTGCCCAGCTCGTCCGCCATCCTCTGCGCCCCCTCGTACGGGGTGGCCGGGTCGCCGGTCGTCCCGATCACCAGGATCGGGCCCGCGCCCGGCGCACTGGTCTCCGGCGTCTCGTGCTCCCCGTCGACCGGCCACTGGGCGCACCAGCCCGCCGTGTCCCAGGCCAGGAACGGCCCGAACACCGGGGAGAGCCTGCGGAACTCCGGCAGCAGCGCGCGGGCCTCGTCCACCGTGGGGCGGGCCTGCGAGTCGGCGCAGGAGATAGCCCGCTGGGAGTGCGCCTGGGTGTCGTAACGCCCGTCCTCGTCGCGCCCGTTGTACGAGTCGGCGAGCCGGAGCAGCCCGTTGCCCGTGCCCTTGTTCTCCGCCTCCTCCAGCGCGGCCGTCAGCGCGGGCCAGTTGGACTGCGAGTAGAGCGGGGTGACGATGCCGGTGACGGCGAGGGACTCGGTCAGCTCGCGGCCCGAGGCGGTCGGCAGCGGCTTCCGGTCGATCCTGGCCAGCATCCGGGCGATGCGCTCCGAGCCCGCCTTCGGGTTCTCGCCGCGGTCCTTGAGGTAGTTCTCCAGGGCGCGCTGGAAGCCGGTCGCCTGGTTGCGGGCGTGCCCGATCCCGTCGGCCGTGGGGTCGACGACCGCGTCCAGGACGGTGCGTCCCACGTTCTGCGGGAAGAGGTGCGCGTACGTCCCGCCCAGCTCCGTACCGTAGGAGAAGCCGAAGTACGACAGCTTGTCGTCGCCGAGGACCTGGCGGATCAGGTCCAGGTCACGGGCGGCGTTGGACGTGCCGACGTGCGGGAGGACCTTGCCCGAGCGGCGTCGGCACCCCGCGCCGAAGTCCGCGCCGTCCTTGATGAACGCCGCCTCCTCGGCCGCCGTGTCCGGCGTCAGGTCCACGCTCCGGAAGGCCTGTTCCTGCTCCTCGTCGGTGCGGCAGTTCACCCCGGAGCTGGCCGCGACCCCGCGCGGATCGAAACCCACCAGGTCGTAGCGGGAGTTGAGCCTGTCGTACGAGGGGGCCGCGCGCGGCAGTATCTCCACGCCCGAACCTCCCGGGCCGCCGAAGTTGAACAGCATCGAGCCGAGCCGGCGGTCCTTGTCCCGGGCCTGCTTGCGGATCAGCGCGACGGCGATGGTCTCGCCGGACGGCTTCGCGTAGTCCAGGGGCACGTCGACGCTCGTGCAGCGCCAGTCGGAGCCGGGCGCGCTGCCGCCGCTCGGTGCCTCGCAGCGCTGCCAGTCGGGGCGCTGGGAGGTGAGGGCGGCGGGCAGGGGCGGGGTCCTCGGCGTCTCCTTCAGGTCCGGCGGCGGAGAGGCGGAGGCGTCACCGGGGCGGCCGTCCGCCGGCTCGCTCTTCTCCGCTTCCGTCGTCAGCAGACCGCAGCCGGCGAGCAGTCCCGCCGCCACCAGGCCCGCTCCGGTCTGTAGGACCCGTCGGTGCGCACGCATGATCCGGCTTCCCTCCCCGTGGCCCGAAGCCGGTCGTGACGCGTCGGGCGCTTGTGATGTCCCGTCATGCTAAAGGCCGGCCCGGGTGCGGATCACTCGCAGACGGTGCCCGACTTCGGCACCGTACCGTTCAGGAGATAGCCGTCGACGGCCCCCTGAACGCACGTGTTCTTACTGTTGTAGGCGCCGTGGCCCTCGCCCTTGTATGTCAGCTCGACGCCCACTCCCTCGCCGAGTTTCTCCACCATCGCCTTCGCGCCCGCGTACGGGGTCGCCGGGTCGCCGGTGTTGCCGATGACCAGGATCGGGGCGGAGCCGGGAGCGCTGACGTCGGGGGTCACCCAGGCGCCCGCGACCGGCCAGCCGGTGCAGCCCATCAGGCCCCAGCCGAGGTACTCGCCGAACATCGGTGACGCCTTGCGGAAGGCGGGCAGGGCCGCCTTCGTCTGCTCCAGGCTGAAGCGCTGCTTGTTGTCGGCGCAGTTGATCGCGATGTTGGCGGCGTTGGAGTTGTCGTACCGCCCGTCCTCCGAGCGGCCGTTCAGCGAGTCGGCCAGCGCGAGCAGCAGGGCGCCGGAGCCGCCGTCGGCCTCGTCCAGGCCCTGCTCCAGCAGGGGCCAGGTCTCCTTGGAGTAGAGCGCGGAGGCGATGCCGGTGGTGGCCAGCGTCTGCGTCAGCGCCCGGTCGCCGAGCCCGTCGATCGGCTCCTTCTCCAGCTTCGCCAGGAGGCCGGCGATCCACTCCTCGACCTCCTCGCCGGTGGCGCCGGGCAGGGAGCACTTGTCGCCGCGGTCCGCGCAGTCCTTCGTGAAGTTGTCGAAGGCGAGCTGGAACCCCTGGGCCTGGCCGAGGGATGACTGCTCGGCGTCCTTGGTGGGGTCGACCACCGCGTCGAAGACCGCCCGGCCGACCTTGTCCGGGTAGAGGTGGGCGTAGACGCCGCCGAGCTCGGTGCCGTAGGAGATGCCGAAGTAGTGCAGCTTGTCGTCGCCGAGCACCGTGCGCATCAGGTCCATGTCGCGGGCGGCGTTCGTCGTCCCCACATAGGGGAGCTCGGAGCCCGAGTTCTCCTTGCAGGTGGCGATGAAGTCCTTCTGGCCCTCGACGAACTCCTTCTCCTCGGCCGCGTCGTCCGGCGTGGAGTCCTCCTGGTACAGGGCGTCCAGCTGGGCGTCGTCCGCGCACTCCACGCCCTCGCTGCGCCCCACCCCGCGCGGGTCGAAGCTCACCAGGTCGTACCGGGTGCGGAGCCTGTCGTAGTCCGCGCCGAAGGCCGGCAGGGTCGCGACACCGGACGCGCCGGGCCCGCCGAAGTTATACACGAGCGAACCGATCCGCCGCTTCCGGTCCTTGGCCTTCCCCCGGATCAGCGCCAGCTCGATCGTCCGGCCGTCCGGCTCCGCGTAATCCAGCGGTACGTCCATGAAGGAGCACTCCCAGACCGCGCCGCCGGGCAGGGGCGAGGGCGACTCACCACCGCCCTGCGCCACGTTCGGCGCCGGACACGGCGACCAGTCCAGCCTCTGCGACGCCAGCTCCTTCGAGGTGGCGGTGGGGGAGGCGGTCGAGGCCCCGGTGGGCGTGGAACGGCCCTCTCCGCTCCCGTCGCCGCCATCCGAGCAGCCCGCCAGGGGCAGCAGCACGGCGGCGGTGGCGGCGAGGGCGGCGGCACGCAGAGCGGGGGAAGTCCTCATGCGCTCCATCGTGCGGCGGGGCGCCGGGGAGCGCGCTGGGGCGCGGTCCATGCGGGTGGTGCGCCCTTCCGGACACTGGGGGGTGATCCGGCCTGATCGGCAAGGCACCCCCTACAGCTCGCCCTTCCGGGTCAGCTGGTTGAAGGCGATCCACCCCGGCAGCACCGGCAGCCACAGCGTCATCACGCGGTACAGCAGCACCGCGGGCGCCGCGACCTCCATCGGCAGCCCGACCGCGATCAGGCCCAGCGTCAGGGCGCCCTCGACCGCGCCCATCCCGCCCGGGGTGGGCGCCGCGGAGCCGAGAGCGTTGCCCGCGAGGAAGACCACCGCGATGCTCGCGTAGCTCAGCTGCGGCACGTCCGGGCCGCTGAACGCCCGGATCGAGGCGTCCAGGCAGAGCACGAACAGGCCGGTCAGCAGCAGCATCCCGCCGATCCCGGTGACCAGCTTCTGCGGCCGCTGCACCACGTCCAGCATGCGCGGCACGACCCCGGCGAAGAGCGAGCGCACCCGGGTCACGACGAACTTCCGCAGGAACGGAATGGCCGTCACCACCAGCACCAGCACCGCGACGGTCAGCAGACCGGCGATCACCGTCCGGGAGGGGGTGAGCGAGTCCGGGGTCTTCTCCGTGCCCGTGAGATAGCCGAAGAGGGCCAGCAGCAGGATGTGGCAGCCGAGCCCGAAGAGCTGCGAGGCCCCGACGCTCGCCACGGCGAGACCGGGGCGCACTCCGGCGCGCTGGAGGAAGCGGGTGTTCAGCGCCACACCGCCCACGGCGGCCGGGGCGACGATCTTCACGAACGAGCCGGCCACCTGCGCCTGCACGGTCTTCAGGAACGGCACCCGCTCCGGCACGAAGCCCAGCAGGCTCATCGCCGCCGCCACGTAGCTGAGCCCGGAGAAGCCGAGCGCGGCGGCCACCCAGCCCCACTCCGCCTGCTCCACGAGCACGCCGAAGTCGGCCTGGGTGACCTGGGAGATCAGGAAGTACGCGGCGATGGCCCCGGCGATGAAGCTGAAGAGGGTGCGCGGCTTGATCCGCTCCAGGCGCACCGGTTCGACCGGTGCCTGCGGGCGGATCAGCAGCACCTGGCGGCGGATCTGGGCCAGCAGGTCCCCCTCCCGCGCCTCCTCCATCGCTTCGTCCACAGCCCGCTTCTCGGCCTGCTTCTCCGTCCGCAGCGACTTGCGCTCGGCCTTCTGGCCGGACCTGGGCTCGGCCCCGGCCCGCGCCGCCTCGTCCGCCGCGTCCCGCGCCCGCGCCTCCTTGGCCGCCCGCGACGTCTCCAGCACCGCATCGCGCTCCTGCTGCGACCGTTCCCGCGCGAGCCGGCGCAGCGTCGCCCGGGTGGACCGGCTCAGCGCGATCGGCTGGAGCAGCGGCAGACAGTCCGCGACGGCGTCCGGGCCGAGTACGGCCAGGGCGCCGGAGACCGAACGCTCGGCCCCCACCCGCAGCCCCAGGGTGGTCAGCAGCTGCGCCACGTCCATCCGGAGCACCAGGTCACCGGCGGCGATCTCGCCGCCGCGCAGGTCCGTCACGAACGCCTTGCCGGAACGATCCACCAGCAGCGCGTCACCGGTCAGCCTGCGGTGCGCGATCCGGCGCGACTGGAGGGCCTTCACCTGATGCCAGGCGCCGCGCACCAGGTCGTCGGTGATCTCCGCGTCCTCCATCTGGTCCAGCGTCCGGCCGCCGATGTGCTCGTAGACCAGCATCACCGCGTCCGGGCCCAGCTCGGAGGTGGCGATCAGCTTCGGCGCGTTCGCCCCGGCGGCGATCGCCGCGTACGCGAGCAGCGCCTCCTGCTCCAGCGCCTGCCGCAGCGACTGGATCGAGCGGCGCTGGGTGATCCCGCGCAGCGTCAGCCGACGCCAGGCCCGGTAGAAGAACCCCTGGGCCTGCTGTTCCCGGTCGACGACCGTCACATCCAGTGGAGGCCCGTCCTCCAGGGTGACCAGATACCGCCGTCCCCGGTCGTTCTGGTCGGTGTTGTCGTTGTCGGGAGCGTCCTCGGTGCGCATCGCGGCGACCGGCCGGAAGCCGACGTGCCGCAGTCCCGCCATCAGGTGCTGGCCGGTGGGGCGGACGTTCGGGGAGCCGACCGCGTACAGCGTTCCGTACGCCACGGTCCAGCCGATCAGGACCGTCAGGATGATCGAGAACGGGGTGGTGTATCCGCCGACGAGCATCGCGAACGCGTCGAGCAGCAGCACCGCCCAGAGCACGACCCGCCAGCGCGGCCGTCTCGCCATCCCGACCGCGGTCATGTACGCGATCACGGGAGCGAGGTAGCCGTGCACCGGGTCGGTCAGTCCGGCGCCCGGCTGGGGCTGGGTCAGCGCCTCCTGGATGGTGCCGGGGGCGGAGCGCGAGACCCAGAGATCGGTGGCGAGGGTGACCCCGTGGGCGAGCACGGCGGCCAGGACGCCGTCGGCGATGCGCAGCCCGTCCCGCTTGATGAGCCGCTCGATGGCGAAGGCGACCGGCACGAGCAGCACGGCGATGCTGGAGACCAGCCCGGCCATCTTGATCAGCAGGTCGGGCGCCTGCTCGGTGCCCTTGGAGATGTCGTCCTCAAGGCCGGTGGTGGTGCCCTGGGCGAACGCGGCGATCGCGAACAGCACGGCGACGGCGGCGATGCCGATGAGCAGCCGCATCAGGTCGGAGGGGCGGTGCACCCGGGCGGGGAGCAGCGGCTCGTCGCCGGAGACCCGGTCGCTCAGGGCGGCCTCGGCGGAGGCGAGCGTGGAGCCGGTGAGGTGGCCGCTGGTGGACGCGGTGGCCGCGGCGGGACCTTCGGCCCGGACCGACTCGGCGGACTCCGGCGCACTCGGCGGGCGCTCTCCGGCATCGGAGGCGTCCGCCGCCTTCGGTGGCTGCACGCCCTGCTCCTTCGTCGCCTCTGGTTCGTCTTCGTGGTCTCGTATCACCGGTCACCACCCGGATGATGGTGGCACGGCCCGGAGACGGAGGGGGGCATCAGGGTGCGTCGCCCGGGCGCGGGAGGCGCAACATACGCCCCTTTGCACCTGCGCGCACGCTCGGTGCCCGCACCGACCCGGTTCCGGCCGCGCTGTCGGTGGCGTACGGCAGGATGGGGCGGATGAGCCAGGACGAGACAGGCTACGAGCAGTCGGCCCAGCTGCCGGAGTACGCGGAACGGGTCCTCGACGTCGCCGACCTGATCCCGCCGGGCCGGGTCATGACGTACGGCGATGTCGCGGAGTGGCTGGGCGACGGCGGCCCCCGGCAGGTCGGCCGGGTCATGGCGCTGTACGGCTCCGCCGTGCCCTGGTGGCGTGTGGTGCGGGCGGACGGGGCGCTGCTCCCGGGCCACGAGCTGCGGGCGCTGGACCACTACCGCGCGGAGGGGACCCCGCTGCGCGAGGCGTCGCACAGTGCGGACGGCCACCTTCCGCGGCTCGACATGCGCCGCGCGCGCTGGGACGGCGACGGGGGAGGCGACGGCGGCCCCACCGGCGGTGGGGGCGAGGAGACTCACAGGTGACGGCGGAGGCCGCCGCCCGCGTCCGGCAGGGCGCGGCCGGATACGTGACGAGGGACGCAGCGCACCCGCCGCCTCCCGCGCCCCCGCTGGCGTAGCGTCGTCACCGCGCGCCACGCGCGCCCCCTCTCCTCGTTCCGCAGGGATGACCTTTTTCGGTCTGTATGACCTGTACAACCCGTAAACCCACCAGGACCGGCGATCCACGTGAGCTCCTCCTCTTCCACCCGGCACAGTCCGCACCGTGAGTCACGGCCGCGGACCACGGGCGCGTACCGGCTGGTGCGCACCCCCCCGGGTTCCGTGGAGCCTCCTCTCCTGGACGCAGGCCAGCGCGCTGTGGTTGATCACGCCGACGGACCGCTGCTCGTCCTCGCGGGTCCCGGCACCGGCAAGACCACCACGCTCGTGGAGTCCGTGGCGGCCCGGGTGAACCGGGGCACCGACCCCGCCCGCATCCTCGTCCTCACCTTCAGCCGCAAGGCCGCCGTCGAGCTGCGCGACCGGATGGCGGCCCGGCTCGGCGCGGCGCGCGGTCCGCAGGCCACCACCTTCCATTCGTACTGCTACGCCCTGGTCCGCGCCCACCAGGACGCCGATCTCTTCGCCGATCCGCTGCGGCTCCTCTCCGGGCCCGAGCAGGACGTCACCGTCCGCGACCTGCTCGCCGGCCAGCTCGACCTGGAGAAGGAAGGCAAGGCCCACGTCCGCTGGCCCGACGAGCTGCGCGCCTGTCTGACCACCCGCGGCTTCGCCGACGAGGTGCGCGCCGTGCTCGCCCGCAGCCGCGACCTGGGCCTCGGCCCGGACGCGCTGGCCGCCTTCGCCCGCCGGACGGGCCGCCCGGACTGGAGCGCGGCGGCCCAGTTCCTCGCCGAGTACCTGGACGTGCTCGACGCCCAGGGCGTGCTGGACTACGCGGAGCTGGTCCACCGCGCGGTGCTGCTCGCGGAGCGCCCCGAGGTCTCGGCGCAGCTGGCCGGGGCGTACGACGCGGTGTACGTCGACGAGTACCAGGACACCGACCCGGCCCAGGTGCGCTTGCTGCACGCCCTGGCCGGGAACCCGGGGCGCGGGGCGCACACCGGAGGCGGAAGCCGGGGGCGTGGGGCGGGCGGCGGCCGGACGCTGGTGGCCTTCGGCGATCCGGACCAGTCGATCTACACGTTCCGGGGCGCCGATGTGAACGGCATCCTCGAATTCCCCGACACCTTCCGGCGGGCCGACGGCACCCCCGCACCCGTGGGCGTCCTCACCACCTCGCGGCGCTCCGGTTCCGGCCTGCTCGCGGCGACCCGCCTGCTCACCCGCCGGATGCCGCTGACCCGGCTGCCCGCCGACACCGTCCGCGCCCACCGCGACCTGCACGCCGTCCGGGAGGGCGGCCGGGTGGAGACGTACACCTACCCGACCGCCTCCACGGAGCTGGACAACATCGCGGATCTGCTGCGCCGCGCCCACCTGGAGGACGGGGTCCCGTGGCGCGAGATGGCCGTGCTGGTACGGGCCGGAGGCCGCTCGCTGCCCGCCGTCCGCCGCGCCCTCACCTCGGCGGGCGTCCCCCTGGAGGTCGACGGCGACGACCTCCCGCTCCGCCACGAACCGGCCGTCGCCCCGCTGCTGACCGCCCTGCGGACGGTGGCGACGGCGGCGCTGCGCACGGGCCGGGCCGACGAGGGGCAGGGCGACGACGGAACCGCCCTCTGGCTCGGCACCGAGACCGCCCTCACCCTCCTCACCTCCCCTCTCGGCTCCATGGACGCCGCCGACCTCCGCCGCCTCGGCCGGGCCCTGCGCGACGAGGAGCGCGCCGCCGGAATCCGGGTCCCCGCCCCCTCCGACGCTTTGCTCGCCCGAGCCCTGGCCGAGCCCGAACGCCTGGTCACCCACGATCCGGCGTACGCCCACGGCGCCCAGCGCCTCGGCGCGCTCCTGCGCACGGCCCGCGAGCTTCTCGAAGGCGGCGGGACCGCGGAGGAGGCCCTGTGGGCCCTGTGGAACGGCACCCCTTGGCCGGGCAGGCTGGAGCGGGCCGCGCTGCGCGGCGGGGCGGGCGGACGCAACGCCGACCGGGATCTCGACGCGGTGTGCGCCCTTTTCGACACGGCCGCGCGCGCCGAGGAGCGCACCGGCGGGCGCGGGGCGCTCAACTTCCTGGAAGAGGTCGACGCCCAGGACATCGCCGCCGACACCCTCTCCCGGCGGACCGCCCGCCCCGACGCCGTACGCCTGATGACCGCCCACCGCTCCAAGGGCCTCCAGTGGCGGTTCGTCGTCGTCGCCGGGGTCCAGGAAGGGCTCTGGCCCGACCTCCGCCGCCGGGGCTCCCTCCTGGAGGCGGACCTGATCGGCCGCGACGGGCTCGCCGAACCCCTCACGCCCGGCGCCCTCCTCGCCGAGGAGCGCCGCCTCTTCTACGTCGCCGCCACCCGCGCCCGCGAGCGCCTCGTCGTCACCGCCGTGAAGGCCCCCGCCGACGACGGCGACCAGCCCTCCCGCTTCCTGACCGAGCTGGGCGTCGAACCCCGCGACGTCACCGGCCGCCCGCGCCGCCCCCTCGCCGTCGCCGCACTCGTCGCCGAGCTGCGCGCCACCACCGTCGACCCGGCCGCATCCGACGCCCTGCGCGACGCCGCCGCCCACCGGCTCGCCCGGCTCGCCGCGCTCACCGACGACGAGGGCCAGGCACTGGTGCCCGCCGCCCACCCGTCCCGCTGGTGGGGCCTGGACGAACCGACCCGCTCCGCAGTCCCGCTGCGCGACCGCGACCAGCCCGTCACCCTCTCCGGCTCCGCCCTGGACCAGCTCGCCAACACCTGCGCCCTCCAGTGGTTCCTGGGCCGCGAGGTGAAGGCCGACACCCCGGCCACCGCCGCCCAGGGGTTCGGCAACGTCGTCCACGTACTCGCCGACGAGGTCGCCTCCGGCCGTACACCCGCCGACCTCGACGTCCTCATGGAGCGCCTGGACTCCGTCTGGAACGGCCTCGCCTTCGACGCCCCCTGGAAGTCCGAGCAGGAGAAGGACCAGGCCCGCGCCGCCCTGGAGCGCTTCCTGCACTGGCACGTCCTGGACCGCGGCGGCCGCACCCCCGCCGTCAGCGAGCACGACTTCGACGTGACCCTGGAGGCGGGCGCGTACGCCGTCCGCATCCGGGGCTCGATGGACCGGGTGGAGGAGGACGCCGAGGGAAGGGCGTACGTCGTCGACTTCAAGACCGGCAAGGGCGCGCCCACCAAGGACGAGGTCGCCACCCACCCGCAGCTCGCCGTCTACCAGCTGGCCGTCCGCGAGGGCGCGGTCGACGAGGTCTTCGACGGCCGGCGGCCCGAACCCGGCGGCGCCGAACTGGTCCAGCTCCGCCGACCCGCCCCCAGGAAGGAGGGCGGCGACGCGTTCCCCCAGGTGCAGGCGCAGGAACCGCTGGCCGGGGAGTGGGTCTCCGACCTGCTCGCGACGGCCGCCGGAAGGGTCCTGGACGAACGGTTCACGCCGACCACCGGCACCCACTGCACCCACTGCACCTTCCGCGCCTCGTGCAGCGCGCAGCCGGAGGGGCGGCAGGTGGTGGAGTAGCCCCTCTGGCGCGGTAGGCCCTTTCGTGGGCGTCGGCCCGGGTTGTCAGTGGCTCCGGTTACCGTTTCCCACGTGTCCTCACGCATCACCGATCCCGAGCAGCTCAAGGAGCTCCTCGGGATCCCCTTCACCCCGGAGCAGACGGCCTGCATCACCGCGCCGCCCGCCCCGCAGGTGATCGTGGCCGGAGCCGGGTCCGGGAAGACCACGGTGATGGCCGCACGCGTGGTCTGGCTGGTCGGCACCGGCCAGGTCGCCCCCGAACAGGTCCTCGGCCTCACCTTCACCAACAAGGCGGCGGGCGAGCTGGCCGAGCGCGTCCGCAAGGCGCTGATCGCCGCCGGGGTCACCGACCCCGAGGTCATCGACCCGGACAACCCGCCGGGCGAGCCCACCATCTCCACGTACCACGCGTTCGCCGGCCGCCTCCTCACCGAGCACGGCCTGCGCATCGGCCTGGAGCCGTCCACGCGCCTCCTCGCCGACGCCACGCGCTACCAGCTGGCAGCGAAGGTCCTGCGGGAGGCCCCGGGCCCGTACCCGGCGCTCACCCGCTCGTTCCCGACTCTGGTCAGCGACCTCCTGGCGCTCGACGGGGAGCTGTCCGAACACCTCGTACGACCCGGGCGCCTGGACACGTACGACACCGAGCTGCTGCGGGAGCTGGAGACGGCCAAGCTCAGCAACGCCGACCTGCGCAAGATCCCCGAGACCGCCGAGGCCCGCCGCTCCCTCCTCGGCCTCACCGAGCGCTACCGGTCCGCCAAGCGGAGCCGGGACCTCCTGGACTTCGGCGACCAGATCGCCCTCTCCGCCGAGCTGGCCCTGACCCGGCCCGAGGTGGGGGAGATCCTGCGGGACGAGTTCCGGGTGGTGCTGCTGGACGAGTACCAGGACACGTCGGTGGCCCAGCGGCTGCTGCTGTCGGCGCTGTTCGGCAGCGGTACGTCCGCCACGGCCACCGGCCACGCGGTGACCGCCGTCGGTGACCCCTGTCAGGCGATCTACGGCTGGCGCGGCGCCTCCGTCGCCAACCTGGACGACTTCCCCGAGCACTTCCCGCACGCCGACGGCACCCCCGCCACGCGCCACAGCCTCAGTGAGAACCGGCGCAGCGGCGGCCGCCTCCTCCACCTCGCCAACGGTCTCGCCGAACCCCTGCGCGCGATGCACGAGGGCGTCGAGGCGCTGCGCCCGGCGCCGGGTGCCGAGCGCGACGGGACGGTCCGCTGCGCCCTGCTGAGCACCCACACCGAGGAGATCGACTGGCTCGCGGACTCCCTCGCCCACCTCGTGCGCACCGGCACCCCGCCCGGCGAGATCGCCGTCCTGTGCCGCACCGCCGGGGACTTCGGGCAGATCCAGGCGGCCCTGGTCGCCCGGGACATCCCGGTCGAGGTGGTCGGCCTGGCCGGCCTGCTGCACCTGCCCGAGGTGGCGGACCTGGTCGCCGTCTGCGAGGTCCTCCAGGACCCGGGCGCCAACGCGTCCCTGGTCCGCCTCCTCACCGGCCCGCGCTGGCGCATCGGCCCCCGTGACCTCGCGCTCCTGGGCCGCCGCGCCCGCCTCCTGGTCCACCGGGCCGCCCAGGGGGACGACACCGACCCGGACCGGCGGCTCGCGGAGGCCGTCGAGGGCACCGACCCGGCCGAGGTGATATCGCTCGCCGACGCCCTGGACACCTTCCTGATCGCGGGGGACGCGGCGGACGACGGGCTGCCGTTCTCGGCGGAGGCGCGTGTGCGCTTCGCCCGGCTCGCCCGCGAGCTGCGCGACCTGCGCCGCTCGCTCGCGGACCCCCTGATGGACGTCCTGCACCGGGTCCTGGCCACCACCGGCCTGGAGGTCGAGCTGTCCGCGTCCCCACAGGCACTGGCCGCCCGCCGGCGCGAGACCCTCGCCAACTTCCTGGACATAGCGGCCTCCTTCGCCTCTCTGGACGGCGAGGCGTCCCTCCTCGCCTTTCTCGGCTTCCTGCGGACCGCCGCGCAGTACGAGAAGGGCCTCGACAACGCGCTGCCCGGCGGCGAGAACTCCGTCAAGGTCCTCACCGCGCACAGGTCCAAGGGGCTGGAGTGGGACGTGGTCGCCGTGCCCGGCCTGGTCACCGGCCAGTTCCCGAGCGACCGCTCCCGGGACGCCTGGACCGCGCAGGCCAAGGTGCTCCCGCACGCCCTGCGTGGCGACGCGGCGACCCTCCCGGTGCTGGGCGCGTTCGACGCCAAGGGCATGAAGGCCTTCAAGGAGGAGATGAAGGAGCACCAGCACACGGAGGAGCTGCGCCTGGGGTACGTCACCTTCACCCGCCCCCGTTCGCTGCTCCTCGGCTCCGGCCATTGGTGGGGCCCGTCCCAGAAGAGGACGCGCGGCCCGTCCGCCTTTTTGGAGGCGCTGTACGAGCACTGCGTGGCGGGCCACGGCGAGATCGAGGTCTGGGCGGACGAGCCCGCGGAGGACGAGGAGAACCCGGCCCTCGCGGCGCCCGACACCGACCTGGCCTGGCCGCTCCCGCTGGACGCCACGGCCCTCGCGCGCCGTCGCGCCGCTCGGGACACGGTGCTGGCCCACCTGGAGAGCCTGGCCGTCCGCGGGGACGAGCAGCCACCGGCGTACGCCCCCGAACCCGATGACGTACCGGCGTACGAGGACGAGCCACCGGCCGACGAGGACTGGGACTGGGACGCGCTCCCCACCGAGCGCCCCCAGGACGCCCCGGCCGAGGTGTCGGAGACCGTACGGGAGTCGGCACCGCACATCCCCGCCGCCCGCCACCCGCAGGAAGGACCGGCGGACCGCCTCACCCCCGAGGAGGCCCGCACCCTCGCCTCCTGGGACCGGGATCTCGACGCCCTCGCCGGAGAGCTCCGCCGCGCCCGCGCCACCGTGCACGACGTCCTCGTCCCCGCCGCGCTCTCCGCCACCCAGTTGCTGCGCCTGGCCGAGGACCCCGACGCCTTCGCCAAGGAGCTGGCCCGGCCCATGCCCCGGCCGCCGCAGCCCGCCGCCCGCCGGGGCACCCGCTTCCACGCCTGGGTGGAGTCCCGGTACGAGGAGCTGCCGCTGCCCATGCTCGGCCCCGACGAGCTGCCCGGGGGCGACGAGAGCGACACGGAGATCGCCGACGAGCGGGACCTCGCCGAGCTGAAGGAGGCGTTCGAGCGCACCTCGTACGCCCGGCGCACGCCGTACCGGGTGGAGACCCCGTTCCAGATCACCCTCGCGGGCCGGGTGATCCGGGGCCGTATCGACGCCGTGTACCGCACGGGTGGCCGTTACGAGATCGTCGACTGGAAGACCACCCGCCACCGCACCGCCGACCCGCTCCAGCTCGCCGTCTACCGGCTGGCCTGGGCCGAGCTGCACGATCTGCCACTCACCGAGGTCACCGCCACCTTCCTCTACGTACGCAGCGGGGAGACCGTCCGCCCGCAGGGGCTGCCCGGCCGGGCGGAGCTGGAGCGGATCCTGCTGGACGAGCCGGCCCCCGGGGACGGATAGGCTCAAGAGCATGAGCGAGACCCCGGACAGCGCCGTCCGTACGTACACCGAACAGCACCGCGCAGCCTTCCTCGACGACCTCGCCGAGTGGCTGCGCATCCCGTCCGTATCGGCGCAGCCGGAGCACGACGGGGACGTACGGCGCAGCGCCGAGTGGCTGAGCGCCAAGCTCAAGGAGACCGGCTTCCCGGTCACCGAGATCTGGGAGACGCCCGGCGCCCCGGCGGTCTTCGCCGAGTGGCCCAGCGAGGACCCGGGCGCCCCGACGGTCCTGGTCTACGGCCACCACGACGTGCAGCCCGCCGCCCGCGAGGACGGCTGGGCCACCGACCCGTTCGAGCCGGTGGTCCGGGACGGCCGGATGTACGGACGCGGCGCCGCCGACGACAAGGGCCAGGTGTTCTTCCACACCCTCGGGGTCCGCGCCCACCTCGCCGCCACCGGCCGCACCACCCCCGCCGTGAACCTCAAGCTGCTGATCGAGGGCGAGGAGGAGTCGGGCTCCCCGAACTTCCGCGCCCTGGCCGAACAGCGCGCCGCCCGCCTCGCCGCCGACGCCGTGATCGTCTCGGACACCGGCATGTGGGACGAGGAGACGCCGACCGTCTGCACCGGCATGCGCGGCCTCGCCGAGTGCGAGATCGAGCTGTACGGCCCCGCCCAGGACATCCACTCCGGATCGTTCGGGGGAGCCGTCCCCAACCCGGCCACCGAGATCGCCCGGCTGGTCGCCGCCCTCCACGACGAGGACGGCCGCGTCGCGGTCCCGGGTTTCTACGAGGGGGTCACCGAGCTCACCGACACCGAGCGGGCCCTCTTCGCCCAGCTCCCCTTCGACGAGGCGACCTGGCTGCGTACGGCGAAGTCGCAGGCCGCCTCCGGCGAGGCCGGGTACTCCACGCTGGAACGCGTCTGGGCCCGCCCCACCGCCGAGGTCAACGGCATCGGCGGCGGCTACCAGGGCGCCGGCAGCAAGACGATCATCCCGTCCTCGGCCCTGGTGAAGATCAGCTTCCGCCTGGTCGACGGCCAGGACCCCGACCGCGTTCAGGAGACCGCCCGCGCCTGGGTGGAGTCCCGCGTTCCGGCGGGCATCCGCCACCGGATCACCTTCCAGCCCGCCACCCGCCCCTGTCTGACCCCGCTGGACCACCCCGCCCTCCAGGCGGTGGCCCGCGCGATGGGCCGTGCCTTCGGCAAGAAGATCCTCTTCACCCGCGAGGGAGGCTCGGGCCCTGCCGCCGACCTCAGGGACGTTCTCGGCGCCCCCGTCCTCTTCCTCGGCATCTCCGTACCCTCCGACGGCTGGCACGCCCCCGACGAGAAGGTCGAGCTGGACCTGCTGCTCAAGGGCGTGGAGACGACCGCGTACCTGTGGGGCGAATTGGCCACGGCGCTCGGCCGATGAACCCGGCCCCACCTCCGCACACCCGATCCGCCCAGGGGGAGTAGGAAGCACCTGTGAGCACCTTCGACAACGCCACCGCAGACCGCCCGATCGGCCTCACCGCGCCCAGCGGCATCGACCGTGCGGCGCACCACCGCCTCGACGAGGCGTGGCTGGCCGTGGCGTGGAGCCACCCGACGACCCGCGTCTTCGTCGTCTCCGGCGGGCAGGTGCTGATCGACGACACCCCCGAGGGGGGCACCTCCATCGTGATGACCCCGGCCTTCGAGGCCCCGGTCACCGAGACCCACCGCTACTTCCTCGGCACCGACGAGGAGGGCGTCAGCTACTTCGCTCTCCAGAAGGACTCGCTGCCCGGCCGCATGGACCAGTCGGCCCGCCCGGCCGGACTGCGCGAGGCGGGCCTGCTGCTCGGCCCCCGTGACGCGGGCCTGATGGTGCACGCGGTCGCCCTGGAGAACTGGCAGCGCCTGCACCGCTTCTGCTCCCGCTGCGGCGAGCGCACCGTCATCGCCGCGGCCGGGCACATCCGCCGCTGCCAGGCCTGCGGCGCCGAGCACTATCCGCGCACCGACCCGGCGGTCATCATGCTCGTCACCGACGACCAGGACCGCGCGCTGCTGGGCCGCCAGGTGCACTGGCCCGAGGGCCGCTTCTCCACGCTCGCCGGGTTCGTCGAGCCGGGGGAGTCGATCGAGCAGTCCGTGGTCCGCGAGGTGTACGAGGAGGCGGGCGTCACCGTCGGCGAGGTGGAGTACATCGCCAGCCAGCCGTGGCCCTTCCCCTCCAGCCTGATGCTGGGCTTCATGGCCCGGGCGACCTCCTCGGAGATCACCGTCGACGGTGAGGAGATCGAGGAGGCCCGCTGGTTCTCCCGCGAGGACCTCACGGCCGCCTTCGAGTCCGGCGAGGTCATGCCCCCATTCGGCATCTCGATCGCCGCTCGGCTGATCGAGCTCTGGTACGGGAAGCCGCTGCCGAGGCCGGGCAGCCTGAACCGCACGAACTGAACGGGAAACACGACGGCCCCCGCCTGATGCCGGGGGCCGTCGTGCGGGTTCGATGCGCCGAGCGCTCGGCGTCAGGCGGCGAGTGCCTGCTTCACCTGGGCCAGTGACGGGTTGGTCATGACCGATTCGGTGCCGGAGGGGGAGACGATCAGCAGCGTCGGGACCGTCTGGTTTCCGCCGTTCGCCTTCTCGACGAACGCCGCCGAGTCCGCGTCGTGCTCGATGTTGACCTCGTTGTACGCGATGCCCTCGCGGTCCATCTGGCCCTTGAGCCGACGGCAGTAGCCGCACCAGGTCGTGCTGTACATCGTCACAGTGCCCGCCATGTCGGTGGCGCTCCCTTGTCTCGTCCGTCCCGCTGCGCGGCCGGCAGCGTCACATGCGGGCCGGCGGCCTGCGCCGCCTTCCCGCACCGAGTGGAACGTACGGGAGGCGGTCACCATTCCCGCAACAGCACCGGAGCCGTCATCCCCCGCATCAGTACGACGAATACCTCACCCCTGTGGACAACCGCCGCATCCGTCCCTCGGGACCTGGCAGCATGGCGGGGTGACAGCAGCAACGCACTCCACCCTCTTCCCGCAGGTTCCCGAGACCCCGGACGCCGTGCTCGACGGGCTCGACCCCGAGCAGCGCGAGGTGGCTCTCGCCCTGCACGGACCGGTGTGCGTGCTGGCAGGAGCGGGTACGGGCAAGACGCGCGCGATTACCCACCGCATCGCGTACGGGGTGCGGGCGGGCATCCTCCAGCCCGCCACGATTCTCGCCGTCACCTTCACCAACCGGGCCGCCGGCGAGATGCGCGGGCGGCTCCGGCAGCTCGGCGCGACCGGGGTCCAGGCGCGGACGTTCCACTCCGCGGCGCTCCGGCAGCTCCAGTATTTCTGGCCGAAAGCAGTCGGTGGTGAGCTGCCCCGGCTGCTGGAGCGGAAGGTGCAGCTTGTCGCCGAGGCCGCGGCCCGCTGCGAGCTCCGGCTCGACCGCAACGAGCTGCGGGACGTCACCAGCGAGATCGAGTGGGCCAAGGTCACCCAGACCGTGCCCGCCGACTATCCGGCCGCGGTCGCGAAGACCCAGCGGGACGCCCCGCGCGCCCCGGCGGTCCTCTCCCAGATCTACTCCACGTACGAGCAGCTCAAGCGCGACCGATCGGTGATCGACTTCGAGGACGTGCTGCTGCTCACCGTCGGCATCCTCCAGGACCGGCACGACATCGCCGACCACGTGCGCGGCCAGTACCAGCACTTCGTCGTCGACGAGTACCAGGACGTGAGCCCGCTCCAGCAGCGCCTGCTCGACCTCTGGGTCGGCGACCGGGACAACCTCTGCGTCGTCGGCGACGCCAGCCAGACGATCTACTCCTTCACCGGGGCCACCCCCGACCACCTGCTGAACTTCCGCACCCGCCACCCCGGCGCGACGGTGGTCAAGCTGGTGCGGGACTACCGCTCCACCCCCCAGGTCGTCCACCTCGCCAACGGCCTGCTGAGCCAGGCCCGCGGCAAGGCCGCCGACCAGCGGCTGGAGCTGGTCTCGCAGCGCGACAAGGGCCCCGAGCCCATCTACGCGGAGTATCCCGACGAGCCCCACGAGGCCGAGGCCACCGCCCGCCGCATCCGCGACCTGATCGCGGGGGGTGTCCCGGCCGGGGAGATCGCCGTTCTCTACCGGGTCAACTCCCAGTCCGAGGTCTACGAGCAGGCCCTCGCCGACGCGGGCGTGCCCTACCAGCTGCGCGGCGCCGAGCGGTTCTTCGAGCGGGCCGAGGTCCGGGAGGCGGGCACCGCCCTGCGCGGCGCCGCCCGCGCCGGGCGCAACGACTCCCTGCTCGACGGGGCGGAGGGGCTGCCGTCCCAGGTGCGGGCGGTGCTCTCCACGAAGGGCTGGACCACCCGCCCGCCCGCCGGATCGGGGGCGGTACGCGACCGCTGGGAGTCGCTGGCCGCGCTGGTGCGGCTGGCGGAGGACTTCGAGGCGGCCAAGCCGGGGGCGACCCTGACCGACCTGGTCCGGGAGCTGGACGAGCGGGCGGCCGCCCAGCACGCCCCGACGGTCCAGGGCGTCACGCTGGCCTCCCTGCACTCGGCGAAGGGCCTGGAGTGGGACGCGGTGTTCCTGGTCGGCCTGACCGAGGGCATGATGCCGATCGCGTACGCCAAGACCGACGAGCAGGTCGAGGAGGAGCGGCGCCTGTTGTACGTCGGCGTCACCCGGGCCCGTCTCCACCTCTCGCTCTCCTGGTCCCTGGCGCGTTCCCCCGGCGGACGACCGAGCCGCAGGCCCACCCGGTTCCTGAACGGGCTGCGCCCGGGCTCCACGGCGCTCGGCGCCCGGAGCGGGGCCGGAGGCGGCGGGGGAATCGACCGGGGCACCGGCCGGGCCGCGCGTGCCGAGCGGACCGAGGCCGTCGAGAGCAGGCCCCGACAGACGGCGCGGTGCCGGGTCTGCCGCCGGCCCCTCACCGACGCGGGCGAGATGAAGCTGATGCGGTGCGAGGAGTGCCCGTCCGACATGGACGAGGCGCTGTACGGGCGCCTGCTGGACTGGCGCGCCGGCCAGGCGGTCGAACTGAGTCAGCCGGACTACTGCGTCTTCACCGAGAAGACGCTGATGGCCATCGCCGAGGCGGTGCCGTCCACCGAGGGGGAGCTGGTCGTCATCGCCGGCGTCGGGAACCGGAAGCTGACCCGTTTCGGAGCCGACGTACTCGCCATCTGCGCAGGTGAGACGGTCGGTGAGGGCCCTGCAGAGGGCGACGGGGAGGGCTGAGAAAAACTCGTCCAGAAAATAGTTTGCGCCCGCACCAGTCGTCACCATAGGTTCTTAACCACGGGAACAGCGACTTCTCTGAAGCCCTGATTCAGTGCTGTACTTATCCGAATACGCAGGACCGGCTCCGGCCGGTCCCCCTGAGACGCCGAGAGGAGGCGATTGAAGTGATCAGCATCATCGAAACCCAGAAAATGACCGGTCTTTCGGTCGCTTCCGCCTGCTCGCTCGGCCTCGCCCGCTCCTCGGCTGCTTCGCTCCGCGTCACCGGTCTGTCCGGCATCTCCGCCGTCAGCCCGCTGTCCCTGGCGAGCCTCCCCGTGGTGCGGGAGCGCAATGAGCGACCGATCGAGGCACCGGCGGCAGCAGTAGCGAAGGACGCACAGGCTCAGGCCTATGCCTTTGCGGCAGCCGGTGCCGGAGCCAAGAAGCAGACGCAGCAGCACCACACGATGTGGGCCTTCCGTGGGCCTGAACCCTGGAGCGATCCAGCCTGATCCAGCATCAGGCCGGCGCCTCAGGGCCGCGGAACCCCACTCGGGATCCGCGGCCCTTTTGTTTTGTCCGAACGGACGGGACACACCGAAGGCGCCTCGGGCCAGCAGTACCAGCCGCCAACCGGCCAACCGGCCGGCACGACCAGACGAGGACACCACCCACCGTGCAACTCGAAGCGCACGCCCCGTCAGTACCGCAGTCCGACTCGATCTCCCCGCCCGGTTCCACGGAGGACTCCACCTTGCTCCCCCTCACCGCGCTCACCGCGCTCACCGCGCTCGACGACGCCATCGAGAACCTCGGCGTACCCGTCCCCTGCCGCTCGTACGACCCGGAGGTCTTCTTCGCCGAGTCCCCGGCCGACGTCGAGTACGCCAAGTCCCTCTGCCGTACCTGCCCGCTCGTCGAGGCCTGCCTCGCCGGTGCCAGGGAGCGGCGCGAGCCGTGGGGCGTCTGGGGAGGCGAGCTCTTCGTCCAGGGTGTCGTCGTGGCCCGCAAGCGGCCGCGCGGCCGTCCGCGCAAGAACCCGGTCGCAGCGTGACCGCCGAATGCGGCGCCCCCGCCCCCACACGGTGGCTGCGCCTCGGAACCATCGACCGTCCCCAGACCCATGACCCCCGGAATCAGGCACCAATGATCACCCCCACGAAGGAGCCCGTCGGCTCCGCGACCTCCGACGTCACCATCATCGGCGCGAACGACTCGCGTCAGAACAGGACCCGCGAGATGCAACTCATCCCAGAAGCCCTGGCCCGTGCGCATATGCACGACCGTCTGCGGGAGGCCGAGGTGGGCCGTCAAGCGGTGCGCCTCGTCGCCGCCCGCAAGATGCAGCGCCGAGCGGAGCGCGCCTCGCTGCGCGCCCGCCGGGCGCTGGCCATGGCCGTCATGCACTGAGAGGCCCCACCTCCGCTCCACGCCGGAGCACCACCCGACCGCGGGGCCGTCCGAACAAGGACGGCCCCGCGGTGCGTTGTGCTGCCGGGGCCCGGGCGCGGGGATATCGTCACGAGGTGGACGAGGACACGCATCCCCCCGAACAGCCGGCCGCCGGACCGGTGGTCTGTGCCCGCTGCGGCACCGCCGCCGAAGGCGACACGGCACCGGTGACCTGGCTCTCCTCCGTGGAGGACGGCCGCCGCCTTCACTTCTGCGAGACCTGTGCCCGCCTCCACATCAGAGCGATCGAGAGCCGCCTCGACTCCCTCTGGTGGTGACCCCGGCTACGCACCGCTCTCCGCGACGAACCCCGGCAGCCACGCCTCGAGTTCGTCCCGCAGCCGGACCGCCGCACCGAGCTGGCACAGCACCCCGATCGTGCTGAGCGTGACCCGGTGTATCAGGAGATAGGACGGCGGCAGGTTCAGCTGCCTGCCGAGCTGGTGGGCGGGGGAGCGCGGATCAGCTATCCGGGCCGCCTGGTCCCGCAGCCAGCCCCGGGAGAAGGCGAATTCCTCCACCTGCGCAGGTTCGATGATCGGGAGCAGGTAGTCGAGCACCTCGTCCGGCTCCAGGTCGATCGACTCCTTCACGAACCCCTCTGCGCGCAGCAGTCCGTACACCCCGGCCGCGTCGCCCTCCAGGGTCATCCGCAGGGACTCACCGATGGTCCCCGGCAGCCCGCCCGGCAGTCGGTCAACCGTGCCGAAGTCCAGCACCCCCAGCCGCCACCGACCGGCCTCGGCACCCCCTTCGTCCGAGCCATCCGGAGCGTGCGGGGCCTCCGCCGGGGGCAGCAGCCGGAAGTTGCCCGGATGCGGGTCGGCGTGGAGCAGGCCGGTACGGGCCGGGCCCGAGAAGAGGAAGCGCGCCAGCAGCTGCCCGGCCCGGTCCCGCTGCTCCGCCGTGCCCTCCGCGATGATGTCGGCCAGCGGCACCCCGTCCATCCACTCCGTCACCAGCACCTGGTCGGACTGGTGCACCACCCCCGGGATCACCACATCGGGATCGTCCGCGAACTCCTCCGTGTGGACCCGCTGGGCCTGCGCCTCCAGCTCGTAGTCCAGCTCCTCCGACACCCGGTCGCGCATCTCCTTGATGAGCGGCTTGATGTCCATCCCCGGGACCAGGGGGCCGAGCAGCCGGGCGAAGCGGCTGAGCTGGGTGAGGTCCGAGAGCAGCGCGTCGCCCGCACCGGGGTACTGCACCTTCACGGCGACCTCCCGGCCGTCGTGCCACACCCCCCGGTGCACCTGCCCGATCGAGGCGGCGGCCGACGGCTTGTCCTCGAACTCCAGGAAGTGCTCCCGCCAGTCCTCGCCGATCCGCTCGGCCAGCACCGCGTGAACCGTGGCCGCGGGCAGGGGCGGAGCGGCCTCCTGGAGCTTGGTCAGCGCGGCCCGGTAGGGGCCCGCGATCTCCTCGGGCAGCGCCGACTCGAAGACCGAGAGGGCCTGGCCCAGCTTCATGGCCCCGCCCTTCAGCTCGCCCAGGGTCTTGAACAGCTGGTCCGCCGTGCGCTGCTGCACCTCACGGGCGACCAGCTCGGCGGACCTGCCGCCGATCCGCTTGCCCAGACCCCAGGTGGCACGGCCGGCGAAGCCGAGCGGGAGCGCGGCCAGCTTGGCCGTACGCGTAACCGCCTTCCGGGGAAGATCAGACATGTGCCCCTCCAGTTCCCAGACTGCCGTGCCGCTCGGGCCGCCGGTGTCTCTCCGGCGGCGACGGTCACCCGGCCATTGTGTCCTGCGCCGGAACGGAGCCGGAGGCCCCTTCCCCCTCGGCGTGCTCGGCCGCCCCGCAGGAGCAGTCGGCATGGGGGCCGATCCGCTCGCTCCGCCAGTCCAGCAGGGGCAGCGCGGCCTCCCAGCGCGCCCCGGTGCTGGCCGGCAGTTCCCCGTCCAGGAAGGACAGGGCATGGGCCGCGGCGAGTCCGGCGACCGCCGTGGCCAGCCCCAGATCGCAGGCGGGCACCACGCCCCGCCGCCCCGAGCGCCACTGCGCCAGCATCCGGGGCCACTGCGAATCCCGGTCCGCGCGGTGCAGCTCCAGACACCCCGCGCAGCCGGTGCCGCCCGGAAGCACGAGCGGCCCGACCACTCCGGTGGCCTCGATGACTCCCGCATAGAGATGAGGAGTGCCCGACGCGATCCAGGGGGCCGCGGTGTCCGGGACCGGTGCGTACACCGAGAGGCCGTCCCGGGGTGCGACGACGATCAGCGACAGGCCGGGCTGTCCATCGCCCGCGCCCCGCTCCGCCCCCGTCGACCGGGGCGCGGGCCCGGCGGCGGCCCGGCGGACGAGCCGGCGGGCCGCCGTGTCGCGCCGTTCCCCCACGGCCGCGGCCGGAAGTCCGGCCGGTGCCACGTCCTCCGGCTCGGCCCGGCCCCCGTCCAGCACCTCCACATGGCCCACCCCCGAGCCGGACAGCACCGCGGCGATCGACGCGCCGACCCGGCCCGCGCCCCGCACCTGGACCCGCATCGCCCGCCGGGCCGCCATCCGGCGCGGTCCCTCGCCCGGCCCGGGGTGGACGACGGAGAGCGAGGCGACATCGGGACGTTGACGCTCCATCACCTCGACCCGCTGGCGCAGGACATCCGCCCGCGGGCCGGCCGCCCGCGGATCGTCGAGAAGGCCCGCCTCCGCCAGTCGCCGGACCAGGACGTCCACATGACGGTCCGACAGGTCCAGGGTCCGGGCCTCCTCCCGCAGCAGCGGCAGGCCGCGTGTCCCGTCGAGCAGCTCCAGAAAGCTCCCCGTCGCGATGTCCACCGGGCCGAGCGTCACGGCGTGGGCGGGGGTCACCCCGAATTGCACGGTGTTCCGTCCGCGCCACGCACGTCGCAGCACGGGCTTCAGCATCGGATGCAGGACTTCTCCCCCGAGACGCACGGCTTTCCCCCGATCGGTGTCGTGACCGCGTGCTCGGGAGGATTCCCGGCCGCGTCGAGCCATTGCCAGAATGCGCGCCCTCGGTGAAGCGTGCTCGGAGTTATCCACAGGTAGAGGGGTCAGTCATTCAATAATGCTGCTCATGGTGCGAAGTGAGGTGCGGGGAGTGGAGAGAACCGGTGGCGAAGGGACCCGGAGGCAGGACTTCCCCCACTGACAGCGGGTAACGTCGAGGCGTGCCCGCAGACCCGTCACCCGGCGTCGCCGGGGAGACCCCCATGCGCAGCGCCGTGAGCCATCAGCCCGGCGCGGTCGGCCGTGCGCCCCGCGCCCCGGCGACGAGCGCGGTCGAGGTCCGCAGGAGCACCCGGCGCAGGAAGTCGGTCTCCGCCTACCGGGAGGGCGGCCGCACGATCGTGCTCATCCCCGCCCGGATGTCGGAGGCGGAGGAGCGGCGCTGGGTGGGCGTGATGCTCGACAAGCTCGCCGCCCAGGAGAGCAAGAGGGTCCTCGGTGACGCCGAGCTCACGGGGCGGGCCGAGCGGCTGTCCGCCCAGTATTTCGACGGCAGGGCCCGGCCCGCATCCGTTCGCTGGGTGACCAACCAGAACACCCGCTGGGGCTCGTGCACCCCCGCCGAGGGCAGCATCCGGCTCTCGCACCGGCTCCAGGGCATGCCGGAGTACGTCGTCGACTACGTACTCCTCCATGAGCTGGCCCATCTGCTGGTCCCCGGCCACGGCCCGGGGTTCTGGCGGCTGCTGGAGGCGTATCCCCGCACCGAGCGGGCCCGCGGCTACCTCGAAGGAGTGGTGGCTGCCGATCAGCTGCCCCGACCGCCCGCCGCACGCGAGGAGTGAGACCGGCGCACGCCGCGCTCCCGGACGAGACGCGTTCGGCGATTCTGTACCGGGTCTGTACCGGCTTGGCCGGATGTCGCGGTTTGCGGTTAGCCTGACGCGACGCATTCACCTTCGGGATGGGGGACGGTCGTTACGTATGGCCAGGGAATTCCAACGAGGCCACAAGGCCAAGATCAGTGATCTCACACCGGGGACAGATCTGTACGTAGGTGTGCAGATCGCCGCCCCTGGACTGACCTTCGACATCAGCTGCTTCGGCCTGGATGCCGATGAACAGCTCTCGGACGACCGGTATTTCATCTTCTTCAACCAGCCGAAATCGCCCGAGGAGTCGATTCAGCTCCTCGGTGCGCAGTCCGGTGACACCGAGTCCTTCCGCGTCACGCTCGACCGCATCCCGGCCAGTATCCACAAGCTCTCCTTCACCGCGACGCTCGACGGTGCCGGACAGATGTCGCAGGTCGGCCCCGGGTACATCCGGATCGTCGCGGGCGGTGAGGAAGTGGTCAGATACGCCTTCACCGGCTCGGAGTTCACCACCGAGCGCGCTGTGATGCTCGGTGACTTCTACCTGAAGGACGTCTGGCGCTTCGCCGCCGTCGGCCAGGGCTTCGACGGCGGTCTCGACGCGCTCCTGAAGAACTTCGGCGGCGAGGTCGCCGAGGAGGAGGCGCCGGCCGCCCCGCAGGCGGCCCCGGGCTTCGCCCCGCCGGCCCAGGCCACCGCGGCCCCGGCCTTCGCGGCCCCGCCCGCACCGCCCGCCCCCCAGGCCCCGCAGCCCGCACCGTCCTTCGGCGCCCCGCCCGCGCCCGCGCCGCAGCAGCCGATGCATGCCGCGCCCACGATCGCGGCCCCGCTCACGCCGCAGGCGCCCCCGGCCCCGGCCCCGTACGGCCAGCCCGGTCACCAGCCCCCGCCGCCCCCGCAGCCGCAGTTCGGCCAGGTCCCCGGCCAGGGCGTTGCGCCCACACCGCCCTACGGCCAGCCCGCGCCCGCTCCCTACGGCCAGCCGGCCCCGGCACCGTACGGGCAGAACGCCCCGGCCCCCTTCGGGCAGCAGCAGCCCGTCGGTGTGCCGCAGGGCCCTCCGGCGGCCGGCGCCGGGCTCCACGCGGCCCTCCAGCTGTACAAGGAGACGCCTACCGGACAGCGCTGGACCCCGCAGAACAAGCAGCTCATGCGGGTCGACCTGACCATGGGCGGAGCCGGCGTGCTGGCCCGCCAGGGCAGCATGGTGATGTACCAGGGCAAGGTCGACTTCGGCTACAAGAGCGCCGGCTTCGTCGGACGGGCCGTCGGCAACGCCACCGGCCAGGAGATGCAGCTGATGCGCTGTACCGGCCGCGGCCAGGTCTTCCTCGCCGAGGAGGGCTCGTACCTGCACCCCATCGAGCTCCAGGGCGACGCCATCTGCGTCTCCGCCGAGAGCGTCCTCGCCTTCGACGAGTCCCTCCAGTACGAGGTCCGCCGGGTCGAGGGGCACGGCATCCCCGGCGGCGCCCTGTTCACCATGCAGTTCCAGGGCACCGGCACCGTGATCATCAAGACCCATGGCACCCCGGTCGTCCTGCCGGTCACCCCCACCACGTTCGCCGACTGCAACGCGGTGGTGGCCTGGTCGGCCGCCTCCCAGGTGATCGTCTCCAGTCAGGTCCGGCTGCGCCGCAACGCGTACCCGGGACACAGCGGGGAGACCGTGAACCTCCAGTTCCGGGGAGCCCCCGGCAACTTCATCGTCGTCCAGCCCTACGAGGTCTAGAGGGAGCCCGTCATGAACCAGCAACTCGCGGGCTTCGCCCCGACCCCCGTCACGGCCCGGATGGAGAACCACGGCTCGGCCATGCTCAAGGTCGCCATGGCCTCCGGGCAGGACCTCTACGCGCGCACCGGTTCGATGGTGGCGTACGAGGGGTTCATCCAGTACGAGCCCAATCCGCCCGCCGCCCGGCAGATCGCCTCCCAGTGGATCACCGGTGAGGGCGCACCCGTCATGAAGTGCTCCGGCGACGGACTGCTCTACCTCGCCGACTACGGCGCCGACGTGGTCGTCATCAACCTGAACAACGAGGCCATCTCGGTCAACGGCACCAACATCCTCGCCTTCGACGCGCACCTCACCTGGGGCGTCGAGAAGGTCAAGGGGATGGCCAAGTTCGCCGGACAGGGGCTGTGGAACGTCGTCGTCCAGGGCACCGGATGGGTGGCCATCACCTCCCGGGGCACCCCGATCGTCGTCGACTGCGGACGCGGTGACGACGAGACGTACGTCGACCCGGACGCCCTCGTCGCCTGGTCGACGAACCTCAAGGTCAAGGGCAAGCGCAGCTTCAAGGCCGGGGCGCTGATCGGCCGCGGCAGCGGGGAGGCGTACCAGATGGCCTTCTCCGGAGAGGGCATCGTCGTCGTCCAGCCGAGCGAGGACAGTACGGACCGCCTGCGGATCCGGAACTGAGGGGAGGGGAACACACCATGCAGAGTCCGCTTTTCAGCTACACCGAGCAGCAGTCCCAGGACCGGTACACGATCCAGAACCCGCAGCTCCTGCGGGTGGCGCTGACCGGACAGGACGACATCCTGGCCCGGAAGGGCGCCATGGTCGCCTACCAGGGACTGATGGACTTCGACGGCGAGTACCAGTCACAGGGCCAGCGGCGCGCCCGCGCGCACACCGGCGAGGGCCTCGACCTGATGCGGGTCTCCGGTCAGGGCACGGTCTACTTCGCCAACCTCGCCCAGTACATCCACGTCGTGGACGTCGACCGTGAGGGGATGACCGTGGACAGCTCCTACGTCCTCGCGCTCGACTCCTCGCTGCACACCGAGGTCATCGCGGTGGACAGCCAGTACGGGATCTCCGGCAGTGGCAAGTACCAGCTCAACATCACCGGCACCGGCAAGGTAGCCCTCATGACCTCCGGCCAGCCCTTGATGATGCAGGTCACGCCCGACAAGTACGTCAACGTGGACGCCGACGCCATCGTTGCCTGGTCCAGCGCCCTGCGGGTGCAGATGCAGGCCCAGACGCACTCCAGCGGTGTCTTCCGGCGCCGCGGCAACACCGGCGAGGGCTGGGAGCTCAGCTTCCTCGGTCAGGGCTTCGCCCTCGTCCAGCCGAGCGAGGTCATGCCCCCGCAGAACGCCCAGATCGGCCAGGGCGCCCGCGCCCAGTTCGGCGGGGGCCAGCAGGGAGCCCACGGCCAGAACCAGAACAACGCCTGGAACTGACCTCTGTCCTCCACCCGCAGGTCACAGCGGTAAGGGGCGGCCTCTCCCAAAGGCCGCCCCTTAGGCGCGTCCGTGCATCCGACGGCTACAGCCGGGCGCGGGTCGCTTCCAGCAGCCGTACGACGGAGGTGTCGGCCACTTCCGGCACGTCCTCGTAGCCGAACCAGCGCAGCTCCAGGGACTCCTCGCTGATCCGCTCCGCCGCTCCGGCCGGGGCCAGGGCGGCGTACTGGACGTCGAGGTGCCGGTTGCAGGGGGACGGAATGGGGTGCCGGTCCAACCGGACCGGCCCGCCCGGCAGCAGGGTGAGCCCCGTGATGCCGGACTCCTCCATCGCCTCACGGAGCGCCGCGGCCTCCAGGGTGGTGTCCCGCGGCTCGCAGTGCCCGCCCATCTGGAGCCACATCCGCAGCTTGCGGTGCAGGGTGAGCAGCACCTTCTCCCGCTCCGGATCGATCACCAGGGCGCTGGCCGTCAGATGCCCGGCCGCGCACGCCTTCCACATGCCGTCGTCGTGGAGTGCCAGGTGGTCCAGGTAGGCCTGGCGCAGCTCCGCCTGGCCGTCCTCAGCCCCGGCCCCGTGCTCAGGGGCGTAGCCCTTCAGTACGAGGGTGGCGTCGTCGTGCAGGGTCACTGGTCGCGGCCGTCCTTGCCGTCGTCGCCGGTGTCCTTGTCCGGGGCGTCCTTCTCCTCGGCGGGCTTCTGCGGGCCCTTCGCGGCCTCGCCGAGCATCTTGTCCAGCTCGGAGAAGTCGGCCTGCTCGTGGTGGACGAAGCCGTCAGGGTCGTCCAGGTCGTGCGCCGTCGGCAGCATGTCCGGGTGCGCCCACAGGGCGTCGCGGCCCTCCAGGCCCCGGGCGTCGGTGAGCGAGGCCCACAGCCGCGAGGCGTCCCGCAGCCGGCGCGGGCGCAGCTGGAGACCGATGAGCGTGGCGAACGTCTGCTCGGCCGGGCCGCCGGACGCACGGCGCCTGCGCATCGTCTCGCGCAGGGCGTCCGACGAGGTCAGCCGGGACTTCGCGGCCTCGTGGACCACCGCGTCCACCCAGCCCTCGACGAGCGCCAGAGCCGTCTCCAGACGGGCCAGGGAGGCCTTCTGCTCAGGCGTGTCCTCGGGCTGGAACATGCCCTGCTGAAGGGCGTCCTGCAACTGCTCGGGGTTCGAGGGGTCGAACTGGCCGACGACGTCCTCCAGCTTGCTGGTGTCGACCTTGATACCGCGTGCGTACGCCTCGACGGCACCGAACAGGTGCGAGCGAAGCCACGGCACATGGGCGAAGAGCCGCTGGTGGGCGGCCTCGCGAAGGGCCAGATACAGCCGCACCTCGTCCTGCGGGACGCTGAGGTCCTTGCCGAACTGCGCCACGTTCAGCGGGAGCAGCGCGGCCTTGCCCGCCGGGCCCAACGGCAGCCCGATGTCCGTGGAACCGACCACCTCACCGGCCAGCACGCCCACGGCCTGCCCGATCTGCTGGCCGAACATGGCGCCGCCCATCGACCGCATCATGCCGATCAGCGGGCCCGCCATGGCCTGCATCTCCTCGGGCAGCACATCGCCCATCGCCAGGCCCACCCGCTCGGCCACCGGGTCGACCAGCTGCTGCCAGGCCGGCAGGGAGGCCTCGACCCACTCCGCGCGGCTCCACGCCACGGTGGAGACCGAACCGGAGGGCATCGACGTCACACCGTCCAGCCAGAGGTCCGCCAGCCGCAGCGCCTCGTCGACCGCCGTCCGCTCGGAGGGGCCGACACTCGCGTCCTTGGTGCCGTCGGCCGTCCCCTGCGAGACGGTCTGGCGGGCGATCTGCTTGGCCATGTCCCAGTTCACGGGACCGCCCTCGTAGCTCAGCATCTGGCCGAGCTGCTGGAAGGCCGCACCGAGATCGTTCGGGTTCATCGAGCCGAACATCGCGGCGAACGGGTTGTCCCCGCCCGCCCCCGGCCCGAATCCGAACGGGCCTCCGGGCCCGCCCGCGCTCTGCCCACCCTCGGTGGGGTCCTTCTTCTTGCCCTCGTCGCCGTTCTCCGGCTCCTCCGGCGGAAGGCCGAATCCGAATGGGGTGTCACTCACGGGTTTCCTCGGCTCATAGGGCCGCCGGCTCGAACCGACGGCGACTGCCCGACATCACCATCCAGCGTAGACACCACGCCCGCTTCGGGCCTCAGTGCTCCGCCGACTCCCGGCCTGCGGCAGGATGGACGCCACCTGGTACGTACGCGTCATTCGGGTACGTACTGAAGACAACCGCTGGAGACGCCCGGTGAGTTCCCCAGATCCGCAGGTTCGCGCAGCGCGAAACCTGACCGACCCCTCGCCCGAGAGCACGCCCGAGAAGAAACACCCCAGGCCCCCCAGGAACCGGGGCCCCGTCGTCGCGGTCACCGGTGCCGCCACCGGCGTCGGTGAGCTGCTGACCGCCCGCCTCGCCGCATCCGACGAGATCAAGCAGGTCATCGCGATCGACGAACGCCGCGGAGAGGTCTCCGAGGCGACCTGGCACATCCTGGACGTACGCGATCCGGCCATCGCGGAGAAGCTGCGCGGCGCGGACGTCGTCGTGCACCTGGCGCTCGACCTCGACCTGGAGACCGACCCCGCCGCCCGTACCGCCTACAACGTACGGGGCACCCAGACCGTGCTCACCGCCGCGGCCGCCGCCGGGGTCCACCGGGTCGTGCTGTGCACCTCGGCCATGGTCTACGGCGCGCTGCCCGACAACGATGTGCCGCTCTCCGAGGACGCCGAGCTCCGCGCCACCGCCGAGGCCACCGGCGTCGGCGACCTCCTGGAGATCGAACGGCTCGGCCGCCGCGCCCCCCGCGCCCACCCCGGGCTCAACGTCACCGTCGTACGCCCCACCGTCCTGGTCGGCGGCACGGACACCGCGCTGACCCGCTACTTCGAGTCACCGCGTCTCCTGGTTGTCGCCGGTTCCCGCCCCACCTGGCAGTTCTGCCATGTCGACGACCTGGTGACGGCTCTGGAGTACGCGGCCCTGGAGAAGATCGACGGCGAGTTCGCGGTCGGCTGCGACGGCTGGCTCGAACAGGAGGAGGTCGAGGAGCTCAGCGGCGTACGCCGGATGGAGCTGCCCTCCGCCGTCGCCCTGGGAGCGGCCGCCCGGCTGCACCGCATCGGGCTCACCCCGTCCCCGGCCGGCGACCTGGCGTACACGATGCATCCTTGGGTGGTCAGCGTGAGCCGGCTGCACGACGTGGGATGGCGGCCGCGGTGGACCAACGAGGAGGTCCTCGGAGCGCTCCTCGAAGAGGTCGAGGGACGCCACACGCTCGCCGGACGCCGCCTCGGCCGCAAGGACGCCACCGCCGCCACGGCCACCGCCGCCGGCGCCACGGTCGCCCTGCTCGGTACGGCTGCCCTCGTCCGCCGGGCCCGTAAGGCCCGACGCCGCATCTGAGACGGCCGGCCGCCGTCTGTAGGAGGCTCCAACGCGGCCGCGCGTCCGCCGGTCGAACAGGCAATTCCGCGATGTCGGTGCCGTACGGCACGATGGGGGCATGGCACGCACCCAGGACCACCCCGGTGAGCAGGCGGCTTCCGACCCCATCCGGCTGCTGGCGATCCGGGAGAGCGAACTCTCCGTCGACGAGGTCTTCCGTTCCGTCGGGGACGGCGCCGCGGGCGGCATCGCCCTCTTCGTCGGCACCGTGCGCAACCACGACGCCGGACAGGACGTCGGTGCGCTCGGCTACTCCTGCCATCCCTCGGCCGAGGACGAGCTGCGCCGAGTGGCGGAGAAGGTCGTCGCCGAATTCCCGGTGCGCGGCCTCGCCGCCGTCCACCGGGTGGGTGAACTGGAGGTTGGCGATCTGGCGGTGGTCGTCGCCGTCGCCTGTCCGCACCGCGCGGAGGCCTTCGCCGCCTGCCGCAAGCTCATCGACGACCTCAAGCACGAGGTTCCGATCTGGAAGCACCAGCGTTTCTCCGACGGGACGGAGGAGTGGGTCGGGGCCTGCTGAGCGCAAACCGGACCGGAGCGCATCAGCCCCGATTTGCGTAACCGCACCCCTGCCGTGAGCGTTGGTCTTCCGGATCGTTAATCTGCAGATCGATCACTCGGTCGCTCATGGGGTAGGGAGGTCGTGATGGCGGCACTCGCTTGGCTGTTGATTCCACTTTTCGCTGCTGTCGGCGGTGCGATATGGGCGAGCTGGGCTGCTCGCAACCGCACGACCGGCGATGTCGCCGAGCTCGCCGGGTACGCCAGGTTCCGTGACGCGATGGAGAAGTCGCACTCCGGTTCCGAGGCTCTCTGAGGCCGTCGAACGCCGCGTGACCACCTTCCGCCGCGCTTCGGCCGATCCCCGGACGGACCGGCCCCGACGGTGGACGGACAGGCCCTTCCCGTACTGTCGTTCCATGCCACGCCGCACCGCGACGATGCTCGCCTCCGCCCTCATCCTCATCGTGCTGTTCTGCGCAGGCCTGCTGATCAAAGTCCCGTATGCGGAGATGTCTCCCGGGCCGACTGTGAACACCCTGGGCGAGGCGCGTGGCGAGCCCGTCCTGCGGATCACCGGTCGCAAGACCTACTCGACATCCGGGCACCTCAACATGACGACGGTGCGCGTCACCGGAGCGGACTACCGGATGAACCTGGGCCAGGCCGTGTGGGGCTGGCTGGCCCACGACAGCGTCGTCGTACCGCACGACACCCTCTACCCGGACGGCAAGACCGAGGAGCAGTCCACCCAGGAGAACGCCGAGGAGTTCAGCCAGTCCCAGGAGAGCGCCAAAGTCGCCGCCCTGAAGGAGCTGGACATCCCGGTCGCCACCCAGGTCGTGGTCTCCACCGTGGTCAAGGGCACTCCTTCCGAGGGCAAACTGCACGCGGGTGACGTGATCAAGGCCGTGGACGGCGCCGTGGTCGAGGAGCCCGCTGACGTCGCCGAGCTCGTCACCAAGCACCAGCCCGGCGAGGACGTCACCTTCACCATCGTCCCGGCGAAGGAGGCGGCCGCCGCGGAGAAGGCCGGCCGGGCACCCGAGGGCAGCCGGAAGATCACCATCACCACCGAGAAGGCGCCCCCCGCGGAGGAGGGCGGCAAGGAGCGGGCGGTCGTCGGGATCAGGGCCGGGACCGACCACACGTTCCCGTTCGACATCGACATCGAGCTCGCGGACGTCGGCGGCCCCAGCGCCGGGCTGATGTTCTCCCTGGGCATCATCGACAAGCTCACCCCCGGCAACCTGACCGGCGGAAAGTTCGTCGCGGGCACCGGAACCATCGACGACGCGGGCAAGGTCGGCCCGATCGGCGGGATCAACATGAAGCTCGTCGGGGCCCGCGAAGCGGGCGCCCGCTACTTCCTCACGCCCGACGACAACTGCGCGGCGGCCGCCTCGGACACCCCGGACGGGCTGACTCTGGTCAGGGTCAAGAACCTCGACGACGCCAGGAAGTCGCTGGAGCAGATCAGCGCCGGGAAGACCGACGCGCTGCCGAGCTGCTCGGCAGGCTGACAGCGCGTCGGGAAGCGGACGGCGGGCCCGTCAGGACTCGAACGTCGCCGCGAGGGCCTCGGCCAGCCCCGGCACCAGACCCGCACCGGTCAGCACCTCGGTGGGGGAGTCCTTCTCGCGCAGCCGCACGGCGGACTCACGCGCCCCGTCCCGCAGCACGGCCACCGTCATCCGCACCTCCTGCCGGTCGGGGTGCTTGGCGACCCACTGGGTGAGCTGCCTGTCGCTGAGCCCTTCCGGTACGGAGGCCTCGGCGGACGGCGGCAGCATCAGCCGCTCCACGGTCATGGCGCAGCCGGCCACGGAATCGGGCCAGGCGATGGTGCCGAGGAAATCGTCCAGGGCGGTACCGGCGGACAGCTCCTCCTGCTCGATCGGTGTGAGGGATGCGGTCGTCGAGGCTGCGTCGTCCAGCCCGAGCTGAGCGGCCAGACCCGGCTCCTGGACCCGCAGCCGGGCGGTGTCGACCAGGGCGAACAGCCGGGCGGGCTGGTCCCAGCCGAGAGTGGAGGCATAGGCGTCGATTTCGAGGACGGCGACGGTGAGCGGGCTCGCTGCCATCGGGGGTCCTGCGGGGGAAACGTTGGGCATGGGCAATATCCTGCCTCCTTCGGCCCCGGTATCGGGAACTAGGTAAAGCTTCAGTAAGTTGCATAGGTGGGTTCTAGGACCGCTGGGCCCGCTCCACACGACCGCGAACTTCGAGGTGCGCACGTTGGCTTTCCAGATGCCGGACCGCGGCGGAGGCCCGACCGGGCCACGGATCAGTGTCGGCCGCCCGTCCCGGCGCGTCCGCACCCTGCTCATGACCTTGGGGGTCCTGGCGGTTCTCGCCATGGCCTTCGTCATGTTCGCCGGGTTCTGGACGGACTGGCTCTGGTACCGGTCGGTCGCGTATTCCTCCGTCTTCACCACCACCCTGTGGACCAAGATCGGGCTGTTCCTCGTCTTCGGACTGGTGATGGCCCTGGCCATCGGCGTGAACATCTGGCTCGCGCACCGGCTCAGGCCGCCGCTGAGCGCGATGTCGCTGGAGCAGCAGAGCCTGGACCGCTACCGGATGAGCGTCGCCCCCTTCAAGAAGTGGGTGCTGCTCGCCGTCACCGCGCTCGTCGGACTGATCGCCGGAGCATCCGCCTCCGGCCAGTGGCGTACCTGGCTGATGTACGTCAACGGGGTGCCGTTCGGCACGAAGGACCCCCAGTTCAAGCTGGACGTCGCCTTCTACGCCTTCGACCTCCCGTGGTACCGCTTCCTGCTGGGCTTCGGCTTCGCGGCGACCGTGCTCTCGCTGATCGCCGCCGCCCTGACCCACTACCTGTACGGCGGGCTGCGCATCACCAGCCCCGGCGCCCGCGCCACCGGCGCGGCCACCGGTCACCTCTCGGTGCTGCTCGGCATCTTCGTCTCCCTGAAGGCCGTGGCCTACTGGCTCGACCGGTACGGGCTCGCGGTGAAGTCCAGTGACTTCAAGGCCGCGGAGAACTGGACGGGCCTGCGGTACGTCGACGCGAACGCCTATCTCCCGGCGAAGACCATCCTCTTCTGCATCGCGGCGATCTGCGCGGTGCTGTTCTTCGCGACGCTGTGGCGCCGCACCTGGCAGCTGCCGGTCATCGGCTTCGGCCTGATGGTCCTCTCGGCGATCCTGATCGGGGGGCTCTACCCGGCGATCGTGCAGAAGTTCCAGGTCCAGCCGAACGAGCAGGCCAAGGAAGCGCCGTTCATCCAGAAGAACATCGACGCGACACGCGATGCGTACGACATCGACGACGCGGTGATGGAGGACTACGCGGGCCAGGCCACCACGGGCGACGACACCGAGCTGCGGGCCGCCGCCAACACGGCCGCCAGCTACCGCGTGATGGACCCCAACGTCGTCTCCCCCGCCTTCCAGCAGCTCCAGCAGCGCAGGAACTACTACCAGTTCCCCAAGACGCTGGACGTCGACCGCTACAAGGGCAAGGACGGCAAGGAGCAGGACACCGTCATCGGCCTGCGTGAGCTGAACATCCAGGGCCTGCCCAAGCGGAACTGGATCAACGACCACTTCACGTACACCCACGGCTACGGCGCCATCGCGGCCCGCGGCACCACCACCGGCACCAACCCGACGGGGTCCCCGGACTTCATCGAGTCGGGTCTGCCGTCCACCGGTGAGTTCGGGAAGTACGAGCAGCGGATCTACTACGGCGAGAAGACCGAGCAGTACTCCATCGTCGGCGGGCCCCAGAAGGAGCTCGACTACGAGGAGGACGGTGAGAAGACCACCAGCTACGAGGGCGACAGCGGGGTCAGCCTCTCCAACTCCTTCAACCGCGCCGCGTACGCGGTCTCGTTCAGCGAGCCGCAGATCATGTACTCGGGAGCCATCGGTGACGGCTCGCGCATCCTGTACAACCGCACGCCCAAGGAGCGCGTCGAGGCGGTCGCCCCGTGGTTGACCATCGACGGCGACGCCTACCCGGCGGTCGTCGACGGCCGGATCCAGTGGATCGTCGACGCCTACACCACGACGAACGGCTACCCGTACGCCTCGCGGACGACGCTCGGCGACACCACGGCCGACTCGCTGACCACCAACCAGCGCGCGGTCGTCGCCCAGCAGAACCAGGTCAACTACATCCGCAACTCGGTGAAGGCCACCGTCGACGCGTACGACGGCAAGGTCAAGCTCTACGAGTGGGACACCAAGGACCCGGTCCTCAAGACCTGGCGCAAGGCGTTCCCGGGCACGGTGGAGGCCCGCTCGAAGATCCCGCAGACGCTCATGGACCACCTGCGGTACCCGCAGGACCTCTTCAAGGTCCAGCGCGAGCTGCTCACCCGCTACCACGTCGAGGACCCCGCGCAGTTCTACAGCGGCTCCGACGCGTGGCAGGTGCCGGACGACCCGACCAACAAGGAGCCCGGTTCCGTCCCGCCGTACTACCTGTCCATGAAGATGCCGGGCCAGGACCAGCAGGCGTTCTCGCTGACCACCACGTTCACCCCGAGGGGGCGCCCGAACCTCGGCGCCTTCATGGCGGTGAACGCGGACGCGGCCAGCAAGGACTACGGCACGATGAGACTGCTGCGGGTCACCTCCACGGTGAAGGGCCCGGGCCAGGTACAGAGTGAGCTCAACGGTAACGACGACGTCGCCGAGTTCGTGAGGAACCTCAAGGGCACGGACTCCGACATCGAGTACGGCAACCTGCTGACGGTGCCGCTCGAAGGCGGCTTCCTCTACATCGAGCCCGTCTACACGCGCGGTGGCACACAGAACTACCCGCTGCTGCGCAAGGTGGCCGCCTCGTACGGTTCGAAGATCGTCTTCGAGAACAACCTGGGAGACGCGCTCAACGCGGTCTTCGGGGTCGACGGCGACGCCGACACCACCCCGTCCGACCCCAGTGAGCCGCCGGGTGACACCACCAAGCCGCCGGCCACCGGCAGCGACGCGCTCAAGAGGGCCATCGCGGACGCCCAGAAGGCGTACGAGGACGGTGAGGCGGCGCTGAAGGAGCAGGACTGGCCGGCCTACGGCAAGGCCCAGGACGCGCTCCAGGAAGCTCTGGAGCGGGCGGCCAAGGCTCAGCCCGCGGGCGGTGCCGAGGGCGACAAGGCCGATACTCCGGAGAAGGACGACGGAGCCGACGCGGCCAAGAAGCCCGATGAGGGCGACGGGGCCGAGCAGGGCGGCGACCAGGGCACCTGAGAAAGCACCACCCCGCGTCGTGGTACGGTTTGAACACAACGACGCGGGGTGGAGCAGCTCGGTAGCTCGCTGGGCTCATAACCCAGAGGTCGCAGGTTCAAATCCTGTCCCCGCTACTGAAGGACGAAGGCCCGGATCCTATGGATCCGGGCCTTCGCCGTGTCGTCGTGTCTTTCTTGTTCCGTGGGCGTGAAGTGCGGTTCGCTGGGCACCAGTTGGGTTCCGACGTGTTTGACTTGTCTCTCTGTGGGCATGTCGACAAAACGCTGAAGTGACCTCACTGACCGCGATATACCAGGTGTACGCGGGTTACAGGTGGTGCGACGATGGTATTTATGGGGGACAGGGCAACTCTGTTGGAGACAGGGCGGTTTGTGCAGCGGCGCGGCCAGAAGGCGGACAAGGTGGCAGATGCGGCCTTCGCCGCCGTCATCGCCGGGGCGGCCGGAGCGAGCGCGAGCACACCCGGACCACGGGACGCCACCACCGCTGGTGAGGCAGGGCCCGCCGTCGAGGCGCCGACCAGGGGCAGGGGGCGTACCACGAGCGAGACCACCGCGACGGTGGGACACGTGCGCGCGGACGCCGCGTACGCCACCGGCGCCACGGGCGTGACCACGCCGGACGCGGGCACCACGGATGTCGACGCGGGCACCACGGACGCCGTCGACGCGGCGGACAGCGCCGAGACCGAGGCGCGCCACCGCCGGGCCGCCGAAGCCGGGGACACCGCGTCCATGAGCGTGCTGGGCGCGCTGCTGCTGCGCCGGGGCGAGCTGGACGGCGCCGAGACCTACCTCCGCGCCGCCACCGCCGACGGCGACCGGGCCGCCGCCAACAACCTGGGCGTCCTGCTGCACCAGCGGGGCTACCCGGACGAGGCCGCCGGCTGGTGGCGCATCGCGGCGGTGGCCGGATCCGCCGCCGCCGCGCACGCGCTGGGCCGCCACTTCCGCGAGCGCGGGGACGAGCCGGGCGCGGAGTACTGGCTGCGCCAGTCCGCCGAGCAGGGCCACGCGCTGGGCGCCTACGCGCTGGCCGACCTCCTGGAGCACCGCGGCGACATCGGCGCCGAGCGCTGGCTGCGCGCCGCCGCCGAGCAGGGCCACCGGGAGGCCGCCTACCGGCTGGCCCGCACTCTGGAGCGGAACGCGGTCGAGGACCCGCACGACGCCTTCGGCCTGGGCCGGGGCGCGGGGCGAACGGGCCTCGGCCTCTCTGCCGACCCGGCCGTCCCCGACGCCCTGACGACGGGCGCGAAGGGGGAGAAGGGCGGAGCCGGCGGCGACAGCCCCGTGGCCGGCCCCGCCGCGGGCCGGGTCGGTGAGGCCGAGCAGTGGTATCGCCGTGCCGCCGCCCGGGGGCACCGCCGTGCCGCCCTGCACCTCGGCGCGATCCTGGAACAGCGCGGCGAGCTCAAGGAGGCGGGCCGCTGGTACCTCACCGCCGCCAAGGACGGAGAGGCCCGCGCCGCCTGCGCGCTGGGCTTCCTGCTGCGCGACGCGGGCGACGAGGAGAGCGCCGCCGTGTGGTGGCTGCGCGCTGCCCAGGACGGTGACGGCAACGCGGCCAACGCGCTGGGCGCCCTGCACGCGGCGCGCGGCGAGCAGCAGACCGCCGAGCGCTGGTACCGGGCCGCCATGGACGCCGGTGACGTCAACGGCGCGTACAACCTCGGCCTGCTCTGCGCCGCCCAGGACCGTACACCGCAGGCCGAGCAGTGGTACCGCCGCGCCGCCTACGCCGGGCACCGGGAGGCCGCCAACGCGCTCGCCGTGCTGCTCCTCCAGGCCGGTGACCACACCGGCGCCGAGCCCTGGTTCTCCAAGGCGGCCGAGGCGGGCAGCGTGGACGCCGCCTTCAACCTCGGCATCCTGCACGCCGGGCGCGACGAGGACCGTACGGCGCTGGGCTGGTACCAGCGGGCCGCGGCGGCCGGGCACACCGACGCCGCGCTCCAGGTCGCCATGGCCCTGCTGCGCGACGGCGAGGACCGGGAGGCCGAGCGCCACCTGCGCTGCGCCGCGGGCGGCGGCAGCGCCGAGGCGGCGTTCCGGCTGGCCGGGGTGCTCGACGCCCGCCAGCCGCCGCCGGGCCCGCCCGCGCTGGGCGAGCCGGTGCCGGAGAAGACCGAGTGCGAGGAGTGGTACGAGCGGGCCGCCCAGCAGGGCCATCGCCGCGCCCAGGTCCGGGTCGGCATGCTCGCCGCCGCGCGCGGGGACGTGGAGAGCGCCGCCCACTGGTACCGGGAGGCAGCCGAGGCCGGCAGCCGCAACGGCGCCTTCAACCTGGGGCTGCTCCTGGCCCGTGAGGGCAGCGAGCGTGAGGCCGCCCTGTGGTGGAGCCGCGCCGCCAACGCCGGTCACGGGCGGGCCGCGCTGCGGCTGGCGCTGCTGGCCGCGCGCCGGGGCGAGCTCACCGAGGGCCAGCGCTGGTGCGCGCGGGCCGTGGAGCTGGGACCGGCCGAGGTGGCCGAGCGGGCGGCCCGGCTGCGCGACGCTCTCCACCAGGAGCTGACCGCGTAACGCCGGAACGCACCGCGTCATGCAGCAGCTCACCACGTAACACCGGGGGCGGACCGGTCTCTCGGAGGCCGGTGTGAAGGAATTTGCGCCGTTCGACCTGCTGACGTAATGTTGCATTCACCGACGCGGGGTGGAGCAGCTCGGTAGCTCGCTGGGCTCATAACCCAGAGGTCGCAGGTTCAAATCCTGTCCCCGCTACTGCAGAGCGAAGGCCCGGATCTCGACAGGAGATCCGGGCCTTCGTCATGTCCGGGAACGGGCCGGGGAGGATCAAAGACCCGGGCCCGCCTCAAGGGGGCGGGCCCGGCACCGGCTCACGCGGCAACGGCGCAGCCAGGACAGAGCCCCCGGTACGTCACCTCGACGCCGGAGACCGTGAAGCCGTAGCGCTCCTCCGCCGGCAGGTCCGCCAGCGGGTTGCCCGCCGGGTGCACGTCCCGGATGGCGCCGCACCGGCCGCAGATCAGGTGGTGGTGCGGGCGGTGCGCGTTCGGGTCGTACCGCTTCGCCCGGCGGTCGGTGGAGACCTCCAGCACCTCACCGAGGGACACCATCTCGCCGAGGGTGTTGTAGACGGTGGCGCGCGAGATCTCGGGCAGCTTGTCGACGGCCCTCGCGTGGACCTCGTCGGCCGTCAGGTGCACGTGGTCCCCGTCGAGGACCTCGGCCACGACACGCCGCTGTGCCGTCATGCGCCAGCCGCGTCCACGGAGTCGTTCCAGCAGGTCGCTCATGGAGCCCAGCCTAACAGTGGAGGGAGCGAGTCCCGATCGGGTGTGACTTTGGATGTTCACTTGACTTAGACATTGTCTATTGTAGGATCGGAAACGGCATTAGCCAAGGGACAGGGCTGTACAGGCAACAGAAGGCTGTGCAGGACATGACGCAGGAGGCGCACGTGACGCAGGGACCGCTCACCACGGAGGCCGGGGCTCCGGTCGCGGACAACCAGAACAGCGAGACCGCGGGCGTCGGCGGTCCCGTTCTCGTCCAGGACCAGGCGCTGCTGGAGAAGCTCGCCCACTTCAACCGGGAGCGCATCCCGGAGCGCGTCGTGCACGCCCGCGGCGCCGGCGCGTACGGCACCTTCACCCTGACCCGCGATGTGTCGCAGTGGACCCGGGCGAAGTTCCTCTCCGAGGTCGGCAAGCAGACCGAGACGTTCCTGCGCTTCTCCACCGTCGCCGGCAACCTCGGCTCCGCCGACGCCGTGCGCGACCCGCGCGGTTTCGCGCTGAAGTTCTACACCGAGGAGGGCAACTACGACCTCGTCGGTAACAACACCCCGGTGTTCTTCATCAAGGACGCCATCAAGTTCCCCGACTTCATCCACACCCAGAAGCGCGACCCGTACACCGGCTCGCAGGAGGCGGACAACGTCTGGGACTTCTGGGGCCTTTCGCCCGAGTCGACGCATCAGGTGACCTGGCTCTTCGGTGACCGCGGCATCCCGGCCACGCTGCGCCACATGAACGGGTACGGCTCGCACACCTTCCAGTGGAACAACGAGGCTGGCGAGGTCTTCTGGGTCAAGTACCACTTCAAGACCGACCAGGGGATCAAGAACCTCACCACCGAGGAGGCCGTCCGGCTCTCCGGCGTCGACCCCGACAGCCACCAGCGCGACCTGCGTGAGGCGATCGAGCGCGGCGACTTCCCGTCCTGGACGGTGCAGGTCCAGATCATGCCGGCGGCGGACGCGGCGACGTACCGCTTCAACCCGTTCGACCTCACCAAGGTGTGGCCGCACGCGGACTACCCGCCGATCGAGATCGGCAAGCTGGAGCTCAACCGCAACCCGGAGAACATCTTCGCCGAGGTCGAGCAGTCGATCTTCAGCCCCGCGCACTTCGTGCCGGGCATCGGCCCGTCCCCGGACAAGATGCTCCAGGGCCGTCTCTTCGCGTACGGCGACGCCCACCGCTACCGCGTCGGCATCAACGCCGACCACCTGCCGGTGAACCGCCCGCACGCCACCGAGGCGCGTACCAACAGCCGGGACGGCCACCTCTACGACGGCCGCCACCAGGGCGCGAAGAACTACGAGCCGAACAGCTTCGGCGGTCCCGTCCAGACGGACCGCCCGCTCTGGCAGCCCGTGCCGGTCAGCGGCACCACCGGCAACACCGAGGCCCCCGGCCACGCCGAGGATGACGACTTCGTGCAGGCCGGCAACCTCTACCGGCTCTTCTCCGAGGACGAGAAAGCCCGGCTGATCGACAACCTCGCCGGGTTCATCTCCCAGGTCTCGCGCGACGACATCGCCGAGCGCGCGATCGACAACTTCCGCCAGGCGGACGGTGACTTCGGCAAGCGGCTCGAGGCCGCGGTCCAGGCCCTTCGCGGCTGACCGGTCGCTCGCCGTCGACGGTGGGCCGGCTCCCCTCGCGGGGATCCGGCCCACCGGGCGTTCGCGGGGATGTCCCGCCTACCGGCAGGGCGCCTCCACGCCGATGCGGGACGCCCCTACGCCGACCCGGCGGCCGCCACCGCACGACGGTGGGTCGGCGCCCAGCAGCGGATGATGTCGCGCACCGACACGATGCCCACCGGCCCGTGGTCGTCCAGCACGATCAGGTGCCGGAACCCGCCGTGCGTCATGGCTTCCGCGGCCTCCTCCAGGGTCCAGGCCGGGGCGGCGAACACCACGTCGGTCGTGGTGTGGGCGGACGCGGTCTCCAGGTCGGGGTTCTGGCCCGACCCGATCGCGTTGAGGATGTCGCGCTCGGTGATGATCCCGAGCCCGCAGGTGTCCGGGTCGTGGACGACGGCCGCCCCGATACGGCGGGCCGACATCAGCCGGGCGGCCTGGCGGAGCGTATGGGTGGGGCCGATGGTGAGGACCACCGTGCTCATGGCGTCACGTACGAGCATGAAACGAGCCACCTCCTCGGTGTGCCGACTCTGTGAGTCGATTCACAAGTTCACAAGTGGGGGGACTCTCAGAGTTGCACCCCTGGGGCGGGCCGACAAGGGGTGGACCGGGCGCGCACCGGGGGAGTGCGTGAGCGCGTGCACCCTCCCCGGGCGCCCGGTGAGCAGCAGGGGGGCTCAGTAGCGCTGGTTGAGGTAGCCCAGCAGTTCGTCGTGGAGCAGGCCGTTCGACGCGGCCCCGTTGGCGCCGCCGGGCCCGTCGGTCCCGTCCAGGTCGGTGAACCGGCCGCCCGCCTCCTGGACGATGATCGCGTTCGCCGCCATGTCCCAGAGCGAGAGCTCCGGCTCCGCGCAGATGTCCACGGAACCCTCGGCGACCATCATGTACGGCCAGAAGTCCCCGTACCCCCGAGTCCGCCAGCAGGCCCGCGTCAGGTCGAGGAAGCCGTCCAGGCGGCCCTGCTCCTCCCAGCCGCTCAGCGAGGAGAACGCGAACGAGGAGTCCGCGATCGTCTCCACCTTGGACACCTGCAGCCGGGTCGCGGAGGTGAGACTGCGCCCGGAGTACGCCCCGGCGCCCTTCGCCGCCCACCAGCGCCGGTTCAGCGCCGGCGCGGAGACGACCCCGACCACCGGCTGGAAGCCGTTCTCCCCGGCCTCCATCAGCGAGATCAGCGTCGCCCACACCGGCACGCCGCGGACGTAGTTCTTGGTGCCGTCGATCGGGTCGATCACCCAGCGCCGCGGCCCGGTGCCCTCGACCCCGTACTCCTCGCCCAGAATCGCGTCACGCGGGCGGGCCCGATGCAGATGGCCGCGGATCAGCTCCTCGGCGGCCTTGTCGGCCTCGCTCACCGGCGTCATGTCCGGCTTGGTCTCCACCTTCAGGTCGAGAGCCTTGAACCGGTCCATGGTCGCCGCGTCGGCGGCGTCCGCCAGTACATGGGCGAGGCGCAGATCATCGTGGTAATCGGGCATGCCGTCACAGTATCCAGCGGTACGGGGGAGGAGCCACCGGCCCCCGGGCCTCGGCCCGAAGCCACGGACCGTACGCGGCCCCTTGACAGTCGGCATGAGCGCCTCAACTCTGAACCGCAGGCCCCTGGCACGGCCCCGGGCGTGGGAGGCGGCGATGCCGACAGCGCGAGAAGCCCTGCTGGACGCCGCCCTCAGGGCGCTCGCCGACCGGCCCTGGCGCACGGTGCGGATGGTCGACGTCGCCGCGCTGGCCGGTGTCTCGCGGCAGACCCTCTACAACGAGTTCGGCACCAAGGGCGGCCTGGCCACCGCCCTGTTACGCCAGGCCGCCGACGGCTATCTGACCGGCGTGGACCGCGCACTGACGGCTCCCGCGCCGGATCATCCGGCCGCCGTGGCGCACTGGACCGTACGGGCCGCCGGTACGGATCCGCTGGTCAAGGGACTGCTCACCGGGCTCTGGGACGAGGGGCTGCCCCGCCCGGGCCGCGATGTCCCGGGTCCGGGGGAACTGCTCGGGCTGGCCAGGAACCGCATGGCGGCCGCGTCGCATCCGAGGTCGCCGGCGGACTGCGAGAGGGCCCTGCGGCTCGCACTCTCCTACGTGATCGTGCCGTGCCCGCCCGGCGGGCGGGCGGCGCCGGGAGTCAGTGGGTGGAGCCGGACAGCTGGAGTCCGATCACTCCGATGATCACCAGCGAGATCGACACCAGCTTCAGCGTCGAGACCAGGTCACCGAGGAAGACCATGCCGTAGATCGCCGTCCCCGCGGCGCCGATGCCGGTCCAGACCGCGTACGCCGGTCCGACGTCCAGCTTCTTCAGGGCCATCGTCAGAAGGCCGAAACTGCCCAGGGCGAAAGCGGCGAACGCGATGGTCGGCCAGAGCCGGGTGAAGCCGTGCGAGAGCTTCAGGCAGACGGCGAAACCGGTCTCCAGCAGCCCGGCGACCACGACCAGCAGCCATGCCATCGTCCGTTGCCTCCTGCGTAGGTGACTGGTCGCACCGATCGGTCCCGCACGGTGCGATTATGCCTTTACCAATCGTTGAAACTGGCAAACATGCCCGGGGCGCACCGGCCGAATACCGCCAGTCCGCAGCCGGCCGAAGCCGACCGCCCCCGCCGCCGTCTCAGTCGCCCTCGCGCCGTTCGCGGGTCGAGAGCAGCCGGCGCAGGGAGTCGAGCCGCGCCGGGTCCGCGTGCCCCTCGGCCACCCAGGCGTCCAGCGCGCACTCCGGCTGGTCCTCGTCGTGGGTGCAGCCGCGCGGGCAGTTCTCGGTGCCCGGCTGGAGGTCGGGGAAGGCGTTGATGACGCGCGACGGGTCGACGTGGTGCAGCCCGAACGACCGTACGCCGGGGGTGTCGACGACCCAGCCGCGGCCGTCGGGCAGCGGCAGGGCGAGCGCGGACGTGGTGGTGTGCCGGCCGCGGCCGGTGACCGCGTTGACGATGCCGGTGGTCCGCCGCCGGTCCTTCGGCACCAGTGCGTTGACCAGGGTCGTCTTGCCGACCCCGGAGTGCCCGACGAAGGCGGTGATCTTGCCCTCCAGCTGCTCGCGCACCCGGTCCGCCGCGCCGCCGCTCTCCAGCTCCTCGCGGTTGGTCACGATGTACGGGACGCCGAGCGGGGTGTACGCCTCCAGCAGCTTGTCCGGCGAGGCCAGGTCGGACTTGGTCAGTACCAGCAGCGGGGTGAGGCCGCCGTCGTACGCCGCCACCAGACAGCGGTCGATCATGCGCGGGCGCGGCTCCGGGTCGGCCAGCGCGGTGACGATCGCGAGCTGGTCGGCGTTGGCGACGACCACGCGCTCGTAGGGATCGTCGTCGTCGGCCGTGCGGCGCAGCACCGTACGGCGCGAGGCGATGCGCACGATCCGGGCGAGGGTGTCCTTCTCGCCGGACAGATCCCCGACGATGGAGACGGTGTCGCCCACCACGGCGGCCTTGCGCCCCAGTTCGCGGGCCTTCATCGCCACCACGGTCCGGCCGTCGACGAGGCAGGTGAGCCGGCCCCGGTCGACGGTGAGGACCATGCCGTCCTCGGCGTCCTCGTGCTTGGGCCGGATGTGTGTACGCGGCCGGTTGCCCTTGCGGTTGGGGCGGACGCGGATGTCGTCCTCGTCGGGGTTCTTCCCGTAGCGGCGCATGTCCTAGACCCCGAGCATTCCGGTCCACATGTCCGGGAAGTCCGGCAGGGTCTTGGCGGTCGTGCCCACGTTCTCGATCTCCACGCCCTTCACCGCGAGGCCGATGATCGCCCCGGCGGTGGCCATGCGGTGGTCGTCGTACGTGTGGAAGACACCGCCGTGCAGCGGGCGCGGGCGGATGCGCAGCCCGTCGGCCGTCTCGGTGACGTCGCCGCCCAACTCGTTGATCTCCTTGGTGAGCGCGGCCAGCCGGTCCGTCTCGTGGAGCCGCAGGTGGGCGACGCCGCTCAGCGTGGAGGGGGAGTCGGCCAGCGCCGCGACCGCCGCGATGCCCGGGGTCAGCTCGCCGACCTCGCCGAGGTCCACGTCGATGCCGTGGATCCGGCCCGTACCGGTGAAGGTCAGACCGCGCTCGGTCAGCTCGCAGCTGCCACCCATCGCGGTGAAGATCTCCCGCAGCGCGTCACCCGGCTGGGTGGTCCGCTCGGGCCAGTCGGGGATGGTGACCTTGCCCCCGGTCACCAGCGCGGCGGCCAGGAACGGCTGGGCGTTGGAGAGGTCCGGCTCGATCGTCAGGTCCCGGCCGAGCAGCGCGGAGGGGGAGACCCGCCACACGTTCGGCTCGCCGCCCGTCTCCGGCTCGTCCACCTGCGCGCCGACGGCCCGCAGCATGTCCACGGTCATCCGGATGTGCGGCATCGAGGGGAGGACGGAGCCGGTGTGCCGGACCTCCACGCCCTGGTTGAAGCGCGGCCCCGACAGCAGCAGCGCCGAGACGAACTGCGAGGACGACGACGCGTCGATCGCCACCGGGCCGCCGTCCAGCGCCCCGCCGCCGTGCACGGTCAGCGGCAGCGCGCCGCGCCCGTCGTCCTCGATCCGCGCGCCCAGCGCCCGCAGCCCCTCGATCACGCCGGTCAGCGGCCGCTCGTAGGAACGGGGGTCGCCGTCGAAGTGGACCGGCCCGTCGGCCAGCGTGGCGACGGGCGGCAGGAAGCGCATGACGGTGCCGGCGTTGCCGACATCGACGGTGACCGGGCCGTGCAGCCCCGCCGGGATGACCCGCCAGGCCTCGCCGGAGCCGTCGGGCTCGCCCGCCACGGTGGAGCTGGAGGAGATGGTCTCCTCGATGCCGACGCCCATCGCGCGCAGCGCCTGGGCCATCAGGAGGGTGTCGCGGGAGCGCAGCGGGCGGCGGAGCCAGCCCGGCTCGGAGGCCAGCGACGCCAGTACGAGCGCCCGGTTGGTGACCGATTTGGAGCCGGGCACGGTGACGGTCGCGTCGACGGCTCCACTCGCGTGAGGTGCGGGCCAGAGGGCGGGGTGCACGGAACTCTCGGTCATGGTCCTTACTTTAGTGGCTCCCTGCCCGGCCCGGTTCGTCAACAAAAGGTCGAAAACCGTCCCGTAACGAAACAATGGTACGGACCGGAGGCACGCCTCCCCGATCCCCGGGCGCCTCCGGATCTCACCAGCCCAGCAGCCAGCGCCCGCCGCCGATCAGCGAGCACAGCGACACCGCGTGGAAGAGGAAGAGCCACAGCACAGCGGGGGCGTGCGTCAGCCGGGCCAGCTGGTCCGCGTCGGAGTCCGGGGCGCCCCCGAAGCGCCGCTTCGACTGGAGCTCGAAGGGCGGCCGCACCCCGCCCAGCAGCAGGAACCAGACCACCGCGTACGCGAACGCCGACTGCACGTCCGACGAGGTCAGCCAGGACACCAACAGGAACGCCGTGCCGGTCAGGATGACGGTGAGCGCCCCGTACACATTGCGGATCATCACCAGCATCGCGGCGAGCAGCGCCGTGGCGATCCACAGGAGCAGCGTGATCCGGCCGTTGGTCAGCAGCCAGGCGCCGCCCAGACCCAGCAGCGAGGGGGCCGTGTAGCCGGCCGCGGCGGTGAGGATCATGCCGATCCCCGTCGGCTTGCCGCGGCTCACCGTGAGGCCGCTGGTGTCCGAGTGCAGCCGGATGCCCGACAGCTGGCGCCCGGTGAGCAGGGCCACCAGGCCGTGGCCGCCCTCGTGCGCGATGGTGATGGTGTTGCGCGCGAGGCGCCATATCGGATTCGGCGCGACGGCGATGAGCGCCAGGGCGGCCGTCATCACCACCAGCCACTGCTCGGGTGCGGGCTGGGTGCCGGTGAGGCGATCCCACAGATCGCCCAGTTCGGTGCTGTTCATCGGCCGGGCGACTCCTTGCGGCAGGGGCGGGCGGTCGTGGCAGTCTGGCACTTATGTGCGGACGGTATGCGGCGAGTCGGCGGCCCGAGGACCTGACCGGACTTTTCGGGGTCGAGAAGTGGGAACCCACCGAAACCCTGGAGCCGGACTGGAACGTGGCGCCGACCAAAGAGGTCTACGCGGTACTGGAGCGTCCTGTTAAGGACGCGGACGACCAGCGTCCGGTTCGCCAGTTGCGGGCCCTGAAGTGGGGGCTCGTGCCCTCCTGGTCCAAGACCCCCGAGGGCGCGGCCCGGATGATCAACGCCCGCGCCGAGACCGTGCACGAGAAGCCGTCCTTCCGCCGTGCCTTCGCCCAGCGCCGCTGCATCCTGCCCGCCGACGGCTACTACGAGTGGGTCACCGGTGCGCAGGAGCGGCAGCTGGAGGAGGAGAAGGGCAGGAAGCGGGCGCGCAAGCAGCCCTACTTCGTGACCCCCGCCGACGGCTCGGTCTTCGCGATGGCCGGACTGTACGAGTTCTGGCGCGATCCGACCCTCCCCGGCGACCATGAGAACGCCTGGTGGGTGACGTGCTCGGTGATCACCACCGAGGCCGAGACCACCCCCTTGGCCGTCGCCCCCGCCGAAGGCCCCGGCGCGCTCGCCGACATCCACCCCAGGATGCCGCTGATGCTCACCGCGGACCGCTGGGACACCTGGCTTGACCCCTCGCACACCGGCGTGGACGAGCTGCGCGCGCTGCTGGAGCCGCCGCCCGGCGGGCTGATGCGCGCCTACCCGGTCGCCACCGCCGTCAGCAACGTCCGCAACAACGGGCCGGAACTGCTGGAGGAACTGGCCGCGCCGGAGGAGTCCACGCTGTTCTGAGCGGCGGGCGGGGGAGGATGGCGCGGTGAGCCGTCAACCACGTACGCAGAACGTCACCACCGACGCCGGTGACGCCCGGATCACCTGGGTCCGCGCGTCCGCGCCCCGCCTCGTGCTCGCCGTGGGCCACGGGGCCGGCGGCGGCATCGAGGCCCGGGACCTGAAGGCCCTCGCCGCCTTCCTGCCCGCCCACGGGGTCACCGTCGCCCTGGTGGAGCAGCCCTGGCGGGTGGCCGGCAAGAAGCTGGCCCCCGCCCCGAAGACCCTGGACACCGGGTGGCGCGGGCTGTGGCCCGCCCTGGCCGCACCCGGGTTGCCCGTCGTCGCCGGAGGCCGCAGCGCCGGGGCCCGGGTCGCCTGCCGGACCGCCACCGAGCTGGGCGCGGCGGCCGTCCTCGCCCTCAGCTTCCCGCTCCACCCGCCGGGCAGGCCGGAGAAGTCCCGGGCCGAGGAGCTGCTGGGCACGGGTGTGCCCACCCTGGTGGTCCAGGGCGGCAACGACCCGTTCGGGCGACCGGAGGAGTTCCCGCCCGGCGCGTACGAGCTGGCGGAGGTGCCGTACGGCGACCACGGCTTCGCCGTACCGAAGAAGTCCGGGCTGAGTGAGGCCCAGGCGATGGACCTCCTCACCGGAGCGGTCACCGGATGGCTCACGTCCCTCGGGTGACACGGACCACGGGAATGCGGCGTACGGGGACGCTGTTGTTCGGGACGTCGGTACAACAACGTCGTACGTGGAGAGGGAGTCCGTCGCATGGGTTCGACCATCTGCCCCAGCCGCTCGAACGCCGCTGACCTGGAGTGGACCGTGCTCCCTGCGGCGAAGACCACTCGTGAGCGGCCGACGGGCGGCGCTGATCGGCAGCCCGTCTCCAGGCAAGGTCGACTATTCTCCGAGGCGAGCGGGTCCGGTTTCGGCTCCGCCACATCGTTGGAGGAGGTGGGTCCGGTCACTGGGACCGACACAGGGACCGACGACGGCCGTGCACCGGAGACGACCGCCGAGCGCAACGCGCGCTTCGAGCGGGACGCCCTCGGCTTTCTCGACCAGATGTACTCGGCCGCGCTGCGCATGACGCGCAACCCCGCCGATGCCGAGGACCTGGTCCAGGAGACCTACGCGAAGGCGTACGGCTCCTTCCACCAGTTCCGTGAGGGCACGAACCTCAAGGCGTGGATGTACCGCATCCTCACCAACACCTTCATCAACTCGTACCGCAAGAAGCAGCGCGAGCCCCAGCGGAGTGCCGCTGAGGAGATCGAGGACTGGCAGCTGGCGCGCGCCGAGTCGCACATGTCGACCGGTCTGCGCTCCGCCGAGTCCCAGGCCCTCGACCACCTGCCGGACTCCGACGTGAAGTCGGCGCTCCAGGCGATTCCCGAAGAGTTCCGCATCGCCGTCTACCTCGCCGATGTGGAGGGCTTTGCCTACAAGGAGATCGCGGACATCATGGGGACACCCATCGGTACGGTGATGTCCCGGCTGCACCGCGGCCGCCGTCAGCTGCGCGGCATGCTGGAGGACTACGCCCGTGAGCGCGGGCTCGTCGCAGCCGGTGCCGGTGACTCGGACGATCGGAAGGGCTCGACCTCATGAGCTGCGGAGAGCCGCACGAGACGGACTGCTCGGAGGTCCTCGACCATCTCTACGAGTTCCTCGACCGGGAGATGCCCGAGGGCGACTGCACGAAGTTCGAGGTGCACTTCGAGGAGTGCTCCCCGTGCCTGGAGAAGTACGGCCTGGAGCAGGCCGTGAAGAAGCTGGTCAAGCGCTGCTGCGGTCAGGACGAGGTCCCGACCGACCTGCGCTCCAAGGTGATGGGCCGGATCGACCTGATCAGGGCCGGCGAGGCCGTGCCCGAGCAGGACATCACCGTCGGCGGCACGGACCAGGCCGCGACCGCGCGCGAATAGCCACCGGGCGGAGGGCAGCACCCCGCCCGCCCTCCGTGCCGCCGCCCTTCCCCGCGCCCCCGGTCACCCGCCGCAGCCGGCGGAGATCCTCGCGAGAGTCCTCGGCCGGGGCGGTCTGACCCGGGCCGGGGCTGGGTAACCCATGGGTAATGAGCGGGCGTCCGGCCGGGCATGGTTGGATGCGAAGCAGAGCGGAAAACGAGGGTGTCCAGTCGGGACAGGCGGGAATCGTGAGGATCTTCGGGAAGGTACGGCATCGGCCGTCCGCCTCTTGGCGGCAGGCCACGGACCGCGCGTTCACGCTGATCGGCGACGGCCGGTACGAGGACGCGGGGGCGCTGCTGACGCGTGCGGCGGATCTGGAGCCCTGGCTCTCGGAGTCCTGGTTCAATCTGGCGCTGCTGCACAAGTTCCGGCACGACTGGGAGCAGGCGCGCGCGGCGGGCCTGCGGGCGGTCGCGCTGCTGGACCGTGAGTCCGGCGCCCCGGACTGGTGGAACGTCGGCATCGCGGCCACCGCCCTCCAGGACTGGCCGCTGGCGCGCCGGGCCTGGCAGGCGTACGGCCTCAAAGTGCCCGGCTCCGGGCTGAACAGCGCGGCCACCACCGAGCCCACCGGTATGGAGCTGGGCAGCGCCGCGGTGCGGCTCTCGCCCGAGGGCGAGGCCGAGGTGGTCTGGGGGCGCCGGCTCGACCCGGCCCGGATGGAGGTCCTCTCCATCCCGCTGCCGTCCTCCGGGCGGCGCTGGGGCGAGGTCGTGCTGCACGACGGGGTGCCCAACGGCGAGCGGGTCACCGCCGCCGGACCCTCGTATCCGGTGTTCGACGAGATCGAGCTGTGGGCGCCCTCCCCGGTGCCGACCTGGGTGGTGCTGCTGGAGGCGGCCACCGAGGAGGACCGGGACGCGCTGGAGAAGCTCGCCTCGGACGCCGGGTTCGCCGCCGAGGACTGGTCCTCCTCCGTACGGCTGCTGTGCCGGGCCTGCTCGGAGAGCCGGATGGAGAGCGACGAGGGCGACGGAGAGCACCTGGACCCGCACGACCACAGCGAGCCGGGCCACCCGGGACCGCTGGGCCACCGGACCGCGGGCGCCGGTGACCTGTGGGTCCCCGAGCGCGAGTGCGGTCTCGCGGCCCCGGCCGGGCTGGTGCGCGGGTTGCTGGACGGCTGGGTCGCCGACAGTCCGGACAGCCGTGAGTGGCGGGATCTCGAAGAAGTCTGCTGACCGCTGCCCGTAGGCTGTACGCGCACCGATCGCGGTGCTGTTCCTCCCGTGGTTCCCGGGTCTCCCCAGGGTCCGGCGGGGTCACCGAGTTCAGGTTTTGCAGGAAGGCGCACGGCGGACATGTCGCAGCAGGAGACGGACGGGCGGATCGGCGTGGACGACGAGGGGTTCATCGTCGACACCGAGGACTGCGAGGAGCGCGAGGCCGCGTACCGGGCGCGCGGCACGTCGCGTCCGATCACGGTCGTGGGCAACCCGGTGCTGCACAAGGAGTGCAAGGACGTCACCGAGTTCGGCGACGAGCTGGCGCAGCTGATCGACGACATGTTCGCCAGCCAGAAGACGGCCGAGGGTGTGGGCCTGGCGGCCAACCAGATCGGCGTGGACCTCAAGGTCTTCGTCTACGACTGCCCGGACGACGACGGCAAGCGGCACACCGGTGTGGTCTGCAACCCGGTCCTGGAGGAGCTGGCACCCGAGGCGCGGGTGCTGGACGACTCCAACGAGGGGTGCCTCTCGGTCCCGACCGCCTACGCCTCCCTCGCCCGCCCCGACTACGCCGTGGTGCGCGGCCAGGACGCCCAGGGCAATCCGATCAAGGTGCGCGGCAGCGGCTACTTCGCGCGCTGCCTCCAGCACGAGACGGACCACCTGTACGGCTACCTGTACATCGACCGGCTCTCCAAGCGCGACCGCAAGGACGCGCTCCGGCAGATGGAAGAGGGCACACCGCGCTACGAGACCGTCCCGAACGACTGAGGACGCCGTACGTGTAGGTGTACGAGTACGCGTGCGTACGCCCAGGAGGGGGCCCGGCGCCGGGGATCGGGGCCGGGCCCTGGGCTTGTGCCACTGGTTGGACAACTGGCGTTTTCCGAGGGGTAGTTGACGCGCGTCGACTCCTGGGCCAGGCTCGCCTGGACACCGCCCGTGACGTTCAGAGGGAGACCCCCTGTGCTGAGACGTACCGCACGCGTTCTGCTCGGATTTGTCATGACCATTTCATTCGCACTGGGCGGGGCGGTGCTGACCGCCGGCCCCGCGCAGGCCGACGGCTGCTACACCTGGACCCGTACGCTCGCGCCGGGATCCACCGGCAACGACGTCACCCAGCTCCAGCTCCGCGTGGCCGGATGGCCCGGGTACGACTCCGTGCTCGCCATCGACGGCTCCTACGGCCCGGCCACCACCGCCGCCGTCAAGCGGTTCCAGGCGGCCTACGGGCTGGCCGCCGACGGGATCGCGGGCCCGGCCACCCAGAACAAGATCTACGCGCTCCAGGACAACGACTGCACGCCGATCCACTTCACCTATCCCGAGCTCAACCAGTGCAACAGCACCTGGGCCGGTGGTGCGGTCGCGGCGGGCACGGCCAAGGCCAACGCGCTGAGCAGCATGTGGAAGCTGGAGGCGCTGCGCCACGCGCTGGGAGACCAGTCGATCCGCGTCACCAGCGGATTCCGCTCCTACTCCTGCAACTCGGCCGTCGGCGGAGCGAGCAACAGCCGTCACCTGTACGGCGACGCGGTCGACCTCGGCGCCTCGCCCCACTCCCTGTGCACGCTGGCCAAGCAGGCCCGCTACCACGGTTTCCGGGGCATCCTCGGCCCCGGCTACTCGGGCCACAATGACCACGTGCACGTCAACCAGGGGTCCAGCCGCTTCTGGTCGGCCCCCAGCTGCGGCATCTGATCCCCCTGAAGTTGTCGGCCGTGCCCGGCGTCCGCCCTCAGGCGACGTCGGGCACGGTGCTCGCCGGTCCCCGGAAGGTCCGGCGGTAGGCGTTCGGCGTCGTCCCGAGCGTGCGCACGAACTGGTGGCGCAGGGTCGCCGCCGTCCCGAACCCCGTCTGCCCCGCGATCGTGTCGATCGTCCGGTCGGAGGTCTCCAGCAGGTGCTGGGCCAGCAGCACCCGCTGGCGCAGCAGCCAGCGGTACGGGGTCGTCCCGGTCTCCTGCTGGAAGCGGCGGGCGAAGGTACGCGGCGACATGTGCGCCAGGGCCGCCAACCGCTCCACCGTCATCTCCTGGTCCAGGTGGTGCTCCATCCACGCCAGCGTGGAGCCGACCGTGTCGCAGGCGTTCCGGGGCAGCGGGCGGCTGATGTACTGCGCCTGGCCGCCGTCCCGGTGCGGCGGCACCACCATGCGCCGGGCGATCGTGTTGGCCGCCTCCTGGCCGTACGCCTGGCGGACCAGGTGGAGGCAGGCGTCGATGCCGGAGGCGGTCCCGGCCGAGGTGATGACGGGGCCCTCGTCCACGTAGAGCACGTCCGGTTCCACGACCGCCTTCGGGTAGCGGCGGGCCAGCTCCGCCGTGTGGCGCCAGTGCGTCGTGCAGCGGCGGCCGTCCAGCAGTCCCGCCGCTCCGAGGACGTACGCGCCGGAGCAGACGCTCAGCACCCGTGCCCCGCGCTTTACGGCCCGGCGCAGGGCGTCGAGGACCTCTTCCGGGTACTCCCGCTCCATGAAGTTGCTGCCTGCCGGTACGGCGACGAGGTCGGCCTCCTCCAGCCGTTCCAGGCCGTGGGGCGTGCTGATGGTGAAGCCCGCGTGAGTCCGGAGCACCGGGCCCTCGGCGGAGACGACGGCGAAGTCGTGGACCGGCAGCCCCTCTTCACTGCGGTCGAGGCCGAAGACCTCGCTCAGCACGCCGAGTTCGAAGGGGTGGACCTCGTCGAGCAGTAGGACGGCGACGTTTTTCAGCATGGAGTCAGTGTGGCAGTAATTCGATGCTGTGTGGCAGTGCTGCCACTGACCAGAATCTTCCGGGCGGACGAAGGTGGAGCCATGAACACCTTCCTGGACTACCTCGTCGTGACCGCCCTCTTCGCTCTCGTCCTCCTCCCCGCTGTCATCGGGTCCGTCCGTGAGCGCCGCATCGACCGCCAGCTCCGCGACGCCGAACGGGAGGAGGCGGCGCCCACGGAAAGGGGGAGCGCCGCGCGGCCTGCGACGACCACGCGGCGCCTCCACTCGGGGAGTTGGGTGAACGTCTAGCGCGTCGAAGCTGTCGGCCGGAGGCGGCCTGCCTAGGCGTCCGCCGGGATCCGGCCCGGCGACCTCTGGCCGTTCTCCTCGACCAGCATCGCCACCAGGCGCGCCATGGGGAGCTGAGGGTCGGGTGTGCCCGGCCGGCTGGTCATCAGGAGGTGGTGGGCGGTGCCGACGACAGCGAGGGCCGCGATGCTCGGGTCGACGGTCTCCGCCACCCGGCCGAGCTCCTGTTCGGCCGCCAGGTAGGCGGTGATGGCCTCCTCGATCGCGGTGAAGCCGGGCGCCCCTCCCTCCAGGGCCTCACGGATCTGCAGCGTGGAGGCGGCCCGGCTCATGGCCAGGCCGGAGAGGGCCGGACCGGCGGCGTCGAACAGCGCGAGGACGACGGTGCCGAGGTTCCGCGCCACCGTGCCCTGCCCGGCGAGCTCCGACAGCGCCTGCGCCTGTGCGGCCGCCCGCGCGAACCGGTCGAGGCAGAGCTCGGCCACGAATGCGTCGAGCCCCACGAAGTGCGTGTGCAGCAGCCCTTTGGCGCATCCCGCCTCGGTGGTGACGGCCCGGCTGGTGAGCGCGCCGGGCCCGTCCCGCTCCACGACGCGCTCGGCCGCCGCGAACAGTCGCTCGCGTACGTCGGGCGTCGCCACTCCGCGCGGTGACATGGGGGCCTCTCTTCCGTTCCGGTGCCGCCGCCTTCGAACGGCGACCGCACCGTGGATGGTAACGGCGGTTGCCAGTATGGGCATCTGCCCATACTGTTTGGGCGCATGCCCATTATCCGTGATTCGCCACTGGAGGCACCCGTGCCGGACGTCGTCAACACCGAGCAGGCGCAAGCATGGAACGGCCCGGAAGGCTCACACTGGGCCCGCAACCAGGACCGCTGGAACGCCGTGAACGAGGGCTTCAACGAGCCGCTGCTCAATGCGGCCGGGATCGCCGTGGACCACCGGATCCTCGACCTCGGCTGCGGTTCCGGGCAGACCACGCGCATGGCCGCGCTCAGGGCACCCCGAGGACACGCGCTCGGCCTCGATCTCTCGGGCCCGATGCTGGCCGAGGCGCGCACCCGCGCGGAGCGGGAGGGTGTCACGAACACCTCCTTCGTGCAGGGGGACACCCAGGTGCACCCCTTCGAGGAGGGCTCGTTCGACGCGGCGGTGAGCCGCTACGGCGTGATGTTCTTCTCCGACCCGGTGGCGGCCTTCGGCAACGTCCGCCGGGCCCTGCGGCCCGGCGGACGCCTGGCATTCGTCACACCGGCGGATGCCGCGCGCAACGGCTGGGTCACGGCGATGGCGTCGCTGCGCGACTTCCTGCCCCTCGGCGACTTCGGGGCGCCCGGGCTGCCGGGCATGTTCTCCCTGGCCGCCCCGGGCCACATCCGCGCAGTGCTCGCCGCCGCCGGATTCACCGGCATCGGCACCGCCCGGACCGAGGCGTACGGGACATGGGGCCACGGCGCCGAGGACGCGGCGGCGTTCCTGCTGGACACCGGCCCAGGCCGCCACCTGATGGAGCAGGCCGACCCGGCCGCCCGCACCCGCGCCCGCCGCTCCCTCGCGGACCACCTGCGCCCCCACGAGACGGCGGACGGCACGGTACGGCTCCTCAGCACGTCATGGCTGGTCACGGCGGACCGGCCGGCCGCCCCTGCGGGGCAGGACACCTAGGCCGGGCGGGAGAAGCCCTCGGGGGCTACCGCACGACGCCGCACCACCGTGCTGGGCGCGGTGGTGCGGCGTCGAGGCTGTTGGAACCCCTCGGCCTAGAAGTCGTCGTCGAACCCGACCGAGCCCTCGACCGCCACCTGGTAGGCGGACGGGCGGCGCTCGAAGAAGTTCGTCAGCTCCTGGACGCCCTGCAACTCCATGAAGGAGAACGGGTTCTCCGAGCCGTACACCGTCGGGAAGCCCAGGCGGGCGAGCCGCTGGTCGGCGACGCACTCCAGGTACTGGCGCATCGACTCGGTGTTCATGCCCGGCAGCCCCTCGCCGCACAGGTCGCGGCCGAACTGCAGCTCCGCCTCGACGGCTTCCTTCAGCATGTCGGTGACCTGCTGCTGGAGCGCGTCGTCGAAGAGCTCCGGCTCCTCCTTGCGGACGGTGTCCACGACCTCGAACGCGAAGTTCATGTGCATCGTCTCGTCACGGAACACCCAGTTGGTGCCCGTGGCGAGACCGTGCAGCAGGCCGCGCGAGCGGAACCAGTACACGTACGCGAAGGCGCCGTAGAAGAACAGTCCCTCGATGCAGGCCGCGAAGCAGATCAGGTTCAGCAGGAAGCGGCGGCGGTCGGCCTTCGTCTCCAGCCGGTCGATCTTCTCGACCGAGTCCATCCACTTGAAGCAGAACTGGGCCTTCTCCCGGATCGAGGGGATCTCCTCGACCGCGTCGAACGCCGCCGCCCGGTCGTCCGGGTCGGGCAGATAGGTGTCCAGCAGCGTCAGGTAGAACTGGACGTGCACGGCCTCCTCGAAGAGCTGCCGCGACAGGTACAGCCGCGCCTCGGGGGAGTTGATGTGCTTGTACAGCGTCAGCACGAGGTTGTTGGAGACGATCGAGTCCCCGGTCGCGAAGAACGCCACCAGCCGGCCGATCATGTGCTGCTCACCCGGCGACAGCTTGGCGAGGTCGGCGACGTCCGAGTGGAGGTCGACCTCCTCGACGGTCCAGGTGTTCTTGATCGCGTCCCGGTAGCGCTCGTAGAAGTCCGGGTAGCGCATGGGGCGCAGGGTCAGCTCGAAGCCCGGGTCGAGCAGGTTCTTGTCTTCGTCGGAGCTCATTACTGACAGGCCTCGCAGGACTCGGGGTTCTCAAGGGAGCAGGCGATGGCGTCCGCGTCGGGAGCCGACGCCTGCTGTACGGGAATGGGGGTGGCGGCCGACGCCTGACCGGACGCGGCACGGGCGATGCGGGTCGCCGGGCGCGAACGCAGGTAGTACGTCGTCTTCAGCCCCTGCTTCCAGGCGTACGCGTACATCGAGGAGAGCTTGCCGATCGTCGGCGTCTCCAGGAACAGGTTGAGCGACTGGCTCTGGTCGAGGAACGGCGTACGGGCCGCCGCCATGTCGATCAGGCCGCGCTGCGGGATCTCCCACGCCGTGCGGTACAGCGCCCGCACGTCCTCGGGGATCCAGGCGAAGCCCTGCACCGAGCCGCTGGCCTCGCGCAGCGCCTCACGGGTGCGGGCGTCCCACACACCGAGCTTCTTCAGCTCGGCCACCAGGTAGGCGTTCACCTGAAGGAACTCACCGCTGAGCGTCTCGCGCTTGAACAGGTTGGAGACCTGCGGCTCGATGCACTCGTACACACCGGCGATCGAGGCGATCGTGGCGGTCGGCGCGATGGCGAGCAGCAGCGAGTTGCGCATACCGGTCCGCGCGACCCGGGCGCGCAGGGCCTCCCAGCGCTCCGGCCAGTTCAACTCGGTGTCGTAGTGGTCGGGGTGCAGCACGCCGCGCGCGGCCCGGGTCTCGGACCACGCGGGCAGCGGGCCGGACCGCTCGGCGAGGTCGCAGGACGCCTCGTACGCGGCCAGCATGATGCGCTCGGAGATCTTCGTCGAGAGCGCGCGGGCCTCGGGGGAGTCGAAGGGCAGGCGCAGCTGGAAGAAGACGTCCTGGAGGCCCATGGCCCCCAGGCCGACCGGCCGCCAGCGGGAGTTGGAGCGCCCGGCCTGCTCGGTCGGGTAGAAGTTGATGTCGACGACCCGGTCGAGGAAGGTGACCGCGGTGCGGACCGTGGAGTCCAGCCGGTCCCAGTCGATCGAGCCGTCTCTCACGAACGCGCCCAGGTTGACCGAACCCAGGTTGCAGACGGCCGTCTCGCCGTCGTCGGTGACTTCGAGGATCTCGGTGCACAGGTTCGAGGAGTGCACGACCCGGCCCGGCTCGGCGGTCTGGTTCGCGGTCCGGTTGGAGGCGTCCTTGAACGTCATCCAGCCCTGGCCGGTCTGCGCGAGGGTCCGCATCATCCGGCCGTACAGCTCACGCGCCGGAATCGTCTTGCGGGCCAGGCCCTTGGCCTCGGCGGCACGGTAGGCCGCGTCGAACTCGTCGCCCCACAGGTCGACCAGCTCGGGGACCTCGGCGGGGGAGAACAGCGACCAGTCCGTGTCCGCGTCGACGCGGCGCATGAACTCGTCCGGGATCCAGTGCGCCAGGTTCAGGTTGTGCGTACGGCGCTGGTCCTCACCGGTGTTGTCGCGAAGCTCCAAAAACTCCTCGATGTCCGCGTGCCAGGTCTCCAGGTAGACCGCGGCGGCGCCCTTGCGCCGGCCGCCCTGGTTCACCGCCGCGACGGAGGCGTCCAGCGTCTTGAGGAACGGCACGATGCCGTTGGAGTGCCCGTTGGTGCCCCGGATCAGCGAACCCCGGGCGCGGATGCGGGAGTACGACAGACCGATGCCGCCCGCGTGCTTGGAGAGGCGCGCCACCTGGTGGTAACGGTCGTAGATCGAGTCCAGCTCGTCCTTGGGCGAGTCCAGCAGGTAGCAGGAGGACATCTGCGGGTGCCGGGTGCCGGAGTTGAAGAGCGTGGGGGAGGAGGGGAGGTAGTCCAGCCGGCTCATCAGCCGGTAGAGCGCGGCGACCTCGTCCAGCGCGCGCACCGAGTCGTCCTCGGCGAGGCCTGCGGCCACGCGCAGCATGAAGTGCTGCGGGGTCTCGATGACCTGGCGGGTGAGCGGGTGGCGCAGCAGGTAGCGGCTGTGCAGCGTACGGAGACCGAAGTAGCCGAAGCGGTCGTCGGCACCGTCGGCCAGGGCCTGCTCGACGAGTTCGTCCAGCGCGACCGCGTGCAGCGCCACGAACTCGGCGGTGCGGTCCGCGATCAGGCCCTCGCGGTGGCCCACGGCGACGGAGGCGGAGAAGTGCGTCGCGCCCTGCCCCGCGGCCTCGTCGGCGATCGTACGGGTCAGCAGCCGGGCGGCGAGCCGGGAGTACGCCGGGTCCTCGGAGATGAGACCGGCGGCGGCCTCGGTGGCCAGCGAGCGCAGCTCGGCCTCGTCGGAGCGGGCGTTGCGCCCGCGCAGCGCGGAGGCGGCGACCCGTCCGGGGTCGGTGTCGGGCAGATCGACGGCGAGGTCGGTCAGGGTCCGCAGCAGGGCGGTCCCGGGTCCGTCGTTCCGGCCTGCTCCGGACGTGGTGGAGGCAGCGGATTCGGTGGCTGAGACCGGATCGGCGGGCGCGATGGTCACTGGGCTTTCCCTCGCTCGGCTGGGGGCCGGCGGCGAGCGGGGAGCCGGGCAGCGCGACGCCCCGCGGGGCAGCACTGCTCACGGCGTCCACCGGCCCATCCGCGAGGCCCGGACGTCTGGCGTCCGGTTCGGTCGAGCCGGACGCGCTGTCGACAGGTCGTCGGACTTCGGGTGTGCAAAAGCACACTGATCACACCGTTGCGGGACAGTTCCGGATTCGCACCGGATTCCCCTGCGGCGACAGCGAGGTCGAGCATACATGTGGGGGGCGCTCGATGAGGAAGCCCCCACATGTTGTGTCGGCGTGAACAGGTGTCGGTATGGCGGTCTGGTTTCTTCGCCCGGCTTTTCTCCGTATCGGCCGGGTGCTGACGGGCCCTTACATGGGAGCGAGAAGGGGCCGTCGCGCCCCTGGGAGGGGTGCGACGGCCCCGATCGGCCGGTGGCGCTCAGCAGCAGCGGAAGCCCTCGCGGGGGTCCGCCTCACGGGCGTCCGTGCGGCTGTGCTCGAAGGCGCGGCGCGTCATCACCGGAGTATCCGGATCGTGGACCCTCGCGTGCGCCACATAGCGGTCGTACGCCGACTCGCCGGTCAGTTCCCGGACGTACCAGCGGATCCGTCCCGCCACCCGTCGTACGTCCGCGAGGGTCATGTCCGGCTCCCCGTTCCCGCCGCCTCCTTGCGGATGCCGCCCTCGGGGCCGACGCCGGCGGCGGCCAGTTCCGCCTTCTCCTCCTTGGTGGCGATGAGCGAGGCCGGGGCGACGAGCTTGGACTCGACGTACGGCGTCTCGTGGAGCTTCACGCTCTCCGGGTCTCGGATGGCGTTGAAGCAGACCCGGCCGGCGTCCACGAGCACCACGATGATGAGGAGCGCGAAGAGGGCGCACAGCACGCCGTCGACGGTGGAGTTGGTGACCACGGTCTGCATGTCGTCCATGTTCTTGGCGGGCGGCAGCACCTCGCCCGCGTCGATGCCCGCCTGGTACTTGTCGCGCTGGGCGAAGAAACCGATCTTCACGTCCGGCGAGAAGATCTTCTGCCAGCTCGCGGTGAGCGTGACCGCCACGTCCCAGGCGAGCGGGACCGCGGTGACCCACGCCCACCTCAGCCGACCGGACTTGACGAGCAGGGTGGTGCAGACGGCCAGTGCGACGGCGGCCAGCAGCTGGTTGGCGATGCCGAAGAGCGGGAAGAGCTGGTTGATGCCGCCCAGCGGGTCGTGTACGCCGACCCAGAGGAAGTAGCCCCAACCGCCGACCACGACGGCGCTGGCGAACCAGACGCCCGGCTTCCAGCTGACCTCGCGGAACGGCTTGTAGGCGTTGCCCAGCATGTCCTGGAGCATGAAGCGCCCGACGCGGGTGCCGGCGTCCACGGTGGTGAGGATGAAGAGCGCCTCGAACATGATGGCGAAGTGGTACCAGAACGCCTTCATCGCGGTCCCGCCGATCACCGCGGAGAAGATCTCCGCCATGCCGAGCGCGAACGTCGGCGCACCGCCGGTCCGGGAGAGCAGGCTCGTCTCCTCGACGTCCTTGGCGGCCTGCGCCAGGGCCTCCGGGCTGATGGTGAAGCCGAAGTTGGCCACGGCCTGGGAGGCGGCCTGGACGCTGTCGCCGATCACTCCGGCGGGCGCGTTGATGGCGAAGTAGAGGCCCGGGTCGATGATGCAGGCCGCGATCATCGCCATGATCGCCACGAACGACTCGACCAGCATGGCGCCGTAGCCGATCATCCGGATCTGCGTCTCCTTCTGGACCATCTTCGGCGTGGTGCCGGAGGAGACCAGGGAGTGGAAGCCGGAGAGCGCGCCACAGGCGATGGTGATGAAGACGAACGGGAACATCGAGCCGGCGAAGACCGGCCCTTGGCCGTTGGTGGCGAAGTCGGTGATCGCGGGCATCTTCAGCGTCGGCAGCGCGACGATGACGCCCAGGGCCAGCAGCCCGATCGTGCCGATCTTCATGAAGGTGGAGAGGTAGTCGCGCGGGGCCAGCAGCAGCCACACGGGGAGCACGGAGGCGAGGAACCCGTACACGATCATCCAGATGACCAGCGTGCCCGGCTCCAGCGTGAAGAAGTCCGCCCACGACGATTCGGCGACCCAGCCGCCCGAGACGATCGCGAGGAGCAGCAGCGCGACGCCGATGAGGGAGACCTCACTGACCTTGCCGGGCCGCAGGATGCGCAGATAGACGCCCATGAAGAGGGCGATCGGGATCGTCATGCCGATGGAGAAGACGCCCCACGGCGAGTGGGCGAGCGCGTTCACGATGACCAGCGCGAGGACCGCGAGCAGGATGATCATGATCATGAAGACCGCGACCAGGGCGGCGATCCCGCCGACCGGCCCTATCTCGTCGCGCGCCATCTGGCCGAGCGAACGGCCGTTGCGGCGGGTCGAGAAGAAGAGCGTCACCATGTCCTGGACGGCACCGGCGAAGATGACGCCGACGACGAGCCAGATCGTGCCGGGCAGATAACCCATCTGCGCGGCGAGCACGGGGCCGACCAGCGGCCCGGCCCCCGCGATGGCGGCGAAGTGGTGGCCGAACAGGACCCGGCGGTCGGTGGGGTGGAAGTCCACACCGTTGTCCAGCCGTTCGGCCGGCGTCGCGCGGTTCTTGTCCGCCTTGAGGACCCGGTTGGCGATGAACCGGGAGTAGAAGCGGTAGGCGATGGCGTACGAGCCCAGGGCCGCCGCCAGCATCCAGGCGGCGGAGACCTCCTCACCCCGCGAGAGCGCGAGGGTGGCCCAGCCGATCGCGCCGACCAGGCCGACCAGGCTCCAGACGGCTATGGACTTCGGGGACAGTGTCCGCCGTCCCGGTGCTTGTGGAACCGGTGGTGCTGGTGTGGGCGATTCCGGCATATCGATCCGTCCCCTCGCGTGATCACTGTCGTAACGTGCGCGAAATCTAGGTGGTACAGCCGCTCTCCGGAACCCCTGTCTGCATACCGGTCGTGTATCGCCGATGTCTCCACCCACGTTCCGCAGTAGGGACACGGACGGGAGGGGCGGTCGGTTCACGCGATCCGGGCGGCAGCGCAGATGACCGAAAACAGGCGGTGGCCCGGGGAGGGGATCCCCGGGCCACCGCCTGTTCGCCTGCCGCTGTTCCTCAGTCCACCGGCCGCTTCAGGCGGGCCACGAACTTGTACCGGTCGCCCCGGTACACGGATCGCACCCACTCCACGGGTTCGCCCTGGCCATCGATCGAATGCCGGGAGAGCATCAGCATCGGCAGCCCGACATCCGTCCCCAGCAGACCCGCCTCACGCGGGGTGGCGAGCGAGGTCTCGATGGTCTCCTCGGCCTCGGCGAGGCGGACGTCGTACACCTCGGCGAGCGCGGTGTAGAGCGAGGTGTACTTCACCAGCGAGCGGCGCAGTGCCGGGAAGCGTTTGGCCGAAAGATGTGTGGTCTCGATCGCCATCGGCTCGCCGCTGGCGAGGCGCAGCCGCTCGATGCGCAGTACGCGGCCGCCCGTCGAGATGTCCAGCAGTCCGGCGAGCGTGTCGTCCGCCGTGACATAGCCGATGTCGAGCAGCTGGGACGTCGGCTCAAGCCCCTGGGCGCGCATGTCCTCGGTGTACGAGGTCAGCTGGAGCGCCTGGGAGACCTTGGGCTTGGCGACGAACGTCCCCTTGCCCTGGATGCGTTCGAGTCGGCCCTCGACGACCAGCTCCTGCAGGGCCTGGCGCACGGTGGTGCGCGAGGTGTCGAACTCGGCCGCCAAGGTGCGTTCGGGCGGCACCGGGGTGCCGGGCGGCAAGGTATCCGTCATGTCGAGGAGGTGCCGCTTGAGCCGGTAGTACTTCGGTACGCGCGCGGTGCGCGCACCGTTGCCGGTCTCACTCCCCGAACTGCCCCCGTCGGCACCCATGGCCCGCCTCTCCGACGCTTGCGTTGCTGCCGTCACCGGCTCCTCCGTCTGTCGCGGCTCACATGGTGGCACGGTCCGGTCACGGGTCGTCGCCCTCCCTTAGGTGTCGGTCCTATAACGGACGCGAGTGCACTTCTTATACACCCTTGACACCCCTAAAGGTCTAGGCCAAGCTCCCGGTACTGGTCTAAACCATTAAAGACCAGGTCCAGCCCCAGCAGAACTCGTCGAATGTCTTCGCGGTGGGTGGGGTTGCAGCATCCCTGAGGAGGGTTTGACGTGAAGCGCAAGCTCATCGCGGCTATCGGTGTCGCGGGCATGTTGGTTTCGGTCGCGGCATGCGGTACCGACGACAAGGCGTCGTCGCAGGACCCGAAGGACCGCAAGGAAAACCTGACCGTCTGGCTCATGGGGGAGGCCCAGTCCACCTGGCCCGAACTGGTCAAGGACGTCAACGCCGAGTTCAACAAGAAGTACCCCGGCGTCACGGTCAAGGTTCAATACCAGCAGTGGGCCGACAAGGTCAAGAAGCTTGACACCTCCCTCGGCGGCGACAAATTCCCGGACGTTGTCGAACTCGGCAACACCGAGACCATGCAGTACATCCTCAATGGTGCGCTCGGGGAAATCGACCCCGAGAAGTACGAGAACTCGGACACCTGGATCAAGGGTCTGAAGGACACCTGCACCTTCGAGGGCAAGACGTACTGCGTTCCTTACTACGCCAGTGCCCGTCTGGCCGTCTACAACAAGGACATGCTGAAGGCCGGTACCGGCAGCGACGTCCTCCCGCAGACCGAGGACGAGTTCCTCAAGGCGATGGACAAGGTCTCCGCCGAGCTGGGCAAGAAGGACAAGCGTGCCTCCTCGCTCTACTTCCCGGGCCGCTACTGGTACGCCGCGATGTCCTACGTCGCCGCCTACGGTGGCCAGATAGCCACGTACGACGAGGGCGCCAAGGAGTGGAAGGGCTCGCTGTCCTCCCCCGAGTCGCAGAAGGGCCTCGAGCACTTCGTCAACCTGGTCAAGAAGTACAACAAGGCCGACCAGACGAAGGACGAGCAGGACCACGCCAACGTCATGGCCAACGAGAAGGCCGCCGTGATCTACGGCCAGGCCTGGGAGGCCGGCAGCGTCACGGGTGGCGAGAACGGCAACCCGAAGCTCGAGGGCAAGATCGCCACGGCCGGTATCCCCGGCCCCGAGGGCAAGGCCCTCCCCTCCTTCATCGGCGGCTCCGACCTCGCGACGATCTCCAAGTCCAAGGTCCAGGACCTCGGCCAGGAATGGATCGCCCTCTTCACCAACGCGAAGGGCGGCGAGCTCCTCGCGTCGAAGAACGTCCTTCCGAACAACGAGAAGCAGCTCGAGCCGCTGAAGACGAAGCCGGAGACAGCCGCCATCGCCAACGCGGTGCCGGACGCCTGGTTCACGCCGATCGCGCCGGGCTGGGCCTCCATCGAGAAGGAGGAGATCCTGGAGAACGTCCTCCTGGAGATCCTCAAGGGCGCCTCCGTCGCCGACGCCTCCAAGAAGGCCGACGACAAGATCAACGCCCTGATCAACAAGAAGGCCTGACCTTCCGGTCGCCAGGCGGGGCCCGGCAGCGATGCCGGGCCTCCGCCCTTCTCGTAAGTGAACGCCGTGAATTCCGGGGCCCGCCTCGGACCCGCGATGGAAGGTCAGCCACGTGTCTGCCGCTGATACCAAGGCCGTCGGGCCGCCGGTCCCCGTACCACCCGACCCGCAGCCGACCGGGAAGTCGTCCTCCGACGACGACGCGCCCCGGGTACAGAAGAGGAAGCGGAAGAAGGGTGAACTCCTCCCCTACTTCCTGATCCTCCCGGCGATCGTGGCGATCGCCGCCGTCTACCTCTACCCGCTCGGCAAGACGGTCATCATGTCCTTCCAGGACATGGGCCGGCGCGAACTGTGGTCCGGAGAGCCCGCCCCCTGGGTGGGCTTCGAACAGTTCACCAACATCCTCGGCGACTCCGAGTTCTGGTGGGTCACCTTCCGCACGATCGTCTTCATGGCCATCTGTGTGACGCTGACGATGGGCATCGGGCTGCTGGTCGCCCTGCTCATGCGCAAGCTCTCCACCTGGGTCCGGCTCGTCCTGACGGTGGCCCTGATCGCCGCCTGGTCGATGCCGCTGATGGTCGCCGCCTCGATCTTCCGGTTCATGGCCGACTCCGACTACGGCCTGATCAACACGCTGATCGCCAAGGTCGTCGGTGAGGACTGGCTCGGGCACAACTGGTACCTCGACCCGATTCAGGGCTTCGGCATCATCACGCTGCTGGTCGTCTGGGGCGCCATCCCGTTCGTGGTCGTCACCCTGTACGCCGCCCTCACCCAGGTCCCCCAGGAGCTGGAGGAAGCGGCGGCGCTCGACGGCGCCAGCGCGTACGGCATCTACAAGTTCGTCACCTGGCCGGTCATCAAGCCGGTCTTCACCATGGTCGCCACCCTCTCCGTGATCTGGGACTTCAACGTCTTCGGCCAGATCTGGCTGCTGCGCGGCAACAAGCCCGAGCCGGAGTACGAGACCCTCGGCCTCTACTCCTACTCCAAGGCGTTCGAGTCCACCTCCTTCAGCCAGGGCACCGCGATCGCCCTCATCACGGTGGTGCTGCTGTCCGGCGTGGCCGTGTTCTACCTGCGCCAGCTCATGAAGACGGGAGAGGTCGAATGAGCAGTACGACCGAAACACAGGCGCTGCGTCCCGACCGGAAGAAGAGCCGGCTCCACCTCGACATCCTCGGCCTCGGCATCGCCGCGGTCATGGTCTTCCCGGTGTACTGGCTGGTCATCAGCGCCCTGCGGCCCAACCAGGAGATCCGCAGCTACGACCAGACCCTGTGGCCCACGTCGATCACGTTCGACAACTTCGCGCGCGCCGTCGACCAGCCGAACTTCGTCACCGCCATCCAGTCCAGCCTGATCGTCGCCGTCACCGCGGTGCTCGGCGGCATGATCATCGCTACGCTGGCGGCCCTGGCGATCGGCCGGTTCCGGTTCTTCGGCCGCAAGGCCCTGATCCTGGTCATGATCCTGGTCCAGATGCTGCCGCCGACGGCGATGCTCATCCCGATCTACGCCCAGCTCAACGCCATGGGCGGGATCGACGAGTACTGGGGCCTGATCGTCGTCTACCTGGTCTCCACGCTGCCCTTCGCCACCATCATGATCCGCGGCTTCGTCGTGAACATCCCGGTGGAGCTGGAGGAGTCGGCGATGGTGGACGGCCTCACCCGCTTCGGCGCCTTCCGTCGCGTGATCTTCCCGCTGCTCGCCCCCGGGCTCGCCGCCGCGTCGATCTTCGCCCTGGTGAACGCGTGGAACGAGTACCTCTTCGCGTACATCCTGATCAACGACAACTCCAAGTACACGCTGAACGTGTGGCTGATGACGTTCACCACCGAGCGCGGAACGGACTACGGCGCACTCATGGCGGCCTCGACCATGATCGCCCTGCCCGTCGTCGTGTTCTTCATGATCATCCAGAAGAAGATGGCCGCAGGCCTCACTTCCGGCGCTGTGAAGGGATAGTGCGGGCCCATGACCACCCTCGTTTCCACCACGGACACCCTGACGCGCGACGCGCTCGCGGTGCTCCAGCCCGGATTCACCGGAACCACCGCACCGGACTGGCTGCTGCGCCGCGTCGGTGAAGGGCTCACCTCCGTCGGGCTGTTCGGCCGCAACATCCAGTCGCCCGAGCAGCTCGCCGCCCTCACCGCGCGGCTGCGCTCCGAGCGGGACGATGTCCTCGTCGCCATCGACGAGGAGGGCGGGGACGTGACCCGCCTGGAGGTCAGGGACGGCTCCTCGTTCCCGGGCAACTTCGCCCTCGGCTCCGTCGACGACATCGACCTGACCCGGGCCGTCGCCCACGAGCTCGGTCGCCGGCTCGCCGTGTGCGGCGTCAACCTGAACTGGGCGCCGTCCGCGGACGTCAACTCCAACCCGGACAACCCGGTCATCGGCGTACGCTCCTTCGGCGCCGACACCGCTCTGGTGGCCCGGCACACCGCCGCGTACGTCGAGGGGCTCCAGGCCGCCGGCGTCGCCGCCTGCACCAAGCACTTCCCCGGCCACGGCGACACCGCGGTCGACTCGCACCTCGCGACGCCCCGCATCGATGTGGATCTCGACACTCTGCACGCCCGTGAGCTGCTGCCTTTCCGGGCGGCCATCGCAGCGGGTTCCAAATCGGTGATGAGCGCGCATATCCTGCTTCCCGCACTCGACCCGGACCGCCCGGCCACCCTGAGTCCGCGGATCCTCACCGGTCTGCTCCGTCAGGAACTGGGCTACGACGGCCTGATCGTCACCGACGGCGTGGAGATGGAAGCCATCTCCAGGACCTACGGCATCGAGCGCGGATCGGTCCTCGCGATCGCCGCGGGCGCCGACGCGATCTGCGTCGGCGGCGGGCTGGCCGACGAGGAGACGGTGCTGCGCCTGCGCGACGCCCTCGTCGCCGCGGTGCACAGCGGAGACCTGGCCGAGGAGCGGCTCGCGGATGCGGCCGCCCGTGTACGAGCCCTCGCGTCCTGGACGCAGGGGGCCCGGGGGGACGTCCCGGAGCCGGGCGCGGAAGTGCAGGAGGGGACCGCGCCCGGCACCGGAGTCAGCTCGGACATCGGCCTGGTGGCCGCCCGCCGCGCGCTGAAGGTCACCGGCACCGGCGACCGGCTGACCGGGCCGGGGTACGTCGCGGAGTTCTCCGCGGTGGCGAACATCGCGGTCGGCGACGAGACCCCCTGGGGCATCGCCGCCGGACTCACCCGGCTCCTGCCGGGCACGGAGTCGGGCCGGTACACCAGTGAGAGCGCCGACCCGGCGGCCGCGGCGGTCGCCGCGGCGGGGGAGCGGCGCATCGTCGCCGTCGTCCGTGACGAGCACCGCCACGCCTGGATGGGCGAGGCGCTGGACGCCCTGCTGGCGGCCCGCCCGGACACGATCGTGGTCGAGATGGGCGTCCCGGAATCCACGCCCCGGGGAGCCCTCCACATCGCCACCCACGGCGCGTCGAGGGTCTGCGGCCAGGCGGCCGCGGAAGCGGTGACGGACACATCCAGCCCGTCCGGCGTTTGAGGACAAGGCCGTCAGGCCGGCAGGTCGAGCCCGGCCGGCGTCAAGCCCGTCCGGCGATGGCCAAGCGTGTCGGGCGGACAAGATCAAGCCCGTCCGGCGATCGAGGAAGAGCCTCTCGCCGGACGGGCGGCACAACGGGAAGGGCCAGGACACCTCACGGTGTCCTGGCCCTTCCCGCATGTACAGGCGTACGACCTACAGCCCCTGCCACGCCGGCTTCGCCGCATACGTGGCGCGGAAGTAGTCCGCCAGCTTCAGCTTCGACGCGGCGGCCTCGTCCACCACCACCGTCGCGTGCGGATGCAGCTGGAGCGCTGAGGCCGGCACGATCGAGGCGACCGGCCCCTCCACGGTCTGGGCCACGGCCTCCGCCTTGCCCTCACCGGTGGCCAGCAGGATCGGGTGGCGGGCGTCCAGGATCGTCCCGATGCCCTGGGTGATCACGTGGTGCGGCACCTGGTCGATGTCGTCGTCGAAGAAGCGCGCGTTGTCCACCCGGGTCTGCTCGGTCAGCGTCTTGATCCGGGTGCGCGAGGCGAGCGAGGAGCACGGCTCGTTGAAGCCGATGTGCCCGTCGGTGCCGATGCCGAGCAGCTGGAGGTCGACCCCGCCGGCCTCCGCCAGCGCCCGGTCGTACGCCTCGCACGCGGCCTGGACGTCCTCGGCGGAGCCGTCCGGGCCCATGAAGGACGCCTCGGAGAGCCCGAGCGGCCGGACGACCTCACGCAGGACCACGGAGCGGTACGACTCCGGGTGGCCCGCGGGCAGCCCGACGTACTCGTCGAGCTGGCAGATGCGGGCCCGGGAGGCGTCGACGGACCCGGCGGCGACCTTGGCCGCCAGCGCGCGGTAGACGGGCAGCGGGGTGGAGCCGGTGGCAACGCCGAGCAGGGCGTCGGGCTTGCGGCTGAGCAGGGAGGCGATGGCCTCCGCGATCAGTTCGCCGCCTGCCGTGGCGTCCGGGACGATGACAACTTCCACGCTGTGCCTGCCGATCTGATGAGGGGAACTCTGTGGTATAGACCAATCGAAGGCCCAATCTAGCAGAATCGGCCGCCTGGGCGGTGAACGGCCCACGGTTCGGTCCACCCGCCCCGCCCGCTGGCGGACCCCGCGTTCGCCTGGTCGACTTGTCCGGTACGACACCGCATCGGGAGGCACCCCCCATGTCAGCCACCCCTCCGCCCGGCCCCGACTACCAGCGCGACGTGCCCGGCCGCATCATGTCCGGCGAGATGACCGAGCAGCCCGCGATGCTGCGGCGCATCCTCGACCAGGGCGCCCCCCGCATCCGCGAGGTGGCCGCAGAGATCGCCGCCAGGAAGCCCCGCTTCGTCCTGCTCACCGCGCGCGGCACCTCGGACAACGCGGCGCTGTACGCGAAGTACCTGCTGGAGATCCGGCTCGGCCTGCCCTGTGGCCTCGCCTCCATGTCCACCACGACGGCGTACGGGGCCAAGCCCGATCTGCGGGACGTCCTGATGGTCACCGTCAGCCAGTCGGGCGGATCGCCGGATCTGGTGGCCTCCACGAGGGCCGCCCGGGAGGCCGGTGCGGTCACCCTGGCGGTCACCAACAACCCGGACTCCGCCCTGGCGGCGGTCTCCGAGTTCCACATCGACATCCTGGCGGGCCCGGAGAAGGCGCTCCCGGCCACCAAGACGTACACGGCCTCCTTGCTCTCCCTCTACCTCTTCGTGGAGGGGCTGGCGGGCGCCGACGGCACGGAGGCGGCCGCGAACCTGCCCGACCTGGCGGGCGCGATCCTGGGTCGCCGGGCCGAGGTCAAGGCGCTGGCCTCCCGCTACCGCTTCGCCGAGCGCATGGTGATCACCTCGCGCGGCTACGGCTACCCCACGGCCAAGGAGGCGGCCCTGAAGCTGATGGAAACCAGCTACATCCCCGCTCTCTCCTACTCGGGCGCCGATCTGCTGCACGGCCCGCTTGCGATGGTCGACAACATCTCACCGGTGATCGCCGTGGTCACCGACGGCCGGGGCGGCGAGGCCCTCCAACCGGTGCTGGACCGGCTGCGGGGCCGCGGCGCCGACCTGTTCGTGGTCGGCCCGAAGGCCCAGGTGGAGGCGGCGTCGGCGGGCTTCTCGCTCCCGACGTCGGGGGTGCCGGAGGAGCTGCAGCCGATTCTGGAGATCCTGCCGTTGCAGATGCTGGCGTACGAGGTCACCATCGCGCGGGGCCAGGACCCCGACTCACCGCGTGCCCTCGCGAAGGTGACGGAGACCCGCTGACCCGGCCGGCCGGCCCCGGAGACACCCGCGGGCCGCGGCGCCAGGGCGGGACCCTCAGCCCGCCCGGCACCGCAGCCCGGAGCTACCTGGCCGGCGGTGTGCGGTGCCCCCGGCCACATGAGGCACCGGCGCGGTCAGGGCAGAGAGCGCCGGGTGCCTCGGTCCGCTCTCCTGTGCGGGGAGAGCGGAGGTCTTGATGAACTCATTGTGGACTAGACCAATTGCTGTGTCCATCCGTGTGCACGACATTCTCCGGCCGCACGCCACGCCCTGTCCATCGACATCCTGTGCGGCAGCGTCCCTCCCACACGGCACGGGCCGCCGGGCCGATCGGTTCGAACATCGCTGTTGACCCCGGGTACGCTCCACAGGTGCCCTCCATGAACGACCTCGTCCGCCAGCACACCGCTCTGAGCGACACCGACCTCGAGTGGCTCCACCTGCTGGTCTCGGAGTGGCAACTGCTCTCCGACCTGTCCTTCGCCGACCTCGTGCTCTGGGTCCCCACCCGCGACGGCACGCGGTACGTCTCGGTCGCCCAGATGCGGCCCAACACCGGCCCCACCTCCTACCAGGACGACATGGTCGGCCACCTGGTGCCGCGCGGCCGCCGCCCGCTGCTCGACGCGGCCCTGGACGAGGGCCGGATCGTGCGCGAGGGCGACCCGGAGTGGCGCGAGGAGGTTCCCGTGCGGGTCGAGTCCATCCCCGTACGCCGCGAGGGCCGGGTCCTCGGGGTGATCGCCCGCAACACCAACCTGCTCACCGTGCGCACCCCCTCCCGGCTGGAGCTCACCTACCTCCAGTCCGCCTCCGACCTGGCCCAGATGATCGCCGCCGGGTCCTTCCCCTTCCCCGGCCAGCAGGTCGACATGGACGCCTCCCCGCGCGTCGGTGACGGCCTGATCCGGCTGGACGCGGACGGGATCGTGCAGTACGCCAGCCCCAACGGCCTCTCCGCCTACCACCGCCTCGGCCTCGCCTCCGACCTGGTCGGCCACCACCTGGGCACCGTCACCGCCGAACTGGCGCCCTCCCGGGGCCCGGTGGACGAGGCCCTGGTCAAGGTAGCCAGCGGTTACGCGCCGCGCGAGTTCGAGGTGGAGTGCGCGGGCGGGGTGATCCAGCTGCGGGCCATCCCGCTCAAGCCCAAGGGCGTCCGCATCGGCTCGCTGGTCCTGCTCCGGGACGTCACCGAACTCCGTCGCCGCGAACGCGAGTTGATCACCAAGGACGCGACCATCCGGGAGATCCACCACCGGGTGAAGAACAACCTCCAGACCGTGGCCGCCCTGTTGCGGCTCCAGGCCCGCCGGATGGATTCCGAGCAGGGGCGCGAGGCGCTCAACGAGGCGGTGCGGCGCGTCGGTTCGATCGCGATCGTCCATGAGACGCTCTCGCAGAACCTGGACGAGCGCGTCGAGTTCGACGAGATCGCCGACCGGGTCATCGCGATGGTCTCCGAGATCTCGCCCGGCAAGGTGACCTGCCGGCGCACCGGACGCTTCGGCATCCTGGATGCCGAGGTGGCCACCCCGCTCTCCATGGTGCTGACCGAAGTCCTCCAGAACGCCCTGGAGCACGCGTTCGCCGTGGTCGATCAGGGCACGGTGGAGGTCTCAGCCGTGCGCGGTGGCTCGCCGACCGAGGGTCGGCTGCTCATCACGGTGACCGACGACGGGCGCGGTCTGCCCGAGGGGTTCGACCCGCAGCGGGCGGGCAATCTGGGCCTCCAGATCGTACGGACGCTGGTGGAGGGGGAGTTGGGCGGCACGTTCGGCATGGTCCCGGCGCCGGAGCGCGGCACCCAGGTGGTGCTGGACCTGCCGGTGCGCGGTGACAAGTAGTCACACGGGCGGGAGCACACAGCAGAGCGGGCCCGGACCGTGGTGACGGTCCGGGCCCGCTCCGTGATGCTCACGTTGCGATGCGCTCCGGGGTACTGCGCGCTGCGACTCGAAGGCGGGGCTGTGCGCACGCTCTGTACGCGCCGCCTGGCTGAGGCGTGTTCGTGGGGGGCGTCGGTCAGGCGCTGGCGTTACGCGCCCGGTTGCGAGCGGCACGGCGCTTCATCGCGCGGCGCTCGTCCTCGCTGAGGCCACCCCAGACGCCGGAGTCCTGGCCGGACTCGAGCGCCCACTGCAGGCACTGCTCCATGACGGGGCAGCGACGGCAGACGGCCTTGGCTTCCTCGATCTGCAGCAGCGCAGGACCGGTGTTGCCGATGGGGAAGAACAGCTCGGGGTCTTCCTCACGACAAACGGCGTTGTGACGCCAGTCCATGGCTGCTACCTCTCCTTGGTATTACACGCTGGTGCTTGTGAATGTGAACGCTTTCACGAATCCCCCCACGGATGACGGGCCGACTCCCAGAAGCACTGGGTGTGGTCTGTGATGGTGAGGAGGGGTTCTGGCTTTCAGTGGAGGCCGGTGTTGCGGGCCGTCCCGATCGCCATGTAGAGATTCGCAAACCTCGGCTGCGGATACAACCCCTTCTGGAAAGTTTTTTTTGATTCCTCGGTGTCGACTAGGTCACAGCCGCACTTCTAAGGGGTGGGGGCCAGGCCAAACGTTCGAGTTAAAGGACTTTCGGGCCTTCCACTCACACAATCACACGCAGTGCACGGCGTACGCCTGTGAACGTCACGCTCGTGCGCAGTCCCAGGTGGTCGCCGTCCATCTGGAAGGGTAGTGGGACCTTTGAATGCAAGGTGAAGTCCGTGAGGTCATGCAGTGAAACGGCGTGCTTCCCGCGCGGCCCTCTGTCAGGGCTCGAAGTGAGCAGCTGGGTGCCGTACAGGGCCACCGCCGAGGTCGACAGGCGCTTCAGTCCGAGGACGTCCAGAGCGGTGTCGAAGGAGGCCTTCGGAGAGGCGTACACCGGACGATTCCCCAGGTAGGTCCAGGGGGCGGTGTTGCAGATTATGGAGAGCGCGAGGTCGGTGACGGGGTCCTGTCCGGGTACGTCGAGCGTGATCGTCCCGTGTCGTCGGTGGGCCTCGTTCAGGAACTGCCGGACCACCTGGCGCACGTACAGCGCGTGCGTCGACCGCTTGCCGTGCTCGCGTTTCTGTTCGACCCGGCCGACCACTCCGGCGTCGAAGCCGAGACCGGCACAGAAAGTGAACCAGCGTTCGGGGACGGACTCGTCCTCGGTGCCCGGGGTGCCGGCCGCGAGCCCCAGGCCGACCGTGCGCTCCCTCCGGTGCTCCAGGGCGTCCAGGATCGCGCCGGTCGCCTCCACGGCGTCGTTGGGCAGCCCCAGGGCGCGCGCGAAGACATTGGTGGAACCGCCGGGGACCACGGCGAGCTTCGGCAGGCCGTCCACGTCCGGGCCCCGGTGCAGCAGCCCGTTCACGACCTCGTTCACCGTGCCGTCACCGCCGAGGGCGACCACCAGGTCGATGTCGTCGCTGTCGGCCGCCCGCCGCCCCAGGTCCCGGGCGTGACCCCGGTACTCCGTGGTCACCGCCTCCAGCTTCATCTCGCTGGCCAGGGCGTGGATGAGGACGTCACGGGTGCGTGCACTGGTGGTGGTGGCTGCCGGGTTGACCACGAGGAGTGCACGCATGCCCGCCAGAGTACCTACCAGGTGGTTCGGTACCGAAGTCGCGGTTCGCTCAGGTCAGTGCCGGTCACCCTCCGTGACGATCGCCCGTACGCGCTCCCCGGCGCCTTCCTCGCACGTGACATGCGTGCGTGACATGCGTACGTGACATGCGCCGCGCCCGCGCACCCCGGCTTCACTTCCGGGGCGCGGGGATGCCAACCTGAACGGCGTGAGCACTGAAGCGACCCCCTCCACCCCCTCGTCCGCCGCGACGGCGCGCCCGCGAAGGATCACCGCCCTCGCCGGGATCAACACCCTCGAAGGCGCCGCGCTCGCGGTCAGCGGGCTCTACCTGCTGGTCATGGGGGTGCTTGGGCGCCCCGAGAGCCCGCAGCAGGCGGAGACGGTCGGCATCACGCTGATCGCGCTGGGCGCCATCCCGCTCATCGCCGCCCGGGGCCTGCTGCTGCTGCGGAGCTGGAGCCGGGGGCCGGCGCTGATCACCCAGATCATGGCGCTGCCGGTGGCGTGGACGCTGCTGCGCTCCCAGGGCGCGCTGATCCCGGCCGGGATCGTCCTGGCGGCGGTCGCCGTGACCGGTCTGGTGTTCGTCCTGAACCCGGCGACCACCCAGATCCTGGGCCTGCGCAGGGGCGCCGGAGCGAACCCGGAGGCCTGAGCCCCGAGATCCGCGGCGCCCTGCCGGAGGGCCGTTCTACTCCTCGACGAGCAGGCGCTCGCGCAGCTGGGCCAGGGTGCGGGCCAGCAGCCTGGAGACGTGCATCTGCGAGATGCCGACCTCCTGGGCGATCTGCGACTGGGTCATGTTGCCGAAGAACCGCAGCAGCAGGATGCGCTTCTCGCGCGGCGGCAGGTCCTCCAGGAGCGGCTTGAGCGACTCCCGGTACTCCACGCCCTCCAGCGCCTCGTCCTCGGAGCCCAGCGTGTCCGCGACGGCGGGGGACTCGTCGTCCGTGTCCGGCACGTCCAGCGAGAGCGTGCTGTACGCGTTGGCCGACTCCAGGCCTTCCAGCACCTCCTCCTCGGAGATGCCGAGCCGCTCGGCCAGCTCGTGCACGGTCGGCGAGCGGCCGTGCTGCTGGGAGAGCTCGGCGGTGGCCGTGGTCAGGGAAAGCCGCAGCTCCTGGAGGCGGCGGGGCACCCGCACCGCCCAGCCCTTGTCCCGGAAGTGGCGCTTGATCTCGCCGACGACCGTGGGGGTCGCGTACGTCGAGAACTCCACGCCCCGGTCCGGGTCGAACCGGTCCACCGACTTGATCAGACCGATCGTGGCGACCTGCGTCAGGTCGTCCAGGGGCTCCCCGCGGTTGCGGAAGCGCCGGGCCAGGTGCTCCACCAGCGGCAGATGCATCCGTACCAGCCGGTTGCGCAGCTCCGCCTTCTCCGCGCTGCCGTCGGGAAGCTCCCGCAACTCGATGAACAGGGCCCGGGCCCCGCTGCGGTCGTGTGGATCGTGGTGCCCGTGCTCGCTCATCTGGCCCGCCCGCTCCTGCGCCTGCTCCACCGCGACGTTCAGCCCCTGGGGCCCGTCCGCTCCGTCCATCGGATGCGGCCGGGCCTGTTGCTCCGGGATGCCCGCTGGGCGCACCACCCCGGGTCGGATCGTCTCGTCCCGCACAGGACCGTCCCCGTTCCCGTCGCTCACGCCGGCCCGGGGCCCGCGCCGCGCTGTTTGTAGAGGCTGATGCTGACCGTACGGTCGTCGGCGACCGTCGACTCGACCTTGCCGGCCAGTGCGGAGAGCACCGTCCAGGCGAAGGTGTCACGCTCGGGTGCGCGGCCGTCCGTCGTGGGGGCCGACACCGTCACCTCGAGAGAGTCGTCGATGAGCCGGAACACGCAGCTGAGGACGGAGCCGGGCACGGCCTGCTGAAGCAGGATCGCGCAGGCCTCGTCCACCGCGATACGAAGATCCTCGATCTCGTCGAGAGTGAAGTCCAAACGCGCTGCGAGACCGGCCGTGGCCGTTCGCAGCACCGACAGGTAGGCACCCGCAGCGGGCAGCCGGACCTCTACGAAGTCCTGATTCCCGGGCTCGCCTGCGATCTGGGACACCCTCACCTCCAAGGTGGCACAAACTCTTTCGAGGTTCCGGGAAGGGTGGCCCGGAGCCATGCGGTCGGTCGACGGTTCTCAGCTCGGCGACGCTATCGGATCCATGATGCAGTGTCGCCCGCACCCCATCCCCCGGCCATCACTCATAGTAAGCCCACGAGTACACACAGTGGCTAGGGGTCTGCGGCGTCCAATTACGAAGAACCGGCGCCGGATTGACGTACCCAGACGTCAGACGATCGAACCGTCCTCGAAGCACCAGCGCCAGCTCTCGCCCGGCTCGAAGCTCCGCATCACCGGGTGACGGGTCTCCCGGAAGTGCCCGGTGGCGTGCCGCAGGGGCGAGGAATCGCAGCAGCCGACGTGCCCGCAGGCCAGGCAGAGCCGCAGCTGCACGGGGTGGGTGCCCGCGGCCAGGCACTCGGGGCAGGTGTCCCCGAGCGGTACGGGCTCGGGGCGTGGCAGATCCGCTACATGCGCACACTCGCTCATGATGGGCAGGTTACGACGTATCCGAGGACGGTGAGATGGACGCGCTGCCGCTGGTGGCGCTGGTCGCGGCCAGTGCCGCGGTCGCCGGCGCGGCGCGCCGCACCCCGGTCCCCGCCCCGCTCGTCCTGGTCGCCGTCGGCCTCGTCGCGGGCCTGGTGCCGGGCGTTCCGACGTACCACCTGGACGCGCACATCGTGCTCCCGCTGCTGCTTCCCCCGCTGCTCCACACGGCGGCCGTCGACAGCTCCTACCTGGATCTGCGGGCCAACATCCGGCCGGTCGCGCTGCTCTCCGTGGGGTACACCCTCTTCGCCACCCTCGCCGTGGGCTGGCTGGCGTACCTCGTGATCCCCGAGCTGCCGCTGACCGCCGCACTCGTTCTGGGCGCCGTGATCGCGCCGCCGGACGCCGTGACGGCCGCCGCGATCGCCCGCCGGGTCGGGCTGCCCGCCCGGGTGACGACCATCCTTCAGGGTGAGTCGCTGGTGAACGACGCCACCGCGATCACCGCCTTCCGGGTGGCGCTGGCCGCCGCGATCGGGGAGGGGATGAGCTGGGGCGAGGGGATCGCCGAGTTCCTGCTGGCCGCGGTCGGCGGGGTCGGGGTCGGTCTGCTCCTGATGGTGCCGCTGCACTGGTTGCGCACGCACCTCGAGGAGGCCCTTCTCCAGAACACGCTCTCTCTTCTGATCCCGTTCGTGGCGTACGCGGCGGCCGAGCGGGTGCACGCCTCCGGAGTCCTCGCCGTGGTCGTCGTCGCCCTCTATCTGGGACACCGTTCCTGGCAGGTCGACTTCGCCACCCGCCTCCAGGAGGCCGCGGTCTGGAAGATGGTCGCCTTCGTCCTGGAGTCCACGGTCTTCGCCCTGATCGGGCTCCAGCTGCCCTTCGTCCTCGAAGGGCTCGAAGCGGGCGGCGCGACGGAGGCGCTCGGCTACGCGGCGATCGTCTTCGTCGCGGTCGTCGTGGTCCGCTTCGTCTGGGTCTACCCGGCCACCTACCTGCCCCGATGGCTGTCCAAGCGGGTACGGGAGCGGGAACCGGGCACCGGCTGGACCGCGCCCCTGATCGTCGGCTGGGCGGGCATGCGCGGTGTCGTCTCGCTGGCCGTCGCCTTCTCCATCCCGCTGGCCACGCACGACGGCGAGCCGTTCCCGGCACGCAACCTGGTGCTGTTCCTGACCTTCACCACCGTCATCGCCACGCTGGTGATCCAGGGGCTGACCCTGCCCGTCCTCGTCCGTGTACTGAAGCTGCCGCGGCGCGACCCGCGGACCGAAACGCTCATCGAGGCGCAGGCCCAGAGCGAGGCGTCGGCGGCCGCCGAGGCGCGCCTGGAGGAGCTGCTCGCCGACCCGCACGACAGCCTGCCGCCCCCGCTGGCGGACCGCCTGCGCGGCGTGCTGGAGCGGCGCCGCAACTCCGTCTGGGAGCGGCTGGGAGCGGCGGACCCGGTCACGGGGGAGTCGGCGGACGAGACCTACCGGCGGCTCGCCCGCGAGATGATCAAGGCCGAACGGGAGGTCTTCGTCCTGCTCCGGGACGAGCGGCGCATCGACGACGAGATGATGCGGACGTTGCTGCGCCGGCTCGACCTGGAGGAGGCGGCGGCCTACCGGGAGACGGACGATTCCTGAGGCCCCGGCGCATCGGGCGTGCCCGTGATCACCCCGGTCACCCGGCTGCCCGGGGCGAACGCCCCCTCCTCGGCCAGGGCCGTCAGCGCGAACAGCAGCTTGGCGACGTAGACCCGCTCCACCGGCAGCCCGTGCCGGTGCTCGAAGTCCGCGGCGAAGGCGTCCAGTTCCGGGGTCGTACGGGCGTAGCCGCCGAAGGCGAAGCGCTCGTCCAGCGACCAGCTCCCGGCCGGACCGCCGAACGCCTCCTGCTGGAGCTCGGTCACGGTCGTCCCGAGGAAGCCGCCGCGCAGCACCGGTACGCCCAGGGCGCGCTGCCCGCCGTCCAGCCCGGCCGCGAGCCCGGCCAGGGTGCCGCCGGTCCCGCAGGCCACGGCCGCCACATCGGTGTGCCCGCGCAACTCGCGCCCCAGCGCTGCGCAGCCCTGTGCGGCGAGCGCGTTGCTGCCGCCCTCCGGGATCACCTCCACGTCCCCGAACAGGCTCAGCAGCCCCTCCAGGGCCTCGGGTGAGGCCTTCGACCGGTAGGCCGAGCGGTCCACGAAGTGCAGCCGCATGCCGTCGGCGGCACACCGGGCGAGCGAGGGGTTGAGTGGGCGGCGCGCCAGCTCGTCGCCGCGCACCACGCCGATGGTCGGGAACCCCAGCAGCCGGCCGGCCGCGGCGGTGGCGCGCAGGTGGTTGGAGTAGGCGCCGCCGAACGTCAGCACGGTCCGCCCGGCGGCCGCCTCCAGGTTGAGCGCGAGTTTGCGCCACTTGTTGCCCGGCAGATCGGGGTGGATCAGGTCGTCCCGCTTGAGGAGGAGCGTGATCCCGCGCCGGGCGAAGCGGTCGTCCCGGACCTCCTGCAGCGGGGACGGCACCCGGGGGCGCAGAAGGGTCTCGGGGTGGAGGGGCGGGCGGTTCACACGTCCATTGTGGCCCGCCCCGACGGCGCTCCCTCAGGCGCTCGCCAGCCAGAGGTCCGGGCCGAACACCTCGTAGTGGATGTCGGCCGGGCGCACCCCGGCCTCCAGCAGCCGGGTGCGGACCGTGCGCATGAAGGGGAGCGGACCGCACAGATAGGCGTGGGTGCCGGGCAGCACGGTGATGCCGTTCAGGTCGACGAGGCCGGTGCGGTGGGCGGGGTGCCCGGCCTCCGGGGTCTCGTACCAGAAGTGCGGCTCGGCCTCCGGGAGCTCCTCCGTCAGCCGGACGTGGTGGGCGCGCAGGGCGTGGTCGGCGGGGGAGCGGTCGCCGTGCACCACGGTGACCGGGCGGTCGTGGCCCTGCTCGGCCAGGTACTCCAGCATCGACAGCACGGGCGTGCAGCCGATCCCCGCCGAGGCCAGCAGCAGGGGCGCGTCCAGGCGGTCGAGGACCAGGTCCCCGTAGGGGACGGAGACGCGCAGCCGGTCGCCCGCGCGGGTGTGCTCGTGGAGGTGGAGGGAGACCTCGCCGTCGGGGGTCTCCTCTCCGCGCACCCGCTTCACGGTGATGGAGCGCAGCCGCGAGCCGGGGGATGAGGAGAGGCTGTACTGGCGTATCTGCCGGGCCCCGTCCGCCAGTTCGACCTGTACGGAGACGTACTGGCCGGGCCGGAAGGCGGGAGCGTCGCCGCCGTCCGCCGGTCGGAGGCGGAAGGTGGCGACGTCCTCGGTCTCCTCGACCCGGGCGGTGACCTCCCACTCCCGCCACACATCGCCCGCCACGACGCCCCGCTGGGCGTAGAGCCGCGCCTCGATGGTGATGAGGGCGTTCGCCATCAGCCAGTAGACCTCGTCCCAGGCCGCGGCGACCTCAGGGGTGACCGCGTCTCCCAGTACGTCGGCGATCGCGGCGAAGAGGTGGGTGTGCACCACGTCGTACTGCTCGGGGGTCACCCCCAGCGAGGCGTGCTTGTGGGCGATCCGGTTCAGCATCACGTCGGGCCGGGTGCCGGGCTGCTCGACCAGCGCGGTCGCGAACGCGGCGATGGACCCGGCCAGGGCTTTGCGCTGGTCGCCGGAGGCCTGGTTGCCCCGGTTGAACAGATCGCGCAGCAGCTCCGGATGGGCCTGGAAGAGCTTCTCGTAGAAGAGGTCGGCGATGTCCCCGATGGCCGCGCCGACGGCGGGAAGGGTGGCGCGCACGGTGGCGGTGGACCGGTCGGAGAGCATGCGAAGGGGCTCCTCTGTGTTAATTGGTATTTGCAATGCTTATTTTTGGGCGAGGTGATCCGCGCCCGGGTCGGGTGGGTCGGGAGTGTGGCGGGGTCGGGCTCAGTCCGGTGGTGGTCCGCTGCCGATGCCGAGCAGCAGGGGGCCGGTGGGGGAGGCGACGAGATCGGTGACGGTGATCGGGTCGAGCGAGGCGTAGAAGGCCTCCTGGGCCCGCCGCAGGGCGCCGCGCAGTCGGCAGTCGGAGCGCAGCGGGCAGGGGGTGTCGCCCTCGCACTCCACCACGTCGTCCGTGCCCTCCAGCTCCCGAACGAGAGCGCCGATCGAGGCGGAGTGCCCAGCGGCGGTGAGGGTGAGGCCGCCGCCCCGGCCGCGGCGGGCGTCGAGCAGGTTCAGGTGCTGGAGGCGGGCGACGACCTTGGCCGCGTGTGTGTAGGGCACCCGCATCGTGTCCGCCACCTCGCGCGTGGTGGGTGGGTCCACGCCCTCCGCGACCGCCAGCCGCATGAGCACGCGGAGCGCCACATCGGTGAATCTGGTCAGCCGCATGGCGCCACCCTAGATAAGTTGCATCCTGGATGCAACTTATGCGGTCCGCGGGGCGACGGGGAGCGACGTGCCCCGACCGAAGGCCGATTAGTCACACTCTTTTGTGTAATGGCGGACGACGTCCTCTGCTGAAAGGCTTCTCCAGCAGGTCAGCCCATGATTGAGAGGACGTCAGATGTCCGTTGGTGAAGAGGTTCGCGACACGCAGACGCCGCCGCAGCAGAGTCTGGGGACGGCGGCTGCGCGGAACCTCGCGACGACCACCAAATCCGCGCCGCAGATGCAGGAGATCACCTCACGGTGGTTGCTGAAGATGCTGCCGTGGGTGCAGGTACAGGGCGGCACGTACCGGGTGAACCGTCGACTCAGCTATTCGGTCGGTGACGGCCGGGTGACGTTCGTCCAGACCGGGGGCCGGGTGGCCGTGATCCCCGCCGAGCTGGGGGAGCTGCCCGCTCTGCGCAGTTTCGGGGACGAGGAGGTCCTCACCGAGCTCGCCCGCAGGTGCGAGCAGCGGGACGTGGCCGCGGGGGAGGTGCTCGCCGCGGCGGGGGACGCGGCGGACCGGGTCTTCCTGCTGGCGCACGGCAAGGTCGAGAAGATCGGCTCCGGTCTCTACGGGGACGAGACGGAGCTCGAAGTCCTCGCCGACGGAGCGTACTTCGGTGACCGGAGCCTGGTCGACGGCGACGCCGTCTGGGAGTACACCGCGCGGGCCGTCACCGCGTGCACGCTGCTGACGCTCAGCCGCGCGGACGTGTTCAACCTGGCGGAGCGCTCGGAGCCGCTCCGCGCCCATCTCGCCGGTCTGCTCACGATCCCGCATCAGCGGACCAACAAGTACGGCGAGGCGGAGATCGACCTCTCCGCCGGCCATGTAGGCGAGGCCGTGGTCCCGCACACCTTCGTCGACTACGACGCCGCGCCCCGCGAGTACGAGCTGAGCGTCGCCCAGACGGTGCTCAAGGTGCACAGCCGGGTCGCCGACCTCTACAACCAGCCGATGAACCAGACCGAGCAGCAGTTGCGGCTCACGGTCGAGGCGCTGCGCGAGCGCCAGGAGCACGAGCTCATCAACAACCGGGAGTTCGGCCTCCTCAACAACTGCGACTACGGCCAGCGGATCCAGCCGCACGACGGGGTGCCCAGCCCCGACGACATGGACGAACTGCTCTCGCGGCGGCGCGGATCGAAGCTCTTCCTCGCCCACCCGCGCGCCATCGCCGCCTTCGGCCGCGAGTGCAACCGGCGCGGACTGGTCCCCGAGAGCGTGGACATCGGCGGTCACCACGTGCCGGCCTGGCGCGGGGTGCCGATCTTCCCGTCCAACAAGATCCCGGTCACCGACGCCCGCACCACCTCCATCATCTGCATGAGGACCGGTGAGGCCGAGCAGGGCGTCATCGGCCTCCAGCAGACCGGCATCCCGGACGAGATCGAGCCGAGCCTCTCGGTCCGCTTCATGGGCATCGACGAGCAGGCGATCATCTCCTACCTCGTGACCGCGTACTACTCCGCCGCCATCCTGGTACCGGACGCCCTCGGCGTACTGGAGAACGTGGAGGTGAGCCGCTGGCGCTGACCCCGTGTCACCCCCGGTGGCCCGGTCGGCCGACACCGGCCGGGCCGCCGGGGCCCCGCCCCATCGCACCGCCCCAGGGAGTGACCGTGACCATGACCAGTACGGACGCAGCGACGGAAGGGCACGAGGCCGCGGCGCTGCTGGAGCGCACGCGCCGGCTCGTCGACCCGCATCTGCGATCGGCCGTGGAATCGCTGCCCGGTGGCATACGCCGGATCGCGATGTACCACTTCGGCTGGGCGAACGCCGACGGAACGCCCGCCGCCGGACAGGCGGGCAAGGCCATCCGTCCCGCGCTCGTGCTGGCCGCGGCCCGGGCGCTGGGCGGCGATCCGGAACGCGCCGTGCGCGCCGCCGTCGCCGTCGAGCTGGCGCACAACTTCACCCTCCTCCACGACGACGTCATCGACGAGGACACCACCCGCAGACACCGGCCCACCGCCTGGGCCGTCTTCGGCGTCCCGGACGCGATCATCACCGGCGACGCCATGCTGGCCCTCGCCCAGCGCCTGCTGGCCGAGGACACCCACCCGGCCGCACAGCGGGCATCCGCCCGCCTCTCCTCCTGCGTCATCGAGCTCTGCGCGGGCCAGCAGGCGGACTGCGCCTTCGAGGAGCGCGGCCCGGACGAGGTCACGCTGGACGAATGCCTGACCATGGCGACCGCCAAGACCGGCGCCCTGCTCGGCTGCGCCTGCGCGCTCGGCGCCCTCTACGCCGGGGCGGAGGACCGGGCGGTCCGTGCCATGGACGGCTTCGGGCGGGAGGCCGGCCTGTCGTTCCAGCTCATCGACGACCTGATCGGCATCTGGGGCGACCCGGCCCGCACCGGCAAGCCCGTCGGCGCCGACCTCACCGCCCACAAGAAGTCGCTGCCGGTCGTGGCGGCCCTGACCTCCGGCACGCCGGCCGCCGCCGAGCTCGCCGCGCTCTACCGGGGACCCATGACCACCTCCGCGGAGGTGGACCGCGCCGCCGACGCCGTGGACCGGGCCGGCGGCCGGGACTGGGCCCAGGTCTGCGCGGCCGACCGGATGGCCCGGGCGGTGCACCACCTCTCCCGGGCGGTCCCCGACCCCGACGGAGCCGGTGACCTGCTGGCCCTGGCCGAATTCGTCACCCGCCGCACCAGCTGACCGGCCTCACCGGGCCGGCCCGAGTCCGTCAACCCTATTATTCCGGAGGTTGGTTGAGAGCTGAGCAGCGAGAGCAGCGGGCGAAGGGGTGGAAGCCGGTCATGGGGATGCGGATTCAGCGGGCGGGCCAGGACGACAGGGGGCTGGTCGTATCGGTCCTGGAGGAGGCCTTCCACCACGACCCGGTCAGCAGCTGGGTCTTCCCCGACGAGGCGCACCGGCGGGCGGTGCACGGCTCGTTCCTCGGCGTCTTCGCCGACATCACCCTCGCCGAAGGCCGTATCGACATCGCGGACGACGGCGCCGCGGTGGCCCTGTGGCTGCCGGTGCCCGCCGGTGCGCCCGAGGAGGAGGACCCCACGCCGGCCCTGATGCGGCAGACCGCCGACCCCGACAACGAGCGGTGCGAACTGGTCGGGAGGCTGACCGGGAAGGTGCACCCGCACGACCGCGCCCACTCCTACCTGCTCATGATCGGTGTCACCCCGCAGCGCCAGGGCGAGGGAGTCGGGGCCGAGCTCATCCGGGTGGAGCTGGACCGCTGCGACCGCGACGGCGTACCCGCCTACCTGGAGGCGAGCAGCGCCCGCAGCCGTACGCTCTACGAGCGGCTCGGCTTCCGCTTCCTGGGGCGGGCCGTCGAACTGCCGGACGGCCCCTCGATGTGGCCCATGTGGCGTGAACCGCGGACGGATTGACCCGGCGGTGGAGAGGGAGGGTGGCACGGGGGCCGTGCCGGGCAGGGGCTACAGTCCCTGCTCATGACAGATGAGTCGTGGGCCGGCTGGTACCGGGACCGCAACGGTTCCGATTCCGTCGTTCTCACCACGGAGGGACAGCAGCTCCGGATCCGGATCCGGGGGGTCGACTTCGAGGGTGAGAGCTTCGACGACCTGGTTCCGGTGTCGGGCACGCCTCCGGAGAGCGGGATGTTCGCCCTTGCGGACGGCGCGCTCACCGACTGCGTACTGGAGTGGGACCTTCCGCTGCCCGTCCTCGTCGAGGGCGCCCTGCGCCAGGCCACCCTCGGCTGCCTGCTCTCCCTGCGCCGGGTCGACCCGGACCTCTACCTCACCCTCCATCTGGACGGCGCGGTCTACGAATCTGCCAGGGCCGAGAGTGACTTCGCCGCCGCGCTGGCGGCGATCCAGCGCATCCTCCCGGACGGTATCCGGCTCCAGACCTGTATCGCCTGCGCCTTCTCCGACTACTTCCCGGCCCCCGGTCGCGGCCTTTCCGGCGGCCTCGCCTGCTTCCGCGGCGCCAAGGACGCCTACCGGGCCACGGAGGGCGAGGACGCGGTGCTGGACCTGTGGGACCGGCGGACCGGCTTCGTCCAGGAGATCTGGAGCTGCAAGGAGTTCGAGGTGCGCCCGTCCCGGGGCGCCGGGACCGGCCACCGGGGGGCCTTCCCACTGGAACCCTTGGACCCCCGGGAGCCCCAGGAGTCCCTGGAGCCTCTGGGGCCCCTCTGACGCGCCTGACGGCCACGCCGTTCCCGACGGACGCCTCCTCCGCCCCGTACCGCGACTCCGGTACGGGGCGGAGCTGTTCCCGGGCCCCGCTGGCGAGCGCCGCCGGGCACACCCCATTGCCCTTCCTCTAGTTGTTCTACTAACATGCAAACAACGGAGGTTTTCATGACACGCAAGAACCTTGGCCGCGCCGCGCTCGCGGCCCTGCCCTTTGTCCTCTCCTTCCTCGTCGACCTGATCCTCTTCCTCGTCCTCAAGGACCGTCTTCCCACCCGTCTGGCCAGCCATTTCGGCGTCTCCGGAGACGTGAACGGCCATGTCGACCGCACGACCTACGTCCTGGTCACCGCCCCGGTGCTGCCCATGCTCGGCGCCCTGTGGGTGCTCATGGTGGTCGGCGGAAGGTTCTACGGGCGTGCCCACCGCCTGCTCATCGGCGGCGGCTGGGCCGTGGCCGCCTTCCTCCAGTACGTGCTGGGCGCCGCGCTGATCATCAACCTGGACGCCCTCGACGGGGCCGCGGTCGGCAGCCTCCCGCTGTGGCACCTCGCCGTGGCCTCCGGCGCGGCCGTCCTCGCCGGCGGGGTCGGACTGCTGCTGGCCCGGCTGGTCCCGGCTCCGGAGGACCCCCACGCCGGGGAGGGCCCCGCCGACCGCGAGCGGATCGCGCTCGCCGACGGCGAGGTGGCCGGCTGGGCGCGCACCACCGGCGCCTGGTGGCTGTCGCTGAGTGCCCTGGTGATCGTGGCCGCCGGCACGGGCCTCGGCTACGGGGTCAGCTGGTTCCTCGGCGCCCCCCTGCTGGTCATCGCCCTGCTGGTGCTCACCTTCAGCCGCGCCCACGTCACCGTGGACCGGCGGGGCCTCACCGTCTCCGGCCTGCTGCCCTGGACCCGGGTTCAGGTGCCGCTGGAGCGCATCGAGGCGGCGGACAGCCGACAGGTCAACGCGGTCGCGGAGTTCGGCGGCTGGGGCTACCGCGTCCGCCCGGGCCGCACCGGCTTCGTCGTCCGCTCGGGCGAGGCCATCGTGGCCAGGCAGAAGAGCGGCCGGGAATTCGCGGTCACCGTCGAGGACTCCGCGACCGGAGCCGCCCTGCTCAACACCCTCGTCGACCGGAACCGGGCGGGACGCTGACCATGCTCTTCCGGGTCGATCCCACCTCCACCGTGCCGCTCGGCGACCAGATCGCGGCCTCGGTGCGCCGCGCGGTCGCCGACGGCGCGGTGGCCCCGGGCGAGCGGCTCCCAGCAGCCCGGGTGCTCGCCGACTCCCTCGGGGTGAACGTCCACACGGTGCTGCGCGGCTACCAGCGGCTGCGCGAGGAAGGGCTGATCGAGTTGCGCCGCGGCCGCGGCGCGGTGGTCACCGAGGGCGCCTCCCCCCGCCGGGCCCATCTCCTGGAGCGGGTCCGTGAAGTGGTCGCGGACGCCCGGGAACTGGGCATGACGGAGGAGGAGTTGCTGACACTGGTCCGCGCCGAACTGGGCACCTGAGGCCACCGGCGTACGACGGCGGCTCCACAGCAGAGGGCCGTCCCGCGTCCGGAACGGCCCTCTCCTCACGCGACGCCCGGGGGCACGCGACGCCCGGAGTCAGGAGGCGGTACCCGCCAGAGCGGCGGCGAAGCCGTTCTGCCAGAGGTAGTTCACCCGCGCCCGCTCGTTGGCGTCCGGCTGGGCGTTGGTGCAGGACGGGCCGGGGCCGCCGCCGGACATCAGCTGGCTGCACGGACCGGAGTAGGTGTCCGGCAGGCCGAGCACGTGCCCGGTCTCGTGCGTGGTGACCCGGGTCGAGTTGTACTGCTGGTTCTGCCGGTAGTCCAGGAAGATGAAGCCCCGGCCGTGCCCGTTGGTCGAGGCGTACGAACCGCGCGGGTCGTTGCCCTCGCGGTAGGTGAAGTCGGCGTTGGAGCCTTCCTGGAGCCGGACGTTGCTGACCGAGCTGTTCCAGATCCGCGTGCTGTTGGCTATCTGGGCGCGGAAGCTCGGCGCTGAGGCGGCGCTGTACGTCACCGTCACGGCCAGGGCGCGCGGGTCGGCGGCCCGCTTCTCGGCCACGGACTTCATGACCGCGTCGAAGAAGGCCCGGTTCGCGGCGGCGTTCTCGCCCGACCCGTTGTACGCGGCGATGGTGGCGGGGGTGGAGACGGCAGGGGCAGGAGCGGCGGAGACCGCGGGCGCCGTGCCGAGCGCGGCGACGAGGCCGAGACCGGCGATGGCGGAGGCGATGGCGGTCCTGAGGTGTCTCATGGGGGATCTCTCCTACGGTCCGGTGAACCCGCGCCGTGGGGGTTGTCCGCTGAACGGACGGGGCGCGGGGCGGTACGGGGAGAGTGTGGGGGAGTGGACGGTAGCCGGGGATGATGCCAACCGGGGATAGCGCGGCCCTATCCCCCGCGCCCGCCCGCCGCCCGGCAGCGCCGCGCCACCCTGTCACCGCTGCCTGACGCTCCGCCCAACACCCGCTGAATTAACGCCCTTTGATGGGGTTGAGGCCGCTGGTGCAGCGGGCACGCCCGGTCGTAGTCTCCGCTTCATGGAGCTTGAGGTGAGGCACCTCAGGGCGCTGTGCGCCATCGCCGACGCGGGCAGTCTGCACCAGGCCGCCCGTCGTCTCGGCGTGAGCCAGCCCTCCCTGACCACCCAGCTGCGGCGGATCGAGAACTCGCTCGGTGCCGAGCTGTTCCGCCGCGAACGCACCGGCTGCCGCCCGACCCCCCTGGGCCGGGCCGTCCTCAGCCGGGCCCGGCCGCTCGTCGACGGGATGAGCGCCCTGGTCACCCACGCCCTGGCGGAGGCCGACGCGTCCCGGGGGCCCCGGCTGCGCATCGGCTCCACCGCGAGCCGGGTCGTCGGGAGCTGGCTCCGCAGACTGCGGGGCGCCCTGCCCGGTACGGAGATCTCCCTGCGGGTCGACGTCTCGGCCCACGCCCTCCTGCGCTCGGTCGAGGCGGGCCGGCTGGACGTCGCCTTCGTCCACGAGGTGGAGGGCTCCCCGCTGGCCCTCCCCGGCGGCCTGGACCAGCGCGTACTCCTGGACCGGGAGCCGCAGTTCATCTCCCTCTCCCGGGATCATCCCGCCGCCCGCCGCCGTGTCGTGGAGCTCGGGGAGCTGGCCGACGACCGGTGGATGGTCGATCCGACGGTGGACGGCGAGTGGGACGGGGTGCGCCGGGTGCTGGGCGCGGCCGGGATCGATCCGCCGGTCCTGCACGGGGACTACCTCACCGCCGCCTCCCTCGTCGTGCTCGGCGAGGCCGTCGCGCCCTGCCAGCCCACCTCGGGGCCGCGCGACGACATGGCGATCCGCCCGCTGCGCGGCGACCCCCTCGCGGTCCGGCTGCTCCTGGTCTCCCGGCCGGAGACGGACACCTCGGTGGTGTACGGGGAGCTGGAGGCGGCTTACGTGGAGGCGGCCCGGCGGTCGAGCGGCTACCACGCCTGGCTGCTGCGCCACCGCAGCCCGCTCGCCCGCACGCCCTGAGCCCGCCGGGAGTTCCCCGTTCTGCTGACAGCGTGCGGGTGTTCCCCGGGGGCGGCCGGGGCGGGCAGGCTCGGCCCATGAAGCTACTGATGCTGGGCGGTACGGAGTTCGTCGGACGGGCCGTCACCGAGGCCGCGCTGGAGCGGGACTGGGAGGTCACCGTCTTCCACCGAGGCCACCACGCGCCGCCGCCGGGCGTGCGCGCGCTGACGGGCGACCGTAGGGGCGGGGAGAGGGGCCTCGCGGCGCTGGCGGACCACCCGGGCGACTGGGACCTCGTGGTCGACACCTGGAGCGGGGTGCCCACCGCCGTACGGGACGCCGCCCGGCTGCTGGCGGACCGTGCGCGCCACTACACCTACGTTTCCAGCCGCTCCGTGTACGCCTACCCGGCACCTGCCGGTCTGGACGAGGACGGGCCGCTGGTGGGCGGCGCCTCCCCTGATGAGGAGGGGGACGTGCCGTACGACCGGGCCAAGCGCGGCGGCGAGCTGGCGGCCCTCGACGCCTTCGGTGACCGGGCCCTGCTGGCGCGGGCGGGGCTGATCATCGGCCCCGGCGAGAACATCGGGCGGCTGCCCTGGTGGCTCACGCGAATCGCCCGCGGCGGCCCGGTGATCGCCCCCGGCCCGCGTACCGCTCAGCTCCAGTACGTCGACGCGCGCGACCTGGCGAGCTGGATCCTGGACGCCGCGGCGGCCGGGCTGCACGGTCCGTACAACACCGTCAGCCGCCCCGGTCACACCACCATGGGTGGGTTGCTCGACGCCTGCGTCCGGGTCACCGGCTCCGGTGCCGAGCTGCGCTGGACGGACCCGGACACCCTGCTGGCCGCCGGGGTCGAGCCCTGGAGCGGGCTGCCGGTCTGGCTGCCGGAGGGGGAGCTGTACGACACGCTGTACCAGGGCGGCCATGCCAGGGCGGAGGCTGCCGGACTGCGCTGCCGACCGGTCGGCGAGACCGTCGCGGACACCTGGACCTGGCTGCGCGAGCGCGGAGGCACCGCGCCCCAGCGGCCGGACCGGCCGGCGGTGGGCCTCGATCCCCGGCTGGAGGAGAAGCTGCTGGCTCTCTGAGCGCTCCTCCGGGGCGGACACACGCCTTCCGGCCGAGACCCGCCCCCAAGCCGACACCGTCCTATAGGTCGACGCATAGGGGTAAATCCGGCGTGTCATAACAAATGACTAGCATTAAAGATGCATATTGCGCGGCATGGAACAACAGGCGCGCAGGCGCGGCAGCGCGATCCGGGCAGCAGTGACAGTGGCCACGGCCGCGGCGATGGTGGGCATGCTGGCCCCGGCCGCCGCCGCCGATCCGTTGCCGGGAGGGCTGGGTCCCTGCCTCGGCAGCGGGTGCCCGGACGTGTGGAACGAACCCAACAGCGGGCCGGTCACCGGTTACGACGAGAACATCAACATCTACGTCGGCGGGGACTTCCTGGTCCGGGAGGCCGCCGCCGAGGCCGAGGGGAAGATCGTCGCCCTCGGCCGGTTCGACATGGACAAGCGGGACAGGGCCTCGCAGATCTACAACGTCGGTGTCGCGGGCGTCGGTTCGCGGGTCCCGCCGCCGGACGGATCCGACTACCTGACGGTGGGCGGGGACATCCTCATCGCCCCCGGCAAGCGTCTTTTGGCGGAGGAGGGCGAACACTCGGGCCGGGTCGCCTACGCGGGGAGCCTCACCGGTACGGTGAACCCGCTGACGGCCCCGCGCCCCGATCCGGCGGCCGTCACCCCGTTCACCGGCCTGCGCCCGCAGCTCACCGAGGCCAGCCGGTGCTACGCGTACGACGGTGACGCGCACCGCGCGACGACCGGCAGCTGGACGCGGGCCGGCGACACGTTCACCTTCACCGGGGACAACACCTCGCCGATCCAGGTCTTCGACGTGGACGCCGACCTGGTCTCCTCGACGGGCGGCAACGCCGGGTTCACCTTCACCGGCATCCCCGCCGGTGCGACCGTCCTCGTCAACGTCTACGGGGACGCCCGCACGGTCGCCACGTTCATGGGTACCCTCCCCAACCCGGGGCTCCGCGAGCGCCTGCTGTGGAACTTCCCGGACGCGACGGACCTGACGCTGACCGGTCCTGCCCAGTTCCAGGGGAGCGTGCTGATCGGGCAGCCGGCCAGCACGACCACGCTCACCATGAGCGGTACCAACGGCCGCTTCTACACCGTCGGTTCGCTCACCCACACCTCGTCGGGCCCTTCGGGCGGCCAGGAGATCCACTCGTACCCGTTCGACGGCGACCTCCCGACCTGTGACCCGGACCCGACGCCGACGCCGACGGATCCCACTCCCACGCCGACGGATCCGACCCCGACTCCCACGGGTCCGACCCCCACCCCCACCGACCCGACGCCGACGGATCCCACTCCCACGGACCCGACCCCCACCGACCCCGCCCCGACGCCCACGGACCCGACCCCCACCCCCACCGACCCCACCCCGGATCCCACCGACACGCCGACGTGGAAGCCGACCCCCTCCCCGTCCCACCCGGGTGAACTGCCCGACACCGGATCGCGGGGCGGCGAATGGATCCTCGGCTCCATCGCGGCGGCGCTGGTGGCCGCCGGCGGGACGGTCCTCGCCGCCACCCGCAGGGCGCGCCGCCGCACCTACTAGCAGCGCCCGCTAGCGTGGTGCGATGACCGAACCGCTGCTGCACCTCGCCGAAGCACCCCTCTGGGAGGAGGCCCGCGGGAACGGGACGTACGCGATGTCCACCCGCGGCCGCACCCTTGAGGAGGAGGGCTTCATCCACCTCTCCCTGCCCAGCCAACTCCCTGGCGTGGCAAGGATGCTGTACGGGAACGAGGGCGGGGCCGGCGGCCATGACCTGGTGGTCCTGGTCGTCGACCCCGCCCGTCTCACCGCCCCCGTCCGGTACGAGGCGATGAAGCCCGGCGGCGAGGAGTTCCCGCACCTGTACGGACCGCTCCCGGTGGAGGCGGTCGTGGAGGTGCGGCGCCTTGAGGACTGGCACCACGACCGACGAGAGGAAGACGAACCCCAATGATCGGCCCCCTCACCGCGGTGACCGGAGCGAGCGGCGCCGTCGGCGGCCGGGTCGCCGGGCGCCTCGCCCGCGCCGGAGTCCCCGTACGCCTCCTGGGCCGCGACCCGGCCCGCCTGCCCGACCTGCCCGGCGCCGACCGCGCGCCCGCCGCCCCCTACGGCGACGGGGAGGCGATGCGCCGGGCCCTGGACGGGGCGCACACCCTGTTCCTGGTCTCCGCCCACGAGAGCCCCTACCGGGTGCGCGAGCACATCACCGCCGTGGACGCGGCCGTGGCGGTGGGCGTGGAGCGGATCGTCTACGTGTCCTTCCAGGGCGCCGCGCCCGACGCCACGTTCACCTTCGCCCGCGACCACTGGCACACCGAGGCCCACATCCGCACGGCCGACGTGCGCCACACGTTCCTGCGGGACAACTGGTACCTGGCGGGGCTGCCCGCGATGACCGGCGCGGACGGGGTGCTGCGCGGTCCGGGCGGCGACGGGAGGGTCGCCGCCGTCGCCCATGAGGACATCGCGGACACCGCGGCCGCCGTACTGCTGGACGGGTCGGCCGCCCACGACGGCAAGGGCTACGACCTCACCGGCCCCGAGGCGTTCACCCTCGCCGAGGCCGCCGAGGAGCTGAGCCGGGTCACCGGACGCTCCGTCCGCTATGTCCCCGAGACGCGTGAGGAGGCCTATGCCTCCCGGGCCGGGCTGGGGGCCGAGGAGTGGGAGGTGGCCGGCTGGGTCACCTCGTACGAGGCGATCGCGGCCGGCGAACTGGCCGCCGTCTCCGACGCCGTGCCCACCCTCACCGGCCACCCGGCCAAGAGCTTCGCCGCGTTCCTCGCGGAGCACCCGGACAGCTACCGCCACCTGCTGCCCGGCGTCTGACGGGCAGCCCTCAGGTTCACCGCCACGGGATGTGGCGCCAGGGACTGCCCTCGCTTGTCACGCAGCCGATCCTACGAAACGGGCCTCGCGCCCGGCCTGGGTGGTCAGAGGCCGCCCGGGCGCACCAGCCCCGACTCGTACGCGAAGACCGCCGCCTGGGTCCGGTCGCGGACGCCCAACTTGACCAGGATGCGGCCCACATGGGTCTTCACCGTCTGCTCCGCGAGGATCAGCCGCCCGGCGATCTCCGCGTTCGACAGCCCGGCCGCGATCAGGGACAGCACCTCCGTCTCCCGCTCCGTCAGATCCCCGATCCGCTCCTTCAGCGGGGCGCGCGGGGGCCCCGGCCCATCATCTGGTCGTCGGCGATCACTGCACGGAGGCGACGAGCGCGCCGAGCCGGTCGAGGCTGGGCTGCGGTGTGTGCCGGGCGCTCTGCGCGGGCGCCTCCTCCGAGCGCAGGACGCCCAGCACCCTGCGCAGTTCGGCGAGGGCCTCCAAGGCGTTCTCGCGGATACCGGTGAGGTTCTCCTTGAGCTCGTCCGAGGGGTCCTGCACCAGGTGCGGGGCCACCTGCGCCTGGATGGAGATCACCGACATGTGGTGGGCAGGGCGGCGACATCCTCGGCGCCGGTCCCGGGGCTGCCGTACAGCACGATGGGGTCGGCCGGGGTCCTGGAGGCGGCCCGGGCACAGATCACGGAGCCGTAGGAGTGGCAGAGCAGCGTGATCCTGGCCCCCGGCAGCGTGGCACCGGGCCGGTCCACCAGATGCCGCAGCCTCGGCGCGGCCTCGGCGGCCCGGCCGTCGGTCACCGAGGCCGGGCTGACGGTGGCGGGCGATCGGTACCCGAGCCAGGCGACGACCGCCCCGCCCTCCCCCAACTCCCGCTGGAGCGCCATCGCTCCGCGCCGCAGCCTCCCGTACGCGTCGAGACCGACACCGGCCCCCGGCACCAGCACCGCGACGCGCCGGGCCCCGGACAGCTCCCCGACGACCTCCACGCTCCGGCCCCCGTCCCGCCCGTCGAAGGAAGAGGAACTGCCGCCCGGGTGCGGCCATCGCCCGCAGGGAGGCCGCCCGCGCTTGAGGTACCCGTGCCCGGAGGCCACAGGCCGCCGGCCACGCGCCGGCGTTTACGTGGACAGGGCGCTCAGGGCGGCGTCCAGCCGGGCCGTGGCATCGTCGGCGACCGGCTCCAGAGCGGGCAGACCGGTGAGGGTGACCATGGTGCCCGGGTCGAGGGCTTGGACGAGCGTGGTGTCGCCGTCGCGGCGTACGACGACGTTGCAGGGCAGGAGCAGGCCGATGCTGCGGTCGGCTTCCAGGGCCTGGCGGGCCAGCGGCGGGTTGCAGGCGCCGAGGATCAGGTAGTCCTCCATGTCGTGGCCGAGTTTGGCTTTGAGGGTGGCCTTGACGTCGATCTCGGTGAGGATGCCGAAGCCCTGGTCGGCCAGGGCCTTGCGGACGGCGGTGACGGCGGTGCCGAAGTCGGCGTCGAGGCGGACGGTGCGGTCGTAGGACACGGGCACTCCCGGATAGTGCGGAACGGCTGATTCCTCTATACCCCACCGGGTACCTGTAAGAGGTCAGGCGGCGCCTTGGGTGGGGCGGCTTCACTCCGTGGAATACCCCCCCAGGTATAGCTGTTAGGGTGAGTGTCAGATACCCCCTGGGGTACACCGAACGAGAGGAGGCCTAGTCGTGTTCTTCGTCGACACCTTGGAGTTCGAGGGCCTGGGCAACCGCAGCTACCTGGCCGGCGGACCCAATGGCGCGGTGGTCATCGACCCGCCGCGCGACATCGACCAGGTCATCGCCGCGGCGGCCCGCCGAGGGGTGCGCATCGCTTTCGTGGCCGAGACCCATGTGCACAACGACTACGTCACCGGCGGTCTGGAGCTGGCCCGCCTCACCGGCGCCCAGTACCTGGTGCCGGCCGGGGCGCGCGTGTCCTTTGCCCGCACCCCGGTCGCGGACGGTGACACCGTCCCGGTGGACGCGGGCCTGGTGCTGCGCGCCATCGCCACCCCCGGGCACACCCCGCACCACACCTCCTACGCCCTGACCGAGGGCGGGCGCGGTGTGGCTGCGTTCACCGGCGGTTCGCTGCTGATCGGCACCGTGGGCCGCCCGGACCTGGTCGAGCCGCGGCTGACCGAGCAACTGGCTCGCGCCCAGCACGCCTCCGCCCACCGCCTGGCCAAGGAGCTGGATGACGAGGTGCCGGTGCTGCCCACCCACGGGTTCGGCAGCTTCTGTTCCTCATCCCAAGCCGAGGGGGACGCGACCACGATCGGCAGGGAGCGCATGAGCAACGACGCGCTGACCCTGGACGTGGACACCTTCGTCACCCAGACGCTCGCCGGGCTCGAGGACGTGCCCGCCTACTACGCGCACATGGGCCCGGCCAATGCCGCAGGCCCTGCGCCGGTCGACCTCACCCCGCCGAGGCGTGCAGACGCCGAGGAGATCGCCTCGCGGCTGGCCGCGGGGGAGTGGGTGGTGGACCTGCGCAGCCGCATGGCCTTTGCCGAGGGACACGTGGCCGGGACGTTCAACTTCGAGGGTGAGGGCAAGCTCGCCACCTACTTGGCCTGGTTGATCCCGTGGGGCAAGCCCGTCACCCTGCTCGCCGACACCCCTGAGCAGGTCAGCGATGCGCAGCGGGAGCTGACGCGGGTGGGCATCGACCGCCCGGCCGCAGCTGCCACCGGCGACCCGGCCGGCTGGGTCCGCAAGGGTGAGCAGCTCGCCTCCTTCCCCCGCGCACGCTTCGCCGACCTCGCCGCTGTGCGCAAGCGCGGCGACGAGGTTCTCGTCCTGGACGTGCGGCGGGACTCGGAGCGCGTGGGCGGCCATATCGACGGCTCGGTCCACATCCCGATCCACGAGCTGCACGGCCGCATCGGCGAGGTACCGCCCGGGACGGTGTGGGTGCACTGCGCCGGCGGGATGCGCGCGGCGATCGCCGCCTCCCTGCTGGATGCCGCCGGCCGTCACGTGGTCGCCGTCGACGACGACTTCGACGCTGCGGCGGATGCCGGGCTGTCCCTGGCCTCCGGCTGATCTCGACCGTTCCCCCGCAAGGAAAGAAGCGTGTGATGTTCCTCTTTCGCCGAAACGCGCCCCGCGTCACGGTCGACGATGCACGCAGCCGTACCAGCGGCGATCGACCTGACGCGGTCCTGCTGGACGTCCGTGAGAAGCCCGAATGGGCCGCGGGCCACGCCCCGGGCGCCGTCCACGTACCGCTGACGAAACTGGTCGCCGGCGGCGCCCTGCCCGCCGAGGCCGAGGGGCATCCGCTGGTGGTGATCTGCCGCAGCGGTCACCGCTCCCAGCAGGCGGCGAAGCTCCTCGCCGAGCGCGGGGCGCAGGCGGTGGACGTCGAGGGCGGCATGAACGCGTGGGCCGCCGCCGGGCACGCGGTCGTCGACGAACGCGGGAACACCGGCCAGATCACGTGACCGCGCTCGTTCTCGCCCTCATCGCCGGGGCCGTCATCGGTCTCGCCCTCGGAGCCCTCGGCGGCGGTGGCAGCGTCCTTGCCGTACCGGCGTTGATCTACCTGCTCGGCTTCGCGCCGGCCGCCGCCACCACGGCCAGCCTGATCATCGTCACCGCCACCTCCGCCACCGCCCTGTACGCCCACACCCGCGACGGGAACGTGGCATGGAAGACAGGGGCGCTGTTCGCCGCGGCGGGCGTTGTCCCGGCCTTTCTCGCCGGTGGCGTCGCTGGGCGCCTGCCCGAAGCGGTTCTGACGGCGGCCTTCGCGGTCATCGCCGCGTTGGCGGCCCTGCGTATGCTGCGCCCGTCCGCGTCCGAGCCGCCGGACCGGATCCGTCCCGGCAAGGCGGCCGGTGCCGGGGCCGGACTCGGCGCCGTGACAGGCTTGCTGGGAGTCGGTGGGGGATTCCTCGCCGTGCCCGCCCTGGTGAGCGTCCTGGGACTGGCCATGCGGCGGGCGGTGGGCACCAGCCTGCTCGTCATCACGGTGAACTCACTCGCCGCGCTCGCCGCTCGCACCGGCACCGGTGGCGGACTCAGCTGGGAGGTCATCGGCCCCTTCACCGGAGCCGCGATCCTCGGCGCCTGGGACGGCAAACGGCTCGCGACAAAGATCTCCGGCACCACCCTGCAGAAGATCTTCGCCAGCGTCCTGATGGCGGTGGCGGCCTTCATGCTCGTCGACGTGATCGTCTGAACACGAGGGCCGCCAACGGCTCAGGACGGGGACCGGGAGAGCCTCTTCGACCGGCCGCGCATCTCAGGACCGCCTTCAGCCCCGCTCCCGTCAGATCAGGCTCCACCACACTCCGACACACAAGGATGACATCTGCCATGACCACCCCCACGGCTTTCGCCACCCACGAGGCGCGCACCCGCCTGCACGAGCTGACCGTCATCGACGTGCGCACCCCGGGTGAATACGCCGGCGGCCACCTCCCCGGCGCGCTCAACGTCCCCCTCGACCAGATCCAGCGCGCGCTGCCCGACATACGTCACGTCGCCGAGCGCGGTGATGTCCTGGTCGTCTGCGCCTCGGGCACCCGCTCCGAGAACGCCTGCCGGATCCTCGCGGAGAACGGCGTCACCGCCGCCACCCTTTCGGGAGGCACCGGCGCCTGGGCGGCCGACGGCCACGAGCTCCGCCGGCCCCCGGGCGCCTCGCGTGCCACCTGGGGTATGGAACGGCAGGTGAGGCTCACCGCAGGAGTGATCGTGCTGCTCGGCCTGCTACTCGGGTACGTCGTCCACCCTGCCTTCCAGCTCGTCTCCGCAGGCATCGCGGGTGGTCTGGTCTTCTCCGCCCTGACCAACACCTGCGGCATGGCCGCCGTGCTCGCCAAGCTGCCCCACAACCGTCCCCGCGCCGCCGACCTCGACCACACGCTGGCCGCACTGCGCAGCCGCTGAGCCACGCGGGAAAGGGGGAGGGATCCGGATCCCTCCCCCTTTCGTATGCCAGGGGATGCGGCCAAAGGCCCGTTACGGGCCAAAGGCCCGTTAACCGTGCGCAGACGCCTCCTCTTCCGGCGACGGCTGCGGATTCCGCCCTGCCGCCGGCCGGAGCAGCACCAGCAGAGCGGCCTGCGCCCCCACAGCGGCCACGACCAGCACAACCAGCCGAGCCCGAACGGCGTCCGCCCGCGGCCTGCGCCCACCCCCGCGAACCGAAGCCCACCCCGCGATCCGGGCCGCGCCCAGGGCGATGACCGTCCACGGCGCTTCGGGACAAGCCGGGCGGGTGATCGGGTGCCAAGGCGCGACGGCTCAGGCCAGAGAAAGGAACAGCTTCTCCAGCCGGGCACGCATCTGCTCCCGATCGCCGGAGGCAGCCATGTCCGCGTCGGTCAGGCAGTGCTGCAGGCCGGTCGCGATGATCGCGAAGCCCGCCTTGTCCAGAGCCCGGGACGCCGCCGCGAGCTGCGTGACCACGTCCTCGCAGTCCCGCCCCTCCTCAATCATCTTGATCACGCCGGCGATCTGGCCCTGCGCCCGGCGCAGCCGGTTGACCACCGTCTTCAGTTCCTCAGCCGCCATCGCCAGTTCCACGACCCACACTCCTTCGAGATACCCCCTTGGGTATCCTATCGAAGGGTTAACCCCAACCGGGCAAAGAAAAGTCCCCCGTGGCACCCACCACTCGTCACCGACCTGGACGGCACCCTCCCTCGCCGGCCTGTCCGGTTGACACCACCACCGCGAGGGACCGCTCGCGGTACCGCGATGAACCCTCGGCGCGGCAGGTAGGCGTGACGGCCATCCTGGCGAGGGCGGTCAGTCCTCTCCGCCCGTCTCCTCGCCGTCGAGCCCGGCGGTGTCCGCAGGCGTCGTGCCCGCCCGATGCGTAGCACTCGCTGCTTCCCACCCTCCAGCGACACCTGGCGCCGCCCTGCGAGGGAGCGGTGAAGGGCGCCGGCGGTGGTCTCCACGAATTCCTCGAGGATGGCGTCGACGTCTACCCGGCGGACTCGGGCGTGCTTGCGCGGTTCGCGGTTCTCCGGTTCGCCGGTTCGCCGGGCCACTCGCGGGCGACGAGGGCGACGGTGAGGAATCCCGCCCGTAGGACGCTCCAGGCGGAGGAGAGTGAGGCGGCCGGACGCGAGGGCCGCAAGTCCGTCGAACTGCCGCACCTGGTGACCCACGACCTGCGGCACTTGTACGCGTCCGCGCTCATCGCGGGCGGGGCGAGCGTCAGGCAGGTCCGGACGGTCCTCGGCCACGCGTCCGCCGTCATCATGCTGCGGATCCACGCGGATCTGAGGCCGGGCGAAGAAGACCGCACCCGGCCCGTCATGGTCGCCGTTCTCGGCGGCCCTGCGGACCGGGTGCGGGCCGGTAGGCGACATGACCAGCGAAACCGCAGGTCAGATGGCCTAGCCGGAGATCAGGCCTTCTTGGTCTCCCAGAAGATCCTGTCGACCTCGGCGATCAGGTCCAGGGCCTTCTGACCCGTCTTCGGGTCGTTCGAGCCCTTGGCCGCGGAGAGCGCCTTCAGGGTGTCGTTGATCAGCTGGTGCAGCTCCGGGTACTTCTCGAAGTGCGGGGGCTTGAAGTAGTCGCTCCAGAGCACCGACACGTGGTGCTTCGCGAGCTCGGCGCGCTGTTCCTTGATCAGAACCGCGCGGGTGCGGAAGTCCGCGTCCTCGTTGGCCTGGTACTTCTCCTGGACGGCCTTGACCGACTCGGCCTCGATGCGGGCCTGGGCCGGGTCGTAGACGCCGCAGGGCAGGTCGCAGTGGGCGCTGACCTTCACCTTGGGGGCAAACAGGCGGGAAAGCATGGAGCTGTCCTCCTCGTGATCGTCTTCTCAGGTGGGACATTACTCCGTGGAGCGCCGCTTTCCGTGGCTGCCCCAGGGGCTTAGGTCAAAAGTCCGGGGTGGGATGCGGGCCGTCGGCCGAATGTACGGAGCGGAACGCGGTACGCGGGACGATGTGCCGGAGGAGGACCGGGAGGTGGCCGAGGTGCCGGAGTGGGGACGGGTGTCCGGAGGCGGACGGGCCGGGCGGCGGCCGTTGCGGGTGGTGGAGGTGACGGGGCCTTCGATGGTGCCGACGCTCTACCACGGGGACCTGCTGCTGGTGCGGTACGGGGCGCCCGTGCGCCCCGGTGACGTGGTGATCCTGCGCCACCCCTTCCAGCAGGACCTGCTGGTGGTGAAGCGGGCGGTCGAACGGCGGGCGGGCGGCTGGTGGGTGCGGGGCGACAACACGTTCGCGGGCGGGGACAGCACGGATTACGGGGTGGTGCCCGACGAGCTCGTACTGGCGCGGGTGCGGGCCCGTTACCGGCCTCCGGCGAGGGCGACGAGGGGTCAGCGGTCGGTGACCGAGCTGCTCGGCTGGGCGGTCTCGGCGGTGAGGCCGGTCCGGTCCGCCTCCGCGCGCTTGCGGGCCCGGTAGGCGGCCACGTTGGCCCGGGTCGCGCAGCGGTCCGAGCAGTAGCGCCGGGACCTGTTGGTGGAGGTGTCGAGGTAGGCGTTGCGGCACGGGGACGCCTCGCACAGGCCGAGCCGGTCCACGCCGTGCGAGGTCAGGTGGAAGGCGAGACCCATCGCCGCGATGGCCGCGTATCCGGCGGTGGCGTTCGACGGGTGGTCGGCCAGGTGCATGTGCCAGTCCGGCCCGCCGTCCTCGTCCCGGGTGTCGTGTCCGGAGATCTGCGGGCTCACCGGGAACTCCAGCAGCAGCGAGTTCAGCAGGTCGACCGCGAGCGTCTCGTCGCCGCTGTCGGCCGCCTCGAAGACCGCCCGCAGCCGCCCCCGTACGGAACGGAAGCGGGTCACGTCCGCGTCCGTCGTCCGCCGCGCCGCCTGCTGGTTGGCGCCGAACAGCTCCCGCACCGCCTCGACCGAGGTGAGGATGTCCTTGTTGCGGTCCGGCTCCTCGGTGTTGACCAGGCGCACGGCATAGTCCGAGTAATAGGCCAGTTCCACTTGTAGTCCTTACTGGATCGGTCTAGGGTCGAGGTGTCGGCCAGTGTAATGGGTGACTGACGTTCATGAGGCTTACTTGGAGGTTGGCGTGACGGAGACGGGGACGGGCACCGACTGGCAGGCCTGGCAGGAGAGCTGGGACCGGCAGCAGGAGTGGTACATGCCCGACCGCGAGGAGCGGTTCCGGGTGATGCTGGACATGGTCGAGGCGGTCGTCGGCCTCGCGCCCCGGGTCCTGGACCTCGCGTGCGGTACGGGAAGTATTACGGACCGGCTCCTCACGCGGTTCCCGGACGCCACGAGCACCGGCGTCGACCTCGACCCCGCGCTGCTGGCCATAGCCCGCGGCACCTTCGAGGGCGACGACCGGGTCACTTTCGTCACCGCCGACCTCAAGGACCCTGACTGGACCACCCGGCTGCCCCACTCCTCGTACGACGCCGTCCTCACCGCCACCGCCCTGCACTGGCTCCACAGCGACCCGCTCACCGCCCTGTACGGGCAGCTCGGCGGGCTCGTCCGGGACGGCGGGGTCTTCATGAACGCCGACCGCACCATCGACCCCGACACCCCCCGGATCAACGCCGCCGAACGCGCCCACCGGCACGCCGCGATGGACCGCGCCAGGGCCGATGGCGCTCTGGACTGGGCCGAGTGGTGGGCCGTCGCCGCCAAGGACCCGGTCCTCGCCGGACCCACCGCCGAAAGGTTCGCGATCTACGGCGAACACGCGGACGGCGACATGCCCTCCGCCGCCTGGCACGCCCGCACCCTGCTCGCCTCCGGCTTCGGCGAGGCCCGCGCGGTCTGGGCGTCGCCCTCGGACAGCCTGATCCTCGCCGTGAAGTAGGCAGGGCCGCGGAAGATCTGAGGGCCGAGGGCCCTCGGACACGGAAGGGCGGTGGTACGGACGCGGGAGAGGGCGGCACGGACGTCGTGTCCGCGCCGCCCTCTCCCCGAGGTCGAGCGAGCTACAGCACCTTCGACAGGAACGACTTCGTCCGGTCCTGCTGCGGGTTGCCCAGCACGTCACGCGGGTGGCCGGACTCGACCACCACGCCGTCGTCCATGAAGACCAGCGCGTCACCGACCTCGCGGGCGAAGCCCATCTCGTGGGTGACGACGATCATCGTCATGCCGTCCTCGGCCAGACCGCGCATGACGTCCAGGACGTCACCCACCAGCTCCGGGTCGAGTGCCGAGGTCGGCTCGTCGAAGAGCATCAGCTTCGGCTCCATCGCCAGCGCGCGGGCGATGGCGACACGCTGCTGCTGACCGCCGGAGAGCTGGGTGGGGTAGTTCTTCGCCTTGTCGGCGAGGCCCACCCGGTCCAGCAGCTTCTCGGCGCGGGCCCGGGCCACGGCCTTGGCCTCGCCCTTGACCTGGATCGGGGCCTCCATGACGTTCTCGAGTGCCGTCATGTGCGGGAACAGGTTGAAGCGCTGGAAGACCATGCCGATCTCGCGGCGCTGGAGGGCGACCTCGCTGTCCTTGAGCTCGTAGAGCCTGTCGCCCTTCTGCCGGTAGCCGACCAGCTCGCCGTCGACCGAGAGCCGGCCGGCGTTGATCTGCTCCAGGTGGTTGATGCACCGCAGGAACGTGGACTTGCCGGAGCCGGACGGGCCGATCAGGCAGAACACCTCACGCGGGGCGACCTCCAGGTCGATGCCCTTGAGGATGTGGGCGGCGCCGAAGGACTTGTGGACGCCCTCGGCCTTCACCATGGGGGTGGTCATGCGGAGACACCTCCGGAGGGCCGGTTGCTGAAGGAGGCGAGGTTCACCTTGATGCGCTGCAGCGGGGTGAGCGGCAGCGAGCGCAGCGAGCCGCGGGCGTAGCGGCGCTCCAGGTAGTACTGGCCGACGCTGAACACGCTGGTCATCACGATGTACCAGATGGACGCGACGAACAGCATCTCCATCACCGCGTACGACGTGGAGCCGATCTGCGAGGTGGAGCGGAGCAGCTCGTTGTAGGTGACCGCGTAGACCAGCGAGGAGGTCTTCAGCATGTTGATGAACTCGTTGCCGGTCGGCGGGATGATCACCCGCAGCGCCTGCGGCAGAACCACGCGGCGCATGGTCTTCGCCTGGGTCATGCCGAGCGCGTGCGACGCCTCGGTCTGGCCCTCGTCCACGGACTGGATGCCTGCGCGGCAGATCTCCGCCATGTAGGCGGCCTCGTTCAGGGCGAGCCCCAGCAGGGCGCACATGAACGGGGTCATCACGTCCGTCATCTCGTCCTTGTAGATGAACGGGATGTTCAGGACCGGGAAGATCAGCGCCAGGTTGAACCAGAGCAGCAGCTGGACGTAGACCGGGGTGCCCCGGAAGAACCAGATGTACAGCCAGGCGACCCAGCTGGTGACCGGGTTCTTCGAGAGCCGCATCACGGCCAGGATCACACCGAGGATCACGCCCAGCACCATGGCGAGGACGCTGATCAGCAGGGTGCGGCCGGCTCCGGCGACGACGTTGCTGTCGAACAGCTTGTCGCCCACCGCGTGCCACTGGATGTTGCCCTGCGAGAAGGCGTATCCGAGGGCCACGAGGAGGCCGATGACCACGATGCCGCTGATCCAGCGGCCGACGTGGCGGACCGGGATGGCCTTGATGTTCTCCGGGGCCGTGGTGGCGCCCTTGGAGACGGACACCTGGCCGGCCGGTGAGCCGGAGGGTGCCTTGTCGAACTTGTCAGTCATCGTGACTGCCCTTCGGTGAAGCGTCCGGTCACTTGCCGCCGTTGATGGCGGCCTTGTCGATCGCTCCCGTGCCGGCGCCCCACTTGTCGAGCACCTTCTTGTACGAACCGTCGGCGATGATCGCGTCGACGGCTTCCTTCAGGGCGTCGCGGAGTCCGGTGTTGTCCTTCTTGACGGCGATGCCGAACGGGCCCGCGTCGATCTGCTCGCCGACGACCTCGAAGGCGTTGCCGCCGTCCGCCTTGCGGGCCAGGTCGACCGCGACCGGGTAGTCGTTGACACCGGCGACCGCGCCGCCGGACTTGACCCGGGTCTGGGCCTCGGTGTCGTTCTCGAACGACTCGATCTTGACTGCCTTCTCGCCGCCGTCCGTACATGCCTTGGACTGCTTCTTGAGGGCTTCCTCGTACGTGGTGCCGCGCTGGACGGCGGCGGTCTTCCCGCAGAGGTCCTCGATGGACTTGATGTTCTGCGGGTTGCCCTTCTTCGTGTACACGGCGGTGCCGGCCAGGAAGTAGTCGACGAAGTCGACGCCCTCGCCCAGCTTCTTGCCGGAGTCGTCCAGGCCCTCCTGGCGCTGCTTGTTGTCCGTGATGGACGACATGGCGATGTCGTGGCGGCCGGAGTTCAGGGCGGTGATCAGCCCGTCGAAGGAGCCGGAGGTGAACTCGAACTTCACACCCAGCTGCTTGCCGAGGGCCTCGGCGAGGTCGGGGTCGACGCCCACGATCTTGCCGTTCTCGACGGACTCCATCGGCGCGTACTCGGCGTTCGTGCCGACCTTGATGACACCCGACTTCTGGTACTTCGCCGGCAGCTTGGCGAAGAGCGGGGCGCCGGCCTTGGTGGCCGTGCTGTCGCCGCCCTCCGAGGAGGCGCTCTCGGTCTGGTCGCCGCAGGCGGTGAGCAGCAGGGTGCCGGCGACCGCGATGGCGCCGACCGCCGCAATCCGGGACTTCGCGGTCTTACGACGCATGATGCTTGCGGTCATGTCGGGATCCTCCGGCAGGTGAGGGTGGGAGTGAGGGTGCTTTCGGGCGGCTTGGCACGCACCTTCGAGTGTCGCCACCTTGTGTGATGACGGCATCCTGCCATTCGGATTGACCCATTCAGGGGCCCAGTCATGTCAAAATCGGATAACGGGCGACCCCCTAACTCGCGCGGCCGGCACCTTGAGGCCGGATCATCTGTCGTGAACCCTCTCCGCCGCCGGAGAATCTCCGGTGTTTCTCTCCTGCCGGGCGGCATTTATGCCGGTTTGCCGACTTGTCCAGATATTCGACTATGAGTCACGTCACCGCATCGGAATGGACTCGTGCGGGACAGGGTTGGTCCGGTAAGAAAGACGTTTACACCCCTCATCCGGGGCTCAGGGCGCGTGTGCGGCGCGCCCGCGCGTATGTACCTCTCCCTGCCGGGGCGGGCCAACCGCTCGGCGCAGGGCACGTACGCGGTGCCCGCCCACCCCTCCTCAACCAGGAGTGGCCACCCTCAAACGATGAAGACTTAAGGGGTCAACACCATGGCAGCGGAGATCGTCAATCCTCGCAGCGACAGCACTACCGACAGTGGCATCCAGCGCACGAGCGCAGCGGACACCGGGGTCGACGATCCCTTCGATCCGGCCTTCGCCCTCCACCGGGGAGGAAAGATGGCCGTGCAGTCCACCGTCCCGATCCGGGACAAGGACGACCTTTCCCTGGCCTACACACCGGGCGTGGCGAAAGTCTGCAGCGCCATCGCGGACAACCCCGAGCTCGTCCACGACTACACCTGGAAGTCCCAGGTCGTGGCCGTCGTGACGGACGGCACCGCCGTGCTCGGCCTCGGTGACATCGGGCCCGAGGCGTCCCTCCCCGTGATGGAGGGCAAGGCCATCCTCTTCAAGCAGTTCGGCGGCGTCGACGCGGTGCCGATCGCGCTCGCGACCACCAGCGTGGAAGAGATCGTCGACACCGTCGTCCGGCTCGCCCCCTCCTTCGGCGGGGTGAACCTGGAGGACATCTCGGCCCCCCGGTGCTTCGAGATCGAGCGCAAGCTCCAGGAGCGGCTGGACATCCCGGTCTTCCACGACGACCAGCACGGCACCGCCGTCGTCACCCTGGCCGCCCTGCGCAACGCCGCCAAGCTCTCCGGGCGGACGCTCGGTGACCTGCGCGGCGTCATCTCCGGCGCGGGCGCGGCGGGCGTGGCCATCGCCAAGTTCCTGCTGGAGGCCGGCATCGGCGATGTCGCGGTGGCCGACCGCAAGGGCATCGTCAGCCGGGACCGGGACGACCTGACCGACGTCAAGCGCGAGCTGGCCGAACTCACCAACCGGGCCGGGATCTCCGGGTCGCTGGAGAAGGCGCTCGCCGGTGCGGACGTCTTCATCGGTGTCTCCGGCGGTACGGTCCCGGAGGCGGCGGTGGCGTCGATGGCGCCGGGCGCGTACGTCTTCGCCATGGCCAACCCGAATCCGGAGGTCCACCCCGAGATCGCGCACAAGTACGCGGCCGTGGTGGCGACGGGGCGCTCCGACTTCCCGAACCAGATCAACAACGTGCTGGCGTTCCCGGGGATCTTCGCGGGGGCGCTCCAGGTGCGGGCCTCCCGGATCACGGAGGGCATGAAGATCGCCGCGGCGAACGCGTTGGCCGACGTGGTCGGCGATGAGCTGGCGGCGGACTATGTGATCCCGTCGCCGTTCGACGAGCGGGTCGCGCCTGCGGTGACCGCGGCGGTCGCGGCGGCGGCGCGGGCGGAGGGTGTGGCTCGGCGCTGACGGTGCGCGTGTGGGCGTCCGTGTGATGGGGCGGGGACCGGTGGGTACGGGCCCCGCCCCTTCCCTTTCAGCCCCTCCGGCCTTCCTCAGCCTCGCCGCGGGGGCTTGGTCCTGCCCCGCCGGAGACGCTGGAAAGGGCCCACCGAGGGAGAGGGCGGCGCGCGGAGGCCGGGAGGTTGGTGTGCGTCACATGCGCTTTTGGTTACGTCCCCGGCCCGTCCCGCCTATCGTCTAGCCATGTTCGCCGCCTACGCAGCCCGCATCGACCCCGACCAGCCCCTCGACGGCCTTGAGCTGGGCGAACGCCCGGCTCCCCAGGCGCGTGCCGGATGGAGCACCATCACCGTCCGGGCCGCCTCCCTCAACCATCACGACCTCTGGTCGCTGCGGGGCGTGGGGCTCTCGCAGGACCGGCTCCCGATGATCCTCGGCTGTGACGCCGCCGGTATCGACGAGGACGGCAACGAGGTCGTCCTGCACTCCGTGATCGGCCAGTCCGGGCACGGGGTCGGGCCGAAGGAGCCGCGCTCCATCCTCACCGAGCGCTACCAGGGCACCTTCGCCGAGCAGGTCGCCGTGCCCACCTGGAACGTGCTGCCCAAGCCGAAGGAGCTCTCCTTCGAGGAGGCCGCCTGCCTGCCGACCGCCTGGCTCACCGCGTACCGGATGCTCTTCACCAACGCCGGGGTCCGGCCGGGCGATTCCGTGCTCGTCCAGGGCGCGGGCGGCGGGGTCGCCACCGCCGCGATCGTCCTGGGGAAGGCCGCCGGGCTCCGGGTCTTCGCCACCAGCCGCGACGAGAACCGGCGCAGGCGGGCTGTGGAACTCGGTGCGCTGGAGGCTTACGAGCCGGGCGCGCGGCTCCCGCGGCGGGTGGACGCCGTCATCGAGACCGTCGGCGCCGCCACCTGGTCCCACTCGGTGAAGTCGCTGCGCCCCGGCGGCACCCTCGTCATCTCGGGGGCCACCAGCGGCGACCGGCCCTCGCACGCCGAGCTGACCCGGATCTTCTTCCTGGAGCTCAAGGTCGTCGGCTCCACCATGGGGACCAAGGACGAGCTGGAGGACCTGCTGGCGTTCTGCGCGACCACGGGCGTCCGTCCGGTCATCGACGAGGTGCTGCCGCTGGACCGGGCCCGTGAGGGGTTCCAGCGGCTGGCCGACGGAGAGCAGTTCGGGAAGATCGTGCTCCGGCCGACGGAGTAATCCCACGAAGTCTTCGCCGCAACATACTTGAACAGGTGTCAGCTTTGCTGATGGGATGCCGCCCATGCGCATGGGCAGAGCACTCATAGCAGTTGTCGTCGCGTCCGTACTGGCGGCGGGGGCCCTCGCTCCCGCCGCCTCCGCGCGCCCGGCATCCACCCAGGCCCCCGCCCCGACGTCGTACGAAGGTTCCGTCCCGCCGCTGACCGACGGCCGGGGCCGCATCCTCACCCTGCGCGGCTGGAACGTCGAGGACAAGGCGAACCGGGGCGAGGCCGCACTGAGCGCCATCACCGAACGCCACTTCCGCGACCTGCGCGCGAACGGATTCAACTTCGCCCGGCTGCTGGTCTTCTGGGACGACCTGGAGCCCAGGCGCGGCCGGTACAGCGAGCGCTACCTCCGGAAGATCGAACGCATCCTGGGCTGGGCGCACCGGCACCGCGTCCACGTCCTCATCGACGCCCACCAGGACGTCTTCGGGCCCGCCTTCGGCCACCGGGGCATCCCCGCCTGGGCCACCAGGACCGACGGGCTGCCGTTCACCCCGAACCCCGACGACTGGTTCTCCGAGTACTTCGAGCCCGCCGTCCAGCGGGCTTTCACCCACCTCTACGAGGACCCCGACCTGCGACGGGCCCAGGCGGCCATGTGGCAGGTCCTCGCCGAACGGTTCCGCGGCCACCCGGCCGTCATCGGCTACGACCTGATCAACGAGCCGATGGGGGAGCTGCGCGAGGGCGAGGACCTGCCGACCGCCGCCCGCCGCATCGAGGCCCAGCACCTCACCCCGATGTACAACCGCCTGGCCCGGGCCATCCGGGCCAAGGACCGTTCCACCTGGCTCTTCGTCGAACCGACCCCGATCGTCGGCGAGGGCGTTCCCACCGGCCTCGGCCGGATCCACGACAGTCGGACCGTGTACGCCCCGCACTTCTACAACACCGCCATGGAGGCGGGCGCGGACTACGACCCGGCGGCCGGCTGGATCGAGGCGTACGAGGCCGCCGTCACCGCCTACCCGGCCCGCCACCGGATGCCCGTGGTCGTCGGTGAATGGGGGCCGCTCAACAACTCCCTCCCCCACATGGGCCGCTTCTACCGCGAGGCGGTCGCCTCCCTGAACCGCTACAGCTCCGGCTGGGCCGGGTACGTCTGGTGCTACGGCGGCGGCTACTGCGCGGTGGACGAGCGAGGCCGCTTCCGTACGAACAAGGAGCAGACGGCGACCCCGTACGCCCCCGCTGTCGCGGGTACGGTCCGCTCCGACACGTACGACGCCGCCACCCGCTCCTACCGGCTCGCCTACCGTGCGGCGGCCGCCCGTCCCGGCGCGACGGAGCTGTCCCTCCCGCCCTCCTCGCGCGGCTGGCGCGTCTCCGTCACCGGTCGGGCCGCCCGTGTCCTCGGCACGGCGCCGTACGGGGGCCGCCTGACCGTGGTGGCGTGGCCCGGGGCGGAGGTGGTGGTGACCGTGCGGGAGGCTGGCCCGCATGGACGAACTGACCGCCCCTGAAGGGTTTCTGCTGCGCCCCTGGCTCCCCGCCGACGCCTCCGCCGTGCTCCGCGCCTTCGCCCCGGCCGAGATGGACCGCCAGACGGACCGGCCCGTCTCCGACCGGGCCGATGCGCTGGCCTGGATCGCGGACCGTACGCGGGAGAGGGGGGCCCGGACCGGCTACTCCTGGGCCGTCGTGGGGGAGGAGGGCGAGGCGCTCGGCTGCGTGGCCGTCCGCGCCGTCAACCGGGCCCATGACACGGGCTGGGTCTCCTACTGGACCACCGAGACGGCGCGCGGCCGGGGCGTCGCGCCGGCCGGGGTGCGGGCGGTGGCGAGCTGGGCGTTCGGCGAGCTGGGCCTGTACCGGCTGGAGCTGGGCCACCGCACGGACAACCCCGCCTCCTGCCGGGTCGCCGTACGGGCCGGGTTCGCGCCCGAGGGGATCGAGCGGGGCAAGCTGCGTTACGGCGACCTGCGGTACGACGTCGAGCGGCATGCCCGGCTGGCGGACGATGATGTCAACTTTGATTGACGCGGCGATGCTGTCAATGTAGGTTGACGTCATGACCGAAGCAACGGATCTGGCCGCACGCGCCGGTGACCGCGACCCGCGCGTCGGGCTGCGGGCGGTGGCCGCGCTGCGGCGGCTGCTGGAGCAGCTCGAAGCCGTACAGGTGCGCAGTGCCCGCGTCCAGGGATGGTCGTGGCAGGAGATCGCCGCCGAGCTGGGCGTCAGCCGGCAGGCCGTGCACAAGAAGTACGGGAGGCGCTGATGTTCGAACGGTTCACTCAAGGAGCCCGCGCGACCGTAAAGGGAGCCGTGGTGCGGGCGGTCGCCGACGTCCTCGCCGAGCACGGGGCGACGTACGCGACCGTGCACCGCGCGCTGTACGGGCCCGAGGCCGACGGGCAGGGGCACGCCAGGCGGGGTGAGGGCGCGGGCAGCGCGAGCGGGGGCGGACGCCGCGTACGGCAAGTGGCCGCCCCTGGGCGCCTCGTACGCGATGCGCCCGCCCCCCGGCGTCGTCCTCAGCCCTTCTCGTCGTCCTCCGGCGTCAGCAGCGCCTCGATCCGCGCCGCCGCCGCGCCCAGGTGGCCGCGGGCCTCGGCCACCTGGTCCCCCGTCACGCCGTGGTCGCGGGCCGTGTCCCGGACGGTGTCGCGGAACCGGTCCAGCAGGCGGTCCAGGTCGCGCGCCGGGTCGTCCGTGACCGGGACGTCCTTGCCCCAGTCGGAGGCGGCCTCCCGGGGCTCCGCCGCCGGGCCGCCCTCCGCGGCCTCCGTCGCCTCGGCACCCTCGGCGTCGAACGGCCCGGGCCTGCCGAACGAGGACCAGCCGCCCGCCCGCGCGAAGCCGCCGAGCTGTCCGGTGATCTCGGCCAGCCCCTCCCGTACGCCGGAGGGCCAGTCGCCCCGGGCGAAGTGCTCCTGCACCTGACGGGCGGCGTTCTGCATCTGCTCGCGGGCTTTGTCCTGCGCCTCCTTGGCCTGGCGGCGGGCCTGCTGGGCCTCCTCGCGGGCGCGCCGGGACTCGTCCTCCGCCCGCCGTGCCTGCTCCTTCCACTCCTGCTTGGCCCGGCGCAGCTCCTCCTTGGCGTTGCGCCACGCCTCGCCGTCGCCGAAGTCGCCCAGGCCGCCGAAATCGCCGAAGCCCGTGAAGTCTCCGAAGGGCGAGGACGGCTTGTCCTGGGTGGTGCCGCTCCCCGTGTCCTGCCGGGACTCGGAGGCGGCCGCCCGCATGTCGCTGCGGAGCCGGCCCGCGGCCCCGCGCACGTCGTCGCGTATCTCGGCGGCCAGCTCGGCGAGGGAGTCGCGGATCTCCAGCTCCAGGTCGGCCAGTTCGCCGCCGCGGCCCGCCAGCTCGGCGCGTCCGGCGTCGGTGATCGAGTAGACCTTGCGGCCGCCCTCGGTGGCGTGGGTGACCAGGCCCTCGGCCTCCAGCTTGGCCAGACGGGGGTAGACGGTGCCCGCGGAGGGGGCGTACAGGCCCTGGAAGCGCTCCTCCAGGAGGCGGATCACCTCGTAGCCGTGGCGCGGCGCCTCGTCCAGGAGCTTGAGCAGATACAGGCGCAGTCGGCCGTGGGCGAATACGGGGGCCATGTCAGAGAACCTTTCCGGTCGGCTCGGCACCGTGCGTGTCGTCCTCGGCCGGGGGCCTGCGCAGCAGGGCGATCGAACCGGACACGGTCGTCGCCCTCAGGGTCCCCGTGCCGGCGCCGAGCGTGCCGGTGATCTTCTTCGCGCCCCACTGCCCGCCGACCCGGAGGTCCTCGAAGGCGTTGGAGACGGTCCCGCTCGCGGTGTTGGCCTCGACCCTGGCGTCCGCCGGGTGCGGCAGGCGGATCGCGATCGCGCCGGAGACCGTGGTCAGCCGGATGTCGGTGGGCTTCCCCGAAGGGTCGACGTCCAGCACCATGTCACCGCTGATCGACTCGGCCCTGACCGAGGTGCCCGCCCCGTCCACCACCGTCAGATCACCGGCCACGGAGTGGAAGCGCAGGTCCCCGGTGACGCTCTGGGCCTCCAGACTGCCCGAGACGGAGTCCCCCCGGACGGCGCCGGTCAGCCCGACGAGCGCGATGTCCCCGGTGATGCCGCGTACGTCGGTGCGGCCGCCGATCCCGGAGACGACGGCCCCGGCGCCGACCACGCCCACCTCCACCGAGGCGGCGGCGGGCACGACCAGCGAGACGACCGCGCTGCGGCGGCGCCCGTTGGGATCGAGCCAGCGCAGGAGGTCCTGCCAGGGGAGGTCCTCGTACGTCACGGTCAGGCGGCCGTCCTCGTGGGTGACGAGGAGCGGCGGCCCCTCGATGGCGGAGACCTCCAGCCGGGCGCCCGGCTCATCGGTGCCGACCACGTTGACCGTGCCGCCGACGACGCGGACGTGGAGCGAGGTCACCGGGTCGTCGAACGTGAGCTTCTGCGGCTCGGCGACGGTCCGCTTCGACACGGCCATGGACAGGACCTCCCGGAGATAACAGCAACGCAACATATCGCGTCTCGTAAAGAACACGATATATCGCGGATCGAGGAAGTCAAGCGCCACTCGTGAGCACCTCAGGCGACCAAAAGGCAACAGAATGTGGCAAATTGCCCTAGCGTGTGGCCCATGAACGCGACATCCACGGGGGCGCTCCTGCTGTGCCGCGCCGACCCCGAGACCGTACGGCCGCTCGCCCACCTGCTGCGTGAGCGGATGCTGCTGACGCGCGCGGGCGCGGAGTGGAGCGTTCTCGTTCCGGAGGGGAAGCCCTGGCGGGTCGCCGGCCCCTCCGGCGGCGGTGACCCCGAGCCGGTCGACCGGGTCCTCGGCGGCTGGGCCACCGCCCTGGCCGTCGGCTCCAGCTGGCCGGTGCTCGCCCTGTGGTGGGACGCCGACCGGGCCGGCTACACCCTCGCCGCCGGATTCCGCCGCCCCGTCGGCTACGTCTGGCTGACCGACGGCACGCCGGTGGGCGAGGACGAGGCGATGCGCACCTTCGCGGCCCGGCTCGGCCTCGACCCCGTACTGGACCTCCAGGAGCTGGAGGAGCTGACCCGGCCCGACCCGGAGTCGGACGCCGAGGCCCGGCTGCGCGGCCTGCTCGCGGTCCTGACCCGTACGGGACTCACCCTGCCGACCGGGCTCGGCCCGGGCCAGAGCGCCGACCGGCTGCGCAGCGTCGCCGGGGTGCAGCGCGGGGCGGAACGCATCGAGTGGGCGGGCTGGCGCGATGCCGTACGGGTCGAACTCGACGCCGTCGAGGCCGGCAGCCTCGGCCCCTGGGTGCGCGGCCCCCGGGCCCGTGCCATCGCCGCCGCCCAGCTCGCGGCGGGGCTCCCGCTGCTGCTGTGGGGCGCCCGCCGCCGCAGTGGGGGATGGGTGGCCGCCGGGGCGGTCCTCCTGGCGCAGGGCGCGCTGGGGCTCGCCTACCACCGGGCCAGGGCGGGCGCGGAGAGGCCCTGAGACGACCCGGGCTTAGGCGTCCTCGTCGTCCTCGTCGTCCAGCCGGGCCAGCCAGGTGGCGAGGCGCTCGACCGGTACCTCGAAGTCGGGGTTGAGATCGACGAACGTACGCAGCTGCTCGGCGAGCCACTCGAAGGTGACCTCCTCCTCGCCGCGCCGCTTCTCCAGTTCCTCGATGCCACGGTCCGTGAAGTACATGGGAAAAGGATAGCGAGGCCCGGAGGCCTCCGATACGCCGGAGACCCGGCCCCGCGACGAGCGCGGAACCGGGTCCCCGAGGTGTTCAGCTGTACGGTCCTCAGGCCTCGAAGACCTCGTTGACCAGCTGAGTCTGCTCCGCCTGGTGACGCTTGGCCGAGCCGACCGCCGGGGACGAGCCGTGCGGCCGCGAGATGCGGCGCAGTCGCTCGCCGTGCGGCACGTCCGCGCCGACGGCCAGGTCCAGGTGGTCGATCAGGTTGAGCGCGATGAACGGCCACGCACCCTGGTTGGCCGGCTCCTCCTGGGCCCAGAGGTACTTCTCGGCGTTCGGGTACTTGGCGATCTCCGCCTGGATCTCCGCACCCGGCAGCGGGTACAGGCGCTCCAGCCTGATGATCGCGGTCTCCGTGTCGCCGCGCTTCTCCCGCTCGGCGTCCAGGTCGTAGTAGAGCTTGCCCGAGACGAACACGACCTTGCGGACGTTCTCCGCCTTGACGCTGTCGTCGCCGATCACCGGGCGGAAGCCGCCGACGGTGAACTCCTCGATCTTCGACGCCGCGGCCTTCAGACGCAGCATCGACTTCGGGGTGAAGACGATCAACGGCTTGTGGTGCGGGTTGTGCACCTGCCAGCGCAGCAGGTGGAAGTAGTTCGACGGCAGGGTCGGCATCGCGACCGTCATGTTGTCCTGCGCGCACATCTGGAGGAAGCGCTCCGGGCGGGCGGAGCTGTGGTCCGGGCCCTGGCCCTCGTAGCCGTGCGGCAGCAGCAGCGTGACGCCGGAGGTCTGGCCCCACTTCTGCTCGGCCGAGGAGATGAACTCGTCCACGACGGTCTGGGCGCCGTTGACGAAGTCACCGAACTGGGCCTCCCAGATGACCAGCGACTCCGGGCGGGCCAGCGAGTAGCCGTACTCGAAGCCCATCGCCGCGTACTCGCTGAGCAGCGAGTCGTAGACGTTGTAACGGGCCTGGTCCTCGGTGAGGTACAGCAGCGGGGTGTAGTCCTCGCCGGTGACCTGGTCCACCAGCACCGCGTGGCGCTGGCCGAACGTGCCGCGGCGGGTGTCCTGGCCGGCGAGCCGGACCGGGGTGCCCTCCATCAGCAGCGAACCGATGGCCAGGGTCTCGCCCATGCCCCAGTCGATCGTGCCGTTCTCCACCGAGGCCGCGCGACGCTGCATCTGCGGCATCAGACGGGGGTGGACGGTGATCGACTCGGGGATGTTGACCTGGGACTCGGCGATCCGCTTCACGACCTCGGCGGAGACCGCGGTCTCCACGGCGACCGGGAACGCGGCCTGCGGCTCCGGGACGTGCGGGGCGGCGGGCTGCGAGGTGGCCTCGCGGACCTCGGCGAAGACCTTCTCCAGCTGACCCTGGAAGTCCTGGAGCGCCTGCTCCGCCTCTTCCAGCGTGATGTCGCCGCGACCGATGAGGGACTCGGTGTAGAGCTTGCGCACCGAGCGCTTCTTGTCGATCAGGGTGTACATCTGCGGGTTGGTGAACTCCGGGTTGTCGCCCTCGTTGTGACCGCGGCGGCGGTAGCAGATGAGGTCGATCACGACGTCCTTGTTGAACGCCTGCCGGAACTCGAAGGCGAGCCGTGCGACGCGGACCACGGCTTCCGGGTCGTCACCGTTGACGTGGATGATCGGCGCCTCGATCATGCGCGCCACGTCGGTGGCGTACATCGAGGAGCGCGAGGACTCCGGGGCGGCGGTGAAGCCGACCTGGTTGTTGATCACCACGTGCACGGTGCCGCCGGTGCGGTAGCCGCGCAGCTGCGACATGTTGAGCGTCTCGGCGACGACGCCCTGGCCCGCGAAGGCCGCGTCGCCGTGGAGCGCGATCGGCAGGACCGTGAAGTCCGTGCCGCCCTTGTTGATGATGTCCTGCTTGGCGCGGGCGATGCCCTCCAGGACCGGGTCGACCGCCTCCAGGTGCGAGGGGTTGGCGGCCAGCGAGACCTTGATCTGCTCGCCGTCCAGACCGGTGAAGGTGCCCTCGGCGCCCAGGTGGTACTTGACGTCGCCGGAGCCGTGCATGGAGCGCGGGTCGAGGTTGCCCTCGAACTCCCGGAAGATCTGCGCGTACGACTTGCCGACGATGTTCGCCAGCACGTTCAGCCGGCCGCGGTGGGCCATGCCGATGACGACCTCGTCGAGGCGGGCCTCGGCGGCGGAGTCGATGACCGCGTCGAGCAGCGGGATGACGGACTCGCCGCCCTCCAGCGAGAACCGCTTCTGACCGACGTACTTGGTCTGCAGGAACGTCTCGAACGCCTCGGCCGCGTTCAGCCGACGCAGGATGCGCAGCTGCTCCTCGCGCTCGGGCTGCTGGGTGCGGGGCCGCTCCACACGGTCCTGGAGCCACTTGCGCTGCTTCGGGTCCTGGATGTGCATGAACTCGATGCCGGTGGTGCGGCAGTACGACTCACGCAGCACGCCGAGGATGTCGCGGAGCTTCATCATCGACTTGCCGGCGAACCCGCCGACCGCGAAGTCCCGCTCCAGGTCCCACAGGGTGAGGCCGTGCTCGGTGATGTCGAGGTCGGGGTGCTTGCGCTGGCGGTACTCCAGCGGGTCGGTGTCGGCCATGACGTGGCCGCGGACCCGGTAGGAGTGGATCAGCTCGAAGACCCGCGCGGCCTTCGTCACGTCGCTGTCGTGCGACGCGTCGATGTCCGTGAGCCAGCGGACCGGCTCGTACGGGATGCGCAGGGCCTTGAAGATCTCGTCGTAGAAATCGTTCTGGCCGAGCAGCAGCTGGCTCAGGACCCGCAGGAACTCGCCGGAGGCCGCGCCCTGGATGACCCGGTGGTCGTAGGTCGACGTGAGCGTCATGACCTTCGAGATGCCGAGCTTGTTCAGGGTGTCCTGGGAGGTGCCCTGGAACTCCGCCGGGTAGTCCATCGCGCCGACGCCCATGATGAGGCCCTGTCCGGGCATCAGGCGGGGCACCGAGTGGACGGTGCCGATCCCGCCGGGGTTGGTCAGCGAGGCGGTGACGCCGGAGAAGTCGTCCATGCCGAGCTTGCCGATGCGGGCGCGCCGGACGATGTCCTCGTACGCCTGCCAGAACTCGAAGAAGTTGAGCGTCTCGGCCTTCTTGATGGCCGCGACGACCAGCTGGCGGTCGCCGTTCGGCTTCACCAGGTCGATGGCGAGACCGAGGTTGACGTGCTCCGGCTTGACCAGGGTCGGCTTGCCGTCCTTCACCGCGAAGGAGTAGTTCATCGACGGCATGGCCTTGAGGGCCTGCACCATCGCGTACCCGATGAGGTGCGTGAAGGAGATCTTCCCGCCGCGGGCGCGCTTGAGGTGGTTGTTGATGACGATGCGGTTGTCGAAGAGCAGCTTCACCGGGACCGCGCGGACGGACGTGGCCGTCGGCAGCTCCAGCGAGGCGTTCATGTTCTTCGCGACGGCGGCAGAGGGGCCGCGCAGCGCCACGTACTCGGGGCCGGCCGGGGCCTCGGTGGACTCCTCCGCCTTGGCCTTGGCGGGCGCGGCGGCGGGCTTGGCCGCCGCGGGCTTCGCCGGGGCCGGAGCCGGGGCGGCCTTGGCCTCGACCGGCTCGGCCTGCGCCGGGGCTGTCGGAGCTGCGGCCGCGGGCTGCGCCGGGGCAGGGGCCGCGGGCTGCGCCGGAGGGGCGGCGGCCGGGGTCTCGGTTGCCGCAGCCCCCGAGGCTGCGGCGCCAGGAACGGGCTTGTCCGCCGTGCCGGAGGAACCCGGCTTGTAGTCGGCGAAGAAGTCCCACCAGGCGCGATCGACCGAACTGGGATCCTGGAGGTACTGCTGGTAGATCTCGTCGACGAGCCACTCATTGGCGCCGAAGGCGGCGGCCGGGTTGGTGCCCGGGCTGGCTTGGTCGGTCGAGATGCTCGAGTTACTGGGGGACTGAGACGACACGGCGGCAACCGCCCTCTTCCGCTTCACAAGGTGATGGACAGCGGAAATCAAGGCTACGCCCCCCAAACCGTTCCTTGCAGACCGGGCCGGTGCTTCGTCGTGCACATCACATCGCAACGCGGGTTTCGGCGCAGGAAATGGCGGGAAACAAGCGAGGTTCCGCTGCACTTCGGGTACGCAGGACCGTGGATACGGTCGTCTGACCGTATCCCCTTGAGATCCTCTTCGGGCAGGACACGGAGAACGTGCCCTTCCGGTTCGACCTTATGTCAACGGTGGTCGACCGTGTCGTCAACCGTGTCGCTCGGACAACCCCGGGAGGGTGACCTGGATGCGGCAGCCGCGAGCGGATTCGGCCACTCCGATCCGGCCGCCGTGCAGATCCACCGCCCAGCGGGCGATCGCGAGCCCCAGTCCCGTACCGCCGTCGCTGCCCGGGCCGTGCGGTGAGGGGGCCTGGCCCCGGTTGAACCGCTCGAAGACCCGGTACCGCTCCGCCTCCGGGATCCCGGGGCCCTCGTCGATGACCTCCAGCTCCAGCGACTCCGGGTAGGCCCCGCGTCGCGCCAGGACCGTCACCCGGCCGTGCGGCGGGCTGTGCCTGACCGCGTTGTCGATGAGGTTGGCCACCACCTGGTGCAGCCGCTCGGCGTCCGCGTGCGCGGTGAGCTCCGGCGGCGAGACGTCCAGATGCAGGTGGACGTCGGTACGGGAGTGATTGCCCGACCCCGACGAGAGGCGTCGCTGGGACGCGGCGAGATTGGCTTCCTTCAGTACGCCCGAGAGATACGGCCACACCTCGAAGCGGCTCGCCTTGAGCGTCACCACCCCGTTGTCCAGCCGGGACAGGTCCAGCAGTGTCTCCACCAGCCGGCCGAGCCGCTCCGTCTGCTTCAGCGCCGTACGCATCGTCTCGGGATCGGCGGCCGAGACCCCGTCCACCACGTTCTCCAGCACGGCCCGCAGCGCCGCGATGGGGGTGCGCAGCTCGTGGGAGACGTTGGCGACCAGCTCTTTGCGGTGCCGGTCCTCCGCCTCCAGGTCGTCCGCCATGCGGTTGATCGTCTGGGCCAGGTCGCCCAGCTCGTCCCGCCGCCCGGCGCCGCTCACCCGGCGCGTGTAGTCGCCGTGCGAGATCGACCGGGCCACGGCCCTCATCTCGTCCAGCGGCGCGGTCAGACCGTGCGCCACGAACTGGGTGATCAGCAGCGTCGCGATCACCGAGAACACGGTGATGAACTGGAACTCGGTCCGGGTCCGCAGGGCCACGATCAGCAGCCCGGTCGTGATGAACACCGAGACCACGACGAGCGTGCCCAGCTTGGCCTTGATGGAGAAGGGCCGCATCCCCGACCCTGGCCGGGTCATGGGGCCGGGGTCTCCAGGGCATAGCCCACGCCGTGCACCGTACGGATCCGCTCGGCGCCGATCTTGCGGCGCAGCGCCTTGATGTGGCTGTCGACCGTCCGGGTGCCCGACGCGTCGGCCCAGTCCCAGACCTCGGCCAGCAACTGCTCCCGGGAGAGCACCGCGCGCGGGGTGTTCGCCAGGCAGACCAGCAGGTCGAACTCGGTCGGCGTGAGGTGGACGTCCTCGGCGCGGACCCGGACCCGGCGCTGCGCGTGGTCGATCTCCAGTTCGCCGAGGCGCAGTATCCCGCTCCGCGGGGTGACGGCGGCCAGCGCGGCGCGCTCCATCCGGCGCAGCAGGACGTGCACCCGGGCGGCCAGCTCCCGCATGGAGAACGGCTTGGTCATGTAGTCGTCGGCGCCGACCCCGAGCCCGACCAGCATGTCGGTCTCGTCGTCGCGCGCGGTGAGCATCAGCACCGGCACCGGGCGCTGCGCCTGCACCCGGCGGCAGACCTCCAGGCCGTCGAAGCCGGGAAGCATGATGTCGAGCACCATCAGATCGGGCTGCCATGCCTCGGCCGCGTCGACGGCCGCGGGCCCGTCCAGTGCGGTCTGCACCAGAAAGCCCTCCGCCCGCAGCCGGGCGGCGATGGCGTCGACGATCGTGGCGTCGTCCTCGACCACCAGCACCCGGCGTTGAGCCCCTGGGGTGGCCGCGACGCCGTTGTGGGTGGTGTGTGTCTGTTCCATCGCCCCGCCCCTGCCCGTTCTCGCGGGGGGCGAACCCCCGCAAGGCACGGTCTTCGCTCGTGGATTTCGTGGGTGATCCCTATGTGCCGGTCAGCAGCGTAAAGGCAGCGGAGGGCTCTCGGCTACGCAGGGTATTGCCCCGGGGGTGCGAGTTCGGCTCCGGTGGGGCGGCGGATCGTCGCCCTTGTGAAGGTTGCCCCGTCTCCCACCGGACCCGTACATACCGGGAGGGGGCTTCCAGGACCCTTCAGTGCCTCGTCAATGACTCCTCGATGCGAGATGGACCACGTCCGGCACACCTCGGGCAACAGCCACTTCTTCGGTCCCAACCCCGCTGAACCCGGCATTCCGCAACGCCTGTTCGAAGGCCGGGGACGGCTGCGCGGACCAGACGGCGAGCACTCCGCCCGGGGTCAGCCGGTCGTGGCAGTGGGCCAGACCGGTGGGGGAGTAGAGGCTCCCGTTGTCCTCCGTGACGGTCCAGTCGGGCCCGTTGTCGATGTCCAGGCAGAGCGCGTCGTAACGCTCCGTGGCAGTACGGAGGTGGGCGACCAGGTCCGTGTGGAGGACCTCGGTCCGGGGATCGGCCAGCGCCGCCCCGGAGATCCGGTCCAGCGGGCCCTGCCGGTGCCAGTCGACGATGGCCCGCTCCCGCTCCACGACCACGATCCGCCCCCAGCGCTCCTCCTCGGCGGCCCGCACCAGCGAGAAGCCCACCCCGAGTCCGCCGATCAGCACCGAGGGACCGGTCCGGCCGGCGGGCAGGGCGCCGAGGGCTGCGTCGATCAGCAGCCGCTCGGAGCGCCCGTCGGAGGTGTCCATCAGGAAGCAGCCGTTGGCGATGATCTCGAAGTGCTCCCCGCGCTCCCGCAGGACGACCTCGCCGAAGGGGCCTTCGCGGCGGTCGAGGGTGAGGGGAGCGGGGGGAACCATGGCGCAGGTGTGGGTCTGGGTGTCGGGCTCCATAGGGCGGATTTTAGGAGAGTGACAGCCTCCCTCCCAGCGGTTTCGATCTTCACGGCGTCCGGCTCGCGACGGTCGCGTACGCCGGTGAGGACCGGTCCCCGACTCCCGTACGCCGGTGTGCGTCAGCGGCCCGGGTGCGCGCCGCGCAGCGTCAGGAGCGCCACTCCCACCACGGGCCAGGGTCGCCGGGAGAGCGCGGGAGCGCAGGTAGAGCACGGGCAGCATCGTGCGGACGGTCATCGTCACAGCACAGCCTCACACCCCCTATCGAGGGCAGGACGCTATCCGGTCCACCAGGGAGGTTCACCAGGCAGGGAGCGCGGCCCCGGGGAATAGCGGTTCCCTGCCGGACGCTCCCATGGACAGGGGGGCGAGGCGATGGCGACCAGCTGATCGCTCAGAGCGAACACCGCGTGGGGAACATTCGGCAGCTCACAACCATTGAGTCCACATAGCTCAACTTGCCTGCCGAAGGGGAGATCATGACTACCGAGTCCAAGGCGTTCACACCGATCGACCTGCCCGTGCTGCCGCTCGACGACGAGGTCGTCCTGCCCGGCATGGTGGTGCCGCTGGACCTGTCCGACACCGAGGTGCGCGCCGCCGTCGAGGCCGCGCAGGCCGCTGCCCGTCCCGGTGGCGGGAAGCCCGAGGTGCTGCTGGTCCCGCGGATCGACGGGACGTACACGGGGACCGGTGTCCTCGGGACCGTCGAGCAGGTCGGACGCCTGAGCGACGGTGACCCGGGGGCGCTCATCCGGGCCCGTGACCGGGTCCGGATCGGGGCCGGGACCAGTGGGCCGGGGCGGGCGCTGTGGGTCGAGGGGACCGTGCTCGACGTCGTCGTGCCCGAGCCGCTGCCCGGTTCCGCCGCCGAGCTCGTCAAGGAGTACAAGGCGCTCGCCACCAGTTGGCTGAAGAAGCGCGGTGCCTGGCAGGTCGTGGACCGGGTCCAGCAGATCGACGACATCTCCGCGCTCGCCGACAACTCCGGATACTCGCCGTTCGTCACCACCGCGCAGAAGGTCCAGCTCCTGGAGACCGTGGACCCGGTCGCGCGGCTGAAGCTCGCGACCCAGTGGCTGAGCGAGCACCTCGCCGAGCAGGAGGTCGCCGAGTCCATCGCGAAGGACGTCCAGGAGGGCGTCGACAAGCAGCAGCGCGAGTTCCTGCTGCGCCGTCAGCTGGACGCCGTGCGCAAGGAGCTCTCCGAGCTCAACGGCGACCCGGAGGGCGAGTCCGACGACTACCGGGCTCGCGTCGAGGCCGCCGACCTGCCCGACCACGTCCGGACGGCGGCGCTCAAGGAGGTCGAGAAGCTGGAGCGGGCGAGTGACCAGTCGCCGGAGGGCTCCTGGATCCGCACCTGGCTGGACACCGTCCTCGAACTGCCGTGGACCGAGCGCACCGAGGACGCCTACGACATCCGCGGCGCCCAGGAGGTCCTGGACGCCGAGCACGCCGGCCTCGCCGACGTGAAGGAGCGGATCACCGAGTACCTCGCGGTGCGCAAGCGGCGGGCCGACCGGGGACTGGGGGTCGTGGGCGGCCGCCGCGGCGGTGCGGTGCTGGCCCTCGTCGGGCCGCCCGGCGTGGGCAAGACCTCGCTCGGGGAGTCCGTCGCGCACGCCATGGGCCGTAAGTTCGTCCGCGTCGCGCTCGGCGGTGTCCGGGACGAGGCGGAGATCCGGGGCCACCGGCGTACGTACGTGGGCGCCCTCCCCGGACGTATCGTGCGGGCGATCAAGGAGGCCGGTTCGATGAACCCGGTCGTCCTGCTCGACGAGATCGACAAGGTCGGCTCCGACTTCCGGGGCGATCCGGCCGCCGCCCTCCTCGAAGTCCTGGACCCCGCGCAGAACCACACCTTCCGCGACCACTACCTGGAGGTCGAGCTCGACCTCAGCGACGTCGTCTTCCTGGCCACCGCCAACGTGCTCGAAGCCATCCCCGAGGCTCTGCTCGACCGCATGGAGCTGGTCCGGCTCGACGGCTACACCGAGGACGAGAAGGTCGTCATCGCCCGGGACCACCTGCTCCCGCGCCAGCTGGAGCGGGCCGGACTGGAGAAGGACGAGGTCGCCCTGGAGGAGTCGGCGCTTCGCAGGCTGGCCGGCGAGTACACCCGCGAGGCGGGCGTACGGAATCTGGAGCGGGCCGTCGCCCGGCTGCTCCGCAAGGTCGCGGCCCAGCACGAACTGGGCGACCGCGAGCTCCCCTTCACGGTGACCGACGCCGACCTGCGTGGCCTCATCGGGCGCCCGCACCACGTGCCCGAGTCCGCCCAGGACCCGGCCGAGCGCCGCACGGCGGTGCCGGGCGTGGCCACCGGGCTCGCGGTGACCGGGGCGGGCGGTGACGTCCTCTTCGTCGAGGCGTCGCTCGCCGACCCGGAGACCGGGGCGTCCGGAGTGACCCTGACCGGTCAGCTCGGGGACGTCATGAAGGAGTCGGCGCAGATCGCGCTGAGCTTCCTGCGGTCGCACGGCGCGGAGCTGGAGCTGCCGGTCGCGGACCTCAAGGACCGGGGCGTGCACATCCACTTCCCGGCCGGCGCGGTCCCGAAGGACGGCCCGAGCGCCGGCATCACGCTCACGACCGCCCTGGCCTCGCTGCTCTCCGGGCGCCTGGTCCGCACCGATGTGGCGATGACGGGTGAGGTGTCGCTGACCGGGCGGGTGCTGCCGATCGGCGGCCTGAAGCAGAAGCTGCTGGCCGCCCACCGGGCGGGGATCACCACCGTGGTGATCCCCCAGCGCAACGAGGCCGACCTGGACGACGTCCCGGCCGAGGTGCTGGAGAAGCTGGACGTCCACCCGGTCACCGACGTCCGACAGGTGCTGGAGATCGCCCTCTCCCCGGCCTCGGCCCGGGCGGAGGAGAGGATCCCGGCCGCGGCCTGACCGCCACGCGGTGACGGGCGCGGCATCAGGTACGTGGCCGGTACGGACGGCCCGCTTCCCGAGTCGACCGGGGGCGGGCCGTTCCGCATGTACGGCATCGCGGTGCTCAGGGGCGGTAGATCGTGCCCGGCTCCGGCACCGCCGGGGCCATCAGCTCAGGGACGGTCACGAAGGTGTAGCCGTCCTTCTGGAGCGCGTCGATGATCCCCGGCACGGCGGGCACGGTGCCCTTGTATATGTCGTGCAGCAGGATGATGCCGTCCTTGCTCGCCTGGTCCACGATCCGCTTCGTGATCAGTGCCGAGTCGTTCGTCGAGTAGTCCTTGGCGGTGGCGCTCCACAGCACCTGGGAGAGCCCCAACTCCTTGCTGATCTCGGAGACCTTGTCGTCGGTGCGGCCCTGCGGCGGGCGCATCAGCCGGGGCTTCTCGCCGGTGACCTTCTCGATCGCCACCTGGGTCTTCTCCAGCTCGGCCCGTATGGCGTCCGGTTCCTCGTCGGTGAGGATCTTGTGCGTCCAGGTGTGGTTGGCCACCTCGTGGCCCTCGTCCTGGATGCGCCGCACGGTGTCCGGGTGCTTGAGGACGTGGTGCTTGCCCAGCAGGAAGAAGGTCGCGTGGACCTTCTTCTCCTTCAGGATGTCCAGCAGCTCCGGGGTGTCCTTGCCCGGCCCGGCGTCGAAGGTGAGGGCGATGCACTTCGCCTTGCGGCAGTCCGCCCGCCCGAAGGAGCCCTTGGCGTCGGACGCCGCGTCCTGCCGTGCCGAGCCCGGGGCCGTCGTCTCCATCGAGCACCCGCTGAGCGCCAGTGTGAGCGTCGTCACCAGTGCGGCGGCCAACCCGCCTCCGAGCACGGTCGTCTTCTTCGACACGGCACACCACTCCTCTGTGCGGAAATCTCCGCACAGGTGTGCGGTACGCCGAGGACTATACATAGCACGTATACATCACGTTTATAGTGGGGTGTGTGGCAGCGCGAAACCCCGGTGACCTGGGAAGGGGTCACCGGGGCGGGCTCAGGTGGGGTCAGCCGTTCGCCAGTGCCTGGACGCGATCGAGCGCGCCGTTGAAGCGGTTGTGGTCGCCGACCGTGGGGCCGGTCGAGGTGTACTGCCACATCGTGTGGACGGGCCAGCCGGCCGGCAGCTCGCCGACCGTCGTGTTGTACCGGGCCACCCAGAGCGGGTTGGCGGCACCGAAGCTCGCGTTGTTGCCGGTGCAGTCCTTCCACCAACTGGTCGCGGTGTAGATGACCGCGTCCCGGCCGGTGCGGGCCCGGTAGGTGTTCGTGAAGTCCCGGATCCAGTTCACCATCCCGGCCTGGCTGAGGCCGTAGCACTGGGCGCCGTACGGGTTCCACTCGATGTCGAGCACGCCCGGCAGGGTCCGGCCGTCCCGGGACCAGCCGCCGCCGTTGTCCACGAAGTAGTTCGCCTGCGCGGCGCCGCTCGTCGTGTTCGGGGTGGCGAAGTGGTACGCGCCGCGGATCATGCCGACGTTGTACGAACCGTTGTACTGCTGTGCGAAGTAGGGGTTCTTGTAGTACGTCCCCTCGGTGGCCTTCGCGTAGGCCCACTTCACGCCGCTGTTCCACAGGGTCTGCCAGGCGACGTTGCCCTGGTGGCTGCTGACGTCCACGCCCTCGGTCTGGACGACCCGGGAGTCGCGGGGCAGCCCTCCCTGGCCGTCGTGCTCGATGACGCCCTGGCCCATCCTGGCGGTGCCGCGGGCGGGAGGGGCGTCGGCGGTGTCCTGGTCTGCCGCGGTGGCGGCGCCCGGCAGGGTGAGGAGGGCGAGGGAGGCCAGGAGGGCCCCGAGCGCGGCGAAGCGCGACCGGCGTAAGGGTCGGGAGGGGCGGGAGGGGGCGGATCTGTGGCGGTGCGGCAGGGGCGTGGGCATGGGTGCGCCTCCGAGGTGCGGCAGCGAATTAGCGTGCTCATGACAAGCGACGTCGGGCGATCCGGGAATGACGCTACGCACGTAGACCCGGGGTGCGGAAGGGGGCCTCGCTGCCGCCGTTGGTCTATGCCTGCGAAATACTGGCCGAGCTGCGGCGTTGACCGGCCGTGGCGGAAACTTTCATCGGCAGGAAACCGTACGAGGGGTGCTGACGTGCACGGGAGCGAGAGCGCGCGGGAGCCGGGCGTGACTGCCGGGACTGGTGTGGACCACGAATTCCTGGCGCTGGAGCGCGAGTTGGCGGTCTTCCTGCGCCGTGCCCGGGCCAGTTCCGGTGAGATGGCCCGCGAGGTCCACCCCGAACTGGAGCCCGCCGCCTACGGCCTGCTCGTCCGCCTGGAGTCGGCCGGCCGGCAGCGGGCCACCGAGCTGGCCGCCTACTTCGGCGTCGGCAAGGCCACCATGAGCCGTCAGCTACGGGCCTTGGAGGACCTCGGGCTGGTCGCCCGCGAGCCCGATCCGGCCGACGGCCGCGCCTGGCTCGTCCGGCTGACCGACGAGGGCCTCGCCCGCTTCCGCGGCGTCCGCGACGCCCGGCGCGGGCGGTACGTCCGCAAGCTGGCGGACTGGGACCGGGCCGAGGTGGCGGAGCTGGCCCGGCTGCTGCACCAGCTGAACACCCGCGCGGAGGACTGAAACACCGGCACGGAGGACTGACCGCCCGCGCGGAGGACGGAAACACCCGGGCGGAGGGCTGACCGCCTGCGCGAAGGGCCGGCCGTCCGCGCGGAGCCGCTGACCGCCCGCGAGGGGCGGCCCGGGCCTTACAGCTCCACGAAGGCCGCCGTCGCGTCGTCGTGCGTCTTGCTCCGCCGCAGCCGTACGCGCCCGGCGGTCGCGTCGGTCCTCTCCAGCTCCCGTACCCGGTCGATCAGCCCCTGGGGGCCCGCCTTGCGCACCAGCTCCAGGAGGGCCGGCCAGTCGCCCTCGCGGAACACCTCCGTCCACCGGCTCGCCCCGTCCGTCAGCGCGGCCAGCGACCGGACCTGGCCGGCCGGGACGCTGCCGGTCACCGCGCGTGCGGCCACCGCGGGGTCGGCGGCGGCGGTGAAGAAGCCGCCCTCCCTGTTGCGCAGCAGGCCGTCGACCGTGGCCGCCGAGGCCAACGAGCCCGGTGGCAACCGGTCGAGCCGGTCGTCGAGGACCGCCCGGACCGCGCCGTCCGCTCCTTCCAGCAGGAGCACCGCGTCCGAGAGCACCAGGTACTCGATAGCGTGTTCGCCCCAACGCGCCAGGGCCACGGTCGCCTGAGGCGTGCGTACGTGAGAAAGGTCACAGGCCGACCGGTGGGCGTCGGCGGTGCGGCGGATGGACTCCGACAGGATCTCGGCCAGGTTCATATCTCGCCGTGAACCCGACAGTTCCACCAGTGCGCCGCCCAGCCGGGCGGTGAACCAGGGGACGGAGTGCACACAACCGTCGTCCCCCTCCGGTGGCGTGACGCCGTCCAGCGCCACCACCACTCCCCCCTGGCCGGAGGCGGGGACAGAGGTGGATGCCCAGTCCTCGTTGGGGCGTTCGGGATCACCGGGGACGGTGACGAGTTCACAGCGCATGACGCCAGTCTGCACGAGGTCTTCACGGAGCCCGCACGGGAGCGGTTTCCGGCCGTACCAGCAGGTCAAGGCGGGCCCCGTGCGCGGAGGGCGGGGCTCCGGGGGAGTGCGGGCGGGCATCCTGCCAAAGGCGGCGCCGAAGTTCCACCCCGCGCCCTATGCATGGTCAGGGGCGCCTCTGGGGAGACTTGTTCGCCAACTCCAGAGTGATGTTCACTCGTTCGAGTGGCGGAGCGGTTGATGCGCGCCCCCCTCTCAAAAGCACTGGAATGGTCAGAAGCCATACCAGGAGCAGGGGGCCTTCTACGTGACCGAGCGTCACCTCTGCTTCAAGGGTGGACGAGTCAAGATTGCGAGCACCGGTGCAGAAGAAGCGGCCGCGGAGCCAGGGCAGCACGCGCGACGGTTCCGGGGCGACGCCTCCGGCTCCGGTCGCCACCAAACGGACCGTACGGGTACGGAGCCGGCTGGTCGCCGGTGTCGCCGTCGTCGGGGTCATCGTCCTCGCGGCGGGCGCTCCCGCGGCGATGAGCGCCTCCTCCGATCTGGCCGAGTCCCAGCGGCTGGTGACCCTCTCCGAGCTGAACCAGCGGGCCGTCACCCTGGCGCACTCCCTCGCCGACGAGCGCGACGCCGTCACCGCGTACATCGCGGGGGGCCGCGCCGATGACGGCCAGGCCGGTGTCCAGAGCCGCCTCACCCGCACCACCCGCGTCGACCAGCAGATCGACGAGATCCACGGACCGGCCCCCGCCGCCCTGCGGCGCGACCTGTCCACCGTGCCCTCCCTGCGCCGGGACGCCCTCACCGGCAAGGGCTCGGCGCTGGAGGCCCACCAGGCGTACTCCGAGGTCATCGCCAAGCTGCACGGCATCGCCGCCGAGCTGGCCGACAAGACCCCGCCGCGCGCCGCCGACTCCACCCGCGCCCCGCTCGCCCTCGGCGGAGCCGTCGAGCAGGCCTCCGCCACCCGCGGGCTCCTCCTCGCCGCCCTCGCCGTACCGAGCCCCGAGCCCGCCGTCCCGCAGATCGACCCCTTCACCGGGCTGCCGGTCGAGGGCCAGGAAGACGAGAGTAGGCGGGCCGACCGCGACCGGGACGAGTTGAGCGCCGCCGCCCAGCAGGCCCGGGTCCGGGAGCTGGCCTCGCTCGCCGAGTTCGACCAGGCCGCGAACGCCGTCGCCCGCGACAAGCTCTCCGCCACCGTCACCGGCCCCGAGGTCAACAGCGCGGAGAAGTACCTCGCCCGCCTCACCGACCGCCCCGAGCTCTCCGAGAGCGAGCGCAGCACCAGCGCCAAGAAGCTGGAGTCCGCGCTCTCCGCCCGGGTCGACCGGATGCGCGGCGTCGAGTCCGCCCTCGGCACCACCCAGGTCCAGCGCCTGGAAGGGCTCCGCGACGACGACGTCACCGCCCTCGAACTGAGCATCGCCCTGCTCGGCGGCTGCTTCCTGCTCGCCGTCGGCGTCTCCACCGCCGTCGCCCGCACCCTCACCCAGCCGCTCGCCGTACTGCGCATCGGCGCCGCCCGGCTCGCGGACGAGCCTTCGAGCGCCGAACCGGTCCGCTACACCGGCCGGAACGACGAGTTCGCCCAGGTCGTCCGGTCGATGAACACCCTGCACGCCAAGCTCACCGGGCTCCAGCAGGAGTTCACCGGCCGCTTCGAGAGCCTCGGCCACGAGCGCGCCGAACTGATCGCGGGCCGCGAGGCCCTCACCCTCCAGCGCGCCGAACTCCAGGTGCAGGCCGCCGAGCTCGCCACCCAGCTGGAGCGGCTGAAGAACACGGTCCACCACACCTTCGTCAACCTCTCGCTGCGCAACCTCGGCCTCGTGGAGCGCCAGCTCGGCGTCATCGAGAGCCTGGAGGAGCGCGAGCAGGACCCGGAGCGCCTCGCCACCCTGTTCAAGCTGGACCACATGGCCACGGTCATGCGCCGGCACAGCGAGAACATGCTCGTCCTCGCGGGCGCCGAGCACGGCCACGGCCACGCGGGCCCGATCCCGCTGGTCGACGTCGCCCGCGCGGCCGTCAGCGAGATCGAGCGGTACGAGCGGGTCACCATCCAGTCCCTGCCGCCGCACGCCCAGATCGCCGGTTTCGCCGCCGACGACCTCAGCCACCTCCTCGCCGAACTGCTGGAGAACGCCACCTCCTTCTCCCCGCCGGACTCCCATGTCGAGCTCTCCGGCTGGCTGCTGGAGACCGGAGAGGTGATGCTCTCCGTGCAGGACGAGGGCATCGGCATGTCGACGGTCCGGATGGGCGAGCTCAATGCGAGGCTGGCCGACCCGGCCTCCTTCGAGGCGGGGGAGCAGAGCGCCGACGGGGCCGGACTCGGCCTCCAGGTCACCTCGTTGCTGGCCGCCCGGCACGGTGTGCGGGTCCAGCTGCGCGAGCAGAAGGGGAGTGGAGTGACGGCCGTCGTCGTCCTGCCGCAGACCCTGCTGCCGAATTCCCTCCCCGCCTCCTCGCCGCCCGCGGTGCAGCTGCCGGGCGAGGCGCCGACGCTCAACCTGCCGGGCTCGGTGGCCGAGGCCAACTCCAACGCCCTGCCGAGCCGTACGCCGGTCCTGCCGACACCGGCCGCCGCGCCGACCCCGCCCGCGTCCGGGGCGCCTGCCGAGGGAGCTTCCGAGGCGGAGTCCGGTGCGGCTTCCGGGCCGAGGGCCGAAGCGGCTTCCGGTGCGACGACCGAGCTCGGGCCCGGGTCCGCTGAAGAGCCCGAGCGGGCGGTCGACCAGGCCGTCGAGCCGCCGCCGGAGGCCGCGCCCGAGCCCGTCTCCGCCGCCGAGCCCATCGCCGAGCCCATCGCCGAACCCGCCGCCGAGCCCGCCGTCGACCCGATGATCGCCGCCGCCGAGCGCGCGATCCGTGAGGCCGGCGCGCAGGAGCAGGCGCCCGCAGGGGACGCGGACGCGGCGGACGCGCAGGCGGACACGGACACGGACGCCGACACGGAGCCCCAGGCAGCGGCCGGGCCGCAGACGGCGCCCGAATCGGACTCCGAGGTCACGATGCAGGTCCGGCTGCCGATGCCCCCGGCTGCCCCGGCATCGCCGGCCGCCCCCGCGACCCCGCAGCCCTCCGACCCGTACGCCATCGGCCCCGACCGTCACGAGCGTCCGGCCGAGAGTGCTCCGGGCGGCCAGGACCCGGACGGGCCCGAGTTCCGCCCCGCCCCCCGTGCCGAGGCCGCCGCCGACACCGTGCCCGGCCCCCGGAAGCCGCAGGCCGGGCGGGTCACCGACAAGGGGCTGCCCAAGCGCACCCCCAAGGTGGTCCGGCCCGAGGACGCTCCCACCACCGCGCGCACCGGCAGCCTCGACAAGGACGACCTGCGCCGCAGGCTGGGCAGCTTCCACCAGGCGGCGAAGGAGGGCCGACGCGACGTCGAGGCCGAGCTCGCCGAGTCCACCGGCTCCGTCGCCCTCGCCGACCACGAGGGCGTAGCCACCGGCCGTACCGGGCACGAGACCACCACCGCACCCATGACGGGCACCGCACACGACACAGGGACGACCGAGCAGACCGGGGGCCGTACGGACCGCCGGTACGGAGAGACGGGGGACACAGTCGAGGAGGCACGCAGTTGACTGCGCCCAGCACGTTCGGGCTGAGTACCGAAGCCCGGAACCTTCACTGGTTGCTGAGCAATCTCGTGGAGGAGGTGCCAGGGGTCCACTCGGTCACCGTCGTCTCGTCCGACGGGCTGATGCTGCTCTCCTCCGACCCCGGCCACCACCAGGCCGCGAAGGAGACAGGACCGTCGGACGGCCCCAAGGGCTCCAGCGCCGACCTGGCCACCATCGTCTCCGGCATCGGCTCGCTGACCGTGGGAGCCGCGAAGCTGATGGACGGCGGCGGCGTCAAACAGACGATGGTCGCCATGGACGGGGGCAGCGTCTTCGTCATGTCGATCAGCGACGGCTCCCTCCTCGGCGTCCACGCCACCCCTGACTGCGACATGAGCGTCGTCGCGTACCACATGGCCCTCTTCGTCGGCCGGGCCGGACACGTCCTCACCCCCGAACTCCGCAGCGAGCTGCGCACATCGATGGAGAGCGCCCAGTGACGACCGCCGCAGCCGAGCCCTCCCCCCGCCTCCCCGTCCGCGGAGCCGACAAGCGCCCCGCCCGGGTCCGCCCGTACTCCCTCACCGGAGGCCGCACCCGGTTCGGGCACGTCCTGCTCGTCGAGACGTTCGTCGCCGCCCTCGAAGCACCCCAGGAGCGCCGCGAGCTGACCAACGGCAACCTGGCCTCGCGCGTCATGCCGGAGCTCCAGGCCATCGTCGAGATCTGCCGCCGGATGCGTACGGTCGCGGAGATCTCGGCCCTGTTGAAGATGCCGCTCGGGGTCGTCCGGGTGCTGCTCAGCGACTTGGCCGACCAGGGAAAGATCCGCGTGTACGGAACCGGTCACGGTACCGGCCAGCCCGACCGCGCACTGCTCGAAAGGGTGCTCAATGGACTCCGCCGTCTCTGAGGCGCCGCTCTTCGCCCCGCGCCAGCCGGGGCCCCGGGACCAGCCGTCACGGCCCCAGGACCAGGCCGAGGAATCCCTCCAGGCCTGGCAGCTCGACCACACCCGCGCCCCCACCGCGACCAAGATCGTGGTGGCGGGCGGCTTCGGCGTGGGCAAGACGACCTTCGTCGGCTCGGTCTCCGAGATCACGCCGCTGAAGACCGAAGCGCTGATGACCCAGGCCAGCGAGGAGACCGACGACCTCTCCGCGACGCCCGAGAAGACCACCACGACGGTGGCCATGGACTTCGGCCGGCTCACCCTGGACGACGACCTCGTGCTGTACGTCTTCGGCACGCCCGGCCAGCAGCGCTTCTGGTTCATGTGGGACGACCTGGTACGCGGGGCGATCGGCGCGGTCGTCCTCGCCGACACCCGGCGTCTTGAGGACTGCTTCCCGGCGCTCGACTACTTCGAGAGCTGCGGGCTGCCGTACATCGTGGCGGTCAACCACTTCGAGGGGACGCCCGGTTACGAGGCGGAGGATGTCAGGGAGGCCCTGACCGTACCGCCGCACGTCCCTGTGGTGATCATGGACGCGCGTAACAGGATCACGGTCGTCGAGTCGCTGCTGGCCCTGGTGGGCCATGCTCTCGACGTCACGCCTGCCTAGACCTCCTCGAATCAGAGACAAACGGAGAGCCGCGATGCGGAAGATACTCATAGTCGGAGCCGGCCAGTCCGGACTCCAGCTGGCCCTGGGGCTCCAGTCCCGAGGCTATGAAGTCACCCTGATGTCCAACCGCACCGCCGACGAGATCCGCACCGGCCGGGTCATGTCGACGCAGTGCATGTTCCACACCGCGCTCCAGCACGAGCGGGACTACCAGCTGAACTTCTGGGAGTCCCAGGCCCCGAAGATCGAGGGCCTCGGCGTCTCCGTCGCCGCCCCCGACTCCTCCCGCGCCATCGACTGGGTCGGCAGGCTCGACGGGTACGCCCAGTCCGTCGACCAGCGGGTGAAGATGGCCGGCTGGATGGAGACCTTCGCCCAGCGCGGCGGGCAGCTCGTCATCCACGGGGCGGCCGTCTCCGACCTGGACTACTTCTCCCGCACCTACGACCTGGTGATGGTCTCGGCCGGCAAGGGCGAGCTGGTCTCCATGTTCGGCCGGGACGCGGCCCGCTCGCCGTTCGACGCCCCGCAGCGCGCACTCGCCGTCGCCTACGTCCACGGCATGGGCCCGCGCCCCGAGCACCCGGAGTTCGACGCGGTCCGCTGCAACCTGGTGCCAGGCGTCGGCGAGCTGTTCGTGATGCCGACCCTGACCACCTCCGGCCGCGCCGACATCCTCTTCTGGGAAGGCATCCCGGGCGGCCCGCTCGACGCCTTCCAGGGCGTCAAGGACCCCGCCGAGCACCTGGCGAAGACGCTGGAGCTCATGGAGAAGTTCACGCCCTGGGAGTACGCCCGCGCCACCAAGGTCGAACTGACCGACGCCAACGGCACCCTCGCCGGCCGGTACGCCCCCACGGTCCGCAAGCCGATCGGCCGGCTTCCCGGCGGCGGCCTGGTCCTCGGCGTCGCGGACGTCGTCGTCGCCAACGACCCGATCACCGGCCAGGGCTCCAACTCGGCGTCCAAGTGCGCCGACTCCTACCTGGACTCGATCCTGGAGCACGGCGACAAGGAGTTCGACGCGGCGTGGATGCAGTCCACCTTCGACCGCTACTGGGACACCGCCCAGCACGTCGTGAAGTGGACCAACGCGATGCTCGGCGTCCCCCCGGAGCACGTACTGAACCTGATCGGCGCCGCCGGCCGACTCCAGCCCGTCGCGGACCGCTTCGCCAACGGGTTCAACGACCCGGCGGACTTCGACAACTTCTTCTTCGAGCCGGAGAAGACGAACGCGTACCTGGCCTCGGTCTCCGGAGCCTGATCCGCGTAAGCGCCTCGGCGGCCGGACCCGCACCGCCGGTCCGGCCGCCGGAACCTATTCGGGTGCCCCGTCCGGTGCCGCGTCCGTGCTGTAGCCGTTGTCCGAGCCGTCGCGGGCGCCCCCGGGCAGCTCCGGGCGGGTGTACGAGGACAGCGGTACGCCGCCGGGGTCGGGCCGGACGGCGCCCAGCAGCGGGTTGGACGCCACCGGGGAGACCTTGACCTTCGTCCCGGGGCGGGGCGCCTGCACCACCAGGCCGTCGCCGATGTACAGCGCCACGTGCGTCGCCTCGGGGAAGTAGACCACCAGGTCGCCGGGGCGCAGCGAGGAGACGGGCACCTTAGGGAGCTGCTTCCACTGCTCCTGCGAGGTGCGGGGGATCGGCCGGCCCGCCGCCGCCCAGGCCCGGGAGGTCAGGCCGGAGCAGTCGAAGGAGCCGGGGCCCTCGGCGCCCCATACGTACGGCTTGCCGATCTGGCCGATCGCGTACGTGATGGCGTCACCGCCCTGCCGGGTGGGCGGCCGGGTCGAGCTGAGGGCGCCGGAGGCGACCAGTTCGCGCTGGGCCGCCTCCACGCCCCGCTGTTCGAGCCCGGCCAGCTGGGCCAGCTGCTCGGCGGAGAGCGTGGCCAGCAGCGTCTCCACCTCCTTCAGCTTGCCGCGCACGGTGTCGCGCTGCTTCTTCTGCCGCGCGGCCAGCTTCTTCTGCTGGTCGACCGCTTTGCGGGAGGCCGCCGCCAGGGCGTCGGCCCTGCGGGCGTCGGCGGTCAGCCGTTCCACCGTCGCCGCGCGGCCCGCCGCCACCCGCTCGACGACATGGCTCTGGTCCAGGGCGCGCAGCGGGTCCGGGGCCAGCAGCAGCTGGAGGTAGGCGGAGAACTCGGTGCGCCCCTGGTACTGCTCCCGGGCCAGCCGCCCGGCGTCCCCCCGGCTGAGCTCCAGCGCGGCCCGGGCCTTCGCCAGCTCGGCGTTCACCTTCTCCGCCTGCGCGGCCCGCTGCTTCAGCTTCTCGGCGGTGGCGTTGTAGGTCTCGCTCGCCTCCTCCGCCGCCTGGTAGCGCTTCTGCAGCTCGCGGAGGAGCGTCGCGACGCTCTTGGGGGCCCCGGCCTCGGGCGCGGCGAGCGCGGTCTCCGCGTCGACCTCTGCCGCGTCCTCCGGTGCCTCGTCCTCGTCGGCGGGTACGGGCTCCTCGGAGCGTACGGGCTCCTCGGACGGTACGGGGTCCGGCTCGGCCGGTGCGGCGGTGGCGGGGAAGACCGCGAGGGCCGTGGCGAGCGCGGTCGCGCAGACCGCGCGCAGGAGTCTGCCTGACACGACATCACCTCCGTGACGGAGGGACGGGACCCGGAAGATGCGGGCTCGTCCACAAGTGAGCGAGCTGATCCGATCAATCCGGTCATCCGGCGTCAGGTGATGCAAGCACCGCACGGCGTGCCGTCCGGGGGATGCCCCGGACGGCGGTACCGGTGGAGGTGGAGAGACCCCGGCTCAGGCCACCGGGAAGGCGTAGAAGGCCCTGTCCCGCTGGACGACGATGTGCGCGCCGACGGCGAGGGTCCGGTACGGGGCGCTCACCGTCGCCCCCTTCGGGTCGGCCGCCCCGATGTCCTGGAACTTCCACAGCCGCTCCCCGTCCGCTGCGGAGAACGCGGTGACCTGGGTGGCGTCGGAGGCGAGCAGGGTCTTTCCGCTGCTGCTCAGGGTGAGGACGGGGGCGCTTCCGATGCCCGGCACCTCCGTCGAGCGCCGCCAGACCACGCGCCCGCTCTCCCGTTCGACCGCGCCGACCTGCCGGCTGCGCTCGGTGGTGTGGAGGACGGGGCCGGCCGCGAGCGGGGTGCCGAAGGCCGAGCCCTCCGTGCCCTCGACCCGCCACAGCGGCTTGCCGGTGTCCGCCTCGAACGACTGGAGATGGGCGCCGGCCCCCGCGTACAGGATCCCGTCCTCGTCACCCGTGACGGCCGCCTCGGGGCCGGCCGTACCGTACTGCTTGGTCCATCGCAGCTTGCCGGTCTGCTGGTCGAAGGAGCGGATGGAGCCCTTCCCCTTGGCCGCCTTGACGTCGGCCGCCGTCAGGGTGACCGCGTCCTGCCGGACGAGGAGATCGGCCGAGCGTTCCGCGACCACCCGGTAGAGGGGCGTGCCGGGGGCGCGGCCCGCCGGTACCGGCGTACGCCAGACCTCGGTGCGCCGGACGATGTCGTACGCGAAGAGGTACGCCTGGACGACCCGCTTGTCCGCCGCCTTCTTCTTGCCCTTCTTCGGCTTGGGGGCCTTCACGGTGACCGTGCGCGAGCCGGTGAACCAGATCACCGCCCCGGAGTGGCCCGCCAGCCGTCCCACCTGGAGGTCCGGCAGGTCGGTGAAGCCGTCCGCGTACCTCACGCGGTGCACGACCGTGCCGTCCTTCGGCGCGAGCCAGAGGAACTCCGTCGGGCTCGCCACGAAGCACAGGTCACCGGCGACCACCGCCGCCTGGCCCTTGGCGGCGTCCGCGCGCTGCCAGACCCGCTTGCCGGTCCTGACGTCGACGGCGCTCGCCTGGCTCTCGCTGGTCACCACCAGCAGCCGGTCCCGCCAGAGCGCGGTGGTCAGCGGGGCGGACTCGGAGGCCGGGTGGGAGTAGCTCCAGCGCGGCTCGGGGGGCTGGCCGGGAAGCGTGCGGCGCGGCTTCGGGGTCGCGGGCTTGTCGTCCGTGGCGGCCGCGGTCTCCCCGCCGCCGATCGCGGCGACCGAGCCGCCGCCCACGACGAGCCCGCCGACCGCCGCCGCCGCGATGGCGATCAGGGTCCGGCGGCTGGTGGCGGAGCCTTCCGGAGGGGTCGGCGAGGGCGGGAGGGGCAGCGTCACCATGGGCCCGCCGCCCTGGCCGCCGCCGTTGCCCTGGCCGGTGGAGCCCGGGAGCGCCGCTGCCGGGTAGGGGGCCGGGCTGCCGTGGGTGTGGTGGTGGGCCGGTGACGGGAGCCCGGGGGTGGCGGGGGTGGAGCCTGTCGGCAGGGCCGGGGCCGGGGAACGGCCCGGGGGCAGCTCGTGGGGGAGGGCGAGGTGGGTGGTCGCGCGGTCCGACCGGGGCGGCTTGGGGCCGGTGTTGAGGAAGCGGGTGGTGCCCCGGTCCTCGCCGATGTTCCCGGTGCCGGTGCTGGTGCTGGTGCTGGTGTCGGGGGTCTCGCTCGTGGTGGCCGCGGTGTCCCTCGGGTCGCTCGGGGCTTGGGTGACGGGCAGCCCTGACGGTGCCTCGGCGGGTGCGTCCTCCGCCGCTTCGGCCGCCGCGCCGGGCACCACGTCCGTGGGCACCGCGTCCTCCGGCTCCCCGGTGGGCCGTGCGTCCTCCCGCTTCCCGGCGGGGCCGGCGGCCTCGGCCTCCTCCGGCACCTCCAGCGCGCGCACCCGCGCCTCCTGGTCCGCGACCGCCGCCGCGAGCCGCTCGGGGAGCCAGCCGCCCCGGGCCAGGCCCGCCGCGCCCTCCAGGGCCAGTTCGGCGGCGACCGTACCGGCGGTGGGACGCTCGGCCGGGTCCTTCGCCAGGCAGTCCGCGATCAGGTCGCGCAACTCCTCCGGCACGGCGTCCAGTTCGGGGTCGGCCTCGGCGATCCGGCGGGCGGCCTCATCGGGCGGGCCCTCCGTGAACGGGGTCGTCCCCGTGGCCGCGTACGCCAGCAGGAGCCCCAGCACGAACAGGTCGGACGCCGTACCGACCTCCTTGCCCTCCACCTGCTCCGGCGTCAGGTAGCCCAGCCGGACCGAGAGCTGCCCGCCCGGCCTCGCCTCGGCCGCCGCTGCCGCGCCCAGCGGGCCGAACGCGGTGAGCCGGGGCCCGTCCTCGGCCAGCAGCACCGTGCCCGGGGCGAGCCCCTGGAGCACCGGGCCGCCCGCGTGGACCCGGGAGAGGATCTCGGCGATGCCCGCGCCCAGTATCCGCACGGAGCGCTCCGGCAGCGGACCGGCGATGCCGATCGCCTCGGCCAGCGGCAGGGCGGGGACGTACTCCGTCGCGGTGTGGAGAAGCGCGTCCTCGCCGGTCTCCAGGGGCGGGGTCACCCAGCCGCCCGCGAGGCGTTCGGCGGTGCGGGCCTCGGCCTGGAAACGGCGCCGGAACGCGGGTACGGCGGCGAGCGCGGGGCGGGCGACGGTGATCACGGCGAGCTCGCCGGTGCCGGTGTCCCGCGCCACGTACTGCACGGCGCTCGCGGCTTCCTGGAAGCGGGCCAGCACGGCGAAGCGGCCGAAACGGCGTGGATCTTCCCTACGCAGCGCCTCCATGGCGCACCCCCTTGTGACCGTCCGTCGGCACCCGAGTGACCCGTCCCTCGGCACCTGACCGTCGATCTTAGGGCCTGCGCCCCCGCACGGGTCTCAGGCACCGCTCGCGGGCTTGGACCAGGGCCACTTGAGGGTGGGGCGCCTGCGGCCGCCGGGGGCGTACTCGTACACCCAGCCGCGCTGCAGGCCGAGCCGCTCGGTGTAGCCGGCCGGGACGCGTTCGTACGCGTACACGGTGGGCGGGGAGCCGTCGGGGGAGGGCACGGGGACCTCGTACCACTTCGGCGGGTGGCCGGTCGGGCCGACCAGGACCGGCAGCACCCGGCCGTCCAGGGGGCCGCCTCGGAAAGGGGTGTTCTCGCTCTTCACCTGGTCAGTCTGCCGCAGTGGCGTGCGACAGCAGGTGCGCCGCGTCGGCGACGACCGGGATGACCAGCTCCGCCAGCCGTCCGGCCGGGCCGCCGGGGGTCTCCAGGACGAGCAGGTCGGTCACCACCGACGCGGTCTCCTCGTCGGTGGCGGCGGTGGCCGCGAGGAGGGCGATGAGATGGTCGACCAGCCAGCCGCGCAGCTCGGCCGCCGAAGGCTGCTTGCCCTCGTCCAGCCAGATCAGGGACGCGGCTTCCACGGCCGCGATCCAGCTGCGGACCATCATCCGCAGCCTCGGCCCGGCGCTCCGCGGTCCCGCGCTCTGCGGGCCGCTGCCGCCGATCCGGCCGAGGTGGCTGAGAATCTCCTCGGCCGCCGCCCGCCGGACGCCGTCCACGATGGTCGTCGTACGGGAGGTCTCCACGACACTGCCGCCGCGCAGCAGGGCGCTGAAGCCGGTGTCGTGCTCGTCGACGAAGCGGAGGTAGCGGTCCAGGACGCGGGCGACCCGCTCGGTGGGCGGGCCGGCCGGCGGCTCGGTGAAGCAGAGCTTCAGCTCGTCGGCGGCCGAGCCGAGCGCGGCCTCGTACAACTGCTGACGGCCGCCCGGGAAGTAGCGGTAGACCAGCGGCCGGGAGACCCCGGCCGCCACCGCCACCTCGTCCAGCGAGACCTCGTCGGGGGCCCGGTGGGCGAAGAGGCCGAGCGCCGCGACCAGGAGCTGGGCGCGGCGCTCCTCGACACTGAGCCTGCGGTACGCGCGGGGCGGCGGCGGGGCTGCGGCGGTGGACGTCATGCCCCCGAGCCTAAAGCCTCCGGTCCGCACGGGCTCAGGCCAGCAGGCCCGAGCTGCGCCACAGCCTGCGGCTGACGCCGTTCAGCAGCCCGATGTCGTCGAAGAAGTCCGTGAGCCGCCTGGACCCGGTCTGCATCACCTCGGTGCGGTGGCCGCTCGCCCTGACCTGGGCGACGGCCTCCCGGCGGTCCAGGCCGACGTTCTCGTACACCCGCGGGTTGACGAAGCAGACGGAGAAGACCCGGGCCGCCTCGCCGCAGCTGACCTTGGTGAGTTCGCGCTCCCAGCGCGGAGCGGTCACCATCTGGCGGCGCAGCTCCTCCCGGGCGTACCGGACGTGCCGGGCCTCCTCGACGACATGGATCCGGGTCACACCGCGCACCAGGGTCTGCACCCGGTCGTCCGGGAAGGTCAGCCGCTGCATCCAGTCGAGGATCTCCTCGCCGAGCAGGGTCGCGGCGAACGAACCGGGCGTGGTGGAGACGGTCTTCAGGACCCGGGCCAGGTTGTGGTAGACGCGCGGCACCTCGTACGTCGGGGCGCCGCCCCAGTCGATCATGCGGCCGAACATCATCGAGTGCCGGCACTCGTCGGCTATCTCCGTGAGGGCGTAGCGGACGTGGTTGCTGGTGACGGGCTTGTCGTAGACGTGCCGGACCAGCAGCTGCATCAGGATGATCTCGAACCAGATGCCGAGCGAGGCGAGGGCCGCTCCCTCGTGCCGGGAGAGGTCCAGGCGCTGCTCCTCGGACATGCGGTGCCACATCGGGGTGTCGTAGAGCGAGACCAGCTCCGGCGGCCAGAACCACTTGCCCTCCTCGACGGCCGTGTCCCAGTCGAGTTCGGTGTCCGGGTCGAAGGAGTGCTTGGCCGAGGATTCGAGCAGGCGCGCGGCGATCTGCTCACGGTCGCGGAGCGGCCCGAGGGCGTCGCGCAGCACAGTCACGTCGCGGTCGGTCACAACGCGGTCGGTCACAAGGCGATCGTTCGCGTCGTGGTCGGTCACGTCGCGGTCGGCGATCGGCACGGTCGTCATGGCGGGAGCACCTCACAGGCACATGGATGGCCGGGCACAGGAGTTACCGGCGGTCACCTCTTATGAGACTGCTCGTCAGCAAGCCCGTCAATCCCTTGCGCGCGACTCCGTGCGACTTGTTGACTCGCCGTCTACCAACGTGTGAACCTGCGAGGGGAGGTGGCTGGCGTAGCGTCCAACTGCTCCCGCTGTCACGGAACTTGTGAAGCCGTTCGAGTCAGTCGAGGCGAAGGAGCCGTCCGTGTCCACTCATGACCTCTACACCACCCCGCCGCCCGAACCGCTCTGGCAGGTCCCCGCCACCGGAGCGGCCCGGTTCAGCTGGGACTACGACGACGGCCGCGAACGCCTCCTCGCCCTCTACCAGAAGGGCAAGGACAAGCAGTGGGACGGCGACAAGCGCATCGACTGGTCGCTGGAGGTCGACCCCACCGACCCGCTCGGCACCCCCGACGAGGCGCTCACGCTGTACGGCACCCCGCACTGGGCGAAGATGACGGAGAAGGACCGGGGTGAGCTGCGCAAGCACTACACCTCCTGGCAGTTCAGCCAGTTCCTCCACGGGGAGCAGGGCGCGATGGTCTGCGCGGCCAGGATCGTGGAGTCCGTCCCCGACCTGGACGCCAAGTTCTACTCCGCCACCCAGACCATGGACGAGGCCCGGCACGCGGAGATCTACGGCCGCTTCCTCCACGAGAAGATCGGCATGCTCTACCCGGTCAACGACAACCTCCAGGGTCTGCTCGGTGACACCCTGCGCGACTCCCGCTGGGACATGCCGTACCTCGGGATGCAGGTCCTCATAGAGGGCCTGGCGCTCGCTGCCTTCGGGATGATCCGCGACACCACCACCAAGCCGCTGCCCAAGCAGATCCTCGCGTACGTCATGCAGGACGAGGCCCGGCACGTCGCCTTCGGGCGGATGGCGCTGCGCGACTACTACAAGCAGCTGAGCGACGCCGAACTGCGTGAGCGCGAGGAGTTCGTCATCGAGGGCTGCCACCTGATGCGCGACCGGCTCAGCGGGGTCGAGGTCCTGGAGAACTTCGGCATCGGCAAGCAGGAGGCGCAGGACCTCTCGGAGCACTCCGAGTTCCTCCAGCTCTTCCGCAAGCTGCTGTTCAGCCGGATCGTGCCGTGCGTCAAGGACATCGGCCTATGGGGCCCCCGGCTCCAGCAGGCGTACGTCGACATGGGCGTCCTCGAACTCGGTGACTCCAACCTGGACCTGCTGATGTCCCAGGACGAGGAGATAGCCGAGGAGCTGGACCGAGAACGCTTCGCCGCCGAGGAGGAGGCCCGGGTGGCGGAGGTCGCGGAGGCGATCGGGGAGGGGAGGGAGGCTGCCTGAGGGCCTTGTCCACGAGGCACTCCGTCAGCCCTGGTCCACAAGGCTCCTTCAGCCCTGCTGGACCGAGACGGCGTCGTAGACCACAGCCGAACCCGTCGCCGGGCCCCGGCAGGTCAGCCGGTTCCGCGGTGTGCGCCGGGCCCGTACCTCGACGTCGACGGCGGCCGTACCGGGCGGGCGGCCGGTGACACGGATCAGCCAGCCGTCGTCGTCGCGGAACGTCCGGGCGACCGCGTAGTCGTGCCGGCCTGCCGGGCCGAAGCGGTCGAGTACGGCCGCGACGGCGGCCTGCTGCGGCGGAAACAGATCGGTGTACCCCCGCAGATGCTCGGCGTGGACACGGCCGGCCAGGTGCTCCTCGACCACCGTCACGGCCGATCCGGCATCGAGATTCCCGTAGTAGACGCCGTCGGGTACGACGACGACGTTGGCGGCGAACCGGTCACCGCCCACATGCGTGCACTCCCACACCAGGTCCGGCCGGTGCTCGCTCAGGGCGCGGGCCACGGGCCGCCCGCGCACGGCACAGCAGGTGTCGTGGAGACCGTGGGCGCAGACGAGGACGACGGGTCGGCCGCCGGGCTCCCCGGGGGTGCCCAGGGCCTGGACGATCTGCGCCAGGTCCTCGTCACGCCCCCAGGTGCCCCAGTGCTGGCGGTGGGCGCCGGTGCCGTCGTAGCGCAGCACGGCCCAGCGCGGAGGGCGCTGGAGACCCTGGCGTCCATGGCGCCGTACGAGCAGTACGCGGGCCCGCGCCGCCTGGGCGGCGGCGAACACCAGCGCCTTGGTGCCGGGCTCCAGGTCGAGGCCGTCGAACCCGTCGGCCGGCCAGCCGCCCCGGTACTCGATCAGGACCCAGGCGGTGCCGTGCGGCGCCGTGCCCACGATCGAGTCGCCGCGCGTCCGGGCGGCGTCCGCGCAGAAGAACCGTCCTGTCGTGGTCACCGCGGTGTGGTCACTCTCCGGCGGGCACGAGCACGCCCGCGCGCAGCAGTCGTCCGACGAGCGCGACGCCGAGCTCACCGGCGACGCGGGCCTCGCCGTCGAGCAGGCGGGACACGGACGGCAGGTCGGCCTCGGAGAAGTCGAGCCACCCGACACGCGTGATCAGACGCGAGCCCTCCAGGCGCGCCTCCAGCGCCGCACGGAGCCGCACGGGTGTGTCCGGACCGAGGCCGTCGACGGCGGCGAGCTGGGCCAGCGGCCCCAGCGGTGCGGGGCGTCCCTGCCCTCGGCGGGCCCGGTGGAAGCGCGGGGCGGAGTCCGCCTTCGTGACGGCGGCGATGAGGTGTTCGCGGACCCTGTCGATCTCGCCGTCCGGTCCGTCCACGCCCAGGGGCAGGGTGCCGCGCATCCGGGGGTCCTCGCGCAGTGCGGCGAGGGCCGCCTGCGCGAGCTGTTCGGCCAGCGCGTACCGCGTCCAGGTGTGGATTCCGAGCGTCAGATGGACGGAGACCCCGCCCTGCGCCTCGGCGGCGTGCAGCCAGCCCCGGGGCAGATAGAGGACGTCGCCGGGCTCCAGCACGGTATCGAGGTGGGCCGCGCCCCGCGCGGCCTCGGCGACGGAGGAGCGGTGATCGGTCCAGGGCTGGTCGCGCAGCGGATCGGGGTGTACGGGCTCGTGGACGAGCCAGCGCTTCGTTCCCCCGATCTGGAGGACGAACACGTCGTGCACGTCGTAGTGGGCGTCGAACCCCCGGCTCTGCGGCGGGCTGACATAGGCGTTGGCCTGCACCGGATGCCCCAGCTGCGCGCTCAGCCGGGCACCGAACTCACCCACCGGCCCCCAGGTGCGCTGGAGCGCCTGGAGCACGAGCGTGGCCCCGTCGGCGAACGCCCGCCACAGCGCCGTGTCGTCCAGTTGGTCGGCGATGGTGGCGCCGACGCCGGCCGACGAGGTGAACGCCGACTCGGGAAGGGTGGAACCGTCCTTGGCGACGCGGAGGAAGGGCGTACGCAGGCCGCGACGCGAGATCAGCTCATCCACCGCGTCCGAGGAGAACAGGTCGGAGAAATCGCTCGCGCGACGGGTGAGCAGCGGCTTCCGGGCCCAGACGTCACGGGCGAACTCTTCCGTGCTCAGCCCGGTCAGACGTGTCTCCAGGACGTCGGCTCCCGGTGCGGCGCCGACGTCCTGGAGGCCGGTTCGGGACGTGCTCAAGAGCGACTGCCGGACTGGTCCGCGCCGCCGTCCGCTCCGCCGTCCGCTCCGCCGTCCGCGCCGCCGTCGGCTCCGCCGTCGTGTACGCCCGGGGTGCCGGCGGCTCCGCCGTCCGCGGGCCCTTCGGCTCCGCCGTCCGCGCCGCCGTCCGCGCCGCCGTCCGCGCCGCCGTCCGCGCCGCCGTCCGCGCCGCCGTCATGGACGCCGGGGGAACCGTCCGCTCCGCCGTCCGCGGGGCCCTCCTGCTGGTTCGGGTCCTGCTCGGGGTTGGCCATCATTCCTCCTCTGAGCAAATGACTGAGACCGGGCTCCGTGGGCCGAAACCCGTAATCACCGTATCGCCGCAGGGCGGAAGCAACGATTCGAGCGCCGGGAATGCGCGTGAACGGAGTGAAGGGACCGGCATTCACCGCCGACGAGGCACCGATCAGGCACCGACCAGGCACCGACCACCGGATAGGTTCCGTGGAAGGCATTCGCCGGATGGCGTAACCGGCGGCGGGAAGGAACTCCGCGACGTCTGCGGGTCGAAATCCCGTTCGCAAACGTGTCGTACCGTGAGCGCATGACCACCCCGCCTCAGCCGCCGCAGGGCCCGTACGGCCCGCCCCCGCACCCGCAGCAGAACCCCTACGCCCCGTCGGCCGCCGCCGCTCCCGGGGCGCCGCCACAGCCGCCCTACGGCTACCCGCAGCAGCCTCCGGCCCCACCCCGGCAGGGCGGCGGCTGGGGGCAGCCCGGCATACCCGGCGGGGGCGGTCCGGGCGTGGCCGGCTGGCCGCCGCAGGGGCCGGGGGCGCAGCCGCCGCGGAAGAGGCGGACCGGGCTGATCGCCGGCATCGTGGCCGGTGCGGTGGTGCTGGCGGGCGGGATCGCCTTCGGGGTCTCCCAGCTGGTCGGGAAGACCGCCGACGCGGCGTTCCCGGACGCCGAGTACAAGCTCGTCCTGGAACAGAAGCTGCTGGACGGCGAGTTCACCCTGGCCCAGGACCTGTCGTCGACCGAGGGCAAGAAGATCGAGAAGATGTACGACCCCACCGTCCGGGACGCGAGGGCCGTCGTCGGGCAGTACAGCTCGGCCGAGGGCGGCGCCCTGGTGATCTCCGGGATGTACGGGCGGTTCACCAGCCCGGAGGCGATGACCGGCAAGATGATGGACGGTGGGTCCGCCGGGGACGGCGCGACCGTCGTCGTCCCGCCGACGAAGTTCACCCCCGCCGGGTTCGACATCACGATGGAGTGCCAGGTGCTCCAGTCCGTCAAGGGCGGTGTCCAGGCCAACATTCCGATGTGCGCCTGGGGCGACGACAACACGGGGGTGTCCGTGGGGATCATCCGCGCCCGGACCGCCCTCCAGGACCCCTCGGCGATCGACCTGGAGGCGGCCGCCGTCGAGACCGCCAAGGTCCGCGAGGAGATCCGCCGGCCGATCGGCTGACCGGCCGGGGCGGCGACGGCCCGGACCGTCCGCTCGGGTCAGTGCACCCCGGCAGGGGCCGGGAAGCGGGCGCGCAGGGTGAACGCCTGCTCGGTCGGGCCGTGTTCGCGCAGGTGCAGCAGGCGCTCCAACCGCCGGGCGTCCGGTCCGCCCGCCACGGGTTGGCCGTACGGCCGTGGGCGCCTGCCCCCAGGTCTGCCAGGCCGTGCCGATCCCGGGCATGGAGGTCGCGCCGACCGGGACCCGCCCGCCGCGATCAGCCGGCGGGCGGCGTACGAACGGATGCCGGAGGGGCCCTTCACGGTGATTTCGTCATGGGCCCACTCTGCCTCCTACCACCACGCGCCTCGCCCCTCAGCCCTCCAACGCCGCCTCCATCACCGCCCGGGCGATCGGAGCCGCACTGCCGCCGCCGCTGATGTCGGCCCGGTCCGCCGCCGCGTCCTCCACCACCACGGCCACCGCGACGGCCGGGCGGCCGGAGTCCGGGGCCTGGGCCCAGGAGATGAACCAGGCGTACGGCAGGCCGGAGTTGTCCACGCCGTGCTGGGCGGTGCCGGTCTTGCCGCCGACCCTCACCCCGTCGATCGCCGCCTTCGACCCGGTGCCGTTCTCCACCACGTCGACCATCATCCGCTGGAGCTGCACCGCCGTGGACGGGCTCATCGCCCGGTCGAAGGAGCGCGGCCCCTGCTGCTGGACCGTGTCCCCGTCCGCGGCGGTCACCCGGTCCACCAGGTACGGGTACCGCAGGTCGCCGTGGTTCGCCACCGCCGCGGCCACCATCGCCATCTGGAGCGGGGTCGCCGTCGTGTTGAACTGCCCGATCGAGGAGAGCGCGAGCTGGTCCTCGCTCATGTCGGTGTCGAAGTTGCTCCGCGCCACCCCGGACGGAATCCGCAGCCCCTTCTCGTTGAAACCGAAGTGCCCCGCCGCCTCCGCCATCCCCTCCAGCCCGACCTCCACCCCCAGATGCGCCATCACCGTGTTGCAGGAGGCCCGGATCGCATCGGCCAGGGAGGCCTTCTCGCAGCCGGTGGCCTCGTCGGGCAGAACCGTCCTCGTGTTCGGCAGGACGTACGGCGACGGGGTGTCCGTGGACGCGTCCGCGTCCTGCACCACCCGGGCGTCCAGCGCCGCCGCCGCCGTCACGATCTTGAAGGCGGAGCCCGGTGGGTAGGTCTGCCGGATGGCCCGGTTGAGCATAGGCAGGCTCTTGGCCGCGTTCAGCCGGGTCCACGCCTCGGTGACCGCCGGGCCGGTGCCGGAGAGCCGCTCGGGGTCGTACGACGGGGTCGAGACCAGCGCCAGGATCTTGCCGGTCGACGGCTCCAGGGCGGCGACCGCGCCCCGCCGACCGCTCAGTCCGGCGTACGCGGCGCGCTGCATCGACTCCTTGATCGTCGTGACGACGTTGCCGCCCGGCTGCCGGCCCCGGGTGAACTCGTTCCAGAAGGGGAGAGGGGCCAGAGCTGAGTCCGTCCCCGACAGGACGCCGTCCTCGGCGTTCTCCAGAAGTGTCGTGCCGTACGTCTGCGAGGCGTACCCGGTCACCGGCGCGTACAGCGGTCCGTGCAGATAGGTGCGCTCGAAGCTGAGCTGCTCGCCGGTCTCCTTGCTGCCGGTCACGGCCCGGTCGCCGACCAGGATGTTGCCGCGTGGCTGGTCGTAACGGGCGATGGTGGTACGGCGGTTGGCCGGGTTGTCGTCCAGCTCCTCGGCCTCGAAGAGCTGTACGCGGGCCGCGTTGACCAGCAGTGCCACGAGCAGCAGCAGACAGAGGGCGGCGGCCCGCCGGATGTAGCGGATCACCGGTCCTCCTCCGACGGGTCCGCGGAGCCCATCGGGTCCGCGGAGCCCCGGGGGTCCGCGGAGCCCCGGGGGTCCACGGAGCCCGCGGAGCCCACCGGACCCACGGCACTCGCGATGACCCCTGTCTCCACATGCTCGGGCTCCGGTCTGCGCGAGACGTCGCTGAGCCGGATCAGCAGCGCCACGATGACCCAGTTGGTGACGACGGACGAGCCGCCCTGCGCCAGGAACGGCATCGCCATCCCGGTCAGCGGGATCAGCCCCATCACCCCGCCCGCGATCACGAACACCTGGAGCGCCAGGATCGAGGCGAGACCGATGGCCAGCAGCCGCCCGAACGGGTCGCGCAGCGCCAGCCCGGCCCGGTAGCCGCGCGCCACGAGGAGCGCGTACAGCAGGAAGATGGCGGTCAGGCCGCTCAGGCCCAGCTCCTCGCCCGCCGTCGCCAGGATGAAGTCGGACTTGGCGGCGAAGCCGATGAGGATGGAGTGGCCCGCCCCGAGCCCGGTCCCGAGCATGCCGCCCGCCGCGAACGCGAACAGCGACTGGGCGAGCTGGCCGGGTCCCCGGCCGGCGTCGATCGAGGCGAACGGATCCAGCCAGTCCTGCACCCGGCTGTGCACATGCGGCTCGAACGAGCCGACGACGAACGCGCCGACGGCGGCGAGCAGCAGCCCGACCGCGATCCAGCCGGTCCGGCCGGTCGCCACGTACAGCATGATGACGAAGAGTCCGAAGAAGAGCAGCGAGGTGCCGAGGTCCCGCTCCAGGACCAGCACGCCGACGCTGAGCAGCCAGATCGCCACGATGGGGCCGAGCACCCGGCCGGTGGGCAGTTGCAGCTTCCAGAACGTGCGGCCGGTGTAGGCGAGCGCGTTGCGGTTGGCGGCCAGGTAGGCGCCGAAGAAGACCGCGAGCAGGATCTTGGCGAACTCGCCCGGCTGGAACGAGAGTCCGCCGATCCGGATCCAGATCTTCGCCCCGTTCACGGCCGGGAAGAAGATCGGCACGATCATCAGGACGAGCGCGGTGGCGACCGAGAGGTACGCGTAGCGCTGGAGCACCCGGTGGTCGCGGAGCAGCACCACGACGGCGGCGAAGAGCGCGACCCCGAGCGTGGACCAGATCAGCTGGGTGGGCGCGGCCTGGTCGCGCGGGGTCTCCAGGTCGAGCCGGTAGATCAGCACCAGGCCGAGCCCGTTGAGCAGGACGGCGATCGGCAGCAGCAGCGGATCGGCGTACGGGGCCCGGAAGCGGACGGCCACATGGGCCAGCAGGGCGAGCATGCCGAGCCCGGCGCCGTAACCGGCGACGTCGGGGGGCACGGCTCCGTCATGGGCGAGGCCGACGGCCGCGTAACCGTAGACGGAGATGAGGACGGCCCCGATGAGGAGCGAGAGCTCGACCCCGCGCCGTCTGGGCAGGCGGAGCTCGGGCGGGGGAGCGTCCGCCGTCGTTGCGGTCATGGAGCGCAACGTAGCAAGAGGTGTGCCGTATTTCCCTTATGTCGCAGCGCGTCCGCCCGGGGAGCCGGTGGCTCCCCGGGCGGAGGGGTACGACGGGTGGCGCGGTCAGCAGAAGCGCGGCGCGGCGCCGATGTTCTCGATGTAGCGGGCCGAACCCCAGGCCCATGTGCCGTCGGTCAGCAGGTACCAGCGGTTGTTGCCGTCGACGTTGTCGCCCGTGGTCTTGCAGAAGATGTTGACGACGGTGCCGTACTCGACCGAGCCCACGACCTTGCTGCTGCGGGTCGGCTTGTCGCGCAGCAGCAGGTACGGCTTGGCGATGACCCGGCCCTTGTAGGTCCGCTTGGGGGCCTGGGGCTTGGCCTGGTTCTGCGTCTGCGCCTCCTGGCGGGCCTCGTGCTCGCGCTGGAGGGCCGAGGCGGAGAGCTCGTCGGAGGCCGGGGCCGAGGTGTGGGCCTCGCCTCGGTGGTCGACGGGCTGGGGGTCCGCCGCCAGAGCGGGAGCGGCGGCCGTGACCGCCGCGAGGGCGCCGGTGGCGACGCAGAGACCGATCCGGCGGAACCGCGAGGGGCGGGACAGGGGGGACATGCTGCCTCCATGGAAAGGAAGGGGGGCCGTGGGGGGCGCGAGATGATCTCGCCCTCGTCACGCTAGGTTGGACACGGAGAGTCCGCAACGCGCACTGTGCGTGATGTCAGGCCGAACCGGTGGTCCCCGTGCCCCCGTCGCCCGTGTTCCCGGCGGAATCTCCCTCGCCGAGGCGTACGTACTGCGGCAGCGTCAGCCGGGCCAGCGCCCCGCCGTCCGGGGGATTCAGGAACTCCAGCCGCGCCCCGATCACCGCGGCCTGGCCCACCGCGATGGTCAGCCCGAGTCCGTGGCCCTTGCCTGCGCCGTCCGTGCGGAACCGCTGCGGACCGCCCTCCAGGAGGTACGCGGGAAAGCCCGCGCCATGATCGCGTACGGAGACCACCGCGCCCTCCACCCCCAGCACCACCGGCCCGGCACCGTGCCGGTGGGCGTTGGCCACCAGATTGCCGAGCACCCGCTCCAGCCGCCGCCGGTCCGTCTCCACGGGCACCGGATCGGCGACCCGCACCTCGGTGTCCGTGCCGGAGGCCCGCACCACCCGTTCCACCAGCGGGGCGAGGTCGTGTACGGCCAGGTCGACCCGCTCCGTCCGGGCGTCCAGGCGCGAGATCTCCAGCAGGTCCTCGGTCAGCGACCGCATCGCCCGCACCCGGTCCCGCACCAGCTCCGCCGGACGTCCCGGCGGCAGCAGCTCGGCGGCGGCCGAGAGGCCGGTGAGCGGGGTGCGCAGCTCGTGCGCCACATCGGCGGTGAACCGCTGCTCCGTCTGGAGCTTGCGCTGGAGACTGGAGGCCATGGTGTCCAGGGCGCCCGAGACGATCGCCACCTCGTCCTGGCCGCGCACGGGACGTGCCGTACGGGGGTCGCCGACCCGGGCGTCGAGGTCGCCCGCGCTGATCCGGCGGGCCACCCGGGCCGTCTGGTGCAGCCTGCGGGTCACCCGGCCGACGGCGAAGAGGCCGACGACCAGGGTGGCGGCGATGGCCAGCAGCGAGGAGCCGATGATCGCCCGGTCGAGGCCCGCGATGGTGTTGGCGCTGTGGCTGTAGTCCGTCCAGGTGGCCAGCGCCCGCCCGTCCGCCGGGCCCGCCGCCCACATCGCGGGGCCGCCGCGCCCGTCCGGATCGCCCGGCCGGTGCGGGCCGTCCGCGACCATGGTGCCGCGCTCGCCGTTCGCCGCCAGGGCGCGCAGCGAGGCGGGCAGCCCCGGCGGGTCGATGCCGGAGCCCCTGGGCAGCGGCTCCCCGGCCTCGTACGCGTCGGTGACGACCTCCAGCCGGTCCAGCGCCTTCTCCCGGGCGTGGGAGACCGTCTGCCGGGTCACCGCGGTGTGCACCAGGACGCCGAGGAGGGCGGCGAGGGTGCAGCACATGACGGTCAGGAAGACCGCGGACTTCCAGGTGAGGGTCGCGGCCCAGGCGGGGGTGCGGAACCGGCGCCGCTTCATCGGCCGCCCGTCGCCGAACGGCTGGGTCCGGAGCCGTCCGGCGTGGGGATCGTACGGTTCTCGCGCCGCTCCGGCGCCCGCAGGATCTCGTCCCGCGTGGCCAGCATCGCCTGCTGCCGGTCGTCCCAGGACCACGCGGTGCGGTACTCGTACCCGGAGATCGCCGAAGGGGCGCGCAGGATCAGGTCCCGGCCCGCCAGCTCCACGCTGATCACGGCGTCCGAGGTGGACATGATCCGGGTCAGCCCGCCCCGGTCGCCCCCGTCGGCCCGGTAGGCGCGTACGGCGAGCTGGCGGCCGGGCATCCGGATGCCGAGCACCAGTTCGTCCCTGCCGTCGCCGGTCAGGTCGAAGTGGTACGGGGTCAGGACCGGGCAGTCGTCCGGTGCCGTACGGCAGGCGCGGATCTGCCGGACCGTGGCGTCGGGCAGCTCGTCCAGCCCGCTGTCCCGGTCGGTCCTGGCCTTCAGTCCGGCCTGCGCCACCGCGACCGGGTCCAGCCGACGCACATCGCCGCCGGGCACCGTGACCCCGGGGATCCGGGCGGTCTCGCCCTCGCCGTAGTCGTAGGGGGCGGCCGACGCGGGCGGCAGGTCCGGCCACAGGCGGGCGGGCCCCACCGCCGAGGGGGCCTCACCGGCGCTCTCCAGCCCGCCGGCCGCACCGCAGCCGGAGAGCAGGGCGAGTGCGGCCACGGCGAACGCGACGGCGGGGACGCGGACCGGGCGCACGGCTGGCCCTTCTCCTGGACGACCGGGGGCCTACACCCTAGGACGTGACCGTGCGCAATGCCCACTTCGTACCCTTACGGGGCCTGGTGCCGCGTGGGCGGCCTCAGCGCTGGTAAGGGTTCTGCCCCGGCTGCGTGAAGCCCGGCTGCTGCGGGTTCTGCCCGTGGCCGCCGTCCGGACCCGCCGCGTGCTGGGCGAGCAGCTGGTCGGCCTGCTCCTTCGATATCTGCTGCTCCCCGCCGCAGAACGTGCACTGCGTCGCGTACTTCGTCGAGAACGGGAACAGCGGGACGAAGAACAGCGTGAACTTCGTGACCCGCTTGCGCAGGGTGTGCGCCGCCGGATTGCCGCACCAGCCGCACACCATCGTCAGGATGGCCAGCTGGTACAGATAGCCCTTGGTACCGAAAATGATCATGCCGTGCTGCCTTTCCCCGTCCCCCGGAGTGCCTGTCGGCACAGCGCCAGGAGCTTTTCGTCCTCGTAGGTGTCATGGCTGCCGTACCCGCCGTCCAGCGCGTTGTGACGGCGTACGGAGGAGAGCTCGGCGCGCAGCACCTGTGCCGCCGTCGACGCCGGGCCGACCGGACCCATCCGTGCCAGGCATTCTGCCACCCGGACGCGGACATGGCGGTTCTTCTCCCAGGCGGTGAGGAGCACCTCGGTGCTCTCCTCCGGCCGGCCGGTCACCTCCCAGAGCGCGATCGCCGCGTCCACCCGCAGCCACAGCTCGTCGTGGGCCAGCAGCCCGCGCAGCCGGGGCGCCACCGCCGCCGCGTGCGGCCCGAGCGCCCCGAGCGCCGCCGCGGCCGCCCGCCGGTCGTGCACCTGGTCCGACCCGAGCCCCTCGGTCAGCACGGGCAGCACCGCGTCCCGGTCCCCGGCGACCGCCCAGAGCGCCTCGGCCGCCTCCGTGGCCGTCCCGGGCCGGCGGAGCATCGCCCGCAGCTCGGGCACCGCCTCCCGGGCCGCGGGTCCGAACGAGCCGAGCGCCCGCAGCGCCGCCGTACGCAGCCACTCGCCCCGGTACTCCGGGGCGCCGCGCAGCACCCGCAGCACCTCCGGCGTCGCCTCGCCCGCCCGCAGCCCGGTCAGCCCGGCCAGCAGCGGGCTCGCCCGGTCGTACGCACCCTCGTCCAGCGCCACCCCGGCGAGCCTGCGCCGCAGCGCCGCGGCCAGCGGGCGGGCGGCCCGCCCGAGGTGGGCGACCGCGAACCCCACGTCGTGCGGCACCTCCGGCAGCTCCAGGGCCGCCGCCAGGGCGGGCACCGCGCGGGCGTCGCCCAGCCGGGCCAGCGCCTTCACCGTGGAGCCGAGCCCCGGCGGACCGCTGGCCCACTCCCTCACCCAGCCGCCGGGATCGGCCGCCAGCCGGGCCGCCAGCGCGTCCGCCGTGGGGGCGGCCAGCGAGAACAGCTCCTCCAGCACGTGCGAGGCCGCCTCGGCCAGCCGGGGGTCGGGGTCGGCGAGCTGATCGCCGACGAGCGCCACCAGCTCCCCGTAGGAGCCGCGCCAGGCCCGCATCAGCCCGCCGCTCATCCGCACGGCGTCGATGCGCTGCCAGCGGTCGGGGCTGCGGAGCTGGTCGATGAGGAGCGCCGTACGGTCGCCCACCCGGTCGTCGAGGCCGACGTGCAGGGTGCGCAGCAGGTCGGCGGACCAGGGGGCGCCGCGCCCGGCGCTGTCCTGGGCGGAGAGCGCGCGCAACTGGCCCACGAGCGTCGGCGCCGCGGCCTGTTCCGCCCGGGAGACGTCCGGACAGCCGACCGGGTCGGTCTCCGGCTCCGCCTCGGCGTCGGCCTCCGGCTCGGTCTCCGGGTCCGACTCCGGTGCGCCGCCCGGGGCCGTACGCAGCTCGCGCAGCAGCCCCGACACGACGGGCACCACATCGCGGGGCAGCGCGTCGGGCGAACAGCGCGCCAGCTGGGCCAGGGCGGCGAGCCGCAGCCCCGGCGCGCGCTCCCGGTCCACCAGCAGGGTCAGCCACTGGGCCACCCGCCCCGCCAGCGGACGGTGGCGCAGGGCGACCCGCCCGGCCGCCTCCACGAGGGCGAGCCGCACCTCCTCGTCGGGCTCCGCCGGCAGCCGCTCCCGCAGCAGATCGAGGACCCGCACGGGGTGGCGGTGCAGTGTGGCGAGCGCCAGCGGGGCCGCCAGCCGCACCCCGGGGTCCTCGTCGGCGATCAGCTCGAAGAAGACCCCCGCCCCCGCGGTGACCGCGGCCGCCGCCATCGCGTAGTTCGCGGCGCCCTCGATCTCGTCCTCGTCGATCTCGTCGTCGTCCTCGTCCAGATCGAAGCCGCCGATGCTGGTGAGCAGCTCGACCACGCTGCCCCGGTCCTGCACGTCCGGGTCCACGGCGAGCTCGAAGAGAAAGGGGATGCACGCGAGGGTGCAGGCGTAGACGTCCCCCTGGTGGTGCACGGCCCCGTACATCCCGTCGAGCGCGCTCTCCCGCTCCGCCGGATCGGCGGAGGCGAGCCCCCGAAGGAGCACCGGCACGTCGTCGGCGGGCCCGTAGGCATGCTCCATCGAAGCCCAGTCGACCTCATCGATCCCCGAGAACACGCCATCCCCTCCCCACGTCACGGCGGCGTCCGGGAGCTCCACCCGTCTCCGGCACACCTGTTCCCCATGCCCCTGCGCGCCTCCCGAAGAATGCGCCTGCGCAGAGTGTGCACCACGGCTCCGACAATCCACCCGCCACTTGTGGCCTTTCCTCCGGCCGTGACCAGGTCATGACCCCGTCATGACGGGACGGCCGAAAGAGGACCCGTGCATTGGCTGTGAATCCCTGTGTGCCGACCGTGGATCAGGGGGAGTGCGCCGGAAGCGGCCGCGCCCGTTCCGGGTCGAGCAGGGGGCCGAGCAGGTCCCCGTACCGCTCCAGCCTCCCGGCCATCCCCTCCGCCCGGAACACCAGCGCCTCCGGCTCTCGGCACTCCTCGATCTCGTCCCAGGTGACCGGCGCGGAGACGGTGGGCTCGGGCCTGGCCCGCAGGGTGTAGGGGGTGGCGGTGGTCTTGGACGCCGAGTTCTGGCTGAAGTCGACGAAGACCTTCCCGGCCCGCAGGGCGCGCCTCATCCGGTGCAGGGCCAGCTCCGGCAGGGCGCTCTCCGCCTCCACCGCGAGCCGCTTCGCGTACGCGGACACCTCGGCGGACGGGGCCGGCTCCAGCGGGACCAGCAGATGCAGGCCCTTGGAGCCGGACGTCTTCCCGTACGCGAACAGTCCGTCGGCGGCGAGCCGCTCCCGCAGCCAGAGGGCCACCGCGCAGCACTCCACGATCGTCGCGGGGGAGCCGGGGTCCAGGTCGAAGACCATCCGGTCGGCGATCCCCGGGGCCTGGGCGCGCCACTGCGGGGTGTGGAACTCCACCACCAGATTGGCCGCCCACATCAGCGCGGGAAGGTCCTGGACCATCACCTGGCGGGCGCCCGGGTCCTCGCTCCGCGGCACGGGGGTGGTGCGCACCCAGTCGGGCGTACCGGGCGGCGGATTCTTGGTGAAGAAGAGCTGCCCCTCGGGCCCGTCGGGATAGCGCAGGAAGGAGACCGGGCGGTCACGCAGATGGGGCAGGATCGCGCCCGCCGCGGTGGCCGCGTAGTAGTGCAGCACCTCGCCCTTGGTGGTCCCGGTGGCCGGATACAGCACCTTGTCGAGGTTGCTGAGCGAGAGGCGCCGCCCCTCCACCTCCGTGATCGGCGTCATACGATAAGAGTCACACGAATCGGGTGAGAACCTGCTCAACCGTCCTTAACGGTCAAAAGGGGTGAACGGTGAGATCCATATGGAACGGCGCGATCTCCTTCGGGCTGGTCAGCATCCCGATCAAGCTCGTCAACGCCACCGAGAACCACTCGATCCACTTCCGCCAGATCCATCTGGCCGACGGGGGCCGGATCCGGTACCGCAAGGTCTGTGAGCTGGACGAGGAGGAGGTGTCGGGCGGCGAGATCGGCAAGGCCTACGAGGACGCCGACGGCACGATGATCCCGATCACCGACGAGGATCTCGCCCAGCTCCCGCTGCCCACCGCCAAGACCATCGAGATCGTCGCCTTCGTCCCCGCCGACGAGATCGACCCGCTCCAGATGGACGCGGCGTACTACCTCTCCGCCAACGGGGTCCCGGCCGCCAAGCCGTACACCCTGCTGCGCGAGGCGCTCAAGCGCAGCAACAAGGTCGCCGTCGCGAAGTACGCCCTGCGCGGCCGCGAACGGCTGGGGATGCTCCGGGTCGTCGACGACGTGATCGCGATGCACGGCCTGCTCTGGCCCGACGAGATCCGGGCCCCCGAGGGGGTCGCCCCGGACAGCGACGTCACGGTCCGCGACGCCGAACTCGACCTGGCGGACGCGCTGATGGACACCCTCGGCGAGGTCGACATGGACAGTCTCCACGACGACTACCGGGAGGCGGTGGAGGAGCTCATCGCGGCGAAGGCCTCCGGGGAGGCGGTACAGCCGTCCGAGTCGAAGGACGGCGGTGGCGGCAAGGTCATCGACCTGATCGCGGCCCTGGAGAGCAGCGTCCGAGCGGCGAAGGAGTCCCGGGGCGAGGACGTGAGTGAGGGGGACATGGCGGACATCCACCCCATCAAGAAGACGACGTCCGGGCGGACGGCCAAGAAGACGACCCAACAGAAGTCCACGCCCAAGTCAACGGGCACGAAGAAGTCGACGGCCTCCACGGCCGGGAAGACGGCGCAGAAGAAGACGGCATCCAAGTCGACCTCGTCCGCGTCCTCGTCCTCGTCCAAGGGCTCGTCCTCGGCGAACTCGGCGAAGAAGCAGACATCGTCCGGCTCCCGGAGCACCACGAAGAAGAAGACGGCCGCTCCCCGCAAACGCGCCTCCGCCTGACCGGCCCCGCATCGATCCCCGGCCCCGGCTCCCCCTTGTCGTACGGCACCCGTACGCTACGGCGCATGAGCGCTAAGGCCCCCTCGGGACGGGTGATCGACGGCCGCTTCACCCTGGTGGAGCGGCTCGGCAGCGGCGGCATGGGCATGGTGTGGCGGGCCCACGACGAGGCGCTCCATCGTGACGTCGCCCTCAAGGAGGTCCGGCCCCCGGACCCGGCACTGGCGGAGTACGACCCCGAGGGCGCCCGCACCCTGCGCGCCCGGGTCCTGCGCGAGGCCCGCGCCCTGGCCCGCCTGGACCACCCCAACGTGGTCACCGTCCACCACATCGTCGACCCGGGCGAGGACGGCTACCCCTGGATCGTGATGGAGCTGGTGGCCGGCTCCTCCCTCCACGACCGGCTGGCCGAAGGGCCCATGGACCCCGCCGAGGCCGCCGAGCTGGGGCGCGGCATCCTCTCCGCCCTGAACGCCGCCCACGCCTCCGGCATCCAGCACCGCGACGTCAAGCCGGCCAACGTGCTGCTGCGCACCGACGGCCGCCCGGTCCTCACGGACTTCGGCATCGCCGCGATCCGCGAGTCGACGAGCCTCACGATGACGGGTGCCCTGATCGGCTCGCCCGACTTCATAGCCCCCGAGCGCATCCGGGGCACCGAGGGCGACCCGTCCTCGGACCTCTGGTCGCTCGGCATGATGCTGTACGTCGCCGTCGAGGGCCACCACCCGCTGCGCAAGGCCACCACGCTCGCCACCCTGGCCGCCGTACTCGACGAGGAGGTGCCCCCGCCGGTACGGGCCGGGGCGCTGACCCCCGTACTGACGGCGCTCCTGACCCGGGACATCCCGGCCCGCCCGGATGCCGGAGCCCTGGACCGGATGCTGGCGGAGGCGGCGCGGCCCCAGCCGGCCCCCGACCCCAGGAGCGCCTACGGACCGGCCCCGGCCACCGCGTCGCCCACCCAGCCGGCCCACCCTCCGGCCTTCCCCACCCCCACCCCCGTCGGCCAGCCGCGCCCCCCGTACGCGAACAGCCCCTTCGCGCACACCCCGTACGCGAACAATCCGTACGCCGGCCCGGCAACCTTCCCGGCGACCACCCCTGCTACCGCCCCGACAGCCTCTCCGACGGTCCTGGGCGACGACGAGGAGCGCGGACACCGCGTCCGGCGCCGCACCCGGGTGATCGGCACGGCCTCCGCGGTCGTCTCGGCGGCGGTGCTGGCGGGCGTCTTCTACGTGATCGACCCGTCGTTCTTCCGCGGCGGAGGCGGCGACGACGGCTCGAAGGGGAGCAACCGCCCCGACACCACGGCGAGCGCCCCGGCGAACGGACGGAGCGCCGCCCCGCCCACCGCCGCCGGCCGACCGGTCGCGGACGACGACGGGTCCGGGGCGGACGACGACGGACCGGATGCCCCCACCGACCTGCTCACCCCGCAAGGGGCACGGCAGGCCATCGCCGCGCTGAAGCCGCTGATGGGCGGCACGAAGGTCACCGACTTCACCCTCTACGGTGAGCACGCCTCCGCCCAGGCGCCGCTGAAGTTCAACTCCCGCCTCTACGACCGGTTCAGCTACCGGGACGGGCAGGCGAAGAAGGACGACATGGGCGGCACCCTCATGTCCGGGGACAAGGCGGTCGACCTGGACTCCGTCGACTGGGACGCCCTGCCCGCCCTGCTGCGGACGGCCAGGACGAGCCTCGACATCCCGGAGCCGGAGAGCAGTTACGTGATCGTGGACCCGTCGTCGCCTTTCCACGACGACCGCCCGGTGCTGCGCGTCTACGTCTCCGACAAGTACGGCGGCGCCTACCTCACCGCCCACCTGGACGGTCGGGTCATCGAGAAGAGCCCGCGCGAGAAGGGCTGACGGGGGAGCGCGCCTGGGACGCGCCCGTCGATCCGCCCGCCGATCGCCGGGCCCACCTGCCGCGCGGACGCGGACTCGGGGAAACCGGGCCCGCGTCTCCCGCCCCGTGTCCCGCAGGACCCGTGGGCGCAGGCGGGAGTCGAAGGGACTGAGGGGCGAACGCGGTCTGTGACCACGTCGGCACGGAGGTCCGGCCCTGGTCGGCTGATTCCGCGCCGTGGTGGGCGGTACCGGTCCTGTCGTCGTCGATTCCGTCGGTCGCGGCATCCGGCACAATGACGGGTTGGCGAAGCGAGATACGGGGAGGAAGCCCGCGTGCACGCGCAGGAGACGACGTTCAGCAAGCTGGTCCACGGCGAGACACAGTTCCAGGTTCCGCTCTATCAACGCACCTACACCTGGCAGCGCGACGAACTGCGTCAGTTATGGGACGACGTGCTGGAACTCGTCGAGGACAAACGGGCGGGCAACGAGCCGGCGGCGCATTTCCTCGGGTCGGTCGTGCTCGCGCCGGAACGGGTCGCGGCCGGCGGGATGCAACGCTGGCTCGTCGTGGACGGTCAACAGCGGCTCACCACGCTGATGCTCGCCTTCACCGCGCTGCGGGACCGGCACCGGGCCCGGGGCCGGGAGAAGAAGGCCGCCCGCATCCACGACCTGATCCTGGTCAACAGCTACCAGGACGGGACCGACCACTACCGCCTGCTGCCGACGCAGGCCGACCGTGAGGCGTTCGTCGCCTGCGTGGACTCCCTGCCCACGGCCGGTGGCCCGGGCAACATCGGCGGCGCCTACCGGTTCTTCCTCGCCGTCCTGACCGAGGGCGAAGAGGGCGCCGGGGAGGAGGGCGCCGGCGACGAATGGGTCCGCGCGGTGGAGTCCGTCCTCCGGGACCTCCTCTCCATCGTGTCGATCACCGCCGCCGAAGGCGACAACGTCTACCGGATCTTCGAGTCCATCAACAACACCGGCGTCGGTCTCAGCCAGAGCGACCTGCTCCGCAACTACCTCTTCATGTGTCTGCCCAAGCGCGGCGAGACCGTCTACCGCAACCTGTGGCTTCCGATGCAGGAACTGCTGGGCCCGGCCAGACTGGAGCTTCTCGTCTGGCTCGACCTGGTCGTCGGCGGCGACACCCGTGCCAAACAGAGCGAGATCTACCGGGACCAGAAGAAGCGCCTCGAACCGCTGAGTTCGAACGAGGCGGCGCTGGAGGCGGAGGTCCTCCGGCTGCGGGTACGCGCGGGCCGCCTCATGCGGATCGTCGAGCCGTGGCGGGAGAGCGACCCGGATCTGCGCGACGTCCTGGAACGCCTCGCCCGCTGGAGCGGTCAGACGCACTACCCGCTGGCACTCCTCCTGCTCGACCGACTGGACGAGGGTCGCTGCGCGCCCGGGGAAGTGGCCACCGCGCTCTCCTACGCCGAGAGCTATCTGGTGCGGCGCCTGTTCGCCGGCAACTCCACCACGGGCAACAACCGCACCTTCATGGAACTGCCCAAGGAGGTCGAGCGGGAGCTGGAGCACGGGCGCCCGCTCGCCGACGCCGTACGGCACGCCCTGTCCATCAAGACGGGAACCCGGGTCTGGCCCTCCGACGCGACGACGCGGGAGTCGATCCGCGGCCGTCCCTTCTACAAGTCGGGCCGGTCGAACCAGCGGTTCGAGGTCCTGCGACGGTTCGAGGAGAGCTACGGCGCCCGCGAGCCGGTCGACTTCACCAAGGCGAAGCTCACCGTCGAGCACGTGCTGCCGCAGCAGCCCGCCCAGCAGTGGTTCGACCTCCTCGCCGAGGAGGCCGGGGAGAGCGGGAGCCCGGAGGAGCTGCACGCCCAACTGGTGCACACGCTCGGTAATCTGACCCTCTCCGGTGACAACGCCAGGCTCTCCAACCACCCCTTCCGCCGCAAGCAGCAGATCCTGGACTCCAGCGCGCTGCGGATGAACCAGAGCATCGCGGGCGTGGAGCGCTGGGGCAGGGCCGAGATCCTCGCCCGCGCCGACGAACTGGCCGATCGGGCGCTGCAGTTGTGGCCGGGCCCCCTCGACGGCGTGGTCCACGCCGATGCCGAGTGGGCCGGCTGGGGCGAGCTGCGCCAGGCGTTGCTGAGCATGCCGGCGGGCACCTGGACGACCTACGGCGACCTCGCCGCCCTTGTCGGTACCTCCGCCGTCGCGGTCGGCAACCACATCGGCACCAGGCCCGCCCTGCACGGCGCCCACCGGGTGCTGACGGCGGACGGAAAGGTCTCGTCCGGCTTCCGCTGGCCGGAGGGTCACACGGGTGCTTCCGGTCCGCGCGAGGTGCTGGAGCGCGAAGGCGTGCCGTTCGACGGACGGGGCCGCGCCCGCCGGTCCCACCGGCTGACGGCGTCCGACCTGGCCACACTGGCCGGCAAGGACGACTTCGAGAGCGAGGCACCCGCTCGGGACCCCGAGCGACCGGCGAGCGACGGGGAGCCCGCGGCCACCCGCTTCGAGAAGCTGCTGCACGACAACCAGACGCCGGAAACGGTCGCGGGAGTCCTCGCCTGCCTGCGGTTCTGGACGGGACGCGGCGGCACGCTCGACTACGGGAGGAGGAGCGAGACCAGCTGCTTCCCCACGCTGTCCCTGGGCGGCTCCCGGGCGCGTTCGCTGTGGCCCCTCGCCCTGTACCCGGTGACGGGCACCGCCGAAGTGGTCTTCCAGCACCTCAAGCGTCGACCGCCCTTCGACGACGAGCAGTTGAGGCGCGAGCTGATGGCCCGTCTGAACGCCGTGGAGGGCATCGACCTCGCGGCGGCCAAGCTGGACCTGCGTCCCGCGTTCCCGCTGGACGTGTTCGCCGAACACGGGGAGGAGCTTGGCGGCGTCCTGGAGTGGTTCGCGCACACGGTCGAGTCGCCCCAGGCCCGCCCGGGCGCAGAGAAGGCCGCACGGGGCGACGGAGGAGCTGCATAGACTGCTGCCCGGTCCCGCTGGGTCCACCGCGTCCAACCGCGGGGCGGCGGGCCGTGAGGGGGGAGGCGTGGCACCGTGGAACCGCTGAGGGACGACGACCCGAAGGAGATCGGAGGGTTCACCCTCGTGTGCCGGATCGGCTCCGGCGGCATGGGCCAGGTGTTCCTGGGCGAGTCCGCGGCCGGCCACCAGGCCGCGGTCAAGGTCATCAAGTCCTCCGTGCTCGACGAGGACACCCGGGCCCGCTTCCTGTCCGAGGTGGAGAGCCTGCGCACGGTCTACGGCCCCTTCGTCGCGGCCTTCGTCGGTGCCGACGCCGACGCCGACCGGCCGTGGCTCGCGGTCGAGTACGTCCCCGGACCCGACCTGCGGACCCTGGTCACCGGCCAGGGCCCCCTGCCCCTCGCCGAGACCGCCAGCCTCGGGGCCCTGCTCGCCGAGGGCCTCGGCACGGTCCACGAGGCGGGGCTGCTCCACCGCGACCTCAAGCCGCAGAACATCCTGCTCGCCCCCTACGGGCCCAAGGTGATCGACTTCGGTCTCGCCGTTCTGGCGGAACGCCGTACCGCCCTGACCGCCACCGGGTACGTCGTCGGCAGCGTCCTGTGCATGCCTCCGGAGCAGGCCCGGGGCGAGCAGCGGCTGGACCGCTCCGCCGACGTGTACGCGCTGGGCGCGGTGCTGCTCTTCACCGTGACCGGGCACTACCCGTACGAGGGACCGACCTGGCAGGCCGTCGCCCTGAAGATCGAGGACCCGGCGACCCCTCCCGACCTTGCGGGCGCCCCGCCCGAACTCGCACCGCTGATCACGGACATGCTGGCGTCGGACCCGGGCGCCCGCCCCTCCCTGACCGAGGTGATCGAGCGGCTGGTGCGCGTCATCCGCGAACAGGGCCTGACCGCCCTCCAGGCCAAGCGCCGCCTCACCGACCTGACGCCCGAGATCATCGTGCCGCAACTCCCCGCACCGGCCCCCGTACCCCTGGCGGAAGCCGGCGCCTACACGCCGGCGGCCGTCGACCAGGCGGCGGTCGAGGACGACGAACGAGCAGGTGCGCCCGCTTCCGCCGGAGCCGGGCAGCGGGCGGCGGACGGAGAGGACGACGCGTACGGGGGCCTCGACGAGGACGCCCCGGGGGCCGACGCCGCCGACCGCCCGGGGTCCACGCCCGCGCGGCCGGACACCCCTCGGCGCCCCCGCGGCCGGGTGACCGCGATCCGGCCCGCCGCACCCCTGAGGATCGCCGAGGGGATGCGCGCCGAGTACGCCCGCGAGGCACGTTTCTGAGCAGCCGCCGCCCCCTCCTCCGGCAGGCGCGGTGCACGGTCCGGGAGGTCGCGGTCCTCCCGCCCGATCCCGTACGACCCCCTCCTCCCCCGTGACAGACTTGCGGCGGCGAGAGCGTACGACGCGAGGCAGACGAAGGGACCGCGAGTGACCGACCAGGGGGCGACGCAGGAGGGGACCCGGTTCCCGCCGGGCGCGCAGATCCTCGTACGGGACGAGGAGTGGCTGGTCCGCAACACCATCACCACCGACCACGACGGGGAGCGGATCGAGGCCGTCGGCGTCTCCGAGTTCGTCCGGGACGAGGAAGCCGTCTTCTTCAGCGGCATCGACGCGGTGGAACTCCTGGACCCGGAGAAGACCCGCCTCGTGCCCGACACCTCCTCGTACTTCCGGCGCAGCCGCCTGTTCCTCGAAGCCGCCCTGCGCAAGACGCCGCTGCCCCAGTCGGAACGGGGCCTGGCGCTCGCCGACCGCTTCCTGCTGGACCCGCTCGTCTACCAGCAGCGTCCCGCGGAACTCGCCCTGTCGATGCGCAACCTCCGCCCCAGGGTCCTCATCGCCGACGTCGTCGGTCTCGGCAAGACCCTGGAGATCGGCCTCACCCTCGCGGAGCTCATCCGCCGGGGCAGGGGTGAACGCATCCTGGTCGTGACCCCGCAGAGCATCCTGGAGCAGTTCCAGCACGAGCTGTGGACCCGGTTCTCCATTCCCCTCGTACGGCTCGACTCCCTGGGCATCCAGCGTGTCCAGCGCGAACTGCCCGCCGGCCGGAACCCGTTCACGCACTACAAGCGCGTGATCATCTCCGTGGACACCCTCAAGAACATCGGCCGGTACCGGCACCACCTGGAGCGCATCCGCTGGGACGCCGTCGTGATCGACGAGTCCCACAACCTGATCAACCCGGGCAGCCAGCGCCGCGCCCTCGCCGAGATCCTCGCCCCGCGCACGGACGCCCTGCTGCTCGCCAGCGCCACTCCCCACAACGGCGACAAGCGGTCCTTCGCCGACCTGATCTCCCTGCTCGACCCGGCCGCCATCGCCGACCGCGACCACTACGACCCGGCCGAGGACCTCGGCCACCTCTACATCCGGCGCACCAAGATCAGCCCCGAGGTCCGGGACGAGATGGGCACCGAATGGCCGGACCGGGGCCCCACCGTCTCCCTCCACTGCGCCGCCACCGAGGCGGAGGAACGGGTCTTCGCCGAGCTGGCCGAGCACTGGATCCCCACCCCGCCGACTAGCACGGAGTTCGGTACGGCGGCCCAGGACCCCGTCTCGGTCGCCGTCGAGCCGGTCTTCGCCTACAACCTGCTCAAGACCTTCCTGTCCTCGCACATGGCCCTGGGCGAGACGGTCACCAACCGTGTCGCCTCACTCACGGACCGGGTCCGCAGGGCCGGGGAGAAGGGGCTGCGGCCCGACCCGGCCATCGCCACCGAGCAGACCGCGCTCGCCCGGCTCCAGAAGATCATCGCGGGCATGGGCGACGGCACCGCACCCGGCGACTCGGCCAAGCTCGACGCCCTCGTCGCCCAGCTCAAGGAGATCGGGGTCGGCCCCCGCTCCGCCACGCGGGCCGTGGTCTTCTCCGAACGCGTCCGCACGCTGACCTGGCTCGCCGACGTCGTCCCGGCCCGCCTGGGTCTCCCGGTGGGCGCCGACGGCACGTCGAAGGCGGTCGCCGTGATGCACGGCGGCCTCAGCGACGAGGAGCAGGCCAAGGTCCTGGAGTCGTTCGGCCTCGCCGACACCCCCGTCCGGCTGCTGTTCACCGGCGACGTCGCCTCCGAGGGCGTCAACCTGCACCGCCAGTGCCACCACCTCGTCCACTACGACATCCCGTGGTCCCTGATCCGCATCGAGCAGCGCAACGGCCGTATCGACCGGTACGGGCAGAAGCACGAGCCCCGGTTCCACGCGCTGATCCTCACCTCGGCCACCTCCGGCGCCAAGGACGACCGCACGGTCGCCGAGAAGCTGCTGCGCCGGGAGGAGGAGGCGCACAAGCTGGACGGCACGGCCGAGGCCGTGTCCGGGCTCTACCGGGCCGAGGAGGAGGAGCGCCGGCTCATCAAGGAGCTGGTGAGGGGCGGCACGGTCGAGGAGTTCCTGGACTCCGACCCCGCCGAGGACACCACACTGGCCGACCTGTTCGGCCAGGTGGACACCGTCACCGAGCACGAGCTGCCCGCCCGCGCCGAGCTGATCTCGCTCTTCGACGGCGACACGGCCGACTTCGTCGCCACCGCCCTCGACGAGGTGTACGAGGAGCGCGCCGGGGACCTGATCGGCCTGGCGTCGGGCACCGACGCCCAGGGCGGCGGCTACTTCTCCCTCTCCCCGGCCCTCGCGCCCGACCTGCTCCACCGCCTCAAGGCCCTGCCGCCCTCCTACCTCCGTGAGCAGCGCGTCGCCGACCGGATGCTGGTCACCTCCGACCGCGCCCTCGCGCAGCGCAAACTCGACGAGGCCAGGAACAGCAGCACCACCATGTGGCCCGACGTCTCCTTCCTCACCGACATCCACCCGGTGGTGGAGTGGCTGACGGACAAGGTCCTGGTCGAGTTCGGCCGGCAGGAGGCCCCGGTCATCACCACACCGCACGTCGACGGCCCGGTCTTCCTCGTCCAGGGCATCCACTCCAACGCCCTCGGCCGCCCGACCGTGGTCCGCTGGATGGCCGTGGCGGGCATCCGCCCCGACGGCACCGGGACGCCCGAGGTGCGCCCCATGGCCGACGCGCTGCGCGACGCGAAGGTCGGCCCGAGGCTCGCCCGCACCGGCGGCCCGCGGGACCCGGACCGGCTCCAGGCCCTCGTACCGGCCGCCGTCGCCGCCGCCCGGCGCCACCTGGACGCGGGCCGGGCCCAGTGGGAGGAGCGGATCAGCGGTCCCCTCGCCGCCTACCGCGCCCACGTCGCCCGCTGGCGCGCCGACTCCCTGCTGCCCGGCGTCACCGACCGGCGTGAGCGCCTCGTCGAGGAGACCGCCGACGAACTGGCCCGCCTGCTGGACCAGTTGCAGACCACCGGCCGCCCGCTGCTGCGGGTCCTCGCCGTCCTCGACCGCCCCGGCACCCCGGACGCCCCCGGAACCGGTCCGGCCACCGCGACCGGCTCCCCGGACCCGGCCCCCGCCCACCCGTCCGACGCGCAGGCGGAGAACTGACGTGACGTACGACTCCCTGGTCAACCACGGCGACTACCTCTCGCCGCACTACCTCGCCGAGGTCCTCCCCAAGGACCTCAAGGCGAAGGACGGCCTCCTCACCCGCTGGGCGGCCTTCGAGGAGACCGAACGCCGCCGCCACGCCGACGCGGTGGCCGAAGCCGCCCGCGAGGGCCTCGACCGCGACGCCGTGCCCCCGCGCGTCCGCACCCCCCGCGAGGGCCTGCGGGCCCTCCACGGCCCCTACTTCGCGGGCCGCGCCGCGCTCGCCCAGGACGCCGCCGCGCTCGCCGAACCCGAAGCGCCCGAACCCGAGGGCCGGCGCAAGCGGTACACCGAGAGTCACCTGGACACCCTGCGTGCCCTCGGCTACGCCGACGCCCACGAGCAGACCGTCACCGTCCACCGCGCCGACCGCGCCTACGACGTCCAGGTCCTCCACGCCGAACCCGGTCTGTACGCGGTCGCCTGCGGCTGGACCACCGAATCCGACGCGGCGCTCGACCCGGACGGGGCCGGCCGCCTGCTCCACCCGGTGGAGACGGAGACCTCGGCCCCCGACCTCCTGGACGCCAAGGCCCTCACCGACTTCCTCCTCACCTGTGACGCACCCCCGCGCCACGTGCTCCTGCTCGTCGGCGGGGTGGTCGTCCTCGCCGACCGCCTCGCCTGGCCCGAGGGCCGCTACCTCGCCGCCGACCTCGACGCCGCCCTGCACCGCCGCGACGACCGCCACGGCGGCGAACTCGACACCCTGGCCGCCCTGTTCGGCGCCGACTCGCTGCGCGTCCCCGCCGAGGGCGGCACCGCCCCGCTCGCCGCCTTCCTCGACCGCTCGGGCAAACACGCCGTCGGCGTCTCCACCGAACTCCGCGAGGGCCTGCGCCTGAGCGTGGAGTGGATCGCCAACGAGGTCCTGGACCGCCTGCGCGAACCCGGGAACGGCGTCGCCCCCGCCGACCTGGACGACCCGGCCCGGCTCGCCAAGGAACTCAGCCGCGAGTCGCTGCGCTACCTCTACCGCATCCTGTTCCTCCTGTACGCGGAGGCCAGCCCCGCCCTCGGTATCCTGCCCTCCGACTACCCGGAGTACGAGCAGGGGTACGGCCTCCAGCGCCTCGGCGACCTCGTCCTGCGCGACCTCGTCGGCGAGCGCTCCCGGCGCGGCTTCCACCTGTACGAGTCGCTCGACCTGCTCTTCGAGAAGGTCGAGAACGGCCACCGCCGCTACGGCACCGAGCCCGAGGACCTCGCGGCGGAGGCGGCGGCCCGCGAGGCGACGAAGGCCGAGAGCGAGGCGGCACAGTCGCTCGCCGCCGGCACGATCACCCAGGCCGAGTACACCGACCGGGTCCGCGAGGCCGACCGCACCCGCCGCGCCGCCGCCCGCTCCACCAGCGCGGGCCTGCGCTTCGAGGCGCTGCGCTCCGAACTGTTCACCAAGAAGGCCGTCCGCCTCATCTCGGACGACCAGATCGAGAACCCGGCGTACGAGGAGGGCGGGTCGGACGGCCGCCGCCCCTTCCTGGACACCCGGCTGCGCAACGAGACACTGCACAAGGTGCTGCGCCGCCTCATGCTCACCAAGGGCCGGGGCAGGGAGCGCGGCGGCTTCATCTCGTACGCCCAGCTCGGCATCAACCAACTCGGCGCGGTGTACGAGGGCCTGATGTCCTACACCGGCTTCATCGCCGAGGAGGAGCTGTACGAGGTCGCCAAGGGCGGCGACCCCTCCGGCGGCAGCTGGATGGTCCCCGCCTCCCGCGCCCAGGACTACGACGACGCCGTCTTCGTCAAGCGGACCGACGAGGAGACCGGCCGCCAGGAACGGGTGGCCCACCCCAGGGGCTCCTTCGTCTACCGGCTGGCCGGCCGCGACCGCCAGACCTCCGCCTCCTACTACACCCCGAAGTCCCTCACCGAGGTCACCGTCGAACTGGCCCTGAGGCACCGCCTGGACCAGGACGGCACCACCACCCCGGCCAGGGAGCTCCTGGAGTGGAAGATCTGCGAACCGGCCCTGGGCTCCGGCGCGTTCCTCAACGAGGCCATCGACCAGGTCGCCGCCGAGTACCTGCGCCGCCGCGAACGCGAGCTGGGCCGCAAGGTGGACCCCGAACTGCGGCAGATCGAGCTCCAGAAGACCAAGGCGTACGTCGCCCTGCACAACGCCTACGGCGTGGACCTCAACGCCACGGCCGTGGAGCTGGCCGAGGTCTCCCTCTGGCTCAACTCCATGCACCCCGGCATGCGGGCCCCCTGGTTCGGCCTCCACCTGCGTCGCGGCAACTCCCTCATCGGAGCGGGCCGCAAGGTCTACAAGGCCGACACCCTCACGGGCGGCGGCTGGCTGGCCAGGAAGAACACGCTCCCGCCGACGGACCTGCCGTTCCGGGAGGGCCCGCTGCCCGAGGGGGCAGTGCACCAGTTCCTGCTGCCCGCGATCGGTTGGGGCGCGGTCGCCGCCGAACCGGAGGCCAAGAAGCTCGCCGAGGAGGAGGCCAAGGCGCTCGGCCGGTGGCGCAAGGGCGTCCAGAAGGCCCCGAAGGGCCCGAAGCCGTTCCAGGAGCGCGGCGACGAGAGCGACGAGGCCCGGCGCAAGCGGTACGAGCGATGGCGCAAGGCGGCGGAGAAGACCGAGCTGGGCCGCCTCCAGGGCGTGGCCCGGCGCGCCGAGTTCCTGTGGTCACTGGTCGCGACCCGGCTGGAACTCTCCGAGCGGGCGGTCGCCCGCCGCGTCGACGTCTGGGGCGCGGACTGGCTGGACCAGCCCACGGAGGCAGAGGACAAGCAGAAGGTCCTGGACGACCTGACCCGCCACGGCACGCCGTACTGGCGGCTGAAGACGGTCATGGACGCGTGGTGCGCGCTGTGGTTCTGGCCGCTGGACCGGGTCGGCGAACTCGACGGCACCGAACCGGTGTACGACACGGGCGGTGCGCTCGTCGATGAGTCGTCGGTGCCGGGGCTGCTGGGCGGGACAGGGGAAGCCGCCGTGCCGGTGGAGCCAGTGGCTTCGGTCGAGCCTGCGTCCAGCTCCGCGCCAGGGGACCAGTTGTGGAGTACGGCCGGACTGTTCGACGACCCGGACGGGGAGCAGGACGAGCTGGGCGAGGCGCTGGCCTCTTCGGGCGGAGCCGTACGGAGAACCCCGGCGGCCAGGAGGCCGGTGCGAGCCCCCCGCCCGCCGGAGCGGCAGACCGTGCCGCTCCAGAGCTTCGGCGACTGGCTGGAGTTCCTGGAAGCCGTCCTCGGTACGTCCGACATGCCGGAGCAGTCGCTGCTCTCGGGCATCGAGAAGCTCAGCCCTGACGACGCGCTGGAGCTGCTGGGCGATGTGGAGGACCGCCTGGAGGGCTTCCTCGGGATGCGGTCGGCGGGGTTGCTGCCGTTCCGCTACCCGTGGCTGAACACGGTCGAGGACATCGCGGGCACGACGGAGAAGGACATAAGGGCGGAGGACGGCCACGGCTTCTTCCACTGGGAGCTGCACTTCGCGCACGTGTTCCGGGGGGCGGGGGGCGGGTTCGACCTCCAGGTGGGGAACCCGCCTTGGGTGAGGCCGGATTGGGACGAAGCTGCGGTGCTGGCGGAGGTCGAGCCGTGGTTCAAGCTGAGTGAGAAGCAGGCGGCTGGGGCTCGGAGGGAACGCAAGAGCGAGATTCTGGCGAACGCGGATCATCGCTGGGCCTACCTGCGAGACCTGACCGCGACTGCGGGGACGGCGGAGGTCCTCGGAAGCGCCGTGGTGTATCCGCTGATCTCGGGCACCCGGCCTGACCTGTACCGGGCGTTCATGTGCCGCACCTGGGCGCACCTGGCTGATGAGGGAACGGTGGGGCTTGTCCACCCCGACTCTCACTTCAGCGGCGACAAGGAAGGGCGCTTGCGGGAGGCCGCGTACATGCGGCTTCGCGTACACGGTGACTTCGTCAACGCGGGTAACCGGTTCTTCCCGCCGCCTGTCGGCCGGTCCAGCCACTTCGGTGTGCATGTCTACGGTCAGGCGGGCGAGATTGGCTTCGACCACCTGTCGTGGCTTTTCTCCGTAGACGCGCTGCGCCTGTCGGCGGACGACGATGGGAGGGCTCCCGATCCCGGGGTTCGCTACGGCGACAGCTGGGACGAACGCCCGCATCGCAAGCGGATCGTCCGCGTGGACGAGTTGATGCTCGCCGGGTGGCAAAAGCTCACCGGCGACCAGTCGCAGCCCGTACGCCAGGCTAGGCTGCTTTCGCCAGTAAGTACGGCGGAGGAACAGGCGATCAAGGCGCTGGCTGACTACCCGCTGCGCCTTGCTGCGCACGAGCCGCAAATCACGAGCGGTTACAACGAAAAGACAGCCAAGGACGACGATCTGATCGGGTACAACACGCCGGATGGCGCGAGCGTGGTCCGTCGGCCGGCCGACTGGTCCGAGGTAATTCTCAAGGGCCCGCAGATCGGCCTGGCCAACTCCATGTTCAAGCAGCCAAGCCAGGGGGGCGGCGAGGTCCTGGGACTCAACCCGATGACCCTCGCGGACGATGCCGTGCCCGAGTCCGAGTACGCGTACGTCGCGAAGCCCGAGGTGTACCAGGCCGCGCAGGACGTGTGGAGCGACGGCAGGACCCTGGAGCAGCTCAAGGCGTCCGAGCGTGAGGTGACGCGGGCGCGGAACGCGGCGGCTGGGCGTTTCAGGGTGGAGACGTCGGAGGTCACTGAGGAACAGGTGGAGGCGGAGCTGCTGCGTCGGCTGCGACGGCCGTATACGGAGTTCTACCGGGTGGCGTGGCGTCGCCAGATCGCGCCGGACACGGAACGGGCGCTGTACGCAGCACTTTTGCCCCCGGGTCCCGCTCATGTGGACCAGATCCAGAGCATGAGCCTCGCAGACCAAGCGCTTACGGCTCTTACGGGAGGCTTCTGGTCCGCTCTGCCCATCGACTACGTCCTCCGCACTACCAGACGGGGCGACCTCCGGGTGGCGGGTGCCAAGATCATGCCCGCGCCCTCTCCGGGCCATCCGCTGTCCTCGGCCCTGCTTCTCCGTACCCTCCGTCTCAATTGCCTCACCAACGCCTACGCGGACCTCTGGGAGGAGCTGTACGACACCACCTGGCCCGCCTACGAGCCGTGGGCCTGTGGCTGGCCCGAGCTGCAACCGCTGCACGCGGTGGGCCCGCTGTGGACCCGGAACACCCCTCTGCGCACCGAACGAGCGCGGCGAGCCGCACTAGTGGAGATCGACGCGCTCGTCGCCGTCTGGCTCGGCGTCAGCGCCGACGCACTCGTCGCCATGTACAAGGCCCGCTTCCCGATCATGCAGGACTTCGACTCCGTCACCTGGTTCGACGCGAACGAACGGAAGATCGCGGGCAACCGCTACACCTACGGCTTCGGCCAGACCAAAGAGCACTACGAACACTTCCTCGCCTACCAGAACAAGGAACGGCCTGAGCCCCCCGAGGGCTACACCGCCCCCTTCTACAAGGCCAACCGCGAGGAAGAGATGCGTGAGGCGCACGCTCACTTCTCCGCGCGCCTCCAGGCGGCCATCGACCAGGGGAAGTGGACGCCGCCCACCTCCTGAACGACCGTGCCCCCGCCCCGGACAACTCCGGTGCGGGGGCACGGCGTGAGGCTCAGCTCTGCGCGGCGTACGTGACGAAGTCGTCCCACGCGGAAGGGGAGAGGGCGAGCTCGGGGCTCCGCTGGTCCTTGGAGTCCCGGACGTGGATCGCCTGCGTACCCTGCGCCACCTCGACGCAGCTGTCCCCCTCAGAGCCGCTGTAACTGCTCTTGAACCAGGCCAGTTCGGACGTGCTCATAGCGCTCCTCGCATTCGCTTCAGCAGGCCCAGGGATTCCTCCGGGGACAAGGCCTGTGAGCGCAGTTTCGCATAGCGCTGCTGGAGCACGCTGATCTCCTTCAGGTCAGCGATCAGTCGACCGTTCTTCTGTCCCTCCGAGTAGCCGAACCAGCGGTGTTCGGGCGCCTCGGCCAGCTGCAAGGGCCCATCCAACCCCGCGTGGCTCACCCGCCGCGTAGGCATCACCTGCACCTCCACGTTCCAGTTCCGCTCCACCAACTCCACCAGGTGGTCCAGCAGTTCCCGCGTCACCTCCTCCCCGCCCGTGCACCGCTCCAGCACCGCCTGCTCTACGATGAAGCTGAACGCCGTCGGCGGCTTCCGTGTGACCGCCAGCAGCTGCTGGCGGGCCAGCCGCGCCGCGATCCGCTGTTCCAGCTCCTCCGGGTCCGGCATCGGCGGCACGTTCAGCGAGACGGCTCGCGCGTACGCCTCCGTCTGCAACAGGCCCGGCACCACCCGGCATTCGTACGTGTACAGGCTGATCGCCGCCGCCTCCAGCCGGGCCCACTGCCGGAACCAGCTCGCCAGGCCCGCCTTCCGCGACAGATGCGGTGCCGCCGCCCGCAGCGCGCCCGTGTTGCCGAGGTGCGGCTCCGCTCCCTCCACGAAGTCGGGGTCCGGCATCCGCCGGCCCTGTTCGACCGAGGCGACCGTGTGCTTCGAGAAGCCGACCAGCGTGCCGAACTCCTCCCGGCTCAGGCCCGCGTGTTCGCGTAAGGCCTGGACGACCGCGCCGAAGGTGCGCAGACTGTCCGACGCCTCGGGTTCCCCGCCGCCCGACGTTCCCGTACCGCAGTCCGTGCTCTCACCGGCCATCGCAGGACACCTCCCGTACCGCCCACCGCCGTACCGCCCACCGCCGTACCGCCTCCGATGCCCGTCATCGTCACGCACCGTGACACGTACTGTCCATCGAACAGCGCGTACGCTGATCCGGCGTACGCGCGGCGAATCTGGTGAACCCGCCTGTCACGGCGGAACCTTGGGCTCATGACAGCACCGTCCACGCCCACCGTGACCCACGCGGCGCCCGTTACCGTACGTGTGTTCACCCAGCGTTTCAGCTCCACCCCGCGCGGCGCCCGGCTCGCCCGGCGGCTCGCCCTGCACCAGCTGGACACCTGGGGTCTGCCGTACGGCGGCCCGGTGTCCGACACCGCGGCCCTTCTCGTCGCCGAACTCGCCGCCAACGCCGTCACGCACGGGCGGGTCCCCGGCCGGGACTTCGAGCTCGCCGTCAAGCTCCTCGGCGCGACCCTGCGCATCGAGGTCTCCGACACGCGTGGGGAGCGCCGCCCGCCCTCCCCGGGCCTGCCCCGGCCCACCCCCGGGCCCCTCGCCGAGGACGGCCGGGGCCTGCTCCTGGTCGAGGCGCTCGCGGACCGGTGGGACGTCCTCGACCGCCTGCCCGTCGGCAAGACCGTCGTGGCCGAGCTGGACCTGACCTCCGGATGATCGGGTCGGCCGCCGGACGCTTCGGGCAGGCGCCGGGCAGTCGCGCTGACAGTCCCCGGCCCCGTCGATAGGCTGGGCCGGGCACGGCAGGGCGGTGGCATGCTGAGGAGGGCTGCGAGCGGCATGACGGTGGACGAGGGCGGCGGGGATCACCGGGGTGCCGGGCGGAGCCGGTCGGCAGGCCGCACGGACTACGTCGTGGCCGAGGACGTCGACCAGCCGGACTCGCTCCTCCTGCCGCTCGGGCCACCCATCGAAATCGGGTCCGACGGCCGTCCGACCGGCGTCGAGCTGGAGCTCCCCGCCGACGAGGACGACGAGGAGCGGGGCGAGTACCGGGACGCTGACGGCATCTCCGCCCCGTTCCGGCCCGACAGCATCAAGATCCACACCGAGACCACCACCGTGGACCTGCTGCTGTCCCGGCTGCGGGAGGGCATGATCGACCTCGCGCCGGACTTCCAGCGCCGTTCCGGTATCTGGAGCGACCGCAGGCAGAGCCGCTTGATCGAGTCGCTGCTGCTGCGCATCCCGGTCTCCACCTTCCACATGGCCCAGGACGAGGACGACAAATGGGCTGTGGTGGACGGCGTCCAGAGGCTCACGGCCATCGCCCGGTTCATGGAGCCCGCGCTCACCGGGCTCGGGCCGCTCTCTCTGCGCGGTATGGACTACCTCTGGCAGCTGGACGGGAACACCTACCGGGATCTCGCCGGGCGGCTGAAGATCCGGCTGAGGGAGACGCAGCTCACCGTCCACATCATGCGGCAGGGAACCCCCGAGACGGTCCGGCACAACGTGTTCTCCCGGATCAACACCGGCGGGGTGCCGCTCTCGCCGCAGGAGCTCCGGCACGCTCTGGTCAGGGGGGCCGCCCGGGAGTTCCTCGCCGACCTGGCGGAGGACCCGGCGTTCGGGGAGGCCACCCGCTGGAGCGTCTCGGACGAGCGGATGGCCGACCGGGAAATGGTGCTGCGCTTTCTCGCCTTCCGCGAGTCCAACCCGGCGGCGCACACCGAGAGGGACTTCAACAAGTTCCTGACCGACGCCATGTACCGCCTCAACACGCTTTCAGACGAGCGGCGGGAGCAGTTGGTGCGGGAGTTCCGGACGGCTATGGAGTGCGCGGAGCAGTTGTTCGGTGAGCATGCCTTCCGTAAGTGGCGCGGGGGGAAGGGCAGTTCCTCCGTCATCAACAAAGCCCTGTTCGACGCGATCTCCGTGAATCTGGCGCTTCTCGACGATCACGAACGGGGCAGACTGGTAGCGTCGCGGGCGAAGGTGCACGCCCGGCTATTCGAGCTGATGGATGACTGGGACTTCCACCGGTCCATCTCGGGGAGCACGGGAGACCCGGCGAAGGTCCGCACCCGATTCGCCGAAGTAGCACGACTGTTCCGGGGGGTAGCCGCACAGTGATCGACCGTCTGACGCTGCACAACTACAAGGCGTTCCAGCACGCGGAGCTCTCCCTCGGTCCGCTCACCCTTCTCACCGGTCTCAACTCCTCCGGCAAGAGCAGCGTTCTGCAGGCCCTGGGACTCCTGCGCCAGTCCTACGAGTCCGGCGACCTGGTGCTCTCCGCGCTCACGGCCGAGGACCGCCAGGCCGGCCGACGCACCGACGTGGCCGGCCGGGGCTTCCTGCTCAACGGTGAGCTCGTCGGGCTCGGCACAGGCGAGGACGTCCTCCACGAGGACTTCGTCGAGGACACCGACAAGCCCTGGATGAGTCTCGCCGTGGACGAAGGGCCTTACCACTACGGGTGGACCGCCCTGGGCGATGCCGAGCAGAACCTCCTGCCCCTGCTGGAGGCGGACCTGCCCGACACGTCGGAAGGCGAGCGTGAACGCCCGGCGGGACCCGAGGCCGTGACGCCCGAGTTCCTCACCGCCCCCTTCCAGTACCTGCACGCCGACCGGATCTCCCCCGCCGAGCTCTACCCGCGCGACCACCAGGCGGCGATCGGCCGCGGCTTCCTCGGCGTACGCGGCGAGCACACCGTCAACTACCTCCGCCACCACCGCGAGGACCCGGTGCCCGAGGGGCCGCTGCGCCACCCGAAGGCCGCCTCCGACCTGCTGATCGACCAGACCGCCGCCTGGATGGGCGACCTCTGCCCCGGGGTGGACATCCAGGCCGCCGCCATCAAGGGCACCGACGCCGTGAGCCTGTCGTACGGCTTCCAGGGCACGCTCGGCGCCACCAGGCGCCGTCGCCCCGGCAACGTCGGCTTCGGCCTCACCTACGTCCTGCCCATCGTCGTCGCCTGCCTGAGCGCCCGCCACGGCTCCCTGATCCTCCTGGAGAACCCGGAGGCGCACCTGCACCCGCAGGGGCAGACGCAGATGGCCACACTGGCCGCGTCGGCCGCCGCGCAGGGCGCGCAGGTGATCATGGAGACGCACAGCGACCACGTCATCAACGGGGTGCGGCTCGCCGTCAAGCAGGGGCGGATCACCCCCGGGCAGGCGGTGTTCCACTACTTCCGGGGGGACGGCACGGGCGTGGACTTCGTCAGCCCGCGGGTGGACGAGGACGGCATGCTCGACCAGTGGCCCCCGGGCTTCTTCGACGAGCTGGAGAACACGCTCGACCAGCTCATCGGCTGACCCCCGCCAGGGAGGGCGGGGGCCAGGCGCACCGACATCGTCGCGGAGGGGGAGACGTGCCGCAGCTGTTCCTGAACGAGAGGTCCTGCGAGACGAAGGCCGACCCGGACCGGGTCAACCGTGCCATGACCGACATGGTCCGCGCGGTCCTGGCGGTGGCCAGGGAGGACCGGGCGGGGACCCTGCTCGTCTCCGCGGAACCGGTGACCGCGTTACAGCTCGCCCAGGGGCACGCGATCCAGAAGTGGATCGGGTCCCCGGGCACCAGGGACCTGTGGCAGCGGCTGGCCATCCTCCAGTCCAAGTGGCCCCACCGGGAGGCGTTCCCCGAGGGGGAGACCCACGCGGACGTCGAGTACCGGCACGACGGGGACGCCGTCGAAGGGCTCGGGGCCGCACACCTCACCGGGGGGCTCGGCATCTCGCTTCCGGTGGAGCCCCGCTGGGACACCGACCGGCTCACGCTCGTACGGGAGGAGCTGGTCGACGACGAGGACGGCGGCTCGGCGCTCACCGAGGCCGACGTGGTGCACGCCGCCCGGCGGGAGCACGTCGCCACCCACCTCCCGTGGATCCGGCGCGGGGCGAACACCGCCCGGCAGAAGGCCGTCGAGAGCCTGCGGTCCGGCACCGAGCTGTGGGCCCGCTGCCCGGAACTCTTCCCCCTCCTCCAGTTCACGCCCCTCGCCGAGCAGCACTTCGCCGAGCTGGCCGAGGTGTGGGTGCGGCCCGTGGGGGAACGGCTCGGGGAGCTCCAGGACGCGGTCAGCGACTGGGACCCCGTCCGGCAGCCCATCGCACCGCGGTGGCGGTCCTACGTCCGCACCGAGTTCGAGTCGCGCCGACGGCTGTGCTGGTTCCCCGACACCGACGGCGAGAACCGGCTCTTCGACTGGCACTGCGACTTCCTCCCGAAGCCGGGCCGGATGCACTTCCGGCTGGTCCACGAGGAGCGCACCCTGCGCATCGCGTACGCCGGGCGCAAGCTCGACGTGTGAGGCGGGACCGGGCCCGTACCGCCGCCCCGTTACCGTAGGCCGGAGGCCGGGCACCCCATCGGTCCGCCCGCCCCCCATCCACACCAAGGAGGAACCGCGCGTGCGTCCCACCCTCGCCGCCGACCAGGTACGGGCCAGCCTGAGCCAGTACCTCGCGACGACGTACGCGCTGGCCGACGAGTCCACCCGCCGCGCCCTGGAGGGGTTCCTCGGCGACGCCGAGGACGGCATCTTCCGCGGCCCCTACCTCCGCGTCCGTACCCCCTTCCGGAGCGCCGAGAACGACGACTGGCAGCGGCACCTGGACTGGTGGCCCCGGGACTTCACCCCGCACCGCCACCAGGAGCGGGCCTGGGAGCGGCTCTCCACCCTGCGCAGCCCCGCACAACCCACCCTCGTCACCACCGGCACCGGATCGGGCAAGACCGAGTCGTTCCTGATCCCCGTCCTCGACCACTGCCGCCGCGAACGCGAGGCCGGCCGGGAGGGCGTCAAGGCGATCCTGCTCTACCCCATGAACGCCCTCGCCACCGACCAGGCCCACCGCATCGGCGAACGACTCGGCGACCCGAAGGACACCCGGCTGCGCGAGGCGGGCGTGCGGGCCGGGCTCTACATCGGCGACCGGCCGTCCCAGGAGTTCAAGCAGGCCAATCCCGCGATCGCCGTCGACCGGGACGAGATCCGCCGCACCCGGCCCGACATCCTCATCACCAACTACAAGATGCTCGACCTGCTCCTCCAGCGGCCCGAGGACCAGCGGCTGTGGCAGGACTCCCCGCTCGCCTACGTCGTGCTCGACGAGTTCCACACCTACGACGGCGCGCAGGGCACCGACGTGGCCATGCTGCTGCGCCGCCTCGGCTCGGTCACCCGGCTCGCCGAACCCGGGCGGCCCCTGGGGCCCGTCTGCCCCGTCGCCACCTCGGCCACCCTCGGCGAGAGCGGCCCCGGCGACAGCGGCGTACGGGGCACCGGGCGGGGGGAGGCCGGGCGGCCCGGCATGCTGGAGGTCGCCGAACAGGTCTTCGGCGTACCGTTCACGGCCGACGCGGTCGTGGGCGAGGACCGGCGCTCGGCCAGGGACTTCACCGGCGAGAGCGACTTCACCCTGCCGTTCCCCTCGCCCGAGGAGGTCGACGCCCTCGGCGACCCCACCCGCGACCCGGCGGCCATGGACGACCTCGTCGCCGCCTTCACCGGCCTGGCCGGACCCACCCCCGAGGAACTCGGGGCCGTCCTGCGCCGCCACCGGCTCACCTCCGCCGTCCTGGAGATCCTCGACGGCACCCCCAGGACCCTCGCCGAGATCACCGAGATCCTGCCCCGCTACGCCTACCACTGGGGCGTCGCCGTGCAGCGGCGGCCGGGCCTCGCCGCCAGGGCGCTCGCCCGCTACCTCGCGCTCCTGTCGTACGCCCGCGACCCCGAACGCCCCGGACGGCCCCTGCTCTCCATCGAGATCCACCACTGGGTGCGCTCCGTCTCCCGGGTGCTGCGCGGCATCAGCGCGGCCCGCGCCGAGTTCCGCTGGGACGACGAACGGGTCACCTCCGGCGGTGCGCTGGCCCGCGCGGGCCGCACCTCGGGCGCCGGGCCGTCCCCGTACGACGGGGAGAAGCCCGCCGTACCGCGCGACGCCGCCGAGCAGGGGGCCGTCCCGGCCGACGACAGCGCACCGCCGCCCGCCGAGGTCTTCCTGCCCGCCGTCTTCTGCCGCGAGTGCGGACGCTCCGGCTGGGCCGCCTACTCACCCGAGGTCGACCCCGCCCACCTCGACCTGAACGCCACGAAGATCCGCCGGGCCTCCGTCGGCCGCGACAAGCGCCGGGTGCGCAACATGATCGCCGCGACCCCGCGCGAGGTGCACGAGGCCGCGTTCGGCGCCGGGGCGGACCGCAGGCGCGGCGGACCCGCCGTCATGGTCCTGGAAGGCACCGGGGGACGGCTGCGCCCCCTGTCGCCCGAGGCCGACTTCACCGCGCCCGCCGACGGCGAGGGAGCCCACCGGCCTGCGCCCCTGCACAACGCCGCCTTCGTCCACACCGACCTCGACGGCGACCGGGCGGCCGAACGCGACCAGTGCCCGGCCTGCCGGACCTTCAACTCCATCCGCTACCTCGGCACCGGCCTCGCCGCGCTCGCCGCCGCCGCCGTCACCCAGCTCTTCACCGGCGGCGAACTGGACAAGAACCTGGGAGAGGACAAGACGCTCCTCTTCAACGACTCCGTGCAGGACGCCGCCCACCGAGCCGGATACGTCGCCAGCCGCTCCTACACGTTCTCCCTGCGGGCGCTGCTCGCCAGCCGCATCAGCGAGGACGGACCGGTCGCCCTGAACGACCTCGCCGCCGACCTCATCGCGGACGTCGTCGACAGCAAGGCCGTCCAGGCCGCCGTCATCCCACCGGACCTCCACCTCGTCCGCGGCGTGGACACGCTGCTCTCCGGACGCAGCCGCGGCTCCCGGGCCACCTGGGAGCTGATCGCCCAGCGCCTGGCGTTCGCCACCGTCATGGAGTTCGGCCTCCGATCCCGGCAGGGCCGCACCCTGGAACTCACCCGCACCATCGCCGCCGACGTGCCCCTGGCGGACCCGGACGCCGTGGCGGAGCTCGTACGGGAGACCCTCCTCACCACCCCGGGAGACATCGCGCTGCCCGACGGCTCGGCACCCGGACCCGAGCGGTACACCGGCTTCGTCCGGGGCCTGCTGGAACGGATGCGCATCCGGGGCGCGGTCCGGCACGCCTGGCTGGACCCCTGGCTGGGCCAGGCCGGGGTGCGCCGATGGGCGATCTGGGGCGGGCGCGAGACCGGCATGCCGGCCTTCCCCCGAGGCGTCTCCGCCCCCGCCTTCCTGCTCGGCACCCCCAAGCAGGGCAGCGAGGACTTCGACGTCCTGACCGGCCGGCTCGGGTGGTACCAGGACTGGGCCGTACGTTCCCTGGGCCTGCGCCCCGAAGCGGCCGGCCTCTTCCTGACCCGGCTGCTGCCCGCGCTCGCCGACGCGGGCGTCGTCTCCGCACGGACCGCCCTCGACGGCACCACCCGCGTCTACGGACTCCAGCCCGGCCACATCCAGGTCCGGGCCCTCGCCGACGACACACTGCCCGACGCCACCGCGCACTGCCCCCGGTGCTTCTGGGAACAGACCATCCACCCCGACCTCGCCGACCATTGGCACGGGCAGCCCTGCCCCCGCTACCGGTGCGGCGGGACCCTCGGCACCGGACGCGACCTGGACAGCGGACTGCGGCAGCGGGACTTCTCCGACGACTTCTACCGCCGCATGTACCGCGAGGCCGGGGTCTTCACCATCAACACCGCCGAACACACCGGCACGCTCAGCCGCGCCAAGCGGGAAGCGGTGGAGAAGGCGTTCCGCGAGGGCACCCGCGTCCACTACGCCAACCCGCAGGTGCTGTCCTGCACCCCCACCCTCGAACTCGGCATCGACATCGGCGACCTGTCGGCCGTCGTCCTCGCGTCGCTGCCCAAGGGACCGGCCAACTACATCCAGCGCGTGGGCCGCGCCGGGCGCTCCACCGGCAACGCCTACCTGCTCACCATGGTCGACCGCGGCCCACGCGACCGCTACTACCTCGAAGACCCCCGGCTCATGATCGCCGGAGAGGTCCTGCCGCCCGGCTGCTACCTCTCCGCCGCCGAGATCCTGCGCCGCCAGTACCTGGCCCACCTCCTCGACCTCGCGGGCGCCGGACGGCTCGCCTCGCCCGACGGGACGCCCCTGCGGCCCCTTCCCGGACGCGCCACCGACCTCTTCGGGACCTCCGCCTGGCAGGCCGAGTTCGCCGAAGCGGCCCTCGCCGCCGGGCCCCGGCTCGTCCAGGGCTTCCTGGACCTCTTCCCGGCCTACGACGACAGCCGGGGCACCGGCGTCAGCCCGCAGGCCCGCGCCGCCCTCGTCACCTACGCCACCGACCCCGGTGAGGACGGACTCGGCGCCGCCCTCGACACGGCGTGCCGGCGCTGGGAGGACCGGCGCGCCGAACTCCAGCGCCGCACCGAGGCCATCGACCGGGCCCACGGACTGCTCGTCGCCGGCGACCCCGACCACGAGCGGCAGGGACGCGAACTGCGCGCCGAACGCCGGGACGTGGCACGCGTCTCCCGGGAGATCAGCCGCACCACCGCGCACGGCGCCCTGGTCGACCTCGGGCTGCTCCCGAACTACAGCCTGATCGACTCGACCACCGAGCTGGAGGCCACGCTCACCTGGACGGAGAAGGCCCCCGACGAGGCGCGTACCAACCACAGCAAGACCCTGCGCCACAGCCGCCCCGCCCGCCTCGCCCTCTCCGAGTTCGCCCCCGGCAACCACTACTACGTCCAGGGGTACAAGCACCGCGTCACCGGACTGGACATCGGCAGCCCCGGACGCCCCGCCTGGCTCTGGTGGCGCGTCTGCCCCGACTGCGGCCACGTCCGCACCCACCGCGCCGAACAGGACGCCGCTCCCTGCCCCCGCTGCCGGTCGGCCGCCATCGGGGACATCGGCTGCCTGCACAAGGTCCTCGTACCGCGCCGCGTCACCTCCCGCGACGAACGCGACGACGTCCGCGTCCGCGACGACACCGACGAGCGGGAGCGACGGCACTACACCGTCGTCCCGGCCGTCGACATCGACGCACACGACGTCGAAGAGGCCTGGAAGCACGAACACGCCACCTTCGGATGGGAGTTCACCCGCCAGGCGCGTATCCGCCACATCAACGTCGGAGCCACCCGGGTGGACGGCGGCACGGACGTGGACTTCGCCGGGAGGGAAGTGCGCCTCAACCCGTTCTGGGTCTGCGACGCGTGCGGCTTCGCCGACCCGGACGGCGGCCCCGCCGCCCACGACGGTAGCGACACCTCGGCGCACGCCAAGTACCACCGGCCCTGGTGCCCCCGGCGGCGAGCGGCGGCCGACGCCGCGCGGCGCGGCGAGCGGGTGCTGCTCGCCCACGAGCTGCGCACCGACGCGCTCCGCCTCCTCATCCCCGCCGTCACCGCCTACACCCAGGAGCGGCTCGCGTCCTTCAAGGCGCTGCTCTTGGCCGGGATCGCCCGCAGCTACGGAGGGGACCCCGACCACCTCGCGGTCGTCACCGACTCCATGCCCGAGGAAGGGGGCGAGATCCCGCTCCGCCGCCACTTCCTCGTCCTGTACGACACCCTGCCCGGCGGCACCGGGTACCTGCACCGCCTGGCCGGCCGGGACGGGCTGCGGGGCGTACTGGACCACGCACGCCAGGTGATCGAGAGCTGTGTGTGCGTGGGCCAGGGGCGGCCCGCCTGCCACCGGTGCCTGCTGCGGCACGTCACCGACGGCGAGTACGAGCTCGTGAGCCGCGAGCACGCCCTCGACATGCTCGGTGAGCTGTTCGGCCGCGGGGCGGACCGCTGGAGCACCGTGCCGGTGGCCACCACCCGCGACATCACCCTCGTGCACCAGGTGGAGAGCGAGCTGGAGGCCCTCTTCCGGCGCGGCCTGCTCGAATGGGCCGACCGCGTGGACGAGGTCAGCGTCCGCAGCGCGCTCACCGCCGACGGCACCCGGGACACCACCCTGCGCTTCACCGCACCCGACGGGACCGTCCGGGGCTGGCAGATGGAGACCCAGACGCCGCTCGGCTTCACCCGGCCCGACGTGGTCTTCCGCAGCACCGACGACGACCGCAGGGTCGCCGTCTACCTGGACGGCTACCGCTACCACGCGGGTCCGGGGCACCTCACCGCCGAGGCCGACGCGGTGAAGCGCACCCGGCTGCGCGCCGAGGGCTGGCAGGTCTTCCAGCTCTCCTGGGACGACGTACAGGCCTGGACGGGACGGACCGCTCCCGGGACCGACCCCGTGTGGAAGCCGTACCCGAACACAGCGCAGAAGACCGCCATGGACGTCCACCGGCGCATGCACGCGGGAGACACCCGCGACCTGACGCGCCTGGTGTGGGTCAACCCCGTCGAGACGCTCATCGGGTACCTCACCGATCCGGACCCGGACGCCTGGCGGCTGCGCGTCCAGAGCGCCCTCGCCGGCTTCGCGGCGGTCTCCTCCACCAGCAGGGCCCTGGCCGACGGCGCGGAGACCGGCCGCAGGATCCACGAAGCGCTGCACGGGCGGCGGCTGGCGGCGGGGAAGGGGGCCGTCCAGGTCATGGCGACCCGGGACGGCTCGGGGTGCCCGCTCACCATCGCGCTCGACCTGCGCCGGGGGCAGACCGGGGCGGCCTGGACCGCCCTGACCGTCCTCGACGACAGCCCCGCCACGGTCGACGCCGACGAGGCGGCCCACCGCAGACGCTGGCAGGCATGGCTCTACTGGAGCAACCTGCTCCCGTTCCTCGACGCGGGGGAGGGGGAGGGCATCCAGCTGACGACCGGCATGCTGCCCGGATTCGACCCGGCCGAGCTGGCGGTCACCGGCGGAGCCGGATGGCTCACCTCCCAGCGGCGCGCGCACGAGCCCGCGTCGGACGTGCCCGAGCCGACCCCGGACGCCCGCGAACCGTCGACGGGCCGGCAGGGGGTGCCGCCCCTCGCGCCCGTCCGTGACCCCGCATGGGACGAGGTCATCGAGCTGCTGGTCGAGGACCCCGGGCTGGACGCACTCGCCCACGCGCTCGCCGACGGGGGCGTGCCCGCACCCGAGGCGGGTCATGAGTTGGGAACGGCCGCCTGGCCCGCCGAACTCGCCTGGCCCGACCGGAAGGTGGGCGTCGTCCTCACCCACCGCCCGGACCCCGGGAGCGGACGGGACATCGACGCCGAACGGCGGGACGGGGCCTACCGCGACGCGGGCTGGCAGGTCCGTACCGCGACGGAATGGAACGCCGGCGAACTCGCCGCACTCGTGCGGGGCGACGCGGACGGGACCACGAACGACCACGGGGAGAACGAGCGATGACGGTCACCAGCACGCCCAGGACGGGCGTGACCCTGCGCCTGCTGGACAAAGCGGACAAGGAGATCGTCAAACTGGACCGCGCGGTCCTCGGGGCGTTCTACAGGTTCCAGCACGACTTCCGCCGCAACCCCCAGGCCGGCGGGTTCGACCTCAAGCAGCTGGAAGGCCACGACCGGCTCTGGTCGGCGCGCGTCAACCGGGAGTGGCGCGCACTGATGATCCGCCTCGGCGGTGACGACTGGCTCCTCGTCGCCGTCAAACACCGCGGGCACGTCCACAAGAACCTCGAACGCTTCAACTACGGCATCAACCACATCACCGGTGCCATCGAGTACGTCGATCTCCAGGTCGTCGAGGAGAGCGTGCTGCGCCGCGGCCCCACACCGCCCGCCGCTCCCGCACCGGCCTCCCCTCCCTCCGCCGCACCCGCGCCGCCGGAGCCGGCGGAGGAACCCCTCTTCGGCGCGTACACCGACCAGCAGCTCGTGGACCTCGGCGTCACCCAGCCCCTCCTCCCGATCGTCCGGAAACTCACGACGGACGACGAACTGCTCGGCCTCGCCGAGTACGCGCCCCGTCACACCGGGGAGGTCCTCCTCCGACTGCGGGACGGCGTTCCGTACGAAGAGGTCATGGAACAGGTGACCGCGCCGGTCGCCGTGGCCGAGCCGGAGCACAACCTCGACTCCGACGACTGGCAGGCGGCCGTCGACCGCTCCCAGACGGTGGTGATCACCGACGACGAATCCCTTCAGAGCATCCTGGAGGAAGGTGACTTCGGCCGCTGGAAGGTCTTCCTCCATCCCACCCAGGAGAAGCTGGTCCGCCGGCGGTACTCCGGCCCCGCCCGGGTCGGCGGCGGCCCGGGAACGGGCAAGACGATCGTCGCTCTCCACCGGGTGTGCCATCTGGTGCGGCAGCTCCCGCCGGGCCACACGACGCCCGTACTCCTCACCACCTTCAACCGGAACCTCGCCGCGGACCTGAGGGCCCGGCTGCTCTCCCTCGGTGGACCGGATGTCCTGGCCCGGGTCGACATCGCCCACGTCGACCAGCTCGCCACCCGCATCGTCAGCGAGGCCGACCCGGGCAACGCGAAGCGGCGGATCGACGACACGGCGGCCCTGCGCGAGTGGCGGGAACTCCTCGTGGAGACGGGGCAGGCGCGTTGGAGCGCCGAGTTCCTCAGCGACGAGTGGAACCAGGTCATCCTCGGCCAGGCCGTGTCCAACCGGAGCGACTACTTCACCGCACGCCGTGCGGGGCGGGGCCGCAGCGTCACCCGCTCCGAACGTGCCGGGATCTGGCAGCTGGCCGAACGCTTCGCCCAGCGGCTGGAGACCAAGGGCCTGGAGACCCACCGTCAGATCGCGGAGCGGGCCGCCCGCCTGGAGATGGCCCGCAGGACCCGCATCGACCGGCGGGCGCAGGCACGTGAGGAGCGGGGCGGTCTGGACAACCTCCACGCCGAGGCAGGCTCCGGCGCCTGGCTGCGCTACCGGTACCGCCACGTCGTGGTCGACGAGGCACAGGACCTCAGCGCCGCCCACTGGAAGATGCTGCGCGCCATGGTGCCGTCCGAACCCGACGACATCTTCCTCGTCGGCGACACCCACCAGCGGATCTACGACAACCAGGTCACCCTCGGCAGCCTCGGCGTGCACATCCGGGGCAGGTCCTCCCGGCTGACCCTCAGCTACCGCACGACCCGCGAGATCCTGCGCGACGCCATCCGGGTCCTGGGCGGCGCCGACTACGACGACCTGGACGGCGACGCCGACACGCTCGCCGGCTACCGCTCCGTCCTCCACGGTACGGAACCGTCGCTACGCGGAGCCCGGAGCTGGGACGAGGAGATGGACCTCGTCGTGGAGCAGTTGCGCGCCTGGCACGACGTGCCCCGGGAGTCCACGGCGATCTGCGTCCCCACCAACGACATGGTCACCCAGATCGCCGACCGCCTCGCACGCGCCGGCATCACCCCGTCCGAGATCACCCAGGACGGGCCGCGCGGCGACCAAGGCGTCCACATCGGCACCATGTACCGCTTCAAGGGACTGGAGTACCGCTGCCTGATCATCGCCGGAGCGTCGGAGGGGCTAGTGCCCCGGGCCTCCGTCGACGCGTGGGAACACACGGACCCGAGCCGCCACCAGCGGGAGCTGCACCGTGCCCGGTCGCTGCTCTTCGTCGCGGCGACCCGTGCCCGGGACGCACTCGCCATCACCTGGCACGGCGAACCCAGCCGGTTCCTCGTGCCGCTCCTCGGGCGGGACGCCGCCTCGGGCTGACTGCCCCGTGCGTCACCCAGATCAGGAACAGGAGCTGGACACCCAGGAAGACCCCCAGGAAGATCCTGCGCTTCCTGCGCGCGCTCGCCCGGCGGGCAGGCGTCCGCCGCCCGGGGACGTACGAAAGAGGGCCTGAGCAGCGCTTGCGCTGCTCAGGCCCTCTTTTCCGGAATGTGCCCCCGGCAGGATTCGAACCTGCGCACCCGGCTCCGGAGGCCGATGCTCTATCCCCTGAGCTACGGGGGCGTATCGCGGTGTTGCTCTGCGACGGGTGAAACACTACCAGCTCCCGACGGGTCTCCGTGAACAGGTATTCCGTCGCGTCAGCCCGTCCCCCGTCCGGGGCGGAAGTGGTCAAACGCCGGACGCGGTCACCGGGGGCGACCTACTCTCGAAGGGTGTCAGGGGCGTACGGTCGCGTGCTTGTTGTCGACGACAACAAGGTCATCCGGCAGCTGATCAGGGTCAATCTCGAGCTGGAGGGCTTCGAGGTCGTGACCGCGGCCGATGGTGTCGAGTGCCTGGACCTGGTCCACGGGATCCGTCCCGATGTGATCACCCTCGATGTCGTGATGCCCCGCCTCGGCGGCCTGGAGACCGCCTCCGGGCTGCGCTCGGACCCCCGCACCCGCCATGTGCCCATCGCCGTCATCAGCGCCTGCACGCCCTGCGAGGTGGACGCGGGCATGTCCGCCGGGGTCGACGCCTTCCTGGCGAAGCCGTTCGAGCCGAGCGAGCTCGTGCGGATGGTGCAGCGGCTGGCGACGGGGAAGGAGCGGCCGTCGGTCGACGGACGGAGCGGTGCCGGGCGGGCGGGGAGCACCACCGGCTGACCGCATGGCGAAACCGGGTCGCGGAGTGCCCCTCCTCCTCCCCTACGCTTGTCCCGTGACCCCCGCCGATCTCTCCCGGACCGTGCTGCACGCCGTGCACCGCGCGGTCGACGAGAATGCGCTGCACGCGCCCGTGCCCGCGTGCGTGCGGGTGGAGAGGACGCGGCCCGGAGGCAGCGGTGACTACGCCTGTGCGGTCGCGCTCCAGCTCGCCGGGGACGCCGGGCTGCCCGCCCTGGAGGTCGCGCGCATCCTGCGCGAGCGGGTCGCCGCCGAGCCCGGGATCGGGCGGGTCGAGATCACCGGGCCCGGGTTCCTGAGCTTCACCCTCGACGCCCCCGGCGACCGCGACCGGGCCGTGCTCGACGCCGTACGGGAGCAGGGGAGCGCGTACGGACACGGGGGCGCGCTCCGGGACGAGGTCCTCCAGTTCCACCACGCGCGCGAGGTGCGCGCCGCGGTCACCGCCGACACTGTGCGCCGGCTCGTCATCTCCCAGGGCGCCCGGGTCCGGATCAGCTGCGAGGAGGCGGGTGAGGCGGAGTGGAGCCTGCTCGGCGTCACCGTCGACGCGCACGGCACCCCGCCCGTCCCGCTCACCCCCGTACGCCCGGTGCCGGCCGGCGCAACCGCGGGGGAGCTGCTGGAGCGGCTAGGGGCGGACGCCACGCGCTGGGGGCTGCTGCGGCCGGCCTCGCACGACCGTGCCCCGCTCGGCGACGAGCTGCTCGTCCAGGGGGAGGCCAACCCGCTCTTCCGGGTCCGGTACGCCCACGCCAGGGCCCGCGCGCTCACCCGGGGCGCCGCCGCCCTCGGGTTCACGTCCGCTCCCGACGCGGCTGTGCACGAGGGTTCCGCCCGCCCCCTCCTCGATCTCCTCGCCGACCACCCCGGCGTCCTCCTCGCCGCAGCCCGTCACCGCGCGCCCGACCGGGTCGCCCGGCATGTGGAAGCCGTCGCCCACGCGTTCTTCGACTTCCACGACTCCTGTCCGCCGCTGCCCTCGGGCGACGAGAAACCCTCGGCCGCCCACCGCTCCCGGCTGGCCCTCGCCGAAGCCGCCGGGACGGTGCTGGCAGGCGGCCTGTCCCTGCTCGGTATCAGTGCGCCCGCACACCTCTGACGAATCCGAAGAATCCGAGAGACCTCACCATGAGCCGCTCCGCACACCCCGCCGGTCCCCGTCACGCCGACGTCCTGACCGAGGGGCACTACTCCGCCCCCGCCGCCGACCTCAACGTCCTGGACGAGAAGGTCTGGGCCCGTACCGTCACCCGCGACGCGGACGGCGCCCTCACCGTCGGCGGGATCGGTGTCGCCCGGCTCGCCGAGGAGTTCGGCACCCCCGCCTACTTCCTCGACGAGAGCGACTTCCGCGCCCGCTGCCGGGCCTGGTCCGACGCCTTCGGGCCGGACGCCGACGTCTTCTACGCCGGGAAGGCCTTCCTCTCCCGCGCCGTCGTGCGCTGGCTCCAGGAGGAGGGGCTGAACCTCGACGTCTGCTCCGGCGGGGAGCTGACCACCGCCCTCGACGCGGGTATGCCCGCCGAGCGCATCGCCTTCCACGGCAACAACAAGACCGTCGCCGAGATCGAGCGGGCCGTCGAGGCCGGTGTCGGGCGGATCGTGCTCGACTCCTTCCCGGAGATCGTCCGCGTCGCCCACATCGCCCGGAGCCACGGCGTCCGCCAGCGCGTCCAGATCCGGGTCACCGTCGGCGTCGAGGCGCACACCCACGAGTTCATCGCCACCGCGCACGAGGACCAGAAGTTCGGCATCGCGCTCGCCGACGGGCAGGCCGCCGAAGCCGTGCGCCGGGCGCTCGGGCTCGACAGCCTCGAACTCATCGGCATCCACTCGCACATCGGCTCGCAGATCTTCGACATGGCCGGCTTCGAGGTCTCCGCCCGGCGCGTGGTGCAGCTGCTCGCCGAGGTCCGCGACGAGCACGGCGTGGAGCTGCCCGAGATCGACCTCGGCGGCGGCCTCGGCATCGCGTACACCTCGGAGGACGACCCCCGCGAGCCGCACGAGATCGCCAAGGCTCTCAGCGGCATCGTCACCCGCGAGTGCGAGTCCGCGGGGCTGCGCACCCCCCGCATCTCCGTCGAGCCGGGGCGCGCCATCGTCGGCCCCACCGCGTTCACGCTGTACGAGGTCGGCACCATCAAGCCCCTCGAAGGGCTGCGGACGTATGTCAGCGTCGACGGCGGAATGTCGGACAATATTCGTACCGCGCTGTACGACGCCGAGTACAGCGTGGCGCTCGTCTCGCGCACCTCGGACGCCGAGCCGATGCTCGTCCGGGTCGTCGGCAAGCACTGCGAGAGTGGGGACATCGTGGTCAAGGACGCGTTCCTCCCCGCCGACCTCGCGCCCGGCGACCTGATCGCGGTCCCCGCCACCGGCGCGTACTGCCGCTCGATGGCGAGCAACTACAACCACGCCCTGCGCCCCCCGGTCGTCGCCGTCCGGGACGGAGAGGCACGCGTCATCGTCCGGCGGGAGACGGAGGAAGATCTCCTGCGTCTCGATGTCGGCTGATGAAATAGTCATCTCAGGATCCGGACGGGGGTCAGAAACGCCCGTCCGGTGAGTGAGACTGGTCCACACATGAGCATGTACGAGAAACGAGGTCGGATGATGCGTACGCGTCCGCTGAAGGTGGCGCTGCTGGGCTGCGGAGTGGTCGGCTCAGAGGTGGCGCGCATCATGACGACGCACGCCGACGACCTCGCGGCGCGCATCGGCGCGCCCGTGGAGCTCGTCGGCGTCGCCGTCCGCCGCCCCTCGAAGGTGCGTGAGGGCATCGACCCCGCACTGATCACCACCGACGCGACCGCGCTCGTGCAGCGCGGCGACATCGACGTGGTGATCGAGGTCATCGGGGGCATCGAGCCGGCCCGCACGCTCATCACCACCGCCTTCGAGAACGGCGCGAGCGTCGTCTCCGCCAACAAGGCACTGCTCGCCGAGGACGGCGCGGCCCTGCACGCCGCCGCCGAGAAGTACGGCCGCGATCTGTACTACGAGGCCGCCGTCGCGGGTGCCATCCCGCTGGTGCGGCCGCTGCGCGAGTCGCTCGCCGGTGACAAGGTCAACCGGGTGCTCGGCATCGTCAACGGCACGACCAACTTCATCCTCGACAAGATGGACACCAGCGGCGCCGGTTACTCCGAGGCGCTCGACGAGGCCACCGCCCTCGGGTACGCCGAGGCCGACCCGACCGCCGACGTCGAGGGCTTCGACGCCGCCGCCAAGGCCGCGATCCTCGCCGGCATCGCCTTCCACACCCGCGTGAGGATCGGCGACGTCCACCGCGAGGGCATCACCGAGGTCACCGCCGCCGACATCGCCTCCGCCCGCCGCATGGGCTGCACGGTCAAGCTCCTCGCCATCTGCGAGCGCGCCGCCGACGGGGCCTCCGTCACCGCCCGCGTCCACCCCGCGATGATCCCGCTCAGCCACCCGCTGGCCTCCGTCCGCGAGGCGTACAACGCGGTCTTCATCGAGGCGGACGCGGCCGGGCAGCTGATGTTCTACGGCCCCGGCGCCGGCGGCTCCCCGACGGCCTCCGCGGTCCTCGGCGACCTGGTCGCGGTCTGCCGCAACAAACTGGGCGAGGCCACCGGACCCGGTGAGTCCGCCTACACGCGCCTGCCGGTCAGCCCCATGGGCGAGGTCGTCACGCGCTACCACATCAGCCTCGACGTGGCCGACAAGCCGGGTGTACTCGCCCAGGTGGCAACGGTCTTCGCCGAGCAGGGCGTATCGATCGACACCGTCCGCCAGCAAGGACGTCCAGACGGAGGCGGCGAGGCATCCCTCGTCGTCGTCACCCACCGCGCGCCCGACGCCGCCCTCTCCGGGACCGTCGAAGCGCTGCGCAAGCTCGACACCGTGCGCGGTGTCGCCAGCATCATGCGTGTTGAAGGGGAGTAAAGGACCCATGACCAGCAAGGGCACCCACCAGTGGCGCGGCATCATCGAGGAGTACCGGGACCGGCTTCCGGTCACGGCCACGACGCCGGTCGTCACGCTTCGTGAGGGCGGTACGCCGCTCGTTCCGGCGCAGGTCCTCTCCGAGCGCACGGGCTGCGAGGTGCACCTCAAGGTCGAGGGCGCCAACCCCACCGGTTCGTTCAAGGACCGCGGCATGACCATGGCCATCACCCGGGCCAAGGAGGAGGGGGCGAAGGCCGTCATCTGCGCCTCCACCGGCAACACCTCGGCCTCCGCCGCGGCGTACGCGGTGCGCGCGGGCATGGTCTGCGCCGTCCTCGTACCGCAGGGCAAGATCGCGCTCGGCAAGATGGGCCAGGCGCTCGTGCACGGCGCCAAGATCCTCCAGGTCGACGGCAACTTCGACGACTGCCTCACCCTGGCCCGCTCGCTCTCGGACAACTACCCGGTGGCGCTGGTCAATTCGGTCAACCCGGTCCGTATCGAGGGCCAGAAGACCGCCGCGTTCGAGATCGTCGACGCGCTCGGCGACGCCCCCGACATCCACGTCCTGCCGGTCGGCAACGCGGGCAACATCACGGCGTACTGGAAGGGGTACACCGAGTACGCCCGTGACGGCGTCTCCACCCACACCCCGCGCATGTGGGGCTTCCAGGCCTCCGGCTCCGCGCCCATCGTGCGCGGCGAGGTCGTCAAGGACCCGTCCACCATCGCCACCGCGATCCGCATCGGCAACCCGGCCTCCTGGGACTACGCCCTGGCCGCCCGGGACGAATCGGGCGGTTTCATCGACGAGGTGACGGACCGGCAGATTCTGTCCGCCTACCGGCTGTTGGCCTCCCAGGAGGGCGTCTTCGTGGAGCCCGCGTCGGCCGCGTCGGTCGCCGGTCTGCTCAAGGCCGCCGAGGAGGGCAAGGTCGACCCCGGCCAGCGCATCGTCTGCACGGTCACCGGCAACGGCCTCAAGGACCCCGACTGGGCCGTCGCGGGCGCCCCGCAGCCGGTCACCGTACCGGTCGACGCGGCCACCGCGGCCCAGAAGCTCGGGCTCGTCTGACCCTCGGGGTCACCACGGGAAAACCCTTCGGGGGCAACACGGGACAACCCAGCTCAACCGCCCTCTTTTCGGGGCGGAGAGCGCATAGGAGGCGGGCGACACGCATCGTGCGCCTCCTGTGCGCCCTATGTCGCGACGGAACCTTCCTTCGATAAGCTGTACCCCATCCGCCCGGCATCCCCCGGACATCCGCCCGACGGGTGCCGCGGTGCGATCGCCGTCTTGACGGCGCTTACGGGCCGGGCCACCGGCCCCATCCCCACCCCCGCGAACACACACCGCAGGCCCCCACCGCCGCAGAGCCACCGCACCGCAATCCCCGCCGTCTTACAAGGAGTCGTCCAGCCGATGGCCGGTCCCGCGTTCCGAGCCGCCGCCGTCAGGGTGCGCGTCCCCGCAACCAGCGCCAATCTGGGCCCGGGTTTCGACGCCCTCGGCCTCTCGCTGGGGCTCTACGACGACGTCGTCGTCCGGGTCGCCGACTCCGGGCTCCACATCGACATCGCGGGTGAGGGCGGCGAGACGCTGCCCCGCGACGAGAGCCACCTGCTCGTCCGCTCCCTGCGCACCGCCTTCGACCTGCTCGGCGGCCAGCCCCGCGGCCTGGAGATCGTCTGCGCCAACCGCATCCCGCACGGCCGCGGCCTCGGCTCATCCTCCGCCGCCATCTGCGCCGGAATCGTCGCCGCCCGCGCCGTGACGACCGGCGGCGACGCCCGTCTCGACGACGAGGCCCTGCTGGAGCTCGCCACCGAGATCGAGGGGCACCCCGACAACGTCGCGGCCTGTCTGCTCGGCGGGTTCACCCTCGCGTGGATGGACGGCGGAGCGGCCCGGGCGATCCGGATGGACCCCGCGCCGTCCGTCGTTCCGGTGGTCTTCGTGCCCGGCCGGCCCGTGCTCACCGAGACGGCGCGCGGACTGCTCCCGCGCACCGTCCCGCACGTCGACGCCGCCCTCAACGCCGGTCGCGCGGCCCTGCTCGTCGAGGCGCTGACCAGGCGCCCCGAGCTGCTGCTCGCCGCCACCGAGGACCGGATCCACCAGGAGTACCGGGGTCCCGCGATGCCCGAGAGCGTCGAGCTGGTGCACCGCCTGCGCGCCGACGGCGTGCCCGCCGTCATCTCCGGCGCGGGCCCCACGGTGCTCGCGCTGGCGGAGGAGGGATCCGCCGACAAGGTCGCCCGGCTGGCGGGGGAGGGCTGGGCCGCGAACCGGCTGGCCCTCGACGCCGCGGGCGCCACCGTGCTGCCGCTGGCCGCGTGAGCGCATGTGATTACCGGTGGCCGAGAGGGGGAATGTTTGTTGGAGCCGGTAGTGTTAACCTCAAGTCTGCAACCGACGTCTTTGAGGCGCGTTGCTTCGTGTCCCCCTTCGGGACCGCCATTCTTCCGGGAGCCTCCCCAACTGCCTGAGCAGCCTGCCTGAGCAGTTTCGAGCACGCTCCGGAACCGGCACGACACCCCTCGCTCGTCCAGGAGTGGGCCGAGCAGGGGGATCTCGCGCCGGACCTCGCACGTTCATCTCTCCGCCGTACCCGGCGGACCACCGCCCCGGCAAGGTCCGCGATCCAGCAAGATCAACAGACCGCAGTCGGACAGCACAACCGGTCGCCGAGCCAGAAGGCCGACGTCCGCTCCAGGGAAGGACCCTTCGTGAGCGACACCACCGATCTGATGGGCGTCACTGCCGACAAGAACGTCGACAGCGCCGCGCCCGCCGAAGGTGCTGCCACTGGCACCACCGCACGGCGCCGCCGCTCCGGCACCGGCCTCGAGGGCATGGTCCTGGCCGAGCTGCAGCAGGTCGCGTCCGGCCTCGGCATCAGGGGTACTGCGCGGATGCGCAAGAGCCAGCTGATCGAGGTCATCAAGGAGGCGCAGGCGGGCGGCGGATCCGCCGCCCCCAAGGCCTCCTCCAAGGCCGCCGAGGCCCCCGCCGCCGAAGCGGCGGAGAGCAAGCCCAAGCGGCGTGCCACCTCCAAGGCGCGCACCGGGGACGAGGCCGCCGCCGCCGAGAAGGCGGCCCAGCAGCAGATCGACATCCCCGGCCAGCCGGCCAGCGAGGAGCAGCCCACGGGCGAGCGCCGTCGCCGCCGCGCCACCGCGCAGGCGGGCAGCCCCGAGACCAAGACCGAGGTCAAGGCGGAGCCCCAGGCCGAGCAGAAGACCGAGGACCGCGGCGAGCCCAAGGGCGACGCCAAGGCCGAGGCCGCCGCCGACACCGCCGAGGGCCGCCGTGGCGACCGTCAGGGCCGTGGTGACCGCGAGCGCGGTGACCGGGGCGAGCGCGGGGAGCGCCGCGAGCGCCAGCGCGACCGCCGGGGCAAGGGCGACGACCAGGGCCAGCAGGGCGGCGGCGGGCAGCGCCCGCAGCGCCAGGGCCAGGGTCAGAGCCAGGGCGGCCAGGGCCAGCAGAACCGTGACAACGGTCCGCAGGACGACTTCGACGACGAGGCGGGCGGCCGCCGCGGCCGTCGTGGCCGCTACCGCGACCGCCGCGGCCGTCGTGGCCGCGACGACTTCGCCAGCGATGTGCAGGTGGCCGACGACGACGTCCTGATCCCCGTCGCGGGCATCCTGGACATCCTCGACAACTACGCGTTCATCCGGACCTCCGGCTACCTGCCGGGTCCGAACGACGTGTACGTCTCGCTCGCCCAGGTCCGCAAGAACGGCCTGCGCAAGGGTGACCACGTCACCGGTGCGGTCCGCCAGCCCAAGGACGGCGAGCGGCGCGAGAAGTTCAACGCGCTGGTCCGCCTCGACTCGGTCAACGGCATGGCCCCCGAGTCCGGCCGCGGCCGTCCCGAGTTCCAGAAGCTGACCCCGCTGTACCCGCAGGACCGGCTCCGTCTGGAGACCGACTCCAACATCCTGACGACGCGGATCATCGACCTGGTGGCTCCGATCGGCAAGGGTCAGCGTGGCCTCATCGTGGCCCCGCCGAAGACCGGTAAGACCATGATCCTGCAGGCCATCGCCAACGCGATCACGGTCAACAGCCCCGAGTGCCACCTGATGGTCGTCCTGGTCGACGAGCGTCCGGAAGAGGTCACGGACATGCAGCGGTCGGTGAAGGGCGAGGTCATCTCCTCGACCTTCGACCGCCCCGCCGAGGACCACACCACCGTCGCCGAGCTGGCCATCGAGCGCGCCAAGCGTCTCGTGGAGCTGGGTCACGACGTGGTCGTCCTGCTCGACTCGATCACCCGTCTGGGCCGCGCGTACAACCTCGCGGCGCCCGCCTCCGGCCGCATCCTCTCCGGTGGTGTCGACTCGACCGCGCTGTACCCCCCGAAGCGCTTCTTCGGTGCCGCGCGCAACATCGAGGACGGCGGCTCGCTGACCATCCTGGCCACCGCGCTCGTCGAGACCGGCTCGCGCATGGACGAGGTGATCTTCGAGGAGTTCAAGGGCACCGGCAACATGGAGCTCAAGCTCGACCGGAAGCTCTCGGACAAGCGCATCTTCCCGGCGGTGGACGTCGACGCGTCCTCCACCCGTAAGGAAGAGATCCTGCTCGGCACCGACGAGCTGGCGGTCGTCTGGAAGCTGCGCCGGGTGCTGCACGCGCTCGACCAGCAGCAGGCGATCGAGCTCCTCCTGGACCGGATGAAGAAGACCCAGTCCAACGCGGAGTTCCTGCTCCAGATCCAGAAGACGACGCCGGGCAGCGGAAACGGCAACGACTGACGTCGCCACGGCAGTTGACGCCAAGGGCCCCCAGCACCACGGTGCCGGGGGTCCTTGGCGTTCCCGGCCCCGCCCCGAGACCTTTGCCACACGCCGGCCCTCCGGACGACGCCCCCGCCGGTGCCGGACCGGGGCAGGAAACCGCAGGTGAACGCCGGATCGCGAGCGGTCCGCCGGCTCGCGCGCCGCCCTCTGCCACCCATCGGGACCCACAGGGCCCTGTGCAACCCTTCTTGCTGCTTCGCCGTCTGATCAAGAGATGACAAACCCTCCCGGAACCGTCACGGCCGGGGGCGAGGAGCAGGTGGAGCGCCGTAACGAGGGAGACGCGTGAGCGAGCAGAAGAAGACCCCGGGGCGGATACGCGGCACCGGCAGCCGGCGGAGGAAGCCCACCCGCCGCCAGCGTGCGAAGGCCGTCACGGCCTGGACGGTGGCGGGCGTGGTGGTCGTCGGCGGGGCCGGGCTCGGATACGCGTACGTCACGCTCGACGGCAACCTCTCCAGCATCGACATCGACGCCGAGCTCGGCACCGACCGCCCCGACGACGTGGACGACGGCTCGCAGGACGTCCTGGTGCTGGGCTCCGACTCGCGCTCCGGCGACAACGGCAAGTACGGCGCCGACGAGGGCGCGGCCCGCTCCGACACGGCGATGGTCCTGCACGTCGACAAGGGCCACAAGTCGGCGAGCGTCGTCTCGATACCGCGCGACACCCTGATCGAACGCCCCTCCTGCGCGAGTGACACGACGGACGGGACGGTCCCCGCCGAGCACCGGGCCATGTTCAACACCGCCTACGAGGTCGGCGGACCGGCCTGCGCGGTGAAGACCGTCGAATCCATGTCGGGTATCCGCATGGACCACTACGTCGAGGTCGACTTCATCGGCTTCGAGAAGCTCATCGACGAGCTGGGCGGCGTCGAGATCACCACGAAGAGCGCGATCAACGACTCCAAGAGCCACCTCGACCTGGAGCCGGGCACCCACACCCTGGACGGGGAGGAGTCCCTCGGCCTCGTCCGTACCCGCAAGAGCGTCGGGGACGGCAGCGACCTCGGCCGTATCCAGCTCCAGCAGGCGTTCATCAAGGCGCTGATGGAGCAGGCGAAGAGCGTCGGGGTGCTCTCCAGCCCGACGAAGCTGTTCGGCCTCGCGGACGCCGCCACCAAGGCGCTCACCACCGACTCCGGCCTCGGCTCGGTCGAGAAGCTCACCGGGTTCGCGGGCGGCCTCAAGGGGCTCGGGGCGGACAACGTGCACATGGTGACCCTGCCGGTGGAGTACGACCCCGCCGACCCGAACCGGGTCCTCCCGCAGGAGGAGGCCGGACGGCAGGTGTGGGCGGCCCTCAAGAACGACCGGCCCATCCCCGCCTCCGCCACCGAGAAGTCCGCGGGGGACAAGGGAGACGCCGGAGACTTCGTCCGGTAGCCCGCTCGCACGGTCCCGGGGAATACCTGCGGCCCGCCCCCGGTTTTGGGAGATACGGCCGGTCCTGGCAGACTGGTACGTCGGCCCCGGTTCACGGCCGCGCAATCCGCGCGGACGACCCGGCGCCCTCCCGAAACTAGGAGACACCTTGAAGCGCGACATCCACCCCGAGTACGTCGAGACGCAGGTCAGCTGCACCTGCGGTGCGTCGTTCACCACCCGGAGCACCATCGACTCCGGCGCCATCCGCGCCGACGTCTGCTCCGAGTGCCACCCGTTCTACACGGGCAAGCAGAAGATCCTCGACACCGGCGGCCGCGTGGCCCGCTTCGAGGCCCGCTTCGGCAAGGCTGCCGGCTCCGCCAGCAAGTAGCGAGCCACTGCGCCGGTTCTCGGCGCCCTCTTCCCGGGGGCGTCGGAACCGGCGTTTTTCCGGTCGGGTGTGCGGGGGGAGCCTCCGGCGCCCCACCCGGCAGCACGCCCTCCAGCAGGCCCGTAGACGTAACCAACCAGGAGCCCCCGAATGTTCGAGGCGGTCGAGGAACTGATCGGTGAACACGCCGGTCTCGAAGAGCAGCTCGCCGACCCGTCGGTCCACGCCGACCAGGCCAACGCGCGCAAGCTGAACAAGCGCTACGCGGAGCTGACCCCGATCGTCTCCACGTACCGGGCCTGGAAGCAGACCGGCGAGGACATCGAGACCGCCCGCGAGTACGCGGCGGCCGACCCCGACTTCGCCGCCGAGGCCAAGAACCTGGAGAGGCAGCGCGAAGAGCTCACCGAGAAGCTCCGCCTCCTCCTCGTCCCGCGCGACCCCAGCGACGACAAGGACGTGCTCCTGGAGATCAAGGCGGGCGCCGGCGGCGACGAGTCCGCCCTGTTCGCCGGTGATCTGCTGCGCATGTACCTGCGGTACGCCGAGCGCGTCGGCTGGAAGACCGAGATCATCGACTCCACCGAGTCCGAGCTCGGCGGCTACAAGGACGTCCAGGTCGCCGTGAAGACCAAGGGCGGCAACGGCGCCACCGAGCCCGGCCAGGGCGTCTGGGCCCGGATGAAGTACGAGGGCGGCGTGCACCGTGTGCAGCGCGTCCCCTCCACCGAGTCCCAGGGCCGCATCCACACCTCCGCCGCGGGCGTGCTCGTCACCCCCGAGGCCGAGGAGGTCGACGTCGAGATCCACGCCAACGACCTGCGGATCGACGTCTACCGCTCCTCGGGCCCCGGCGGCCAGTCCGTCAACACGACCGACTCCGCCGTCCGCATCACGCACCTGCCGACCGGCGTCGTCGCCTCCTGCCAGAACGAGAAGAGCCAGCTCCAGAACAAGGAGCAGGCCATGCGCATCCTGCGCTCCCGGCTGCTGGCCGCCGCCCAGGAGGCCGCCGAACAGGAAGCCTCCGACGTGCGCCGCAGCCAGGTCCGTACGGTCGACCGCTCCGAGAAGATCCGGACGTACAACTTCCCGGAAAACCGCATCTCGGACCACCGCGTCGGCTTCAAGGCGTACAACTTGGACCAGGTGCTCGACGGAGAGCTCGACGCCGTCATCCAGGCGTGCGTCGACGCCGACTCCGCCGCCAAGCTCGCCAACGCGTAAGCGACCCGCCCGCCCCGCACACCCGTAACCCGTACGGAGAACCGCGATGAACCTGCTGCTCGCCGAGGTGGCCCAGGCCACCCAGCGGCTGGCCGACGCCGGTGTCCCCTCACCGCGATTCGACGCCGAGGAACTCGCGGCCTTCGTCCACGGGGTGAAGCGGGGCGCGCTGCACACGGTGCCCGACACCGACTTCGACGCCCGGTACTGGGAGACGATCGCCCGCCGCGAGGCCCGCGAACCCCTCCAGCACATCACCGGCCGCGCCTTCTTCCGCTACCTGGAGCTCCAGGTCGGCCCCGGTGTCTTCGTGCCCCGGCCCGAGACCGAGTCGGTCGTCGGCTGGGCGATAGACGCCGTGCGCGCGATGGACGTCGTCGAGCCCGTCGTCGTCGACCTGTGCACCGGATCGGGCGCCATCGCGCTCGCCATGGCCCAGGAGGTCCCGCGCTCGCGCGTACACGCCGTGGAGCTCTCCGAGGACGCCCTCAGATGGACCCGGAAGAACGCCGAGGGGTCCAGGGTCACCGTCCACAAGGGAGACGCCCTGAGCGCCCTTCCCGAGCTCGACGGCCAGGTCGACCTGGTGATCTCCAACCCGCCGTACATCCCGCTCACCGAATGGGAGTACGTCGCCCCCGAGGCCCGTGACCACGACCCGGAGATGGCCCTCTTCTCCGGCGAGGACGGCCTCGACACCATCCGCGGCATCGAGCGCACCGCCCACCGTCTGCTGCGCCCCGGCGGCCTCGTCGTCATCGAGCACGCCGACACCCAGGGCGGCCAGGTGCCGTGGATCTTCACCGAGGAGCGGGGCTGGGCCGACGCGGCCGACCACCCCGACCTGAACAAGCGGCCCCGGTTCGCCACCGCCCGTAAGGCCATGCCGTGACCGGCCCCCGGCGCCACACCCCGTACCCGTACACGCTCGAGGAGGCCGGCTGATGGCACGGCGATACGACTGCAACGACGCCACCGACCGGACCAGCGGGCTGCGCGAGGCCGCGTCCGCCGTCCGCCGCGGCGAACTGGTCGTGCTGCCCACCGACACCGTGTACGGGATCGGTGCGGACGCCTTCAGCTCCGAGGGCGTCGCCGACCTGCTGGACGCCAAGGGCCGCGGCCGCAACATGCCCACGCCCGTCCTCATCGGCTCCCCGAACACCCTGCACGGCCTGGTGACCGACTTCTCCGAGCAGGCATGGGAGCTGGTCGACGCGTTCTGGCCCGGCGCCCTCACCCTGGTCGCCAAGCACCAGCCCTCGCTCCAGTGGGACCTCGGCGACACCCGCGGCACCGTCGCCATCCGGATGCCGCTGCACCCCGTCGCCATCGAGCTGCTGACCGAGGTCGGCCCGATGGCCGTCTCCAGCGCCAACCTCACCGGACACCCCTCGCCCGAGGACTGCGACGCCGCCCAGGGCATGCTCGGCGACTCCGTCTCCGTCTACCTCGACGGCGGTCCGACGCCCGGCATCGTGCCGTCCTCGATCGTCGACGTCACCGGCGCCACTCCGGTCCTCCTGCGGGCCGGCGCGCTCTCCGTCGAGGAGCTGCGCAAGGTGGTCCCCGACCTCGAGGTGGCCAATTGACCGCGCCCGAGGGGCGTGGCATAGCGGGGCGGACCGACACCTTCCGCATCCTCCACGTCAGCACCGGCAACGTCTGCCGCTCACCGATCACCGAGCGGCTGACCCGCCATGCCCTGGTGGGCCGCCTCGGCGACCCGCTCAGCGGCGGCCTGATCGTGGAGAGCGCGGGCACCTGGGGCCATGAGGGTGCCCCCATGGAGGCCAACGCCGAGGTCGTCCTCGCCGACTTCGGCGCGGACGCCAGCGGCTTCGTCGGCCGCGAGCTCCTCGACGAGCACGTCATCCGTGCCGACCTGGTCCTCACCGCCACCCGCGACCACCGCGCCCAGGTCATCTCCATGGGCCACTCCGCGGGCCTGCGGACCTTCACGCTCAAGGAGTTCACCCGGCTGGTGCGGGCGATAGACCCCGCCACCCTGCCCGACCCGCTCGACGAGGGCGTCGTCGAGCGCGCCCGCGCCCTGGTCCGCGCCGCCGCAGCGCTGCGCGGCTGGCTGCTGGCCCCGACCGCCGAGGCGGACGAGGTCTACGACCCGTACGGCGCGCCCATCACCTTCTTCCGCTCCATCGGCGACGAGATCAACCAGGCGCTCGACCCGGTGGTCACGGCGCTCACGGGCGTACGCGCGCCGCACTGACGGACGTACGCGCCCGACACCGACCGGCGTACGCGCGCTGTACGGTGCGCCGACCTCCGTACGCGCTCCGTACCGAGCGCCGGTGCGACCGGTACGCCCGGTGCGCCGACCGGCGTACGGGGCGCCGCGACAGCGGGCACACCGCTCCGCCCCGGCCTACATTGGAGCTGACACCGGCCCCCTCGCCGGCACATCCTCCTCCAGGCCCGGAGCCGTCCCATGCCGGTCACCTCTCCCGCCGCTCCCGCTCCCGTACCCGCAGCCGCGCCGGCCGCGCCCGAGGCGCTGCCCCAGGACTTCGGCTCCCTGCTCCGCCAGGACCCGGAGATCGCCGGGGTCCTGCTCGCCGAGCGGAACCGGCAGGCCGCCACCCTCCAGCTGATCGCCGCCGAGAACTTCACCTCGCCCGCGGTCCTGGCCGCCCTCGGCTCCCCGCTCGCCAACAAGTACGCCGAGGGGTACCCGGGCGCCCGCCACCACGGCGGCTGCGAGCACGCCGACGCCGCCGAGCGCATCGCGGTGCGCCGGGCCACCGCCCTCTTCGGCGCCGACCACGCCAACGTCCAGCCGCACTCCGGCTCCTCCGCCGTGCTCGCCGCCTACGCCGCACTGCTGCGCCCGGGGGACACGGTGCTCGCGATGGGACTCCCGTACGGGGGACACCTCACCCACGGGGCGCCCGGCAACTTCTCCGGCCGCTGGTTCGACTTCGTCGGCTACGGGGTGGACCCCGCGAGCGGCCTCATCGACTACTCCCGGCTCCGCGCCCTGGCCCGCGCCCGCCGTCCCAAGGCGATCGTCTGTGGCTCGATCTCCTACCCCCGCCACCCGGACTACGAGCTGTTCCGGGAGATCGCCGACGAGGTGGGCGCGTACCTGATCGCCGACGCCGCCCACCCGATGGGGCTGATCGCCGGGGGAGCGGCGCCGAGCCCGGTCCCGTACGCCGACGTGGTCTGCGCCACCACGCACAAGGTGCTGCGCGGACCGCGCGGCGGCATGATCCTTTGCCGCGCGGAGCTGGCCGAGCGGATCGACCGAGCGGTGTTCCCGTTCACCCAGGGCGGCGCGCAGATGCACACGGTGGCGGCGAAGGCGGTCGCGTTCGGGGAGGCGGAGACCCCGGCGTACACGCTCTACGCCCATCAGGTGGTCGCTCACGCCCGGGTGCTGGCCGCCGGGCTGGAGGCCGAGGGGTTCGAGGTCACCACGGGCGGCACGGACACCCACATCATCGTCGCGGACCCGGCCCCACTGGGCGTCGACGGCCGCACCGCCCGCGAGCGGCTGTCGGCGGCCGGCATGGTGCTGGACACCTGTGCGCTGCCGTACGGGGAGGCCCGCGGCATCCGCCTGGGGACGGCCGCCGTGACCACGCAGGGCTTGGACGAGGGGGACATGGCGAGGATCGCGGCCCTGTTCGGTGCGGCGGTCCGGGAGCCGGGCGATGTGAGCCCGGTCGTGGCGGAGGTCCGCGAACTGGCCGCGCGCAATCCGCCGTACCCGGAGTAGTCGGCCGGACCGTTTCCGGAGTGGTGGACTCCGGCGTATCCGGGGCAGGCGAACCCTGTGCAACCATCACCCGTACCGTGGAGTCCTTGTTCCTGAGACTAGGGTGTGGGTTTTGGATGGCCGGCGAATTCTCTGGGGCAGCCCGTGCGTGATTACCTGCTGACGCTCTGTGTCACGGCTGCGGTGACCTATCTGCTGACCGGACCGGTGCGTAAGTTCGCCATCGCGGTCGGGGCGATGCCCGCGATCCGTGCGCGCGACGTCCACCGCGAGCCGACACCCCGGCTCGGTGGGATCGCCATGTTCGGCGGACTGTGCGCGGGGCTGATCGTCGCGGACCACCTCTTCAACCTGAAGGGCGTCTTCGAACTCTCCAACGAGCCACGGGCGTTGCTCTCCGGAGCCGCCCTGATCTGGCTGATCGGCGTCCTCGACGACAAGTTCGAGATCGACGCCCTGATCAAGCTCGGCGGCCAGATGATCGCCGCCGCCGTCATGGTCATCCAGGGCCTCACGATCCTGTGGCTGCCGATCCCCGGCATCGGCACGGTCGCCCTCACCCAGTGGCAGGGCACGCTCCTCACGGTGGCGCTGGTCGTCATCACGATCAACGCGGTCAACTTCGTCGACGGCCTGGACGGGCTCGCGGCGGGCATGGTGTGCATCGCCTCGACGGCGTTCTTCCTGTACGCCTACCGCCTCTGGATGGGGTACGGGATCGAGGCGGCGGCCCCCGCGACGCTGTTCGCGGCGATCCTGATGGGCATGTGCGTCGGCTTCCTGCCGCACAACATGCATCCGGCGCGGATCTTCATGGGCGACTCGGGCTCGATGCTGATCGGCCTGGTGCTGGCGGCGGGGGCGATCTCGATCACGGGCCAGGTCGACCCGGACAGCATGCGGATCTTCTTCCAGGGCAGCGAGCGCGGAGCCACCCACGCGATGCTCCCGGTCTTCATCCCGCTGGTGCTGCCGCTGACGATCATCGCGATCCCGGCCGCGGACCTGATCCTGGCCATCGTCCGGCGCACCTGGAACGGCCAGTCGCCGTTCGCCGCCGACCGCGGGCACCTGCACCACCGCCTGCTGGAGATCGGCCACTCGCACAGCCGGGCCGTGCTGATCATGTACTTCTGGTCGGCCCTGATCGCCTTCGGCGCCGTCGGCTACTCGGTGCACTCGGCCTCGATGTGGATCGTCTTCGTGATCATGACGGCGAGCGCGGTGGGCCTGGTCCTGCTGCTGATGCCGCGCTTCACCCCCCGCACCCCGCACTGGGCCAACCGCTTCGTGCCGCCGCGCTACCGTCGCCCCACCCCGGAGCAGGCCTCTTCCCCCTCGTCCTCCTACGGCGAGAAGCCGGAGCTCGTGGCCTCCGGGGCCCAACAGGGCCCGGCAGAAGCTCAGATGGGCGAGGAGGGCCCCGAACGGGCCCCTGTGGCAGTGGGGGTGTCCGGCGTCAACGGGGCGACCGCGATCGGCGCCCGTTCGCGTTTCTCCGAACGCCGGTCCATCGACTCGTCGCGCTGACTATTCGGGGCCCGTGGCGGGCTGGGGCCTTCGCTCCACGCATGACCGTCGCCTGGGAGGAAGCCGGCAGCGGCCGTCGGGCAGCCTCCGAGAAAGAGCTTCATTGGGTGGTCTCGCGATTGGCCGATTTCGTTACTGCAACTACTGACACCCTCGCGGTCACGTCCTTGACCAGCGCATATGTTGATCTCTTTTGCTCGAGTCCCTTGGTGGTGGCTCAGCGCAATTGAGGAATAAGACATTCCTCTGTCTGTGTCTGGAGTATCTGCCCAGAATCTTTTTGCGACGGCCCGACTGCGCCAACTAGCGTCCCTTCCTGTCGTGCCCGTGACCGGGGCATGGCTGTCAATGAGCAACCTATTGAGGGGGCAGTAGTGCGTAAATTCACGGGTATAGCGGCATCGGCTGTGATAGTGAGCGGTCTGCTCGGGGCGGGGGTCGCCCAGGCTGCGGAGTCGCCCGCTGCGCAGTCGATCGAGGCCAAGGCGACGAAGAAGTTCACTGTTGCCACCAGCCCGGTGGAAAAGAAGGAATCCCCCGAGAAGTTCAAGAAGGGGAAGACCGGCAAGGTCAAGTACACCATCACCAAGAAGACGTTCAACCACGCGATCGGCGTTCGTCTGATCACGTGCGGCAAGGACTGGAAGTCGCTGACGGGGTGGAAGGACTTCAAGAAGAAAGAGGGCGAGTACTACACCTTCGACAAGTCGGTGAAGAAGGGGACGTGCTTCCGGGTGCAGTCCGGGCGGAGCTCGGCCGGAGGGGCCTCCGGGATCGAGGGCAAGGTCAAGTACTCCTGATCTTCACCCAAGGCTGAACGTGGCGGGTTGATCGGCGGCTGCTTCGGCAGCCGCCGATCGTCGTGTCCGTGCAGAGTGAGTGCTGTGGCCGCTCACTCATGCCGGTGACGCTTCCCCGGTGGGAGAATCTGCGCACTAGCAGACAACTCGCCCACATTCGCGCTCAGGCGCGCGGACTAACTCTCACGTGTGACAGTTGGCACACTTTCCAGGTAAAGACCTCATCAAATAGTTTGTGATACCGTTCACGAGACCCGGTGGCGGAGCCGAAGGATCCTGGTGAGACGGTCCTCGTATCCGCAAAACCGCCTCGCGGACCGGGCCTAAGCTCGTCCATGACGACGCCCCATTCCTCCCTTAGACCAGTGGAGCTGCCGCCATGCAGTCCGACATGCGCGAAGTACTGCGCATCGCCACCCCCGTCGCCGCGGTGGGAGCCATCGCCACGCTTGTCGGCGGGCTCGTCGCCGGTGGCGAGGGGGCGATCGGTGCGGTGGTCGGCTGCCTGGTGGTCATTCTCTTCATGGCCCTCGGACAGCTGGCGTTGCAGTGGGTCGCCAAGTCGATGCCTCACCTTTTCCAGGGCATGGGGCTGCTGGTCTACTCGGTCCAGCTCGTCTTCCTGCTCGGCCTCATCATGGCGATCAGGAACACCACCCTCTTCGACCTCCAGGTCTTCGCTCTTTCGCTCGTCGCCTCGGTGATCACATGGATCATCACGCAGACCGTGCTGCACGCCAGGAGCAAGACCCTGTACGTCGATCCGGAGGCGGAGAGCCGGAACGCCCCGGGTGGAACCGAGGGGAAGCATGACCAGTAGGGCCGGGATAAAGCCCTGTTCGACATGCTGCTATCGTCCGGTCTCGGTTGCGGTACTGCGGGCGCGGACAACACGGCTGTCGCCTGATTCATCGCGAGGCTTCGGGCCCGGCCGCCGCCTCCCCACCGTAAGAACCAGTCCGGTGCCGACCTGCGGCTGCCAGCCGCTCCGATACAACGAGGTAGCCGTATCCATGCGCCATGCAGAAGGAGCTCCTGGTGACTGCTGACGCCCAGACGCTCGCCTTCGAGGTTGACTGCCACCTGTTCCAGGGCTCGTGCGGATTCCCAGCCCCGAGCGCGTGGTCGTTCATCTTCGACCCGATCTTCAGTGTCGGTCCGGTCGACTTCAATAAGCCGATGCTGCTGGCGATCATCGGAACGATCGTCATCGTGAGCCTGTTCTGGGCCGGCTTCTCCAAGCCCAAGGTCGTTCCCGGCAAGCTGCAGTCGGTCGCCGAGATCCTCTACGACTTCGTGCACCGAGGTATCGCCAAAGAGATCATCGGCAAGAAGGGCGAGCCCTTCGTCCCGCTGCTGGTGTCGCTGTTCTTCTTCATCTGGGTGATGAACCTCTGGGCGATCATCCCGCTCGCACAGTTCCCGGTGACCTCGCTCATCGCCTACCCGGTCGGACTGGCCCTGCTCGTCTGGGTCGTCTACATGTCGGTGACCTTCCGGAACAACGGCTTCGTCGGCGGTATCCGCAACCTGTGCGTGCCGAGCGGCCTGCCCAAGCCGATCTACGTGATCCTGACGCCGATCGAGTTCGTCTCGAACATCTTCGTGCGCCCCTTCACGCTGGCGGTCCGACTCTTCGCGAACATGTTCGCGGGTCACATCCTCATCCTGGTCTTCACGATCGCGACCTGGTACATGCTCGGCACCGTGCTCGGCACGGTGTACGCCACTGCCTCGTTCGCCGTGACGCTGGCCCTGACCGTCTTCGAGATGTTCATTCAGGCGCTCCAGGCTTACGTGTTCACCGTGCTGACCGCCACGTACTTGTCCCAGGCGCTCGAAGAAGCGCACTGAGGACATCCGGGCCACCACCCGGACACCCCCCAGACGTCCGGTGGATGCAATCTCCACCGGCCAATCAAGAGAAGGAATCACAGATCAATGTCTGAGACTCTCGCAGCCGTCACGGGCAACATCGGCACCATCGGCTACGGCCTCGCGGCGATCGGCCCCGGCGTCGGCATCGGCATCATCTTCGGTAACGGTGTGCAGGCCATCGCCCGCCAGCCCGAGGCGGCCGGCATCATCCGCCAGAACATGCTGCTCGGCTTCGCGGTCATCGAGGCCCTGGCTCTGATCGGCTTCGTCGCGCCCTTCATCTACCCGAAGTAGTCCAGGCGACCTGACGATACGTTTTCGACGAAAGGTCCACCATGTTGCATCTGGCAGCTGAGGAGCCGCAGTCACCGCTGTTTCCGGTCTGGCCCGAGATTGTCATCGGTCTGATCTGCTTCAGCATTGTCTTCTTCGTCTTCTACAAGAAGCTCCTCCCGGCCATCAACAAGGCCCTGGACGAGCGTCGCGAGGCGATCGAGGGTGGCATCGAGAAGGCCGAAGCGGCTCAGACCGAGGCGCAGAGCGTTCTTGAGCAGTACAAGGCTCAGCTCGCCGAGGCCCGCCACGAGGCCGCTCGTCTGCGCCAGGAGGCGCAGGAGCAGGGTGCCGTCATCATCCAGGAGATGAAGGCGGAAGGTCAGCGGCAGCGCGAAGAGATCATCGCCGCCGGCCACACCCAGATCGAGGCAGACCGCAAGGCTGCTGCCTCCGCGCTGCGCCAGGACGTGGGCAAGCTCGCCACCGACCTGGCCGGCAAGCTCGTCGGTGAGTCCCTCCAGGACCACGCCCGGCAGAGCGGCACCGTCGACCGTTTCCTCGACGAGCTCGAGGCGAAGGCCGAGGCTGCCCGATGAACGGCGCGAGCCGCGAGGCACTGGCCGCCGCACGCGAGCGGCTCGACGCGCTGACCGACAACACGTCGGTCGACGCGGCGGCCCTCGCCGAGGACCTGGCATCGGTCACCGCGCTGCTCCACCGCGAAGTATCCCTGCGCCGGGTCCTCACGGACCCGGCCCAGAGCGGCGAGAGCAAGGCCGAGCTGGCCGCGCGCCTGCTCAGCGGTCAGGTCAGCGGCGAAGCCGTCGACCTGGTCTCCGGGCTGGTCCGCTCCCGCTGGTCGCAGTCGCGTGACCTGGTGGACTCGGTCGAGGAGCTGGCGAACACCGCGGACCTCACCGCCGCCCAGCGCGCGGGCGGCCTCGACGACGTCGAGGACGAGCTGTTCCGGTTCGGCCGGATCGTCGGCTCCGACCAGGAGCTGCGTGCCGCACTCACCAGCCGTACGGCCACGGCCTCCGCCAAGGGCGAGCTGCTCCGCAGCCTGCTCGGCGGCAAGGCGCAGCCGGCCACCGAGCGGATCATCGTCCGTCTGGTGACCCAGCCGCGGGGACGTAGCCTGGAAGCGGGACTCGAATCCCTGTCCAAGCTCGCCGCGGACCGGCGTGACCGCATGGTCGCGATCGTCACCTCGGCGGTGCCGCTCAGCGACCGGCACAAGCAGCGCCTCGGCGCCGCCCTGGCGAAGCTGTACGGCCGCGAGATGCACCTGAACCTGGACGTGGACCCCGCGGTCCTCGGCGGGATCTCGGTGCGCGTCGGTGACGAGATCATCAACGGCACCGTCGCGGAGCGCCTCGAAGAGGCGACCCGTCGCATGGCCGGCTGACCCAAGCGCAAAAGAACAAGCAAGACCAGCGGCCCGGTTGGGCCGTGCAGAAATTGCAGAAGATTCCTGGGGGTCGGCCCCCAGACCCCCTTAAGAAACTTCGGGCCCAACAAGGAGAGCAGGGAACCCAGATGGCGGAGCTCACGATCCGGCCGGAGGAGATCCGGGACGCACTGGAGAACTTTGTCCAGTCGTACCAGCCGGACGCGGCCTCGCGCGAGGAGGTCGGAACGGTCAGCGTTGCCGGCGACGGCATCGCGAAGGTGGAGGGCCTGCCCTCCGCCATGGCGAACGAGCTGCTGAAGTTCGAGGACGGAACCCTCGGTCTCGCCCTCAACCTCGAGGAGCGCGAGATCGGTGCGATCGTTCTCGGCGAGTTCAGCGGAATCGAGGAGGGCCAGCCGGTGCAGCGCACCGGCGAGGTGCTCTCCGTCGGCGTCGGCGAGGGTTACCTCGGCCGCGTCGTCGACCCGCTCGGCAACCCGATCGACGGCCTCGGCGAGATCGAGACCGACAGCCGGCGCGCCCTCGAGCTGCAGGCCCCTGGCGTCATGGTCCGCAAGTCGGTGCACGAGCCGATGCAGACCGGCTACAAGGCCGTCGACGCCATGGTGCCGATCGGCCGCGGCCAGCGTCAGCTGATCATCGGCGACCGTCAGACGGGTAAGACCGCTCTGGCCGTCGACACGATCATCAACCAGCGCGACAACTGGCGCTCCGGCGACGTGAACAAGCAGGTGCGCTGCATCTACGTCGCCATCGGTCAGAAGGGCTCCACCATCGCCTCCGTGCGTGGTGCGCTCGAAGAGGCCGGCGCGCTGGAGTACACGACCATCGTCGCCGCCCCGGCGTCCGACCCGGCCGGCTTCAAGTACCTGGCGCCGTACACCGGTTCGGCCATCGGCCAGCACTGGATGTACCAGGGCAAGCACGTCCTGATCATCTTCGACGACCTCTCGAAGCAGGCCGACGCCTACCGCGCCGTGTCCCTGCTGCTGCGCCGCCCGCCGGGCCGTGAGGCCTACCCGGGTGACGTCTTCTACCTGCACTCGCGTCTGCTGGAGCGCTGCGCCAAGCTCTCCGACGAGATGGGTGCCGGTTCGATGACTGGCCTCCCGATCGTCGAGACCAAGGCGAACGACGTGTCGGCGTTCATCCCGACCAACGTCATCTCCATCACCGACGGCCAGTGCTTCCTGGAGTCCGACCTGTTCAACGCGGGTCAGCGGCCGGCGCTCAACGTCGGTATCTCGGTCTCCCGAGTCGGTGGCTCCGCCCAGCACAAGGCCATGAAGCAGGTCTCCGGCCGGCTCCGCGTGGACCTCGCCCAGTACCGCGAGCTGGAGGCGTTCGCCGCCTTCGGTTCCGACCTGGACGCGGCCTCGAAGGCCTCGCTGGAGCGCGGTAAGCGCATGGTGGAGCTGCTGAAGCAGCCGCAGTACGCCCCGTTCCCGATGGAGGAGCAGGTCGTCTCCGTCTGGGCCGGCACCACGGGCAAGATGGACGATGTCCCGGTCGAGGACATCCGTCGCTTCGAGGGTGAGCTGCTGGAGTACCTGCGCCGCGAGCGCAAGGACCTCCTGACCAGCATCGCCGAGGGCGGCAAGATGTCCGACGACACGCTGCAGTCGATCGCCGACGCGATCGCCGCCTTCAAGCAGCAGTTCGAGACCTCGGACGGCAAGCTCCTGGGCGAGGGCTGATCGATGGGCGCTCAGCTTCGCGTTTACAAGCGCCGCATCCAAGCCGTCACCGCGACCAAGAAGATCACCAAGGCGATGGAGATGATCGCCGCCTCGCGCATCGTCAAGGCGCAGCGCAAGGTGGCGGCGTCGATGCCGTACGCGACCGAGCTCACCCGTGCGGTGACCGCGGTGGCGACCGGCTCCAACGCCAAGCACCCGCTCACCACCGAAGCCGAAGCGCCGACCCGCGCCGCGGTCCTGCTCGTCACGAGCGACCGCGGTCTGGCCGGCGGCTACTCCTCCAACGCCATCAAGGCTGCGGAGCGGCTGCGGGAGCGCCTTGCCGGCGAGGGCAAGGAGGTCGACACGTACATCGTCGGCCGCAAGGGTGTCGCGTACTACGGCTTCCGCGAGCGCAAGGTCGAGGAATTCTGGACCGGCTTCACCGACAACCCGGCGTACTCCGATGCCAAGAGCATCGCCGCCCCGTTGATCGCGGCCATCCAGAAGGAGACGGCCGAGGGCGGCGTCGACGAGCTGCACATCGTCTTCACGGAATTCGTGTCGATGATGACGCAGAACGCGGTCGACGACCGGATGCTGCCGCTTTCGCTCGACGAGGTGGCGGAGGAGAGCACCCGCAAGGGCGAGATCCTCCCGCTGTTCGAGTTCGAGCCGTCGGCCGAGGACGTCCTCGACGCCCTTCTGCCGCGCTACGTCGAGAGCCGTATCTACAACGCACTGCTGCAGGCCGCCGCTTCCGAGCACGCTGCCCGCCGTCGCGCGATGAAGTCGGCCACCGACAACGCCGGGGACCTCATCAAGAGCCTGTCCCGGCTTGCCAACGCGGCCCGCCAGGCCGAAATCACCCAGGAAATCAGCGAGATCGTCGGCGGTGCCAGTGCTCTGGCCGACGCGACCGCGGGGAGTGACAAGTAAATGACGACGACTATTGACAGCGCCGTGACGGCCGCTGCCACGGGCCGCGTCGCCCGGGTCATCGGCCCGGTCGTCGACGTGGAGTTCCCCGTCGACGCGATGCCGGAGATCTACAACGCCCTTCACGTCGACGTGGACGACCCGGCCGAGGCCGGCGCCCGCAAGACGCTGACCCTCGAAGTCGCCCAGCACCTGGGTGACGGCGTGGTCCGGGCGATCTCGATGCAGCCCACCGACGGCCTGGTCCGCCAGGCCCCGGTGACCGACACGGGCAAGGGCATCATGGTCCCCGTCGGTGACATCACCAAGGGCAAGGTGTTCAACACCCTCGGTCAGATCCTGAACGAGCCGGAGGCCGAGGCGCAGATCACCGAGCGCTGGCCGATCCACCGCAAGGCCCCGGCCTTCGACCAGCTCGAGTCCAAGACCGAGATGTTCGAGACCGGCCTGAAGGTCGTCGACCTGCTGACCCCGTACGTCAAGGGCGGCAAGATCGGTCTGTTCGGTGGTGCGGGCGTCGGCAAGACGGTCCTCATCCAGGAAATGATCATGCGTGTGGCGAAGCTGCACGACGGTGTGTCGGTGTTCGCCGGTGTCGGCGAGCGCACCCGTGAGGGCAACGACCTCATCGACGAGATGACCGAGTCGGGCGTCCTGGAGAAGACCGCGCTCGTCTTCGGCCAGATGGACGAGCCGCCGGGGACGCGTCTGCGCGTGGCCCTGTCCGCCCTGACCATGGCGGAGTACTTCCGCGATGTGCAGAAGCAGGACGTGCTGCTCTTCATCGACAACATCTTCCGCTTCACGCAGGCCGGTTCCGAGGTCTCCACGCTGCTCGGCCGCATGCCCTCCGCGGTGGGTTACCAGCCGACCCTGGCCGACGAGATGGGTGTGCTCCAGGAGCGCATCACCTCGACGCGTGGTCACTCGATCACCTCGATGCAGGCGATCTACGTCCCCGCGGACGACCTGACCGACCCGGCCCCGGCCACCACGTTCGCCCACCTCGACGCGACGACGGTTCTCTCCCGTCCGATCTCCGAGAAGGGCATCTACCCGGCCGTGGACCCGCTGGACTCCACGTCCCGCATCCTGGACCCGCGCTACATCTCGCAGGAGCACTACGCCGCGGCCAGCCGCGTCAAGGGGATCCTGCAGAAGTACAAGGACCTCCAGGACATCATCGCGATCCTCGGTATCGACGAGCTGGGCGAGGAGGACAAGCTCGTTGTCCACCGTGCCCGTCGCGTCGAGCGCTTCCTGTCGCAGAACACCCACGCCGCCAAGCAGTTCACCGGCCTGGACGGTTCGGACGTCCCGCTCGACGAGTCGATCGCCGCGTTCAACGCGATCTGCGACGGGGACTACGACCACTTCCCCGAGCAGGCGTTCTTCATGTGCGGTGGCCTGGACGACCTCAAGGCGAAGGCCAAGGAGCTCGGCGTCTCCTGAGCCTCCGGCTCACCGAGGGGGGTGGGGCTGGTCCCGCCCCCCTCACCACGCCCCGTAGAATTGAACCGACACCCGGCCGCACGGCCGGGTGGTGACCCGAGGAGTCTCCTTGGCTGCTGAGCTGCATGTGGAGCTGGTCGCCGCGGACCGCAGTGTCTGGTCCGGCGAGGCCACCCTGGTCGTCGCGCGTACCACGTCCGGCGACATCGGCATCATGCCCGGTCACCAGCCGCTTCTCGGTGTGCTGGAATCGGGCCCGGTGACGATCCGCACGAGCGAGGGCGGTACCGTCATCGCCGCCGTGCACGGTGGTTTCATCTCGTTCGCGGACAACAAGCTGTCGCTGCTGGCCGAGATCGTCGAGCTGGCGGACGAGATCGATGTCCAGCGCGCCGAGCGTGCGCTGGAGCGCGCGAAGTCGGACGCGGACGCCGCTGCTGAGCGGCGCGCCGAGATCCGTCTGCGCGCGGTGGCGGTGCACTAGTACCCCCACGGACAGATGTTCTTACTCAGCCGCGGCCCGAGCTGGAGAAATCCAGCCGTGTCGCGGCTGAGGCGATGCAGGTGCAATCCAGTTCGAATCGGTTCGTTACCCGTTACTCGACGATGCGAGGAGGTCGGTGGAGATGGTCCTCGCGTTGTGGGTGGGCGTGTCCGTCGTCGTCACGGTCCTGGTGGGACTGTTCGTCTTCGGCCTGCGCCGGCGGCTGATCCAGCGGTCCGGAGGCACCTTCGACTGCAGCCTCCGCTGGGACGTCTCCGAGGAGCCGGACCCCTCCGGCAAAGGCTGGGTCTACGGGGTCGCCCGCTACAGCGGCGACCGTGTCGACTGGTTCCGTGTCTTCTCCTACGCTCCTCGCCCCCGCCGGGGCCTGGAGCGTTCTGCGATCGAGGTGATCGCCCGCCGGCTTCCGGAGGGCGAGGAGGAGCTCGCGCTCCTGTCCGACTCCGTCGTGCTCGGCTGTCTCCACCGGGAGACGCGCCTGGAGCTGGCGATGAGCGAGGACGCGCTGACCGGCTTCCTCGCCTGGCTGGAGGCGGCACCGCCCGGCCAGCGGGTCAATGTGGCTTGAGAGGCAGTCCCGCTGGAAGGGGGTCCCCCCGGACGAAGTCTGGGGGCGGATCGACGTGGCGTAGGCCGAAGGCCCGTACACAGCGAAAAACCGGGGAGACGGGGGGCGGACCCGTCTCCCCGGCGCTTTTCCGGGGTCGTGCTCGCGGTTACGGCGTGGGGATTACTTGAGACCGTTGTTGATCGCGGTCACCAGTTCGCCGTTGGTGGTGTCACCGGAGAACTCCCAGAAGAACGCGCCACCCAGGCCCTGGCTCTTCGCCCAGGTCATCTTGGAGCCGATGGTGGCGGGGGTGTCGTAGCTCCACCAGTTGGTGCCGCAGTGAGCGTAGGCCGTGCCGGCGATGGTGCCGGTGGCCGGGCAGGTGCTCTTGAGGACCTTGTAGTCCTCGATGCCCGCCTCGTACGTGCCCGGGGCCGCGCCGGTCGCCGCGCCGCCGGGGGCGGACTGGGTGACGCCGGTCCAGCCGCGGCCGTAGAAGCCGATGCCGAGGAGCAGCTTCTTGGCCGGGACGCCCTTGGCCTTCAGCTTGGCGATGGCGTCGGCGGAGGTGAAGCCCTCCTGCGGGATACCGGTGTACGGGTTCAGCGGCGAGTGCGGGGCCGTCGGGCCCTTGTTCGCCCAGGCGCCGAAGAAGTCGTACGTCATCACGTTGTACCAGTCGAAGGACTGGGCGGCGCCCGCGTAGTCGGCGGCGTCGATCTTGCCACCGGCCGAGCCGTCCGCGGTGATGGCGGCGGTGACCAGGTTGCCCGCGCCGAACTTCGTCTTCACGGCGGAGGCGAGGTTCTTGAGCGCGGCGGGGCCGCTGGTGTCACAGGTCAGACCACAGGCGTTGGGGTACTCCCAGTCGAGGTCGATGCCGTCGAAGACATCGGCCCAGCGGGGGTCCTCGACCAGGTCGTAGCAGGACTGCGCGAAGGCGGCGGGGTTCTGCGCGGCCTGGGGGAAGCCGCCGGACCAGGTCCAGCCGCCGAACGACCAGAGGATCTTGATGTGCGGGTACTTGGCCTTCAGCTTGCGCAGCTGGTTGAAGTTGCCGCGCAGCGGCTGGTCCCAGGTGTCGGCGACACCGTCGACGGACTGGTCGGCGGTGTACGCCTTGTCGTAGTCGGCGTAGGAGTCACCGATGGTGCAACGGCCGTTCTGCACGTTGCCGAAGGCGTAGTTGATGTGCGTGATCTTCGCCGCGGAGCCGGACGTCACCAGGTTCTTGACGTGGTAGTTGCGCCCGTAGACGCCCCAGTTGGTGAAGTAGCCCAGGTTGATCTTGTCACCGGGCGGGGGCTCCTCGCCGCCGCCACCGGTGGTGCGCACCGAGACGGAGGCGGAGACGGGGCCGAGCTGGTCGATGGTGTCGCGGGCCTGGACGGCGTACGTGTAGTCGGTGCCGGCGGTCAGTCCGGTGTTGGTGTACGTGGTGCCGGTGACCGTGGCGATCTTGGCGCCGTTGCGCAGGACGTCGTAGTTCTTGACGCCCTTGTCGTCGGTGGCCGCGCTCCAGCTGAGCTTCACCGAGGTGTTGGTGACGTCGCTCGTCGTGGGGGTGCCGGGAGCGGAGGGCGGGTTGTCGCCGGGGACGGTGGAGCCGTCACAGGAGGCGCCGTTGAGCTTGCAGCCGGTGGGGGAGCCGGGGCCGGAGCCGTTGAAGCCGAAGCTGACGCTGGCTCCGGGGGCCACGGTTCCGTTCCAGCTGAGGTTCTTGGCGGTCCAGCGGGTGCCGGAGTTGGTGACGGTGGCGTCCCAGGCGGAGTTGACCCGGGTCCCGGTGGGGTAGTCCCATTCGATGGTCCAGGAGGAGAGCGCTGTGGTGCCGGTGTTCTTCACCGTCCACTGGCCCTCGAAGCCGCTGCCCCAGTCGGACTTCTTGGTGTAGGTGGCGGTGGCCGAGGTGGCTGCCGCGGCCGGGGTCGCGAGACCCACCATCGCGGCGAACGGGACGGCCAGTGCGGTGAGACCGGCGATGACCTTGGATCTGCCGCTCCGCAGGGGGATCCATCTGAATCTGGAACGGCGTCGGGGGGTGTCAGTGCTCAACGGTGCTCCTCGGGTGAGGTCCAGCAAACGGGGGTGATTCGTGGACTGCAAACCCTGCGCCGCCCTGAGTACGGGTGCTCTCGTACTCACCGCAGTGTGTGATGGGTGACACTAGGAAGGTCTGGACCAATCGTCAAGAGGTCTGGACCAAAGACCGAGTACCGGGGCCGGGCCGGAAACGGACCGGGATCAGACCCCCAACTCCTGTGCCAGCACGGCCGCCTGGACCCGGCTGCGCAGCCCCAGCTTGGCCAGCAATCTGCTGACGTGCGTCTTCACCGTCGCCTCCGCCATCGAGAGCCGCAGCGCGATCTCCGCGTTCGACAGCCCCTCGCCGAGACACCCCAGCACCTCCCGCTCACGCCGGGTCAGCGCCTCCAGCACCGCCGGATCGGCTGCTCCCGCCGCCCGTACGGTCCGTGTCCCCGCGAACTCCGCGATCAGCCGGCGGGTCACGGCCGGCGCGATCAGCCCCTCGCCGCGCGCCACGGTCCGCACCGCCTCCAGCAGATCGCGGGCGTCGGTGTTCTTCAGCAGGAAGCCCGAGGCCCCCGCCCGCAGCGCCCCGAAGACGTACTCGTCCAGGTCGAACGTGGTCAGGACCAGGACGTCCGCCAGCTCCTCCGCCACCACCTGCCGGGTCGCCGCCACCCCGTCCAGCCGCGGCATCTGCACATCCATCAGGACGAGATCCGGCCGGAGTTCACGCGCCAGGCACACCGCCGCCTCGCCGTCCCCAGCCTCCCCGACGACCTCGATGTCCGGCGCGCTGGAGAGGATCAGCACCAGCCCCGCCCGTACGGCTGCCTGGTCCTCGGCGACCAGAACCCGGATCGTCATTCCCGCATCTCCCTCTCCCGTACGGGCAGTTCGGCCCGCACCCGCCAGATCTTCGTGCCGTCGCCGTCCGGTTCGGCCCCCGCTCGGAACGTCCCGCCGAGCAGCGCCACCCGCTCCCGCATCCCCACCAGGCCGGCCCCCGACCCCGGCGCGGTGGGCCCGGACCGGCTGCCGAACACACTGGTCACCTCGACCGCCAGTACGGCGCCCGTGAGGTCGAGCCGCACGGTCACCGGCCCCGGCGCCGCGTGCTTGAGGGCGTTGGTGAGGGACTCCTGCACGATCCGGTACGCGGCCAGCTCGACGGGGGTCGGCAGCGCCGCGGACCCCGCCTCCCGGGTGTCCTCAAGCGTGCAGGCCAGCCCGCTCGGGGCGCCGTTGGTGTTCGCCTGCTCGATCAGGGCGTCCAGGCTCGCGAGCGTCGGCGCCGCGGCCGGGGCACCGTCCTCACCGCCCTCGCGCAGCAGTCCGATCAGCCGGCGCATCTCCGCGAGCCCTTCCACGCTGTTCTCCCGGATCACCTTCAGCGCGTTCCGCGAGGTGTCCGGGTCGTCGATGGACAGGGCCGCCGTGGAGTGGATCGCCACGGCGGACAGATGGTTGGCCACCAGGTCGTGCAGCTCCCGGGCCATCCGGGCCCGCTCGGCGATCACCGCCTGCACCCGGTCCATCTCGGCCAGCCGCGCGGTCTGCGCGGCGGCCAGCCGGGCGGCCTCGGCGGCGGTGCGGTGGTTGCGCACGCTGACCCCGGTGATCGCGGGGATGAAGGAGACCAGCCCGATGACGACGCCGATCAGCAGCGCCTCGGGCTTGCGGAACCAGGCCAGGACCCCGATCGTGGACGCGACGGTGATCAGGAGCGTGGCCACCGGGAGACGGCGGGCCGCGGCCGGGGTCCCGTACAGGACAGCCGCGTACATGACGTCCGTGAACATCAGGACGGTGGCCAGACTGCCCCGGGTGAACTGGTCGGCGACCAGCGCGAGCGTGGCGACGGTCAGCGCCGTCCGCGGGGCGCTCCGGCGCAGCAGCTCCATCGCGGCGATCACGGTCAGCGGTACGAGGGTGACCCAGGGCGCGGAGAAGGGGCGGCCGCCCTGGGTGTGCAGGCCGAGCAGCCACAGGAGCAGCCCCCCGAGCAGCCCGGAGACGGCGAGGGCCACGTCGTCGCGGTGGGGGCGGATCGAGGTGAACACCCTTCCATCCAACACGCACCACCGTCACCGGGCCTCCCTTCGCAGACCGATGCGCGACTACATCGAAGGATGCAGTCCCGCTTCGTCACCGCCGACGACGTGTCCCCGCCCGGCGGACGGGAGGCTGGAGGGGAACGGGAGGAGAGAAGCTGTGATCGCTCTACTGGTCGTGGCCTGCGAGGTCGCTTTCTGGGTGCTGCTGGCCGCCGGGCTCGCGCTGCGGTACGTCGCGAGGAAGCCGAGGCTCGGCGCCGCCGTACTGCTCTGCGAGCCGCTGCTGGAGGTCGTCCTGCTGGTGGTGACGGCGATCGACCTGAGGAACGGCGCCGAACCCGACTGGAAGCACGGCCTGGCCGCCGTCTACATCGGCTTCACCGTGGGCCTCGGCCATCACACCATCAGGTGGGTGGACGCCCGGGTCGCCCACCGCTGGTTCGGCGGCCCGCCGCCGGTGAAGCCGCCGAAGTACGGCATGGCACGCGCCGTCCACGAGTGGCGCACCGCCGCCCGCTGGATCCTCGCCGCGGTGGTCGCGCTGGGCCTGCTCCAGGCGGCGGTCTGGTACGTCGGTCCGGGCGGAGCCATCAGCTCGCTCCAGAGCTGGCAGCAGAAGATGCTCCTGGTGATCGGCATCAACGTGATCATCGCCGTCGGCTACACGCTCTTCCCGAAGCAGGCCCCGAAGAACACGGACGCGGTCGAACGCGAGCCGGCCGACGAGCTCTAGCGCTCGCCGCCCGGCACCCACAGCACGTCCCCGACCTCCTTGTTGGCGCTGCGCGCCAGGATGAACAGGAGGTCGGAGAGGCGGTTGAGATAGGTGGCGGCCAGGGTGTTCATCACGTCACCGTGCACCTCCAGCGCCGCCCAGGTCGACCGCTCGGCGCGCCGGACCACCGTGCACGCCTGGTGGAGCAGGGCGGCCCCCGGCGTACCCCCCGGAAGGATGAAGCTGCGGAGCTTCTCCAGCTCCTCCAGGAAGCGGTCGCAGTCCGCCTCCAGCTTGTCGACGTAGGACTGCTCGACCCGCAGCGGCGGGTACTTGGGGTCCTCCAGGACCGGCGTGGACAGGTCGGCACCCACGTCGAAGAGGTCGTTCTGGACCCGTACGAGGACCTTCACCACGTCCTCGGAGAGCTGCCCCAGCGCGATGGCGGTCCCGATCGCCGCGTTGGCCTCGTTGGCGTCCGCGTAGGCCGCGATCCGCAGATCGGTCTTGGCGGTGCGGCTCATGTCGCCGAGGGCCGTGGTGCCCTGGTCGCCGGTCCGGGTGTAGATGCGCGTCAGATTGACCATGGGGCCAGCGTAGTGAGGCCCGCACCCTCAACTGCGCGTGGCGCGGGCCCGAATGACGCGTCCCGGTGTGATGTCCGTCATTCGAGACGTGACGCGCATCTCTTCACCGCCACAGCGCCCCCGACGGGTACTAATCTCCGCCGGAGAGCAATGTGAACCGCCGTGAACAGACGCCGCAGAGGCGGACAGAGAACAAGGGGTGCGAACGTGGCCAGGAAGCTCGCCGTCATCGGGGCCGGACTCATGGGATCCGGGATCGCGCAGGTCTCGGCCCAGGCGGGCTGGGACGTCGTGCTGCGGGATGTCACCGACGCGGCGCTGACCCGCGGCCTGGACGGCATCAAGGCCTCGTACGACCGGTTCGTCTCCAAGGGCAAGCTGGAGGCGTCCGACGCCGAGGCGGCCCTCGCCCGCATCACCACGAGCACCGACCTGGACGCCGTCGCGGACGTGGACGTCGTGGTGGAGGCCGTCTTCGAGAAGCTCGAGGTCAAGCACGAGATCTTCCGCGCCCTGGACAAGGTCGTCGGGGAGAACACCGTGCTCGCCTCGAACACCTCCGCCATCCCGATCACGAAGATCGCGGCCGTGACGGAGCGTCCGGAGCGCGTCGTCGGCGTGCACTTCTTCTCGCCGGTCCCGATGATGCAGCTCTGCGAGCTGGTACGTGGCTACAAGACCAGTGACGAAACCCTCGCCACCGCCCGGGAGTTCGCCGAGTCGGTCGGCAAGACCTGCATCGTCGTCAACCGCGACGTGGCGGGCTTCGTCACCACCCGGCTGATCTCGGCCCTCGTCGTCGAGGCCGCGAAGCTGTACGAGTCGGGCGTCGCCACGGCCGAGGACATCGACACCGCCTGCAAGCTGGGGTTCGGCCACGCCATGGGCCCGCTCGCCACGGCCGACCTGACCGGCGTGGACATCCTGCTCCACGCCACCGGCAACATCTACACCGAGTCGCAGGACGAGAAGTTCGCCGCTCCCGAGCTGATGCGCCGGATGGTCGACGCAGGTGACATCGGGCGCAAGAGCGGGCAGGGCTTCTACACGTACTGACCGCAGCCGCACCCCTGCCCCCTCGGCCCGCCGCCGTCGGGGCGGGGAGTGTACCCGGCACTGTCCCGTCTCCGGCGAACCGACTTCACTCCACCGAGTGAATTCGGTATCGGTTCGCTTACAGACGGCAACTTCCCTGTCGCTGCGGCAGTCAGTTGTGGAAGAGAAGAACAGACAGACGGACCTCGCCACGGAGCAACAGCAGGGGAGCACATATGCATATCAGGGGCGACCACGCCGAGCTGGTCGTCGGGGGCCGCCTCGACGTCCGAAGCGCGGCGGACGCCCGTACGGTCCTCCACTCGGCCGTCGACGACGGAGCCGGCGACCTGGTGCTGGACCTGACCGAGCTGAATTCCTGGGACGCCACCGGACTCGGCGTCATCATGGGGGCCCACCGCAGAGCCGGCCGGGCCGGGCGCCGTCTCGTGCTGCGCGGCGTCCCGCCGCAGATGCAGCGCCTCCTGGTGGCCACCCGGCTGCACCGCATCCTGGCGATCGAGGGCGGGATCGCCGCCGATTCGCTGCCGCGCGTCTGAGTACGTAGGGACGGTCGGGGCAGAAGAGGCGCAATCCTCACCGGAATGTGACGTCCCGGACGGCATGGCACCCCGCCCGTGCGTGGATACTGTGCGAAGGTCTAGGGTTCGGCCGTCTGCCCCAAGACACCCACCCGAGGCAGACACCGGACCGGAAGCGACAGCGGGGCGTGTGAGGCCGGAGGGGCAAACCGAGCGCGACGCGTCTGGGGGACTTGTTGATGGACCCGACACACCAGGGGCCGGAAGAGTACGGGCAGAACGCCAACGACTCCGACCGCTCCGACGGCCGTCGCCGGCCGTCCCGGGAGTCCAACGCCGCCGACTTCGGCCAGCCGACACCGCAGCAGGTCCGCGTCGTCCAGGTCACGGTCGGGGACCTCCTGCTCACGGTCAACCCCGTCGACGGCAGCGAGGTCGAGGCCTGCCCGCCCGGCTCGGAGCCCGACGCACCCGTCCGCCGCACCCCCGCCGAACGCACCGACCACGAGCGCGCGGGCGCACCGCCCGTACCGGCGGGACCGCCCGCTCCACAGCTCCCGCTGCTGGAACGCCAGGAGGAGCGCGAGCGCCTGGCGGGCCTGCTGGCCCGCGGCCGCAGCGTCCGCCTCACCGGCCAGGCCGGATCCGGCCGCACCGCGCTGCTCGACGCCGTCGCCGCCGACTGCACGGACCTGGCCCCCGACGGCGTCGTCCGCCTCAGCGGCCACCGGCGCACCGCCGCCGACCTGCTGTACGGCGTCTTCGACGCGATCTACCGGGCCCCGCTGCACCGCCCCGGCCCCGAGGAGCTGCTCGCCCTCGTCCGCTCCATCGGCGCCGTCGTCGTCATCGACGACCTTGAGATCGGCGGGGCCGCCCTCGACGGACTTCTGGAGGCCACCCCCGAGTGCGCCTTCCTGTTCGGTACCGCGCCCGACCTCACCGCCCCCGGCGTCGATGCCCACCTGGAGGAGGTCCTCCTCGCCGGCCTCGGCCGCTCCGCCTCGCTGGAGCTGCTGGAGAAGGTCGTCGAGCGCCCCCTCACCGAGGACGAGCGGAACTGGGCGGGCGACCTCTGGTTCGAGTCCGAGGGGCTGCCGCTCCGCTTCGTCCAGGCCGGATCACTGCTGCGCCAGCGCGACCGGCTCAACACGGACCCCGCGGCCTTCGACGAGTACGAGTACTTCGAGCCGCGCCCGGACGACGCGCCGCCGGTCCCCGAAGCGCCCACCGCCGAGACCCTGGACGTGCCGCTGCCGAGCCTCGGCGAAGGGGCGGCGCCCGCCGTCCTGCTCGCCTCCCGGCTCAGCGAGGCGGCCCGCGAGACCTTGCGCTTCACCGTCGCGCTCGGCGGCGAGGTGCCCCACCAGGCCCACCTGCCGGCCCTCGTGGGCGACACCCACGCGGACGCCGCCCTCGGTGAACTCGCGGGCTGCGGACTGCTCTCCCCGGCGGGCCCCCGCTACCGGCTCGCCGCCGGTGTCCTCGCCCAGCTGGAGGCCGGCGGGTACGCGGAGAGCGCCGCCGCCCACGCCCGTACGGCCGCCCAGCACTACGCCTGGTGGGTCTCCCATCCCTCGGTCACCCCGCAGCGCGCCGTCGCCGAGGCCGACGCGATCGTCGCCGCGATGAGCCGTCTCGTCCCCGACGGCGAGGCGGGCCAGGCCAGCGCCGCCGTCCTGCTGGCCCGCAGCGCCGCTCCCGCGCTGGCCGCGGGGATGAGCTGGGGCGCTTGGGAGAAGGCGCTCAGGGTCGGCCAGGAGGCCGCCAGGATCGCCGGTGAGGTCGCCGAAGAGGCTTACTTCCACCATGAGTTGGGCGTCCTCGCCCTCTGTTCCGGCAACCTGGACCGGGCCCGTACGGAGCTGGAGACCTCGATCTCCATGCGCGGCGCGCTCGCCGACAAGTCCGGGGCGGTGGCCGGCCGCCGCGCCCTCGCCCTGGTGGCGGACCGCTCCGGCGGCTTCGCGCCCCCGGTCCGGTCCCAGACGGGCGAGGAGGTGCCCGCCGTACGCCACGACCTTCTCGCCGGCACGCCGCCGGTCGGCTCCCCGGCCCCGCCGCCCTTCGCCCGGCAGACGGTCGAGGAGGACCCCACCCTCATCTCCTCGCTGCCCCCGGGGCCCCGGGCCACCGCGCCGAAGCCGGGTGGCGGCCGCGTGCTCCTGGGCGGCGCCCGGCGCAACCTGGCCGCCGCCGGGGCGGGCGCGCTGCTGGTCGCCGTGCTCGGCACCGTCGTGACCCTCGGCCTCACCGCGGGCGACCCCGAGGAGCCGGGCAGCCGCAACGTCACCACCGAGCAGTCGTCCCCCGAGGGCACCCCCGAGGACGCGTCCCCCGCCGACGAGCCGGACGAGGGTCCCGCACCCGACGACGGGGCGCCCGGCGAGGAGGCACCCGCCACGCCGGGCACCTCGGCATCCGCCACGCCCAGCACCTCCGGCTCGCCCTCCCCGGCCCCGTCGTCGCCGGACGGGAGCTCGCCGGGTACGGGTGAGCCGTCGAGCACGCTGCCCACCGAGGACCCGACCTCCGACGGGCCGTCCCCGAGCGGGAAGCCGACCACGCCGACGAAGCCGCCGACGACCCCGCCGACCACACCGCCGACCACGCCGCCCACCGAGACGCCGACGACCCCGCCGACCGAGACGCCGACCGAGGAGCCCCCGCCCCCGCCGGACACCACGTCCTCCGCCAGCGGCCCCGCCGAGTCGGCCGGTCCCAGCGCCAGTTCCACCGCGGACGCCCCGGCGCAGAGCGAAGACCCCACCGAGGCAGCGGCCTGACACACGGAAGCCGGGTGCCCCCCCGTGGGGGACACCCGGCGGTGGGCGGGCCGGTCAGAACAGGCGCAGCTTGTCGTCCTCGATGCCGCGCATCGCGTCGTAGTCGAGGACCAGGCAGCCGATGCCCCGGTCGGTCGCGAGCACGCGCGCCTGGGGCTTGATCTCCTGGGCCGCGAAGACGCCCCTGACCGGGGCGAGATGCGGGTCGCGGTTGAGCAGCTCCAGATAGCGGGTCAGCTGCTCCACACCGTCGATGTCGCCGCGCCGCTTCAGCTCCACGGCCACCGTCCGCCCGTCCGCGTCGCGGCAGAGGATGTCCACCGGGCCGATGGCGGTGGGGTACTCACGGCGGATCAGGGTGTGGCCCTCGCCGAGGATCTCGATCCGGTCGGCGAGCAGCTCCTGGAGGTGCGCCTCCACACCGTCCTTGATGAGCCCCGGGTCGACGCCCAGCTCGTAGGAGGAGTCGTGGAGGATTTCCTCCATCGTGATGATCAGTTTTTCGCCCGCCTTGTTCACCACGGTCCAGACACCTGCCTCATCGCCGGTGCCCTCCTTCAGGGTGCACGGCGGGGACATCCAGTTGAGCGGTTTGTACGCCCGGTCGTCGGCGTGGACCGAGACGCTGCCGTCCGCCTTCACCAGGATCAGACGAGGGGCGGAGGGCAGGTGGGCTGTGAGCCGGCCCGCGTAGTCGACGGAGCAACGGGCGATGACGAGACGCATGGTCGGCAACGCTACTCGACGACGGGGGCCCGGCGCGATTTCCCCATCCGTCGACCCCTGTCACTGGCTCCCCAGCAGGGAGCGGCGAAGTGGGCTTGCCCCTCTTTGCGCCTCTTCGTTGGTGGCCGGTTGTGTTCCCAATCTCCTGGTGCGGCCCCCACCGCACGCTTAACGTGGATGCAGGAGGTCGTCGCCCGTGCACGCTGCGTCGTCGCCCTTCTTCCCTGCCCGTAAGGCCCCGGTCACCGTCCGGGGTCGCGAGAGGAGAACCCATGTCGCTCGACGTCTCACCGGCGCTGTTGGAACAGGCCGAGCGAGGCGAGGTCGACGAAGCCGACTTCGTCGACTGCGTCCGGACCTCCCTGCCTTTCGCGTGGGAGATGATCAGCTCGCTGGTGGCTCAGCTGAAGGTGGACGGCGGCCAGTTCGCCGACAACCAGACGCCGCCGCCCAACGAGCAGGCACGTGGTCAGCTGCTGCGTGCACTCGCGAGTGATGCGATACGCGGCGCGCTCCAGCGGCACTTCGGAGTGCGTATCGCCTTCCAGAACTGCCACCGCGTCGCGGTGTTCCCGCTGGACGCCTCGGTCGACGACCGGCTGGCCAAGTTCACTTCGGTGAGGGGCCAGTTGCTCAACCAGTCGCCCGAACTACGGGACTGCTGAACGCTCCTGCTGCCGCTTCGGGCCGCGGGAGGTGCAACTGGCTCCGGGGCGGCAGCTCCCGTACCACCGCACCACGTTCCGCCGCATGACGCGTCACGTTCCACCGCGAGGTCGTTCCGCATGCACAGGCGCCGGTCAGGTGAGCAGCGGCAGCACGTCCGCGCCGAGGCGCCGCACGTTCTCCTCGGTCGCCCCGAGGTCGCCCGACCCCTCCACCAGGAGGGCGAAGCGGGTGATGCCGGTCCGCTCGGCCGTGGCCGCGAGCCGGTCGGCGGCCAGCTTCGGCGGGCCCACCGGGTGCAGCCCGCACAGCAGTTCCGTGTACGCGACGGGGTCCCGCATCACGCGGTGCCGGTCGTCCACCGTGACATGGGCGCCCAGCCCCTGGCGCAGCCACCCGGGCATCGTCTTCACCAGCGTCTCCGTGGCGTCCTCGGGCCCGTCCGCGATCTGGGCCACCCCCGCGGACACATGTGCGGCTCCCTCGACCACCTCCGGCGGATGGCCGGCCTCCCGGGCCGCCGTACGCCACAGGGCGACCATCTCCGCCTTCTCCTCGTCCCCGCAGTGCATGCCCAGCAGCATCGGCAGTGCCCGGCTCGCGGCCAGCCGCACGGTCTTCGGCGAGGTGCACGCCACGATCACCTCGGGCCCCTCGGCCGAGCCGTCCGTCAGCAGCTCGTCCGCGCGCGGCACCACCGCCACCTCGCGGAAGCCGAACCGCGCCCCGCGCCCCGCGACCCGGGGCTCCCGCAGCCAGTCGAGCAGCAGGTCCAGCGCCTCGGGGAAGCCGTTCTCGTACGCGTCGAGACCGCCGCCGAAGACCTCCAGGTCCACCCAGGGACCACCCCGGCCCACCCCGAGCGAGAACCGTCCTCCGCTGGTCAGATGCAGCAGCGCGGCCTGCTCGCCGAGGGCGACCGGGTGGTGGTTGGGCAGCACGCTGACGGCGGTGCCGACCCGGATCCGCCGGGTCCGGCCGAGCAGCAGCGCGGCCAGCGTGGTGGCGGACGGGCAGACCCCGTACGGCACGAAGTGGTGCTCGGCCAGCCAGACCGAGTCGAGCCCGGACTCCTCCGCCGCCTCGGCGGACCGGACGGCCCGGTGCAGGGCCTCGCCCGGCCCCTGGCCCGGGAACCGAGCTGCCAGAACGAACGTTCCGATGCGCATCGCGTGTTGCCTCCTTGCGGCCGACGCGTGTCTCCCCCACTGGCAACAACGTCTGACACGTGCCAAAGGCACGGTCCGGGGTGAAGTTGTTGCGATTTTCCGCTAACTCACTCCCGTGCCCGATCGTGCCGCCCGCCCACCCGGCACCTGCCCCCGGTGCCGGCCTCTAGGCTTGGAGTGAACCGTGCCCGACCCGCCCCCGTGAGGTGTCCTGTGTCCCCGCGCCGCAACCGCCCCCGTGGCGGCGAGAGTCCCGACGAACCCCCCGGTACGGCGCTGGGACGGTACGGCGGGGGAGGGGCCACCGAGAGCTGGCAGGGCGAGGAGTGGTCGGTGCGCCCGGTGAACGGCGCGAGCGCCCAGGGCAGGCGGTACCGATGCCCCGGCTGCGACCAGGAGATCCCCTCCGGCGTCCCGCATCTCGTCGCCTGGCCCGAGTTCGGCGGCATCGAGGACCGCAGGCACTGGCACAAGGCCTGCTGGAACGCGAAGGACCGCCGCACCACGCGGGTGCAGCGGTCCAGGAACGCGCCGCGCTACTGAGTGGCCCGCGCCACCTCAGACGTCGCGCCGGTCCAGCGCCAGGTAGGCGCCGCCCAGGGCCACGGCCGCGACGCCCAGCATCAGCAGCAGCGGCTCCCAGCCGGACGGGCCGGTCTCGGTGACCGTCGAGCCGTAGAGCGCGCCGAGCTGGTTGGGGATCGAGTACTCGAAGAGGAAGCGCTGCAGTCCGCGCAGGCTGTCGGTGAACATGAACAGCGCGAGGACCAGCGGCAGCAGCACCACGGCGATCATCACCGTGATGGCGCCCGCCGAATGCCGGATGATCGCGCCGACCGCCAGCGACACCAGGCCGAGGGCCGCGATGTAGAGCCCGACCCCGACGGTGGCGCGCAGCCACACGGAGCCGGAGTCGACCCTGGCGCCCAGGATCGCCGTCTGCAACACCGCGACGACCGTGGCGGTCACCGTGGTGATGGTGAACGCGAGCAGGAAGAAGACGATCGCCTTCGCCGTGAGCACCCGGGCCCGGCTCGGACAGGCCGTCAGCGTCGTACGGATCATGCCGGTGCTGTACTCGGAGCCGATGGTCAGCACGCCGAGGGTGATCACACAGATCGAGCCCAGGAGCACCCCGAAGAAGCCGAGGGCCACGACCGGCTCGCCGTCCATGTCGGTGTCGGCGGCGGCGATCAGCAGCGCGGACACCAACCCGATCGCGACCATCAGCACGATCATCACGCCCAGGGTCCACAGCGTGGAGCGGACGGAGCGGATCTTCGTCCACTCCGAGGCGATCGCGTCGCCGAGCGTGGCGCGGCGGATCGGGATGGGCGACTCGTAGGACCCCAGCAGGCCGTGCGGCGGCTGCGGCTGCTCGTGGGCCTGCGGGGCGGCCGGCGTCGTCATCGGGGGTCCTCGCTGGTCTTCGTCCCGGCCGCGTCGGCGGGGGAGGGTTCGGGGGCGGCCGGGCTCGGCGCGGCGGCCGGGCCGGGGGTGGCGTACGGGTTCTGTCCGGGCGGGGGCGGGGCGTACCAGCTCTGCTGGGGCACCTCCGCCGACTGGGGCTGCCCGTAGCCCGGCCCGGCCCCGTAACCGCCCTGAACGTCCCCGTAGGACCCGTACGGCCCCTGCGGGGGCTCCAGGAGCCCGGCCTTGGCGTCGTCCGTCGAGCGGTAGTCCACGACGCCCTGCGTCATCCGCATGTACGCCTCCTCCAGCGAGGCCCGGTGCGGCGACAGTTCCCAGAGCCGTACGTCGGCCCCGTGGGCCAGGTCGCTGATCCTCGGGAGCGGGAGGCCGGTGACGCGCAGGGCGCCGTCCGGCTCGGACATCACGCTGCCGCCCGCCTCGATGAGCGAGGACGTCAGCTTCTCCCGCTCCTGGGGGGCGTTCTCGGGGACCCGGACCCGGGCGAAGTCGGCGGAGTTCGCCGAGATGAAGTCGGTGACGCTCATGTCGGAGAGCAGCCGGCCGCGCCCGATCACGATCAGATGGTCGGCGGTGAGGGCCATCTCGCTCATGAGGTGGGACGAGACGAAGACCGTGCGGCCCTCGGCCGCCAGCGTCTTCATCAGATTGCGGACCCAGTGGATGCCTTCGGGGTCGAGACCGTTGACCGGCTCGTCGAAGAGCAGCACCTGCGGGTCGCCGAGCAGGGCCGCGGCGATCCCGAGCCGCTGCCCCATGCCGAGCGAGAAGCCGCTGGAGCGGCGCTTGGCCACGTCCTGGAGCCCGACGACGCCCAGCACCTCGTCCACCCGCCGGGCCGGGATCCCGGCCAGCTGCGCCAGCGACAGCAGGTGGGTGCGGGCGGTCCGCCCGCCGTGCACCGCCTTGGCGTCCAGCAGCGCGCCCACCTGGCGCGGTGCGTTCGGCAGGCTCCGGTAGGGGTGCCCGCCGATCGTGACGTATCCCGCCGTCGGCCGGTCCAGACCGAGGATCATCCGCATGGTCGTGGACTTGCCCGACCCGTTCGGACCGAGGAAGCCGGTGACGGCCCCCGGCCGCACCTGGAAGGAAAGGTCGTCCACGGCCGTCTTCGCGCCGTAGCGCTTGGTCAGGCCGACTGCCTCGATCATTCTCCAGCCCCATCGACTCACTCTGTCGTTCGGGGCTCGGGCCACCTGGCCGCACACCCCCGTAAGAGTTAGGAGGATAACCAGGCCTTGACGGTTCCGGCCAAGTTCCGCACAGCCTGCGAGCGGGCCGTCACGCGGACCGGGGGCCGCTTCCCGGCGCCGCTACGCGTCCCGCTTCTTCAGGACCAGGTAGCCGCCGAGCACCGCCGCCACCACCCAGGCGACCATGATCCCCAGACCGGCCCACGGCCCGTACGGCGACGGATCGCTGCCCATCGCCTCCGGAACGACCTGCATGATCTTCGACCCGGCCTGGTCGGGGAAGTACCGGGCGACGTCCTTGGCGTACGGCACCGCGATCAGGATCTGCGAGATCAGGAAGAAGAACGGCACCAGGATGCCCAGCGACAGCATGGAGCTGCGCAGCATCGCGGTGACGCCCATGGAGAAGATCGCGATCAGCCCCATGTAGAGACCGGCGCCGACGACCGCGCGGAGCACGTTGTCCGCGCCGAGGTCGGTGCCCCGGTCGCCCAGCAGGGCCTGGCCGAGGAAGAACGAGACGAAGCTCGTCAGCAGGCCGACCACGAGGGCCAGCACCCCGGCCACGGTGATCTTGCTGAAGAGGAGCGTCCCGCGCTGCGGCACGGCCGCCAGCGAGGTGCGGATCATGCCGGAGCTGTACTCCGTACCGACCACGAGCACCCCGAACACGACCATGGCGAGCTGGCCCAGGACCGTACCGGAGAAGCTGACGAGGGTCGGGTCGAAGGTGACCTGCTCGGCCTCGGAGAGGTCGTCGAACGTCGCGTTCAGCAGGGCGCACAGGGCCGCGCTCATGGCGACCGTGACGGCGAACGCGCAGATGAGCGTCCAGGTGGTGGAGGAGACCGTGCGGATCTTGGTCCACTCGGAGTTGAGGACCGCGGGTACCGAAGCCATCGTCGTCACGCCCCCTTGTTCTCGGTGCCGTCGATGGAGCCGGGTGCGGTGGTGCCGCCCGGCTGCTGCCAGCCCGCCCCCACCGTCGGCGGAGGTTCGGCGCCGCCCGGTCCGGAGTGGGCGTGGTACTCCACGGAGCCGGCGGTCATCTGCATGAACGCCTCCTCCAGGGAGGCCCGCTGCGAGCTCAGCTCGTGCAGCACGACCTGGTGGCGGGCCGCCAGCTCACCGAGCTCCTCGGTCGTGGCGCCGTCGATCTCCAGGGTGCCGCCGTCCGCCTCGACTGCGGTGAAGCCCTCCTGGTGCAGCACGTCCCGCAGCCGCTCCTGCTGCGGCGAGCGCAGCCGTACGTAACTGCGGGAGTTCTCGTGGATGAAGTCCGCCATCGAGGTGTCGGCGAGCAGCTTGCCCTGGCCGATCACGATCAAATGGTCGGCGGTCAGCGCCATTTCACTCATCAGGTGGGACGAGACGAAGATGGTCCGGCCCTCGGCGGCGAGCGCCTTCATCAGGTTGCGGATCCAGTGGATCCCCTCGGGGTCCAGGCCGTTGACCGGTTCGTCGAACATCAGGATCTCGGGGTCGCCCAGCAGCGCGGAGGCGATCCCGAGGCGCTGGCCCATGCCGAGGGAGAAGCCCTTGGACTTCTTCTTCGCCACCGCGCTCAGACCGACGGTGTCGAGCACCTCGTCGACCCGGCTGCTCGGGATGCGGTTGCTCTGCGCCAGACAGAGCAGGTTGTTGTACGCGCTGCGGCCGCCGTGCATCGACTTGGCGTCGAGCAACGCCCCGATGTACTTCAGCGGTTCCTGCAGTTCGTGGTAGTGCTTGCCGTCGATGCGCACCGTACCGCTGGTCGGGTTGTCCAGATCGAGCATCATGCGCATGGTGGTGGATTTGCCCGCCCCGTTGGGGCCCAGAAAACCGGTCACCATGCCCGGTCTGACCTGGCACGTCAGATGGTCGACGGCAACCTTGCTGCCGAATCGTTTGGTCAGTCCTTCGAGCTCGATCATGCGCACACGCTAGAACGGCCGCGCGCCCGGCGCCACCACAAAGGCGGAACCGGGCGTGCGGAAGGAGCCGTTCCGGGGTAGGTCAGCGGGTCTGCTGGGCCGGAACGCCGCGCTGGGCGGGCTCGTCGTCCACCGGGGAGCCGGCGGCGGCCACCGCGGCGCCGGTCAGCGTGGCCAGCATCTCGCGGACGTTGGTCAGCTGCGCGTTGATCGAGTCGCGGCGGTTGGTGAGCGCCGCCAGCTCGCGCTCCGACTCGCTGCGGATGCGGTCGGCCTTGGCGTTGGCGTCGGCCACGATGTCCTCGGCCTGGCGCTGCGCGGTCTCCACCGTCTGACGGGCCCGGCGCTCGGCGTCCGTGCGGAGCTTCTCGGCCTCCAGGCGGAGCTGCTCGGCGCGGTGCTCGATCTCGGCGAGACGCTTCTCGGCCTTGGCCTGACGGGACGCGAGGTCGCGCTCCGACTGCTCGCGCCGCTTGGCGAGGTTCGTCTCGAAGTCGGCGGCGGCCTGCGCGGCCTTGGCACGGGTCTCCTCGAAGAGGGCGTCCGCCTCCTCGCGCTTCTGCTGCGCGTCCTTCTGGGCGTCGGTGCGGAGCGTGTTCGCCTCGCCCTGGGCCTTCTCGACGATGCGGACGCCCTCGTCCTCGGCCTTCGACTTGCGCTCGGCCGCGAAGGACTCCGCGTCGTTGCGCACCTGCTGGGCGGCCGACTCGGCCAGCTCGCGGTGCTGCTCGGCGGCGCGGCGGGCCTCCTCACGCAGGTCCTTGGCCTCCTCCTCGGCGAGGCGGAGGATCTTCTCGACACGTGCACCGAGCCCGGCGTACGACGGCTCGGCGTCGTTCACCTGGGCCTGGGCGTTCTGCGTTTCGAGGTGCAGCTCCTCGATGCGCTTTTCCAGGGACGTGATGCGCGCCAGGGCACTGTCACGGTCGGCGACGAGCTTGGAAATGCGGTCGTCCACCTGACCGCGGTCGTAACCACGTCGCACGAGCTCGAAGCCGAAGGGGGAGGAAGGGTCACTCATGGGGTTCCTGTCGAATGAGACCGGTGAGGTGATAGGGGAATCCTAGGGGCCATAGCGGCGTGTCAGCGTGCAGATGCCGGTTTGATCTGGAGAATGACACCCCTTTTGAGTGGCTGACCCCCGGAGTGCTTGCCACTCGAAGGGTTGAATGTCCATGACGAAGCACGCGCCCCCGTACGCCTGCTGTCCCGGACATCCTGCTCTGTTCTCTCCCGTACGTCTGCTGCTCCCCCGTACACCTTCCGCGATCCCCCGTACGTTTTCCGCCGCGCCGCCCCCGTACGACCGCTACCTCTCCGAGGACTTGCCCCCCGAGCGCGTGCCCGCCGCAGCGGGAGCCTTGCCGCCTCCCGACGGACCGGGCACCGGTTTCGCGCCACCGCCCGGAGTCTCGAAAGACTCCAACGCCTCCAGCACGTCCTGGACACGGGAGATCTCCGTATTGATGTCCTTGCGCCTGCGCACCAGGACATCCAGCTCCCGCTTGCCCTCGGCGACCGTCTTCTCCGCCTCGGCCGCCGCGTCGGCCCGCAGCTTCTCCGCCTCGCGGATCAGCCCGGCCTTCTTGGTCTCGGCCTCCTTCAGCAGCGACTCGGCCCGCTTCACCGCGGCGATCCGGACCTTGCTCGCCTCCGAATTGGCCTCCGCCAGCAGCTCCTTGGCCTTCGCCTCGGCCTCGTCGCGCTGCTCGGTCGCCGCCTTCATCAGGTTGTCGACGCGCTCACCGGCGGTCTTCATCTGCTCGGACGTCTCCCGGCGGGCCCGCTCGTGGAGCTCCTCGATCTCGCTCTCCAGCCGGGCCCGCAGCTCCTCGGCCCGCTCCCGGATCTGGGTCGCGTCGCGCCGGGCGCCGACCAGCAGCTCGTCGGCGTCGGTACGGGAGCGCTCCACGAGGGTGTTGCCCTCGACCGTGGCCTCGGAGGTGATCCGCTGGGCCTCCTTGCGGGCCGCGCCGACCATCGTGTCGGCCTGCGTCTCGGCCTCGGTGGCCGTACGCAGCGCCTCCTCGCGGGCCTTGTTGATGAGCTGGTCCGCCTGCTCCGCCGCGTCCGCCCGGCGCTTGGCCGCGGCCTCGCGCGCCTCGTCCAGCACCCGGTCCGCCTCGCTGCGAGCCTCCGAGCGCAGCTCCTCCGCCGCCGACTCCGCGTCCGCGCGCAGCCGTTCGGCCTCCTCGCGGGTGCGGGCGGCGTGCTCCTGCGCGGAGCCGAGCCGCTCGGCCGCCTCGGTACGCAGCCGCTCGGCCTCCTCGCCCGCCTCGGCCAGCAGCCGGTCGGCCTGCTCGGTGGCCTCCTTGCGGCGCCGGTTGGCCTCCGTGGTCGCCTCGACGACGAGCTGCTCGGACGCCTGGGCGGCCTCGTTGCGGATGCGCTCGCTCTCGGTCGTCGACTCACCGATGAGCCGGTCCGACTGGGCCGCAGCCTCCGAACGGATCCGGTTGGCGTCCTGCCGGGCCTCGGCCCGGGCCTTCGACGCGTCCTGCTCGGCCGACGCGAGGGCGTCGGACGCCTCCGTACGCACCCGCTGGCTGTACTCCGAGGTGTCCGCGCGCAGCCGCTCGGACTCGGCGATCGCGTCGGAGACCGTACGCTCGGCCAGCGCCTTGGCGCCCTCGGTCTCGTCGTGGGCCTCCCGCCGGAGGCGGGACGCCTCCTCGTTGGCCTCCTGGCGCAGGCGTACGGCGTCCTCGGAGGCCCGCTCCCGCTCGGCGTGCGCGTCGGCGCGGACTCGGTCCGCCTCCTCCTGCGCCTCGGTACGGGTGCGCTCCGCGACATGCTCCGCGGTCGAGCGCAGCCGGGCGATCTCCTCCTCGGCCTGCTCCTGGAGCCCGGCGACGGAGTCCCGCACCTGCTGGGCGGTCTGCTCGGCCGCCGAGACCAGCTCGGTCGCCCTGGCGTCCGCCTCCTCGACCAGCCGCTGCGCCTCGGCCTGCGCCTCCTCCACCCGCTTACGGGCGGAGGCCAGCAGCTCCTCGCTCTGCTCGCGGGCCCGCTCGCGCTCCTGGCCGGCCTCGCTACGGGCCGCGCCGAGGATCTTTTCGGCCTCCCGGCGACGGCGCGTGGCCTCCTCCTGGGCGGCGTCCAGCGCCTCGGCCGCCTCGGCGCCGACCCGCTCGGCGGCCGCGGCCGCCTCCGCGCGCACCCGGTCGGCGGTCTCCTGCGCCTCCGTCTTGAGCCGCTCGGCCTCGGCGGCTGCCTCGCTCCGCAGCCTTACGGCGATGTTCTCGCCCTCGGCACGGGACTGCGAGGCGTCCGCCGCGGCCTCGCCGCGCAGCCGCTCCGCCTCCGCCTCGGCCTGCTCGGTGAGGGCGCGCAGCCGCTCGGCGGCCTCGGCGCGCTGCCGCTCCGCCTCCTCGTTCGTCTCGCGGCGGATCCGCTCCGCCTCCGTACGGGCCTCGCCCAGCGCCTCCTCGGCGGCGGCGAGCCGACTCTCGGCCTCCGTGTGCAGCCGGTTCAGCTCGCCGGCGACCTCGGCCTGCCGGGCGGCGACCGCGCGCTCGGTCTCCTCGCGCAGCTCGGCGGCGGCCCGCTCGGCCTCGGCGGTGGTGGCCTGTGCCTGCTCCTCGGCCTCGGCCCGCAGCTTGTCGGCCTCGGCACGGGTGCGCTCCAGCGTCTCCTCGGCCTGCTTGCGCAGAGTGGCCGCGCGCTCGGCGGCCTCGGCGCGGATGCGCTCGCTCTCGCCGCTCGCCTTGGTGCGCAGCTCGTCCGCGTCGGAACGCGCCTTGGTCAGCAGCTCCTCTGCCGTACGGGCGCCCTCCTCCAGCTGCTGGACCGCCTCGCGGCGGGCCTCGCCCCGGATGCGCTCGCCCTCGGCGACCGCCTCGGAGCGCAGCTGCTCGGCCTCGCCGCGCAGCCGGCGGGCCTCCTCCTGGAGCTCGACCGTCTTGGCCCGGTACTCCTTCGTGTCGTCCTTGGCCGCGCCCTTGAGCTCGTCGGCCTGCTCGGCGGCCTCGCCGCGCAGCCGGTCGGCCTCGGCCTCCGCCTCGCGGCGGATCCGCTCGGCCTCCTCGCTCGCTGCCTTCGTCGTCGACCGCGCGTCCTCGGCGGCCTTGGTGAGGACCTCCTCGGCGCTGCGGGCGGCCTTGGCGAGCTGGGCCGCGGCGTCCTCGGCGGCCGCCGTACGGGCCTTCTCGGCCGCCTCGGCGACCAGCCGGTCGGCCTCGGCCCGGGCGTCGACGAGGGCCTGCTCGGCCTCCTCCTTGAGCGTCTCGGCGCTCTTGGTGGCCTCGCCGACCAGCCGGGCGATCTCCGACTTCGCCGTACGGGTGCGCTGCTCGTTCTGCGACTCGGATGCGGCCAGCTTCTTGGCGGCCGCGTCCTTCGCCTCGGCGAGGACCCTCTCCGCCTCCAGCCGGGATTCGCGCAGCCGGGTCTCGGCCTCCTGGATCCGCTGCTCGGCGGCCCGGTTCAGCTCGGCCGTCTGCTGGCGGGCCTGCGAGGTCTCCGCGGTGGTGCTGGAGCGCAGCTGCTCCGCGTGGCTGGTGGCCTCCTGGGCCTGCGCGGAGGCGGCGCCCAGCATCCGCTCGGCGTCCTTGCGGGCGCGCAGCAGGATCGCTTCGGCTTCGGCCCTGGCGCTCTCGGCCTCCGAGCCGACGCGCTGCCGGGTCTCCTCGGCCACCCGGGCGGCCTCGGCCCGTGCGGCGGCCAGCGCCTGCTCGGCCTCGGCGCGGGACTCGTCGAGCAGGCGGCGGGCCTGCGACTCGGTGCGGGCCCGCAGCTGTTCGGCCCAGGCGACGTTCTCGTTGACGTGCGACTCGACGGTCTGCCGGCGCTCGGCCAGCTCCTGGTCGAGCTGCTGCCTGCGCTGGACGGCCTCGTTGTGCAACTCCGCCTGGAGGCGCGCCTGGTGCTCGGCGTGCTCCTGGAGGATGCGCTGTGTCTGGGCCCGGGCCTCGCGCAGCTCGCGCTCGGCGTCGCTGCGCAGCTGCTCGGCCTGGATCTGCGCGTTCCGCAGCATCTGCTCGGCCTGGTAGCCCATGTCCGCGCTGTCGTAGGCGGGACGGGTCGCCAGACTGCGCCGCGCCTCGTGCAGCTTGGCGCGCAAGACCTCGACCTGGTAGCCGAGGTCCTCGGCGTGCTGGACGGCCTTCTCCCGGTCGGTCTTCAGCCGGTCCATCTTGGCTTCGAACCGCGAGAGATGGTCGTCTTCAGCTCGGTGGCTCTCCTGGCTTTCGTAGCCCCGCACTGCGCGGTCCCATCCTTCCCCGAGCTCTCAACTCTTTCCCCAAGCTCTCAATTTCGTTCGAGCAGGGGATGCCCCACTGAGCAGGGAAGGCCCCAGCCCTGGTCGCGACTCTGCACACGAGGACCGCTCGCCGACGAGCCGTCCTCGGGGAATGGTGACAGACAAACGACGAGGACGCGGTACGGCCCCGACCCGGCCCCGGCCCGGAACCGCCCACTCTACCGGGCCGGGTATGCGCCGGGTCAGTGCTCCGGGTTGCTCGTGACCAGTTCGGTGAGGACGCCGTGGCAGTCCTTGGGGTGCAGGAACGTGATCCGGGACCCCATCGAACCCGTCCTGGGCTCGTCGTACAGCACGCGGACGCCCTTCTCACGGATGTCCGCGGCGTCCCCGTCCACGTCCGCCGTACCGAAGGCGATGTGGTGGACGCCCTCCCCGTTCTTCGCCAGCCACTTGCCGACGGCCGAGTCCTCCCGGGTCGGCTCCAGCAGCTGGAGGTACGAAGCCCCGCCGTCCGAGGTCTCGTTGATCTTGAGCATGGCCTCCCGGACGCCCTGCTCCTCGTTGATCTCGCTGTGGAACACCTCGAATCCGTACGTGGCACGGTAGAACTCCACCGTCTTGTCCAGGTCGAAACAGGCGATCCCGATGTGGTCGATACGCGTCAGCATGGATTCAGCATGGCTTCGCGCCACCGCTCCCGCCACGGTTACGCAACGTGCGCGCCGTCACACCGGCTGCCGGATGACGGGCGCGGTACCGCTCAGTACATTCGAGTAAACCCTCGTTCACATCCGATCCCAAGGGGCCGAGCCCATGTCAGCAACGACCGGTACCACCACCTCAGTGATCGTCGCGGGCGCCCGGACGCCCATGGGCCGTCTCCTCGGCTCCCTGAAGAGCTTCTCCGCGGCCGACCTCGGCGGCTTCGCGATCAAGGCGGCCCTGGACCGGGCCGGCATCGGCGGCGACCAGGTCCAGTACGTGATCATGGGCCAGGTGCTCCAGGCCGGCGCGGGCCAGATCCCCGCCCGCCAGGCCGCCGTCAAGGCCGGCATCCCGATGAACGTCCCCGCGCTCACCATCAACAAGGTGTGCCTCTCCGGGCTCGACGCCATCGCCCTGGCCGACCAGCTCATCCGTGCCGGCGAGTTCGACGTCGTGGTCGCGGGCGGCCAGGAGTCCATGACCAACGCCCCGCACCTGCTCCCCAAGTCCCGCGAGGGCTACAAGTACGGCGCGATCGAGATGCTCGACTCGATGGCGTACGACGGTCTCACCGACGCGTACGAGAACATCCCCATGGGCGAGTCCACCGAGAAGCACAACAGCCGCCTCGGCCTCGACCGCACCGCCCAGGACGAGATCGGCGCCCTCTCCCACCAGCGGGCCGCCGCCGCCCAGAAGAACGGGATCTTCGAGGCCGAGATCACCCCGGTCGAGATCCCGCAGCGCAAGGGCGAGCCCGTCGTCTTCGCGAAGGACGAGGGCATCCGCCCCGAGACGACCGTCGAGACCCTCGGCAAGCTGCGCCCCGCCTTCACCAAGGACGGCACGATCACCGCGGGCACCTCCTCGCAGATCTCCGACGGGGCCGCCGCGGTCGTCGTCATGAGCAAGGCCAAGGCGCAGGAGCTGGGCCTGGACTGGATCGCCGAGATCGGGGCCCACGGAAACGTCGCGGGCCCCGACAACTCCCTCCAGTCGCAGCCCTCGGGCGCCATCCGGCACGCCCTGAAGAAGGACGGCCTGGCCGTCGAGGACCTCGACCTGATCGAGATCAACGAGGCGTTCGCCGCCGTCGTCGTCCAGTCCGTGAAGGACCTCGGCATCACCCCGGACAAGGTCAACGTCAACGGCGGCGCCATCGCGCTCGGCCACCCGATCGGCATGTCCGGCGCCCGGGTCGTGCTGCACCTGGCCCTGGAGCTGAAGCGGCGCGGCGGCGGCACGGGCGCCGCGGCGCTGTGCGGTGGCGGCGGTCAGGGCGACGCGTTGATCATCCGCGTCCCGGGCAAGTAACACCGTACGGATACGGATTCCAGGGCTAGGGCAAGGCGAACGGAGCGGTGAACGTGGACGTGGACGTCCCCACGCTGGTCGAGCAGGCGCGAGCAGGCAGGCCGCGTGCGGTGGCCCGGCTGATCTCGCTGGTGGAGGGGGCGTCCCCGCAGCTGCGCGAGGTGATGGCCGCGCTGGCACCGCTGGCCGGCCACGCCTACGTCGTCGGGCTGACCGGCTCGCCGGGCGTCGGCAAGTCCACCTCCACCTCCGCCCTCGTCTCCGCCTACCGCCGGGCGGGCAAGCGGGTCGGCGTCCTGGCCGTCGACCCGTCCTCGCCGTTCTCGGGCGGCGCGCTGCTGGGCGACCGGGTCCGGATGTCGGACCACGCCTCCGACCCGGGCGTCTACATCCGTTCCATGGCCACCCGGGGCCACCTGGGCGGCCTCGCCTGGTCGGCGCCGCAGGCGATCCGGGTACTGGACGCGGCGGGCTGCGACGTGGTCCTCGTCGAGACGGTCGGCGTCGGCCAGTCCGAGGTGGAGATCGCCTCCCAGGCCGACACCTCCGTGGTGCTGCTCGCCCCCGGCATGGGCGACGGCATCCAGGCCGCCAAGGCCGGAATCCTGGAGATCGGCGACGTCTACGTGGTCAACAAGGCCGACCGCGACGGCGCCGACGCCACGGCCCGCGAGCTGAACCACATGCTGGGCCTGGGGGAGTCCCGCGGCCCCGGCGACTGGCGCCCGCCGATCGTGAAGACGGTCGCGGCCCGGGGCGAGGGCATCGACGAGGTCGTGGAGGCCCTGGAGAAGCACCGCGCCTGGATGGAGGAGCACGGCGTCCTGGCCGAGCGCCGAGCGGCCCGCGCGTCCCACGAGGTCGAGACGATCGCGGTCACCGCGCTCCGCGAGAAGATCGCGGACCTGCGCGGCGACCGCCGCCTGCACGCCCTGGCCGAACGCATCGTGGCGGGGGACCTGGACCCGTACGCGGCGGCCGACGAGCTGGTGGCGGGGCTGACGGGGAGCTCCTGAGCATGCGGTGATGCCGAGCGGCCCCGAATCGCAGCTGCGATACGGGGCCGTGGTGGTGCGGAGGTTCGAGCGCTGGGCTGTCAGCCGTCGTCGCCGTCGCGGTCGTCGTTCCGGTCGTCGCGGTCGTCCGCGCTGTCGTCCCGGTCGTCGCCGTCCCGGTCCACCGTGACCTTGCCGGTCTTCGCGTCGACCCGCAGCTCGTGCTGCCTGCCGTCCTTGCCGGCGACGTCGACGTCCCAGCGCATGACGTTGCCCCGGCTGCCCTTGTCGTCGTCATCGTCATCGTCGTCCAGGTCGATCGACGTGATGCTGCCCGGCGCGGTCTTCAGGGCCGCGTCCGCCGCCTGCTTCAGGGTGACCGCGGACGAGCGGGGCGCGTCGCGGTCGCGGTCGTCGTCGCCGTTGTCGTCGCGGGTCTTCAGGACCTTGCCGTTGGTGGCGTCCACCGTCACGTCGTGCCAGGTCTTGTCGGAGCCGTAAACGTCCAGCTCCCAGACCGTGCGGCCGTCGTTGTCGTCGTCATCGTCCAGTTCGGCCTCGGTGACCGTGCCCGGGACGTTCTTCAAGGCGGCGGCGACGGCCTGGTCGAGGGTGATCCGGGTGCTCTTCGTGCCGTCGTCCGTCCGGGCGGTCTCCGCGTCGGCGTAGGACCGGGTGTCGGCGCGTTCGGCGCTCGTGCTCCTGGCCGGAGTACGGTCGCCGTCGCCGCCGCCCGCGAAGGCGACGGCGGTGCCGCCGATGAGAACGGCGGCGGTGACGGCTGCGATGGTGACGTTGCGCTTCATCTTTTCCTCCTGTGTGGATACCCCGCGCTTTGGCTCGGGGAGGGATGCACGGCTCCTGCGGAGCAGGGCATCGGGCGTTCAGGTACCGCTTCTGTCCGACCGATGCGCAGGCAGCCGAGCTGTCGCGCACGTTCGGGTGCGTTCGGGTGCGTCCGGAAGGTCTACAACCTGGCGCTCGCAGCACGGTCCGAGGCGTGGATGACATCGTGTGGTCCAGGGCGCTGCCCGAAGGTGCGACGCCGTCCATCGTGACCGTGTCGCAGGACCCGGCCGGGCGATGGCTCGTCTCGATGCTGTGCGACGACGTTCCCGCACCGATGCCCGGCGGGCAGTCGGCGACGAAGCAGAAGACCCCACGGCGCGAGCCGTAGGAATTCCCCTCCTTCAGGAGGGGGAAGATGTCAAGAGGTTCCTCCCCGGGAGAGAGCTGAGAGCTGCTGTGCTGTTCGACGGGTTCCACACTGCCGACCTGATGCTGAACGCAGCCTGAAGCCACCTGAAGGCGTCTTCAGGTGGGGTTTGCGAGGCTGTGCGTATGCGCCTGTTGATCGTGGAGGACGAGAAGCGTCTCGCGGTGTCCCTCGCCCGGGGACTCACCGCCGAGGGCTTCGCCGTGGATGTCGTGCACGACGGGCTGGAGGGGCTCCACCGTGCGAGCGAGGGCGGCTACGACCTGCTGATCCTCGACATCATGCTGCCCGGCATGAACGGCTACCGGGTCTGCGGTGCCCTGCGCGCCGCCGGGCACGAGGTGCCGATCCTCATGCTGACCGCCAAGGACGGCGAGTACGACGAGGCCGAGGGGCTCGACACCGGCGCGGACGACTACCTGACCAAGCCCTTCAGCTACGTCGTCCTCGTCGCCCGGGTGCGGGCTCTCCTGCGCCGGCGCGGGGCCGGCACCGCCGCCCCCGTGCTGACCGTCAATACCCTCCGCATCGACACCGCCGCCCGCCGCGTCCACCGGGGCGAGGACGAATACGCCCTCACCGCGAAGGAGTTCGCGGTGCTGGAGCAACTCGCCCTGCGCGCCGGGCAGGTGGTCAGCAAGGCGGAGATCCTGGAGCACGTCTGGGACTTCGCCTACGACGGCGACCCGAACATCGTGGAGGTCTACATCTCCACCCTGCGCCGCAAGTTGGGCGCCGCCTCCATCCGTACGGTGCGCGGCGCCGGCTACCGGCTGGAGGCGGGATGAGGTCGGTACGGGCCAGGGCCGCCATCGGGGCCACCCTGGTCGTCGCCGTCGCCCTGGTCGCGGCCGGGCTCGCCGTGCTCTCCGTCCTGCGGACCAACCTGATCGACCAGGCGGATCTCCAGGCGGAGGTCGCCGCACGCGAGGTGGCCGGGCAGCTCGCCCTGGACACTCCGTACGCGGAGCTGGATCTGGACGACGAGGAGGACCACCCGGTCCAGGTGACCGACGAGCAGGGGCGGGTGGTGTTCGTGTCCAAGGGGCTGCGCGCCGTCTCCGGGACCGCCTCGACGGGCGTCAGCCCCGTACCGTCCGCCTCGGTCGGCGCCACCCCCTCGCCCGGGGACGACGACGATGACGATGACGACGACGGCGGCGACAGCGCGCGGCCCGCACGCGGCGAGGTCTCCTCCGACGACCCGGACTTCTCCGACGGCACCGCCACCGTGGGCAGCGAGCAGGCCGACTACCGGTTCGCCGCCGTCGAGGCGACCACCCCCGCCGGACTCACCCTGAGCGTCCACGCGGGCGCCCCGCTCGCCGCCGAGCAGGAGGCCGTCGACACCGTGCGCGGGGCCATGCTGACCGGGCTGCCGCTCCTGCTGGCCGTCGTCGCCGGGGTGACCTGGCTGGTGACCCGGCGCGCGCTGCGGCCCGTGGAGGGGATCCGCCGCGAGATGGCCGCGATCACCGCCTCCGAGGACCTGGCCCGCCGCGTCCCGGAGCCCGATTCGCGCGACGAGATCGCCCGCCTGGCCCGTACGACCAACGAGACGCTCACCGTCCTGGAGGCGTCCGTGGAGCGGCAGCGGCGGTTCGTCGCGGACGCCTCGCACGAGCTGCGCTCCCCGATCGCCTCGCTCCGCACCCAGCTGGAGGTGGCCGAGGCCCACCCGGGGCTGCTGGACCTCCCGGGCGCGGTCGCCGACACCGTACGCCTCCAGGTGCTGGCGGCGGACCTGCTGCTGCTGGCCCGGCTGGACGCGGGGGAGAAGCCGGGGGCCGCCCGGCTTGAGGTGGGGGCGCTGGTGCGCGAGGAGGTGTCCCAGCGGACCGGGGACCGGATCCCGGTGACGGTGGAGGTGGCAAGGGGTGCGGCGTACGAGGTGAACGGGTCGCGCGGGCAGCTGGTCCGGGTCGTCGGCAACCTGCTGGACAACGCCCAGCGCCACACCGAGGGGCTCGTCGCGGTGTCGGTGACGGCCGACGGGAGCGGGGTGCGCGTGGAGGTGCGCGACGACGGGGCGGGCGTCCCGGAGGACGAGCGGGAGCGGATCTTCGAACGGTTCGTCCGGCTGGACGACGCCCGCAGCCGCGACGACGGCGGCGCCGGTCTCGGCCTCGCCATCGCGCGGGACGTGGTCACGCGCCACGGTGGAACGCTCACGGTCCACCGGGCCCCGGAGGGCGGCGCGGCGTTCCGGCTGTGGCTGCCCCGCGCGGTGTGACACCGCCTGACCGACGCCCCGACGGCACCGGTCAGGCGGCGTACGTCACGGCTTTCCGCGCCGCCCCCGCAGGTGCTCCGCGATCGGCGTCAGCGCCGCGTGCAGCTCCGCCAGGGCCTCCGGTGAGAGCAGGTCCATGAAGTGGTTGCGCACCGATTCGACGTGGTGCGGGGCGACCTTGCGCATGGTCTCCGCACCCTGCTCGGTGAGGACCGCGTACAGCCCGCGCCGGTCCGACTCGCAGTGTGTACGGCGGACCAGGCCCGCCGTCTCCATCCGGGTGATCTGGTGTGAGAGCCGGCTCTTGGACTGCAGGGTGGCGGCGGCGAGGTCGCTCATCCGCATCCGCTGTTCCTCGGACTCGGAGAGGTTGACCAGGATCTCGTAGTCGTTCATGGTCAGGCCGAACGGCTGGAGGTCCTTCTCCAGCTGGTGCGTCAGCAGCCTGCTGACGTCCAGGTGGGTGCGCCAGGCGCACTGCTCCGTGTCGCTCAGCCAGCGGGTGGCCGTCTCGGTCTCCATATATCGATTCTACCTAAGATGTTGAAAGCCGGACGAAATTGAGGGGTGTGACGGCGGGCACCCCAGGGCGACGGGAGTGCCGACAGGCGGTGTCGGAGCGCCGGCGGGCCTGTTGGCAAGGACCGACGGCTGGGCGCAGACGTTCGACGTCACACTCCGCAGCCTACCGCTCACAAGCCGAAGCGACGCTGGAGGTCCCCCAGCTGGCCGGGCATACGCGGTGCCGATCCGCCACCCGGAATGCCCGGTTCGCTCGGCACCGCACCCGTCGCCTGCTCGGCCATCAGGGCCTCGCTGGACTGGAGCAACACCGTGCCCGCCCCCACGAACTCGAACTGGTGCTCCTCGCCCGAGGCCCCGCCGATGCCCGTCATTGACCGGATTCCGCCCATCACACCCGTCATGTACCCGTGGTCGTAGTGGTGGCACGGCGAGGGGCAGTCGGCCCACCCCACCAGCGCCTGCGGGTCGACCCGCAGCGGCGGCTCCATGAAGACCACCGGGCCGTTCGACGCGGCCACGAACTTCCCCGTACCGATCAGGGTCACGAATCCGGGCACGATCGACTGCTTCAGCGCGAGCGACGGGTCGAACGCCAGCAGGTTCCCCGAGCGGATCGTCAGGTTCCCCTCATCCAGGTCGAAGGAGTTCACATCGAAGGCCCGGTCCGCTAGCAGCATCTTCCCGCTGCCCTCGGCCACCACCCAGTCGCTCGCGTGCAGCGGCGAGTGGAAGCTGGAGCGCACCAGCCGGTCGAACCGGCCGTGTCCGATGCCGTCGAAGTTGATCTGCCCGTAGTAGGCGATCATCTTCCCCTTCTGCAGGAACCAGCGGCTCCCCTTGAGCTCCACGCAGAAGGTGTAGGAGTTGACGTTGTCGTCCGACGGCAGCGTCATCGGATCGAAGACCACAGGCGTGCTCACAGCTTCTCCTCGGATGCCTGGACGTACACCGCGCCGTTCCCGCTCAGCTCCAGCTGGAACGCCTCGCCGGAGCCGCGCCCCACCATGTCCCGCCAGCCGACGGCCGTGGAGAGCTTGTTGCGGACCTCGCCGTGGTGGGCGACGTACGCCTGAGGGTCGACGTGGATGTCCCGACCCGGGCTGATCGGCAGCTCGATCACCCCGCCGTGCGCCATCACCGCGACCGCGCCGTGCCCCTTGAGCGTGGTGGTGAACAGGCCCTGGCCGGTCACCTGGCCGCGCACCATGCCCATCACCCCGCCCTGCGAGCCCATGAACATCGTGCCCTGCTGGAGGGAGCCGTCGAAGGCGAGGAGGCGGTCGGCCTCCACGTACAGGGTGTCGCCGGCCAGGTTGATCACCTGGATGTGGTGGCCGCCGTGGCCGAACATCACCGTGCCCGAGCCCTCGACCGTCATCAGCGGTGTCGCCTCGCCCGCCACCCGGCGGCCGATCATCGAGGCGAAGCCCCCCTGGCCGCCCTGGATGTTCGGGGTGAAGGAGACCTCGCCCCGGTAGGCCAGCATCGCGCCGCGCTGGCTGAACAGCTTCTGGCCCGGGACCACCGTGGCCTCGATCACCTTGGAGTTGATCTCCCGGAACGGCATCAGACATCGCCCCCGACGGTGTTGCGCTCGCTCGGCTGTACGTAGACCAGGCCGTCGCCCTCGAAGCGGATCTGGAACGCCTCGCCCGAGCCCTCGCCCATCAGCGTCCGGAAGTTGACCCCGGACTGGAGGTTCTGCTGGAGGTGGCCCTGGTGGGCGATGTACGCGCCGGGGTCGACCGTCAGCGGATACTGCGGGGTCACCCGCAGCACCACCGCCTCCCCGTCCGACATGATCGCCGCCTGCCCGGTGCCCTCCACCGTGGTGGTGAACAGGCCGTTGCCGCTCGCCCCGCCGCGCAGCCCGGTGAACGTCGTCCCCGTGCGCAGGCCGGAGTCGGCGGCCAGCAGGTTGCTCGCCTCCACGTACAGCTTGTCGCCGTGCAGGGAGACCAGGCTGATCTCGCTCGCCCGGTCGGCGAAGTAGCAGGTGCCCTGCCCGGACACCTCCATCACCGTCATCTGTTCGCCGATCAGCCGGCGGGTCACCATCCCGCGGAGGCCCTCACCGCCGCCGGACAGCTTCTTGAAGCCCATCCGGCCGTCGTACGCGACCATCGAGCCGTTCTTCGCCTTGACCGCGTCGCCCGTCAGATCGACGGCGAGCGTCTTGCTGCCTTGGAGTCGGAACATCGCCACGCGATGAAGGTAGCCGCCCGCCCCGCGCTCCGGCCAGGCCCTACGGAACCGTTACGCCCCTGATGCTCCCCTGATGCGTACCCGGACCGGCCCTGATATGCGGCGATACGCGCGCCCGCGGACGCGCGGGCCCCCGGCGCCGGGGACGGGGCGGCGCGATGCCACAATGGGGGAGGCTTGTGCGCGCGTTCACAAGCCCACGCGACCCCCTCCCACCGAAGGTGCCCCTGTGGACATCAAGACCGCTTCCGCCCTGCACCGGCTGCGCCTCATCTCGCTCCCCGAGGCGCTCTCCTTCCCCGCCCTGCTCATTTTCGGCTCGCTGCTCATGCGGGTCTCGGACATCGACTTCCTCATGCCGCCCCTCGGCATGATCCACGGCATCCTCTTCACGATCTACGTCGTGTTCCTGCTGGACGTGTGGGTCAAGGCCAAGTGGCCCCTCAAGCGCGTCGCGCTGTTCTTCCTCCTCGCCGTCATCCCCTTCGGCGGCCTCTACGGCGACAAGCTCCTCAAGCAGTACGAGGCCGACGGCGTGATCGCCGCCCGCGCCCGCCGCGAAGGCACGGTCAGCGCATGATCGTCGCCTTCTCGGTCTCCCCGCTCGGTGTCGGTGAGGACGTGGGCGAGTACGTCGCCGACGCCGTGCGGGTCGTACGGGAGTCGGGGCTGCCCAACAGGACCGACGCCATGTTCACCTCCGTCGAGGGGGAGTGGGACGAGGTCATGGACGTAGTGAAGCGCGCCGTCGCCGCCGTCGAAGCCCGCGCGGGACGCGTCTCGCTGGTACTGAAGGCCGACATCCGGCCCGGTGTCACCGACGGCCTGACCTCGAAGGTCGAGACGGTGGAGCGGTACCTCGCCCCCTGACGTCCCGTCGGCCTTCCGTCGCCCCGCGTTCACCCGATAGGCCCCCGGCACCACACGGCCGGGGGCTTTTCCGGTCCCGGATCGAAAACCCCTCACTCGGACCTGCCAAGTCGACACGCCGTTGTCCGTCCCCTTCTGTGGTGATATCAACCCGTTCGACAGTGGGAGGCACGGTGCGGTCGGAGGGCTACGACTACGACACCTACAGCCGGCTCGCGGGTCCGCTCACCGAGCCGGGACCCGAGGGATACCGAGTCCGGTACCGATCCCTGCTCTCGACGGAGAAGCACCGAATAAGGGCCGTCCTGCTGATGACGCTCGCCCCGGTGCTCACGGCCACCCTGATGCTCTACCTGGTCTGGCCCACGCACTGGACCGAGCGGGAGAACGGGGAACGGTGGCTGGTCGTCGCCGACACGGTGATGCTCGTCTCGATCGGCCTGATCGGGCTCTTCATGCTCGTCAACGTGGTCTCCATCGCGCACGCGACGATGGTCGCCCGGGACCCCGTACCCGTGACGCCCGAGCCGGGCACCCGGGTCGCCTTCCTCACCACGTACGTCCCCGGCAAGGAACCGCTCTCCATGGTGCGCGCCACCCTGAAGGGCGCGGTGCGCCTCACGCACCCCGGGCCGCTGGACATCTGGCTCCTCGACGAGGGCGACGACCCGGCCGCCCGGATGCTCTGCGCGGAGCTGGGCGTGCACCACTTCACCCGGCGCGGGGTGCCCGAGTGGAACCGTGGGAAGGGCGTCCACAAGGCGAAGACGAAGCACGGCAACTACAACGCCTGGATCGCCCTGCACGGCGACGCCTACGACTTCTTCGCCTCCGTCGACACCGACCATGTGCCGATGCCCAACTTCCTGGAGCGGATGCTGGGCTACTTCCGGGACCCGGACGTCGCCTTCGTCGTCGGACCGCAGGTCTACGGGAACTACGACTCGGCCGTGACCAAGGCCGCCGAATCGCAGCAGTTCCTCTTTCACGCGCTGATCCAGCGCGCGGGCAACCGCTACGGCGCCCCGATGTTCGTCGGCACCAACAACGTCGTCCGCGTCGCCGCCGTACGCCAGGTCGGCGGCCTCTACGACTCGATCACCGAGGACATGGCGACCGGCTTCGAGATCCACCGCCGCCGCAACCCCCTCACCGGACGCTACTGGCGCTCCGTCTACACCCCCGACGTGCTGGCCGTCGGTGAGGGGCCCGCCTCCTGGACGGACTTCTTCACCCAGCAGCTGCGCTGGTCGCGGGGCACGTACGAGACGCTGTTCAAGCAGTACGGCAAGGCGCTGTTCCGGGTGCCGCCCGGCCGGCTCCTCAGCTACACGCTGATGCTCGTCTACTACCCGATGACGGCCGTCAACTGGCTGCTCGGTGTGCTGAGCTGTGTGCTCTTCCTCTGGTTCGGGGCGTCCGGCACCCAGGTCGCCGCCTCCATCTGGCTGATGCTCTACAGCGACGCGGCGGCCCTCCAGATCGGGCTCTACCTCTGGAACCGGCGCCACAACGTCTCCCCGCACGAGCCCGAGGGTTCCGGCGGCCTCGCCGGGATGGCCATGTCCGCGCTCTCCGCGCCGATCTACCTCAAGTCGCTCGGCTCGGCGGTGCTGCGCACGGAGGGCCGGTTCGTCGTGACGCCCAAGGGCGGCCAGGCCTCCCCGGACCGGCTGCTCACCTTCCGTATCCATCTCGCCTGGGCCGCGGTCCTGTTCTCCTCGCTCGCCGCCTCCGTCCATCTGAACCACACCCATGTCGCGATGCGGACCTGGGCGACGCTCGGCCTGGCGATATCCCTGTCCCCGGTCGTGGTGTGGGCCTGGACCGAATGGCAGGACCGGCGTACCCGGGCCCGCAACGCCGTCCCCGCACCCGCGCCGGCTCCCGATTCCGCCCCCGTACAGCAGGCGTTGCCCGAGCCGACGTATCTGACCACCACGACGACCACCACCAGCGCCCCGGCGACCAGCAGCGCGAGTGCCGGTACCACCGCCACCACGACCGCAGGAGGGAACTGACCCATGGCCTACCGGCCTTCGAAGAAGATGCGGAAGACGCTCCTGGGCGGCGGCGCCGTGGTCGTGCTGGCGGGGCTCAACGCCCCGGCGGCGCTCTCCTTCGCGGAGGACCAGTACCACGCGTACAAGATCGCCCAGCCGAAGTACAAGGCGGAGTACGGCTCCTGGGAGCGGGTCGACATCCCGAAGGAGTACCGCACCAACGCCATCCACGCCGCGCTCCTGCACACCGGGAAGGTGCTGATCGTCGCGGGCTCCGGCAACGACGAGAAGAACTTCGACGCGGGCACCTTCGACACCGTGCTGTGGGACCCTGCCGAGAACGTCTTCCAGAGGATTCCCACCCCCGAGGACTTCTTCTGCGGCGGCCACGCCCAGCTCCCGGACGGGCGCCTGCTGATCGCCGGCGGCACCGCCCGCTACGAGGTCCTGGACGACAAGGTGAAGCGGGCCGGCGGCGGGATGCGGGTCAAGAACGAGAACCCGGACAAGCCGCTGAAGCTGAAGAGGGGCACGGTGTTCCGCTCGCCCTCGGGTGTCGAGTACGTCGCCAAGTTCGACGTCACCGTGCCCAAGGCGAAGCGCGAGTTCGAGGTCACGTACTTCGAGAGCGGCCAGATGAAGCCGTGGAAGACGAAGGTGACGGCGGCCGAGCAGCGGGTCTTCGTGGAGGCGGTGAACGACGGCGTCGAGGCGGTGGCGGCCGAGGCCGCCCAGTACGAGATCGTCGGGCTGAAGGGCAAGGAGGCCGACAACTCCTACGGGCTCGCCGAGAAGATCACCATGGACAAGCAGGACTTCCAGGGGATCAGGGCCGCCTACGAGTTCGACCCGACGGCGGAGAAGTACATCAAGGTCGACCCGATGAAGGAAGCCCGCTGGTATCCGACGCTCGTCGGCCTGGAGGACGGCAGGGTGCTCGCCGTCTCCGGTCTCGACGACGTCGGCGCGATCCTCCCGGGCGACAACGAGATCTACGACCCGAAGACGAAGAAGTGGGCCAAGGGGCCCTTCCACTACTTCCCGACCTACCCGGCGCTCTTCCTCACCAAGGGCGGCAGGCTCTTCTACCCGGGTGCCAACGCCGGTTACGGACCGGCCGACAAGGGCCGCGACCCCGGGATCTGGGACATCAAGAAGAACACCTTCACCAAGGTCCCCGGGCTGACCGACACCGAGGAGCTGGAGACGGCGGCCTCGCTGCTGCTGCCGCCCGTGCAGGACCAGAAGGTGATGGTCCTCGGCGGGGGCGGGGTCGGCGAGTCCAAGAAGTCCACCGCCCGCACGGCCGTCATCGACCTCAAGGAGGCCAGCCCGGCCTTCAAACCCGGACCCGACCTGCCGCAGGGCACGCGCTACCTGAACAGCGTGATCATGCCGGACGACACGGTCTTCACCAGCGGCGGCTCCGAGGACTACCGGGGGCGCGGCAACAGCAACATCCTCAAGGCGCAGTCCTACGACCCGAGGACCAACACCTTCAAGGAGGCGGCCGAGCCGACGGTCGGCCGCAACTACCACTCCGAGGCGCTGCTGCTGCCCGACGGCCGGGTCGCCACCTTCGGCTCCGACTCGCTCTACGGCGACAAGGACAACACCAAACTCGGTAAGTTCGAGCAGCGCATGGAGGTCTACACCCCGCCCGCCCTGCACCGGGGCAAGGACAAGCGGCCGGTGATCGGGGACGGCCCCGAGGCGGTCGAGCGCGGGAAGACGGTCACGTACAAGAGCGCCGACGCGGACCGGATCGCGACGGCCCGGCTGATGCGGCCGAGCGCGGTCACCCACACCACGGATGTGGAGCAGCGCTCCATCGAACTGGGCCTGAAGAAGGGGAAGGGCGAGGTGACCGTGAGCGTGCCGGACGACCCCACACTGGTGCCGCCCGGCTGGTACATGCTCTTCGTCACCGACACCGACGGCATCCCGTCCGAGGCGAAGTGGGTCAAGGCCGGCTGAACCAGGAGGCGTAGCGGCGGGCACCCGCACGCGTCCGTACGGCCAGGGAGGGGCGCGAGGGCCTCAGGACTTCGCGCGCTGGGCCAGCCCCAGGGCGTACTCCGGCCACCAGGTGCCCGCCTCGGGGCCGCCCCGGCAGGTGCCGTCCGACTCGCCGGGCCGCTTGATCCACAGGTAGGCGTCGAGCCGGTCGTCGCGGGTGTCGGTGGTCGGGGGAGTGCCGAGCGCGCGGCCCGGCGGGTTGCACCAGGCCTCGGCGCGGCCCCCGGTCAGGGGGCCGCCGCCGTTGCGGCTGGTGTCGATCACGTAGTGCGCGCCGCCGACGGCGTCGGAGAGGAGGGCTCCGTACTTCTTCACGTCGGCGTTCCGCTGGAAGTTGGAGACGTTCAGCGAGAAGCCGTCGGCCCGGTCGATCCCGGCCCGGCGCAGCCCGTCGGCGATCTTGGACGGCTGCTCGATCCAGTCCGGGTTGCCCGCGTCCACGTAGACCTTGGTGCGCGGCTTCGCCTTGAGGGTGTCCACGGCCCCGGAGAGCAGTTCGTAGCGCTCGGCGTGGTACTGGGGCGGGGTGCAGCCGTCGGCGATGAGGGCCAGCGCGTCGGGCTCCAGGATCACGGTCGCCGGGGCGTCGCCGATGGCGTCGGCGAACTCCCCGAGCCAGGACCGGTAGGTGGCCGCGTCGCGCGCGCCGCCCGCCGAATAGGCCCCGCAGTCACGGTGCGGGATGTTGTAGGCGACGAGAAGGACGCTCTTCCCCGTCCGGGCCGCCGCCTTCACCGCGGCCCGGATCTCCGGCGCCGGGTCGTCCCAGGCGGGCCAGAGCGCCGCCGGGTGGTCGGCGATCCGCCGCAGGGCCTTCGCGTCCTCCGCCCGCCCCTGCCGGTCCCAGGCGCGCGCCTGGTGGGCGGCGTCGCTGTCCGGGTCCACCCAGTACGGGGACGCCGCGCTCGGCGCGGGTTCGCCCCGTACGGGGTCGGCCGAGGCGGTGGCCGTGGGGTTCGGGCCGCCCGGCGACGAGCAGCCCACCGCGAGGGCGGTCGCCAGGGCGACGGCGCTCAGGACGGGGAGAACGCTGAAGACTCCGGAGAGTCTGGAGACTCCAGAGACCCTGGAGAGTCCGGAGACTCCGGAAATGATTCTGCGGCCGGGCATTCAGCCCCCTCGGACGACGGTGGCTCACGGGTTACGGGAGCATATGAGCTGATGGCATCGGGCGGCACAGCGGCACGGCTGAGCACGGAGAGACAGTCGCAATCGTGACATATCGGTCACCGGGAATGGCGCTGCGACACCACCGGCGACCGCCGAGCGCCCGGTCCGGCCGCGACCGGGACGCCGGCCCCCTGCTCAGCCCGAGACCGCCGGCGCGATCCCCGGCGGCGTCCGCTCGTACAGCATCTGGTGCCCGTACCGCCGCGACGTCAGCAGCCCCGCCCCCCGCAGCACCGACAGATGGGCCGATACGGAGGGGGGCGAGCCCGAGCCGGTGGGCCGGGGAGCTCGTGCCGGCCGGTTCGTCCAGCGCGCACAGCACGTCCGCCCGCGCCCGGCCCAGCAGCCGGGCCAGGGCGTCCGGTGTCCGCTCGCCGGCCGCGCTCCGCAGTCCGCCGATCCCGCGCGCCGGGTCCGGCCGCGCTCGGGCTGCTGCTCTGCGCGATGGCCTTCGGGCACGTGGGCGCCGAGCCCTTCGTGGGGTCCGCGCTCCGGCCCCGTACCCGCTCCCGCATCGTGCTGCCGGTCGCCGCCGAGTTCTTCCCGGTGCACCACGTGGTCGCCGGAGCCGGAATCATCGGTACCGTCGCCTCACTCCTCGTCGTCGCCGAGGTCCGCCGCACGGCCCCCGGACAGGCGTCCGATACCGAAAGGCGAGACGGGGCTGACCGGCATATGACCAGTCGGTAAGGTCGGTGCCGTGCCGAAGCCGCTCAGTCTTCCCTTCGATCCCATCGCCCGCGCCGAGGAACTCTGGCATCAGCGCTGGGGGCCCGTGCCCTCCATGGGGGCGATCACCTCGATCATGCGGGCCCAGCAGATCCTGCTCGCCGAGGTCGACGCCGTCGTCAAGCCGTACGGACTGACCTTCGCGCGGTACGAGGCGCTGGTGCTGCTCACCTTCTCCAAGGCGGGTGAGCTGCCGATGTCCAAGATCGGCGAGCGGCTGATGGTGCACCCCACCTCGGTCACCAACACGGTGGACCGGCTGGTGAAGTCCGGCCTGGTCGGCAAGCGCCCCAACCCCAACGACGGGCGCGGCACGCTCGCCTCCATCACCGACAAGGGGCGCGAGGTCGTCGAGTCGGCCACCGAGGACCTGGTCGCGATGGACTTCGGGCTCGGGGTGTACGACGCCGAGGAGTGCGCGGAGATCTTCGCGATGCTCCGGCCGCTGCGGATGGCGGCGCAGGACTTCGACGAGGGGTGAGCGAGGTCCGGGGGGTGCGCGAAGATCGCCCCGGCCGCCCGGTTACGCTCGTGTCCATGAAACAGAACGTGCTCACCCGCTACCGGGTGATGGCTTACGTCACCGCCGTCTGGCTGCTCGTCTTCACGGCGGCGATCATCGCGAAGTACGGGTTCGAGACCGGCGACACCATGCTGATCTCCCAGGTCCACGGCGTGCTGTTCATCGTCTACGTCATCTTCGCCTTCGACCTCGGCTCCAAGGCGAAGTGGCCGTTCGGCAAGCTCCTGTGGGTGCTGGCGGCCGGCTGCATCCCCTTCGCCTCCTTCTTCGTGGAGCCGAAGGTCAGCCGTGAGGCCCAGGCGCTGGTCACCGAGCCCGCCGCGGAGCCCGCCAAGGCCTGAACGGCAAGGCACCCCCACCGCCCCGCGCAAAGCGCCGGGCGGTTTGCCATCGACATTTACTAGGACGTCCTAGTAAATTCATGGGTATGGACGCTGACGCGATCGAGGAAGGCCGCCTCCGCTGGCAGGCCCGTTACGACAAGGCCCGCAAGCGTGACGCGGACTTCACCACGCTCTCCGGGGACCCGGTGGAGCCGGTCTACGGGCCGCGCCCGGGCGACACGTACGCGGGGTTCGAGCGGATCGGCTGGCCGGGGGAGTACCCCTTCACCCGCGGGCTGCACCCGACCGGCTACCGGGGCCGCACCTGGACCATCCGCCAGTTCGCCGGCTTCGGCAACGCCGAGCAGACCAACGAGCGCTACAAGATGATCCTCGCGGCGGGCGGCGGCGGCCTCAGCGTCGCCTTCGACATGCCGACCCTGATGGGCCGGGACTCCGACGAACCGCGCTCGCTCGGCGAGGTCGGCCACTGCGGGGTCGCCATCGACTCCGCCGCCGACATGGAGGTCCTCTTCAAGGACATCCCCCTCGGTGACGTCACGACCTCCATGACGATCAGCGGCCCCGCCGTCCCGGTCTTCTGCATGTACCTGGTCGCCGCCGAGCGCCAGGGCGTCGATCCGGGGGTGCTCAACGGCACGCTCCAGACCGACATCTTCAAGGAGTACATCGCGCAGAAGGAGTGGCTCTTCCAGCCCGAGCCCCACCTGCGCCTCATCGGCGACCTGATGGAGCACTGCGCGCGCGACATCCCCGCCTACAAGCCGCTCTCCGTCTCCGGCTACCACATCCGCGAGGCCGGGGCGACGGCAGCGCAGGAGCTGGCGTACACCCTCGCCGACGGCTTCGGATACGTGGAGCTCGGCCTCTCCCGGGGCCTGGACGTCGACACCTTCGCCTCCGGGCTCTCCTTCTTCTTCGACGCCCACCTCGACTTCTTCGAGGAGATCGCCAAGTTCCGCGCCGCCCGCCGCATCTGGGCCCGCTGGATGAAGGAGACGTACGGCGCCAGGACCGACAAGGCGCAGTGGCTCCGCTTCCACACCCAGACCGCCGGGGTCTCCCTCACCGCGCAGCAGCCGTACAACAACGTCGTACGCACGGCCGTCGAGGCCCTCTCCGCCGTACTCGGCGGCACCAACTCCCTCCACACCAACGCCCTGGACGAGACCCTCGCCCTCCCCTCCGAGCAGGCCGCCGAGATCGCGCTGCGCACCCAGCAGGTGCTGATGGAGGAGACCGGCGTCGCCAACGTGGCCGACCCGCTGGGCGGCTCCTGGTACGTGGAGCAGCTCACCGACCGGATCGAGGCCGAGGCCGAGAAGATCTTCGACCAGATCAGGGAGCGCGGGACCCGGGCCCACCCCGACGGGCAGCACCCCATCGGGCCCATGACCTCCGGCATCCTGCGCGGCATCGAGGACGGCTGGTTCACCGGCGAGATCGCCGAGTCCGCCTTCCAGTACCAGCGGTCCCTGGAGAAGGGCGACAAGCGGGTCGTCGGCGTCAACGTCCACCACGGCTCGGTCACCGGCGACCTGGAGATCCTCCGGGTCAGCCACGAGGTCGAGCGCGACCAGGTCAGCCAGCTCGCCGCGCGCAAGGCCGCACGGGACGACGCGAAGGTGAGCGCCGCGCTGGACGCGATGCTGGCCGCCGCCCGCGACGGCTCGAACATGATCGCGCCGATGCTGGACGCGGTACGGGCCGAGGCCACGCTCGGCGAGATCTGCGAGGCGCTGCGCGAGGAGTGGGGCACGTACACGGAGCCGCCGGGGTTCTGAGCCGCGACTTCACCTACGTCACCGACACCGCCGCCGGATTCCTGGCGCTGGCCGACTGCGACCGGGCCCTGGGGGAGAGCGTCAACCTCGGTACCGGTCGGGAGATCCGTTACCAGGTCTGAGGACCCGCCTGATCCGTCTGCGCGCCGGCCAGTCCGAGCAGCAGCAGGGTCGTGAACCCGCCTGCCCACGCGTCGTCCACCGGCTCGGCGCTCACCAGCGTGCGGTGCACCACGGCTCCGGCGATCACGTCGAAGATCAGGTCCGCATTGCGGGCGGCGGCCGAGGCGTCGTCCTCGTACCGCAGCTCGCCGCGGGCCTGGGCGCGTTCCCGGCCCAGGAGCACCAGCCGCTTCTGCCGGTCCACGATGGCCGAGCGGATCCGGCGGCGCAGCGAGTCGTCCCGGGTGGACTCGGCGACCACCGCCATCAGGGCCGTCCGGGTCTCCGGCCGCTCCAACAGGGCGGCGAACTGGAGCACCACGCCCTGCACATCGGCGGCCAGACTGCCCCGGTCGGGGAGCTCCAGCTCGTCGAAGAGGACGGCCACCGCGTCCACCACCAGCTCGTTCTTCCCCGCCCACCGCCGGTAGAGGGTCGTCTTGGCGACTCCGGCCCGGGCCGCCACATCGCCCATGGTCAGCTTCGACCAGCCGAGGTCGACCAGGGAGGCGCGCGTCGCCTCCAGGATCGCGGCATCGGCGGCGGTGGAGCGCGGACGTCCTGTTCGGGCGGTTCGGGGGTCGGTGCGGCTCATGATGCGGCGACCATACCGGCCGGTAGGGAGGGCCGGTCCGCCCCGGGTTCCGTGAGACAGATCACCGGGACGGCCTGTTCCGGCGGGCCGATCGGCAGTTACGCTACGGGTCGTAGCGTAAGGAAGCCGCCAGGCCCGACCCGTACGCCACGGAACGAACGAGCGACAGCCACAAGGCGCCGGGTGGGGACCCGGAGCCGCACGGACCGGCCGGATGGGGATCCGGAAGGTCCACCGGGTCTTCCAGGGGCCCGTCTCTGTTCCACCGGGGTCTTTTCGGAGCCCCGCCGGGGTCCTTCGGGGCCCTGGGGACCGTCTCTGTCCGCCCGCCCGGCACACCGGTCGGCGCTGCGGACCGGCCGGTTCCCGCATCGCTTTCCGGAATGGTGTGCTCAGGGGGGAGGATGTACGTATGCAGCCTAGGAACATGTCCATGAGCGGCGTCGTCGACCTCGCCGCTGTCAAGGCGGCCGGCGAGGCCAAGGCCAAGGCGGAGCAGGCCCGTGCGCAGGCCGCCCGCACAGGGGACGCCGGTGCCGTGGCGCCCGCCGCCCTGGTGATCGACGTCGATGAAGCAGGCTTCGAGCGCGACGTCCTCCAGCGCTCCGCCGAAGTACCCGTCGTCATCGACTTCTGGGCCGAGTGGTGCGAGCCGTGCAAGCAGCTGGGCCCCCTGCTGGAGCGCCTGGCCGTCGAGTACAACGGCCGCTTCCTGCTGGCGAAGGTCGATGTCGACGCCAACCAGATGCTGATGCAGCAGTTCGGCATCCAGGGCATCCCGGCGGTCTTCGCCGTCGTCGCCGGCCAGGCCCTCCCGCTCTTCCAGGGCGCGGCCCCCGAGGCCCAGATCCGCGAGACGCTGGACCAGCTGATCCAGGTCGGCGAGGAGCGGTTCGGCCTCACCGGGATCGCCATCGACCCGAACGCGTCGCCGGACGCCGCCCCGGCCGAGGTGCCGGCCGGCCCGTACGACCACCTGCTGGAGGCCGCGGCCTCCGCTCTCGACGCCAACGACTTCGGCGGCGCCGTGCAGGCGTACAAGAACGTGCTCACCGACGACCCGGCCAACCCGGAGGCCAAGCTCGGCCTGGCCCAGGCGGAGCTGCTCGCCCGCGTCCAGAGCATGGACCCGAACGCGGTCCGCAAGGACGCGGCGGACAACCCGGGCGATGTGACCGCCCAGCTCGCCGCCGCGGACCTGGATCTGGTCGGCGGCCACGTCGAGGACGCCTTCGGCCGGCTCGTCGAGGCGGTCCGCCGCAACGCCGGCGAAGACCGGAACGCCGCCCGGCTGCGCCTGTTGGAGCTCTTCGAGGTGATCGGCCCGGACGACCCCCGGGTCACCGCCGCCCGCACCGCGCTGGCGCGCGTGCTGTTCTGATCACTCAGCGTGACGGTGGACTGATCGCGAGCTGATTGTTCCGATGTGACAAGGCGGTCGTGATACCCCTCGGGTATCGCGGCCGTTTTGCCGTCCGCACGTTAGGAGACACCTCCGCTTTACCAAAACTTGACAATGAGACGTGCTGTTACTGGCAGTAAGTCGACTGGGTCGCTCTGTCCCGTTTCCGTCGAATTTCCCGCTATTTCGATGTCCCTTTCGTGCCACCCTGTGTGGCCGCATGATGTCGTCCGGTCGCGCCACGGTTATCAGGTCCTTACTGGCAAGTAATGAACCCCCTTGTGCGGCGGCGCCGAATGCACCACGATCGGCCACGCTCGGTCCCATACCTCCAGCCCGGTCTCCAGCCGGTGTCGAGAGGCCTGTTGGGTCCCCACCGAGTGGGCCGGCGGCAGTGGCGCGCCGGCCGTGGACAGGGGGGTTCCCGCCGACAGGCGGGGCCTGTCCGACCGGCTGCACACACCGTGCAGCCAGTGGTTTGTCGCTCGGGGGTGAACGCCGGTGCGGCGGGTGCGGTACATGCCTCCGCCTGCGGGCGCTCTCCTTCCCGAGGACGTAGCACTTCTCCCATCCCAGGACGGGTTTCACGCCCGCCCGGAGATGTACGTCCGAGAAGAAGGAGCAAGTTATGAGTTCCCAGGTTCGCGGTGGGACGAGATGGAAGCGTTTCGCCCTGGTCATGGTGCCGAGCGTCGTCGCGACCGCAGCGGTGGGCGTCGGGCTCGCGCAGGGTGCGCTGGCCGCGTCCTTCGCCGTGTCCGGCCAGAGCTTCAAGGTCCGGACCGACAAGCTGGTGGGCGAGGACTTCGTCCAGTACGGCAGCGTCGCGGTCGGCACCGACCTCAAGGGCAAGGAAGCCGCGCACCCGGTCGCGGTCTCGGGCTTCAGCAAGGCCACGATCAACAACATGTGCCAGTCGGTGGTCACGCCGGAGGTGCCTTTCGGTATCGGCAGCGTCAGCCTGCAGCTGAGGGCCGGCACGAACCCGGAGAACCCGGTCGTGGCGACCAACCTCTACCTGGACGTCGCACAGCTCGACACCGACGCCTACTTCGAGAACATCGACATCGGTGTCGCGGCCGGTTCCGTCGGTGCGCCCGGCATCCAGCCCGGGACCGAGAAGGGGGTCAACCCCAACGGTTTCGCGCAGCGGGCCAAGAAGGCCACCCTGACCGACGTGAAGCAGACGGCGTGGGCGACCACCGCCGGCACCTTCAAGCTCAGCAACCTGAGCCTGAAGCTGCACAAGGGCGTCAAGGAGTGCTTCTAAGCACTCGCCCGGGTGGCCGGGGCGCCCCGGCGGGGCTTTCCGGCCGCCCACCCTTTCTCCTCTCACAGCAGTACCGGTTCCAGGGAGCTGTTTTCCATGAGCCCCGAGTCCACAGGGCAGAACGAGCACAACCTCACCGTCTACCGGCGGGGATTCCGTACCTGGCGGGGTAACCGGCCGTTCTGGGCGGGTCTGTTCACCATGCTGGGCGGTGCTCCCATCGCCTACTTCCCGTACGCCGATCTCCACCTCGGCAACATGACGCTGGCGATGTCCACCACCGCCGGCGCCGGATCCCTCATCATCGGGGTCCTGCTGATCACGCTGGGCCTGACGATGTGGTTCCACAGCATCGTCCGGGTCTTCGCCGGGGTCGCGGCCATTCTGCTCGCGCTGATCTCCATACCCGTCGCCAACATCGGCGGCTTCGTCATCGGATTCCTCCTCGCGCTCATCGGCGGAGCCCTGTCCATCTCCTGGGCGCCGGGCGAGCCGCAGGCGGACGAAGCGGACCCGCGGGACGCCCCGTTGTCCCTGGACAAGCAGCAGCCGGAGAGCGGGTACGCCCCCAGGGGCGCCCTGCACGGCGCGGCCGTTCCGCGGCAGCCGGCGGGCGACCACGACACGCCCTCCGGCTACGACGGGGGGACACACCGTGCGGGGTGACGAGCAACAGCAGGCGAACGCGTATGCCGAGGACGGCCTGCGCGAGCGCAAGGGCCCCCGCCACGCGGCCCCCAAGAAGTCGCTGCTGACCAAGCTGCACATGCCGAACGGCAAGAAGGCCTTCGCGCTCGCCGCGATGCCGACCGCCGTCTTCGTCGGCATGGGCCTCACGCCCAAGCTCGCCATGGCCGACGGCAACCCCGACATCCCCTTCGCCCCGGGCCCCTGCGTCTCCCGGTCCGACGAGCCCGACCCGTCCGCGTCCGAATCCCCGAAGGCCACCCCGACCCCGTCGGCGACGCCCACGGACGAGCCGGACAAGGGCGAGCGGCCGGGCCAGGACGACGGCGCCACCCCGAAGCCCACGGAGAGCGGCACGGCCACCGAGGACCCGGCGGCCGACGAGAAGCCCGACGCGGGGCGGAAGCCCGGCACGGCCGACGAGAAGCCCGCCGAGGAGCCGAGCCCCACCCCGACGCCCACGGAGTCGAAGAACCCGCTCGACCCGCTGGGCCTGGGCGACGCCCTCAAGGACCTCTTCGACCCGGACAAGGGCACGGACGGCGCCGAGGAGAAGCCCGAGGAGACGGCGAGCCCGTCCCCGAGCCCCACGGCCGACTCCCCGAAGCCGGCCGACGAGCCGAAGGCTCCGGAGAAGGGCACGGAGAAGGACGAGGCGAACGACCCCGCCAACGACGCCTCCGACCAGGCGAAGCAAGAAGCCGACCGGACGGCCGACGCGATCCGCGAGGCCGCCGAGAAGGCGGGCAAGGACGTCAAGGAGCTCGACGACGACGTCAAGGGACTCGACCCCAGGAAGGACGAGGACATCCCCGACGGCGCCAAGCCGCGCTTCCCCTGCCCCGAACCCGACCCGGAAGCCCTCGCCGCCGCGTCCCTGGAGCCCGGCATCCCGCTGCTCCCGGCCGACCCGTGGATCCTGGAGTCCTCGCTGCTCACGCTCAACGGCCTGGACTACAAGGGCATCGTCGAGGTGAAGAAGGCGGACGGCAGCATCAAGAAGGTGCTGAAGTTCACCGCGAGCTCCATCGACATCAAGGACCTGCACCAGCTCACCACCGGCCCGGCGGGCACGACAGGCCACGTGAAGTCGCGTCCGGGCTCCACGTCGACCATCCGCAACGGCACGGTGACGATGTACACGGAGGAGCTGAAGGGCAACCTCTTCGGCCTCATCCCGATCACCTTCAACCCGCAGACCCCGCCGCCCCTGAACGTGCCCTTCGCCTTCTTCACCAAGGTCAAGGTCGTCCAGGCCGGCCAGTTCGGCGGCTCGCTCAGGGTCCCGGGCCTGCAGAACTACCTGGAGGGCGGCAGGAACTAGCCGCCGCCACCTGATCCCGTCCGGGAGCCGCACAGCCGATGGCCCGCCTCCTTGAACCGAGGGGGCGGGCCATCGGCATCGTGCGGCTGTTCTGTTTTTTCTGTCATGCCCCGGCAACCTTTTCGCGAGCGGCGGCGACTGGGTGGCGTGGGTGGGGCACCGCCCCGCCGACCCAAGCCGACCCGACCGAGCGAAGGACCACCCCACGTGAACACCAGCAGAGGACGCCACCGCAGGACCCGTACGCTCTCGGCCGCCGTGGCCGTCGCCGTGGCCGCGGGGGGCGCGGGCGTCTGGGCGGCCACGGCCCCCGATGACGCCAGTGCCGCCGAGACCGTCGTCGTCTCCTCCACGGCCCAGCTGGAGAAGGCGTTCGCCGCCGCCGTCCCCGGCACCACCATCCAGCTGCGGGGTGGTACGTACCACCCCGCCAAGAGCCTCAAGAGCCAGGTGAACGGGACCGCGCAGCGCCGGATCACCGTCACCGCCCACGGGACGGAGAAGGCGGTCGTCGACGGGTCCAAGCTACCGAAGGGGGAGTGGCTGGTCGCGATAGGCGGCGACCACTGGACCCTGTCCGGCCTGACGTTCCGCAACTCCCACGCCCATGGGGTCGTCGTGACCTCGTCCACCGGCGGGATCTTCCGCAACCTCACCACCCACGGCCACGGCGACTCCGGCTTCACGCTGCGCGGTGAGGGCACGACGGACAACCTGATCGAGAACCTGGACTCGTACGGCAACTACGACGCCAAGAACCACGGCCAGAACGCCGACGGGCTCGCCATCAAGTTCGGCTCCGGCACCGGCAACAAGGTCATCGGCGCGCGCCTCTACAACAACGCCGACGACGGCATCGACCTCTGGCAGTGGGCCAGCCCCGTCCGGATCGAGCGCAGTTGGGCGTACGGGAACGGGGTCAACCGCTGGAACGACTCCGCCTTCGAGGGCAACGGGAACGGCTTCAAGCTGGGCGGCGGCGGGGCCAGCGCCGCACACGTCGTCACCGGCAACGCCGCCTGGGACAACAGCAAGCACGGCTTCACGGAGAACAGCAACCCCGGCGCCCTGCGGCTCCACCGCAACACCGCCTACGCCAACGACGCCTCCGGCTACTACTTCGCCTCCTCGCCCGCCCGCCTCTCCCGTAACCTCGCGGTGGACAATGCGACCGGCGCGGCGAAGCTCGGCAAGCGCGTCGTCTCGGCCGCCAACACCTGGGACGCCGGGCAGGCGCTCCCCGCGGGCCTGCCCACCGATCCCACCACCGCGTACGGGCCCCGCCGGGCCGACGGCTCCCTCCCGGCGACCACCTTCCTGGTCACCGGCACCCCGGACGTCGGCGCGGGGATGAAGTAGGCGAAATAGGCAGCGATCCGCACGTACGAGGGAGGGTTTCGGGCATGGCTGACGAAGCGTCCGCGGAGTTCCATGACTTCTTCGACCGCCACTACGCCGAACTCGCCCGCCTCGCCCACCTGCTGACGGGCGACGCGGCCGCCGCCGACGACCTCGCGGCGGACGCGCTGGTGGCGCTCTGGGACCGCTGGGACCGGGTCCGTGCGGCCGAGCACCCCGTCGCGTACGCCCGCGGGGTCGTCGCCAACATGGCCCGCAGCCGCATCCGCGCGGCCGTACGCGAACGCCACCGCGTGGCGCTCTTCTGGTCCCGGCGCGGCGACCCGACGGAGGGTCCGGACGTGGCGGCTGTCCTGGACGTGCGGCAGGCGCTGGGGGGACTGCCCTTCCGCAAGCGGGCGTGTGTCGTGCTGCGGCACGCGTTCGACCTGTCGGAGAAGGACACCGCCCTGGCCCTCGGGATATCCGTCGGCACGGTCAAGAGCCAGACCTCCAAGGGGATGGCTGAGCTCGAACGGCTGCTGGGCGGCCGGACCTCGCTCGAACTCGCGGGAAGGGGAGAACGATGAGCGACCTGCCCAGGGAGCTGCGGGAGGCGGCCCGGTCGCACGAGCCGGACCGGGCCCGGATGCTCGCCCGCATCGAGCGGGCGAGGCCGGATACCCGGGGCGCCCCCGCCCGCCGGACCCGTTTCGCCTGGCCGAGGGTGGCCCTCGTCGGGTTCGCCGCCGCCGGGGCGTGCGTGGTCGGCGGCTTCGCCGTGGCCTCGGTGGTCCAGGGGCCCGACGACGCACCGGGTTCGTCCGTCGTACAGGAGGAACCACCCGAGGAGCGGGCCACGCCCGCGCCCCGGCCCTCCGCCCCCGCCCCGTCACCCCCGGCCCCGACCGGCAGCCCCGACACGACGGCTCCCACGCCCTCCAAGGCACCGGAGCCGCCTGCCGGGCCGCCCACCCCGACGGTCGGCGGCACCCCGTCCCGGACCGACGAGGACCGCCCGCCCGCACCCGGCGGCGGGGGCCTCTCCACCACCGACGGGCCCCTCTGGGCGGACGGCTCCGTCGCCCCCGAGGACAACCCGGACTGGGCCCAGAGCGAGGTCACGCTCAAGTCCCAGGAGCCGCTCACCGCGCTCACCGTGGAACTCCTCGTGCCGCAGACCGGCCAGGTCCGCTCCACCGGCACCTGGCAGACCCGGCCGGACGGGGACTTCGACCTCTCCGTACGCGAGCGGGACGGCGTCCTCGTCCACCGCTGGACGCTCAAGGCAGGCCGCACCATCCCCGCCGGGACACATGTCTTCGCCGGGCAGTACGACCACGCCCCGGGCGGCCGCGACGCCGCGCCGGACACCTACCGGGCCACGGCCAGGACCGCCGACGGGACGACGTACGAGGTCGGCGGCGACTTCGCCCGTACGACCTGAGCGGCACAGCGCGAACACCGAGGGGCGGTGCTCCGGATCGTTCCGGAACACCGCCCCTTTGAGGTTGATCAGCTTGCGGGACCAGGGCCTCTCGTTTGGCTCGTGCCGGGCTCGCGGGGTCCGGCCTGATCCAAACCGAAAGACCCTAGCCCTGCTCGCCGCCCAGGTGGTGCACCCGGACCATGTTCGTGGTGCCGGGGATGCCGGGGGGCGAACCGGCCGTGATGATCATCGTGTCGCCGTTGTTGTAGCGGTTGAGCTTGAGCAGCTCCGCGTCGACCAGGTCGACCATCGCGTCGGTGGTGTCCGCGTGCGGGACCACGTGCGACTCGACGCCCCAGCTCAGGGCCAGCTGGTTGCGGGTGCCCTCGTCCGTGGTGAAGGCCAGGATCGGCTGGGCCACACGGTAGCGGGAGAGGCGGCGGGCGGTGTCGCCGGACTGGGTGAAGGCGACCAGGGCCTTGCCGTCCAGGAAGTCCGCGATCTCGCAGGCCGCGCGGGCCACCGAGCCGCCCTGCGTACGGGGCTTCTTGCCCGGGACCAGCGGCTGGAGGCCCTTGGAGAGCAGCTCCTCCTCGGCGGCGCAGACGATCTTCGACATCGTCTTGACCGTCTCGATCGGGTACGCGCCCACCGACGACTCGGCGGACAGCATGACCGCGTCCGCGCCGTCCAGGATCGCGTTCGCGACGTCGGACGCCTCGGCGCGGGTCGGCCGCGAGTTGGTGATCATCGACTCCATCATCTGGGTCGCCACGATCACCGGCTTGGCGTTGCGGCGGCACAGCTCGATGAGGCGCTTCTGCACCATCGGGACCTTCTCCAGCGGGTACTCCACCGCCAGGTCACCGCGGGCCACCATCACACCGTCGAACGCCATGACGACGCCCTCCATGTGCTCGACCGCCTGCGGCTTCTCCACCTTGGCGATGACGGGGACCCGGCGGCCCTCCTCGTCCATCACCTTGTGGACGTCCTTGACGTCTTCGGCGTCCCGGACGAAGGAGAGGGCGACCAGGTCGCAGCCCATCCTCAGCGCGAAGCGCAGGTCCTCGATGTCCTTCTCGGAGAGGGCCGGCACGTTCACCGCCGCGCCGGGCAGGTTGATGCCCTTGTGGTCGGAGATGACACCGCCCTCGATGACGATGGTCTTGACCCGGGGGCCGACGACCTCGATGACCTTCAGCTCGACGTTGCCGTCGTTGATCAGGATCGGGTCGCCCTTGGTGACGTCGCCGGGCAGACCCTTGTAGGTCGTGCCGCAGATCGACTTGTCGCCGGGGACGTCCTCGGAGGTGATGGTGAACTCGTCCCCGCGGACCAGCTCGACCGGGCCCTCGGCGAACTTCGCCAGCCGGATCTTCGGGCCCTGGAGGTCGGCGAGCACGCCCACCGCGCGGCCGGTCTCGGCGGCCGCCTCGCGGACACGGTCGTACCGGCCCTGGTGTTCCTCGTGGGTTCCGTGACTGAAGTTGAAACGGGCCACGCTCATGCCGGCCTCGATCAGAGCGACGAGCTGCTCGTGGGAGTCGACGGCGGGACCGAGGGTGCAGACGATTTTGGAACGGCGCATGGGGTGGATCCTATCGGTTTGTTTCGCTGCGGAATATTCCGTCTGGTGGAAGATACAAAGGGGCGCGGGGGTGCTCAGTTGTCGACCTCTCCGAGGTCCGGGGACTGGGCACTCCCGACGAGCGCGAACGTCTGGCCGGCGATCTCCAGCTCCTCGTCCGTCGGCACCACGGCGACCGCGACCCGTGCGTACCCCGGAGAGATCAGCCGCGGCTCACCGGACCGTACGGCGTTGAGGCCGGCGTCCACCGCGAGACCGAACTCCTCCAGACCCGCGATGGCAGCCTCCCGCACCGGGGCCGAGTTCTCCCCGACCCCCGCCGTGAACGCCACCGCGTCCACCCGGCCGAGCACCGCCGCGTACGCGCCGATGTACTTCTTCAACCGGTGGATGTAGATGTCGAAGGCGAGCGCGGCCTGCGCGTCGCCCTCCTCGATCCGGCGGCGGATCTCCCGCATGTCGTTGTCTCCGCAGAGCCCGACCAGCCCGCTCCGCTTGTTCAGCAGGACGTCGACCTCGTCCGTCGACATGCCCGCCACCCGCTTCAGGTGGAAGACGACCGCCGGATCGATGTCCCCGGAGCGCGTACCCATCACGAGCCCTTCCAGAGGGGTCAGCCCCATGGACGTCTCCACACACCGCCCGCCCGCGACCGCCGAGGCGGAGGCCCCGTTGCCCAGGTGCAGCACGATGACGTTGACGTCCTCGGGCGCCTTGCCGAGCAGCTCGGCCGTCTTCCGGGAGACGTACGCGTGCGAGGTGCCGTGGAAGCCGTAGCGGCGGATGCGGTGCGCGTCGGCGGTCTCCACGTCGATCGCGTACCGGGCCGCCGACTCCGGCATCGTCGTGTGGAACGCCGTGTCGAAGACGGCGACCTGCGGCAGGTCCGGGCGCAGCGCCTGCGCCGTACGGATGCCGGTGATGTTGGCCGGGTTGTGCAGCGGGGCGACCGGGACGAGGCGCTCGATCTCCTTGAGCACCTCGCCGGTGATCACGGTCGGCGCGCTGAACTTCAGCCCGCCGTGCACCACCCGGTGCCCGATCGCCGCGAGTTCGGGGGAGTCCAGGCCGAGCCCGTCCGCCGCCAGCTCCTCGGCCGCCGCCTTGAGCGCCGCGTCGTGGTCCGCGATCCGGCCCGTACGCTCCCGGGGCTCGGCACCGCCGCCGGCCAGCGGGGTGTGCACCAGGCGCGAGGTCTCCTCGCCGATCCGCTCGACCAGACCGGAGGCGAGCCGCGAGCGGTCGCGCATGTCCAGGAGCTGGTACTTCACCGAGGAGGAGCCGGAGTTGAGGACGAGGACGCGGTGCGGTTCCACAGGGGGTGCCGTGCTTTCGTGGTCGGGAACGGGGGAAGTCGTCATGCGGGGCGCTCCTCGCCCTGCGCCTGGATCGCCGTGATCGCCACCGTGTTGACGATGTCCTGGACCAGCGCGCCCCGGGAGAGGTCGTTGACCGGCTTGCGCAGACCCTGGAGCACCGGGCCGACCGCCACCGCGCCCGCCGAACGCTGCACGGCCTTGTAGGTGTTGTTGCCGGTGTTCAGGTCCGGGAAGATCAGCACGGTGGCCTGCCCGGCCACCTCCGACTCCGGCAGCTTCGTCGCCGCGACGGACGGCTCGACCGCCGCGTCGTACTGGATCGGCCCCTCCACCCTCAGCTCGGGCCGCTCGGCCCGCACCCGCGCGGTCGCCTCGCGCACCTTGTCGACGTCCGCGCCGGAGCCGGAGGTCCCGGTGGAGTACGAGAGCATCGCGATCCGGGGCTCGACGCCGAAGCGGGCCGCAGTCACCGCCGACTGCACCGCGATGTCCGCGAGCTGTTCGGCGTTCGGGTCCGGGTTGACCGCGCAGTCGCCGTAGACGAGCACCTTGTCGGCCAGGCACATGAAGAAGACCGAGGAGACGATCGAGGCGTCCGGCTTGGTCTTGATGATCTCGAAGGCCGGGCGGATGGTGGCCGCCGTGGAGTGCACCGACCCGGAGACCATCCCGTCGGCCAGCCCCTCCTGCACCATCAGGGTGCCGAAGTAGTTCACGTCCGCCACCACGTCGTACGCCAGCTCCACCGTCACCCCGCGGTGCGCGCGCAGCTGCGCGTACCGCTCGGCGAACGCCTGGCGCAGCTCGGAGGTGTGAGGGTCGATGATCTGGGTCTCGGCGAGGTCGATGCCGAGGTCGGCGGCCTTCTTGCGGATCGTGTCCACATCGCCCAGGAGGGTGAGGTCGCAGACGTCGCGCCGCAGCAGGACGTCCGCCGCGCGCAGCACCCGCTCCTCGCCGCCCTCGGGCAGGACCACGCGCTTGCGGTCGGAGCGGGCCTGCTCCAGCAGTTCGTGCTCGAACATCATCGGCGTGACCCGGCCGCTGCGGGCCACCGAGATCCGCTCCAGCAGGGCGCCGGTGTCGACATGGCGCTCGAAGAGGCCGAGCGCGGTCTCCGCCTTGCGGGGCGTCGCCGCGTTCAACTTCCCTTCGAGGGTGAAGAGTTCCGCCGCCGTGGGGAAGGAGCCGCCGGCCACCGAGACGACCGGGGTCCCCGGCGCGAGCCGGGCGGCCAGGGTGAGTATCTCCTCGCCGGGGCGCTCGTTCAGGGTCAGCAGGATGCCTGCGATGGGCGGGGTCCCGGCGCTGTGCGCGGCCAGCGAACCCACCACCAGGTCGGACCGGTCCCCGGGCGTCACCACCATGCAGCCGGGCGTCAGCGCGTTCAGAAGGTTCGGCAGCATCGCCCCGCCGAAGACGAAGTCCAGCGCGTCCCGCGCGAGGCCCGCGTCGTCGCCGAGCAGCACCGTGCCGTCCAGGGCCGCGGTGATCTGGGCGACCGTGGGGGCGGAGAGCGCCGGGTCGTCCGGCAGTACGGAGACGGGCACCGGCAGCCGGGCCGTCAGCCGCTCCGCCATCACCGTCCGGTCCTCGGGAGCGACCCGGTTCACCACCATCGCCAGCACGTCGCAGCCGAGGCCGGCGTAGGCGCGGTAGGCGTTACGGGTCTCGGCGCGGACGGACTCCGCGGTCTGCCCCTTGCCGCCGACGACCGCGATCACCGAGGCGCCGAACTCGTTGGCGAGGCGCGCGTTGAGCGCCAGCTCGTCGGGGAGCTGGGTGGCGGCGAAGTCGCTGCCGAGGACGAGGACCACCTCGTACTCCCGGGCCACCTGGTGGAAGCGCTCGACCAGCCGTGAGACCAGCTCGTCGGTCCCCTTCTCCGCCTGCACGGTGGAGGCCTCGTGGTAGTCCAGCCCGTAGACGGACGAGGGGCTCTGGGAGAGCCGGTAGCGGGCCCGCAGCAGCTCGTAGAGCCGGTCGGGCCCGTCGTGGACCAGCGGACGGAAGACGCCGACCCGGTCCACCTGACGCGTCAGTAGTTCCATGACTCCCAGCTCGACGACCTGCCGGCCGTCCCCCCGGTCGATCCCGGTCACGTACACGCTGCGCGCCACGCGTGCTCTCCCGTCGTTGTGCGGTGCCGCGGCCCGCGGTCCGTCCAGGACGTGGGGGATCCTCCCCGCGCTGTCCCCGGCGCTCCGAGGGGTGCGGCCATTGGCCTGCATTGCCTCTTGACGATACCTGCGCGGGCCGCTATACCGCCCGCCGGAGGTTCCGGCCCCCGGATCCCTCCTACCCACTGGTGCGCTCCGCCCGGCCACAACGCGGTGCGCGCGCCCGGCGTGGGACAATCGACATGGTTCAGGGCACACGGGGGCCGCCTCAGCCGGACCCCGGGAAGCGCGGCACTAACGAGCAGGAGACACACCTCGATGCGCATCGGAATTCTCACCGCGGGCGGCGACTGCCCCGGCCTGAACGCAGTGATCCGGTCGGTCGTCCACCGGGCCGTCGTGGGCCACGGCGACGAGGTCATCGGCTTCGAGGACGGCTTCAAAGGGCTGCTCGACGGCCACGTCCGCCCCCTCGACCTCAACGCGGTCAGCGGCATCCTCGCCCGCGGCGGCACCATCCTCGGCTCGGCCCGCCTGGAGCGCGACCGCCTGCGCGAGGCCGCCGAGAACTGCGAGGAGCTGGCCCGCCGTTACGACCTGGACGCGCTCATCCCGATCGGCGGCGAGGGCACGCTCACCGCGGCCCGGATGCTCTCCGACGCGGGCATGCCGGTCGTCGGCGTCCCGAAGACCATCGACAACGACATCTCCGCCACCGACCGGACCTTCGGTTTCGACACGGCCGTCGGCGTCGCGACCGAGGCCATAGACCGTCTCAAGACGACCGCCGAGTCCCACCAGCGGGTGATGGTCGTCGAGGTCATGGGCCGCCACGCGGGCTGGATCGCGCTGGAGTCCGGGATGGCCGGCGGCGCCCACGGCATCTGTCTGCCCGAGCGCCCCTTCCAGGTCGACGACCTGGTCAAGATGGTCGAGGAGCGGTTCGCCCGTGGCAAGAAGTTCGCCGTCATCTGCGTCGCCGAGGGCGCGCACCCGGCCGAGGGCTCCATGCCGTACGCCAAGGGCGCCATCGACCAGTACGGCCACGAGCGCTTCCAGGGCATCGGCAACCGCCTCGCCGTCGAGCTGGAGACCCGGCTCGGCAAGGAGGCCCGGCCGGTCATTCTCGGCCACGTCCAGCGCGGCGGCACGCCCACCGCGTACGACCGGGTCCTCGCCACCCGCTTCGGCTGGAACGCGGTGGAGGCCGTCCACCGCGGCGACTTCGGCCGGATGACCGCCCTGCGCGGCAACGACATCGCCATGGTGCCGCTCGCGGACGCGGTCACGCGGCTGAAGACGGTCCCGGTGGACCGGATGTACGAGGCGGAGTCGGTGTTCTAGAGCGGTACGGGGTTCACACCCCGGCCGTCCGCCAGAACTGGTCCACCACCCGGGCCAGGAACGCCCGTCCCGCGTCGCCCGTAGTCGCGGACCGTTCCTGGCCCGTGCTGCTCCAGCTCAGGGTGGAGACCATCAGGGCCTGGTAGTCGGCGTGCAGCTGTTCCAGGACGTCCTGGATCCGGGCCCGGTCCAGCGGGACGATCTTCGCCACCGGACGGACGTACGCCTGCCAGCGCGTCGTGACCGCACTCGTCAGCAGCTCGGCCAGCTCCTCGTCGCGGCCCGTCGCCGTGAGGAACTGGGCCGGTGAAAGGCCGAGCGCCCGGCTCAGCGCGGCGGACTGCCGCTCGTTCCCCTTCCAGCGCCCCGCCTCCTCCATCCGCAGGTACGAGGCCCCGGTCATCCCGAGCTGCCGCGCCAGGTCGTCCACCGAGAGCTCCCGGCTCATCCGGTGCTCGCGCAGGGTGGAGGCGGCGGCCAGCAGCTCGCCCGGGGCGCACCAGAGGACACCGGCCAGGGCGGTCAGCTCACGTTCGCCGGGGGTCGCGAGACCGCGTTCCCAGGCGACGACGGTCTCGGCGGGTATCCGGAGCCCGTACTGGGCGGCGAGGCCGTAGGCGACATGGCCGGGAGCCATCCCCAGTGCCTCACGGAGTCGGCGCGCGGCGGGGGCGTTGAAGGGCGGGGTGGGGTGCACGGCCCCACCGTAGAAGCCCGTGTCGCAGTTGGCTACGGTCTGTCCCGCACAGAACACGCTTCGTACGAACCTCCTAGCGCGAACCGGGCGGGCGGTACGCAGTCAAGCGTCCTACCAGCGCTTTCCCTACCGCCGGTAGCGCCACCCGGGCACCTCCGTGCGCCCATGCGGCAAGCGCTTGCCGCATGCGTCGGCGGCCGGGGCTCAGCGGCCTCCGGCCAGCCAGCGGTAGTGGAGCTCCGGTCGGCCGACCTGCCCATAATGTGGACGCCGCGCCGCGCTCCCCACGGTCACCAGATGCTCCAGATAGCGGCGCGCGGTGATCCGCGAGATCCCGAGACGCTCCCCGGCGGCCGCCGCCGTCACCCCCTCCGCGGACTCCCGCAGGACCCGGGTCACCGCCTCCAGGGTCGGCCCGCTGAGCCCCTTCGGCAGAGCGGCCGGCTGGGCGACCCGCAGCGCGCCCAGCGCCCGGTCCACCTCCTCCTGCCCGCTGGCCTCACCCGCGGCACCCCGGAACTCCGCGTACCGCACCAGCCGGTCCCGCAGTGTGGGGTAGGTGAACGGCTTCAGGACGTACTGGACGACCCCCAGCGACACCCCCTCCCGCACCACCGCGAGGTCCCGCGCCGAGGTCACCGCGATCACGTCCGCCCCGTGCCCGGCGGCCCGCAGCGACCGCAGCAGCCCGAGCCCGTGCCCGTCGGGGAGGTAGAGGTCGAGCAGCAGCAGGTCCACCGGGGTGCGCTCCAGCACCCGCACGGCCTCCGCCCGGGTGTGGGCCACCGCGGCCACGGTGAAGCCGGCGACCCGCCCCACGTACATCCGGTGCGCGTCGGCGGCCACCGGATCGTCCTCCACCACCAGGACCCGGATCACGCGGTCACCTCCTTCGCGCGAGCGGCAGTCGTACGGTCCCCGAGCGGCAACCGCACCGTGAACCGCGCCCCGCCCTCCGGCGCCCGGTCCAGCTCCACCGACCCGCCGTTGCGGTGCGCCGCCTGGCGCACCAGCGCGAGGCCGAGCCCGCGCCCCGCCCCATGCGTGGACCAGCCGCGCCGGAACACCTCGTCCGCCTCCTCGGGGCCGATGCCCGCCCCGGTGTCGGAGACCCGCAGCAGCAGCTCCCGGTCGTCGGCGAGGGCGGTCACGGTGACCCGGGCCCGCCCGCCTCCCTGCGAAGCCGTACGCTGCGCCGGGACCGCCCCCACGGATTCGCCCTCCGAGGCCGCGTCCACCGCGTTGTCGATCAGATTGCCGAGGATCGTCACCAGATCGCGGTGGGCCAGCGAGGGAGGCAGCGCCCCGTCGTCGATCAGACTGTCCTCGGCGAGATCCAGCTCCACCCCGCGCTCGTTCGCCTGGGCCGCCTTGCCCAGCAGCAGCGCGGCCAGCACCGGCTCCTCGACCGCGCCCACCACCCGGTCGGTCAGCACCTGGGCCAGCTCCAGCTCCGCCGTCGCGAAGTCCACCGCCTCCTCCACCCGGCCCAGCTCGATCAGCGACACCACCGTGTGCAGCCGGTTCGCGGCCTCGTGGGCCTGCGAGCGCAGCGCCTGGGTGAAGCCGCGCTCGGAGTCCAGCTCACCGGTGAGCGCCTGGAGCTCGGTGTGGTCCCGCAGGGTCACCACCGTGCCGCGCCGTTCTCCGCCCACCACCGGACGGGTGTTGACGACGACCACCCGCTCCGCCGTCAGGTGCAGCTCGTCCACCCGCGCCTCCGAGGCCAGCAGCGCCCCGGTCAACGGCGCGGGCAGGGCCAGCTCGTCCACGGTCCGGCCGAGCGCCTCCGCCTCCGGGGCGATGCCCAGCAGCTCCCGCCCGGCGTCGTTGACCAGCGCGATCCTGCGCTGCCCGTCCAGCATCAGCAGCCCCTCGCGCACCGCGTGCAGGGTGGCCTGGTGGTAGTCGTGCAGCCGGCTCAGCTCGGCCGCGTTCATCCCGTGGGTGTGGCGCCGCAGCCGGGCGTTGATGACGTACGTGCCGATCCCGCCGAGCGCCAGCGCCCCGCCCGCCGCCAGCGCGAGGGCGCCGAGCTGTTCGCGTACCTGCGAGGAGACCCGGTCCACCGTGATGCCCGCGCTGACCAGTCCGATGATCTCCTCGCCGTCGCGGACCGGGGTCACCACCCGTATCGAGGGGCCGAGCGTGCCGGTGTACGTCTCGGTGAAGGTGGCCCCGGCGAGCGCCTCCTCGGTGTGGCCGAGGAAGGTCTCGCCGATCAGCGACGCGTCGGGGTGCGTCCACCGCCGCCGCTCGGTGTCCATGATCGTGACGAAGGCGATCTGGGTGTCCCGGCGCACCTGCTCCGCGTACGGCTGGAGTGCGGCGGAGGGGTCCGGGGTACGGATGGCCTCCCGTACGGAGGGGGAATCGGCCACCGCGACGGCCGCCGCCCGCACCTGCCGGGTCGCCGTCTGCTCCGCCTGCGCGGAGCCGGAGACGTACGCGAAGACCGCGCACCCGGCCACCACCGCGGCGATGAGCACGACCTGCATGGCGAAGAGCTGCCCGGCCAGGGTCCGGGGGCGGGTACGGGGGAGGCGCATGGCCCTCAGTCTGCCTCGCCGGAGCGAACCTCTCCCAGCGGCCGGAAAGCACCCGTGAACGATATGAACGCAAGGGTGACCGGGGTCACAGGGCGGTGGATAGTCACCGGAGCCCCCAGGGACGGGGGCGCACCCCCTGACCGAGCCGAGGAGCCCCACGATGGCCGTGGCAGCCAAGCAGCGGGACCGTACCCACTACCTGTACATCGCCGTGATCGCCGCCGTGGCGCTCGGCATCCTGGTGGGCTTCGTCGCCCCCGGGGTGGCCGTCGAGCTCAAGCCCATCGGCGCCGGCTTCGTGAACCTGATCAAGATGATGATCTCGCCGATCATCTTCTGCACGATCGTGCTGGGCGTCGGCTCGGTGCGCAAGGCGGCCAAGGTCGGCGCGGTCGGCGGCCTGGCGCTGGGCTACTTCCTGGTCATGTCGACCGTCGCCCTCGCCATCGGCCTGCTGGTCGGCAACTTCCTGGAGCCCGGCTCCACCCTCCACATCACCGAGGCGGCCCGCGCCGCCGGTGAGAAGCAGGCGTCCGGTGCCAGCGAGTCCACCGTGGACTTCCTGCTCGGCATCATCCCGACCACCATCGTCTCCGCCTTCACGGCGGGCGAGGTGCTCCAGACCCTGCTGGTCGCGCTGCTCGCGGGCTTCGCGCTCCAGGCGATGGGTTCGGCGGGCGAGCCGATCATCCGGGGCATCACCCACATCCAGCGGCTCGTCTTCCGCATCCTCGCCATGATCATGTGGGCCGCCCCCGTCGGCGCGTTCGGCGCGATCGCGGCGGTGGTCGGCGAGACCGGGCTCGACGCCCTGAAGTCCCTGGCGATCATCATGATCGGCTTCTACGTCACCTGCGGACTCTTCGTCTTCGTGGTGCTCGGCGCGATCCTGCGCCTGGTCGCCGGGGTCAACCTGTTCTCCCTGCTGAAGTACCTGGGCCGCGAGTTCCTGCTCATCCTCTCCACCTCCTCCTCCGAGTCCGCCCTGCCGCGGCTCATCGCGAAGATGGAGCACCTGGGCGTCAGCAAGCCCGTCGTCGGCATCACCGTGCCGACCGGCTACTCCTTCAACCTCGACGGCACCGCGATCTACCTCACGATGTCCTCGCTCTTCATCGCCAACGCGATGGGCGACCCGCTGAGCGCGAGCGAGCAGATCTCGCTGCTGATCTTCATGGTCATCGCCTCGAAGGGTGCGGCCGGCGTGACCGGCGCCGGCCTCGCGACCCTCGCGGGCGGGCTCCAGTCGCACCGCCCCGAACTCGTCGACGGGGTCGGACTGATCGTCGGCATCGACCGCTTCATGAGCGAGGCCCGCGCCCTGACCAACTTCGCGGGCAACGCGGTCGCCACGGTCCTGGTCGGCCACTGGACCAAGGAGATCGACAAGGAGCGGGTCGGCCAGGTCCTCGCCGGACAGCTTCCCTTCGACGAGCGGACGCTGGTCGACGACGACCACGGCGGTCCGGCCACCTCCGCCGAGCTCCCCGAACCGCGTGAGACGGCGGCCGAGCCCGCCAAGGTCTGACCGGCCCTTTCCAGCCACTGTGACACCCCCCACCAAGGACACCCGTATCCCCCGGTACGGGTGTCCTTGCTCCGTCCCGGCGCGGTCCCTTACGCGGGCCGGAACCACACCGTCGCCAGCGGCGGCAGCGTCAGCGAGATGCTGGCCGGCCGGCCGTGCGCGGGCACCGCCTCCGCCTTGAGCGGCTCCTCGTTGCGTACGTCGCTGCCGCCGTACCGGTCCGCGTCCGTGTTGAGGACCTCCACCCAGCCCTCGGTCCCGGTCTCCGGCACCCCGAGGCGGTAGTCGTGCCGGACCACCGGGGAGAAGTGCGAGACCGCGAGCAGCGGCGAGCCGTCCGCGTCGTACCGCAGGAACGCGAAGACGTTGTCCTCGGCCGCCCCGCCGTCCACCCAGCTGAACCCCTCCGGGACCGTGTCGCGCTGCCACAGCGCGGGCACCGCCCCGTACACCGCGTTCAGGTCGCCCACCAGGTTCCGCACCCCGCGGTGGTCACCGGAGGCCTCGTACGTCGGGTCCAGCAGCCACCAGTCCGGGCCGTGACCCTCGGACCACTCCGCACCCTGGGCGAACTCCTGTCCCATGAACAGGAGTTGCTTGCCGGGGTGGGCCCACATGTAACCCAGGTAGGCGCGGTGGTTGGCGCGCTGCTGCCACCAGTCGCCGGGCATCTTCGCCACCAGCGCCTGCTTGCCGTGCACCACCTCGTCGTGCGAGATCGGCAGCACGTAGTTCTCGCTGTACGCGTACACCATCGAGAACGTCATCTCGTTGTGGTGGTACTTGCGGTGCACCGGCTCCTTCGCCACGTACAGCAGCGAGTCGTGCATCCAGCCCATGTTCCACTTCAGCCCGAAGCCCAGGCCGCCGCTGTCGGTGGGCCGGGTGACGCCGTCCCAGGCGGTGGACTCCTCGGCGATGGTGACGACCCCGGGGTTGCGCCGGTAGACCGTCGCGTTCATCTCCTGGAGGAAGGCGACCGCGTCCCAGTTCTCCCGGCCCCCCTGGTCGTTGGGCGACCACTGGCCGTCCTCGCGGGAGTAGTCGAGGTAGAGCATCGAGGCGACGGCGTCGACCCGCAGCCCGTCGATATGGAACTCCTCGCACCAGTAAGTGGCGTTGGCGACCAGGAAGTTGCGTACCTCCGTGCGGCCGTAGTCGAACTCCAGCGTCCCCCAGTCCGGGTGCGCCGCGCGCTGCGGGTCGGAGTGCTCGTACAGCGGCCGCCCGTCGAACTCGGCCAGCGCCCAGTCGTCGCGCGGGAAGTGGGCCGGGACCCAGTCCATGATGACGCCGATGCCCGCCCGGTGCAGGGCGTCCACCAGGTACCGGAAGTCGTCCGGGGCGCCCATCCGGGAGGTCGGCGCGTAGAAGCCGGTGACCTGGTAGCCCCAGGAACCGCCGAACGGGTGCTCGGAGACCGGCATCAGCTCGACGTGCGTGAAGCCGAGATCCTTGACGTACGAGGGGAGTTGGTCGGCAAGTTGCCGGTAGGTCAGGCCCGGTCGCCAGGAGGCGAGATGGACCTCGTAGACGGAGAAGGGCGCCTCGTGGACCGGGCGGTCGCCCCGGTGCGCCATCCAGTCCGCGTCCCGCCATTCGTGGTGCGAGGCGGTGACCACCGAGGCGGTCGCGGGCGGGACCTCGGTACGGCGGGCCATCGGGTCGGCCCGGACCGTGTGTGAACCGTCCGGGCGGCAGATGTCGTACTTGTAGAGCGCGCCCTCGCCGACCCCGGGCAGGAACAGCTCCCACACCCCGGTCGAGCCGAGCGAACGCATCGGTGTGCCCGTGCCGTCCCAGCAGGTGAAGTCTCCCGTCACCCGCACCCCGCGCGCGTTCGGCGCCCACACGGTGAACCGGGTCCCGGCCACCCCCTGGTGGACCATCGGCTCCGAGCCGAGCGCCCGCCACAGCTCCTCGTGGCGGCCCTCCCCGATCAGATGGAGGTCCAGCTCGCCGAGCGAGGGCCAGAAGCGGTACGGGTCGTCCACCTCGATGGTGTTGTCGTCGTACGCCACCTGGAGCCGGTAGACCGGGACCTCCTTCACCGGCAGCACGCCGGAGAAGAACCCGTCGCCGTCGTCGTGCAGTTCGGCCCGCACGCCTTCGGCCAGCACCGTCACCGAGCGGGCGAACGGGCGCAGCGCCCGTACCAGCACCCCGCCCGGGATCGGCCGGGCGCCGAGCACGTCGTGCGGGGCGTGGTGGTCGCCGGCCAGCAGTCGGCCGCGGTCCGCGCCGTCCAGGGCCGGCGCCGGGCGGGCGCCCCCGCCGTCGCCGCCCTGCCGGGGGCGCGGCGGGACGGCGTCCGCGCGCTTGGGCCGGGCGCGCTTGGCGGCTGCGGGGGCCTTGGTGGCCGTGGCCGTCGTGGCGGCCTCGGCTTCGACGGGAGCGGGAGCGGGAGCGGGAGCGGAGGCAGGCGCGGGAGCGAGTGCGGGCTCGGGCGCCGTCTCCACCCTCGCGGCGTCGACAGGAGCGTTGGCTTCGGCGGCTGCGGTCTTGCGGGATCCCTTGCGGGACGGCTTGCGGGCGGTCACAGGGACTGCCTCCTCAAAGAGTTCGGAGGGCGGAGGGGAGTGGGGGCTCAGGCCGCGGCGGACTGGGCCAGTCGCTGGATGGCGGCCATGGGGACCGGCAGCCAGTCGGGGCGGTGCCGGGCCTCGTACACCACCTCGTAGACCGCCTTGTCGGTCTCGTGGGCGCGCAGCAGCTCCGGTTCGCCGCGTGGATCGGTGCCCGCCGCGAGCGCGTACCCCTCGCAGTAGGCGGCACGGCAGCGGGCCGCCCACTCGGGTTTCCACGGGCGGTGGGAGCGGGCCGCGTAGTCGAAGGAGCGCAGCATGCCCGCCACATCGCGGACCGGGGGTGCCGGGCGGCGGCGCTCGTCCAGCGGTCGGGCCGGTTCGCCCTCGAAGTCGATCAGCGACCAGAAACCGTCGGGGGAGCGGAGCGCCTGGCCGAGATGGAGGTCGCCGTGCACCCGCTGCTGCGCCCAGCCGCCGCCCCGGTGCCCGAGCGCCGTGACGGCGTCGAACGTGGTGCGCAGGGCGGGGACGTACGGGGCGAGCGCGGGCACCGCCTGGGCGGCGGCCTCCAGACGCTGGGTCATCTGGGCGATCAGCTGCCGGGTCTGCGTCCCCTGCAGCGCCGGGGTGGGCAGGGCCGCGGCGAGGGCGGTGTGGACCTCGGCGGTGGCCCGGCCGAGCGCCCGCGCCTCGGGGACGAAGTCGCGGCCCGCCGTGAGCGCGGTGAGGGCGAGCTGCCAGCCGTCCCGGGCACCGTGCAGGAAGGGCTGGAGCACGCCGAGGGTGAGCGGTTCGAGGCCGGGGGCCTCGAACCAGGCGACCGGCGCCGGGACGCGGTCGCACCCTTCGCGGGCCAGGGCGAGCGGCAGCTCCAGATCCGGGTTGGTGCCCGGGAAGACCCGGCGGAAGATCTTGAGGATGTACGCGTCGCCGTAGACCAGCGAGGAGTTGGACTGTTCGGCGTCCAGGACCCGGGGCGCCAGCCCGGCCGAGATCGCGGCGGTCCGATCGAAGCGGAGGGAGCCGAGGGTGCCTGGGCGGCGGAACCGTTCCAGCAGAAGGTCCGCCAGGCGCGGATCGTGCAGCGCGTCGTAGACGGTGCGCCCGGCCAGCGGTCCGCGCTCCACCCGCCCGATCAGGGCCGCGGCGAGCGTGGTCGGCAGCGAACTCCGTACGCCGATCAGGAGCTGGTAGCAGTCGTCGCCCGGGTGGGCCGACGGCGACGGCTGCTGGACCCGGACCAGCAGATGGAGCAGACCGGGGCCCGCGGTGCCGTCCAGCGGCAGCATCTCGGTGGCGGAGACCAGGACGAAGCCGGTGACCGGCCGGCCCTTGCCGGCGAACCACCGCTGCCGGGGCAGCCATTCATGGAGCAGGGGGGCGAGGGACGGCAGCAGGGCTCCGTCCGTCGTACTGCTTGGGGTGGCGCTGTTCCTCGTGCTCTTCGCCAGGGCGACGTGAGTGGATGCAGCCTCCGACATGGCATCGCGTCCTTTCCCCGGGCACACAGGATGCGAAGAGTGTCCCGGATTGCGGCAATGGCTGTCCGGCTGTGCGGGACGTGTCGGGAGAGGAAGGTGCTTACGGACTCGAACGGCGGAACCGTGAAGGCCCGAGGCGACGGAACCGTGAGGGCCCCAGGCCTTTCGTTTCGCTCAGAGTGCCCCGTGCGGGGCGGCGGAAACCGCCCCGCACGGGATGTCCGCCGGATCAGACCGGCGGCGTGTCCTTGCGCAGCCGGAACCAGTAGAAGCCGTGTCCCGCAAGGGTCAGCAGGTAGGGCCACTGGCCGATGGCCGGGAAGCGCACCCCGCCGATCAATTCCACCGGATGGCGTCCGTTGAACGACCGCAGGTCGAGTTCCGTCGGCTGTGCGAACCGCGAGAAGTTGTGCACGCACAGGACGAGGTCGTCCTTGTACTCGCGGGTGAACGCCAGTACCGCCGGGTTGGAGGACGGCAGCTCGGTGTACTCGCCGAGCCCGAAGGCCGGGTTCTGCTTGCGGATCTCGATCATCCGCCGGGTCCAGTGCAGCAGCGAGGACGGCGAGGCCATCGACGCCTCGACGTTGGTGACCTGGTAGCCGTAGACCGGGTCCATGATCGTGGGGAGGTAGAGCCGCCCCGGATCGCTGGAGGAGAAGCCGGCGTTGCGGTCGGGCGTCCACTGCATCGGGGTGCGGACCGCGTCCCGGTCGCCCAGCCAGATGTTGTCGCCCATCCCGATCTCGTCCCCGTAGTAGAGGATCGGGGAGCCGGGCAGCGACAGCAGCAGCGCGGTGAACAGCTCGATCTGGTTGCGGTCGTTGTCCAGCAGCGGGGCCAGGCGGCGGCGGATGCCGATGTTGGCGCGCATCCGGGGGTCCTTGGCGTACTCCGCGTACATGTAGTCGCGCTCTTCGTCCGTGACCATTTCGAGGGTCAGCTCGTCATGGTTGCGCAGGAAGATGCCCCACTGGCAGTTCTTCGGGATCGCCGGGGTCTTGGCGAGGATTTCGGAGACCGGGTAGCGGCTCTCGCGGCGCACCGCCATGAAGATGCGCGGCATGACGGGGAAGTGGAACGCCATGTGGCACTCGTCGCCGCCCGCCTCGAAGTCGCCGAAGTAGTCGACGACGTCCTCCGGCCACTGGTTGGCCTCGGCGAGAAGCACGGTGTCCGGGTAGTTGGCGTCGATCTCCTTGCGGACCCGCTTCAGGAAGTGGTGGGTCTCGGGGAGGTTCTCGCAGTTGGTGCCCTCGCGCTGGTAGAGGTAGGGCACGGCGTCGACCCGGAAGCCGTCGATGCCCAGGTCCAGCCAGAAGCGCAGGGCCGCGAGGATCTCCTCCTGCACCGCCGGGTTCTCGTAGTTGAGGTCCGGCTGGTGGGAGAAGAAGCGGTGCCAGTAGTACTGCTTGCGCACCGGGTCGAAGGTCCAGTTGGACGTCTCGGTGTCGACGAAGATGATCCGGGCGTCCTGGAACTGCTTGTCGTCGTCCGCCCAGACGTAGTAGTCGCCGTACGGCCCGTCGGGGTCGGTGCGGGACTGCTGGAACCACTCGTGCTGGTCGCTCGTGTGGTTCATGACGAAGTCGATGATGACGCGCATGCCCCGCTGGTGCGAGGCGTCCACGAACTCCACGAAGTCGGCGAGGTCGCCGAACTCCGGCAGCACGGCGGTGTAGTCGGAGACGTCGTAACCGCCGTCGCGCAGTGGGGACTTGAAGAACGGCGGCAGCCAGAGGCAGTCGACACCGAGCCACTGGAGGTAGTCCAGCTTGGCGGTGATGCCCTTGAGGTCGCCGATTCCGTCGCCGTTGGAGTCCTGGAAGGACCGTACGAGCACCTCGTAGAAGACGGCGCGCTTGAACCAGTCGGGATCACGGTCCTTGGCGGGTGTGTCCTCGAACGTGTCGTGGACAGGCTCATTGACGATCATGGTGTGGGTGACCCTCCGGTCGGCGGGGACGGTCGCAGGACGGCGATGTGCGCGGGCGTGATACCCGGCTCTAGGCGCACATAGAAGGCCCTGCCCCAGTGATAGGTGTCGCCGGTGAGCTCGTCGCGCACCGGTACGCGCTCGTGCCCTTGAAGGCCGAGCCGCTCCATGTCCAACGAGACCGTGGCCTCCTGGGTGTGGTGAGGGTCGAGGTTCACGACCACCAGCACGGTGTTCGAGCCGGAACGCTTGCTGTAGACGATCAGCGACTCGTTGTCGGCGTGGTGGAAGTGGACCTCGCGCAGCTGCTGGAGCGCGGGGTTACGTCGTCGGATCCGGTTCAGCGAGGTGATCAGGGGCGTCAGCGTGCGGCCCTCGCGCTCCGCCGACTCCCAGTCCCTCGGGCGCAGTTCGTACTTCTCCGAGTGCAGGTACTCCTCGCTCCCCGGCTTGGCCGGGGTGTTCTCGCACAGCTCGAAGCCCGCGTAGACGCCCCAGGAGGGGGAGAGGGTGGCGGCGAGCACGGCCCGGGCCTCGAAGGCCGGGCGTCCGCCGTGCTGGAGGTAGCCCGGCAGGATGTCCGGGGTGTTCACGAAGAAGTTGGGCCGCATGTACGAGGCGGCCTCGCCCGACAGCTCCGTGACGTACTCCGTCAGCTCCTGCTTGGTGTTCCGCCAGGTGAAGTACGTGTACGACTGCTGGAACCCGACCGCGCCGAGGGTGTGCATCATCGCGGGGCGGGTGAACGCCTCCGCCAGGAAGATGACGTCGGGGTCGGTGCCGCTGATCTCCGCGATGACCTTCTCCCAGAACACCACCGGCTTGGTGTGCGGGTTGTCGACGCGGAAGATGCGTACGCCGTGGTCCATCCAGAAGCGCAGGATCCGTGACGTCTCCGCCACCAGGCCGCGCATGTCCTTGTCGAAGGCGATCGGGTAGATGTCCTGGTACTTCTTCGGCGGGTTCTCGGCGTACGCGATCGAGCCGTCGGAGCGGTGGTGGAACCAGTCCGGGTGGTCCTTGACCCATGGGTGGTCCGGGGAGCACTGGAGCGCGAAGTCCAGGGCGATCTCCATCCGGAGGTTGCGGGCCACCTCCACGAAGTGGTCGAAGTCCTCCAGCGTGCCCAGCTCCGGGTGGACGGCGTCGTGCCCGCCGTCCGGCGAACCGATCGCCCACGGCACGCCCGGATCGTGCTCACCGGGCGTCAGGGTGTTGTTCGGGCCCTTGCGGTGGGTCGTCCCGATCGGGTGGATCGGGGGCAGATAGACGACATCGAACCCCATGGCGGCGACGGCGGGCAGCCGCTCGGCCGCCGTCCGGAAGGTGCCGCTGACCAGCCGCGTCTCGGCGTCCGGCGAGGTGTCGGCCGGGTCCACCGGCACCTGCTTGGCGCCCTCCGAGCGGGGGAACAGCTCGTACCACGACCCGTACAGCGCCCGCTCGCGCTCCACGCGCACCGCCAGCGGCTTGGACCGGGTGACCAGTTCGCGCAGCGGGTGCCGGGCGAGGACGGCCTCGGCGGCAGGGGTCAGGGCGGCGGCCAGCCGGGCGGCCGGCGGGTGGGCCGTGTCGCGCAGCGCGTCCACCGCGGCGAGCACCGCCTCGCGCCCGTTCTTCTTCGGTACGCCGGCGGCGGCCCGCTCCAGCAGGACCGCCCCCTCCGCCAGGACCAGCTCGGTGTCGATGCCCGCCGGGATCTTGATCGCCGCGTGGTGGCGCCAGGTGGCGACCGGGTCGCTCCACGCCTCCACCGTGTACGTCCAGCGGCCCTCGGCGTTCGGGGTGATCTCGGCACCCCACCGGTCCGTGCCCGGGGCCAGCTCGCGCATCGGGGTCCACGGTCCCACCCGTCCGCTCGGATCGCGCAGGACGACGTTGGCCGCCACCGCGTCATGGCCCTCGCGGAAGACGGTGGCGGTGACCTGGAAGGTCTCGCCGACGACGGCCTTCGCCGGACGTCTGCCGCAGTCGACGAGGGGGCGGACGTCCAGTACGGGAATACGACCGATCATGGAATCACCTGGGGGCTGGAGGAGCTCGGCGTGCACGGGTGACGGCACGGATGCGGAGGACCGACCGCGCGTGCCGCGAAGATGGGGATCTGTCCTTTGTAGCTGCTCAGCTGTCTGCTGACGGGCTGTGGGCATGGCCGCTCCTGTCCGCGTTCACTCGAATGGCACTCGAATGGGTGGGTCGCGGGGGTTTCGTGCAGGTTTCGGATGCACCGGGAAGGTGTGCGGGCCCGGTCGGGCTGCGTACCGGGAAAGCCTTCCCCACGTTCGTTCCCGGGAAATCCGGCGCTGTGTTAACTACTCGGTCGTAGCCGGTCGGTCAGGTCCGGTCAGGTCCGGGTCGGGGTCCGATGGCGCCCGGCGTGCGCCTCCGAGGCGTACGGGGCCCGAAGCGCCCTCACAGGTTCCGGATACCCGCTAAGCGGCGCCACACGGCAGCCTTCCCTGTGACAGGAAGGTCCACAAGGCTGCGTACGGGAAGGAAATCGGCCAAACCCGCAGGTGAAGGGTGGGGTGGGAGAGGGCCGCCGGTGCGCGTGGTGCTCCTGTGGGGAGGCGCACGCGGGCCGTCCCCGGACTCCGTGAGCCGTCCGCGCGCCGTGGCCGCGGGCCACGGACGGCCGCTACCGTCGAGGGTGATGGAAGGGACGCACACCGTGGTGCGTCCGCTCGGATGCGCAAGTCCCCTGTAAAGGTGGAGTACGTGAAGGCCATTCGTCGATTCACCGTGCGTCCTGTCCTCCCCGAACCCCTCCGACCCCTCCACGACCTCGCGCGCAACCTGCGCTGGTCGTGGCACACCGAGACCCGCGAGCTCTTCCGGTCCGCCGACCCCGAGGGGTGGCGGCCCGCGGAGGCCGACCCCGTACGGCTGCTCGGCTCCCTGACCGCCGGGCGCCTGGCCGAGCTGGGCCGGGACGAGGAGTACCTGGGCCGCCTGGCCGAGGCCTCCGCCGATCTGAAGGAGTATCTGGACGGCCCCCGCTGGTACCAGGAACAGCAGGCCGCGGGCGCGGAACTCCCCTCCGCCGTCGCCTACTTCTCACCCGAGTTCGGCGTCACCGCCGCACTGCCCCAGTACAGTGGCGGCCTCGGCATCCTCGCCGGTGACCACCTCAAGGCCGCCAGTGACCTGGGCGTCCCGCTCATCGGTGTCGGCCTGCTCTACCGCCACGGCTACTTCCGCCAGAGCCTCTCCCGCGAGGGCTGGCAGCAGGAGCACTATCCGGTCCTCGACCCCAACGAACTCCCGCTCGACCTGGTCCGCGAGGCCGACGGCACCCCTGCCCGGGTGGTACTCGCCCTGCCCGGCGGGCGCTCGCTGTACGCCTCGATCTGGCTGGCCCGGGTCGGCCGCGTCCCGCTCCTCCTGCTCGACTCCGACGTCGAGGAGAACGCGCCGGGCGAGCGCGATGTCACCGACCGGCTCTACGGCGGCGGCAGCGACCACCGCCTCCTCCAGGAGATGCTGCTCGGCATCGGCGGGGTGCGCGCGGTGCGTACCTGGTGCCGGCTCACCCGGACCCCGGAGCCGGAGGTGTTCCACACCAACGAGGGCCACGCCGGCTTCCTCGGCCTGGAGCGCATCCGGGAACTGGCCGCCGACGGGCTCGGCTTCGACGCGGCCCTCGAAGTGGTCCGCGCCGGGACCGTCTTCACCACCCACACCCCGGTACCCGCCGGGATAGACCGGTTCGACCGGCAGCTGATCGCCCGCCACTTCGGCGACGACGGTGAGCTGCCCGGTGTCGCGGTGGAGAAGATCCTGCGCCTGGGCCGGGAGACCTACCCCGGCGGGGAGCCCGAGCTGTTCAACATGGCGGTGATGGGGCTCCGGCTCGCCCAGCGCGCGAACGGTGTCTCCACCCTGCACGGGGCCGTCAGCCGGGGGATGTTCTCCGGGCTCTGGCCGGGCTTCGATCCCGCCGACGTGCCGATCACCTCCGTGACCAACGGGGTGCACGCCCCGACCTGGGTCGCTCCCGAGGTGTTCCGGCTCGGTGCCGGACAGGTCGGCACCGGCCGCGCCCACCAGGTCCTGGCGGGCGGGCCGGTGGACGGCGAGCCCTCCGAGCAGCGGACCGGCACCCCGCGCCGCTGGGGCGCGGTGGGCGGGATCGGCGACCAGGAGATCTGGGAGCTGCGCCGCGAGCTGCGCGGCCGGCTGGTGACCGAGGTCCGCCGCCGCCTGTACGCCTCCTGGCGCCGGCGCGGCGCGGGCACCGCCGAGCTGGGCTGGATCGACGACGTCCTCGACCCGGACGTCCTCACCATCGGCTTCGCCCGCCGCGTCCCCTCGTACAAGCGGCTTACGCTGATGCTGCGCGACCGCGACCGGCTGCGGGAGCTCCTCCTGCACCCGACGCACCCGATCCAGATCGTGGTGGCGGGCAAGGCCCACCCCGCCGACGACGGCGGCAAGCGGCTGGTCCAGGAGCTGGTGCGGTTCGCCGACGACCCGCGGGTGCGCCACCGCATCGTCTTCCTGCCGGACTACGGCATGGGCATGGCGCAGAAGCTCTACCCGGGCTGCGACGTCTGGCTCAACAACCCGCTGCGCCCGCTGGAGGCGTGCGGTACGAGCGGGATGAAGGCGGCGCTCAACGGCTGTCTCAACCTCTCCGTGCGCGACGGCTGGTGGGACGAGTGGTTCGAGCCGGACTTCGGCTGGGAGATCCCCACCGCCGACGGCTCGGCGGTCGACGAGGACCGGCGCGACGAGCTGGAGGCCAACGCCCTGTACGCCCTGATCGAGGACCGGGTCGCCCCGCGCTTCTACGACCGGGGAGCCACGGGGCTGCCGGACCGGTGGATCGAGATGGTCCGCTCGACCCTGGTCAACCTGGGGCCGAAGGTGCTGGCGGGGCGGATGGTGCGCGAGTACGTGGAGCGGCTCTACGCCCCCGCCGCGCGGTCCCGGCGGGCGCTCGGCCCGGCGGTGGCGCGGGAGCTGGCGGAGTGGAAGGCGAAGGTCCGGGCGGCCTGGCCGGAAGTCTCCGTCGACCATGTGGAGTCGGTCACCGACACCGTGGCGGGCGGCTCGGCGGAACTGGGGGCGACCCTGTCGCTCCGGGTGCGGATCGCCCTCGGCGGTCTCGACCCGGACGACGTCGAGGTGCAGGTGGTGGCGGGCCGGGTGGACTCGGCCGACGCCATCGCGGACGCCCAGGTCTTCCCGCTGAAGCCGGCGGGCGGCCATGACCTGGAGGACCGCTGGCTGTACGAAGGCCCGCTCGCCCTGGACCGGACGGGACCGTACGGCTACACCGTGCGCGTTCTGCCCTCGCACGAACTGCTCTCCTGCGGTGCCGAGTTGGGCCTGGTCGCGGTGCCGAACGAGGCGACGGGGGAGGGTGCGGGCGTACTGATGCGCTGAGCTCAGCCGAGGTGGGGCCCGGTACCGCGACGCGCGGTGCCGGGCCCTTCTGCTGCGGGAGGGCTCCCTGTTCGTGTATGCGACCCCCTATATGGCGAACGGCCCGGCGGGGGAGCAGAGCCCCTGCCGGGCCGTTCGGTCATGTGGTGGTGCGGTGCCGCCGCTGGATCAGAAGGTGAGCTTGAAGCTGTTGATCCGGCCGGTGTCCGAGCGGTACACGTCCTGGACCCTCAGCTTCCACTCGCCGTTGGCCACCTTGGACGAGGCGTTGACCGTGTAGGTCGCCACCACGTTGTCCGCGGAGTCCGAGGAGGAGGAGTTCTTCAGGCGGAAGGTGCCGCCGTCCGGGGCGACCAGGTCGATGACCAGGTCACCGCGGTAGGTGTGGCTGATGTTCACGTCGACCTTGAGGGCGCTCGGGGCGTTGCCCGCGATACCGGTGACGTTGACCGCGCTGGTGACGGCCGCGCCCGCGTCCGGGATGTTCACGACGGTGTTGTTCTGGAAGACCTTGCCACCCGGGTCGGGGTCGCCGCCGCCGGGGCGGGTACCCACGTTGACGCCGGCCCAGGCGTGGGCCACGGCCGCGTACTCGGGGCTGGTGGCGCCGTACAGCTCACTGGCGACCGCGAGCGTGCCGGTGCGGGCAGCGGCGTAGTTGGTCGTCGAGGTGAACTTGGTGGTGAGCGCCTTGAACCAGATCAGCGAGGCCTTGTCCCGGCCGATACCGGTGACCGGCAGTCCGTCGGAGGTCGGGGAGTCGTAGCTGACGCCGTTGATCGTCTTGGTGCCGCTGCCCTCGGAGAGCAGGTAGTACCAGTGGTTGGCCGGGCCCGAGGAGTAGTGGACGTCGACGCTGCCGATGCCGGAGTACCAGTAGTCCTTGGAGCTGCCGTCCCGGCTGGGCTTGTCCATGTAGCGCAACGGGGTGCCGTTGCCACGGATGTCGATCTTCTCACCGACCAGGTAGTCGCCCTGGTCCTGCGGGTTGTTCGCGTGGAACTCGACGGCGGCGGCGAAGATGTCGGACGTCGCCTCGTTGAGGCCGCCGGACTCACCGCTGTAGACGAGGCGCGCGGTGTTCGAGGTGAGGCCGTGGGTCATCTCGTGGGCGGCCACGTCGATGGAGGTCAGCGGCTTGGCGTTGTTCGCCCCGTCGCCGTACGTCATGCAGAAGCAGCTGTCCTGCCAGAACGCGTTGACGTAGTTGTTGCCGTAGTGGACCCGGGAGTACGCGCCGACGCCGTCCCCGCGGATGCCGTTGCGGCCGTGCACGTTCTTGTAGTAGTCCCAGGTGAGCGCGGCGCCGTAGTGGGCGTCGGCGCCGGCCGTCTCCAGGTTCTGCGGGGTGCCGTTGCCCCAGACGTCCGTGGAGTTGGAGAAGAGCGTGCCGGTGCCGGAGGTGCCCCGGTTGAGGTTGTACGTCTTGTGGCTGCCGCGTGCGGTGTCGGTCAGCGTGTACGAGGGCGCGGTGCCCAGCGTCACCTGGCCGCTGTACTGGGTGTTGCCGGTCCCGTTGTGGACGGCCTGCCACTCGTACAGCTTCTCGCCGGAGGCCGCGTCGGTGATGACGTGCAGCTCGTTGGGGGTGCCGTCGTGCTGGAGTCCGCCGACGACCGTCTCGTAGGCGAGCTGCGGGGAGCCGCCGCCCAGCCAGACGACCTTGCGCGGCGCCTTGTCCGCCTTCGTCGCCTTCGATCCCTCGGTCTTCGCCGCACCGAGCGCCTGCTTCTCGGCGGCGGCCGGGGCCACGTCGGCGGTGAGGCCGACGGCCTTCAGCTGCGCGGTGGTCGCCTTCGAGGCCTTGGTGACGCTGAGGGTCCTGCCGGCCGTCGTCTCCTGGACCACCAGGTCGCCGCCGAGGACGGGGAGTCCGTCGAGGGTGCGCTCGTAGCGGGTGTGCGTGGTGCCGTCCCGGTCCTGGACGACATCGCGGACGACGAGCTTCTCCGTGGCGCCGAGTCCGAGCTCCCTGGCGGTCGCCGCCTTGGTCGCGTCGGCCTCGCGGAGGAGTTCGGCGCGCTGGGCGGGGGAGAGCTCGGCGGGGAGCGAACCCGGGTCGGCCTTCGTGCCGGCGGTGATCCCGCCGGCGGGGGCGGCCGAGGCCGGGGTGGCGGTGGCGGAGCCTGACTGCAGTCCGACGGCGATCATGGCTGCTGCGGCTATCAGAGCGCCGGTCGCGGTGGCGCGACGGCTGGGCGTGGATCTCACGCGGACTCCTTCTGCGAGGGGGGTTACCCGGCGGCGCTGGATGAGCCGTCCGGGACAGTGCAGGCGGTGCGCAGAACGGGGTGAAGAGTGTCAGCAGATCCGTACGTCTGTCAGGAGCGCGTCAAAATGTTGGCCGGAATTCGTTCGTTGCCCGAAAGGTCATGTTCGTTAAGCGGACGTTTCGCCGATCTTCACCCGAATGCCGCCGGGGTGTGTCAAGGCCTGTATTCACAGGGTGGGCACAGGTTCGGTGCGTCCGGGGCGCATGCGGGCGGCGCGTCCGGAAGCGGTTGCGGCCCACCTGGTGAGACGGGCGCGGGTTCTGGCCAGATCCTGACAGTCGTGACGGTGGCCGCCCGCTGCGGGGTGACGGCCAGTCCGAAGGACCGCTGGGCCGCCTCGAACCCCGCGAAGTCGCCGCTCGCCATCGGGTCGAGGAGGGTGGAGAGCCAGGGGCGCCGGGCCGCCTCCGCCCGGAGCTCAGATAGGCGAGGAGGTGCGGGCGGCCGGGCCCGGGAGCCGTGGATGTGCACTTCCTATGTGCTCGCTGTGTGCTACTTCACACGATTCGATCGCCTGTCCGGTACATCCCTGCACCACCGGCGACAGTCCGACCCATTGGCCTCACCCGCGTCTCCCTCCACGTCGAAACCGGACGGCCCTCCCAGCCTTCGTGCCGCCGCGGCGGCACCCAGACTCCCCAGAGGACCTCATCGTATGAAGATCCGCCGCGCTCTGGCCGTCGCAGCAGCGACCGCCGTACTCGCCCCGGTCACCCTCCTGTCGTCCCCCGCCGCCTTCGCGTCCCCGAGCCCCACCCCGGAGGCGACCGAGACCGCCACCGCGTCGGAGGAGCCCGAGACGCCGCCCGCGGAAGAGGAGACCGACACCGTGCCCGCCCCGGAGGGGGAGAACCCCCCTGCCGAGGAGGGCGAGGAGAAGCCCCCGGCCGAGGAGGAGAAGCGGGAGGAGAAGCCCGCGGGCGAGGAGGAGAAGCAGGAGGAGAAGCCCGAGGACAAGCCTGCGTCCCCCTCCGCCACCCCGCCCGCCCCGTCGCCGTCCGTCACCTCGCCCAGTGACATCTGCCAGGACACGGAGGAGCAGCAGACCGACGAGAACCTGCGCACCTCGCTCTCCGGTCTCCCCTCCGAGGTCGTCGCGGGCAGCGGGTTCCACGGCTTCAAGCTGAACGTGGAGAACAAGGGCGACAAGGCCTACAAGCGGGTCGACCTCGGTCTCATCGCCGCGCAGATCGACGACGACAGCTGGGAGGAGAGCACCGATCACCTCACGCTCCAGTTCAAGAACCCCGAAACGGGCGTCTGGACGGACATCTCCCTCGACCTGGACGACGAGGTCATCGGCTACATCGGCTACACCGACATCCGGGCCAAGGAGTCCTTCTCGATCGACCTGCGCCTGAGCGTCGACAAGAAGGCGCCCGCGGGCTTCGCCATCGCCTTCATCATCGGCCTCTACGCCGACGACGAGGGCAACTGCGTCTACCCCGAGGCCGAGCAGTTCTACGAGTTCGACGTCCTCGCCGCCGGCACCGCGCCGGGCGAGCCGAACGAGGCCGAGCCCCAGACGGGCGGCAAGAAGCCGGTCCCCGTCAAGCCCGTCGGCAACACGGAGATCAAGCCCGAGGGCACCCTCGCCCAGACCGGATCCGACTCCAACCTGCCGGTCATCGCGAGCATCGGCGGAGTGGCGATCCTCGCCGGCGCCGGTGTCGTCTTCGCGCTGGGCCGCCGCCGCAACGGCGACGCGACCGCCTGACGTACGAACGCGAGGGGGGTGCCGCCGCCCGTCCGGGCAGCGGCACCCCCCTCGTCAATTCCCTCGGACCCTCAGACCAGGCTGTCCTTCCACGTCCGGTGCAGCCCCGCGAAGCGCCCCGTACCGCCGATGAGTCCGGCGGGCGCGCCGTCCTCCACGATGCGGCCGCCCTCCATCACCAGCACCCGGTCCGCGATCTCCACGGTGGACAGGCGGTGGGCGATCACCACCGCCGTACGGCCGTGCAGCACCGTGTCCATGGCGCGCTGCACCGCCCGCTCGCCGGGGATGTCCAGGGAGCTGGTCGCCTCGTCCAGGATCAGCACCGCCGGATCCGCCAGCAGGGCGCGGGCGAAGGCGACCAACTGGCGTTGGCCCGCCGAGATCCGGCCGCCCCGCTTGCGTACGTCGGTGTCGTAGCCCTCGGGCAGCGCGGCGATGAAGTCGTGCGCGCCGATCGCCCTCGCCGCCCGCTCGATCTCGTCCGGGGTGGCGTCCGGGCGGCCGATCGCGATGTTCTCCGCGACCGTCCCCGAGAACAGGAACGCCTCCTGGGTCACCATCACCACGCCCTTGCGCAGCTCGGCCGTGGCCAGGTCCCGCAGGTCCACCCCGTCCAGCAGGACGCGGCCGTCGGTCGGGTCGTAGAAGCGGGCCAGCAGCTTGGCCAGGGTCGACTTGCCCGCGCCCGTGGAGCCGACGACCGCCACCGTGGCGCCCGCCGGGATGCGCAGGTCGAACGTGGGCAGCACCTCGCCGCCCGTACGGTAGGCGAACCGTACCCCGTCGAAGACGACCTCCCGGCCCGGGTGGCCGTCGGAGCGGGCCGGCAGCTCCTTCGGGTCCGCCGGCACCGGGACCGTCGGGGTCTGGGCCAGCAGGCCCGCGATCTTCTCCAGCGAGGCCGCCGCCGACTGGTAGGAGTTGAGGAACATCCCCAGCCGGTCGATCGGGTCGTAGAGCCGGCGCAGATACAGCACCGCCGCCGCCAGCACCCCGAGCGCCAGCGTCCCGTCGGCCACCCGGTAGGCACCCCACAGGACCATCCCGGCGACCGCCGTGTTGGCGACCAGCCGCGAGCCGACCACATAGCGCGCCATCTCCAGCAGCGCGTCACCGTTGCGCCGCTCGTGGACGTGGTTGAGCGAGGCGAACGCGGCGTCGTTGGACCGTTCACGGCGGAACGCCTGGACCGGCCGGATGCCGTTCATGGTCTCCGCGAACTTGACGATCACCGACGCGATCGCCGTCGACCGCGCCCCGTACACCACGGCCGCCCGCCGCCGGTAGAGCCGTACCAGCAGATACAGCGGTACGAAGGAGAGCACCGCGATCGCCCCGATGCCCAGGTCCAGCCAGAGCAGGACCAGCCCGATCGACACGAAGGAGAGGACGACGGTGATCAGCTCCTGGAGCCCCTCGCTCAGCAGCTCCTGGAGTGATTCGACGTCCGTGGTGGAGCGCGAGATCAGCCGTCCCGAGGTGTAGCGCTCGTGGAAGTCCACGCTCAGCACCTGGGCGTGCCGGAAGATCCGGCCGCGCAGGTCCAGCAGCGCGTCCTGGTTGATGCGGGCCGAGCCCCGGATGAACGCGTACTGGAGCACGCCCGCGCCCACCGAACAGAGCAGATAGCCGACGGCGACCGCGATCAGCGGCCCGTAGTCGTGGTCCCGGAACGCCGGGACCCCGCTGTCGATCGCGTACGCCACCAGCAGCGGGCCCGCCTGCACCGCCGCCTGCTGGAGGACCAGCAGCAGCGCGGCCACCGCCACCCGCCGGCGCACCGGCCTGAGCAGGGAGAACAGGAGCGTGCGGGTGGCGCCGGGCGGTGCGGGCAGGTCGTCCTGGTCGAAGGGATCGCCGGGGCCGTCCGGGGCGGGCGCCTGGGCCTGGGCCGTCCGGCCGGGTTCCTGGCCGTCGTCGTCACCGGGGGCGGTGCGCGCGGCGTCGTCGGTGGTCGTGGTCATCGGCTACTGCCCTCCTCGACGGGGACCTGCTGGGTGGGGGTGCCGGCGGTTGCGGGGCCGGGCCCCCCGGCGACGGACCGCACGTCGGGTGACGTGACCTCAGGTCCGGCCCCGCCCGGCTCCGCCCCCGACATCAGCCACGCGTACTCCGCGTTCGACCGCAGCAGCTCCTGATGCGTGCCCACCGCCGTGATCCGGCCCTCCGACAGCAGCGCCACCCGGTCCGCCAGCATCACGGTCGACGGCCGGTGCGCCACCACCACCGCCGTCGTCTCCTCCAGCACCTGGCGCAGCGCCGCCTCCACCAGCGTCTCCGTGTGCACGTCGAGCGCCGAGAGCGGGTCGTCCAGCACCAGGAAGCGCGGCCGGCCCACCACCGCCCGGGCCAGGGCGAGGCGTTGGCGCTGGCCGCCGGAGAGGCTCAGGCCCTGCTCGCCGACCTGCGTGTCCAGGCCCTGGGGCAACCGGTGCACGAAGTCGGCCTGCGCCACCGCGAGCGCCCGCCGCACCTGGTCCTCGTCCGCGTCCTCGGCCCCCATCAGCACGTTCTCGCCGACCGTCGCCGAGAACAGCGTCGGCTCCTCGAACGCCACCGACACCAGCTCCCGCAGCCGCGAGCGCTCCATCGTGGCGATGTCCTCGCCGTCCAGCGTGATCCGCCCGCCGGTCACCTCGTGCAGCCGGGGGACCAGCGCGGTGAGCGTCGTCTTGCCGGAGCCCGTACCGCCCACCAGGGCCATCGTCTCGCCGGGCCGTACCTGGAGGTCGATGCGGGCGAGGACCGGCGGGGAGCCCGGCTCCGCGTCCGGGTAGCGGAACTCCACGCCCTCGAACACCATCCCGGCGGGCGCGTCCGGTGCGTACGGCTCGCTGGGAGCGTCCTTGCGGGCGGCCGGCGCACCCTCCTCCGCCGCGTCCATCACCTCGAAGTACCGGTCGGTCGCGGTCGCCGACTCCTGGCTCATCGCCAGCAGGAAGCCGATCGACTCCACGGGCCACCGCAGTGCGAGCGCGGTGGAGAGGAACGCGACCAGGGTGCCCGCCGACAGCGAGCCGTCCGCCACCTGGATCGTGCCGAGCACCAGCGCCGCCCCGATCGCCAGCTCCGGGATGGCGGTGATGAGCGCCCAGATCCCGGCGAGCAGACGCGCCTTGCCCAGCTCCGTGGCGCGCAGCCGCTGCGACAGGGCCCGGAAGGCCTTCGCCTGGCTGCGGTGGCGGCCGAAGCCCTTGACGATCCGGATGCCGAGCACGCTCTCCTCGACGACCGTGGTCAGATCACCGACCTGGTCCTGGGCCTTGCGCGCCACCAGCGAGTACTTCGCCTCGAACACCGAGCACAGGATGATCAGCGGCACCGCGGGCGCCAGCAGCACCAGACCGAGCGACCAGTCCTGGGCGAACAGGATGAGGAAACCGACCAGGATCGTCGCCGCGTTGCCGACCAGGAAGGTCAGCGGGAACGCCAGGAACATCCGCAGCAGCATCAGGTCCGTCGTACCGCGCGACAGCAGCTGGCCCGAGGGCCACCGGTCGTGGAAGGCCACCGGCAGCCGTTGCAGATGGCGGTAGAGGTCGGCCCGCATCGACGCCTCGACCCCGGCCAGCGGACGCGCCACCAGCCACCGCCGGAACCCGAACAGCGCGGCCTCCGCGATGCCGAGCAGCAGCAGATACAGCGCGCCCAGCCAGACGCCGCCCGGGTCCCGGTCGGCGACGGGCCCGTCCACCATCCACTTCAGGATCAGCGGGATCACCAGCGACAGACAGGACGCCAGGATCGCCACGAAGGCGGCGGTGAACAGACGGACCCGTACCGGGCGGACATAGGGCCACAGACGCAGGAGGGAGCGCACGGCGGACCGGTCCGTGTGCTCTGCAGGCTTTTCGGGCATCAGGGCCGACTCTACGTTTCACCACTGACATCGGTCCTCCCCATTTCGGCCGGAGCCCCGCCGCTTCCCCCGGGTCGTGCCCCCGGGTCAACCGATCGGTTGATGCCACGTCAGGCGTGATGACGGATACCGCCCGCCGCCGCCCGCCGGAACCCTGGTGGACATGGCAATCATCGAAGTCGACGAGGTGCGCAAGACCTACGCGGGCCGCCACGTGGTCGACGGCGTCTCCTTCCCCGTCGACGAGGGGGAGATCTTCGGCATCCTCGGTCCCAACGGGGCGGGCAAGACCACCACCGTCGAGTGCGTGGAGGGCTTGCGCATCCCCGACGCGGGCACGATCAAGGTCGCCGGGCTCGACCCCGTCGCCGACCACGACCGGGTGACGCGGCTGCTCGGCGCCCAGCTCCAGGAGAGCGAGCTCCAGGCCGAAGTGACCGTACGGGAGGCGCTGGAGCTGTACGGCGTGTTCTACCCGGCCCCCGTCGACTGGCGCCCGCTCGCCGCCCGGCTCGGCCTCGACGAGAAGCTCACCACCCGCTTCGGCCGGCTCTCCGGCGGCCAGAAGCAGCGGCTGTTCATCGCCCTCGCGCTGATCGGCGACCCGAGGGTCGTCGTCCTCGACGAGCTGACCACCGGCCTCGACCCGCGGGCCCGCCGCGACACCTGGGAGCTCATCGCCCGGCGGCTGCGCATCACCGAGTCCAGCCTCGACGAAGCCTTCCTCGACCTCACCGGACAGGACGCCTGACATGCAGACCGAGACCACCACCCCCCGGCCCCGCGCCGCCCGGCGACGCGGTCCCGCGACCGCCGTCCTGATCGCCGAGACCCGGCTCTTCCTCCGCGAACCGGGCAGCCTGTTCTGGGTCTTCGTCTTCCCCTCCCTCCTCCTGGTGATCCTCACCCACGTCTTCGCCAAGCTCGGCACCAAGGACCGGGCCGCGGCCGTGGCAGTCGGCTACGACCGGGGCATCCTCGACTGACCCGTACGCCTCGGTCAGCCGGCCGACGGACCGCCGCTCCCCTCCTCGGCCTCAGCCAGGCCGGCGCCGCCAGGACCAGGACGATCCACACCACGCCGGACGCGACACCGGCGGTCTCCGTGGGACAGGCCCTGCTGGGCAGCGCCCGGCCGCCCCACACCCGCCCATCCATCGCAGGCGACTCACGGGGTGCTTGACCTCAAGTCGAGTTGAGGGAACAGAGTGGGACTTGTCCGAGCGCACCAACGGAAAGGAACAGCCATGCGAGCAGTCGTCCTGCACGAGTTCGGTCCCGCGGAGAACCTCCGCTACGAGACCGTGCCCGACCCCGTACCGGGGCCCGGTCAGGTCCGGGTGGCGGTGCGAGCCGCGGGCGTCCACCAGATCGAGACGGCGATGCGGCAGGGACTGGACATCGGCCCGCCGCTCCCGGAGCTTCCCGCCATCTTCGGCGGAGAGGTGGCCGGCGTCGTCGACGCCGTCGGCCCGGACGTGGACGAGTCCTGGATCGGCACCGGGGTGACGACCAGACGCGGCACGCCGGGGGGCTACGCCGAACTCGCCGTCGCCGACGTGGCCTCCCTGCACCGGATCCCGGCCGGACTGGGGTACGAGGCAGCCGTCACCATGGTCGTGACCGGCACCACCGCGATCGGCCTGCTCGACATCGCGAAGCTCACCCCCGACGACGTCGTCCTGGTCACGTCCGCCGCGGGCGGGATCGGCCGCCTCGTGGTGCAATACGCCCATCGCCTCGGCGCCACGATCGTCGGCGCGGCAGGCGGACCGGCCAAAACGGTGGCCGTACGGGAACTGGGAGCCGACGTCGCCGTCGACTACAACATGGCTGACTGGACGGACACCGTCCGCGACGCCCTGGGCGGGCGCGGCGTCACGGTCGTCCTGGACGGTGTCGAGGGCGACAAGGGCCGCGCCGCGTTCGGACTGTTGGCCGAGGGCGGGCGCTACCTCACCATAGGGGCGGCCTCCCGGGAGGAGTTCCGCCCCGACGACAGGGAGCTGAAGGCCCGCGGGGTGGGCTTCACCGACGCGCTGGACCTGCTCCTGCGGGGGCAGGACTCCGCCGTCGACGAGGCGCGCGCGCTCGCGGAGGCCGCCGACGGCAACCTCGTGCCGGCCTTCCAGACCTTCCCGCTGTCGCGGGCCGCCGAAGCGCACGCCGCCCTGAAGGCGCGGACCACGACGGGAAAGGTGGTTCTCGTCCCCGAAACCCGTTGACGAACGGCGATCCGAGGCGGGGCAGTGGGCCGAGCCACCGGTTCTTTGCCGGCTCAGCTCGATTCGGGGTCTCGGAGTTCTTCGATGCGGCAGCGTGGTCAGTGGCCGTGCCCGGGTAGATCCGCCGGTCGCGGCGACGAATTCGGCGCCCAGCTCCTCGCCGCGCAGGGACGTCATGTGGGTCGCCCAGTTCCTGGTGCGCTCCTCTGCCCGCCGGGGGTGCCTGCTCCTGGCGATGGCCGCGGTGGCCCTGGCCGTGTGGCACCGCCCAGCCGAACGGCCCCCGCGGGCGTCCAGGAGGGCGCCGCCGGCGCCGACGGGGAATTCCCCGGCGCCGGCGGGGAGTGACGGAGATGGCCTGATCCAACCGGTCGCGCTCCGTCGTGTCCCGCGCTACCGGGGCCGGCGTGACGGCTCCGGCGCCGCGCCGCTCCTCAGGCCGTCACCCGCAGCAGCAGCACCGAACGGGCCGGGACCGTCATCTCCGTACCGCCTTCGAGGATCGTGCCCGGCGGTTCGGCCTGGTCCTCCCGGGAGGTGTCCAGGACCAGTTCGTACGCCGCCGCCCACGGCGCTCCCGGCAGCTCGAAGGCGACCGGTTCCGCGTCCGCGTGCAGCACCGCCAGGAAGCTGTCGTCGGTGACCGGCTCGCCCCGCGCGTCCCGCCCCGGGATGTCCCGGCCCGAGAGGTAGAGCCCGAGCGTGGCGGCGGGCGCGTACCAGTCGCCCTCCGTCATCTCCCGGCCGTCCCGGGTGAACCACGCCAGATCCCGCAGCCCGTCCGGCGCCTGGGCCCGGCCGGAGAAGAACGCGCGGCGGCGCAGCACCGGATGGGTCTGGCGCAGCTTGAGCACCCGGGCCGTCAGCTCGGTCAGCTCCCGCCACTCGGGCTGATCGAGGAGCGACCAGTCCAGCCAGCCGATCTCGTTGTCCTGGCAGTAGGCGTTGTTGTTGCCGCCCTGCGTACGGCCCATCTCGTCGCCCGCCACCAGCATCGGCACCCCGGTGGAGAGCAGCAGCGTGGTGAGCAGGTTGCGGAGCTGGCGGCGGCGCAGCGCGTTGATCCCCGGGTCAGTGGTCTCGCCCTCGGCCCCGCAGTTCCACGCCCGGTTGTCGCTCGTCCCGTCCCGGTTGCCTTCCCCGTTCGCGTCGTTGTGCTTGTGCTCGTAACTGACGAGGTCGCGCAGGGTGAACCCGTCGTGGGCGGTGACGAAGTTGACCGAGGCGTACGGGCGGCGGCCGCCCCAGGCGTACAGGTCGCTGGAGCCGGTCAGCCGGTAGCCGAGGTCCCGTACGTCGGGGAGCGCGCCGCGCCAGAAGTCCCGTACGGCATCGCGGTAGCGGTCGTTCCACTCGGTCCACAGGGGAGGGAAGGCGCCGACCTGGTAGCCGCCGTTGCCGACGTCCCACGGCTCGGCGATCAGCTTGACCCGGCGCAGCACCGGGTCCTGGGCGATGACCGCGAGGAACGGGGAGAGCATGTCGACGTCGTGCATCGAGCGGGCCAGCGCCGCCGCCAGGTCGAAGCGGAAGCCGTCGACGCCCATCTCGGTGACCCAGTAGCGCAGCGAGTCGGTGATGAGCCGCAGCACCTGGGGCTGGACGACGTGCAGGGTGTTGCCGCAGCCGGTGTAGTCGGCGTAGCGGCGGGGGTCGTTCTGGAGGCGGTAGTAGCCCCGGTTGTCGATGCCGCGCAGGGAGAGCATCGGGCCGAGCTCACCGGCCTCGGCGGTGTGGTTGTAGACGACGTCGAGGATGACCTCGATCCCGGCACTGTGCAGGGCGTGCACCATCCGCTTGAACTCGCCGACCTGGCCGCCCGCCGAACCGGAGGCGGAGTAGTCGGCGTGCGGGGCGAAGTAGCCGATGGAGTTGTAGCCCCAGTAGTTGTGCAGCCCGCGCCTCAGCAGATGGTCCTCGTGGGCGAACTGGTGGACCGGCAGCAGCTCCACCGCCGTCACCCCCAACCGGGTCAGATGGTCGATCGCGGCCGGGTGCGCGAGCCCGGCGTACGTGCCGCGCAGCTCGGGCGGGATGTCCGGGTGGAGTTTGGTGAAGCCGCGTACGTGGAGTTCGTAGATGACCGAGTCGGCCCACGGTGTCTTGGGGCGGCGGTCCTCCACCCAGTCGTCGTCATCGTGGACGACCACCCCCTTGGGGACGTGGGGCGCCGAGTCCCGGTCGTCGCGCACGGTGTCGGCGACATGCTGCTGGGGCCAGTCGCGGACGTGCCCGTAGACCTCCGGCGGCAGGGTGAAGGTGCCGTCGACGGCACGGGCGTACGGGTCGAGCAGCAGCTTGGCCGCGTTCCAGCGGGCGCCGGTCCACGGGTCCCAGCGGCCGTGCACCCGGTAGCCGTAGCGCTGACCGGCCCGGACGCCTGGCAGAAAGCCGTGCCAGATCTCGTGGGTCAGCTCGGTCAGCGGGCAGCGGGTCTCGTTGCCGTGCTCGTCGAAGAGGCACAGCTCGACCGCCTCGGCCCCACCCGCCCAGAGCGCGAAGTTGGTGCCCGCCACCCCGTCCGGACCGACCCGGAATCGGGCCCCGAGCGGCATGGGCGCCCCGGGCCACACGACGGGGGCGCGGGGCTCGGCGCGTACGGCCTCCGCGACTTCCACGCGGACGGCTTGCGCGGCCTCCACCCGTAGGCCGTTCGGGTCGTCCGTACGTACGGTGCCGGGTGCTGCGGGCCGGCCCGGTGGTTCCCCGGGCCTCACCGCCGTCCCGGCCGGTTCCTGTACTGCCTCCTGCTCGGCTGCGCTCGACACCGTGTCGCCTCCCGCGGCTCATGAGGACGGGCACCGGAAAGGGGGCGCGCGACGTCCCGGCCGCGGCCCTCTCCTGGTAGTCCTTCCCCCTGTTCTGCCCACCGCGGGCCCCACACTCACGTTTCCCCCGACCGGCCCTGGTCGTTGGGGGAGCGTGAACCACGCAGCGAAGAGCGCACGGGCGGGCTCGACCGCCGTGCTGACATGCGCAGGACTGCTCACCATGCTGGTCCTGCTGACCGGATGCACCGATACGAGAGAGGCCCTGCTCAACGGCAAACCAGGCTCTCCCGCCGATGTGATCAGCATCTTTCCGGAGGACGGGGCGAAGGAGGTCGACGCGGAGACCCCGATCCGGGTCAAGATCCCCGACGGCCGGCTGGAGAGCGTCAAGGTGATGCGGATCGAGGACGCCCAGCAGCAGACCGTGGCCGGCCGGATCGCCGGGGACGGCCTCTCCTGGAACCCGGAGCCCGGCGCGGCCCGGCTCGTTCTGGCCGCGAAGTACAGCGTCGACGCCGTGGCCGTGGACGCGTCCGGACAGCGCTCGGCCCGCCACGCCACGTTCACCACGCTCGTCCCCGAGCACCGCTTCATCGGCTACTTCAAGCCGGAGAACCGGTCCACCGTGGGCACGGGCATGATCGTCTCCTTCTCCTTCAACCGGCCCATCGCCGACCGGGCGTCCGTGCAGAAGGCCATCCGGGTGACGGCGAAACCGGCGGTGGAGGTCGTCGGCCACTGGTTCGGCAAGGACCGCCTCGACTTCCGCCCCCGTACGTACTGGAAGCCGGGCACCGAGGTCACCGTGGACATCGGGCTGCGGGACGTGGAGGGCGCGCCGGAGGTCTACGGCAGCCAGGACAAGACGGTCACCTTCACCGTCGGGCGCTCCCAGGTCTCCCTGGTGGACGCGGAGGCCAAGACCATGGAGGTGCGCCGGGACGGGGAGCTGGTCAGCACGGTCCCGATCACCGCGGGGGCCCCGAAGACGACCACGTACAACGGGAAGATGGTCGTCTCCGAGATGCACGAGGTGACCCGGATGAACGGCGCCACCGTCGGCTTCACGGACAAGAAGGGCAAGGGCGAGTACGACATCAAGGACGTCCCGCACGCCATCCGGCTCACCACCTCCGGCACCTTTCTGCACGGCAACTACTGGGCCGACGAGGAGGTCTTCGGCGAGGAGAACGTCAGCCACGGCTGCATCGGGCTGCGCGACGCGAAGGGTGGCAGCGCCACCACGCCGGGCGGTTGGTTCTTCGACCGGACCCTGATCGGGGACGTGGTGGAGGTCGTCAACTCCAAGGACAAGAAGGTCGCGCCGGACAACGGGCTCAGCGGCTGGAACATGGGCTGGAAGAAGTGGAAGGCGGGCTCCGCCCTGCGCTGACCCCCCGGAGTCGGTGGCCCGGCCCTGCGCTGACCCCCGGGTGCGGGGCGCCCCTGTCCCGGGGGCGCCCCGCACCCCGCCCCACCTGCACGGCTCTCCCCGCCACTTGGGACGGAACAGTGACATTCCGGAGGGGATCCACCCCGCCCACGGTGTGATTGTCTTGCGATGGAGCGCGTATGAGCAGCGCGCGGGGGATGCGGGCCATGGCAGTGCCAGGCCCAGCGAGGGGAGACGACCACAGTGAACGTGAAGCCGATATCGGGGGCATCGGCCGGGGCGGGCAGGAAGCGGCGCGGCGGGTCGGGGCCTTGGGCCCTGGCCCTGGGCGCCATGCTGTTGCTGGTGACGGCGTGCGGCGGGGACGCGGAAGCGGGAAGCAAGGGCGGCGGGAGCGGCCCCAAGGCGGAGGACACCACGGCCTCGCAGGCGGTGGTGACGATCGCGCCCGAGGACGGCGCCGAGTCGGTGGCGACCAGCGGCGCGCTGAAGATCACCGCCACGCAGGGCAAGCTGACCACGGTCAAGGTCGCCGACCCCAAGGGCAACGCGGTCGCGGGCGAGATCGCGGCCGACGGCGCGAGCTGGGTGCCGGAGCGGCACCTCGCCGCCGCCACCAAGTACGCGGTGCACGCGGTCGCCGAGGACGCCAAGGGCCGTGAGTCGGCGAAGGACACCACCTTCACCACGCTGGTGCCGGAGAACACCTTCATCGGGCACTACACGCCGGAGGACGGCTCCACCGTCGGGGTCGGCATGCCGGTCTCGATCAACTTCACCCGGGGCATCACCGAGCCCGCCGCGGTGGAGAAGGCCATCAAGGTCACCGCCGAGCCGGCCGTCGAGATCGAGGGCCACTGGTTCGGCAACGACCGCCTCGACTTCCGCCCGGAGAAGTACTGGGCGCCGGGCACCAAGGTGACCGTGGAGCTCCACCTGGACGGCGTGGAGGGACGGCCGGGGGTCTACGGCAAGCAGGCGAAGACGGTGAAGTTCACCATCGGCCGCAGCCAGGTCTCGACCGTCGACGCGAGCACCAAGCGGATGAAGGTCGTCCGCGACGGCAAGCAGATCAAGGACATCCCGATCTCCGCGGGCGCCCCGGCGACGACCACGTACAACGGTCAGATGGTCATCAGCGAGAAGCTCAAGGTGACCCGGATGAACGGTGACACCGTCGGCTTCGGCGGCGAGTACGACATCAAGGACGTGCCGCACGCCATGCGGCTCTCCACCTCGGGGACCTTCCTGCACGGCAACTACTGGGGCGCGTCCTCGATCTTCGGCTCCACCAACACCAGCCACGGCTGTGTCGGTCTGCGCGATGTGCGCGGCGGCTACGACAGCCAGACCCCGGCGGCCTGGTTCTACAACAGGTCGATCATCGGTGACGTGGTCATCGTGAAGAACTCCAAGGACAAGCAGATCCAGCCGGACAACGGCCTCAACGGCTGGAACATGGACTGGGAGGAGTGGAAGAAGTAGGGCGGGCTTCCTCCCACGACTTCCCGGCTGTACCCCGGCGGGCCCGGTGCTGTGACCAACGGCACCGGGCCCGCCCGCGTTAGCAGTGGTTAACCTGCCTGCATGACTGTGACTCTCGAAGTACGCGACAACGTCGGGACCATCCGGCTGGACCGGCCGCCGATGAACGCCCTGGACGTGGCGGTCCAGGACCGGCTGCGGGAGCTCGCCGAGGAGGCCACCCGGCGCGAGGACGTGCGCGCGGTGATCCTCTACGGCGGCGAGAAGGTGTTCGCGGCCGGGGCGGACATCAAGGAGATGCAGGCGATGGACCACACGGCGATGGTCGTGCGGTCCAAGGCGCTCCAGGACTCCTTCACCGCCGTCGCCCGGATCCCCAAGCCCGTCGTCGCCGCCGTCACCGGGTACGCGCTCGGCGGCGGCTGCGAACTGGCCCTCTGCGCCGACTTCCGCATCGCCGCGGACAACGCCAAGCTCGGCCAGCCGGAGATCCTGCTCGGGCTGATCCCGGGCGCCGGCGGCACCCAGCGCCTCGCCCGGCTGATCGGCCCGTCCCGCGCCAAGGACCTCATCTTCACCGGCCGCATGGTCAAGGCGGAGGAGGCCCTGACGCTCGGTCTGGTGGACCGGGTGGTGCCCGCCGCCGAGGTCTACGAGCAGGCGCACGCCTGGGCCGCCCAACTGGCGAAGGGGCCCGCGCTGGCGCTGCGCGCCGCCAAGGAGTCGGTCGACGCGGGGCTGGAGACGGACATCGACACCGGGCTCACCGTGGAGCGCAACTGGTTCGCCGGGCTGTTCGCCACCGAGGACCGCGAGCGAGGGATGCGCAGCTTCGTGGAGGAGGGCCCCGGGAAGGCCAAGTTCCTCTGAGTTCTCCGAGCGCTGCTTCCGGATGCACTCCTGCCGCGGGTTCATCCCTCCGAGCGGATTATCCGGGCCTTAAGGCATCCTTAAGGCCCGGTGTCGTATCCGTCGGGGCATTCCCGCCCGGGCCGTGCGTCGCCGCAGCTCAACGAGGTTCCGAGGAGCCTCGTTCTGCCTCCGGCATATGTCAACTGCCATGTGCGGAATGGTCCGTTCCGGGGGACGGATTCCCTCGGAACGGCCCCGGGGTGCGAAATCTGCGTCCATGATGGTGGGCATGGCGGGCCTGGAGGGTGTGGATCAGCCGCGACCGTGCAGCAGCGCGACCGCGGCACGCTGGACGTCGGGTATGGATGACGAACAGGCGTTCAAGGCGCTGGAGTTGTTCGGAAATCCGACCGAGGCGGAAGTCCGGCTGCCGTCGCGGCCGGAGTCCGCGGCGACCGCCCGCCGGCTCACCTCCTGTGTGGTGCTCCGGCAATGGGCCCTCTCGCCGCAGACCGCCGAGTACGCGGTGCTGCTCGTCTCCGAGCTCGTCGGCAACGCGGTCCGCCACACCGGGGCCCGCGTCTTCGGGTTACGGATGGTGCGCCGCCGGGGCTGGATCCGGATCGAGGTGCGGGACCCCTCGCGCGGTCTGCCGTGCCTGATGCCGGTGCGTGAGATGGACGTCAGCGGGCGCGGGCTCTTCCTCGTCGACAAACTCTCCGACCGGTGGGGGGTGGATCTGTTGCCGCGCGGCAAGATCACCTGGTTCGAGATGCGGATCTCCGACCGCTGAGACCTGCCGGACGCACAGAAGCCCCCGGTCGGCCGTGGTGCGGCGCTGCGGGGGCTTCTGTGGGAGGCCGTGAAAGGTGGGGTGGGTTCACGGCCGCTTGCGACGACCTCGGCCCGGGTCAATGGGGGTCGTGGCTCCGACTATGGCAGACGGGCGACCTCGGTGCCAAAGGAGCATGTTGGGTGATTATCGGGCCAATCGGTCATTTTCAGCTGAATCACAGGTGGGCTCGGTCACTCACCTGGCTTTCCGTGCATTCTTATGGTTCGGCATGAATGATTCATAGATCATTCCGGTAATCGGTCAATCGGCATATTTCGCCTGTTCCGCCTCTACTGTGTCCCGGGGACTCCGTGGAACGCGAGGTGGCCGGGGATGGACGGACGCATGGCGCCGATGCGCCGCCGCGACGCGCTGGGCACCGGCGCCGGGCTCCTCGCGGCAGCTTTCGCGGCGGGCTGCGCGAGGAGCCCGGGGAGTGCGCCCGCCGCGGCCGGCGGGGCGCCCGCGCCCTCACCCCCGTACGCCTCCACCCCCGCGCGAACCCCGCGCCGCTTCCCCGGCCTGCCCGTCCGCATCACCCACGGCCCCCGCGGCCGGCCCCGCGTCGCCCTCACCTTCGAGGGCCGCGGCGACCCCGGCCTCGCCGCCGCCGCGCTCGCCCGGATCGAACGGGCCGGCGCCCGGGTCACCGTCCTCGCCGTCGGCAGCTGGCTCGACGCGAACCCCTCCATGGCCCGCCGGATCCTCGACGGCGGCCACGAGATCGGCAACCACACCCAGAACCACCGGGACCTCGCCGCCCTCGACGAGCGGGCGGCTTACGAGGAGATCGCCGCCTGTGCCCGGCGGCTGCGCCGGCTCACCGGCTCCATCGGCACCTGGTTCCGCCCCTCGCCGGGCCCCGATGTCACCCCGCTCGTCGAGCACCTCGCCCGGCGGGCCGGATACCCGCACGTCCTGTCGTACGACGTCGAGTCCCTGGACCACGCCGCGACCGGGGTACCGGCCGTCCTGCGCAAGGTGACGGGCGAGCTCCGGCACGGCTCCGTGGTGGGGTTGAGCCTCGCCCGGCCCGTCACCGTCGCCGCGCTGCCCCTGCTCCTCACCGAGATCGAGCGGCGCGGGCTGCGCGCGGTGACGGCCACGGAGCTGCTGAGCTGACGTCAGGGGCCGGTGCACCAGGGGCCCGTCGCCCCCGGCCGCCGCATCCGTCACCCGTACGGCCCGATAATCTGATCCCGACATTCGGCACCACGAAGGGGCGGGAACAGTGGCGGACATCGAGTCGGCGCGGACGGTATTCGAGAAGTTCGACGCGAACGGCGACGGTCTCATCACGGCCAACGAGTACAAGAGCGCGATGGCGCAGCTGGGCGACCCGTTCGTCACCGAGACGGTGGCTCAGGCGATCATCAACGCCCACGACGGCAACGGTGACGGCCTGCTCACCTTCGACGAGTTCTGGGCCGCGAAGAACAAGGCCTGAGCCGCGACGGGCCCCTGGCCGCATTGGACCGGGGGCCTGCTGTACGTCCTGCGGACCAGGTGGCTCTGGCGCGGGTCGCCCGCCGCCGCACGCGCGCTGCTCGGCGGCGGATGCTCCGGGACGCGGCCCCGCACCGGACCTCCCTGCGGCCTCAGGGCTGCTTCCGGTACGGCTCCCAGCCCCGCAACTCGTCGTCGCGTGGGGCCAGGACGAGGTCCAGAGCGCCCGGGCCGAAGAACCGCACGGGCCGCGACGCGTCCCAGGACGGCCAGCCCGGGTCCCCCGTCGTCGCGAACTCCACCCACGCCCGGTGCATCGCGTCGGCCAGCTCCTGCGGGGCGTGAGGGCCGGTCAGGGCCATCGTGTCGGGATGGGCGAGCGTGTCGAAGACGAACCCCAGCTCCAGCGCGTGACAGGCACCGAGCCGCTGTACGGGGGAGGGCCAGCCGAACTCGTAGACGTACGTGGACCCCGGAGCATCGGCCCGCGCGTCCGCCAGCCGGTTGAGCGGGACCCGCAGCAGGAGGTCGGTCGCGAGGGCGCCCAGGAGTTCGCCCGGGGTGGCATCGGGGCGGTTGGCCCGGTAGGTGCGGGCGGTCGCGTTCGGGACCTTGAACTTCAGCAGGGCGAGGCGGAGCTTCAGCCTGCTGATCCGTTCCGTCAGGCCGCCGGGGACGAACCAGAGCCGGTACTCCTCGGTGTTCGTCCCCATCAGCAGGTCGATCCCGGCCGCCGCGCCCGTGTGCGGCGCCTCGGCCGGGTCCCGGGTCAGCAGTTCGCCGTCCACCACGATCTGGAAGGAGTTGCGGCCGGTCAGCGGGTTACCGCCGCTCGTCACCCCGGTCTGCGCGGTCAGCAGCGCCTCCGGGTCCACGGCGGCCAGGGCGGCGGCCGTGGCGGGGACGCCGAGCCGCTCGGCGATCAGCTCGGTCGTCCGGCGTGCGGCGTCCGGGGTGAGGGCGGCGGGCGCCCCGCTCTGGAGCACCGCCCGCCGGAACAGCCCCGCCGCCCGGTCCGTGGCCAGCAGGGCGCCGATGCTCACCGCTCCCGCAGACTCCCCGGCCACCGTCACCCGGTCCGGGTCGCCGCCGAACCCCGCGATGTTGTCCCGCACCCACTCCAGGGCCGCCAGCTGGTCCAGCAGCCCCCGGTTGGCGGGCGCGTCCGGGAAGAGGCCGAAGCCCTCGACGCCCAGGCGGTAGTTGACGGAGACGAGCACCACCCCGTCCCGGGCGAACGCGGACCCGTCGTACACCGGCACCGCCGAGGAGCCGTGCAGCAGCGAACCGCCGTGGATCCAGACGAGTACGGGAAGCCCCTCGGCCCTCTCGGTGGACGGTGTCCACACATTGAGGTTGAGCCACTCCTCGCCCGGCACGGCCGGGTCCGGGAGCAGCCGGTCCAGGGGCGGGGCGTAGGGCCGCTTGGGTGCCGTCGGCCCGAACGCGAGGGCGTCGCGCACGCCTTCCCACGGCTCCGGCGGCTCCGGCGCGCGGAACCTCCGCGCGCCCACCGGCGCGGCCGCGTACGGGATGCCGCGGAAGACCGCGACATCCCGCTCCACCACACCGCGCACGGTGCCCTGCACGGTCCTGGCCCTGGCCTCCACGATGTCGGACATGGTGCGTGCCAACCCCTCTCGCGGTGCGGTGGCTCAGCGGCCCACGTCACGTGGACCCGGCTACTTCAGGTAGACCAGCCCGTCCGTGGTGAGGGTCGGGCGGCCCGACGTACCGACCACCACGATCTTGACCGTGTGCTTCGCACTGGTCGACCAGGACCGCGTCCAGATCGCGTCCCGGTACTTGGTGGTGGAGGACTTCAGGTCCACCGTGGCGACCTTCGTGCCGTCGACGTAGACGTAGGCCTGGCCCGAAGTGGCGGCTCGCGACACCACCCAGGCGGCTGACCGGCCGGTGAACGTCCAGGTCAGGCTAGCGCCCTTGGCGCTGCTGGTCAGGGACTTGCCGCCCAGGTAGCTGGAGGACGACTTCGCCGTCCACTTCCCGGTCTTCGTGGCTGAGGTCTCCTGGAGGATCACCGGGGTCCCGGAGACCGAGGTGGCGGCCGTGTTGCCCGCGCGGTCGTACGCCGCCATCTTCCAGGCGGTCGCCACGCCGGACTTCGCGGTGTGCGAGGCGCTGCCGGTCGTCGGGCCGTACGTCTTGGCGACGGGCGCGGTGAGCCGGACCTCCTTGAGGGCGGTGGCGTCGGTGGCCTTCCACTTCAGGGTGAGCGGGACGGCGCCCGTGTTCACCGTGCCGGCGCGCAGGGTGAGGGCCGGCTTGGTGGTGAAGACGGGGGCCGTGCGGTCGGCGACGACCGTCGCGGCCGCCGACGTGGTGACCTTGCCCGACTGGTGGGTGGCCCGCACCTGCACGGAGTGCCTGCCGACCGCGAGGGTGGCCGCGGCCTTGGTGTCGTTGCCCGTGACGGTGGCCACCGGCTTGCCGCCGACGAGCAGCTCGTAACTCTTGACGAAGGCGGCGGGCGTGGCCGCCTTCCAGCCCACGGTGATGTCCGACTTGGTGTAGTACGTGGAGCCGGAGGCGCTCGCTCCGGTCACCGAGGTGATGGCGAGGCCGGTGACCTCGTCGGTGACCAGGGCGGCGGCCTGCGAGCGGATGGTGGGGAGCTGGCCGTAGAGGCTTCCACCGGGGCACTGGGTGTTGAACCCGTCCCGGTGCCCGGAGATCTGCTGGAAGGGGTAGGCCACCCCGGCGGCGAACTTCGCCCCGAAGAAGTTGCCGCCCGCGGCCCCGGCGGTCAGCTGGACGGTGCCCGCCGGGTTGCCCTGGTACTGGCCGAGCTTCCAGGCGGCGACCCGGGCGACCGCGGTGGTCGCGGCGCTCGCGGCCGTGGTGTCGGTGTGCATGCCGATCACGGCGATCCCGGTGGTGTCCCGGTTGAAGCCGTAGGTGTGCGCGCCCATCACGGCCCGGTCCACACCGCCCTTGCGACCCTCGAAGATCGTGCCGCACTTGTCGACCACGAAGTTGTAGCCGAGGTCCTTCCAGCCGTTCGACTTCACGTGGTACGTGTGCAGCCCGCGCACGATGGCCGCGGAGTCGGCGCAGGAGTAGGAGTTGGTCTGCGCGGTGTGGTGGACGAAGACCGCCTTGACCTTCTCCAGATAGTCCGGCGACTCGCTGTTGAGCGACTCGTCGGCCTTCCACGCGACCCGCGAGACGATCGTCGGCTGCGGGGCCGTGGAAGGCGGGGCGGGCGGCAGCGTCGGGGTCGTGGTGGCGGTGGGCGTCGGCGTGACGCTCGGCGTGGGCGACGCGGTGGTGGGGGGCGGACTCGGAGTCGCGCTCCGGGACGGGGTGGGGCTCGGGGCCGGCGGCGTCGGGGACGCGGTCGTCGCGGTGGGGGCGGGCGGCTCCGGGGAAGGCTCCTCCGACGGTTCCTCGGAGGAGGGCTCGTCGGACGGCGTCGGTTCCTCGGTCGGCGTCTCCTCGGCGGCGAACGCGGCGGGCTCGGCGGCGAACGCGGCCGGTTCGGCGGCGAGCGGGGTGGTGTTGCCGCCCGGGTCCACGGTGTCCAGCCGCAGCCCTGCGGGGAGCCCGGCCTTGACGCCGTCGGCGGCGCTGATCCGGACCTCGACGCCGTTGGACGGGCCGACCCAGCGCGGTTCGGTGGTGCCCCGGACGCCGGCCCGGCCGGCCTCGGTGCGCCCGTCGATCTCGGTGTCCAGAGGCAGCCAGCCGGTCCACTCGCCGGTGGCGGCGGAGCGGGTACGGGCCTCGACCCGGCCGGTCACCTTGGCGGCGGGGTCGGTCCACGTCACGCCGAGCAGGCTGAACCGCTCGGTGGAGCGCTTGGGGAGAGAGGCGGAGGCGCCGTCCTCGGAGGTCTTGAGCGGGGTCCGGTAGACATCCGCCTCCGCGGGAGCGGACTTGGCGTCCGCCTCACCGGCGGGGGAGGAGCCGCCCGTGACGCCCTGGAACACCAGGACGCCCGTCACGGCCGCGGTCGCGACGGCAGCCGTGGTCCATATTCTTCGCTGTGATCTCACGTGTGATTTCCCCGGGGACTGTGGTGGAAGACATGACATTCCGACCGGTCAGTCGCTGACCGGGGGCACGACGAAGTGGTCGGCCCGGCCGGTGGGGCGGCCCGGGACATGCTTGCGCGGGACAGTCTTCCATGCGATCGCTTCCGACCGGGCCTGTTTCTTTCCCGATCGGTCGCGATGTGATCCGATCGGCCTCTTGCGGGACGAGGGACCGGACCCCAGGGCCTGGAACGCTTCCGCCCTCCAGGCCCTGGCCTCGCGCACGTCCGGCGGGGTGCTCTCAGGCGGCGAAGTGCTGGGACATCGAGTTCCGTGCGTCCAACTCCACCAGGTCCGGGCGGGTGTAGCGCTCGGCGCGGGCGTGATAGTCGAAGTCGCCCCGTACGAGCCCCCGGTAGTCCTGTACGCAGCGTTCGAGGGCGACCCGGGTCGAGCCGCTGATTCCCGCCGCGTCGATTTGCTCGATCAGCTCCTTTTCCGCCCGCACCACGCGCTCGGCAATACGTGCCAGTTGAATTCCGGCCTCGTCGACGGCTTCCTGGAGCGTGGAGCCACGATCGCGCTGGATGAGCCGTACCGCATTGTGCTCGTAGCCGAGCGCGGCTTCTTTCTCGAACGAGCAGATGTCGTTGCAGAGCCCCGAATGATCGGTCACCGCGTTCCGCAGAGCGATGTACGCGGGCAGGCTCCGGGCGGAATCCGGCAGATCGATTCCAGCGGTGATCTCATGCAGGTCCAGGAACGGCTGCATGGCCACCGAGTCCCGGCGGTGCTTGACGAAGTCCGACCGGCTCGGCACCTGCCCGGCCGCCCGCTCGACCGCCTCGGCGTAGTACGTCCAGAGCCAGGCCGCCGTATCCCGCCGGAACTGCCGGTTCCACTGCGTGGACCGGTCGCGGCAGGTCCGCTCGCGGAGCCCGGCGAGCGCCTGCTCCATCGGCCCGCGCGGCGCGGCCCCGTCGAACACGTCCACCAGCCGGGTGATCGCGGCCTCGCACATCAGGGGGTCACGGCCGGCCGGGCCGTCGTCGAACTCGTCGTCCACCAGGAAGGCCCAGAACAGCCATTGGCAGAAGAGGTCCAGATGGTGCTGCGACGCCTTCGGGAAAATGAGGGATATCCAGAGTTCCGGCCGGGTACGGATCATCTTCCTGCGGGCCGGAACGGAGAGAATCAGTCCCTCCGCTTCCGCCCATTCCCAGGCGGCCTCCCTGGTTTTCTCCAGACCCGGATTGCGCCCAGCGCTGGCGAACGGCATGTGAAACGCCGGTAACGTTATCTGGCTCATTGATGCCCCTCGTCGAATGAGTACGGATGGGCGATGCGCACCGCGCATTCCCGGTGATCGCGCCTGGAAGCGCACCGGCCGGAGGGCGTCCGCCGGGCGTCCGTACGTCCTGGCCAAGGGGTGACCGTACGAGGTGAGCCGGTCATCGCTGTCCTCTCTCCTCCGCCGGGGCCGGGGCACGGGAGCTGGGTCGGCGAGTCGGCGAGGCCGATCGCGTCACCATGCGTGAGGCACAGTCAACCCCCTGTGGAGGCGTGGAGGGAAGTCATATGTGACCGAAATTGCTTCATCGGTCAGAACTGCTGGGCATTTGTGAGCAGTTGGGGGACTTCTGGGACTGAAAACAATCGTCGGGCCCGGTGCGTCGCACCGGGCCCGACGGTCAGGTGCGCTGGAAGAAGCTCGACCTCTCCGAGTGCGATCGGACGGCCCTCGGCCCGGCCCGCCGGCAGGATGAGCTGGACGGAGAGCATCGCTGATGCCGGTCCGTACCGAGCGAGTTCGGGCCGTGGCTCGCGAAGGAGCGAGGGCGCGGGCGGAAGTAGGGCGCCGGCCGCGGCGCGGGGCGAAACAGGGCGTCGGCGGGCGGAAACAGGGCCTGCCCCTGCGTGGCCCGCGACCACCCGGACCGGCGGCGATGTGTGGGCGGACGCCATCGCCGTACACCGTCCCCCGTTCCTAGTCTCGTGCGCAGTCGATGCGGCGAGAGGGCTGACGTATGAGTGTGGACAAGGTGGTCGCCGACCCGGCGGACGCGATCGCGGACGTGGCGGCCGGGGCGTCGCTGGCGGTGGGTGGATTCGGTCTCTGCGGCATCCCCGGCGTGCTGATCCACGCCCTGCTGGACCGGGGCGCGGGCGGACTTCGGGTGGTGTCGAACAACTGCGGGGTGGACGACTGGGGCCTCGGCCTCCTGCTGCGAGCGGGGCTGATCTCCCGGATGACCAGCTCGTACGTGGGCGAGAACAAGGAGTTCGCCCGGCAGTACCTCCACGGTGAGCTGGAGGTGGAGCTGGTCCCCCAGGGCACCCTGGCGGAACGGCTGCGGGCCGGCGGCTCGGGCATCCCCGCGTTCTACACCCCGGCCGGTGCGGGCACCTGGATCGAGGAGGGCGGACTGCCCTGGCGGTACGGCACCGACGGCTCGGTCACCGTCGCCTCACCGCCCAAGGAGACACGGGTCTTCGACGGCCGGGACCACCTCCTGGAGGAGGGCATCACCACCGACTTCGCCCTGGTCCGCGCGGCCGTCGGCGACCGGCACGGCAACCTCCGCTTCCACTCCTCCGCCCGCAACTTCAACCCCCTGGCCGCCATGGCCGGACGCGTCACGATCGCGGAGGTCGAGGAGCTCGTCGAGCCCGGCGAACTCGCCCCCGACGACATCCATCTGCCCGGGATCTTCGTCCAGCGGGTCGTCCCCGTGAAGCCCGGCGACCCGCGCGCGGAGAAGCGCGTGGAGCGCCGCACCGTACGCGTGGAGGCCTGACATGGCACTGACCCGGGAACAGATGGCGGCCCGCGCCGCCCGGGAGCTGGCCGACGGCAGTTACGTCAACCTCGGCATCGGCCTGCCGACCCTGATCCCGAACTTCCTGCCCGAGGGCGTGGAGGTGGTGATCCAGTCGGAGAACGGCCTGCTGGGCGTCGGCCCGTACCCCGAGGAGAGCGAGGTCCTGCCCGATCTCGTCAACGCGGGCAAGGAGACGGTGACCCTGCTGCCCGGCGGCTCCTGCGTCGACTCCGCGCTCTCCTTCGCGATGATCAGAGGAGGCCACATCGACGTGGCGGTGCTGGGGGCCATGCAGGTCTCCGCCTCCGGGGACCTCGCGAACTGGGTGATCCCGGGCAAGGTGGTCAAGGGGATGGGCGGGGCCATGGACCTCGTCCACGGGGCCGGGCACGTCATCGTGGTGATGGAGCACACCGCGCGGGACGGTTCGCCGAAGCTGCTGGGGGAGTGCACGCTGCCGCTCACCGGACGGGGCGTGGTGCACCAGGTCATCACGGATCTCGCGGTGCTGGACATCACCGCCGAGGGGTTCCTGCTGCGGGAACTGGCGGACGGCGTGACGGTGGACGAGGTCCGGGCCGCCACGGGTGCGGAGCTGACCGTGGGGACGGCCCTCGAACCGCTGCGCGCGTAGCAGCGGGGCGCGTGCTCCCACAACGGGTGGCGGCACCCCGTTCCGGGCCGGGTTGTGGCGGGCACCGCCATTCCCCGGCCCACCGCGCGCTTCCTACGGTGACGGACCTCGGAGGCTCTGCGGGACAGCGCCTCCGGAGCCACGGGATCACGGGCGATCCCGTGCCGCCGCCCACGGGAGGTCACCTTGCCGTACGTCACGCCATCGCACCCGGCACCATCACCAGGCAGGCCACGACGCGGCGGGCGCTGGAGCCGCACCGTCGCCGCGCTCGCCGCCGCCGTCACGCTCGCCACCGGAGCGGCGCTCGTCCCCCCGGCGGCCGAGGCGCGGGCGGCAACTGTCGCGCCGGCCGCCGCCCCGAGGGCCGCCGCCGCCCTGGAACGCGTCACCAGCTTCGGCGCCAACCCCGGCGCCCTCACCATGTACGTCCACCGCCCCGCCGCCCTCCCCGCCAACGCCCCCGTCGTCGTCGCCCTGCACGGCTGCACCCAGAGCGCGCAGATCTACGCCGACAACTCCGGGCTCGACACCTTCGCCGACCGGCACGGCTTCCTGGTCGTCTACGCCGAGACCACCACCGCCAACAACGCCAGCAAGTGCTTCAACTGGTTCCAGCCGGGCGACAACCGGCGAGGCCAGGGCGAGGCCGCCTCGATCCGGCAGATGGTCGCCCACGCCACCACCGTGTACGGCACCGACCCGGCCAAGGCCCACGTCACGGGCCTCTCGGCGGGCGGGGCGATGACCTCGGTGATGCTCGCGGCCTACCCGGAGGTGTTCGCCGCGGGCGCGGTGGTCGCCGGAATCCCGTACGGCTGCGGGGTCGACGTGGTCTCCGCGTTCAGCTGCATGAGCCCCGGCGCCGACCGCACGCCGGCCGCCTGGGCGCAGGCCGTACGCGACGCGCACCCCGGGTTCGCCGGCCCCTGGCCGAGGGTCGCCATCTGGCACGGGGACAACGACGCGACCGTCGCCCCGAGGAACGCCGACGAGCTGCGGGACCAGTGGACGGCGGTCCACGGCCTCGGCCAGACCCCCTCCCGCACCTCCACGCTCGGCCCCGACAACACCCGCAGGAGCGAGTACGGGCCGACTGCCGGACAGGCGGCCGTCGAGGTCGACAAGGTGCCGGGCATCGGCCACGGCACCCCGGTCGCCCCTGGCAGCGGCCCCGAACAGTGCGGCGCCACCGGCACCCAGCACTTCATCGCCTCGATCTGCTCCAGCTACTGGATCACCCGCTTCTTCGGGCTCGCGGGCACCACCACCGAGCCTCCCGTGGACCCGCCCACCGAGCCCGCCGCCTGCTGGACCGCGAGCAACTACGAGCACGTACGCGCGGGCCGCGCCACCACCACCGGCGGCTACGCGTACGCGAAGGGCTCCGGCCAGAACCTCGGCCTCTACAACACCTTCGTGACCCACACCCTCAGGGAGTCACCGGCGGGCCACTACACCATCGCCACCGGCGCCTGTCCATGACCTGAGCTGACCTGACCTGACGTGAAGGAGACTTCCCCGATGCCACGCGCCCCCCGAGGACACCACCACCGCCACCGCCGATGGCTCCGCCCCGCGGCCTTCGCCGCAGCCGCGCTGACCGCCTGGACGGCCGCCCCGTCCGCCGCCGCCCCCCTGCCCCCGGACACCGCCCGTCCCGCCTCCTGCTCCCGTACCGACACGGTCAAGGTCCCGGGAGCCGCCCACCAACGGGCGTCCTGCCTGGCCGAGTTGACCACCGCCGGAACGGTTGCCTCGGGCCACACCGACCCCGCCGACTGGGCGGGCCTCACCCCGGAAGGCCTCGCCACCCCGCGCGGTGTCCCCGGCGTCCAGATCGACGGCTACTTCCCCGACTCCTCCACCACCAACACCAACCACGGCTGGAACCACGACTCCCAGTTCGTCATCCGCCTCCCCGACCGCTGGAACGGCGGCCTGGTCGTCTCCGGCGCGCCGGGCGTGCGCGAGCAGTACGCCAACGACCGGGCCTTCGGGGACTGGGCGGTCGCCAACGGCTACGCGTTCGCCGCCACCGACAAGGGCGCGACCGGCGCCGCCTTCCACCGCGACGGCGAGGCCCCCGGCGACGCGCTGGCCGAGGGCAACCACCGGGTCACCCAACTCACCAGGGCCGCCCGCCAGGTCGTCGCCCGCCGCTACCACCGCCCGCCCTCCCGCACCCTGGCGATGGGCCTGTCCAACGGCGGCTACCTGGTGCGCTGGCAGTTGGAGAACCACCCCGAGCTGTACGACGGCGGCGTGGACTGGGAAGGCACCCTCTGGCGCGCCGGGGGACCGAACCTCCTCACCTTCCTGCCACCCGCCCTGCGCCACTATCCGGTGTACGCGGCCGGCGGCGCGGGCGCCGGGCAGGCCCACCGGGCGATGAAGGCAGCGGGCTATCCGGCCGGTTCGGAGTTCCTCTGGCCCTTCCACCACCAGCACTACTGGGACCTGACCCAGCGGATCTACCGGGAGGAGCTGGACCCGGGATTCGACGGGGCGACGGAGGCGGGGACACCGTTCTGCGCCCCCGGAACACCGGACTGCGACGCCGACTACGTCTACGCCGAGCGGCCGGCGGAGGTCAGGAAGGCCGTCGCGAAGATCGCCCTGACCGGCCGGATCGGCAAGCCGCTGATCAGCTTCCACGGCACCTACGACGTGCTTCTGCCGATCTCCCGCAGCTCGGACGTCTACGCGCAGCTGGTGCGGCGGGAGGGCCGGGGCCACCTCCACCGCTACTACCGCGTCGAGGCCGGCACCCATGTCGACTCGCTCGCCGACGCCTTCCCCGGCCGGGTGCGCCCCCTGGTGCCCTGCCACCGCTCGGCGGCCACAGCACTGGAACGGTGGCTGGACCACGGCGTACGGCCCCCGTCGAGCCGCACGCTGAAGCTGCCGGCAGGGGCGGACCCCGAGAAGCTGCTCACATACTGCCCGCTGAGCGGCTGAACAGTGGGGGTGGCCGCCATACCGGCCGCCCGCACTGTAGCGATCCGGCCCATGGGATGTCCGGCCGGTTATCTCTAGCGTTTCCGGCCATGACGAGCCAATTTCACGCAGCGGCCGGTTCCCCGGCGCAGGGCCCCGGAGCCGTGGACCTCAGCGGGCGCACCGCCCTGGTCACCGGCGGCGGCAGCGGCATCGGACGGGCCACCGCCGAGGCGCTCGCCGCGGCCGGGGCCCTCGTGCACGTCGCCGACCGCGACGCCGACGCCGCCAAGGCCGTCGCCGCCGCGACCGGCGGGGTGGCCCATGTCGTGGACCTCGCCGACGCGGAGGCGATCGGGGCGCTGCCGAGGGCCGTGGACATCCTGGTCAACAACGCCGGGCTCCAGCACGTGGCGCCCATCGAGGACTTCCCGGCCGACCGGTTCGAGCTGATCCAGAAGGTGATGCTGACCGCCCCGTTCCTCCTGATGCGGCAGTGCCTCCCGCACATGTACGCCGGGGGGTGGGGCCGGCTGGTCAACGTGTCCAGCATGCACGGCCTGCGGGCCAGCCCCTTCAAGTCCGCGTACGTCGCCGCCAAGCACGGCCTGGAGGGGCTGAGCAAGGTGGCCGCCCTGGAGGGCGCCCCGCACGGGGTGACGAGCAACTGCGTCAACCCCGGTTACGTACGGACACCCCTGGTCGAGGGCCAGATCGCCGCCCAGGCCGCCGCGCACGGCATCCCCCGGGACGAGGTCGTCGCCGACGTCCTGCTGGACCGGTCCGCCATCAAGCGGCTGATCGAACCCGAGGAGGTCGCCGCCGTCTGCGTCTGGCTCTGCGGCCCCCACACCTCGTACATCACCGGCGCCTCCCTCCCCGTCGACGGAGGCTGGGGCGCCCGCTGACCCCCCGCCCCTGCTCCCCGTCCCCCACCGGTCCCCGGCGCCCACCCGTCTCCGGCCCCCACCGAAGCCGGGCGTACCACCCGCACCACCCGCACCCCCGTCCCTGACAGACCTGCCAACGAAACGCGGTGACTCACCATGGGTTCCCCCAGCTCCGCCCCGCCCGGCAACAGCCGCATCGGCCGGATCGTCGCGGCCAGCCTCGTCGGCACCACCATCGAGTGGTACGACTTCTTCCTCTACGGCTCGGCCGCCGCGCTCGTCTTCAACACGCTCTTCTTCCCCAGCAGCGACCCGCTCGTCGGCACCCTGCTGGCCTTCCTGACCTACGCGGTCGGCTTCGCCGCCCGTCCGCTCGGCGGCGTCGTCTTCGGCCACTACGGTGACAAGATCGGCCGCAAGAAGCTCCTGGTGATCAGCCTGCTCATGATGGGCGGCGCCACCTTCGCCATGGGCCTGCTGCCCACCCACGCCAGCATCGGCGTCTGGGCCCCGATCCTGCTGACCGTCCTGCGCCTGGTCCAGGGCTTCGCGCTCGGCGGCGAGTGGGGCGGCGCCGTACTCCTCGTCTCCGAACACGGCGGCGACAAGCGGCGCGGCTTCTGGGCCTCCTGGCCGCAGGCCGGAGCCCCCGGCGGCAATCTGCTCGCCACCGGTGTCCTGGCGCTGCTCGCCGCCGTCCAGTCCGACGAGGCCTTCCTCGCCTGGGGCTGGCGCATCCCGTTCCTGCTCTCCGGCGTCCTCGTGATGCTCGGCCTGTGGATCCGGATCTCCGTCGAGGAGTCCCCAATCTTCCTGGAGGCGCAGAAGAAGGCGCAGGAGCAGGCGGCCGCGGGCGTCAAGGAGCAGGCGCCCGTAGTCGCGGTGTTCCGCAAGAGCTGGCGCGAGGTGCTCCTCGCCATCGGCACCCGCTTCGGCGAGAACATCTCGTACTACATCCTCACCGCGTTCCTCCTGGTCTACGTGACCGTGCACCTGGAGATGTCCAAGAGCGACGCGCTGAACGCCGTACTGATCGGCTCGGCGGTCCACTTCGTCACCATCCCGCTGTGGGGCGCCCTCTCGGACCGGCTCGGCCGCCGCCCGGTCACCCTGATCGGCGCCCTCGGCATGGCGGTCTGGGCCTTCGGCTTCTTCGCGCTGCTGGACACCAGGTCGTTCCCGGTGATCGTCCTCTCGGTCACCGTCGGCCTGCTGCTGCACGGGGCGATGTACGGGCCGCAGGCGGCCTTCATCTCCGAGATGTTCGACACGAAGGTCCGCTACTCCGGCGCCTCGATGGGCTCCCAGCTCGCCTCGATCATCGGCGGAGCGCTCGCCCCGCTGATCGCGGTCGAGCTGCTCAGGGACTACCGCTCGTCCGTCCCGATCTCCCTCTACCTCTGCTTCGCCGCGCTGGTCACCGCGGTGACGGTGTGGATCGCGAAGGAGACCCGGGGCCGCGACCTGGCCAAGGACGGCCTGGAGGACTCGGTCCCGGCCGCGTCTCCCGCCACCACCCGCAAGGACTCGGTCAGCCTCGGCGGCTGACCCGACCCCCTCGCCGGCCGGTCCCCTTCGGCCGTCGGCCCGCCCCTCCCGCGCCCAGCTCCGTACGGTGCGCGGGAGGGGCCAGGCCGTCCGTACGCCCCTGGGAGGCGATGACCGTATGCTCACCGGCGTGACACCCTCCGCCCCCCAGCACTCCGCGGCGGCCCTGCGCCACCTTCTCGACCTGCTGGCCCAGGGCGCGGCGGCCGAGGAGTTCGACCGGCCCGCCGCCACCGCCCGGGAGGCGGGCGCCCCCGCCGCCGAGCTGGCCCATATCGCCGATGCCACCACCGTGGCGCTGCGCATCCGGCGCACCCTCAGCCAGCACCGGGTCCGCGAGGCCCAGCTCACAGCCCTCTTCGACACGGCCAGCGACCTCGCGGCCCTGCGCGACCTGGACGCCGTCCTGCGGGCCATCGTCCACCGGGCCAAACTGCTGCTCGGCACCGACGTCACCTACCTCTCGCTCAACGACGACGCGGCGGGCGACACCTATATGCGGGTCACCGACGGCTCGGTGGCCGAGGCGTTCCAGCGGGTACGGCTCGGCATGGGCGAGGGGCTCGGCGGGCTCGTCGCCCAGACGGCCCGCCCGTACGCGACCGGCGACTACGCGGCCGACACCCGCTTCCACCACACCACCACCATCGACAGCGCCGTCCTGGACGAGGGGCTGCGCGCGATCCTCGGCGTACCGCTGCGGCTGGGCAGCCGCGTCATCGGTGTCCTGTACGCCGCAGACCGCGCACCCCGCGAGTTCACCGCCGGGGAGGTGGCGCTGCTCTCCTCACTGGCCGACCACGCGGCGATCGCCATCGACGGGGCCCGGCTGCTGGAGGAGACCCGGGCCGCGCTCGTCGACCTCAACGCCGCCTCCGAGACCATCCGGACGCACAGCGAGGCGATGCGCCGCGCCGAGGAGGCCCACGACCAGCTCACCGACCTCGTCCTGCGCGGCGGCGGGGCCGACGACGTGGCCGCCGCACTCGCCGACATCCTGGACGGCGGGATCCTCATCCATGACGCGGACGGCGCCGAACTCGCCCGCGCCCGCACGGAACCGCAGCCCCCGCCCACCCCGGCCGTCGCCGCCTCCCGGGCCCGGGGCCGGGCCGTCCCCCTGAACGGCACCTGGGTCTGCGCGGTCCTCGCCGGACCCGAACTCCTCGGCTCCATCGCGCTGACCGGCCGTGCGGGCCTCGCGGACGCCGACCGGCTGCTCTTCGAGCGGGCCAGCGTGGTCACCGCGCTCCTGATGCTGCTGCGCCGCTCGGTCGCCGAGACGGAGGACCGGGTACGGGGAGAGCTGCTCGGCGACCTGCTCTCCCGCACCGGAGATCCGGGCACCCTGACCGCCCGGGCCCGCCGCCTCGGCGTCGACCTGGGCCGCCTGCACAGCGTGTTCGTGGCCCACAGCGACGCGGCCCCCCGCCACCGCCTCCTGGCCGCCGCCGCGCGCAGCGCCCAGACCCGCAACGGCCTCGCCGGTCTCCACCACGACCACGTCGTCCTGGTGACCCCCTCCGACACCCCGGGCCCCGACGCCCAGGCGCTCGCCGCCGAACTGGGCCAGGCGGCCGGCTGCCCCGTCACCGTGGGCGCGGCGGGCCCCGCCACCGGCCCGGCCGAACTGCCCGACGCCCACAGCGAGGCGGACCGCTGCCTCTCCGCCCTGCGCACGCTCGGCCACACGGGGAGCGGCGGGGCCACGGCGGACCTCGGGTTCATCGGCGTACTCCTGGGCGACCAGGCGGATCTCGGCGGGTACGTGACCAGGACGCTGGGCCCCGTGCTGGACTACGACACGGCGCGCGGGACCGACCTGGTGACCACCCTGGACGCGTACTTCGCCCAGGGAGCGAGCCTCACCCGCACCAAGACGCTGCTCCACGTCCACGTGAACACGGTGGTGCAGCGCCTGGAACGCATCGGCCGCCTCCTGGGCCCGGACTGGAACGAGCCGCCGCGCGCGCTGGAGATCCAACTGGCCCTGCGCCTGCACCGCCTGACCCAGGGGCTGTGAGCCGGCCTCGTGCACTTCACTCCTGGCGGACGCAGGCGTGCACCGCGAGCGGGCGGCCTCGGAGGGACCCGGGTTCGCCGCGTCGCCCGCACCGACGACCACGCCGCCCCACTCACACACCGAGCAGCCGAAGACCGAGCCGACACGGAAGAGGCCCCCGGCGCCCTCGCCGACCGCATCCGCCATCACGCAGCACCCTTGAGGTTGCCGGGGCGGGCCTTACTGGAGTTCGCTGAAGCGCTCGGTTGCCCGGGTGCGTCCGGCGACGATGATGGTGTCGTCCGCCTCCACCACGGTCTCGGGGGTCGCGTAGGTGAAGCCTTCCCCGGGACGCTTGATCGCGACGACCGTGACGCCGAAGCGGGAGCGGACGGCGCTGTTGGCCAGGGGAAGGCCGATGATGTCGGCCGGCGGGCTGGTCTTGACCAAGGCGAAGTCGTCCTCGAACTCGATGTAGTCCAGCATGCGGCCCCGTACGAGGTGGGCGACGCGCTGGCCCATGTCGTGCTCGGGATAGACGACGTGGTGGACACCGAGCTGGGTGAGGATGCGGCCGTGGGCTTCGCTGATGGCCTTGGCCCAGACGCTCTCGATGCCGAAGGAGACCAGCAGCGAGGCGGTGAGGATGCTCGCTTCGAGGTCGGTGCCGATGGCCACGACGGCACGGTCGAACTCGTGGACACCCAGCTGGCGCAGGGCGTCCTCCTTGGTGGAGTCGGCCCGCACGGCATGGGTGAGGGAGCCTGAGAGGGCCTGGACCACTTCGGCGCTCTCGTCGATGCCGAGGACCTCGGTGTCCTCGTCGACCAGCTCCAGGGCCAGGGCGCGGCCGAAGCGGCCCAGGCCGATGACGACGACGGAGCCGCGCGATTCTGTACGGCGCTTCCTGGGGTTGGGTTTCCTAGCCAATGATGGGTCTCTCCTCGGGGAGGTCGTACAGGCGGTGGCGGGTGCGCAGGGCGAGTGCGGAGGCGACGGTGATGGGGCCGAGCCGGCCGATGAACATCAGCGCGATCAGCAGGAGCTGCAGGCCGGGGGCCAGGTCGGCGGTGATGCCGGTGGACAGGCCGACGGTGGCGAACGCGGAGGTGACTTCGAACAGTGACTCGTCGAGAGTGTGGTCGGAGAAGACCATGAAGGTCACGGTGGTGATGGCCACGGCTGCCACGGACAGCAGCACGACGGTGAGGGCCTGGCGCTGGAGGTCGCCGTGCAGGCGGCGGTGGAAGATGTTGACCGCGCCCTCGCCGCGGATCTCGGCGTATATGACGAAGAACAGCACGGCGAAGGTGGTGACCTTGATGCCGCCGGCGGTGCCCGCGCTCGCGCCGCCGATGAACATGAGCACGTCCGTACCCAGCCAGCTCGCGGGGTTCATCTGGGAGGTGTCGATGCTGTTGAATCCGGCGGTACGCGGCATGACGCCCTGGAAGAACCCGGCCAAGAGCTTTCCCGGTGTGTCCAGGGGGCCCAGGGTAGCCGGGTTGGACCACTCGATCACGGTGATGAAGACGCTGCCGCCGACCAGGAAGACACCCGTGGCCCACAACACGATCTTGGTGTGCAGCGACCAGCCACGCGGCTTGCGGAAACGGCGGCGCAGCTCGAACAGGACGGGAAAACCCAGCCCCCCGGCGATGACGGCCGCGGCGATGGGCAGGCAGATCCAGGGGTCGGTGACGAAGCTCATCAGGTTGTCGGAGTACAGGGCGAAACCGGCGTTGTTGAACGCCGAGACGGAGTGGAACACCCCCAGCCAGGCCGCTCGTGGCCAGGGCTCGTCGTAGGCGATCGCAAACCGCAGCGCCAGTGCCAGAGCGGTGACGGCCTCCAGCAGGAGGCTGACCTTGACCACGCCGGTCACGACCGAGCGGACGTCGCCGATCCCGAGCGTCTTGGTCTCCGCGGCTGCCGACATCCGCGCTTTGAGGCCGATGCGGTGCGAGACCAGGAGTACCAGCAGGGAGGCGAAGGTCATGATGCCGAAGCCGCCCACCTGGATGAGCCCCAGGACGACCGCCTGCCCGAAACCGCTCCAGTACGCGGGTGTGTCGACCACGATCAGGCCGGTCACACACACTGCGGAAGTGGAGGTGAACAGCGCCTCCAGCACCCCGGCACCACCGGGCCCGGCCTTGGCCGCCGGCAGCATCAGCAGGCCGGTCCCGGCCAGGACGGCCGTGGCGAAGCCGGCCACGACCACCTGCGCCGGATGGCGAAAACGCGGCCACCGCGGCGTCACCACCTCGCGCCCTCCGCCCTGCGGGCGGGCACCACACTTGTTCGCACTGTAAGACGATAGACAACCCTGACGCGGACTTCGACACGAGGCCCTGCCATCTGCCCTCTGCCGTCTCCAGGCTTGAGTCATGCGCCTACGAAGCGGCGTTCGTCCGCACCCTGCGCACCGGCCCGTACCCGGAATCCGGGCGTCCGGGACGCTGGTGACGACGCGGACGTCTTCGGCTTCGGCTGCCGTCAGCCACTCGGTGGTCTCAGGTGTGCGTCGTACCCGTTTGGGCAGGCCTCCGCAGTCCAGGACGAGCGTGAGGGCAGCGATGGTGCCTTCGTGGAGCTAGACCCATACGGGTCGGACGGGTCCTTCGCCGGGCGCCGGGGAGGTGGCCGTGGGGCCCAGTTCAACAAGACTCCTGTGCCTGGGTGAGGTGATCGTTCGATCCGCTGTGCCCGAGGGGCATCATCGCTGCGCGGATGCCGCGAACTCCCAGGTCACACGTCCGTCAGCGGGGGGCCGGGTGAAACTTTTCAGGGACTTTCACGTCTGTCCCAGGGGGATCCCTGGGACCTTCCGCCGTGCGAGCAGGGAAGGCCCTGACAGCGCTGAAAGATGCGAACACACTGGTCAGGGCCCATCCGCCTAGCACTCGATGATGTTCACCGCGAGCCCGCCGCGCGCCGTCTCCTTGTACTTCACGCTCATGTCGGCGCCCGTTTCCTTCATGGTCTTGATGACCTTGTCCAGGGAGACCTTGTGGCTGCCGTCGCCGCGTAGTGCCATCTTCGCGGCGGTCACCGCCTTCACCGCCGCCATGCCGTTGCGCTCGATGCACGGGATCTGGACGAGCCCGCCGACCGGGTCGCACGTCAGGCCGAGGTTGTGCTCCATGCCGATCTCGGCGGCGTTCTCCACCTGCTCGGGGGAGCCGCCCAGGACCTCGGCCAGGGCTCCGGCCGCCATCGAGCAGGCCGAGCCGACCTCGCCCTGGCAGCCGACCTCGGCGCCGGAGATGGAGGCGTTCTCCTTGAAGAGCAGGCCGATCGCGCCGGCGGCGAGGAGGAAGCGGACGACGCTGTCCTCCTTCTCCGTCTCGGTGCAGCCGTGGGCCGCGAAGTTCATGTAGTAGTGCAGGACGGCCGGGATGATGCCCGCCGCGCCGTTCGTGGGGGCGGTGACCACGCGGCCGCCCGCCGCGTTCTCCTCGTTGACCGCCATCGCGTAGAGGGTGATCCACTCCATCGCGTGGGCCTGCGGGTCGCCCTCGGCGCGCAGCTGGCGGGCCGAGTTCGCGGCGCGGCGGCGGACCTTGAGGCCGCCTGGGAGGATGCCCTCGCGGGACATGCCGCGCGAGACGCAGGCCTGCATGACCCGCCAGATGTCCAGCAGGCCGGAGCGGATCTCCGCTTCGGTGCGCCAGGCCAGCTCGTTCTCCAGCATCATCTGGGAGATGGAGAGGCCGGTCTCCCGGGCCAGGCGCAGCAGCTCGTCGCCGGTGCGGAAGGGGTGCCGCAGGGCCGTGTCGTCGGGGACGATCGGGTTCTCGCCCGCCACCGCGTCCTCGTCCACGACGAAGCCGCCGCCGACCGAGTAGTACGTCTTCTCCAGGAGCGGGGCGCCCTCGGTGTCGTACGCGAAGATCGTCATGCCGTTGGCGTGGTAAGGGAGCGCCTTACGGCGGTGCAGGACCAGGTCGTCGTCGAAGGCGAACGCGATCTCGTGCATGCCGAGCAGGTTGATCCGGCCGGTGGAGCGGATCTCGTCGACCCGCCCGTCGGCGGACTCCACGTTCACCGTCTGCGGGGACTCGCCCTCCAGGCCGAGCAGGACCGCCTTCGGGGTGCCGTGGCCGTGGCCGGTCGCGCCGAGGGAGCCGTACAGCTCGGCCCGTATCGAGGTCGTGTGCGCGAGCAGGCCCTCGTTCTTCAGGCGGCGCGCGAACATCCGGGCGGCCCGCATCGGGCCCACCGTGTGGGAGCTGGACGGGCCGATGCCGACCGAGAAGAGGTCGAAGACCGAGATGGCCACGGGAGGACTCCTTGGGGGGTTGGAAGACGCCGTTGTCTGCCTGGGCGGTGCGGGGACAAGCAGGGCAAGCGGGATGAAATCAGCGGGGGCGGGGCAAGGAACGGGGCACCACGCTCACTCGTTCAGTGTGCGCGGTGCCCCGCCCTTGTGCGCAGAACCGCAGGCCAGGTGCTACTTCAGGCCGGGGTACAGCGGGAACTTCTCGGCCAGCGCGACCACGCGGGCCTTGAGGTCGTCCGCGTCGTAGGTCGGCTTGAGGGCCGCGGCGATGATCTCCGCGACCTCGGTGAAGTCCTCGGTGCCGAAGCCACGGGTGGCCAGCGCCGGGGTGCCGATCCGCAGGCCCGAGGTGACCATCGGGGGGCGCGGGTCGTTCGGGATGGCGTTCCGGTTGACCGTGATGCCCAGCTCGTGGAGCCGGTCCTCGGCCTGCTGGCCGTCCAGCTCGGAGTTGCGCAGGTCGACCAGGACCAGGTGCACGTCCGTGCCGCCGGAGAGGACGGAGACACCCACCTCGGTGACGTCCGGCTGCACCAGGCGCTCGGCGAGGACGCGGGCACCGTCCAGTGTGCGCTGCTGGCGCTCCTTGAACTCCTCGCCCGCCGCGATCTTGAACGAGACCGCCTTGGCCGCGATCACGTGCTCCAGCGGGCCGCCCTGCTGACCCGGGAAGACCGCCGAGTTGATCTTCTTGGCGAGCTCCTGGGTGGAGAGGATCACGCCGCCGCGCGGACCGCCGAGGGTCTTGTGCGTGGTGGTGGTGACGACGTGGGCGTGCGGCACCGGGTTGGGGTGCAGACCGGCCGCGACCAGGCCCGCGAAGTGCGCCATGTCGACCATCAGGTACGCGCCGACCTCGTCCGCGATACGGCGGAAGGCGGCGAAGTCCAGCTGGCGCGGGTAGGCGGACCAGCCGGCGACGATCAGCTTCGGCTGGGACTCCTTGGCGAGGCGCTCGACCTCCTCCATGTCCACGATGCCGCTCTCGTCGACGTGGTACGGGACCACGTTGTAGAGCTTGCCGGAGAAGTTGATCTTCATGCCGTGGGTCAGGTGACCGCCGTGGGCCAGGCTCAGACCCATGATCGTGTCGCCCGGCTTCAGCAGCGCGAACATCGCGGCGGCGTTCGCCTGCGCACCGGAGTGCGGCTGGACGTTCGCGGCCTCGGCGCCGAACAGGGCCTTGATCCGGTCGATCGCGATCTGCTCGACCACGTCGACGTGCTCACAGCCGCCGTAGTAGCGGCGGCCGGGGTAGCCCTCGGCGTACTTGTTGGTGAGGACGGAGCCCTGGGCCTCCATGACCGCGACCGGAGCGAAGTTCTCCGAGGCGATCATCTCGAGGGTGGACTGCTGACGGTGGAGCTCGGCGTCGACGGCGGCGGCGACGTCCGGGTCCAGCTCGTGGAGGGAGGAGTTCAGAAGCGACATCAGGGGGTCCCTTAAGGTCTCAGTTGCCGGAGAACGCGGTGTACTCGTCGGCGGAGAGCAGGTCGGCCGGCTCCTCCGTGACGCGCACCTTGAACAGCCAGCCGCCCTCGAAGGGAGCGGAGTTCACCAGCGAGGGGTCGTCCACGACGTCCTGGTTGGCCGCCGTCACCTCACCGGTCACCGGCGAATACAGATCGCTGACGGACTTGGTCGACTCCAGCTCGCCGCAGGTCTCGCCCGCGGTCACCGTGTCACCGACCTCCGGAAGCTGGGCGTAGACGACGTCACCGAGCGCGTTGGCCGCGTACTCCGTGATGCCGATCGTGGCCACGCCGTCCTCGACGGCCGACAGCCATTCGTGCTCCTTGCTGTACCGCAGCTGCTGGGGGTTGCTCATGACCTGAATTCTCCTGTACGCGGGGGAGTGCTGATGAACGGTGGTCTTACGGTGTGAGACGGAGGTACGTCACTTCCGTGACGCCTGCGTGCCGATGCGGAAGGCCCGGAACGCGCGCCGGTCCCTCCGGGATATCACTTCTGGCGCTTGTAGAACGGCAGCGCGACGACCTCGTACGGCTCGTGCGTGCCCCGGATGTCCACGCCCACGCCCTCGGTACCCGGCGCGGCGAAGGCCGCGTCCACGTACGCCATGGCGACCGGCTTGCCCAGGGTGGGGGAGGGGGCGCCGGAGGTGACCTCGCCGATCACCTTGCCGTCGGCGACGACCGAGAACCCGGCGCGAGGGACGCGGCGGCCCTCCGCGATCAGGCCGACCAGCTTGCGCGGCGGGGCGCTCTCGGCGCGCTCGGCGGCGGCCTGGAGCGCCTCGCGGCCCACGAAGTCGCCCTCCTTCTCGAACTTCACGACCCGGCCCAGACCCGCGTCGAACGGGGTCAGCGCCGTCGTCAGCTCGTGCCCGTACAGCGGCATGCCGGCCTCCAGGCGCAGCGTGTCCCGGCAGGAGAGGCCGCAGGGGATCAGGCCGTGCGTCTGGCCGGCGTCCGTCAGGGCCCGCCACAGCTGCTCCGCGTGTTCGGGTGCGACGAAAAGCTCGAAGCCGTCCTCGCCGGTGTAGCCGGTACGGGCGATGAGCGCCGGGACCCCGGCGACCGTGCCCGGCAGGCCCGCGTAGTACTTCAGCCCGTCCAGATCGGCGTCGGTGACGGCCTTCATGATGGCGGGCGACTCGGGGCCCTGGACCGCGAGCAGCGCGTACGCGTCCCGGTCGTCGCGCACCTCGGCGTCGAACCCCGCCACGCGGGCGGTCAGCGCGTCCAGCACGATCTGAGCGTTGCCCGCGTTGGCCACGACCATGTACTCGGTCTCGCCCAGCCGGTAGACGATCAGGTCGTCCACGATCCCGCCGTCCTCCTGGACGATCATCGTGTAGCGGGCGCGGCCGTTGCCGACGGTGGCGATGTTCCCCACCAGGGCGTAGCTCAGGAAGGTCGCGGCCTCGGGTCCGGTGACGGTGATCTCGCCCATGTGCGACAGGTCGAAGAGACCGGCCCGGGTGCGTACGGCGTTGTGCTCGTCGCGCTCACTGGCGTACCGCAGCGGCATGTCCCAGCCCGCGAAGTCGGTCATGGTGGCGCCGAGCGAGCGGTGCAGCGCGTCGAGGGCGGTGAGACGGGGGGCAGTGCTCATGGATACGGCTCCAGGGCATGACGACGTCAGGACGGATCCCCCCCATCTGTCATCGGAACCTGAGAGGTTCGCCGATAGCCCCTGACGGGGTATGCCCCCGAGAGGAGGGCCCTGTTCACAGGGCTCGGCTTGCACCTTGGGTGGAGCCGCAGGGCGACTCGCTTTTCAGATCTGCCTCATCCACGCGGTACGGGGCCTGAGAGATTCAAGGGAGGATCTTGCTCCTTCGGCGCCCGGCTCACACTGTGGCCGGAACTCTCCCGCGCGGATTCGAACGGCCGGTATGCAGTTGGCCGGGTCATCATCGCACGCCTTGCGGCAGAGTGGGGCGGCCGGTCGGCAACGCTGGTGCGAACAGCGAGGGCGGTTGTGGAGCCTTGCCATTTCTTTACACTTCAGGAGCAGGCGAATGCGGCCCGACAGCAGGGGGATGGGCGATGGTGTTGCAGCGGTCGGTACCGACCGCGGGGGTCGCGCACAGCGCGATGCCCGCACAGCCCGGCGTACCCGGCCGCGAGCTGCTGGAACCCCGTGCGCCGGTGGTACGCGATCTGCGCGGGCGCACCGGCCACAGTCCGTACAGCCTCGACTTCACCCCCGGTGACATCGTGGTCGTCTCCGGGCTGCCCGGCGGGGGCAAGTCCACCCTGATCCGGCGGGCCGTGAGCGGCCCCGCCATCGACTCCCAGAACACCCGCGACCGCTGGGCCGCCGCACTGCCCCGCTTACTTCCGTACGCCCTCTACCGCCCCTTGGTCCGCGCCGCCCACTACCTCGGGCTCTGGTCCGTCCTGCGCTCCGGCGCGTCCGTGGTCGTCCACGACTGCGGTACGCAGACCTGGGTACGCCGCTGGCTCGCCCTGCACGCCGCCCGCCGGGGCCGCACCCTGCACCTGCTCCTGCTCGACGTGGATCCCGCGACGGCCCGCGAGGGGCAGCGTGAACGCGGCCGGGGCGTCTCCGGGTACGCCTTCGCCCGCCACCGGCACGCGGTGGCCCGGCTGATCCGCGACACCGAACAGGGCACGCTGCCCCCTGGCTGCGCCTCGGCGGTGCTGCTGGACCGGGAGGCGGCGAGCGCGCTCAGCCGGATCTCCTTCATCGACGGGGACGCCCCGGCCGCGTGCGCCGGTTAGGGTTCTGGCCGAGCGAACGACAGCTGAGAGAGGCACAGAGGCAGTGGACATTCCGGCACCGGTCCAGGCGCACCCCCAGCACGGGTGGCCCGCCAACGAGCTCGAAGAGGTGCTGACCGCCTCCCTCGGCGTCGCCGACGCGGGCGGCCGCCTGGTCGAGGTGCTCGGCCGCAGCTCGGTCTGGGTCCCGCTGCCGGCCGGCGGCTCGCCCGCCAGCGCCGACCTCGACCTGCCGATGATGGACATCGACGGCGCCGCGTACGTCCCCGTCTTCAGCTCCGAGGGCCAGTTCCTCAGCTGCGTCGGCAGCCACATGTCCTTCGCCGTGGCCCCCGCCCGCGACTTCGCCCGGGGCCTGCCCCCGCAGGTCGGCATCGCGGTGAACCCGGGCGGCGCCGTCGGCATCCCGCTGCCGCCGCCCGCCGTCGCAGAGCTCTGCCGGGCCGGGCGCACCGCCCTGGACGGTCCCGCCACCGGCGGCCGGGTCAAGCTGTACGAACCGGACTGGCAGCACGACCCCGTCGACTTCCTCACCGCCGTCTCCGCCGAGTTCGAGGCCACCGGCGTGGTGTCCACCGCCCGCCGGGCGCTCGCCAGCATCGAGGGCGGCGACCCCGTGCTCTTCGTGGGCGTCGAGTTCGCCACCTGGGACGGCGCGGGCCAGAGCGCCCCGATGGACGCCCTGGGACGGGCGCTCGGCCGGGTCGAGGTGCCCTGGCCGGTGAACCTGGTCCTACTGGACGTGGCCCAGGACCTGGTGGGCGACTGGATGCGGGAGAAGGTGCGCCCGTTCTACCGGCGCGAGGGCCACTGACCCCGCCGGAGGGATGCCCGCGTACCGGCGCCGCCCGACCGTGGCGTCAAGTCGGTGTCAGAAGTGGCGCATAAGCTGGTTTGATGGCGAGGCCGCTCCCGTGTGCCCGGGAGCGTCGACGGAACGATGAGGGGCGGGACCCAGGGTGAGTGCGTCAGGCACTGCGGCGGCCGGTCAGGTCGAGCACATGCTGCGCCAGGTGAGCCCCGGGCGTTACGACGCCTACGAGGCGCTGCTCGCGGCCCTCGCCGACAGCCGGGTCTGGATGCTGCTCTGGCACGGCACGGCCGGTTCACCGGACGCGCAGTACGGCTCCATGGAGGTCGACGGCCTCGGATACGCACCGTGCGTCACCTCCGCCCAGGAGCTCTCCGCCAGCGGCTGGAGCCGCGCCCACGAGCTGGTCTCCGGCCGGGACATCGCCCGCACCCTTTTCCCCGACCGCTGGGGCATCTGGCTCAACCCGCACGCCCCCGGCGGCGGGGTCGGCATCCCCTGGCTGGACCTGCGCCGGATCTCCACCGGCCTGGACCGGCTGCCCGCGGGCCCGCTCCGGTTGACCGAGCCCGCCGTGGAGCTCCCGCAGTTCTACGCCCAGCTCACCCAGAACGCCCACCGCACCCCGGCCGTCCGCTCGTTGCGCCGCGCCTGGGTGCACCCCGCGGTCGGTGTCCCGTACCTCGCGATCGGGCTCGACCTGTACGACACCGGGCGGGCCTCCGTCGACGCGGTGCGCGCGATGATGCGGCAGTCGATCGGCGCGGTCCCCGACGGGCTGCCCGTCTCCACCGTCGCCATGTCCGACGAGTACGACCCGGTCGCGATGTGGCTGCGCGCCAACGCCCGCCCGTTCTACGACCGCGAGGCGCACGCCCCGGCGGGTGCGCCGCCCGCCGCCGGGTACGGATACCCGCCGCAGCAGCACCGCTGAGCTGCGGGTCGAACCGGCGCCGCCGACCCGCGCGACGGGACCGGCCTCGCCGAACACCCTCAGATGTCCGGCTTGTTAACCGGGTCCGGAGGGATGTCCCGGAACTGGACGGTTTGTTAACTGTCCGGGTCTCGACTAGGTCTCACCGCTATCCGGACTGTTCTCTTGCGGTGCACCCCGTCTGTAGTGTGCGGCCATCAAACCTCACCACATGGCGAACCAGGGGTGGACCCATGCGCATATTCAAGTCCCGGGCTGTCCGGGCGATCACGACAGCGGTCGCTGTCGGTCTGATCGCCACGGGCTGTTCCAGCGAGCGGGACGAGGGCGGCTCCAAGGGGGGCGACAAGGACACCTTCGTCTTCGCCGGATCCGGTGACCCCGGCTCCCTCGACCCGGCCCTCGCGAGCGACGGCGAGACGTTCCGCGTCACCCGTCAGGCCTTCGAGGCGCTGCTGGAGCACGAGCCCGGCGGCAGCAAGCTGGTCGGCGGCCTCGCCGAGAAGTGGGAAGGTGACGCGGCCGGCAAGGTCTGGACGTTCAACCTGCGCCAGGGCGTGAAGTTCCACGACGGCGAGGCGTTCAACGCCGCCGCGGTCTGCGCGAACTACGACTACTGGTTCAACTGGAAGGGCACGTACCAGTCCAGCGCGGTCTCCTACTACTGGCAGACCATCATGGGCGGGTTCGCGAAGAACGAGGACGCCGAGACGCCCAAGGCGAACTACAAGTCCTGCACCGCCAAGGACGAGAACACGGCCGTCATCGAGGTCAACGAGCCCTCCGCGAACCTGCCGGGCGGGTTCTCCCTCCAGGCGCTCGCGATCCACTCGCCGAAGGCGCTCAAGGAGTACGCGAAGCAGAACGCGACCGCCAAGGGCGACGCGATCACGTACCCCAAGTACAGCCAGGAGGCCGGCACGGTCGCCGGCACCGGCCCGTACAAGATCGTGAAGTGGAACAAGGGGAACAAGGAAGTCTCCCTGGAGCGCTTCGACGACTACTGGGGCGACAAGGCCAAGGTGAAGAACCTGGTCTTCCGCACCATCTCCACCGAGGAGACCCGCCGCCAGGCGCTCCAGGCGGGTGACATCGACGGCTACGACCTGGTCGCCCCCGCCGATGTGACGACGCTGCAGAAGCAGGGTTACGAGGTCCCGACCCGTGACGTCTTCAACATCTTCTACGTGGGCATGAGCCAGTCGGCCAACCCCGCGCTGAAGAAGCCCGAGGTCCGTCAGGCGATCACGCACGCCATCGACCGCGAGAACCTCGTCAACACCCAGCTGCCCGAGGGCGGCAAGGTCGCGACCCAGTTCATGCCCGACACGGTCGCCGGCTTCTCCGACAAGGTGAAGACGTACCCGTTCGACACCACCAAGGCGAAGGACCTCCTCAAGCAGGCCGGCCAGGAGAAGCTGTCCATCGAGTTCTGCTACCCGACCGAGGTCACGCGCCCGTACATGCCTGCCCCGCAGGACATGTTCGAGTTGATGAAGGCCGACCTGGAGAAGGCCGGCATCACCGTCAAGCCGAAGGCCATGAAGTGGGCCCCGGACTACCTGGACGCCACCGAGGCCGGCTCCTGCGCCCTGCACCTGCTCGGCTGGACCGGTGACTTCAACGACGGTTACAACTTCATCGGCACCTGGTTCGCCGGGCCCGACAAGCAGTGGGGCTTCAAGGACAAGAAGGTCTTCGACGCCGTGAACGCGGCCTCCAAGGTCACCGACACCGCCGGTCGCACCGAGGCGTACAAGAAGGCCAACGAGGCGATCATGGAGTACGTCCCGGGCGTGCCGATCTCGTCGTCCCCGCCGGCGATCGCGTTCGCCAAGAACGTCAACCCGCCGAAGGTCTCCCCGCTGACGCAGGAGAACTTCGCCGAGGTCTCCTTCAAGTAATCGCACACCAGCGGGTCCGCCCGGCCACAGCAGTCAGGTGGCCGGGCGGACCCGCATCGACGCACGTGAGAAAGGGGCATGCGGGGTGCTGCGACTCGTCGTAAGAAGACTTCTCCAGCTCATTCCCACCCTGCTCGGCCTGTCGGTCCTGCTGTTCCTCTGGCTGAACCGACTGCCCGGCGGACCCGCCTCAGCGATCCTGGGCGAGCGGGCCACCGAAGCCGAAGTGGCGAGGATCAACCGTGCACTCGGGCTCGACGAGCCGGTGCACGTCCAGTACTGGCGCTTCCTGAAGCGCATCTTCGAGCTCGACCTCGGGACCTCCACCCAGACCGGGCAGCCGGTGTGGGACGAATTCGCCCTGCGCTTCCCGGCCACCGTGGAACTCAGCGTCGCCGCCATCCTGATCGCCGTGGTCGTGGGCATCCCGATGGGCTACCTCGCGGCCAAGCACCGCGGCGGCTGGCTGGACGTCGCGTCCGTCTCCGGATCGCTGCTGGGCATCTGCATCCCGGTCTTCTTCCTGGCCATGCTGCTGCGCGGGATCTTCTCCGTCCAGCTGGGCTGGTTCCCGAGCCAGGGCAGGCTCACCACCGGCCTCAACGCCACCGACATCACCGGATTCTCGGTCCTGGACGGGTTGCTGACCGGTGAGTTCGACGCGAGCTGGGACGCGATCATGCACCTGGTCCTGCCCGCCGTCGCGCTGGCCTCGATCCCGCTCGCCGTCATCGTCCGGATGACCCGCGCCAGCGTCCTGGAGGTGCTCGGCGAGGACTACATCCGCACCGCCGAGTCCAAGGGCCTGGACAAGCGCGTCGTCCGCGGACGCCATGTGCTGCGCAACGCGCTGCTGCCGGTGATCACCGCGGTAGGCCTGCTGACCGGCAGCCTGCTCTCCGGTGCGGTGCTCACCGAGTCCGTCTTCGACTTCGGCGGCATCGGCTCGTTCATCCGTACCGCGATCGACGGCCGCGACTACCCGGTCCTCGTCGGGTTCATTCTCTTCATCGCGATGGTGTACGTGCTCATCAACCTCCTGGTCGACCTCGCGTACAGCATCATCGACCCGAGAGTGCGGGTGCACTGACGTGACGCTTCTGACCAACAAAGCAGACAAGATCGACCGTCTCGCCGAGCTGACCCAGAGCTCCGAGTCCGTGGCGGGCACCAGCCTGTGGCGCGAGGCGTTCCGTCGGATGCGCTCCAGCAAGATGGCGATCATCGGAGCGGCGATCATCGCCGCCTTCGTCCTCGTCGCCATCGTCGGCCCGATGCTCGCGCCGCACGGCCCCACCGCGCAGAACTGGCGCAGCGAGGTCTTCCCCAACCAGGGCAAGTTCGTCGGCATGCGCGGCGAGAACTGGTTCGGCCTGGACCACCTGGGCCGCGACATGTTCTCCCGCTGGCTCGTCGGGGCCCGCCAGACCCTCCTGGTCGGTGTGGTCTCCATGCTCATCGGCCTGATCATCGGTGCGGCGGTCGGCATCCTCTCGGGCGCCGCCGCCACTCTCGGCGGCAAGGTCGGCCAGCGCATCGACACCGTGGTCATGCGGTTCACCGACATCATGCTGTCGCTGCCGTCCCTGCTGCTGGCCGTCTCCATCGCCGCGGTGCTCGGACAGTCGCTGACCACCGTGATGATCGCCGTCGGTGTCGTCCAGATCCCCATCTTCGCCCGCCTGCTGCGGGGTTCGATGCTGGTCCAGGGCGGCGCGGACTACGTGCTCGCCGCGAAGGCGGTCGGCATCCGGCGCAAGCGGATCGTGCTGACCCAGATCCTGCCGAACTCGCTCAGCCCGGTGATCGTCCAGGCGACGCTGAGCCTCGCCACCGCGATCATCGAGGCGGCGGCCCTGTCCTACCTGGGGCTCGGCAACCCCGATCCGGCCGTTCCCGAGTGGGGCGTGATGCTCTCGCAGGCCCAGCGCTTCTTCGACAACGAGCCGATGATGGCCGCCTACCCGGCCATCGGGATCATCATCACGGCGCTCGGCTTCACCCTGCTCGGCGAGTCCATGCGCGAAGCCCTCGACCCGAAGCTGCGAGGCTGACGTCCTATGGCACTGCTCTCAGTTGAAGAACTCAGCGTCACCTTCACCGCGCGCGGCCGCAAGGACGCCACGGCCGTGGACGGCGTCTCCTTCGACGTCGACCAGGGCCAGGTCGTCGGCCTGGTGGGCGAGTCGGGGTGCGGCAAGTCCGTCACCTCGCTCGCCCTGATGGGACTGCTGCCCCGCAAGGGTGTACGGATCGGCGGGCGGGCGGAGTTCGACGGCCAGAACCTGCTGGGCATCAGCGAGCGCAAGCTCCGCGACATGCGCGGCAGCCAGCTGGCGATGATCTTCCAGGACCCGCTCTCCTCGCTGAACCCGGTCGTCCCCATCGGCATCCAGGTCACCGAGATCCTCCAGCGCCACCGCGGCCTCAAGGGCGAGAAGGCCCGCAAGGAAGCGGTGTCGCTCCTGGACCGGGTCGGCATCCCCGACCCGGACCGGCGGCTCAAGGAGTACCCGCACCAGCTCTCCGGCGGTATGCGCCAGCGTGCGCTGATCGCCATGGCGGTGGCCTGCGCGCCCCGGCTGCTGATCGCCGACGAGCCGACCACGGCACTGGACGTGACCATCCAGGCGCAGATCCTGGAGCTCCTCAAGGAGCTGGTCGACCAGGAGGGCACCGCCCTGCTGATGATCACCCACGACCTCGGCGTGGTGGCCGGACTCTGCGACGAGGTCAACGTCCTCTACGCGGGCCGGGCGGTGGAATCGGCGGGCCGCCGCGAGCTGTTCGCCCACCCCACCCACCCGTACGCGCACGGGCTGCTCGGCTCCATCCCGCGCCTGGACGCCCCGCGCGGCGAGCCGCTCAACCCGATCCGCGGCTCCATCAACGACAAGATCGCCTGGGCCGACGGCTGCGCCTTCGCACCCCGTTGCGACCACTACACGATGGAGTGCCTCACCGGCACCCCCGAACTGACCGAACCACGCGCCGCCGGACACCAGGTGCGCTGCGTCAACCCGGTCCTGCCCAAGGCGGAGGTCCCGGCATGAGTCTGCTCGAACTGGACGGTGTCAAAGTCCACTTCCCGGTCAAGAAGGGCCTCTTCTTCGACCGTACGGTGGGCCATGTCTACGCCGTCGACGGCGTCTCGCTCAGCGTGGAGGCCGGCCAGACGTACGGCCTGGTCGGCGAGTCGGGCTGTGGCAAGACGACGCTCGGCCGCGCGGTCCTGCGGCTGAACGACATCACGGACGGGGCCGTCGTCTTCGACGGCACCGACCTCGCGAAGCTGCCCTCGGAGGAGATGCGGACCTTCCGCCGCCGCCTCCAGATGGTCTTCCAGGACCCGCTGGGCAGCCTCAACCCCCGGCAGAACATCGAGTCGATCCTCGCCGAGGGCATGGCCGCCCACAACATCGGCAAGGACCAGGCCGAGCGACGGGAGAAGATCAAGGAGATCCTTGCCCGGGTCGGCCTTCCGGCCAACGCGATGTCCCGCTACCCGCACGAGTTCTCCGGCGGTCAGCGCCAGCGCATCGGCATCGCCCGCGCGCTGGTCCTGGAACCCGACGTGATCATCTGCGACGAGCCGGTGTCCGCGCTGGACGTCTCGGTCCAGGCGCAGGTCATCAACCTGCTGGAGGAGCTCCAGGAGTCGCTGGGCCTGACCTACCTGGTGATCGCCCACGACCTCGCGGTGGTCCGGCACATCTCGGACGTCATCGGGGTCATGTACCTGGGCGGCCTGGTCGAGGAGGCGCCGAGCGACGCGCTGTACGCGGGGCCCCGGCACCCGTACACGAAGGCGCTGATGTCGGCCGTCCCGGTGCCGGACCCCGAGGTCGAGGACCGCCGGACACGCATCCTGCTCCACGGCGACCTGCCCTCCCCGGCCGACCCGCCGGCCGGCTGCCGCTTCCACACCCGCTGCCCGTGGGTGCAGGAGACCAAGTGCGCCACGGAGCGGCCGCCGTTGCTGGACACCGGTGACGGGCACAAGGTGGCCTGCCACTTCACGGCCGGGATCGAGGCCGGGACGGTGAAGCAGACCCTGGCGACCGGGATCGAGGCGGTCATCTCCACGGAGGCGGTGGCGACCGAGGCGGTGGAGGTCTCGGAGGGGGATGCCTCGCCGGAAGCCCCGGCCTCCGACGCTCCGACCGAGAAGGAGGAGCCCGCGACCGTACCGGCTCAGGCCGACGCGGGGAGTGCCGACCGGGCGGAGGAGAGCCCCAAGGCCTGAGACCGGCACAATTGCCCGGTGCTCACCGAACTGTTCACGCCCTCCGTCCAGCATGCGCTCGACCTCGTCGGGATCTTCGTCTTCGCGATCTCGGGCGCGCTGCTCGCCGTACGCAAGAACTTCGATGTCTTCGGCATCGCGGTCCTCGCCGAGGTGACAGCGTTGGGCGGAGGGCTGTTCCGTGATGTGATGATCGGTGCGATCCCGCCCGCCGCCTTCACCGACCTCGGCTACTTCATCACCCCGCTCTTCGCCGCCGGGCTGGTCTTCTTCCTCCACCCGCACGTGGAGCGCATCCAGGTCGGCGTCAACGTCTTCGACGCGGCGGGGCTCGGCCTGTTCTGCGTGACCGGCACGGTCAAGGCGTACGAGTACGGCCTCGGGCTCACGTCATCGGCGGCGCTCGGCCTGGCCACCGCGGTCGGCGGCGGTGTGCTGCGGGACGTGCTGGCCAACGAGGTGCCCTCGCTGCTGCGCTGGGACCGCGACCTGTACGCGGTGCCCGCGATCGTCGGCGCCACCATGGCCGTCCTGTGCATCCGCTTCGACACCCTCAACGCCTTCACCAGCGGTACGGCGGTCATCGCCGCGTTCACCCTCCGCCTGCTGGCCCTGCGCTTCCACTGGCGGGCGCCGCGTGCGTACAACCGGTCCTCCGCGCGCGCGGAGGAAGCCTAGACGCGGGATTCGGCGCCCCAAAAAGCTACCGCTCAGTAATGCAGTCCATGTACCGTGCATGTCATGGCACAGGCAGCGACAGAGGCGGCGGCGCAGACCGCCCGGGCAACCATCGGCGACAGCGAGTTCGACCGGGACACCGCGGTCACCCTGCGCGAGGAAGGCGTCTACGACGCCGAGCTCTCCGCGGGCTGGACCATCATCCACGCCGTCAACGGCGGCTACCTGCTGGCCCTCCTCGGCCGCGCGTTGGGCGAGGCCCTGCCGCACTCCGACCCGTTCTCGGTCTCCGCGCACTACCTCACCGCCTCCGTCCCCGGCCCCGCGGTGATCCGGACCCAGACCGTCCGCACCGGCCGCACCCTCTCCACCGGACAGGCCTCGCTCTTCCAGTACGCCGAGGACGGCAGCGAGATCGAGCGCATCCGGGTCCTCGCCACCTACGGCGACCTGGACGCCCTCCCCGACGACGTACGCACCACCGCCCTGCCGCCCGCCATGCCCGGCCGGGACCTCTGCCTCGGCCCGAGCGACGGCGCGCCCAAGATCCCCGGCAGCTCCGCCATCACCGAGCGCCTCGACATCAAGCTCGACCCGGCGACCGTCGGCTGGGCGGTCGGCGCCCCGTCCGGCAAGGGCGAGATGCGCGGCTGGTTCGGCCTCGCGGACGGCCGCGACCCCGACGCGCTCTCCCTGCTGCTCACCGTGGACGCCCTGCCGCCGACCTCGTTCGAGCTGGGCCTCACCGGCTGGACCCCCACCGTGGAGCTCACCACCCACATCCGCTGCCGCCCCGCTCCGGGCCCGTTGCGCGTCTCCATCACCACCCGCAACCTCGCGGGCGGCTTCCTGGAGGAGGACGCCGAGGTCTGGGACAGCGCCGACCGCCTCGTCGCCCAGTCCCGCCAGCTGGCGAAGGCTCCGCGCACCGAGTAGCGCGTACGCGTACGACGTCTCCCGCGCCCGTCCGGGCTCAGCCCCGGGCGGGAGCCTCGTCGAGCCAGTGGGCACGGCCGATGGAGACCAGCCGCAGCCGCCGCCGGGCCTGCCGGACCACGGCCCGCTCGTTCTCGGGACCCGCGTCCAGCAGCGCCGACGCGGTCATCACCATGTGGTCCACGTAGAACCCGCCCAGCATCAGCAGGTCCTCCTCGCTCCACCCGGCCGACCCCGGCTCCTGGCCGAGCGCGCACGCCACCTCCTCCGCGAACCGGAACAGCTGCGCCGCGATGGCCTCGCGCACCGGGCCCACCCCGCCGTGCTGCTCGCGTGCGATGAACCGGAAGTGTGCGGGCTGCGCGCCGACGTGCCGCGCTATCACCTCCACGCTGCGGTCCAGCCGCTCCTCGCTGTCGCCCGTCTCCGCGAGCACCGCCGCGATCAGCTCGTGCAGGCTGCCCAGTGTCTCCTCCACCAGGGCGACCCCGAGCGCGGCGGTGTCCGCGAAGTGCCGGTAGAAGGCGGTGGGGGTGACCCCGACGGCCCGAGTCACCTCCCGCAGTCCCAAGCTGCTCAGGCTCTGGTGCTCCAGCAGCAGGAGCGCGGCGTCGAGCAGGGCCTGGCGGGTCTTCAGTTTCTGGGTCTGACGGATTCCGGCGGTGTGACTCATGCCATTCAGTAAACAACCGTTCTCCGAGTCGAGGAAGGGGCCGGAGGTTTAGGCTGGCAAGTCAGTGAACACTCGTACTCCGAACGGCTTTCGTCTTCGTCGTCGTACAGAGAGGTCCCGCCGTGCTTGTCCTCGTCGCCGCGCTGCTTCTGCTGGGAATCACTCTCGGGGCGGTCGCCCAGCTCCCGGTACCGGTCTCCCTGGCCGCCGCGGCCGTGATCGGCTGCTGGCTGCTGACCTTCGCCGTACGGGAGCGTCACGCGCGCCGCACCCGCTGACCCGCGCCCACCCCCCCCCGTACGCGCACCAGCACCCGCCGGGCCTGCCGCACCCGGACCGATCCGAAGGAGCTCGCACCATGACGCTCACCCTTATCGACCGCGCCCGCCGCACGGACCATGCCACCGACCAGGGCGTGACCCCCGAGGTGGCTCCCGCCCGGGCTTCCGGAATTGCTCCGCGCCGGGCCGCCGGCCGGGAGGCGGACGGTCTCGCCGTCGCCTCGTTCGTCCTCGGCCTCGTCGGCCTGCTGGCGTTCAACCTGCTGCTCGGCCCCACCGCGATCGTGATGGCGCTGCTCTCCCTGGCCCGCCGCACCCGCCGCCCCGGCCGCGCCTACCTGGGCCTCGCGCTCGGCGTCGCCGACCTCGTGGTGCTGGCCGTCCTCGTCACCGTCAACGGCACGGTCGCCTGGAACCTCGGCGCCTGACGCGGGCGCCCCGAGTCGCTCCCCCGCTCCGAACCGGGATCCGGACCGGACTCCGGACGGACTCCGGACCGGGATCCGGGCGGGGATCCGGGCGGGTCCGCGCACCCCGGTACGAGCGTGCGCGGTCGCCGCATCGTGACGCACCCGCCATGCGCCCCGCCCCGGGCTCGTAGAATCGGCCCCACCATGGCCTACCTCGACCACGCCGCGACCACGCCGATGCTTCCCGAAGCGATCGAGGCGATGACCGCCCAGCTCTCCGTCACCGGCAACGCGTCCTCGCTGCACGCGGCCGGGCGCAGGGCCCGCCGTACCGTCGAGGAGTCCAGAGAGACCCTCGCCGACGCCCTCGGCGCACGCCCCAGCGAGGTGGTGTTCACCTCCGGCGGCACGGAGGCCGACAACCTCGCCGTCAAGGGCCTCTACTGGTCCCGCCGCGACGCCGATCCCCGCCGCACCCGGGTCCTCGCGGGCCCCGTCGAGCACCACGCCGTCCTGGACGCCGTCGACTGGCTCGCCGAGCACGAGGGCGCCACCGTCGACCACCTCCCGGTCGACCGCTACGGCCGGGTCCACCCCGAGGGCCTCCGCGAGGCGATCCTCCGTAACCCCGACGACGTCGCGATGATCACCGTGATGTGGGCCAACAACGAGATCGGCACGATCATGCCGGTACGGGAACTGGCCTCGGTCGCAGCTGAGTTCGGGATCCCGATGCACGCCGACGCGGTGCAGGCCTTCGGTCAGCTGGAGGTCGGCTTCGCCGCCTCCGGACTGGCCGCGATGACGGTCAGCGGCCACAAGATCGGCGGCCCGTTCGGCATCGGCGCGCTGCTGCTGGGCCGTGACCACACCCCCGTACCCGTGCTGCACGGCGGCGGCCAGGAGCGGCACGTGCGCTCGGGCACCCTGGACGTGCCCGCCGTCGCCTCCTTCGCGGTGGCGGGGCGGCTGGCCGCCGAGGGGCGCGAGCACTTCGCCCGGCGCGTCGGCGGGCTGCGGGACGACCTGGTGGCCGCCGTGCGCAACGCCGTACCGGACGCCGTCCTCGGCGGCGACCCGGACCCGGCCGGGCGGCTCCCGGCCAACGCCCACTTCAGCTTCCCCGGCTGCGAAGGCGACTCGCTCCTGCTCCTCCTGGACGCCCAGGGCATCGAGTGCTCCACCGGCTCCGCCTGCACCGCCGGGATCGCCCAGCCCAGCCACGTACTCCTGGCCACCGGCACCGATCCGGACCTGGCGCGGGGCACCCTGCGCTTCTCGCTCGGCCGCACCTCGACCGAGGAGGACGTCAAGGCGCTGGCCCAGGCGATCGGCCCGGCGGTGGAGCGGGCGCGGACGGCCGGACTGAGCTGAGAGCCGCTACTGCGTTCAAGCCGAAGCCGAAGCCGAGGCAGAAGGGGTCGGGGTGGGCGGTGCCGTGGCCGACCGCTTCACCAGCTTCAGATAGCGGTCCCAGTCCCAGTGCGGCCCCGGATCGGTGTGGTCGGTGCCCGGCACCTCCACATGCCCGATGATGTGCTCCCGGTCGATGGGTATCTCGTACCGCGCGCAGATCGACGCGGTGAGCCGCGCCGACGACTCGTACATGGCCTTCGTGAGGTCCTTGGGCCGGTCCACGAAGCCTTCGTGCTCGATGCCGACGGCCCGCTCGTTGAAGGAGCGGTTGCCCGCCTGGTAGGCCACGTCCAGCTCGCGGATCATCTGCACCACCCGCCCGTCCTGGCCCACGATGTAGTGCGTCGCGGCCCGGTGGGCGGGATCCTGGAAGACCCGTACCGCGCTGTCGAAGCTGCCCTGGGTGACATGGATGATCACGCGGTCGATCCGGAAGTCGTCCGGGCGGTCCGCCCGCCGCCAGTTCGCCTCGGACGCGGCGACCCAGGTGGCGGCCCCGTAGTCCAGCTCACCGGGCTTGCGGGGCTTCTCCACCCCCGGCACCCGCCACCACGCCCGCTTCACCTCGTCGCGCACGAGCACGGCGACGGTGCCGGCCGCCACCACACCGCCGCCGATCAGCAGCGCGCGCCGGCTGACGCCGCCCGAGGGCTTCTTCCGCGAGGCCTTGCGTGACGACGTGCCTGAGGGCTTGCCCGACGCCCCGGTGCTCCCGTTGTTCCCCATGTGATCGTCAACGCTTATCCGCGAGCGTTCGGTTCCCGGCGACCCGTACTCTGGAGGGGCTATGACTCAGACTTCCCAGCGCCCCCTGCGTGTCCTCGCCGCGATGTCGGGCGGTGTGGACTCCGCCGTCGCCGCCGCGCGCGCCGCCGAAGCGGGCCACGACGTGACCGGTGTCCACCTCGCCCTGTCCGCGAACCCCCAGTCCTTCCGGACCGGGGCGCGCGGCTGTTGCACCATCGAGGACTCCCGGGACGCGCGCCGTGCCGCCGACGTCATCGGTATCCCGTTCTACGTCTGGGACCTCGCGGAACGGTTCCGCGAGGACGTCGTGGACGACTTCGTCGCGGAGTACGAGGCCGGGCGCACGCCCAACCCCTGCCTGCGCTGCAACGAGAAGATCAAGTTCGCCGCTCTGCTCGACAAGGCCCTCGCCCTCGGCTTCGACGCCGTCTGCACCGGCCACTACGCCACGGTGGTGCTCGCCGAGGACGGCAGCCGCGAGCTGCACCGCGCCTCCGACATGGCCAAGGACCAGAGCTATGTGCTGGGCGTCCTGGACGAGAAGCAGCTAGCCCACGCGATGTTCCCGCTCGGCGACACCCTCACCACCAAGGACGAGATCCGCGCCGAGGCCGAGCGCCGGGGCCTGGCCGTCGCCAAGAAGCCCGACAGCCACGACATCTGCTTCATCGCCGACGGCGACACCCAGGGCTTCCTGGCGAACCGCCTCGGCGGCCCGGCCGAGGGCGACATCCTCGACGAGACCGGTACGAAGCTGGGCACCCACGAGGGCGCGTTCGGCTTCACCATCGGCCAGCGCAAGGGCCTGAAGATCGGCCACCCCGCCCCCGACGGCAAGCCGCGCTACGTGCTCGACATCTCCCCGGTGAACAACACGGTCACCGTGGGTCCGGTCGAGGCCCTCGACGTGACCTCGCTGACCGCCATCAAGCCCCGCTGGTGCGGAACGCCCCCGTCCGGCCCGGGGACGTACACCGCCCAGCTCCGCGCCCACGGCGGCGAGACCGAGGTGACGGCCGAGCTGGTGGACGGCTCCGAGCTGCACGTCACCTTCACCGAGCCGGTACGGGGCGTGGCCCCCGGCCAGGCGGTCGTCCTGTACGACGGCAAGCGCGTGGTCGGCTCGGCCACCATCGCGACGACGGTCCGCCGCGCCGCGCGGGTCTCCTCAGGAGCCTGACGCCCCGGTTCAGTGCGGCTCAGTCGGCCACCGGCTCCGTCCCGTAGAAGCAGAAGTGGTCCTGGATCGCGGCGACTTCGGGCTTCGGGTCGGGGTAGGCCCAGACGAGGTCGGCGGCGCCGGGGAGCGACCAGTAGGAGGCGTCCCCCTTGAACGGACAGTGGGTGGTGGTGTCCGACGGGGTGAGCAGCTCGGTACGGACGTCCTCGGGCGGCAGGTAGTAGCGGTCCGGACAGCCCGTCTCGCGCAGGACGAGGGGGCGGCGGCTCTCGGCCAGCACCTGGCCCCCGTGCACCGCCCTGACGTGCACGGTGCCCGGCTCGACGGTGATGTGGTGTCCTCGGGTGGAAGTCATGCTCCTCTCAGCGGCGTACGGGCCGGGAATCTTCCCCGCCCGCCGGACCTTCCCCACAACGGGGGAGTGTCCGAGCCGGGTCGTACGGTGGCTCCGTGAACATCTGCGTCTTCCTCTCCGCCGCCGACCTCGACGACCGCTACACCGTGCCCGCCCGGGAGTTCGCCGAACTGCTCGGCAGAGGCGGGCACACCCTGGTCTGGGGCGGTTCGGAGAGCGGCCTGAAGAGTGATCAGGCCTTCGCCCAGGTTCGCGGGTCTCCAGCGATCAGGCATCCGCCTAGGATCGCCCCATGCCTACCCACCTCATCACCGGCGCCGGTTCCGGCATCGGGGCCGCTGTCGCCCGCCGCCTCCTGGAGCGCGGCGACGACCTCGTCCTCCTCGCCCGTGACGCCGGCCGCGCCAAGGAGTTCGCCGACCGCTATCCGGGCGCGCGGACCCTCGTCGGCGACCTCGGCAACCCCGACCGGCTCTCCTGGGCGTTCGGCCAGCAGCCCATGCCCGAGCGGATCGACACCCTGCTGCACATCGCGGGTGTCGTCGAGCTCGGCACGGTCGGCGAGCTCACCCCCAAGGCCTGGCACTTCCAGCTCAACGCCAACCTCGTCGCCCCCGCCGAGATCACCCGTCTCCTCATCCCGCAGCTCCGCGCCGCCCAGGGCCACGTCCTGTTCGTGAACTCCGGCGCAGGACTCAACGCCCATGCCGGCTGGAGCGCTTACGCCGCGAGCAAGCACGGCCTGAAGGCGCTCGCCGACTCGCTGCGCCACGAGGAGCACGGCAACGGGGTGCGGGTCACCACCGTCTACCCCGGGCGCACTGCCAGCCCCATGCAGGCCAAGGTGCACCAGCAGGAGGGCAAGGAGTACGACGCCACCCGTTGGATCGACCCCGAGTCGGTGGCCACCACGATCCTCATGGCGATCGACCTGCCGCGCGACGCCGAGGTGAACGACCTCACCGTCCGCCCGGGTCGCTGAAGCCCGGCCGCGCGGGTGCCCCACCCGGGACCGTAGGCTTCCCGCGTGAGCGAGAAGAGCAAGTTGAGCGAATGCCCGGCCACCGGGATCGGGTCGATGCCCGGGGGAGACGCGAGGGAGGCGGCGAAGACCGTCACCGGCTCCTTCGCCGACGGCCAGGGCATGCCGTACCTGGCGGAGCTGCCGGCGCGCGGGCCGGGCGCGGACATGATCGGCCGGACCCTCGGCATGCTCGTCGAGATGTACGGGCACGTGGAGCCGAGCGGCTGGCGGATCAGCGACCGGCCCGGCCGCGACACCCGCCGCGCCCGCTCCTGGCTCGGCGAGGACCTGGACGCCCTGGAGGAGTTCACCCAGGGGTACGAGGGGCTGCTCAAGGTCCAGGCCGTCGGCCCGTGGACGCTGGCCGCCGGTCTCGAACTGCGCGGCGGCGAGGCCATGCTGGGCGACCCCGGAGCCTGCCGCGACCTGGCAGGTTCGCTGGCCGAGGGGCTCCGCGCCCACCTCGCCGAGGCGCGGCGCCGCATGCCCGGGGCCGAGGTGGTCCTCCAGCTGGACGAACCCTCCCTGACCGCCGTCCTGCTGGGCCGGGTCCGCTCCGCCAGCGGCTACCGCACCTACCGGGCCGTCGACCGCCAGGTCGTCGAGTCGGCCCTGCGTGACGTCCTCGCCGTCGCGGGCGAGGAGGGCACGACGATCGTCCACTCCTGTGCCCCCGAAGTGCCTTTCGCGCTGCTGCGCCGGGCCGGCGTGGACGGAATCTCGTTCGACTTCTCCCTGCTCACGGAGCGTGAGGATGAGACGATCGGGGAAGCGGTCGAAGGCGGCACCCAGTTGCTCCTCGGCGTGGTGCCCTCCACGGACGCCTCCTCGGAGGCATTGTCAGACCCGGGCGGTAGCGTCATGGGGGTCAGGACGCTGTGGAGCAGGCTGGGGATGAATCCGGGGACTCTCGCCGAGTCCGTCGCGATCACTCCGTCGTGCGGTCTCGCGGGCGCGTCGCCCGCGTACGCCCGCGCCGCGCTCGCCCACAGCGCCCGGGCGGCGAGGTCGCTCGCGGACAACCCTGAGTGACGGGGACGACGGGTACACAGGAGGACGGGACGATGGCGGGCGAAGAGCGGGTGGAGCAGGAGAGTTCGGTCCCGGCCGGCGTGCGGGAGGCCCACGCACTGCTGGCCGAGCAGATCGAGGAGCACCGCTTCCGGTACTACGTGAAGGACCAGCCGGTCGTCAGCGACGCCGAGTTCGACCGGCTGACGCGCTCCCTGGAGGCCCTGGAGGACGAGTACCCCCAGCTCCGGACCCCGGATTCCCCGACCCAGAAGGTCGCGGGGCCCTACGTCACGGAGTTCACCTCCGTCGAGCACCGCGAGCGGATGCTCTCCCTGGACAACGCCTTCGACGACGAGGAGCTGGCCGCCTGGGCCGAGCGCGTCGCCAAGGACGTCGGCACGCCCGACCACCACTTCCTCTGCGAGCTCAAGGTGGACGGGCTCGCCGTCAACCTCACCTACGAGCACGGCCGGCTGACCCGCGCGGCGACCCGGGGCGACGGCCGCACCGGCGAGGACATCACGCCCAACGTCCGCACCATCGCGGAGATCCCGCACCGCCTCCAGGGGGACGACATCCCCGCGCTGGTCGAGATCCGGGGCGAGGTCTTCTTCCCGATGGAGGCCTTCGAGGAGCTGAACGCCCGGCTGGTGGCCGCCGACGACAAGCCGTTCGCCAACCCACGCAACGCGGCGGCCGGTTCGCTGCGCCAGAAGGACCCCAAGGTCACCGCCACCCGCCCCCTCCACATGGTGGTGCACGGCATCGGCGCCCACGAGGGCCTCACCCTCGACCGCCTCTCCCAGGCCTACGAGCTCCTCCACTCCTGGGGCCTGCCCACCGCCCGGCACAACAAGGTCGTCGACTCCCTCGCAGGCGTACGGGGGTTCATCGCGTACTTCGGTGAGCACCGGCACTCCGTGGAGCACGAGATCGACGGGGTCGTCGTCAAGGTCGACGAGATCCCGCTCCAGGGCCGCCTGGGCTCCACCTCGCGCGCCCCGCGCTGGGCCATCGCCTGGAAGTACGCTCCCGAAGAGGTCAACACCAAGCTGGTCAACATCCGCGTCGGCGTCGGCCGCACCGGCCGCGTCACGCCGTACGCCCAGGTCGAGCCGGTCGAAGTGGCCGGCTCCGAGGTCGAGTTCGCCACCCTGCACAACCAGAACGTGGTCAAGGCCAAGGGTGTGCTCATCGGCGACACCGTGGTCCTGCGTAAGGCGGGCGACGTCATCCCGGAGATCCTCGGCCCCGTCGTCGACCTGCGCGACGGCACCGAGAAGGCGTTCGAGATGCCGACGCACTGCCCCGAGTGCGGTACGGAGCTGCGCCCGATGAAGGAGGCCGACATCGACCTCCGCTGCCCCAACGCCCGGACCTGCCCGGCCCAGTTGCGCGAGCGGATCTTCTATCTGGCCGGCCGCAAGAGCCTGGACATCGACCACTTCGGCTACGTGGCGGCCGCCGCCCTGACCCGGCCCCTGGAGCCCGCCGAGCCGGTCCTGCGGGACGAGGGCGGCCTGTTCGACCTCACCATCGAGCAGCTGCTGCCGATCCGGGCGTACGTCCTGGACCAGGACAGCGGGCTGCCCAAGCGCGACCCGAAGACGGGTGAGGAGAAGATCGCGACGGTCTTCGCCAACAAGCAGGGGGAGGCGAAGAAGAACGCGGTGGCCATGCTGGAGGGCATCGCCGCAGCCAAGGAGGCGCCGCTGGCCCGGATCCTCACCGGGCTTTCCATCCGGCACGTCGGCCCGGTCGCCGCCCAGGAGCTGGCCCGCCAGTTCCGCTCCATCGACCGGATCGACGAGGCCACCGAGCAGGAGCTGGCCGACGCGGACGGTGTCGGCCCCATCATCGCCGCCTCCGTCAAACAGTGGTTCGCCGAGGACTGGCACCGCGAGATCCTGCGCAAATGGCGCGAGGCCGGGGTCCGCATGGCCGACGAGGGCTCGGACGAGGAGCAGGGCCCCCGCCCCCTCGAAGGGCTCACCGTCGTCGTCACCGGCACCCTCACCGCCTACACCCGGGACGGCGCCAAGGAGGCGCTCCAGAGCCTCGGCGCGAAGGTCACCGGATCGGTGTCCAAGAAGACCGCGTTCGTGGTCGTCGGCGACAACCCCGGCTCCAAGTACGACAAGGCCGTGCAGCTGAAGGTCCCCGTGCTGGACGAGGCCGGGTTCGCCGTCCTCCTCGAACAGGGCGCCGACGCCGCCCGGGAAGCGGCCCTGCCCGTCCCCGGAGCGGCCCCGGGAGCCACGCCGGAAGCTGGCGCGGAGGCCGCCCGGGAAGCCGCGCCCGAGTAGACCGCCCGCCCCGGCGACGCGCCCGCCACTCCCGGACATCCTGGTGTTCGCCGGATCGAGACGACTTCGAGACGCGGCCCCGGCGTGGCGCGCCCCGGATGGGGAAGAAACGGGGCAGAGGGGCGAAGAAGGGCCGGCCGGACCCCGAACGGCCCACCGACGTCACCCGTTCGGCGCATAGCAGATGGTGACGGGTCGTCGGTTCGCCTTCGGCGAGAGCTGTAGAGCGCTGCCCCTGTAAGCCTTTCGCGGCCTACTGTTGAGGGGTAGCGCCTGCCGTGCACCGGCCGCCCGTCCGGGGCCGTGCGAGCAAGGGAGCGGGGGCCACCGAGGGACTTCGGCACCGCCGGCTGTGAGAGGGACGGAATGAAACCGACCGAGAGCGCCGCCCCGGTGTCGCGGCTGCATGGTTTCGTCGGCCTCACGTCCCCCGTGGGCGCCGCCGCCATCGGGATCGCCGCGTTAGTGCTGGCGACCGGTTTCTACCGGACCGTGCAGGACGGCCACGCCCTCTTCCCGGACGGCACCGTGGGCTGGTCGATCGCCGTGCTCACCGGGATCATCGTCGGCCACCTGGTCGCGCTCGGCCGCGACCGCTGGTGGGGCGGGACCGGCTCCGGAGCCGCCCTCACCCTGGCCGTGCTGCTGCTCTACGGCTGGCTGCCCGCGGGTCTGGTCAGCCTGGTCGTCGTGGTCCTCGTCGGGAGCGCCCGCAGACACCGCTGGTGGCAGGGGCTCCTGCACGGCGCGGTGGACATCCTCGGCATCGCGGCGGCGGCGCTCGTGCTGGCCGCCTTCGGCGAGGTGCCGACGGTGGAGAGGCCCTGGCTGCCACTCGACTGGGGCATCGCCGCCGTACCCGAACTGCTCCTGACGGCGTCGACGTATCTGCTCGTCACCCGGGTCCTGCTGTGGTACGCCGGGGCGCCCCAGAACGGCGGGCTGCCGACCATCGCCCGCACCGCCCTGCTGCGCCAGGGGCTCGTCGCCGTGGCCCTGCTCGGCCTCGCCCCGCTGATCTGCGTCGTCGCGATGTCCATGCCCGTCGTGCTGCCGCTCTTCGCGGTCCCGCTGATCGCCCTGGACTCCACGCTCTGGATCGCCCGCGCCCGCGCCGAGGAGCAGCTGCGCGACCCGCTGACCGGGCTGCCCAACCGCCAGTGGCTGCTGGAGCGGACCTGGTCGGCGCTGGAGGACGCCGAGAGCGTGGGCACCAGGTCGGCGCTGGTCCTGATCGACCTGGACCGCTTCCGCGCGGTCAACGACACCCTCGGCCACCTCGCCGGTGACCGGCTGCTGCTCCAGATAGCGGAACGCCTGCGCCTGGCCCTGCCGGCCGGGGCGGAGGCGGCCCGACTCGGCGGCGACGAGTTCGCCGTACTCCTGCCGCAGGCCGACTCGACCACCAGCGCCCAGCGGGTCGCCCGCCACCTGGTCGCCGAGCTGTCCTCACCGCTCGACCTGGACGGGCTGGTCCTCGTGCTGGAGGCCAGCGCGGGGGTGGCCGTCTACCCGGACCACGCGCTGGACGCCGAGGGGCTGCTGCGCCGCGCGGACGTCGCGATGTACCAGGCCAAGCGCGACCGGACGGGCGTGGAGGTCTACGAGTCGAAGCGGGACAGCAACACCCCCGACAGGCTCGGGCTCCTGGGCGATCTGCGCCGGGCGCTGGACGCGGGCGACGTCGAGCTGCACTACCAGCCCAAGGTCCGCTTCGACGGGCAGGTGGCCGGCCTGGAGGCGCTGGTGCGCTGGGTGCACCCGGAGCGCGGCCGGGTCCCCCCGGACGAGTTCATCGCCATCGCGGAGTCCTCGGGGCTGATGCCCCATCTCACCGAGTACGTCCTGGAGACGGCGCTGGCGCAGGTCGCCCGGTGGCGGGCCCAGGGCCTGTTCGTGCCGGTCGCGGTCAACGTCTCCCCGCGCGACGTGCACACCCCCGGCTTCGCGGGCGGGGTCGCCGCCCGCCTCGCCCGGCACGGCGTCCCGGCCTCGGCGCTCCAGCTGGAGATCACCGAGCATGTGCTGCTGGAGGACCCGCAGCGGGCCGCCGACACCCTGGCCGGGCTGACGGCGCACGGCGTGAAGATGTCGCTGGACGACTTCGGCACCGGCTACTCCTCCCTCGTCCACCTGCGCAGGCTGCCGGTGAGCGAGCTGAAGATCGACCGGTCCTTCGTGGCCCGGCTCGCCGTCGACCACGAGGACGCGGAGATCGTCCGCTGCACGATCGACCTGGCCCACTCGCTCGGCCTGGTCGTCGTCGCCGAGGGCGTCGAGGACGACGAGACCTGGGAACGGCTCCGGGACCTGCGGTGCGACGCGGTGCAGGGCTGGCTGGTGGCGGCCGCGATGCCGCCCCAGGAGACGACGGCCTGGCTATGGGCGCGCGGCCTCCACGGCTGGCGCCGCCCCGCGGAGCTGGAGGCCCAGGCGGCGGCCGCCGCGGCGAACGGCAAGCCGGACGCCGAGCAGCATCCCCAGGGACGTACGGTCTCGGGCCCGGCGACGACCTGAGGCACGGCCCCGGGCCGGGCAAAAGGGGTGGGCCGATCGGGGTGGGGTACCCGGCCCGGGCGGACCCCATAGGATTGGGGCCAAAACCACACACCAACCCCTGAGGATCGCTGCATGCCTGGCATCACGCGCGAGGAGGTCGCCCACCTCGCCCGGCTGGCGCGTCTGGAGCTGAAGGGCGAAGAGCTCGATCACTTCGCCGGTCAGCTCGACGACATCATCGGCGCGGTCGCCCGCGTCTCCGAGGTCGCCGACCAAGACGTACCGCCGACCTCCCACCCGCTGCCGCTGACCAACGTCATGCGCGCGGACGAGGTCCGTCCGTCGCTCACCCCCGCGCAGGCGCTCTCCGGCGCCCCGGCCCAGGAGCAGCAGCGTTTCAAGGTGCCGCAGATCCTGGGGGAGGACTAACCGCCATGACGGACAACAGCACCATCATCAAGCTCACCGCGGCCGAGATCGCCGCGAAGATCGCCTCCGGCGAGCTCACGGCGGTCGAGGTCACCGAGGCCCACCTGGCCCGGATCGACGCGGTCGACGAGAAGGTCCACGCCTTCCTGCACATCGACCGCGAGGGCGCCCTCGCCCAGGCCCGTGCCGTGGACGCCAAGCGCGAGGCGGGCGAGAAGCTCGGCCCGCTGGCCGGCGTCCCGCTCGCGCTGAAGGACATCTTCACCACCAAGGACATGCCGACCACCGTCGGTTCCAAGATCCTCGAGGGCTGGGTCCCGCCGTACGACGCCACGCTCACGCGGAAGCTGCGCGCCGCCGACGTCGTCATCCTCGGCAAGACCAACATGGACGAGTTCGCCATGGGGTCCTCCACCGAGAACAGCGCCTACGGCCCCACCGGCAACCCGTGGGACCTCACCCGCATCCCCGGTGGCTCCGGCGGCGGCTCCTCCGCCGCCCTCGCCTCCTACGAGGCCCCGCTCGCCATCGGCACGGACACCGGCGGCTCCATCCGCCAGCCCGCCGCCGTCACCGGCACGGTCGGCGTCAAGCCCACCTACGGCGGCGTCTCCCGCTACGGCATGGTCGCCTTCTCGTCCTCCCTCGACCAGGGCGGGCCCTGCGCCCGTACGGTCCTGGACGCGGCCCTGCTGCACGAGGCCATCGCCGGGCACGACCCGCTGGACTCGACCTCCATCGACGCCCCGGTCCCGCTGGTCGTCGAGGCCGCCCGCAACGGCTCCGTCCAGGGCATGCGCGTCGGTGTCGTCAAGCAGTTCCGCGGCGAGGGCTACCAGGCCGGTGTCCTCCAGCGCTTCGACGAGTCGGTCGAGCTGCTGAAGTCGCTCGGCGCGGACGTCGTCGAGCTGGACTGCCCGTCCTTCGACCTGGCGCTCTCCGCGTACTACCTGATCGCGCCCTCCGAGTGCTCCTCCAACCTGGCCCGCTTCGACGCCATGCGCTACGGCCTGCGGGTCGGTGACGACGGCACGAAGTCGGCCGAGGAGGTCACCGCGCTCACCCGCGAGGCCGGCTTCGGCGACGAGGTCAAGCGGCGCATCATCCTGGGCACGTACGCGCTCAGCTCCGGCTACTACGACGCGTACTACGGCTCGGCCCAGAAGGTCCGCACCCTCATCACCCAGGACTTCGAGAAGGCCTTCGAGCAGGTCGACGTGATCGTCTCCCCGACGACCCCGACCACCGCCTTCCCGATCGGCGAGCGCGCCGACGACCCGATGGCGATGTACCTCGCGGACCTGTGCACCATCCCCACCAACCTGGCAGGCAACTCGGCCATGTCGCTCCCCTGCGGCCTGGCCCCGGAGGACGGTCTGCCGGTCGGACTGCAGATCATCGCCCCCGCCATGAAGGACGACCGGCTCTACAAGGTCGGAGCCGCCGTCGAGGCCGCCTTCGTGGAAAAGTGGGGGCACCCGCTGCTCGAGGAGGCTCCGTCGCTGTGAGTGCCATGGCAAAGAAGGCCAGTAACTTCAAGAAGTCCAAGACCGGGCTCTACATCTCGCTCGGCAGTACCGCGTTCGGCGCGATCACCGTCGCCAAGCAGGCGAAGCTCGCCCGCAACGACCACGACGTGCTGCGCCTCGTCGATGCGGCCGTCTCCGCGGCCGCCATCGTCACCGGACTCGCGATCCTCTATCGCGAACTGAAGCGTCTCGGCGACGACGACGTCCTGCTGGGCTGAGAGGGAAAGTTTCACCGTGACTGTCACCGACCTGGTGTCGTACGAGGACGCGCTCGCGTCCTACGACCCCGTCATGGGCCTCGAAGTCCATGTCGAACTCGGAACGAAGACCAAGATGTTCTGCGGCTGCTCCACGGAGCTGAAGCAGGACGCCAACTCCCAGACCTGTCCGGTCTGCCTCGGGCTGCCCGGCGCGCTGCCGGTCGTCAACGAGATCGGTGTGGAATCGGCCATCAAGATCGGCCTCGCGCTCAACTGCGAGATCGCCGAGTGGTGCCGCTTCGCCCGGAAGAACTACTTCTATCCGGACATGCCGAAGAACTTCCAGACCTCCCAGTACGACGAGCCGATCGCCTTCGACGGCTATCTGGACGTCCAACTGGAGGACGGGGAGATCTTCCGGGTGCAGATCGAGCGCGCCCACATGGAGGAGGACACCGGCAAGTCGACGCATGTCGGCGGCGCCACCGGCCGTATCCACGGCGCGTCCCACTCCCTGCTCGACTACAACCGGGCCGGCATCCCGCTCATCGAGATCGTCACCAAGCCGATCGAGGGAGCCGGATCCCGCGCTCCCGAGGTCGCCAAGGCGTACGTCGCCGAGCTCCGCGAGCTGATCAAGGCCCTCGGCGTCTCCGAGGCGCGCATGGAGATGGGCCAGATGCGCTGCGACGTGAACCTGTCGCTGCGCCCGCACGGCCGCGAGGCGTTCGGTACGCGCTCCGAGACGAAGAACGTGAACTCGCTGCGTTCGGTCGAGCGCGCCGCGCGCTTCGAGATCCAGCGGCACGCCGCCGTGCTGTCCTCGGGCGGCACGATCGTGCAGGAGACCCGGCACTTCCACGAGGAGGACGGCTCCACCACGGCCGGCCGCATCAAGGACAACGCCGAGGACTACCGCTACTTCCCCGAGCCGGACCTGGTGCCCGTGGCACCCGCCCGCGACTGGGTCGAGGAGCTCCGCAAGGGCCTCCCCGAGCTGCCCCGGCTGCGGCGCGCCCGGCTCAAGGAGGAGTGGGGTGTCTCCGAGCACGACATGCAGTCCATCCTCAACGCGGGCGCGGTCGACCTGATCGTCGCCACGATCGAGGCGGGCGCCCCGTCGGACCAGGCACGCAAGTGGTGGATGGGCGAGCTGGCCCGTAACGCCAACGAGACCGGCCGCGGTCTGGACGAGCTGCCGATCACCCCGGAGCAGGTCGCCCGGGTGGCCGCGCTCGTCGCCAAGGGCGACCTCAACGACAAGCTGGCCCGCCAGGTCATCGAGGGTGTCCTCGCGGGCGAGGGCGACCCGGACACCGTCGTCGAGAAGCGCGGCCTGAAGGTCGTCTCGGACGAGGGCGCGCTGTCCACGGCCGTGGACGAGGCCATCGCGGCCAACGCGGCCATCGCGGACAAGATCCGCGGCGGCAAGGTCGCGGCGGCGGGCGCGCTCGTCGGCGCGGTCATGAAGGCCACCCGCGGCCAGGCGGACGCGGCGCGCGTGCGCGAGCTGATCCTGGAGAAGCTCGGCGTCGAGGGCTGATCCCGGCCGATCACGTCCTGAGGGGGCGGTGCACCCGTGTTCACGACGGGCGCACCGCCGCTTCAGCCGTGCGGCAGGGGCCGCGCAGGCGCCTGTGCCCGTACCCACGGTCACGGTCGCGCCCCGCGTCCGAAAGCCTGCCGGTCGAGCCCGCCCGGCGGCGCCCCCGCCCTGCCCCGCCCCGCCCCGCCCGAGAGCGTCTCCCGGTCCACCCCGCCCGACCCCGCCTGAGAGCACCCCCTGAACACCGTCACCGCCGAGCTCGTCTCCTTCGCTCTCCTCCTGGGCGTCCTCGCCTTCGCCGTCATACGCCCCCGGGGCCTGCCGGAGGCGGGCTCCCGGGGGGTTCCCGTACCGCCGGTTGGACTTCTCGTCCGACGTCTTGGACGTTCACCACCGGGCCGTGCGCAGTCCTTCCCGCCGCCACCTGACCTGACTAGCTTCCCGGCTGTGACCACCGAAATCGGGAGGCTCTTTTGACCACGGACATGTCACGGCGGCGGCTCTTCGCCCTCGGCGGGGGCGCGCTCGGCGCCGCCGCGGCCGGATCGTTCCTGCCGCCGTCGCTCCAGGCAGCCATCGCCGCGCAGCCCGCCCACGCGGGGTCCGGGGGCGGAGGGCTCGGAGCCATCAAGCACGTGGTGATCCTCATGCAGGAGAACCGTTCCTTCGATCACTACTTCGGCTCCCTGCGCGGCGTACGCGGCTTCGGCGACCGCAACGCCATCGAGCTGCCCACCGGCGGGAGCGTCTTCGAGCAGCCCGGCCCCTCCGGCGCCACCGTCCTGCCGTTCCCCGTGCGCGGGGCGGCCGAGGAGCAGAAGAAGGACCTCCAGTACATCGGCGCCCTCGACCACTCCTGGAACGGCGGCGCGAAGGCCTGGGGCGGCGGCTGGATGAACGGCTGGATCAGCGCGAAGACCGCGGCCACCATGGCGTATTACGACCGCCGGGACATCCCGCTCCACTACGAGCTGGCCGACACCTTCACGGTCTGCGACGCCTACCACTCCTCGATCCACACCTCCACCAGCCCCAACCGCAACCACCTCTGGAGCGGCAAGACCGGCTTCGAGCCGAACGGGAAGCGGGCCGTCGGCAACGACGCGTACAGCGAGGGCAGTCACCCGGGTTACGAGTGGTCCACCTACGCCGAGCGGCTGGAGAAGGCGGGGCGGAGCTGGCGGACGTACACGGAGTGGGAGAACTTCACCGACAACCAGATCGAGTTCTACGCCACCTTCAAGGCCATCGCCCGCAAGGCGCTGGCCAAGGCCGGCGGGCCCACGTACATGGAAGCCTTCTACGCCAAGGTCCGCGGCGCCTCCGAGGCCGAGCGCACCCGGCTGCTCGGGCTGCTGGAGGAGGGGGTCGCGACCCTCACCAAGCAGGAGCGGAGCCTGTTCGAGCGGGGGCTGCGCCGGGTTCCCACGGGCACCCTGGCCGACGAGTTCGCCAAGGACGTGGCGGCCGGGACGCTGCCGGAGGTCTCCTACCTGGTGCCCTCGGCGATCGACTCCGAGCATCCGAGCGTCTCCTCGCCGGTGCACAGCGCCACCATCGTCTACAAGATCCTGGACGCCCTGGGCCAGCACCCGGACGTCTGGCGCCACACCGCCGTGCTGATCAACTACGACGAGAACGACGGCTTCTTCGACCACGTACCGCCGCCCGTCGCACCCCCCGAGGTGACCGACGAGCAGTGGGAGGGCCGCCCGACCGGGCTCGGCATCCGGGTGCCGCTGCTCGTCGTCTCGCCGTGGACCGTCGGCGGGTACGTCTGCTCCGAGGTCTTCGACCACACCTCCGTGATCCGCTTCCTGGAGCGCTGGACCGGGGTGAAGGAGCCCAACATCGGCGACTGGCGGCGCCGCGTCACCGGCGACCTCACCTCCGCCTTCGACTTCACCCGGCCCCGGCGGCAGCCCGCCGTCCAGGTGCCCGGGGCGATCCCGCCGCTCAGCGGCCGCTGGCAGCCGAGGCCGCCGTCCGTCCAGCACCTCCCCGAGCAGGAGCCCGGCGCCCGCCCGGCGCGCCCGCTGCCCTACCAGCCGGACGCCCAGGCCAGGCGAGGAGCCGACGGCACGCTGCGGGTGGAGCTGGCGAACAGCGGCAGGTCCTCGGCGCACTTCACGCTCTATCCGTACGCCGGTGAGTTCGCGGCCCCGCTCCACAAGGACGTACGCGGTTCGGGGGACTGGACCGTCCCGCTGACGGGGGAGGCGTACCGCTTCACGGTCACCGGTCCGAACGGCTTCCGGCGCGAGTTCGCCGGGCCGGCCCAGGGTGGCGCCGAGGTCGCCACCCGCATCGACACCCGCGACCGCGATGTGCATCTCACCCTGCGTAACACCGGCCGCCGCCCGCTGACCTTCCTGGTCCGGCCGCTCGGCTATGTCGACGAGGACGACCTGCGGGACTGGACCCGCCGCGTCACCGTCAAGCCGGGCCGCAGCCGTACGGTCGTGCACTCGGCGGCCGACGCCCACGGTTGGTACGACCTCGCCGTCACGGCCGACGGGGAGGACGGCTTCCGGCGGCGGCTCATGGGGCACATCGAGAACGGCCGGGCGAGCGTCTCCGGCTGAGGCATCCGCCAGCCATGGTCAGGGGGCGGTCTGTCCCATGTAGGGAGTAGATCAACCCCTGTGACCATGGCCACGAAACGGACAAAGGATCATTTTCTGCTGAGAGAGTGACGGTCTCAGGTCATGTGACGTTTACGGCAGATCCATCCATCTGCGAGTAAAGGTCCACGAACCCGCAGGGAGCCCGTCCGTTGGCCGCCATCGCCCGCTGGTGCATCAAGCACCGTCTGCTCGCCGTCCTCATCTGGCTCGCCGCCCTCGGCGGCACCGCCGCCGCGGCGGGGTTCGCGGGTTCCGCGTACTCCAACGACTACGAGGTGCCCGGTACGGAGTCCGGCCGGGCGACCGAGCTCCTCTCGCGCGGCTTCACCGACCTCGGCGGCGACACCGACACCGTCGCCTGGCACACCACCGGCTCCACGGTCCGGGCCGCCGACGTCGAACAGACGATGACCCGCACCCTCAACGCGATCGACGCCCTGCCCGGCGTCGGCGCGGTCACCGGCCCGTACGGCGCCGAGGGCACCGGCCAGATCAGCGAGGACGGCCGCACCGCCTACGCCACGGTCACCTTCGACCGCCCCGCCGACGAGATCCCGGTCTCCCAGGCCCAGGCTGTCGTCGACACCGCGAAGGCCGCCGAGGCCGACGGGCTCCAGGTCGAACTGGGCGGTACCGCCGTCGCCCTCACCGAGGCGCCCTCCGCCCATATCGCCGAGGCGATCGGCGTGGTCGTCGCGGCCGTGGTCCTCTTCCTCGCCTTCGGCTCGCTCGCCGCCAGCCTGCTGCCCATCGCCACCGCCCTGGTCTCCGTCGGCACCGCCTACGCGGGCATAGTCCTGCTCGGCCATGTGATGACCGTGGCGGACTTCGCCCCGATGCTCGGCATGCTCATCGGGCTCGGCGTCGGCATCGACTACGCGCTGTTCATCGTCACCCGGCACCGCAGAGGACTCCGGCGCGGGATGTCGGTCGACGAGGCGGCCCAGAACGCCGTCACCACCACCGGACGCGCGGTCGTCTTCGCCGGGGCCACCGTCTGTATCGCCCTGCTCGGCATGCTGATCCTGCGGCTCAGCTTCCTCAACGGCGTCGCCATCGCCGCCTCGCTCACCGTCGTCCTCACGGTGGCCGCGTCCGTCACCCTGCTGCCCGCCCTGCTCTCCCGCATCGGGATGCGGGCGCTCAGCCGCCGCGAACGCCGGCAGCTCGCCGAACACGGCCCCCGCCCCGAGCTGCCCACCGGCTTCGCCGCCCGCTGGTCCGCCTTCGTGGAGCGCCACCCCAAGCTGCTCGGCGGAATCGCGGCCGTCGTCATGGTCGTCCTCGCCCTGCCCGCGCTCGACCTCCACCTCGGCACCTCCGACCAGGGCAACAACCCGGCCACCGCCACCACCCGGCAGGCGTACGACCTGATCGCCGACGGCTTCGGCCCCGGCGTCAACGGTCCCCTCACCATCGCCGCCCAGCTCGACGGGGCCGACGACCGGCTCGCCCTGGACTCACTGCCCGAGCAGCTGCGTACCACCGAAGGCGTCGCCTCTGTCAGCCCGGTCACGTACAACAGCAGCGGCGACACCGCCTTCCTCACCGTCGTCCCCACCTCGGCGCCCCAGTCGCAGGAGACCAGCGAGCTGGTCGACCGCATCCGGGAGGACGTGCTGCCGCCGGTGAAGGACACGAGCTCGCTGGAGACGTACGTCGGCGGGGTGACGGCGAGCTACGACGACTTCGCCGAGATCATCGTCGGCAAGCTGCCCCTCTTCGTCGGGGTCGTCATCGGCCTCGGCTGCCTGCTCCTCCTGCTCGCCTTCCGCTCCATCGGTATCCCGGTCAAGGCCGCGGTCATGAACGTGGCCGCCGTCGCCTCCTCCTTCGGCGTCGTCGTCGCCGTCTTCCAGTGGGGCTGGGGGAGTGAGCTGCTGGGCCTCGGCAGCGCCGGGCCCATCGAACCCTTCCTCCCCGTGATCATGGTCTCGGTCCTCTTCGGCCTCTCCATGGACTACCAGGTCTTCCTGGTCGGCCGGATGTACGAGGAGTGGCTGGAGACCGGCGACAACCGGCGCTCCGTCCGGGTCGGCCTCGCCGAGACCAGCCGGGTGATCAACTCCGCCGCCGTGATCATGATCTCCGTCTTCCTCGCCTTCGTGCTCAGCGGCGACCGGGTGATCGCCATGTTCGGCATCGCGCTCGCCACCGCCGTCGCCCTGGACGCCTTCGTCCTGCGCACCCTCCTGGTGCCCGCCCTGATGCACATGCTCGGCGGCGCCAACTGGTGGCTGCCGGGCTGGCTGGACCGCCGACTGCCCCGGATCAGCATCGAACCGCCCGACTGTGCGGTGGGTCATGCGAAGATCCCGGGGGCGCGCGTCACGGAGGAGGGCGTCGCGTCGGCAGAGGAGGAGCACGATGTTCGCCATATCCCTGGGTGACGGCCCGGGAGAGGACCGGGGAGAGCACCGCGCGGAGCTGCGCCCGCTGGAGGTCTGGCAGGCCGAGGAGTTCCTCACCCACATGGACCGGGCCCGCGAGCTGGTCGACCCGTGGATCCCGTTCGCCGCCGCCGCCACCGACCTGGACTCGGCGCGCGCCCTGCTCCAGCGGTACGCGGACAAGCAGGCGGCGGACACCGGACGCCTCTACGGCATCTGGCTGGACGGCACCCTCGTCGGCGGGGTCCTGTTCCGGATCTTCGACGCGCAGTCGGGCAACTGCGAGATCGGCGTCTGGCTGGAGCCCGCGGCCCAGGGCCGGGGCCTGATCACCCGCGCCGCCGAGCGGCTGATCGACTGGGCGGTGTACGAGCGCGGCATGCACCGCGTCGAGTGGGACGCCTCCGCCGCCAACACCCGCTCCATCGCGGTGGCCAAACGGCTCGGCATGACCCGCGACGGGGTGCTGCGGCAGAACTACCTCTACCGGGGCGTACGCCACGACTCGGAGATCTGGTCCGTGCTGGCCCCGGAATGGCGGGCCCGCACCGGCGGGGAGCACCGGAGTCAAAAGGCTTCTCACCCGGGACGTCACGAGGGGTCTCCCCCCGGGCGTCAAGAGGGTTCTCATCCGGGACCTCTAGCGTGCGGCACATGAACACCACCCCCTCCAGGACGACCGACCTCTCCAAGACGGCCACGCCCGCCGACGACCCCGAGCAAAGCACCACCGACGCCGTCGTGACGGAGGACACCACCGCGACCGCCGCACCGGCGGAGGACACCGACGATGCCGAGGACGACGACCTGGAGCCCGACCCCTTCACCGAGGCCTGCCACGGCGTCGGCGCGGGCGCCACGGCCGTCGTCTCCGCCGCCCTCGGCATCGTCGCCCTCACCGGCGCCTGGTCCGGCCGGGTCGCCGCCGAGCGTGAGACCCTGATGGGCCAGATCCAGACCGCCGGCGGCTCCAGTGCGGCCCAGCAGATCTCCGAGGTCTACGGGGACGCCTGGCACACCACGGGCCAAGCTCGGCGTGTCCACCCGCGGCGAGGCGGCGGCCCTGGCCCACCGCCTGCGCCTCTACCCGACTCCGTGAACCTCGCTCATCAGCGCTCGGGTGGCCCGTCGTGACCGTCGTCCCCGTCGCCCCGTGCCTCCCGACCGCCCACCGGCTCCGTGACCAGGCGGGTGCGCGGGGCGAGCACGGCGTCCTGCTCCAGCGGCGCCTCCCGCACGTGGCGCGGGGCCGGCTCGCCGCCACCGTCGGGCTCCGCCTCCGGCGCCCGGACCGTCACCTTGCCGGAGGTGAGGTCTATCGGGCCGCGGCCCGGATCGCCGGCGGCGACGTCCACCCGGCTCAGCTCCAGCCTCTTCTGCTCGTCGGCGCCGTGCTTGCGCCCCGGGGCGAAGAGCTCCTCGAAGAAATTGAACACGGTCGTGCTCCCTCCGAACATGGTGCGCGGGTGGTGCCAGGGGTGTCCGCCTACCCCACTTCGACCAGCAGGATCCTGTCGTCCCCGGGCTTCGGCTCGCCCCGGCCGTCCGTGTTGCTGGTGACCAGCCAGAGCCGGTCGCCGCCCGCGCTCACCACGGTGCGCAGCCGGCCGTGCTTCTCGTCCAGGAACGACTGGGGGTCGGCCAATGGTTCCGCGTCCGCGTCACCGGAGAGCGGGATGCGCCAGAGCCGCTCGCCCCGCAGCCCCGCCATCCAGATCGAGCCCTCCGCGTACGCGATACCGCTGGGCGAGGCCTCGGAGGTCTTCCACTGGGCGACCGGGTCGATGAACCCGTCCTCGCCCTCCCGCCCCTCCACCTCGGGCCACCCGTAGTTGCCGCCGGGCTCGATCAGATTGAGCTCGTCCCAGGTGTTCTGGCCGAACTCGGCCGCCCACAGCCGCTTCTGCGCGTCCCAGGCGAGCCCCTGGACATTGCGGTGGCCGTACGAATACACCACCGAGTCCGCCTCCGGGTTGCCGTGCACCGGCTCCCCGTCCGGGGTCATCCGCAGGATCTTGCCCGCCAGCGACTCCTTGTCCTGCGCGAGCCCGGTGTCCCCGGTCTCGCCGGTGCCCGCGTACAGCATCCTGTCCGGACCGAACGCGATCCGGCCGCCGTTGTGGATGTTCCCCTTGGGGATGCCGCGCAGGATGGTGTCCGGCGCGCCGAGCTGCTGCCCGGCCGGGCGCTTCTCGTCGTAACTCATCCGTACGATGCGGTTGTCGGAGGTGGTGGTGAAGTACGCGTACACCCACCCGTCCGCGGCGAACGTCGAGGGGACCGCGAGCCCCAGCAGACCACCCTCGCCCGCCGGGGAGACCCCGGGCACCGAGCCCAGCAGCGTCTGCTTCCCGCTCTCGCCGTCGACGCGGTGGATCGTCCCCTCGTCGCGCGAGGCGACCAGCAGGTCACCGCCCGGCAGCGCGGTCAGCCCCCAGGGCGACTTCAGCCCTTCGGTCAGTATGGAGACGATCTTCGCCGAGCCCTTGGCGGGCGGCAGGTCGGCCGACGCGCCCGGCGACGGGGAGCCGGAGCTCCGCGAGGCGGTCGGCGAGGCGGCGCCCGTACCGGACGTGCCTTCCTTCCCGCCCGCGGAGCACGCGGCGGACAGGACCAGCGAGGCCGTCGCCAGCGCGGCCACCACCCCCCTGCGCACCGCGGGGGACTGTACTGATCCGAACACAGCACCGCGCACTGGACCGATCCTTTCGACGGCTGCCTGAATCCTCTGCCTGTACTGCCTGCTACTTGTTCTTACCTCGCGGCCCCGCCCGAAGTTCCCGGTGCGGCCCATTCTCCCGCCACCTCCCGCCGGGCGCGCGGCCTCAGTCCCACGACCCGCGCGCCCGGGGCAGCCCGGCGATCTCCGCCAGGTCGGCCTCGTCCAGCTCCACCTCCGCGGCCCGCGCGTTCTCCACCGCCCACCGCTCCTGCTTCGCCCCCGGCACCGCCACCACGTGCGGCCCCTGCCGCAGCACCCACGCCAGCGCCACCTGGGCCACGCTCGCCCCGCGCCGCTCCGCGATCCGCCGCAGACCGGCCACCACCGGCTGGTTCGCCGCCATCATCTCGGCCGTGAACCGGGGGTGCCGGGCCCGCAGGTCCTCGGGCTCGAACCCCTGGCCCGGCTTCAGCGTCCCGGTCAGATAGCCGCTGCCCAGCGGCATCGCGGCGAGTACCCCGACCCCGCGCGCCGCACACCAGGGCAGCAGCTCCTCCAGCGCCTCCGGTGACCACACCGACAGCTCCGCCTCGACGGCGCTGACCGGGAAGACCTGCTGGATCCGCTCCAGTTGCCGGATCGTTCCCGCATGCGGCCCGGCGCCCGACCGGCGCGGGGCGCGCGCCCCCACCGCGCACAGCCCCAGCGAACGCACCTTGCCCGCGGTCACCAGCTCCGCCATCGCGCCCCACGTCTCCTCCACCGGCACCTCCGGGTCGGCCCGGTGCAACTGGTAGAGGTCGATCACGTCGGTCTGGAGCCTTCGCAGCGAGGCGTCGCAGGCCCGTCGTACGTAACCGGGGCGGCCGTTGGCGACGATGTGCTGATCGCCCACCAGGAGCCCGCACTTGGTGGAGAGGAACGCCTCGGAGCGGCGCCCCTTCAGTGCTCGCCCCACCAGGAGCTCATTGGTGAACGGCCCGTACATGTCCGCGGTGTCGAGCAGCCGGACACCGGCGTCGAGTGCCGCGTGCACCGTGCGCACCGAACGGTCACCTCGCTGCTGCGACGCGCTGTAACCCCAGCTCATCGGCATACAGCCCAGACCGACCGCGCCCACGGCGCGCCCCGACGCCCCGATAGTCCTGCGCTCCAACTCCCCGAACCCTCCCTCGTTCCCGCGGTCACGGGGCCGTACCGCACCCCAAAGTAACCTCTGGCCCGGTCGCGACTTCGATCAGCCGTCATGGAGCACTCGCACACCCGTCGCATAGCCTCCTGACCATGACTGAGACGACCGCCGGCGCGACGCGTGCCGATGTATGGCTGCCCTTTCCGGCCGAGGAGATCGACGGCCTCCCCGAGGGCCTCGACTACCTCTTCTGGGACGGGGGCCCGGAGTACCCCGGCGACCCCGCGGACTGCGTGTACTACGTCGTCCCCTACCTGAAGGGTTCAGAGGTCGCCATCCGGCCGATGGGCGCCATGAGCGCCGTCCAGGTCGTGCAGACGCTCTCCGCGGGCATCGACCACGTGGAGCCCGGGCTCGGCCTGCTGCACGCCGGCGTACGCCTCTGCAACGCCAAGGGGGTGCACGAGGCGTCCACGGCGGAGCTGACCCTCGCCCTGATCCTGGCATCCCTGCGCGACATCCCCGGGTTCGTCCACGGCCAGGTCAACGAGGAGTGGCGGTCCGGCTTCTTCCCGGCGCTCGCCGACAAGTCCGTCCTCATCGTCGGGTACGGCTCCATCGGCGCGGCCATCGAGGACCGGCTCGCGCCCTTCGAGTGCGCGCGGGTCGCGCGCGTCGCGCGCTCCGCCCGGACCACCGAGCGCGGCCCCGTACACACGCTCGACGACCTCCCGGCCCTGCTGCCCGAGGCCGACGTCGTCGTGCTCTCCACCCCGCTGAACCCCTCCACACGAGGGCTCGTGGACGCCGACTTCCTCGCCGCGATGCCGGACGGGGCCCTCCTCGTCAACGTCGCCCGGGGCGGAGTCGTGGACACCAAGGCCCTGCTGGCCGAGCTGGAATCAGGACGGCTGCGGGCGGCACTCGACGTCACCGACCCGGAACCGCTGCCGGCCGGCCATCCTCTCTGGCATGCTCCGAATGTCTTGATCACGCCTCATGTGGGCGGCAGCACCTCGGCGTTCGAACCGCGCGCCAAGCGGCTGCTGGCCACGCAGCTCACCCGGTTCGCCGCGGGGGAGCCGCTCATCAACGTCGTCAGCACCACGGGCTGATGGCCCGGGGCGGTCACGCCGAGGCGTGATCCGCGTGCGCACAGTGCCGCCCACCTCGTGCTTCGTCACGGAGCGTAGAGAAACTATGGCCCTGAGTGACGAATCTGGTGTATCGTCCGGACCGGAGGGGCGCGCCGCGGCAGGGGCGGCGCGGGGGGAGCATCGGAACGCGAGGGGGCGACGGGCGATGTGCTGGCCATGGAGAGATGATCCGAGGTGGCCGAGCCGGCTGCGGCGGCCATCGCCGCTGCCCGGACAAGGCGCCCGCGAGTGGCCGGATTTCACTCCGGGCCGGCGCCCGGGGCCGGGACGGGGAGCGATCCGGTGAGCGTCCTGGGGGCCTGGCTCTCGCCGCGTTCCGCCGCCGCGGGCTCCACGGGGCTGCGGGCCCGGATCCTGCTCGGCGCCATCTGCGCCGGATACTCGGTCGGAGCGGCCGTCGGCTGGGGCTCGCCGCAACTGGCCCGCTTCATGGGGGACTTCGGCCTCGCCGCGGCGGCGCTGGTCGCCGCCGTCTCCTGCTTCCTCTACGCCCGGGTGAGCGCCGGGCGGCTGCGGCCCGCCTGGCTGCTCTTCTCGCTCTCCTCCCTCATGGCGGCCTGCGGCAACGCCGTCTGGGGGTGGTACGAGGTGGTGCTCGGCGTCCCCGTGCCCACCCCGTCGGCGGCCGACGCCTTCTTCCTCTGCTTCGCGCCGCCCGCCATCGTGGGACTGCTCGTGCTCGCCAAGCGCCCCGTCACCCGGGCCGGCTGGGTCTGTCTGGCCCTGGACGCCTGGCTGATCGGCGGCTCCCTGCTGACCCTCGCCTGGAGCCTCGCCCTCGCGCACGCCGCGCACATGGCGGGCGTCCAGGAGGCCAGTGTGGGCCCGGCTGCGCTCTCGCTGGCCTATCCGCTGCTGGACATCGTGCTCGTCTCCATGGTGCTCGCGCTGCACTTCCGCCGCTCGGGGGGCAACCGCTCCGCGGTCAACACCGCGATCGCCGCCCTGGCGCTGACCGTCCTGTGCGACGCGGTGTTCACCTCACCGCTGCTGCGCTCCACCTACCACTCGGGCCAGCTGCTCGACGCCGGCTGGTTCGCCGGTTCGCTGCTCCTGGCCTACGCCCCCTGGGGGGCGGGGCGCCGGGTTCCCTGCAGTGGCCGCCCCGGGCCGCCGCGCACCACCAGCCGCCCGATCGCCGGGTCGCTGGCCGCGCTGACCCCGTATCTCGCCGCGGCGGTCTGCACCCTGGGCATCCTGTACACCGTGGTCGAGGGCCGCCGGGTGGACCGGGTCGTCGTCCTCACCGGCTGCACGGTCGTCCTCGCCCTGGTCGTCCGGCAGGGGATCATGCTCCTCGACAACATCTCCCTCACCCAGGAGCTGGCCCAGAAGGAGAACCACTTCCGCTCCCTGGTGCAGGGCTCCAGCGACGTCATCATGATCGCCGCCCCCAGCGGCACCCTGCGGTACGTCAGCCCCGCGGCCGCCGGGGTCTACGGGCGCGACGCCGAGGATCTCGTCGGCTCCGAGCTCTCCTCGATCATCCACCCCGACGACCTCGGTCGCGTCGTCCACGAGGTGCGGCGCTTCCTGGCCGCCCCGCCCCACGAGGAGCCCGCCACCCGCATCGAGTGCCGCTTCCGCTCCGGCACCGGCGACTGGCTCCATGCCGAGTCCACCGTCAACCGGCACCAGGGCGGGCTCCTCCTCAACAGCCGGGACGTCACCGAACGGGTCAGGCTCCAGGCACAGTTGCAGCACAACGCCGAGCACGACCCACTCACCGACCTGCCGAACCGCGCCCTGTTCACCTCCCGGGTCCGCCAGGCGCTCACCGGCCGCCGGGCCGGCGACTTGGGCACCGCCGTGCTCTTCATCGACCTCGACGGCTTCAAGGCGGTCAACGACACCATCGGCCACCAGGCGGGCGACGAGCTGCTCATCCAGGCCGCCCGCCGCCTCCAGGAGTCCGTCCGGGCCGGTGACACCGCGGCCCGCCTCGGCGGCGACGAGTTCGCCGCGCTCATCACGGGCGACGGCACCCGCGACCAGGGAGCCCGGGAGTACCAGGTCCACGAGATCGCCGACCGGCTCCGCCTCACCCTCTCCCAGCCCTACCGGATCGGCCCCAGCGAGGTCCGGGTGGCCGCCTCCATCGGCGTCGCCTTCGCCGAGCCCGGGATCACCCCCACCGACCTCATGCGCAACGCGGACCTCGCGATGTACCGCGCCAAGGCCGGCGGCAAGGACCGGGTCGAGCTGTACGCCCCGCAGATGCAGGCCGACGTCGTACGCCGCTCCGAGCTGGCCACCCGGCTGCGCACCGCCCTGCGTGAGGGCGAGTTCGCCCTGCTGCACCAGCCGGTCGTCCACCTCGCCAGCGGCTCCGTCGCCGCCGTGGCCGCGCAGGCCCGCTGGCGCTCCGCCCAGGGCATCCTCTTCACCCCCGCCGAGTTCCTCCGGGTCACCGGCGACGACGACCGCACCGCCGAGCTCGGCCGCTGGCTCCTGGAGGAGGCCGTGAGACAGGCCGCCGACCGGGCCAGGGCCGGACACCCCGTCGCCGTCTCCGTACGCCTCTCCGCCACCCGGTTGCTCGACAAGGCCCTGCCCTTCGGCTCCGTCGAGGCGCTGCTGACCCGCCACGGGCTGCCGTCGGGGGCGCTGATGATCGAGCTGGCCGACAGCGACCCCCGGGTCTCCTTCGACGAGCTGGAGCGGCGTCTGGTGGCCCTGCGGCGCCTCGGCGTCCGGATCGCCCTCGACGGCTTCGGCAGCGGATTCGCCGCGATCAACGCGCTGCGCCGCCTCCCCATCGACGTGCTGAAACTCGACCGGAACCTGGTCGAGGGGGTGGTGGAATCGGCCAGACTGCACAAGATCACCAGTGGGCTGCTCCGGATCGCCTGCGACCTCGGCCTCCAGTCCGTCGCCGACGGGGTCGACGTCCCCGAGCAGGTCCTCGCGCTCCGCGCCATGGGGTGCACCCACGGCCGGGGGATGGCCTTCTCCGGCCCGCTGGACGAGTACCGGCTGCGACGCGCCCTGGTGCGCGGCCAGTTCCCCGTGCCGGGCGTCCCCGGCCCCCGTACGGTGATGGCGGGAGGCTCGCTCCCACTGCTCACCGGATCACATGCTGAGACGCCCGTCCCACCCACTTGACACGTCATGCGTGCCGGAGAGAGGGTCAATGCCATGCGCACCCGAATTCTCGTACTTGGAAAGCGCGTCGGCTGAAGCAGAGTCACTCCACGACACTCTGCGGACCGCACCCGGCGCGCTCCCCTCGCTTGCCTCACGGCACGAGGGGTTTTTTGTTGCACTGACACCTCTCAAATCGCTGCAAAACATCCGCGAAAAACCACCCGCGAAAACCCTCAGCTTCGAGAAGAGAATGCCGATGACCGAGCAGGCCACCGGGGCCCACCACCCGCAGCCGCGCGCCCGTAACGGCGGACAGCCGTCCGTCACCGTTGAGCACGTCACGGGCGCGCAGTCCCTCATCCGTTCTCTCGAGGAAGTCGGCGCCGACACGGTATTCGGCATTCCCGGCGGCGCGATCCTCCCCGCCTACGACCCGATGATGGACTCCACCCGGGTCCGCCACGTCCTGGTCCGCCACGAGCAGGGCGCCGGCCACGCCGCCACCGGATACGCGCAGGCCACCGGCAAGGTCGGCGTCTGCATGGCCACCTCCGGCCCCGGCGCCACCAACCTGGTCACCCCGATCGCCGACGCGCACATGGACTCCGTGCCGCTCGTCGCGATCACCGGACAGGTCGCCTCCAAGGCCATCGGTACCGACGCCTTCCAGGAAGCCGACATCTGCGGCATCACGATGCCGATCACCAAGCACAACTTCCTGGTCACCAAGGCCGAGGACATCCCGCACACCATCGCCGAGGCCTTCCACATCGCCTCCACCGGCCGCCCGGGCCCCGTCCTCGTCGACATCGCCAAGGACGCCCTCCAGGCGCAGACCACCTTCAGCTGGCCGCCCACCCAGGACCTGCCCGGCTACCGGCCCGTCACCAAGCCGCACGCCAAGCAGATCCGCGAGGCGGCCAAGCTGATCACCCAGTCCAAGCGCCCCGTGCTCTACGTCGGCGGCGGCGTCCTCAAGGCCGGTGCCACCGCCGAGCTGAAGGTCCTCGCGGAGCTGACCGGAGCGCCCGTCACCACCACCCTGATGGCGCTCGGCGCCTTCCCCGACAGCCACCCGCTGCACGTGGGAATGCCGGGCATGCACGGTGCGGTCACCGCCGTCACCGCGCTGCAGAAGGCCGACCTGATCGTCGCCCTCGGAGCCCGCTTCGACGACCGCGTCACCGGCAAGCTGGACAGCTTCGCCCCGTACGCCAAGATCGTCCACGCCGACATCGACCCGGCCGAGATCGGCAAGAACCGCACCGCCGACGTGCCCATCGTGGGCGACGCCCGCGAGGTCCTGGCCGACCTGGTCCAGGCCGTCCAGGCCGAGCACACGGACGGCAACACCGGCGACTACACCGCATGGTGGAAGGACCTCAACCGCTGGCGCGACACCTATCCTCTCGGCTACGACCTGCCCGAGGACGGCAGCCTCTCCCCGCAGCAGGTCATCCAGCGCATCGGCAAGCTCGCCCCCGAGGGCACGATCTTCGCGGCGGGCGTCGGCCAGCACCAGATGTGGGCCTCCCACTTCATCGACTACGAGCAGCCCGCCACCTGGCTCAACAGCGGCGGCGCCGGAACGATGGGGTACGCGGTCCCCGCCGCCATGGGCGCCAAGGCCGGCATGCCCGACCGCACGGTCTGGGCGATCGACGGTGACGGCTGCTTCCAGATGACCAACCAGGAACTGACCACCTGCGCGCTCAACAACATCCCGATCAAGGTCGCCATCATCAACAACGGCGCCCTCGGGATGGTCCGCCAGTGGCAGACCCTCTTCTACAACCAGCGGTACTCCAACACCGTGCTGCACTCCGGCACGGACACCGACGGTGCCCCGGCCAAGGGCACCCGCGTCCCGGACTTCGTCAAGCTGTCCGAGGCCATGGGCTGCTACGCCATCCGCTGTGAGGACCCGGCCGACCTGGACAAGGTCATCGAAGAGGCCAACTCCGTCAACGACCGCCCCGTCGTGATCGACTTCATCGTCCACGAGGACGCCATGGTCTGGCCGATGGTCGCCGCCGGCACCTCCAACGACGAGGTCCAGGCCGCACGCGGCGTCCGCCCCGACTTCGGCGACAACGAAGACGACTGAGAGACAGAGAGAGAACGACTCCCATGTCCGAAAAGCACACGCTCTCCGTCCTGGTCGAGAACAAGCCCGGTGTCCTCGCCCGGATCACCGCCCTGTTCTCCCGACGCGGCTTCAACATCGACTCGCTCGCGGTCGGTACCACCGAGCACCCCGACATCTCCCGCATCACCATCGTCGTGAATGTCGAGGGCCTGCCCCTGGAGCAGGTGACCAAGCAGCTCAACAAGCTGGTCAACGTCCTGAAGATCGTCGAACTCGAGCCGTCCGCTGCGATCCAGCGGGAGCTCGTCCTGGTGAAGGTCCGCGCCGACAGCGAGACCCGCTCCCAGATCGTCGAGATCGTCCAGCTGTTCCGCGCCAAGACCGTCGACGTCTCCCCGGAGGCCGTCACGATCGAGGCGACCGGAGGGGCCGACAAGCTGGAGGCGATGCTCAAGATGCTGGAGCAGTACGGCATCAAGGAGCTCGTCCAGTCCGGCACCATCGCCATAGGGCGTGGCGCGCGCTCGATCACCGACCGCTCCCTGCGCGCCCTCGACCGCTCCGCCTGACCGGCAGCGGGGCGGCGCCCGCGCCGCTCGCATGGCGAGACCCGATCACGTACACGACGCCCCCGCCGTACGGTGGGACGCAACACCTGCACACCAAGGAGAAGACCCAGTGGCCGAGCTGTTCTACGACGACGATGCCGACCTGTCCATCATCCAGGGCCGCAAGGTCGCGGTTCTCGGTTACGGCAGCCAGGGCCACGCCCACGCGCTGTCGCTCCGTGACTCCGGCGTCGACGTCCGCGTCGGTCTGCACGAGGGCTCGAAGTCCAAGGCCAAGGCCGAGGAGCAGGGCCTGCGCGTGGTGACCCCGTCCGAGGCCGCCGCCGAGGCCGACGTCATCATGATCCTCGTCCCGGACCCGATCCAGGCCCAGGTCTACGAGGAGTCCGTCAAGGACAACCTCAAGGACGGCGACGCGCTGTTCTTCGGTCACGGCCTGAACATCCGGTTCGGCTTCATCAAGCCGCCGGCAGGCGTCGACGTCTGCATGGTCGCCCCGAAGGGCCCCGGCCACCTGGTCCGCCGCCAGTACGAGGAGGGCCGCGGCGTCCCGTGCATCGTGGCCGTCGAGCAGGACGCCTCGGGCAAGGGCCTGGAGCTGGCCCTGTCGTACGCCAAGGGCATCGGCGGCACGCGGGCCGGTGTCATCAAGACCACCTTCACCGAGGAGACCGAGACCGACCTCTTCGGTGAGCAGGCCGTCCTCTGCGGGGGCACCGCCGCCCTGGTCAAGGCCGGTTTCGAGACGCTGACCGAGGCGGGCTACCAGCCCGAGATCGCGTACTTCGAGTGCCTGCACGAGCTGAAGCTCATCGTCGACCTCATGTACGAGGGCGGCCTGGAGAAGATGCGCTGGTCCATCTCGGAGACCGCCGAGTGGGGCGACTACGTCACCGGCCCGCGGATCATCACCGACGCCACCAAGGCCGAGATGAAGAAGGTCCTCACCGAGATCCAGGACGGCACCTTCGCCAACGCCTGGATGGCCGAGTACCACAACGGTCTGCCCAAGTACAACGAGTACAAGAAGGCCGACAGCGACCACCTGCTGGAGACCACCGGCCGTGAGCTGCGCAAGCTCATGAGCTGGGTGAACGACGAAGAGGCCTAGGCCTCGGGGGAGCGGGGCGGGTCCGACGGGCCCGCCCCGCTCCGTATCACCCCGCCTCGCACCCCCGTGTCACTGCGGAGACCGGGTGCGAGCCGGTCGCGGAAGCCGTGGTTCCGTACGGGTGTACACCACGTCCACCCTCGTGCGGGTGATCCTTCCACCGGGGCGCAGTAGAGGGCCCTCCGCACCACTACACTTCTCAACACATACACGCGTCAGGGCCCACAGTGTCGTGCGTCTACCACGCGGCTAGCCCCTCCACCGCCTGCGGCCGTCGGGACGGCCGTCCGCACTGGACTTGTGAGGACTCACGTGAGCTCGAAACCTGTCGTACTCATCGCTGAAGAGCTGTCGCCCGCCACGGTCGACGCTCTGGGTCCGGATTTCGAGATCCGGCACTGCAACGGCGCGGACCGCGCCGAACTGCTCCCCGCGATCGCCGACGTCGACGCCATCCTGGTGCGTTCCGCCACGAAGGTCGACGCCGAGGCCATCGCCGCCGCGAAGAAGCTCCGCGTGGTGGCCCGCGCGGGCGTCGGTCTGGACAACGTCGACGTCTCCTCGGCCACCAAGGCCGGCGTGATGGTCGTCAACGCCCCGACCTCCAACATCGTGACCGCCGCCGAGCTCGCCTGCGGTCTGCTGGTCGCCACCGCGCGCAACATCCCGCAGGCCAACACCGCCCTCAAGAACGGCGAGTGGAAGCGCTCCAAGTACACCGGGGTGGAGCTCAGCGAGAAGGTCCTAGGCGTCGTCGGCCTCGGCCGCATCGGTGTCCTGGTCGCGCAGCGCATGTCGGCGTTCGGCATGAAGATCGTCGCGTACGACCCCTACGTCCAGCCGGCCCGCGCCGCGCAGATGGGCGTCAAGCTCCTCAGCCTGGACGAGCTGCTCGAGGTCGCCGACTTCATCACCGTGCACCTGCCCAAGACCCCCGAGACCCTCGGCCTCATCGGGGACGAGGCGCTGCACAAGGTGAAGCCCTCGGTCCGCATCGTCAACGCCGCGCGCGGCGGCATCGTGGACGAGGAGGCGCTGCACTCCGCCCTCAAGGAGGGCCGCGTCGCCGGCGCCGGCCTGGACGTGTACGCGAAGGAGCCCTGCACGGACTCTCCGCTCTTCCAGTTCGACCAGGTCGTCTGCACCCCGCACCTCGGCGCCTCCACCGACGAGGCCCAGGAGAAGGCGGGCATCGCGGTCGCCAGGTCGGTGCGCCTCGCGCTCGCCGGTGAGCTGGTCCCGGACGCGGTCAACGTCCAGGGCGGCGTCATCGCCGAGGACGTGCGCCCCGGCCTGCCGCTCGCCGAGAAGCTCGGCCGGATCTTCACCGCGCTCGCGGGCGAGGTCGCGGCCCGCCTCGATGTCGAGGTGTACGGCGAGATCACCCAGCACGACGTCAAGGTGCTGGAGCTCTCGGCGCTCAAGGGCGTCTTCGAGGACGTCGTCGACGAGACCGTCTCCTACGTCAACGCGCCGCTCTTCGCCCAGGAGCGCGGGGTCGAGGTCCGCCTCACCACCAGCTCCGAGTCGCCCGACCACCGCAACGTGGTCACCGTGCGCGGCACGCTCTCCAGCGGCGAGGAGGTCGCGGTCTCCGGCACGCTGGCGGGCCCGAAGCACCTCCAGAAGATCGTGGCCATCGGCGAGCACGACGTGGACCTGGCGCTCGCCGACCACATGGTCGTCCTGCGCTACCAGGACCGTCCCGGTGTGGTCGGCGCGGTCGGCAAGATCCTCGGCGAGGCCGGCCTGAACATCGCGGGCATGCAGGTCTCGCGGGCGGCGGAGGGCGGCGAGGCCCTGGTCGTCCTCACCGTCGACGAGACCGTCCCGCAGACGGTGCTCACCGAGATCGCCGACGAGATCGGCGCCTCCTCGGCCCGCTCCGTGAACCTCACCGACTGACGCACCCCGCTCCGTTCCCGGCTGCCGGGCGCCCCTTCACCTGGGGCGCCCGGCAGCCGTCTGCATGGGCGGACCAACCCGCCCCTATGGGCCCCGGGTTGGGTCCTGGGGCCCACGACGGGTCAGGCGCCCCGACCCTAGGGTGACCGGTTGTCATGTCACTCATGGGCACCGGGGGTCGGATCACGTATGTCTGCTGTCGGTGGCATACCCGTAGCGGGAGGCCCGGCTCCGGCCGCAGCCACTAGGCATGACCTCCCGGGCCCGCTCGCCGTGGTGCGGGTGCTGCTCCTCGTCCTGCTCGGCGCGACGGCCCTCGGCGCGATCGGCCTCTCCGGCTCCGCGATCGCCGTCGACGCCATGGGCGCGCAGGTGCTCGGCATCCTGCTGTACGCCTCCGCGCCCGGGGTGCTCTGCGCACTGCTGGCCTGGCACCTGCGGACGGGCGGCAGGCGCGTCCGGTGGGGGATCGTCGCCGTCCAGGTCTGGCTGATCATCGGAGGCCTCGGCAACCTGGCGGACGGGTCACCGGACGGGCTCACGCAGCTGGTACTGCCCGTCGTGATCCTGGTGCTGCTGAGCCGGGCCCGGAGCCGGGCGTGGTTCCTGCTGCCGCCCCGGGAGCGCGGGGAGCCGCCGGCGTTCTCGCTCCCGTACATGATCACGTGGAAGCGGGACCGGGGGCAGTCCGCGCTGGAGTACCTGGGCCTGGTCCTGATCGTGGTCGCGCTGATCGCGGCGCTGACGGTGGGGGGCCTGGGCGGCCGGATCACGGAAGGGCTCCAGTCGGCGATCTGCTCGCTGACCGGCAGCTCGTGCCCGGTCTCGGGCGGCAGCGGTGAGGTGGAGGCGGGGGACACGTCGGGGGGCACGGGGACGGACGGGGGCGTTTCCGACGGGGGCTCGTCCCAGGGCGCTGAGGGGGGTGCCGACGCCGGTACGTCCGGTGATGCATCCGGTGGTACGGACGCGGGCTCCACGGTCACGGGCGGTACGGGAGCGTCCGGCGGCGACGCGACAGGCGGGACGGGCGGGCCCGGCGGGACGGGCGGCACCGGAGGACCTGGTGGCACCGGCGGCGAGACGTCCGGCTCCTCGGGCTCCACGGGCTCGTCCGACACCTCGGGCACCACTACAGGCGGCGGCACCGGAGGCCCCGACGACGACGGGCGCCCCGGCACCGGCGAGGACACCTTTCCCGAGGACCACGAGGAGCCCGAGGCCGCCTACGACGTACCCGCCTCCGCCGAAGGGGACGGCGAGGAACGCGGAGGCGACAGGGCCGACGAGCAGGAGGACTGCGGCGGCTGGGGCTTCTTCGGCTGCGCCTGGGACCGTACGACACAGGTCTTCAAAGGCCTGGTGGTCGACGGCATCTGGGGCGACATCTCCGGGATCATCGACCTGTTCAAGCCCGAGACGTGGGCCGGTCTCGCCGACTACGGCCGTCAGCTCGGCGACCGGTGGACGAAGGACTCCCGGAGCGCGGGCGACAAGTGGAGCGACGGCGACTACCTGGGCGCGATCCGGGACTGGGGCAAGGCCTCCGTCAACACCGTGGTCACGGTCGGCGACGACGTCTTCGTCGGGGACGAGGTCCGCGAGCGCTGGAACGACGGGGAGAAGACCCGGGCCGTCACCGATGTGATCTGGAACGTCGGCTCGCTCTTCATCCCCGGCTACAACGTGGCCAAGGTGGTCGGCAAGGCCGGAAAGCTCGGCAAGGTCGGCAAGGTGGCCTCCGAGGTCGCGGACGCGGCGGGCGACGCGGGCGCTGCCGCGCGGCGGGCCCGCACGGCGGCGGAGGCGGGCGACCTCGACGGCGTGCGCAAGGCGGCGAAGGAAGCGGATGAGGCGGCGGACAGCGCCGAGGACGCGGCGCGCCGGACGGGTTGTGCCATCGCCTCCGGGCCACCACCCCTGGTGCGGTACGGGGGCGGGGGGACCGGCGGAGTCCCCGGCTCCGGTAGGGGGGTGCTGGCGGGCGGCTCGCCGGGCCGGGTGGTCCTGGCCAACGGCGGGTGCGACGAGGCGGCCAGGAAGGCGGCGGCGGAGGCGCGGGCGGCGGAGCGGGCCGCACACCTGGAGCAGAAGCGGCTGGAGGAGCCGGAGCGGGCACGAAAGGCGGAGCTGGAGAAGAAGCAGCACCCCGAGCCGCAGCGCAACGACACCTCCGACCCGCGCAACTACAACCCGCCGTCCTGGGCGGATGACCTCAAGAGCCGTACGCTCGGAGACGCGGACGCGGGCGACGGCTACTGGGCGAGCCGGGACCGCAACCCCGCGCCCAACTGGAAGAACGAGTCCTGGCTCCGCTACCAGGAGCAGATCACCGGTACGAACCGGGGCCAGGAGTACGTCGTACCGCACCCCCGCGAGGGCAAGCCGGCCGTGGAGTACGACGGCTGGGACTCCTCCCGGCAGACGTACCTGGAGGCCAAGAACGGCTACGGCAGCTACCTCTCCAAGACCGACCCGGGCACGCTCACCCCGTCCGGCAAGGACAAGTTCGTCGCCGAGGCCCGCGCCCAGGTGGAGGCGGCCGGCGGCAAGCCGGTGGAGTGGCACTTCTCGGACCCGGAGGTCGCGAAGGCGGCGAGGAAGGCGTTCCGGGACGAGGGGCTGCCGATCAAGGTGGTCCCCACGCCGGTGAAACCGGGCGACAGCACCAGGAAGCCCGGAGCCTTCGACGAGTAGCCGAGTAGCCTGCACGCGTGGGGGACCCGGAGCGGTCCGGCGACGGAGGAGAGAGATCAGCATGCGACGTGTAGTGCGGGGCTTCTGGGGGCCGAGGCCCGAGTCCGCCGACGCTCTGGCCGACCGGTGGCAGCAGACCCTGGACGGGCTCGCCGGCCTGGTCCCGCAGGTGGCGGATACCTGGAGCCAGGTCCACGGGAACGGACCCGCCACCGCCTTCACCCCCGAGGGGGACGCCCTGCTCGACGCGGTGCGCACCGCCCAGCGCGCGGCCGACTGGTCGGATCTGACCGGCACCGGGCTGCGGCTGGTCGGCACGGGAACGCCCGGCTGGGAGGCGGAGGTCAGCGGACTGGCGGGCGGTCGGCCGGAGTTCCTGCTCCAGTCGCTCGCGATCGTCCTGCACGCCCCGGACGACGCCCCCGTACCCGAGGAGGACATCCTCGGCCTCCTCGCCCGGGTGTGGGAGCCGGACTTCGGGGATGTGAGCGACGACGACGTGCTGGACGCGCTGGAGGACGAGGCCGGGTTCTCGGTCGGCGACCCGGTCGTGGGCCGGACCGGCTATCTCTCCCCGTCCCGCGCCGCCCTCGTACCGCAGGATCTAAAGGCGGTCCGCCAGGAACTTCCCGGCGGCGGCGAGCTGTTGAGCATCGCGGCGGCCGGCGACAGCGCGGCGGTGGTGCGCGCGTACGAGCGCCTGCGCGCGGCGGGGGCCCTGGCGCCGCTGCCCCGTCCGATGGACCGGGCGGTGCTGTGACCCGCGGAATCGCCCCTTCGACCGCCCGGACCGTGCTGTGACCGCCCGGGCGGGGGAACCCTTCGAGCTGCTCCGGGCGGTCGCCGAGGCTGAGCAGCTCCTCGCCACCCCCGTGCTGCCCGCCGGCCCCACCACCGCGCAGGGCGACCCGGCGACGGGCGAGTGGACCGCCACCGAGGGCGCGGGCTTCCGCATCGTGCCGCTCTGGGAGGGCGACCCGCTGACCGGCGTGTACGCCCCCGAGTGGAGCGACGCCGAAGAAGCCGCCGATGCCCATCTGTCCGCCCTCGCGCAGGAGTTGGACCGCCGCTGGGGCCCGCACCGCACGATCCGCCTGCACGGGCCGTTGCGCGAGTGGCAGGCGGGCGCCCTCGTCGAGCCGCTGTTTCAGGCCCTGTTCGCCGAGGACCTGTACGGGGACCTGACCGTCTGGGACCCGGCCCTCCCGGACGGCCGCTGGGCCGCGCTGACCGTTGGTCACAGCGACGGCGACGCGCCGCTGGTGCTGGCCGCCTTGGTCGGCGACCGGGCGGTGGCCCGGCAGTAGCCGATCCCGCCCACGTCTGGCAGTCGTCGCGGTCGGCGGGCAAGGGCGGGTCGATGACGGGCGGCCGGGGACCTGCCTGCTGTCAGCGGGTCACCTGCCGCCTCGGGAACTGCTGCCGGGCAGATCCTGCTCGGCCCAGACGACCTTGCCCTCGGGCGTCCGGCAGGAACCCCACCGGCGGCAGAGCATGTTGATCAGCTGGAGACCGCGCCCGCCCTCGGCGCTGAGGGGGGCGTGCTGGATCTGGGGCAGGTCCGGTCCGATGTCCGAGACCTCGACGCACAGCCGGTCGTGGCGCAGCAGACGGAGCCCGCTCGGTCCACCGCCGTAGCGGAGGGCGTTGCCGACGAGTTCGCTCACGACCAGTTCGGTGACGTCCACCAGTTCGGAGAGTGACCAGCGCTCCAGCTGGGCACGGACCAGACGGCGCGCCGCTCCGGCGGCCGACCCGTCCGAGGGGAGGGACCAGACGACCACTTCCGCGTCGGGCTGCGACAGGGTTTCCGCCATGAGCATGACGGCGTCGTCGAATCGCGCGCCACCGCAGCTGTCGGTCCCGGTCCACGCCGCCTCGCCGCTGTCCGACAGAGCGGTCCGCGGGCCCTCGACCGCCGCACGCAGCCGTTCCAGCAGCACATCGATGTCCTCGTGCCGGTTCTTGATCAGCCCGTCGGTGTACATCACGATGCGGCTGCCCTCCGGCATCTGGGCCGTCACCTGATCGTAGGGGATGACCCCCGCGCCCAGGGGAGCACCGGGGGGCACGTCCAGGAAGGCGGAACGACCGGCGGCGTCGATCATCAAGGGCGGCAGGTGACCCGCGCTGGCCAGCCGGTACGTCCGGTCGGCGTGGTCGTAGACGGCGCACAGGCAGGTGGCGACCTGGTCCTCCTCCAGGTCGCGGGCCGCGAGGTCGAGCCGGGCCAGTACGCGTTCCGGTGCGATGTCCAGCCCCAGGAGCGTACGGGCGACGGAGCGCAGCCGGCCCATGGTCGCCGCGGCCGCCAGGCCATGGCCCATCACGTCCCCCACGACGAGGGCACTGCGTCCGCTCGGCAGGGCCACCACGTCGAACCAGTCGCCGCCCACGCCGCCGGGGTCGACGGCGGGCCGGTAGCTCGACACGACCTGGAGGCCCGGGGTGGAGGGAGCGGCCCGGGGGAGCAGGGCGCGTTGCAGCGTGACGACGGCTGTGCGCTCACGGCCGTACAGGCGGGCGTTGTCCACGAACACCGCGGCTTTCGCCGCCAGCTCGCACGCCAGGGCCACATCGGCGTGCGTGAAGGGTGGCCTGTCCCCGGACCGGAGGAAGTCGACGAGTCCCAGAAGGACACCACGTGAGACCAGGGGCAGCACCAGGTAGCTGTGCACTCCCGCGCGGCGCATGGTGAGGGCGGCGTGCGAGGTGGGCGCGATGTACTCGTACTGGTCCGGTGCGATCCGTCTCACCAGTATCGGTCGGCGCGTGGTCAGGCACTGATGGGCCAATTTGGCAGGGTGGACGGTGGTCAGCTCCCCCACCGGGTCCGGTTCGAGGTGCCGCAGCCGGCTGATCTGTGCCACGGCCATGGCCCGGGTCAGAGGCGCCTGCGCCGACCCGCTCCGTTCCCCCTCGCCTCCGGTCAGGATGGATTCCAGCAGGTCGACCGCTGCCGCGTCGGCCAGTCTCGGTACGACGTAGTCCGCCAGTTCCTGGGCGGTCCGGTCCAGGTCGAGCGTCGTACCGATGTGGTCGCCCGCCGCGCTGAGCCACTCCAGGCGGCGGGTGCCGCTCATCGCCGCGGCCGCGTCCACGGCGCGCCGGAGGAACCGTGGGACAGGCAGGCCGTCGAGTACGGCACCGAGTGTGGTGCCCGGCCGGCCCGGATGGTGGTCCACGTGGTACCCCTTCTCCCGTACGGGCCTTCGGAGAGGCACTTCGATTGTGCCCCCACGGCGTCGGTCCGGCCTCCGGAAACCCCGACGGGGCGAGGGCCGCTACAGCCGCGCCCGCTTCACCGCCATGTGCAGCAGCAGCCGGTCCTCGCCGTCGCTCAGGTCGAGGCCGGTGATCTGCTCGATCCGGGAGAGGCGGTAGTAGAGCGTCTGGCGGTGGACGCCCAGCTCGGCCGCCGTCCGGCTCGCCTGGCCCGCGCGGTCCAGAAACACCTCGGCCGTGTGCGCCAGCTCCTTGTGCAGCGGGGTCAGCAGCGAGGCGACTGCCGGGTCGGCCGGGTCCGTGCCGGTGCCGGGGAGGGCGGTGAGCAGGCGGTACGGGCCGATCGCCGACCAGCGGGCGACCGGGCCGAAGCGGGTCTCGGCGCGGGCCGCTCGGGCAGCCGCCGTGGCCTCGCGCCAGGAGTCCGGCAGGGCGTCCAGGCCCCGCCGGGGCGCCCCGATCCCGCCGGTGGCCCCGGGGCCCGCCCCCGTACGCAGGCGCTCCGCGGCGCCCGTCGCCGGGTCCAGCCGGTCCGCCGAGCGCAGCCGGATCAGCGCGGCCAGCGACACGGCCCCGGTGCCGCGCGGCCCGGCCCCCGCCCCGGTGATCGTCGCCAGCGCGGACGTCGAGGCCACGCCCCGTACCGACGGGGTGTCGTCGGCGCCCCACGGCGTCACGCACACCACCGTGTGCAGCCCCTCCGCGTCCTGCCCCAGCGCCTCCCGCAGCGCCGCGACCGCCGTGTCGTGCTGCCGCCCGGGCCCGGCCGTGAGCACCGCGCCGAACTCCCGGGAGAGGTCCGCGCCCGCCCGGGCCTCGTCCGAGAGCAGTGCCCCGATCCGGGCGGTGACCTCCATCGCGGCGGCCAGCTGCTCCTCGGTGGGCCCGGGGTCGGTGTCGAGGAGCCAGACGTAACCGAGGACGACAGCCCGATGGCGCACCGGAAGGCAGATCCTGTCCCGGAAGACCCCGGCCTCGGGCGCGGCGGGGATCCGGACCGGGCCGGTCGCCCGGGTGATGCCGAACCCCTCGAACCAGGCGCGGACGGCGGGGGTGGAGCGGCGGGTCAGGATCGAGCGGGTGCGGACCGGGTCCATCGCCGTGTCGTCGTCACTGTCGTGGGCCCCGAAGGCGACCAGGCCGAAATCGCGGTTCTCCAGGGTGGCGGGGGCGCCGAGGAGGGCGGAGATCTCGTCGACCAGTTCCTGGTAATCGCCTGTCACACGGCCATCCTCGCACCCTTCGCCGTCTCTCTTCATACAGATGTCTGAGATGGCGGCCACGGATGCGTGACAGGTGTCGATGGCACGGGGCGGGAGCGGTGCCTAGATTTCACAGTGGTTATCCGTGCCGTACCGGTATGTTCATGCTCGTCCAGCTACGTTCATGTACGCACCTCTGCGGCCCCTCGTCCGTACATTCGTGGAGGTACCCCGTGCTGGGTCCCGTGATTCTCGCCGCATCCCGCAGCGACAAGATGCGCCGGTTCATCTCGGCCGCGCCCGGCACCAAGCAGGTCGTCGACCGCTTCATCGCCGGGGAGACCGTCGACCAGGTCGTGCCGATCGTCGAGGACGCCGCGGACAAGGGGCTGGAGGTCACGCTCGACGTCGTCGGCGAGGACATCACCACCCCCGAGCAGGCCGAGGCCGCCCGTGACGCCTACCTGGAGCTCATCGAGCGCCTGAAGGCCCTGGACCTGGGTCCGCGCGCCGAGATGTCCGTCAAGCTGTCGATGTTCGGCCAGGCGCTGGAGAACGGCCACGAGCTGGCCCTCGCCAATGTCCGCCCGGTCGTCGAGGCCGCCGCCGCCATCGGCACCACGGTCACCCTGGACGCCGAGGACCACACCACCCTCGACTCGATGTTCGCCATCCACGAGGAGCTGCGGAAGGACTTCCCGCAGACCGGCTGCGTCATCCAGTCCTACCTCTTCCGCACCGAGGACGACGCCCGCCGCCTGGCCGCCGTCGGCAGCCGCGTCCGCATCGTGAAGGGCGCCTACAAGGAGCCCGCCTCCGTCGCGTACCAGGACAAGGCCGAGATCGACAAGGCGTACGTCCGCATCACCAAGATCCTGATGGCGGGCGAGGGTTACCCGATGATCGGGTCCCACGACCCCCGTCTCATCGCCATCGCCCAGGAGCTGGGCCGCCAGGCCGGGCGCAAACTGGATGAGTACGAGTTCCAGATGCTGTACGGCATCCGCAGCGACGAGCACATCCGGCTCGCGGCCGAGGGCCACCGGATGCGCGTCTACACGGCGTACGGCACCGACTGGTACGGATACTTCATGCGCCGCCTCGCGGAGAAGCCGGCCAACCTGCTGTTCTTCGGCCGCTCGATCCTCACCAAGGGCTGAGACGGCCCCGGGCCGACCCACATCCCCCGTCGACACCAAAGGAGACAAGGCACTCATGGACGCCGTCACCCAGGTCCCCGCGCCGGTCAACGAGCCGGTCCACTCCTACGCCCCGGGCTCCCCGGAGCGCGCCCGCCTGGAGGTGAAGCTCAAGGAACTCGCCGACAATCCGATCGACCTGCCGATGACCATCGGCGGCGAGAAGCGGATGGGCGGCGGCGAGCGGGTCAACGTCGTGCAGCCGCACAACCACCAGGCCGTCATCGGTACCTTCGCCGGGGCCACCGAGCAGGACGCCCAGGACGCCATCGACGCGGCCCTCGCCGCCGCTCCGGCCTGGCGCGCGATGTCCTTCGACGACCGCGCGGCGATCATCCTGCGCGCCGCCGAGCTGCTGTCGGGCCCCTGGCGCGAGACGCTGGCCGCCTCCACCATGCTCGGCCAGTCCAAGACCGCCCAGCAGGCCGAGATCGACACCCCCTGCGAGCTCATCGACTTCTGGCGCTTCAACGTGCACTACGCGCGCCAGATCCTCGCCGAGCAGCCCCCGGCCAACTCCCCGGGCGTGTGGAACCGCATGGACCACCGCCCGCTGGAGGGCTTCGTCTACGCGATCACGCCGTTCAACTTCACGGCCATCGCGGGCAACCTCCCCACCGCCCCCGCCCTCATGGGCAACGTCGTGGTGTGGAAGCCGTCGCCGACCCAGACCCACGCCGCAGTGCTGCTGATGCAGCTCCTGGAGGAGGCCGGTCTGCCCAAGGGCGTCATCAACCTGGTCACCGGCGACGGCAAGGCCGTCTCCGAGGTGGCGCTGAACCACCGCGACCTGGCCGGTATCCACTTCACCGGTTCGACCCCCACCTTCCAGCACCTGTGGAAGACGGTCGGCAACAACATCGCCAACTACCGCACCTACCCGCGGCTCGTCGGCGAGACCGGCGGCAAGGACTTCGTCGTCGCGCACCCGAGCGCCGACCGCGCCGTGCTGAAGACCGCGCTGACCCGTGGCTCCTTCGAGTACCAGGGCCAGAAGTGCTCCGCGTCCTCCCGTGCGTACATCCCCGCCTCCATCTGGAACTCCGGTTTCAAGGAGGAGTTCGCGGCCGAGACCGACTCCATCACGATGGGTGACGTCACCGACCTGAGCAACTTCATCGGGGCCGTCATCGACGAGCGCTCGTTCGCCAAGAACAAGGCCGCGATCGACCGCGCGAAGTCCGACCCGGCGTGCGAGATCGTCGCCGGCGGCACCTACGACGACTCGGTGGGCTACTTCGTCCGCCCGACCGTCATCGTGTGCTCCGACCCCGAGAACGAGGTCTTCACGACCGAGTACTTCGGCCCGATCCTCGCGGTCCACGTCTACGAGGACGAGAACTACGACGCCATGCTGGAGCAGATGGAGTCGGTCTCCGACTACGCGCTGACCGGCTCGGTCATCGCGGGCGACCGCGCGGCCGCCGCGTACACGATGGACAAGCTCCGCTACGCCGCGGGCAACTTCTACATCAACGACAAGTCGACCGGCGCCGTCGTCGGCCAGCAGCCCTTCGGCGGCGGCCGGTCCTCCGGCACCTGCGACAAGGCCGGCGCCCCGCAGAACCTCCAGCGCTGGACCCTCACCCGGGCCATCAAGGAGACCCTGGTCGCGCCGACCGAGTACACCTATCCCCACCAGGGCTGACGCCCTTCCCCGGGGCGCCGCAGCACGACGCCCCGGGCCGGGGCCCCCAGCACGGACCCCTTCGAGCACCGCCCCCCGGCCGGTCCCCCTACCGGCCGGGGGGCGGTTTCCATCTACGGCGGTGCGCGGTTCCTCTTCCGCTCGTGCATCACGGTGCGGTGATCGGGAGGGCCGCGCGACACCGAGGAGCAAATGGTGCCCCGCCCGCCGGAGAGGGGACGCCGGTGCGAGGTGCGGTGAGTTCCCGCACGTGCGGGCCCGACGCTTCCTCAACGGGGCGCGGGCGGGCTGTCAGATCAGGCCGACCTGCATGGCCCGGGCCCCTGCCTGGAAGCGGCTCCGGGCGTCGAGGGCCACCATGGCGGAGGCGACGTCGTTGCGCACCGTTCGGACGCTGCATCCCAGGCGGCGGGCTATCGCGTCGTCGGTGAGACCTTCGGACAGCAGACGCAGGACGACCTCCGAGCGCGGGCGGCGCGTCGTGGCCCCCGGCTGACGGCCCGTGTGCCGCACGGTCGCCCCCCGGTCCCAGAACCGGTGGGCCAGGGCGGACAGCCTCTCCAGCTCCGCGGGGGAACGCACGACGCGGGCGCCTTCGGTCTCGTCGACGACCACGGCGACCTCACCGTCCATGATCACCGCACGCGGCGGCACCGCACCGACCGAACGCAGTGCCGCGCCCTCCTGCGTCAGCCACTGGGCATGAGCCATGGCGGCCGGTGCCTGCAGCACCGAGGCCGCCCACACCGAACGCAGTCGCGCACCCCGCCGCAGCACCATGTCGGCGACCGGCCGGGAGAACTCGTAGCCGCCCTCGCGGTGCCCGGGGACGAGGAGGACCACATCGCGTTCTACCTTGGCGACCATGCGCTCGATCATGGCCGAAACATCATGACGGCCGTCGCCTCCGTCGGTCGGATCCGCGAACCGTTCCATCTGCTCGCGCAGGGCGATGAACCGGCCGATCTGCACCGGACAGGGTTGCGGCGATCGTCCCTCACGCATCCGCAAGGCCAGCAGAGCCGGCAGGGCGATGCACGGCTCGACGGCACGGAAGAGGGCGCCGTCATCGCCAGAGACGCTGGCCAGGCCCTCCACCCGCAGGTCTTCGAGCACTCGCAGCACCTGGTCGGCCGGCCATCCCAGGTTCTGGGCCAGATCCCCCGTCCGCCATGCCGACCTCAGGAGCAGCTTCCGATAAAGGAGTTCCGACCGCACGTCCAAACCGATCCCAGCGTCCGCCACGTCAACCTCTCGGCAGTTCCCCACACAGGCTGGATTCAGCCCGTTTCGTGAACCTCAAACTAGGTCGCGGGCCTCACCGTTGACGGTTCTGTGGTTCATTTTCGACAGCTTGGTGCCACGGTGGAGCTAGTTTCTGTCAGCTTGTGACCGGGTAAGGGGAACAACAGGCCAGCCGCCCCAGGTGCGATTCCCCCCTTCCCGGAAGGGCGACTGTGAGTCCGGACAAGGCGGCATGCGCCCCGTGGGTGCCGGTTCGTTCCATGGCCGCTTCCCCGCTCCATGAGCCGACGCGTTCGCGGGCACAGCCCGGCGCCGAACACCGCCGCACGACACCGCGGGTCCGGCCGAGACCCGTCATTCCCGTTGCTTCCCGCAGTTCATGGTGCTGTCGCGAGCCTCTCCGCCAGGTTTATGCAGTTTCCTGCAGGGTGCCTCGGTGGAGCGCGCATGCCGGGGGAACAGAGAATGGCCGACAGCCCAGAAGGGCTGTACACGGCCGCTCCGGCAGGCCCGACCCGCTGTCGGACACGGCCACGGAAACGCACCTGCACCCGCACGCGGACTCCGGTCCGGGAAGGCATCACCGATGCAGCACGCAGCTTTCCTGATTCTCATACCTGTTCTGTTCGTCTTCACGCTGGTCGGGCTCTCCATGGGAGCCCGGCGACTGCTCGGTATCAGGATCGGCAAGATCCGGGCGGCCATCGCCGGAACGGTCGGCGTCCTGGCGACCATGCAGATCATCTCGGCCATGGGACCGAGCAGCCACCGTCCCGCGATGACCTCCGTACAGGTTCTCTGCGGCATTCTCGTCACGATGCTCTTCCTGGCGTTCTCGGAGGTGCTGCTGCCCAGCAGCGTGCTGTCCGGCATCGTCCGACTGCCCAGTGCGCTGCGAAGGCGGGTGGCGCGCATCCGGCGGTACGCGGAGCTCAGCGCGATCGCCATGCGCAACGGCCTCTCGCCCTCGCTGCGCGGCCTCGCTCGGGCCGGATCGCCGAAGGGCACGGTCGCCGACCGTCGCCACGCGGCGCGGCGGGTGAGGCTGGCGCTCGAAGAGGCGGGCTCGACGTTCGTCAAGCTCGGGCAGATGCTGTCCACCCGCTACGACCTGCTCCCGACCGAGTACGTCGAGGAGTTCTCCCAGTTGCACCACCAGGCGGCGCCGGAGCCGTGGGAGCGGGTGCGGGAGGCGCTCACGGAGGAGTTGGGCCGGGATCCGGACGCTGTCTTCGCCTTCTTCGACCCGCAGCCGCTGGCCGCGGGATCGATGGCCCAGGTGCACCGGGCCCGGCTGGCCGACGGGCAGGAGATCGTGGTGAAGATCCAACGCCCCGGCGCCGAGCCCGTGGTCGAACGTGACCTTGACATCCTGCACCGGCTCGGCCGCAAGCTGGAGGAGAACACCAACTGGGCCCGGCGCCTTGGGCTGTGCGAGCTGATCAACGGCTTCGCCGTCTCGCTCCACGACGAACTGGACTTCCGGACCGAGGCCCGCAACATGGCCGCCGTCACGGCGGGAGCGTCGGCGCCGGGAGCCGTGGAGGCGATCCGAACGCCGCGGGTGCACGAGGAGTACAGCACTCGGCGGGTGCTGACCCTGGAGTGGCTGGACGGCGTCCCGCTCACCTCCGTCGGCCAGTCGGTCGCCGACCGCGGCCTGGACGGGGCTGAGCTCGCCCGGCAACTGCTGGACTGCGTGCTGGAACAGATCGTGCTCGGCGGCGTCTTCCACGCCGACCCGCATCCGGGGAACGTCCTGCTGTTGGACTGCGGCGAACTCGGCCTGATCGACTTCGGATCGGTGGGCCGCCTCGACCGCACGATGCGTTCCGCGCTGCGCGATCTGCTGATGGCCTTCCACCGTGGTGACCCGACGGCGCTCAGCGACGCCCTGCTGGAAATCGTCGACCGTCCGGAGCAGATCGACGAGAGGAAGCTGGAGCGGTCGCTCGGTCGGTTCATGGCACGGCACCTGGGCCCGGGGAGCAGGCAGAACCGGGAGATCTTCTCCGAACTCTTCCTGCTGGTCGCCCGGCACGGCCTGGCCGTCCCGCCGGAAGTGGCGGCTACCTTCCGGGCGCTGGCCACCGTGGAGGGGACCGTCGAGCGTCTCGCACCGGACTTCGACATAGTGGCGGAGGCCCGCAGGTTCGCGGCAGCGCGGGTCCGGGAGCAGATGACCTACGAGCGGGTCAAGACGTCCCTGATCGAGGAGGCGATCTCGGTCACGTCCGTCCTGCGCCGACTCCCCCGGCGGGTGGAGAGGATCACCAGCGCCCTGGAGGACGGCCGGCTGGGGGTCCGGGTCCGGCTCCTCGCGGACGAACGTGACCGGCGGTTCGTGCGCGGCCTGGTCCACGATGTGCTGCTGTCCTTCATCGGCGGCATCACCGCGCTGGTGGGGGCCGTCCTGCTGAGCATCGACAGCGCACCCACGATCATGGGTTCCGTATCCCTGAGCCAGCTCATCGGCTACAACCTGCTGGCGGTCAGTTGCATCCTGGTGCTCCGGGTCATCTTCTCGATCTCCCGGGGCCGGGGATGACCACGCACCGCGGCCGGGAGGCGAAGCACTTCGCCTCCCGGCCGCGGTGCGCCGGATACGCGGGCAAACGCCATCTCCGTCCTGCGGTCACAGCACCCGGAAGGAGCGGTGCGCGATGGGTGCGCAGACGGCGACCAGCAGGCAGGAGACGCCCAGTGTGGCGATGAGCTCGGCGAAGGTGGCCTGCCCGGCGACCATGCCGCGCATCGCGTCGTTGGCGTAGGAGATCGGGTTCGCCTCGGCGACCACACGCAGCCAGACCGGCATCGACTCCGGCGCGACGAAGGCGTTGGAGGCGAACAGCAGCGGGAACGTGCACAGCGTGGTGATCATGCGAAGCACATCGCCGTTGCGCAGCACCGCGGCCAGGGCGATGAAGATCCAGCTCATGGACCAGCCCACGAACAGGCTGAGCAGGATCGAGCCCACGACGCCGAGGATTCCGCCCGGCGGATCGAAGCCGAAGATCAGCGCGGCCAGGACGGCCACGGCGATCAGCTGGTAGAACGACCGTGCGCCGTCCGCGAGACTCCTGGCCAGCAGCACGCTGAACCGGGAGATCGGCATGGTGTGGAAACGGGTGATCACGTCGTTGCGCAGGTCGTTGATCAGCCCGTTGCCCGCCTGGGCGCCGGCCGCGACGGATGTGATGATCATGATCGCCGGAACCAGGTTGGCGATGTAGGACATGTCGGTGCCGCCGGGCAGGCCCGTGTCACCGAGCACGCGCAGCACGCCGCCGAACATCAGCAGCATGACCAGCGGCTCGATGAACGTCACGACGAGCACCCCGGCCTGGAGGTACGGCCGCACCGACCGGCCGGTGAGCGCGAGGGTCTGGGTGAACAGGCTGCTGCCGCCCCACTGTTCCGCCGGGCCCGTACGGGGCGGAGCCGTCGGCTGGGACGGGACTTCCGCTTCGATGACCGTCATCGGTGCGCTCCTTCTTCGGTGAGAGTGATCGGGACGGTCACGCGGGCACCGGCTTCCGGGTGGCCTCGTGGGTCAGCGTCAGGTAGACGTCGTCCAGGGTCGGCTCGGTGAAAGCGAGTTCGGCGATCTCGGTGCCGGCGTCGCTCAGGGTGCGGACGACGACCGCGAGGTCGGCGGCGGCGGCGACCGGGGCGCTGATGGCCACCCCCGTCTCCTGCGGGGTCGCCCGGATGCCGACGCCCTCCAGGGCGGTCACCGCGACGGGCACGTCGGACCGCGACGCCAGGGTCACGGTCACCATGCGCTGGCCGACCTCGGCCTTGAGCTCGGCGGGGTTGCCGCCGGCGACCACACGGCCGTCGGACAGCACGGTGATCTGCTCACAGAGGCGGTCCGCCTCCTCCAGGTACTGGGTGGTGAGCAGGACCGACGTACCGTCCTTGGCCAGTCGCTCGATGGTCTCCCAGACACCGATCCGGGCGTTCGGATCCAGCCCGGTCGTCGGTTCGTCGAGGAAGATGACCCGGGGTCCGCCGACGAGGCTCGCCGCGATGTCCAGCCGTCGGCGCATACCGCCCGAGTACTGGAGGACCGGACGGGTCGCCGCGTCGGTCAGCTCGAACATCTCCAGAAGCTCTTCGGCGCGGCCGAGTGCCTGCCGTCGGCTCGCGCCCAGCAGCCGGGCCACCAGGGCCAGGTTCTCCCTCCCGTTGAGCTGCTCGTCGACCGACGCGAACTGGCCGGTCAGCCCGATGCTGCTCCGGACCTCCCGGGACTGGGCTACCACGTCGAAACCGCAGATCCGGCCGGTGCCGCTGGTAGGCGGCAGCAGGGTGGACAGGATGTGCACCAGGGTGGTCTTGCCGGCTCCGTTGTGGCCGAGCAAACCGTGGATCGAACCTTCGGGAACGGAAACGTTCACCCCGTCCAGTGCCTTGACGTCACCGAACGACTTCACTACGTCGATTGCCTCGATCATGGGTATGGCCACGTTCTGGGCCTCCGTTGTTCTTTGCCGGTGGCCCGGTGGCAGGCCCCGGTTCGGATATGGGCTGGGAACATCCACCGGCGCCGGGTGGCCATCGTAAAAGCGCGCGGCCTGGCGGGGACGGAGCGCTGCAGGTTGCGGAAACACCTCCGCGCGGCGCCCGGGACAGCGCGTCCGCGCAGTCCTGTGCGCCGTGTGCTCCCCCTTCGCAGCACCCTCCACCGGCCGAAAGGGCATCAGGGGAGTTCCGTCGTGGAAGGTGCGGCCCCCACAGGTGAACCGGCAGGCGGTGCGCTGATGCGGGCGGTGCGCGGCCGGACCATGCGAAGGTAGTCCGCGGTCGGCAGCGCCATCGACAGGTCGAGCCGGGCTGCGTTGAAGTACAGCGTGTCGTGCCGGAGCAGGTCCTCGTCGACGATCAGCTCCAGGTCCGGGTGGAAGGAGAACGGGATGATGGAGCCGCTGACCGAGCCGGCAAGCCGCTCCGCGGTGTCCCGGTCCGCGAATCCCGCCCTGCGGCAGCCGGTCAGTCCCGCGATCCGGTCCAGGTCGACGCGCCGGTCCCCGGGCACGACGGCCAGGACGTACCGGCAGGTCCGCTTGGTCGGACGCGCCGCGACCACCAGGCACTTGGCGCCCTGCGCGAGATCGTGCCCGCGCAGGACGCTCGCCTCCCGCGTACGCCCTTCCGGCGCGTGGGGAATCAGCCGGTAGGCGGCACCATGATGGTCCGCCAGCTGCCGCAGACGGGCGCCGGGCTCCGGCACGTCCGCGGTGGGGGGAGAGTTTCCGGCCGTCGTCATGTCAGACCCCGCCGACCCTCATATGGTGATGCCGCCGTCGATCTGGAGGACCGAACCGGTGATGTATCCGGCCCGGTCGCCGGCGAGGTAGGCCACCAGGTCGGCGACCTCCTCGGCTTGGCCGAAGCGCCGCAGCGGGATCTGCTTGGCGGCGTCCTTCCTGACCTTGTCGGTCAGCGCCCCGGTCATGTCGGTCTCGATGAATCCGGGGGCCACCACGTTGGCGCGGATGCCGTAGCGGCCGACCTCCTTGGCGAGTGCCTTGGTGAAGCCGATGATCCCGGCCTTGGAGGCGGAGTAGTTGGACTGCGTCGGGTTGCCGTGGACGCCCGCGACCGAGGAGATGTTGATGATGGAGCCAGCCTTGCGCTTCATCATCTCGAAGATCACGGAGCGGCAGACGTTGTACACCCCGTCGAGGTTGGTGTCCAGGACGCTGTGCCAGTCCTCGTCGGACATCAGCAGCAGCGGATTGTCACGGGTGATGCCCGCGGAGCAGACCACCGTGTCGATCGGGCCGAGTTCGGCCTCCGTCCGGGCGACCCACTCCTTGACCGACGCGGTGTCGGTGACGTCTGCCCGTACGGCCAGCGCACGGACGCCGAGCTCGCCCGCCGCCTTCTCCAGCTCCCGCGCGGCCTGCCCGTTGGACTGGTAGCAGAAACTGACGTCGTGGCCCTCGGCCGCCAGCCGCAGCACGACGGCCCGGCCGATGCCGCGCGATCCCCCGCTCACCAGGGTGACCGGTACTCGCTTCTCTGTCATGACTTCTCTCCTTGCTGGCTGCTGATCAGCCGGAAGCTGCTCCGGCGTGTCGGGGGTCGAGCCGCTCCTGCGGACGGAAGGCGACCGTGACGGAGCCGATGGTCAGCACGGGGTCGGCACCGACCTGGCTGCTCCCTTCGAAGATCACCGTGTCGTCCACCGCGCGCCGCAGCCGGGCGTGGTGCTCGACCACCTCACCGGGGTAGACACGCCGGTGGAGGACCACGTCGCGCAGAGAGCCGAACAGCATGGTCCGGCCGTCGGGGCGGCCGCCGTCCCCGTGCAGGGCCAGGAGCCCGGCAGTCTGCGTCCACGACTCGAGCAACAGGACGTCCGGGTAGGCGAAGTCCTCCTCAGCGGGCGCCGGGCCGAGCCGGGCGTACCACGGTTCGTTGAGCGTGACGGCCTTGACCGACCGGATGCCGTCCTCGTCCACCGAGAGGACCCGGTCGACCAGCAGCATCGGGTACCGGTGCGGCAGCAGGGCGTGGACGCCCGCCGGAGTGATCACGTGTCCGCCCCCTGCCGATAGTGGAAGCGCGCCGAGGCGGCCGGGCCGCCGGCGGTCGCCACCTTCGCGTTGCACCGCCAGCCGTCCTCGCGCGGGATCCAGGTCACCTCGATGTCCAGCACTTCGCCCGGGCGGACGGCGGCCAGGAAGCGGCCTGATTCCACGGCGGCCAGCCGTAGCGGGCCGGCCTCCGGCGGAGGTGCGGCCTCCGCGGCGGAACGCGCGCACTCCAGCACGCACACACCGGGAAAGATCGGGAGGTGCGGATAGTGCCCGGCGAAGACCGGTTCGTCCGCGGCCACCGACACCGAGAAGCGGGCCGTCCACCTCCCCGTCCGCGCGTCGGGGCCCGACTCGCCCACCGGTTGCGCGGCGGCCAGGACCGGACTGGTCACGAACGCTCCCCCAGTTTGCGGCGCACCTCGTCAAAGGCGCTGTTCAGCGTCCTCACCGAGCGCATCTCCTCCTCGGCGAACTTGATGCCGTACGTCCGCTCCAGTACCACGACGACCTCCAGCGCCATCAGGGAGTCGACCCCGAGCGCCTCGACGAAGTCCGTGTCGTCGCCGACCTCGCTCGCGTCGGTGTCGATGGTCTCGGCCAGCAACGTCCGCAGCTCTTCTCGATCGAGCCGGGCCACCGCGTCGATGGACATGTGCTTCCTTCCTGTTACCTGTGAATGCCGGTCAGTGGCCGAGCAGCCGCAGCACGGCACAGGCGACGATGCCGTCGTCGTCCACCGAGGAGACGAGGACCACGCTGCCCGTGGGCGCACCGCCCTGCTCGGCCAGGCTCAGCAGGGACCCGATCTGGAACGCCGCCGAGGCGCCCGAGGTGTCCCCGATCGGAGTGAGGGACGGAGCCCGGTCCAGGGCACCGGCCCCGAAGCGGGCGGTGAGCACCGCGCGTTCCTGATCGCCCGCGGTGCCGGCGAGTTCGGATGCGGAGACCGCCCACACGTCCTCCGCGTTCACCTCCGCGCGCGCCAGGACCCCGTCGAGGCAGGCGTCGAGCACCGGGCTGACCTCGGTGCCGAAGTAGACCCGTGACTCCACGGCCAGCACCTCGGCCAGGGCCCGGCCGTCCTGTCCGGCCGTGGACTCCAGCAGGAAGACGGCGCACCCCTCGCCGAGCAGGGCGCCCGCCGCGTCCTCACGCCGCCGGTGGTGGTCCAGCCACGCCCGTGCGTTCGAGAACTCCTCGACCGCTCCACACAGCACGGTCTCGGCCCGGCCGGAGCCGAGCAGTCCGCCGGCGTAGCTCAGCGCCGAGAGCCCGGCGACCCGGCCGCCGGCGATCGTGGTGTTCGGGCCCTTCAGACGGTGCCAGATCGCGCACTGCCCGGCGGCGCAGTTCATCACCGCGTTCGGCATCAGCGACGGGTCCACGTAGTACGGGCGGTCACCGACCAGGGAAGCGCGGGTGAAGTCCATCATGCTCTGCGCGCTGCCGGTGGTCGTGCCCAGCACCAGGGCGGTCTCCTCGTCACCGCCGCGCCGCCGGCCCTCGCAGTCGCGCAGCAGGTCGCGTACGGCGGTGACGGCCAGGCCGGTCACCCGGTCCATCGACCGGGTGCCCTTCTTGCCGAGGACCTCGCGGAGCGCGAAGCCGGGCACCAGGCAGGCTCTGCCGTCCGGGGTCGCCCACTCCTCGGCGGCCAGGGGCGCCGAGGTACTCGTACCGGCCAGTGTGCCGGTCACAAACTCGTTTTTGCCGATGCCGTGCGGCGACACCGCGGACCACGCGGTGATCACCGGCCGGTTCAGGGTCGCAGACGCGCTCGCCGAATAGGTCATGGTCACATTCCGTCCTGCTCGGGGGAGGTCAAGGCCGATGGGTCTCTCAGACGGCGAGGGGCTCGAAGACCGTCGGGGCGGGCGGCCGCAGCACCAGCGCCGCGGTGCCGTCGTCGTCGTCCCCGCCCGCGACCAGGTACACCGGTCCTCCTGGGCCGGCGGCGAAGCCCCCGATCGCCGCGGCGCACTGCACGACGCCCAACGCACCGGACAACTCGCCCCAGGTGGCGACGAGATCGTGTCCCGGCAGTTCGGCCGGCAGCGCCCCGGCGGCACTGCCGGAGGCGAACCAGCCGACCAGGGAGTCAGGTTCTTCGGCGGCGAGACGGGCGAAGTTCTCGGCCACGCGCGCACCGCGGGTGTGCCCGCCCACCTCGGCCCGCACCGTGGCGCCGCGTGCCGAGGCGACCTCGGCCCGCTCCAGCACCAGCGCAGCCCCGCCGTCGGCGACGGGACCGCCGACGAGTTCGCGGACGATCTCGTTGTCCGGCTCGACGCCGACCACGACCGCCTGGTCGGCTCGGCCCGCGCGCAGCAGGGCGATGCCCCAGCGCACCGCGTCGAGCCCTGAGGCGGGGCCGTTGCACACCATCAGGTTGGGGCCGTGCAGGTGGAACCTGATCGCGATCTCGGAGGCGATGATGTTGCTGGAGGCGTTCGGGGTGTCCATCGGACTCAGGCCGCGGGTGCCCTCGTCCGCGATGGTCCTGGCCACCCGGCAGACGGTGTCCACGTTGCCCAGGTTGGAGCTGACGAGCACCGCCACCCGGGTGCCGTCGACGGTCAGTTCACCGTCGCGCAGCAGGCCCGCGTCGCTCAGCACCCGCTGCCCGGCGACCAGCCCCAGCTGGGTCGCGCGGTCCTTGTACCGCAGGCCCTTCTTTCCGAGGACGGCGGCCGGCTCGACCGGGTCCGAGGGCTGCCGCGCGGCCGCGAGCGCGGCCGCGGAGTCGGCACCCGGAAGGGCTACGCCCACTCCTGTCACACAGATCTTCATGGTCCCTCGACAATCGCCACGGCGTTGATCCCGCCGAATCCGAACCCGTGTACCTGGGCGAGCGAGACCTCGTGCTCGGCCTCCTCGTCACGGACCAGCCGGAGGCCGGCGGCCTCCTCGATCGGCTGCTCCAGTCCGACCAGCGGCGGAACCCTGCCGCTGTCCATCACCTTCAGGGCGACGACCAGGCTCAACAGCCCCGCCGATCCGCTGGTGTGCCCGGTCATCGGCTTGATGCCGGTGACCACGGGGCCGCCCGCGTCCCCGCCGAAGACCTCGGTGTACGCCGAGGCCTCGACCAGGTCGTTGAGCGGGGTCCCGGTGCCGTGCAGCATCAGCAGGTCGATGTCGGCGGGCCGGGTGCCCGCGTGGTGGTGTGCCTGCCGGATCGCCTCGGCGACCTGCTTCTGGTCGGGGGCGGTGGGGTGCTTGGCGTCGCAGGTCATCCCGACCCCGCGCAGCCTCCCCCACAGCCGGCCGCCTGGGCCGGTGACATCCTCGCGGCGCAGCACGACGGCCGCGGCTCCGTCGCCGAGGATCGTGCCCTTGCGGTTGACGTCGAGGGTCCGCAGGGCGCCGGGGGGTTCCGGCTGCACGCGGTCGGCCAGGCCGAACATGCTCTCGGTGATCGAGTCGACGCCGGCGACGATCACGGCGTCGGCCTCGCCGAGCATCAGCATGTCCGCACCGAGCGCCAGCGTGTAGAGCGAGGCGGAGCAGGCGTTGGAGAAGGTGTGTGTGTCCGCGGTGCCGAAGCGGTCGCGCAGGGCGGTGCCGAAGTGGAGCTGCTCCGCTCCGAACGGCACCTTGTCGCGCCACCACAGCTCCGCCGACCGCAGCTCGCGCAGGCCGGTGCCCACCAGGACCGGGCAGTCGGCCAGGTCCTCGCCGAGCCCGGCCGAGCGTGCGGCCTGCCCGACGGCGTCCAGGAGGAATCCGGTGGCCCGCAGGGTCCGGTCGGTTCCCGGCTCGGGCCGGTCGTCGATCTCGAAGAGCTGGGTGCCGTCGTAGAGACCGTGGTCGAATCCGCGCATCGGTCCGAGTCCACCGCGCCCGGCGCAGAGACTGCCGAAGATCTCGTCCACGTCCCGGCCGATGCTCGCGACCGCACCGATACCGGTGATGGGCAGCCTCACCGCTCACCGTCCTGGTACTTGCCGAGGATCACGATGGCGTTGTTGCCGCCGAAGGCGAGCCCGTTGTTCTGCACGATGCGCAGGTCCGCCTCGACGGAGTGGTTGGGCACGCAGTCGATCTCGCACTCGGGGTCGGTCTCACGGTGGTTGATGGTCGGGGGTATGAAGCCGTGGTATGCCGAGAGGGCGCAGGCGATGGCGGCGAGCGCGCTGGCGGCGCCCATCGTGTGGCCGAGCATCGACTTCAGCGAGACGGTGCGCGGCGGGGTGTCGCCGTACACGTCGTGGATGGCCCGCGACTCGGTGACGTCGTTGGCCTTGGTGCCGGTGCCGTGGGCCGATACCAGGTCGACCTCCTGCGCCTTCACGCCGGCGTTCTCCAGCGCGATCTCCATGCACCGGGCGACACTCGCCTGGTTGGGCGCGACCTGGTGGTAGGCGTCGCAGTTCATCCCGTAGCCGAGCACCTCGGCGTAGATGCGCGCGCCGCGCGCCTGCGCGGAGGCCAGGCTCTCCAGCATCAGCACGCCCGCGCCCTCGCCGGTCAGGATGCCCTTGCGGTCGGAGTCGAAGGGGCGGCAGACGTCCGGCGCGATGGTGCCGAGCCGGTAGAAGCCGGTGAACGTCTTGCGGCACATCGCGTCCGCGCCGCCGCAGAGCGCGTAGTCGACCGCGCCGGAGCGGATGGCGTCGAAGCCCTGGCCGATCGCGTAGTTACCGGCCGAGCAGGCGGTGGCGATGGTCACCGCGTCGACGTTGGACAGGCCGAGTTCCTGGGCGGCGGCGATGGACAACCGGTTGGGCGAGATCCGGCGGGCCACGGTCGGGTCCATGGCGGCCGGACCGGAGCTGATCTCGGTCTCCACCAGGTGGTCGAGGTCGTAGGACTCGCCGTCGGTGGTGCCGATGGAGATCATGCCGCGCTGGGCGCGCAGCGTTTCCAGATCGATCCCGGATGCCTCGACGGCCATCCGGGCGGCGGCGACGGAGAACTTCGTCGCCCTGCCCAGCGTCTCCACCGGCAGGCGGTGAATCCAGCGCTCAGGCTCGGACCCGTCGATCTCGCACCCGTTGGCGTGGGCGAAGCCCTCGGTGTCGAACACCGTGATCGGCTTGGCGCCGCTGCGGCCCGCGCGCAGGCCCTCAGCGAATTCATCGGCGCCGACACCGATGCTGGAGAACACGCCGAACCCGGTCAGCACCACCCGGGACGCCGCGTCGTCGTGCATCGCGTCGGAAAGGCTCTCAGACATCAATCTCCCTCGGTACGGCCTGGCTCACCACGGAAAGGGGTCAGGGGCGGAGCACCAGCACTTGGGACCGGGGCGACCGCCGGGACGGAGGGCCGGCGGCTGCGCCGGCCCTCCGTGCTCGCTTCGGGCCGAGCTGTTCCTACTTGGCGGCGATGGACTCACCGACGACGGCGTAGACGCCGTCGAGGTTGACCATCCGCTCCAGTTCGGCCTGGTCGATGGTCACCTTGAACTCCTTCTCCAGGCCGGCGAGGATCTCGATGGCACGCAGCGAGTCCGCCCCGTACTCCTCCTTGAAGAGACCGCTGTCGGTGACCTCGTCCTCCTCGAGTTCGAGGATGTCGCAGACGATCTCCTTGATGCGGGTCCGGTGCTCAGTGGCGATGGTCGTGGTCATGGCGAATCCTTCTCTGATCGTCGATCGGTTCTGCGATCGTTGGGTTCTGCGACCGGTCGGTTCTGGGACCGGTCGTCTCCTGCTCGGCGGACCATCGGCATGACGGTGGTCCGCCCGGTCTCAGCCGGACGTGCCGGCCAGGCGCCGGGCCGCTGCGGAGGGGCCCTGGCGTGTGCGCCGGGAACCGCCCCGGCAGATCTCCCTCGGGTCCCAGCCCTCCGGCCGGTCCGGCAGCAGGTCCGGGTCGCCGAACACCGCTCCCGCCTGGGCACGGGCGAGCAGGGGTGTACCGAGGATCTGGGAGGCGCACGAGATGCCGCCGAGCATGACGCCCGCGACACCGTTGCCCGCTTGGGTGCTGGCGCCGACGACGTGCAGCCCGGTGATGTGTGTCGCCGTGCCCGGACGGGCGGTGCCACCCCACTCGGCCATGCCGAACGGGGTGCCACCGGAGGACAGGGTGTACCGCTCATGGGTGAGCGGGGTCGCCGCCTCCACGTAGGTGAGATGGTCACGCAACGGCCCGAGGGCCTTCTCGGCCGCGCGCAGGGTGGCCTCGGTCAGCTCCTGCTTGCGCCGGAGGTACTGGGCGTTGTGGCGGTAGGCTCCGCCGTCCCCGCCCGCTCCGTCCTCGACGCCCCACCACGCGTGGTCGGGCGGGCACAGGGTCATGACCTGGAGGTTGGCGTGTCCCGGCGGGCAGAGCGTGCTGTTGTCGGGATCCTTGAGCGAGGCGAACGAGCAGAAGAGGAAGGGGACTTCGTCGATGTCGCCCGTCCGTGCCCGTTCGAAGTAGCCGTCGATGTCGTCGGTGTCGTACCACCACAGGTTGGCGTTCGGGCGCTCCCGTAGATCGGTGTCGAGGCCGAGGTAGAGCACCAGCCACGGCATGCCCATCCGCGCGTTGCGGGTGCGGCTGACCAGCGGCTTGGAGAAGTGCTCGGCCCCGACCAGATCGAGGACGGTGCGCCGGTAGTCGGCGTTGGACACCACCAGGTCGGCGGTGACCGTCGCCCCGCCGTTCAGGGCCACACCGGTGACTTTGCGGTCCTCGACCAGGATGCGCCCCACCCTGCTGCGGGTGCGGACCTCCCCGCCGTGTGCCTCGATCACCTCGACCAGACCCGCCGCGAGGGTCTGGCCACCGCCGGCCGGGTAGTAGGCCCCGCGCAGGTAGTGGTCCGTGACGCTGGTATGCCGGGCGACGGTGGCCTGACGCGGCGTCAGGCCGTAGTTCGGGGCCTGCGCGGCCAGTACGGTACGGGCCCGAGGTGAGAGGCCGCAGTGCTGGAAAAGTTCGTCCAACGTCCGCCTGCCCCACTCCCGTACGGTCACGGTGCCGTCCGCGATGTCCTGAACCGACCAGGCGTGGGCCTCGAACAGGGCGGAGCGCTGCTCGGCGCCGACGGCCGAACAGATGTCGGTGAAGGTGCGCAGCCCCGGGGCCTCCTCCGGCATCGCGGCGATGAGCCGCTGCCGGTACGCGGACCAGCCGGCCGGCATGTCCACCGACGCGCCGGGCACCCTGATCAGATCGAAGCCGTTCTGGTCCATCTCCAGGAACTCGACCCTGCCGCCCAGCCCCACGCCGTTCAGGACGGACGGGATGACGCCGCCGGGCGCGCAGTCGCCGAGGTAGTGGACGCCGACGTCGAACTCGTAGCTGCGGCGGCGGCGGAAGACGTGGCTGTTGCCGCCGACCACCGAGAACTGCTCCAGCACCAGGACGCGACGGCCCGCGGTGGCCAGGTAGGCCGCGGTGGTCAGTCCACCCAGGCCGGCGCCCACCACGACAGCGTCCCAGTGGTCGCCGCCCGCTGAGCGCCGCACGGCTCCGCGCCCGGTGTCGTCGGGGTTGCTGTCCACAGTCGTCTCCTCGTCGCTTGCCGCAGTACTCGTTCGTTGGTCGGTGAGGCCGGCGGCCGCGTTCCGTGTCGCGGCCGCCGGCCGGTCTCAGCCGCAGCCGCCGGCGTGGCCCTGGTCCCCGCCGGCCGGAAGCAGGTCGGCGTGGGTGGCCGGGTCCGGTGCCCCGACCGCGGGTGCGGCGGGCCGCTCCGCGCCGCGGACGGCCCGGACGAAGGGTTCGACCCGGTCGAGGCCCCAGTACTTGTCCCGGCCGTTGATGAAGAACGGCACCCCGAAGAGGCCGTCGTGGGCCGACTCCGCGAGCAGTTCCGCACCCCGGCCGCGCAGCTCCGCGTCATCGGCGGCGGTCGACAACCGCTGCGCGTCCAGGCCCAGTTCGGTCGCGATCTCCGCGATCACCGCGGGCTCGGAGATGTTCTTCCCGTCCTGCCAGCGGGCCCGGTAGGCCGCCGCCACGAAGTCCTTGCCGCGGCCCTCGTCCTCGGCGGCGATCCACGCGAGGTGAGCGACCTCCCAGCACGGGTCGCGGTCGATCGGCCAGCTGATCCGGTCCAGCCCGCGGTCGGTCGCGAGCCTGCGGGTGTCCTGCAGGATGTAGAAGTTCTTCGCCCTGCTCATGGCGACGATCGGAAGGGTGACTCCCTCCTGCGCCAGCAGCTTCGCGGTCCACTCGTCCGGCTCCCAGAACGGCAGCCAGTCGATGGCTTCGAGCACATCGGGGTGGTCGGACGTCAGGTCGCGGTAGGCGAACCAGGAATAGGGACTGCGCAGGGAGAAGTACCAGCGCGGCGGGCGCTTGGGGGCCATCGGTCCTCCGGGTCTGGGGTCGTCGTGGGGTTACGCGCCGCGCAGCGCGCGCAGAACCTCGTCGTCGAAGACAGTCATCTGCCATTCGGCGTCCGGTGATTCCTTGTGGCAGTAGCCGTGGGTGATCGAACCGGTGGCGGTCTGGACGAGCTTGCCGTCCCGCACGACGTAGAAGTCCACGCGGGAGGTGTAGAGCATGTCCTTGAAGACGGACTCGACCGTGTAGACGGTGTAGAGGTTCTCCTCCATGATCGTCTCGTCGGTGAAGTGGATCTTGCACTGCGTCACGACGGGGATCCAGCCGCGCTCGTTGAGCATCCGCTTGATGCTGATGCCGCGCGAGGCGACGAAGACGTGCTTCGCCTCCTCCATCTGACGCAGGTAGCCCGACATCTGCATGCGCTCGGTGAAGTGGCAGTAGTAGTAGGGGACCTTCCACTTCCAGCCGACCGCGTTCTCGTCGCCGATGATCTCGGCGAGCACCGGGTCGGTGTCGCTGCCCTCACCGCGGTGCACGGCGCCGGCGAAGTCGTCGACCGGGGTGGCGGTGAGCTTGGTGGGCTCGGCGGTGGCGAGGCGGTCGACGACGAAGCGCTCCAGTTCCGCCGGGAGGGGGGCGGTTGCCTCGACGTTGGTGTCGCGGCGCAGCAGCACCCGCAGCTTGGAGCTAACGGCCTTCTTCGGCGCTCCGTCCCGCTGGACGGTGGCCGTCACGGCGAAGACCATCGCCGCGTCGGTGCTCTTCGTCTTCGGCGTGACCTCCAGGAGTACGTCGTCGTCGAGGGTGAGCACCGTGTGCAGCCGGGTGTCGAGGCCGGTCACGTCGAAGTTGACGCCGTGGACGAGGAACAGCTCGGTGGCGCCGAGGCCGACGGCCCGGAAGTGGTCGAGGACGGCTGCCTCAAGCAGGTAGTTGACGCACTTGAAGCCGATGGCGGTGTTGATGTTGCCGCCCTCGTAGGGCGGGCGCATGGTCACCGCGCTCGGCTCGTTCAGCAGTTTCTTGAGCTCGACGTCGGACAGGGTGGTCATCGTGTGCTCCCGTACTCAGTTGACCGCCGCCGGGGTGTGCCCGGCGGACAGGGTGGCGAGGAATTGCTGGACAGCGAGCGAGAACCGCTCCGGCCGCTCCGCCATCGGGGTGTGCCCGCAGCCGGCGATCCGCTCCATCGACGCCCGGCCCAGCTCGCCGGCCAGGGCCTCGGCTTCGGCGGGCGGTGCGACCGTGTCGCTGTCGCCCACGACGAGGTGGACGGGCAGGTCGATTCGGTCGAGGGCCAGGAAGGGCGTCCGCAGATAGGCGTCGAGATAGCGGACCGCCCAGTACGGGCCCAGCCGTGCGCAGGCGAGTTCGGCCATGTCGGCCCGGACGCCCGGGTCCAGGCCGTTGCGGGACATCAGCTCGATGTGGTCCTCCGCGCTGCGCCGCATCGCCGTCAGGTTCCCCGGCAGTTCGGCCCAGGAGAAGTCCTTGGGCTGCTTCCGGTAGAACGGTGAGACCAGCACCAGGGCGCGGATGCCGAGCTCCTCCCGCGGATCGGCGCCGGCGACCGCCAGGTCCGACAGCAGCTGCAGCAGCAGGATCGTCGCGTAGGAGTGCGCGATCACCACGTCGGCGCCGCCGGGGACCTGCCGGATCGCCGTGTCGATCCAGGTGCTCTCGGCCCGCTCGGCCACGGCGTACGGACCGCCGGAGCGCCACGGCAGCCCCGCCGTCCACAGGTCGAGCGCCGGCGGCCGGTGGACGACGAAGGGGTCCCAGCAGCTCTCGCTGCTGCCGAGGCCGTGCAGCAGCAGGGCGCGGTCGCCCGCTTGCGCGGACGTACCCCGCTGCCGGAGCACGAGCGGCTCGACATCGCTGTCTCGGAACACCGGGAAACCCTTCAGAAGGAGTTGGGACGGGGACAGAGGAGAATGGTGAACGGGGACGGAGTCCGGTCCGGCAGGCGTCCGCCGGCGGCCATGGGGCTCGGCAGCCGGATCTTCCGGTGCGGTAAGCCCGTTCGGACAAGCGAGAAGGGCGGTACCCGCGTCGGGGCGATGCAGCACCGAAGGTGACCGGCGGGCGACTGTCCCTGCGATTCGGTTACCAGTTCTCCGTCGGCGCTGGTCCGATCGTGCCGGAGAATCCCCGCGATCCGACAGGCCTGTTTCAGCAAGCTGCGACTACAGGGCTTTCCACGCACTCACGATGTCGTCCGCTCCGGCCGGCGCGGCCATCGAACGGCGGGCCGCCATGAGTGCCTTCGGCCAGTTCACGGTCAGCGCGGCGCACAGCCGGGGGCCGCGGTGGTAGGCCACGGCGAAGCGCCTGCGCGGGCCGTCGGCGCGCACCGTGCTCACTTCGGTGTCCGGCTCGGGGTGGCCGAGCAGCGCGATCTTCCCGCCGTACAGGTCGGACCAGACGAACCGTTCGTGCCGGTGGGCCGTCCGCCCCGGTCCGAGGATGTCGCGCACGACGACGTCCGCCTGCTCCACCGCGTTGGTCCAGTGCTCGACGCGCACGTGCCGGCCGAGCAGCGGGTCGCGGCAGCGGGCGACGTCCCCGATCGCGTACACCGTCCGTCCGGCGTCGACGGCGCAGTACTCGTCGCAGAGCACCCCGCCGTCGGCCTCCAGGGGCAGGCCGGAGCCGGCCAGCCAGTCCGTCGCGGGCCGGACGCCGACGCCGACGACGACGGCGTCGGCGGGCAGCGTGGTGCCGTCGCCGAGCCGCACCCCGGTGACCTCCCGGCCGCCGACCAGTCCGGTGACCGGGGCGCCGCCGATCAGCCGTACGCCGTTGTCCGTGTGCAGCAGGGCCAGCTCGGCCGCCACCTCCTCACCGAGGAGCCCGGACAGCGGGGTGCCCGCCGCCTCCACGAGGGTCACCGCGATACCGCGCGCACGGGCGGTCGAGGCCACCTCGGCGCCGACGAAGCCGCCGCCGACGATCACCAGGCTCCCGGAGCCGATGTGCTCCAGCTGGTCCCGCAGCCGCAGGGAGTCGGCCAGCGTCCGCAGGACGTGGACGCCCCGGTGCGACATGCCGGGCAGCGTGCGGGGCACAGCTCCGCAGGCCAGCACCAGCCGGTCGTAGGGGAGTTCGTCGCCGGAGTCCAGCCGCAGGACGCGGCGGGCCGGGTCGAGGGACTCGGCGGCGGCGACGTGCCGCCGGGCCGCCCACTCCTCCGGGTCCCCCAGGGAGGCCCGTTCGGGGGCCCAGTCGCCGGCGAGCACCTGCTTGGACAGCGGGGGCCGGTCGTAGGGCGCGTCCGGGTCGGGGTCGACGAGCGCGAGGGCGCCGGTGTAACCCGCGCCCCGCAGCCCGGACGCGACCCTGCTGCCGGCCACCGAGGCCCCCACGACCACCACACGGTCGACGGTCATGACGCCGCTTCGCCGGTCGCGGCGGGCTCCGCGGACCCGACATGGCCGGCCAGGGCCCGCGGGGTGCGCAGTTCCAGGACGTCACGCAGTCCGAACGCCCAGCCGGCCTTGCGGGCCTTCCCCGCGAGCCGCACGGCCCGCAGGCTGTTGCCGCCCCGGTGGAAGAAGTCGTCGTCCAGGTGGACCGTCGGCACCTCCAGGATGTCCGCGAACAGGGCGCACATCCGCTTCTCGCCGGGAGTGCCGGGCGCCGCGCCCGCCGCCCCCTGCGGGGCCGGAGGTTCGGGCAGCGCGGCCTGGTCGAGTTTGCCGTTCGCGGTCAGCGGCAGCTCGTCGAGGGCCATGATCCTGGACGGCACCATGTACGCGGGCAGCAGGTGCGAGAGGGCGTCGCGCAGCGCGGAGGGATCCGCCGGCACCCCGTCCTCCGGTACGACGTAACCGGCCAGGTAGCGGTCGCCGGACCGGTCCTCGCGCGCGACGGCGGCGGCCTGCCGGACGCCGGGGTGCGATCCGAGCACCGACGCGACCTCGCCGAGTTCGATCCGGTAGCCGTGGATCTTCACCTGGTCGTCGGTGCGGCCGAGGTACTCGAACACCCCGTCCGGGCGGATTCGGGCGATGTCCCCGGTGCGGTACATCCGGCCGCCGCCGAAGGGGTCGGCCACGAACCGCTCCGCCGTGAGTCCGGGGCGGGAGAGGTAGCCGCGCGCGACCTGGACGCCCGCGATGTACAGTTCGCCGGCCGCGCCGGGACCGACCGGCTCCAGCCGTTCGTCCAGCACGTGCAGGACGGTGCCCGGCGTCGGTACGCCGATGGGGGTGGCCCCCGGGGCGATCTCCTCGTGCGGGCCGATCCGGAACGTGCAGCAGCCGACGGTCGCCTCCGTGGGGCCGTACTCGTTGATCACCGCCGCCCCGGGGTGGGCGCGGCGCCACCGCTCGACGACGTCGCCGAGCAGCATCTCGCCGCCCACCACCAGTTCACGGGTGGGCGAGAGCGTGCCGGGGAGCACGGTCAGCAGGGGCAGGTGCGAGGGGGTCGCCTTGACGAAGCCCGGACGGTCCGCCGGAGCGCCGTCCTCCGGTTCGCGGTCCAGGGAGGCGACCCGCAGGCAGCCGCCGAGCAGCAGCGGCCCGTACAGCGCGGTGACGGTGAGGTCGAAGGCGACCGGGGAGTGCAGCAACGCCCCGTCCGCCAGTCCCGGGTACTCGGCGAGGGCGAAGTCCAGGTAGGCCGTCAGGGTGTCGTGCTGGACGGCCACCCCCTTGGGGCGGCCGGTCGACCCGGAGGTGTGGATGACGTAGGCGAGGCTCCCCGCGGTGAGCGGAGCCCTCCGGTCGGCGTCGGAGGGGTCGTGGTGCGGCAGCCCGGCCCGCGCGGCGTCGGCGAGGGCCGCCGCCACCGTCGTCGTCGCGGGCCCGCCGGCCGGGCCCGGTCGCGCGGGGGATTCCCCGAGCACGAGGTCCAGTCCGGTGTCCTCGACGATGAACGCGATCCGCTCGGCCGGGGCGTCGCTGTCCATCGGGACGTAGGCGGCACCGGACTTGAGGATGCCGAGCAGCGCCACCACCAGGTCGGCCGACCTGGGCAGCCTGACCCCGACCAGGCGCTCCGGGCCGATGCCCCGGTCGATCAGGTGGTGGGCCAGCTGGTTGGCGCGGGTGTTCAGCTCGGCGTAGCTCAGCTCCTGCGCGCCGGAGCGGACAGCGACGGCGTGCGGGGCGCGTGCCGCCTGTCGCTGAAAGAGGTCGGGCAGCAGCCTGTCAGCCATCGTCTCTTCCCTCGGTTCGAAGATCTGGTGGGACGGGACGTCGGGGTCCCGTGGGGGTGGGGGTCACGCGGATCGCTCCTCGGCCAGCCGGCGGATCGTGGGGTACAGGTAGAGCTCCCGCATGGAGACCGTGGCGCCGCCGCGCCGGCGCAGCGCCGCGCCGACCCGCATGGCCAGCAGCGAGTTGCCACCGAGGTCGAAGAAGTTGTCGTCCGGTCCGACGGGGGTGCCGAGCACGTCCTGCCAGATGTCGAGCAGCACTGCGGTGAAGGCGTCCTGCGGCTCCGCGGCGGCGGTGTCCCCGGCCGCGTCGTGGCGGGGGGCGCCACCCTCGGCGGGGTCGGTCGCGGGGGCGGCGGATACCCTCGGCGCCGGGGCGGGGGCGGGCAGCCGGCTCGCGTCGAGCTTGCCGTTGGCGGTCAGCGGCATCCGGTCGAGCAAGGTGATCGTCGGCGGCACCATGTACGTCGGCAGGTACCGGGCGGCCCGTTGCCGCACGGCGGCGGTGTCCTCGCCTTCCAGCACTACGAACGCGTCGAGCCGGGCGGTCGCCGGGTCCTGCGGATCGGTGCGGTTGAGCACGACGGCGGCGGCCGTGACCAGCGGATCGTCCAGGAGCACGGCTCGGATCTCGTCCAGCTCGATGCGGAAGCCGCGCAGCTTGACCTGGTTGTCCAGTCGGCCGAGGTGTTCCAGACGGCCGTCGGGCAGCAGCCGCCCCCTGTCCCCGCTGCGGTACACGCGCTCCCCGGTGCCCGGGTCGGTGAGGAACCGCTGCTCGGTGAGGTCGGGCCGGTTCAGGTAGTGCGCGGCGACGCCCGCGCCGCCGACGAGGATTTCCCCGGCGACGCCGGCCGGCAGCGGCCGGCCCGCGGGGTCGGCGATGCGCACCCACCAGCCGGGCAGGGCGTGTCCGACCGACCTCGATCCGGTGAGCGCGTCGGCCCGGGTGACGGTCTGCGCGGTCACGTGCACGGTGGTCTCGGTGATGCCGTACATGTTGACCACCCGGCACTCAGTCTCCGGGTGCCGGTCGAACCAGGGCAGCAGCACCCGTGGTTCCAGGCCCTCGCCGCCGAAGACCACCAGCCGTACGGGAACCGGGGCGGCACCGTCGCGCTCGACCTCCAGCAACTGGGCGAAGGCCGACGGCGTCTGGCTCAGCACGGAGACCCGTTCCTCCAGGAGCAGCCGGTGGAACTCCTCCGGGGAGCGCGACACCCAGTAGGGCACCACGACCAGCCGCCCGCCGGTGAGCAGGCAGCCCCAGATCTCCCACACCGAGAAGTCGAAGGCGCTGGAGTGGAACAGGGTCCAGGCGTCGTCCGGGCCGAGACCGAGATTCCCGGTCGTGGCGGCCATCAGGCTGAGCACGTTCGCGTGCGGGATGACCACGCCCTTGGGGCGGCCGGTGGATCCGGACGTGTAGATCACGTACGCCGGGTCCTGCGGCCCGGTCGTGGAGGGCGGCGGCCCGTCGCACGTCTCGGGGGCGAGGTCCGCGAGCGCGGCCGTGCCGATCACCCGCACGTTCCCGTCGTCCGCGGGGAACTCCGCGTGGTCGGTGACGACGGTGACGAGCCCGGCGTCGGCCGTGGTGTGCGCCAGCCGCTCGCGCGGGTGGGCGGGATCCATCGGTACGTAGACGGCTCCCGCCCTGAGCACCGAGAGGAGAGTGACGACCAGCTCGGCGGACCGCTCCAGGCACACGCCGACCCGATCGCCGTCGGCCACGCCGAGCGAGCGCAGGGCGTACGCCAACCGGTCGGCCCGGCCGTCCAGTTCGCGGTAGGTCATGCCCGCGCCGTCGAAGGACACGGCGATCGCGTCGGGCCGGGACGCCGCGACGGCGGCGACGGCGGCGTCGATGCGCCGCGGCTCGGCTGCGGGCAGCGGGGCGGGCCGGCCGAGGGCGGCGAGCCACCGCAGTTCGTCCTCGTCCAGCAGCTCCAGGTCCGCGACCGGCAGATCGGGCGACTCGGCGAGCATCCGGTGTGCCCGGACCACATGGCGCAGGAGCTGGTCGGCGGTGCCGGCGAGCATCCTGCGCGCCGAGACGTCGCACCGAAGCTCCCGGCCGCCGGCGTCGCGGACCACGGAGAGGGTCACGGGGAACGGGGCGCGCTGGAAGGGCCGGTAGGCGACCGGCACCGCGCCGGGGAGCTTCGCCGGCTCGCCGTCGTGGACGGTGATCCCCACGGCGGGCCCGGCGGCGATGTCGCCGACCACCGGTTCCAGGCTCTGCCGGAGCTCGTCCGTGTGCCAGGACGGGGCGTCCGCCAGGGCCGCGCGGACCTGCTTGTCCGCGCTGCCGAGGGTGCTCGCGGGGTCGGCGTCGACGGGGACCAGGGCGATCCCCTCCACGCCGTGCGGGTCGAGGGGATCGGGCGCCAGTGCGGCGAGGACGGGCCGGGTCATGTCCTCGTAGCGGGCGAGGACGAGACCGAGCGCGGCCGCCCAGCTCCCGCCGTCGCCCGCCGGATGGTCCCCCGGCAGTCGCAGCACCCGGGTCTGCGCCGTGTCGGGGCCGTGGGGCCGGCCCAGTCCCCAGTCCAGCTGGGCGTCGAACCGGGCGTCGGCGAAGGCGTCGGCCCGTCCCGGGGCGTCGGCCCCGCCACGCGGCGCGGCGGCGGGCCCGGCGACTTCGCCGCTCAGCACCGCGGCGGTGAAGTCGTGCAGCCCGGCGGCCCCGAGGGCCGCGCGGTGCGCGACCACGACGAGCTCGCCCACCCCGTCCGCGTAGTCCAGCAGCACGGCCCGCACCGGGGCGTCCCGGTGGGCGACGAGCGGCCGGACCAGCTCCCGCTCCCGGCGGCGTACGGCGTCGGGCCCGTCCGAACGGAACGGCACCGGCTCGTGCCACCACCACGCGGTCCCGGGGAGGACGGCGGGGCTCCCGGTGACGGCCGGGAGCCCCGCCGCCAGGGCGGCGAACCGCTCGGCCGTCTCCTCGCGCCGCTGCGGGGACATGATGCCGGTGAGCCGTACGCACAGGGCGTGGCATACGGCGCCGGGCGTTGCCGAGACGTGGTCCGCGGCCCGGTCACGGGGGTGGAGGAGAGTGCGCCGCGCCGGCGTGAGAGCGGCGACGGCATCCTGTTCAGAGATCGACACGACTGGTTCCCTTGGCATGGTTGCGATGCCTCACCGGGCGGTGAAGCCACCGTCGACGGTGAGCACGGAGCCGGTCACCTGCCGGGACTCGTCCGACGCCAGCCACAGGGCGGCGCCCGCGACGTCCTCCGGCTCGATCAGCGAGTTCATCGGCTGCGACTGGACGAAGGTCTCCTCGTGCTCGGCGACCGGCAGGTCGAGCGAGCGAGCGATCTCGGAGAGCATCCGGCCCTCGGCCTGGCTGTCGTCCCGGATCGACCCGGGGCACAGGGCGTTGACCCGGACCTTCAGCGGCGCGTAGTCGAGCGCGGCCGCCTTGGTCAGGCCGATCAGCCCGTGCTTGGAGGCCACGTACCCGGAGAAGCCGCGGTAGCCGACCAGTCCCGCGGTGGAGGCCACGTTGATCACGCTGCCGGACCGCTGGGCGGTCATCACAGGGGCGACGAGAGAGGTCAGGCGCCAGGCGCCGGACAGGTTGACGTCGATCATCACCTGCCACTCCTCCTCGGTGACCTCGTGGGCCGGCTTTCCCGAAGGCGCCGCGATCCCGGCGTTGTTGACCAGCGCGTCGACGCGGCCGAAGCGCTGCACGACCTGGTCCACGGCGGACCGCAGAGCGGCGCGGTCGCGCAGGTCGGCCTCCGCGACGAGGACGGCGGCGCCCTCACGGCGGCACAGCTCCGCAGTGTGCGCGAGCTGGCTCGCGGTCCCCAGGGGGTAGGGGACGCTCTCGATGTCCGCGCAGACGTCGAGCAGCGCCAGATCGGCGCCCTCCCGGCTGAACGCGAGCGCGCAGGCCCGGCCGACGCCGCGTGCGGCTCCCGTCACGATGACGGTCTTTCCTTGCAGACGCACCAAGTCTCCTCGGGTTGGGGCGGCCGACCGACTCTTCCTGGTCGTTCAGCCGGGGCAGACGTCCGCGAGAACCCGGATCAGGGCCTCGGTGTTGTCGACCAGGTACATGTGGCCGCCCTCGACCTCGGCGAGGTCGAACTCCTTGCTGGTGGCCTTGCTCCACTCCATTGCCTGGTCAGGGGTGACGAGGGCGTCGCCGCTGCCGCGCACGGAGGTGATCGGGACGGGCAGCGGCTCGTCGGAGAGCGCGAGGTAGCTCTCGTGCATCTCGACGTCGGCCCGCAGCGAGGGCAGCAGCAACTCCCGCATCTCCGGGTCCTCCAGGGCGTCGTGCCGGTATCCGGCGAACTCCTTCACCCGCTCCAGGAATCCGTCGTCGTCGAGCCCGGCGGCGCCGTTCTCCCGCCGGGTCCAGGGGCCGGGCGACCCGCTGACGACCAGCCGGGCCGGCTCGACGCCTTCGGTGGCGGCCAGCCGGTGGGCGAGCTCGTACGCCAGCACCGCGCCGAGGCTGTGCCCGAAGATGACGACCGGGCCCGCGCCCGTGACCCGCTCCAGCACCTCGGGCAGCAGTCCCTCGACCGCCACGGCCACGTCCCGGTAGGGCTCTTCGGCGAACCGCTGTTCGCGCCCCGGGAGCTGGACGGCCACCACGTCGAACCGGTCGCCGCAGAGCGGCACCCAGGGGCGGAAGACCGAGGCCCCCGCCCCGGCGAACGGGATACAGAGAAGCGTCGTTTTCGGCATGTTCCATCCTTCTGTCTGCTGTGGGGCGGTCGGCGGCGGGCCCTGGGGCGTCACGCGTCGGCCTCCCGGGGGGATTCGGCGAGCTTCTTGGACAGCACCGCACCGATCTCGGCCAGCGGCTGCGGGCCCATCAGGTCGTTGTGCGCCACGGCCACGTGGTGGACCTCCAGCTCACCCTCCACGTGGTGCAGCCAGGCGTCCGGCTCGCCCGCCGGGTCGACGGTCGCGGCGAACATCACCGCGCCCGCCCGGCAGCGGCCGGTGGCCGAACCGGCCTCGGCCCGGACGCTGTTGGCCATCACGCGCTGGAGGCGGCGCAGTTGACCGACGGACAGGCCGGCGATCTCCTTCCCCGAGGACCGCATCGCGGCCGCGACCCGGTCGAACTCCACGGGTCCGTCGAGCTCGGACGCCTCCATGCCGATGGCCACGAGGACGCCCGCGAGGAAGTCCTGCTCGGAGAACGGCTCGACCGCTTCCGTCGCGTCACGCGGGTAGGCGTCCAGCAGCGCGAGCAGCTCGACCCGCTGTCCCGCGGCCTCCAGGTGCTGGGCCATGGCGTGGGCGATCCGCCCGCCGAGCGACCACCCCAGGAGCCGGTAGGGGCCCTCGGGCTGTACGGCGCGGACGCGCTCCACGTAGTCGGCCGCCATCTCCTCGACGGAGTCCGGCAGCGGCTCGTCCTCGGCGAGGCCGGCCGCCTGGAGGCCGTACAGTCCGACCTCCGGGGGCAGGTGCTCCGCGAGTTGGGCGTAGGGCCAGCTGAGCCCGCCGAGCGGGTGCACACAGAACAGCGGCGCTCCGGTGCCCCCGGCGCTCAGGGGCAGCAGCCGGCTGAGCGGGCCCGCCGCGTCGGCGGCGGCGAGACGGACCGCCAGAGCGGCCGCGGTCGGTGCCTCGAAGATCGAGACCACCGACATCTCGGCTCCCAGCCGGTCCCGGACCCGGCTGATGAGCTTGGTCGCGAGCAGCGAGTGGCCGCCCAGCTCGAAGAAGTTGTCGTCGACGCCGACCGTGTCGTGCCCGAGCAGTTCGGCGAAGATCGAGCAGAGCTCCGCCTCGGCCCCCTCTCGCGGGGCGCGGCCCGGCTGCCGCTCCAGAAGCCGGGGCGCGGGCAGCGCCTTCCTGTCGACCTTCCCGTTGGGCGTGACCGGAACGGCGTCGATCACCGTGTAGTGCGCGGGCACCATGTGGGCGGGCAGCATCCCGGCCAGGTGGTCGCGCAGTTCGACGGGCTCCGGCAGGTCCCCCGGCCGCACCGGCGTGACGTAGGCGGCGAGGACGGGCCCGGCGGCGCCCGCCGTGTGCACGGTCACGATCGCGCTGCCCACCCGGGCGTGCTGGGTGAGGGCGTGCTCGATCTCGCCCGGTTCGACCCGCTGGCCGCGGATCTTCACCTGGTCGTCCGTGCGGCCGAGGAATTCGATCACCCCCTCGCGGGTGACCCGGGCCAGGTCGCCGGTGCGGTAGAGCCGGGAGCCGGGCGGGCCGTAGGGGTCGGCCACGAACCGTTCCGCGGTCAGGCCGGCACGGCCCCGGTAGCCGTGCGCCAACTGCACCCCGCCCAGGTACAGCTCGCCGGCCGTGCCGATCGGCGCCGGGGCGAGAGCGGTGTCCAGGACATAGGTCCGGGTGTTCCAGATCGGCCTGCCGATCGGGACCACGGCGGCTTCGGAACCGGTGGCGCAGTCCCACGCGGTGACGTCCACCGACGCCTCCGTCGGCCCGTAGAGGTTGTGCAGCCCGGCCGGCAGCACCGAGCGGAAGCGGGTGCGCAGGCCGGACGGCAGGGCTTCGCCGCTGCACAGGACACGGCGCAGCCCGGTGCAGCGGGCTGCCTCGGGTTCGGCGAGGAACACCTCCAGCATGGAGGGGACGAAGTGGGCGGTGGTGATGTGCTCGTCCTGGATCAGCCGGGCGAGATAGCCGGCGTCCCGGTGGCCGCCGGGCCGGGCCGCGACCTGCGCCGCCCCGGTCAGCAGCGGCCAGAAGAACTCCCAGACCGACACGTCGAATCCGGACGGCGTCTTCTGGAGCACACGGTCGTCCGGGCCGAGCCGGTAGGCGTCCTGCATCCACAGCAGCCGGTTGACGATTCCCCGGTGCGGGACGAGGACGCCCTTGGGGCGGCCGGTCGAGCCCGAGGTGTAGATCAGGTACGCGGGGGAGTCCGGCAGTGGTCCGGGCAGGGCGCCCGGCCGGGTCACCGGCTCCTCGTCCGCGCCGGGGCCGTCGAGCACGATCAGCCGCGCGGCGAGGTCCTCCGCGCCGCCGGGCAGGCCCTTACGCGCCTCGACGGTGCTGATCACGGCGGCCGGGGCCGCGTCGTCCAGCATGTAGGCGATCCGCTCGGCCGGGTAGTCCAGCTCGATCGGCAGGTAGGCCGCACCGGCCCGGACCACGGCCAGGAGGGCGACGGTGAGGGCGGTGGAGCGGGGTACGGCGACGGCGACGACGTCTCCGGGGCGTACGCCGCGGTCCGTGAGGAGGGCTGCGAGGTGTGCGGAGCGCGTGTCCAGTTCGGCGTAGGTGAGCCGGTCGTCCTCCGCCACCAGTGCGAGCGCGTCCGGTGTGCGCGCGGCCTGTGCCGCGAACAGGGCGGGGATCGTCTGTGCCTCGGCGCCCGGCTCCAGCTCCCGGGCCGTGGCGTTCCACCCGTTAAGCAACTGGTCGCGTTCGGCGGGGTCGAGGAGGTCGATGCCGCCGAGCGGCGCCAGGGGGTCGGCGACGCCCGCGCCGAGGAGCCGGACGAGCCGTTCGCCGATCCGCCGGACCGTGTCCTCGTCGAACAGGTCCGCGCTGTAGTCGAGCGTGACGTCGATGCCCGCCGGGGCGCCGTCGAGGTCGGTGCGTTCGACGAAGTTGAAGCCGAGGTCGAACTTGGCCGCTCCCGTCTCCCCGTCCAGCGGACGCGCCACCAGGCCGGGCAGGTCCAGGGACGCCACCGCGTTGTTCTGCAGGACGATCATCACCTGGAACAGCGGATGCCGTGCCATCGACCGCGACGGCTGCAACGCGTGGACCAGCTGCTCGAACGGCAGGTCCTGGTGCGCGTACGCGGCCAGGTCCGTGGCCCGGACCCGGTCCACCAGCTCACCGAACCCCGGGTCCCCCGACACGTCGGCCCGCAGGACCAGCGTGTTGATGAAGAAGCCCACCAGCTCGTCCAGTGCCGCGTCCGTACGGCCGGCGATCGCCGTCCCCAGCGGAACGTCCGGACCCGCGCCCAGCCGTGACAGCAGGCCCGACACGCCCGCCTGCAGCACCATGAACAGGCTCGACCGCGACGACCGCGCCAGCCCCACCAGATCCCGGTGCAACCGCGCACCCAGCTCCACTTGGACCGAACCCCCGCGATAACTGGACACCGCCGGTCGCGCCCGGTCCGCCGGGAGGGTCAACTCGTCCGGCAGGTCGGCCAACGCCTCGCGCCAGTAGGTGAGTTGTCGGGTGATGGGGGAGTCCTGGTCGTCCTCGCCGCCGAGGACCTCGCGCTGCCACAGGGCGTAGTCGGCGTACTGCACCGGCAGTGGATCCCAGTCGGGGGCCGTGTCCGTGGTCCGGGCGCGGTAGGCCCGTCCCAGGTCCCGTGCCAGGGGGGCCTGGGACCAGCCGTCCCCGGCGATGTGGTGCACCACCACGCACAGCACGTGCTCGTCCGTCGAGACCCGGAACAGCCACACCCGTACCGGCAGGTCCACCGACAGGTCGAACCCGGCCGACGCGGCGGCGCCCACCGCCGCACTCACGCCGGCGGCCTCGACGTCCACCACCTCGAAGGGCACCACCGCGTCGTCCGCGGCGACCACCTGCTGCCAGGGTTCGCCCTCGGCGTCCGGGAACACCGTCCGCAACGACTCGTGCCGGCCCACCACGTCGCCCAGCGCCGCACGCAGTGCCGCCACGTCCAGCACACCCGACAACCGCACACCCAGCGGAATGTTGTACGTCCCGCTCGGGCCCTCCATCCGGTTCAGGAACCAGAGCCGCCGCTGGGCGAACGACAGCGGCACCCGAACCGGACGCTCCATCGGGACCAGCGCGGCACGCCCGCCCGCCGACGAACCCACCACCCGCTCCGCCAACGCCACCACCGTCTGCGCGTCGAAGATGTCCCGGAAGGGGAGCTCGATGCCGAACAGCGAACGGACGCGGCTGACCAGCCGGGTGGCGAGCAGCGAGTGCCCGCCGAGGTCGAAGAAGCTGTCGTCGATCGACACCGACTCCACGCCCAGCAGTTCGGTGAACAGGTCGCAGAGCGTCCGCTCGACGTCGTTGCGCGGGGCGCGTGCCGTGCCGAGCTGCGGATCGGGCAGCGCCGCACGGTCGATCCGGCCGTCCGCCGTGTACGCGAGCGTGTCGACGCTCACGCAGAGCGCGGGCACCGTGTGGTGCGGCAGCTCGGCGGCGGCGTGTGCCAGCAGCGCCGACGTGTCGACCGGGGCGGCCGGGTCGGCGGGGACGACGTACGCCACCAGCGCGGGCCCGCCCGTGGGGCCGGAGCGCGTGGTCACGGCCGCCGCGGCGACGGCGGGGTGCGCGGTCAGGACGCGCTCGACCTCGCCCGGCTCGACGCGCCTGCCGTCGAGCGCGAGCCGGTCGTCGACCCGGCCGAGGAGCTCGATCGTCCCGTCGCGGGTGACCCGGGCCAGGTCGCCGGTGCGGTGGAGCCGGGAGCCGGGCGGGCCGTAGGGGTCGGCGACGAAGTGTTCCGCGGTCAGGGCGGCACGGCCCCGGTAGCCGTGCGCCAGTTGGACGCCACCGACGTAGAGCTCTCCCGGACTGCCCGGGGGCAGGGGGGTGAGGTGGGCGTCGAGCACCAGCGCGCGGGTGTTCGGGACGGGCCGGCCGGCCGGCGCGTACGCGCCTTCGGTCCCTCCGTCGGCGGACCACGCGAGGGTGTCGAACGACGCCTCGGCGGGGCCGTGCAGGACGTGCAGCCGCGCCTCGGGCAGATGGGCCCGGAACCGGGCGGCCAGACCGGGAGGGAAGGGCTCGCCGTCGACCAGGACGCGACGCAGCCCGGTGCAGCCGGCGGTCTCGGGTTCGGCGAGGAACGCCTCCAGCACGGAGGGCGCGAAGTGGACGGTGGTCACGGCGTCGCGGCGGATCTGCCGGGCCAGGGCGACCATGTCGCGTCCGCCGCCGGGCGGGACGGTCACCTGGGCCGCACCGGTCACCAGCGGTGCCAGCACCTCCCGGACCGAGGCGTCGAGATCGGCCGGCGCCTTGTGCAGGACCCGGTCCTCGGGTCCCAGGGCAAGGACGTCCCGCATCCACAGCAGCCGGTTCACCAGGCCCCGGTGCGGCACGAGGACACCGCGCGGGACGCCCTCCGGGTCGGCGGTGTGCACCAGGTACGCGGGGGAGTCCGGCAGCGGTCCGGGCAGGGCGCCCGGCCGGGTCACCGGCTCCTCGCCGGCGCCAGGGGCTCCGGAGGCGTCGAGCACGAGGACGGGGGCCCCGGTGTCCCGCAGGGCCGCCGGTCCGTCCGGGGCGGTGAGGACCACGGCGGGCGCCGCGTCGGCTACAAGGGCGCGGTGGCGGGCGGCCGGGTGGTCCGGGTCGACGGGCAGGCACACGGCACCGGCCCGCAGCACCGCCAGGAGGGCGACGGTGAGGGCGGTGGAGCGGGGTACGGCGACGGCGACGACGTCTCCGGGGCGTACGCCGCGGTCCGTGAGGAGGGCTGCGAGGTGTGCGGAGCGCGTGTCCAGTTCGGCGTAGGTGAGCCGGTCGTCCTCCGCCACCAGTGCGAGCGCGTCCGGTGTGCGTGCGGCCTGTGCCGCGAACAGGGCGGGGATCGTCTGTGCCTCGGCGCCCGGCTCCAGCTCCCGGGCCGTGGCGTTCCACCCGTTCAACAGCTGCCGCCACTCGTGCGAGGCGAGCAGGTCGAACTGGCTGATGGGCATCGCCGGGTCGGCGGCCCCCAGGGTCAGCATACGGACCAGGCGCTTGCCCAGGTCCGTCACCGTGTCCTCGTCGAACAGGTCCGCGCTGTACTCCACCGTGACGTCGATGCCCGCCGGGGCGCCGTCGAGGTCGGTGCGTTCGACGAAGTTGAAGCCGAGGTCGAACTTGGCCGCTCCCGTCTCCCCGTCCAGCGGACGCGCCACCAGGCCGGGCAGGTCCAGGGACGCCACCGCGTTGTTCTGCAGGACGATCATCACCTGGAACAGCGGATGCCGTGCCATCGACCGCGACGGCTGCAACGCGTGGACCAGCTGCTCGAACGGCAGGTCCTGGTGCGCGTACGCGGCCAGGTCCGTGGCCCGGACCCGGTCCACCAGCTCACCGAACCCCGGGTCCCCCGACACGTCGGCCCGCAAGACCAGTGTGTTGATGAAGAAGCCCACCAGCTCGTCCAGTGCCGCGTCCGTACGGCCGGCGATCGCCGTCCCCAGCGGAACGTCCGGACCCGCGCCCAGCCGTGACAGCAGGCCCGACACGCCCGCCTGCAGCACCATGAACAGGCTCGACCGCGACGACCGCGCCAGCCCCACCAGATCCCGGTGCAACCGCGCACCCAACTGGAGCGGGACCAGACCGCCGCGGTAGCTCGACACGGCGGGCCGCGCCCGGTCCACCGGCAGGTTCAGCTCGTCGGGGATCCCGTCGAGGGCGGTGCGCCAGTAGGTGAGTTGTCGGGTGATGGGGGAGTCCTGGTCGTCCTCGCCGCCGAGGACCTCGCGCTGCCACAGGGCGTAGTCGGCGTACTGCACCGGCAGTGGTTCCCAGTCGGGGGCCGTGTCCGTGGTCCGGGCGCGGTAGGCCCGTCCCAGGTCCCGTGCCAGGGGGGCCTGGGACCAGCCGTCCCCGGCGATGTGGTGCACCACCACGCACAGCACGTGCTCGTCCGTCGAGACCCGGAACAGCCACACCCGTACCGGCAGGTCCACCGACAGGTCGAACCCGGCCGACGCGGCGGCGCCCACCGCCGCACTCACGCCGGCGGCCTCGACGTCCACCACCTCGAAGGGCACCACCGCGTCGTCCGCGGCGACCACCTGCTGCCAGGGTTCGCCCTCGGCGTCCGGGAACACCGTCCGCAACGACTCGTGCCGGCCCACCACGTCGCCCAGCGCCGCACGCAGCGCCGCCACGTCCAGCACACCCGACAACCGCACACCCAGCGGAATGTTGTACGTCCCGCTCGGGCCCTCCATCCGGTTCAGGAACCAGAGCCGCCGCTGGGCGAACGACAGCGGCACCCGCACCGGACGCTCCATCGGGACCAGCGCGGCACGCCCGCCCGCCGACGAACCCACCACCCGCTCCGCCAACGCCACCACCGTCTGCGCGTCGAACAGGGCGCGTACCGGCAGCTCGATCTCGAAGACGCCCCGGATCCGGCTGACCAGCCGGGTGGCGAGGAGCGAGTGCCCGCCGAGGTCGAAGAAGTTGTCGTCGATCGACACCGACTCCACGCCCAGGACCTCGGCGAAGAGGCCGCACAGCATCTCCTCGTGCGGGGTCCTGGGGGCCCTGCCCCCGGCGGGGGCGGCGCTCAGGTCGGACACCGAAGCCGCGCCGTTCGCCCGCGGCGCGGCGGGCCGCCAGCCGGCGGGGAGGGCGATGGTCTCCAGCACCTCGGCGACCGGCCGTGCGCCGTCCGAGACGACGGTCGCGAGGAGCGCCCGCAGACCGGCGAGGAGGCCGGCCGCGGTGTCCTCGGTGAACAGGCCGCCGCGGAAGCCCAGGCGCAGTTGGAGGCGTCGTCCGGGTACGGCGATGAGGGTCAGCGGGTAGTGCGTGGCGTCGGACCCCGAGGTGCCGGTGATCGTGAGGTCGCCGAGCGAACCCCCCATCGTGTCCGCGTCCACCGGATAGCTCTCGAAGGCGACCAGGCTGTCGAAGAGTTCGCCGTGTCCGGCGGCGCGCTGGATCTCGGTCAGGCCGATGTGGTGGTGGTCCAGCAGCGCCGACTGTTCGTCCTGGACCCGCAGCAGGAGCGCCCGCAGCGACTCGGCCCGGTCCAGGCGGACGCGCACCGGCACGGTGTTGATGAACAGCCCGACGATGTTCTCGACGGCCTCGATCTCCGGCGGGCGGCCGGAGACGGTCGCGCCGAACACGATGTCGTCGCCGTCCGTGAGCCGGGCCAGCTGCAGGCCCCAGGCGACCTGCACCAGGGTGTTGACCGTGACGCCGAGCCTGCGGGCCAGCCCGGTCAGCTCCGCGCTGTGCTCCTCGGTCAGATCGACGCTGAGCTGACCGGGCAGGTCCGAGACGGTGTCGTCGGCCTGCGGGGCGACCAGGGTGGGGCCGGCGAGCCCGTCGAGCGCCGCCCGCCACCGCTCCAGCCCGGCCTGCTTGTCCTGGCGGCGCAGCCAGGCCAGGAACAGCTTGAACGACGGGGCGGGCGGGAGGCCCTCGGCCCGGCCGCCGCGCCGGTAGAGCTCGAAGAGCTCGCCCAGGACGATGGGCATCGACCAGCCGTCCAGGAGGATGTGGTGGCAGTTGAACATCAGCCGCCAGGAGCGTTCGCCCAGGCGTACCACCGTGAACCGCAGCAGCGGGGGGTCGGAGAGGTCGAAGCGCACCGTCTCCTCCGCCGCCGACAGGCCGGCCAGGCGGGTGCGCCGTTCGTCCTCGTCCAGCCCGGACAGGTCGTGCGCGAGGACCGGGGTCTCGAACGCGCGCGGCACCACCTGCACCGGGCGGCTCAGGTTCTCCGTCAGGAAGCCGGCCCGCAGCGTGCTCCGGCGGATCAGCAGCGCCCGTACCGCCTCGCGGAAGACGTCCAGGTCGAACGGCCCGTCGAAGTCGACGGCCAGCCGCACGGTGTAGACGTCGAGCGCGTCCTCGTCGTACGTCGCGTGGAAGAGCATGCCCTCCTGCAGCGGCGCGAGCGGCAGGATGTCCTCAAAAAGATCCTTGCGGGTCACCGGGTCTTCCTCCACTCAGCTTCCAGTACCCCGAGTTCGTCGAGTCCGAGGTCGATCAGTGACAGGTCCGAGGGAGCGAGTCCGGCCGGCTCCCCCTCGCCCGCGTGCTCCGCGAGAGCGGTGAGCGCGCGGAACCAGCCCTCGGCGAGAGCGTGTACGTCGTCGTGGCCCAGCAGACGGCGCGGCCAGGACCAGTTGGCCACCAGGCGTGGGCCGTTCACGTCGTCCTGGACCAGGACGTTGAGGGACAGCGCGTGCGGGGCCGGCATACCGGGGTCCCCCCCGAGGTGCCGGAGCACGTCACCGTCCGCGGACATGGTCCAGCCCTCGGCGCCGGGGCGCTCCTGCTGCCCACCGCCTTCCCGCGCCTCGGCGACCGCCGCTCGGCCCAGGTAGTTGAAGCCGAACTGGGCGGAGCCCAAGGAGGCCAGCGCCTCACGGGTGTGCGGGTTGAGGTGGCGCACCAGGCCGAAGCCGAGGCCCTCGTCCGGCATCCGCCGCAGTGTGTCCCGGACCCGGTCGAGGGCCTTGCGCAGGGCGGCGGGATCGCTCAGGACGCGCCCCCAGGACACCGGCCCGAGGTCGAGGCGCACAGGTGCCAGGGAGGTGAACCAGCCGACCGTGCGGGACAGGTCGAGGTCTTCCCCGGGCGGGACCTGCCTGCCGTGGCGCTCGACGTCGACCAGCACCTCGGTGCCCGCTCCGAGACCGCGCCGGCGGCGCCAGTCGGCCACCGCGAGGGTGAACGCCGTCAGGAGCACGTCCTCGACTCCGGCGTTCATCGAGGCGGGGACCTGGGTCAGAAGCGGTTCGGTGGCCGCCTCCGGCAGGGTCATGACGAGAGCGGTCTGCGTCCCCATGGTGTCGAGGGCGGGGTCGAGGGGATGTTCCGTGACCGGTACGTCCCCGTCGGCGAGCTGGTCGGTCCACCAGGCGACCTGCGCGGCGCGGGCGGGTTCCGCGGCGAGCTCGGTGAGCCACTGCGCCCAGCGACGCCACGAGGTGCCGACCGGCTGCGGTTCGGCCTGCCGCGATTCGTGCGCCGCCTGCCACGCCTCCGCGAGGTCCGGGACGAGGATCCGCCAGGACACCCCGTCGACGGCGAGGTGGTGGCCGACGAGCAGCAGCCGGCCGGGCTGCCCGGGTCCGGCGTCGAACCACACGGCCCGCACGGTCGTGCCCTCGGCCGGGGAGAGGGCGGCGACGGCCCGCTCCGCCTCCTCGGCGATCAGCGCCCGCACCTTCTCGGCGTCCGCGCCGCCGACGTCGACCCGGCTGACGCACTCGGCGGGGTCCACCGCACCGCGCGGCCGGACCTCGCAGGACCAGGCCCCGTCGTCGACCGTCAGCCGCAGCCGCAGCGCGTCGTGGTGGTCGAGCACGGTCCCGAGGGCGGATGTCAGCGATGGCAGGGTGACCTCGGCGGGCGTGCGCAGGAGGACGGACTGGTGGAACCGCTCTATGCGGCCGCCCATGTCCCGCAGCCAGTGGGTCATCGGGGTGAGGGGCACGTCGCCGATCCCGGCGTCGGGATCCTGCGGGGGCAGTTGGTCGACGGTGCGCGCGACCGCGGCGAGCCCGGCGACCGTCTTGTGCTCGAACACGTCCCGGGGCGTGATCACCAGCCCGGCCCGGCGGGCCTCGCCCACCAGCTTGATGGAGACGATGCTGTCGCCGCCCAGCTCGAAGAAGTTGTCGTCCGCGCCCACGTCGGACAGCGAGAGCACCGCGCCGAACACCTCGGCCAGCACCCGCTCGGCATCCGTGGCCGGGTCCCGGCTGTCGCCCGACCCGGTGAACTCCGGTGCGGGCAGAGCCGCCTGGTCCAGCTTGCCGTTCACGGTCAGCGGCAGGGCGTCCACCGACACGAACGCCTGGGGCACCATGTACTCCGGGAGCCGGTCGGCCGCCCACGCCCGCACGGCGGCCAGGTCGAGGGCCGTCCTGGCGCCGGGGACCACGTAGCCGACGAGCTGCCGGACGCCGGGCCGGTCCTCGCGGACGACGACCGCCGCGCCGTCCACGCCGTCGCAGCCGGCGAGCACGGACTCGATCTCGCCGAGCTCGATGCGGAAGCCGCGCAGCTTGACCTGGTCGTCGTGGCGGCCGACGAACTCCAGCTGCCCGTCGGCCCTCCACCGCACCACGTCACCGGTGCGGTACAGCCGTTCGCCGGGGCCGCTGAAGGGGTGTGCCACGAACCGCTCGGACGTCAGCCCGGGGCGGCCGAGATATCCGCGGGCGAGTCCCGCCCCGGCCACGTACAGCTCCCCAGGAACGCCCACCGGGCACGGGTTCAGCGCGGCGTCCAGGACGTACACGCGGGTGTTGTCGATGGGCCCGCCGATGGGCGGGGTGACCGATCCGTCGACCGGGCTGCTCGCCGTGGCGCAGACGGTCGTCTCGGTCGGGCCGTAGGCGTTGATCACCGTGCGGCCGGGCGACCAGCGGGCCGCCAGCTCCCGGGGGCACGCCTCGCCCGCGGTGACCAGCGTCAGGCCGGCGGGCGCGTCCCGCGGGTCGGCCCCGGACAGCGCGGTCGGGGTGAGGGTGGCGTGGGTGATCCCCCCGGCGGTCAGGAAGTCGGTGAGGCCGGAGCCCAGGACCGGTCCGTCGGCCGGGGTCAGGACCAGTGCGGCCCCGTTGAGCAGGGCCATGACGGTCTCCCACGCGGAGGCGTCGAAGCTGGGCGCCGCGAACTGCCCGACGCGGCTGTCGCCGCCGACGCCCAGCCGGTCGGCCTGCCAGGCGGCCAGGCTGCCCAGCCCCCGGTGGGTGACGCAGACGCCCTTGGGCCGTCCGGTGGAGCCGGAGGTGTAGATGACGTAGGCGGGATGGTCCGTCGAGAGCCGTGCCCGGCGGTCCGCGTCGGTGACCTCGGCCCCCGAGAGCGCGGCGAGGGCCGCCAGCGTCCCGGGACTGTCGAGGACGAGTGTCGCGGCGGCGTGGTCGGGCAGGAGGGGGACCAGGTCGGTGACCGTGACCACGAGCGTGGGGGCGCTGTCGCCGATCATGTAGGCGATGCGCTCGGCGGGGTGGTTCGGGTCGACGGGCACGTAGGCCCCGCCGCTGGTCATCACGGCCATCAGCGCGGTGGTGAGTTCGACCGACCGGGGCAGGACCAGGGCGACCCGGTCCTCCGGCCCGACGCCGTGTCCGACGAGCAGCCGGGCCAGCCGGTTGGTCCGGTCGGCCAGCGCGGCGTAGTCGGTCGTGACGCCGTCGCCGACCACCGCGGGCCGGGCGGGGTCGGCGGCGGCCCGCCGGGCGAACAGCTCCGGGACGGTGCCCGCGGCCACCGGCCGGTCGCTGTCGTTCCAGCCGACGAGGAGCTCTTCGCGCTGGGCCGGCGCCAGGATGTCCAGGCCGCTCACCGGACGGGACGGGTCCGCGACGGCGGCGCGCAGCAGGGCGATGAGGTGTCCGACGACGCGCTCCGCGCTGTCCCGGTCGAACAGGTCGGTGCTGTAGTTCAGGATGCCGGATATCCGGCCGGAGGCGGTGTCCTCGGCGAGGCTGAGCTCCAGGTCCACCTTGGCCACCGGAAGCAGCATGTCCTGGGCGGTGACCCGCAACCCGGGCAGTTCCAGGTCCCCCGAGGCGTTGTTCTGGTACGCGATCAGCACCTGGAACAGCGGGTTGTGCGACAGCGAGCGGTCGGCGCCGACGAGGTCGACCAGCCGCTCGAAGGGCAGGTCCTGGTGCGCGTACGCGCCCAGGGCGGTGGCGCGGGCCCGGCGCAGCAGCTCGACGAAGCTCGGGTCGCCCGACACGTCGGTGCGCAGCACCAGGCTGTTGACGAAGAACCCGACGAGGTCGTCGGTCGCGGCGTCCATCCGGCCCGCGACGGGCGTCCCGAGGGGGATGTCGGTCCCGGCGCCGAGACGGGAGAGCAGCGCGGCCATGGCCGCCTGGAAGACCATGAACGGCGTGGTGTCGCTCTTGGCGGCGAGCTTGCGCAGGGCCTCGCCCAGCTCGGCGTCGAGGGTCACCGGCACGACGGCGCCCCGGTGGGAGGCGACCGGCGGCCGGGGCCGGTCGGCCGGGAGGGCGAGTTCCTGCGGGGAGCCGGCCAACTGCTCGGCCCAGTAGGCCCGCTGGACGGCGGCGAGGCTGTTCTCGTCCTGCTCGTCGCCCAGCAGTTCACGCTGCCACAGGGTGTAGTCGGCGTACTGCACGGAGAGCGGCTGCCACTGCGGCGCCGCGCCTTCCAGCCGGGCCCGGTATGCCTCGCCGAGGTCCCGGGCCAGGGGGGCCTGCGACCAGCCGTCCCCCGCGATGTGGTGCACGAGGACGCAGAGCACGTGCTCGTCCGGGGCGGTCCTGAAGAGCCAGGCCCGCACCGGCAGGTCGTGGGCGAGGTCGAAGCCGGCCGAACCGGCCGCGTCCAGCGCGGCGTACAGCCCCGCCTCGGGTACGTCGGAGACCTCGATGTCCACCGTCGCCGTTTCGGCAGGGAGGACGTGCTGCCACGGCTCGCCGTCGGTGTCCGGGAACACGGTGCGCAGCGACTCGTGGCGGGTCAGGAGATCCCCGAACGCGGCCCGCAGCGCCGCCACGTCCAGCGTGCCGGAGAGCCGTACGGCGAAGGGGATGTTGTAGGTGGCGCTCGGTCCCTCCATCCGGTTGAGGAACCACAGCCGACGCTGGGCGAACGACAGCGGCACCCGTTCCGGCCGGTCGGCCGGGTGCAGCGGCGGCCGGGCGGAGGAGGGCGTGTCCAGGAGCCTGGTCGCCAGGCCGGCCACCGTGGGCTCCTCGAAGACCCGCCGGATCGGCAGTTCGACGCCGAGCACCGAGCGGACCCGGCTGACCAACCGGGTGGCGAGCAGCGAGTGCCCGCCGAGCTCGAAGAAGTTGTCGTCGACCGACACCGAGGGCAGGCCGAGCACTTCCTCGAACAGCCCGCACAGCAGTTCCTCGTGCGGGGTGCGCGGCGCCCTGGAGTCCTCCGTGCTGTGCGCGGGAACCGGAAGCGCCTTCGTGTCGATCTTGCCGTTCGTGGTCAGCGGCAGCGCGTCCAGGACGACGATCGGCCGGGGCACCATGTACTCCGGGAGCCGGTCGGCCGCCCAGGCCCGCAGCGCCTCGGGGTCGGCTGTGGCGCCCGCGGCGGGCACGGCGTACGCGACCAGGCGGCGGAAGCCGGGCCGGTCCTCCCGGACCAGGACGGCGACCTGCCCGACGGCGTCGCAGCCGGCGAGCACGGACTCGATCTCGCCGAGCTCGATCCGGAAGCCGCGCAGCTTGACCTGCCCGTCCCGGCGCCCGACGAACTCCAGCACCCCGTCCGCACACCAGCGCACCACGTCACCCGTGCGGTACAGCCGCTCGCCGGCCGCGCCGTAGGGGTGCGCGACGAACCGCTCGGACGTCAGCCCGGCCCGGCCCAGATACCCCCGGGCCAGGCCCACCCCCGCCACGTACAGCTCTCCCGGGACGCCGACCGGGCACAGCCGCAGATCGCCGTCGAGGACGTAGACCCGCTTGCCGTCGAAGGGGTGGCCGATCGGGACCGGGTCCGGCACGGGTTCGCGTGAGGTCAGCGGGTGCGCGGCGGCGATGACGGTGACCTCGGTCGGGCCGTAGGCGTCCACGACGGTGAGGCCGGGGCAGGCGTCCAGCACCTGGCGGACCGACGCGGCGGGCACGGCCTCGCCGCCGGCCCACACCTCGCGCAGCGGCCGGAGCGCCTCGGGGGCCTCGGCGGCGATGAGCCGGAACAGGCCGGTGGTGAACAGCGCCGCGGTCACCCGGCCCTCGGCGATGGTCCGCCCGATCGTGGCCAGGTCCAGGTCGCCGGGCGGGCCGACGACCAGGGTTCCGCCGTTCAGTAGCGGGATCCACATCTCGTACGTCGACGCGTCGAACGCGTGGGCCGAGTGCATCAGCACCCGTTCCTGCGCGCCGCCCGCGAACCGGCTGTCGGCGGCCAGGTCCGCGATGCCGCGGTGGGTGATGGCGACGCCCTTCGGCCGTCCCGTGGAGCCGGAGGTGTACATGACGTAGGCGATCCGCTCCGCGCCCGGCGGCATCGGCACGCCGCCCTCGGGGACCGGGTGGCGCTCCGGCAGGTCGCCCTGCTCCAGGACCAGCGACGTCCCGCTGTCGCTCAGCACATCCTCGCGCCGGGAGCGCGGCCAGCGGTGGTCGACGGGGACGTACACCGCGCCCGCGCGCAGTACGCCCAGCACCGCCAGCACGAAGTCGACGGACCGGTCCATGGCGATGCCCACGGGCTCCTCGGGCCGCACCCCGCGGTCGAGCAGCCAGGCGGCGATCTCCTCGACGCGCCGCGACAGCTCCGCGTACGTCCAGGTCCGGTCGCCGCGGACCACGGCCGGGTGGTCGGGGGCCTCGGCGGTCCGCAGGGCCAGCAGCTCCGGCAGGGTGCGCGCGGGGGCGGGGACGGGAGCGGGGTTCCAGGTCTCAAGGAGCCGCTCGCGCTCGGTGGGGCCCAGCAGTTCGATCGCCCGCGCGGCCCCGGAAGGGTCGTCGGCGAAGGCGTGGAGCACCGTCGTCAGCCGCTTGCTGAAGTTCTCGATCTCGCTCTCGCCGAAGGCGTCCGAGCGGTAGGTGAAGCGCAGTTCGAGCGAGTCGCCGGGGATGACCATGAGGGCGAGCGGGTAGTGCGCGCCGTCGGTGGAGAAGAAGCCGGCCACCGAGAGGCCGCCGGGCAGGGTCAGGGCTGCCGGGTCGACCGGGAAGTTCTCCAGCACGGTGAGGGTGTCGAACAGATCGCCGTGCCCGGACACCCGCTGGATCTGCGCCAGACCGAGGTGCTGGTGGGCCATCAGCGCGCCCTGCTCCTGCTGGAGCCGCTCGCAGAGCGTGCGGAGCGAGTCCTCGCGCCGGATGCGGACCCGCACGGGCACGGTGTTGAGGAAGAGCCCCACCATGGTGTGCACGCCGGGGATCTCCGGGGAGCGCCCCGCGAGCGTCATGCCGAAGGTGACGTCCCGGCGGTCGGTGAGCCTGCTCAGCACCAGCCCCCAGGCGGCCTGGACCACGGTGTTCAGGGTGATGCCGAGTTCACGGGCCCGCTCGGTCAGCCGGCGCGTGGTCTCCGGCGCCAGGTGGACGCCGACCTTGCTGGGCAGCACCGTGGTGGAGCGGTCGTCGGGCATCGCGGCGAGCAGGGTCGGCTCGTCGAGCCCCTCCAGCGCGTCCTTCCACGCCGCGACGGCCCCCTCCCGGTCCTGCCGGGCGAGCCAGGCCAGGTGGTAGCGGTAGGGGGTCACCTCGGGCAGCGCCGAGGCGTCGCCGCCCGCCGCGTAGATCTCGAACAGCTCACGGACCAGCACCGGCGCCGACCAGCCGTCGAGCAGGATGTGGTGGTTGGTCACCAGCAGCCGGTGCCGGCCCTCGGCGACCCGGATCACGGTGAACCGGAGCAGCGGCGGGGTACGCAGGTCGAAGCGGGCGGCACGGTCGCGCTCGGTGAGGTCGCGCAACGCCGGTTCCCGCTCCTGCGCGGGCAGTTCGCTCAGGTCGAACGTGTGCCAGGGGAGGTCGGCGGTCTTCGGGACGAATTGGAGGGGCCTCGGGCCGTCGTGCCGGAACCCGGCGCGCAGGTTGCCGTGCCGCTGCAGCAGGGCCTGGGCGGCGGCGCGCAGGGTCGGTACGTCGAGCGGGCCGTCGATGTCCAGGCCGAGCTGCATGACGTAGACGTCCGGTCCCGAACGGTCGTCGTACTGGGCGTGGAAGAGCAGCCCTTCCTGCAGCGGGGTGAGCGGCAGTACGGCTTCCAGTGACGCGTTGTCCTTCGTGCTCATTCCGAGGAGCTCCATTCCGACGCGAACTGATCGAGTTCGTCCTGGGAGACCAGGTCCATGTCCCAGGCGCCACCGGCGGCCGCGGCCGGCTTCGCGGCGTCGCCCGGCTCCGGCACGGCCATCGCGGCGATGGCCCGTACGGTGCGGTGGGCGAACACGTCCTGCGGGCTGAACCGCAGCCCTTCGGCGCGGGCGCGGCTGACGAGCTGGATCGAGATGATGCTGTCGCCGCCCCTGCGGAAGAAGTCGTCCTCCGCACCGACCCGGGGGAGCCCCAGCACTTCGGCGAAGAGCCGGGCGACGGTGTGCTCCTGGGGGGTCGCGGGCGCCGCGTCCGAGGCGGCGGCCGCGTCTGGTGCGGGCAGCGCCTTGTGGTCGAGCTTGCCGTTCGGCGTGACGGGCAGGGCGTCCAGCAGCACCAGGGCGGCGGGGACCATGTGCTCGGGCAGCCGCTCGGCGAGCGCGCTTCGCAGTTCGGCCACCAGTGCGCCGCTGCGGCGGCCGACGAGCGGGTCGTTGGCGTACCGCGCCGGGACCGCGTCCGGGAGGTACAGGTCCCGATAGGCGGGCACCGCGCCGTCGCCGCCGGGCACGAACACCGCGTCCAGCCGCCCGTCCTCGGCTCCGGCCGCCCAGGTGACCAGCGCCCGGTAACCGGCGGGGGTACCCGCCTCGTGCAGGGCCGTGACGTCGACGTCCTCGGGCTCCGGGGCGCCGGTCACCCGGGCCGCCGCCGCCAGGTCCGCGCGCAGTCTGCCGTTGGGCACCCCGGTGACGCGCAGTCCGGCCGGGCGCTCCTCGCGCAGCCGGGCGGCGATGCCGTCGAGGCCCCCGACGCTCTCCCAGGCGACGGCGGGCGTGTTCGCGAGGGAGACCGGGGCGGTGGGCCGCTTGTGCAGCACCACGTCGTAGCGGTAGCGGCTGAGTTCGTTGGCGTACGAGCCGCGCTTGACGCGGACGTCCGCACCGCCGAAGCCCTCCAGCGTCGTGGCGAGGGTGTCGAACAGAGCGGGGTCCACGAGGAGTTCCGTCTCCCGCTCGACGGCCCGGTCGACCGCCTGCCGGATGGCGTCGGCGTCGTCCCCGGGAGCCTCGACGAGGTGGACGGCGGTGCGCATACAGCGCAGCAGCCGCAGGTCGCGGAGGTCGCCGAGGAAGACCGTCCCGGTGTCGCCGAGCAGGGCGAACGCCTGGGAGATCACCTCGGTGAGGTAGTCCAGGCCCGGGAAGTACTGGGCCACCGAGTTGATGACGACGGTGTCGAAGGTGCCGGCCGGCAGGTCGCCGAGCAGATGCGCCGGGGTGGCGGTGAACCGGGTCCGCTCCGCCAGTACCGGATCCTCGGCACTCTGCCGCCGCAGGGTGGAGATCACCTCGCCGGACAGGTCGGTGCCCCAGTAGAGCTCCACGTGGGGGGCGACCGGCGCCATGATCAGTCCGGCGCCGACGCCGATCTCCAGCACCCGGCGCGGCGCGAGCTCCAGAATCCGTTCGACGGTGGCCGCCCGCCAGGCCCGCATCTCGTCTTCGGGCAGCTCCGAACCGTCGTAACTGCTGTGCCAGCCGCTGAAGTTCTCGCCGAGCGGCGGGCCGTCCGCGCGGTCCGACGCGCTGTAGACCTCGTCGTTGATGACCTGCCACTTCTCGACCTGGTCGGCCTCCAGGCCGGTGTCCCGGGCTTCGGCCGCGGTGTCGGCGGGCACCACATATCCGATCAGCCTGCGGTCGCCGGGCCGGTCCTCACGGACCACGACGGCGGCCGAGGCCACCTGCGGCTGATCGGTCAGAGCGGCGGTGATCTCGCCCAGCTCCATCCGGAAGCCGCGCAGTTTGACCTGGTCGTCGGCGCGGCCGAGGAACTCCAGCTGCCCGTCGGCACGCCACCGCACCACGTCCCCGGTGCGGTACATCCGCTCGCCCGGCGGGCCGAACGGCGTGGCGACGAATCGTTCGGCGGTGAGTGCCGGGCGGCCGAGATAGCCGCGGGCCAGGTTGACGCCGCAGACGTACAGTTCGCCGAGGACGCCGGCCGCGACCGGGCTGAGCTTCGCGTCCAGCACGTAGACCCGGGAGTTGGCGATCGGGGTGCCGATGGGCGGGGTGAGCGCTCCGGAGAGCGGCTCGCTCATCGTGGCGCACACCGTGGTCTCGGTCGGGCCGTAGGCGTTGATCATCCGGCGGCCGGCCGACCACACGCCCGCCAGCTCCGCCGAGCACGCTTCACCGGCGACCGTCAGCACCGTGTCCGCCGGCACGGAGGCCGGGTCGAGGCCGGTCAGCGCGATCGGGGGGATCGTGGCGTGGGTGATCCGGTGCTCGGTCAGGAACCGGCCCAGCTCCTCGCCGAGCAGCAGGCCGCGGTCGACGGGCAGCACCAGGGCCGCGCCGCTGAGCAGGGCGATGCAGGTCTCGGACACCGCGGCGTCGAAGCTCGGCGCGGCGTACTGGACGACCCGGCTGTCCGCCCGGACCGCGAAGCGTTCGGCCTGCGCGGCGGCCAGGTTGCCGATGCCGCCGTGCGTCACCACGACGCCCTTGGGCAGCCCGGTCGATCCCGAGGTGTAGATGACGTACGCGGCGTGGCCGGGGGCGGCGGGCTTCCGGCGGTCCGCGTCCGTGAGAGGGTCCGCGGGCCGCGCCGCGACCGCGCCGGAGGTCGCCGCGTCGTCCACCACCATGCGGCGCACCGCGGGTATCACCTCCGCGGCCATGTCCGCCACCGACCGGGTGGTCAGCAGCAGCGCGGGGGCGCAGTCGTCGGCCATGAACTCGACCCGCTCGCGCGGGTAGCCGGGGTCGACGGGCACGAACGCGGCGCCCGCCGTGACCACGGCGAGCTGCGCGACGAGGAGTTCCAGCGACTTCGGCATGACCAGCAGGACCCGGTCCTCCGCGCCGATGCCGTGCGTGATCAGGTGCCTGGCGAGCCGGTTGACCCGCGCGTCGAGGGCCTCGTAGGTCAGCTCCTGGCCACCCGCCACCACCGCGAGGGCGGCGGGGGTGCGCCGGACCTGGGCGGCGAAGAGCTCGGGCAGGGTGCCGGCGGGGGTCTCGCGCGCGGTGTCGTTCCAGGTGACGAGGATCCGCTCGCGCTCGCCGGCGTCCAGCACCTCCAGCTCGCTCAGCCGGCTGTCCGGCCGGGCCGTCGCCAGGTCCAGCAGCCGCGTCAGCCGGTCGATGAGCCGTGCGACGGTCGGCCGGTCGTAGAGGTCGGTCGCGTACTCGACCGCGCACGTCGTGCGGTCCGGTGCGCCGTCCTCGCCCGGCACCTCGCGGAAGTCGAAGAGCAGGTCCAGCTTGGCCGTGTGCGTGACGGCGGGTTCGATCCACGCGTCGAGACCGGGCAGCTCCAGGACCGGGGTGCGGTTGTTCTGGAATCCCAGGCCGATCTGGACGAGCGGGTGCCGGCCGGCCGAGCGCTCCGGGTTGACGGCCTCGACCAGGCGCTCGAAGGGCAGGTCCTGGTTGGCGAACGCGGCCAGGCCGTCCGTGCGGGCCTTCCCCAGGAGGTCCGCGAAGCTCGGGTCGCCCGACAGGTCGGTGCGCATCACCAGGGTGTTGACGAGGAAGCCGACCAGGTCGTCCAGGGCCTCGTCGGTCCGTCCGGCGATCGAGATGCCGAGCGGCACGTCGTTCCCCGCGCCGAGCTTGCCCAGCAGGGCGGCCAGGGCGGTCTGCACGACCATGAACGGGCTCACGTCGTGCTCGCGGGAGCACCGGGTCAGCTGCTGGTGCAGCTCGGGCGACAGGTCGAAGCGCAGGGTCTCGCCCCGGTACGACGCCACGGCTGGGCGGGGCCGGTCGGTGGGCAGGGTGACCTCTTCGGGCAGCCCCCGCAGGTACTTCCGCCAGAAGGCGAGCTGCCCGGAGATCGCGGAGTCGGGGTTCTCCTCGTCCCCGAGGATCTCGCGCTGCCACAGTGTGTAGTCCGCGTACGCCACCGGCAGCGGCTTCCAGTCCGGGAGTCCGCCGTGGCAGCGGGCGGTATAGGCGGTCTGCAGGTCGCGGGTGAGCGGGACCAGGGACCAGCCGTCGGCCGCGATGTGGTGCACCGGCATGAGCAGGGCGTGCTCCCGCTCCGGCAGGACGTACAGGTGGGCGCGGACCGGCGCCTCGGCGGACAGGTCGAAACCGACGGCGGCGCGTTCGGCCATGGCCGCCGCCAGCCGGTCGGAGGTGATCTCGGTCACCCCCATGAGCGGCGTGGCCTCCTCGGCGGACAGGACGTGCTGCCGCGGGGTCCCGTCGCGGTCGGGGAAGACGGTGCGCAGGCTCTCGTGCCGGGCGACCACGTCGCCGATGGCGGCCTGCAGGGCCGCCCGGTCCAGGTCGCCGTTCAGCCGCACCACCAGAGGGATGTTGTAGGTGCCCGCCCCGCCGTCGATCTTGTCGACGAACCAGAGCCGCAACTGGGCGAAGGACAGGGGGATCTCCTCCGGCCGGTCCATCGGTGCCAGCGGCCGGCGGGCCCGGGGCACGTCGCCGTTGCCGGCGAGCCAGGCGATCAGGGCCGCGGGCGTGGGAGCTTCGAACACGGTACGGATGGCGACCTCGACCCCGAACGCGGCGCGCACCCGGCTGACCAGCCTGGTGGCCAGCAGGGAATGCCCGCCCAGGTCGAAGAAGTTGTCGTCGAGGCTGACCGATCCGACGCCCAGGATCTCGGCGAACAGACCGCAGAAGATCTCCTCCTCCGGGGTGCGCGGGGGCCGGCCTCCGGCGGTGCCCGTCACGTCCGGGGCGGGCAGCGCCCGGGTGTCGAGCTTCCCGTTGCCGGTCAGCGGCAGCTCGTCCAGCTGCACGAACCAGCTCGGCACCATGTGCTCGGGGAGCGCGGCCGACGTGTGCTTGCGCAGGAACGCCACGTCCAGCTCGACCCGGCCCTCGGCCCCGCGGTCGCCCACGACGTAGGCCACCAGCCGCTTGTCGTCGGGGGTGTCCTCGCGGACGACGACCGCGGCCTGCCGGACGTCGGGGTGGCGCAGCACGGCCGCCTCGATCTCCCCCGGCTCGATCCGGAAACCGCGGATCTTCACCTGGTGGTCGGAGCGCCCCAGGTACTCCAGGTTCGCGCTGCCGTCGACGGCCCAGCGGGCCATGTCGCCGGACCGGTACATGCGCGTGCCCGCCGGGCCGAAGGGGTCGGCGACGAACCGGCTGCTGCTCAGTCCGGGCCGCCCCAGGTATCCGTCGGCCACCGCGGGCCCGCCGACGTACAGCTCACCGGCCACACCGGGCGGGGACGGGCGCAGGGCGGTGTCCAGGACGTAGACGCGCAGGTCCCGGATGCCGAGGCCGATCATGCTGCCGGAGCCGGACGTCGCGCACGCGGCGTCCAGGAGCAGCTCGGTGGTGTGCACCGTGGTCTCCGTGATGCCGTACATGTTGACCAGTCGCGGCGCGTCCTCGTCATGCCGCTCGTACCACTCGGCCAGCCTGCCGAACTCCAGGGCCGCGCCGCCGAAGACGACCAGGCGCAGGGCGAGGGCCTGACCGGTCTCGGGGGCGTCCCGGTCGGCCTGGACCAGCTGGTAGAAGGCCGAGGGCGTCTGGTTGAGCACGGTGACGCGCTCGCGCACCAGCAGCCGCAGGAACTCCTCGGGCGAGCGGCTCACGGCGTACGGCACCACGACGAGCCGTCCGCCGTGCAGCAGGGCGCCCCAGATCTCCCACACCGAGAAGTCGAAGGCGTAGGAGTGGAACATCGACCACACGTCGTCCGGCCCGAAGCCGGTCCACTCCCCGGCCTCCTCGAAGAGCCTGACCACGTTGCGGTGGGCGACGACGACGCCCTTGGGCCGGCCGGTCGACCCGGAGGTGTAGATGACGTACGCGGCCTGGTCGGCCAGGATCGGCCCGCCGCGTTCGCCGTCCTCGACCGCGGTGTCCGGCAGGGCGGCCAGCTCGGCCGTGGTCGCCGGGTCGTGCAGGGCGATCCCCGGGGCGCGCGCGGGCAGTTGGGCGAAGGTGTCGTGGCCGGTGGTGACCACGGCGGCGGGCTCGGCGTCGTCGAGCATGTAGGCCACGCGCTCGGCGGGGTACTCGGGGTCCACCGGCAGGTACGCCGCGCCGGCCTTGAGCGTCGCCAGCAGCGCCACGACGACGTCCACCGAGCGGGGCAGGGCCAGCGCGACGAGCTGACCGCGCCGGACCCCCCGGCCCAGCATCAGGCGGGCCAGGCGGTTGGAGAGCGCGTCCAGCTCGCGGTAGGTCAGCGACCGGGTGGCCGGGCCGTCGGGGCACACCACCGCCGTGCGGTCCGGGTGAGCGGCCACCGCGGCGGCGAACCGCTCGGTCAGGGTGGCGCGCCGGGCCGGCTCGGTGGTCCGGGCCGCGCCGCCCCAGTCGTCGACCAGCCGGGTCAGCGTCCGCGGCTCCACGAGGTCCAGGGCGCCGACCGGGCGGTCGGGGTGCGCGGCCAGCTCGCCGAGCAGGCGGATGATCCGGTCGTGGTGGCTCCGTACGGCGTCGGCGGTGTAGACGTCGGGGTTCGCCGAGACGTCGAGCTGGAAGCCGCCGTCCGGCCGGCCGACCACGATCAGTGAGAAGTCGTCGTCGTGCCCGGCCATCAGCGGGTGCAGGGTGGTGGGCACGCCCGCGAAGTGCAGGGTGGGCGAGACGACGTGCAGGTTGAGCCGTGGCCCGAGCAGCCGGCCGTCGGAACCCAGCAGCTTGAGATCGCGCCGCAGTTCCTCGTAGCGGTAGCGCTTGTGCCGGGAGACGGCCCTCATCCGCTGGTGCGCGTGGCGCACCAGCTCGCTCGCGGTCATGTCGGGGCGGACGGTCAGCCGCACCCCGACCACGTTGGACACCATTCCGGGCACGGCCCGTCCCGCGCCGGTCGTGCGGGCGGCGACGGACAGGGCGATCACCACGTCGCTCGTGCCGGTGACCCGGCTGGTGTACGCGGCGATGGCCGCGAGCATCGCGGCGGGCCAGCCGACCCGGCCGGCCCTCGCGGCGTCGCGGACCGCTTCGCCCACCTCGGCCGGCACGCTGCGGCTCTCCCGCACGAGTGCGGTCGGCAGGGCCGTCGGGCGGTCGCCGAGGCTCTCGGCGACCGGCTTGTCGGCGAACTCCTCGGTCCAGAAGTCCCGGTCGGCGGCGAAGGCGTCGGAGTGCTGGTACTCCAGCTCGTCCTCGACCAGTTCGCGCAGCGGGGGGAACGCGCCGTCCGCGGTGTCCTGCCCCGCGACGAGGCGGGTGTAGACGTCGGCCGCCCGTGACGCGATGAGGCTCGCGCCGAAGCTGTCCATGACCAGGTGGTGGTAGCGGTAGTAGAAGAAGAACCGGTTCTCGGCGACCTTGATGAGCGCGAACCGGTAGAGCGCGTCCGCGGTCACGTCCACGGCGGCGCCCGCGTCCGACCACATCCAGGTGTCGGCCCGCTCGCGCGGGCGCTCCTCGGCGGCGAAGTCCAGCACGTGCACGGGCTGTTCGGTCCAGTCGGTGATCGGCTCGATCACCTGCACCGGCCCGGACCCGTCGTCGACGAACCGTGCGCGCAGCGCCTCGGTCTCGGTGACGACCTGGCGCATCGCGGAGAGGAAGAGCATGGGATCGACGGCCCCCGCCATGTCCAGGTACAGGGCCGCGTTGAAGGTCGCGTTCCGGCCGCTCAGGCTCTGCGCGTACCAGATCCCGGCCTGGCCGGCGGTCAGCGGCAGAACCGTGGCTGACGAGTCAGACATCTGTCCTCTGTTTCTTCGGGCCAGGCCGACCTCGGAGTCGGTCGGTTTCGGGGGGTCGGCAGGCCCGTAGGCCCTCGGCTGTCCGCCATGCGTCGATGTGCCGGTTCCGCTGACAGCGGTCGACCGGCGTGCGGTTTAACGAATACAGGCTGGGACCAGCCGAGTCGCACACTGCTGCAATTTCCGGAAACGGATCTTTTCCCCGGCAGACGGAATTCGGATTTACCGGGCAGGGTCGCGTTGCAGCAAGTGGCAAGGGCTCCGGCGGGCGGGAATCGCGTCCGTAGCATCACCACGAGCAGGCTCATGACCATCACAGAGACAGGGAATTGCCCATGACCGACGCCATGGTGAAGCCGGCGACCTGCCCCGTCGCCCCCCGCGGGTGGCCCAACCCGCTCCTGACCGAGTACGAGCAGGTGCCGGAGGGACGTCCGCTGACCCAGGTGACGATGCCGTCGGGCAGCAAGGCGTGGCTGGTCTCGCAGCACGACCACATCCAGCGGCTGCTGGCGGACGACCGGTTCAGTGTGGAGCCGCACCCCACGTTCCCGATCAGGTTCCCCGCGCCGCAGGAACTGCTGGACATGATCGCCCGGGACTCCAAGAACCTGCTGGTGACCATGGACCCGCCGCGGCACACCCGGGTCCGTCAGATGGCCCTGCCGGACTTCACGATCAAGGCCGTCGAGAAGCTCCGCCCCCGGATGCAGCAACTCATCGACCACTACCTGGACGCGATGGAGGCCGACGGCGGCCCCACCGACCTGGTCCAGGCGCTGGCCCTGCCGCTCCCGGCCCAGGTGATCTGCGAGCTCGCCGGCATACCCGAGGCCGAGCGTGAGGTGTTCACCCGCAACGCCGCCGTCATGGTCGGCACCCGTCACTCGTACACCATGGACGAGAAGATGGCCGCCAACGACGAGCTGATGAAGTACTTCGCGACGCTCGTCACCGAGAAGCAGCAGAACCCCGCCGACGACATGCTCGGCAACTTCATCACCCGCGCGGGCCGCACGGACGAGTTCGACCACCACGGTCTGACGCTGATGACGAAGATGCTGCTGCTCGCGGGCTACGAGTTCATCGTGAACCGCATCGCGCTCGGCACCCAGACGCTCCTGGACCACCCCGAGCAGCTCAAGGCCCTCCAGGCGAACCCGGCCGACCTCATGCCGAAGACCGTCAACGAGGTGCTGCGCTACTTCAGCCTGGTCGACGAGATCATCGCCCGCGTCGCGCTGGCCGACGTGGAGATCGACGGTGTGACCATCAAGGAGGGCGAGGGCATCCTCGTGCTCAAGGGCCTCGGCGACCGCGACCCTGCCAAGTACGCGGACCCCGACTCCTTCGACATCCACCGCGACGCGCGGGACCACCTCGCGTTCGGCTACGGCGTCCACCAGTGCCTCGGCCAGCACGTCGCGCGTCTGATGATGGAGCTCTGCTTCACCTCGCTGTTCGCGCGCTTCCCCGCCCTGCACGTGGTGGAGTCCGACGAGCCGATCGAGCTCATCGACGGGCTGCCGCCGGTGCACAAGCTCGTTGTGAATTGGTGACCGCCATGAAGGTGCACGTCGACCGCGACCGCTGCATCGGCGCCGGACTGTGCGTCATGAGCGCGCCGACCATCTTCGACCAGCAGGAGGACGACGGGCTGGTGGTCCTCCTGGACGACAGCCCCTCGGAGGCCGACGCCGTGCACACGCGCAAGATCGTCGAGCACATCTGTCCGTCGAAGGCCATCCGGATCACCGAGGGCTGAGCCGCCCCGGACCGGCAAGTGGGCCCGCCGCCGCGCACGCGGCGACGGGCCCGCCGTTCTTCCCGTCACCTTCCCGCGCAGCGCAGAGAGGCAGCACACATGACCCGACTCGACGGATGGAAGGTCCTCAACGCGGGCCGGGGTTCCGACCTCGTGCTCGCCGTCGACTTCGCCACCACGGGCCGCTCCGACTCCAGCTTCTCCGACCTCGTGCCGCTCCTCGACCCTCGACTCACCGTCTGGGAGACCCGTCAGCCCGACACGGGCGCCGGGATGTCCGCGGCGGACTACGTGGAGCTGTGGGCCCGCGAGGCCGAGTCCTCCGGCCGGACGGTCCGGGCGGTGCTCGGCTACTGCGCGGGCGCCGTCTTCGCCGGTGAGCTGGCCGCCCGGCTGGCGGACCGGCCCGGACAGGACCCCCGGCTCGTGGTGTTCGACCCGGAGACGCCGGACCCCGCAGGGCTGGACCGGGACTTCGCCGCCATGATGGACCAGTTCGCCTCCGTACTGTCCGCGGATGAGGTGGCCGCCGCCCGGCAGGCCGCGACGGCCGCACGGGCCGGAGCCCCGGACTTCGCGGCCTTCGGCGACGCGCTCGTGGCGATCTTCCGGGAGCAGGCCGGCGCCGCGTTCCGCCGCGAGGGGCTCGACGAGGACCTGCTGGGGGAGTTCGCCGCGGTCTTCCGGTCCTTCGTGTCCTACCTGGACGCGGCACGGCAGATCGACCCGACCGGGGCCTGGCGGACCGCCGTCGCGGTGAACAGCCGGCAGCACACCGAGGGCGCCCTGCTCGCCGCCCGCTCCGTGGACCTCCCCGTGGACCACGTCGACCTGCTGCGCAGCCGTCTCACGGCGGACGCCGTGGGCGAGGCCGTCGGGAGCCTCGCCTCCCCGTGACCGAACGGCGGGCCGCCCGGGTCGTACGGGTTCCGGCTCAGCGCACCGCGGTGACCGTCCGGTCGACCTGCGTGCGCGGCCTGCTCGAACCGATCAGCGCGCCGACCGTCATGACGCACCGGTCCCCGTCCCAGGTCTCCCCGGACACGAAGACGTTGTCGGCCATCAGCCGGTCGATCCGGGCCACATGGCGCAGCACGGCCCCCGGCCGCACCTCGCCGGCGAACCGGCAGCCGCGGAAGGCCGCCGCCACCGGCACGCCCTCGGCTGTGCCGGTCGACAGCCACAGGAGCACGGAGGACTGCCCGAAGGACTCCAGCATCAGGGCCCGGGGGTACATGTACCGCGACAGCGGCAGCCCGTCGGCCATCGACGCGTAGCACGGCTCGGAGCCGGAGACCGCCTTGGCCGTGGTGATCTGCCGGCCCGCCTCGAAGGACTCCACCCGGTCCACCAGGAGCATGGGGTGGCGCACCGGCAGCAAGTCCAGGATCCCCGTGTAGTCGGGTCCGCCCGGCGCTCCCGGCGCGGGCGCCCCGGTCCCGGCGGGGAGCAGCGGACCGCCCGCGCGCCCGGCGTCCCCGGCGCCGAGGACCACCTTCGCGGCCAGGACCCGGACGCCGTCCTGCCGCACCCCGTCGGCGGTGACCCGCCAGCGGTCGCCGCCGAGCCGCTCGGCCGTCACGTCCAGCCGGATCTCGTCGCCGCCCTGCATGGGCGCCAGCCAGCGGCCGGAGACGACCTCCAGCAGGTTGAGCGGCTCATCGGCCTCCAGCACGGTGGTGAGCGCCTGGCGCAGCCCTTCGAGCACGAACACCGCCGGCATCAGGGTGAGTCCGGGGAAGTGCCCGGACATGTAGGGGTCGCGGGGGTTCACCGTCTTGAACGCCCGGAACCGCAGGCCGGAGGGGGACGGGCACACCTCCAGCCGGTCGACCGCGCGCAGCGGTGTGGCGAAGGCGCGCGGCCGGTCGTCCTGGCCCGGCGGCACGCGTTCGCCGATCATACGAACCACACCTGGTCGTACGCGGGCCACCGGGCCGCCAGCTCCGAGGCGCCGACCGGGGTGACGCCCGCCACCAGCCGGTCCGGGGTGAACCCCAGGGAGGCCAGGGCGTCCTCCTCGACGAAGACCTCGAAACCCGCGGCGACCAGGTCGCGCACGGAGCCGCGGTAGTCCGGCAGCGTGTCCACCAGAGTGGAGCCGAGCTGCACGGAGGGGACGTAGACGTCCTCCTCGACGGCCATCGTCACCGTCGCGCCGCGCAGCGCCAGGTCGACCTTGGCGAACTGGCCGTGCAGGTCGAGCAGCCCGTACAGCGGGTGGAAGAACTGGACCTCGACGGCGCCCCGGTAGGCGCGGTCGATGACGCAGAGGACCCGCTCGCGGGGGTCCGCCTGTGGAGTGGCGGTCATCAGGCTCCCCCGAGGTAGAGCGTCTGCCGGGCGCCGGCCATGGTCCCGGCCAGCCGGAGCGGCGACCGGTGGCGCACCTGCGGGATGTGGTGGGTCGCGCCGCGCTCCTCGGTGCACGCGGTGCACGCGATCCACGCGAAGCGGCCTCCGCCGTCCTTCGACAGCTGCCGGACGATCGCGGAGGACGAGGGGTAGTGCCCCTCGGGGTCACGGGTGTTCGGCAGCTTGGTGTCGCCGAACGTGTCCTGGGTGAGCATGTTGGCGTACCCGCACGCCCAGACCCGCACCGAGCCTCCCCGTTCGAGGACCGCGTGCGAGAGCCGCAGTGCGGAGGTCACCACGTCGCCGGAGTGCGGGGCCGCGGTGAGGATGATCAGCAGGTCCCACATCCGGCGCTTCATCGGCGTTCCCATCAGTGCCACACCCCCCGGCAGTCGTCCTCGGCCAGCGCCGCGGCGACGGTCTCCATGCCGGCGAGCCGCACGTGCGGCGACAGCGTTCCGCCGACGGCCCGCTGCGCGGCGGAGAAGTCGTCCACGAGGACCTCCACCCCGGCTTCGGCGAGCCGCTCGATCTCGCGCGCCGCCGCACCGGCGGCGCTGAGCACACCGTCCTCGACGAGGTAGACCCGCACCCGGTGACCCGCCCCGGCGAGCGCCTCGGCGTCCCGGAGGAAGGCCCCCGCGCCCGGACCGGACCAGTTGCCCTTGCTCTCGATCAGGAAGTATGAGAGGGCGGCGGGGCTCCCGGCCCCGGCCGGACGGGCGGGCGGTGCGGCCATCAGCCGCCCAGCTTTCTGCTGAGCAGGGCGCAGATGTCGGGAAACGTACGGAGCTGGACGAGCTCCTCCTCCGGGATCCTGACCTCGTAGCGCTGTTCCAGCGTGACCGCGAGCTCCAGCGCCACCACCGAGTCGACCCCGAGTTCCTCGATGAAGAGGGCGTCGTCGGTCAGCGCCGAGGGCTCGACATCCAGGGTGTCCGCCACCAGCTCCCGGAGCTCCGACGTATTCAGCGTACTTTCGACACTCACCGGATTCCCTTTCATGGGATATTCACTTCTGTTCGCATGTTCCGCATTCCGTGTTTACCGGACGGTAAAGCAACGGCGGGAACGCGCCGATGCTATTGCAGGCCCGCGGCGGCCGTGGATACGGCTCCACGATTACTGCAGGTACTTGCAGGGGCGGCGAGCCGAGGTCTTCGGCGAAGGCACTCTGGTCGGTATCCCGTCAATTGTTCGGCACAGATGACGACACCGTACGAGGGCACGGGACAAGGACACGGCACGAAGGAGCGAGGTGCGCCGGTGACGGTCGTGGTCACGGGGTTGGGAGCGGTGACCTGTTTCGGCGCCGGTGTCGACGCGCTGTGGGACGGTCTGCTGCGCGCGGACAGGCTTCCGGTGCCCGCGCCGGACGCTTGCGGTCTGCCCGAGCACCCCCGTCTGTACGCCGCGCCGGACGTGGAGGACCTGCGGGCGGGGGCCGCGGGTCAGCCCCCCGGGCGGACCAGCGCGCTGCTCCTCACGGCGGTCGCGGAGGCCGTCGCCGAGGCGGGCCTGAGCCGTACGGACCTGTTCGACGCCGGTCTGACCGTGGGCACCTCGCTCGGGGACATCGACGCGGCGGAGACCGCCGGACCGGAGGGGCGCCGACTCGCCGTCCACGGGGTGGCGGCGGTGGTCGCCGACCGGTTCGGGATCGGCGGTTGCAGCCACACCCTGTCCACCGCCTGCTCCGCCGGGACGTACGCGGTGAGCTGGGCGGCCGAGCTGATCGAGTCCGGCGAGGCCGACGTCATCGTCGCCTGCGGCGGCGACGCCTTCTCGCGGGTCGCCGTGGGGACGCTGCACCGGTTCGGTCTGCTGGACCCGCGGCACTGCCGCCCCTTCGACGCCGACCGGGCGGGCATGGTCACCGGTGAGGGCGCCGCCGCCGTGGTGCTGGAGTCGGCCGCGTCTGCCCGCCGTCGGGGCGCGACCCCGCTGGCCGTGCTCGCGGGACACGGCTGGAGCTGTGACGCCCACCATCCGATGGCCCCGGAGCCTTCCGGCGAGCAACTGCGGCGGGCGGCGGACGAGGCCCTCGGCGGCGCTTCGAAAGCACCGGGAGCGGTGGTGCTCCACCGGGCCGGGGTGGTCCTCAACGACACCGTGGAGAGCGCCGCCGTCAGCGACGCGGTGGCCGCCGCCGGAGGCGATGCGGCCCGGACGGCCGGTTACGCGCCGAAGGCGGTGATGGGCCACACCGCGGGCGCCGCCGGCGTCTTCGGCTGCGTCATCGCGGCGCGGATCCTGCGCCACGGACTGGTCCCGCCGAACGCCCATGTCGTCACCCTCGATTCCACCGGCCCGATGGTGATCCCCCACCGTGCGCCCCTGCCGCTGTCCCGGCCCTCCGTGCTGGTCAGCGGGACCGGCTTCGGTGGCAACAACGCGGTGCTCGCCTGGGAGGCCACCGAATGAACATCCAGATCACCGGAGCCGGCGCCGTCGCACAGGAGCCGGGGGACGTTCGTGACGCGCCGTGGTTCGATCCGGCGGAGCACCTCGGCCGGCGCGGCTGGAAGTACCTCGCGCCGCCCACCCGCTACCTGCTGGCCGCCGGGCACCGGGCGCTCGGCCGACGGCACGACGATCCGCCCCTGACCGGCGGGGAGAGCAGACGGCTCGGCGTGGTCACGGGGACGCAGTACGCGATCGCGCACACGCACCGACGGATGGACGACATCCTGCGTACCGAGGGCGTCCGGGGCATCAGCCCGGCCGAGGTGCCGGGCTTCTCGATGAGCACGCCGGGCAGCCAGCTGGCCATCGCCTCCGGCGCGCGCGCCTTCTCGGTCACGCTGACCAACCCCGTCACCGCGGGCCTCGAAGCCGTGCACTTCGCGGTGACCGCCCTGCGTACCGGCCGTGCGGACCGGGTGGTGGCCGCCGCGACCGACCGGGCGCCCACCGGGGACGCGCGCCACGGCCAGCACGACGCCGCCGCCGCGGTCGTGCTGTCGGCGCCGGACCCGGCGGGCCGGACCCGGGCGCTCGCCGGGATCTCCGGCGGCGTCTCCCGGTTCGTCCCCCGGGACGGTGGCGGGGCCCGGGACCCGGGCGCCCTGGCCGTGACCGGTCGGCGGATCGCCGCCCTGACCGGGAACGCGCACGGCGTACGGCTCGTCGTCAGCGCCCCGAGAGAGGCCCTGCCTCTGGCCGTCGCGGTCCGCGACGCCGTCGCCGCGGCCGGAGGGCCGGTGCGCGGTCCGGAGCCGGCGGTCACCGAGTCACGGCACTGCGCGGTGTCGGGAATGCTGGAGCTGATCGCACTGGCCGAAGCGGGAGAACCCGCGCTCCTGATATCTGTATCCGAATCCGGACATATTACCGCCATAGCACTTCACAACCCGACGCGGCCGTAATTCCACAGAACTGCGGAAATTCGCACAGCGCGATAAGACGGACATAACTTTGACCGCCACGGGCGGCTCGGATATTGTGCAGACATGACAGTAACGGTGGCCCAGCCGACCTCACGACTGCTCAGGATTCGCAGAATCGCCGGACTCGGCACCGCCGCCGCGGTCATGCCGTACATGCTCATCAAAATCGCCTGGATGTTCGGTCTCTTCCTGCCCTCCGAGGAAATGGGGGAGGCGGACTGGCGCGCCATCAACGCGACCACGGCGGTGCTCGCCGCGGTGGGCGTCCTGCTGGCGCTGGCGTTCGTGCGCCCCTGGGGCGAGCGCGTCCCCGCCTGGCTGATCGTCCTGCCGGTGTGGGTGGGCACGGGCCTGCTCGTGCCGATGCTGGTGCTGGCTCCGGTGCTCGGCCCGGCCGCCATGTCCCGCGACGAACAGGCCGAGGCGTCCACCGATCTGTGGGTCTACGAACAGATCTTCGTCATGATCTCGCTGGTCGGGGTCGGTATCGGCCTGCCGCTCGCACTGGCCGGCTACGCGCGGGCGCGGTGGCCGGAGGCGCTGAGCGGTCCGACCGACTGCGGGGACGCCGTGGGTGGCACCCGGGCCCTGCAGAGGACCGTGGCACGGCTGATGGCCGCAGGATGCTGCGTACTCGGCGTCGTCAAGCTGTTCTGGGCCGTCGGCGGCACCCTCGGCCTCGACCAGGGCCGCCTGGTCCACCGCGACATGTGGTGGCACCTGCTGTCGGCGAGCACCGGAGTGTGGGCCTTCGCCGGAGCGTGGGGGCTGCTGGTCCTGACGAGCGGCCGGGGATCCAAGCGGTTCCTGCCGCCCATGGCCGCGTCCTGGATCTCCTCGGGGATGCTCTTCTCGTACGGCCTCTACAGCCTCCTGACCGGCCTGGGCACGAAGCGGCCCTCCCCCGAGAGCGAGATCGCACACCTGTTGGCGGGCCAGGCCGGCATGGTGCTGGGCGTGACCATGGGCATGGTCATCCTGCTGGTGCTCCACGACCGCAGGCGCGCTCTGGGCGAGGGGACCTGAGCCGCACTGCCCACGGGAAAGCGGGAGGGCCGCACCGGCGACTCCGGTGCGGCCCTCCCGTCCGTGTGCGGCCCTGCGCGCCTAACGTCCCGGAACCGGGGCGGAGGTGGCGCACCACTGCGGAATCCGGGACCACACGTCCGGCTCGTAGAAGTGCCCGCCCGGCAGCTCGAACGCCTCGAAGCCGCCGTCGGCCAGGGACTTCCAGTCCCGCTCCACCTCGCTGAACGGCTCGCTGTCCCCGGCCCCGTACAGCAGCCGCAGCGGCACGGAGGCACGGGTGCCCGCCACGAACCGGTAGGACTCCGACACCATGAGGTCCGCGCGGAGCAACTCCACCGCCAGGTCCCGCAGTTCCGGTTCGTTGGCCACCACCGCGCTCATCTGCCCGAACTCCCGCATCCAGGCGACGAGGGCCTCGTCACCGTCCGTCGAGCGGGGCACGTCGCTGCGGTGCTGACGCCGGTGGGGTGCCACTCCGCCGGAGACGACGAGCGCCGATGGCGGTGCCACGCCGAGACGTTCGAGCTCCGCGGCGGTCTCGAACGCCATCCAGGAGCCCATGCTGTGGCCGAACAGCGTGTACGGCCGGTCCGCGATCCCGCGCACCGCCCGCACCACGTCGTCCCGCAAGCTCACCCAGTCGCGGGCGAAGGGCGTGCCGTAGCGTGCCTCCCTGCCCGGATAGCAGACGAGCGCCAACTCCAGGTCGTCCGGTGCCTCCTGGGCCCAGCCCCGGAAGGGCGCGGTGCCGCCGCCGCAGTAGCTCAGACACACCAGCACCCGGTCGGCCCCGGGGCGTGGCCGGGGGCGGTGGATCGAGGAGACGGGCGAAAGCCTCTGCATGGCTCGTCCCTTCCCGCCCGCCCGCCTACTCTGCGGCCGCCATCTGGCGCACCAGGCTCAGGGGGCGCATGTCCGTCCAGTGCTCCTCGACGTAGTCCAGGCAGGACTGCCGGGTGTTCTGACCGTGCCGCACCGTCCAGCCCGCGGGGATCTCGGCGAACGCGGGCCACAGCGAGTGCTGGCCCTCCTCGTTGACCAGTACGTAGTAGCTGGCCTCGTTGTCCTCGAAGGGGTTTGTACTCATCGCTGCCTCTCATACGTGTTCGAAACATCGGTACGGAGTTCCGCGACCGCAACGCAGGGACCGCAATGCAGGGTCCGAAACTTCCGCTCGTGCATCGCGCTTCGTGCCTCACCGGCACCACGGTGGAATTCCTGGTGACCGAGGAAGCCGTATGAAGAAAAATTCTACAGAGACCAAGAACGCTTATCCGTACCCTTTCAGGAAGTTGCACGGAACGTATTCCGCGGGGCAAAAAGGACGCCGCCGCCCGCCCCGGGCCGGGGCGGGCGGCGGCGCCGGTGTGCCAGGGGCTACGAGGTGCGGGTGGTCACGAGGGGGTCGGCCTCCTCCGCGCGAGCCGGCCCGGTGGCGTCGTCGGCCGGCGCGTCGTGGCGGTTGCCCGGCCACCAGGCGGACCGTCCCACCAGCGTGGTGATCGCCGGCACCAGGAGGATCGCCATCACGAAGGCACTCAGCATGATGCCGAACGCCACGGCGAAGCCCATCTGCTTCAGCATGTCGTTGTCGGCCAGCATCAGGACCCCGAAGGTGCCGGCGAGGATGACCGCGGCCGCGCCGATGGTGGGGGCGGACTGCACGACGGCCAGTCGGACGGCTTCCTCGGGCCTCCTCCCGTTCTGGATCTCCTCGCGCAGCCGGGCGACCATCAGGATGTTGTAGTCCGTGCCGATGGCCACCACGAAGAGGTAGACGATCACGGGCAGCATGAACAGCAGCCCGCCCGAACCGTCCTGGAACAGCCAGACCGTGGCGCCGAGCGTGCCGCCGAAGCCGAGGCCCACCGAGATCATCAGGTACAGCGGGGCGATGAGGCTGCGGAGCATCAGACCGAGGATCAGCATGATCGCCACGGCGGCCACCGGGAACACCAGCTTGTAGTCGCGGTTGACGGCGGTCCGGACGTCCGCGAGCACCGCCGTGCTGCCGCCGACGTACTGCTCGGTGCCCTCAGGCGCCGCTTCGTGCACCGTGTCGCGCAGCTCGCCGCCGACCAGGCTCAGGGCCTCGTCACCGGTCGGTCGGAATTTGAGCACGACGCTGTACTGGGCCACGTCGCCCTTCGGGTTGACCTGGGCCGGGGACACCTTGTCGACACCCTCGACGCCCGACAGCTCGGTGCCGAAGGCGGCGAGCCGGTCCTGGTCCAGTGGCGAGCCGTCGGTGGACTTCACGTACACGAAGGTCGGGTCGGACTGCCCGGCGGAGAAGCCCTGCTGGAGCTGTTCCATCGCCTGGACGGACTCCAGGTCGCCCGGCAGCGAGCTCTCGGTGTCGTACTCCGCCTTGAAGCCGAGCACGCCCAGTGCCATGACCACCAGCAGTCCACCGGACACGGCGGCGATGAGCGCGGGCTTGCGGGCGGCGAAGTCGCCGACGCGTCCCGTGATCCGGTTGTCGGGCTTCGTGCGCCACGCCTTCGACGGCCAGAACGCCTTGATGCCCAGCAGGGAGAAGACCGCAGGCACGAGCGTGAGGGCGGCGACCAGGGTGACGGCGACGGCGAGGGCCAGCGACAGGCCCATGCTGCTGAGCATGCCCATCGAGGACAGCAGCAGGGAGAGGAACGCGGCGATGACGACGCCCGCGGCGGAGGCGATGGTCTCGCCGACCCGGCCCGCCGCGGTCGCCAGCGCCTCCTTGGGCTGCTGCCCCTCCCTCAGGTGCTCGCGGTAGCGGAACAGGAGGAAGAGGGTGTAGTCGGTGCCGACACCGAAGAGCACCACGATGAGAATGGCGGAGATGGAGGCGGGTGCTTCCAGACCTGCGAGTTCGCTGGCGGTCGCGATCACCCCCATGGTCACCATGAACACGACTGCGATGATGAGGACCGGCATCAGGGCGATGACGGGGCTGCGGAAGATGATCAGCAGCAGGACGATGATGAGCACCAGGGTGGCCATCATGACCATCGCGTCGGTACTGTCTGACGCCTCCTGCGAGTCCAGCACCATGGGGGAGGCTCCGGTGAAGCCCAGCTTCAGCCCGCTGTCGGGCAGCAGTTCGGACGCCTCGGTCCTCAGCTTCCCGATGGACGCGACCAGCGTCTCGTCGTGGGCCGTCTTCGTGGAGGCGAACACGTGGATGAGACTGATCTTCCCGTCCGGTGAGACCGAGCTCGGATCCGCGACCACTTCCGTGATCTTCGCGAACTTCTTCTCCTGCAGACCGGCCGCGACCTCGCCGACCGCCTTCTTGTCGGCGTCGGTCAGCTCGCCGCCGTCGGTCCGTTGGAACACGCCGATGGCCGACGGCTGACGACTCTGCGGGAAGGCGTCCTGCTGGACCTGCACGGCGCGTACCGACTCGTAGTCCGACGGGAGGAACTCCGCTTGATCGTTGGTCGGCTTCAGCTGGGGCGCCAGCGCGATCAGGGCTGCGGTCGCCACCAGCCAGAGAACGATGACCAACCATGGGCGGTTCACCGAGAACCGTCCGATTCCACGGAACATGCGCTTTCCTCCACGACTTCACCTGCGGCCGGGCGGCCGCGGGGAACCTGCACTCGGACCGCCACGGTCCGCAAGGTGGTACGGATCTTCAAGTGGCGGTGCACATACCTGCAACCGCCAACCGGTTGTGCGGATCGCAGCGCGGAGCGACCTGCCGACCCGCCGTTTCAGGAACGCTGAGCACCGCTCAGCGCCCGGCCCGCCAGGAGACCTGGGGCGAGGCCGGGGACTCCGCGCGACGCCAGGGAGCGCGCGTGGGCACGCCAGCCCCGGCCGTGTCCGGGACGGGCAGCGCGGTGAGCACCACGACGACCGCCGCCAGTTCCTCGGGAGTGGGAAGACCGCGAACCACGCGCACCAGGGATCCGTCCTGCTCGGCCGCGGTGCTCATGTGGGCTGGTTGCCGTGCTTGCGGGAGGGCAGGTCGGCGTGCTTGGTGCGGAGCATGGCGAGCGAGGCGATGAGTACCTCGCGGGTCTCGGCGGGGTCGATGACGTCGTCGACCAGACCGCGCTCGGCCGCGTAGTAGGGGTGCATCAGCTCGGCCTTGTACTCCTTGACCATGCGGGCGCGCATGGCCTCGGGGTCCTCGGCGTCCGCGATCTGGCGGCGGAAGATGACGTTGGCGGCACCCTCGGCGCCCATCACCGCGATCTCGTTGGTGGGCCAGGCGTAGGTGAGGTCGGCCCCGATGGACTGGCTGTCCATGACGATGTACGCGCCTCCGTAGGCCTTCCGCAGGATCAGCGAGATCCGGGGCACGGTGGCGTTGCAGTAGGCGTACAGCAGCTTGGCGCCGTGCCGGATGATCCCACCGTGCTCCTGGTCCACGCCGGGCAGGAAGCCGGGGACGTCCAGAAGAGTGATGATCGGGATGTTGAACGCGTCGCACATCTGGACGAACCGGGCGGCCTTCTCGGACGCCTCGATGTCCAGCACCCCGGCCAGCGCCTGCGGCTGGTTGGCGACGATGCCGACGACCTGACCGTCCAGACGGGCCAGCGCACAGATGATGTTACGGGCCCAGCGCTCATGGATCTCCAGGTAGTCGCCGTCGTCGACGAGCTCCTCGATCACCTGGTGCATGTCGTAGGGGCGGTTGCCGTCGGCCGGCACCAGGTCCAGCAGCACCTCGCCACGCCGGTCGGCCGGGTCGTCGCTCTCGACGGTCGGCGGGTTCTCGCGGTTGTTGGAGGGCAGCATCCCGATGAGGTAGCGGACCTCGGCGATGCAGGTCTCCTCGTCGTCGTACGCGAAGTGCGCGACACCGGAGGTCTCGGCATGCACGTCCGCGCCACCGAGGCCGTTCTGGGTGATCTCCTCACCGGTGACCGCCTTCACGACGTCCGGTCCGGTGATGAACATCTGCGAGGTCTCACGGACCATGAAGACGAAGTCGGTGAGCGCCGGACTGTAGGCCGCGCCGCCCGCGCACGGGCCGAGCATCACACTGATCTGCGGGATGACACCCGAGGCGCGCGTGTTGCGCTGGAAGATACCGCCGTACCCGGCGAGCGCCGAGACGCCCTCCTGGATACGGGCTCCCGCACCGTCGTTCAACGACACCAGGGGAGCACCGGCCGAGATGGCCATGTCCATGATCTTATGGATCTTCGTCGCGTGGGCCTCGCCCAACGCCCCGCCGAAGATCCGGAAATCATGCGCGTAGACGAAGACCGTCCGGCCCTCGACCGTGCCCCAGCCGGTGATGACACCATCGGTGTACGGCCTCTTCGCCTCCAGACCGAACACGGTCGCCCGGTGCCGGCGCAACTGCTCGACCTCCTTGCACGACCCCGCATCCAGCAGCAGCCCGATGCGCTCACG
>NZ_LIXI01000004.1 GCF_001905595.1 Streptomyces sp. CB00316 | reverse complement strand
GGACCACCGCACTCCACGCCACCCCCCAACTGCTCCTCGCCGAGGAACTCGACGCGCCGATACTCGCGCGCGGGGTGGCCGCGTACGGGGCGGGGATCGATCTTCCGGTGGAGGGGGTGTCGGGTGACGCGGTCGCGGCGGGGGTGCGGCGGCTGCTGGACGAGCCGTCGTTCACCGCCGGCGCGCGGCGTCTGCGGGAGGACCTGCACGCGATGCCCTCCCCGGCCGACGCCGTCCCCCGCCTCGTCGAACTCACCGAACACCACCGCAAACGCTGAACGGCGGGTGGGGGAGCCCTTCGGGAAGGACTCCCCCACACCTCCGGGGCTACCGGCCTCCCCGGACGTCGGCCGCGGTCTCCACCGTTCGGCCCTGGCTGGGGATGGTGCGGCTTTCAAGGGGTCAGCAGCCGTTGCTGACGGTGCTGATGAGCAGCTCGGCGTCGGGCGCCGGCGTCCCCATCTCCTGGAGGTCCAGAACGTTCATCACGAATCACCTCCTCCTCTCCCGCCATGGGATCGCTCCTCTTCCGGTGCCGCGCGCCGGTGCGCGACCCGGGAGTCGAGGAACGGAAGCACAGGGTGGCCACCCGCCTGGACCGAGGAGAGGGCGCTGAGGACCCCGGCGGATCCGGTGGCCAGGTCCATGGACAGCCTCAGTCCTCCCGTGCCGGGGAAGACGAGATGACCGTCGAACGCGAGGGCGTTCCAGTGCAGGTTGGCCAGGTGCTCCTGCACGTGGTCGCCCGGCACTCCGGTCAGGTGGCGCCGCAGTCCGTGCACCGCCGCGAGGAGTCCGGCGCGGCCGTTGAACAGCTGGCTCTCGATCACGTACGGGGTGCAGGCGGCTCGGGCGAGGGCGGGCAGCGCCCGGGACAGCCGTTCGTCGTCGTGGTGCGCGTCCAGCAGGTCGGCGACGAGACCGATACCCGCCGAGCCGACCTCCAGGTACGTCAGAGCGCGAATTCCGCCTTTCACGCGCAGGACGTCGTCCGTGCTCGCGTCGCACAGGTCGAGGTCGCGGTGGACCGCCCGTACGGCAGCCCTCAGGTAGTCCTTGTCACCGGTGGCCTCGTAGAAACGGAGCAGGAAGAGGGCCGCGCCGGACCAGCCACGCAGCAGCCCTCCGCGGGTCCCCGCACCTCCTGGTGCGACGTCGATCCCGTGCGGCGCGGGGCTTCCCACGGCGTCCCGCACGCGTGCGGCGAGTCCGCCGGCCTCGCGGTGCGCGGGGTGCCCGGAGTCACCTTGGGCGAAATGCAGCAGGTTCAGGCCGATGCCGGCCAGCCCGCTGTACAGGGAGACGTCGGTGACCTCCGCGAGATCCGGCCGTGAGCGCTCGACCAGCTCGGCCGCGGCCTCCTCATGGCCCAGGTGGTGCAGGGTGAAGGCGATGCCGTGGGCGCCGTCGTAGAACCCCGGCCGCAGGTGCGGCGCCCGTCCGGCGCGCAGCAGCCATTCCTCGTGCCGGGGATCGCGGACCCCGCCCGCCATCGACATGGCCCACAGGACTCCGGCCGCTCCGTGGGCGAAGGAGCCGGGTTCCACGTTGAACTGCCGCGGGTCGCCCGGGAAGAGCCGGTCCACGCGCTCCGGGGTCGCGCTGGCGGCGATGCCACGCACCAGTGATGCCCTGGCAGCCGCCCAGTCGACCGGCGCGCGGTCGATGCGGACGTCGGCCCGGGCGGTGGTCCGGGCGGCCGTACCGGTGCGTGGCAGGGGCTCGGCGCCCAGCCGGGCGCGCAGCTCGGTGGCGAAGTCCGGTGGCGGTCCGAAGAGCCGGGCGGCCTCGCCGATCAGGTCCTCGGCCTTGTCCTGGCAGATGCCCAGCACCGCGGTGTTGGGCAGGTACAACCACAGACGCAGCACGGCCAGTGCGTGCAGGTCCACGGCGGTCCCCGTCTTGGCGCGGGCGGTGAATCCCGGATGGCCCAGAACAGGCCGGATGTCCTGGTCCGCGGGGAAGCCCATCTCGAAGTCCACGAACGCGACCCGGGGTTCGGCGTCCGGCCCGTCCTCCTCGATCAGGACGTTGGCGGGATGCAGATCGCCGAAGACCACCCCGCGGTCGTGCACCCGGGCCAGCAGCCTGGTCACGGCGGCGTGCACCGACTCGGCGCGGCGGGTGTAGGCGTGCAACGTCTCTTCGGTGACCGGGCGCCAGGTCAGCATGGGGTGGTTCAGCGCCACCCAGCGCTGCAGTGTGCCGCCGTCCATGCGCTCGACGGCCAGCATGCGGTGACCGCCGAGGACGGCCTCGCCGTGCACCGCGGGCACGCCCGGCAGACCTGCGAGGCGGTCGAGGACACGCCGTTCGTTGTCGAGGCGGGCGACGGCATCGGTGCCGTCGGGCGCCGCGCCGGCGTATGGCCGGGCCTCCTTGAGCACCACCGGCCGGCCGTCGGACCGGCGCACCGCCGTGTACACGCCCCCGGCGTTGGAGAAGTGCAGGGCCTGTTCCACGTCGTAGTCGAACGCCCCGCTGGGAGCGGTGCGCCGCTCGATGTGCGGCCGCAGGAACGCCGGTGGTTCGACCCACTCGGGGACGGTGAATCCGGGGCGTCGGAGGTCGGGGACCCGGGTGCCGTCGGCTTGCAGGAAGGCGGGCACCAGCTCGCCGTCCTCCGTCCAGCACCAGTGTTCGCGGAACGCGCCGTAGCGAAAGTGCACGGGGCCATCGCCCCAGCGGCAGTCGGTGAGCACGTAGGGGCCGCTCTGGCCCGCCAGGGCCTCGGCGAGCGCCTCCGCGGTACGGCGGAACTCCTCGGTGTCGCGCGGATACAGGGCGAGGAACTTGCCGCCGGCCGCGCGCGGTGCGTACTTGGAGTTCATCGCGCCCAGCAGCTGCACGCTGCTCAGGTGCTTGAAGGCGACGCCCGCCGATCGGCAGTGGCCGGCGGTGATCTCCAGCACCTGGGCGGCGTTCGCCGTGGTGGCCGAGATGTGGATCTTCCAGCCCTGCTCGGGCAGGGGCGGCGCGTCCACGCCGTGAGGCGTGTACACCTCCCAGAAGCGCCTGCTGTCCCTGCGCCAGCCGGGGACGGGGGAGGCGAACGCCGAGGGCACCAGGGGCGTCTGGTCCGCTGCCTTCTCCGGGGACTCGAAGAAGACGGGGTCGGCCAATGCGTATATCGACCAGTCCACGGCCACGGGAACCTCCATAGGCACGCTGGGGGCAGCTCTTGGGGAAAGCGAAGTTATCCGACTGTTTCGGATTGGTAGGCGGTAAGCGATGTGGAGACCCCTGACCGCAGGTAGTTCGTCAGGGTTTCCCTCACGAGCCGCCGGTCGGAGTTTTCTTCCGGCTCTGCCTGGACAGTGGAGCGGCTGCTCTTCCATTCACCGCGCACGAAGAGCGCCTCGTACTCGTGCCGCAGCATGGACCACACCAGGAGATCATGGTGCTCACCGTTCACGACCTGCCGGTCGCGCAGAATTCCCTCGAGCATGAAGAAACGCAACCGGATCACCATTTCCAGCATGCTCCTGTTGTGCGAGCCGACCCGGAACTGAAGCCGATGGGCGTTCAGGTCGGCGAAGAGGTGCTCGATCAGCAGTCCGAAACCCTCCGCACCGAAGCCTCGGGTCCACAGGCCGTCCTCCCCGACGGCCCCGCTGATCTCGAAGGCGTCCGGACCGACGCGGAAGAACTTGACCATCCCGACCGGCCGGCCGGCCAGCGTCCGGATGGTGCAGTAGCGCGACCCGTGGACCTCGACCTCACGTCTGAGGGCCGCGATCGTGACGCGCTCGCCCGCGTCCCCGGTGAGCGCCGCCACCCGGCCTCCCGGACTCAGCCATTCCACGAACAGTTCATAGTCCGCCTCGGTGGAATGCGTGATCCGAACCATACGTCCGGATCGCAGCTCCGTACCAGCTTCTTCCGCGTCGATGACCGGGCCTCCCCATTCTCGGAGCACTTTGTGGCAGCCGCCATCGTGGCGCATCGAATGGAGTCGGTCAACCGGAAGGAAACCTCTTCTTGACTACCACCAATTACCTGGCAATTCTTTTGCTCGCCTGTCCCGCCGGCGGGACATCCGCACCGCCCGCAGGGGGCAGATCAATGCCAAGTTCTACCTTTTCGGGCATCCATCGTCGTTCGACTAAAGGTTTCCGACATGGCTGAGAAAACTCAGGATCTCTATTTGGACCTCATGAAGAGAGTCGTCTCCAACACCATCTACCAGGACGCCGCCCACGGGTGGGTCCAGGACCGGGACTTCGACGCCGGCCTGCCGCAGATCGGGTACGACGCCGATCTGCGGGCGGGCGGCCGGGACATCCCGCTGGTGGCGCACACGATGATCGGCCGCAAGCGGCTGGACAACGTGCACGACTGCGTCGAGCGGGTTCTGCTGGACGGTGTGCCGGGCGATCTCGTGGAGACGGGGGTCTGGCGCGGAGGGGCGACGATCTTCATGCGGGCCGTGCTCAGGGCATTCGGTGTCACGGACCGCACGGTGTGGGTCGCCGACTCCTTCGAGGGCATCCCGCAGGGAGACCCGGAGAAGTACCCGGGGGACGAGCTCGCCCCGCTGTACCGGTTCAACGACGTGTTCGGCGTGCCGATGGAGACCGTCCAGGAGAACTTCCGCCGCTACGGCCTGCTGGACGACCAGGTGCGGTTCCTCAAGGGCTACTTCCGCGACACCCTGCCCACCGCCCCGGTGGAGCGGATCGCGGTACTCCGGCTCGACGGCGACCTCTACGAGTCCACCATGGACGCCCTCGTCCACCTCTTTCCCAAGGTGGCGGTGGGTGGCTACGTCATCGTGGACGACTACAGGGCCCTTCCCCCCTGCCGCGTAGCCGTGTACCAGTACCGCAGGGAGCACGGCATCACCGATCCGATCGAGGAGATCGACGGCGTCGGGGTGTTCTGGCGGCGTACCCGGTAGCGGCCCCCGGAGCGGGTCCGGTCCGGCACCGCGGTGCCGGACCGGCGAGGGGGAGGCGGCTCACCCGCCCAGATCCCCGGCCACGTACCGCTCCCGGGCCGCCCGGCGCTGGATCTTTCCGCTGGTGGTGCGCGGCAGCACCCCCCTGCGAACCAGGACCAGGTCGCTGACGGCGAGGCCGTGATGCCGGCTCACCGCCTGCCTCACCCGATCCGTCAGCGCGGACAGGTCGGCCTCCGGCATGTTCAGCATCGAGGCTTCGGTCTCGCCCAGCACGACCAGCCGCTGCTCCTCGGCGCCCTCCACCGCGATCGCCGTGGCGGCCAACGGAGCCGCTCCCTCCACGGTGTGCTCGATGTCCTCCGGGAAGTGGTTGCGGCCCCGCACGATGATCACGTCGTCGATGCGGCCCACGACGAAGAGCATTCCCGCGTGGAAGAAGCCCCAGTCCCGGGTGTGCAGCCAGCCGTCCGCGAAGGTCCGGGCGGTGCTCTCGGGCCGGTTCCAGTAGCCGCCGGTGAGGTTCGGCCCGGAGACGAGTATCTCCCCCACGCGGCCGGTGACGTCCTGCCCGGTGTCCGGGTCGACGATCCGCACCGTGACCCCGGCGACCGGCGTACCGCTGCTCACCAGAGTCGTCGTGTCCGGACCTGGAGCGCTGGGGAGGACCTCGCCCCCGGCGAGCGCGGCCCGGTCGAAGTGGTGGCCGATCGCACCGTCTCCGTTGGGCGTCATGGCCACCGACAGCGTCGCCTCCGCCAGCCCGTAGCACGGCACGGGCGCCGTTGCGTCGAAGCCGGCCTTCCCGAAGGCGTCGACGAAGGCTTCGACCGATCGGGCGTGCACCGGTTCACCTCCGATCGCCATGGCCCGAAGGGAGCTGAGGTCGAGGCCGGCGGCCTCCTCGGCGCTGATCCGGTCCACGCAGTGCGCCATGCCGAAGTTGGGCGTCACCGTCCAGTCCGCGCGGTGGTCGGAGACGGCGCGCAGCCAGCGGTAGGGGCTGTGCAGAAAGCTCATGGGACTGAGGTGCACCATGTGCAGTCCTGCGCTCAACGGGGCGGCGATGCCGCAGATCAGCCCCATGTCGTGGAAGAACGGAACCCAGGAGACCGCCGTGCGCGCGGGCATGAACCGTACCCGCATCTGGTAGGCGGCCGCCGCGAGGTTGGCATGGGTGACCTGGACGCCGGAGGGAGTGCCCGTGGAGCCGGAGGTGTACTGGAGGTAGCAGACGCCGTCGGGCCGAGCGGCCGGAACGTCCAAGCGGGTGTCCGCATCGGTGGACGCCGTGTCCACCAGCAGGACGTGATCGCCCTTCCAGCCGGCCTCGGCCAGGGCGGACCGTACGTCGGCTTCGGTGTGCGAGGTGGTGAGCGCGCACACGGGCGTGCTGTCCTGGACGACGGACCGCAGCCGGGTCTCGCTGCGGAACAGTTCGGGGGCGTACAGGGGTACGGCCACCACGCCCGCGTACAGGCACGCCAGAAACGCCACGACGTAGTGCTCGTCGTGCCGGCACAGCACCGCGGCGCGCTCGCCCGGCGGACAGATCCGGTGCAGCTCGGCGGCCACCGCCCGGGCGCGTGCGTGCAGTTCGCGGTAGCTGAGGGTGGTGACCGTCTCCGGCCGTCCCGGCCTGCCGGGCACTTTCCGCCGGTCCAGCACGGTGAGGGCGGGCATCTCCCCCGCCTCCTCGGCCAGCCGGGCGACGCTGTCGGCGAGGAATTCCAGACGGACCGGCTCGTCGTCCCCGAACGGCACGAGCATCGCGTCCGGACCGGCGGAAGCGGGGGCCTCGGTGTTCATACTGTCCTCCCCACGCCCCCCGCGGGGCGCACCGCGGACGGGTCGAGGCCGGTGGTCGGCAACAGAAGTTGGGTGGCTGCCAGTTCGCGGTACAGGGCGTCCTCACTCAGGAGCTGCTCGTGGGAGCCGATCGCCCGGATGCGGCCGGCGTCCATGACCACGATCCGGTCGGCCATGGAGACCGTCGACAGCCGATGGGCGACGACGACCACGGTCGTCCTGCCGCTCACCTCGGCGATGACCTCACGCAACGCGTTCTCGTTGCGGGCGTCGAGCTGGGAGGTCACCTCGTCGAGCAGCAGCAGGCGGGGTTTGCGCAGCAGTGCCCGGGCCACGGCGACCCGCTGCCGCTCCCCGCCCGAGAGCTTGTTCCCGCGGTGGCCCACTTCGGTGTCGAGTCCCTGGGGCAGCCGGGCGACGACCTCTTCGAGCCGGGCCTGCCCGACCGCCTCCAGGATGGCCGCGTCGTCCGCGTCGGGAACTCCGATGCACAGGTTGTCCCGCAGGGTGCCCGCCAGGACGGGTGCGTCCTGCTCCACGTAGCCGATGGAGGCGCGCAGGTCACCGAGGGGCCACTCGGTGACGTCCTTGCCGTCCAGCAGCACCTGGCCGCGCTCCGCCTCGTAGAAGCGCTCGATCAGGGCGAAGACGGTGGACTTGCCGGCGCCCGAGGGGCCGACGAAGGCCGTCATGCCACCGCGGGGGATGTCGAAGCTGATGTCGTGGTGGACGACGGTGTCGTTCCCCGGGTAGCGGAACACCACATCGCGGAAGGCCACCGAAGCGGGCTCCGCCGTCCGGTCCGCGGCCGGTGGGGCGGGAGGACTCTCCGGCTCGGTCTTCAGGCGCAGCATCTCGTGCACCCGGCCGAGCGCGGCGGCGACCACGTTGAACCTCATCATCGCGGTGACGAGCGCGCCGAGCGGTGGGACGAGGTAGAAGAGGTAGAGCAGGAAGGCGATGAGGCTGCCCAGGCTCATCGCGCCCGAGGCCACGCGCGCGCCTCCGACACCGAGCACGGCCAGGAAGGATATCTGGATCATGACGGTGATGAAGGCGCCGATGAACGACTCCAGCCGGGCCACTTTCAGGCTGCTCTGCCAGGCACGCCGGGCGCCTCGCTCCGCGATCTCGGCCTCCCGGTGTTCGGCGCCGGACGCCTTGATCGTGCGGAAGGTGCCCAGTACGCGTTCCAGGGCGGTACTCAGTTCGGCCACGCCCTCCTGGACCCGGCGGGAGGCGTTCTCCAGCTGCGGGAGGCCGACTCCGATGACGACGCCGCCGAGCAGCAGCACGCCGAGCGTGGTCAGGAGCAGCACCACGTCCATGAAGCCCATGAGGACGACGATGGTGGTGAGCATCACCGCGCCGTTGACCGTCTCCACGATGGTGGTGGTGACGGCGCTACGCATCAGCGTGGTGTCGGCGGTGGCACGGGACATCAGGTCGCCCGGCGGGAACTTGTCGGTCTCGGAGACGCGCAGCCACAGCACCTTGCGGATGACCTCGCGGCGGGAGTTGAGCACCACCGTCTCGGAGACCCGCATGAGCAGGAAGGTGCCGAGGGCGCCGAGCGCGGCGGAGATCAGCACGAACGCGCTCAGCAGCAGCAGGGTACGCGTCACCGACGACTCGTTCTGCAGGCCCTCGACGACGCTCTTGGCCATGATCGGCTGGACCAGCCCGGACAGACCACCCAGCAGCGTCAGGCCGCCGCCCACGAGTATCGCGCCCCGGTGCGGGCGCAGGTAGCGCAGCATGTCGCGCCAGGCGTCGGCGCGCAGCACCGCAGGGCGGCTGTGGTCCGCGGTGCTCCGCTTCTCCCGCGCCTTCCTCTTCCCTCTTTCCTCTCCGGCAGGCTGATCGCCCGAGGGCCGAGTGACCGGGTCAGCGTGTGTGTCCGTCATCCCCGACCTCCTCCCGGCTGATGAGATCGGCTGCGGTGCCGGCGAGGAGGTCGCGGGCCGCCCGCACTTCGGCGGCCAGCGGGCGGTCCTTGTCCAAAGGCGGTGATACGTCAACGAGTTCGGCCCACACGCCGGTGGCGTCCGCCGCCCGCCCACCGAGCGCCGCGAACTGCGTCACGCCCAGGCCCAGCGAACCGATGACCAGCCAGGCCAACTCGATGGCCTCGGCGACGGAGTTGGCGCCGTTGAGCGCCATCGGCACGTGGTCCTGGTTCCAGCCGTTGGTGGGCAGCGCGGTGAGCCCGGAGGGGTAGACCAGCTGGCGGATGCGGGAGACGAACGAGGTGGCGCTCAGCTGGACACCGGCCAGTCCGCTGTTGCTGCCGGGGTTCGGGGTGAGCATGGGAGGCATGTCGCCACTGGTCGCCGGGGTGCACAGCAGCGCGAGCTGCCGTTCGGCGAGGAAGGCGACCTGCTGAAGGCACAGACCTATCTGATCGGACGCCAGACCCACCGGCATGGCGTGGAAGTTGCCCGCGTGCAGGAACTCGCCTTCGAAGTAGAGCGGGTTGTCGGTGCAACCGGTCGCCTCGCGCACGAGGATCTGCTCGATCGACGCGAGCTGGTCCAGGACGGCCCCGAGGACCTGCGGCGCGCACCGAAGGCTGTAGGGCTCCTGGAGCGGGCGGTGCGGGGCGCGCCGCATCCCCGGCGGCAGGCCGTCGCGTATCCACTGGGCGGCGAGGATCTGGCCACTCTGGCCCCGGATGTGACCGACCGCCGGGTGGTAGGCCTGTGGGCTGGCGCCCAGCAGCGTGACCGCTCTGGAGGTCAGGAGCGCCACAGCGCGGCAAAGACGCAGCAGCTCACGGTGGTTGAACATGGTCGCGGCCAGGCTGACGCTGGTGCCGTTGACGAAGGCCAGGGATTCGCGGGCCCGCCAGGCGACGGGCTCGGCCCCGAGGGCCGTGAGAGCTTCGGCGGCGGGCCGTGTCGACCACCGGCCCTCGTCGTCGACGTGCCAGGCCTCTCCCTCGCCGGAGAGGGCGAGTGCCGCGTGGGCCAGCGGCTGGAGGTCTCCGCTGGCACTGACGGTGCCATCGCGCGGGATGACCGGTGTGAACCCGCGGTTCCAGAGGTCGGCCAGGCGGTCCCAGAATTCGGGGGCGACGGCCGAGTGGCCCTTGCGGATGCTGTTCAGCCGCAGCCACACCACCAGTCGGCTGACCTCGGGGGCGAGCGGCCGTCCCTGCGCGCTGGCCAGGTGGGCGATCAGCCCGCTGCCCTGGTCTGCGCCGGCTCCCGCGGCCGGGTAGACGACGAGCGGGCCGAAACCCTGGGTGACGCCGTACAGCTGCCCGTCGGAGGCGAGCAGCTCGTCCAGGGCCGTGACTCCCGCCCGCATGCGTTCGGCGTCCGCGGCGTCGCACACGTCGAGCCGGGCGCCCGGCCGGGCATGGGAGAGGAGGTCGGCGAGACCGACCTTGGGGGGTTCCACTGCGTCAACGATCACTTCGTGCTCCTGCTCGGGTAGGGAGAGGGGGTTGTACGCGGCGCAGCTTTCCCGTGTCGGACCGGTCGATCCGGTCGACGACGTGCACCCGCCGGGGGCGCACGACGAGCCCTGCCGTAGCGAGGACGGCGCGTACGTCGCCGCCGACGAGCTCTTCACCGGGTGCGGGGACGACGAGCAGATCGAGATTCTCGCCGCTGACCGGATCCGTCACGGGAAGGCAGGCCAGGTCGGCGCAGTGGACGACGTCACGCAACAGCCTCTCCAGCTCGTCGAGGTTGACCCGGCGTCCGTTGACCTTGACCAGCCGGCCGCGGCGGCCGGAGAAGCGGAAGCGGTGGTCCGCCCCGGCCCGGATGTAGTCGTCCGTGCGGTGGCTGGCCGGGTGCGGCAGACCAGGCCTGTGGGCGAGCCGGGGGCTGCTGACAGCCAGCAACACCTCGCCCGTCGCGTCGGGTTCCCCCCAAGCGGGCCGGACGTCGGGCAGGAGCTCCCACAAGGGGTCATCGGGACCCCAGACCCGACTGGCGACTCCGCCGGTCTCCGTGGAGCCGAACACCTCGGTGATGGAGATTTGGTCGGCGCCCTCCGTCTGTACGAGCCGGGCGGCGGCGGTCGGCAGCATCGCGGTGCTGTGGAGGACGGTCACCTGCTCGGCCGCACGGACCCACTCGCTGTGCCGGAGCAGCACCGAGAAGGTCCACGGGACGCCCACTACCGCCCACCGGCGCCGGCCGGCCTGAGGCATGGCGCCGTAGTACTGCGGTCGGTACCACGCGGGCACGCGCAGCCGGGCCGGGAGCAGCACGGTGGCGAGCGCGCCGAAGAGATGGCGGGCGGGTGCGCAGGCCAGCACCGCGTCGGGCCTCCGGGGGGCGATGAGCCCGGCCAGCAGACCGGCCTCGTCCCAGAGTTGTTCCGCGGTGCGGACCCAGGCCTCCTCGGGCCCGGTGGTCCCCGACGTGTGGAACTCGACGGTCTCGGGGAGCAGCCGGGCCACGGTCGCCTCGGGGTCACGCACCTCGTCCCATCGCACCAGCCAGGGGACGTCGTTGATCTCCGGAGCGTGGTTCCCGGCCACCAGCAATTCCTGCGGCGACATTTCGTGGTAACGCACGTGTTGACCTCACGTCGGATGGCGCGAAGGCGGGCCGAACACGGCCAACCCGCACCACGAACCGGACAAATCAGCTAGAACGATTGGTTTCGCGGCAAGAGGTCGACGAGGTCCGCGACACTGCGCACGCCGGCCATCTCCTCCTCGGGGATCTCCAAGCCCGCCACCTTCTGGAGTGTGAAGGTAATTTCCACCAGGGAGAGGGAGTCGATTTCCAACTCATCCACCAAGAGTTTCTCCGGCGACACCTCGGAGGCGGGAACACCCGACACCTCTTCGACGGTCCGGGCGACAAACGCGAGACGATTATCCTCTTCTTCGGAAGTTTTCATAGGTATCTCCTATTCCTTTCTTCCCACGGCCGTCAAGCAATTCGTTCAGGCGGCGCGTGACGCGCCGCCTGCCAATGGGGCGCCGCTTCCGGCATGGACGACGGAACCGGGGTACGCCGTCGGCGGACACGGGGCGTCCTGTCCCGCCGGCGGGACAGGACGCGACCGGTGGAGATTGCACCGCCTCCCGTGCCCGAACAGACAAGCGCAAGGTAGAAGGTAGAGCGCAGCCCGCAGCGGGCTGTCGCCCTCACGGCCCCCAAGATCAATAAGGCGTCGGCCCGCGAATCGCACCACCGTGACCGCGTCGACCTCGCCGAAAACTCCGCGGACCCCGCCCCCCGCAGCCCGTCGGAGAATTCCCCCCGTTAACAGACGCTAGACGTCGCTCGAACGAGTGAGGCAGACTGCGGATCGTCCGGATCAAGAGCCTTTACCAAGATCATCGCGAACCGGGGGTTTCGCCAAATATGGAGCGCATCTTACCCAATACTCCAAACGGACGCGTACGGATCAGCGAGAGAGGAACCCCCGAAAGAGGGGGCCGGAATTCCGGTAACTTTTCGCCGGGACGCCCGGGAGCCGCACGCACCGGTCGCACCTCCCTCACCCTCCCACCCCATATGCCGATGGATCAGTGGCGCGATCTCGGCCAGCACATCTACGTCATCAACGACTCGTCCGGATGGTGGTTCGGCGATTGGCTGATCTACGGCCAGCAGCACTACCCGGATCGCTACAAACACGCCATCGCCGAAACCTCGCTCAGTTACCAGACGCTCCGGAACTACGCGTGGGTCGCCGGCCAGTTCAGCGTGGATCGCAGACGGGACCGGCTGAGCTTCCAGCACCACGCCGAGGTGGCGGGCCTCAACGGCGAGATGCAGGACAACTGGCTCAGCCAGGCCGAACGGTTCGGTTGGTCGCGGAACGAGCTACGCCGACGCATCAAGGCCGGGCTGCGCCCGCCGTCCGAGAAGCTGCCCTCCAACGTCCGGGTGGACGTCACCGCCGAGCGCCGGAACCGTTGGGAACAAGCCGCGGCCGACCGGGGCCAGGAACTCGCCGCGTGGATCATCTCCGTGCTGGACGAGTCCGCCGAGGCCGTTCGGCAGGCCGAGTCCGCCGTACAGCTCACCCCGGGTCCTTCCGAACACCACCAGGAGAACGGAGCTTCTCGGCCATGACCCTCGCTGTCTGGGACTACCTGAACGAGTTCCACGCGGAACGCGACGACATCCTCGACGCCGTGGAGAGCGTGTTCCGTTCCGGTCGGCTGATTCTGGGCGAAAGCGTGCGGGGCTTCGAGGACGAGTTCGCCGCCTACCACGGCGGCGGACACTGCGTCACCGTGGACAACGGGACCAACGCGCTCGTCCTCGCCCTGCGCGCGGTGGGCGTGCGGCCGGGGGACGAGGTCATCACCGTCTCCAACACCGCGGCTCCGACCGTCGTCGCCATCGACGCGGTCGGAGCCGTACCCGTGTTCGTCGACGTCGACCCGGACACGTACCTGATGGACGTGGGCCAGGTGCCCAAGGCCGTCACCGAACGGACCCGCGCCCTGCTGCCCGTCCACCTCTACGGCCAGTGCGTCGACCTGGCCCCGCTGGAGGAGTGCGCACGGTCCCATGGCCTGGCGCTCGTCGAGGACTGTGCGCAGGCCCACGGGGCGCGCCACCACGGCAGGATCGCCGGGACCACCGGCGCCGCCGCGGCCTTCTCCTTCTACCCGACGAAGGTGCTGGGCGCCTACGGCGACGGCGGTGCCGTCCTCACGGGCCGGGGCGAGACAGCCGAGACCCTGCGCAGGCTGCGGTACTACGGCATGGAGAACCGCTACTACGTCGAGGCGACACCGGGTCACAACAGCCGACTGGACGAGGTGCAGGCGGAGATCCTGCGGCGCAAGCTGACCCGGCTGGACTCCTACATCGCGGGGCGGCGCGCCGTGGCCGACCGCTACGCGCAGGCCCTTGCCGACACGGGCCTGGTACTGCCGACGACGGCACCCGGCAACGACCACGTGTACTACCTGTACGTGGTGCGCCATGCGCAGCGTGAGGCCATCCTGCGCGAACTGGAGCGCCGCGGCATCTCTCTGAACGTCAGCTATCCCTGGCCGGTGCACACGATGCGCGGCTTCGCCCACCTCGGCTACCGGCAGGGCGACCTGCCGGTGACCGAAGAACTGGCGGGGGAGATCTTCTCCCTGCCGATGTACCCGTCGCTGCGCCGGGCCGACCAGGACCGCGTCATAGAGGCCCTGCGAGAGGTGCTGGCCCAGCTGTGACCCGGCCGCACCCCGACGCTTCCCGTCCACCGGCCCAGAGGAGGCAGCCGCTGTGCAGGAGTTCTGTGACCGCCCGCCGCGCACCTCCGTGAACGACTCCTTCTCCCGGTGGTGGGAGGAACGTCGGCGCACGGCTCCGCTGACGGTCACGCCCGCCCCCTTCGCCGACCTCGCCCAGTGGCACTTCGCACCGGACTGCGGCGACCTGGTCCACACCAGTGGCCGGTTCTTCTCGGTCACCGGGATGCGCCGGTACGACGCCGACGGGTCCGTTCGGGACCAACCGGTCATCTCCCAGCCCGAGATCGGGATGCTGGGCATCCTGGTCAAGCGGCTCGGCGGCGTGCCACACGCTCTGATGCAGGCGAAGGCCGAGCCCGGGAACGTCGGCTCGGTGCAGCTGTCGCCGACGGTGCAGGCCACCCGCAGCAACTACACGCGGGTGCACCGCGGCGCGGCGACCCGCCACCTGGAGCACTTCGCCGGCCACCGCCGGGGCCGGGTGCTGGTGGACTCGCTCCAGTCCGAGCAGGGGGCGTGGTTCTGGCGCAAGCGCAACCGCAACATGCTGGTGGAGACCACGGCCGACGTGGCCGAGCACCCGGACTACCACTGGGTGGAACTGGACGGGCTGCGGCGGTTGCTCCGGTCGGACCACCTGGTCAACATGGACGCCCGGTCGGTGCTGGGCAGCGCGCCGTTGTTCCGCCCGCCCCTCGACAGCGAAGACCCGTTCGTCCGAGCGCTCGCCCGGTCCTACCGCGACGCCTCCGCCGGACGCCACTCCGAACAGGAGGTGCGCAGTTGGCTGAACGACGCCAAGAGCCGGTGCGCCTCGCACGCCCGGCTGGTACCGCTCGCCGACATCGACGGGTGGACGCGGACGCACGGAGAGCTGGGCGACGACGCCGGCAAGGCCTTCCGGATCATCGCCGTACACGTGGCGGCGACCGGCCGGGAGGTGCCGGGCTGGTCGCAGCCCTTGCTCGCGCCCCGGGGGCAGGGGGTGGCGACCTTCCTGGTACGCGTCCTCGACGGAGCCCTGCACCTGCTCGTCCAGGCACGCGCCGAGCCAGGGCTCCACGACCTGCTGGAGTTGGCGCCGACCGTCCACCGGCACCACATCGACGAACCGCCGGGCCCCTTCGACGCCCTGGCGGAGACCCAGGACCCGGCCCGCGTCCGCTACGACGCCCGGCACTCGGAGGAGGGCGGCCGGTTCCACCGGGCGATCACCCATCACCGAGTGATCGATGTCGGCGCCGACGTCACGACCGACGTGCCCGAGGACTACCGGTGGCTGACGATTTCTCAGTTACGGGAACTGACGCGGCAGGGCTACTACGTCAACGTCGAGGCACGCAGTCTGCTGGCCTGCCTGCACAGCCTGTGGTGAGAGCCCCGAGCCCGCTCACGGACCGACCCAACGGCGTGATCGCGCCGACCACAGGACCGCAGGACCGCACCGACCGAAAGGGTCACTCCTTGCAGTGGAAAACCATGGGCGTCCTCGGAGCCCGCGTCTTCACCCCGACCGTCTTCCCGGACGAACGCGGCCTGTTCGTCGCCCCGTTCCAACGCGACCCGTACACCGAGGCGGTGGGTCTTCCTCCGTTCCCACCCGTCCAGACCGCGCACAGCCGCTCGCGGCGCGGTGTGGTGCGCGGCGTCCACTACACCGCCGCGCCTCCGGGCATGGCCACCTACGTCTACTGCGCTCAGGGCCGGGTCCTCGACATGGTGGTCGACGTACGGGTGGGCTCCCCCACGTTCGGGCAGTGGGACTCCGTGCTGCTCGACGCGCAGGAGTTCCGCGCCGTCTACCTGCCTCTGGGTGTCGGACATGCGTTCAGTGCCCTGGAGGACGACACCGTGATGTCGTACCTGCTCTCGGGCGGTTACTCGCCCGAGGACGAGAAGGCCGTCTCGGTGTTCGACCCGGTGCTGAAGCTGCCGGTCACGCAGAGCCCACCCCCTGTGCTCTCCCCTCGTGACCGCTCGGCTCCCACCCTGGCACAGGCCCAGGAGTCGGGGCTGCTGCCGGACTACGCCACCTGCCTGGAACTGGAGGCGAAGCTGTGCTCCGCGGTCCCCGGCCTGCCATCCGGGGTGGTCCGATGAGCACGGCACCGGACGGACCGTCGATGAGCGCGGCCCCAGGGCGTACGCCATTGATCACCGTGCTGGGAGCCTCAGGGTTCCTCGGCTCCGCGGTCGCGGCCATGCTCGCGCGTACCTCGGTACGTCTTCGCCTCGTGGCCCGGCGTGCCGGCGCGGTGCCGCCCGGCATCGCCGATGTGGAGACGAGGGCCGCCGACCTGACGCGCCCCGACAACCTGCGCAGCGCCCTCGCGGGCGCCGACGCGGTGGTGCATCTGATCTGTCACCGCACGGACAGCCACGCCTGGCGCACGGGAAACGACCCCATGAGCGAGAGGGTCAACGTGGGCATGGTGCACGACCTGATCGACGTGGCGCGCGAGCGGCCCGGCGGACGCCCCCTGACCTGCCTGTTCATCGGCTCCACGAGTCAGGTGGGGCTGACGTCGGCCGACCGCATCGACGGCAGTGAACCGGACCGTCCGGCCAGCGTGTACGACCGGCACAAGCTCCTGGCGGAGCAGGCGCTGCTGGCGGCCACGGCCGAGGGCGTCCTCAGGGCCGTCTCGGTGCGGCTGCCCACCGTGTTCGGGGACTGCCCGGTCCCGACCGCGGTCGACCGGGGTGTCGTGACCGCGATGGCCCGCAGAGCCCTGGCGGGTGAGCCGTTGACGGTCTGGCGGGACGGGGCGATCGCACGGGACATGCTGTACGTGACCGATGCCGCCCGAGCGCTCGTCACCGCCCTGGACCACGCCGACGCACTGGCCGGGAGGCACTGGGTGGTGGGGACCGCGCAGCCCACCAGCCTCCTCGACCTGTTCACCCTGGTCGCCGAGGTCGTGGCGGAGCGGAACGGCCGGGCGGCCGTTCCGGTCATCACCGTCGACCCGCCCGCCCACGCCACGCCACCCGACTTCCACAGCTACACCGTGGACGCCTCGGCGTTCCACGGGGTGACGGGGTGGAAGCCGACCGTGACGCTGCGGGCGGGCCTCGAACGCACGGTCCGCGGCCTTGCGGACGGAGGCCGGGGGGAACCCGCGGGACGCTGACGCACGGGTCTCGCCCCGTTCAGTGCCCCATGCCGAGACCACCGTCCACGGGGATGACCGCGCCCGTGACGTATCCGGCGTCCGGGCCGGCGATGAAGCGCACCACCCGCGCCACCTCGTCGGCCGTGCCGCTCCGCCCGAGCGGCACAGCCCCCCGCATTTCCTTCTGCCGTCGCTCAGGGAGCGCGGCTGTCATATCGGTGTCGATGATTCCTGGCGCGATCACATTCACCGTGATGTTGCGCGACGCGACCTCACGCGCCAGTGAACGGGCGAACCCGATGATCGCCGCTTTCGACGCCGCGTAATTCGTCTGCCCTGCGGAACCCAGCATTCCAGCCACGGACGAGATCAGAACGATACGTCCACACCGGGCACGCATCATCGGATACAGCGCGCGCCGCGAAACCCGGAACGCGCCCCCCACATTGGTGTCGAACACCGAGGAGAAGTCCTCGTCACGCATCACGGCCAGCAGCCTGTCCCGGGTGACGCCCGCATTGGCCACGAGCACCTCGACGGGCCCGTTCTCCTCTTCCACCTGCTTGAACGCGAGGTCCACCTGATCACTGTCCCTGACGTCGCACCGAACTCCCAACACCCCGCGCGGCGGTGTGCCCGCCCGATGGGTGACAGCGACCCGGTCCCCCGCCTCGGCAAAGGAAAGAGCTATCGCTCTCCCTATTCCGCGATTCCCCCCGGTAACGAGAACGGAACGCGCCATGTTCTGCCTCCTGCCTTACCCGAGCACCCCGGCGACAGCGGCGCAAGAACATCCCCCTGCTCGCCCATTGAGCATGGAGCCAAGCACAGCGTCCGGAACTGTTCAAGTGCGGCGCACTGCCTCCGAATTCGAGGACCGCATTGTCCGATCCCGCAGTTATTTCCTGCCCGGTGAGAACGGCTCTCCGAGGTCCTTGCGATGCACGGGTTCTCGCCGTCAGCCCCTGACGCGGGCCCGTCGCGACATCACCGCGCGAAGGACCCGGCGCCCCTCCGTGGACAGATCCAGGGCCTTGCGCACCCCGGCCCCGCTGCCCGCCGTGCCGGCGGTCTCCGCGAGGATCTCCAGGATCCGGACCTGCCGCTCCAACTCCCCCGCCACCAGCGGCCCCACGCCGTCCGCCTCGCCGCCACGTGCCGCCTTCAGCAGGTCGGCCGCGCCCCGCGGGGGCTCCCCGTCCGGGGCGTCGAACCGGCCATGGATCTCCAGCGCGACCAGCGAGCAGGCGTCGGCCCACTCCCGCAGCGGTACGGGGTCGAAGTCGGAGGGGGCGGCCCCCAGCATCGCGCGCACCCGTGCGGCCGGCCCGTCGCTGACGGCCTCGGCGTCCATCGCCGTACGGACGGCCGCGAGGCGGATGGCCCATTCCCGCCCGTCCTCGCAGCTCGCCCAGAGCGGGCGCAGCGGTTCGGGCCCGTCCGGTCCCGCCAGCAGTGGCAGGCAGCGGTCCAGGCAGGCCACAGCACTGGCGGCGAGCGCTCGCTCGTCGGCGCGTCCGATCAGTTCCAGCAGACTCATCGACGTCTCCCTCGGTCTACCGCGTACTGCGCCGAATGGCTGAAAAGCGTCACTTCTAGCGGCTGTCAGCCGTGAGCGCCCGGGACCGCGGGGGCGGGAGCCGGGACGTGCGCGGCGCGTTCCACCTGCATCCGGGTCAGGGCGCGGACGAACAGGATCGCCAGGACCGCGGCGACGATCTCCACCGCGTCGGCCACGGCCACCAGCCCGAGGCCCCGCGCGAACTGCTCCGGCTTCTCCGCATCGTCCAGCGCCTGTGCGGTGATCTGGTCGGACAGGAGCGACGCGACCCACAGGGCCCACCAGAAGTTGAGCAGGGCCCGCGGGACGGCCACCCGGCCGCCCTCCGGGCCGATGGGGGCGCTGCCCGTCCAGATCCCCTCGGCCACCCGGTAGGGGAACCAGAGGTTGGCGACGGGGACGAACCAGCCGCCCACGGCCCAGCCCGGGCCCATCTTCTGCACGCTCAGGTCGAAGACCTCGGCGTTGCGGCGGGCCCGGTGGAACCAGAGGACGAAGAGGATCCCGGTGGCCAGGAAGACGGCCGGTTGGTAGTCCGTGACGACGTCGTGGAGCTGGTCGGCCGACTGGACCCGGCTGCCCGCCGGCGTCGGCGAGGCCCTGCCACATGGAGCGCAGGTGGAGTCCGGTGCCGATGGCGACCAGGTCGGTGGCGATGACCGTACCGAGCAGGGCGGTTACCGCCCAGGACAGGCCGACCGGTGAGCGCGGCCAGTCGCCGACGCCCCAGCCGCCGGGGCGGGTGGCCCGCGGCGTCATGTCGTCGGGCGGCGGGGGCCGGGTGCCCGAGCAGAAGGTGCAGAGGCCGTCGTCGGTGACGGCCGTTCTGATGCGGCAGCGGGTGCAGGGCATGAGGCGTTCCCCCGGGGCGTGATCGCGGTCGGCGACCTCTCACGTCCCTCCCCAGGAGTGCGCGGTCGGCGGACCGTAGCCCGTGGACGCCCCCGCTGTCCAAAGGCGATCCAAGGCCTACGGTCCGCAGGCCGCCCCGGGGTGCCGTCAGCCCGCGCTGCCCGTCCGGGCTGCCAGCTCCTGGAACTGTGCCCAGGTCAGCTCGGGCTTCCGCGGGTCCCACAACTTCTGCGAGGTCGCGACGAGCGGCATCCTGATGCCGTCCGCGACCTGCTGCGTGGTCTGCGCGTTCGGCAGGTCGCCCCAGACCGCGAACCGGCCGCCGAGGATCTGCGGCGACCAGCGCTCCGCCACCGGCTCGGTGCCGCGCAGCACCATCGGGGTCCACTGCTCGTAGATCCGCTTGCCGGTCGGGTAGACGAACTCGTTCGGCTCGCCGAGCACGTAGTACAGGAACTCGTCGTTGAGGTTGAGCAGCTTGTAGCCCTCGGCGAGGTACTCCTGCGGGGGCCGGGCGCCGATCTCCTTGCCGGTCCAGTACTCGATCTCGATGTTCTTGTCGGCCTTGACCTCCGAGTCGCGGAAAAGGCCGTCGTTCCACGCCTTGGCGGTGCGGCCCTTGGGCTCGACCACCGCCGCCCGGTCGTTCAGCCAGCCCGTGGCGAGGTCCTCGATGGTGGCGCCCGAGCCGTGCTTCAGCTCGGCGGCCCGCTGGAGCTGCGGGTAGGAGGCGGCCGGGTCGCGGACCATCAGCGCCTGGTACTCGTCGGCGCCCAGGTGCCAGTACTTCCCGGGGAACAGCTCGGTGTACTCGTCCAGCAGCTCGTCGATCAGCTTCGCCGCGCCCGGCTTGGAGATGTCGATGGACCCCCGCGACTCCCGGCCCTGGGTGTTGCGGAGCTGGAGGTCGGGGTGGGCGCGCAGCACCGCGCCGAGGTGTCCGGGCGAGTCGATCTCGGGGACGACCTCGATGTGCAGGCTGTTGGCGAGGCCGACGATGCGGCGGACCTCGTCCTGGGTGAGGGCCTCGTCCGAGACGACCTCGGGGTGGGTCTCGGACTCGATCCGGAAGCCCTGGTCGTCGGAGAAGTGCAGGCCGAGCTGGTTGAGCTTGAGGTCGCCCATCTCGCGTACGCGGTCCTCGATCCACTCCGCGCTGTAGTGCTTGCGCGCGATGTCGAGGTTGAGCCCGCGCTGCGGCCGGTCGGGCCGGTCGTTGACGACGCCCTCGGGCACGGTCCTGTCGGCCTTGAGGGACTGCTTGAGGGTGCGGGTGCCGTAGAACACGCCCGACTCGTCGGGGCCGGTGATCTTCACCTTACGGTCGCGGACGGTGAGGGTGTACGACTCGGCCGGCCCCTTGCCCTTCGCGCCGAGCGCCAGCTCGACGTCCCCCTCGCGGGGCGCCCGCGGCCCCCGGTAAGGGAGCTTCAGCTCCTTGGCGAGCAGCTGGGCCTCGTCGGCGAGCACCTGGCTGCCCTTGGCTATGACGATCGAGCTGTCCTTGCCCGGCTGCCAGCCAGGACCGCGCTCGGCGGTGTGCTCGCGGACCGCCGGGATAACGCTCGGCGTGCTGGAGAGCGGGTAGCTGCGGGAGGGCGACGGGGCAGCCGCCGTGGCGGATGTCCCGGACGGGGACGCCGCGTCGCGGGAGGGATGGCTGCCGGAGCCTTCCGGCCAGACGACGACGGTGAGGACGACGGCGGCCGCGGCCGTGACGGCCGCGCCGGTGACGAGGGCACCACGCGTGGGCGACATCGTTCAGATTCCTCCGGAATAGGGGCCAGGTGACAGGTGGGGGGCAGGGGTGAGTGAATAGGCTGAAAGGTTGACATTTTTGCTGACGATCCGCCCACCGAGGACGAGCGCGGAGCGTACAGAACCCCGGGTCTCGCAGGTCAGGCGGCCGTCAAACGTTCCGAAACTCTCCCGTTCGGGTGATTTTCGGCCGTTTCCCCGGACGGCCGCCGACCGGTCTCGCTAGCGTTGCGGCACATTCGCCTCTCCCTTCACTTCCACCCCGCGAACGTCCCACTCGCGCCCACTTCCACCCCGCGTACGCCCCCGTCGGGCAACCTTTCTGCCCTTCTGCCCCTCTTTCAGGGTCACAGATGTCGTTGATTCGAGGAGTTCACGCTGTCCAGGTCCAGCGAGTCCCCCGCCGGCCTGCCCAAGCAGTCCACGCCCCCGGCCGGGCCCTCCGCCATACCCGTGCAGCACCGCCGCCCACCGCAGGTCAGCGGTGGCTTCGGCGTACCCCACGGCCTGGCGGCCGGGCTCACCCGGTTCAACGAGGCCCCCTTCCTCACGGCCGAGGCCGCGCTCCTGGAGTGCTGCGGCAGCCGCCGCTGGGCCCACCGGATGGCCGCCCACCGCCCCTTCCCCGACCTGGCGTCCCTGCTGGCCGCCTCCGATGAGGCGGGGTACGACCTGGCGCCCCGCGACATCGCGGAGGCGCTCGCCGCCGAGCCCGCCCCCTGCCTGCACCACGACGCGCCGCGCGCCGCACACCTGGCGCTGCGGGCCGCGCACGCGGCGTACGAGAGCAGATTCGGCCATTCCTTCGTGATCTGCCTGGATGCGTGGCCGCCCTCGCAGCACGTGGACCAGGTCCTGGCCGGGATCCGGGTGCGGCTGACGCACGAGGTGGACGAGGAGCGGGCCGTGACCGCCGACGAGCTGCGGCGTCTCGCCCGGAGCCGGCTGGTCGAGCTGGTGACCGAGGGCTGGTGACGCGGGAGGCGCCCGGCCGGGGAGGGTCCCCGGGGACCGTGCCCGGCAAGGGCCGCTCTAGCCCGTACGTGCCTGTTTGATTGCCACTTTGATCACACCAGAGGCCCCGGCGTGAACGAACCGACAAAGCGTCGCTACGATGGCCGGGGCCGGTGGACCGTACCCGGCCGGGTCAGACCGACAGTCAAGCCGGCCGACCCCAATCCCCGCTCCCGGAGGGTTCTTCCGTGCCGGCTGGAACGCTGTACCGCGGCCGGGAAGGCATGTGGTCCTGGGTGGCTCATCGAGTCACCGGTGTCCTCATTTTCTTCTTCCTGTTCGTACATGTCCTGGACACCGCTCTTGTCCGCGTCTCCCCCGAGGCCTACGACGACGTCGTGGCCACGTACAAGACGCCGATCGTCGCGCTCCTCGAATACGGCCTCGTGGCCGCCATTCTCTTCCACGCGCTGAACGGTCTCCGGATCATCGCCGTGGACTTCTGGGCCAAGGGCCCGCGCTTCCAGAAGCAGATGCTCTGGACCGTGCTGGGCATCTGGATCGTGCTGATGGTCGGGGCCCTGTACCCCGTCCTCGGTCACGCCGTACGCGACGTCTTCGGGAGCTGAGGCCCATGTCCAGCGAGACTTCTTCCGCAGCCGCGATCGGCGACGTCGAGGGTGTTGGGCCTCTGGGCCGATTCGACGCTGACCACCCGGCCCCGGTGATCGAGCCCCCGCGCAAGCGGACCGGCAAGACGCCCAAGGGATCGCGCACCAACTTCGAGATGTACGCCTGGCTCTTCATGCGCCTGTCGGGCATCCTCCTGACCGTCCTCGTCATCGGCCACCTGCTGATCCAGCTGGTGCTCGACGGCGGCGTCTCCAAGATCGGCTTCGCCTTCGTGGCGGGCCGCTGGGCCTCGCCGTTCTGGCAGATCTGGGACCTGACGATGCTCTGGCTCGCCATGCTCCACGGCGCCAACGGCCTCCGTACGGTCATCAACGACTACGCCGAACGGGACAAGACCCGCTTCTGGCTGAAGATGCTCCTGTACACCGCCACGGTGTTCACCGTCCTGCTGGGCACGCTGGTGATCTTCACCTTCGACCCGAACATCCGCTAGGCGCCGGGACAGAGGGACCAGAGGAAACCATGCAGATCCACAAGTACGACACCGTCATCGTCGGCGCCGGCGGCGCCGGCATGCGCGCGGCCATCGAGTCGACCAAGCGCAGCCGTACCGCCGTGCTGACGAAGCTCTACCCCACCCGCTCCCACACCGGTGCGGCGCAGGGCGGCATGGCCGCCGCGCTCGCCAACGTGGAGGAGGACAACTGGGAGTGGCACACCTTCGACACGGTCAAGGGCGGCGACTACCTGGTCGACCAGGACGCCGCCGAGATCCTGGCGAAGGAGGCCATCGACGCCGTCCTCGACCTGGAGAAGATGGGCCTGCCGTTCAACCGGACGCCCGAGGGCCGCATCGACCAGCGCCGCTTCGGCGGTCACACCCGCAGCCACGGCGAGGCCCCGGTCCGCCGGTCCTGCTACGCCGCGGACCGCACCGGCCACATGATCCTCCAGACGCTGTACCAGAACTGCGTCAAGGAGGGCGTGGAGTTCTTCAACGAGTTCTACGTCCTGGACCAGCTGATCACCGAGGTCGACGGGGTCAAGAAGTCCGCCGGCGTCGTCGCGTTCGAGCTGGCCACCGGCGAGATCCACGTCTTCCAGGCGAAGTCGGTCATCTACGCCTCCGGCGGCACCGGCAAGTTCTTCAAGGTGACGTCCAACGCGCACACCCTGACCGGCGACGGCCAGGCCGCCTGCTACCGGCGCGGCCTGCCGCTGGAGGACATGGAGTTCTTCCAGTTCCACCCGACGGGCATCTGGCGCATGGGCATCCTGCTGACGGAGGGCGCCCGCGGTGAGGGCGGCATCCTCCGCAACAAGGACGGCGAGCGCTTCATGGAGAAGTACGCGCCGGTCATGAAGGACCTGGCCTCCCGTGACGTCGTCTCGCGCTCCATCTACACGGAGATCCGCGAGGGCCGCGGCTGCGGTCCGGCCGGTGACCACGTCTACCTGGACCTGACGCACCTGCCGCCGGAGCAGCTGGACGCCAAGCTCCCGGACATCACGGAGTTCGCGCGTACGTACCTCGGCATCGAGCCCTACACGGACCCGATCCCGATCCAGCCGACCGCGCACTACGCCATGGGCGGCATCCCGACCAACGTCGAGGGCGAGGTGCTGGCCGACAACACCACCGTCGTCCCGGGCCTGTACGCCGCCGGCGAGGTCGCCTGTGTCTCCGTGCACGGCGCCAACCGCCTGGGCACCAACTCGCTGCTCGACATCAACGTCTTCGGCAAGCGCTCCGGCATCGCCGCCGCCGAGTACGCGGCGAAGAACGACTTCGTCGAGCTTCCCGAGAACCCGGCCCAGCTCGTCGCCGACCAGGTGGAGCGGCTGCGCAACTCCACGGGCACCGAGCGCGTGGCGACGCTGCGCCTGGAGCTCCAGGAGTGCATGGACGCCAACGTGATGGTGTTCCGCACCGAGCAGACGATCAAGACGGCGGTCGACAAGATCGCCGAGCTGCGCGAGCGGTACCTCGACGTGTCCATCCAGGACAAGGGCAAGCGGTTCAACACCGACCTGCTGGAGGCCATCGAGCTGGGCAACCTGCTCGACCTGGCCGAGGTCATGGCGGTCTCCGCGCTCGCCCGCAAGGAGTCCCGCGGCGGTCACTACCGCGAGGACTACCCGAACCGCGACGACGTCAACTTCATGCGCCACACCATGGCGTACCGCGAGGTGGCCGCCGACGGCGCCGAGTCGATCCGGCTCGACTACAAGCCGGTCGTGACGACCCGCTACCAGCCGATGGAGCGTAAGTACTGATGGCTACCCCGACCCTGGACAAGACCGACGGGACCGCGAAGCCCGAAGCCGGCTTCGCCGACTCCCCGTTCATCACCGCCACGTTCCGGATCCGCCGCTTCAACCCGGAGGTCTCCGACGAGGTCCAGTGGCAGGACTTCCAGATCGAGATCGACCCGAAGGAGCGTGTCCTCGACGCCCTTCACAAGATCAAGTGGGAGCTCGACGGGACCCTGACGTTCCGCCGGTCCTGCGCGCACGGCATCTGCGGTTCCGACGCGATGCGGATCAACGGCAAGAACAGGCTCGCCTGCAAGACGCTGATCAAGGACATCAACCCGGAAAAGCCGATCATGGTGGAGGCCATCAAGGGCCTCACGGTCCTCAAGGACCTCGTGGTCGACATGGACCCGTTCTTCCAGGCGTACCGCGATGTCATGCCCTTCCTCGTCACCAAGGGGAACGAGCCGACCCGCGAGCGTCTGCAGTCCGCCGAGGACCGCGAGCGCTTCGACGACACCACCAAGTGCATCCTGTGCGCCGCGTGCACGTCCTCGTGCCCGGTGTTCTGGAACGACGGCCAGTACTTCGGCCCGGCGGCGATCGTCAACGCGCACCGCTTCATCTTCGACTCGCGCGACGAGGCCGGCGAGCAGCGGCTGGAGATCCTCAACGACCGTGACGGCGTGTGGCGTTGCCGCACCACGTTCAACTGCACGGACGCCTGCCCGCGTGGCATCGAGGTCACCAAGGCGATCCAGGAGGTGAAGCGCGCGCTCATCACGCGTCGCTTCTGACCCCTTCGAGGGCCTCACGGGCCCCGGCCGCCCCGGTCGTCACGACCGGGGCGGCCGGGGCCCGTTGCTGCGTCCGGGCGATACGGACGGTACGGTCGTGCGGAGCTGAACACACGCAGAGAACGGGGATCCCCATGAGCGAGCCGACTCCTTCGCCTGGCGACGCGTACAAGTGGGGTCCTCCCCAGCAGCAGCCCGGCCACCCGCNCGTTCAACTGCACGGACGCCTGCCCGCGTGGCATCGAGGTCACCAAGGCGATCCAGGAGGTGAAGCGCGCGCTCATCACGCGTCGCTTCTGACCCCTTCGAGGGCCTCACGGGCCCCGGCCGCCCCGGTCGTCACGACCGGGGCGGCCGGGGCCCGTTGCTGCGTCCGGGCGATACGGACGGTACGGTCGTGCGGAGCTGAACACACGCAGAGAACGGGGATCCCCATGAGCGAGCCGACTCCTTCGCCTGGCGACGCGTACAAGTGGGGTCCTCCCCAGCAGCAGCCCGGCCACCCGCAGCACCCCGGCCACCCGCCGACGATGGCCGACGGCCGGGCGTACGGGTACCCGCCGCCGGGCGGCGCGCCCGCTTACGGCTATCCGCAGCCGCTGCCCGAGTCGGCGACCCAGCCCGGCCCGGGCTACGGCTACCCGAACCCGGCGCAGCCCGCGATGCCGGGCCAGTACCTGCCCGTACCGCAGGAAGTGCCTCTTCAGGGCGGTGTCCCGGTGCTGTCGATCGGCGACATCACGGTCATGAGCGACGCGATCGTCACCCCTTCGGGGACGATGCCGCTCAAGGGCGCGGTCTGGACGGCCACCGACATGTCGCGCACCGAGGAGAAGATCCCGGCGCACGCGATCGTGCTGGCGATCGTCTTCGCCCTGTTCTGCCTGATCGGTCTGCTCTTCCTGCTGATGAAGGAGAAGCGGACCGTCGGGTTCGTCCAGGTCACGGTCACCAGCGGCGGCCGGCACCACGGCACCATGATCCCGGCGACCGGCCCGCACACCTTCCCCGCCGTGATGGGCCAGGTCAACCAGGCCCGCTCGATGAGCGCCTGAGCACCGGGCCCGCGTCATGGCACGTTTCGAGCACACGGTCACCGTCGCCGCCCTGGACCGCGCCTGGTTCGAGGAGGCCGCCGGGCATGTGGTGGACCTCTTCGACGCCTCCCGGGAGCAGGACGGCGTGATCCTGCTGCCCGACGGGCGCCCGATACACGGCCTCCGGCTGCTGAAGGGGCGTCATCTGCAGTCGGGGGCGCAGTACGGGGAGAGCCCCGAGGAGAAGGACGAGGAGGGCGCCCCGGAGGTCGCCGTCCTGCGTGAGTGGCGGCCCTCGCGCGCCGTCGAGGTGGAGAGCCGCGTGGCGGAGGAAGGCATGTCCGTGCGGGTGGGGGTGCGGCTGCGCGAGCCCCGGACGCCCAAGGCGCTGGAGGTGTCCCTCGACGGGCACAACCCGAAGGGCGGTTCGCTGTACCGCTTCTCGGGCCGCGCCAAGGCCGACCTGCACGCCTGGTGGGCGGCGCTGGACCGGCCCTCCTCGGCGCCGCCGGCGGCCCGGGCCCCGGTGATCGGCAAGGCGGTGCACCGGCTGGGCAAGGCCCGGCTCACGGTGACCCCGCGCCCGGCCGGGGACGGCACCTGGCGGGTCTCGGTCGTGCTGAGCGTGCGCGGCCGGTGGCTGCTGCGGCCGGTCGCGGCGGTGGGGCTGCTCTTCGCCCGGAGGCCGATCGAGCGTGGCCTCCGGGAGGGCGTGGACAGCGCGGCCGAGGAATGGGCCGAGATGCTGGCGGAGCTGCCGTCGCTGCACGGTGCGGCGCTGCGCGCGGAGATCGCGGACGCGCTGACCGAACCACCGGAGCCGGTCGAGCCGGTGGCATCGCCCGGGCCGCCGCCCAAGTCTCTCTGAACGAGCCTGACCCAGCCTGACCGCACGCACCTGTAGACCCCTTCTTGAACATGTTCAAGAAGGGGTCTACAGTCATGCCCAGGAGCATTTTTGAACGCGTTCAAAGGAGGGTGGGGCATGGACCTCACTGTTGTCGCGTACGTCCTCTACCTACTGATCAGTGTGGCGCTCACCGTCTGGGTCGCCCGCACCCTCAGCCGTAACGGGCGGGTCTTCCTCGCCGACGTACTGCACGGGAACGAGAAGCTCGCCGAAGCCGTCAACCACCTGCTGGTGGTCGGCTTCTACCTGGTCAACCTCGGCTTCGTCACGCTCTACCTGAAGAACGCCGACGGGGTGGCGAACGCCCGCGGGCTGTTCGAGGCGCTCTCGGTGAAGGTCGGCGTGGTCCTGCTGGTCCTCGGCGTCATGCACCTGGGCAACGTGTACGTACTCAGCCGCATCCGCCGCCGGAGCGCACTGGAGCGCGAGCAGACCCCGCCCGTACCCCCGCAGGGCTGGACGAAGCCGGGGCCCACGGGCCCGTGGGCCACGCCCGCCCCGACGCCGGGGCAGTGAGCCCGGTGACCGCCGCCCCTCCCGTCCGCCGGCTCACCGTGCTCTACGACGCGCGGTGCCCGCTCTGCACCCACCTGCGGCACTGGCTCGGCCGCCAGCGCCAGCTCGTCCCGCTGGACCTCGTACCGGCCGGATCGGCGGAGGCGCGGCGGCGGTTCCCGGAGCTGGACCCCGCCGCCACGTACGCGGAGATCACCGTGGTGGGCGACCTGGGACAGGTCTACCAGGGCACCTCCGCCTGGATCGTCTGCCTGTGGGCGCTGGCCGGGTACCGCTCGAAGGCCCACTGGCTGACCACCCCGGCCGGAGCGCCCTTCGCCCGGGGGACCGTGCTCGCCGCGGCGAAGTACCGGGCGGCGACGGCCGCGCGGTGCGGTCCGGGGCGGGCGTGCCCCGCGCCGCCAGGTGGGCAGTGGGCCCCCCGCTAGTGTGGGGCCCGTGGTGAAGGAAGAGAAGAACGTGCGGGAGAATGGGGCCGCGAAGCCCGCCAAGGCAGGCAAGACCGGCCAGGCGGCCAGGGCCGTCCCCTCCGGCAAGGCCGCGAAGAGCGAACAGACCCGCACGCTGATTCTCGAGACGGCGCTCCGGCTCTTCGCCGAGCGGGGGTACGACCGGACGACGATGCGGGCGATCGCGCAGGAGGCGGGCGTCTCCACCGGGAACGCCTACTACTACTTCTCCTCCAAGGAGCACCTGGTCCAGGGCTTCTACGACCGCATCGCCGGTGAACACACGGCGGCGGTGCGGCCCGCCCTCGCGGACGAGGCGGAGCTGGCCGACCGGATCCGGGGGGTGCTGCTGGCCTGGCTGGACGTGGCGGAGCCGTACCACCGGTTCGCCGCCCAGTTCTTCAAGAACGCGGCCGACCCGGAGAGCCCGCTCTCCCCGTTCTCCGACGAGTCGGTGGCGGCCCGGGAGGCGGCGATCTCCATCCACCGGGAGACCCTCGCCGGTTCGAGCACCAGGAGCGATCCCGAACTGGCACCGCTGCTGCCCGAGTTGCTCTGGCTGATGCAGATGGGCCTGGTGCTGTTCTGGGTGTACGACCGCTCCCCGGGCGCGGAGCGCAGCCGGCGGCTCGTCGAGCGCACCGCGCCGATCGCCGCACGGGCGATCGGGCTCTCCCGCTTCCGGGTGCTGCGACCGCTCGTACGGCAGGTCCACGCGCTGCTGGTGGAGTTCATGCCGGGTGCCGCGGCCGGGACGGAGCACCGGGCGGGCGGCTGACCGGCTGTGTCCCGGCCGGGGAGGCCGGGACACGACCCGTCAGATCCAGCTGAGTTCCCACAGGCGCCAGAAGCCGGTGCCGTCGGAGAGGTACTGGGAGCCGGCGACGTCCGTCTTGGCGACGACGTAGTCCTTCTTCTGCCAGAGCGGCAGCAGCGGTACGTCCTCGCCGACCAGCTTCTGCATCTCCTTGAAGTCGTTGGAGGTGCGGCCGCGGTCGCTGAACTGCTGCGTGGCGGCGATCAGCTTGTCCATCTTCTTGCTGGAGTAGCCGCTGTGCAGGACGTTGCCGGTGCCGACGAGCGGCTGGCTGAAGGTGTCGGGGTCCGGGAAGTCGGGGAACCAGCCGACGGTGTACATGTCGTACTCACCAGCCGCGTAGCCCTTCTGGTACTTCGTCCACTCCACGGCCTTGACCGAGACCTTGAACAGCCCGTCCTTCTGCAGCTGGCGCCGGAGCTCGGCGGTCTCCTTGGTGTACATGTCGCCCTCGCGGTAGGCGAAGTCGACGGCGACCGGGATCTCGACGCCGGCCTCCTCCAGCAGCTGCCTGGCCCGCTTCGGGTCGGACGTGGGATAGGCGTCGAAGAAGGGGGTGCTGTGCCCGATGTAGCCGGTGGGGATCAGCGAGTACAGCGGCTCGACCGTGCCCTGGTAGACCTTGCTGACCAGCGGGCCCCGGTCCAGGAGCGCGGCGACGGCCTGGCGGACCTTCTTCTCGCCGAACGGCGAGTTCTCCCGGGTGTTGAAGATGATGTTGCGGATCTCGGCACTGGCCGCCTCGGTCACCCGCAGCTCCGGGTCGCCCTCGTCCAGCTCGGCGAGCTTGGAGGACGGCAGCTGGCGGTGGGCGATGTCCACCTCGCCGTTGTTCCAGGCGGTCAGCAGGTCCTCGGACGCCTTGAAGTAGCGGATGGTGACCGCTTCGCCGATCTTCTTGAGCGCGCCCTTGTACTTCAGGTTCGGCACCAGCTCGGCGCGGCTGTCCGGCGCGTACGACTTGAGGACGTACGGTCCGGAGCCGTCGACCTGGTTGCCCTTGCGGAGCTCGTCCTCGGGGTACTTGGTCGAGTCGACGATCGCCGCGGCGCCGGTGGCGAGCTTCTGCGGGAAGGTCGCGTCCTTGCCGGAGAGGTTGAAGGTGATCGTGCGGCCCTCGGTCGACACCGTGTCGAGCGTGGGGAAGAGGCCGGAGGGGCCGACGTCCGACTTGATCGCGAAGATCCGGTCGAAGGAGTGCTTCACGTCCTCGACGGTGATCTTCCGGCCGTTGGAGAAGACCAGGTCGTCCCGGAGCTTGCACTGGTACGTCTGGAGCTTCTGCCCGACGAACGCGCAGCTCTCCGCCGCGTCCGGCTCCGGCACGGTGGCCCCGGGCTTGAAGGTCATCAGCGACTGGTAGATGTTGCTGTAGATCGCCCAGGAGCCCGCGTCGTACGCACCGGCCGGGTCGAGGGAAGTCACGATGTCCGATGTCCCGACGGTGACCGCGTCGGTCTTCGCCTCCCCCGACGGAAGCAGTTGCCAGGCGCCGACGCCTGCGATGACCAAAACCGCGAGAATCGCGAGAATCCGTACCCGGACCGACCGCATTGCCGTGCTCTCCCTTACCAGCCCCACCACGGCAGTTGCGCTCAGACACGCACACTGCCGCACGTTCGCGCTTACCCAATCACACGATTTTCACATCTGGAAGAGTAAATGGGGCGCTCACAGCCTTTTGTTGGACACGTTCGACACAGCGTGTCCGAAAAGGCCGTTTCCCGCCTCCACCTGCGGATTTCCGTAGCTGTGCGTGACGTTACGGTGCAGTTTTGTTGAAGCTCGCATGATCGCAACCGCAACGCCCACCGAGGTGGGAGGCCGGGCTTCAGGCAGGGTTTCAGGCCTGGCGCGAGGCGAGTTCGACGACGGTGACGTCGGCCGGGGCGCCGACCCGTACCGGCGGTCCCCAGGCGCCCGCCCCGCGCGAGACGAACAGCTGCGTGTCGCCGTACCGTTCGAGCCCGGCGACGGTCGGGTTGGCCAGCTCGGCGAGGTAGTTCCCGGGCCAGAGCTGTCCGCCGTGGGTGTGGCCGGAGAGCTGGAGGTCGACGCCGTGCTCGACGGCGTCGTGGATGACGACGGGCTGGTGCGCTAGGAGGACGGCGGCGCGGCCGCGGTCCCGGTCGCCGAGCGCGCGGACGAAGTCGGGGCCCTGGCCCTCGGTCTCCCCCGCGATGTCGTTGACCCCGGCGAGGTCGAACCCACCCATCTCCACCCGGGCGTTCTCCAGCGGGAGCAGCCCCAGTTCGCGGACATGGTTCACCCACTGCTCCGCGCCGGAGAAGTACTCGTGGTTGCCGGTGACGAAGAAGCTGCCGTGCCGTGCCCGCAGCCCGGCCAGTGGTTCGGCGGCGGAGCCGAGGTCGGCCACGGAACCGTCGACGAGGTCACCGACGACGGCGACGAGGTCGGGCGAGGTGGAGTTGATCGTGTCGACGATGCGCCGGGTGTGGGCGCGGCCGAGGATCGGACCGATGTGGATGTCGCTGACGACGGCGATCCGGAAGCCGTGGGCGGCGCGGGGCAGTTTGGCGAGCGGCACGGTGACGCGCTGGACGCTCGGCCCGCGCAGGACGTTGGCGGTCCCGTACCCGACGGTGGCGAGCCCGGCGGCGGCAGCGGCGCCGCCGACGACCCGGGAGACGAAGAGGCGGCGGGAGGGGTGGGTGATGCCGGGGGCGGGGGCCGCCGGTCGTGCGTCCGCCGGTGCGGACGGGTCCGCCCGCTCCGTATCGCGTACCGCTTCCGGTCCCGGCTCGGCGGCCGGTGCGGTCGCCGGGGCCGGGTCGGCCGAGGTGGAGGGACAGGTCCGGCCCGCCGGGACGAGTTCCTCCGTACGGGGACGAGTTGCGCTCGCCGTCGCGGCGAGGGTTCCGTCCACCGCCGTTCCGGAGGTTCCGGTTCCGGCTGTGGCATGGGTCGCGGCCGCCGCGTCGCGCCGGGCGAGCACCCGGCCCAGGACCGGGCGGACGACCTCGCCCACCAGCAGGGCCAGCGTCAGGTACATCAGGCAGGCCAGCCACAGGAAGCCCGGCCAGGCCAGCGCCTGCTGGAGCCAGAAGGGCGCGCCGATCCGGCCGGAGGTCATGGCCCCGAGGCTCAGCAGGGGCAGCACGAAGGCGGCGACGGTGCCCACCGTGCGCAGCGTGCTGCCGGGTGCCGTCGTGTCCCCGACGAACCGGCGCCACACATAGCGGTGCACGCTCGCGAGCAGCGCCAGCACCACGAGCGCCACCAGGACGAAGACCACTGCTGCCATCCGCGCTTCCCTACATTCCTGTTCTCATACGCGCTCGTCGCGCAAAGCCCGGACACCACGCAACCCGATGGCGCCGACCACCGTCCCCAGAAGAAAGGACGTGATGGCGAGCAGCAGGTGCACCCAGAAGTACCCGGTCGGCTCACCCGCGTCGTCGAACGCGAGCCCGCTGCCGTCCTGCCACAGGTTCTTGACGAAAGTGATCCAGATGAACCAGCTCCACACCCCGAAGACGAGCAGGAACCAGGAGACGGGGCGGCTGAGCTTCATGGGTCCAGTATCGCCGCCGTCCTCCGGGTCCCTCGTCCGGGGTGGCGTCCGAAAGGGGCAGTCCCGGCCGTCCCTCCGGCGGGTCAGCCGGTCCGGGTCCTCATCCACATCTTCGCCCTGTACGTTTTCGACCGTGCCTGCTCTGAAAAAGATCACTCTGACGGTCACCGCCGCCGCCGTGCTGTCCAGTCTTGTCCTCGCCCCCGCGTCGGCGGCCGAGAAGGACAAGGAGAAGGACAAGCAGCCCCAGCCGAACCACGTGATGTCGAGCGTAGGGGGCGAGCAGCTCTCCAAGGTCGGCACCCAGGTCAACCTCGGCCCGGGCGCCCCGGTGCTGCCCAAGGGGCTGACCGGCCGGTCGTGGATCGTCGCGGACGCGGAGAGCGGGCAGGTGCTGGCGGCGCACAACTCGCACTGGCGGCTGCCGCCGGCCTCCACCATGAAGATGTTGTTCGCGGACACCCTCCTTCCCGCTCTCCAGCCGGCGACGCTGACGCACACGGTGAAGGACAGCGACCTGGCGCGGCTCGGTGAGGGCAGCAGTCTGGTGGGCGTCAAGGAGGACCACACGTACACGGTCCACGACCTGTGGCTCGGGGTCTTCCTGCGCTCGGGCAACGACGCGGTGCACGTACTGGCCGAGATGTACGGCGGTATGCCGCAGACAATCGCCGCGATGCAGAAGCACGCCGAGGAGCTCCAGGCGCTGGACACGACGGTGGTCTCGCCGGACGGGTACGACGCGCCGGGCCAGGTCTCCAGCGCCTACGACCTGACGCTGATCGCCCGCAGCGGCATGCAGAAGAAGGACTTCCGCGAGTACGCGGCGACGGCCTCGGCCGACTTCCCCGGTGAGAAGAAGAAGAAGGGGAAGAAGCGCGAGACCTTCGAGATCCAGAACACCAACCGGCTGATCACCGGGGACAACGGCGTCGACCCCTACAAGGGCATCGCGGGCGTCAAGAACGGCTACACCACCCACGCGGGCAACACCTTCACCGGTGTCGCCGAACGCGACGGGCGGGTGCTGCTGGTCACCGTCATGAACCCGTCGGCGGACGAGAGCCACGCCGTCTACAAGGAGGCCGCCCACCTGCTGGACTGGGGCTTCGCCGCGAGCGGCAAGGTCCGGCCGGTCGGCGAGCTGGTGCCGCCGAAGTCCGTGGACACCGGCGCGGGCACCGTCTCCGGCGGCAAGGGCGCGCAGCCGGCCGCCGGGGCGGACCAGGGCTCGGGCGGCCAGGCGAAGGCCGCGAACGCGGCGGCCGCGCGGGGCTCCGGCGGGGTCGGGGTCGCGCTGGCGATCGTCGGCGGGGTACTGGTGGCCCTGGCCGCCGCGGTGTTCCTGGTGAACCGCCGCTGGCCGCTGCCGGGGCTGGGCCGCCGCGCGCCGCAGGACTGACTCAGGGGGCTCCTGGCTCAGGGCCGGCTCAGGAGGCTCGGGTGGAGCCGCGGGCCTCTGCGGCCTCCGGCTCCGCCTTCTCCGCGTTCTCCGCCTTCTCGTCCTCCGGCTCCGCCTTCTCGTCCTCGTCCCCTTCGCCCAGCTCTTCCTCCTTGGACCCGGTCGCGGTCCAGGCGGCGCAGAACAGCAGCAGCTTGGCGGAGAGGTTGATCCACAGGAGCAGCGCGATCGGCACGCCGAACGCGCCGTACATGCTCTTGCCCGCGACCCCCTTCATGTAGCTGCCGAGCAGCAGCTTGAGCAGCTCGAAGCCGACCGCGCCGATCAGGGCCGCGACCACGAGCCGGCGCCGGGGCGGCTCCACGCCGGGCAGCAGCGTCAGCAGATAGAGGATCAGCAGGAAGTCGGCGAGGACCGCCACCACGAGGGCGGCCACCTGGAGCAGGATGCCGCCCACGCCGCCGTGGGAGATGCCCAGTTGGTCGGCGGTCCAGCCGACGGCCGTCGTCCCGACGGTGGAGACCGCCAGGGTGGCGAGCGCCGCTCCCCCGAGGCCGACCAGCAGCACGGCGTCCTTGAGCTTGGCGACGACCGGGTTGGCCTCCTGGACGTCGTCCAGCTCCCAGACCGCGCGCAGGCACTCCCGCATCGAGCCGATCCAGCCGACACCCGTGAACAGCAGCAGCGCACCGGCCACCAGACCGACCGTGCCCGCGTTGGCGACCAGGGTGTCGATGCCGAGCTGGTCCGAGATGCCCGGCACCTGCTCGGCGATCTTGTCCTTGATGGTGTCGAGCTGCTTGTCGCTCAGCAGCGCGGCCGCGATCGCCGCGCCGACCGCGATCAGCGGGAAGAGCGCCAGGAAGCTGATGAAGGTGATCGCGGCGGCGAGCCTGGCCCAGTGGACCTTCTCCAGCCGCTGGTAGGAGCGCCAGGCGTGCGTCTCCATCAGCCGGGAGACGAGCGGCCCGACGACGGGGAGCTTCTTGAGCCAGTCCATGGAGCTACGCGTACCCTTTCGGGCCCGAAAGACCGCGGGCCGCACCGAGCACTCTTCCGGACGCGTCCGGAAGGTCTACCGCTCCTCCCGGTGACACGCGTTCCATCACCCATTCCGGTGAGTGGTGTAACAAAGGTGACGAATGGGTTTTCCCGGACGACCGGCCCGGGGCTACGGTCACGGGCATGTCCGTCGACACGGTGTCCTTGACCGGCTGGGGCCGCACCGCCCCGACCACCGCCGTACGGTTTCGCCCCCGTACGTACGAGGAAGCGGCTGCCGTGGTCCGGGGCCGCGGGCCCCGGGGCGCCCTGGCCCGGGGGCTCGGGCGGGCGCCCGGTGACGCGGCACAGAACGCGGGCGGCTCGGTGCTCGACATGACGGGCCTGGACCGGGTCCGCGCCCTGGACGAGGAGGCGGCGACGGTCCGCTGCGACGCGGGGGTGACCCTGGACCGACTGCTGCGGATCCTGCTGTCGCGCGGCCTGTTCCTGCCGGTCGTGCCCGGGTCCGGACGGATCACGGTGGGCGGCGCGATCGGTTCCGACGTGCACGGCCTGGACCACCCGGGGGCCGGTTCACTCGCCCGGCACGTGGACGGGCTGGAGCTCCTCACCGCCGACGGCGAGGTGCGCACGGTGACGCCCGGCACCGCCCTCTTCGACGCGACCACCGGCGGCCTGGGGCTGACCGGGGTGATCCTCTCCGCCACCCTCCGGCTGAAGCGCGTGGTCACCCCGCTGGTCTCCGTCTCCACCGAGCGCGCCACGGGCCTGGACGATCTGCTGGCTCGATTCACGGCCGGTCGCGGCGGCCCCGGCGACCCGCTGCCGTACGCCTCCGCCTGGATCGACCTCCTCGCCCGGGGCCGGGCGACCGGACGCGGAGTCCTGACCCGAGGGGAGCACGCGCCCCCTTCTGTGCTACCCGCGCACGCCCGGCGCACGATGCGCGCCCCGCGCACGGTTCAGCCGGACCGCCACCCCATCGGGCCGCTCCTCCCCGGCGGCCTGCTGGGGCGGACCGCCGCCGCCCTCCTCAACGAGGTCCGCTACCGGAGTGCGCCCCGCTCCCGGACCGGCGAGCTCCGCACCACCGCCGCCTTCTTCCACCCCCTGGACGCCCTCCCCGACGCGAACCGGCTGTACGGCCGCGCCGGGCTCGTGCGCTACCGGTTCACGGTCGGGTACGGGCAGGAGGAGGCGCTGCACCGCGTCGTGCGGCGGATCTCGGCGCGGCGCTGCCCCGCGTTCCGGGCCGAACTCCAGCGGTTCGGCGCCGCGGGCACGGGCCTGCTGTCGTTCCCGGCGCCCGGCTGGACGCTCGCCCTCGACCTGCCCGCCGCCCTGCCCGGCCTCGCCCGCTTCCTGGACGGGCTCGACGACGAGGTGGCGGCCGCCGGGGGCCGGGTCTGCCTTGCGCAGGACTCGCGGATGCGGCCGGAGACGGCGGCCGCGATGTACCCGGGGCTCGGTGCGTTCCGGGAGCTGCGGGCGGAGCTGGACCCGACCGGGGCGTTCCGCTCGGACCTGGCCCGCCGGCTCGCCCTGTGACGTACCTGCATCACCGCTCCCCCACCCCCCGAACAGGAGTGTTCCGTGAAGGACGCCTTCGGTGCCCCGCAGTCCCTGCTCGTCCTCGGCGGCACCTCCGAGATCGCGCTGGCCACCGCGCGCCGCCTGATCTCGCTGCGCACCCGCCGGGTCTGGCTGGCGGGGCGCCCCTCCCCCGCCCTGGACGCGGCCGCCGTCGAGCTGCGCGACCGGGGCGCCGACGTCCGTACGGTCGCCTTCGACGCGCTGGACCCCGGCGCGCACGAGGAGGTGCTGGGCAAGGTCTTCGCGGAGGGCGACATCGATGTGGTGCTGATGGCGTTCGGGATCGCCGGGGACCAGGCACGTGACGAGGAGGAGCCGCTGGCCGCCGTCCGGGTCGCCCAGACCAACTACACCGGGGCGGTCTCCGCCGGTCTGGTGTGCGCCGGCGCACTCCAGGCGCAGGGGCACGGTTCTCTGGTGGTGCTGTCCTCGGTGGCCGGGGAGCGCGCCCGGCGGGCCGACTTCATCTTCGGCTCCAGCAAGGCGGGGCTTGACGCCTTCGCCCAGGGGCTCGGGGACGCGCTCCAGGGGACCGGCGTACAGGTGATGGTCGTGCGCCCCGGCGCCGTACGGACACGGGCCGGGGCCGGGCGGCCGGAGGAGCCGCTCTCCACCACCCCGGAGGCGGTCGCCGGGGCGATCGTGACGGGGCTGCGGCGGCGCTCGGAGACGGTGTGGGTGCCCGGTTCGCTGCGAGTGGTGATGTCGGCGCTGCGGCACGCGCCGCGCCCGCTGTTCCGCCGGCTGCCGATGTGATCACCGGCAGCCGGGGTCAGGGGCGCAGGGACGGCGCGTCGACCGAGTAGCCGCCCTGGGCCGGGACGGCGGGGGTGCCGCCGCCGGCCCCGAACGGGAAGTCCCGGATCTTGCGCCAGACGGCGTCCGCGCCCTGTTCGTACAGGGCGAAGGAGCCGCAGGTCCAGGCCGCCTCGTAGTCGGCGAGCTCGGCGTACGCCCGGTCCATCGCCTCTTCGGGGATGCCGTGCGCCACGGTGACGTGCGGGTGGTAGGGGAACTGGAGCTCGCGCACCAGCGGTCCCGAGGCGTCCCGGACCCGCTTCTGGAGCCAGGAGCAGGCCGAGGCGCCCTCCACGACCTGGACGAAGACCACCGGGGAGAGCGGCCGGAATGTGCCGGTGCCGGAGAGCCGCATCGGGAAGGGGCGCCCGGCGGTGGCGATCTTGTCGAGGTGCGCCTCGATCGCCGGCAGGTCGGCCGCCTCCGCCTCGGTCGGCGGCATGAGGGTGACATGGGTGGGAATGCCGTACGCGGCAGGATCCCCGAAGCTCGCGCGCCGCTCCTGGAGCAGGCTGCCGTAGGGCTCCGGGACCGCGATCGAAACGCCGAGCGTTACGGTCCCCACGTCGTTCTCCTCAATCGTCGATGGTCGGTTTCCGGCCTTGCGCCGCGACCTGCCGCCGCAAGTGTGGCCCCTGGGACCCTGATCTCGCCAGAGTCCTTGGACTCAGTGCTTCGCGGGCAGGAAGCCCATCCGGTCGTACGTCTGCGCCAGGGTCTCGGCGGCGACGGCCCTGGCCTTCTCCGCGCCCTTGGCCAGGATGGAGTCCAGCGTCTCCGGGTCGTCCAGATATTCCTGGGTGCGGAGCTGGAAGGGAGTGACGAATTCCACCATGGCCTCGGACAGGTCGCTCTTCAGCGCCCCGTACCCCTTGCCCTCGTACTTCCGTTCCAGATCCTCGATCGTGCTGCCGGAGAGGGTGGAGAGGATCGTGAGCAGGTTGCTGACGCCCGGCTTCTTCTCCTCGTCGAAGCGGATCACCGTGTCGGTGTCCGTGACCGCGCTCCTGACCTTCTTGGCCGTGGCCTTCGGGTCGTCGAGGAGGTTGATGAGGCCCTTCGGCGTGGAGGCCGACTTGCTCATCTTGACCGCCGGGTCCTGGAGGTCGTAGATCTTCGCCGTCTCCTTGAGGATGTACGGCGCCGGGATGGTGAACGTCTGCCCGAACCGGCCGTTGAACCGCTCCGCGAGGTCGCGGGTCAGCTCGATGTGCTGGCGCTGGTCCTCGCCCACCGGGACCTGGTCGGCCTGGTAGAGCAGGATGTCGGCGACCTGGAGGACCGGGTAGGTGAAGAGGCCGACGGTGGCGCGGTCGGCGCCCTGCTTGGCGGACTTGTCCTTGAACTGCGTCATCCGGGAGGCCTCGCCGAAGCCGGTGAGGCAGTTCATCACCCAGCCGAGCTGGGCGTGCTCGGGCACATGGCTCTGGACGAAGAGCGTGCACCGCTCCGGGTCCAGGCCGGCCGCGAGCAGCTGCGCCACGGCGAGCCGGGTGTTGGCCCGCAGCTCGGCGGGGTCCTGCGGCACCGTGATCGCGTGCAGGTCCACGACCATGTAGAAGGCGTCGTGGGTCTCCTGCAGCGCCACCCACTGGCGCACCGCGCCCAGGTAGTTGCCGAGGTGGAACGAGCCTGCGGTGGGCTGGATCCCGGAGAGCACACGGGGGCGGGCGGGCACGTTGGTGCGGCCCGTCTGCGGCTGGTCGGTGGAGAGCGCGGGGCGATCAGAGGCCATGGGCCCATTGTCTCAGGTGCGGGGGCGATCCCCGGCAGCCGGTGCGGGGCGCAGCGGGGGCGCACCCGCTCGGGTGCCGGTCCGCTCACGCCCCGGGAGCGCGGAGCTGAGACGAAGCGCACATTCCGGCCGCCGGGGCGCGCGGGCGGGCGCGGGGGGCACGGGAGGTGCGCGCGGGCGGGCGCGCCGGAGAGTGCAGGTTTCCCTGCGCCGGATGCGACCGACGATACAAAGTGGGCACCACCCCCGCCCACGCCGTACGACGAACGGAGCTCCCGTGTCCGCCACGGAAACTGCCATCGCCTCCGCCGAGGCGCACAGCGCGCACAACTACCACCCGTTGCCGGTCGTCGTGGCCTCGGCTGAGGGTGCCTGGATGACCGATGTCGAGGGGCGCCGCTACCTCGATCTGCTCGCCGGGTACTCGGCGCTCAACTTCGGTCACGGCAACCGCCGTCTGATCGACGCGGCCAAGGCCCAGCTGGAGCGGGTGACGCTGACCTCCCGGGCCTTCCACCACGACCGGTTCGCCGACTTCTGTACGGAGCTGGCCGAGCTCTGTTCCATGGAGATGGTGCTCCCGATGAACACCGGGGCGGAGGCCGTGGAGACGGCGGTGAAGACCGCCCGGAAGTGGGGCTACCGGGTCAAGGGCGTCCCGGACGGGATGGCGAAGATCATCGTGGCCTCGGACAACTTCCACGGCCGCACGACGACGATCATCAGCTTCTCCACGGACCCGGAGGCGAGGGCCGACTACGGTCCGTACACCCCGGGGTTCGAGATCGTGCCGTACGGGGATCTCACCGCGCTCCGGGAGGCGATGACGGAGAACACCGTGGCGGTGCTGATCGAGCCGATCCAGGGCGAGGCCGGGGTACTGGTGCCGCCGGCCGGCTATCTGCCCGGGGTGCGGGAGCTGACGCGCGAGCGGAACGTGCTCTTCATCGCGGACGAGATCCAGTCGGGTCTGGGGCGTACCGGCAAGACGTTCGCGCTGGAGCACGAGGGCGTGGTGCCGGACATGTACGTGCTGGGCAAGGCGCTGGGAGGCGGGGTGGTGCCGGTGTCGGCCGTCGTCTCCTCGGCGGACATCCTCGGGGTCTTCAAGCCCGGCGAGCACGGCTCCACCTTCGGCGGGAACCCGCTGGCGTGCGCGGTGGCGCTGGAGGTGATCGCGATGCTGCGGACCGGCGAGTACCAGGAGCGGGCCGCCGAGCTGGGTGACCATCTGCACCGGGAGCTGGGGCTGCTGACCGGGGGCGGCGCGGTCGAGACCGTACGCGGCCGGGGGCTGTGGGCGGGCGTCGACATCGCGCCCGCCCTCGGCACCGGCCGGGAGATCTCCGAGCGGCTGATGGAGGAGCGGGTGCTGGTGAAGGACACCCATGGCTCCACGATCCGGATCGCGCCGCCGCTGGTGATCAGCAAGGAGGACCTGGACTGGGGGCTCGACCGGCTGCGGACGGTGCTCAGCGCCTGAGAGCCATGGGCAAAGGGCGTCAGAGGATGACGTGGGGCAGGAAGCGGGCGTACTCGTCCGTGACCGGCCCCGCCGATTCCCGGATGCCGAGCCCGGCCGCCTCGTCCTCCACCACCCACGCCCCGAGCACCACCCGGTTGCCGTCGACGTCGGGCAGCGGCGCCAGCTCCTGGTAGCAGCACGGCTCCTCCCGCAGGACGGCCGGGGAGCCGGGCCCGTACAGGTCGACCCCGGCTCCCTCGCGGCCGAGCAGCGGCTTGGAGACGTACCCCGCCCCGCCGGGCCCGGCCAGCTCGCGGGGGCCGTCGAGGTAGGCGGGCAGCAGGTTCGGGTGGCCCGGGTACAGCTCCCAAAGGATCGCGAGCAGCGCCTTGTTGGAGAGCAGCATCTTCCAGGCGGGCTCGATCCAGCAGGTGGTGCCGGAGCCGCCGCCGTTGTCGAGGGTGTCCAGCACCTGCGGCCCGAAGCGGTCCGTGGTCAGCCACTCCCACGGGTAGAGCTTGAAGCAGCTGCGCAGGAAGCGCAGCCGGTCGTCGACGAACCGCCCGCTCAGCCGGTCCCAGCCGATGTCCTCCACGGAGAGCGCGTGTGTTTCGAGACCGGCCTGGTCGGCGGTCTCGCGCAGATACGCGACCGTCATCAGGTCCTCGCCGGCCTCGTCGCCGTCCGAGTGCGCGAAGTGCAGCGGGCCCGGCGGAAGCAGGTGGGCCTGCCGCTTCCAGGCGTCGACGAGCCGCTCGTGCAGCGAGTTCCACTGGTCGGCGCCGGGGAACCGCTCCTCCATCCAGAACCACTGCGGGCTGGCCGCCTCCACCAGCGAGGTCGGGGTGTCGGCGTTGTACTCCAGCATCTTCGCCGGGCCGCTACCGTCGTAGCGCAGGTCGAACCGCCCGTACAGGGAAGGCAGTTCGTCGCGGCGGCGCCAGGACTCGGTGACCAGGGAGACCAGTCGCGGATCGGTGATGCCGAGGTCGGTGAAGCGATCCCGCTCCACGATGTGCGCGGCGGCGGCCAGGCACATCGTGTGCAGCTCCTCGACGGTCTCCTCCAGCGCCTCGACCTCGGGCAGCGAGAAGACGTAGTAGGCGCTCTCGTCCCAGTAGGGGCGCAGCGAACCGTCCGGGTAGCGGGTGAGCGGGTAGACGAGCCCCTGGGACTCGACGGTCTCCTGCCAGCCGGGACGCGGCTCGATGGTGCGGCGCTCCACCGCGCTCAGCCCCCGCCGGACCTGGTGCAGCCGAAGCCGCCCCGGTCGACCGCCGACTTGTCGAAGCTGCCCCCCTGGACCTTGCCGTCGTAACCGCTGGTGCTGCCGCCGTAGTAGTACGAGCCCCGGCCGCCGCTTCCGCCGGAGCCGCCCGCGCCGCCACTGCCGCCGCCGCCCCGGCACTCGTAACTGGGCAGGGTTTCGCGGGTCGTCCGGTCGGCGCACCGCCGGTCCGGTTCCGATCCGCAGGATGTGATCGTCAGGGCGAGCAGCCCCATGCCGCCGAGCACGACCGTGCTCGACCTCAACCTTCGCTTGGCCATGTTCAGTTCTCCCCCGTGCGTCGTACGCCGTACTGCTTGTCAGAATAGTTGTACGGTGCGCCGGTTCGGAAGCCGGAGGGGAACCTCTACGGCAGCACCCTGCACAGCGCGTCCAGCGCGCCCGCCCAGCCGCTCTCCGACGGTGAGCCGTAGCCGATCACCAGCGCGTCGCGGCCGACCGGGGCGTCGGGGTGCCGGTAGGCGGCGAGGCCCTCCAGCCGCAGGCCCTGGAAGGCAGCCGCCTGGATCACCGAACGCTCGGTGCCCGGGGGGAGTTCGAGGACCGCGTGCAGCCCGGCCGCGATGCCGCTGACCTCGGTGCCCGGCGCGCGTTCGGCGAGAGCCGTGACGAGCTGGTCGCGGCGGCGCCGGTAGCGCAGCCGCATGGACCGCACATGCCGGTCGTACGCTCCCGAGGCGATGAACTCCGCGAGCGTCAGCTGGTCGAGGGTGCCGGACATCCGGTCCGACGGGCCCTTCGCCGCCACGACCTCCGCCACCAGGCCCCGGGGCAGCACCATCCAGCCCAGGCGCAGGGCGGGGGCGAGAGACTTGGAGGCGGTGCCGAGGTACACGACCCGTTCCGGGTCCAGTCCCTGGAGGGCGCCCACGGGCTGCCGGTCGTACCGGAACTCCCCGTCGTAGTCGTCCTCCAGGATCAGGCCCCCGCTGGAGCGGGCCCAGTCGACGGCGGCGGCGCGCCGGTCCGGGTGCAGGGGTATGCCGGTGGGGAACTGGTGCGCCGGGGTCAGCAGGACCGCCCCCGTACCGCGCAGCGCGGCCAGCTCCCCGGTCCGCGAGCCGAGGTGGTCCAGCTCCAGGCAGGGGGTGGCGAGACCGGTGCCGGTGATGAGGTCACGGTGCAGGTCGAGCCCGTACGACTCGACGGCGAGCTCCCGCACCCGGCGACCGCGCAGGACCGTGCCCGTCAGCATCAGCCCGTGGACGAAGCCGGAGCAGATCACGATACGTTCCGGGTCGGCGTAGACCCCGCGCGAGCGGGCCAGGTACTCGGCCAGCACCGTGCGCAGTTCGACGCGCCCGCGCGGGTCGCCGTAGTCGAACACCTCGTCGGGCGCGGCGGTGAGCGCCTTGCGGGACGCCCGGAGCCAGGCGGTGCGAGGGAAGGACGACACGTCCGGGGAGCCCGCCTTCAGGCTGTGGCCGGTACGCGGCCGGGCCGGCCCGGCGTGGGCCGCCACCGGGTCCGCCCGGCGTGGCGCGGACCGCTGCGCGACCCGGGTCCCCGAGCCCTGGCGGGCGGTGAGCCAGCCCTCGGCGACGAGTTCGGCGTAGGCGTCGGCGACGGTGTTGCGGGCGACGCCCAGGTCGGCGGCGAGCGCCCGGGAGGACGGAAGCCGGGTACCGGGGGCCAGCCGCCCGCTGCGCACCGCCTCCCGCAGGGACTCCATCAGTCCGCTCCGCAGCCCCGTACCCGCGAGCTCCAGGTGGAGGTCGGTGCCGAAAGTGGCCCAGGAATCCGTCACGGGAATGGACCATACCCGTGCTCCACCGGGCCCGTAGCGTCGATGCCATGACGACGACACCCGCACAGCCCGCCCACACCCATACCAGCACGCCGTACGCCCTCGAGCACCCGGCCCGCATGTCCTGGGCCCAGTTGGCCCCCGAGGTCTACAAGGCGATGCTCCGCCTCGACGCCGCCGCCCGGAAGGGGCTCGACCCGCTGCTGCTGGAGCTGGTGAAGGTCCGGGCCTCGCAGCTCAACCGGTGCGCACTCTGCCTGGACATGCACTCCAAGGACGCCCTCGCGGCAGGTGAGAGCGTCGAGCGGATCATCCAGCTGAGCGCCTGGGACGAGTCGCGCCACTTCTACACGGAGAAGGAGATCGCGGCGATCGAGCTGACCGAGGCCATCACCGTCCTGACCGACGGTTTCGTCCCGGGCGACGTGTACACGCGCGCCGTCGAGCACTTCGAGGAGGCCGAACTGGCCCAGCTGATCGCCGCGATCACGGTGATCAACGCCTGGAACCGCTTCGGGGTCGCCACCCGCCAGGTCCCCGGCCACTACACGCCCGGCGACCTCAAGCACTGACCCACCACGCCGCCTTTCCCGGGAGCCGCGTGACCGACCGGCCCGGGTCGCGTCACTACGGGGCAGGGTGGGGAAGGACGGGCGCCCCCGGCAGCGTGGGTGCTGCCGGGGGCGCCCGGTGTGGTGCGGGGGTACGGATCAGATGAGGCCGAGCTCGCGGACCGCGTCGCGCTCCTCGGTGAGCTCCTTGACCGACGCGTCGATGCGCGTACGGGAGAACTCGTTGATGTCCAGACCCTGGACGATCTCGTACTTCCCGTCCTTCGTGGTGACCGGGAAGGAGGAGATGATGCCCTCGGGGACGCCGTAGGAGCCGTCCGACGGGATACCCATGGAGGTCCAGTCGCCCTCGGCGGTGCCGTTGACCCAGGTGTGGACGTGGTCGATGGCGGCGTTGGCGGCCGAGGCGGCCGAGGACGCGCCACGGGCCTCGATGATCGCGGCGCCGCGCTTGGCGACGGTCGGGATGAAGGTGTCGGCGAGCCACGCCTCGTCGTTGACGACCTCGGCGGCGTTCTTGCCGGCGATCTCCGCGTGGAAGATGTCCGGGTACTGGGTGGCCGAGTGGTTGCCCCAGATCGTCAGCTTCTTGATGTCGGATACGGCGGCACCGGTCTTGGCGGCCAGCTGCGAGATCGCGCGGTTGTGGTCGAGGCGGGTCATCGCGGTGAATCGCTCGGCCGGTACGTCCGGGGCGGCGGCCTGCGCGATGAGCGCGTTGGTGTTGGCCGGGTTGCCGACGACGAGGACCTTGATGTCGTCCGCGGCGTTGTCGTTGATGGCCTTGCCCTGCGGCTTGAAGATGCCGCCGTTGGCGGCGAGCAGGTCGCCGCGCTCCATGCCCTTGGTACGCGGGCGGGCGCCGACGAGCAGGGCCACGTTCGCACCGGCGAAGCCGACGTTCGGGTCGTCGGTGATCTCGATGCCGCGCAGCAGCGGGAAAGCGCAGTCGTCGAGCTCCATCGCGGTGCCCTCGGCGGCCTTGAGGCCCTGCGGGATCTCCAGGAGGCGCAGGTTGACCGGCACGTCCGGGCCGAGCAGGTGGCCGGAGGCGATGCGGAAGAGCAGCGCGTAGCCGATCTGGCCGGCAGCGCCGGTCACGGTGACATTCACGGGAGTGCGGGTCATGGCGGTCTCCGTTAGACAGCTGGCGGTGGGGGTCCCGGCCCCTGGTGCCGGACCCTGGTGCGGGAGACCCCTTCGCGCCCCGACGAATCTTGACGTGAAGAGATATCCGGCGGCCAGGCTATCGGACCCGGGCGGGGTGGGCCGCCCGGCCCCCCGTGGCGCCGCGCGCAGCCGGTCACGCACCGCATGCGGACCACTTCTTACGTGGTGCAGCCCTTCGTGCCGGCGGTGAGCGTCGCGCAGGCCTTCGCGTCGGCGGCCTTCTTCACCGCGACCATCGGTGTGTAAGCCTCCGCGACCGTGACCTCGCCGTTCTGCGCGGCCGCCGCCGCGCCGCCGGTGATCGTCACGGTGTCGCCGGTCCCCGCCTCGGTGAGCCGGGCCCAGGCGGCGGAGCAGACCTCGCTGTACCGGACCTCGACGCGGGCGGCGCCGACCTGGGCGGTGGAGACCGTACGGGCATGGTCGCCGCCGCACCCCATCTCGTCGGGGTTCCGCCCGGCGCAGTCGGCACCCTGGCACTCGACGCCTGCGGGCGGTTCGGGGGCGGGCTCCGCGGTCGTGGGGGCGGTCGTGGGCGCGGCGGTCGGGGGCAGGATGGCCTTGGCGGGCTCGTCGCCGCTGGGCGCGAGCATCACCGCGCCGACGATCACGATCACCGCTCCGGCCGCACCGACGGCGAGCGGAATCGCCTTGCTGCGGCCGCCGGTGGCCCGGCCGGGCGCGCCGGCGCCGAGCTGGGCGTCCACCCGCCGTCCGCCCTGCCGCTGCTGCGGGACCGGGGGGACGGTTCCGCGCTGGGTGGGGACGAAGGGGGCGCGGACGTCGGTACGGTGGGGGTCGGTGCCGTACGCGTCGGTGCCGTGGCCCTGCCGGCGGTCGGCGTCCGGGCCGTAGCCGTCCGGTCCGTGACCGCCGCCTGCTCCGGTCGCGGCGGAACCGGCCGCGCCGTGGCGGCCGTCGGCGGACCGGCCCGGGCCGTTCCTGTCGCCGCCCGCCGGGTCGGTCGCGCCGAGCGCCTCGCGCGCCTGGGTGATGCGGATGGCCTCGATCGTCCTGTCGTGGCGCATCTCGGCCCGGCTCCAGGCGCGCTCGGCCAGCTCCCACATGGTCGTGAGGTGGTGCTGCGGGGTGCTCGTCACATCGGCGAGGGCCATGACGGCGCGGCGCGGGGGGAGGAGCCGGCCGTCGAGGTACCGCTCCCAGGACATCTCGCTGAATCCCGTGCGGTCCGCCACCGCGTTGATGTTCAGCCCGCTGCGGTCCACGAGCCCGCGCAGCCTGCTCGCGAACTCCCTGATCTGCGGGTCGAGCTCTTCGGGCAGTGCCTTCCAACGAGGCATTGCATTTCCCCTTTTTCCGTCATCCCCCGCACCACCCGGTGCATCCCCGGGCGTGCCCCTGCGCCCCCGCTGCGGCCGTTTCCGCCCGGCCGGTGCGCCCCCCGGACCGGTGCGGCTGTCCGCCCTGTCCGTCCGTCGCGCCGTGACAGTCTGCCATCGTTGCCCGGCGATCACACCGTGCCGGAACGGTCACTTCCGTGCCACAGGCCTCAGGGGAGCCTTGTAGCGGCCTTCCGTGTCCATGACGCTTGAGCCCGGGACGGGGCGGAAGGCCGCGCATTCCGCTTCCGCCGTAGGCCGGGGTCTGTCGCCCCGGAGTCCCGGACCGTGCCGTCCGTCCCTCCTCGGGGGTGGGGACGGGCGGCACGGACGGGCACCTCCAGACGGGTGCCCGTCCGGGCCCACGGGGCCCCCGCGCTAGCGGATCGTGAAGCGGACCGCGTCCTCCAGGATCGGCACGTCCAGCCACGGCTTCGGCTGAGCGACCAGCGCGAGCAGCACGATCAGGGTGCCCATCAGCCCGTACGTCACCAGGTCGGTGAAGCGGGAGCGCACCGCGAGCATGCCGACCGCCGGCACCACCCAGCGCAGCACCGCTCCGGCGATCAGCGCCGCGCCGATCAGGATGGTGCCGATGCGGAACGCCTCGGCGAACGGGTCGAGGGCGACGATCAGCAGGCCCGCGCCCGCCGCGCAGAGCACGGTGAGCAGCGGCCACTGCCGGGCCGGGGCAGGCGCGTCGCGCGAGGCGGCGCGGCCGCCGCCCTCGGGACGGGCGGTGTCCCGCGTGAAGAGCGGGAACCGCCGGGTCCTGCGGGGGGCCGGCGCCTTGCTGTCCGGCGCCTCGCCTTCCGGCTCCGCGGTGCCGGGCGCAAAGGAGCCGCTGTCCGGCTCCGCGGTGCCGCTGTCCGCTTCCGCGCGTGCGGGCTCCGTGGAGCCGTCCGCCACGACCGGATCCGGCCCGTCGGCCGCCGGGCCCGCGGGGGCCGGGTCGGCCGGACTCGTACCAGCACCCATGGGGTTCCCTCCGGATCCGGCCGTCAGCCCGCGGCAGCCGCGTCGGCGGCCTCGGCCGCGGTCCGCTCGGCCGCCTCGACCACGTTGACCAGGAGCTGGGCACGCGTCATCGGGCCGACACCGCCGGGGTTCGGGGCGACCCAGGCCGCCACCTCGCGGACCCCCGGGTGCACATCGCCGACGATCTTGCCGTTCTCGTCCCGGCTGACGCCGACGTCGAGCACGGCCGCGCCCGGCTTGACGTCCTCGGGCTTGATCAGGTGCTGCACCCCGGCGGCGGCGACGATGATGTCGGCCTGGCGCAGGTGCGAGGAGAGGTCCCGGGTGCCGGTGTGGCACTGGGTCACCGTGGCGTTCTCCGACTTACGGGTCAGCAGCAGCGGGATCGACCGGCCGATGGTGACACCGCGTCCGACGACCACCACGTGCGCCCCGTTGATCTCCACGCCGTGCGCGCGCAGCAGCTGGACGACGCCCTGCGGGGTGCACGGCAGCGGGCCCGTCTCGTTGAGGACGAGGCGGCCGAGGCTCATCGGATGCAGCCCGTCGGCGTCCTTCTCCGGGTCCATCAGCTCCAGGACACGGTTGGTGTCGATGCCCTTGGGCAGCGGCAGCTGGACGATGTAACCCGTGCACTGCGGGTCGGCGTTGAGCTCCCGTACGACGTCCTCGATCTCCTCCTGGGTGGCGGTGTCGGGGAGTTCGCGCTGGATGGAGCCGATTCCGACCTCGGCACAGTCGCGGTGCTTGCCGTTCACGTACCAGCGGCTGCCCGGGTCGTCCCCGACGAGCAGGGTTCCGAGGCCGGGGGTGATCCCCTGCGCCTTGAGTGCCGCCACGCGGACGGTCAGATCGGATTTGATCGCGGCAGCGGTGGCCTTGCCATCGAGAATCTGGGCAGTCATGGACCCATCCTCGCGGATGACCCCGCCCGCATACCAATTGCCTGTGCCCCGCCCCTGACCGAGATTGCACTTGCACAACGTCCAGGGCGCCGGGCTGGACAAACGCGGGTCGCGCTTATAACGATGAAGGCCGCGGTTGTACGGGGGGCGGGCCGCTGAACGTCGTCCTTCCTCCGTGTGGCCATCCGTCCCCACACGTCTGTTGAAGGAACACCCCGATATGAGCTTCGGCGACCCCAACAACCCGTACGGGCAGCAGCCCGGCCAGCCTCCGCAGGGACCGCCGCAGGGGCAGCCGGGCTACGGCTACCCGCAGCAGGCTCCGCAGGGTGTCCCGCAGCAGGGCTACGGCTACCCGCAGCAGCAGCCGGGGTACCCGCCGCAGACGGGGTATCCGCAGCAGCCCGGCCAGCCCTACGGCGGCGGTTACCCGCAGCAGCCGGGATACGGCGGCGGTATGCCGGAGCTGGCGCACTGGGGTCTGCGGGCGGGCGGGTTCCTGATCGACGGGCTCATCATCGGCGCGCCGTACCTTTTGGTCCTCGTCGCCGCCGGCATGGAGAGCTCGTCCGGTGACGGCGTCGCCTCCGTCGTCGCCGTGATCGGCCTCCTCGGCGTGCTCGGCCTCGCCATCTGGCAGCTGTACCAGGAGGGCACGACCGGCCAGTCCATCGGCAAGAAGGCCGTCGGCATCCGTCTGCTGCGCGAGGCGGACGGCCGGCCGCTCGGCTTCGGCATGGCGTTCGTCCGCCGCCTGGCCCACTTCCTGGACAACATCGCCTGCTACATCGGCTGGCTGTGGCCGCTGTGGGACCAGAAGAAGCAGACGTTCGCGGACAAGGTCTGCTCGTCGGTGGTCATCCGCTCCAAGTGACCCCTCGTTGAACCCGCCGAGCGCTCAGGCGCACGGCGTTCAGCGCACGGTATCGAAGGCCGCACCCGTTCTCACCCGGGTGGGGCCTTCGCCCGTACGGGCCGGGGAACCGGGGCCGCGCCCGGCTCCCGCGGCCCCGCTCAGTCCTTGCCCACGCCCGGGATCTCCGCCGGCTCCGGCGTCGTACGCTCCATCACCACGAAGCTGCCGCCCCGGTGCTTGAGCCGGTAGCGCGCCTCGGGGTGGAGCTGCTCGGCGTACGCCACCGGGTCCTGGATCGGCCGTGACCAGCCGAAGTCCAGGTTGACGGCGACGATGTCGGGCGCGGTGCCGGGGGCTCCGCCGATCCAGTAGACGGTCCGGTCGGAGGTGAGGTGGGCCATGAGCGTGATGTCGGTCTCGACCCGCGCCCCGGCCGGGATGGCCTTCAGCGCCTCCCGGGCCGCTTCCGTACGGGCGTCGGTGCTGTAGGCGTCCGGGCGCAGCAGGTCGCGCAGCGGCAGGTGCTGGGTCATCGCCGCGGCGATCGCGACGGAGACGGGGACGGCGACCTTCGCGTACGAGGCGAGCCAGGAGCGGTGCGAGTCGCGGCTGCGGCGGACGCCGTCGGCCATCGCCAGGAAGAGGATGGGCATCAGGATGGCGCTGTAGTGCCAGACCATCCCCCAGTGGTTGCTGTCCTGGGAGAGCAGTCGCCAGCCGAGCGTGGGGACGATCAGCAGCGTCAGGGGCGAACGCAGCGCCATGAAGGCGGTGATGCCGACCAGGAACACCAGCATCTCGATCTTGTCGGCGGAGTTCAGGACGCCGAGGACCGAGTCCAGCATCGAGACGTCCTGCTCGCCGTTCTTGTCGATCTTCTGCCAGTAGTCGTACGTCCCCGCGCTGCTGGCCGCCGGGATGAGGACCATGAGGGTGACCACGAAGGCGGCCACCCCGAACGCGGCGAGCAGCGCGCCCTGGAGGCGGCGCCCGTACACGAACAGCAGGAAGCCGACGACGGCGACGGTCGCGCCGAGGTCCTCCTTGACCAGGACCAGCGGCAGCGACCACAGGACGGCGGCCGTCCACCGTCGCAGGAGCAGCGCCCGGCAGACGAGGGCCAGCAGCGGGACGGCGAAGGCGATCTCGTGGAAGTCGGACTTCACCGCCTCCTGGATGCCCCAGGAGAGCCCGTACGCGACGCTGACGCAGAGCCCCGAGCGGCCGCCGAGGAGCTGCTGCGTGGTGCGGCCGACGATGACCGCGCCCAGCGCGAAGAACGCGGCCTGCGCGAAGAGCAGCGACTCGGCCGAGGGCCAGAGCCAGTACAGCGGGGCCAGCAGCGCGACGATCGGGGAGAAGTGGTCGCCGAGGATCAGATAGCCGGGGCCCTTGATGTCGACGACCGGGGCTCTGAGGTCCGCGTACGCCCGTACCTCCTGCTCGAAGATCCCGAGGTCCCAGGAGGGCGAGCCGAACCGGCTGTACTGGAGGTAGGAGTAGAGGAAGTAGAGCCCGCACAGGACGGCGCCGACGATCAGGTACGGCCGCAGGGGTACGCGTTCGGTGGGGGCGGCGTCCGTTCCCTGGGAGCCTTCCGCCGGGCGGGCGTTGGGACCGGTGCGCGGCGTGGGCAGCCGCCCCGCCTCCACCGGGTCCGTTCCACTCTTGTTCAGCTCAAGCACGGTGACTGCCCCCGCTGGGATTCCTGCTGCTCTTCGGCACGGCCGCTCATCGGATACGGCCGTTCATTAGAACAGAGCCGCGAAGCCCTCCCGTACGTCGCGTAGGGCGTCGCATACGGCGGAGGCCGCACCCCGCGCAGGGGTGCGGCCTCGATGTGTACGGGCGCCGGTCAGTGGAAGAAGTGGCGCGTCCCGGTGAGGTACATCGTGACGCCCGCCTTCTTCGCGGCCTCGATCACCAGCTCGTCGCGGACGGAGCCGCCGGGCTGGGCGACCGCCTTGATTCCGGCGGCGGTGAGGATCTCCAGCCCGTCGGGGAACGGGAAGAAGGCGTCGGACGCGGCGTAGGAACCGGCCGCCCGCTCCGCGCCCGCCCGCTCGACGGCGAGCTTCGCGGAGTCGACGCGGTTGACCTGGCCCATGCCGACGCCGACCGAGGCGCCGTCCCTGGCGAGGAGGATCGCGTTGGACTTGACGGCCCGGGACGCCTTCCAGGCGAAGGCCAGCTCCTTCAGCTCGGCCTCGGAGAGCGCATCGCCGGTGGCCAGGGTCCAGTTGGCCGGGTCGTCGCCCTCGGCCTGGAGACGGTCGGTGACCTGGAGCAGCGCCCCGCCGTCGATGTTCTTGACCTCGACCGTGGTGGCCGGGGCCCCGGGGGCGCGCAGCACGCGGATGTTCTTCTTGCGGGCCAGCACCTCGACGGCGCCGTCCTCGTAGGCCGGGGCGACGATGACCTCGGTGAAGATCTCCGCGACCTGCTCCGCCAGCTCGACCGTCACCGGGCGGTTCACGGCGATGACCCCGCCGAACGCCGAGAGCGGGTCGCAGGCATGCGCCTTGCGGTGTGCCTCGGCGACGTCGTCACCGATCGCGATGCCGCACGGGTTGGCGTGCTTGATGATCGCGACGCACGGCGCGGCGTGGTCGTACGCGGCCCGGCGCGCGGCGTCGGTGTCCGTGTAGTTGTTGTACGACATCTCTTTGCCGTGCAGCTGCTCCGCCTCGGCCAGACCGCCGGTGCCCGAGGTGTAGAGGGCGGCGGGCTGGTGCGGGTTCTCGCCGTAGCGCAGGACGTCTCTGCGGGTGAGGGCGTCGCCCAGGAACTCGGGGAGGCCCGAGTCGTCGGCGGGCGCGTAACCGTCCACGAACCAGGAGGCGACGGCCACGTCGTACGCGGCGGTGTGCTGGAACGCCTCGGCGGCGAGCCGCTTGCGGGCGTTGAGGTCGAAGCCGCCCGCCTTGACGGCCGCGAGGACGTCCGCGTACCGCTCGGGGCTGGTGACCACGGCGACGGAGGGGTGGTTCTTGGCGGCGGCGCGGACCATGGACGGGCCGCCGATGTCGATCTGCTCCACGCACTCGTCGTCGGAGGCGCCGGAGGCGACGGTCTCCTTGAACGGGTAGAGGTTGACGACCACCAGGTCGAAGGGCTCGACCCCGAGCTCGGCGAGCTGCTCGCGGTGGGCGTCCAGGCGGAGGTCGGCCAGGATGCCGGCGTGGACGCGGGGGTGGAGCGTCTTGACGCGGCCGTCCAGGCACTCGGGGAAGCCGGTGAGCTCCTCGACCTTGGTGACCGGTACTCCGGCGGCGGCGATCCTCCCGGCGGTGGAGCCGGTGGAGACGAGCTCGACGCCCGCCTCGTGCAGACCGCGGGCGAGGTCTTCGAGCCCCGTCTTGTCGTAGACACTGACCAGGGCGCGGCGGATGGGCTTATTCACCGACATGACCGAGATGAACCTTTCGTCCCTCAATGCGATGGCCGTCACGGGCGATCCGCCCCACGGCCTCGACGAGCAGCGAGCGCTCGACTTCCTTGATGCGTTCGTGAAGGGCGGCTTCGCCCTCCGGGGTGTCCTCCTCGGTCACCTCGACCACGCCCTGCGCGATGATCGGACCGGTGTCGACACCGTCGTCGACGAAGTGGACGGTGCAGCCCGTGACCTTGACGCCGTACGCGAGTGCGTCACGCACTCCGTGGGCGCCGGGGAAGCTGGGCAGCAGGGCGGGGTGGGTGTTGACGGTCCTGCCGCCGAAGGCGGCGAGGAACGCGGGCCCCACGATCTTCATGAAACCGGCGGAGACGACGAGGTCGGGGCGGTGTCCGGCGACGGCCGCGGTCAGCGCCTCGTCCCACTCCGCACGCGTCGCGTGGTCCTTGAGCTTGCACACGAACGTGGGGATTCCGGCCCGCTCGGCCCGCTCCAGACCGCCGGCCTTGTCGCGGTCCGCGCCGACGGCGACGACCTGCGCCCCGTACGCCGCCGGGTCGTCGCCGATGGCGTCGAGCAGGGCCTGGAGGTTGGTGCCGGATCCGGAGACCAGCACGACCAGCCGGGCGGGAGAGGCGGAGGGGGGCGGGGAGGCCACGTCGGGGCCCTTTCTCACGTGATGACCGCGGGGTGACGCTGGTGCGGCGAACTCTTTGTAGGGTCGTACGTCTTTGTAGGGTCGTACGAAAGGAGCGCTTCGCCCGATACGGGGAACCCTACGAACGGGCCGACCGTCAGCAACGATACCGGCACACCCGGCGGCCCCCACGGGACGGGGGCCGGGCCGAGAGGTAGCGTCAGGGGACAGCGAGCCGTCCACCGGGCGGTCGAACCGTCCTTCGGACGGACATGACGAGATGGGGAAGACGTTCACCACATGCCGGACCGACGCCGTCGCACCGCCTTCCGCCTCCAGTCGCCCGCACGGGCCGCTCTGCTGATGCGGGAGCGCCAGTCCTCTTCGCCGGACCCCGCCCCGGAGTCGCCGGACTCCTCGCCCGCCTCCGGTTCCCCCGATTCCCCTTCGCCGGACGCACCGGCGAAGCCCGCCGACGACAACCCGTTCGCCCCGCCGCCGGCCGGCCGGCCCGACCAGCCGTGGCAGCCGCGCCACCCCTCGGGCTCCGACCCTGCGAACGGCGGGGAGGGCGAGGGCTCCGGCGGCCGTTCGTCGTGGGGCGGTCAGTGGAGCAACAAGCAGCCCGGACGGGGCGGCGCCGGCTTCGGCGGCCGCTCCGGTACGAACGGCCCGGGCGGCAAGGGCGGGTCCGACGGCGGCCCCGGCGGAATGCGCTGGGACCCGACCGACCCCATGCAGCGACGCGCCCGCTACGCACTGCTCGGCGGTATCTGGTCCGTCTTCTTCGCCCTCTTCGACTTCACGGAGGTCGCCCTGCTGCTGGGCGCGCTCTCGGTGTACTGGGCCGTCAGCGCGCTGCGTGCCCAGCCCAAGAGCCCGTCCGCGACGGAGCGGACGACGGTCGGCGCCGTCACGGGGTCCGCAGCTCCGGTCGCCGGTGACGGGAGCGCCTCGCCGACGCCCACCACGCCCCAGGGCGGCGGCCGCCCGCAGACCACGGCGGCGATCAGCGGTCTGGTGACCGCCCTGCTGGCCCTGATCATCGTGATCACGACGTATACGGTGCAGCTCGTCTACCGCGACTACTACACCTGCGTGAACGACGCCCTGACCAAGACCGGCGCGGTGGCCTGCAACGACCAGCTGCCGAAGCCGCTGGAACCGCTCTTCGGCGTCAAGGAGTAGCGCCCCGGCCGTCGGCGTCGACGGGCTGCGCGTCCGTGGACTGCCCGTCGGCGGGTTCGGCGTCCGTGGGCTGCGCATTCGTGGGCTGCCCCGATGCCTCCTCGGAGCGCAGCGCGGCCGGGATGTGTGCGGGGAATTCGGCCATCAGCCCGCCGGAGCCCCGCTTGAGGGAGGCCCACCGGGCCTCCCTCGTCTCTTTCTCGTGCCAGGGGTCGGTCGGCAGGAAGTCGTACGGTTCGAAGCCCGGATCGTCCGTGGGCGTACCGCCCGCCGGGGCCGTCCCCCCGACCGCCGACCCGTCCGGGCCCTCCTGGACGGCGCTGTCCCTGGGCACGCCTGTGCGCCAGGGAGCCCACCGGCGGCGGGGCTTCCCGGCCTCCCCTGCCGCCGGCACCGCGTCCGCCCCGATCCCGTCCGCCCCGCCCCGTACGCCCTCGTCGTCCTCGGCATCCTCGACGCCCTGAGCGTCCTCCGCTCCTTCCGGTGCGTCCGCGTCCCTGCGCCAGGCCCAGCCCCGTTCACGCAGCCGCCACAGCCGCAGGAGCAGGGCCGCCGGTACGCCGATGCCCGCCGTCCACACCAGCGCCACCGGCCCCGCCAGCCACCACACGGGCCCGAACGCACCGAGCGCCCCCGACCCCAGCGGGCCGCCCGCCACCGCCGTGAGCAGCGCCGTACCCGCTCCGCACCCCAGCGCGGCGAGGCCCGTCACCAGCGCCGTCTCGCGCGGGCTCCAGGCTTGCGCCCGGGGGGCGTCGGCGGGGGCAGCCCTGCGTACGGCGCACCAGGCGAGCGCCAGCGCGGCGACGGCCGGGACGGCGAGGGCCGCCCAGTTCAGCGGGGTGGCCGGGCCCTGGTCCGGGGCCGCAGCCAGCAGCGGGAAGTGGGGCACGGCCGGGGTACCGGTGAGGCCCAGCGGAGTGGCCGTGGCCCCCGTACCGAGCGCGAAGCCGGGGCCGAGCCCGTACGCGGCGCCCCACAGCGCGGCGTTCGGCACCAGCGACACGGCGAGCAGCAGCACCGCCAGCCTCCCCGACCAGTCGCCGGAGAGCGCCAGGAAGGATTCCTGCGCTGCCTCCGCGTTCCGCCCGAGGGCCACCGCGACCAGGAGGGCGCCCCCGCCGATCAGCACCGCCGTGCCGACCGCCGCCGCCCGGCACGCGACCTCGGCCCGGTTACGGAAGAGGGTCCGGGCGACGGCCTCCTGGAGCACCAGGGGCGACCAGGACGGCAGCGGCCCGAACGGGCGCCCCGCCGCCGTCCACACCCCGGCCGCCGCCGCACCGGCCACCACCAGCGCCACCGGGAACGCCAGCGTGTCCGGCACGACGCGCAGCGACCCGCCCCGCGCATAGGCAGCCGCGCCCGCGGCGACCAACAGGTATCCGGCGGTCACCGCACAGAACGCGCCGCTCTGCGAGGGCCTGCGCCGCCCCTCCTCCGGCTCCGCCGCATCACGCGCCGCCCGGTGCGTCAGCCAGACGGGGCCCACCACGAGGAGCAGCGGGACCACGCCGACCGGCGCCGGGACGCCGCTGAGGGTGTCCGGGCGGACGAGTTCGGCGCCGTGCGCGAGGAGCCAGACCGCGGCCGCCGCGCGCAGCGCGCCGCCGGGTCCGCTGTCCGGGTACGGGGAGCTGATCCAGAACAAGGTCACCAGCACGGCCAGCGAACCGAGACCCAGCCCGGCGGCGGCCACACCCCGCAGAAAGGCGGAGGCCAGGGCGAGGGTCCTGGTCCGTTCGGGCGGCAACATCAGGCTGTGTTCGGTCATTTGGGTCACGCCGCCCATGCTCCCAACGACACGCGCTTAATCCCGCGTAACGCGCGAAGAGCCGCCGTGTCGCCCAATATACGTTTATGTACTTTTTCACCCAGTGCAGCGCTGCCGGGGGTCGTCCATGACCCGGAGCACCACCGACGAGGCCGCTGCACCGCCGCTGCCCTCCTCCCCCGAGGAGCGCCGCAGACGGCGCGAGGCGAAGTCGCTGAGCGAGGAACAGGTGGCGGCAGCCGTGGGCGTGACACGCGCCACCGTGCGCTCCTGGGAGACGGGGCGCACGAGCCCGCGCGGCCGCAAGCGGGCGCTGTACGCGAAGCTCATCGCGCCGGACCCGAAGCCGAGCCCGAAGCGGAAGCCGAAGTCGCCTTCCGCGCCTCTTCCCGTGATGGGGCCCGAGCCCGCGTCCGTGATCACGGCCGAGCACACTCCCGTGAGCCGGCCTGAGCCCGCTCCAACCGCGGCGACCGCGTCCCCACCTCCCGCCCCGGCGACTCCTCCTCCGCCTCCCGAGCCGGCGCCCGCCACGCCTCCGCTCTCCCCCGACGAGGCGTTCGACGCGCTGTACGCCCACGCCGCCCCCGGCCTCGTACGCCAGACCTACCTCCTGACCGGCCGCCGCAGCCTGGCCCGGGAGTCCGTCGAGCGGGCCTTCCAACTGGCCTGGCACCGCTGGCCCGAGGTGGCCGTGGACCGGGATCCGGTCGGCTGGGTGCGCGCGGCGGCGTACGAGTACGCGATGTCCCCCTGGCACCGGCTGCGCCGCGTCCACCGGCACCCCGACGCCCCGCCCACCGAACCGGCCCGGAGGGCCCTGTTCGAGGCGCTGCTCGAACTCCCCCCGGCCTACCGGCGCACCCTGCTCCTCTACGACGGGGTCGGCCTGGACCTGCCGGAGACCGCGGCCGAGACGGAGGCGTCCACTCCGGCGGCGGCCGGGCGGCTGGAGGTGGCCCGTGCCACCCTCGCCGAGCGGCTGCCCGAACTGGCGGCCGCAGCCTCCCCCGCCGAACAGTCCGAGCTGCTCCACGACCGGCTCGGCGGACTCGCCCGCGCCGAACACGTCCCGGCCCCGTCGCCCGCCCGCGCCGTGCGCACCGGCAGCGAGAACAGGGCGCGGCTCTGGACCAGGGCCGCCATCGCCTTCGCCGCACTGCTCATCGGCGCGACCGCCCTGACCCTGCACACGGCGCCCACGCACTACGAGCAGCCCCTCTCGCCCCCCGAACGGGTCGGGGGCGTACCGCCGCGCGGTGGTCCGCAGAAGCTGACGCCGCAGGACCTGATGCTGCAGAAGTCGCTGAGGGAGCAGCTGGCGCACGGTCCGGAGCGGCTGGTGCCACGGATCCCCTGAGCCCGGTCAGGCCGGGGACGACGAACGGCGCGGGCCCGCACCCCTGTCCGGGGGTGCGGGCCCGCGCCGTTCACGCGTGGTTCGGCTGCCTGGCTCAGGCGCCGAGGATCTCGCGCGCCAGCTTGGCGGTCTCGGTCGGCGTCTTGCCGACCTTCACGCCGGCGGCCTCGAGGGCCTCCTTCTTCGCCTGGGCGGTGCCGGAGGAGCCGGAGACGATGGCGCCCGCGTGGCCCATGGTCTTGCCCTCGGGGGCGGTGAAGCCCGCGACGTAACCGACGACCGGCTTCGTGACGTTCTTCGCGATGAAGTCGGCGGCACGCTCCTCGGCGTCGCCGCCGATCTCGCCGATCATCACGATGAGGTCCGTCTCGGGGTCGGCCTCGAACGCCGCGAGGGCGTCGATGTGCGTCGTACCGATGACCGGGTCGCCACCGATGCCGACGGCGGAGGAGAAGCCGATGTCACGGAGCTCGTACATCATCTGGTAGGTCAGCGTGCCGGACTTGGACACGAGACCGATGCGGCCGGGCTTGGTGATGTCGCCCGGGATGATGCCGGCGTTGGACTGGCCGGGGGTGATGAGACCCGGGCAGTTCGGACCGATGATCCGGGTCTTGTTGCCCTTCTCGTTCGCGTACGCCCAGAAGGCGGCGGAGTCGTGAACGGCGATGCCCTCGGTGATGACGACCGCGAGCGGGATCTCGGCGTCGATCGCCTCGACGACGGCGGCCTTGGAGAACGCCGGCGGCACGAAGAGGACCGAGACGTCGGCGCCCGTCTTCTCCATCGCTTCCTTGACGGAGCCGAAGACCGGTACCTCGGTGCCGTCGAAGTCGACGGACGTGCCCGCCTTGCGCGGGTTCACGCCACCGACGATGTTGGTGCCGTCGGCCAGCATGAGCTTGGTGTGCTTCATGCCCGTGGCGCCGGTCATCCCCTGGACGATGACCTTGCTGTCCTTGGTGAGGAAGATAGCCATGGTGTGGAGTCCCTCGTCCTTACTTCGCAGCCGCGGCGAGCTCGGCGGCCTTGTCGGCCGCGCCGTCCATGGTGTCCACGCGCTGCACGAGCGGGTGGTTGGCGTCGGAGAGGATCTTGCGACCGAGCTCCGCGTTGTTGCCGTCGAGACGCACGACCAGCGGCTTCTCGACCTTCTCGCCCTTGGACTCGAGCAGCGCGAGCGCCTGCACGATGCCGTTGGCGACCTCGTCGCAGGCGGTGATGCCACCGAAGACGTTGACGAAGACGGACTTGACGTCCGGGTCGCCGAGGATGATCTCCAGGCCGTTCGCCATGACCTCCGCGGAGGCGCCGCCACCGATGTCGAGGAAGTTGGCGGGCTTCACGTTGCCGTGGTTCTCACCGGCGTACGCGACGACGTCCAGGGTCGACATGACCAGACCGGCACCGTTACCGATGATGCCGACCTCGCCGTCGAGCTTGACGTAGTTGAGGTTCTTGGCCTTGGCGGCAGCCTCGAGCGGGTTGGCTGCGGCCTTGTCCTCCAGAGCCTCGTGGCCCGGCTGGCGGAAGTCGGCGTTCTCGTCGAGCGAGACCTTGCCGTCCAGCGCCAGGATGCGGCCGTCCTTGGTCTTCACCAGCGGGTTGACCTCGACGAGGAGCGCGTCCTCGGCGACGAAGGTGTCCCACAGCGTGACCAGGGCCTCGGCGACCTTCTCGGCCACCTCGGCCGGGAACTTCGCCTGGGCCACGATCTCGCGGGCCTTGACGATGTCCACGCCGGAGTTGGAGTCGACCGGGACCTTCGCGAGGGCCTCGGGGCTCTTCTCCGCGACCTCCTCGATGTCCACGCCGCCCTGCACCGAGGCCATGGCCAGGAAGGTGCGGTTGGTGCGGTCCAGGAGGTACGAGACGTAGTACTCCGCCTCGATCTCCGGGGACAGTTCGGCGATCATCACCTTGTGGACCGTGTGGCCCTTGATGTCCATGCCGAGGATGTCGGTCGCCCGGGCGACCGCCTCGTCGGCGTCGGCGGCGAGCTTGACGCCACCGGCCTTGCCGCGGCCGCCGACCTTCACCTGCGCCTTGACGACAGACTTGCCGCCCAGCTTCTCGGTCGCCTCGCGGGCTGCCTCAGGCGTGTCGATGACTTCACCGGCCAGCACCGGTACACCGTGCTTGGCGAAGAGGTCCCTCGCCTGGTACTCGAACAGGTCCACGCGCGTCCGTCCCTTTTAAGTGATATCGCGGTTCGTTCTTCTGCGTGGGCGTGCCGCGAAGGGCAACGTGACTGCTCTGTCACTAGGGAGGCGCACACGGTGTCCGAGTACGCGGCATGTCCATCCGGCAGGTTATCCCCGCACTCCGTGTGACCCTAAATCGCAGATCACACCTGAGCGGTGATAACGGTCACAGAGGGTGCCGGAGGGGCGCGTCCCGTTGGGTGTCCGTGGCGCGTCTACGGCTGGGTCTCCTTGTCCGGTATGGGCAGGGGTCGCTTCTCGATCGCGGCGGCCATGATGTCCGGGAAGAGGTCCGGCGTACAGGCGAACGCGGGGGCGCCCAGCGCGCCGAGTGCCGCCGCGTGCTCGTGGTCGTAGGCGGGGGCGCCCTCGTCGGAGAGGGCGAGCAGGGTCACGAACTGCACGCCCGACGCCTTCATCGCCGCGACCCGCTTGAGCATCTCGTCGCGGATGCCGCCCTCGTAGAGGTCGCTGATGAGGACGACGACGGTGTCCGCGGGCCGGGTGATCTTCGACTGGCAGTAGGCGAGCGCCCGGTTGATGTCGGTGCCGCCGCCGAGCTGGGTGCCGAAGAGGACGTCGACCGGGTCGTCGAGCTGGTCGGTGAGATCGACGACCGCCGTGTCGAAGACGACGAGGCGGGTGGCGAGGGTGCGCATGGAGGCGAGGACCGCGCCGAAGACCGAGGCGTAGACGACGGAGGCGGCCATCGAGCCGGACTGGTCGATGCAGAGGATGACGTCCTTCTTCACCGACTGTGAGGCGCGGCCGTAGCCGATGAGACGCTCGGGGACGACCGTGCCCGTGTCCGGGCCGCCGTCCGCGCCCGGGATCGTCAGGTAGTTCTTCAGATTGGCCCGGATCGTGCGGTCCCAGTCGATGTCGCGGTGGCGCGGCCGGCTGATCCGCGCGGAGCGGTCCAGGGCCCCGGTGAGGGTGGCCCGGGTGCGGCTCTCCAGCCGCTTCTCCAGGTCGTCGACGACCTTGCGGACGACGGCCCGCGCGGTCTCCCTGGTCGTCTCGGGCATGGCCTTGTTGAGGGAGAGCAGGGTGCCGACGAGATGGACGTCCGCCTCGACGGCCTCCAGCATCTCCGGCTCCAGGAGCAGCGCGGAGAGGCCGAGCCGGTCGATCGCGTCGCGCTGCATGACCTGGACGACGGAGCTGGGGAAGTACGTCCGGATGTCGCCGAGCCAGCGGGCGACGGAGGGGGCGGACGCGCCGAGCCCGGCCGAACGTCCGCCGCCGCCCCTGCCGCCGGGCTTCTTGCCGCCGCCCCCGCCGTACAGCGCGTTCAGTGCGCCGTCCATCGCCGCGTCCTGGCCGGTGAGTGCGCAGCCGGTGCTCTCCGCGCTGTCCGCGCCGAGCACCATGCGCCAGCGCCGCATCCGCTCGCCGTGGGCGGGGCGCTCCGAGGGGTGCGCCCTCTCTGTCTCCGTGTCCACCGTCTTCCCCGTTCGGTCGTCGTCCTGTGTGGCGTGGTCCGGGGCCTGCTGTGCGGTGTGTGCCGCTCCCCCGGTCATGCGGTCGCCTCCGCCGGTACGGGTGTGCGGCCGAGGAGCAGGTGCAGCACGGGCTCCACCGCGTCGGCCCGGCCCGTGTCGAGGCCGGGGCCGAAGCCCGGGTACGCGTGATCCGTGCCGTCGTTCCGGGCGCCCTCGGGGACGGGGCCGCGCCGGACCAGCTCGCCGAGGGTGCGGCGTACGCCCGGCTCGTAGGCGGAGAAGGTACGGCGCAGGAGCGGCAGCACGTCGGTGAACGTGTCGGCGGGGACGCCGGTGAGCCACGCGTCGACCAGGGAGAGCAGCCGCTCGTCGTGGACCAGCAGCATGCCGCCGCCGGACGCCCCTCCGACGAACCCCTCGATCCAGGCCGCCGCGTCGGTGGGCGGGGTACCGGGCGAGAGGGCCAGGCCCATGAGCCGGGCCGCCTCGTCCTCGGTCAGCCGCCCCTCGTCGAGCAGCAGCCGGGTGGCCCGGCCCCGGATGATCCCGGCGACCGTGTCCCGGCCGGCCAGCTTGCGCAGGACGGCGCCCCAGCGGTCCCGGAGCCCTTCGGCGGGCGCGGCGCCGGCGACGAGGAGGTCGATCGCGCTGTGCACCCCGTCGACCTGGCGGCGCAGTGCCTCGGCCCCGTCCGCGTCGAGGCCGGTGCAGGCCGGGGGCAGGCCGACGCAGATCCGCTCGGCGAGCCCGGCGGCGACCTCGGCGAGCGCGGCGGTGTCGGTGGAGCGCACGTCCCCGTAGCGCAGGGAGCGGGCGAGGGCCGGGAGGGCGTCGGCGAGGTGGCCGACGTCCGCGTCGAGTGCGGCGCGGTCGGCCAGCGCCTTCATCACGACGGGCAGCGCCTCGGGCAGGCCGGCCAGGAGGCAGTGCTCGGCGAGGGCGGTGACCTCGCCGAGCGCGGTCGCCGCGAGGGCCCGGGACTCGGCCTTCGCCGTGGCGGCGGTCGCGACCGTGGTGCCCCACACCCCGGCCTCCGCGACCCGGACGTGGAGCTCCGGCTCCCAGCGCAGCCGCCAGCTCTCCCGGAAGGTGCCGGTGCTGCCCCGGCCCTCGGCCGGTTCGCCCCAGCCGACGCCGAGGAGACGCAGCCGGTGCAGGAGACGGCTCCTGGCCGCGTCGGTCTCCTTGCGCAGGTCGAGGTCCAGCTCCCGCTCCAGGGCCTCCGGCTTGAGCCGGAGGGTGCGCTGGCTGCGGGTCAGGTCGCGCTGGAGCGGGACGGCGGGGGCGCCGTCCGGCACCTCGCCGAGGGTCTCGCCGACGACGAGGCGGTCCTGGATGAGCGCGAGGGGTACGTCGGAGCCCTCGCACATCACGGCCCGTACCGCGTCGGTGGTCTCACTCAGCCCGGCCAGCGGCCGGCCCCGCATCGCGGCGAGCGTCTCGGCGAGCCGGACGGCCTCGATGACATGGGCGGTGGAGACGAACCGGTCCTCCTCGCGCAGCAGCCCGGCGACCTTCGTCATCCAGCGTTCGATGGGCCGGTCGGCGGCGCCGAAGAGGTGCCCGTACCAGCCGGGTGAGTCGATCCCGGCACCGTAACCGCTGTGCCTGGCGAGCCTGCGGTGGGTCCACGGCACCCACGTCATCTCGGCCTTGACCTTCGGAAGCCCCTTGAGGAGGGCGCGGTCGGCGGCGAGAGTGGTCCGGGCGGCGAGCGCCGGGACATGCCAGGCGCCGCAGACGACGGCGACGCCGTCCCCGAACTCCTTGCGCGTGGTGCGCAGCTGGATCCGCATGTACGCCTCGCGCACGGCGTCCCGGGGGTGCCCGCCGTCCCCGTACGCCTCGCGCAGGGCCGTCATGGCCGCCGCGAGCGCGGTGAACGGGGCGAGCGCGTCGCCGGTGGCGTCGGCGGCCGGTGAGCGGTGCTCGACGACGTCCTCCCACCAGCGCTCGGGATCGTCGTATCCGGCGGTCTCGGCCAGCACCCGGATCGGGTCGACGTGGGGGGTGACCGTGGCCTCGCGCTCAGGGGCGTCAGGGCCGGGTGCGGACTCCTCGCCCGGCTGTTCACCGGGCTGGTCTCCGGGGGGCTCCTTCAGGGCGAGGGAGTGGGTGGCGGGAAGGTCGATGAAGCGGACCGGGACGTCGTGGGCGAGGGCCCAGCGGATCGCCACCCACTCCGGCGAGAACTCGGCCAGCGGCCAGAAGGCGGCCCGCCCGGGGTCGTCCACGGCATGGGCGAGCAGGGCGACGGGCGGGCGCATCCGCGGGTCGGCGGCGAGCGGCAGCAGCGCGTCGCCCTCGGGCGGCCCCTCGATGAGCACGGCGGCCGGCCGGGCGGCGTCGAGCGCGGCGATGACCGCGCGGGCGGAGCCGGGACCGTGGTGCCGCACGCCCAGCAGCAGCGGCCCGGTGACGGCCCTTGTGGTGGCGCGGCCGGGGGTGGCCCGGCCGCTCATACGGAGACCTCGCGGCAGGCGCGGTAGAAGTCCTTCCACCCGTCCCGCTCGCGCACCACGGTCTCCAGATACTCCTGCCAGACCACGCGGTCAGCGGCCGGGTCCCGGACGACGGCGCCGAGGATGCCCGCGGCGACATCGCCCGGGCGCAGGATGCCGTCGCCGAAGTGGGCGGCGAGGGCGAGGCCGTTGGTGACGACGGAGATCGCCTCGGCCGTGGAGAGCGTGCCCGAGGGCGACTTGAGCTTGGTGCGCCCGTCGGTGGTGACACCGTCGCGCAGCTCCCGGAAGACCGTCACCACGCGCCGGATCTCGGCGAGCCCCTCCGGTGCGGCGGGCAGGTCCAGCGAGCGGCCGATCTGCTCCACGCGCCGGGAGACGATGTCGACCTCGGCGTCGGGCGTCGCGGGCAACGGCAGGACGACGGTGTTGAACCGGCGGCGCAGCGCGCTGGAGAGCTCGTTGACGCCCCGGTCACGGTCGTTGGCCGTGGCGATGACGTTGAAGCCGCGGACGGCCTGGACCTCCTGTCCCAGCTCGGGGATGGGGAGGGTCTTCTCGGAGAGGATCGTGATGAGCGAGTCCTGCACATCGGCGGGGATGCGGGTCAGCTCCTCGACCCGGGCGGTCATGCCGTCCGACATGGCCCGCATGAGCGGGCTGGGCACCAGCGCGTCGCGGCTGGGGCCGTGGGCCAGCAGCTGGGCGTAGTTCCACCCGTAGCGGACGGCTTCCTCCGGGGTGCCGGCGGTGCCCTGCACCAGCAGGGTCGAGTCGCCGCTGACGGCGGCGGCGAGATGCTCGGACACCCAGGTCTTGGCGGTCCCGGGGACGCCGAGCAGGAGCAGCGCGCGGTCGGTGGCCAGAGTGGTCACGGCCACTTCGACCAGTCGGCGCGGGCCGACGTATTTCGGTGTGATCACCGTGCCGTCGGGCAGCGCCCCGCCCTGCAGATAGGTGGCGACGGCCCAGGGCGAGAGGCGCCAACGGGCGGGCCTGGGGCGGTCGTCGGCGGCGGCGAGCGCCTTCAGCTCATCGGCGAACGCGTCCTCGGCGTGCGGGCGCAGGGCCTCGGCGCCGGACGTCTCGCCGACGGCGGCGATGGTCGTGGCGGTGGTTTCGGGCACGGTCATGGATCCCCCTCCAGATCGTCGACAGATTCGGTCGACCTGACGTGGTTCCCACCGTGCACCATGCCACTGACAACGGGCCTCGCGGCCGCTCCCGCCAGGGCTCTGATCGCAGGTCAGCGGGATTGTCAGTGGTGCCGCCTACCGTCGTTCCCATGCTGCTATCTCACGGGGGAGAACCCTTGCCCGCCACGGAATCGGTGGCGCGCTGGACGGTGGAGCAGGTGCTGTCCCTGGCGCCTGACGACGCATCACGCAAGGCGGGGAACAAGCTGGCCACGGCCGGACACTGGACGGGCACCGGCTTCGACGGATCGGGGGCGGTGTGGGGGCTGTGCAAGGGGAGCGGGAGTAAGCCGTATCAGACGGTGGTCGACACCACGGGCCCCGCGTACAAGTGCAGTTGTCCGAGCCGCAAGTTCCCCTGCAAGCACGCGCTGGGGCTGCTGCTGCTCCGGGCGTCCGGCGACGGCGCGGTCCAGCAGGGTGAGCCGGCCGACTGGGCCGCGCAGTGGCTCACGGCCCGCCGGGGGCGGGCGGAGGCCAAGCAGGCCGAGCGGGAGGCCGCCGCGGGCGGGGAGCCGGCGTCCGGCCCCGCCGACAGCACGGCCGCCAGGAAGCGGGCGGAGCGCCGGGCGGAGCGGGTCACCGGAGGGGCGCTGGAGCTGGAGCAGCGCCTGAGCGATCTGCTGCGGGGAGGGCTCGCCACCGCCGATCGCACGGGGTATGCCCTGTGGGACGAGACCGCCGCCCGCATGGTCGACGCGCAGGCGCCCGGACTGGCGGGCCGGGTGAGGGAGTTGGGAGCTATACCCGGATCCGGCCCGGGCTGGCCGGTGCGGCTGCTGGAGGAGTGCGGCCTGCTCCATCTGCTGGACACGGCCTGGCTGGGCCGGGAGCGGCTGCCGGCCCCGCTGGCCGCCACGGTGCGTACGCGGGTGGGGCTGCCCATGTCCGCCGAAGGCCCGCCGGTCCGTGACCACTGGCTGGTCCTCGCGCAGTACGACACGCCGGACGGCCGGCTCACCACCCGGCGGATCTGGCTGTACGGGAGGGAGTCGGGCCGCACGGCCCTGCTGCTCTCCTTCGGTGCGATGGGCCGCGCTCCGGAGCTCGCGCTGCCGGTGGGCGTCACGATCGACGCCGAGCTCACGCCGTACCCGGGCGGCGGGCTCCGGGCCGATCTGGGACGGCAGTTCGCCCCGCCCGTCGCGGCGCCGGGCGCCCCGGTGCCGGACACGCCGCCGCCGGGCGGCTCCACCGCGGCCGCCCTCGCGGCGTACGGAGAGGCGCTGCGGGACGATCCCTGGCTCGACGCCTGGCCGGTCACCCTGCGGGACGTCATACCCGTGCCGTCCGAGGACGGCTGGCAGGTGGCCGACGCGGAGAGCGCATCCGCTCTGCCCCTCTCCTCGGCGGCGCTGTCCCGTCCGGGGCTGTGGAAGCTCGTCGCGGTCTCCGGCGGCGGCCCGGTCACGGTCTTCGGCGAGCTGGGCCATCGCGGCTTCGACCCGTTCGCGGTTTGGGACACGAGGGCCGGACACGGGGGCGGTTCCGGGCCGGTGTCCGGGCCCGGTTCCGGGCCGGTGTCCGGGTGCGCGGAGGTCGTTGACGGGACCGTACGGCTCATCTGACCTGTGCCGGCCACCGCGGGCGGGGCCTGCGGAGTCCGCCGCCACCCCCACTCACCGATCACCCGTCTCCGCCGCCGACCGCCCTGAACGCCACCGAAGGGGACCCGATGCCTCCCACCACCACCGGCCCGACCGCGACCTCAGCCCACCCCCTCGCCTCCCTCCCCTGGGAGGAGCTGGTCACCTCGGCGCTGCTGGGCACCGACCGCCGCCCGCCGGCGGCCCCCGGGGCCCCGGTACCGGCCGACGGCCCGGCCGCCCTGCTGGACGCCGCCGCCCTGCACACCGTGCGCCGGCGGGCCGGGCTGCTGCCCGCCGTGCCGGGGGCCAGGCCCGCACCCGCGCCGCACGACCCGCGCCCGCGGCTCCCCGAGGCGGCCCGGCACCGGCTCGCCCAGCTGCTCGCCGACCGGGCCGCACCGACCGCCTCCGGACGGCGCGGGGCCGCGCCCGACCTCACCGAGCTGATCCCGCAGTGGCTGGCCACCGCCAACCGGCGGGGGTTCCGGGCCCCGGCCGCCCTGGTGCCACCGCTGCTGGACGCCGCGCGGGCCCGCACCGACCTGCGCCCGCAGGCGCTCGCCTTCGCCGGACCGCTGGGCCTGTGGCTGGCCGCCCTGAACCCCGAGTGGAAGTTCGCCCTGCGCGGTGCCGCGGGCGGCTCGCTCGTCCCCGACACCGGCGATCCGGAGGCGGTGGGCCGGCTGTGGGAGGAGGGGCTGTTCGCGGAGCGGGTCGCGCTGCTCGACGCCGTACGGACCCGGGATCCCGCCGCCGCGCTCGCCCTGCTCACCACGACCTGGTCCACCGAGCGGGCAGAGGACCGGCTGATGTTCCTGGACTCCCTGCGGAACGGGCTCGGGAAGGGGGACGAGGAGTTCCTGGAGCAGGCGCTCGCCGACCGCAGCCGCAACGTGCGCGCCACAGCGGCCGAGCTGCTCTCCGCCCTGCCCGCCTCGGCGTTCGCCGGGCGGATGGCGGCCCGCGCGACGTCGTGCGTCAATCCCGACCGTACGGGGGCGGGCGCGTCCATCGCCGTGGAGGCGCCGCACGAGTGCGACGCCGGGATGCGGCGCGACGGGGTGGTGGCCGATCCGCCGACGGGCCGGGGCGAGCGGTCCTGGTGGCTCGGTCAGTTGGTGGAGGCCACGCCGCTCGGGGTCTGGCAGGAGCGGTTCGGCGGGCGCCCGGCGGCGGAGATCGTGGCACTGCCGGTGGCCGACGACTGGGCGGGCGAGCTGCACGCCGCCTGGTGCCGGGCCGCGGTGCGCCAGCGCCACCCGGAGTGGGCGCGGGCCCTGCTGGGTGCGGCGTCCGCGCCCCCGGCCGGCACGCCCGGGCCCACGTCGATCGCCGAGCGGTCCAAGCTCCTGGCGGTGCTGCCCGAGGCCGAACGCGCAGACTGGGTGGCCGCGTTCATCGCCGCGCACGGGCTGTCGGAGGCGTTCCAGCTGCTCGGGGTCTGCACGGTGCCGTGGACGGGCCCGCTCGGGCGCGCCGTGGTCGACGCGCTCGACATCGCGCGGGACGGCGGGAGCTACCCGTGGAGCTTCAGCGGTGTGATGGGCCTGGCCGAGCGCTGCCTGGACCCGGCCGGGGCCGACCGCCTGGAAGCCCTCACGGCCACCCCGGACGAGCAGGAGGGAGCATCGCCGGGGGCCGGGGGATACTGGTCGGAGGCGTTCCAGCGCCTGGTCTCCACACTGCGCCTGCGCGCCGCGATGGAGACCGAGCTGACCTGACCCTCCACCCCGGCCTCGGCCGTACCCCCGGGCCCCGAGGTCAGGCCTGCGCGGGCTGGCGGACGTTCGCGTTCACCCAGGTGACGATCTCGGTCGTCGTCGCACCCGGGGTGAAGAGCTCCGCCACGCCCAGCTCCTTCAGCGGGGCGATGTCGTCCTCCGGGATGATCCCGCCGCCGAACACCTTGATGTCCTCCGCCTCCCGCTCCTTCAGCAGCTCGATCACCTTCGCGAACAGCGTGTTGTGCGCCCCGGAGAGGATCGACAGGCCGATGGCGTCGGCGTCCTCCTGGATCGCCGTGTCGACGATCTGCTCGGGTGTCTGGTGGAGCCCCGTATAGATGACTTCCATACCGGCGTCCCGCAGCGCCCGCGCGATCACCTTGGCCCCGCGGTCATGGCCGTCGAGTCCCGGCTTGGCCACCACCACACGGATCGGACCGGTCACACCCATCACTGCCTCCACATGGTCTCCCGCGCCTGAAGGGACGGGGATGTGAACGAACGTTATCCACAGCATCCCGCAAGCCGCCGTTTCGCGGCAGGCGGGGAGGGGGAAATCACACGTGGGACATGTTCGCCAGGCGCCGTCCCCCGTAGAACGCGGCAATCCGGCCGCCGCGGGGAGAGCCGCTACGAGGTCGCCGTACCACCGTGCCGCCAGCCGCACGGCACGGTGGTACGGCCCGTCGCCGCCTCCAGGTGCGCCAGCGCAGGAGGTCGGCGTGTGAAGGTCCTCCCTTTCCTCTCCCTACCGCCCCGCCTCCCCCGGCTGCCGGGCCCCCGGCTCTCCACCGCACTGCTCGGCGCCACCGTGCTGGAGCTCGTGGTCCTCACCGGCCACCTGGCCGCCTATCCCTTCGGCCTCACCCAGGAGCGCCTCCCCCAGGAGCGCCGCGCCCCGGGCTCACCGCCGGGCCCTCCCACCCTGCCCGGCTCCCCCGCCGCCGAACGGCCCGTCGTCCTGCTGCACGGGTTCATCGACAACCGCTCCGTCTTCGTCCTGCTGCGCCGCGCGCTCGCCCGGCACGGCCGCCGCCACCTGGCGTCCCTCAACTACTCGCCGCTCACCCGCGACCTGCGCACCGCCGCCGAGCTGCTCGGCCGGCACGTGGAGGAGATCTGCGCCCGCACCGGGCAGCGCGAGGTCGACATCGTCGGCCACAGCCTCGGCGGCCTGATCGCCCGCTACTACGTACAACGGCTGGGCGGCGACCACCGGGTGCGCACCCTCGTCACGCTCGGCACCCCGCACGGCGGCACCGCCGTCGCCCCCGGAGCCGGTGTTCACCCCATCGTGCGGCAGATACGCGGCGGCTCCGCGCTGATCGAGGAGCTGCACCTCCCCGCCCCCGGCTGCCGGACCCGGTTCGTCAGCTTCTGGAGCGAGCTGGACCAGGTGATGGTCCCGGTCGGGACGGCCCGCGTCCACCACCCCGACCTCGACGCCGTGAACGTACGCGTCACCGGAATCGGGCATCTCGCGCTGCCGGTGCACCCGGCGGTCGCCGCCGCGGTCGGTGAGGCTCTGGAGTCACAGGGGGCCCGGGAGGGCACAGCGCCCTCAACCGGAACGCCTTCTGTCGCTTAAAATAGAACAAATATCGAACGTAGAGCCAAGCCTCTGCCTGCCGTCCACCGAAAGACGTCCGATTGCCCGTTTCCTGAGGACGCAAAACCTGCCGAAGATTGTCGTCCTCACATACTGCCGGGTACAGTCGCGGCCACTGCTTCCCCCTGGGACCCCCTCACCGGGATCCAGAACAGTCCTGCTGCCGAGGCGAGAGAGAAGTTGGTGAACGACCAGCACCCCCACGCCGGGCCCGTCGGGTACGACACCCGATCGACCGGCAGCTTCGACACCGACCCGCTCTTCGGTTCCCTTCCCGGCGGTTCCGACACCACGGACCACGTGGCCCCCGGTTACGACGGTCCCTACGGCGACCAGAGCGGCCAGTACGACTCCTCCGCCTGGGACACGGGCGCGCAGCAGACCGTCAGTTACGACGCGTACGCCGCCCAGACGCAGGCCACCGCCCACCAGCAGTGGGACACCGGCGCGACCCCCACCTGGCAGCAGCCCTCCGACCAGGACCCGGCCGGCCAGTGGCAGGCCACCGACACGGGCGCGTTCCCCACCACCGGGTTCACCACGGCCGCGTACGGCACAACCTCCTACGGGACGGGCGCCTACGAGACGGACGGCTACGACACCGGCGCGTACGCCACCGGCACGTACGGCACAGGCACCGCGTACGTGACCGACGGCTCGTACGGGACGGACGCCTACGAGGCCGGCACCCACGACGCGGGGACGTACGACACGGGCACGTACGACACCACTGCCCATACCACCGGGGTGTACGACACCGCCGCGTACGACACGGGGGCGTACGACACCGGCGCCTATGACGCGACCGCCTGGAACTCCGGCGCCACGCCCGAGGACGCCGCGTACGACCCCGAACAGACATCGCATCAGCTGTACGAACAGCAGGACCCCGAGGAAGCCGGCACCGCCGAGTTCGCGGTCATCGACTCCGGCTTCGAAACCGAAGTCGACACCGCTCACAAAGCCGGTCACGAAACCGGGCTCGACCCGGACGCCGCCCCCACGCCGGACGACGGCGACTCCCCCGGGCCCGCCCCGCTCTCCGTGGACCGCACCGTGGTCCGCACCCCCGCCCCCCGCAGCCGGGCGCGCCGCCGCAGCCCCGCCAAGCGGTCCGCTCTCCTGACCGTCGCCGTCCCCTCCGCCTGCGTGATGAGCGTCGCGGGCATCGCGGCCGCCTCCGTCAGCGGGATCAGCGACGAGGACAAGCAGGAGAAGACCACCTCGCTGGCCGTCGCCGATCCGAGCACGGTCAAGCCGGTCGCCGCGAACAACAAGCTCGACAGCCAGCTGGAGCAGCTCTCCGAGGGCAGCGACGACTTCCGCCAGCGCGCGAGCCGCACCCAGGAGCGCATCGACCTGAAGCAGCGGCAGGTGGAGGAGAAGAAGAAGCGCGAGGAGGAGGCCGCACGCCGTGAGGCGCTGCGCCCCAAGTTCGTCCTGCCGGTCAAGCAGCACGGGCTGAGCGCCTACTACGGCCAGGCGGGCGTCAACTGGATGTCCGTGCACACGGGTATCGACTTCCCCGTCGGGTACGGCTCCCCGGTGATGGCCGCGACCGACGGCACCGTGCGCACCCAGTACAACAGCGCCTACGGCAACATGGCGATCGTGACCATGGCCGACGGTACGGAGACCTGGTACTGCCACCTCAGCAGCACCAAGATCCGCTCCGGCCCGGTCAAGGCCGGTGACGTCATCGCGTACGCGGGCAGCTCCGGCAACTCCACCGGCCCGCACCTGCACTTCGAGGTCCGGCCCGGCGGCGGCGCGTCGATCGACCCGCTGGTGTGGCTGCGGAGCCACGGCGTCAACCCGACCTGAGGCAGGACGGCGGCGCCACAGCACGTACGAAGAGACAGCACGCGTACACCACGAGAAGGGGGCGGGACGGCTTCAGCAGCCTCCCGCCCCCTTCTCGTACTCGTACTACAGCTTCTCGACCGGCGCGTACCGCAGCAGCAGCTTCTTCGGGCGCTCGTCGCCGAAGTCCACCGTGGCCTTGGCCTGGTCGCCGAACCCTTCGACGGCCGTCACCGTGCCGAGCCCGAACTGGTCGTGCGTGACCCGGTCCCCGACGACCAGCGTGACCGTGGGCTTCTCCGTGGAACGCCGGGTCGCGAAGCCCGAGGGACCGGAGCGGGCGCGCGAGGAGGAGAGCGAGGACGTGATGCCCGAGGTGGGTCCCGCCGGGGCGGCCATCGGGCCCTTGCGCTTCCACTCCAGGTGCGCTTCCGGGATCTCCTCCAGGAACCGCGAGGGCGGGTTGTACGAGGGCTGGCCCCAGGCGCTGCGCATGGCGGCCCGGGTCAGGTAGAGCCGCTCGCGGGCGCGGGTGATGCCGACGTACGCCAGGCGCCGCTCCTCCTCCAGCTCCTTGGTCTGACCGAGGGCCCGCATGTGCGGGAAGACGCCGTCTTCCATACCGGTGAGGAAGACGACCGGGAACTCCAGGCCCTTCGCCGTGTGCAGGGTCATCAGCGTGATGACGCCGGAGCCGTCCTCGTCCTCGTCGGGGATCTGGTCCGAGTCGGCGACCAGCGCGACCCTCTCCAGGAACTCCGCGAGTGTGCCGGTGCCCTCCTCGTCCCCGCGCTCCTGCTCGAACTCCAGGGCCACGGCGGCGAGTTCCTGGAGGTTCTCGATACGGGTCTCGTCCTGCGGGTCGGTGGAGGCCTGGAGCTCGGCGAGATAGCCCGTACGCTCCAGCACCGCTTCCAGCACGACGGCGGGTCCGGCGCCGGACTCGACGATCGTACGGAGCTCCTCCATCAGCGTGTTGAAGCGCCTGACGGCGTTGGAGGAGCGGGCCGCCATGCCGTACGCCTCGTCCACGCGGCGCAGCGCCTGCGGGAAGGAGATCTTCTCGCGCATCGACAGGGCGTCGATCATGGCCTCGGCGCGGTCGCCGATGCCGCGCTTGGGCACGTTGAGGATGCGGCGCAGCGGGACGGTGTCCTCGGGGTTGGCGAGGACGCGGAGGTAGGCCAGGACGTCCCGGACCTCCTTGCGCTCGTAGAAGCGCACGCCGCCGACGACCTTGTAGGGCAGGCCGACGCGGATGAAGATCTCTTCGAAGACACGGGACTGGGCGTTGGTCCGGTAGAAGACGGCGACGTCGCCCGCCTTGGCGTCGCCCGCGTCGGTGAGCCGGTCGATCTCGTCGGCGACGAACTGTGCCTCGTCGTGCTCGGTGTCGGCCACATATCCGGTGATGCGGGCACCGCTGCCGGCGTTGGTCCACAGGTTCTTGGGGCGGCGGCTCTCGTTGCGCTCGATGACCGCGTTGGCGGCGGAGAGGATCGTCTGCGTGGAGCGGTAGTTCTGCTCCAGGAGGATCGTCTTCGCGTTGGGGTAGTCCTCCTCGAACTGGAGGATGTTGCGGATGGTCGCGCCCCGGAAGGCGTAGATCGACTGGTCCGCGTCACCGACGACGCACAGCTCGGCGGGGGCGTCGGCGGCCTCCCCGGCCGGGCCGACCAGCTCCCGTACCAGCGTGTACTGGGCGTGGTTGGTGTCCTGGTACTCGTCGACCAGGACGTGGCGGAAGCGGCGGCGGTAGTGCTCGGCCACGTCGGGGAAGGCCTGGAGGAGGTGGACCGTCGTCATGATGATGTCGTCGAAGTCCAGGGCGTTGGCCTCGCGCAGACGGGCCTGGTAGAGCGCGTACGCCTGGGCCAGGGTCTTCTCGAAACCGTCGGCCGCCTGCCCGGCGAAAGTCTCCTCGTCGATGAGCTCGTTCTTGAGGTTGGAGACCTTGGCGGTGAAGGATTTGGGCGGGTAGCGCTTGGGGTCCAGGTCGAGATCGCGGCAGACCAGGGCCATCAGGCGCTTGGAGTCGGCGGCGTCGTAGATCGAGAACGACGAGGTGAAGCCGAGCTTCTTCGACTCCCGGCGCAGGATGCGGACGCAGGCGCTGTGGAAGGTCATGACCCACATGGCGTTGGCGCGCGGGCCGACGAGCTGCTCGACGCGCTCCTTCATCTCACCCGCGGCCTTGTTGGTGAAGGTGATCGCGAGGATCTGGCCCGGGTGCACGCCGCGCTCGGCCAGCAGGTGGGCGATGCGGTGGGTGAGCACCCGGGTCTTGCCCGAGCCGGCCCCGGCGACGATGAGCAGCGGGGAACCGGCGTGCACGACGGCGGCGCGCTGCTCGGTGTTCAGCCCGTCGAGCAGCGCCGCGGCGTCGATGACGGGGCGCGGGTGGCCGTCCCGGTAATACCCGTCCCGGGGCGGCGGAGGCGCGTCGTAGACGCCCTCGAAGAGCCCCTCCGGCACCGCTTCGGGTGCGTGGTCCTCGGGGGGCGGCGGCGGGCCGTCCTCCGTGGACTGGAGGCCGGTCAGGAAACTGTCGTCAAAGAGGCTGCTCATCGCCTACCGAGTCTAGGTGGCCGCACCGACAACGTTCGGCCGAAGGCCGCAAGCGACCGTTCCCGCCCGTACGCACGGAGAGCGGACGTCGACGTTCCGTGAAGGAAGGCCCGGTCGGAGGGGGTGCGGGGCCCCAGATCCGAGAAGGTCACGAAAACGTATCGGGCATATCGCTCATCCTCCTTCCCAGCGGTGCCACCGTTGGCTAGCGTGCTCGGTCAGGTGATCCGTAATCTCCCTGAGACGAACCGCGTCTCACGGTCACCTCTGCCGAATCCGTGCTGCCCTCCCAGCAGTTCGGAACCGGGGACCCACACGCACAACCGGGGTGAATCGGTCCGTACCCACACATCCGGACCGTAGGACAGCCTTCCGTTCCGTCCGAACCCGACAGCTAACCCGGTAGGCGGTCCACGGAAGGAGATGCCGGTCTTGGCATCGCATCGCAAGCCGCGCACGAAGGTGCGCACCACCACCCCCGCCGTCGGGTTCACGACGGCCGCGCTGGCCTCTGTGACGCTGCTCTCCACGCAGAGCGCCACCGCCGCCCCCTCCGAGCCGAAGCCGGCCATCGAGGACGTCCAGAAGAAGGTCGACGAGCTCTACCGGCAGGCGGGCAGCGCGACCCAGCAGTACAACCGGGCGAAGGCCGCCTCCACCGCCCAGCGCACCAAGGTCGACACACTGCTCTCCGACGTGGCGAAGCGGACCGAGAAGATCAACGAGGCCCGCCGGGAGCTGGGCTCCTTCGCGGCCGCCCAGTACCGCACCGGCGGCATCACGCCCACCGCGACCTTCTTCCTGGCGGACGACCCGCAGGCGTACTTCGACCAGAGCCGGCTGATGAGCCGGTCCACGGAGCGGCAGCAGAAGGCCGTCGACGACTTCCGCACGCAGCAGGCCGCGGCGTCGAAGCAGCGCGCGGAGGCCGTGAAGAGCCTGGAGTCGCTCACCGAGACGCAGACCACACTGCGCTCCAGCAAGCAGAAGGTGCAGAACAAGCTCACCGAGGCCCGGTCCCTGCTCGCGAAGCTGACCGCCGAGGAGAAGGCGCGGCTGGCGGAGCTGGAGCGCAAGAAGGAGGCCGAGGCCAAGGAGAAGGCGGAGAAGCTGGCCCGCCGCCAGGCCGCCGAGGCCAAGGAGCGCGAGGCGGCGGAGGAGAAGGCGCGCGAGGAGGCCGCGAAGGAGTCCGGCGGGGACAGCGGCTCCGGTTCCGGCAGCGGTACGGGTACGGGGACGAGCCCGGGATCCGGTACGGACACGGGTACGGGGACCGGGACGGACGGCAGCTACGCCGCCAAGGCCGAGAAGGTGCTGGCCTTCGCCCGCGCCCAGATCGGGAAGCCGTACGTGTGGGGGGCCTCGGGCCCGGCCTCGTACGACTGCTCGGGGCTGACCCAGGCGGCCTGGCGGGAGGCGGGGGTGACGCTGCCCCGGACCACCTGGGACCAGGTGAAGGTGGGCACGCGGGTCGCCACGTCCGACCTTCAGCCCGGGGACCTGGTGTTCTTCTACGACGACATCAGCCACGTCGGCATCTACAAGGGCGACGGGATGATGATCCACGCCCCGAAGCCGGGGGCGAACGTCCGCGAGGAGTCGATCTACTACATGCCGATCTACGGCAGCGTGCGTCCGGCGTAGTGCCGGTGGAGGGGGTGGCCCCCTGATCGGCGGCCACCCCCGAGCGGGCCTCAGGTCCAGAGCGTGGCGATGAAGATGTTGGCGGCCGTCAGGCCCCCGACCGCCGCGAACGCGCCCTTCTCGACCTTCTCCTCGTCCCGCTTGACGTAGACGAGCGCGAGGATGACGACGAGGAGCGCCAGCTTCACGCCGATCTTGATGTTGTTCACGGTCTGGTCGTCGGCCTGGTTGAGCCCGACCAGGGCGACGCCGGTGACCAGCATGGTCAGCGCGCCGTGCAGCATGGCGGGAACGAAGCGGGCGGTGCCCGCGCCCATGGCCTTCATCTGGGTCAGGAAGCCGCCCAGCAGGGAGGCGATGCCGATGATGTGCAGGGCGACGAAGACATTGATGAGTACGTCCATGGCTCCGGAGCCTAGCCATGGCCAAAACTTTGCCCAGCAGTGAGGCAAGCCTTTCCCGACGCCTTCGCCGGAACTGTGCGCCCCCTGCCCGAACCTGCCGGAATGAATAATTCCGCCTTCACGCCTCCGGTCATTCGGCGGCGCTGAAACGTCACATACGGGCAATAGCTGTCATGGCGAACCTTTTCCGTGCGCCCGGATTAGCGTCCTTGGCGGACCTGCCGGTATCCCCCGGCGGGCAGCCGACAGGAAGGATGCCGCCTTCGTGGCCGCGCACCGGAAATCCGCTCACCGGAAACCCAAGCAGCGCCCGTTCACCGGCCCTGCTGCCCGCACCGCCGCCACCCTGGCACTCGCCGGGGCCGCCACCGCCACCTCGGCCACCGGGGCCGGCGCCGCACCCGCCGAGCCCGCCCCCACCGCCGCCCAGGTCCGGGCGAAGGTCGACCGGCTCTACCACGACGCAGAGGTCGCCACCGAGAAGTACAACGGGGCGAAGGAGAAGGAAGCGGCCGCCACCAAGGCCGTCGACACCCTGGCCGACGAGGCCGCCCGCCGTACCGACCGCCTCAACACCGCCCGCCACGCGCTCGGTTCGATGGCCACCGCCCAGTACCGCACCGGCGCCCTCGACCCCGCCGTACAGCTGGCGCTCTCCTCGGACCCCGACAGCTACCTGGAGCGCGCCGCCCACCTGGACCGGGCGGGCGACCGGCAGGCGAGCCTGCTCAGCGGCATCCGGCGCCAGCTCTCCGGCATCGCCCGGGTCAAGGCCCGCGCCGACCAGGAGACCGAGGCGCTCGCCGCCCGCCGCGCCGAGCTGAACCAGCACCGCACCGCGATCCCTACCAAGCTGGCCGATGCCCGCAAGCTCCTGGCCACCCTCACCGCCGCCGAGCGCGCCGCGTACGAACGCTCGGCAGACGCGGCCCACGGCGGCGGCCCGGCGACCTCCGCCGACCGGGCCGCCGAAGGCGCCCACGCCGACCGCTCGGCCCCCCGCTCCTCGGCCGCCGCCCCCAACTCCCGGGCGGCCCGGGCCGTCTCCTTCGCGCACGGGGCGATCGGCAAGCCGTACGTCTGGGGCGCGACCGGCCCCAACGCCTTCGACTGCTCGGGGCTGACCCAGGCGGCCTGGAAGGCGGCGGGCGTCAGCCTGCCCCGCACCACCTACACCCAGATCAACGCCGGCCAGCGGGTCTCCCGCTCCGAACTCGCCCCCGGTGACCTGGTCTTCTTCTACTCCGGCATCAGCCACGTCGGCCTCTACATCGGCGGCGGCCAGATGATCCACGCCCCGCGCCCCGGAGCCCCGGTCCGGATCGCCCCCGTCGATCACATGCCTTTCGCCGGAGCGACCCGGGTGGCATAGTCCGCGGCGCCGATCCCTCTCCCCGCCGAAGGAACCCCCCGTATGTCGATGGCGAACGCGGTCCAGGAGTACGCCCGCGCACTCACGCTGCGCTCTTCCACCCACTACCGGGTGGGCCCGTTCACCGTCCGGCACAACCCGGGCTGGGAGCTGAAGTACGCCAACTACGCCATCCCCGACCGCGATGCGGCACCCACGGCGGACGACGTGGCGTCCCTCGTCGACGCGTTCCGGGAGCGGGAGCGGCTGCCGCGCCTGGAGTTCCTGCCCGACTGGGCCCCGGCCGTCGAACCGGTCCTGCTGGCCGCCGGGTTCGCCGTGGAGAACCGGGCCCCGCTGCTCGTCTGCGGCCGCGATGACCTCCGTACGCCGAAGCCGGTCGACGGCCTCCGCATCACGGCGCCCGCCACCGAGGCGGAATTCGTCGACGCCGCCCGGGTCCAGCACCACGGCTTCGGCGGCGAGGGCGAACCCGAGCCGGGAACGGCCACCTGGCTGCGCTCGGCCGCGACCGGTGACGGGGTCGCCGCCCTGGCGGTCCTGGACGACGCACCGGCCGGGGCGGGCGGCTGCTCCGTCCCGGTCGACGGCCTCAGCGAACTGGTCGGCCTCGCCGTCGCCGCCCCCTTCCGCCGCCGGGGCGTCGGCGCCGCGCTCTCCGCCTGGCTGACGGAACGGGCCCTGGACCAGGGGTGCCGGGCTGTCTGGCTGGAGCCGGGCGACGCCGACGTGGAACGGGTCTACGCGGGCATCGGCTACCGCCGGATCGGCGAGAAGGTCAACATCTCGCTGTCGCGTTGAAGCCGGAGCGCGGCTCAGCGAAACCCGGCCCGCCCTGCCCGATCGGTTCAGACCAGCCGTCGCGCCGTCGCCCACCGCGTCAGCTCGTGCCGGTTGGAGAGCTGGAGCTTCCGGAGCACCGCCGAGACGTGCGACTCCACCGTCTTCACCGAGATGAACAGCTGCTTCGCGATCTCCTTGTACGCGTATCCCCGGGCGATCAGCCGCAGCACCTCGCGTTCGCGCTGGGTGAGGCGGTCCATGTCCTCGTCGACCGGCGGGGCGTCCGTGGAGGCGAAGGCGTCCAGGACGAAGCCGGCCAGGCGCGGGGAGAAGACCGCGTCGCCCTCCTGGACCCGGAAGACGGAGTCGACCAGGTCGGCCCCGGTGATCGTCTTGGTGACATATCCCCGGGCACCGCCCCGGATCACGCCGATGACGTCCTCGGCCGCGTCCGAGACGGAGAGCGCGAGGAAGCGGACCGGGTTGTCGGCCGCGCCCATCAGCGGGGCGCAGCGGCGCAGCACCTCGACGCCGCCCCCGCCCGGGAGATGGACGTCGAGGAGGACGACCTCGGGGCGCGTCGCCGTGATGACGGTGACCGCCTGGTCGACGTCGGCGGCCTCGCCGATCACTTCGACGCCGGTCTCCTCGGTGCGGCCGATCTCGGCCTGCACCCCGGTGCGGAACATCCGGTGATCGTCGACGAGCACGACCCGTACCCGTCGCTCCGGGCCCCCGGTGGCTTCGGTGTTCTCGGTCATTCGCTCGCCCTTTCCATCTCCAGCTCGACCTCGGTGCCCCCGCCGGGCACCGAACGCAGCCGGGCAGTGCCGCCGTTGCGCTGCATCCGGCCGATGATTGATTCTCGTACGCCCATGCGGTCGGCGGGAACCTCGTCCAGGTCGAAGCCCGGGCCCCGGTCCTTCACGGAGACGAAGACCGTGGCGCCCTCGACCTCGGCGAAGACCTGCACGGCACCGCCCTCGCCACCGTACTTGGCGGCGTTGACCATCGCCTCGCGCGCGGCCTGCATCTGGGCGCCCAGCTTGTCGTCGAGGGGGCAGTCGCCGACGACCACGACCTCCAGGGGGACGCCGTGCTTGTCCTCCACCTCGGCGGCGGCCCGCTTCACGGCCTCGGCGACGGTCTCCGGTTCGTCGTCCTCGTCCCTGCCGGTGCCCTCGGGGTCGTAGAGCCAGTTCCGCAGCTCGCGCTCCTGGGCGCGGGCCAGGCGTCTGACCTCGCCGCCGTCGTCCGCGTTCCGCTGGATCAGGGTGAGGGTGTGCAGGACGGAGTCGTGGACGTGGGCGGCGACCTCGGCGCGCTCCTGGGCGCGGATGCGCATCAGGCGCTCCTCGGAGAGGTCCTGGGTCATCCGGACCAGGTAGGGGCCCGCGAGCAGGGCGATGCCGGTGAGGACGGCGATGGCGGCGGTCAGGACGTTGCCCAGCTGGGCGGCCGAGCCGCGCACCACCATGAAGACGGCGAGGCCGAGGCCGACGAGGGCGACCCCGGCGAGCGCGCGGGCCAGTTGCAGCAGCCGGCGGCGGCGGCCGACCTCCATCCAGCGGGCGCGCCGCGCGTTGTCCGCCTGGCGCCAGACGAGGACGGAGCCCGCGCCGATGAGGAGCGTCGGCCAGATGTAGCGGTCGGCCTCGCTGCCCATGTCGACGTTGGCGACGAAGACGACGGCCCCGACGAGCAGGGCGACCAGCGCGAAGACCTGGCCCGGGTCCGGTTTGCGGAGCTTGCGCCGGCCGTCCGCCGCGGTCTCGAACACCGAGCGGGGGGCGTGGACGCCGCCGACACCGCCGACGCCGAGGGGGACGACGATCCAGAACACCGCGTACAGCAGGGCGCCCAGGCCGTCGCTGAGGAAGAGCCCGAGGAAGACGAACCGGACCCAGGCGACCGGCAGTCCGAGGTGTCCGGCGAGCCCGCGCGCGACGCCGCCCAGCATCCGCCCGTCGGCGCTGCGGTACAGCTTGCGCAGCGGCGGCTCCTCCAGGTCGGAGGCGAGTGAGCTGTGCGCGGCTCGGGCGGTGGCGGCTGGCATACCCCGATCGTCACACGCGGTGGGTGCGGGAGGCATCAGGGTAGTCCCCCTGATCGACCCTGAGGCCGGCCCTACCCTCTCCACCCTCGCCACCCCTGCGGGACTCCCGGCGCAAAATCAGGGACCGGCCAGGGTCGGCCTGGCTCCCACCGGGCGGTGCGGGCCGTCACCATGGGGGTATGACCGCTCCTTCGGACGCCGCCCCCGGCGTCGCGCCCCCCGACGCCCCCGGACCGCAGCTGCGGCGCAGCCCGCGGCAGAAGGTGGTGGCCGGGGTCTGCGGCGGACTCGGCCGGTACTGCGACGTGGACCCGGTGATCTTCCGGATCGTGCTCGGTGTCCTCTCGGCGACCGGCGGGATCGGCCTGATCTTCTACGGCTTCGCCTGGCTCCTGCTGCCCCTGGAGGGCGAGGAGGAGAACGAGGCGCGCCGGCTGCTGTCGGGCCGGGTCGACGGGGCGTCGCTGGTGGCGCTGCTGCTGGCGCTGATCGGCTGCGGGCTCTTCCTGTCGATGCTGGGCAACCGGGGGATGCTGGCGTTCGCCGCGCTGCTCTCGGTGGCCGTCGTCGGCTGCTCGGTGTGGACGCAGTCCCGTAGGGCGTCGGCGCCGGAGGATCCGGCGGCCCCGCCGGGCACTCCCGCCGCCCCGGCCCACCCGCACACCGGCGGCCTCGGGACGCCCCCGCCGGAGGTGAAGGCGCCGCCGACGCCGGGCGGTCCGTCGTGGTGGCGGGACCCGATCGTCAAGGACGGTACGACGGGGCCGGTCGGCTCCGGCTATCTGTGGGGCCCCCCGGACACGGACCTGGAGGCGGCGCAGGCGAAGGTGCGGGCCGGGCGCCCCAGCCCGGACGCCCCGTTCCGCCCGCCGGCTCCGGCGCCCGCAGCGCCGGGGCCGCGCTCGATCGGCGGCCTGGTCTTCCTGACCGCGCTGGTGGCGGGCGGCCTGGGCACCGGGCTGAGCTGGGAGCAGCAGCCGCTGGGCACGGCGCTGCAGATCGGCCTGGTCGCCGCGCTCGCGGTCTTCGGGCTCGGCCTGCTGGTCTCCTCGGCTCTGGGGCGGACCGGGTTCGGCACAGTGCTGATGGCGATGGTCACGGCGGTGCTGCTGGCGGGCGCGACGATGCTGCCGAAGGAGATCAGCACGGACTGGGCCCGCCAGGAGTGGCGTCCGGCCGAGGTCGCCGCCGTACAGCAGCGGTACGAGCTGGGCAGCGGGGACGCCCGGCTGGACCTGTCCGGGGTGGTGGTCCCGCCGGGCGAGACCGTGCGCACCCGGCTGGAGGTCGGGGCGGGGCGGGCGGCCGTCGTCGTCCCGAAGGACGTGACGGTGAAGGTCCGGGCCGAGGCCGGCCTCGGGGAGATCCGGCTGGAGGAGGGGCAGCGGGTCCAGGTCCGCATCAACAGCGACCAGACGTCGCGGCGTACGCTGCCGCCGCCCAAGGGCAGCAAGCCGGCCGGGACGATCGAGCTGGAAGTGGAAGTCGGAGTCGGACAGGTGGAGGTCAGCCGTGCTGCGTCATGAGTTCCGGCCCGGACGGGCGGTGGCGGGTCTGGCGATGCTGGCCCTGGCCGGGGGGTACGCGGCCGACGCGGCCGGTGCGTGGGAGGTCCCGTGGACCTTCTTCCTCCCGGTCTTCCTCGGCGGCCTGTGGCTGGCCATTACGGCGACCTGGGCCGCCTACATGCTGCGGCGCCGCCGGGACGCGAGGAAGGCGTCGACGGAGAACATCGAGGCGCCCGCGAGCACCAGGGGCAGCCACGCCATCAAGTAGGGCAGGTCGTTGCCGTACTGCTGTTGTAGGGTCACTTCCTGTGAAGACTGTGCGGGTACTGATCGCCCTGCGGATCAGCAACGAGACCGACGCATCCACGTCGCTGGAGCGGCAACTTCGGGACTGCAAGGCCTACGCCGACGAGAGGCACCACCTGGGGTGGCAAGTGGTGGGCGTAGCCAAGGATGCTCATATCTCCGCCACCAAGTCTCATCCATTCGATAGGCCCGAACTCGGGGAATGGCTGAACAACCGAGCACCTGATTTCGACCTACTGCTCTTCTGGAAGATGGACAGGTTCGTCCGCAAAGTCGTCGACATGCAAGACATGATCAAATGGGCGACAGCCCACGGCGGCAAATCTCTGGTCTCAGCCAAGGAACCAGTACTCGATATGGTCGGCCCTTTCCGGCACGTCATCATCGACCTGTTTGCGGCCATAGCCGAGACTGAAGCACAGAACATTTCCATGCGAGTTAAGTCGTTCCAGAACTACGCCAAGTCCAAGAATGTCTGGGCCAAGGGAAACCCTCCCTACGGTTATGAATCCTTCCGTGACATCGACGGAGCAATGAGACTCCGAGTACGCGAAAGCCAGAAGAAAGTAATTCGGGAGATCCATAAGCGAGTAGTTGAGGATGGAGAGCCTTACTCGACTATCTGCGATGACTTCAACGCCAGAGGAATTCTGTCCCCTGGAGCCGAAAGGATGTCGAATCGCCGGAAAAACAATGGCGACCCTCTACCTGTATGGCGGAGCCGAACTCTCACTACTATTTTGAGGTCTGAAACCATCCTCGGCTGGAAGTGCGAGGAGATAAAGGCACCCGGAAAGCAGTACGGAGCGTCCCAGCCTATTCTGACTTCCGAGGGAAAGATTCGGATGGCTGATCCGATTCTCACAAACGACGAGTGGGACAAGCTCCAGGATGAAATGAATGGACGCCCTAGGTCCGCCCGTCGCACTACAAAGAACACGACTGCATATCGTGGAGTCGTCCTGTGTGGCGGGTGCGGCAGGAACCTCTATCTCTTCAATCCGGAGAGGCAACAGGGTAAGCCTGTGTACCGCTGCAACAAGTCAGCCAACCGGGATTCCTGCGGCAAGGGGTACGCCTTCCGTGCCGAGAAGGTGAGGGAGCTTGTAGAGACAATGATCCTGGGAATTATCGGAGACTTTCCCATGTATGAGCGTCACTACGTCAAGGGCTCGAACAATACTCAGAGGCTTCACGAGATTGAGCAATACGTGACGGAGCTCCAGAGGACCATCCGTCCCGGCGGAAAGAACTCATCTGGATTCGCCAGGAAATCCACCGAGGAAGAGATCACAGCGCTGCACGAGGAACACGATTCCCTTTCAGCCGAGGGCGACAAGCCTGACCGTTACGAGTACCGGGATACCGGGGAAACCTTCCGCCACATGTGGGAGAGAAATGAAGGCAATGACGACGAAAGGACTCGCCACCTCCTAAAGGCGGGAATCAGCATGAGGCTGAACCCCCTCATTAAGGGGGTTTCAAATACCGTCGATTTTGGCGCAGAGGTTGACCTAGGAAATCGGTCTCAGCCATTCACCGTCCACTGATAGACGGTTCCTATTCTAATGGCCTGGGCTCTCTCATGTCCGGCAACTCCAGGACAGCCCTTACAAATGGCTGACCCTGTATTCACTCAGGATGAGTGGGAGTCGATGCAGGCTGCCGTACAGAAGCGCACGCACACCGAAGAGCGGCGCACCACCGAGGCCAGCAACCCTTTCAACCTCACCCCTCTGACTTGAGGTCTACCCGGTAACGCGAATATTTTTGCTACCGCATAGACACCCGACACCACGTCTCGTACGGTCATGACCACCAGCCCAACGGGGCTGTTTCAACAAGGGGGTTCAGCATGGCTCGTGAGGAACTGACTCGGCTCACCGGCAACGTCGGCGGTCCCAACTGCGATGACGACGACTGCCCGAACCTCTACAAGACCGCGTCCGGCTCCATCGTCGTCCAGGGCAACGTATCGGATGCCTTCCAGCCCCCGACAGGGGAAGGGCTTGTGGAGATCCCTGAGAGCGTGCTGAGGGAGGCTTTCCGTGCCCTTGGATGGTGAAGCCTGGCGAAGGTTCTTCGACGCCTTCGAGCGGGAAGCGTGGCGCTTCGAAGCACAGCCCACGTACACCATGCCCAAGGAACAGGAGAACGTGACTCGCTTTCTCCGGGGCGAGAGCAAGCCTGCCGAACACAATGCCCGCTGGCATGAGCGGGTCTGTGGATACGTAGGGTCTGGCAAGAATATCGGGCGTGTCAGGATCGTACGCCAGCCACTTACGGACTACCAGCGCTATCAATTCGCTTGGGGAATCCCGGGCAACATCGTTGCCGGAGAGGACATCCGCATCTTGGATGTGACGCGGGAGGATTACGGCTTGCCGATTTCTCTCCGCGACTGGTGGATTTTCGATGGGGCCAGAATCGCCCACCTGAACTTCCGCCCGGACGGAACTCAGATCAACCGTGAGGAGTACGAGGGAGATCCGGCCCCGTACCGGGAATGGCGGAGGATCGCAATGGAACACGCCGTGCCTTTCGAGGAGTACGTGAAGGGCCTTGACATTTGACCCCGGGCAGCTAGGCCAGTCAAAAGCTGACCTGGCGGAAAGACTTCGTGAGATGCGCAAGCGGGCCGGGCGTACTCAAGTCTGGCTCGCTAAGCGCTGCAATATTTCCCAAACGAAGCTCAGCAACATTGAGACGGCTCGGATCACGCCCGGAATTGTCGATGTTGAGTTGATCCTTAGGGCACTCGATGCACCACAAGAACTCGTGGCGGAAGTGACGGCCCTAGCACGTCTTGCGAATACAGAGTGGCAAGGAAAGCGGTCATCTTGGCGTAGAGGCTTGGAGAAGCGGCAAGCGGAATTGGCGGGCTTGGAGAAGTAGGCTGAGAAACTTCGGTATTTCCTACCCGCCATGGTCACCGGATTGCTAGCTACCCCTGAATACATCAGGGCCAGCCTTGACCACTCTCCTGTAGACACGTCAAAGACCGTGGCGCGCAAGCTGGAACGCCAAGCGGTTCTCTATGACACCGCTAAGCAATTCACGTTCCTGCTGACAGAACAAGCAGTCAGATGGGCAATCGTTCCCCAATCAGCCCTGGCCGTTCAGATTGACCGACTCGCATCCCTTTCCCATCTACCCAATGTACGTATCGGGGTAATCCCCCTGGGCGTTCCGGTGAGCCGTGGCCCCATGAACACCTTCACCGTGTATGACCAGCGGCTAGCAACGGTAGAGACATTCACCGGGAGAATCGTATTTCAGGATGCTCGGGACATCACTGAACACCTCGAAGTGTTTGCCCTCTACGAACGACACGCACTATTCGGCAATGAGGCGCGCAGCCTCCTAACGCAGTGGGCACAGTCCTGTCGTCCATGATCGTCTACCCGACAACATGAATATTGCTTGGCTCGGCACTCATCCCACGAGATCATTGGCTGTCGATTCTCAAGGCGTGAGGGGTACGTAATGGAAACCGGGACAGACAGGTTCGAGTATGTGACGTACACGGCGAAGCGCGAGACCTGCCCGTCATGCAACATGCCCATCCCCCTTCATCAGATCGCCCGGCGGGGAATGCTCGCCAGTAAGGACGGTCCGCCGAAGGTGACTTACTGGCACATCCAGTGCGCCAAGGCAGACGGGTCCCGCCGATGACCCGCTCAGTCTTCCGGTATGTCGAACACCGAATCTGAGACCCGGAGTCCATGCCCACGGTGGTTGCAAGTTGCCTCTATGTCGACTGTGGCTGGGCTGCCGTTCCCGGGCCGGACGTGGCCGAGGTTGATCGGCAGTGCATGACGCATACGGGTCTGAACAGTGGCCACGGCCGCTTCCTTCGAGGGTTTGAAGACATTGCCCTCGTTCATCGGGTCTCCTCGGAGAGATCCTGACCATAGTCGAAGCCAATGAACAAGCCCTGGCTCTAATGGCCGGGGCTTTCTCATGCACTCATCCTTAGCTCTCTACTCTGAGATCAGAATCAGAGAGAGGCTAATTACAGGGCATCCCTTTTCGGGGATGCCCTGTAGCGGTACTGTACCGATAGTACTTACTACAGCAGTTACTACATAGAGAGTATTAGTGGTTATATATAGATCAACCTTCTATGAAATACGTAGGTGTCCTCTGCTGAGATGTGGGACACGAACCCCCAGAAGTGAGATGCAGCTCACAGGGCCAAGGCAAGCAAGAGAGGCTTTAGCCCTCTGGCGTCCCGGCGATTATCCCTAGCCAGCCCAGGAAGGGCCCTATATGGCTCCCTGGGCGCCTCGGAGTCCTCTTGGGTATCTCATACCGGCAGTGACCCCCAAAGGCTCTCACGGACCCCTGTGGACCCCGGAACCCGTACACGATGAAAGGAAGGCCCCCCGGCGGTCCCCATGAAGAACGATTCAGGCATTACCCCGGGGGGCCGCTACGCACCCTCCGAACAACTATTTTTCATCGGCACCAGCGAACGGAGCGCAGAGTTAGAGCCCCGAGGAAGGCGCAGCCGGGGCCCACGACGGGGAGAGCGGACGTCTCGGAAACGATGGTTTACGAGACACCCGGGAAGCAGGCCCCCGAGGGCCCTGAGAGCTGTTCAAAACTCGTCTCACAACCACCTCTGAAGCCTTTATGTTCTGAGATGAGTTATGAGACACTTGAGACATGACAACGAATATGAGCACCCGGACCACTGGCCACCTCATCGGATACAAGCGAGTGAGTGGCAAGGCACAGGATGTGCAGCTTCAGACAGATGCCATGGAAGAGGCAGGCTGCACCAAAGTCTTTGAAGACAAACTGTCCGGGAAGAACACGGAGCGTCCTGGTCTCCATGCTGCTCTGGAGTACATGAGAGAGGGAGACACGCTCTGCGTCTGGAAGCTTGACAGGTTGGGCAGGTCCACCAAGGACGTACTTACCATCGCCGAGGAACTACACAGCCGTGGAATCGCTCTGCGGATTCTCACCGGGACTCTGGCCGGTAGCTACTCCCCCAAGGGGGAAGGCAAGTTCTTCTTCACCATGATGGTTGCCTTCGCTGAGCTAGAACGAGACATGATCGTCGAGAGGACCAGGGCAGGACTGGACGCCGCCAAGGCCCAAGGACGTACCGGAGGAAGACCCAGTGTCATCACTGATGACCTGTTGACTCTGGCCAAGGCCAGGAAGGCCAAGGGAGAGTCCGTGAACGCCATAGCCAAGGCTCTAGGAGTGTCCCGGGCCACCCTGTACCGGCACCTGACTGACTAGGACTCCAGTACCACCCACCAGGCCCCTGGCTCACCGTCAGGGGCCAGGCCTAGGAGGGCCTGTGGTTCCGGCGTCCGATCAAGGCATCCAAGGACCAGCGGGGCGCTCCGGCCAGCACGAGGGGCACCCAGCAAAACATGTACGGGAGGTCGTTGCCGTAGTAGTACGGGGTCGACTGCCAGCTCACCGTCAGCCAGAGGCTCAGCGAGATCAGCGCTCCGCCGAGCGCGGCGAGCCGGGCCCACAGGCCGACGAGGGTGCCGAGGCCGACGAGGAGCTCGCCGATCGCGATGGCGTAACCGAACCCTTCGGGGCTCTTGAGCGCCAGGTCGACGAGGGCGGGGATCGCGGAGGAGTCGCGGACCGTGTTCATCAACTCGCCGATCGAGCCGGAGCCGGTGGCGGAGAGGAACCCGCTGTCCGTCAGCTTGTCGAGCCCCGCGTAGACGAAGGTGACGCCGAGGAAGAGCCGCAGCGGTAGCAGGGCGTACTCACGCGCCCGCTCACGCAGTCCTCCCGGCTCGCCCAGACCGTACGAACCGCCGCCGTAACCGTTCATCACTGCCGCCCCGCTTCCCGAAGACCCGTCACCTGACCATACGTACGCCTGTACGGCGCCGCTCACCAGGGCTGCGGGGCGATAGACCGAAGAAGACGACCGTCAGTCCGTCACGTCGATGGAGCAGCGGTTGGTCTCCACCCCGGCGGCCGTGACGACCTGGACGTCGACGGTCCCCGGTTCGACCTCGACCGGCACGGGCACGGTGAGCGCGGTGTCGGTCGGGTTGGCGAAGCCTCCGGCGACCGGGATCAGCGGTACGTGGACGTGGACCGTGCCAATCCGTACGACGAGCCGGGCCAGCCGGTCGGGGCTGCCCGCGCCGGGCGGTACGAAGCCCGCGCCCCGGATCTCGATGTCGTCGCCGGTCCGGATCGGGGCGTCCAGGTCCCCGGCCTCCCGGGCGCGCACGACGGACAGCACGACCGGACGGCCGCCCTCCGCGTACTTCCCGGCGAAGTACGTCGCCGCCGAGACCGCCACCAGCAGGGCGAGCCCCCACGGCAGGTCGGGCAGCTGCTCGGGGCGGCGGGCCAGACGGACCCCGGCGAACAGTACGGCGACGGCGCTGACCAGCACGTACTGCACGTCGGTGAACGAGCCGCGCCCGGAGTCGTCGGTCAGCAGATCGGCTGCGCGCGGCCGGTCCGCGCGCAGCTTCTGGAGCCGCTGGCCCAGCACCCGTACGGTCACCACGCGGCGTACGACGACGGCGACGGCGCACACCAGCGCCAGTACGGTCAGCACCCCCGCGGACCGCACGAGGTCGAGCCCCTCGATCAGCGCGTCCCGGTCCTCGTGATCGGAGGCGCCCGCCAGCTGGAGGGCGAGGACGAGGACGGCGAAGGCGGCGAGCAGTACCCACGCGGCGGCGACGGCCCTGGAGGTGGAGAGCCGGTTGTCCTCACCGATCAGCGGGGCGAGGAGGCCGCCCCGGGCGCGGTGGAAGCGGGCGGCGACGGTCAGCAGGCAAGCGGTGACGAGCGCGGCGAGCAGAGCGGCGGTGCGGGCGGTGGTCCAGCCGGGCCCGATCGCGGTGAGGCTCGCCCCGACGAGCAGGGCGACGACGGCGCTCCAGACCACGAGCAGGGTGCCGCGCCACACATGGTGGAGCCAGACGTCCCCGGCGGCCCTGCCCCGTTCGGCGACGGTGCGGGCGGACTCGGTCAGCTCGTCGGAGACCCACTGCCGGGACGCGGAGGGCGACTGGGCGACCCCGGCGGGCAGGCCGTTCCCTGCTGCCAGTTCGTCCCGCTTGGCGAGGAACGCGGCGACCGCGCGCCGGTGCCCCTCGCGTGCTCCGTGCGGGCAGTCGCCGCACGTACAGCCTCCGCCGTGCGTGCCGCTCGCCCTTGCCTCGTCCAACGCCACGGAGATTTACACCCTTTCCCACCCCGGTACAACCAACTCACCTTCGATACCACCGAATTGTGCCGTACGGGACGGGCGTCCCACGCATCGGGTCGGACCCGGACGCCTAACGTCAGAACGTTCGACTGATCCGCTGCCACAGGGGCTGGTAGTTGATCCACGCCACCAGGTCGCTGCCGAGCTGCTCACGGGTGGTGACGGCGTCCCGGTGGTCGATCAGGACGGGCTTCCCGGCGGCGCGCGCCAGCAGCTGCACCTGACAGGCGCGCTCCATGGTCAGGAACCACCAGGCGGCCGCGTCGACCGAGTCCCCCACGGTCAGGAGCCCGTGGTTGCGCAGGATGACGGCCTTGCGCCCCCCGAGGGCCTCGGCGATCCGCCGCCCCTCCTCCTCGTCCACGACCACACCCGTGTACGCGTCGTACAACGCGTGCTCTTCATAGAAGGCACAGGCCTCCTGGGTGATCGGCTCGATCAGCTCCCCCAGCGCCGCCAGCGCCCGCCCGTGCACGGAGTGCGTGTGCGCGACGGCGACGGCTCCGGGCCGGGCCCGGTGCACGGCGGCGTGCACGGCGAAGGCGGCCTGGTTGACGTGGAAGCGCCCTTGGACGACCTGTCCGTCACCGTTGACGAGGATCAGGTCCCGCGGGGCGATACCGGCGAAGGGAGCCCCGAACGGGTTGACCCAGTAGCAGTCGGCCAGCCCCGGATCGCGCACGGTGATGTGCCCGGAGACCCCGTCCTCGTACCCGTACTCCCCGAACAGCCGCAACGCCCCGGCCAGCCGCTGCCTGCGGTATGTGCGCTCCTCGTCCGGCGACGCGTGCACGGGCGGCATCGCGAAGTGCAGCTGCTCGACGGGGATGGGTGCGGGGGCGGGCACGGCGGGCGGCTCGGACATGGCGGCTCCTCGGGTTCCCAGGGCGTACGGGACCGGAAGTTACCGCCGGGTGGGGGCGATGAGAAGGGGTGCGGCGGCCTAAGGACGGCGGCGGTTGATCGCGGTGAGGTCGATCTCCAGAGGGAACGGGACGGTCAACGTGAGCTTGTCCCGATGGATGCCCGTGGGTACGTAGACCTTCAGGGCGGGGTCGAGTTCGTAGACGTAGACGATCGGCTCCCTTCCTCGTCCGCCTCCACCCGCCAGAAGTGCCGCACTCCGGCAGCGGCGTACTTGCGGGGCTTGACCTCCCGGTCACGCTGTACCGAGTCGTCGGATACCACGTCGACGGCGAGCACGATGTCCTCGGGACGGAACCATGTCTGGCGTGGCCCCGTGTTCGCCCCGACGGGGAACACCAGCACGTCCGGCTCCGGCCGGTTCTTCTCGTCCAGCTTGATGGTCATCTCACGAAGGACGTCCAGGTCAGCCGGCGCCTGGTCCAGGAGGGCGTTCTCGAACAGACGCATGGCACGCCCGTGAAAGGCGGTCTGCGGACTCATGAAGACGAGGCTCCCGTCGATCAGCTCGGTGTGGGGCGGGAGGCCCGGAATCCGGTCGAGGTCGTCCGCCGTCCAGCCGCCCTCCGGCGGGACGGGCCACCGGTACGGCTGCTGTTCGAGCCTGGGCTCGGGTGCGGCGCTCATGATTACTCCCATACGCCGAAGTCTCGTCTCTTCACTCAGCGTACCCAGCCCCTACGACAATGCCGCCGCCCAAACGAATGAGCGACGGCATCAGCGTTGACCTAGGAGCTCACAGGGAGCGGAAAGGTCACTCCCACTCGATCGTCCCCGGCGGCTTGCTCGTCACGTCGAGGACCACGCGGTTGACGTCGGCGACCTCGTTGGTGATGCGGGTGGAGATCTTGGCCAGCGTCTCGTACGGCAGGCGCGACCAGTCCGCCGTCATGGCGTCCTCGGAGGAGACCGGGCGCAGCACGATCGGGTGGCCGTAGGTGCGGCCGTCGCCCTGGACGCCGACCGAGCGGACGTCGGCGAGGAGGACCACCGGGCACTGCCAGATGTCGCGGTCGAGGCCGGCCGCCGTCAGCTCCTCGCGGGCGATGGCGTCGGCCTCGCGGAGCAGGTCCAGGCGGTCCTTGGTGACCTCGCCGACGATGCGGATGCCGAGGCCGGGGCCGGGGAACGGCTGGCGCTGGACGATCTCCTCGGGGAGGCCCAGCTCCTGGCCGACCATGCGGACCTCGTCCTTGAACAGCTGGCGCAGCGGCTCGACGAGCTGGAACTCGATGTCGTCGGGGAGACCGCCGACGTTGTGGTGGGACTTGATGTTGGCGGTGCCGGTGCCGCCGCCGGACTCGACGACGTCCGGGTAGAGCGTGCCCTGGACGAGGAAGGCGACCTCGGGGCCCTCCTCCTGGAGGATCTCCAGCTGGGCCTGCTCGAAGACGCGGATGAACTCGCGGCCGATGATCTTCCGCTTCTGCTCCGGGTCGGAGACCCCGGCCAGGGCGTCGAGGAAGCGCTTCTCCGCGTCGACCACCTTCAGCTTCGCGCCGGTCGCGGCGACGAAGTCCTTCTCGACCTGCTCGGTCTCGCCCTTGCGCATCAGGCCGTGGTCGACGTAGACGCAGGTGAGCTGGGAGCCGATGGCCTTCTGGACGAGGGCCGCGGCGACCGCGGAGTCGACGCCGCCGGAGAGGCCGCAGATGGCTCGCTTGTCGCCGACCTGCTCGCGGATCGCGGCGATCTGCTCCTCGACCACGTTGGTGGTGGTCCAGTTCGGCTCGATGCCCGCGCCGCGGTACAGGAAGTGTTCCAGGACCTGCTGGCCGTGGGTCGAGTGCATGACCTCCGGGTGGTACTGCACCCCGTAGAGCTTCTTCTCGTCGTTCTCGAAGGCGGCGACCGGGACCACGTCCGTGGAGGCGGTGACGGTGAAGCCCTCGGGCGCGGCCGAGCAGGCGTCGCCGTGCGACATCCAGACCGGCTGCTCGGTGGGCGTGCCCTCGAAGAGCGTCGAGCCCGCCTTGGTGACGTGCAGCGGGGTGCGGCCGTACTCCCGGGCACCGTTGTCGTCGACCGTGCCGCCGAGGGCGGTCGCCATCAGCTGGAAGCCGTAGCACATGCCGAAGACGGGGACCCCGGCCTCGAAGAGCGAGCGGTCCAGGGAGGGGGCGCCCTCCGCGTAGACCGACGACGGGCCGCCGGACAGGATGATCGCGCGGGGGTTCTTCGCCAGCATCTCCGCCACCGGCATGGTGGACGGGACGATCTCGCTGTACACCCGGGCCTCACGGACACGGCGGGCGATGAGCTGGGCGTACTGCGCGCCGAAGTCCACAACGAGGACCACGTCGGCCGTGGTGTCGGGGGCGGCGGGGGGTGCTGCTGGCACGGGGCGGCCTTCCGGCGGTGGTGAAGGGGGTCGGTCCTTCCGATTCTACCGGCCGCACGTGAACCCTCCGCCGGGCCGGTGAGGCCAGGGGGCGGCGTCCTCCCGTCTCAGGATCCGGGCCCCGGCTTGGTGGGCCCGCCGGGCCGGGCCATACTGTCCCCATGCGTCAGCACACGACCTCCGTCTTTACCTATGGCATCCGGCCCGCCGGCTGCCATGGTCGTGCTGCTTGAGCTACTGACAAGCAACGTTCCAGGCGCCCCGGGCCATCAGGCCCGGGGCGTCTCGCGTGTCCGGGCCCATCGCCCCGGGTGGCCTCCACCCCACCAGGAGTCACCGCCATGAGCAGCACCACCACCAGCCCCGCCGGAAACACCGCCACCACCCCCGCCGAACGGACCGGCGCCCGCACCGACGAGGCCGCCGCCCTGATCGGCGGCGCCCGGGAGCGCATCGACACCCTCGACGACCGGATCATCGGCCTCGTCCAGGAACGGATGGCCGTCTCGGCGGTCATCCAGGAGGCCCGGATCACCTCCGGCGGCCGCCGTGTCAACCTCTCCCGCGAGACGGCCGTGCTCGGCCACTACAGGGACGCGCTGGGCAAGCCGGGCACCGCGCTGGCGATGACCCTGCTGGAGCTGTGCCGCGGCCGGGTGTGACCCGCGGGACGACGGCCGCAGGATCGTATCCGCGTTCGGTGCCCGTCTCACCCGTACGGCGCGTGACCGGGACCGGCGTGCCTTCGTTGGTCCCGGTGTCCGTGCCAACCAGGGGCGGCATCGGTGGAAAACCACGCGTGGCTCCGCCGGGACGTGTGACGTACCGCAGGTACGTCGTGGGACCACATCCCGGCGCACGTGACCGGTCCGCAGGGGACAGCGGCCCGGTCACCCCATGTGCGGCCGATCCCGGGGACGCCCGGGTCGGTCGCATCGGAACGTTCCGGGCGGAGGCCCTGTTCCCCCCTCCGCCCCCCGGCCAGGATCCCCCTCCGCCGTCGGTCAGACGTGCTGCGCGGCAGCCCGTCGCCGTGCCGCCGTGAACAGCAGCAGGCCCGCCGCCAGCGCCGCGGCCGCCGTGCCCGAGGCGATCAGGACGGTCGACCCCGTCGAGGCGAGGCCGCCCCCGCCGCCGGAGCCCTCGGCCGTGCCCGCCGGGCCTTCGCCTGACGCGGAGGATGTGGCGGCCTCCGAGGGTCCGTTGGTGCCGGACGGACTCTCCTCCGGGTCCGGGGCCGAGGTCGGCGGCGTGGACGGTTCGCCGGAGCCGCCGTCGGTGCCGCCCGTCGTGCCGCCGGATTCGGAGCCCTCGCCCTCGCCGTTCACGATCAGGTAGGCGGTGTTGTTGGCCGGCTCGGGGTCGAACGGCAGCTTGGGGTTCTGCAGCCACGTGTTGCGTACGGTGACCTCGCCGCTCGCGCCGACCACGCCCTTGTCGATCCGCAGCTCGAAGGACAGGTCGAGGCCGGACCCGTCCCGCACGGTCATGGAGGTGTTGCAGACGTAGCGCGGCGCCGGGCTTTTCTGGTCCTCGCGGTACTTGCCGTCGGCCGTCACCGCGCGGCAGCGGTCCGGCTTCGCGGTGACCGACGTGCCTTCGGGGACGGTGAAGTCGACGGTGGCGACATCCTCGCCTGAGCGGATGTGGCCGATCCACGCCGGGCCCTCGTTGCGGAAGCCGATGTCGGCCTTCACGGTGGAGCCTTCGGGCCCGGCCACCTTGCCGCCGTACGCCACGAAGTCTGCCGAGTTCTCCGTACGGAAGTCGGCCTCCTGCTGGTTGTCGTACGGGTCGAGGTCCACGCTCCTGGCCGCGGCACCCGTCTTCACCGGGACCGCCTTCAGCACGGCGCCGGCACCCCGCTCGAAGCGGGCGCCGGCGCGCTGGGCGGTGCGCTGGGCGGCGCTGTTCTCCTCGATGCGGTAGAGGAAGGTGTCGTAGAAGGCGCGCTTGGTGGCCTCCAGCGTCAGGGGGGTCGCCAGCGTGTACGTCGCGCCCGCCTCGAAGGCTCCCTCGACGGAGCAGAGCGCGGTGGTCCAGCCGAAGTCCGGCTGGTCCGGGTCGTCCACGGTGTACTCGCAGTTGGAGTAGCGCTGCGGAATGTCCAGGCCGCGTGAGTACCGCATCGTGAGCAGAACCCCGTCGGCGTCCCTGGTGCCGCGGTTGGCGAAGGTGATCGGAGCCTGCTGCTTGTCTCCCGGCGTCAGCTCCGTCCTGAACGGCAGCGGCTTCATCACGAGGTCGGGGCCGCCGACCGTGAGCCGGGTGGTGAACGGCGTGAATGCGGCGCCGTTCGCCTCGCCGGTCACCGTGATCGTGCCGGTGGCGCCGTCCTCGCTGCCGTCGGCGGCGGTGACGATGAGGTCGGCGGCTCCCTGGAGCCCGGGCCAGACACCCCAGTCCTCGCAGACGGCCTTCGCGCCGGTGACCTCGCACTCCGGACCCGACTCGCCGTCGAACGCCACGTCGGCGACGCCGGCGACACCGCTGAGGTCGAAGGTGAGCGTGAAAGCGCCGCCGAAGCCGCCGTTCTCCTCGTCCTCGGACGGGTTGTTGAGCGTGATCCCGACCGTGGCGGCCTTCGGCCGACCGCTCTCCGGATACGGGTGCAGGCCGGTCTCGGCCGGGCCGCCGAGCGTGAACACCGGCGTGTCCGCGGCCTGCGCCGGGGCGGCCGCGCCCGCGAGCGAGGCCGCGGCCAGCAGACCTGCGGCGGCGAGAGAGCCCGCGGCGCGGCGCAGCGCGGTTCTCGGGGAGAAGCGTGTCATCGGGGACCTCTGGTACGTGGCGGGCGCTGTGTGACTGCTGTGAGGCAGTACGGGTTCGACCGCGCAGCTCCGCGAACAGTTGCCCCGAGAAGGATCACGGATTGGGTACGGGTGTGTTCCCCACGCCCTCGACGCCCGCCCCGGCCTCCGCCGTCCCCTTCGGCGGCACCACCGGAATACCCAGGAACGGCAGCTTCAGCGCGCCGAACGCCTCCTTCGGCACGGCCGGCGCCAACGGCTCGACGGGGGCCAGGCGTTCGTAGGCCGCGCCCTGCTCCGGTCGCGGGTCCGCCTCGCCCTTGTTGGGCCAGAAGGACATCGCGCGCTCCGCCTGGGCGGTGATGGTCAGCGACGGGTTGACGCCCAGGTTGGCGGAGATCGCGGAGCCGTCGACGACGCTGATGCCGGGGTGGCCGTAGAGGCGGTGGTACGGGTCGATGACGCCCTCCTCCGCGCTCGCGCCGATCGGACAGCCGCCGAGGAAGTGGGCGGTGAGCGGGGTGCCCATCAGTTCGCCGACGTTGGAGCCGGCGAAGCCGTTGATCTCCTCGGCGAGGAGCGTGGCGCTGCGGGTGGCCTCCGGGATCTGGGCCGGGTTGGGCGCGCCGTGGCCCTGGCGGGCGGTGAGCAGGCCTTTGCCGATGCCGCCCGGTTTGCGGTACGTCGTCAGCGAGTTGTCCAGCGACTGCATGACGAGGCCGATGATCGTGCGCTCGGACCAGTGGTGGTTGGAGAGCGAACGGGCGGCGAGGGTGGGGTGCTTGATCATGTTGGCGAGCCAGCCGCGCACCCGGTGGGCCCCGTAGGGCACCTGGAGGATCGACATCGCGCCCATGGCGTTGGAGCCCTTGCCGTAACGCACCGGCTCGATGTGGGTGTTGTCGTCCGGGTGGATCGAGGAGGTGATCGCGACGCCCTGGGAGAAGTCGGCCTTGGCGATGCCGTGCTTCCGGCGGTAGCGGCGGTCGCTGGTCTGGGAGCCGACCAGGGCCTCGGAGTTGGTCCGGGTCAGCTCGCCGAGCTTCGCGGAGAGCCGGGGCAGCAGGCCGCGGTCCTTCATGGTGTGCAGCAGGGTCTGCGTGCCGTACGTGCCCGCCGCGACGACCACCTCGCGGGCGCGCAGCTTCGTGGGCTTGGCCTTGCGGCGCCGGTCGGTGGGAACGGTGAGGACCCGGTAGCCGCCCTCGGGGTCGTCGGTGACCGCGACGACGGAGGTCATCGGGTGGATGACCGCTCCGGCCTTCTCGGCGAGGTGGAGGTAGTTCTCGTTGAGGGTGTTCTTCGCGCCGTGGCGGCACCCCGTCATGCACTCGCCGCACTCGGTGCAGGCCTTGCGGGCGGGTCCGGCGCCCCCGAAGTACGGGTCGGGGACGGTGTCGCCGGGCTTCGCCCTGGCCGTGCCGTCGGCGTCCTTGCCGTCGCCGAAGAAGACGCCGACCGGGGCCAGGTGGAAGGTGTCGCCGACGCCCATCGCCTCGGCGGCGGCCTTGAGGTGGATGTCGGAGGGGGTCATGGTCGGGTTGAGGCGGACCCCGAGCATCCGGCGGGCCTGGTCGTAGTACGGCTTGAGCTCGTCCTGCCAGTCGGTGATCGAGGCCCACTGGCGGTCCTGGAAGAACGGGGCGGGCGGGACGTACAGCGTGTTGGCGTAGTTGAGTGAGCCGCCGCCGACCCCGGCGCCCGCGAGCACCATGACATTGCCGAGCAGATGGACGCGCTGGATGCCGAAGAGGCCCAGCGCGGGGGCCCAGAGGTAGTTCTTCAGGTCCCAGGAGGTCCTGGGGAGCGTGCCGGGGGTGAAGCGGCGGCCCGCCTCCAGGATGCCGACGCGGTACCCCTTCTCGGTCAGCCGGAGCGCCGACACCGCGCCCCCGAAGCCCGAGCCGACGACCAGGACGTCGTAGTCGTACGCGGCGTCGTCCTCGGCCGGCACATGGCTCACGGGCTGTTTCTGGGCAGGGCTGTCCTGGGACATGGCGCTCCTCCGTACGGAATCGGAACGAAAAGGGGCGGGCGACGTGCGGCGTCGGGGCGCTCAGCGCAGGCGGAACGCCTTCATCGCCTTGAGGCTGCGGGTCATGAACGCGGCGTGCTTCTCGTCGTCCATGCCGAAGGACGGGGCGAGCGGGATCAGCCGCTGCTGGGCGACGGTCTGGGCCTCGGTGTACTTGAGGATGCCCTCGGAGCCGTGCCGCCGGCCGAGGCCGGAGTCCTTCATGCCGCCCATCGGGGACTGGACGCTGCCGTACGCGGGTGCGTACCCCTCGTTGATGTTGACGGTGCCGGTGCGCAGCCGGGCGGCGACCTGGTGTCCGCGCTTGGAGTCGGTGGTCCAGACGCTGGAGTTGAGGCCGTACGGGGTGGCGTTGGCCAGCGCGATGACCTCGTCCTCGTCGCTGAAGCGGTAGATGGCGACGACCGGGCCGAAGGTCTCCTCGGTGCAGACGGCCATCGGCGCCTCGACGCCGTCCAGGATGGTCGGCTCGTAGAAGAGGGGGCCGATGTCGGGGCGCGCGACCCCGCCCGCGACGAGGGTGGCGCCCTTCTCGACGGCCTCGGCGACATGCCGGCTGACCGTCTCCAACTGGCGCTCCCCGACGAGGGAGCCCATGTCGGCGCCGTACGCGAGGGAGGTACCGAGTCGCATGGCCTTCGTCCGGGTGGCGAAGCGCTCCACGAAGTCGTCGGCGATGGACTCGTGGACGTACAGCCGCTCGATGGAGATGCAGAGCTGTCCGGCGGAGGAGAAGCAGGCGCGGACGGCGCCCGCGGCGGCCTTCTCCACATCGGCGTCCTTCAGGACGAGCATGGCGTTCTTGCCGCCGAGCTCCAGGGAGACCCCGACCAGCCGGGAGGCGGCGCCGAGCGCGACCTCGCGGCCGGTGCGGGTGGAGCCGGTGAAGGAGACGTAGTCGGCGCGGCTGACGACCTCGGGGCCGACGACGGGTCCATCGCCGAGCACGACCTGGAAGACCTCGGCGGGCAGTCCGGCCTCGATGAGCAGGTCACGGGCCCAGAGAGCGGTGAGCGCGGTCTCCGTGTCGGGCTTCATCACGACGGCGTTGCCGGAGACGAACGCGGGCAGCGCGTCGCCCACGGACAGCTCGAAGGGGTAGTTCCACGGGGCGATCTGGCCGATGACCCCGCGCGGCTGGCGCAGCTCGGTGACCTTGGTGAGGGTCGGGACGACACCGGTGTGCCGGCGGGGCTTGAGGTAGGAGACGGCCTTGCGCCCGTAGTGGCGGGCGGCGACGGCGACGGCCTGCACCTCCTCGTGGGCGTGCAGGCGGGCCTTGCCGGTCTCCAGCTGGATGAGGTCGAGGACCTCGGACTGGCGGCTGAGGACCAGGTCGTGGAAGCGCAGCAGGATCGCGGCCCGCTGCCGTACGGGGGTGGCGGCCCAGGCGGGTTGGGCGGCGCGGGCCCGGTCGAAGGCGGTGGCGACGTCCTCGGGGGTGGACTCGGGCAGGTCGGCCAGCTTCTCCCCGGTGAACGGCGTGTGGTTGACCGTCCGGCCCGAGCCGACGACGCCGCGGACCAGCTGGGCGATCACCTCGGGGGTGACCACGTCGGCGGCCGTGCGCACGCCGGCGGGGGCGACCGCGACGGGGTTCGTACCGAGAGGGGCGTCAAGGGTCTGCGAGTCCGTCATGAGGCCGAGAGTATGTCCAGTCGCACCCTTTGGGTACCCGTCGGTAACAGTTTTTCACAGGACCCGCCGACCACCCCGGGGCCACCGACACGACCGAGCCAGTGATCGCTGGCGGCATAACCGCTGATCAGTGGCTATCCGGCCGACCGGGCGGCCGCGGTCCGCCCGCCGCGCTCAGGAATCATGAATTTTCACCCCGGTGACCTCGGTGAAGATCGTGGCCCCGTCCTTCACCGCCTGCCCCTTGGCGGGCGTCCGCACCCGCACGTGCCGGTAGGGGTCCGACGGCTTCTCGCCGGGGATCAGGACCTCGTGGAAGCGGTAACGCGCCGGGGCGTCGTCGGAGGAGGCGTACGGGGTGCAGTCCGTGGTCATCTCGACGGCCGGGCGCCCCTGGTGCGTGACCTTCTCGTACGTGACGGAGGCGTCCTCGCGGCGCCGTCGGGGCCGGTCAGCGGATGCACAGCCGTGACGTACGGGAGATCTGGCCGTCGCTCAGCTCCGCGCGCCCGGCGCCCGCCAGCTGCGCAGCATGATGTCGAACTTCTCGCGGCTGGCCTCCCAGCCCTCCTGCGGGGCGGTCAGATACAGGGCGTACTCCGGGCCGCCGGAACCGCCGTAGTACATCTGGTCGATCCCGTGCCGGGGTCCCGGGTGGTCCTGGGTCTCCTGCCAGGTGAACTCCCAGAGCGAGCCGGGCCGGTCGCGGAAGGTGTTCCTCTCCAGCCTGATCCGCTGGTAGCCCGGCAGCCTGTCCGCCAGCTGCTCCTCCATGTTCTGCATGTGCAGGTACGGATGGTCGAAGTCCGGGTCCGGGTCGACGCTGATCCGGATGCGGTGGGCCCCGCCGTCCGGGGTGTAGTCGATCTGCCCTTCGTTCACCTGGCGCGTCCAGTCCTCCGGCACGACCAGGCTGAAGCCCGCCGGGTCGTCGACCCGGCGCCAGCCGTCGGGTATCTCCGGCGCGGGGTCGGTGGCGGAGGGCGCCGGGGTGGTCCGGGGCGCGGTGGGGGCGGAGGTCGTACGGCCGTCGGCCGATGCGCCCTGCCCGTACTTCATCGCGGCCAGTCCGCCCGCGCCCCCGAGGACCGCCGCCGCGACGACCACGACGAGCACCGTGCGCCACCGCCGGGAGCCCGCGCGCCGGGTGACGGAGGCGGAGGGGTGGCCCCCGACGGGGGCGGTCGGAGCCGGCGGGGAAGGGGCCCCTCCGGGGAGCCGGGCCGTGGCGCCGTCCGAGCCCGCGTACGCGAACCTGTCCCCCTCCGGCACCCGTTGGGTCGGCACATGCGCCTGCGCCGAACGCGGCTCCCGGCCCTCCATGGCGTCCAGCAGCATCTGCTCGGTCCCGGCGGCCGTGGGCCGGTCGGCCGGGTCCTTGCGGAGCAGCGCGGTGATGACGGGGCCGAGGGGACCGGCGTTGACGGGCGGCGGCGGTTCCTCGGTGACGACGGCCTGCATGGTGGAGATCGGGGACGTACGGCGGAACGGCGAGCGGCCCTCCACCGCGGTGTACAGGGTCGCGCCCAGGGACCAGAGGTCGGAGGCGGGGCCGGGGTCGCCTCCGCGTACCCGTTCGGGCGCCAGATAGTCGATGGAGCCCACCAGTTCGCCGGTTCTGGTGATGGTGGAGTCGCCCTCGATCGCGGCGATCCCGAAGTCGGTGAGGAGCACCTGCCCGTCGCGGGCCAGCAGGACGTTGCCGGGCTTGACGTCGCGGTGCAGCACCCCCGCGCTGTGGGCGGCGCGCAGCGCGCTCAGGACGTGGAGGCCGATCCTGGCCGCCTCGCGCGGGGCGATGTCGCCCTTCTCCTTGGTCTCGTCGGCGAGCGAGGGCCCGTCGACGTACTGCATGACGATCCACGGGCGCTTGTCGTACTCGATCACGTCGTGGACGGTGACGACGCCGGGGTGCGTGATGCGGGCGGCGGCGCGCGCCTCCTTCTGGGTGCGGGCGTGCAGCACGAGCCGGTCGGCCTCGGCGACGTACAGCCCGGCGGTCAGCTCCTTGACGGCGACCGTGCGGTGCAGCACCTCGTCGTGGGCGCGCCAGACCTTGCCCATGCCGCCGCGGCCCAGCACCTCGCCCAGCCGGTAACGCCCCGCCAGCACCAGTCCCGCAGCCGTGCCCTGTGATCGATCCACGTGTGTCCCGCCCCCGTTCCTCAGCTTGCCAGATTACGGAGGGCGCGCGGCGGGGCGGAACGGGGGATCGCCCACGAGACCGCACTGTGATGGTTGTCGGCACCGGACAACGGCCGTATCCGCCGGCCTCCGGTGACGTGCGGTCAGGCGTTCACCCGGTAGGAGGCGATGGCCTGCTGGTAGATCTCGGTGACCTTGTCGCGTTCGTCCTCCGGGCCGATGACCTGGACGATGTGGTAGCGGCCGTCGACGATCATGGCCAGATTGCGGACGTAGACCTCGCGGCCGCCGCTTTCCTGCCAGGTGAACTGCCCCTCGGCCATGGCCTGTCGACCCACGTCGACCCGGCGCAGACCGGACGAGGTGGACCAGCTGGAGTCCCGGAACGGCTGGAGTTCGAGCTGCTTGTCGCGCTGGTAGTCCAGCGGGTCGCCGCCCGCCGCCTTCACGGTGTCCCGGCCGGGCACGACGAGGAGCGTGAACCCGTCGCTGCCGTAACGGATCTGACGGTCCGCGTTGGCGGGGCTGCGCTGCCAGTCCTTCGGTACGCCGACCTCGAAGCCCTCCGCGTCCTTGCGGAGCACATAGCCGGAGGCGAGCGCGACGGCGGACCGGCTGGTCTGCGGCTGCTGGGATCCGGGGTCGGTGCTCGCCCCCTCGGAGGGCGCCGGCGAGCCGGAGGCGGCGGGGGGCGGTGCGGCGGAGCCCGTGGACCGCCCGGGCGCACCCTGCTGGGCCCCCTGCTCCTGCTTCGGCATGAACATGAAGGCGTACGTGATGGCCGCGGCCATCAGCAGCAGGATCAGGATCAGCAGCAGCCGCCCGAGGTGGCGCGGCGAGCGCCCCTCGCGCGGCCGGGAGGGCTCGCGCAGCACCCGGGGGCCCTTGGGCTCGCGCGGGGCGCGGGACGGGCGGGGCTCCCAGGCGTCGGCGGGGTGGGCGCGGCCCTGCTCGGGACCGGGGGGCAGCAGCGACTCGTGGCGCGGCGGCGGCTGCCGCAGGTCGTGGCGTTCGGCGGCGCGCTGCTTCTCCAGCTGCTGCCGCTGCCGCTTGCCCTGCCGGTGGCGGCCGTGCGCGGAACCTCCGCCGAACCGGCCCCGGCGCCTGCGGACCAGCTCGCCCCGGCGGCGTACGACGGGGAGCCGGGTGGCGTCGGGCGCGGGCAGCGGGACGACGTCGGCGCCCGCCTCGGGCTCGGGGGCGGACCGCACGAGCGAGCGCAGCCAGCCGCGCAGCTCCTCGAAGTCCGGCCGCTCGGTGGGGTCCTGGCGCAGCAGCGACTCGACGACGGGCCGCAGCGCGCCGCACTCCTCGGCGAAGGCGGGCGGCTCGGCGCAGACCATCTGCACGAGCTCGGCGGCACTCTCCTCGGGGTAGGGGGCGTGGCCCTGGACCGCGCGGTAGAGCAGGGCGCCGAGCGCCCACAGGTCGGTGGAGGGGCCGATGGGCGGCGCGAGCTGCCAGTTGTCGTGGACGGGACCGGCCTGTTCGGGCGCCCAGCGCTCGGTGACGGGGCCGACGACGGCGATCCGGGCCTGCCGGGCGCGCTCGGCGGCGAGCGGGGTGGTCGGGCCCCGGTAGACGGCGGCCTCACGGCTGCCCGCGACGGCCTCCTCCCAGGTGCTGGCGGGGGTCCGCTCGGCGGGGAGGCGAGTGGCGGGGGCGATGGCCGCCTGGCCGGGGCGGCGGGAGTCGGCGCGCAGCGCGTCCTGGCCGGAGCCGCCCGCCGGGACGGGTCGTCCGGAGCCGGGGCCGTCGTCCCAGGTGCCGGCGAGGTGGACGCGGCGGGGCGGGCGGGGGCCCTCCTCGTCGTCCTCGTCGTCATCGTCGTCGTAGGGGTCCTCGGGCGGGCTGCCCCAGGGGCCGGTGAGGCGGGGGCCCGGGAGACCGGCGGAGGCGGCGGTGCCGTCGGGACCGTGGGCGGCGGGGCCCGGCTCGAAGGTGTCGGGTTCCGGGCGCGGCGTGGGGAGGATGCCGGTCGCGTCCTCGTCCGTGCCGGGCGTCTGGCCGGAGAGGTTCGCCGGGGCGCTCCCGGCCGCCTGCTGACGGTCCTCGGTGGCCCGGGCGGCGGCGCGCGCACCGGCCCGGTAGGCGGCGATCGCCCCGGCGCGGGCGGCCCGCAGCTGGGCGGCCCCGGCGGCTCCGGGCTCGGCGGGGGGCCGGGGGGCGGGGGTGTAGGGCACGGCGGGCGTGGCCGGACGCGGAACGAGCTCCTGGCCACCGGGCGTGCCGTACGCCTCCGGAGTCCCGGGGACCTCGGACGCCGCCTCGTCTCCCCGGTCCGGGCGGTGGACGTCGTCCTGCGGCGGCCGCGCCCGGACATACGGCGGTACGAGCGGGAGTTCCTGGCTGTCGTGGGCCCCGGCCGGCGGCAGGGAGTAGCCGCCTCGGCCCTCCGGCACGCCGGGCCGCGCGCCCGGCAGCTCGCCCGGCTCGTCGGCGTCGACCGCCTCGACGACCGGTATCCCTAGCGTGTCGTCGGCCCCACCGACCCCGGGCGCCCCATAGGACCCGGGCGCCTCGTACGCCTGCCGCGCCCCGTGCGTCTCCGACGGCCCGCCGTACGCCTCCGACCGCCCTCCGTACGTCTCGGCCGCCGGCTCGTCGTCGGGCAGCGGCTCGGGGGCGTACCCGCAGAGCGCCTCCTCGGCGGCGCCCGCCGCGAGGCCGGTGAGCATCACGCGGCCGTCGTCGCAGACCAGGACCGTGCGGGCGGTGATGTTGCGGTGGGTCCAGCCGTGCGCGTGGAGCACCCGCAGGGCGGTGAGCACGTCGGAGCCGATCTCGGCGGCCCGGTAGGGGTTCAGGGGGCGTTCGGCGAGGAGGGCGGCGAGCGGACGGGCCGCGACGAGCTCGCTGACTATCCAGAGCGAACCGGCCTCGGCGAACACGTCGAAGACCTGGTCGAGCCGGGGGTGGTCGGGGACCTGGGCGGCGGCCTGCGCGGCCTCGATCGCCCGCCGGACCGCGGGGTCCGTACTGCGGCGCACCGCCCGCCCGGTGGTGCGCCCGCCGACCGACGACCGGCCGTCGGTGTCGAGCACCTCGGCGTCCACGATCTCCGGCAACGGCACCTGGCGGACCAGGACTTCCTGGCCGCTGTATGTGTCGAACGCCCGGGTCTCGACCAGTTCGTACCCGTCGGACGGGGGCAGCGGCAGGCGGTAGCGGTCGGCAAGCACCCGACCCGCGTAGTCGTCCACGACGCCTCCCCAGAGCGCGCTGTTCCCCCGGTCATCGAACCGTGCGCATCAGTCAGTTGTGGTCATTCGGCGGGCAATTGACCCACTGTTCCGGCTGCGTACGGTCTCCGTCGTCTTACGATACGTGGCAAGGCGGGCCGACGGGCCGGGTCGCACCAACCCGGCCCACCCAATACGTCCCGCGCTGTGCCTCGCGCGGCCGGCCGGCGGCTACTTCGTGGGCGTGAAGGTGGCGAACGCAGTCTCGCGCAGCGTGCGGCACGCGTCGCCGTCCCACTCGTCGACCTTGCAGCTGATCATGATCGAGTAGCCGCGCCGGGCGTCGACCTTGAAGCCGCGGTTGAGCACCCGGACCCGGACGCCGTTGTGGCTGCGCTCGAACGTCCAATCCGCGACGGTCGGATACCCGTTGTAATCGACCTTTTTTATGCCGATGTGCTTGTAGTTGTCGCTGAGGAGCCTGACGCCGGCGACGGCTCCGCTCCAGGCGGCGGCCGCGTCGTCCTTGGGCGAGCTGTTGAAGTCCACCTGGACCCGGGGGAAGCCGCCGCGCTCGGCGTTGTAGATGCCGCCGGAGTTGGCGCCCGCTATGGCCGTGCGCTCGAAGTTCCCGGGCATCGCCATGGTGAAGTGGAAGCGGTCGTCGGTGACCGTCTCGTACCCCGCGGGCGAGCCGCCGCCGCCCGGGGCGCCGGTCTCCGGGTCGTCTCCGGCGGGGTCGTCCGTCTTCGGGTCGTCTCCCGACGGATCGCCGGACGGGTCGTCGGGCACCTTGCCGTCCTCGGTGCCCTGCCCCTCCTTCTGACCGCCCTCGGAGTCCCCGCCCTTGCTGTCGCCCTCGCCGTCGGACCCGCCCGCCGCGGCTCCGGCGGAGGCGGCGGTGTCGCCCTTGCCGTTACCGGCGTTGGCCTTGTCGTCACCGTCGCCCAGGGTGAGCGCGAGGACGGTGCCGAGGATCGCCAGCACGACGACGCCCGCGATGACCGCGAGGGTGCGGCGCGGCACCACGTCGGTGATCGAGGCGCGGGTGGTGGCCGGTGAGGTCGGGGGGCGCTGCGGGGGTACGGCCGCGGCCCCGGAACCCGCCGGCTTCGCGGGGGAGTGCGGGCCGGCCAGGGCGGTGGTGGCGGCCGCGGGGCCGGACGGCGAGGCCGTCGTGACCTTTGCACCAGCGGTGCCGGGGGTGCCCGGGGTGCCGGGAGGCGTGGCGGGCCTGGGCGGGGCGACCGGCGAGCCGGTCGCTGCGGGAGCCTGGGAAGCGGCCGCCGGGGACGCGGAGGCCGCCGCCGCGCCCACGGCACCCGCGGCCGCACCGGATGCCGCCTGTGCGCCGCGGACGGACCGCAGCGCTCCGCGCAGCCGGTCCCGCGCGCCCTCGCCGGACTCGCCCGACGCACCGGTGGTCTGCTTCGGCGGCTTGGCGGTCTTCGCCGCCTTCGCGGCCCGGCTCGCGCCCGGTTCGGCGTCGGCCGGGACCACCGGCAGGGCCATGACCTGGGTGGAGTCGGCGGGCGGGACCTCAGGAGCGTCGGGAGCGTTGATCACCTTGTTGAGCAGCGCCCGGGCCCCGCGGTCGTCGAGCCGCTGGTCGGGGTCGCGGGCGAGGAGCCCGTAGATGGCCTCGGTCAGCGGACCCGCGTTCTTCGGCGGGTCGAGCGGCTCGGTCATCACGGCCGTCAGGGTGGCGATGGCCGACCCCTTGTCGTACGGCGGGCAGCCCTCGACGCTCGCGTACAGCAGGCCGCCGAGCGACCACAGGTCGGCGGGCGGTCCGGGCTTGTGGCCGCGGGCCCGCTCCGGCGAGATGTACGAGGGGGCGCCGACGAGCATGCCGGTGGAGGTGACCGAGGGGTCGCCCTCGACCTGGGCGATGCCGAAGTCGGTGAGCACGACGCGGCCGTCCTCGGCGATCAGCACGTTGGACGGCTTCACGTCGCGGTGCAGGATGCCCTCGCGGTGCGCCGAGCGCAGCACGTCGAGGATGGCGAGCCCGACCTCGGCGGCCCGCCGCGGTGTCAGCGTGCCGTCCTCGCGGATCGCTTCGGCGAGCGACTTGCCCTCGATCAGCTCCATCACGATCCACGGGCGGTCGTCCTCGTCGACCACGTCGTAGACGGTCACCGCGCCGTTGTTGCGAATCCGTGCGATCGCCTTCGCCTCACGCAGCGTGCGCGTGATCAGCCGGCGCTTCTCGTCCTCGTCGATGGCGGAGGGGAACCGCAGCTCCTTCACCGCCACCGTGCGGCCGAGCGTCTCGTCGGCAGCGCGCCAGACCGTACCCATGCCGCCCCGGCCGAGCACCTCCCCGAGCCGGTACCGCCCCGCGAGGAGACGACCGTTCTTGTCCCGTTGGGGCTCCCGTGCCTGCTCCGCCTCCGACATGCGTCCCCTCTGCGATCAACCCGCCCTGGCAGAGCGTTCATTGTCCCTCACCCCGGGACCGGTCCTGGTGCCGGGTCCGGGGTCCGCCGCGATAACGAGCCGGAGAGGGAATATCCCACAGCCTCCTACCAACCCGGCCTCCCCGTCCAGCACCGACCGGGCGGCCACCGCCGCGGGACCGGGCCCCTCCCCCTCAACTGGCCCGGGCCTGAAGGGCGGTGGCCGCCCGGGTGAACGCGGGCCGACCAGGGTTTAGATCGGCACGATGTCCGGCGCGCCGAGCCGGGCCGCGTCCGCCGTGAGGTCGTCGGGCTGCCGCTGCGACTCGCGCTCGGCCTCCACCCGCTTCTCGTAGTGCTCGACCTCCCGGTCGATCTGTCCCGCGTCCCAGCCCAGCACCGGCGCCATCAGCTCCGCGCAGAGGCGGGCGCTGCGGGTGCCCCGGTCGAAGGTCTCGATGGAGATCCGGGTGCGCCGGGTCAGTACGTCGTCCAGGTGCCGGGCGCCCTCGTGGGAGGCCGCGTAGACGATCTCGGCGCGGAGGTAGTCGTCGGCGGCGGGCAGCGGCTCGCCCAGGGAGGGGTCGGCCAGGATCAGTTCCAGAATCTCTTCCGTCATTGAGCCGTACCGGTTGAGCAGATGCTCCACCCGGACGACATGGAGGCCGGTCCGGGCCGCGATCCTGGCCCGCGCGTTCCACAGGGCCTTGTACCCCTCGGCGCCCAGCAGCGGGGTGTCCTCGGTGACGCAGGCGGCGACCCGCTGGTCGAGTCCGTGCACCGCCTCGTCCACCGCGTCCTTGGCCATGACCCGGTACGTCGTGTACTTGCCGCCCGCCACGACGACGAGGCCGGGGGCGGGGTGGGCGACGGTGTGCTCGCGCGACAGCTTGCTGGTGGCGTCCGACTCACCGGCCAGCAGCGGGCGCAGCCCGGCGTAGACACCTTGGACGTCGTCCCTGGTCAGCGGGGTGTTGAGAACGGAGTTGACGTGCTGGAGGAGGTAGTCGATATCGGCGCTGGAGGCGGCCGGGTGGGCCTTGTCCAGGTCCCAGTCGGTGTCGGTGGTGCCGATGATCCAGTGCCGGCCCCAGGGGATCACGAAGAGCACGGACTTCTCGGTGCGCAGGATGAGGCCGGTGGATGAGTGGATGCGGTCCTTGGGGACGACCAGGTGGATGCCCTTGGAGGCCCGGACGTGGAACTGTCCGCGCTCGTTGATGAGCCCCTGGGTGTCGTCGGTCCACACGCCGGTCGCGTTGACGACCTGCTTGGCCCGGACCTCGTACTCCCTGCCGCCCTCGACGTCCCGCACGAGCGCGCCCACCACGCGCTCACCCTCGCGGAGGAAGCCGGTCACCCGGGCGCGGTTGGCGACCTGGGCCCCGTAGGAGGCGGCGGTGCGGACCAGCTCGATGACGAAGCGGGCGTCGTCCATCTGGGCGTCGTAATACTGGAGGGCGCCGACCAGGGCGTCCTTCTTCAGTGCGGGGGCGACGCGCAGGGCGTGCTTGCGGGTGAGGTGGCGGTGGACGGGGAGGCCCCGGCCGTGTCCGGAGGAGACCGACATCGCGTCGTACAGCGCGACGCCGGAGCCCGCGTAGAACCGCTCCCAGCCCTTGTGCTGCAACGGGTAGAGGAAGGGCACCGGCTTCACCAGGTGTGGTGCGAGCCGCTCCAGGAGCAGCCCGCGCTCCTTCAGCGCCTCGCGCACCAGGGCGAAGTCCAGCATCTCCAGATAGCGCAGTCCCCCGTGGATCAGCTTGCTCGACCTGCTCGATGTGCCGGACGCCCAGTCGCGCGCCTCGACCAGGCCGGTCGAGAGTCCTCTGGTGGCGGCGTCCAGCGCCGTGCCCGCGCCGACGACGCCCGCCCCCACGACCAGCACGTCCAGTTCGCGCTCGGCCATGGCGGTGAGCGCGGTGGTGCGCTCGGCGGGTCCCAGTGTCGCTGTCCTCACTGCTGCCTCCCGGTGGATCGGGGTGGTCGGACACGGGAGTGCCACCCGGCCGAGGGGTCGGCCGCCCGTGTCCACTCCTCGATTCTCTCCGCGCTCCCCGACTTCAGCCACCGCCTGTGGACAACACCCGGACGACAGGCGTCACACAATGCGACATATAGGTCATATTTACGCCTAGTCTGACATTGCACTGTCCACAGCAGTTGCGCTTTCTGTTCTCCGGTCTTAGGGAAGGCGGCCTTCGACATGCCCGCAGACCTCGCCGTCATCGGACTCGGCCACCTCGGCCTCCCCCTCGTGCAGACCGCCGTGGCCGCCGGGATCGACACCGTCGGCTACGACACCGACCCACGCCCCTGCGCGGAGCTGCGCGCGGGCCGCACCCCCGTCGAGGGCTCCCTCACCGCGTCCGAGATCCGCCGCATGCTCTCCGGCGGCTTCCGCCCCGCCACCAGCGCCGCCGAGCTGGGCCGGGTCCGTACCGCCGTGATCTGCTCCCCCACCCCCCTCGGCCCCGACCGCACCATCGACCTCACCGCCCTCGGCGACGCCGCCCGCGCCCTGGCCGCCCGGCTGCGCCCGCACACCACCGTGGTGCTGGAGTCCGCCGTCCCGCCCGGCACCACCGAGAACTTCCTGCGCCCCCTGCTCGAAGAGGGCTCCGGGCTCACCGCCGGACGCGACTTCCACCTCGCCTGCTCCCCCAGCCGGCTCGACCCCGGCAACCGCACCCACACCTACGCCTCCACCCCCAAGGTCATCGGCGGCCTCACCTCCGCCTGCACGGAGTCGGCCGCCGCCTTCTACGGTCGGCTCACCGACAAGGTCGTACGGGCCCGGGGGCCGCGCGAGGCGGAGATGACGAAGGTGCTGGAGACCAACTTCCGGCACGTCAACATCGCGCTGGTCAACGAGATGGCGGTGGCCTGCCACGACCTGGGCGTCGACCTGTGGGACGTCATCCGGTGCGCCGAGACCAAGCCCTTCGGCTTCCAGCCCTTCCGCCCCGGGCCCGGCGTCGGGGGCCACGGCGTCCCGGTGGACCCGGGCTGCCTCCCGTACAGCAGCCGCACGCCCGGCCACCCGCTGCGGATGGTCTCGCTGGCGCAGGAGATCAACCACCGGATGCCCAGCTACGTCATCCAGCGCTGCGCCACCCTGCTGAACGAGCACGGCAAGTCCGTCCGGGGCGCCCGGGTGCTGCTGCTCGGCGTCACCTACAAGCCGGACAGCGCCGACCAGGAGGCCGCGCCCGCCCGCGAGATCGCCAGCCGACTGATGGACATGGGCGCCCAGATCGGCTACCACGACCCGCACGTCCTGGACTGGCGGGTGCGCGAACACCCCGTCCCACGCGCCGACTCGCTGTACGAGGCGGCTGCCGCGGCCGACCTGACCGTACTGCTCCAGCATCACCGCACCTACGACCTCCAGGGGCTCGCGGTGAAGGCCCAGCTCCTCCTCGACACCCGGGGAGCGACGCCGGCGGGGGCGGCACACCGGCTCTGACGGCGCGTACCGGCCACCCGGATGTGCGCGTATCGGCCACCGGATTGCTAGTGACCAATTCCGGTGCGTACTGCTACCGTGCGGCGTCACAGAGCGCACACGTGTTCGCGTCAAGAACCGCACCTGCGCATTTCGCCCCAGGGGGAGACCCACCGTGAGCCAGCCCGTGCAGCCGCCGAACCAGCCCCAGCAGCCGTACGGCGGCCAGCCCGCAGACGGCAATCCGTACGCGGGCGGACCGGGCGCCCCCGCCCCCGCCGCCCCGACGGGCAACCCGTACGGCGACCAGCCCCCGGCCCCGACGGGCAACCCCTACGGCGGCCAGCCCCCCGCGCCCACCGGCAACCCCTTCGGGAACCCGCAGGGACAGCCCGCCCCGTTCGGCGGTGCCCCCTTCGCGCCGGCGCCGCCGGCCCGCAACGGCCTCGCCCTCGGTGTGCTGGTCGCCCTCGGCGCGGCGATCGTCGCGTCCATCCTGTACGGCGTGATCCTGGGTTCGATCGAGCGCGAGATCGGTTACGCGGCGGTCGGCGTCGGCTTCCTCGTCGGCTTCGCGGCGGGCAAGCTCGGCGGCGCCAACCCGGTGACCATCGCCGCGTCCGCCGTCTTCTCGGTCGGCGCCGTCTACTTCGGCCAGCTCATCGGCTACGCGATGGTGATGGCTGACGTCGCCCAGGTCTCGTTCTCCGAGGTGTTCCTCGACCACTTCGACGCGGTGACGCGGGTCTGGAAGGAAGACGCCGACTTCATGCGGTACCTCTTCCTCGCACTCGGCGCGATCGCCGCGATCGGTGGCGCCAAGAAGGCGAACTGACCCCTCGTACGACCACGGGGAGGGGACCGGACCGTCGAACGGTCCGGTCCCCTCCCCGTGGCACGTACGGGCGGGTCAGCGGCGGTGCTGCGAGTCCGCCACCGTCACCTCGACGCGCTGGAACTCCTTCAGGTCGCTGTAGCCGGTGGTGGCCATCGCGCGGCGCAGGGCACCGAAGATGTTCATCGAGCCGTCCGGGGTGTGCGAGGGGCCGGTGAGGACCTCCTCCGTCGTCCCGACCGGACCGAGGTCGACCAGCTTGCCGCGCGGCACGTCCTCGTGGACGGCCTCCATGCCCCAGTGGCGGCCGCGGCCCGGCGCGTCCGTCGCGCGGGCCAGTGGGGATCCCATCATCACGGCGTCCGCGCCGCAGGCGATGGCCTTCGGCAGGTCGCCCGACCAGCCGACGCCGCCGTCAGCGATGACGTGCACGTACCGGCCGCCGGACTCGTCCATGTAGTCGCGGCGGGCCCCGGCCACGTCCGCGACGGCGGTGGCCATCGGGACCTGGATGCCGAAGACGTTGCGCGTGGTGTGCGCGGCGCCGCCGCCGAAGCCGACGAGGACACCGGCCGCGCCGGTGCGCATCAGGTGCAGGGCGGCGGTGTACGTGGCGCAGCCGCCGACGATGACCGGGACGTCCAGCTCGTAGATGAACTGCTTCAGGTTGAGCGGCTCGGCCGCGCCCGAGACGTGCTCGGCGGAGACCGTCGTACCCCGGATGACGAAGATGTCCACCCCGGCGTCGACGACGGCCTTGGAGAACTGGGCGGTGCGCTGCGGGGAGAGCGCGGCGGCGGTGACGACACCGGAGTCGCGCACCTCCTTGATGCGCTGTCCGATCAGCTCCTCCTGGATGGGGGCGGAGTAGATCTCCTGGAGCCGACGGGTCGCCGTCTCGACCGGCATCTCGGCGATCTCGTCCAGCAGCGGCTGCGGGTCGGCGTGCCGGGTCCACAGCCCTTCCAGGTTGAGGACGCCCAGGCCGCCGAGCTCACCGATGCGGATGGCGTGCTGCGGGGAGACCACGGAGTCCATGGGAGCGGCCAGGAACGGCAGCTCGAAACGGTAGGCGTCGATCTGCCAGGCGATCGAGACCTCCTTCGGGTCCCGGGTGCGGCGGCTCGGTACGACAGCGATGTCGTCGAATGCGTAAGCCCGGCGGCCGCGCTTGCCGCGCCCGATCTCGATCTCAGTCACGATGTGTGGCCTTTCCCTCTACGTCTGCGCTGACCAGTATCCCCGACACGCGGCTAAGGGGCGGTACCGGGAACTCCGGTCCGCCCCTCACCTGGGGTGATGCGTTACTTCCTGTGCTGCTTCCCGCGTTACTTCCGGCTGTAGTTCGGTGCTTCGACCGTCATCTGGATGTCGTGCGGGTGGCTCTCCTTGAGACCCGCCGAGGTGATCCGGACGAACCGGCCCTTGCTCTCCATCTGGTCGACGGACTCGGCGCCGACGTAGCCCATGGTCTGGCGCAGGCCCCCGACGAGCTGGTGGAGGACGTTGGCCAGCGGACCGCGGTAGGGCACCTGGCCCTCGATGCCCTCGGGGACGAGCTTGTCGTCCGAGGAGACCTCGGCCTGGAAGTAGCGGTCCTTGGAGTACGAACGGCCCTGGCCACGGGACTGCATGGCGCCCAGCGAGCCCATGCCGCGGTACGACTTGAACTGCTTGCCGTTGATGAACATCAGCTCACCAGGGGACTCCTCGCACCCGGCGAGGAGGCTGCCCAGCATGACGCTGTCCGCGCCGGCGGCGAGCGCCTTGCCGATGTCACCGCTGTACTGCAGGCCGCCGTCGCCGATGACCGGGACGCCCGCGGCACGGGCGGCGAGCGCCGCCTCGTAGATCGCGGTGACCTGCGGGACGCCGATACCGGCGACCACGCGGGTCGTACAGATCGAGCCGGGCCCGACGCCGACCTTCACGCCGTCGACACCGGCGTCGATCAGCGCCTGGGCGCCGTCGCGGGTGGCGACGTTGCCTCCGATGACGTCGATGCCGACGCTGGACTTGATCTTCGCCATCCAGTCGAGGGCGTTGCTGTTGTGGCCGTGCGAGGTGTCGACGATCAGGAAGTCGACCCCGGCGGAGGCGAGCGCCTGGGCGCGGTCCAGCGCCTCGGGGCTGGCGCCGACGGCCGCGCCGACCAGCAGACGGCCTTCGGCGTCCTTGGCGGCGTTCGGGTACTGCTCGGCCTTCTTGAAGTCCTTGACCGTGATGAGGCCCTTGAGGATCCCGGCGTCGTCGACCAGCGGCAGCTTCTCGATCTTGTGGCGGCGCAGCAGCTCCATGGCCTCCACGCCGGAGATGCCGACCTTGCCGGTGACGAGCGGCATCGGCGTCATGACCTCGCGCACCTGGCGCGAGCGGTCCGACTCGAAGGCCATGTCACGGTTGGTCACGATACCCAGAAGCTTGCCCGCGGCGTCGGTGACCGGCACGCCGCTGATACGGAACTTGGCGCAGAGCGCGTCCGCCTCGCCGAGCGTGGCGTCGGGGTGCACGGTGATCGGGTCGGTGACCATCCCGGACTCGGACCGCTTGACCAGGTCGACCTGGTTGACCTGGTCCTCGATCGAGAGGTTGCGGTGCAGCACGCCGACGCCGCCCTGACGGGCCATCGCGATGGCCATCCGGGACTCGGTCACCTTGTCCATGGCGGCCGACAGCAGGGGGATGTTCACCCGCACGTTCCGCGAGATGAGGGACGAGGTGTCGACCGCGTTGGGCAGGACCTCTGACGCGCCCGGCAGCAGCAGCACGTCGTCGTATGTCAGCCCGAGCGTCGCGAACTTCTCAGGCACTCCGTCGACGTTTGCAGTCATGACACCTTCCCCAAACGGTCTTGATCGGTGCGGATGTCCATGCTAACGGGCTCCACGGGTGCCTCATTCCACGATCAAGATCAGCTGGACGTTCTGTAGCTTTCTACCGAACGCCCCGCAGGGGTGCGCCTACTGCTCGGCCAGTGCCCGGAGCCGGCTGAGCGCGCGGTGCTGGGCGACCCGGACGGCGCCCGGGGACATCCCGAGCATCCGCCCGGTCTCCTCGGCGGTCAGCCCGACCGCGACCCGCAGGACCAGCAGCTCGCGCTGGCTCTCCGGGAGGTTGGCGAGGAGCTTCTTGGCCCAGGCGGCGTCGCTGCTGAGCAGGGCGCGCTCCTCCGGGCCGAGGGAGTCGTCGGGTCGCTCCGGCATCTCGTCGGAGGGGACGGCGGTCGACCCGGGATGGCGCATCGCGGCGCGCTGGAGGTCGGCGACCTTGTGGCCGGCGATGGCGAAGACGAAGGCCTCGAAGGGCCTGCCGGTGTCCTTGTAGCGGGGCAGCGCCATCAGGACGGCGACGCAGACCTCCTGCGCGAGGTCCTCCACGAAGTGGCGAGCATCACCGGGCAGACGGTTCAGCCGGGAGCGGCAGTAGCGGAGGGCGAGGGGGTGGACATGGGCCAGCAGATCATGGGTGGCCTGCGCGTCGCCGTCGACGGCCCGGTGCACGAGGGCACCGATCGCCGTGGTTTCGTCGTCGCGCATCGGACCATGGTGCCCTGATGCCGTACGCTCCGCTCCATCGCGTCCCGAGTTGTGCACCGAAGCGTTATGAGCGGGTGCGCCGGATGTCATGTCCTGCGCCCTCCCCTTCCGCTCGATCGAATCGTTCCTGAGGAACTCCACGACTCAAGGATGCGTCATCGGCCGGGAAGCGTCACACGGCGCCGCCGGCGGGCGCCCGGATCCGGGGTCGTACCGCTGGTGACCCGTCCCGTCACCCCGTCCGCCGGTCTGCGGACGGGGGCGGTCCGGGCCGGGCGTCAGCGGACCAGCCCCCAGCGGAATCCCAGGGCCACCGCATGGGCACGGTCCGAGGCCCCGAGCTTCTTGAACAGCCGCCTGGCGTGGGTCTTGACCGTGTCCTCGGAGAGGAACAGCTCGCGGCCGATCTCCGCGTTGGAGCGACCGTGGCTCATGCCTTCGAGCACCTGGATCTCCCGCGCGGTGAGCGTGGGGGCCGCCCCCATCTCGGCGGACCGCAGCCGGCGCGGGGCGAGCCGCCACGTCGGGTCGGCCAGCGCCTGGGTGACGGTGGCCCGCAGCTCGGCGCGGGACGCGTCCTTGTGCAGATAGCCGCGGGCACCGGCGGCGACCGCGAGCGCGACGCCGTCCAGGTCCTCGGCGACGGTCAGCATGATGATCCGGGCCCCGGGGTCGGCGGAGAGCAGCCGCCGGACCGTCTCCACACCCCCCAGACCGGGCATGCGTACGTCCATCAGAATCAGATCCGAACGGTCGGCCCCCCAGCGGCGGAGGACTTCCTCGCCGTTGGCCGCCGTGGTCACGCGCTCGACACCGGGCACGGTGGCAACCGCGCGACGGAGCGCTTCTCGGGCAAGCGGGGAATCGTCGCAGACGAGCACGGATGTCATGACCGTCCTCCGCAGCTGATGCGCGTCACCTTGAGCCTCCAGGCTGATACAAGTCGTCACCTGTGCGGTTGACCCCTTCGGACATGTGCCCGAGCTCGTTCTCCGTCAACCGCATCCGCCCTCTTAACGATGGTCACTCGAAAGAGTTACGGGTCGGACCTTCGGGTTCGGCACTCTACGTGAGGGCCCGCACACGGAGGAGAGCGACGCGGGTGATTCACCCGTCAACCGAATCTTCACTCCCCTGCTTGCCCTATTTGGCGAGATTTCTTCCCTTTTAAGGGTGTCTGTGGCTAGATTCGCAAACAGTCATATTTACATCTACTAGCACCACAGATGTACGGTCGAGACTCAGGTCACCGAAGAGACGATCGCCGATCACGGATCGCCGGTTCCCCGGCGGTCGAGGATGCCGCTTCCGACGCAGCACGGCTTCGAGGGGACAAGCGCAATGGCAGATTTCTCCCGCCTTCCCGGACCCAACGCAGACCTGTGGGACTGGCAGCTGCTCGCCGCCTGCCGAGGTGTCGACAGTTCCCTGTTCTTCCATCCCGAAGGTGAGCGCGGCGCCGCCCGCAGCGCTCGTGAGACCTCCGCGAAGGAGGTGTGCATGCGGTGCCCGGTACGCGCCGAGTGCGCGGCCCACGCCCTGGCCGTACGGGAGCCCTACGGAGTGTGGGGCGGCCTGACCGAGGACGAGCGCGAAGAGCTCATGGGGAGGGCCAGAACCAGACTGATCACCGCGGCGCCCTCGGGCGTCACCACGGCCACGACAGGCTCGCGCCCGACCTGACAGCCCGGGGCCGGTCGAACGCAGAAACGTTTGCTCAATGCGGCCCCTCTGCACCGATACGGTCCCTCCGCACCACGCCCCCTGTGACGCAGCCCCTCAGCGCGCGGCCGCCAGGGACAGCTGATCCAGAGTGGCCGCCACCGCCGGGACCCGGGCCAGGTCCGGCAGGGTGAGCGCCACGATCTCCCGCTCGATCGCGGGCTCCACCGCCACGGTCCGGGCCCCCTTGGGCCGCACCGACTCCACCGCCAGCTCGGGCAGCACCGCCACGCCGAGCCCGGCCCCCACCAGGCCCATCACCGCCGGGTAGTCGTCGGTCGCGAAGTCGATCCGAGGGGTGAACCCGGACGCCTCGCAGACCTCCACCAGCTGTCGGCGGCAGCGCGGGCAGCCCGCGATCCACGACTCTTCCGCCAGCTCACCGATGGACACGCTCGACGCGTCCGCCAGCCGGTGCCCGTCCGGAACCAGGCCGATCAGCCGGTCGGTGAGCAGAGGCCGGACCACCAGGTCGTCCCATTCACCGCCGGTGGTGCCGTACCGGAAGGCCAGCGCGATGTCGCAGTCGCCGTCGCGCAACAGGTCGACCGAGCGCGGCGGTTCGGCCTCGACCAGCGAGACCCTGGTCCCGGGGTGCTCCGCCCGCAGGGCCGCCAGCGCGCCGGGGACCAGGGTGGAGCTGCCGCTGGGGAAGGAGACGAGCCGGACCCGACCGGCCCGCAGCCCGGCGATGGCGGCGACCTCCTCCTCGGCGGCGGTCAGCCCGGCGAGGATGCCGGAGGCGTGCCGCACGAGCGCCTCGCCCGCCTGGGTGAGGCGCATCTCGCGGCCGGTGCGGATCAGCAGGGTGGTGCCGGCGGAGGACTCCAGGGCCTTCATCTGCTGGCTCACCGCGGGCTGGGTGCAGCCGAGTTCGCGGGCGGCGGCGGAGAACGAGCCGGTGGTGGCGACGGCGCGCAGGACGCGGAGGTGGCGTGCTTCGATCACGCCTCCACCATAAGAGCTTCTTGGGTGGGAGGCGAATTAATGACGTACCCCTTTGAGGGTTGAGCCATTAGCGTGACCCTCATGAGATTGCTGAGCGTGAATGTCGGCCGGCCCGCCCCTCTCCCCTCCGCCGGAGGTCCCGGCGGTCTGTCCGGGATCGACAAACGGCCGTTCGAGGGGGCCGTGCGGGTCTCCGATCCCGGCCCCAAGGGGACGGGCGGCAGCGGGCTCGCCGGGGACGCGGTCTGCGACCTGCGCAACCACGGCGGCAGCGACCAGGCCGTGTACGCCTTCGCGCGGGAGGAGCTGGACGCCTGGGAGCGTCAGCTGGGCGGCCGGGAGCTGGGGAACGGTTCGTTCGGCGAGAACCTGACCACCGTCGGGGTCGATGTGAGCGGCGCGCTGATCGGTGAGCGCTGGCGGGTGGGGGCCGAACTGCTGCTGGAGGTGACCTCCGGACGTATCCCGTGCCGGACGTTCGCCGACCACATCAAGGAGGAGAAGTGGGTGCGGCGGTTCACCCAGGAGGCGGTGACCGGCGCGTATCTGCGGGTGATCGAGCCAGGCACGATCCGGGCCGGCGACCCCGTCGAGATCGTGCACCGCCCGGACCACGAGATCACCGCGGCCCTGCAGTTCCGGGCCGTCACGACCGAGCGCACCCTGCTGCCGTCCCTGCTGGCCGCCGCGTCGGCCCTGCACCCCGAGGCGCTGCGCACGGCGCGGGGGTACATGGCGGCCCAGGGCTGAGGGCGTCGCCCGGGCCGTGTGGCGGGGAGCCATCGGCCCTACGGGGGCGCGCCGTTGAGGGGAACTGCGCCGGCGCGCGGCGCGTCCCCCACTGGTGACCGTGCTCGGTCGAGCCGTCGGCGGAGCGACGCAGCACGTCTCAGACGCAGCACGTCTCAGGGGGGAAGATTCGTGACCGACCGGCCGCAGCCCTGGTACACACCGGGCCCGCCGCAGCAGCCCGTACCCGGCAACCCGTACGCGCAGGACGGCTCCGGGCCCCCGCCCGGACCGCCACCGCCACCCCGTCGCCGGCGCTTCGGCGGGGCGCCGGTCCTCGCCGTCGCCGTCGTGCTCCTGCTCGTCGCCGCGGCGGGCGGGGTGTACGCCGTCACCGACGGGAGGTGGGGCCGGTCCGCCGCGCCGGTGGCGAAGGAGTCGCCCGACCCGGCCCCTTCCGCCCCCGCCTCGCCGGCGCCCCCGTCCGGTGCCCCCGCCGTCCGCACTCCGCAGCCGCAGCGGATCCCGACGACGGCGGAGATCGACGCCGCGCGGAAGCCGGGAGACGCGACGGCGTGGATCGTGGACGACAAGACGGATCTGCCCAGTGGGAACCACCGGGCCCATGACCTGTGGACCGTCGACGGCGCGGTCGTCCAGGCGCTGCACCGGAAGGTCGCGGCCTACCGGCTCTCGGACGGCGCCGAGCTCTGGAGCGTGCCGTTGCCCACCGCCGTCTGCGAGACACCGGCCAACCCCGCTCCGGACGGCAAGGTCGTGATCGTCCGCCAGGAGAGGCCCGACGACGAGCGGGGGAACCGGTGCAACCAGCTCCAGATGATCGACCTGAGGACCGGGAAGCAGGGGTGGCACAAGAAGCTCCCCGAAACCGGCTCCGGGGACAACTCGTTCATCGTGTACAGCGCCATCAGCGGCGGTACGTTCGCGATCGCCCGGAGCATGAAGGCCACCGCCTACCGGGTCGGTGACGGGACCGAGCTCTACGACATCCCGTGGGAGAACCCGGGGAAGTGCTACCCGGACGACGTGGCGGGCGGATCCCGGCTCCTGGTGAGCTCCGACTGCGCGATCTCCATGGACCGGAGCAAGAACTACAGCCAGCTCCGCGAGATCGACCCGCGCACCGGCAAGGTCCTGTGGCGCCACCGGACCACGCCCGGCTGGAAGTTCGGCAGCCTGATCTCGGTCGACCCGGTCGTCTTCACCACCGTGAACGCCGGGGACACCACGACCGACTGGCGCGTCGTCGCCCTCGGCGCCGAGGGGAAGCTCCGCACCACCATCGACCCGCGGGAGAAGGGGTTCGAGCACTGCGCCGGAAGCGGGTCCGGCGGCGAGATCCAGCCCTGCCGGGGCACCGCGGCCGGCCCGGACCACGTCGTCCTGGGCGGCACCGGCAGGGTCGGCGTGTACGACCTGGCCACCGGCGAGTTCGTGTGGGGCGTCAAGTCCGACGACCCGCTCCGTGCGCTGCATCCCCTGCGCGCGGAGAAGGGCAGGGCCGCGCTCGTCTACGAGTCGGCGTCATCAAGCCGGCCCGGCCGGACCTTCCTCATGGGCCCGGGCGGTGCGGGCACGGAGAAGGTGCTCCTGCGGCACCCGGCCGCGGCCGCGGCGCCCGAGGCCAGGATGAGCGGCGGGCGGCTGGCCTATGTGGACGGCCGGGTGGTCGTCACGTCGTCGGGCGTGAGCGGCCTCGACACCGAGCGCCAGGCCCGCATGCTGTCCTTCGCCCCCGCCCGGCCCTGACCCGCCCGCCCGCCGCTTCTAGGCGGCGGGCGGGTGAAACCCCCGGGCCCGCGGGGCACTAACGTGCCGCGTATGACGACTGCACTGATTACAGGCGCGACGGCGGGCATCGGGGCGGCCTTCGCGCGGCGGCTCGCGGGCCAGGGGCACAACCTGGTGCTGGTGGCCCGTGACACCGCCCGGCTGCGCGAGCAGGCCACCGAACTGCACGACCGACACGGCATCGAGGCCGAGGTGCTGCGTGCGGACCTGTCCACGGACGCCGGGATCGAGGCGGTCGAGAAGCGGCTCGCGGACCGCACGCACCCGGTCGATCTGCTGGTCAACAACGCCGGGTTCGGCAACAAGGGGCGCTACCTGGAAGTGCCCATGGCCGACGAGCTGACGATGCTGAAGGTGCACTGCGAGGCGGTGCTGCGGCTGACCTCGGCCGCCGCCACGGGCATGAAGGAGCGCGGCCGGGGCGGGGTGATCAATGTGGCGTCCGTCGCGGCGTTCGTGCCGCGCGGCACGTACGGGGCGTCCAAGGCCTGGGTCGTGCAGTTCACCCAGGGGGCGGCGAAGGACCTGGCCGGGTCGGGGGTGCGGCTGATGGCGCTGTGCCCGGGCTTCGTCCGTACGGAGTTCCACGAGCGGGCCGGGATGGGCACCGGCAACATCCCCGGGTGGATGTGGCTGGACGCGGACAAGCTGGTGGTCTCGGCCCTGACCGACCTGGCCCGGGGAAAGTCGGTGTCGATCCCGGACCCGCGCTACAAGGCGTTGATGGGGCTGGTCAAGGTGACGCCGCGCAGCCTGTTGGGCGGGGTCACCTCGCGTACGGGACGCAAGTACGGGCCCCAGTAGGCGCGGCGGGTCTCGCCGGTCCGTACCGGACCCTCCGAGCCGAACGACATGACCGGCTGCCGCTCAACGGCCACGGTCCTCGCAACTCCCGCAGATCGCGGGTGTTGCGAGGACCGTTAGAACCCAAGCCCCCGCGACGGGGGTACCGGGCCTCAGGCGTACCGAAAGGTACTGCGGCTACCAGTAGGCGCTGCGCGTACTAGTGGGAGTGGCCGTGGCCGCCGTGACCGGCGTCGGCCTCTTCATCGGCCGGCTTCTCGACGACCAGGGTCTCGGTCGTGAGCAGCAGCGACGCGATGGACGCGGCGTTCTCCAGGGCGGAGCGGGTGACCTTGACCGGGTCGATGACGCCGGCCTTGACCAGGTCGCCGTACTCGCCGGTGGCGGCGTTGAAGCCCTGGCCCTTGTCGAGCTCGGAGACCTTGGAGGTGATGACGTAACCCTCCAGGCCGGCGTTCTCGGCGATCCAGCGCAGCGGCTCGACGGCGGCGCGGCGGACGACCGCGACACCGGTGGCCTCGTCGCCGGTCTTGCCGAGGTTGCCCTCCAGGACCTTCACGGCGTGGACGAGAGCGGAGCCACCGCCGGAGACGATGCCCTCCTCGACCGCGGCGCGGGTGGCGGAGATGGCGTCCTCGAGGCGGTGCTTCTTCTCCTTGAGCTCCACCTCGGTGGCGGCACCGACGCGGATGACGCACACGCCGCCGGCCAGCTTCGCGAGGCGCTCCTGGAGCTTCTCGCGGTCCCAGTCGGAGTCCGTGGACTCGATCTCGGCCTTGATCTGGTTGACGCGGCCCTTGACGTCGTCGGAGTCGCCCCCGCCGTCGACGATGGTCGTGTCGTCCTTGGAGACGGTGACGCGGCGGGCGGTGCCGAGCACGTCCAGACCGGCCTGGTCGAGCTTGAGGCCGACCTCCTCGGCGATGACGGTCGCACCGGTGAGGGTGGCGATGTCGCCGAGCATGGCCTTGCGGCGGTCGCCGAAGCCCGGGGCCTTCACCGCGACGGCGTTGAAGGTGCCGCGGATCTTGTTGACGACGAGGGTGGAGAGCGCCTCGCCCTCGACGTCCTCGGCGATGATCAGGAGCGGCTTGGAGCCGCCGCTCTGGATGACCTTCTCCAGCAGCGGGAGCAGCTCCTGGATGGAGCCGATCTTGCCCTGGTGGATCAGGATGTACGGGTCGTCGAGGACGGCCTCCATACGCTCCTGGTCGGTCACCATGTACGGGGACAGGTAGCCCTTGTCGAAGGCCATGCCCTCGGTGAACTCCAGGTCCAGACCGAAGGTGTTGGACTCCTCGACGGTGATGACACCGTCCTTGCCGACCTTGTCCATCGCGTCCGCGATGAGCTCGCCGACCTGGGTGTCCTGCGCGGAGAGCGCGGCCACGGCGGCGATGTCGGACTTGTCGTCGATCGGGCGGGCAGTCGCGAGGAGCTCCTCGGACACGGCCTTGACTGCGGCGTCGATGCCCTTCTTCAGGGCGGCCGGGGAGGCGCCCGCGGCGACGTTGCGCAGACCCTCGCGGACGAGCGCCTGGGCCAGGACGGTCGCGGTGGTGGTGCCGTCACCCGCTACGTCGTTGGTCTTGGTCGCCACCTCCTTGACGAGCTGGGCACCGAGGTTCTCGTACGGGTCGTCGAGCTCGACCTCGCGCGCGATGGTGACGCCGTCGTTGGTGATGGTGGGCGCGCCGAACTTCTTGTCGATGACGACGTTGCGGCCCTTGGGGCCGATCGTCACCTTGACCGTGTCGGCAAGCTTGTTGACGCCGCGCTCAAGGGCGCGACGGGCGTCCTCGTCGAACTTCAGAATCTTCGCCATGGGCTGTTACTTCCCTCTCGAACGAACTGCGCCCCTCGCCACCCGGCTAGTTATTTCGCAGGGGGCCAGGGGCGCAGAACACAAGCAAACGTGGGTGAATTACTTCTCGATGATCGCGAGGACGTCGCGGGCCGAGAGGACGAGGTACTCCTCGCCGTTGTACTTCACCTCGGTGCCGCCGTACTTGCTGTACAGGACGACGTCGCCGGTCTTGACGTCGAGCGGAAGACGCTCGCCGTTCTCGAAGCGGCCCGGGCCCACGGCGAGGACGACGCCCTCCTGGGGCTTCTCCTTCGCGGTGTCCGGAATGACCAGGCCGGAAGCCGTGGTCTGCTCAGCGTCGAGCGGCTGGACCACAATGCGGTCCTCAAGCGGCTTGATCGCAACCTTGGAGCTGGTGGTCGACACGATCCGGTCTCCCCCTTCGGAGATCTCACGGGGTTTAGCAGTCAGTGGGCGGCGACCAGAGACCGATCCGTCGTCGCGGGTGCCGGACCTGCCCTGTCGCACAGTGTGGTGCTGGCACTCTCCAGGGGGGAGTGCCAGACCTGAGACTATGACCGCGGTTAGCACTCGGTCAAGCGGAGTGCCAATTCACCGCCCTCGCGCCGTCTCGATCGGGGCTCCGTCGGATCGCCGTCCGGACAACGCCGGGACAGAGCTTCGCGTTCCGTACGACGGTACGGAGATGACGCATCCCGAGCGCCGCCCGCCCGGACGACCGGCCGAGAGAGCCGTGGCGGCGCGTCAGGATGCGCCGGAACCCGGCGGGTGCGCGGATCCGCTGCTGGGGCTTTTCCTGGTGTTCGTGGAGGTGGCGGTCCGCGTCCCGCTCCTCCTGGGGCTGGGGCTGCGCGCCTGGGCACGGCCCTACGAGACGGCCGCCGCCCAGGGGTCGGCTCCCCCGCCCGCTCCCCGGCACGGACTGGGTCCCCGTCGCCGTTCTCGGGGTTCGTACGCCGGGGAGGCGAGGGTCAGACGGCGTACGTAGGGCAGGCGGGGCTCAGACGTAGTCCTCCAGCTTCGCCACCGCGTACCCCTTGTCCGTGACGGTCTTCATGACCAGGCGGATCATGTCGGGCATCGTGCCCTTCCAGTCGCCCTTGCCCCGGAAGTGGGTGAGGACGATGTCGCCGGGGTGGAGATCCCGGTCCCACTCGCGCCACTCCATGTGGTCGGCGAAGGCCTCGGCGGACCACAGGGGTACGGCGGTGATGCCGCAGGACTTGGCGACGACGAGGGTGTCGCGGTTGTAGTTCCCGTAGGGCGGGCGGAAGAGGGTGGGCCGCTTCCCGTAGTTCTTGAGGATCTTCTCCTGCTGGCCGCAGATCTCCCGCTTCTGCTCGGCGTAGGAGAGGCCGGGCAGATAGCGGTGGTTGAGCGTGTGGTTGCTGATGACCACCCCGCGCTTCTGCATCTGCTTGAAGTACCCGTAGTCGTCGTTGATGACGTAGTCGCTCAGGAAGGCGCTGTAGGGGATGTCCAGTTCGGTCATCATCCGCAGCAGCGCGGGGTCCTTCTCCGCCCCGTCGTCCATGGTGAGGAAGACGATCTTCTCCTTGGTGGGGACGGTGGTGAAGACGGGCGGCAGCCCTTCGTCGTCCCGGACCTCGAACCCCTTACGGGTGGTGATGCGCGGCTTCACCTTCGGCGGTTCGGGGGCGGCGAGCGGGGTCTTGGCCAGCCCCCACTTCTTCGCGGCGACGGCCCGTGCGGCCTGTTTCCGCTTGACCTCCTCGGCGTACGTGTCCAGGGCGCGGGCGGGCCCGGCCTGCGGGGCGGCCTCGCCGTGCTGTCCGGCGGCGGGCTTCGCCGGGCCGCCCGGGGCGCCCGCGCCGCCACCGACCGCCTCCGACGCGCAGGCGGAGGTGACGGTGGCGGCCAGGAGGGCCGCCAGCACGACGGAGACCGGCCGATGCCGCTTCATGGGTGATTTTCCTTTTTGTCGTACTAGCTGCATGGCGCCGCATCCTGCCAGCCACCCGGCCGCCTCCCGCCCCGACACCGCGAGAGGTCCGGGCCCGTCCCCCGACCGGCCCACAGGGGTGACGCGTCGCCTACAGGGATGACGCGTCGCCCTTTGTAGGAGCCCGCGTCGGCCCATGGGCGCCCGCCTCCACGCACCGGCCACAATGGACCGGGTGAACGCATCGACCCCCGCCACTCCGGCCGACGACCCCGCCCGCGCCGCCTTCGCCGCCCTGCGCACCCTCGAGGGCGAGCACCTGCTGGCCGAGCTGCGCGACCACGACCCCGCCGAAGAGCTGGCCACCGCGACCCGGCTGCGCCGCACGCACCCGGCGGAGCTGGTGTCGGCGGCGCTCGGCCAGGCGCGGCTGCGGCAGCGGGCGGTGGCGAAGTTCGGGGCCGGGGACGCGTACCGGATGTACTTCACGCCCAACGGTGTCGAGCAGGCCACCCGCACCTCGGTCGCCACCTACCGCGCCGCCCGGTTCGCCGCGCTCGGCGTCCGGAGCGTGGCGGACCTGTGCTGCGGCATCGGCGGCGACGCCATCGCGCTCGCCCGTGCCGGGATCGCCGTCCTCGCCGTGGACCGCGACCCGCTCACCGCCGAGGTGGCCCGCGCCAATGCCGAGGCGCTCGACCTTGCCGCGCTGATCGAGGTGCGGTGCGCCGACGTCACGGAGATCGACACCTCTCCGTACGACGCCGTCTTCGTGGACCCGGCCCGGCGCGGCGGCCGGGGCAGGATCTTCGACCCGGAGGCGTACTCACCCCCGCTGTCGTGGGCGACGGCCGCCGCACTGAAGGCCCCCCGCGCGGCGCTGAAGATCGCGCCCGGCGTCCCGCACGAGGCGATCGGCCCGGAGGCGGAGGCCGAGTGGATCTCGGACGGCGGCGATGTGAAGGAGGCGGTGCTCTGGTACGGGGAGGGGTTCGCGCCCGGTGCGTTCCGGGCCACCCTGCTGCCGTCCGGGGCCACCCTCACCGCCCCGGCCCCGCTGCCCGCCCCGCCGGTGGGCCCGGTCGGGCGCTACCTGTACGAGCCGGACGGTGCGGTGATCCGGGCGCACCTGGTCGCCGACATCGTGGAGCGGTGCGGCGGGCGGCTGGTGGACGAGACGATCGCGTACGTCACGAGCGATGTGCCCTACTCCTCCCCGTACGTCTCCGGGTACGAGATCACCGACCGGCTGCCGTTCAACATGAAGAAGCTGAAGGCGCTGCTGCGGGAGCGCGAGGTGGGCGTCCTGACCGTCAAGAAGCGCGGCTCGGCGGTCGAACCGGAGGAGCTGCGCCGCCGGATGAAGTTGAGCGGGCCGGGCGCGGCGACGGTGTTCCTGACCCGGGTGGCCGGGGCCCCGACGATGCTGATCGGCCACCCGCTGGGGTGAGCGGCGCCGTCCGCCCGGTCCGAGGTTCAGCGGCGGCCGGGACCGACGGGGGTCGGGACCGGGCCGCCCGGCGCCGGCGTGGCGGCGGGCGCGGCCAGGACGCGCAGCACCCAGCGGCGGTGAGCCAGCGCCTTGACGGCGCCGATGAGTCCGGTGAGCCAGGCGATCACAGGCTCACGCCGGGCAGCCGCAGCTCGCGGTCGCGCTCCGGGTCGTGGTCCAGCGCACCCCACTCCACGAGCAGCGCGCGGACCTTACGGTCGCGGGCGAGGTAGAGGCAGACGAAGGCGACGGCCGGTACCAGCGCCGCCGCCCCGACGACCAGGGACAGGAGTCCGGCGAACCCGCTGAAGATGTCCGGCGCCTGGTCGAACGTGACGAGCGCAGCACCCACCAGCAGCCAGCCGAGGGCGGCGAGCCCGGCCCACATCCCCAGCACGCCGAGCCGCGCCGGCCCCATGCGCATCCGCACCGGTGCGCTCAGGATCAGCGCCCGGTCGGCGAGCATCGCCTCGCGGCCGGGCCGGGTCCGGATCTCCGCGGGAGGCGGAGACGGGGGCAGCGAGGCGCGGGGGGACATGGACCAGACACTACCGACCGCCGAGGCGGCCAGGAGCGCACCCGGGAGCTCAGGCGTCCCGCAGCGCCTGGATGTCCAACTTGCCCATACCGAGCATCGCCTTCATCGTCCGCTCCGCCTTCGCCGGGTCCGGGTCGGTCAGCAGCTTCGGCAGCTCGCTCGGGACGAGCTGCCAGGAGACGCCGTACCGGTCCTTGAGCCAGCCGCACCGCCCCTCCTCGCCGCCCTCCGTGAGCGCGGCCCAGAGCCGGTCCACCTCGGCCTGGTCGGCGCAGTCCACGGCGAGCGAGATCGCCTCGGTGAAGGGGAACTGCGGTCCGCCGTTGAGCCCCATGTACTCCTGGCCCGCGAGGCTGAAGGTGACGGTGAGGACGTCACCGGCCTCGCCGGGGCCGGCTTCGCCGTAGTAGCTGATGTCCAGGATGCGGGAGTCGCCGCCGAAGACGGCGATGTAGTGCTCGGCCGCCTCCTTCGCCTGGCCGTCGTACCAGAGACAGGGGGTGATCTTCTGCATGGTCGTCGTCTCCTCGTCGGGAATCCGCTCGTCGCAGGCCTCTCGGACCTCGTGGAAGGTAGACCGGTCCGGGCGCCCGGACTCATCGGCCGGCGGCGCCCTCCTCATGCTCCGCCGCCACCGGCTCGGCGGCCACCGGGCCGCCCGCCGGGCGGAGCAGCCGTCGCGCCGTTCTTCCCGGAGATGATCACGGAGAAGGACGCGGCGGAGCCGCCCCGGCTCACCGAGGTCGAGGAGCACTGGCGGGAGTACGCCGCCGACTACGGGAGCGCCGCCGAGCTGGACGCGACCGTGGAGGGGCTGATCAGCCGAGGGGCGAGGGGTGATCAGCCGGGGAATACGGGGTTGCCGGGCTCCGCGAAGGCGTCGCTCACCCCACCGCCTCGAACCGCCACCGGTGCACCGGCCGGGTGATCAGGGCGGCGTCGGGCTCGGGGAGTTCGGGGAGGTCGTCGGCGTACGACGCCTCCGCCCACCACGTCATGACCAGCACCCGGTCCTGCGGGGCGCGCAGCAGTTCGCGGCGGGCCGGCTCGCGGGACAGCTCGGCGGACCGGGCGCGGGCCCATTCCAGGAGCTCGCCGCCGCGGCCCTCCACGGCGCGGGCCTCCCACATCAGGACGATGGTCGCGGCGCTCATGAGTAGAGGTTGTCCTTGCTGATCTCGTGCACGTGGTCGTGGTCGTGGGAATGGGAACGATCCGCCCCCGGCACGTGCGGCTCGGTCACCGGCAGCGAGGAGTCCGCCGAAAGCTCCAGGTCGGAGGGGCGCCGGTTGCGGGCGACCATCTCCGCGCCGAGCGCCGCGACCATCGCCCCGTTGTCCGTGCAGAGCCCCGGCCGCGGCACCCGCAGCCGGATGCCCGCCCGCTCGCACCGCTCCTCGGCCAGCGCGCGGAGCCGGGAGTTGGCCGCCACCCCGCCGCCGATCATCAGGTGGTCGACGCCCTCGTCCTTGCAGGCGCGCACCGCCTTCCGCGTGAGCACGTCCACCACGGCCTCCTGGAAGGACGCCGCCACATCCCGTACCGGCACCTCCTCGCCCGCCGCGCGCTTCGCCTCGATCCAACGGGCGACCGAGGTCTTCAGGCCGGAGAAGGAGAAGTCGTACGGGGCGTCGCGGGGACCGGTCAGCCCGCGCGGGAACGCGATGGACTTCGGGTCGCCCTCCTTCGCGAGGCGGTCGATGACCGGGCCGCCGGGGAAACCGAGGTTCAGCACGCGGGCGATCTTGTCGAACGCCTCGCCCGCCGCGTCGTCGATGGTCGCACCGAGGGGGCGGACGTCGCTGGTGATGTCGGGGGCCAGCAGGAGCGAGGAGTGGCCGCCGCTGACCAGGAGCGCCATGGTCGGCTCGGGCAGCGGGCCGTGCTCCAGCTGGTCGACGCAGATGTGCGAGGCGAGGTGGTTGACCCCGTAGAGCGGCTTGTTCAGGGCGTACGCGTACGCCTTCGCCGCCGAGACGCCGACCAGCAGCGCGCCCGCGAGCCCGGGGCCCGAGGTGACCGCGATCCCGTCGAGGTCACGGGCGCTGACCCCGGCCTCCTTGAGGGCGCGCTCGATGGTGGGGACCATCGCCTCCAGGTGGGCGCGGGACGCGATCTCCGGGACGACGCCGCCGAAGCGGGCGTGGGTGTCGACGCTGGAGGCGACGGCGTCCGCGAGCAGGGTCGTCCCGCGCACGATGCCGACGCCGGTCTCGTCGCAGGAGGTCTCGATGCCGAGTACGAGGGGTTCGTCGGCAGCCATCATTCAGTCCCGGTCTCTGGTGCTTGTTCTTGCGTGACTTGCTCTTGCATGGTGAGGCGCATGACGAGCGCGTCGATGTTCCCCGGCTGGTAGTAGCCGCGTCGGAAGCCGATCGGCTCGAAGCCGAAGCGCTCGTACAGCTTCTGCGCCCGCGTGTTGTCGACCCGGACTTCGAGGAGCACGGTGGCGCACTCGAAGGCGGTAGCGGCCTTCAGCAGGTCGGTGAGGAGTTCGGAGCCGAGGCCGGTGCCCCAGGCCTCGCGGCTGACCGCGATGGTCTGGACGTCGGAGAGGTCGCCGAGGGCGGCGAGCCCGGCGTACCCGGTGATCCGGCCGGTGGCCGGGTCCTCGGCGACGACGTAGTGGCGGGTGGCGCCGGGGCCGCGGGCGTGCGCCAGCTCGGACCAGAACATGCCGGGCGACCAGGCGTCGTCCGGGAACAGCGCGTGTTCGAGCTCCAGCACCGGTGCGATGTCCCACCAGCGCATCTCGCGCAGTACGGCGGCGGTGGCGGCGCTCACGTCGGGGTGACCACCTTGTAGTTCTTCGGGACCTGCGCGTCGGGCCGGCGCAGATAGAGCGGCCGGGGCTCCAGCAGCTCCTGCCCGGCGGCGAGCCGTTCGGCGGCGAGCGCGGCGAGCGCCCCGGCGGCCACGTGCTCGGGGCCGCGCGCGTCCGGGAAGGCATCCGGGTAGAGCACCGCGCCCTGGCCGACCACGGGGAGCCCGGCGAGTGCCTCGGCGATGTCGGCGGGCCGGTCGACGGCGGGGTCCCCCGTACGGGTGCGGGCGTCCTCGTACCGCGCCCAGTACACCTCCTTGCGGCGTGCGTCCGTCGCCACGGCGAAGGGCCCTTCCAGGCCGTCCTGCCCGGCGGCGTACGCGAGGCCGTCCAGGGTGCAGAGGCCGTGCACCGGTACGGAGAGGGCGGAGCCGAACGTCGCCGCGGTGACCAGGCCGACCCTCAGCCCGGTGTAGGGGCCGGGGCCGACGCCCACGACCACGCCCGTCACGGCGTCGAGTTTCACCCCGGCCTCGGCGAGGACCCGGTCGACGGCGGGCAGCAGCAGTTCACCGTGCCTGCGGGCGTCGACCTGGCCGGAGGAGGCGATGACGGACGCACCGTCGTGCAGGGCGACGGTGACGGCGGGCGTGGCGGTATCCATGGCGAGCAAGAGCACGCAAACAGCCTACGGCTCCGCCGACGGCGGTACGGCGTCCGTACGGCGTCCCGGCCTGCCCGTGCGCTGCTGCTACCGTCACCGGGTATCCACGGGTACGACGTAAACGCTTGTACGACAACGCCCGTGCGACGCTTGTACGACGACGCTTGTACGACATGCGGCGGACGGCCGCCGAAAGGGGAGTTCACGGTGTCAAGGGGAAGCTCGGGAATGGTGGCCGGGCTCACTGCGGCGGCGGTCGTCGTGGTCGCCGTCCTCGCCTACCAGGCATCGGCGAACGCTCCCGAATCGGTGGCGTCCTCCTCCTCGGCCTCCCCGAAGGCCTCGGCCTCGGCCTCGGCCTCGGCCTCCGCCCAGCCCACCGCGAAGCCGAAGCCCCCGAAGGACGCCCTCGCGGTCCCTGCGGACTCGGGCACCGGTGAGCGCGTCGTCTACGCGCTGAAGGACCGGCGGGTGTGGCTGGTGGACGGCAACGAGAAGGCGCTCCGTACGTTCACGGTGATGCCGAGCCCCGTGAGCCCGCCGCCCGGCGTCCACCAGGTCACCTCGCGCTCGGGCACGGTCCAGGGCTCGGACGGCGTCCCCGTCGAGCACGTGGTGCGCTTCGCCAACGTCGGCGAGGTCGCGGTGGGCTTCAGCGCGGCGCAGGACGGGTCGATGCGGGCCCCCGACCCGGAGTCGAGGACCGGCGGCGTACGGATGAAGCGGGCGGACGGCAACGCGATGTGGACCTTCGCGACGGTCGGCGCCAAGGTGGTCGTCGTCCCGTAGCCCGCGTGGCGCGTCGGGCCGGTGACGTCCTCTTACGCCGCCCGGCGGCGGACAGCCCTGTCCGGTGTGCTCTCCCCGTCGGCCGCGTCCGGATCGCCCGGTGGGGTGGAGACCGCGGTGGCCGCCGCGCACGAGGCCAGCAGATCCTTCATCGACAGGTCGGACGGCGTCGGCTGCTGCCGTGGCCGCTCCGCGCGCTCGGGCGTCGGCATGGATGCCTCCTGGGGTTGCGGTGGAGGTCGTGGTTAGGCTGACCTAACCAGGTCTCGTACCCATGTGACCACGACCACGGTCCCTCGCGCAACAATTTACCGACGTCCTGTCGGGAAGGTCTCGTGACGGGCGTCAGGACCATGACGTGAAGGCGTCAGGGCCGGTGGGGGACCTCACAACCCGGGCAGCGCGCTCGACGAAGCGCCGCCGTGAGGAAGACACGGCCGGGCCGCCACGGACGGGCCCTCCCCCGCCCCGGGAAGCGCTGCCGTTACGCCAGGTCCTCCCGCAGCCCCGCCCAGCGCGGGCCGATGCCCACCAGGGTCACCTCGCGCCGCTCGTCGTCCGTGTCGCCGGTCGCGCGGTCGATGAGCACGCGCAGCCGGTCCTCGGCGAGCTCCTCCACCTTGCCGTCGCCCCACTCCACGACCACCACCGACTCCGGCAGCGACACATCGAGGTCCAGGTCCTCCATCTCGTCGAGCCCGCCGCCCAGGCGGTACGCGTCGACGTGGACCAGGGCGGGCCCGTCCACCAGGGAGGGGTGGACGCGGGCGATGACGAAGGTGGGCGAGGTGACCGCGCCGCGCACTCCGAGGCCCTCACCGAGCCCCCGGGTCAGCGTCGTCTTCCCGGCGCCCAGCTCGCCCGTGAGCATGACCAGGTCACCGGGGGCCAGGACCCGTGCGAGGCGGCGGCCGAGGCCCTGCATCTGTTCGGGGGACTCGACGCCGATCGTCACGGTGACGGCTTCGGGGAGGTCCGTGGGGGCGCCCGGAACGGTCTCAGCGGCCGGGCTGCTGTGCGGTGCTTCCATGCTCGCCAACGTTAGCGGCAGCCACCGCTCCGCTGCGTACCAGCAGGTCGGCCAGCCGGTCGGTGACCGTCTCCGGGTGCTCCAGCATCACCAGGTGCCCGGCGTCCGGCACCAGGGTCAGCTCGGCCTCCGGCAGGACGTCGGCGATGACCTCGCTGTGCGAGCTGGGGGTGACGAGGTCCTTCTCCCCGGCCAGGATCAGCACGGGCACGTCCCGGAAGGCGGGCAGTGCGCCGCTCTTGTCGTGCTCGGTGAAGGCCGGGTAGAACTCGGCGACCACGTCGATCGGGGTCGACTCGATCAGCCGCTCCGCGAACCGGGCGACCGCCGGGTCCACGTCCCGCGAGCTGAACGAGTACCGCTTGATCAGCCCGGCGAAGAGGTCGGCGGTGGCCCGGCGCCCCTTCTCCACCAGCTCCGCCTGCGTACCCAGCGCCCGCAGCACCCCCGGCAGCACCCGGCGCACCGCCCGTACGCCGGCCACCGGCAGCCCGAAGTTGACCTCGCCGAGCTTGCCGCTGGAGGTGCCGACGAAGGCGACGGCGGCGACCCGGTCGCGGATCAGGGCCGGGTACTGGTCGGCCAGCGCCATCATCGTCATGCCGCCCATGGAGTGGCCGACGAGCACGATCCGCCCCTCGGGGGCCGCCGCGTCGATGACGGCCTTGAGGTCGCGGCCGAGCTGGTCGATGCCGAGGGCCACCCCGTCCGCCTGGGCGCGCCCGCGCTCGGAGCGGCCGTGGCTGCGCTGGTCCCAGTAGACGGCGCGGACGAGGCCGCGCAGGGCGGCGCGCTGGAAGTGCCAGGAGTCCTGGCCGAGGCAGTAGCCGTGGCTGAAGACGACGGTGACGGGGTCGGGGGCCTTGCGCCCGAAGAGCCGGCGGCGGCGGTTGCCCTCGGGCCCCGCTCCGTCGGCGGGCGCCGGGGGTTCCACCTCGTCGACCTCGTAGTACAGCTCGGTCCTGTCGTCGGCGACGGCCCGGCCCGGTGTTCCGCGCAGGGAGCCGTAGGGCCCGGTCGCGTCCAGCGCGAGGCGGGCCTTCTTGCGCATCCCGCGCCCGACGGTGAGCCGCTCGACGGCGACCCCCGCCGCCGCACCGGCGGCGAGCACCCCTATCGCGGCCCCGGCGACGCCCGCCCGGCGCCAGCCGGCCGCTGTCGTGGCGGCCACCGCCATGACGTCCCCCGCCGCCGCCCTCGCGTTGCTGTCGCTCACTGTGGTGCGCCCCCGGTCGGATCGGCTGTCGCGTTCACGTACACCCTCGGTACCCGGCCGCCGATCCGGGTGACGATCTCGTACCCGATCGTGCCGGCGGCCACCGCCCAGTCCTCGACACTCGGCTCGCCCCGGTCGCCCGGGCCGAACAGCACGGCCTCCGCGCCCGCTTCCGGCCGGTCGCCGCCGAGGTCCACGACGAACTGGTCCATGGCGACGCGGCCCGCCGCCGTACGGACCTTGCCGCCGACCAGGACGGGCGCGCTCCCCGAGGCGTGGCGCGGGATGCCGTCCGCATAGCCGACGGGGATGAGGCCGAGCGTGGTCTCGGCGGAGGTGGCGTAGTGGTGGCCGTAGCTGACGCCGTGTCCGGCCGGGACGTCCTTGACCAGGGCGACGGCGGCGGCGAGCGTCATCACCGGGCGGAGCCCCAGCTCGGCGGGGGTGCCCAGCTCGGGGGCGGGTGAGACGCCGTACATCGCGATGCCGGTCCGTACGAGGTCGAAGTGGGCCTCGGGGATGGTCAGCGTGGCCGGGGAGTTGGCGATGTGCCGCACCTCGGGGTCGACGCCCTCCTTCTCGGCGTAGGCGACCATGTCCCGGAACGCGGAGAGCTGGGCGGCGATCGAGGGGTGGCCGGGCTCGTCGGCGCAGGCGAAGTGGGACCAGAGGCCGGTGATCCGGATGGTGCCGGCCCGCTCGGCGGCGCGGGCCTCGGCGACGAGTTCGGGCCAGTCGGCGGGCTGGCAGCCGTTACGGCCGAGGCCGGTGTCGGCCTTGAGCTGGACGCGGGCCGGACGGCCCGCGGAAGCGGCGGCCGAGACGACCTCGCGCAGCGCCCACATCGCGCTGACCGACACGTCGATGTCCGCCTCGACGGCCTCGCGCCAGGGCCCGCCCGGCGTCCAGAGCCAGCACATGATCCGGCCGTCGAGACCGGCGGCCCGCAGGGCGAGCGCCTCGTGCGGGGTCGCGGTGCCGAGCCAGGTGGCCCCGGCCTCACGGGCGGCGCGGGCGCAGGGCACGGCCCCGTGCCCGTACCCGTCGGACTTCACCACGGCCATGAGCTGTGCACCGGCCGCCCGCGCGCGGAGGGCGCGCACATTGGCGCGCAGCGCGGCGAGGTCGATCTCGGCACGGGCTCTCAGGGACGCTGTCTCGTTCATCGCGCCCAGTCTCTCAGAGGCGCCCGCCACCTCCCCGGCGGTGCACACCGGTATCCATATCTATGTACGTTTCATCACATGGTTGAGGTGGTCGACCAGGACGGGCACATGGCTGTCGGCGACATCCTTCACGGCGGTGACCAGCGTGACGGGCCCGCCCTCGCGCACGATCCCCACCAGCCGGTCGACGGCCTCGGCGTGGGCCGGGTCGTCCAGCTCGGTGCGGTAGCGGTCGACGAAGGTGCCGTGGCGGCCGCCGGAGCGGTCCTGGTGGTACCAGGACCGCAGCTCGTCCGACGGGGTGACGTCTTTGAGCCACACGTCGATCGCGGCCCGCTCCTTGGAGACCCCGCGCGGCCAGAGCCGGTCGACGAGCACACGGGTGCCGTCGCCGTCCTCGGGCGGGTCGTAGACCCTGCGCACGCGTACGGGTTCGGTACCGCTCACGGCCTGGACCGCCCTTCCGCCGGGACCTTCGGGGGCTTCCACCTTCGCTCCGGCTCACCCCGCCCGCACGTCGCGCCAGGCCGCCGGGATGCCGTTCGCGACGTCCTGCGCGGAGACCGGGGCCCCGTCGGAGCCGTGCCGGGCGGCGAGTCCGTGCAGGTAGGCGCCGACGGACGCGGCGTCGCGCGGGGCGAGCCCGGCCGCGAGCAGCGACCCGGTCAGCCCGGAGAGCACATCGCCGCTGCCTGCCGTGGCGAGCCAGCCGGTCCCGGTCGGGTTGACCCGTACGGGGGTGTCGCGGGCCTCCGCGACCAGAGTCGTGGAGCCCTTGAGGAGGACGGTGGCGCGGTAGCGGGCGGCCAGCTCGCGTACGGCGGCGAGCCGCCCGGCCTCCACCTCCTCGCGCGCCACGCCGAGCAGGGCGGCGGCCTCCCCGGCGTGCGGGGTCAGGACGGTGGCGGCGGTCCGGGTCCGTACGGTCTCGGGCTCCAGCAGCCGCAGCCCGTCCGCGTCGACCAGTACGGGGACGTCGGCGCCGAGCACGTCGGCGACGGCCTTCTCCGCCCACCGGCCGTCCCCGAGGCCGGGCCCGATCACCCAGGCCTGGACGCGTCCGGCCTTCGACGGCGGCCCGGCGTGCACCAGCGTCTCCGGGAAGCGGGCGATCACCGCGTCCGCGCCGGGACCGACGTACCGGACGGCCCCGGCCCCGCCGTGCAGGGCGCCCGACACGGCGAGGACCGCCGCGCCCGGGTAGCGCTCGGAACCGGCGACGACGCCGACGACGCCCCGGCTGTACTTGTCGCTCTCCGCCCCCGGCACCGGCAGCAGCGCGGCCACGTCCGCGTACTGGAGCGCCTCCAGGTCCGGCGGCTCCGGCAGCTCCGGCCCGAGCCCGATGTCCACCAGCCTCAGGGCGCCGGCGTGTTCGGCGGCCGGGTCGATCAGAAGGCCCGGCTTGTACGTGCCGAAGGTGACGGTCGCGTCGGCACGTACGGCTTCGCCGTGCACCTCCCCACTGTCGGCCTCGACCCCGCTGGGCAGGTCGACGGCGATGACCGGCGTACGGTCCCGGGTCACCGCCCGGAGCAGTGCGACGGCGTCGTCGCGCAGGCCACCGATCCCGCCGATCCCGGTGATGCCGTCGACGACGAGGTCCAGGCCCCCCAGCCCGTCGGGTCCGTCGGCCACCTGCCCCCCGGCCGCCAGGAACGCGGCGAGACCGCCGGCGTGCGCCCGGGCGGGCGAGACGAGGAGGGCGCGCACCCCGGCGCCCCGCCGGGCGAGGCGTGCGCCCGCGTACAGGGCGTCGCCCCCGTTGTCGCCGCTGCCGACCAGGAGCAGGACCCGCGCCCCGTACACCCGGCCGTTGCGCCGCAGCAGATCACCGCAGGCGGCGGCTAGGCCGGCGGCGGCGCGCTGCATCAGGGCGCCTTCGGGCACGCGCTTCATGAGGGCGGCCTCGGCGGCCCGTACGGTCTCCACGCTGTAGGCACGTCGCATACCGCCAACCCTCCGCGATCACGACGGCCGACGCCACCCCCGACGGCCGGAGGCGGTTCACCCCTCCGCGATCACCACGGCCGACGCCACCCCCGCGTCATGGCTGAGCGATACGTGCCAGCCGCGTACACCCAGTTCGGCCGCGCGGGCGGCCACCGTGCCGCTCACCCGCAGCCGGGGCTGCCCGCTCTCCTCGACCCAGACCTCCGCGTCGCTCCAGAGCAACCCGCCCGGCGCGCCGAGCGCTTTCGCGAGGGCCTCCTTCGCGGCGAACCGGGCGGCGAGCGAGGCGATTCCGCGCCGCTCGCCGCTGGGCAGTGTCAGCTCGCTCGCCACGAAGAGCCGGTCGGCCAACTGGGGCGTACGCTCCAGCGCGGCGCCGAACCGCTCGATCTCGGCCACGTCGATCCCCACTCCGATGATCACGAACCCACCCTCGCCATCCCCATCACGCGGGGCGCGCGCCCCGGCTCACTCCACGGTCACGGACTTCGCCAGATTGCGCGGCTGGTCCACTTCGTTGCCGCGGGCCGTCGCCAGCTCGCAGGCGAAGACCTGGAGCGGCACGGTGGCGACCAGCGGCTGAAGCAGCGTAGGCGTTGCGGGGACGGTGATGAGGTGGTCGGCGTACGGGACGACGGCCTCGTCGCCCTCCTCGGCGACGACGATGGTGCGCGCGCCGCGGGCCCGGATCTCCTGGATGTTCGACACGATCTTGTCGTGCAGCACGGAACGCCCGCGCGGCGAGGGCACGATGACGACGACCGGCAGCCCTTCCTCGATGAGCGCGATGGGCCCGTGCTTGAGCTCCCCGGCCGCGAACCCCTCGGCGTGCATGTAGGCGAGCTCCTTGAGCTTGAGCGCGCCTTCGAGGGCGACCGGGTAGCCGACGTGGCGCCCGAGGAAGAGCACGGTGTCGTGGTGGGCGAGGGAGCGGGCCAGCGCGCGGACGGGCTCCATGGTCTCCAGTACGCGTTCGACCTCGCCGGAGATCGCGGAGAGCTGGCGCACCACCGTACGGATCTCGTCACCCCACTTGGTGCCGCGCAACTGGCCCAGGTACAGGGCGACGAGGTAGCAGGCGACGAGCTGGGTGAGGAAGGCCTTGGTGGAGGCGACGGCGACTTCGGGCCCGGCGTGCGTGTAGAGGACGGCGTCGGATTCACGCGGAATCGTCGACCCGTTCGTATTGCAGATGGCGAGCACCTTCGCGCCCTGCTCGCGGGCGTGCCGGAGGGCCATCAAGGTGTCCATGGTCTCGCCGGACTGGGAGATGGCGACGACGAGGGTGCGCTGGTCGAGGATCGGGTCCCGGTAGCGGAACTCGCTGGCCAGCTCGGTCTCGCAGGGCAGTCGGGTCCAGTGCTCGATGGCGTACTTGGCGATCATCCCGGCGTGGAAGGCGGTCCCGCAGGCGATGATGACGACCTTGTCGACCTCGCGGAGTTCGGCGTCGGGGATGCGCACCTCGTCCAGGCTCAGTGACCCCTCGCCGTCGACACGGCCGAGGAGGGTGTCGGCGACGGCCTGCGGCTGGTCGGCGATCTCCTTGAGCATGAAGGAGGCGTAGCCGCCCTTCTCGGCGGCGGAGGCGTCCCAGTCGACGTGGTATTCGCGCACCTCGGCGAGGTCCCCGTCGAACCCGGTGACGGTGACGCCCTCCGGGCTCAGCTCGACGACCTGGTCCTGGCCGAGTTCGATGGCGGACCGGGTGTGCGCGATGAAGGCGGCGACGTCGGAGGCGAGGAACCACTCGTCCTGCCCCACCCCCACCACGAGCGGCGAGTTGCGCCGGGCCCCGACCACCACGTCCGGCTGGTCCGCGTGCACGGCGACGAGGGTGAACGCCCCCTCCAGCCGTCGGCACACCTGCCGCATGGCGTCCGCGAGGTCCCCGCCCGCCGAGAACGCCTCGGCCAGCAGATGCGCGACGACCTCGGTGTCCGTCTCCGACCCCAGGGCGTGCCCGCGCCCGGTGAGCTCGTGCCGCAGGGCCGCGAAGTTCTCGATGATCCCGTTGTGGACGACGGCGACCCGGCCCGCGTTGTCCAGGTGGGGGTGGGCGTTCACATCGTTGGGCGCCCCGTGCGTGGCCCACCGCGTATGCCCGATCCCGGTCCGCCCGTTCGGCAGCGGCCGGTCCCCCAGCTCCTTCTCCAGATTGACGAGCTTGCCCGCCTTCTTCGCGGCGGCGAGCCCGCCGTCCGCGAGAACGGCGACACCCGCCGAGTCGTAGCCCCGGTATTCGAGGCGCTTGAGTCCCGCGACGACGACGTCCTGCGCCGACTGACCACCGACATAACCCACGATTCCGCACATAGCGGCACCCTAAGGCCGGAAGCGGCTCGCGGCAGGAATGCCGACGACACAGGACCCCTCTGGCACACCACTTTCAAGATCGTTCAAGGTCGGCCCTGTTGGAGTCACCGCCGGTGCCACCGCGACACCGGCCCCCTTGAATGAAGATCGATGATCAGCGCATCCGTCGGGGCACTCCAAGGTGTCGTGCCCCTCTTCCTTTCCCTCGCGGTCCCGCTCACCACGCCCGCCGTTCTGATCGCGCGAGCAAGGAAGGCGGCGTCACGGCGAACGCCCCGGCGAAGAGCGCCGCCGCCGAGCATGGCCTGCGTCACGGGGACTTGCCAGGTGAGGCCCTTCACACCACGCCCGGTGCGCTGAACTGGCGTGGGCCACGCGCCGCCCCCTGGCATCGCTCGCCCTCCGCTTCTACGCGGAGCAGCAGGAGCGCGCGGCGCGGATCAGCCGCCACTTCGAGCGCGCGCGCTGTTCACCGACCTCTACCCGGACGTCTCCGTACCGAAGAGCGCCGGGCGCTGGATCACCTCGGTCCAGCATCGCATGGCACGCGCCGGGCAGCACCGGAGCGCTTCCGCCGCGGACCTGATCATCGCCGCCACGGCGGCCCATCACGGCCTGACGGTTCTCCATGACGGCCTCGACTACCGCACGGTCGCCCGGCACGCCCCGGACCTCGGCGAACACAGCGTGCACGACGTGGCCTGAACTCCGGTGCGGGCCCGTGCGGGGTTCCGCACCGGAGCAGGTTCAGCCCGTCACGAGAAACCCCGTCGCTAGCAGTACTGCGCCTCCTTGCCGATCGACCGGTACATGCAGTCCGCGTTCTCGATCAGTTGCAGCACCGCGTCCCGGTTCCGGGAGGTCTCGCGCTCGATGACCTCGTCGGGCGGGTAGAAGCCGCCGCCCGAGGACGAGCGCGGGAACATCTCGAAGGTGTAGCCGAAGATCTTCTGCGAGCCCCACAGCCAGTCGTCGATCGAGCCGTCCGTGATGTAGAGGTCGCTGGACTGCTCGGCGGTGTATCCATTGCTCGCCGCCATCTTGCGGCCCACCGTTGCGAACGCGTTGCGGTCGTCGGCCGTCATGCCGGGGGCCGTGTCGTTGTACGTGTAGCCGAACGGCCAGAGCACCAGCTCGCTGTAGGTGTGGAAGTCGATGGCCGCCGTGATCTGCTGCTTCCCTCCGACCACCCGGCTGCGTACGAAGTCCGCCACGACCTTCGTCTCGGGCGCGGACTCGGCGGCCCGGCCCCGGTACGTGTCCGAGGACGGGCTGGAGGAGGAGCCGCCGCAGCAGCCCCACTTGAAGGCCCAGTTGCGGTTGAGGTCGGTGCCCACGGCGGTGGAGCCGGAGTTGGGCTGGCGGTTCTTGCGCCAGCTGCGGTACGAGCCGGTGGCGATGTCGTACTCGCCGCCGTCCGGGTTCATGTCCGGGATGATCCACAGTTCGCGGCCGTTGACCGCCTGGGTGATCCGGGAGTCGCTCCCGTACCCCGTGGCGAACTCGCGGAGCAGGTAGAGCGACATCTCGACGGTCAGGTGCTCGCGGGCATGCTGATGGGCGGTGAAGAGGACCTCGGGCTCGGCCTCGTCGGTGCCGACGTTGTCGCTGACCTTGATCGCGACGATGTCGCGGCCCTGGTAGGTCTTCCCGATGACGCGCTTGCTCATGATCGAGGGGTTGGCGGCGATACGGGCGTCGATCGCCGCGGTCATCTCGGCGTAGTTGTGGTAGCGGGAGTCGGCCGGCGGGAAGTCGAGCGCGCTGGCGCCGTCCGACCCGTGGGCGTGGGCGTGGGTGTCGGGGGCGGGCAGCGCCTCCAGGACGTGGCCCTTGGCCCGGAGCTTCCTGGCCTGGTCGGCCTTCGCGCTGATCACGATGCCGTGGTCGTGGACCTCGTCGATCGTGACGCCTGTGCGGAGGATCTCGGTGCGGGCGGCGGGGGTGGTGCGCCCGGTGATCTCGTACTGGACCGGCCGCTCGGCCGTCGCGACGACCGCCTTCCGGGCGGCCGGCTCGGCGGTGGCCACGGCGGACGCCGGGGCGGCGAGGCCGAGGGCGAGCAGGACGGCGAGGGTGGCGTTCCGCCTGGCCTTCGTCCCGGGCTTGGTCCCGGCCTTCGCCGAGCGGGATTTCCGTGTGTTGGCGAGTCGCATGCTGGCAGTCTCCTGAGTCCGTCGGGGTGGGGGGGTGGAGCTGTGCGACGGGCACAGGATGAATCCATGTCATGACCGGGTCAAGATGCGGTTTCCGGCCACTCTCCCCCGAGGATGGACCACGACCGGGGCCCGCGGCCGCGAACCTGCTCGCGGTGGCGCACGGCACCGGTGCTCACAGGCGGCGGTAGGTGCGGCCGCCCCGCCGAGGCAGAGCCCGCGGGTGGTCCCCGTCCTTCGCGGTGGCCTCCAGGGCCAGGTGCAGTTCGGCTCGGACGGCGGCATCGGCGAGGTTCTGCCCGAGGCGCTCGGCGCACCGGGCGAGCCAGGTCGTCAGGGTGGTGCGGTGGACGTGCAGTTCGGTCGCGGCGGGAGCGGTTCTGGCGTGGTGGCGCAACCAGCAGGCGAGCGCGATCCGCAGGTGGGGTTCGAGCCCCCCGACCAGGCCGACCGCCCAGGTGCGGGCCGCGTCGGTGTCCAGGATCCCGCCGGGCAGCGTGTCCAGCCGGGCCCGGCCGTCGTCCTGGGAGGTGCTCTCCGGCGGGCCGTCGCCCCGCGTGGGGGCGCGGAGCGCGAGCAGCAGATGGGCCTGCACCGTGATGTCGTCGAGGTCCGCGCACAGGAGGGCCGCCAGGCCGCGGAGCCGGGTGCGGACGGTGCCGGGCGAGAGCCCGAGGGCGGCGGCGGCACGGGGGGTGCTGCCGGTGCGGAGCCGGACCAGGAGCAGGTGCCGGTGTTCCCGGTTCAGCGGGCTCAGCACGGACCGTGCCCACGCGGTGTACGGGCCAGGGGGGAGCAGGCGGGCGAGCTGAGGGGTGCCGACGGCGTCGGCGGGGACGATGCGGTGGGCGGGGGTGGCGCTGTGCCGGGCCGCCGCCGCGTCGGCGTGGGCGGTGGGCATCTCGGCCAGGGGCAGCGGTCCGGCCAGGCCAGCGAGGAGGTTGTGACGTTCGCTCACCCGGGACACCAGGCGCAGGACCCGCCCGTCGTCGCTGCCGTGGTGGAGCTCGGCGACAAGGAGCTCGCCGTCCACCTCGCCGATCAGGGCGCAGGCGCCTCCGTGCCCGGCCAGGGAGGGGCGGACGGCCCGCCAGAGGACCTGGTGGGCGGTGGGGACGTCGGGGCCGGTGAGCCGGTAGAGCGTGACATGCGTGAGTCCGCCGGCGCGCACGGTGTTCGTGACGGAGGTGGTGTGGCCGGCCAGAAGCAGCCGGAGCAGGGTGCTGTGCAGCCGCATCTGCTCGGCGCGCAGCTCGGCGGCGCGCTGCCCGCGCACCTCCAGGAGGGCCGCCGTGGTGGTGGCGACGAACCCGACGTGTTCGGCGGGCATGGTGGGTGCCGGATGCAGGACCAGGACGGCTCCGGCCGCCGGGCGCTGCACATGGTGCGGATGGTCCTGCGGATGGGCCGCGGCGTGGACGCCGTCCGCTGCCGCGGTGGCGGGTGTGCTGTAGACGGCCCCCGCGATCGGGTCGGCAAGCACCGCCGCCCCCTGGATGAGAACGGCGGCCTCGCTGACCAGCTGCGCACCGGACCGTGTCGCGGCCCGCAGCAGCCGGTCCGCCATCGCCTCCCGGACCGTGCGGGAATCCCCCGGGCCGGCGGCGTCGGGTCCGGTCGTGTGTGTGGTGCTCATACCGCGCCCCCTCGGCGTACGAACGCGCGCCGCGCACCTGCGGTCCGGGTGCGCGGCGCGGCGGTGACGGGCACGGTCAGGGAATGCGGGCGACGGCTCCCCACCCGGCCCGGGCGGTGGTGGTACCGGTGTTCGCGTCGGGCCGCCAGTTCGGCCAGGACACCATCCCCGGCTCCACCATCTCCAGCCCGTCGAAGAACGCGATGGTGGTCTCCGGCTCGCGGAAGATGTACGGGATCGCCCCGCTGCTGTTGTACTCGTCCTGGACGGCCCGGTGGGCCTCGTCCGAGGCGGTGGAGTGGGACAGGGACAGGTAGCTGCCCGAGGGCAGACGCGCCACCAGCCGCCGTACCAGGGACAGGGCGTCGTCCCAGTCCACGATGTGCCCCAGCACGTCGGAGATCACGAGGGCGACGGGCCGGGTCAGGTCCAGGGTCCGGGCCGCGCCCTCCAGGACCGCCTCCGTGTCGCGCATGTCCGCCTCCACGTAGGCGGTCGCGCCCTCGGCGCTGCTGGTCAGCAGCGCGTGGACGTGCAGCAGCACCAGCGGGTCGTGGTCGACGTAGACGATCTTCGCGTCCGGCGCTATCCGCTGCGCGACCTCGTGCGTGTTGTTCGCCGTCGGCAGGCCCGCGCCGACGTCCAGGAACTGCCTGATCCCGGCATCCCGGGCGAGGTAGGTCACCGTGCGGCGCAGGAAGTCACGCGACTCCTTCGCGAACGTCTCGATCAGCGGGTACTTCTCACGGTAGGCATCGCCCGCGGCCCGGTCCGCAGGGAAGTTGTCCTTCCCGCCGAGCCAGTAGTTCCACACGCGCGCGGAGTGCGCGACGCTCGTGTCGATCTGCGCGGGCAGTTCAGCCCCGTTCCCGGTCGTACTCATCCTGCAGAACCTCCCTCGTTCGGTCCGGACGCATCGCCATCACGCACGACACGTCCAGCATCGCCTGATATTCCTGTACGGGCGGGCCGCTGTCCCACACCTCCGCCGTTCCCGGCAGCCCGCCCTCGCGCACCACGTGATCCGCGATCTCCCGGATCTCCACGCGGTACAGACTCAACGCCGGAACCCCGGTCAGCGGGTGGGGCGGTGCGTCCTCGGCATGGAGCTGCACCATCACATCCCGCCGCTCCGCGGCCTCCTGGAGCGCGGCGAGCTGTTCGCGCATCACCTCGCCGTCGCCGACCCGGCAGCGCAGTGCGGTGACCGGCAGGACCGCCCACACCCGCGCCTGCTGCTCACGCAGCCGCCGCTGACGCATCACCAGCAGATCCGCGCGCCGCCGCCGGACCGCGGGATCCAGCTCAGGACGCAGGGCGGCGTCCACGGCCATGGCGTACGCCGGGGTCCGCAGCAGCAACGGCACGAGCGCCGGGTCCCAGGTGCGCACGATGCTCGCGGCGGACTCCACGCTGATCAGGTCCATGAGCCAGGGGTCCATCGCATCGCGCCACGGATGCCACCAGCCGGGCATGTTGGCCGCGTTCAGCCGGCCCATGATGTCGTCGGTCTCGGACGCGCCCGCCCCGTACTGGTCGAGCAGCGCGGACACCTGCCCCACGTCCAGGGAGGTCTGCGCCTGCTCCAGCCTCCGCAGCGTCGACGGGTGCCAGCCGAGCCGCTTGGCGGCCTGGGGTACGGACAGGCCCGCCCCTTCACGCAGGTGCCGCAGACGCGCCACCAGGACCAGGTGCTGTGCTGTCCGGCCCGACCTTTCACGTGCCACGGCTCATCCTTCCGCTCCGGCCCGACATCCGACAGTTCACGCAGCCTGCGCACAGTGCACACTGCGCACCTTGCGACGATCGCGCGCCGCTCCCATGGTGAGTATGTCTGTCCTCACCGACCACAACGCGGCGGAGCGTCGTCACCGCCTCTCGCACCCCTCGCGGAGACCTTTTGGCCACCTCGATCCTCGATCGCCCACGGGTCCGGATCAGCCACCTCTTCCCCCGCCGCACCATCACCACCTTTCCACGGGACCGCAGTTGAACGACCGGCGCCCTCCCCGCCCGCCGCCTCCTTCCTCGCCCCGAGCCGCCCCGGCTCCCTGCCCCGCCCCGAACTCGACGGTCCCGTACGCCCCGCACTCTGGAGCCCGCCTCATGAACCGCCCGAACCTGACCCACTCGGACCCTCGCCCCGCCCTCGCCCCACCGAGGCAGCTCCCCCGGCGCCCCCTGGACCTCCGTGTCCGCACCCGGTGCATCCAGGTCGAGGAGCTCGTCGTCGACGACCCCGGCAAGGTCCTCGACCACGCCCATCAGGCCGCCCTCACCGCACCCGACACCGCCGCCGTCCTCGGCCACAGCACCACCACCCCCCTCACCCTCCCGGCGGCGGCGGCCCTGCTCTGCGCCCTCCACGAACCCGGCGAACTCGCCGCGATGGGCCTGCGCCTCACCCGCCGCACCACCCACGTCACCGCCTCCGACCAGCAGACCGAGCCGGTCTCCCTGGAGCTGTCCTACGCCCCCGACCCGGAGGCCTGACCTGCCGGTCCACGGGGGGCGGCGAGGATGACACGGGAGCGCCGGGCCCGAGGTGGCGAAGGCTTCCGTCGCGTACGTCGCCCCGAGCGGGGACAAGGACGACTCGCTCACACGGTGAAGGTCACGAGCGCTGAGGCGGCCGAATCACCGAAGGGCGCGCGGCACGGCAACGACGCATCGATCGCCCGGTCCGCGCCTTTGGTCCACGAGGTCGGCGAACCGGGCGACGCCGACACTCTCGGCCGGCGTCAGAGCGTAGCCCCCCGAGGGGAGGGTCACCCCTCCTCCCGCCCTTCCCCCAGCTTCCGCCGCAGCGCGGCCCTCTCCGGCTCGGTGCCCGCCAGCTCCAGCGCCTCCCGGTACGCCACGGCCGCCTCCCCGCCCCGCCCCAGGCGGCTCAGCAGATCCCCCCGCGCCACCGCGTAGGGCCCGTACGCCCGCAGCCGGGGCTCCACGCTCAACGCGTCGAGGAGCGCCAGCCCCGTGCCCGGCCCGTCCCTCATCGCCACCGCCACGGCGCGGTTCACCGCGACCACGGGAGAGGGGGTCAGGGTGAGCAGCACGTCGTACAGGGCCACGATCTGCGCCCAGTCCGTGGACTCCACGTCCGCCGCCTCGTCGTGCAGGGCGGCGACGGCGGCCTGCACCCCGTACGGCCCGGCCGGCCCCCCGGTCAGCGCCCGCACCACCAGCGCCCGCCCCTCCTCGATCATCGCCCGGTCCCAGAGCCCCCGGTCCTGGTCCTCCAGGAGCACCGGCTCCCCCTTGGGGCCGGTCCGGGCCGCGCGCCGGGCGTGGACGAGGAGCAGCAGCGCGAGGAGTCCGGCGGCCTCCCGTTCGGCGGGGAGGAGGCGGTGCAGTATCCGAGCCAGGCGGACCGCCTCCTCTGCCAGGTCGAGCCGCTGGAGGCGGGGGCCGGAGCTGGCCGCGTACCCCTCCGTGAAGAGCGAGTAGAGGACCTGGAGCACCCCGGGCAGCCGCTCCGGCAACTCGTCGGGAGCGGGCACCCGGAACGGGATCCGGGCCACGCGGATCTTCTTCTTCGCCCGTACGATCCGCTGGGCCATGGTCGCGGTCGGCACGAGGAAGGCCCGCGCCACCTCGGGGGTGGTGAGCCCGGCGAGGCAGCGCAGGGTGAGGGCGGTACGGTCCTCGGCGGCGAGGGCGGGGTGGGCGCAGGTGAAGAACAACTGAAGGCGTTCGTCCGGCAGTTCCCCCATCCCGTACGCGTCCGGGGCCGGAGCGGCGGCCTCGGCCCGTTCCGCGTCGGCCTGAAGGACGGCGAGCCGGGCCGCGTACGCCTGGTCCCGCCGCAACCGGTCCACGGCCTTGCGCCGCGCGGTCGTCAGCAGCCAGGCCCCGGGCCGGGCGGGCACACCCTCGGCCGGCCAGTGGCGCAGGGCCGCCTCGACGGCCTCGGAGGTCACCTCCTCGGCCAGGTCGAGATCGCCGAACCGCCGCACGAGGGAGGCCAGCAGCAGTCCGCGTTCCTCGCGGAACACGGCCTCGACGGCCGCCCCGGAGAACGCACCGTCCCCAGCGGCCCCGCCCTCCCCGGGGGAGACGGCCCCGGGTCCGCCGCCCTCCCCCGGGCACACACCCTCCTGCGCCACTGCTCTCAGCCCCCGAAGTCCGCGACCGGCCGCACGACGACCGAGCCTCCGTCGCGCGCCCCGGGGCAGCGGGCGGCCCAGTCGAGAGCGGCGTCGAGGTCGGGCACGTCGATGACGAGGAACCCGCCCAGCAGCTCCCGCGTCTCCGCGAACGGCCCGTCCGTCACGGTCCGCTCCCCGGCCGGCGAGACCTGCACGGTGGTCGCGGTCACCAGGTCGGCCAGTGACTCCCCGGAGACGAGGATCCCCGCGTCGCGCACGTCCTTGTCGTAGGCCATCCAGTCCTCCACGGTGCACTGCGGCGCACCGCCCTGCTCGTCGACGGCCCCGCTGTGGATCAGCAGCATGTACTTCATGGTCCGACTCCTGTCACCTGTGTGTCGCGCCCGCCGTACGGGCCGCCTTACACGATGACGACGAACGGGACGGTCCCCGATCGACACGCCGCCCGAAGTCTTCTTCCGAACCTCAGGGAAGGAGCGTCAACGCGGGTACGTGCCCAGGTCTGACCACCGTGAAGTGTCGGTGATCGAGGGTCGCGACCCGCTCCGCGCCGTAACGCTCAGCCACTGTGCTCACCGATGCGTCGACAGCGTCGTCGTGCCGCTCCGGAAGGTCCGCCGGGCCCTGGATACTGCCGATCGGAGCGATCAGCCCCGGCACCGCGCGAAGAGGGCACCGCCGCCTTCACGCGCTCAGCCGGAACGGCTCGGCTCCGTGCGCACGGGCCTCGCCGCATCCCCGGCACACCCCGGGCACCGATGACCGGAACGCGCGGTCGCAGTCCTCGCAGTTCTGGAGGGGCACGACCGGCGCGGCGACCGGCGGCAGCGGCGGCAGGAGCTCGGTCAAGCGGTGGCGCAGGAAGTTCGGCGGGTACCGGAGCGGTAGGGGCGGATCATCGGTGAGCGCCTTCCGTACGGCCTCGGGCCGCACGCCCCGCTCCAGCCAGGCCGCGACCCCGGGTACGAGCCGCTGCACGTCCTTCTCGGAGAGGACGAACAGGGGCGCGGTACGTTCCAGACCGGCGAGCAGGTCGGCCGCCGCCGCGTTCAGGGCCTCGGTGGGACGGGACGGACAGGGAAGCGGCGGACGCGGCCGCTTGGCCGCGGTGGGCGGCGGCACGAGCCGGGACGCGGGAGCCGGGGCGGGTTCCACCTGTACGGGAACGGGCTCCGGCTCCTGTACGGGAACGGGCTCCGGCTCAGGTACCGGCTCCCGTACGGGGTCAGGCGCGGATTCCGGCACAAAAGCGGGCTCACGCTCCGGTACGAGAGCGAGCGCGGGCTCCCCTGCAGGCGCGGTCTTCGGCTTCCGTACGGGCGCTGGCTCCGCTCCCCCGGCAGCCCCCGCTCGCCGGGCCGCCGCCTCCGGGTGGTTGTACGACTCCGTGCGGGTGATCACCCGGCCGCCCTGGCCCCGCTCACGTACGCGGCGCAGGAACCCGTGGTGCTCCAGCTCCCGCAGCCCCGCCGCGATGGCGGCCTCGCTCTCCGGGAAGGTCGCGGCGAGCACCTTGATGCCGACGCGCCGCCCGGCGGGCAGCGACTGGATGTGGGTGCCGAGACCGATCGCCAGCAGGGACAGGTCCCGGTGCTGGGAGAGCTTGTTGGAGATGATCGAGAAACCGTCGGTGAGCCGGATGTTGATGTGGACGACGCCGGAGGACGGGGTGCGCGAGGGCGCGCTAACCTGCTGGGTATCCATCGGGAAGGTCCTGCTTCCTCGTTGGTCAGGCCTTCGGTCGGGATGCCAGTCCCGGCCGGGGGCCGTCTCATGTCTGCGGTTGTGGTCAGCGTGAGCATATGCCCGCCAACAGGGCCAAAATCCAGCTCGGTTGGCACACTTCACCCGTGTGAGTGACGACGCCTTCGCGCGCTTACGCGCCCGCGCGCCCAAGGGCAGCCACGGCCCGGTCAGGGTTGGGTCGGGTTATTTAGCCAGTGCTTAAAAGCGGCTACTGAAAAGCTTTTACGTCGTGGCCGACCGCGACGCGGTCCACCACGACGCGGCCACCCGAGTCCCGGCCCACCACATCCCGGCCGCGCCCCCGCCCGCCCCGCCCCCACCGCTGCGGCCATGGCCCGCACCCGGGCTCAGCGCCTCAGCCGTGGCGGAGAGGCGGGGCCCGGCCCGGTACCCACGTGACCGACTCCACCCTCCACTCCGCCAGGACTGCCGCGACAATGAAGGGTGATCACTTCGCCCGCACGAAGCCCTCAGCGCCGCACCGAGCACGCGCCGACCCCCTACGTCGACCTCTCGCGTGACGAGTGGAGCGCCCTGCGGGACAAGACCCCCCTGCCGTTGACCGCCGACGAGGTGGAGCGGCTGCGGGGGCTTGGGGATGTCATCGACCTGGACGAGGTGCGGGACGTCTACCTGCCGCTCTCCCGGCTCCTCAACCTGTACGTCCAGGCCACCTCCGGGCTGCGCTCCGCGCTGAACACCTTCCTCGGGGACGCCGGGAACGGGCACGGGGCGCAGCGCGGTACCCCGTTCGTCATAGGGGTCGCGGGCAGTGTCGCCGTCGGCAAGTCCACCAGCGCCCGTATCCTCCAGGCGCTGCTCGCCCGCTGGCCCGAGCACCCGCGCGTCGAGCTGGTGACCACGGACGGGTTCCTGCTGCCGATGAAGGAGCTCAAGGCGCGCGGGCTGACCTCGCGCAAAGGGTTCCCGGAGTCCTACGACCGTCGGGCGCTGACCCGGTTCGTCGCGGACATCAAGGCGGGCAAGGACGAGGTGACCGCGCCCGTCTACTCCCACCTGATCTACGACATCGTCCCCGGCGAGCGGCTCACCGTCCGCCGCCCGGACATCCTCATCGTGGAGGGGCTCAACGTCCTCCAGCCCGCGCTGCCGGGCAAGGACGGGCGCACACGGGTCGGGCTCGCCGACTACTTCGACTTCAGCGTCTACGTGGACGCGCGCGCCGAGGACATCGAGACCTGGTACCTGAGCCGCTTCCGCAAGCTGCGCGACACGGCGTTCCAGGACCCGTCCTCGTACTTCCGCAAGTACACCCAGGTCTCCGAGGAGGAGGCGCTGGAGTACGCGCGCACCATGTGGCGGACCATCAACAGGCCTAACCTGCTGGAGAACGTGGCTCCGACACGCGGGCGTGCCACCCTGGTCCTCCGCAAGGGTCGGGACCACAAGGTCCAGAGGCTGTCCCTGCGCAAGCTCTGAGCCCTCCGCGGGGTTCCTCGGCGGGCTCGCACGCGGAAGCCCCGGCGCGCTCGCATGCGGAAGCCCCCGGCGCGCTCGCCGGGGGCTTCCGTACGTCGATGAAGCGGAGGCTCAGCCCAGCGCGGACTTCACCACGTCGGCCAGCCGGCCCGCGACCGCGCGCGCCTGCTCGATGTCGGCGGCCTCGACCATGACCCGTACCAGCGGCTCCGTGCCCGACTGGCGCAGCAGCACGCGGCCGGTGGAGCCGAGCTCTCGCTCCGCCTCGGTCACCGCGGCGGCCAGCTCGGAGGATGTGGTCACCCGGGACTTGTCGACGTCGGGAACGTTGATGAGCACCTGGGGCAGGCGCTGCATCACCCCGGCCAGCTCGGCGAGGCTGCGGCCGGTGGCGGCGACGCGGGCCGCCAGCATCAGGCCGGTCAGCGTGCCGTCGCCGGTCGTGGCGTGGTCCAGGACGATGACGTGGCCGGACTGCTCGCCACCGAGCGCGAAGCCCTCGGCCTTCATCGACTCCAGGACGTAGCGGTCGCCGACCGCCGTCTGGACGAGCTGGATGCCCTCGCGCTCCATGGCGATCTTGAAGCCGAGGTTGGACATCACGGTGCCGACGACGGTGTCCTTGCGCAGCTGCCCGGCCTCCCGCATGGCGAGGGCCAGGACGGCGAGGATCTGGTCGCCGTCGACCTCGTCGCCCGCCGCGTCCACGGCGAGGCAGCGGTCGGCGTCGCCGTCGTGGGCGATGCCGAGGTCGGCGCCGTGCTCGACGACGGCGGCGCGCAGCAGCTCCAGGTGGGTGGAGCCGCAGCCGTCGTTGATGTTCAGGCCGTCCGGCTCGGCGCCGATGGTGACGACCTCGGCCCCGGCCCGGGCGAACGCCTCGGGCGAGACCCGGGCGGCGGCGCCGTGCGCCTCGTCCAGGACGACCTTCAGCCCGTCGAGCCGGTTGGGGAGGACGCCGATGAGGTGGGCGACGTACCGGTCGAAGCCCTCGGTGTAGTCGGTGACCCGGCCGACGCCCGCACCGGTCGGGCGGGCCCACGGCTCACCGGTGCGGTGCTGCTCGTAGACCGTCTCGATCCGGTCCTCCAGCTCGTCGGCGAGCTTGTGGCCGCCGCGCGCGAAGAACTTGACGCCGTTGTCCGGCATGGCGTTGTGACTGGCGGAGAGCATCACGCCGATGTCGGCGCCGAGCGAGCCCGTGAGGTACGCCACGGCCGGCGTCGGCAGCACGCCGACGCGCAGGACGTCCACGCCCGCGCTGGCCAGACCGGCCACGACGGCGGCTTCCAGGAACTCTCCGGAGGCCCGGGGGTCGCGGCCCACCACGGCGGTCGGGCGATGGCCCGCGAAGGTGCCCGCCTCGGCTAGTACGTGCGCCGCCGCGACCGAGAGCCCGAGCGCGAGCTCGGCCGTCAGATCCGCGTTGGCGACACCGCGCACTCCGTCCGTACCGAAAAGTCGTCCCACTGGTGTCCTCCGAGGTGCTCAGAAACCACAAAAACCAAAGCAAAGCGAAACTAAACAACCACAACCACGAAAACAGCAAAACGGCCGGGCGCACGGGAAGGCACGGCACGGCGCGGCTCATGCGCAGGGGGTGCGAGAAGTGCGGTGAGTGCGGGCCGATGAGCGTCTCATGCCGTTATACGCCTGCGAGGCCCGATAAACGAACGCCCCAGCAGCACGGAGTGTGCCGCCGGGGCGTTCGTGTAATACAGACGAGCAGGCGATTTAGCGCTTGCTGTACTGCGGGGCCTTACGGGCCTTCTTGAGACCGGCCTTCTTGCGCTCGACCGCACGGTCGTCGCGGGAGAGGAAGCCGGCCTTCTTCAGCGTGGCGCGGTTGTTGTCCACGTCCGCCTCGTTCAGCGCGCGGGCGACGCCGAGGCGCAGGGCGCCGGCCTGACCGGAGACGCCGCCACCCGAGATGCGGGCGACAACGTCGTAGCGGCCGTCGAGCTCGAGCACCTTGAAGGGCTCGTTGACTTCCTGCTGGTGCACCTTGTTGGGGAAGTAGTCCTCAAGGGTGCGACCGTTGATCTTCCACTTGCCGGTGCCCGGAACGATCCGGACGCGGGCGATGGCGTTCTTGCGACGGCCCAGGCCGGCCGCGGGCTGCGGGTCGCCGAAGCGGCCCGCGAGCGACTCGGAGGTGTACTCACCCTCGACGGGGACCTCGGACTCGAAGGTGGTCACCTCGGCGAAGGTCTCCTCGCCCTCGGTGCCCTCCGTGTCGTCGGTGGTCGTCTCAACAGTGGTCTCGGCCACGATGCTCCTCAGATCTTTCTGTATGTCTTAGGGGGTGGCCGGAACTACTGCGCGACCTGGGTGATCTCGAACGGGACCGGCTGCTGAGCAGCGTGCGGGTGCTGGTCGCCCGCGTAGACCTTGAGCTTCGAGAGCATCTGACGGCCCAGGGTGTTCTTGGGGATCATGCCCTTGATGGCCTTCTCGACGGCCTTCTCGGGGTTCTTCGCGAGAAGCTCGTCGTAACGCACCGAACGGAGACCGCCCGGGAAGCCCGAGTGGCGGTACGCCATCTTCTGGGTCTTCTTGTTGCCGGACAGGTGAACCTTGTCGGCGTTGATGATGATGACGAAGTCGCCCATGTCCATGTGGGGGGCGTAGATCGCCTTGTGCTTACCTCGGAGGAGGTTCGCAGCCGTGGTGGCCAGACGGCCCAGGACGATGTCCTGAGCGTCGATGATGTGCCACTGGCGCGTCACATCTCCGGGCTTGGGGCTGTACGTACGCACTTCGTAGCCTTCGCTTCTTCAGTGGATGAGGTCCAGACAACACATGGCACCCCTGAAGCGATCATGCAGCTGGGGCTCACACTGCCGGGACACCGCCCGTATGCGAGCCACTGGTAACTGCTCCAGAGAACCTACGCAAGGGCTCCTCGTACGAAAACGACGAAGCCGATACGCATAACAAACCTCGACACTACCCGCCTGGCCCCGGACGGGTCAAAACAGTCCTGCGACATCAGCCCCGCCGGCGCCTGAGGCGACCTTTTCAGCCCCGCCGGCGTCCAAGGCGCGGGGGCCCGGGCGGCAGCGCCCCCGCAACGGTGCCGCACGGCCCCCCGCACAGCACCCACCCCCTCACCACGCCGCCGACCGCCCAGGTCACCGCGCCCGCTGCACCCGCCGCTCATCCCACACAGGCTCCGCCGTCTCCCGTACGACCCCGTCCGAGCCGAAGACCAGATACCGGTCGAAGGACTTGGCGAACCACCGGTCGTGCGTCACGGCCATCACCGTGCCGTCGTACACCTCCAGCCCGTCCTGCAGCGCCTCCGCCGACTCAAGGTCCAGGTTGTCCGTCGGCTCGTCCAGCAGCAGCGCGGTGGTGCCCGCCAACTCCAGCAGCAGGATCTGGAACCGCGCCTGCTGCCCGCCGGACAGCCGCTCGAACGCCTGGTCCCCCTGCCGCTCCAGCTCGTACCGCCGCAGCACCGACATCGCCCCGCCCCGGTCCTTGGCATGCTCGGACCAGAGGATCTCCACCAGGGTCTTCCCCAGCAGCTCCGGGTGCGCGTGGGTCTGCGCGAAGTGGCCCGGCACGACCCGCGCCCCCAGCTTCCACTCCCCCGTGTGCGCCACCGGCTCCCCCGCCAGCAGCCGCAGGAAGTGCGACTTGCCCGACCCGTTGGAGCCGAGGACGGCCACCCGCTCCCCGTAATAGATCTCCAGGTCGAACGGCTTCATCAGCCCGGTCAGCTCCAGCCCCTTGCAGGTCACCGCCCGCACCCCGGTCCGCCCGCCGCGCAGCCGCATCCGGATGTCCTGCTCGCGCGGCGGCTCCGGCGGCGGGCCGGCCTCCTCGAACTTCTTGAAGCGGGTCTGCATCGCGTGGTAGCGGTTGGCCATGTCGGGGCTGTTCGCCGCCTGCTGCCGCATCCGCAGGACGAGCGCCTTCAACCGGGCGTGCTCCTCCTGCCAGCGCCGCAGCAGCTCCTCGAAGCGCGCGAACCGTTCCTTGCGCGCGTCGTGGTACGTGGCGAAGCCGCCGCCGTGCACCCAGACGTCGCTGCCCGCCGCGCTCGGCTCGACACTGACGATCTTTTCGGCGGCCCGGGACAGCAGCTCCCGGTCGTGGGAGACGAAGAGGACCGTCTTACGGGTCTCCTTGAGCTTCTCCTCCAGCCACCGCTTGCCGGGGACGTCCAGGTAGTTGTCCGGCTCGTCCAGGAGCAGCACCTCGTCCGGCCCGCGCAGCAGCGCCTCCAGGACCAGCCGCTTCTGCTCACCACCACTGAGCGTGCGCACCTCGCGCCACTGCGCCTTCTCGTACGCGACGCCCAGTGCGGCCATCGTGCACATGTCCCAGACCGTCTCGGCCTCGTACCCGCGCGCCTCGGCCCAGTCGCTGAGCGCCTGCGCGTACGCCATCTGCGCGGCCTCGTCGTCGACGGTGAGGATCTTCTCCTCGGCCACGTCCACGGCCTTCGCCGCTTCCCGGATGCGCGGCTGGGAGACGGAGACCAGGAGGTCCCGTACGGTCCGCTCGTCCCGCACCGACCCCACGAACTGCGGCATCACGCCGAGCCCGCCGCTCACCGAGACCGTGCCGCCGTGCGGCTGGAGCTCACCGGCCAGGAGCCGCAGCAAGGTCGTCTTGCCCGCCCCGTTGGCCCCGACGAGGGCGACGACGGCTCCGTCGGCCACCCGGAAAGAGGCGTCGCCGAGCAGCACCCGCCCGTCCGGTAGGTAGTACTCCAGGTGGCCCGCTTCAAGATGTCCCATACAGAGCATTGTCACGGGCGGCGAAGCGATGGCCCAACCGGTTTAGCGCCGCCGGTCCGGCCGTCCGGGGGAACGCTCTAGGATTCGCGCATGAGTTCATGGCAAGGGGGGCCCTCCTGGGGGCCGGGGGACAACGGGACTCCGGGGAGCAGCGGAACTCCGGACTGGGCGGCGCTCGCCGATGAGTCCGCCGCGCGGGCCCGGCGCAAGCGGTGGCTGATGATCGGCGGCGGGGTGCTGGCCACCGCCGTGGTCGGGGCGATCGTGGCGACCGCCGTGGTCACCACGGGCGGCAAGAGCGACCCGGCAGGCAGCGCGAGCGAACTGCCCGCCCCGGCCGAGCTCCCCGAGGACACCTCGGCGCCCGCGCCCTCCTTCTCCTCGGTGGCACCGCCGCCCCCGCCGGACCCGAAGGAGTACATATCCAGCGCCGCCAAGGACAAGGCCCCGATCACCGTCGACGGCTTCTTCCCCGGCAAGAAGCTCGCCATGGGTGACCGCGTCCACCTCAAGGGCGCCACCAACCGCACCACCGCCTGCGCGACCGGCACCCAGGGCGCCCTCGGCACGGTCCTCACGAAGAACGGCTGCGAGCAGCTCATCCGCGCGACGTACCGCAAGGACGGGGTGGCCGTCACCGTCGGCATCGCGGTCTTCGACACCGAGGCCCGCGCGCAGAGGACGGTCGACGAGGCCTCGGGCGGCCTTGCCTCCCTCAGCGGCGCGGGCGTGCCCACCTTCTGCCGCGGCGGTACGGTCTGCCGCCGCACGACCAACTCCTACGGCCGGTACGCCTACTTCACCGTCGGCGGCTTCACCGACGGCACCCGCGTCACCACCCAGGACAGAGACGTCTTCGCGGTCGGCGACGACCTGACGAACTTCGTCTTCCGCCAGATCCGCCACCGCGGCCAGGTCCAGGCTTCGCAGGCGGCGCAGGCCGGGCAGTAGAGGCCTCCCCCTGGGGGGGTGCGCGTCACGCAGAACTGAACATGTTCAATAAGGGTCATGAGCACCCTTGGCCCACGCAGCAGGACCCGCCTGGTCGCCGTCGGCTACGTCGGCCTGGTCACCCTCGCCGCCCTGGCCTACGAGATCGCCGGACAGCCGGAGGCCGGCCAGGCGGCGATGACCCTGGCCGCCTGGCCGGGCGACATCGTCCTGCTGGTCATGATCTACCCACTGGCCTTGTTGCCCGGCGACGACCCGCTCCTGGGGGAGACCGGGTTCAGCCTCCTCGCCCCGCTGCTCCACGGGGCCGGGGCTCTGGTCAACGTCCTGATCGTGTGGGGTGTCATCGCCTTCGCCCGCCACTTCAAGGCCGAGTACAGCCGTAGCCGTTGAGGGCGCGCGGCCTCAGCAGCACCCCGCCCCCGGCAACGTCCGCACGTTCCGGGCCTCTTCGGCTCGGGCCGCCAGCAACTCGTCCGCCGGGTACGCCACTTCCTCCAGCGTCAGACCGTGCGGCCGCACCACATGCACCCCGGGGTCGCGCACCTTCGCCGCGAGCACCTCGGCGGGCCAGGCGGCCGGACGCCGCCCGTCTCCGACGAACAGCGCCGCCCCGATCAGCGCCCGCACCATGTTGTGGCAGAACGCGTCGGCCTGCACGGTAGCGGTGAGGACGCCCGAGTCCGGATCCCGTACCCAACTCAGCTTCTGGAGCGTACGGATGGTGGTGGCGCCCTCGCGCTTCTTGCAGTACGCGGCGAAGTCGTGCTCGCCCACCATCAGCGCGGCCGCCTCGTTCATCGCGTCCACATCCAACGGCCGGTCGTGCCACAGCACATGGCCGCGCGTCAGCGGGTCCACCCCTCCGGGCCGGTCACCGACCCGGTAGGCGTAACGCCTCCAGAGCGCGGAGAAGCGGGCGTTGAACCCGGCCGGGGCGCCAGCCGCGCGCCAGATCCGTACATCCAGCGGCAGCCGCCCCGCCAGCCGCCGCAGCAGCTTCTCCTCGTGCTCCGCCCACACCGCCTCCGGCAGGTCCACATGCGCCACCTGCCCCCGCGCGTGCACGCCCGCGTCCGTGCGGCCCGCCACCGTCAGGTCGTACGTCACGGCCGACCGGGTCACGGTCCGCAGCGCGTCCTCGATCTCGCCCTGCACCGTGCGCCGGCTGGTCTGCTTCGCCCAGCCGGAGAAGTCCTTGCCGTCGTACGACAGGTCCAGCCGCACCCGTACGAAACCGGGCTCCGCCTCGTCACTCACCCGTATCTCCTTGTCCCCTCTGGTCAGCAGAACGGGCCCGCACCGCCCCGAAGGGTGATGCGGGCCCGTCCAGTGGTCTCAGAACGCTCAGGCGTCCTTGGACTCCTCGTCGGCCTTCTCGACCGGCTTGGCGTCCTCGGTGGACTCGGCCGCGGGGGCCTCGTCCTTGGCGGCGTCTTCCTTGACCGCGCGCTTCGTCGCGGCCTCGGCCTCACCGGTGGCCTGCTGGGCCACGGTCAGCGCCTCGACCAGCTCGATGACCGCCATCGGGGCGTTGTCGCCGCGACGGTTGCCGATCTTGGTGATACGGGTGTAACCACCGGGGCGGTTCTCGTACCGGGGAGCGATCTCGGTGAAGAGCGTGTGGACGATGCTCTTGTCCGTGATCGTCTGGAGCACCAGGCGACGGTTGTGGATGTCGCCCTTCTTCGCCTTGGTGACGAGGCGCTCGGCGACCGGACGCAGGCGGCGGGCCTTGGCCTCGGTCGTCGTGATGCGGCCGTGCTCGAACAGCGACTTCGCCAGGTTGGCGAGGAGCAGACGCTCGTGCGCGGCGCTGCCGCCCAGACGGGCACCCTTTGCGGGACGCGGCATGGTGATTCTCCTTGTGTGCTGCACCGGCCGTATCAGGTACCGGAGTCAGTTCCCGTGAAGCGGACGCCTCACGGAAGTCGTGCGGGTGGTGCTCAGTACTGCTCGGTCTCCACGAAACCGGCGTCCGCGTCGTCGTCGGCGCCGAAGGCGTCGGCGGCGGCGGTCGGGTCGAAGCCGGGGGGCGAGTCCTTCAGCGCGAGGCCCATACCGGCCAGCTTCGCCTTGACCTCGTCGATCGACTTCGCACCGAAGTTGCGGATGTCGAGCAGGTCCGCCTCGGAACGGGCCACGAGCTCACCCACGGAGTGGATGCCCTCGCGCTTGAGGCAGTTGTACGAACGGACCGTGAGCTCCAGCTCCTCGATCGGCAGAGCCAGATCGGCGGCGAGAGCGGCGTCCGTCGGGGACGGGCCCATGTCGATGCCCTCGGCGTCGATGTTGAGCTCGCGCGCCAGGCCGAACAGCTCGACCAGGGTCTTACCGGCCGACGCCATGGCGTCACGGGGACGCATGGCCTGCTTGGTCTCGACGTCGACGATCAGCTTGTCGAAGTCGGTGCGCTGCTCGACACGGGTCGCCTCGACCTTGTACGTGACCTTGAGCACCGGCGAGTAGATGGAGTCGACCGGGATCCGGCCGATCTCCTGGCCGACCTGCTTGTTCTGGACGGCGGAGACGTAGCCGCGACCGCGCTCGACGGTCAGCTCCATCTCCAGCTTGCCCTTGCCGTTGAGCGTGGCGAGAACGAGGTCGGGGTTGTGCACCTCGACACCGGCCGGGGGCGCGATGTCGGCGGCGGTGACCAGACCCGGGCCCTGCTTGCGCAGGTACATCACGACGGGCTCGTCGTGCTCCGAGGAGACGACCAGCTGCTTGATGTTGAGGATGAGGTCGGTGACGTCCTCCTTGACGCCCGGCACGGTGGTGAACTCGTGCAGGACCCCGTCGATCCGGATGCTGGTGACAGCGGCACCGGGGATCGAGGAGAGGAGGGTACGGCGCAGGGAGTTGCCGAGGGTGTAGCCGAAGCCCGGCTCCAGCGGCTCGATCACGAACCGGGAGCGGAATTCGTCGACGACCTCTTCGGTCAGCGACGGACGCTGAGCGATAAGCATGGGGAGAGTCCTTCAGTCGTGGGCACCCACTATTTGATGCCCGACAGATGCAACAAGGGTACGGGCGGTACGCCCCGAATGAGGCGTACCGCCCGGACCCGGACGCTACTGACGCACGGCCGTCACCGGCCGCGACGGATCAGACGCGGCGACGCTTCGGCGGACGGCAGCCGTTGTGCGGCGTCGGGGTGACGTCCTGGATCGAACCGACCTCGAGGCCGGTGGCCTGGAGGGAGCGGATCGCGGTCTCACGGCCGGAGCCGGGACCCTTGACGAAGACGTCGACCTTGCGCATGCCGTGCTCCTGCGCGCGGCGGGCGGCCGACTCGGCGGCCATCTGCGCGGCGAAGGGAGTGGACTTGCGCGAGCCCTTGAAGCCGACGTGGCCGGCGGAGGCCCAGGAGATCACGTTGCCCGAGGGATCCGTGATCGAGACGATGGTGTTGTTGAACGTGCTCTTGATGTGCGCGTGGCCATGAGCGACGTTCTTCTTTTCCTTGCGACGCACCTTCTTGGCTGCGCCCTGACGACCCTTGGGGGGCATGTCTTGACTCCAGATGGAGAGGGGAGGTGATCGGTCCTACAGCGAAGACCGCTGGTTGCTGCGACGCTCCGGAACCGGATGACGCAGTGCGTCCGCTGAGGACTACTTCTTGCCCGGCTTCTTCTTACCGGCGATGGCGCGACGCGGGCCCTTGCGGGTACGCGCGTTCGTGCTGGTGCGCTGACCGTGCACCGGCAGACCACGGCGGTGACGAATGCCCTGGTAGCAGCCGATCTCGATCTTGCGGCGGATGTCGCCCTGGACCTCACGGCGGAGGTCACCTTCGGTGCGGAGGTTGGCGTCCACGTACTCGCGGATCTTGACCAGGTCCTCTTCGGCCAGGTCACGAACGCGGCTGTTGGGGTTCACGCCGGTGCTGGCGAGGATCTCCTTGGACCGGGTGCGCCCGATACCGAAGACGTAGGTGAGGGCAACCTCCACGCGCTTTTCGCGCGGGATGTCAACACCTGAAACGCGTGCCATTCAATGGCTCCAGTTGTTATGTCGGGGGTCTTCCGCAGTACCACTCCCGACCGCCGACCCCTCGCTGGGAAGGGTGGTACGTCCGGGTCTCCGGCCCCCGCCGGAGGTGTCGTCAGCCGTGGCTTGGACGGGCTCTGCGTATGTACGTGCTTACGTGCGTCGCGCGAAGAACTGCGAGATGCAGGCGGTCGTGCGTCAGCCCTGGCGCTGCTTGTGGCGCAGGTTGTCGCAGATGACCATGACCCGACCGTGACGGCGGATCACCTTGCACTTGTCGCAGATCTTCTTGACGCTCGGCTTGACCTTCATGGGATGTCAGGTTCTCCGGGTCAGTGCCATCACCGCGCCGAAACGGGGTGCGGGCAAGATCTACTTGTAGCGGTAGACGATCCGGCCACGTGTCAGGTCGTACGGAGAGAGCTCCACCACGACCCGGTCATCCGGGAGGATGCGAATGTAGTGCATCCGCATCTTGCCGCTGATGTGCGCCAGGACCTTGTGACCGTTCTGGAGCTCCACCTTGAACATTGCGTTCGGGAGGGACTCGATCACGGTGCCCTCAATCTCGATGGCACCTTGCTTCTTGGCCACGCTTCGCCTTTCGAATCGGCTACCTTGATCGGCTCTCGCGATCCCATGCCTTACGTGCGGACACACGGATGCACCAGAGCCGACGAGTTAGTCTACGTCAGCGGACTCCAAAAGACGAATCCGTCAAGTTTGCCCACTGCCGGTGATCCTTAGACCTGCCGGAGGGGTTGCATCGGGCGGGAGGCCCGGCGCCGTGCGTCAGGCCAGGGGGTCCGGTGCCGCTTCGATCCCGTACTCCGCGAGCTTCGCCCTGCCGCAGTCCGGAGCGGTCAGGACCAGCGGCCCCTGCTCCGTCAGGGCGATGGAGTGCTCCCAGTGCGAGGACCAGGTGCCGTCCGTCGTGATGACCGTCCAGTCGTCGGCGAGGGTCTCCGTACGGGCCGTGCCGAGCGAGACCATGGGCTCGATCGCCAGGCAGACGCCCGGGACCAGCTTGATGCCCTTGCCGCGCTTACGGGAGACGTAGTTCAGCAGGTGCGGGTCCATGTGCATCTCGGTGCCGATGCCGTGGCCGCCGAAGTCCTCGATGATCCCGTACTTGCCGGTGGCCGGGCGGGGCTGGCGGCGGATGTAGGACTCGATCGCCTTGGAGATGTCGACGAGGCGGTTGTTCACCTTCATCGCGGCGATCCCGGCCCACATCGACTCCTCCGTCACCCGGGACAGCTCGACCAGCTCCGGAGAGTGACCGGTGCCCACGAAGGCGGTGTACGCGGCGTCGCCGTGCCAGCCGTCCACGATGGCGCCGGCGTCGATCGAGATGATGTCGCCGTCCTTGAGGACCGTCTTCTCGTCCGGGATGCCGTGGACGACGACCTCGTTGACCGAGGTGCAGATGGTCGCGGGGAACCCGCCGTACCCGAGGAAGTTCGACTTCGCCCCGTGGTCGGCGATCACCTTGCGGGCGACCTGGTCCAGGTCCTTCGTGGTGGCGCCGGGTACGGCCGCCTCACGGGTGGCCGCGTGAATGGCAGCGACCACCAGCCCCGCCTCGCGCATCTTCGCGATCTGCTCGGGGGTCTTGATCTGCACCATTGGTCGGCGCCTCTCTGCATCTACGGGTGACGGGTGACGGGCCCGCTGCGGTCCCCTCAACGATACGGGCGCAAACAGTCGGCCGCGGCGCCCTGGGGCGCCGCGGCCGACTGCACAGCGGTGGTACGGGGTGGGGCTCAGCCCTCGTCGGACTGCTTCAGCGCCTCCATGGCACGCGCGGTCACGTCCGCGACCTCGCCGAGCGCCGAGATGGTCACCACCAGGCCCTGGGCCCGGTAGTAGTCGATGATCGGCTCGGTCTGCGTGTGGTAGACCTCAAGCCGGGTACGGACCGTCTCTTCGCTGTCGTCGTGCCGCTGGTACAGCTCGCCGCCGCAGACGTCGCAGACGCCCTCGGCCGTCGGCGGGCTGTACGAGAGGTGGAACACGTGCGCACTGTCCCTGCGGCAGACACGGCGACCCGCGATCCGCTTCACGACCTCGTCCTCGGGGACCTCGAGATCGAGAACCGCGTCCAGCTTCACGCCCTCGTCCTTGAGCATCACGTCAAGGGCTTCGGCCTGGCCCACGTTCCGCGGGAAGCCGTCCAGCAGGAAGCCGCTCACGGCGTCCGACTGGGCCATGCGGTCCTTGGCCATCCCGATGGTGACTTCGTCCGGCACCAGCTGTCCCGCGTCGATGTAGGCGCGGGCCTGCTTGCCAAGGTCGGTGCCCTGGCTCATGTTGGCGCGGAAGAGATCACCCGTGGAGATGTGCGGAATCGACAGGTTCTCGGCAAGGTACGCAGCCTGCGTTCCCTTGCCGGCACCCGGAGGCCCGACGAGGACGATTCGCATCAGCGGAGGAACCCTTCGTAATTGCGCTGCTGGAGCTGACTCTCGATCTGCTTCACGGTTTCCAGACCCACACCCACGATGATGAGGATGCTCGTCCCGCCGAAGGGGAAGTTCTGGTTCGCACCGCCGAAGCCTGCCAACGCCATCGTCGGCACAAGAGCGATCAGGCCCAGGTACAGCGAGCCCGGCCAAGTGATCCTGTTGAGCACGTAGCTCAGGTACTCGGCAGTAGGTCGACCTGCCCGGATGCCCGGGATGAAGCCACCATACTTCTTCATGTTGTCGGCGACTTCGTCGGGGTTGAACGAAATGGCGACGTAGAAGAAGGCGAAGAACACGATGAGTACGAAGTACACCGCGATGTAGTACGGGTGGTCACCCGTCACGAAGTGGTCCTGGATCCAGGTGGCCCAGCCTGCGGTGGATCCGGAGAACTGGACGATCAGGGACGGGATGAAGAGCAGCGAGGAGGCGAAGATGACGGGAATCACACCCGCCTGGTTCACCTTGAGCGGGATGTACGTGGACGTACCGCCGTAGGAACGGCGTCCGATCATGCGCTTCGCGTACTGCACCGGGATGCGGCGCTGCGCCTGCTCGACGAAGACGACGAGGGCGACCATCACGAAGCCGATGAGGATGACCGTGCCGAACTCGATCCAGCCGTCGGCCAGCTTGCCGCTCTCCTTGATGGCCCACAGGGCGCCGGGGAACGTGGCTGCGATCGAGATGAACATGAGGATCGACATGCCGTTGCCGATGCCCTTGTCGGTGATGAGCTCGCCGAGCCACATGACGGCGGCCGTACCGGCGGTCATGGTGATGACCATCACCAGGGTCGTGAAGATCGACTTGTCGGCGACGATCTGGTCACCCACGGTGCAGTTCTGGAACAGCGCCCCGCTCCGGGCGGTGGCGACGAGGCCGGTGCCCTGGAGGATGGCGAGCGCGACGGTCAGATAACGCGTGTACTGCGTGATCTTGGCCGTGCCGGACTGCCCCTCCTTCTTCAGGGCTTCCAGCCGCGGGATCACCACGGTCAGCAGCTGGAGAATGATGCTGGCCGTGATGTACGGCATGATGCCGAGCGCGAAGATGGTGATCTGCAGCAGGGCGCCACCGCTGAACATCTGCATCAGACCGAGCAGACCACCCGAATCGGACTGGTCGATGCACTGCTGCACCTTCGCGTAGTCGACTCCGGGTGCCGGGACATGGGCCCCGAGCCGGTAGATCACGATGATGCCGAGCGTGAAGAGCAGCTTCTTGCGCAGGTCGGGCGTCTTGAACGCTCGGGCGAACGCGGTGAACACGGTGCCTCCTGCGACCCCCGCGCTATGCGTCAGAGGCGACGGGTCTGGATGGGTCTGGATGGGTTCGGATACAGGGCAGCCCTACATCGTAAGGAGGCCACAAAAGATTAACGGCGCCACCCTACCCGGCCCGGGACTGAGCAGGAAACACGCACTGCACACCGGTGCAACGCCCGCTCCCCGGCCCACGCCGTGAAAGACCGGCCAAGCCACACCATTTGGGACGTGAAAGCCCCTCGGCTCCCCCACCGCCGGTGCGGTGGACACCCGTTCAACCTTTCCCGAGCCTTTACGGTTCCCGTACAGCGCCACAAACAAGAAGAAGCCTGGCCGACCACCTCCGAAGAGGCGGCCGGCCAGGCCCAGTTCTGTCCCGCGGCTCAGACGAGCTCGGTGACCGTACCGCCGGCGGCGGTGATCTTCTCCTTGGCGGAGCCGGAGACGGCGTCAACCGAAACCTGCAGCGCCACGGAGATCTCGCCCTGTCCGAGGACCTTGACGAGGTGGTTGTTGCGCACAGCGCCCTTGGCGACCAGGTCGGCCACCGTGACCTCTCCACCCTCGGGGTAGAGCGTCGCGAGCTTGTCCAGGTTCACGACCTGGTACTCCGTGCGGAACGGGTTCTTGAAGCCCTTGAGCTTCGGGAGACGCATGTGGAGGGGCATCTGGCCACCCTCGAAGCGCTCCGGAACCTGGTAACGAGCCTTCGTACCCTTGGTACCACGGCCTGCGGTCTTACCCTTGGACGCCTCACCACGACCCACACGGGTCTTGGCGGTCTTGGCGCCCGGGGCAGGCCGGAGGTTGTGGGCCTTCAGCGGGCTGTTCTCCGCCATGTCAGTCAACCTCCTCAACCGTCACGAGGTGGCGGACGGTGTTGGCCATTCCGCGGAACTCGGGGCGGTCCTCCTTGACAACCGAGTCGTTCAGGCGCTTGAGCCCGAGCGAACGCAGGGTGTCGCGGTGGTTCTGCTTGCTGCCGATGTACGACTTCGTCTGCGTGATCTTGAGGCGAGCCATTACGCACCCGCTCCCGCACGTGCACGCAGCAGAGCCGCGGGGGCGACGTCCTCGAGGGGCAGACCACGGCGAGCCGCGATCTCCTCGGGACGCTGCAGGCCCTGGAGGGCCGCCACGGTCGCATGCACGATGTTGATCGCGTTGGACGAGCCAAGCGACTTCGACAGGATGTCGTGAACGCCGGCGCACTCGAGCACGGCACGCACCGGGCCACCGGCGATAACACCGGTACCGGGGGATGCCGGCTTGAGCAGGACGACGCCCGCAGCCTTCTCGCCCGTGATCGGGTGAGGGATGGTGCCCTGGATGCGGGGGACCTTGAAGAAGTTCTTCTTGGCCTCTTCGACACCCTTGGCGATGGCCGCGGGAACTTCCTTGGCCTTGCCGTATCCGACACCGACGGTGCCGTCACCATCGCCCACCACGACCAGCGCGGTGAAGCTGAAGCGACGACCACCCTTCACAACCTTGGCGACGCGGTTGATCGCGACGACGCGCTCGACGTACGCGGTCTTCTCGGCGGCGCTGGCGCCACCGTCACGGCCCTTCCGGTCCCGCCGCTCGCCGCCACCGGCACCGCTTCCGCGGCGCTGGGGTCCAGCCATTGGATTTACCTCTCTCTGTTACGTCCGCTGTGCGTAGGAACCGGGGCTTAGAACTTCAGCCCGGCTTCACGGGCGGCGTCAGCCAGAGCGGCAATCCGCCCGGCGTACTGGTTACCACCGCGGTCAAACACGACGGCCTCGACGCCTGCGGCCTTGGCGCGCTCGGCGACCAGGGCGCCGACCTGCTGGGCCTGAGCGCTCTTGTCACCCTCGCCACCACGGATCGAGGTGTCCAGGGTCGACGCCGACGCGAGCGTGTGGCCCGCGATGTCGTCGATGACCTGGGCCACGATGTGGCGGTTGGAACGCGTCACGACCAAGCGGGGACGCTCCGGCGAACCGGAGATGTGCTTGCGGACGCGGATGTGGCGGCGCTTGAGAGCGGCACGCTTGTACGCGTCGCCCTTGGCGATCTTCACACCGTATGCCATGGCTACTTACCAGCCTTTCCGACCTTGCGGCGGATGACCTCGCCCGCGTACTTGACGCCCTTGGCCTTGTACGGGTCGGGCTTCCGCAGCTTGCGGATGTTGGCGGCTACCTCGCCGACCTTCTGCTTGTCGATGCCCTCGACGCTGAGCTTCGTGGGCGACTCGACCTTGAAGGTGATGCCTTCCGGAGCCTCGATGAGGATCGGGTGGCTGTAGCCCAGGGCGAACTCCAGGTTGGAGCCCTTCGCCTGGACGCGGTAACCGACACCGCTGATCTCGAGCGCCTTGCTGTAACCCGTGGTCACACCGGTGATCATGTTCGCCACCAGCGTGCGGGACAGGCCGTGGAGGGCCTTGTTCTGACGCTCGTCGTTCGGGCGGGAGACGTTGAGCACGCCGTCCTCACCCTTGGAGACCTCGATCGGCGCGGCGACGGTGTGCGAGAGGGAACCCTTGGGGCCCTTCACCGCGACCGTACGGCCATCGATGGTGACGTCCACACCGGCGGGAACCTGGATGGGGAGCTTGCCGATTCGCGACATGAGCTTTCCTTCCTTTCCCGACTACCAGACGTAGGCGAGGACTTCCCCACCTACGCCCTTCTTGCCTGCCTGCTGGCCGGTCAGGAGGCCGTGGGACGTGGAGATGATCGCCACGCCCAGACCGCCGAGGACCTTCGGCAGGTTGGTGGACTTTGCGTATACACGCAGACCCGGCTTCGAAATCCGCTTGATGCCGGCGATCGAGCGCTCGCGGTTCGGGCCGAACTTCAGCTCGAGGACGAGGTTCTTGCCGACCTCGGCGTCCTCGACCTTCCAGCCGGTGATGAAGCCCTCCTGCTGGAGGATCTCCGCGATGTGCGACTTGATCTTGCTGTGCGGCATCGAGACATCGTCGTGATATGCCGAGTTCGCGTTACGCAGACGCGTGAGCATGTCTGCGATGGGATCAGTCATGGTCATGAGTTGGCCTTCGGCCTCTCTCGCCGGGGTTTCCTGTATGCGCCATCCCTCTCCCCACTCAGTGGCGGGACGGGTGCGGTGCGGGGACCTACGGCGTAGTAAGTCGGTCTTGGGCGGCAGGCGCCCAACCCTTCAAGCCTACGGCATGAAAGGAGGGGCACCTGCCGACCCAGATGCTTACCGAGAGTCTCCAGAACTTCCCTTCGCCCTAGGGCGGAGGAGAGTTACCAGGAGCTCTTGGTCACGCCCGGCAGCTCGCCACGGTGAGCCATCTCACGAAGGCACACGCGGCACAGGCCGAACTTGCGGTAGACGGAGTGGGGCCGGCCGCAGCGCTGGCAGCGGGTGTACCCGCGAACGCCGAACTTCGGCTTACGGGCGGCCTTAGCGATCAGAGCCTTCTTCGCCACGGTCAGTTCTCCTTGAACGGGAAGCCGAGGTGACGAAGGAGGGCACGACCCTCGTCGTCGTTGGTCGCCGTGGTGACCACGGTGATGTCCATGCCCCGGACCCGGTCGATCTTGTCCTGGTCGATCTCGTGGAACATGACCTGCTCCGTGAGACCGAAGGTGTAGTTGCCACGGCCGTCGAACTGCTTCGGCGACAGGCCACGGAAGTCACGGATACGCGGCAGCGCGAGCGACAGCGTACGGTCCAGGAACTCCCACATCCGGTCACCACGGAGGGTGACGTGGCAGCCGATCGGCTGGCCCTCGCGCAGCTTGAACTGCGCGATGGACTTGCGGGCCTTGGTGACGGCCGGCTTCTGACCGGTGATCGTGGTGAGGTCCTTGACGGCACCGTCGATCAGCTTGGAGTCGCGGGCGGCGTCGCCCACACCCATGTTGACCACGATCTTGACCAGACCGGGAACCTGCATGACGTTCTCGTACGAGAACTCCTCACGCAGCTTGCCGGCGATTTCCTCGCGGTAGCGCGTCTTGAGACGCGGCGCAGTGGTGGCAGTCATCAGATGTCCTCACCGGTCCGCTTGGCAACGCGGATCTTGTTGCCCTCGTCGTCAAAGCGGTAGCCGACGCGGGTGACAACCTTGTTGCCGTCCTTCTCCACGACCAGCTGAACATTGCTGACGTGAATCGGGGCCTCGGTGGTGACAATGCCACCCGTCTGCGAACCGCGAGCCGTCTGACCGGCCTTGGTGTGCTTCTTGACCCGGTTGACACCCTCGACGAGGACGCGGTCCTGAGCGGGGTAGGCCACGATGACCTTGCCCTGCTTGCCCTTGTCCTTACCGGTGATGACCTGAACCAGGTCGCCCTTCTTGATCTTCATGCTTACAGCACCTCCGGCGCGAGCGAGATGATCTTCATGAACTTCTTCTCGCGCAGCTCTCGGCCCACCGGGCCGAAGATACGGGTGCCGCGGGGGTCGCCGTCGTTCTTCAGAATGACGGCGGCGTTCTCGTCGAAGCGGATGTACGAGCCATCCTGACGACGACGCTCCTTGACGGTGCGAACGATGACGGCCTTGACGACGTCACCCTTCTTCACGTTGCCACCGGGGATCGCGTCCTTGACGGTGGCGACGATGACGTCACCGATACCCGCGTAGCGGCGACCCGAGCCACCGAGAACACGAATGGTGAGAATTTCCTTCGCACCCGTGTTGTCGGCGACGCGCAGTCGCGACTCCTGCTGGATCACGTCTATCTCCTGATCGTCTGCCGGTTCCCGGCGGGTGCCTCTCCGTTACCGGGGAGGCACCTCACCGAGCCTGGCGGAACTGACCTGAGGGGAATGCCCCTCAGGAATTACTTGGCCTTCTCGAGGATCTCGACGATGCGCCAGCGCTTCGAGGCCGACAGCGGACGCGTCTCCATGATGATGACGCGGTCGCCGACGCCCGCAGAGTTCTGCTCGTCGTGGGCCTTGAGCTTGTTCGTACGGCGGATGACCTTGCCGTACAGCGCGTGCTTGACGCGGTCCTCGACAGCGACGACGACGGTCTTGTCCATCTTGTCGCTGACGACGAGACCCTCACGGGTCTTGCGGAAGCCACGGTCGATCTTGCTGGTCTCAGTCACAGTCTTCTCGCTCATCAGACGCTCTCCACCGTCTCGATGCCGAGCTCGCGCTCGCGCATCAGGGTGTAGATCCGGGCGATGTCCTTACGGACGGACTTGAGCCGGCCGTGGTTCTCGAGCTGGCCCGTCGCCGCCTGAAAGCGGAGGTTGAACAGCTCTTCCTTGGCTTCGCGGAGCTTGTTGAGGAGCTCCTCGTCGCCCAGCTCGCGCAGCTCGGACGCCTTGGTACCGGCCGACATCACGACTCACCTGCCTCGCGCCGAACGATCCGGCACTTCATCGGAAGCTTGTGAGCAGCGCGGGTGAGCGCCTCACGAGCAATCTTCTCGTTCGGGTAGGACAGCTCGAACATCACCCGACCCGGCTTGACGTTCGCGATCCACCACTCGGGAGAACCCTTACCGGAACCCATGCGGGTCTCGGCAGGCTTCTTCGTCAGGGGACGGTCCGGGTAGATGTTGATCCAGACCTTGCCGCCACGCTTGATGTGACGGGTCATCGCGATACGAGCGGACTCGATCTGACGGTTCGTCACGTACGCCGGGGTCAGCGCCTGGATGCCGTACTCGCCGAACGCAACCTGCGTGCCACCCTTGGACATACCGCTGCGCTTCGGGTGGTGCTGCTTGCGGTGCTTGACCCTACGGGGGATCAGCATTTCGGTCAGGCCTCCGTTCCGGTGCTCTCAGCAGCCGGAGCAGCGGCGGCGGGGGCGTCGGCCTTGGGGGCCTCGGCTGCCGGCGACTGCTGCGGCTTACGGCCGCGACCGCCACGCTCGCCACCACGGCCGCCACCACGGCCGGCCGGGCGGTCGGTGCCGCCACGAGCCGGACGGTTGCCGGCGCGGGCCGCGGCGTTCTCGGCGCGAACCTCGGCGATGTTCTTGACGTCGCCCTTGTAGATCCAGACCTTCACGCCGATGCGGCCGAAGGTCGTCTTGGCCTCGAAGAAGCCGTAGTCGACGTTGGCCCGGAGCGTGTGCAGGGGCACGCGGCCCTCGCGGTAGAACTCCGAGCGGGACATCTCGGCGCCGCCGAGGCGACCGCCGCACTGGATCTTGATGCCCTTGGCGCCGGCCTTCATCGAGCTCTGCATGCTCTTGCGCATCGCACGACGGAAGGAGACGCGGGAGGAGAGCTGCTCGGCGACGGCCTGGGCCACCAGCTGAGCGTCCACCTCGGGGTTCTTGACCTCGAGGATGTTCAGCTGGACCTGCTTGCCGGTCAGCTTCTCCAGCTCGCCGCGGATGCGATCGGCCTCGGCGCCACGGCGACCGATGACGATGCCCGGACGGGCGGTGTGGATGTCGACGCGGACGCGGTCGCGGGTGCGCTCGATCTCGACCTTCGAGATGCCGGCCCGCTCCATGCCCTTCGTCATCATGCGACGAATGGCGACGTCTTCCTTGACGTAGTCCTTGTACAGCTTGTCGGCGTACCAGCGGGACTTGAAGTCCGTGGTGATGCCGAGCCGGAACCCGTGCGGGTTTACCTTCTGGCCCATTACCGGGTTCCTTCCTTGCTGCTGACGACCACGGTGATGTGGCTGGTCCGCTTACGGATCCGGTAGGCACGGCCCTGAGCACGCGGACGGAACCGCTTCAGGGTCGGGCCCTCGTCCACGTACGCCTCGCTGATGACCAGCGAAGAGGCGTCGGTGTGGTCGTAGTTGTGTGCAGCGTTGGCAATGGCGCTGTCCAGCACCTTGCCAACCGGCACGCTCGCGGCCTGCGGGGCGAAACGCAGGACCGCCTGAGCCTCCGTGGCATCCATGCCACGGATGAGGTCCACCACTCGGCGGGCCTTCATGGGCGTGACGCGGATGTACCGCGCCTGGGCCCTGGCTTCCATGGTTGTCCCTTCGGTGTAAGTCATAGTCGTTTCCACCCCGCGCTAGCGGCGCTTCGACTTCCGGTCGTCCTTGACGTGGCCGCGGAAGGTGCGAGTCGGCGAGAACTCGCCGAGCTTGTGGCCGACCATCGACTCGGTGACGAACACCGGGACGTGGATCTTGCCGTTGTGCACCGCGATGGTGTGACCCAGCATGGCCGGGACGATCATCGAGCGACGGGACCAGGTCTTGATGACGTTCTTGGTGCCTGCCTCGTTCTGTACGTCCACCTTCTTGATGAGGTGGCCGTCGACGAAGGGCCCCTTCTTGAGACTGCGCGGCATCTAAACCCGCTCCTAGCGCTTCTTGTTCGTCTTGCGGCGGCGGACGATGTACTTGTTGCTCGCCTTCTTGGGAGAACGAGTACGACCCTCCTTCTGACCCCACGGCGAGACCGGGTGACGACCACCGGAGGTCTTGCCTTCACCACCACCGTGCGGGTGGTCAACCGGGTTCATCGCGACACCGCGGACGGTCGGGCGTACGCCCTTCCAGCGCATACGGCCGGCCTTGCCCCAGTTGATGTTCGACTGCTCGGCGTTGCCGACCTCACCGATCGTGGCGCGGCAGCGGGCGTCGACCAGGCGGATCTCACCCGACGGCATACGAAGGTGGGCCATGGTGCCCTCCTTCGCCAGCAGCTGCACGGAGGCACCCGCGGAACGGGCGAACTTCGCGCCGCCGCCGGGCCGCAGCTCGATGGCGTGGATGGTCGTACCGACCGGGATGTTGCGCAGCGCCAGGTTGTTGCCCGGCTTGATGTCGGCGCCCGGACCGTTCTCGACGCGGTCACCCTGCGACAGGCCACGGGGAGCGACGATGTAACGCTTCTCGCCGTCCGCGTAGTGCAGCAGCGCGATGCGCGCGGTGCGGTTCGGGTCGTACTCGATGTGCGCGACCTTGGCCGGCACGCCGTCCTTGTCGTGACGACGGAAGTCGATCACTCGGTAGGCGCGCTTGTGGCCACCGCCCTGGTGGCGAACGGTCACACGACCGGCGTTGTTACGGCCGCCCTTGCTGTGCAGAGGGCGGACCAGCGACTTCTCCGGCGTGGACCGCGTGATCTCGACAAAGTCGGCGACGCTGGAGCCACGACGGCCCGGGGTCGTCGGCTTGTACTTGCGGATACCCATTGTCTCTCAGTCCTCGGAAGAATTCCGGATCCTGGACGTCTCGACCTCCGTCAGGAGGTCGGGCCGCCGAAGATGTCGATACGGTCGCCCTCGGCGAGGGTCACGATGGCGCGCTTCGTGTCGGAGCGCTTGCCGAAGCCGGTCTTGGTGCGCTTGCGCTTACCCTGCCGGTTGATCGTGTTGACCCCGGTGACCTTGACCGAGAAGACCGCTTCCACGGCCTGCTTGATCTGGGTCTTGTTGGAGCCGGGCGCGACGATGAACGTGTACTTGTTCTCGTCGAGCAGCGCGTAGCTCTTCTCGGAGACCACGGGCTTGACGAGAACGTCACGCGGGTCCGAGTACGTCTTGCTGGTAACGGTCGCCTCGCTCATCAGGCGTCGCTCCCTTCGGTCTCAGCGGTCTGGGGGCCAGACACGAAGGACTCGAAAGCGGCCTGGGTGAAGACCACGTCGTCAGAGACGATCACGTCGTACGTGTTGAGCTGGCCCGGCTCCAGGATGTGCACCTGGGGCAGGTTGCGCGCGGACAGCCACGCGGCCTCGTCGGCGCGGTCGACGACCAGGAGCAGGTTCTGGCGCTCCGAGATCTTGCCGAGCAGCGTCTTGGCGGCCTTCGTGGAGGCTGCACCCTCGACCACGCCGGTGACGACGTGGATACGGGAGTGACGGGCCCGGTCCGAGAGGGCACCGCGCAGGGCGGCGGCCTTCATCTTCTTCGGGGTCCGCTGCGAGTAGTCACGCGGCTGCGGGCCGTGGACGACGCCACCGCCGGCGAACTGCGGGGCGCGGGTCGAACCTTGGCGGGCGCGGCCGGTGCCCTTCTGGCGGTAAGGCTTCTTGCCACCACCGCGGACTTCGCCGCGGCGCTTGGTCTTGTGCGTGCCCTGACGGGCAGCCGCCAGCTGAGCGACAACGACCTGGTGGATCAGCGGAACGCTGGTCTTGGCGTCGAAGATCTCCGCGGGGAGGTCGACGGTACCGGCCTTGTCGCCTGCCGGCGAAAGGATGTCAATGGTGCTCATTACCTCAAGCCCCCTTGGCCGCGGTACGGACCAGGACGAGGCCGCCGTTCGGACCGGGGACCGCGCCCTTGATGAGGAGCAGACCCTTCTCCGCGTCAACCGCGTGGATGGTCAGGTTCTGGGTGGTGACGCGCTCGTTACCCATACGGCCCGCCATGCGCATGCCCTTGAAGACACGCCCAGGGGTGGCGCAGCCACCGATGGAACCGGGGGAACGGTGCTTGCGCTGGGTGCCGTGCCCGGCGCCGAGGCCCTTGAAGTTGTGACGCTTCATGACACCGGCGAAGCCCTTGCCCTTGCTCTTGCCCGTGACGTCGACCTTGACGCCGGACTCGAACACCTCGGCAGTGACCTCCTGGCCCAGCGTGTACTCGCTGGCGTCAGGGGTGCGGAGCTCCACCAGGTGGCGGCGCGGGGTGACGTCGGCCTTGGCGAAGTGACCCTTGAGGGGCTTGTTCACCTTGCGCGGGTCGATCTCGCCGAAGGCGATCTGCACCGCTTCGTAGCCGTCGCTGTCGTTGGTGCGAACCTGCGTCACGACGCACGGACCGGCCTTGACGACGGTCACCGGGACAACCCGGTTGTTCTCGTCCCAGACCTGGGTCATGCCGAGCTTCTCGCCCAGGACGCCCTTGATGTTCTTGCTCATCTCGGCCCGTCCCCTCAGAGCTTGATCTCGATGTCGACGCCCGCCGGGAGGTCGAGGCGCATCAGCGAGTCAACCGTCTTCGGCGTGGGGTCGAGGATGTCGATGAGGCGCTTGTGCGTGCGCATCTCGAAGTGCTCGCGAGAGTCCTTGTACTTGTGCGGCGACTTGATGACGCAGTACACGTTCTTCTCAGTGGGCAGCGGCACCGGGCCCGCGACCGACGCACCAGTGCGGGTCACCGTCTCGACGATCTTCTTCGCCGAGGAGTCGATGACCTCGTGGTCGTAGGCCTTGAGCCGGATGCGGATCTTCTGTCCCGCCATGGCTACTAGTAGTCCTGTCTCTCGTAACGCTCTGGAACCCGGGGGTTCTCTGGACTCCTCCTCCGACCCACGCGGTCGGGCGTGTCGCATCCCCTCTACGAAGATCTCCCGAAGGAGATCCCAACCAAGGGGGTGCGGACCCAAGACCGCGGAACCGGGGGCGGAACACCCACCGGGTGCCTGGCCGGCGCCCTGCATTGCTTCCCGGAAGATTCCCGTACGTCCGGCCCATACAGGGCCGACGAGTACTGTGGGACTCGCTTCCGGTCCTCCCGGCGGGAGGCGCGCAGCATTGACACTCAACCGAGCAACCTGGTCAGTGTGCCATACGGGGCGCGGGCCTGGCCAATCGAGTCGGGAATCCTACCCCGGGCGAGCGAGTGCTCAAACGCAGGCGCGCATCCGGCGGGGTCCGGCCTCCTGGCAGGATCCGGCCATGCCGCCGACCAGCACCCCGCCCCACTGGACTCTGCGCCCCGCCCTTCCCGAGGACGTCGAGGCCATCGCCGGGCTCCGGGCGGTCGTCATGCGCCCCGACCTGGAGCGGCTGGGGCGGTACGACGAGCACCGGGTGCGGCAGCGGCTGCGGGACGCGTACGCCCCCGAGCACACCACGGTCGTCGAGGCCGGCGGCGGCTTCGCGGGGTGCGTGACGCTGCGACCGGCGGAGGGCTGCTGGTGGCTGGAGAACTTCCTCCTCTCCCCCGCCCTCCAGGGGCACGGCGTCGGCTCGGCCGTCCTGCGCGGACTCCTGGCCCGGGCGGACGCCGAGCGGGTGCTGGTAAGGCTGAACGTACTCCAGGGGAGCGCCGCCCGGCGGCTGTACGAGCGGCACGGGTTCGCGGTGGAGCGGGAGGACGCCGTCGACGTGTTCCTGGTGCGCAACCCCACACCCTGACCGGGCAACCTCGGTGCCGCGATCCCCGTCTATCCCCCCGCAGGCACCGCCGACAAGCCGCTGACCTGCGCAGAGAGCCAGGGAGTGCGCAGGACAGGGCGGCCGTTCGCCCGCTGCGGGGGAAGCGGGAGCGGACGGGGTGCGTGGCGTGGTGGATCGATCTGTCCTGTCCCGAATACGGGTGCCCCGGCGCACGCTCCTCCTGACGGCCACCGCGACCGCCGCGCTCACCGGATGCGCCGTACCGGCTCCGCGGCGCCGGGGGCCGGTGCCGGATCCGGCACCGGGGCTGGCCATAGCGTCCACCCGGCGGGCGCGGATCATGCAGTTGCTGGCCCACCCGGACGACGACCTGTACTTCATGAACCCCGACACCCGGCAGGCCCTGGACGCCGGGACCCCGCTGGTCTGCGTGTATCTGACCGCGGGCGAGGCGGACGGCGTCAACAAGATCCCCGGCGCGCCCCGACCGGCCCCCGACCGGGCCGCGTACTCCTCCTCCCGCCACCAGGGCCTGCGCCAGGCCTACGCCGAGCTCCTCGGCCTCGACCGCTTCACGCCCTGGGAGAGGTCGGCACTCCCCCTGCACGGCGGCCACCGGGCCGAGGTCAACGTCCTGGCCGACGGGGTGCGCCGGGTCGAGCTGGTCTTCCTCAACACCGCGATGCACACCGGCCGGGGGCGGCCCGGGCTCCCCAGCCTCTGGCAGGACCGGCGACTGGTGCTGCGTACCGTCGTGGCCGACAACTCCCCACTGGGCAAGGCCGGTTCGTATACGTACGACGGTCTCGTCGACGTCCTCACGGGGCTGCTGGAGCAGTACCGGCCCACCCTCGTGCACACCCTGGACCCCGACCCGGACCTCCAGTTCAGCACCGAGGGACAGCGGCGCCGGGACAGTGAGCAGCGCGGGTACTCCGACCACGCCGACCACACCGCGGCCGGTTGTTTCGCCTGGGCGGCGCTGATCCGCTGGGTGGCGCGGGCGACGGCGGCCGGGGAGCCCGTGCCCGGGTTCACGGTCTCCTCGTTCCGGGGCTACTACAACCGGCACTGGCCCAAGAACCTGCCGCCGAAGGTGCTGGAGCGGAAGGCCGCCCACCTCGTCCCGTACGGCGGCTCGCCCGACTGGGAGTGCGGCAACCCGTCCGGCTGCGGCGACTACAACGTGGGCGGTGACCGGCCCCTGACCAACCGGAAGGGCTGGGTCCGCTCTACCCACCACCGCTACCCGGGTCCCCGCCCCGCCCTCTCCTCCGGGGCGGACGGCCGGCTCACCGCCTACGGGGTGCTGGGGCTGCGCGCCGTGCGGTGGCGTGAGAGCGCGCCCGGCAGCGGGGTCTGGGACGCGCCGGACGACCTGGGCGGCGGGCCGCTCGCGCCGGTGCTGGGCTCGGCGGTGACGGCGGACGGACGGCAGCTGCTGTTCGGGCTGCGGTTCGCGGCGCTCGGCGGGCACGGCTCGGACAACGAACGCGAGATCGTAGTGCTGGAGCAGCGCTCGCCGGACGGCCCCTTCCGCGTGTGGCGGGGGCTCGGCAACCCTGCGACGGGGAGCGACCACGGCCGCCGCATCGGCGTGCCGGTCGCCGTCGCCGCGCCGGACGGCCGCGTCCACCTCTTCGTACGGAACGCGGAGAAGGGGCTGAGCACCCGGGTGCGCGACGCGGGGTCCGGGCGTTGGAGCGGGTGGCGTGACCTGGGCGGCGGCGAGGTGCAGGACGGGCTGACCGCGGTGGTGGACACGGCCGGGAGCGTCCATGTGTACGCCGCCGGGCACCATGCCGTGCACCACTGGACCCAGGACGCCCCGGGCCAGGACGTCACCGCCCGTACCCAGCTCACCGAGGCCCCGGTCCCCTCCCACGCACCGGCCGCCGTCTCCACGCCCGCCGGGTCGGTCGACCTCTACTACCGGACCGCCGCCTCGGCCGCGCTCACCGCCGTGACCGGCGCGGACACCCCCGCCCCCCGCTTCGACGGCTACGGTCCGGTGGCCGCGGCACCCACCCCCCGGGGCCCGGTCCTGCTCGGCCGCACCGCGGAGGGCGCGCTCCGCCTCCGTACCGCCGGATCCACCGCCGTACGCTCTCGGGGGCCGGTGGCGCTGGACGGGGCCGCGCTCCACATGGAGGCGGACGGGGCACCCACCGTCGTGGGGTTCGGGCCGGACGCGGCGCCGTGGATCTGGCGTCCCGGGGGCGCCGTGTAGGGCGGTCGGGACGGCCCCGTGGCGCTACCTACCGTTCGCCGGGCCATAACGCGGCGTTATGGGAAAGCGTTAGTACCCGGCCGAATGGTTCTTCGACACTCTGGGGCCGTCAACCCCCACAAACACGCCCCTCAGCGTGCTCCCCGAAATGAGGAACCATGCGAATAGCAAGGCTAGTTCCCGCTGCTCTCGCCGCCGCGGCCACCGTCCTCGCTCTTCTCAGCCCCGCCGCCACCGCCGCCCCGCAGCCCCCGCTCCAGGACGCCCCGCCCCCGACCACGCAGATCATCGGCGGCGGTTACGCGCAGAGCGCGCCGTGGGCCGCTCGCCTCTTCTCCAACGGCAGAGAGACCTGTTCGGCGACGATCATCGCGCCGACCTGGATCCTCACCGCCCGGCACTGCGTCACGGGCGGCGGCCTGTCGTTCCGCATCGGCAGCCTCGACCAGCACAGCGGCGGCGTGGTGGCCAACGGCGTCCAGACGTACAACCACAGCGCGGACATCTCCCTGGTCCGCCTGGACCGCTCCGTGCAGACGACCTACTCCCGTCTGGGCAACCCCGGTTCGGTGAGCGTCGGGCAGAGCGTCCAGGTCTGGGGCTGGGGCGCCACCTCGCAGTGCGGCTCGGAAGCCAACTGCCAGTCCCGCTACCTGAAGGTCGCCAACGTGACGGTGACCGGCGGCTGCGGTGACGCGTACGGCGGCTCGGCGATCTGCGCCCGCCGCGGCAACGGCATCACCGCCGGCGGCGACTCCGGCGGCCCGATGACGGCCAACGGCATCCAGGTCGGCGTGGCCTCCACCAGCGACCGGCAGACCACGACGGCGTACACGAACGTCACCGCGTACCGCTCCTGGATCCAGTCCATCGCGGGCGTCTGACCTGCCGTCACCCCTTGGGGCGGCGGGCACCTGACCGACCCGCCGTCCCTCTGAGACGTAGGGCCCCCTTGCCTCTCCGCCCTGAGGCACCGGGGCCCTACATCCATGCGGGCTCCGGCCACCTCGGCGTCGCACGGGGTGCGGAGGGGGCGGCGGGGCCGGCCCCTACAGCCACCCGTGGTGCGTGGCGATCCGCACGGCGTCGACCAACGTACGGGCGTGGAGCTTGCCGATCGCCGACGAGAGGCGGTTGCGCACGGTGCCCACGCTGAGGAAGAGGTCGGCAGCGATCTCCCGGGAGTGCGCACCGGCGGCGGCGAGCCGCAGGGCCTCGGCCTCCTTCTCGGTGAGCGGGCTGGGGGTGGCCCGCTCCTCCCCCCGCATCCTGGGGTCGATGGCCCGGCCGCCCGCGGCGATCCGCCGGACGGCGTCGGCGATCTGCGCCGCGGGCGTGCTCTTGAGCAGGTAGCCGGACGCCCCGGCGGCCAGCGCGCGGCGCAGATGGCCGGGGCGGTCGAGCGCGGTGAGCATCAGCGTGCGGCAGGAGGGCAGGGTCCGTGCCAGCCGGTCGGCGACGGCTATCCCGTCGAGGCCGGGCAGATCGACGTCGAGCAGCGCCACGTCCGGGTGCAGCCGCCCCGCCTCGGTGAGTGCGGCGGGGCCGTCCGCCGCCTGGCCGACCACCTCCATGCCGAGTTCGGCCGCCAGGAGCCCCGTCAGACCCGACCGCACCACGTCATGGTCGTCGACCACCAGCATCCTGATCACATACTTGATTATCACCGACGGCCCGGGCGTCCACGGCGACGAGGACTCCCCGGCGGACGCACCACACCGCGATGAGCGAGCCGAGCAGGGCGGGCGAGAAATACAGGAGCGCCCACGGTCCCCGGGCCACCGCGCACAGGACGGCCAGGCCGTACACCACTCCGGTGACCGCGGTGCCGACCTCGGTCGTCTCACGTTTCGTTCGCCGCGTCACGGCCCTGTGCTCCCCCGCTGCATCGCGCGCCGCGGAAGCCTGGTCGGCGGACGGCGCAGATCGGTGAGCGTCGATCCGACCACAAGGGCGCAGGCGGGGGTAGTGAGATCTTCACCTTCTGCCGGGCACGGAGGCTTCGCGGCTGCCCTCGCTCAACGGCGGCGGCCGCCGCCCCCCTTGAACAGCAGCCCCCGCAGCCCTTCGCCCGTCGGCCAGACGACGGGCGAAGTGAACGCGTAGACGGCGGCGACCAGGAGGAAGACGCCCAGCGCCGGGCCCGACACCATCGACCGCACCACCGCGACCAGGCTCTCGCCGAGCGGGCCCTCCCTCCACAGCACGGCCAATGCCCCGACCACGAAGAGGCTCACCAGCACGATGCTCAGAAACGCCCACGCCCGCGCGGCCCAGGAGACCGGCCGCAGCACCTCCTCCGGCTCGACGAGCCGGGGCCCCATGGCGGGCAGGGTCCAGGTGAGCACGAGGAGAAACGCCACCGCCCAGCCGAAGCCCCTCTCCGTGAGGAGTTCACCGGCCGCCCTCACCAGGCTCACGCCGTCGGCGATGGCTCCGGCCGCACTCGCCAGAAACACCGCCCACACGTAACTTCCGCTCAGCGCCACCCTGTTCCGGATGTTCCACGCTTTTGTCGTGCCTTCGCCCATTCCTTGACTCCTCCTCGCGGAAACGCCGCTGGGGCGCACCGGATGAGGGGCCCGGAGATCCGGGCCCCTCACCTTCATCACTCACTCACTCCGCGAACCAGGCGGGTGATCGCCCGGGCGCAGCGGCATCAGCACCATCCGCGCCGCGCGTAACGCCCGAGATACCTGCCGGCACCGATCAGGGTCGCGCCGCCGACGAAGTCGCCGTTGATGTTCCTGCGCTTCCACAGAGCGTAGCCCGCGGTGGCGCCGACCGCCCAGAGACCGCCGCCGTAGGCGGCGCACTGGCGTGCGGACCGGCCGTTCACCCTGGGCCTGCGGTGCGCCCCGCGGCGCATGGACTTGCCCCATTTGTAGCCGCGGTAGGCATACTTGGCGGCCTTGTACGTCTTCTTGCAGTACCGGTAGCAGGCGATCGCCGCCCGGACGCCGAAGACGACCAGGGGCACCCACTTCCCGTCGAGGTCGAACTTGTTGACGGGGTCCGCGTAGCCGTACTCGTAGGCGTTGGCGCTTCCGCCGTACACCGGGTCGCTGGAGAGGAAGCGGCCGGTGGCCGGGTTGTAGAGGCGGACGCCCATGAGGGTGAGGCCGGTCAGGGTCTCGGCGGAGCGCTGCTTGGCGCCGAGCCAGCCGTAGCGCGCCGGCTCCTGGCTCCGGCGCTCGTTGCCGTACTCGTCGGCGTCCAGGGCCGTCGGTGCCTCCGCCGGGTCCAGCGGCAGCTGCAGCGCGACGTCGCCGTGGAGGGTGGAGAGCTGGAGGACGGTACCGCCGGCCTTCTCCGTGGTCGCCCCCAGGTCTCCGGCGGCCGACTCGATGGTGCGGGTCAGCTCGCCGGTGGTGGTGTCCTCCACGATCCAGCGGGGGTTGTCGCCGTCGCTGTCGTAGTGGTTGACCTTGGACTCGGCCGGCGTCCAGGTGGAGCCGGAGCCGGTCTCGACCTTCCAGGAGCGCAGGCGCAGGCTCGCGTCCAGGTCCCAGGTCTGCCGCCTGCCGCCGGCCGTCTGGCGGTGGACGAGGTCGTTGGCGTAGTAGCCGACCGTGGTACCGGTCAGTGCCGTCGTCCGGCCGAAGGCGTCGTAGCCGTAACCCGCGTCGACCAGCCGGTCGGCGCTGTCGTAGCTGTGGCTCACCGTGGTCCCGCCGCCCGTGGGGCAGTCGGCGCCGGGGGCCGCGACAGCGGTCGCCAGCGAGGTGCGGTTGGAGCGCCGGTCCAGCGTGTACGTGCGCCGGGTGCACTCCCCCTCTACGTTGTCCTCTACGCCGGTCAGTCTGCCGGTCTTGTCGTAGTGGTAGCGCTGTTCGGACCAGCCGGCGTGGGTGCCGACCTGCCCGTGGGTGTTGCGCGTGATCGAGTCGGTGAAGACGGTGGTGTCGTCACTGTCCCGGGTGTAGGTGCGGTTGACCGCCGTTCCGGTGGTGTCCTCGGTGACCCTGAGGGTGTACCCGCCGGGCAGCTTCTCCGTCTCGGTCGAGCCGTCCGCGTCGTAGGAGGCGCGGAAGGTGCCGGCGACGGAGTCGGTCTTCGCGGTGAGCAGACCGCGCGGCTCGGCCGTGTGGTCGTAGGTGTAGGTCACCGTGGAGGGGACGGAGTCCGACTCCTTGACCTTCCGGTCGAGCAGGTCGTACTCGGTCCTGGTGGTGCCTCCGTCGGCGTCGGTGTAGGAGACCAGCCGGCCCAGCAGGTCGTAGGCGCTGGTGATCGTTCCCCCGGTGGGCGAGGAGACCTTGACGGTCGCCCCGGTGGCCGGGTCGTACTCGGTGGTGGACGCCGGAACGGCCTGGCCGAGGCCGCCCGTCACCGCCTCGTAGATCTTGCGTCCGGCGGCGTCGTACGTCGTCGCGGTCGTACGGGTGACCCCGTCGACCTCGTCCGTCACCGCGGCCGGGTTGCCCCAGCGGTCGTACTCCGTCGTGGTGTTGGGCAGCTTGGCCGGGTGGGAGCCGCCGCCGGTGATGTCACCGGCCGGGCCGGTCCAGCACGGCTGGTCCGCCCACTCGGGCCGGCCCTTGCACCAGCCGGTGCCGGTGGCCGACCAGTACTCGGTGACGCGGCTGGCCGCGTCGCCGCCCGTACCGCCGGGCAGCACCTGGGAGGTGACCCGGCCCTGGGCGTCGTACCCGGTGCTGGTGGTGATGTCGAGGCCGCCCGGGTCCTGGATCGTCAGGGTGGGCACGCCCTTGACCCAGTCGTACTGGGTCTCGGTGAGGCGCTTCTCGCCCATGACGCCGTAGTAGTCGCGGACCCGGACACCGTTGATGGCCAGCGTCAGCTGGTTCTTCGCCTTGGCGGTGCCGTCGGTGGGACGGCCGGTGTCGTACTCGTTGACCGTCCAGGCACGCGCCGGCACGGAGGTGCCCGCCCTCACCAGGACCGTGGAGCCCTCCTTCAGGTCCTCGGAGAGGTCCACCCGGTGGATCGGGCCGAACTGCTCGGTCTTGCGCACTCCCGTCTCGTCGTGGACGGAGAGCGTCGAGAGCAGCTGGGCGCGCTCGGCCGACGGCATCGCGCTGAGCCCCAGGTCGGTGAGGACGGCCTGGTGCTCCTCGCCCGCGCCGAGCGCCAGCTCGCGGTTGCCCGCGGTCAGTTCACGGACCGTGTTGCCGAACCGGTCGAACTCGGTGGTGGTGATGTACCCGCCGGGGGTGGCCGAGTTCACCGTACGGCCCGACGCGTTGAGGTAGGTGACGGTGGCACGGCGGTAGCCCGCGGCTGTGAGGTCCGTGCCCGAGTGGGAGGCGGGGACCACGTCGGCGGGGAACACCGCGGTGGCGTCGCTGGGTACGTCGCTCTGGCCCCAGGTGCGGACATCGGACGCGCCCATGGCGTACGGCGCCTTGGCCCCGGTGAGCGGAACGCCGTACACGATGCTGGTGACCGCGTTGCCCTCGACCGTGGAGGCGGTGCCCTGCTTGAGCGCCTGCCGGGAGGAGCTCAGCAGCATCCCGTCGCCGGGGGCCGTACCGGCTCCGGCGTTGCCGTAGGTGAAGGTGTACGGGAGCTGGCTCTGCTGCTGCATCCAGGTGACCCGGCCGCCGTAGTAGGCGTACTGGGTCTGGGATGCCTGGCTGAGGCGGGGGTCCCACTGCTGGCGCAGGCTGCCGTTGGAGTCGTAGCGGTAGGTCGCCACGGTGGTGGCCGTGGCGGCGGAGGCTCCGGGGCTGGTGGCCCAGACGCGGATCTCGCGGACCTGGCCGGTGAAGTCGCCGAACTGGGTGTTCGTCTCCGTGCCGGTGGCCGTGGTGGTGGTCGCGTAGACGAACTCCAGGACCTTGCAGCCCTTGGTCGCGGGCGTCGTCTCGCACGCGGCCGTGGTGGCGGCCGTGGTCGGGGCGATGATCCGCTTCGGGCGGGCCAGCTTCTTGCCGGCGACCGTGACCGTCTCGGAGACCACCTTGGTCGTGGAGTTCGTCAGGCCGTCGTCCAGGACGCTGGAGAGCTGCCAGGTGGTCGCCGCGGCGTCCGCCTTGGCGAAGGTGGTGACCGTCCCCTCGGTGTCGGAGAGCGTGAACGTGCCGCTCACGCTGCCCTTGAGGGTCAGGTCCTCGGAGCCGGGCTCGGAGATCCACCCGTTCTTCGCCGCGTTCGCGGTGAAGTGGATCGAGTCACCCTCCTCCAGCACCACGTCGACCGCGGTGTCGGAGACGCGCCGGACGTGGCTGTAGTCGGACTCGGTGGCCTCGGCGGCGGTGCCGGAGACCCACTCCTTGCCGAAGATCGCGGCCTGGCCCTCCTGGTCGGCGCCCCGGTTCGGGGTGCGCGAGGCGGCCGTGCGCGACACCGACAGGTCGAAGAGCGACACGTCGGTCTCGGAGAGCGTGTAGTTGCCGGTCAGCAGGTTGACCGAGCCCGGACCCACCTCGCTGGTGGCCGCGCCGTCCGCGTTGCGGTCCACGACCACGGTCAGCGGCACGGTGCTGCTGGTGGCGGAGTTCGGGCCGGTGAAGTCGGCCTTGAGCTGGACGGTGCCGTCCGGGTCGACGGTGCTGGTGGTGTTCCACACCAGCGGGGCGTTCCGCCCGTTCGTCAGCGGGACCGGCCAGGCCGTGAGCGCGCTGCCGCCGGAGGTGACGTCCCCGGGGGGAATCGGCACCCAGGGGTCGGCCTCGGAGCGGCGCCATGAGAAGGAGACGCCGTTGTACTTGCCTGCCTCGGCCTCGGCGACCAACGGCAGCCGGCGCGCGGTCCGCTCACCCTCCGAGGGCTGGACGAAGCCGCCCGAACCGGCGTGGAAGAGGTACTCCAGCGCCTCGGACTTGTTGTCCGCCTTGTCCACGGACCGCACCTGGAGGGTGTGGCTGCCGTTCTTCGGCGGGGTGACGGTGATCGCCTTGTTCCCGGCGGTGCCGCCGACAACGACCTTGGTCCAGGTCACGCCGTCGAGGGACCACTCGAACCAGTTGTGGTCGGAGCCGCTCGGCGGTGTGACCGTGAAGGTGCCCGGCTGCCCCTCGCCCTTGACCCACTGCCCCGTGGGGTAGTCCGTGGAGACGATCTTCGTCGGGGCGGAGGGGGCCTTGGTGTCGACCGTGAAGGTCTTCCACGCGGACCAGCCGGTGTTGTAGTGCGTGCCGTCATAGGGGCTGGTGCGGAACTTGTACGTCTTCCCCTCGGCCAGCACCCCCGCCGGAACGGTCACCGACGCGGCCTGCCCGGATGCCACGAACTTCGACACGATCGGGGAGCCGACCTGCGTGTCCGTGGCGTTGTCGAAGATCTGGAAGGTGCCGTTGACCTTGTCGCCGTCCGCGTCGACGAAGGTGTCGCGCAGGGTCGGCGTCAGGGTGTTGACCATGTACAGGCCCGAGTAGGAGAAGAACGGCGGTCCCGCCTCCTGCTTGGTGCCCGTGCGCGGCCGGAAGTTGTACGTCACCGACAGCTTCGGCGGGTTCTTCGCGGCGTTGGCGGAGTTCACCCGCTTCCACTGGGCGACCGTGGTCTCACTCTTGGCCCGGATGCCCACGTGGCCGCGGGTGGTCTTGGCCGCGGCCCATTCCTGGGCCAGCGTGGTCACGTTCGCGTTGATCCAGCCGTCCGGCTGCGAGGTGCAGGCGGCATTGCCCCGCGTCTCGGTGGACTCCGCCTTCAGCGCGGTCATCGTCGGCCGGTTGGTCCACCGGCTGGCGGTCGTCGCGGCCGGTGAGGACCACACCTGCCACGGCTGCACGGCGCAGGTGGTGTTGGCCGAGTGGAAGTTCCACAGGCTCAGCGTGGCGCTGGAGACCAGGGCGTCGGCGATCGGCGCGGTGTTCCAGCTGATGAAGGACTGGGCGGTACGGGGGGTGCCGTTCGCGTTGGTCGTACCGGGGTTGCCGAAGTCCAGCTCGGTGTCGGTGGAGAGATCGCCGGTCTCGCCCTGCTGGACATACGTGTCGAAGACGTTCGACAGCGACGAGGTGGACGGGTCCACCGTCACCGGGTACTTCGTCTCCGGATCGGCGAGGAACTCCGCGTCCGGCGTGACGACCAGGTCGATGGCGCCCTTCGTGCGGACCACCTTCATCGCCACCGGCACCCGGCGCGTGTGCTCGCCCGAGACCTTGTCGACGGTGGCGTCCCACATCACCGGTGCGGGCATCACGGCCCGCTTCTTGTTCTTCCGGTCGGTGAACAGCACACTGCCGTCGGCCTGTTCCTCGGCCGTCAGGCCCTTGGCTTTGAGGGGCAGGGTGTACGTGTACCCCTCGGAGGGCCGCTCCCTGATCTCGACGTACTGCTCGAAGCCCGTACGGGTCGCCTCGACGACGACGTCAGCGCCCGGCAGGGCCTCGGGGTAGGTGGCGCGCGTCCCGTCCAGCTCGGGGGCGGGCAGTCCGCCCTTCCACTGGAGGGTGATCCGCTCGTCGCCCTCGCCCAGGGTGACCAGGTCGCGTGCGGGGGCCTTGCGCGCCTCGCGCAGCGAGCGCGGCAGCGTGCCGCCCTTGCCCGCGAGGCTCAGGCCGCCTGGGTGGGACTTGGCCTCGACGCCGCCGTCGGCCGTCTCATGGAGTTCGACGTCGACATCGGTCCAGCTGCCGTTCTCCTCGAAGCGGACCGGGCCGGCCGTCAGCTCGGTGGTGAGCGAACCGTCCTTGTTCACCCACGTCGTGGAGGTCTCGGTGCGCTCGGACAGCGCCTCCACCCGCTTGCCGTACAGCTGGGCGGCGACCTTCGCCGAGAGGATGTCCGCAGCCTCGCGGGGCCCCTCGGGGGCCTGCTTCTCCTCGACCGGGACCTTCGGGGCCTGCTGCGCGAGGGCCACGGCCTGGCCGCTCTCCGTCATCAGGGCCATTTCCACCGCGAGCACCATGGCCGCGCCGAGGGCGATCCGGGGCAGAAGTCGTCTTCGCCGCTGCAGGGCCAGCGATGAGCCCTCCCACGCCTGGGCGGGAGGTATATGCTCCGACACTTTCCACAACTTTCTGTTGTAGTGGGCATGAAACAGAGGTGATCCAAGCACGGAGGTCGATGGAGAAGAAGTGAAGTTTTCACGAAACGCCAGGAGCACACGGTCCGTCAGCACGCCGAAGGGCGGCGGGACACGGGCGGCGGGACACGGCCCGTGGGGCAAGGCTCACAAGGCAGACCTCCCGGGGACCGTCGTGGCCACGGGGGAATTGACCGGGGCCGGGACGCGAGGCCGATAGAACAGAGAACGGGGAGGACGGATGAGGCGTCCAGCACGCCTGGGAGCAGAAGCACCACAGGGTGCCGGAGTGGCCCTCGGGGCCCTGATCATCCTCGTGGTCGGCTCACTCGCACTCGTCGCGCTGGACGTGGCGACCTCGCCGCTCCGCAAGCTCACGGTGATCGCCGGGCTGACCGTGCTGGTGCTGATGCCCGCAGTCATGCTGGGCCAGTACGCGCCGCCTCCCTACCGGCTGCCCTACCGCTGGCGGTGGGGACTGCTGGCCGTCCAGGCGGTGCTGACCTACCTGCCGCTGCTGCTCTTCCACTACCGGTGGCTGAGCCTGCTGGGCTTCCTCGCCGGGGCCGTCCTGCTGACCCTGCCGCCGAACGCCTCTCTGCCGATCGCCCTGGCGGTCGGGGCGAGCGGGCCGCTGCTGGCCACCACCGGGCTTATCACCACCAACCGGAGCCCGCTCAGCGTCCTGCTCGGTACGGCGATCACCGCGAGCACCGTCTTCGCGGTGGCCCACCTCGCACTCCTCACGGCCAGGCTGCACGGCAGCAGGGAGCACGCGGCGCACCTGGCGGAGCAGCGGGAACGGGCCCGGATGCAGCAGGACCTGCATGACCTGGTCGGCTCGTCGCTGACGGCGATCGCGCTCCAGGGTGAGGCGGCGCTGCGCACCGACGGTACGCCGCACGCCGGGCCCGGCGGCTCCGGCGGCCCCGTGCAGGAGCAGCGCGCGCTGACCGAGATCATCTCCCTGGCCCGGCGGCTCCACGCCGACGTACGGGCGATCAGCCGGCCGGACGGAGGCGAGCTCTCCCTCGCCGAGGAGCTCGCCCACGCCCAACGGGTCCTCGTCACCTCCGGCGTGGAGGTGCGGACCGTGGTGCCGCCGCGGACCGAGGCCGCCCCGGCGGTCGTGGGGTGCCTGCGGTTCGTCCTGCGCGAAGCCGTGGGCAACGTACTCCAGCACAGCCGTGCCACGCACTGCTTGATCACGCTGCGCACGGACGGGGCCGCGGCCCGGCTGACGGTCCGCAACGACGGCGTCGAGGAGGGCGGGTCCACCATCGCGCCGATGGCGTCCGGGCGGGAGGGCACGGGGCTCGCGGGACTCAGGGGCCGGGTCCTGGCGCTGGGCGGGGAGCTCACGGCCGGGGCCGAGGAGGGGGCCTTCACGCTGACGGCGACCGTGCCGTGGGCGGGGGCCGTCGCCTCTCGCCGCTGACGTACGGCCCGCGCCACCGGCTCCGTACCCCTGAGGGCTTCGGACATGACGAAGGGCCCCGCACCTCTTGCGAGGTGCGGGGCCCTTCTCGGTGCTCTGTGCGGAGCTACCAGGTCAGACGATCAAGCGAAAACTACTTGATGATCTTGGTGACCTGGCCGGCGCCCACGGTCCGGCCACCCTCACGGATGGCGAACTTCAGGCCCTCTTCCATGGCGACCGGCTGGATCAGCGCGACGTCCATGAGGGTGTTGTCACCCGGCATGACCATCTCGGTGCCCTCGGGAAGGGTCACAACGCCCGTCACGTCCGTGGTACGGAAGTAGAACTGCGGGCGGTAGTTGTTGAAGAACGGGGTGTGACGGCCACCCTCGTCCTTCGACAGGATGTAGGACTGCGCCTGGAACTCGGTGTGCGGCGTGACCGAACCCGGCTTGATGATGACCTGGCCGCGCTCGACGTCCTCGCGCTTGATGCCACGGAGGAGCAGACCGACGTTCTCACCGGCCTGGCCCTCGTCGAGCAGCTTGCGGAACATCTCGATGCCGGTGACCGTGGTGGTGGTCTTCTCGGTCTTGATACCGACGATGTCGACGGTCTCGTTGACCTTGAGGACACCACGCTCGATGCGGCCGGTGACGACCGTACCGCGACCGGTGATCGTGAAGACGTCCTCGATCGGCATGAGGAACGGCTTCTCGACGTCACGCTCGGGCTGCGGGATGGACTCGTCGACGGCGGCCATCAGGTTCAGGACCGACTGGCCCCACTCCTTGTCGCCCTCGAGAGCCTTGAGCGCCGAGACGCGCACGACCGGCAGGTCGTCGCCCGGGAACTCGTACTCGGAGAGGAGCTCACGGACCTCGAGCTCGACGAGCTCCATGATCTCCTCGTCGTCCACCATGTCGGCCTTGTTCAGGGCGACGACGATGTACGGAACGCCGACCTGGCGGGCCAGGAGCACGTGCTCCTTGGTCTGCGGCATCGGGCCGTCGGTGGCGGCGACGACGAGGATGGCGCCGTCCATCTGCGCCGCGCCCGTGATCATGTTCTTGATGTAGTCGGCGTGACCCGGGCAGTCGACGTGCGCGTAGTGACGCGACTCCGTCTGGTACTCGACGTGCGCGATGGAGATGGTGATACCGCGCTGGCGCTCTTCGGGAGCCTTGTCGATCTGGTCGAAGGCCGAGGCCTCGTTCAGGTCCGGGTACGCGTCGTGCAGCACCTTGGTAATGGCGGCCGTGAGGGTCGTCTTACCGTGGTCGATGTGACCGATGGTGCCGATGTTGACGTGCGGCTTAGTCCGCTCGAACTTTGCCTTCGCCACTGGGGTCCTCCTGAGTGGATCTGTACGCCTTGCTTCATCGGCGCCAGGTGATCTTTGCTGGGGTGCCGGTGCCGGGGGCATGCGGCACAGTGCTTGCGCGCTGTGCCGCATGCCCGCCCGGCTCCGGTGACAAGCCTAAAGCGTGAGCTCGGGAGAGTTACTCGCCCTTGGCCTTCGCGATGATCTCCTCGGCGACGTTCCGCGGAACCTCGGCGTAGGAGTCGAACTGCATCGAGTAGCTTGCGCGACCCGAGGTCTTGCTGCGGAGGTCTCCGACGTAGCCGAACATCTCCGAGAGGGGCACGAGGCCCTTCACGACGCGAGCGCCGCTGCGCTCCTCCATGGCCTGGATCTGGCCACGGCGGGAGTTGAGGTCGCCGATGACATCGCCCATGTAGTCCTCGGGCGTGGTGACCTCGACGGCCATCATCGGCTCGAGGAGCACGGGAGAGGCCTTGCGGGCACCCTCCTTGAACGCCTGCGAACCGGCGATCTTGAAGGCGAGCTCCGAGGAGTCGACCTCGTGGTAACCACCGTCGAGAAGGGTGACGCGGACGCCGACCATCTCGTAACCGGCCAGGATGCCGAACTGCATGGCTTCCTGGGCGCCCGCGTCCACCGAGGGAATGTACTCACGGGGGATGCGGCCACCGGTGACCTTGTTGACGAACTCGTAGGAGGCGTCGCCACCCTCGATGGGCTCGAGGGCGATCTGCACCTTCGCGAACTGGCCGGTACCACCAGTCTGCTTCTTGTGCGTGTAGTCGATGCGCTCGACGGCCTTGCGGATCGTCTCGCGGTACGCGACCTGGGGCTTGCCGACGTTCGCCTCGACGCGGAACTCGCGCTTCATGCGGTCGACGAGCACCTCGAGGTGAAGCTCGCCCATACCACCGATGATGGTCTGGCCGGTCTCCTCGTCGGAGTGCACCTGGAAGGAGGGGTCCTCCTCCGAGAGGCGCTGGATGGCGACACCCAGCTTCTCCTGGTCACCCTTGGACTTGGGCTCGATGGCGACCTGGATGACCGGCGCCGGGAAGTCCATGGACTCCAGGATGACCGGGTTCTTGTCGTCACACAGCGTCTCACCGGTGGTGGTCTGCTTCAGGCCCATGACGGCGATGATGTCGCCGGCGCCCACCGACGCGATCTCCTCACGCTTGTTCGCGTGCATGCGGTAGATCTTGCCGATGCGCTCCTTCTTGCCCTTGACGGAGTTCAGCACCGCGGTGCCGGCCTCCAGACGACCGGAGTAGATCCGGACGAAGGTGAGCTTGCCAAGGTGCGGGTCGCTCGCGATCTTGAACGCCAGGCCGGAGAACGGCTCGTCGTCCGAGGGCTTGCGCGCGATGACCTTCTCCGGGTCCTTCACGTCGTGGCCCTCGATGGCCTCGACGTCCAGGGGGGAAGGCAGGTAGCGCACGACCGCGTCGAGCAGGGGCTGGACGCCCTTGTTCTTGAACGCGGTGCCACAGAACACCGGGGTGACGGTGACGGAGTCGGCGCTGCCCTTCGACGCAAGGGTGATGCGACGGATCGCCTCGTGCAGCTGCTCCTGGGTGGGCTCGTTGCCCTCCAGGTACAGCTCCATCATGGCGTCGTCGTTCTCGGCCACGGTCTCGAGGAGCTTCCCGCGCCACTCGACAGCGGACTCCTGGAGGTTGTCCGGGATGTCGACGATGTTGTACATCTCGCCCTTGGCGGCCTCTTCGGGGTACACGAAGGCCTTCATCGACACGAGGTCGACAACGCCCGTGAAGTCCGCTTCGGCGCCGATGGGGAGCTGCATGACGATCGGGGTCGCGCCGAGGCGGTCCACGATCATGTCGACGCAGCGGAAGAAGTCCGCACCGGTGCGGTCGAGCTTGTTGACGAAGCAGATACGCGGGACGCCGTAGCGGTCCGCCTGTCGCCAGACGGTCTCGGACTGCGGCTCGACGCCGGCCACACCGTCGAACACGGTGACGGCGCCGTCGAGGACGCGGAGCGAACGCTCCACCTCGACGGTGAAGTCGACGTGACCGGGGGTGTCGATGATGTTGATGGTGTGGTCAACATCGCTGAGCGGCCAGTGACAGGTCGTCGCGGCGGACGTGATCGTGATGCCGCGCTCCTGCTCCTGCTCCATCCAGTCCATCGTGGCAGCGCCGTCGTGGACTTCACCGATCTTGTAGCTCACACCGGTGTAGAAGAGGATCCGCTCAGTGGTGGTCGTCTTCCCCGCGTCGATGTGGGCCATGATCCCAATGTTGCGGACCTTGGCCAGGTCAAGCGAAGTGGTGGCCATGAGGCTCAATCTTCTCTCGGTCTCGATGGGGGTAGCGACTACCAGCGGTAGTGCGCGAAGGCCTTGTTGGACTCGGCCATCTTGTGGGTGTCCTCACGCTTCTTGACCGCAGCGCCGAGGCCGTTGGAGGCGTCGAGCAGTTCGTTCATGAGGCGCTCGGTCATGGTCTTCTCGCGGCGAGCGCGGGAGTAACCGACGAGCCAGCGCAGAGCGAGGGTGGAGGCGCGACCGGGCTTGACCTCGATCGGCACCTGGTAGGTGGCGCCACCGACACGGCGGGACTTGACCTCGAGCGAGGGCTTGACGTTCTCAAGCGCGCGCTTCAGCGTGATGACCGGGTCGTTGCCGGTCTTCTCGCGGAGGCCTTCCATGGCGCCGTACACGATCCGCTCGGCGGTGGAACGCTTGCCGTCGAGGAGGATCTTGTTGATCAGCGAGGTGACAAGAGGAGAGCTGTAGACCGGGTCGATGATGACCGGGCGCTTCGGGGCGGGGCCCTTACGAGGCATTCTTACTTCTCCTTCTTGGCGCCGTAGCGGCTGCGGGCCTGCTTGCGGTTCTTGACACCCTGGGTGTCAAGGGAGCCGCGGATGATCTTGTAACGAACACCCGGCAGGTCCTTCACACGGCCACCACGCACGAGCACGATGGAGTGCTCCTGCAGGTTGTGTCCCTCACCCGGGATGTAGGCCGTGACCTCGATGCCGGAGGTCAGACGCACACGCGCGACCTTACGGAGCGCCGAGTTCGGCTTCTTCGGGGTGGTCGTGAACACACGCGTGCAGACACCGCGACGCTGGGGCGAACCCTCGAGCGCGGGCGTCTTGTTCTTCTCGACCTTGTCCTGCCGGCCCTTCCGGACCAGCTGCTGGATCGTAGGCACTACTTCTCCGGTTTCTGTGTGCCGTTCGTGAAACTAACCTGGAACATCACCGACCCACGCGGTCGGGTGTGTCGAATACTGCAGGCTCCTGCCCTAGGGGCAGAAGGGGCGCAGATTGCGGTGGCCACTGACGAGCTCGCGGTGCGGTTGAGGACACGCACCGGAGCCCAGGCACACCCCAGGCACAAGGCTTGAGCGTACCTACCTCACGGACCTGGGTCAAAACAAATGCCGTCCACCCCGGCACACCGGGGCCGCCGACCACCGCCGACAGGCCGCGCCCCCTGGTGGCCGCCCCTCCGAGCCATTGCCGGACCCCGGCAATCAAAGGCACGGAAACAGCGTACTTCCGGACTGCCGCCGCCTTCCGCACTGCCGGACACCGCTGTCAGCCGACGACCCGCCGGACCGGTCCGCGGGGAGGGCCGGGCGCGAGCCTGCGGGGCCGCTTCAAGATCGACAGCACCCGCCTCCGCCCCGGGCTCACTCGGAGGCGAGCGGGGCCCTGCGTTCGGCGGCGATGACCGCCGGATCGGGCAGGAACTGGCCTGCGACCCGGACGAACATCTCGCGCTGGTCCACCGGGACGCCGAGCGCCACGGCGGCCTCTTCGAGAGTGAGCGGACGGCCGCCCGCCGAGGGTGCGCCCGTCGGCGCGGACGGCAGCGGCAGGTCCTCCTCGGTGAGCCGGCCGGAGCGGATGAGCATGTCGCGCACCGGGACCTGGAGCACCCGGGCGAGGCGCCTGGTGGTCTCCAGGTCGGGCATGCTCTGGCGCTGGAGGAGACGGGTGATGGCGGCCCGGTGGACCCCGGCCTCGTCAGCGAGACGGGATTTGCCGCCGCCGCGCGGACTGTCGATGTCGAAGCCGCGCCGTCGGATCAGTTCCTCGATCCAGGTCGCGAAGCTGTCGAGTTCGCCCGTGGTCATGGGGCACTCGCCTCCCTCCGAAGCAGTCATCAGACTATCGCGCTTGCGCGCAAGGAATTACCCCGCCTCCCCATACCGTTTGGGCAAAATCTGTGGAGATAAGGGCGGCGGACCCCTTGATTCCTCCTTGCGTGCGAGCGCGCAACATGCCAGGGTGCGGACTCGCAACGCCTTGTGCGGGGAGAAGGGATCGCCATGAACACACCGAACACGTCCGCATCGAACACACGGACACCCGATGTCGGGGCACCGACCGTCCCCCGGAAGGCCGGTGACCGGAAGCCCGTTGACCGGAAGCCCGGCGGTCTGTCCGCGGACGCCGAGAACGCCGAGAACGCCGAGAGCGCCGTGACCGCCGTGACCGCCGACGCCATGCTCTGGATCGAGCTGCTGCTGCGCCTGTTCCCGGAGCTGCTCACCGAGCTGGCCCCCGCCTACCGCTCCCCCTCAGCCCCGCGCGGGACCCCGTCCGGCGCACACCCGGCCCCGGCCGGCCCGACCCGCGCCGAGCGCGAGGAGGCCCTGCGCACCGAGCAGGCGCACGGCCTCACCCCGTCCGGAGCCCGTACCTCGCCGCTCCGGCTGCACATCTCCGATGCCGTACGGGACATCACGGATGGCGTGATCGAGCTGGACGAGGCCGTCCACGACCGGCTCCGGCTGCCCCGCCCGCGCCGCGAACAGGTGGCCGGGCGGCTGCTGCGTATCGCGGGGCTGCTCGACCGGGCCGCCGCCGACGACGTCCTCCTAAAACACGTCCGGGACGAGGTCCGCCGGATGGCCCGGCGCTGCACCCGGGCCCTGGGCGGCGCCGAACCGGTGGTACGGGTGAGCGGCCGCTGCCCCTGGTGCTGCTCGGTCTCACTGCGGGCCTTCCCCGCCCGCCGCGCGGTCCTCTGCGTCAACCCGGCCTGCCGCTGCACGCACCGGGCCTGCGACTGCCGTACGGATCCGGCGCACCGGCACGCGTGGAGCGAGGGTGCGTGGGTGCGGCTGGCGGCGGAGTCGGGCGCCGATCTCGCGGAGCTGACCGCGTCGACGGCGGACACCCCACGGCGGGAGGGGAGCCGATGACGGACACGGCCCCGACCCTGGTCACCGGCGCCCTGGCCGCCCACGAGGCGGGCGTGACCCCGGCGACGATCCGCAAGTGGGTCCAGCTGGGCCATCTCAGCCCGGCGGGTCGGCGGGGCCGGGCGCACACGTTCCGGCTGGAGGACGTCTTCGCGGCGGAACGGGCCGCCCGGCGCAAGGCGCCCAGGGCACGCTGAACAACACGGGCGGGAACAGTGAAGGAGGGGCGGCCCCACCGGGTGCCGCCCCTCCTTCACTGTTCCCGCCTTCGCATGCTCCCCCCGGCTACTTCTCCGGCGCGTCCGCGTTCGCCATTCGGCGCACCTGGGCCCCGCCCTCCGCGCCTCCGGAGACCAGGGCGATCGCCTCGCCCCAGCCGCTGCGGAACCCCCGGGTCTCCGCCTCGACGGCGACTCTCGCGCCGACCTTGCCGACGACGGCGGTGAGCGTACGGGCGACCTCCGCGGTGTACGTACCCGACTCCCCCGACTCCGCGGCCACCTCGACCGCCGCAGCCATGACATCGGCCAACCGCTCCTGGGCACTGATCACCGGCTCACTCCCGTCCACCCGCTCCCCCGTTCCCTCGCTCCACACGCCTCGTCCGGGCGCTTCCCGCTGCAGAACCGCCGCCTCTCGAATGCCAGTTCGATAACCGCAGACTAACGCACCGGGGGCAGGGATGCGGGAGGCGAGAACAGGCCCCGCCGCGCACCGGAGAGGTGCGGAAGACCCCCGAACCGCACCGGAGCCACACCCAGCGAAATTGCGCCTCCGCACCAATGGGTTGCGCGCTCGCACGATCTCAGTCACAATTGGTGCGGCGGCGGAGCTGCGCCCACCCTCCGGGCGCAGCTCCGCCGCCCGAGTTCCGGCCCTTCGAGCGTGCCTCGAACGCTTCGCCGGACGTCTTCCCGACCACCTCCGCGAACAGGAGTGATCGCCCTGCCATGACTTCACCTCCGAGCACCTTCCCCGACGTGGAAGCCATCGTCGTGGAGCTTCTATCCGAGCGCGCCGACCTGGCGGACGCGGTCGTGGACGAGACTCCGCCGCCGGGCTTCGACGGCACACAGAAGGCGGTGATCGTCTCCCGGCGCGGTGGCGCCTGGATCGACGACCTCCACCTGGACCAGCCGCTGATCGAGCTGGAGGCCTACGGGCCGGACAAGACCACGGCGCACCGCCTGGCCAACTCCGCCCGGGCCGAACTGCTCGCCGCGGTCGGCCGGCGGTACGGGACGAACATCGTGATCAGCGATGTCGTGGAGTCGGACGGCCCGCGCTGGCTGCCCGAGTACCTGTACCCGGCGGCCAACCGCTACCTCTGCGTCCTGCGCGTCTCGCTGCGCATCGGCTGACGCGGTACGCCGGTTCCGTACACCCCGGCCCCGGCCCCGGCCCCGGCCCCGGCCCCGTACACCTCGGACCGGTCCCGTACACCTCCGACCGCGGTCCGTACGCCTTCGAGGCCGTACGCCCCGAGAGCCCGTACGCCCGCAAGTCCCGTACGGACACCGGCCCGTACGCGCCCACAGACCAGGCCCTGCCCCTCCGGCGGGGCCTTTGCCGTATCCGATACGGCACGCACCACCACCAGGCACCACCCACGCACCACACCCATCCACCGGTACCCCTTCGCAGGGGCCTACCCCCCAAGGAGCCATCCATGGCAGGCAACAACGCCTCCGAGATCCGCGTGGCCGGAACCGGCCGCATCCTCGTCGCCGAGATCGACGCCCCGCTGCCGGAGGCCTTCTCCGACAACCCGGCGGCCGACTGGGGTCCGGCCTGGACCGACCTGGGCTACACCTCCACCGAGGGTGTGACCTTCTCCAAGAAGGACAAGCTGGACCCGGTCGAGACGTGGCAGTCCATCAGTCCGGCGCGGTTCGTCTACGCGGACCGCGACCTGACGCTGAAGTTCGCGATGCTCCAGTTCAACGAGGACACGCTGCCTTTCTTCCTCGGCGGCAAGTCCACGGACATCCGCAAGGACGGCGACGCCACGAACGTCTTCCAGTTCGACGTGCCGGACGGTCCGACCTTCGACGAGCGCGCCCTCGGCCTGGAGTTCACCGACGGCTCCGAGGTCACGTACCGCTTCGTCATCCCGCGCGGCCAGGTCACCGCGACCGACGACATCAAGCTCGCCCGCAAGGCCGCGGCGCAGCTGGGCGTCACCTTCACCGCGCTCTCCCCGGGCGACGGCGCGGCGCTGGCCACCTTCGTCATGAAGGACCCGGCCTACGCGGTGCCGACGGTCCCGGCGCCGTAACACCTGCGGCTCCCGCACCACCGGCCGGGGCGGGACCGTCCGAACCGGTCCCGCCCCGGCACCTCACCTCACCTGAAACGGAGACACCGCATGGCTTCCTTCGACGTGAACGCGGCGCGCGCCCAGCGCCTGGAGGCGCTCGGCCGCACCTGGTCCTTCGACCTGGACGGCGACACCTTCGAACTGCCCACCGAGCTGACCCGCGCCACCGCCGCCGCGCTGCGGTCGCTGGACGACAACGACGTGGACGGGCTGCTGCGGCTGCTGCTCGGCGAGGAGCAGTTCGGCCGCTTCGAGCGCCACGACATCACCATGCAGGACATCGCCGCGCTCCTGGAGGCGTACGGCAAGGAGACCGGGCTCGGCCTGGGGGAAGGCTGAGCCTCGACGCGTTCGTCACCGAACACGCCGAGGCCCTCGAAGCCGACCTGCTGCGGCACTACGGCGTGGACCTGCTGGACTGGCACCGCGGCCGGCTGACCTCCCGCCGGCTCGCGGTGCTGGTCAAGCACATGCCGCGCGACAGCGCCGTCTCCCGCGAACTCGACGGGGACGGCGCGGAGTGGACCGTGACCGACTACCTGCTGGCCGCGGTGGTGGACCACCTCGCCGCCGCCAACTGGATGTTCGCCTCGGTCAACACGGACGAGGACTCCGATCCGCCGGAGGCACCGGTGGCGGTGCCGAGGCCGGGTGACCGTACGGAGACCGAGGAGACGCCGGACGAGGAGCCCGGCCCTGCGCAGACGCCGAGCCGGTCCGAACTCCTGCGGTTCTTCGCCTGATCCGGTCCCGACGGACCAGCGTCTCCTCAGAGGAAGCCGACCAGCCGCACACCCGCCCACACGATCGCGGTGAGGAGCAGTACGACGACGAAGGCGCAGCCGCCGAGCCGTGACGGCCGGAGGCTGTACTGAGCGTCGTTCCGCCGGGGCTTGCGGGGGTCGTAGAGGATCAGCCCGACCCCGTCCCCGTCACCTCGCGGGCTCCCCGGCCCGAGGTCGGCACGGCACGCGTACCTCTCCCCGTCCACGGTGAAGGTCGCGCCGAACCGCTGACCGGGCTCATCGCCGGCGACGGCCACGCCGCGCCGGTGGAGCACGGCCCAGCGGAGCGCGATCCAGAGCGCCACCAGGGCCATCGGCAAGCAGAGCACCACGATCAAGAGGTACGGCAAAGGGTGCGATTCGTAATAGATGTGGCCTATCACGTCTGATCCCTCCGGAACTCATCGACCATCAGAAAGGAGACACCGTGGCCATTGCACCGGATCCGCCCGTAGCGCCTGGGCCCGCCATGTCAGCCGCCAGTATGGCGGCAATCATCACCCGTCACACGGAAGAGATCGCCGCTCTCAGGGCGAGCACCGCCCCGCTGGAGTTCTCCGAACTGCGCGATTCCATCCATCCGCTCCGCAACTGGAAAGACCTCACGTCCTCCCACCAGACGCTCTACTGGAGTCTGCAGGGCCTCAAGGTGGATGTGGAGGCCTTGGCCGTGACCACCGCCGGGGTCAGCCTGCTGGGCGCCGAGCTGATCAGGAGTCCACTCGCCTCACTCGTCGGCTCCGGCGCCGGCCTCTTCTGGCAGTGGGCGCTCGGCGCCGTCGACGGCCGACGCGTCCTGGGGCCGTTGGTCAGGTCCATCGTCCCGGACTCCGAGAGCCAGCAGTTCGAGATCAACAAGCTGAAGGACGAGTCGACGCGGCACGACGTCCGCATCTCGGGGCACGCGGATTCCTTTCGGACGCTGGACCGTACGACCGGGACGCTGCGGGACACGGTGGGCCGGGCCCGGCGTTTCGCCGAGAGCGCCGTGACCAAGGTCGAGCGCACGAGCACCTCCATGGGCCGCCAGGTCGGTGCCCTCCGCGGTGACCTCGGCCGGGCCCGGCAGGTTGCCGACAGGGCGCTCGTCCGGGCGGACTCCGCTCACCGGCGGATCGACGGCACCGACACCGCCCGCCGGAACCAGCGGGCGAACGTCGCGGCCGTGGGCACCTCGCAGGCGGGCGGGCCGGACCCTCGCAGGCTCAGGGAGGCCGGGGACCAGATCCGGCAACTGGAGACGCGCGTCAACAGCCTCGTCCGCGCGCTGAGTTGAGAACACGGCCGGTGAACGACGACCCGGCCGTACCGCTTCGCGCGCCAAGGCCCGTGTTCAAGTCTTCCACCAGCAGTGAGAAACGCGAGAAAGGAGAAGCCCACCGTGTCTCTTGCGCAGTCCCTGGGGCGGGCCGGCAGCTCCCTCAAGAGCTTCAAACAGAACGTCGACGGTGCCGGTAAGGCCGCAGGCGACCTTCAGGGCAGGATCAGGGCCGGCGACACCGGTCTCAAGCAGATCCGCGCCTCCGCCCAGACCTCCGCCCGCGAGCTGGCCACCATGCAGCGCGCCGCCGACAAGGCCGAGCGGTCGCTCGCCAAGGCCGGGACGACCGGGCAGAAGAGCGGTACGCGGATCGGGACGTTCAAGTCCGGCGCCGACAGGGCGTCCAAGGGCATGAACGGCCTCAACAAGTCGATGCGCGGGAACATCGTCGGGCAGCTGCTCTCGCTGCTCGCCCCGCTCATCGAGCGGGTCGTCGACATGGCGTCCCGCTCCAAGACCCTGCAGAAGGTGCTCAAGGTCGCCTTCGACGCGATCAGGAAGGTCATCAGTACCGTCATGAAGGCCGTCGGGCCGATCATGACCAAGGCCGGCGCCCTGATGAAGACGGTCTGGAGCGGCATCAAGAAGGCCGTCACCGTGGTCATCAAGGCCGTCGCCACCGTCATCACGACCTACTTCAACGCCTGGCGCAAGCTCATCACGACGGTCATGAACGCCATCCGGAGCGTCATCTCCAGCGTCTGGAACGGCATCCGGAAGATCATCACCCCGGTCGTCAACTGGATCCGCACCACCGTCCCGCAGGCCTTCAGCAGGGTCAGGGAGCGGCTCTCCGCTGTCTGGGGCGGGCTCAAGGACATCGCGGGCCGGGCCTTCGGACGGATCACGGGAGCGGTGAAGGGGCCGGTCAACGCGGTGATCCGGCTCATCAACTCCGCGATCGACAGGCTCAACCGCATCAAGGTCTCCATCCCCGGCTGGGTCCCCGGCGTCGGCGGCAAGAGCTTCGGCATCAACCTGCCGAAGATCCCGCAGCTCGCGGCCGGCGGCATCGTGCAGCCGCGCAACGGAGGCGTGCACGCCATCGTCGCGGAGGCCGGTGAGGCCGAGGCCGTCCTGCCGCTCTCCAAACTGGACCGGCTGCTGCGCCACACCGCCCGCCGCTCCCGGGCGGCCTCGCACAACGTTACGGCCGGTGCCGTCGCCGGCTTCCAGATCGAGCACTACTACGAGGCGTCCTCCGCCGACCTCCAGGAGACCGCCGCCGCCCTGCTGTTCCTCTCCAAGGCGCGCGGATGAGTACGGCGGCGATCAGGGCGGGCGCCGGCCCGCTCGCCGGTGTGACCGGTCCGCTCGCCTCCTTCCGCACCCAGCTCGGCGCGGCCGGCACCTCCTTCCGCAACGCCCTGCGGGACGTCGGCCGGGCCAGGTCCGCCGCCGACGGCATCCGGGGCGGCGCGGCCTCGGCCGACCCGGCCCTGCGGCAGCTGAAAACCGGGGCGGACGCGGCCGGGAAGTCGGTGGCCAGGACCGGCCGCACGGCCGGGGTCACGGCGACCCGGCTCCGTACGGGCGGCGGCGGGGCCCGGACTGCCTCCGGGCCGCTCGGCTCCCTCTCCACCGGCTCCACCGCCTTCACAGGCGCGGCCGGAATCCTCGGCAAGGGCACCGGCACGGTCTCCGGGCTGATGGGCTTCTTCGGCGGGGCGCTCACCGTCGCCGCCGGTGCGGTGATGGCCGTCAACGTGGCGATGCGGGCCAATCCGTTCGGGTTCGTCCTCGGGTTGATCGTGCCGCTCGCGGGCTTCCTGATGGAGTACGCGCTCAGCTCGCAGACCGGCCAGAAGATCATGAAGCAGGTCTTCGACCAGGTCCTGGCGGTCTTCCGGGCGATCGGGAAGTTTCTCGGGCCCGTCGTGCGGGGGTACGCCAAGGTGGTCTCCGCGCAGTTCACCGCCGTACGCACGATCATCACCGCGGTGCTCAAGGGGATCGGTGCCGCCCTGTCCGCCGGCTTCAACGGCACGCGTACGGCCGTCGGTTCGGCGACCCGGGCGGTGACCGGGCTGGTCAGCGGCGCCTGGAAGGGCTTCCGGCGCTTGATCCAGCCCACCCTCGACTGGATCACCCGGCGCATCCCCGCCATGTTCGCCCGGGTCAGGGACGCCACCTCGCGCACCCTGCGCGGCATGGGCGACTTCGTCTCCACCGGCATGCAGGGCGTCATGGCCGCCGTCACCGGGCCGGTCAAGGCCCTGATCTCCTTCGCCAACTGGGTCATCGACGGCCTCAACAAGCTCGGCTTCTCCATCGCCGGCAAGAAATTCGGCGTGGACCTGCCCAAGATCCCGCAGCTCGCCGAGGGCGGCATCGTCCAGCCCGCCGGCCCCGGCCGCTCAGGCGCCGCCTCCGTCCAGCCGCTCTCCGCGCTGAACCGGCTGCGCCCGGCCGAGGAGGGCCCGCGGCCGGACCGTACGACCGCCGGATCACCGGAGCGGGCCCGGCTGCACACGTACCACGCGGCCGGGCGCGGCGGCCCGCTCGCCACCGCCTCCGACCTGCTGTTCCTCCACGGGGCGGCGGCGTGATCCCCCAACCGCCCCACGACTGAAGCGAGGTGACGGCCCCTCATGGCCGAGACCACAGCCACAAACGCCTACGAGACCGCACCCGGCTCACTGATCACCCGCGACGGGCAGATCCAGTGGGCCGGACTGCTGATGGGACCCGGTACCCCGTACGAGATCGACCGCACCGGCATCACCGGCTGGGACGACCTGCCGACGCTCGACAGCGGCGACGTCTCCCGTCCCGACCGGCACGGCGCCTGGCCCGGCGCGCGGTGGGCGCAGTCCCGGCTCGTCGGAGCGACCGTCTGGCTGCTGCCCCGCACCACCGGGGACGCCCTGGCGGTGTCCGCCGCGTTCCGGGACGCGACCGGGGCGGACGGCGCCGAGGACTGGCTGGCGGTTCGGCTGCACGGGGAGACCCTGGCCGTACGGGCCCGGATCAGCCGGAAGGTCGTACCGCAGGACCGGTCCTACATGGTCCACGGCGCCTCGAAGACCAGCCTCCAGTGGACGGCCACCGACCCCCGCCGCTTCGGCGCCGTGCTCCGGGAGTCCCGCGCCCATCTGCCGATCTCCGAACCGGGGCTGCTCTGGGCCGGGGAGGCCCGGGAGGGCGGGCTCGGCCTGCAGTGGCCGCTGGACTGGGGGGGCGCGGACCCGACCGGAACCGGCGCCAACGCCTCCGGCTCCTGCACCGCCGTCAACGCGGGCTCGGCGACGGCCCATCCGTTGATCGAGTTCCGGGGACCGGTGCGGCGCCCGACGCTGACCCGGCTCACCGACGGCCGGCAGCTCCAGTACGACATCGTGCTCGGCCCCCAGGACGTGCTGAGCGTCGACACCGAGGCCGGGACCGTCCTGCTCAACGGGACCGCCTCCCGTCTCTACACCGCCACCTCCGCCTCCGCCCCCGAGCAGTTGTTCGGTCTGGCGCCGGGCGCCACCGAGCTGGCGTTCCGCTCCAACGACACCACCCCCACCCCCGAGGCCTCCGCCACCGTCCGGTGGCGCGACGCCCACTGGTGAGCCCCACTCCGGCCTACCACGACCACCTCGTCCGTCTTGCTTCCAGGAGGACCCATGCCCGTACGCAGCGCCTGGCTGATCAACCGCACCGAGACCGAATCCGGCCAGTCCCGCGCCGACACCCGCCTCTCCCCGCTCGGGACGATGGCCCCGACCGGCCCCCTGACCAGCGCGGGCGGAGTGATCCCCGGCGCCGAGAACGGCACCTACCTGATGTCCGGGCTCTACGTGTACGGCGAGTCCGCGGGGATGCGGGCCACCGTCGCGCCGGGCCGGGCCGTGATCCAGGGCCAGGGCCGGGCCGGGGCCTACCCGGTCGTCCTCACCGACCACACCGACGTGGGCTTCGAGGACGGCAATGCCGCCAACCCCCGGATCGACCTGGTGGTCCTGCGAATCCGCGACGCCCAGTCCGACGGCGGGGGCAGCACCGAAGCCACCCTGGAGGTCATCCAGGGCGAGGCGAAGAGCTCCCCCGAGCCGCCGCGCCTCCCGGAGGCCTCCCTTCCGCTCGCCCGGGTCCTGATCCCGGCCGGCGCGTCCGTCGGCACCGGCGGCATCGACTGGGCCAACGCCGTGTACGACCTGCGCGTGCCCACCGTGGCCGTCGGCGGCATCCTCCCGGAGTCCTGGAACCGCGATGTGCCCGGCGGTTACGTCGGCCAGTACCGGGACACCGCCCGGGAGATGCAGCGCTGGGACGGCACCCGCTGGGTCGCCTACCCGCGCCAGATCGGCGGCATCGCCCCGCAGGGCGCTCTCGCCCGGGGCGAGTACACCGGGCAGTACCGCGACGAGGGCGGGCGGCTCCAGCGCTGGGACGGCACCGTGTGGCGGCCCGCCGTCACCGCCTCCGCCTGGGCCAACAACACCGACGGCGGCTACTGCGCCAGCACCACCTGGGTCGAGGCGGTCACCGACACGGTCGGCCCCACCATCACCGCCGCGTTCACCGCACCGGTCTCCGGCGCGGTCTTCGTGACCCTGGGGTTCCTGGGGAACGCGGGGGTGGAGGGCCAGTGGGCCCGGATGAGCGCCAACATCCGCAAGGACGGTGTGCTGGTCTCCGCCGCCGACGAGCGGCGCGCGGCCCAGGTCGGCACCAAGTCGCCGGTCTCGGTGTCGACGACGTACATGGTCACCGGGCTCCAGGCCGGCTCCGCCTACACCGCCGTTTCCGCCTACGCGACCTCCGCGACCAGCAGCCGGGGCTGGTACGACAACCGCTTCATCCGCGTCGACCCGGTCCTGTGAGGCGGCAGATGATCCGCAACTCACCCTCCTCCTCGCAGGGGCCCGTCTACCGGGCCCTCTTCTGCGATCTGCGCACGGACCGGCTGCTGGACGTCCTGCCCCTGACGGAGACCAAGTTCGACGACTTCATCGGCAAGCCGGGCTCCCTCTCCGCCACCGTCCCCCTGCCCCAGGGGGCGCTCGCGGCCCGGGCCCGGGAAGCGCTGCTGCCCGGACGCACGGCGGTCTGGCTGGAGCGGGACGGGGACATCTGGTGGGGCGGGGTGCTGTGGACCTGCACCCCGGCCTCGGACGGGCAGGGCCGGCTCACCGTGCAGTTCCAGGCCGGGACCTTCGACTCGTACCTGGACCACCGCATCCTGAGCCAGGACCTGGCCGGTACCGGGCTGGACCAGTTCGACATCGCCCGGCTCCTGGTCGCCCACGCCCAGGAGCAGCCGGGCGGGGACATCGGGATCAGCCTCGGCCATGAGCGGTCGGGGATCGTACGCGACTACGCCCACGCCTATTCGGCGCTCGCCCGTATCCGCGAACTCCTCGACAAGGCCGGCCAGTTGAACGACGGCTTCGAGTGGCGCATCCACTGCTACCGGGATGCCGAGGGCACCCGCGTCAAGCGGCTCCAGCTCGGCCACCCGCAGATCCGTACCGGCCACAGCGACCTGGTGCTGGACCACCCCGGTCCCGTCCTGACCTACAGCCTGCCCACCGACTCGACCGTGCAGGCGAACGTGTGGGTGGCCCGGGGCGAGTCGGCCAACACCGACCAGTCCCAGGAGTCCGAACCGCTGACGGTCTTCGAGGAGCTGGCCGAGGAGTTCGCCCAGGGGTGGCCCCTGCTGGAGCAGACCTCGGACCACGGCGGGGTGAGCGACGCGGCGACCCTGCGCTCGCTGGCCCGCGCCGAACTGGCCCGGCAGCGGCGGCCCGAGGTCATCCCCGAGCTGACCGTACGGCTGGACGGGCGGGTCACTCCGGCCCTGATCGGCGCCCGCATCCGGCTGCGCATCCACGACCTGTGGCACCACGAAGGGCTGGACGCGCACTACCGGATCGTCGGGATGGCGGTCACCCCGCCGCAGCGCGGCAAGCAGGAGACCGCCGTCCTCTACCTGGAAGGAGTGTGACCCGTGGCGATCATCCCCACCGACCTGCTCGACCGCATCCGCGCGCTGGAGCGCCAGGTCAGGGAGTTGATGGGCAGCGCCAACACCACCCCGGCGCTGAACAGCATCGCGGGCGGCGAGGTGGTCATCGGTGAGCGCGGCCGGCTGCGGGTGCGTGCGACGGGCGACCAGGACCTCCTCTACCTCGGCCGGGTCGCGCCCGACCGCGACGAGGAGACCCCGCAGCAGGGGCTGGTCGTCCGCCGCGACGACGGTTCGCTGGCGCTGACGGTGTGGACCGGGGCGCCGGACCCGCAGGCGGTGCAGCCGGTCCGGATCCTGGACCGGCGGGGCAACGTGGTCCTGGCCGACGACACCGTACTGGGCGGTCTGGCCCGCCCCTACCTCCCCTTCGCCCTGCCCGCCCCCGTCGCCCCCGCCCGCTGGGAGTCCACCGGTGCCACCACCTGGGCCACGCTCCACCGGGGCCCCGGTCTCGTCCAGCACCCGCGCCTGCACTGCGAGATCGCGGTGGAGGGCGCGCCGGGCGAGGTCCGGCTGCTGGTGGACGGCGTCCAGCTGGGCCCGGTGGGCGGGCCGGGGGCGGGGCTGGTGTTCACGGAGCGGGTGGGGGTGGAGTACGGGGCGACGGTGACGTTCGAGATCCAGGCCAGGGTCACCACCGCCGGCACCACGCTCCGCTGCCAACCTCTGACCTTGTACGGCCTGGAGTCCTAGGGGCCCGTTCCACTCGCTCCCGGCGTGCCCCGCCATGCCAGCCCGTGCGGCGGGCCCCCTCCAGCCCGCCCGGCACCACTCCAGCCCGTCCCCGCGCGCCGGACAAGCCGGGGACAGGCCCGCCCCACACGCCGGACGGGCAGATGAGCGGCTCGCCCCCGGCCACGAACACCCACCCAAGGAGCCCCATGCTGCCCCAGTCCATCCCCACCGTCACCGTCACCGCCCGCTACCTCACCCCCGACGGCCGCCCCATGAGCGGGACCGTCGACTTCCGGCCGCCTGCCCTGCTCACCCACGCTGAGGAGGACCTCTTCCTGGGCGGCCCCACCCGCGCCACCCTCGACTCCGAGGGCCGGCTCCACGTCGTGCTGCCGGCCACCGACGCCCCCGGCTGGAACCCCGCCATGTGGACGTACACCGTCACCGAACGGCTCTCCGGCCTCGGCCGCACCGCCCGCAGCTACCAGATCGTGCTGAGCGCCGACCAGCCCACCGTCGACCTGGCCGACATCGCCCCGGCCGACCCGGCCAACCCGCAGTACGTCGCCGTACCGGGTCCGGCCGGTCCGCCCGGCGAACTCGGCCCGCAGGGACCCGCCGGCCCCGCCGGAGCCGTGCACTCCGTCAACGGGAAGACCGACGCGGACATCGTGCTCACCGCCGCCGACGTCTCCGCCGTGGACGCCTCCCGGGCCGGCACCCCCGGCGGAGTCGCCACCCTCGGCGCCGACGGCCTGGTCCCGGCCGCCCAGCTCCCGGTCGGCGGCGGCGCAGTGGCCTCGGTCAACGGCAAGACCGGCAACGTCACCCTCGCCGCCACCGACGTCGGCGCCCTCTCCCAGGCCGCCGGCGACGCCCGCTATCTGGCCATCGACGGCTCCCCTGTCACCTCGGTCAACGGCCGCACCGGCCCGGTCGTCCTCAACGCCACCGACGTCTCGGCCGTCGCGAGCGGCGACGCCGTCCTGCTCACCGGCGACCAGACCGTCCGCGGCGCGAAGACCTTCGACACCCCGCCGCTCACCACCGTCACCCCAACCACCCCCGACCAGCTCACCCGCCGCGGCTACGTGGACGCGGTCTCCTCGGCCGGCAGCTGGTCCCCGTCCGCCGTCGGGTTCGCGGGCTGGGCCTTCGACCCAGCCTGCGGCTCCGCCGCCACCCCGCAGTACTGCATCAACGGCTGGGTCTACCTCATCGGCGTCCCCCTGCACGCGCAGACGACCGTGAAGAACATCGCCTTCTACGTCCCCGGCTACGTGGGCAACACCCTGGGCGCTGCCTCATTCGCCGGCCTCTACACGAGCGCCGGAGTCCGCGTCGGCGTGACCGCCGCCCTGAACACCCTGTTCACCGCGACCGAGGGCCGCACCGTCCTCTGCCCGCTCACCACCCAGTACACCGCCGCCCCGGGCAGCTACTGGGTGGCCCTGGTGATCAACGGCCCCAACCCCAGCACCAGCGGCCCCGCCTTCCTGCGCGGCTCCAGCGTGGGCCAGGCCCCGGGCGGCAGCGCCCGGATGCCGGGCGCCTTCATCCGGCACGGCCGCCTCAGCACCACCGGCCAGACCTCGCTGCCCACCTCCTTCCCGGTGGGCAACGTCGTCGCCGACTCCAACGCGATCTGGGCCGCGCTCGCCGCCTGACCCACCCTCGCGCACCGATCCCGAGCCCCGTACCGGACCCGTCCCCACCGGTACGGGGCTCCGCCGCGCCCGCCCCCGTACCCACTCACGTACACCGCACCGGAAGGACCGCCACCCGTGGCCACACCACTCACCGCCGACCGGCTGCTCGCCGCCCTGCGCGCCGAAGGCGTCACCGTCGTCGAGCACCCGGGCTGGCGCACCCGCCACCGCAACCACAAGGGCGTCTGGGGCCCCGTGAACGGGGTGATGATCCACCACACCGTGAGCAGCGGAAGCGCCGCCTCCGTCGCCCTCTGCCGCGACGGCTACGCCTCCCTGCCCGGCCCGCTCTGCCACGGCGTCATCGACAAGGCGGGCACCGTCCACCTGATCTCGGCGGGCCGCGCCAACCACGCGGGCGGCGGTGACCCGGCCGTGCTCGCCCGCGTCGTCGCGGAGGACTACGGCGACCGCCCGCCCGCCCCGCGCGCCCACGACGGCAGCGCGGGCGCCGTCGACGGCAACGCCCGCTTCTACGGCTTCGAGTGCGTCAACCTGGGCGACGGCAAGGATCCCTGGCCCGCCGCCCAGCTGGAGGCGATCGAACGCGCGTCGGCGGCCGTCTGCCGAGCCCACGGCTGGAGCGCCCGCTCCGTCATCGGCCACGCGGAGTGGTCGGCCGCCAAGATCGACCCGCGCGGCTTCACCATGCCGTCGATGCGCACCCGCGTCGCGACCCGCCTGACGACCACCCCGGGAAGCCTCCCGAAACAGCCCTCGAAGCCGTCCCACCCTGCAAAGCCCACGCAGCCCGGGAAACCCACCACCCCCCGCTACCAGCCCTTCCCCGGCGCCTCCTTCTTCACCGCCCGCCCCAGCTCCCCCGTCATCACCGCCATGGGCCGGAGGCTGGTGGCCGAGGGCTGTGGAGCGTACGCCGTCGGGCCCGGTCCCCGGTGGACCGAGGCCGACCGGCGCTCGTACGCCGCCTGGCAGCGCAAGCTCGGCTTCCGCGGTGCGGACGCCGACGGCCGGCCGGGCCGCACGTCCTGGGACGCCCTGAAGGTCCCGTACACCGCCAAGAACCCGTGACCCGACGCAACCGTGACCGCATGGAGGAGCCTGCCATGTCCGACGCCGCCCGGCGTACCGCCCGTACCGTCCTGCAGACGGCCCTCGCCCTTGCCGTGCTCCTGCCCGCACTCGTGGACGCGTCCGGACTCCCCGCGACCCTGCCCCGGATCGCCGGGGCCCTGGCCGTCGCGGGGGTGGTGACCCGGGTGATGGCCGTGCCGGGTGTCCAGGCCCTGCTCCCGCGCTGGCTGCGCACCGAACCGCCGGAGGGCCGCCCATGACGGATACCGACCCGAACAACCCCGTGGCCGTCGCCCTGGAACTGGAGCGGATGCGCGGCAGCCTGGAGGCCGGCTTCGCCCGCGCCGACGGGCAGCTGGCACTGCTGGTCCAGCGCAGCGACCAGACGGACAAGCAGCTCGCCGACCACGAGGCCCGCCTCGACCTGCTGGAACGCTCCCGCTGGCCACTGGCGAGCGTCGCCGCGCTCACCGCGACGGCCGGGGTCGCCATTGCGCTGTGGGAGACGCTCCGCTGAACCGGCCGGCCCCGCATACGCCGAAGGGCGGCCACCCCGTGACGTACGGGACGGCCGCCCTCAGGCGTTCAAGCGACTCGCTTACTGGTTGTACGGACCGTAGTCGTAGTCCTCCAGCGGGACGGCCTGGCCGGAGCCGGTGCCGAACGGCGAGTAGTCGATGTCGTCGTAGCCGACGGCCGAGTACATCGCGGCCTTGGCCTCCTCGGTCGGCTCGACCCGGATGTTGCGGTAGCGGGACAGACCCGTACCGGCCGGGATGAGCTTACCGATGATGACGTTCTCCTTGAGGCCGATCAGGGAGTCCGACTTGGCGTTGATCGCCGCGTCGGTCAGGACCCTGGTCGTCTCCTGGAAGGACGCCGCCGACAGCCACGACTCGGTGGCGAGCGAGGCCTTGGTGATACCCATCAGCTGCGGTCGGCCGGAGGCGGGGTGACCGCCCTCGGTGACCACACGGCGGTTCTCGGTCTCGAACTTCGACCGCTCGACCAGCTCGCCCGGAAGCAGCTCCGCGTCGCCGGACTCGATGATCGTCACACGGCGGAGCATCTGCCGGATGATGATCTCGATGTGCTTGTCGTGGATCGACACGCCCTGCGAGTTGTAGACCTTCTGGACTTCGCCGACCAGGTGGACCTGGACCGCACGCTGGCCGAGGATGCGCAGCACGTCGTGCGGGTTGGTCGCACCGACGGTGAGCTTCTGGCCCACCTCGACCGGGTCGCCCTCGCCCACGAGCAGACGGGCACGCTTCGAGATGGGGAACGCCGTCTCGTCGCTGCCGTCGTCCGGGGTGACGACGAGCTTCTTGGTCTTCTCGGTCTCCTCGATCCGCACGCGGCCCTTGGCCTCGGAGATCGGGGCGACACCCTTCGGCGTACGGGCTTCGAAGAGCTCGACGACTCGGGGCAGACCCTGGGTGATGTCGTCACCGGCCACACCACCGGTGTGGAAGGTACGCATCGTCAGCTGGGTGCCGGGCTCACCGATGGACTGGGCGGCGATGATACCGACCGCCTCACCGATGTCGACCAGCTTGCCGGTGGCGAGCGAGCGTCCGTAGCAGAAGGCACAGGTGCCGACCGCGGACTCACAGGTCAGGACCGAGCGGGTCTTGACCTCCTCGACGCCGGCGCCCACCAGGGCGTCGATCAGGACGTCACCGAGGTCGACGTTGGCAGGCGCGATGACCTTGCCGTCCACCACGACGTCCTCGGCGAGCATGCGGGCGTAGACCGAGGTCTCGACGTCCTCCGTCTTGCGGAGCACGCCGTCGGCGCCCTTGACGGCGATCTTCAGCTTGAGGCCGCGGTCGGTGCCGCAGTCCTCCTCGCGGATGATCACGTCCTGCGAGACGTCCACCAGACGACGGGTCAGGTAACCCGAGTCGGCGGTACGCAGGGCGGTGTCCGCCAGACCCTTACGGGCACCGTGCGTGGAGATGAAGTACTCCAGAACGGTGAGGCCCTCACGGAAGGACGCCTTGATCGGACGCGGGATGGTCTCGTTCTTCGCGTTCGACACCAGACCACGCATACCGGCGATCTGCCGCATCTGCATCATGTTTCCTCGGGCACCCGAGTCAACCATCATGAAGATGGGGTTGGTCTTGGGGAAGTTCGCGTTCATCGCCTCGGCAACCTCGTTGGTCGCCTTGGTCCAGATCGCGATGAGCTCCTGCGTGCGCTCGTCCTTGGTGATCAGACCGCGCTCGTACTGCTTCTGGACCTTCTCGTCCTGGTCCTCGTAGCCCTTGACGATGGCCTTCTTGGCCTCGGGCACGACGATGTCGGAGATGGCCACGGTGACGCCCGAACGGGTCGCCCAGTGGAAGCCCGCCGCCTTCAGGTTGTCGAGCGTCGCCGCCACGATGACCTTGGGGTAGCGCTCGGCCAGGTCGTTGACGATCTCGGAGAGCTGCTTCTTGCCCACCGAGTAGTCGACGAACGGGTAGTCCTCGGGCAGCAGCTCGTTGAAGAGCGCGCGGCCCAGGCTCGTCCGCAGCCGGAAGGTGTCACCCGGCTGGTACTCGGGCTCGCCCTCCTCGGCGACCGGCGGCACCCAGCCACGCGGCGGGATGGTGCCCACCGGGAAGCGGATGTCGACGGTGGACTGGAGCGCCAGCTCGCCGGCGTCGAACGCCATGATCGCCTCGGCCGTGGAGCCGAACGCGCGGCCCTCGCCCTTGGTGTCACGGAGCTGGCCGTCGGTGGTGAGGAAGAACAGCCCCAGCACCATGTCCTGGGTCGGCATGGTGACGGGACGGCCGTCGGCCGGCTTCAGGATGTTGTTCGAGGACAGCATCAGGATGCGGGCCTCGGCCTGCGCCTCCGCGGAGAGCGGCAGGTGCACGGCCATCTGGTCACCGTCGAAGTCCGCGTTGAACGCGGTGCAGACGAGCGGGTGGATCTGGATGGCCTTGCCCTCGACCAGCTGCGGCTCGAAGGCCTGGATGCCGAGGCGGTGCAGGGTGGGCGCACGGTTCAGCAGCACCGGGTGCTCGGCGATGACCTCTTCGAGGACGTCGTACACGACGGTGCGGCCACGCTCGACCATGCGCTTGGCCGACTTGATGTTCTGCGCGTGGTTCAGGTCCACCAGGCGCTTCATCACGAACGGCTTGAAGAGCTCCAGCGCCATGGCCTTCGGCAGACCGCACTGGTGCAGCTTGAGCTGCGGACCGACGACGATCACGGAACGCGCGGAGTAGTCCACACGCTTGCCGAGGAGGTTCTGACGGAAGCGACCCTGCTTGCCCTTGAGCATGTCGGACAGCGACTTCAGCGGACGGTTGCCGGGGCCCGTGACCGGGCGACCACGACGACCGTTGTCGAAGAGCGCGTCGACGGCCTCCTGGAGCATGCGCTTCTCGTTGTTCACGATGATCTCGGGGGCACCGAGGTCGAGAAGGCGCTTCAGGCGGTTGTTGCGGTTGATCACACGGCGGTACAGGTCGTTGAGGTCGGAGGTCGCGAAGCGGCCACCGTCCAGCTGCACCATCGGACGCAGGTCCGGCGGGATGACCGGCACGCAGTCGAGCACCATGCCCTTGGGCTTGTTGCTGGTCTGCAGGAACGCGGAGACGACCTTGAGGCGCTTGAGCGCACGGGTCTTCTTCTGGCCCTTGCCGGTACGGATGATCTCGCGGAGGCGCTCGGCCTCCTCGTCGAGGTCGAAGGACTCCAGGCGCTTCTGCAGCGCGGCGGCGCCCATGCAGCCGTCGAAGTACGTGCCGAAGCGGTCACGCAGCTCGCGGTAGAGCAGCTCGTCGCCCTCCAGGTCCTGGACCTTGAGGTTCTTGAAGCGGCTCCACACCTCGTCGAGACGGTCGATCTCGCGCTGCGCACGGTCGCGCAGCTGCTTCATCTCACGCTCGGCACCCTCGCGCACCTTGCGGCGCACGTCGGCCTTGGCGCCCTCGGCCTCCAGCTCGGCCAGGTCGGTCTCGAGCTTCTTGGCGCGGGCCTCCAGGTCGGAGTCGCGGCGGTTCTCGGTCTGCTGACGCTCGACGGAGACGTGCGCCTCCAGGGACGGCAGGTCGCGGGTACGACGCTCCTCGTCCACGAACGTGATCATGTACGCGGCGAAGTAGATGACCTTTTCCAGGTCCTTCGGCGCGAGGTCCAGCAGGTATCCGAGGCGCGACGGGACGCCCTTGAAGTACCAGATGTGGGTGACGGGAGCGGCAAGCTCGATGTGGCCCATCCGCTCACGACGCACCTTGGCGCGAGTGACCTCGACGCCGCAGCGCTCACAGATGATGCCCTTGAAGCGGACACGCTTGTACTTGCCGCAGTAGCACTCCCAGTCCCGGGTCGGACCGAAGATCTTCTCGCAGAAGAGTCCGTCCTTTTCGGGCTTGAGCGTGCGGTAGTTGATGGTCTCCGGCTTCTTCACTTCGCCGTGGGACCAGGTCCGGATGTCGTCCGCGGTGGCAAGGCCGATCCGCAGCTCGTCGAAGAAGTTGACGTCGAGCACTTGTCGTCAATCCCTCTTTCGGGGGTTCGAGCCCCCTCGCTCGGAAGCGAGAAATCGGGGCACTTCAGCAATGGTCTGAACGGGTCCGGGGAGAGCCGGCCGGATCACGGGGATCCGGCCGGCGAACCCGTCAGACCTCTTCGACGCTGCTCGGCTCTCGCCGGGACAGGTCGATACCGAGCTCCTCCGCTGCGCGGAAGACGTCCTCGTCCGTGTCGCGCATCTCGATGGACATACCGTCCGAGGAGAGCACCTCCACGTTGAGGCAGAGCGACTGCATTTCCTTGATGAGCACCTTGAAGGACTCGGGGATGCCCGGCTCGGGGATGTTCTCGCCCTTGACGATGGCCTCGTAGACCTTCACGCGGCCGGTCACGTCGTCGGACTTGATCGTCAGCAGCTCCTGGAGGGCGTACGCGGCGCCGTACGCTTCCAGCGCCCACACCTCCATCTCACCGAAGCGCTGTCCACCGAACTGAGCCTTACCACCCAGCGGCTGCTGGGTGATCATGGAGTACGGACCGGTCGAACGCGCGTGCAGCTTGTCGTCGACCAGGTGGTGGAGCTTGAGGATGTACATGAAGCCGACCGAGACCGGTTCCGGGAACGGCTCGCCGGAGCGGCCGTCGTAGAGCTGGGCCTTGCCGGAGGGCTGCACCAGGCGGTCGCCGTCGCGGTTGGGGATCGTGGCCTGGAAGAGGCCGGAGATCTCGTCCTCGCGCGCACCGTCGAAGACGGGCGTGGCGACGTTGGTGCCCGGGGGAACCTGGTCGGCGCCGATGGACTGCAGGCGCTTGGCCCAATCCTCACCGAGGCCGGAGACGTCCCAGCCGCGGCTGGCGAGCCAGCCGAGGTGGATCTCCAGGACCTGTCCCGGGTTCATTCGGGACGGGACACCCAGCGGGTTGAGGATGATGTCGACCGGGGTGCCGTCCTCCAGGAACGGCATGTCCTCGATCGGCAGGATCTTCGAGATGACGCCCTTGTTGCCGTGACGTCCGGCGAGCTTGTCACCATCGGTGATCTTGCGCTTCTGCGCGACGTAGACGCGGACCAGCTGGTTCACGCCCGGCGGCAGCTCGTCGCCCTCTTCGCGGTCGAAGACGCGGACGCCGATGACCTTGCCGATCTCACCGTGCGGCACCTTCAGCGAGGTGTCGCGCACCTCGCGCGCCTTCTCACCGAAGATCGCGCGGAGCAGGCGCTCCTCGGGGGTCAGCTCGGTCTCACCCTTGGGCGTGACCTTGCCGACGAGGATGTCACCGGCGACGACCTCGGCACCGATCCGGATGATGCCGCGCTCGTCGAGGTCGGCGAGGACCTCTTCGGAGACGTTCGGGATGTCCCGGGTGATCTCCTCCGGGCCGAGCTTGGTGTCACGGGCGTCGACCTCGTGCTCCTCGATGTGGATCGAGGAGAGGACGTCGTCCTGCACGAGGCGCTGCGACAGGATGATCGCGTCCTCGTAGTTGTGACCCTCCCACGGCATGAACGCCACGAGGAGGTTCTTGCCGAGGGCCATCTCACCGTTCTCGGTGGCCGGACCGTCGGCGAGGACCTGCTCGGCGATGACCCGGTCGCCCTCGGAGACGACGACCTTCTGGTTCACCGAGGTGCCCTGGTTGGAGCGCATGAACTTGGCGATGCGGTACGTGGTGTACGTGCCGTCGTCGTTCGTGACGGTGATGTAGTCCGCGGAGACCTCCTGGACCACACCGTCCTTCTCGGCCTTGAGCACGTCACCGGCGTCGGTGGCGCAGCGGTACTCCATGCCGGTGCCGACGAGCGGCGCCTCGGACTTGATGAGCGGCACCGCCTGCCGCATCATGTTCGCGCCCATGAGGGCACGGTTGGCGTCGTCGTGCTCCAGGAAGGGGATCATCGCGGTGGCGACGGACACCATCTGGCGCGGCGAGACGTCCATGTAGTCGACGTCCGTGCCAGGCACGTAGTCGACCTCTCCGCCACGACGGCGGACCAGGACGCGGGGCTCGGTGAAGCGCAGTTCCTCGGAGAGGATCGCGTTCGCCTGGGCGATGACGAAGCGGTCCTCCTCGTCGGCCGTGATGTAGTCGACGTCGTCGGTGACCTGGCCGTCGACGACCTTGCGGTACGGCGTCTCGATGAAGCCGAACGCGTTGACGCGGCCGTACGAGGCGAGCGAACCGATCAGGCCGATGTTCGGGCCTTCAGGGGTCTCGATCGGACACATGCGCCCGTAGTGGGACGGGTGCACGTCACGGACCTCGAAGCCGGCCCGCTCACGGGAGAGACCACCCGGGCCAAGAGCCGACAGGCGGCGCTTGTGGGTGAGACCCGACAGCGGGTTGTTCTGGTCCATGAACTGCGACAGCTGGCTGGTGCCGAAGAACTCCTTGATGGAGGCGACGACCGGCCGGATGTTGATCAGGGTCTGCGGCGTGATCGCCTCGACGTCCTGGGTCGTCATGCGCTCACGCACGACGCGCTCCATCCGCGCCAGGCCCGTACGGACCTGGTTCTGGATGAGCTCGCCGACGTTGCGCAGGCGACGGTTGCCGAAGTGGTCGATGTCGTCGGTCTCGACGACGATCTCCCGGCCCGACTCACCGATCGTCTCGGTCTCACCGGCGTGCAGCTTGACCAGGTACTTGATGGTCGCGATGACGTCGTCGGTGGTGAGCACCCCGGCGTCCAGCGGCTCATCGGCGCCGAGCTTCTTGTTCACCTTGTAGCGGCCGACCTTCGCGAGGTCGTAGCGCTTCGGGTTGAAGTAGAGGTTCTCGAGCAGCGTCTGGGCGGCCTCGCGCGTGGGCGGCTCGCCCGGGCGCAGCTTGCGGTAGATGTCGAGCAGCGCGTCGTCCTGGCCCTGGGTGTGGTCCTTCTCCAGGGTGGCGCGCATCGACTCGTACTCGCCGAACTCCTCGAGGATCTGCTCGGTGCTCCAGCCGAGAGCCTTCAGGAGAACGGTGACGGACTGCTTGCGCTTGCGGTCGATGCGGACACCGACCATGTCGCGCTTGTCGATCTCCATCTCCAGCCAGGCACCCCGGGAAGGGATGATCTTGGCGGAGAAGATGTCCTTGTCGGACGTCTTGTCGATGGAGGAGTCGAAGTAGACACCCGGCGAGCGGACCAGCTGCGACACGACGACACGCTCGGTGCCGTTGATGACGAAGGTGCCCTTGTTGGTCATGAGCGGGAAGTCGCCCATGAAGACCGTCTGGGACTTGATCTCGCCGGTCTCGTTGTTGGTGAACTCGGCCGTGACGAAGAGCGGCGCGGCGAACGTGAAGTCGCGCTCCTTGCACTCGTCGATCGAGTTCTTCGGGGGCTCGAAGCGGTGGTCGCGGAACGTAAGCGACATCGACCCGGAGAAGTCCTCGATCGGTGAGATCTCCTCGAAGATCTCCTCCAGGCCGGACTTGGTGGGGACGTCTTGTCCACTGTCCAGAGCAGCCTCGACGCGAGCCTTCCAGGCGGCATTACCGAGGAGCCAGTCAAAGCTCTCGGTCTGCAGCGCGAGGAGGTTCGGAACCTCGAGGGGCTCCTTGATCTTTGCAAAAGAGATGCGCAGCGGGGCGGTGCTGGCACCGTTGTTCGTATTCGCGGTCGAGGCGTTGCGCGAGGCGGCCAAGAGGGGGTCCTTCCGAGGGCTCGGACTCACTACGCGCGTACCGGTCCCACATTGGACATCCATACACATCGTCCCGAATCGGCCCCAAAAGGCCGGCTCGGAGAGGATCTGTCATCGATGCTCAAAGCGTGGGTATGCCCCTGGTGACGGGCAGGAGGCAGCTAACAGGCAGCGCAAAGGGTCAGTGTAGCCAAGCGGCACACTGATGTCCAGTCGGGGTTCTCAGAGACCCACGTTGCTCTCAACAGCTGTTCTCAACTACCTATGTGGCTGGCCCTCGCGCGGGGTGCGCTCTTCTTTACTGCCCTCTTCACTCTCGATCCATGCCTCGGATACGGATCGAAGTGATGACGCGTCCTGAGAATTGCGCGCCTCGTGCCGTTCGTCAAGGCCCACCGGTCCGGACGGGCCCCCAGGGGCTCGCTCCGGATGCCCCCGAAAAGCCCTCAGGGGGCCCCTGGGCGCCCCGCGAGAGGCGCACGGCGAAGATCACCCTACTCGTCGACGGCGGAAGAGCAAGGCAGCCGCCACGGGTACGCCGAAGGGCGACCACCCGGATGGGTGATCGCCCTTCGGTACGGGCGCGTGACGCGCCCGAGGGGAGTCCGTGGACTCCCGGGGTGTTACTTGACCTCGACGGAAGCGCCGGCGGCCTTGAGGGACTCGGCAGCCTTCTCGGCGGCCTCCTTGGCGACCTTCTCGAGGACCGGCTTCGGGGCGCCGTCGACGAGGTCCTTGGCCTCCTTGAGACCCAGCGAGGTCAGCTCACGCACGACCTTGATGACCTGGATCTTCTTCTCGCCGGCGCCGGTGAGGATGACGTCGAACTCGTCCTGCTCGGCCTCGGCCTCGGCCGGGGCGCCGCCCTGGGCGGGACCGGCGACGGCGACGGCCGCGGCGGCGGTGACGTCGAACTTCTCCTCGAAGGCCTTGACGAACTCGGAGAGCTCGATGAGGGTCATCTCTTCGAACTGCGCGAGCAGGTCGTCCTGGGACAGCTTCGCCATGATAGGCGTCCTTCCACTATTCGGCAGGTGCCGGATGTATGTGTCGGCGGGCGTACGTGGAGCCCGCTGGACCGCTGAGCGAAATTACTCGGCGGCCTCGGCGGGAGCCGGAGTACCGGCACCGCCCTGCTCTTCCTTCTTGGCGCGAAGCGCTTCCGCGGTGCGGACGAACTTCGACGGCAGTGCCTGGAAGAGCTGCGCAGCCTGAGTCTGCTTGCCCTTGAAAGCACCGGCCAGCTTGGAGAGCAGAACCTCGCGGGACTCGAGGTCCGCGAGCTTCTTGATCTCATCGGCGGACAGCGCCTTACCGTCAAGGACACCGCCCTTGATGATGAGGTTGGGGTTGTCCTTGGCGAAGTCACGAAGACCCTTCGCCGACTCCACCGGGTCACCGGTGACGAAGGCAACCGCCGTCGGACCCGAGAACAGGTCGTCCAGCGTGTCGATCCCGGCCTCGTTGGCCGCAATCTTGGTCAGCGTGTTCTTCACCACGGCGTACTGGGCGTTCTCACCGAGCGAACGGCGCAGCTCCTTGAGCTGTGCCACGGTGAGACCCCGGTACTCGGTCAGCACGGCGGCGTTCGAGCTGCGGAACTGGTCCGTCAGCTCGGCTACCGCTGCAGCCTTGTCGGGCCTTGCCATGAGCGTCGGCCTCCTTCCGGGTGATGAGGACCGCTCAGAAGGGGCCGGGAAAGACGAAACGCCCCAGCACAGGTGCCAGGGCGCGGCTCGACCGGACAGAGTCCGGGAGCAGTTCCACAGTCACCTGCGCAGGTCGTCCGATCTGTCGGAACCTTCGGTCACCGTCCCTCTGACGAGAGCGCGGCGACGACCAGCGGTCTTTGGCTTCCTGTGGAGCGTACGCGACCGGGGGCGCGCCGGGCAAATCCGGCGCCGCGCACTCCGGTGCGGGAGGTTTGGGCAGCGGTCAGGAGGATCCGGCCGCCCGTTGCTCCAGGATCTCCTTGAAGTCGACCGTGTCGGCGGCCGGCGGCCTCTCCACGGTGACCTCGGTGCCGTAGTCGCTGTAGAAGACCGTCGAGCTGAACGCCCCGGCCGCCGTCTCGCCGCGCTCGGTCTTCTTCACCAGCAGATCATCCTTGCCCACCCAGATGTCGACGGTCTGGGTGGTGACGCCGGCCGCGGAAAGCTGCTCCTTGAGGGCGGCGAGCTGCACGGCGTCCAGAGCGCCGTTCCGCCCGGTCAGCTCCGCCACGTCGACCGTGCCGGAGTAGCGGGTGGCGGGGACGCCCCGCACGTCCTCCTGGCCGGCCTTCCTGACGTCCCCCGCTGCCAGGAGAGCCTTCAGGCCCTGCTCGGGAGTGCTGTTCTGCACCTGCTCCTTCAGGACGTCGCCCGCGGGCCCGCCGAGCTCCGCGAGGTCCTTGTAGGCGTATCGGACCCAGCGCCTGCCGCCGATGGTCGCCGCGAAGGCGTCGCCCATGTCGGCGTAGTACTCGTCCTGGAGGTAGCGCGCCCGGACCGATCCGTCGCCGCCGCCCTGCTTGAGGGCCTTGGCCATGGTCCCGCCGGTGTACGTGATGGTGAGCGAGCCCGTCAGGCCGTCGGCCCACCCGATGGTCCCCGTCTGCTTCATGGAGACGGTGTCGCCCATCTCGGTGGTGCCCTCGATCCGGGCCGACCGCACGGTGCCGGTCTTCTTCCGGATCTGCTGGAGCTCCGCCACCGGGCTCGCCTCGGCCACGCCTGCGCCCGTCGGCCTTCCCGCCGTACCGGAGCCGCCTCCTCCGCCGCTGCAGGCCGCCACCGACATCAGGGCCGCCGCGGCGGCCCCCGTACCCACGCGCCGTAACGTGCTCGTCCTCATCCGACCCGTCCACCCCTCGTCGTGTTCCCCGCGGATTATCTCCTCCGGACACGAGGACGGGCCCCGCACCTCGAAAGGTTGCGGGGCCCGTCCACACAGTGCACGCGTGCGACGCGGCTACCGGGTGAGCACGGTGGCTCAGACGGCGGCCGGGTCCTCCTCGACGAGGAGGTTGCGGGTGCGGGCGGCGTCCAGCGGGATGCCGGGGCCCATCGTGGTGGCCAGGGTGGCCTTCTTGATGTAGCGGCCCTTGGCGGCGGACGGCTTCAGACGGAGGATCTCGTCCAGCGCCGCTGCGTAGTTCTCCACCAGCTTGGTCTCGTCGAAGGAGACCTTGCCGATGATGAAGTGCAGGTTCGAGTGCTTGTCGACGCGGAACTCGATCTTGCCGCCCTTGATGTCGTTGACAGCCTTCACGACGTCGGGGGTGACGGTGCCGGTCTTCGGGTTCGGCATCAGACCACGCGGACCGAGCACGCGGCCCAGGCGGCCGACCTTGCCCATGAGGTCCGGGGTGGCGACGACGGCGTCGAAGTCCAGACGGCCCTTCGCCACCTCGTCGATGAGCTCGTCGGCGCCGACGATGTCGGCTCCGGCGGCTTCCGCGGCCGCAGCACGGTCACCGGTCGCGAAGACCAGGACCCGGGCGGTCTTGCCGGTGCCGTGCGGGAGGTTCACGGTGCCGCGGACCATCTGGTCGGCCTTGCGCGGGTCGACACCCAGCGCGAAGGCGACCTCGACGGTGCCGTCGAACTTCGTGGAGGAGGTCTCCTTGGCGAGACGGACGGCCTCGAGCGGGGCGTAGTTGCGCTCCCGGTCGATCTTGGCGTCCGCAGCGCGGAGGTTCTTGCTGCGCTTCACTTCTACTCCTGTGGTTTCAGAGTGTGGAGTCGTGGTGCGGACCAGCGCTTGGTCCTACCACTGAGGGCTACGGGGCTGAATCAGCCTTCGACCGTGATGCCCATGGAACGGGCGGTGCCGGCAATGATCTTCGACGCGGCGTCGAGGTCATTGGCGTTCAGGTCGGGGAGCTTCGTCGTGGCGATCTCGCGGACCTGGGCGGCCGTCAGCTTGGCGACCTTGGTCTTGTGCGGCTCGCCGGAGCCCTTGTCCACACCCGCGGCCTTGAGGATCAGCTTGGCGGCCGGCGGAGTCTTCGTGACGAAGGTGAAGGAGCGGTCCTCGTAGACCGTGATCTCCACCGGCACGACCATGCCACGCTGCGACTCGGTCGCGGCGTTGTAGGCCTTGCAGAACTCCATGATGTTGACGCCGTGCTGACCGAGCGCGGGGCCGACCGGCGGGGCCGGGTTCGCCGCACCGGCGTTGATCTGGAGCTTGATAAGCCCCGTGACCTTCTTCTTCTTGGGAGGCATTGCTCTCTCCGGGTCCTATGAGAGTGTTTCGCCGCCGATTCCGGTCATCCGGATGGAGGCATACCGCACAACGATAACGGGTATAGCTGTGCGACCAAAAACCCAGCAGGTCAGAGCGGCCGCGAAGCTGCTCTGACCTGCTGGGTAGGCATGTGTCCAGAAACCGGCGGGAAGCGCTAGTTCTTCTGGATCTGGTCGAAGCTCAGCTCGACCGGGGTCTCGCGGCCGAAGATCTCGACGAGGCCCTTGACCTTCTTCGAGTCGGCGTTGATCTCGTTGATCGTGGCCTGCAGCGTGGCGAACGGGCCGTCGGTGACGGTGACCGAGTCGCCCACCTCGAAGTCCAGCACCTGGACCTCGACCTTGCGGGACGGAGCCGGCTTGCCCTCGGCCTCTGCGGCCTCGCGGGCCGCCTTCTCCTCGGCCTCCGGGGCGAGCATCTTGACGATCTCGTCCAGGGTCAGCGGGTACGGGTCGTAGGCGTTGCCCACGAAGCCGGTGACGCCCGGCGTGTTCCGCACGACGCCCCAGGACTCGTTCGTCAGGTCCATGCGCACCAGCACGTAGCCGGGGAGCTTGTTCTGCCGGACGTTCTTGCGCTCACCGTTCTTGATCTGGACGATTTCCTCTTCAGGCACCTCGGCCTGATAGATGAACTCCTCCACGTTGAGCGAGACGGCGCGCTGCTCCAGGTTGGCCTTCACGCGCTTCTCGTACCCGGCGTACGTGTGGATGACGTACCACTCGCCGGGGAGGGTGCGGAGCTCGTCGCGCAGGGCGGTGACGGGGTCGACGGGGGCGGCCGGCTCGGCCTCTTCCCCGTCGGCGCTCTCGTCGTCGGCCTCGGCCTCGACGGCTTCCGCCACCTCGGCGTCCTCGTCGGCCTCGATCGTCTCGTCGGCGACGGCGTCCACAGCGGTCTCGGTGGCCTCGGCCTGAGCGGGCTTCTCGGAATCAGCAGCCTCAACGATGTCGAGCTCGTCCTCGGCGGACTCGAAGGCGCCAGCCTCGGGCTCGACGGCGTCGTTCAGGTTCGGGTCAGACACGATGGCTGCTTCTTCCTGGATACAAAGGGGTGGAACATGCGGTGGGGGCGCCGGTCGGACGCCTTCCGCCGGCTCAGCCGAAGACGTACTTGACGACCCGCGCGAATCCCATGTCAAGAACGGTAACAAGACCAATCATGACGACGACGAACACAATCACCACACTGGTGTATGTCGTCAGCTGGCTGCGGGTCGGCCAGACAACCTTACGGAGTTCGGCGACGATCTGGCGGTAGAACAGCGCGAGACGGCCCAGAGGACCCTTCTTGCCGCGCTTGCCGCCCTTCCGAGTCTTCTTGCCGGACTCGGGGGATTCATCCTCAGCATCAGGCATGTCGATGGAGCCCACGGCGTCCGTCACGCTTCTCACCTGATTCCGGGTCGTGGCCGTGCCGCGCCCGGTGGAGCCGCACGGCTGTGCAATGAAGTACGTACATGCGCACACATCCTGGCGAAGGAGTGTGTAGCAGGGCCGGAGGGACTTGAACCCCCAACCGCTGGTTTTGGAGACCAGTGCTCTACCAATTGAGCTACGACCCTTGGTGGTTTCCATCAACCTACCGCATCTTTCCCGGTGCCCGGGTGCAGAAACGGTGTGGCTGGTGAAGGCCAACGACAGGTGAGTGTACGTGCTCAGGGCCGCCGCGTCGAACAGACAACTACCGACCGGTCCTGTCCGGTTCCCGTCCGCGTCATGTCCGGTCCCTGAAACCCGTGTGCCGACGGGTTTTCCGGTCTGGGAGCATGGGGCCCATGAGCGCTGCAACTTCTCCGTCCGAGCGCCGGGTTTCCGCCCGCATCGGTGCGATCTCCGAGTCCGCGACCCTCGCCGTCGACGCCAAGGCCAAGGCCCTCAAGGCCGCCGGCCGTCCGGTGATCGGCTTCGGTGCCGGCGAGCCCGACTTCCCGACCCCCGGCTACATCGTCGACGCCGCGGTCGAGGCCTGCCGCAACCCGAAGTACCACCGCTACACCCCGGCCGGCGGGCTCCCCGAGCTCAAGGCCGCCATCGCAGAGAAGACGCTGCGGGACTCCGGCTACGAGGTCGACGCCGGCCAGATCCTGGTGACCAACGGCGGCAAGCAGGCCATCTACGAGGCCTTCGCGGCGATCCTCGACCCGGGCGACGAGGTCATCGTCCCCGCCCCGTACTGGACCACGTACCCCGAGTCGATCCGCCTCGCCGGCGGTGTCCCGGTCGAGGTCGTCGCCGACGAGACCACCGGCTACCGGGTCTCGGTCGAGCAGCTGGAGGCCGCGCGCACCGAGAGGACCAAGGTCGTCCTCTTCGTCTCGCCGTCCAACCCGACCGGCGCCGTCTACAGCGAGGCCGACGCCGAGGCGATCGGCCGCTGGGCCGTCGAGCACGGCCTGTGGGTCATGACCGACGAGATCTACGAGCACCTCGTCTACGGCGACGCGAAGTTCACCTCGCTCCCGGCGATCGTGCCGGAGCTGCGCGACAAGTGCATCGTCGTCAACGGCGTCGCCAAGACGTACGCGATGACCGGTTGGCGGGTGGGGTGGATCATCGGCCCCAAGGACGTCGTCAAGGCCGCGACCAACCTCCAGTCGCACGCCACTTCCAACGTCTCCAACGTGGCCCAGATCGCCGCGCTGGCCGCGGTCTCCGGCCCGCTGGACGCCGTCGCCGAGATGCGGACCGCCTTCGACCGCCGCCGCAACCTCATCGTGCGGATGCTCAACGAGATCGACGGCGTGCTCTGCCCGGAGCCCGAGGGCGCGTTCTACGCCTACCCGTCGGTGAAGGGGCTGCTCGGCAAGGAGATCCGCGGCAGGCGCCCGGCCGACTCGGTCGAGCTCGCGGCCCTCATCCTGGACGAGGCCGAGGTCGCCGTCGTCCCGGGTGAGGCCTTCGGCACCCCCGGCTACCTCCGCCTCTCCTACGCGCTGGGCGACGACGACCTCATCGAGGGCGTCTCCCGGCTCCAGAAGCTGCTGGGCGAGGCCAAGGCCTGAGAAGCCCGCGAATTGTGCCCCCGGCCGCCTCGGCCGGGGGCCCTTTTCGTCTCAGGCCCACTCCAAAGAGGAAAGCGGCTTCCGCTCCGGCCCGCGCGTGCGGCAGGATCTTCAAATGGAGCGTGATGTACGTCTGTTGCCCAAGGCCCACCTGCACCTGCACTTCACCGGGTCGATGCGGCCCACGACCCTGCTCGAACTCGCCGACAAGTACGGGGTCCACCTCCCCGACGCACTGACCGGCGGCGAGCCTCCGAAGCTGCGGGCGACCGACGAGCGCGGCTGGTTCCGCTTCCAGCGGCTCTACGACATCGCCCGGTCCTGCCTCCGGTCCCCCGAGGACATCCACCGCCTGGTCCGCGAGAGCGCCGAGGAGGACGTCGCGGACGGCTCCGGCTGGCTGGAGATCCAGGTCGACCCCACCTCGTACGCCCCGCTGCTCGGCGGACTGATCCCGGCGATCGAGATCATCCTCGACGCGGTGGACAGCGCCGCCCGGGACACCGGTCTGGGGATGCGCGTGGTGATCGCCGCGAACCGGATGAAGCACCCGCTGGACGCCCGGACCCTGGCGCGGCTGGCCGTGCGGTACGCGGACCGGGGCGTCGTCGGCTTCGGTCTCTCCAACGACGAGCGGCGCGGCATGGCCCGCGACTTCGACCGGGCCTTCGCCATCGCCCGGGAGGGCGGCCTGCTGGCGGCCCCGCACGGCGGGGAGCTCGCGGGCGCCGCCAGCGTGCGCGACTGCCTGGACGACCTGGACGCCTCGCGCATCGGCCACGGGGTCCGGGCGGCCGAGGATCCCCGCCTGCTGGCGCGGCTGGCCGAGCGCCAGGTGACCTGTGAGGTCTGCCCGTCCTCCAACGTGGCGCTCGGCGTCTACGAGAAGGCCGCGGACGTCCCCTTGCGCACCTTGTTCGACGCGGGGGTGCCGATGGCGCTGGGCGCGGACGACCCGCTGCTGTTCGGATCGCGGCTGGCCGCGCAGTACGAGCTGGTCCGGCGCCACCACGGCTTCACCGACGCGGAGCTGGCCGAGCTGGCCCGCCAGTCGGTCCGCGGATCGGCGGCCCCCGTCGGCGTACGGGACAAGCTGCTGTCCGGGATCGACGACTGGCTGGCTAGCTGATTCCGGCCACAGGGTGCGGGAGAGCGAGGCGGCGAACGCGTCCAGCGGCTGCGGGGGCGTCCCGCCGGGGAGCGCGTCGTAGGCGAAGGCCCGCTGTGCGCAGGCGCCGAGCAGGAGTGAGGCCGCCGCGTAGGTGTCGGCGTCCGCTCGCACCCGGCCCGCGCGCTGTTCGGCACGGAGGTAGGCGTCGAGCCCCTGGATGGGCAGGTGGGGGCCCGCCCCGAGTTGCCGCAGTCCTCGGCCTGCCGGGCGACCTCGGTGAGGTTGGCCCGGCGTCCGTGAGGCAGGGCGTGGGCATCGCCTACTGAGCCCTCACAGGGTGACGCGAACGCTTACAGGGCGACGCCGACCGTCACCGGCTCGTTGACCAGGGTGACGCCGAAGGCCGCGTGGACCCCGGCGACGACCTCACGGGCCAGCGCGAGGAGGTCCTCGGTGGTGGCCTCGCCGCGGTTGGTGAGGGCGAGGGTGTGCTTGGTGGAGATCCGGGCCGGGCCGCTGCCGTACCCCTTGGTGAAGCCGGCCCGGTCGATCAGCCAGGCCGCCGAGGTCTTGGTGCGGCCGTCCTCGGCGGGGAACGCCGGGGGCGTCACGTCAGGGCCGAGGCGCTCGTGGACCCGCGCCAGGAAGTCCTGGAGCGCGGCCTCGTCGAGGATCGGGTTGGTGAAGAAGGACCCCGCGGACCAGGTGTCGTGGTCGTCCGGGTCCAGCACCATGCCCTTGCCGGCGCGCAGCTTCAGCACGGTCTCCCGGGCGGCGGAGGCGGGCACGCGCTCGCCCTGCTCGACGCCCATGGCCCTGGCGGTCTCCGGGTACGCCAGGGGCGCGGAGAGACCGCCCGCCTCCTCCAGCTCGAAGCGGACCCGGAGCACCACGAAACGGTCGGGTTCCGCCTTGAAGCGGCTGTGGCGGTACGAGAAGGAGCACTCCGCGTTCGGAAGGGTCACCGTCTCCCGGGTGTGCCGGTCGTAGGCGACGACCTCCGTGATCGTGGAGGACACCTCCTGCCCGTACGCCCCGACGTTCTGGATGGGCGTCGCGCCGGCGGAGCCGGGGATTCCGGCCAGGCACTCGATGCCCGCGAGGCCCGCCTCCACGGTCCGGGCGACGGCATCGGTCCAGACTTCCCCGGCCGCCAGTTCCAGCGACGTACCGGAGAGCGCGAATCCCCCGGTGGCGATCCGCAGCGCCGTGCCGTCGAAGCCCTTGTCGCCGATGACCAGGTTGGAGCCGCCGCCGATGACCAGCAGCGGGGTGCCGCTCGCGTCGGCCTCGGCAACGGCGGCGACCACCTCGGCGTCGGTGGTGGCCGTCAGGAGTCGGGTGGCGGGACCGCCGAGCCGGAAGGTGGTCAGGGGGGCGAGGGGGGCATCGTGGAGTTCCTGCACGGGGACAAGAGTACGGTCCGTGGCTCCGCCGCTCGGGCGGGGCCACGGACCGTACGGGTGGCGCGCGGGACCTCAGGCGAGTCGGACGACGGCGCGGGACATGCCGAGCACCTTCTTGCCGTCGCACACGGCCACCAGGTCCACCCGGACCAGGTTGTCCTCCAGCTTGGCCGCGACCTTGCCGCTGACCTCGATCAGCGCGCCCTTGTCGTCGTTGGGCACGACGACCGGCTTGGTGAACCGCACCCCGTAGTCGACGACCGCGCCCGGATCCCCGGCCCAGTCCGTGACCACGCGGATCGCCTCGGCCATCGTGAACATGCCGTGGGCGATCACATCCGGCAGCCCGACCTCACGCGCGAACTTCTCGTTCCAGTGGATCGGGTTGAAGTCGCCCGACGCACCCGCGTACTGCACGAGCGTCGCCCGCGTCACCGGGAACGACTGCGCGGGCAGCTCCGTACCGACCTCGACCGCCTCGTAGGAGACCTTCGCCGTCATCACGCCTCCTCGGCGGCGCGTGCCACCAGCTTCGTGAGCGCCGAGACGACCAGTTCGCCGGCCTCGTCGTGCACATCGCCGCGGATGTCCACGATGTCGTTGCCCGCCATGGACTTGATGGTCTCGATCGTGGAGGTGACCGTCAGCCGGTCCCCCGCCCGCACCGGACGGACGTAGGAGAACTTCTGGTCGCCGTGGACGACCCGGCTGTAGTCCAGGCCCAGCCGCGGGTCCTGCACCACCTCCCCGGCCGCCCGGTAGGTGATGGAGAAGACGAAAGTGGGGGGCGCGATCACATCGGAGTGGCCGAGCGCGCGGGCCGCCTCCACGTCGACGTACGCCGGGTGGGTGTCACCCACCGCCTCGGCGAACTCGCGGATCTTCTCCCGGCCTACCTCGTACGCCGGGGTGGGCGGATACGTCCGCCCCACGAAGGACTGGTCGAGCGCCATGAGCTCGCTACCTCCTGATGGAAAGACGAATAAGGGCACGCCCCGGTGCGGGGATGCGCCCCGGTACAACGACACGAGGCCGCCCCCAGAGGGGGCGGCCTCGTGTACGAGCCTGATTCAGCGCGTTTCGCGGTGCGCGGTGTGCGAGTTGCAGCGCGGGCAGTGCTTCTTCATCTCAAGACGGTCCGGGTTGTTACGCCGGTTCTTCTTGGTGATGTAGTTCCGCTCCTTGCACTCCACGCAGGCCAGCGTGATCTTCGGGCGGACGTCGGTGGCAGCCACGTGAGTGCTCCTTGGACGGACGATGGACGGATGAACGCATAAAAGAGTAGCCGATCGAAGGACCGACCCAACAATCGGCTACCGTTAGTAGCGGTGACCGGACTTGAACCGGTGACACAGCGATTATGAGCCGCTTGCTCTACCGACTGAGCTACACCGCTTTGATGATGGGTCCCCCCGCCGAGGCGGGGTTTCCCGATCACCAGAGCCCCAATGCGGAATCGAACCGCAGACCTTCTCCTTACCATGGAGACGCTCTACCGACTGAGCTATTGGGGCGAGCGAGGAAGACATTACACGCTCTCCGGCCGATCGCCCAAATCCGTTTCGGCCCCACGCTCCGGCCGCCGGTCCGGGCTCGCCCACACCCCTGATCAGGCCTTGATCCAGCCCGCGTCCGCTTCCGGACGGGCCTCTTCCCCGCATCGACGCGGGGGTACCGGTACGACTAATGGGCTCTTCCCGGAAGCCGCCGTGCCACGCGTCGCGGACCCGGTCATGATCGGCGGGACACCCCCTCGCGAGCCCGGCGGGACCGCCCCGCCATCCCCGGGCTCGGCCCCTCCCTGTGATCTTGCCCCCTCGATCCTGCACCCCTCCCAGGAGCGCGATGCCCGACAGCCGGCCGCGGCGGCCCGACGACAGCGCACCCGACAGCGCCGAAGCGGCCACCACCGCCCCCGCCCTCGTCCTGAGCGGCGCCCGCCTGACCGACGGCCGCGCCGTCGACGTACGCCTGAGCGGCAGCCGCATCGAGGCCGTCGGCACCGCGGGCAGCCTCACCGCCCGGGGCCCCCGCCTCGACCTGCGCGGCTACCTCCTGCTTCCCGCCCCGGCCGAGCCCCACGCCCATGGCGACACCGCCCTCACTGCCGACGACGCCGGGCCCGCCTCCGACCACCCCGAGGACATCCAGCGCCGCGCCACCGAGGCCGCCCTCCTCCAGCTCGGCCATGGCGCCACCGCCCTGCGCACCCACGTCCGCATCGGCGACGTCCAGGGCCTCGCCGCGCTGGAGGCCGTCCTGCAGGCGCGGCGGGCCCTGCGCGGCCTCGCCGACCTGACCGCGGTCGCCGTCCCCCGCCTGCTCACCGGCATCGCCGGGGCCGACGGCCTCGCCATGCTCCGCGACGCCGTGAAGATGGGCGCCGCGGTCGTCGGCGGCTGCCCCGACCTGGACCCCGACCCCACCGGCTACACCGCGGCCGTCCTGGAGGTCGCCGCCGAACACGGCCGCCCCGTCGACCTGCACACCGACGGCGACGACCCGGCCCGCCTCGCCCGCCTGGCCGCCATGGCCGGGGGCCTGCGCCCCGGGGTCACCCTCGGCCCCTGCGCCGGCCTCGCCCACCTCCCCCTGGAGACCGCGAGCCGGGCCGCCGACCAGCTGGCCGCCGCCGCCATCACCGTCGTCTGCCTCCCCCAGGGGGGCTGTACGGGCTCCGAACGCCGCACGACCGCCCCCGTACGCCTCCTGCGCTCCGCGGGCGTACGCGTGGCGGCAGGCAGCGGCGCGCTCCGCGACACGGCCAACCCCGTGGGCCGCGGCGACCCGCTGGAGGCCGCGTACCTCCTCGCCTCGCAGCACGGCCTGCGCGCCGAACACGCCTACGCCACGGTCTCCTCCACCGCCCGCTCCGCCCTCGGCCTGCCCGACGTCCGCGTGGAGGCGGGCTTCCCCGCCGAACTCCTCGCCGTACGCGGCAAACAGCTCTCCGCCGCGCTCTCCCTTGCCTACAGCCGGATCGTCATCCACCGCGGCCGGATCGTCGCGCGCACCAGCGCCGTACGCGAATACTGCGACTCCGGCGCCGATGCGACCGCCGGCCCCGATCTCCCCCGTCAGGGGCGACCCGACTCCGGTACCGGGCCCAAGAACTGAGCACGTGGCGGCCGCCGGGCGTACGGTCGGAGGTATGCGCATTGTCATCGCAGGTGGACACGGACAGATCGCACTACGGCTGGAGCGGCTGCTCGCCGCACGCGGGGATGAAGCCGTAGGGATCATCCGCAACCCCCAACAGAGTCAGGACCTCACCGATATCGGCGCCGAACCCGCCGTGCTGGACCTCGAATCGGCTTCCGTGGAGGAGACCGCGGAGGTGCTGCGCGGGGCCGACGCGGCCGTCTTCGCGGCAGGCGCCGGACCGAACAGCGGCACCGCCCGCAAGGACACCGTCGACCGGGGCGCCGCCGTCCTCTTCGCCGACGCGGCCCAAGCCGCGGGCGTACGCCGGTACATCGTCATCTCCTCCATGGGCGCCGACCCCGACCACCCCGGCGACGAGGTGTTCGACATCTACCTGAGGGCGAAGGGCGCGGCGGACGCGGACGTACGCTCCCGCTCCGCGCTCGACTGGACGATCCTGCGCCCCGGGATGCTCACCAACGACGCGGGCAACGGACAGATCCTGCTCGCCGCGAAGACCGGGCGCGGCCCGATCCCGCGCGACGACGTGGCGGCGACGATCCTGGAGCTGCTGGACACCCCGGCGACGGCGGGCCTGACCCTCGAGGTCATCTCGGGGAACGTGCCGGTCACGGTGTCCGTGAAGGACGTCGCGGGCAACTGACCCAGTGGCCGACAACTGCCGGGAACGAGGAAGCCCCCGACCAGAAGGACTGGTCGGGGGCTTCAGTTCGCGTGGCGGCGCCAGGGTTCGAACCTGGGTAGGCTGAGCCGGCAGATTTACAGAGGGCTCTGTTTAAGGCCTCTCATCTGCAGCTTCTTCACAGTTAGACACTCCTGGGGGACACCTGGGGGCCGAGGTGCGTGGCAAGTCGCCGAAGTCAGGTGCGGGGCACGACTCCTACAAACTCCTCGCCCTTGTGGTTGGCAATGATGAAGTCGAATCCGTGGCCCGCCGCACAGGTGAGCGACACGCTCACGTATCCGCCTCGCGTTCCTAGGGGACTGTCGTGGGCATCACGGTCCGGATGGACGGTTACTGCTTCGTGGTCACCGCCACGCGCCTCCCGCTCCACCTCCCTGGCACCACAGGCCGGACACATGAGCCGCCACTGCATGCTCCACGAGTCCGTTTCCCGATCCTCTGGGACGAGGATGCCGTTGTGTGCCTGAGGCATATTTCCTCCACTCGGTTGCCAGCTGTCTGTCCATAAGAGCCGAACCGGCACTCCTACCGCATGGAATTCGACTGATCCGTCTTGTGACAGACAAGACCCGTCCGCATGCCGCTGCCTCTTCGGCCCCACGGCGGGCCCGACACCTCCTGGTGTCGGGCCCGCCGTGGCCGTTGAAGGTGACCGTTGGTCGTCGTGGGCCGTCCGTCGACGGCCCAGCAGAAGCCACACATGCGGAGCGTATGCCTACTGGTGCCAGCGTTCGCGGTGGCGGCGGACACACTCCAAGTCGATGACGGGCCGGGCGTCGGTCCTCAGGGGGCCGGTCGGCTGCCCATGGATCACCGTGAGGTCGCCCTCGATAACGCTGGCGCCGACAGTGGCACCGGCGTTCATTCACGCGCCCAAAGGTCACCCATCCAGAACGCCACGACGCACATAGTGTTGCGGAGAGGTAACGCGCTGTGTGGGCGGATCGCATCCGGCTGATACTGATGGGTGAGCGAACGCAAGAGTGAGCCGAACCCCACCCGCCGGACCAGATCGGTTCTGTAGATCGAGAGCTGATCAGCAAATGATGCGAGACAGGCTAACGGGAAATGCTACTAGGAATAGACAGTCACAACCTCGAATCAGCTGGATTCTGCGTTCTGAGAGATGTCGATGTGGCGCGATTCATCGAGATTGCTGGTGCGATGGGTAGGCCAACCCCCACCCGTCGCAACGGACCGGTTCTCGATGTTCTGACCCCGAAGCGAGAACAAGACGCTAGGCCGAGTACCATTTCGTCGCATTACGGGTTGGGGCAATTTCCTTGGCATTCCGACGGAGCAGTTGACAAGGATCCCCCGCGTTACATATTGATGCGAGCTGATACCGTCGCGGCAGACTCTGCAACAACTGACATCCTGGACCTTCGTTCGTTGGGCGAGGGCAAGACGCTCAAAAAGTACAGCCGCCTCTCGTTACTGGTAAACGCGCGAAACTTCTCATATTTAGCTCCATTCGTCATGCGACGGAATGGCGTTATCTGCGCCAAGTGGGATCCATTGCGCACGACTCCCACAGGAAAAATAGCGGAGGAATTTCTGAGCGACGTCCCCGCCGCGCCTCCCACCGCTGTCCACCATTGGCATCCAGGTGATGTTCTAATCATTGACAACTGGAGGTGCCTCCATAGGCGCTCTGCAGCTACAGTCGGTCAGCGTGTGATTCACAGAATCGTCGTAAAAGTCGAGAGAAGTAATTATGTGGCGTGATGCTGATTTCATAGCTAAGGCGAAGCTCTACTTCGGCAGAGCTGAGGACAGCTACGATGCGGATGATATCGACCAGGGCTATCTTTGGCTCCTGCTGGGTTTCGAGTTCATGCTCCGTGCCCCTCTAGCAAGGGTGTCCCCTGTCCTCCTTGCATCGCACGAAGGAAACAGCGCCCTGAGTGCTGCTGGGGTCGACATCGGTTCTGAGAGCCCTCGCTCCATCGCCACAACGCTGGCTGCTCGCAGACTGGCACTCATAGTGGACGGATTCCGCATTGATCAAGTCCAGAAGGACATAGCATTTCTTGCGAACATTCGAAACGAGGAACTTCACTCTGGCTCTTCCCCTCTCCGTAATATTCCGGCACACAAGTGGTTGCCTAAGTTCCTCCAAATCGTTGACTCTCTCGCTAAGCATCTGGGCGAGGAAGTAACTGACTACCTCCCAGAGCAGGTAATCGAGCAAGCGAGGCATCTGCAAAATGTCGAGGATAGTGCAGTGCGGGCGGAGGTGACGAAGCTCATAGCCCGCCATAAGCAGTTCGCTGCGAATCTCCGAGACGAAGAGGTCCATAATCGGAAGAAGGAATACCCGCGATGGGTGAAGACCGCAGACTGTCCGGCTTGCGAGGTTCCCGGTCTTCTGACGTTCTCGACTGTGCAAAAGTCAAAGGAAAGGGTCGAGGATGACGCGATCGTATACGAGGAAAGGCAGATAACGACTGGCTTTGACTGCTCCGTGTGTGGGCTGCAGTTGGAGTCGGCAGCGCGCATGCACGCTGCCGATCTTTACCAGGAAATCGACGAGACTTACACTGAAGACCTCTATGAGAAGTATGCGGACTCAGGCACGCATGAGTACGACGGCCCCGATTACGACGATGAGTGAGAAATGCGCATATGGTCGCACGTGATAAGAGGTCGGCGGAGCAGCTTTGGGCTAGAGCTGCTTTGGGGCGAGTGATCATGGCCCCGTACGCTCAAGGCGAGTCGGGAAGTCAGTGGACCTGCCCGTAGGCACGACGTTGGGGCCATGATCTTAGAGGCTCGCCCCAAAGTGGCTGCCGGCGCAGACAGGAGGCAGGCCGCGCCCGCCCCGTGCGCGGGCCTTGATGAACGTAGGGAACGCAATAGTTGCGAGACGTTCGATGTCGCTGGGCGCGCCAAGCTGCGAGTATCCAGTGGTCCGCATCGAGAGGCGAGGCGCTGAGAGAGGGCAGACTGACTGCTCTGAGGTCGAGACGGGGGGTCGTAGGTGCAGGTTGAGACAATCTCCGCCCTTATTGGGGCAGCCGTGGCAATACCTGCCTCAGGAGTCGCATACGCAGTTGGGCGACATCAGGCTGCAGCAACGATCTCTGCTGCGCGCGCACAGGTGGCGGCAGGCCATAAACAATGGCGCGACGATAAACGACGCTCAGCCTGGCTTGCGTTCATTCGAGCAGCAGACGACCTAGCCAGTAAGGCAGCGACGATGAGCCGGGGAGGAACCCCTCATGATCCCGAATTCGAAAGCACCATATCGGAAATTCACAACAGGCTCGCAGATGTGGAATTCGATGGGCCTCCAGAAATATTCAAGATAGCTCGGAACGTAGATCACATCCTCACCGAGAGGCTGATCCTTGCGGCTTTCCTAAGGCCTTACATGGTCACTCAGCGAAAATTCGATAGGATGCTGGCCGAGGCGCGGCAAGAAATTGCTGTCACTACCTCAGGGGAAGTACCTGCACGGTCCTTGCGGATCGTTGAGGCAAACCAGTCCCTCGAAGCGCTGCCAGGCCAGCTCGGCGCAACTTCTGCGGCATCACCGCCAGAGAGTGCGATGCATACTGCCATGATGATGTTCGCGCCGTTTATTGAGAGCGCGGGAAGAGAATTTCGTGAACCGCTAGCCCTTATCGCTGAGGGCATCGCCAGAATAGCAGTCTCCGGGTCCGTCGGGGCGCCTACTCAGTTCTCTGACGCAGAGCGCAAGCTGCGAGAATGTGAGGCGCTTGATCAAGGGGAAATTGCAGCACTACTCGTCATTCACACCTCTCATTTGATCTCTATTCTTGAGCGAGACTTGCGGCGTTCAAGGGATTTATTCCGCGAGGCCCGAACGGCTTTCCTTCAGGAAACCGAAAAGCATTTGGAAGCCCGCTTGCCTGTGCCGTCTTGAGGAATATCAAACCAATCGCTCATCCCGTCTCCTCCGGCGACGCTTGATCGACCGCCCCAGCCGCAGAGAGTGTCTCCCCACCTCATGCCCGCAGCCGCCGGGCGCGGCCAGCCGGGGCGCATACAGGAGGCAGGCCGCGCCACCGAGGCGGCGCGCGCCCGCGCCGTGCGCGGGCCTTGATGAGGTAGAGAAACCTGTAACAGCTCCCTCATTGGCGGCACGGTGGCCACGCAGTTACACATGCCCAAAGCTAGGGCCGGAACTGAGAGCAGTTCCGGCCCTCTGTCCTGACGCCTAAGCCGCCGGGGTGGCAGGATTCTGCCCCATCACATCTTCGTCCCGAACGCTATTCAGGGAATGCCAGGCTGGCCAGCTTGGTCCTGTGCTAGGCAGATGGGGCGTCGGCTCGTCTGTTGGCGTCCACGCTCGTCCCTCTCCGGTTGGGTGCGTTGGCCCCCGTTTGGCTCCCCGGGCGAGGAGGTCAACGCGCCACGGGCGGCATCAGAAGAGCGGCAGCGACGGCGTCCATACCCGTAATGATCGTCCTAGCTCCAGCCGCAACGAGACTTGCCTCTTTGCCTGGCTTGTTGGCGAAGCCGATCGCCATGGAGCCCGCTCGCGCGGCGGCCTCGATGTCCGTAGTTGAATCACCGATCAGTGTGCAGGTGCTCGCTCGGACCCCAAGTTCCCTGGCGGCTTTCTCAAGAGAGAACGGCGAGGGTTTCATGAGGTCGGGGCGGTTCGGGGAGCGGCCGATCACTTGGTGAACGAATCGATCGAGGTCGTGGAGTGCCAGGAATTCCCTCACGCACGCGGCCGAGTTGTTGCTGACGATCGCGACTCTTCGGCCGGACCTATGGGCCGCACGAAGAGAATCCACGGCGCCCGTGACGGGGATGCCCGCAGCCTTGACCGCCGAGACTTCTGCCGCCGTGAGGGCTTCTTCGATGCGGCGCACGGCATTCTCGCCGGCGCGGGGTGCCAATCGCAGCACTTCCATCGGATCGTCCGTTTCGAGGGCCCGCTCGCCAGTCGTCGTGTCGATCTGGGCGAGGATGGCGGCGAGCTCTCGCGCGACGCCAGGGGCGGGGTGCCCGGCGAACACGTCGCAGACGGGCCCGTCGAAGTCGAAGAGCACGCCGCGGGTAGCGGCGACGGTAGCGGTCAGGCTCTCAGACGCCATAGGGGTCGAAGTCCCTTCCAATGGTGCTCCAGACGCTCTCGAACCAGAGGCGGGCCTGTTCGACCTGCTGTGCGCCGCTGGTCGCGTCTCCCTCATTGGTGGAGTAGTGGAATAGCGCGGCGTCCGCTCCCACCAGGTCGTAGATGTCGATCGCTTCCCCTCCTGCGGACACCTTGTTCGGGCGGATCGGGTAGTACCCGAAGAACGCGTCTCCCTGGTTGATGACGTAGAGCTTGAAGAACTGCGTTCCGCTGTGAACTCTCACGCTGACAGTGGCCTCTTGAACCAGGCCGAGGTGCTGAAGTTCCCCCACGGCGTTGGCGATGCTTCGGGTGAAGCCGACCATCATGTCGTGCATGCGGGTCCGGAGGCGGGGATCGTCTGCGCCGTCACTCTGGCGCACTGGCGCGGCCTGGGGCACGGCCATGTCCGGCACCAAGATTCGGATGCTGATGCTGGTCGGTGTCAGTCGGCCGACCCGGATCTTGTCGATCGGTTCTTGTAGTGCTCCATGCAGCGTCTCGCTGGAGAACCCAGCGAAGTCGATTGAGACGTTCGGGCTGGCGAAAGCCTGCTCGACGTAGGGCCGTAGACCGGCCGGCCGCTCGGTCCGGTTCCGAACGTACACGCCGCTTCCCTTGCGGGAGACGACCAGCCCTTCATCCTCCAAGTCCCGCAGTGCGCGCTGAATCGTCGCCCTGGCGAACCCGTACAGGTCGGTGAGGTTCTTGTGCGACGGCAGCTTGTCGCCGGGGGCGAGCCTCCTCGTCCGAATGGCTGCGGCAAGGCTGCTCGCGACCTGCTCGTAGGGCGGACGGCTGTCGTCCGGGTCCAGCGGTTCGGGCGTGAAAGTCATGCCTCGATGCTACGCCCCAAATCTGTGATCAGGGCAGCCAGGCTAGCCAGATGTTGACATGGCTAGTCACCATGGCTACGTTGTGGGCAGCTCAACCGGGCTAGCCAAGTTGGTCAGCTCGGAAAGCGCGGCCCTTCTTTGGGCTGCTTCGACCTGCATGACCGGGCGTCACGTCTTCGGGCGAGACGCCAAGGGGCCCGGGACAGATCGGGCCGAGGGTCCCGGACCCCTGGTCAACCGGAGGGCTTAGACCGAAAGGTCACGTCTCCATACGCCTACCCGGGAGCTCGTGTTCCCGAAGGAGACACCCGCAACATCCAGACCATCCGCAGTCCCATGACCGCTGCGGCCGGTTGCCTCCCCCGCCCGTCCGGACTGCCCTTGTGGTGGTGCCGTACGGGCGGGGCTGAGGGGAGCCGGACACCCGGTTTCATCCAACGAGAGGGGCTCACCATGTGGCTCAGCGCCATCGCGGTAGTGGGAACCCTGCTGGGTTCGGTCACCACCTACCTGCTCCAGCAGCGCACCGCCCGCAAGGACCGCGCCGAGGTTCGCGGGTACGAGGAGCGGCGGGACCGGATCGCGGCTGTCACCGCGTTGACGGTGGCGCTGGCCGATCACCGCCGATCGATGTGGGTCCGCGAGGACCTGCGGCTGTCCGGCGCTTCGAACGCCGACTACCAGGCCGCCCGCGCGGCCAGTCACAACACCCGCTCCGCCCTGACCGCACCGCTGACCACGCTGGCGATCCTCGCCCCCGACCTCGCCGGGGTCGCCCAGGACGCGGCCAGTGCGACGTACGCACTGCGGAACACCGAGAACCGCGAACTCCTCGACTTCTACCGCCAGGCCGCGATCGAGGCCGCCGACAACCTCGTCCGCACCGCCGCCACCGCCTGACACCCCAACCACTTCACGACGCAGCGCGGCCCCGGGGTGCCACCCGGGGCCGCTGTCGAGCCGCACCACCTTCACAGGGAGAGAACGACTCATGAAGAGCATCGCAGCACTTCAGGCCGTTGTTACGGCCACCCCGTTCGACGGTGAGCCGTCGGACGCCGAGCTGGACGCGATCGAGACGGAGATGCCCGCCATCCTGGCGGACGTCGTCCTGCTGGACGCGCAGATCATGACCATCGACCGGACGCCGACCGAGCTGGACGAGCGGCGTATCCGCCGGGCCCGCCGGCGGGTGCTGGCCGCTCGCCGTGACCTGGCCAACCTCCAGGGCGCCGGGGAGGTGGCGTGATGTCCCTGCTCCCCGAGGCCCGCATGGTCCTGCACGCTTCCGGGATCTGGAAGCTGTACGTCCTGACCGGTTACGAGCCGCGGGACTGGCCGGTGCATGGCTTCGGCCGCGTCACCCCTGTCCCTGACGTTCCGGAGCGCGTGGCCGCTCTGGCCGCTCTCGGGTACACGGTTCGGGACGGGGCCGAGTGGAAGTGGGACGCCACCACCGCTCCCCGCGGCGACTGTTCGTCAAGATCCCCGTCCGCCCCCTCACCGCCCCGGCCACCGTTCCCCCGGCGGGGGGTGCGGCATGAGTGCCAAGGCCGCGAAGACGGTTCTTCCCGCTGTCGCGATGACGGCGGTATCCATGGTTCTCACGCTGGCCGTGGTCGTGATGTGGCTCGGCACCTCGATGCCGTGGCTGATCGCGCTGGTGGTCGGTCTCGGGATCGACGGTGGATGGCTCGCCACGCTCGCCTATGAACGTCGTCTAGCCGCGCAGGGCGATCACTCCACCCCGGTCACGGCGGTGGGCTGGGGCTTCGGTCTGGTCGCCACTGGTGTTTTGGTCGCCCACGCCGTCACCGCCGACGGAAGCGCCAGCGCGTGGCTCGCGGTCGCCTGGCTGCCCCTGGCCGCGAAAGCCCTGTGGCTGGTCCACGGAATGTGGGAGCGCACCGCGTTGACCGGTTCCGCGCTGGAGGCGATCCAGGGCATCCAGCAGGAAGCCCGCGACGAAGCCGCCGTTGCCCGTGCCCGGCTGCGGGCCGAAGCGGGCACCGAAGAGACGCGGCTGACGGCCGTGACGCAGGCCGGGGCGCGCGTCGCACGCGTCCAGGCACAGACCGCCACCACCCTCGCCCGGGCCTGGTCGACGCTGGAGAGCACCCGGTCCGGGAAGGACACCGGCAGGGCGCTGACCAGCGTGACGACCCGCGTCACACCCGGCGTCACACCCACCTGGGAGCTGCCCGTCTGGGGCCCCACCAACCCCGTCCCCGCTCTCGATGCCGCGCCCGGTCTGTCCGATGCGGAGCTGGATCGGCTGGTGGATGAGATCCGGCACAGCGAGACCCCGGCCCTGTCATACCGGGAGATGTCCACCCGCTTCCGGGCCGCCGGCCACTCCGCGTCCGAGGTCCGGCTGCGTGGCGCGTGGAAGCGCGTCGCAGCCTGATGGCCGACGTCTACCGGTGGCGGCTCGCCCCCGATGGTCTGGCCACCCGCCGTCAGCTCCGCGCGCTGGGGCTGCGGCCGGGTGGTCAGGACGTCGTCGCCGAACTCCACCGGCCTCGCCGCCGCAGGGCCCCGCTGGTCGCCTACCTCTACCGCGTCGACCGGGCCAAGCCCGTACGGCCCATGACTCCGGGCCGTGCCGCTGCTCTAGCTGCGGCGATGCGGGCCCGCCGCACCTGCCCCAACTGCCGGACCGACGCCGGGTATTGCATCCCCCTGTCACTCGGCATGTGCGTGCCCTGCCACGACGCCCCCGCCGCCTGACCGAGAGGAACCACCCATGTCCGCTGGGATCACCCTCCGCGAACGGCTGACCCGCACCATCCACGCCGCCGGTCTCCACCTCGCCGGAGAGCGCGGCGGCAACGCCGCGAACGCGCTCACCCACTTCCTCCGGCTCGGCCGCGTCGAACTGTGCGCCGATCCGTCCTGCGCCGACTGCGCCCCGCTGGCCACCTGACCCGAAGGGACACCACATGGACCACCTGCCCGCACCCCGCCCGCCGTCCGTCGTGCAGCTCCCGGACGGCACCCTCGCCTACACCGACCACCTCCCCGCCACCTACCAGCCCACCAACACCGTGCCGCAGGTCGTCCACGTCCACCAGGCCCCGCCGGACCGGACGGTGCAGCGCCTCGCGCTCGGCTCCGGCGTGGGCGCCGGGGCGGTGGCCGCCGGGGTCTACTTCGGCCCGCTCCTCGTCGGCGTCCTCACCGCCATCGCCGCCAACTTGGCGCTCCTCGCCCTGGTCGCCTCCGTGTGCGCGTGGGGCGTCGTGACCGTCGTGAAGTCCGTCGGGGGTGCGGACGGCAAGGCTGCCGCCGCCTCGCTGCGCAAGGGCCGCCGCCGCTGACCTCAAGGGACAAGCCCATGTTCAAGGCAGGTGATCAGGTGCGGATCGTCTCGTGTGAGGACGACCCGCGCGCGGCCGGCAAGACCGGCCGGATTCTCGACGAAGTACCGCCCGGCCCCCTTACCGAGGGCCGGTGGACGGTGGACCGGATCAGCATCTGGATCGCCCCCGTCCTGTGCCACGCCCACGAGTTGCGGCCCGTCTGACGGCTGCCCGCGTCGCCCCGGCCACGGTCGGGGCGGCAAGGGGAGCCGGACAGTCCGGCCCGACCAGGGAGGTTCATCGTGCACAGCTACACCCGAGCCGAGTCCCGTGAACGCTCCAAGCTGTTCCGCAAGGGCTTCAAGCAGGCCCTCGCGGACTGCGTCGACCCGGACATCCGCCGCAAGATCGAGCGCATCGACCAGGCCGCCGCCGCCCGCGGCGCGCAGGAACTCGCCGCACTGCACAAGGTGCAGGCCGACGCCCGCCAGGACCTCGCCACCGCCAAGGCCATCGAGCGCACCGCTCCCCGCGCCGACAAGCCCGCCGCCCGCGAGGCCCGCAAGCAGGCCGAGCAGCGCGTCCGCCTCGCTGAGCGGGCCGTCCACAAGGCCGAGCAGAGCTGAGCGGGGGCGGCCGGACCCGGCCAAGGAAACCGGCCACCCCCATCACACCCCACCCAAGCCATTAATCAGGAGAGGCACGTTCATCATGACCGAACCCGCCGTCGCGGACCCCGGAATGGGGACCGTGCACCACCTCGACGACCACCGACCCACCCCGCCGGCCGAACCCGTCAACCTGGTCAAGGACCCGGCCACCGAGCCGACCAGCACCCCGCCCAAGGCCGTCCCGCAGGGGTCGCGGGCGGTCCGCACCGCCCGCGCCCTGCGCACCGCCGTCACGCACGAACGCACCCGCACGGCGGGCCGGTTCACCGTCCGCCACGGCATGTACGTGGTCGGCGGCGGGCGGATCGTGGCCCGCCGTGCGTGGGAGGGGCGCACCGCCGCCCGGTACGAGCGGATGCTGCGGGCGGCGGAAGCCGCGGGGAACCTGGAGCTGGCCACCGAGTGGGAAGAGCGCGGCCAGCGCTTCCGCGCCGCACGCCACCAACGCCGCATGGATCTGCTGTCCGCGCCAGTCAAGGCGGCCAAGGGGGCGGCGGCCGGGCTCGGCATCACCGCCGGTGGCCTGCTACTCCTCGGCATCATCCTCGCCGTCGCCAACGAGAACTTCGCCGACCTCGCCACCCCCACCCTCGCCCTGATCGAACTGATCCGCTGGATCGTCGCCATCATCACCGTGGTCTGGGGCCCCCTGGTCATCCTCGGCCCCTGGGCCGCCTTACTGGCCCTGTGGGGCGTGGGGCGTCACCAGCAGGCCGCACCTCAGTGGGCGCTGCCCGTGAGGGACCGTGACGGTCAGGGCACCCCGATCACGCCGTCCATCGTGGTCACCGCGATGCGCGACCTTGGAGTGTCGACGCTCCGCAAGGCCATCAAGGAGATGGGCGACGTCGGGGCGCAGATGCTCAGCCCGATCACGATCGCCGGGTGCGGTGTCGAGGTCGACGTTCACCTCCCATCGGGGGTGTCGACCGAGGAGATCCAGAACCGGCGCAAGAAGCTCGCGGAGAACCTCAACCGGCACGAGCACGAAGTGTTCATCACCATCCCGCCGGCCCCGCGCACCGTCCGGCTGTGGATCGCGGACAGCGGCGCGCTGGACGAGCCGATCGGCCCGTCCCCGCTGGTCACCGACCCCGACATCCGAGCCGACTACAAGTCGGGCCGGGCACCGTGGGGCCAGGACCTGCGCGGCGACGCCGCCCTGGTCAGCCTGTTCCAGCGGATGCTGCTGATCACCGGGCTGTCGAACCAGGGCAAGACCGCGTCCCTGCGCGCGCTGGCCCTGTGGCTGGCGTTCGACCCGAAGGTGGAGTTCCGCATCGGTGACCTCAAGGGCATCGGCGACTGGGCCATGTTCGACGGACTGGCCACCGTCCTGATCCAGGGGCCGACCGACGATCACGTACTCGATGTGACGGAGATGGTCGAAGAGGCTGCCCGCGAGATGAACCGGCGTCTCCTGGCCCCCGGCAAGGAGTTCCACCCGCTGGTCGTCATCATCGACGAAGCGCAGGTGGCCTACGGGTCCGGGGCCGTCGACGAGAACAAGATCCCGCTGGGTGGGGCGAAGTCGACGTCCCGGTACTTCCGGGCGATCAAGGCGATCCACGACCAGGGGCGCGCGGTCAACGTCACCACGTGGGAGGGCACCCAGGACCCGACGAACGAGAACCTGCCCAAGCGCTCCCGTGAGGGCAACCACATCCGCTCGTCCCTCGTCCTCGGCACCGAGTCACAGGCCCGCATGGCGGTCGGGGACGCGGCGATCGACGGCGGCGCGGCCCCCCACAAGCTCCGCCAGGGCCTCGACAAGGGAACCGTCGTCGTCGCCGGGGACGGCATCAAGCTCGCCCCCGGACAGACGTCGGTGACCGTGCGGACCCACTACATCGACGGCGACCAGGCCGCCGAGATCGCGGACCGAGCCAAAGCGTTGCGCGACGGCGTCACCACGGTGGCCGCCGTCGACCACACCCCCGAGCGCGACGAGGTCGCCGACATCATGACCGTCCTCGGAGACGCGCCGCGGCTGCTCACGCAGGACGTGCTCAAGCGCCTCGCGGTGCTGAGCAAGAACGCCTACGGCACGTGGTCGTTCATCGACCTCAAGCGGGCGCTCGACGGCACCGGGGCCGAACCCTACAAGTCCGACGGTCGCATGACGATCGCCCGGGACCGCCTCGCCCGCCACCTCGACAACCGCGACACCAACGGTTCCGCTTCCGCCGCCGAATAGCAGGGAGGCACACCCCCCGTCGGCAGGGAGGCAGGGAGAAGTCCCTGACCCCCTCCCTGCCCCCGCCTCCCTGGCCCTGACCAGCGGAAATGATCTGTCAGGGAGTCAGGGAGGCACCGCAGGTCAGACCCCCGAAACCCCCTCCACACGCACCCCGGCAAGGGGTGCTCAAGCCTCCCTGCCCCATCGACGGCAGGGATTCCGGATACCGCCAGGCAAACCGAAAGCGGCCCCCTCGTCTCGCCAAAGTCGCGGGGCCGCTCTCGTCCGCCAGTCACAGAACTGGAGACATCCATCATGACTCATCCCACCCCCGTGCGGGAGGCCGCACGCGTCGTCGCGATCGAGGCCGCCCGCGCCTACGTCGCGAACATCGGCCCCATCGACCTCACCAACCCCGATGTCCTCGTCGGCCACCTCATGGCCGCCGAGACCCTGCTCATGGAAATCGTCGCCGCGCACGACGAGCCCACCGGAACCGCAGCATGAACACCCACCTCCTCACCGCCGCCCTGGACCTTGCCGACCGGGCCGTTCCGGTCCTGCCGTTACGGGCGGGGAAGGTCCCGTTCGGGAACTGCCCGGCCTGCCGAGGCAACGCCTGTGGTGGCCGGCCGAACATGAAGACCCCCGGCCCGTGCGACTGCCCGCGACCGTGCCACGCGTGGGCCGCCGCCACCACCGACCACGACACCCTCACCGGGCCCGCATGGGCGACGGCATGGAAGCAAGCGGCGGCGGTTGCCTGGTACCCCGGCGGAATCGGGCTGACCGTCGTCGACCTCGACCACGCCGACGCCGTCGCGTGGGCCCGACGGGCGTTGCCCGCCACGCGGACCGTGGCGACGACGCGCGGTGAGCACTGGATCTACCGGGGCGCGATGCCCTCCGTGAACGCGGTCCGTGACGGTGTCGACATCAAGTCGACGATGGTCTACGCCCGGTGGCTCGGCCCCGGCACCGGCACCATGACCGCTCTGCCCGACGCCGTACAGGCTCTGATCGTCAAGAAGCCGTCACCGGTCCGGCCCGTAGCCGTGCCCGTGCCGACCGGGGGTGGGGAGTGCCGTCACCGCATCCCCGCCTACCTCGAACGCGGCATCTCCATGGCGGAGCAGCGCATCGCCGAGGCGGCCAGCGGCGTGCACGCGACCGTGTACCGCACGTTCCTCGCGGTGCTGTCCGCCCACGGCCGGTGCGGCTGCCTGACCGACGCCCACGCCTCCCGGCTGTTCGCCGCGGCTCAGGCCAAGGGCGAGAGCTCGCGGCACTGCGTCGATGCGTGGTCCAACGCCCGCACTGCATTGGGGATGTGACATGGCCGAGGACGAGAAGACTCCGGCGCGTGAGGTCATCACCGAGTACGCGCAGTCGCACTTCCGGTACTTCCGCACGACCGAGGGCACCGTCTACGCCCAGCGGCTCGGCCACCCCGTGGCCCGCCCCATCCGCTCCCAGGGCACCACCGGCAGCCATCGGCAGGAACTCATGGTCGACCTCTTCAACGACGGGGTCGGCGTCTTCAACGGGACGTCGCTCAAGGAGGCGTTGGACTTGATCGAGGCACTCGCACTGAGTCAGGACGTCCAGCCCACCCACATCCGTGTCGCCCCGGGGTTCGACGGGGCGACGTGGTTGGACCTGGGCCGGGATGACGGGCAGTCCGTCCGCATCCACCCCAACGGCTGGGAGGTCAAGGTTCCCGACCCGCGTGAGGTGTGCTGGCGGCGCACCCAGCTCACCGGCGAACTCCCGATGCCCGTGCGGGACACCGAGGGCAAGGGCATCGACAGCCTGCTGCGGCTCACGAACTTCGCCACTGCGGAAACCGAGAGCCTGGCCCTGGCCTGGCTCGTCGGCTGCCTCGGCCCCTCCGTCCCCGTCCCCGCCCCGTTCCTCACCGGCCCCCAGGGCGCGGGGAAGTCGACGGCCGGCCGGATGCTGGTGCGGATCATCGAGGGCATGACCGGCGACCTCCGCCGGGCCCCGAAGGACGAAGAGAACCTGATCACCGCCGTCGCCGCAGGATGGGTCACCGCCCTCGACAACCTCTCCCACCTCGCCCCGGACCTCTCCGACCTCATGTGCTGCATCGTCACCGGAGCCGAGAGCATCAAGCGGGCCCTGTTCAGCGACGGCGACGTGGTCCGCTCCCGCTACCGCCGTCCGCTCCTCCTCACCGGGATCGACGTCGGAGTCATCCGCCCCGACCTCGCTGAGCGCCTCCTGCCCCTGCGTCTGGAACGTCCGAAGGTGCGGCGGACCGAAGCGGAGCTCTGGCGGGAGTTCGAAGCGGCCCTGCCGGTCATCCTCGGCTCGCTCCTCGACCTCACGGTCAAGGTGAGGGCGACCGAGGCTGACATCCCGAGTGATCTGCGGATGGCGGACTTCGCGCACCTGTGCGCGCAGATCGACGCCGCCACCGGGTTCGGCACGCTCCCCGCGTACCGGAGCAGCCTGGACGAGCTGAACGACGACGTCATCGAGGGCGACCTGCTCGCGCAGACCGTCCTCAAGCACGCGGCCACCCTCGACCCCGGCACCGAGACGCGGATGACGTCCTCGGAGTGGCTGCACCTCCTCAGCGGCCTCTACAGCGGCGACGACTTCCGCCCGCTGCCCAAAGGGTGGCCCACGACCGGGAAAGTCCTCTCCGACCGCCTCAAGCGTCTCCAGCCCACCCTCGCCGCCCGCGGCGTGCTCGTCGACTGGGGCCGCACCAAAGAGGGCCGGTACGTCGAAATGACCCGCCGCCCCGCCATGCCGCCCCACGAGCAACAGTCGCTCTGACCCTCACCGGCGACCCGGGTACGGACAAGCAAGAGGAGCACCCCGCCCCAACGGGGGGCGTGCTCCTCTTGCTGTTCGGCGGAACGCCGCTTGGTGGTCGCGCCGCGAAGCGGCTCCCCACTTCACTCCCGAAGCAGCACCACACCACAACAGACGCCCCCTCTCTCTTTTCTTAAGAAAGAGAAGGCTGCGTCACCCGCGTCACCACGAGACCCAATACCGCCCCTGAGCTGCGGCGATCAGGGTGACGCAGGACGGCTGCGGCTGCGTCACCCCGCGTCACCTGCGTCACCCTGCACCAGCCCATAACGCACGCCTGCGTCACCAATGACGCACCCGCAACCATCTGCGTCACCACGTCACCGCAGGTCAGGGCCCAAGAGCGACGCGGATGACGTGGTGACGCAGAAATCGCAGCCTCGGACACACAGCCGCGCCTCGCAGCCCGCCAACGCCCCCAAGGAGTCGCACCGTGGCCCGCCCCCAGATGCTAAAGCTCCCCGAGGTCCTCGCCGAACTCGACATGAGCCGAGCGGCTTTCTACCGAATGCGCGCCAGGGGCCTCGCCCCGAAGGTCATCAAGCTTCCGAACCACCAGGTCCGCGTGCGTCGAACCGACCTGGACGACTGGCTCCGTCAGTACGAGCAGGCCGCCGCCTGACCGCATCCGTCCGTAGACCAACTCGCGGGGCCCGCCACCAGGCGGGCCTCGCTCCATCTGGAGAGACATGTCCCTCACGTATGACGTACGGCTGTACGCGATCGAGGTGCGCCGCGACCGCCCCAAGCCCTTCCGCCTCCGCTGGCTTGTCGGCCAGCGCAAGCACTCGAAGAGTTACCAGCTCAAGGCGCAGGCGGACGGTCGACGATCTGAGCTGATGTCGGCCGTTCGGCGCGGTGAGCAGTTCGACGAGGAGACGGGTCTCCCGGTATCGGAGATTCGCGCTCAGCATGGGTCGGTGACTTGGTACGAGCACACCCGCGCCTACATCGAGCGCAAGTGGGCGACCGCCCCGGCGAAGTCCCGCAAGAACTATGCGGATGCTCTGGCTACGATCACCCCCGCCCTTGTGAAGAGCAGGACGGGAAGTCCAGACGCCGCAGTTCTCCGCCGCGCCCTCTACGGGTGGGCCTACAACCGGAACCGGTGGGAGGACGAGCACCCCGAGGACGTCACAGCGGCTTTGCGCTGGCTGGAGAAGAACTCGCTGCCCGTGTCGGCTCTGGAGGAGTCGGCCACGGTGCGTCTCGCGTTGGACGCGCTGGGCTTGAAGGTCGACGGCAAGCCTGCCGCGCCGCGAACCGCCCGGCGGAAGCGTGCCTGCCTGAGCGATGTGCTGGGACTCGCCGTGGAAGAGCGCTACTTCACCACCCCGGTGAACCCGCTCACCACGGTGAAGTGGGTCGCCCCGAAATCCGCTGAAGAGCTTGATCCGGAGAGTGTGGCAAACCCGCGTCAGGTGCGAGCGCTTCTCAAGGGTGTCCGGGAGCAGGGGGCACGCGGCGCACACCTGGAAGCATTCTTCGGGTGCCTCTACTACGCCGCCATGCGCCCGGCTGAGGCGACGGCGCTCCGTCGGGCGCAGTGTCACCTTCCCGAGACAGGGTGGGGCGTTCTCACACTGAGGCAAGGGGCCGTCCGCGCCGGCAAGGGCTGGACGAACGATGGGCGGGCGCACGAGGATCGCCACCTGAAGGCACGGGCGGTAAAGGACTCCCGTCCCGTGCCGATCCCCCCGCACTTCGTGCGGCTTCTCAGGGAGCACATCGCCTCGCAGGGCACCGCGCCGGACGGACGGCTGTTCCGTACGAGCAGGGGCGGGCTTCTTCAGGAAACGGGATACGGCGAAGTCTGGGCCAAGGCCCGGCACGACGTCCTTAGCGAAGATGAGGCAGCCTCCCCACTCGTCCGCCGCCCCTATGACCTACGCCACGCTGGGGTTTCGTTCTGGCTGAGTTCGGGGGTGGACCCGATGGAATGCGCGCGACGGGCCGGCCACACGATCGCGGTCCTGTTCCGGGTCTACGCCAAGGTCCTGGCTCAGACGCAGGACCGCGCGAACCTTCGGATTGACGCGGCGATGAGGGAGTGGAACGAGCCTGAGTAGGGGCCACCTGCCTCCCGGGGGACACCTGGGGGACACGCGCTGATCAGGGGTGGGATTGAGGCGGGACAAGGTGAGACAAGGTCCGTTCCGCCCCGCCTGAGTATGGGTGCGCCAACCAAAGCGAAGACCCCGCCTGACCAGGTATTTAGCCTGGTCAGGCGGGGTCTTCCGTTCTGTGGCGGCGCCAGGGTTCGAACCTGGGTAGGCTGAGCCGGCAGATTTACAGTCTGCTCCCTTTGGCCACTCGGGCACACCGCCTCGAACGACGCGTCGGATCTCCGCTGGTGAGCTCCTTGGCGACGACGTAAACAATACCTGATGGCCAGGGGTGCTCCGCCACCTCATTGATCAGCAGCCGGAGGGTGCGGCGGTGGCTAGGCTTTGCGCTGTATCCCACGCACTTTCGACGCAAGGAGCCACACGTCATGGCCGACTCCAGTTTCGACATCGTCTCGAAGGTCGAGCGGCAGGAGGTCGACAACGCCCTCAACCAGGCCGCCAAGGAGATCTCCCAGCGTTACGACTTCAAGGGCACGGGCGCCTCGATCTCGTGGTCCGGCGAGAAGATCCTGATGGAGGCGAACGGCGAGGAGCGGGTCAAGGCGATCCTCGACATCTTCCAGTCCAAGCTGGTCAAGCGGGGCATCTCGCTGAAGTCGCTGGACGCCGGTGAGCCGCAGCTCTCCGGCAAGGAGTACAAGATCTTCGCCACCATCGAGGAAGGCATCTCCCAGGAGAACGCCAAGAAGGTGGCGAAGATCATCCGTGACGAGGGCCCCAAGGGCGTCAAGGCGCAGGTCCAGGGTGACGAGCTGCGCGTCAGCTCGAAGAGCCGGGACGACCTCCAGGCCGTGCAGGCGCTGCTGAAGGACAAGGACCTCGACTTCGCCATCCAGTTCGTGAACTACCGGTAGGGCGGTTCGTGAACCAGTAGGGCGGTTCGTGAGCGAACAGGGGCACATCGTCGGGGCCGGCCCTGACGGCGTGCCTCTTCGCGTTCAAGGGGACGCGGCCGCACGCCGGGGTGTGGTGTCCGAAATCCGCCAGCCAGGTGTGGTGGGCGGGGCGCAGACTGGCTGTGCGGTGGGGCGGTTTCGGCGGTAGAGGAAGTGAGCGGTCGTGACGACGGTGTACACGCGGGTGGCCAGTCCGCTGGGCGAGTTGCTGCTGGTGGGCGAGTCGGACGGTACGGCCGAGGGGCTGCGGCTGGTGTCGCTGTCCGTGCCTGGGCAGAAGGGCGGTGCGGTCGTCCGGGACTGCTGGCTCCGGGCGCCCGAGCTGTTCGCTGGGGTCGTCACGCAGGTGGAGGCGTACTTCGCGGGGTGGTCGACGCGGTTCGACGTGCCGTTCGCGGAGGGCGTGGGTACGCAGTTCCAGCGGCGCGTCTGGGAGGCGGTCGAGTCGATCCCGTACGGGCAGACGCTGTCGTACGGGGAGGTCGCCGCGCGGGTCGGGGCCTCGGGCGCGGGGGTGCGGGCGGTGGGGACGGCGATCGGGCGCAACCCGCTGCTGGTCGTGCGGCCGTGCCACCGGGTGATCGGCGCGGACGGGGCACTGCGGGGGTACGCGGGGGGTCTGGAGCGTAAGCAGTTGCTGCTGGGGCTCGAAGGGGCCGCGTGTGCGGAGCGCGTCGCGAAGGCCGGCGGCTGAGGGTGGTGTGACGGTGGTGTCGCGTGGGGTTCCGGCGGCGTCGGGCGGGCTGTTCCCGCGGCCTCGGCAGGTGGTCGCGCCGGGTGCCGTGCACATACCGGAGTGGCTCTCGGTGGAGCGGCGGCGGGAGTTGGTGTCGGCGTGCCGGGGGTGGGCGCGGGGGCCGGTTCCGTTGCGGCACACGGTGTTGCCGGGCGGCGGCGTGATGTCGGTGCGGACGGTGTGCCTGGGGTGGCACTGGCAGCCGTACCGGTACACACGTACCGCCGACGATGTGAACGGTGCCCCGGTGGCCCCGCTGCCGCAGTGGCTGGTCGCGCTGGGGCGTGCGGCGGTGGTGGAGGCGTACGAGGACGAGGGCGCGGCGGAGGCGTTCGCTCCGGACACCGCGCTGATCAACTTCTACGACGACGCGGCGCGGATGGGGATGCATCAGGACAAGGAGGAGCGGTCGGGCGCTCCTGTGGTGTCGTTGAGCATCGGGGCGACGTGCCTGTTCCGCTTCGGGAACCCCGAGAGTCGCGGGCAGCCCTACACGGACGTGGAGTTGGTCTCCGGGGATCTCTTCGTCTTCGGCGGCCCGTCGCGCTTCGCGTTCCACGGGGTGCCGAAGGTGTACGCCGGATCGGCCGACCCGGATGCGGGGATGCGGGCCGGCCGGCTGAATGTGACGTTGCGGGAGACGGGGCTGACCTGAGTGGCGGGCGCGGTCAGCGGCGTTCGCGGGAGTTGCCGAAGAGCAGGCGGTAGAGGATCAGCAGGACCAGGGAGCCGGCGATGGCGGCGATCCAGGTCGCGGTGTCGTAGAAGTCGTTGCTGATGGGACGGTCGAGGAACTGGCTGGAGAGCCAGCCTCCGACGAAGGCACCGGCGACGCCGATGATGGTGGTCCCGATGATGCCGCCCGGGTCGCGGCCCGGGAGCAGGATTTTGGCTATGACTCCGGCGAGCAGCCCAAGAATGATCCAACCGACAATGCCCATGTCGCTGCTCCTACCCCTTGCTCGGTGTTGGAACACAAGACGCAACGAGCGTGAGTTCGGTTGCGCGGGATGCCGTCGGCGGCGGGACGGAAGAGGCCGACGGCCAGGTCAGCGGGCAGGACCGCACCTGTCGTGGTGTGTCGCCTGGCCGCCACCACCGTCGCGCAGGGCCGTCTCCAGTACGCGGAGGTCCTCGGCGTCCCGCCCGTCGGTTGCTTTCCCGGTCCTGGCTCCTAGCGAGCGGCGAACGGCTGGTCCGTGCGGACGATCTCCTTGCCGAAGGGCAGGAGCGAGACGGGGATCAGCTTGAAGTTGGCGATGCCCAGGGGGATGCCGATGATCGTGATGCAGAGGGCGATGCCGGTGGTGATGTGGCCGAGGGCGAGCCACCATCCGGCGAGGACCAGCCAGAGGACGTTGCCGACGCAAGAGGGCGATCCGGCGTCCCTGCGGTCGACGACGGTGTAGCCGAAGGGCCAGAGCGCGTACACCCCGATCCTGAAGGCGGCTACGCCGAACGGGATGCCGATGACGGTGATGCAGAGCAGGACGCCTGCGAGGAGATAGCCGAGGAACATCCAGAAGCCGCACAGGACGAGCCAGATGATGTTCAGGATGGTGTTCATGGGCGGCGACCTGCCATCTGTTCCAGTCGGGAGATGCGCTCCGCCATCGGCGGATGGGTGGAGAACATCTTGGCCATCCCCTGTCCGGGGCGGAAGGGGTTCGCGATCATCATGTGGCTCGCGGTCTCGATCCTGGGTTCCGGGGGCAGCGGGAGCTGTTTCGTTCCCGCGTCGAGTTTGCGCAGGGCGCTGGCGAGGGCGAGCGGGTCCCCGGTGAGCTGCGCTCCGGAGGCGTCGGCCTCGTACTCGCGGGAACGGCTGACCGCGAGCTGGATGACGGAGGCCGCGAGCGGCCCCAGGATCATGATCAGGAGCATACCCAGGAGGCCGGGGCCTTCGTCGTCGTTGGAACGTCCGATGGGGATGAGCCAGGCGAAGTTGACCAGGAACATGACGACTGAGGCGAGGGCTCCGGCGACGGAGGAGATGAGGATGTCGCGGTTGTAGACGTGGCTGAGCTCGTGACCCAGGACCCCGCGCAGCTCCCGTTCGTCGAGGATCTGGAGGATGCCCTCGGTGCAGCAGACGGCCGCGTTGCGCGGATTACGGCCGGTGGCGAAGGCGTTGGGCGCCTGGGTCGGTGAGATGAAGAGGCGGGGCATGGGCTGACGGGCCGCGGTGGAGAGCTCGCGGACGATCCGGTAGAGCTGTGGCGCTTCGAATTCGCTGACGGGGCGGGCCCGCATGGCCCGCAGGGCCATCTTGTCGCTGTTCCAGTAGGCGTAGGCGTTGGTGCCGACGGCCACGACGAGAGCGATGAGGAGACCCGTGCGTCCGAAGAAACTGCCGATGATGATGATGAGTGCGGACAGGCCCCCGAGGAGTACGGCGGTTTTCAGCCCGTTGTGCCGGCGGTGCACGGTACGCCCTCCAAGTGGTGCAGCAGGGGAACCCTTTGCATGGTGGTGCTCCACTCCCCCAGTGGAGCCTCCCGTACTGGTCAACGCCAGGCGAGGGGAGCTAGTTCCCTTGTGCGTGCGGCCGGAGGGCGGGGCCGCTGCGGCATGATCCGGCCGGTTCCGGCTCCTGGCCCGTACGGCGTGGCACTGGGCCGTACGGGTGTCGGGGTGTGCGTGCGCGTCAGCGCCGGACGCGCAGCGGGCTCAGCGCTGGACGGGCAGCTTGGCGAGGGAGAGTGCCTCGGCGTCGGGCTCGACCTCGCTGGTGCAGTGGGCGCAGCGGGAGGCGACGGCGGGGATCGCGCTGAAGCAGCGGGGGCAGTCGCGGAGGGCGGCCTTGATGTCGACCTCTTCCTCCTCCTTGGTGAAGCGGTTCTGCACCTTTGCCATGGGGACGACGACGCAGAAGTAGAGGACCGCGGCGGTGATGATGAAGGCGATCGCGGCCGCGAGGAACTTCCCGTACGGGAAGATCGCGCCCTGGACGGCGAACTCCGCCTTGCTGAAGTCTCCGACCGAGCCGGTGGCGAGGCCGATCAGCGGCGTGATGAAGGCGGTGCTGAAGCCGGTGACGACGGCCGTGAAGGCTGCTCCGACGGCGAGGCCGATCGCCATCGAGATGACGTTTCCACGCAGGATGAAGTCCTTGAACCCGTTCAGCACTGCTCTATCTCCTCTATGGATTTCGTACGTCTTCGCCGTGTACGTGACGTATGCAGCCACGACCTTGCCCTGTGGCCGCCGCCCTGGGCAAACCGATCTTCCGCCTCCGAAGAGGGTCAGAAGAGGCTGACGGCGGCGAACCTCAGGACCAGTTGCGGGGCGCCGGAGAGGAGGATGCCGGTGGCCGTGGTGAGGACGATCGCCGTGGTGAGCGGGGCGGGGGCCAGGAATCGGTGCGGTGTTCCGGAGACCGGTGGACCAGTGGTCGCTTCCGCGGTTTCCGGGCTCCTGAAGAGGATCGCGGTCCACTGGAGGTAGTAGTAGAGAGCGATCACCACGTTGACGGCCATGACGACGGCGAGCCAGCCGAGCCCCGCGTCGACGGCCGCCGAGAAGACGGTGACCTTCGCGAAGAGCCCGATGATGCCCGGCGGCAGCCCGGCCAGGCAGAGCAGGAAGAAGCCGAGCGCGAGGGCGGCGAGGGGACGGGTGGCGTACAGGGCCCGGTAATCGGCGATGCGGTTGCCGGGCTTCGTACGGGCGACGAGGGCAGCGACGGCGAAGGCGCCGAGGTTCACGACGGCGTACATGAGGGCGTACGCGACGGTGGAGCCGATCTGTTCGTCGCTGGAGTACGCGGCGGCGGCGATCGGGACGAGCAGGTAGCCGGCCTGGGCGACGGAGGACCAGGCGAGGAGCCGGATGGCGCTGCGGGCGCGGTCGGCCCTCTGGCGCAGGGCCGCGACGTTGCCGACGGTCATGGTGAGGGCTGCCAGGACCGCGACGGCGGGCCCCCAGACGTCGGCATAGGAAGGGAACGCGATGACCGTGACGAGGATGAGGCCCGAGAAGCCGACGGTCTTTCCGACCACGGAGAGATAGGCGGCGATCGGGAGGGGGGCGCCCACATAGGTGTCGGGGACCCAGAAGTGGAAGGGGGCCGCGGCGGTCTTGAAGGCGAAGCCGACGAGGGTGAGGACGACGCCGGTCTTGGCGAGGGTGTCGAGCACCGGAGGTACGTCGTCCAGGTGGGCGGCGATCTCGGTGAGGTGCAGGGTGCCCGTGGTCGCGTACACGAAGCTGACGCCGAGGAGCATGACGGCGGTGGCGACGACGGAGGAGAGGAAGAACTTGAGCGCGGCCTCCGAGGAGCGCCGGTCGCCGCGCTTGATGCCCACGAGGGCGAAGGCGGGCAGCGAGGCGACTTCCAGGGCGACGACGAGGGTGGCGAGGTCGCGGGAGGCGGGCAGGAGGGCCGCGCCCGCCGCGGAGGCGAGGAGCAGGAACCAGTACTCGCCCGCCGGAAGCTTCCGCGTGTCGTCGAGGGAGAGCAGCGCGGTGACGAACGCCCCGCCCAGGACGAGGGCCTGGATCACCAGCGTGAAGTGGTCGGCGGTGTAGCTGCACGCCTGGGCACCGGTGGTGACGCAGAACGTGGAGCGGTCGCCGGCGCGCAGCGGGATGAGGAGGGCGAGGGCGGTGGCGAGCGCGGTGAGGGTTCCGTAGCCGAGGAGCTTCTTGCGGTGCTCGGGGAGGAAGAGGTCGGCGACGAGCACGAGCAGGGCGGCCAGCGCGGTGAGGGTGGGGGGCGCGATGGCGAGCCAGTCGATGGACTGGACGAGGCTGGGGGCGGTGTCCGCCGCCGCGGTGAGGGCGCCCGGGCCGGTGCTGAGGTCCGCGGTCACGACTTGCCTCCTGCGAGGAGCTTCTGCACGGCCGGATCGGTGAGCCCGAGCAGGATCGCGGGCCAGAGTCCGGCGAGAACGGTGAGGGCGGCGAGCGGGGTCCAGGCGGCGGCTTCGTAGCTCTGGATGTCGGCGAGCTGCGGCGTGGTGGCCGGCCGGGCTCCCGTGGCCCCGGACCGCTGGGGCGCGTCCGCCGACTGTGGGGTCCGGTCGTCGGGCGAGAGCTGGGAGTGGGGCGTGTGCTCGCCCATGCAGACGCGGCGCACCACGATGAGCATGTACGCGGCGGTGAGCAGGGTGCCGAACGCGCCGATGGCCATGAAGGTGCGGAAGGCGGGGCGGCTGAGGCCATCGGCGGGGCTGTAGGCGCCGAACAGGGTGAGCATCTCGCCCCAGAATCCGGCGAGTCCGGGCAGGCCGAGCGAGGCGACGGCGGCGAAGGCGAGCAAGGCGCCGAGGCGGGGGGCCCGGCCGTAGAGGGCGGCTCCGGTGGCGCCGGCGAGGGTGTCCAGGTCGGCGGTGCCGTAGCGGTCCTTGATGGCGCCGACCAGGAAGAAGAGCAGGCCGGTGATGAGGCCGTGGGCGATGTTGGCGAAGAGCGCGCCGTTGACCCCGGTGGGGGTCATGGTGGCGATGCCGAGGAGCACGAAGCCCATGTGGCCGACGGAGGAGTACGCGATCAGCCGCTTGAGGTCGCCCCTGGCGCCGTTGCGGGCGAGGGCCAGGCAGGCGAGCGACCCGTAGACGATGCCGACGACGGCGAGCGCGGCCAGATAGGGCGCGAAGGTCCGCATGCCGTCGGGGGCGATGGGGAGCAGGATCCGGACGAATCCGTACGTTCCCATCTTCAGCAGGACGCCCGCCAGGAGCACGGAGCCGACGGTCGGGGCGGCGGTGTGGGCGTCGGGGAGCCAGCTGTGCAGGGGCCACATCGGGGTCTTCACGGCGAGCCCGATACCGATCGCGAGAACGGCGATGACCTGCACGGATGTGGTGAGGCCACGGCCGTTGTCAGTGGCGAGTGCCACCATGTCGAAGGTGCCGCTCTTCAGTCCGATGAGGAGCAGGCCCAGCAGCATGACGACCGAGCCGAGCAGCGTGTAGAGGATGAACTTCCAGGCGGCGGCGCGCCGTTGGTCACCGCCCCAGCGGGCGATGAGGAAGTACATCGGGATGAGGACCATCTCGAAGGCGAGGAAGAAGAGCAGCAGGTCGAGGACGGCGAAGGTGGCGAGAGTGCCGGATTCCAGGACGAGGACGAGGGCGGTGAAGGCCTTCGGTGAGGGGCCCGCGGGCAGCTTGAAGTAGCTGTACAGCGCGCAGAGGAAGGTCAGCAGCGCGGTCAGCAGAAGGAGGGGGAGCGAGATGCCGTCGATGCCGAGGTGGATGCGGACGCCGAGCGCCGGGATCCAGCTGATGTCGGTGGTCGCCTGCATCGTGGCGGGGTGGTCGTGGTCGAAGCCGACGGCCAGGACGACCGCCGCGATGAGCACGGCACCGGTCACGGTCACGCCATGGCGGAGCACGGCCTGGTCGGGGTTCTTGCCCCTGAGCCCGGGCGGGGCGGGGAGCAGGGCCGCGACGGCGCCGAGGAGCGGGGCGACGACGATGAACGCGAGAAGGAACTGCATCACGGACGGGCTGATATCGATCACGGTCACGACCCCGCGTTGACGTTGGCGAAGACGACGGCGGCGATCGCCAGGACCAGGGAACCGGCGAGCAGGACGCTGAGGTAGGCCTGCACGTTTCCGGTCTGGGCGCGGCGTACGGCGGTGCCGAGGAGGCGGGTGGCGGCGCCCGATCCTTCGACGTAGGTGTCGACGACCGTGCGGTCCAGGAACCGTACGAGGCGGGCGGCCTGCTGGACGGGCCGGACGAAGAGCGCCGTGTACATGGCGTCGAGGTGGAAGCCGGCGACCGCGTGGCGGTGGAGCGGGCCCAGGAGGAGGCGTCCGGGGTCGGCCGGGTCGGCGGCGTCCGCGATGGTGCCGTAGGCGGCGGTGTGGGACGTCATGGCCTCGGCTTCGACGAGGGCGGGTTCGGCGCCGGGGTGGGCGGCGACGGCACCGATGGGGGTACGGGCGGCGAGGGCCGTGGTGTGGCGCCAGGCCCCGTAGGTGACGAGGCCGCCGAGGAGGCCGACGCCGGTGGAGAGGACCGCCGTGGTGAGGGACGGGGTGAGGGCGTGTCCGTCGAACCAGTCACCGATCACGCCGGCGGTGAGTCCGAAGGCGATGGTGGGGGCGGCCAGGACCCACAGGACGGAGGTCATGGCGAGCGGCTGCCTGCCGTGGTCGGGGAGTTCGGCGCCGCGCCCCTTGAAGGCGAGGAGCCAGAGGCGGGTGGCGTAGGCGGCGGTGAGGACGGCGGCGAGCAGCCCGGCGACAAGGATCGTCCAGCCTGCGGCGGCGGGGGCGGCGGCCCGGTCCCCCATGGCGGTGTGCTCGGCGGCGACGAGGACGGCTTCCTTGGAGAAGAAGCCGGCGAACGGCGGGATGGCGGCGAGCGCGAGGAGGGCGACGGTCATCGTCCAGTAGGCGTCGGGGATCCGGCGCGCGAGGCCGCCCATACGGGACATGGCGGCGAGTGAGTTGGTGCCGGCGGCGTGGATGACGACGCCGGCCGCGAGGAAGAGGACCGCTTTGAACGCACCGTGCGAGATCAGGTGGAAGACGGCGGCACCACGGTCGGCGACGGCCAGGGCGCCGGACATGTAGCCGAGCTGACCGATGGTCGAGTAGGCGAGGACGCGCTTGATGTCGTCCTGGGCGAGGGCGGCGAGTCCGGAGCCGATCATCGTGACGGCCGCCATCACGGCGAGGACGACCAGGGCCGCGCCCGAGGCAGCGAAGACGGGGAGCAGCCGGGCCACGAAGTAGATCCCGGCGGCGACCATCGTCGCGGCGTGGATGAGCGCGGAGACGGGGGTGGGGCCGGCCATCGCGTCGGGCAGCCAGGTGTGCAGGGGGAACTGGGCGGACTTCCCGGCGACGCCCGCGAGGAGCAGCAGGGCGATGAGGGTCGGGTGGTCCAGGCCGCCGTTGGTGACGGCCGCCAGGATCTTGGTGATCCGGAAGCTGCCGGTGTCGGCGGCCAGGGCGAACAGGCCGATCAGGAAGGGGACATCGCCGAGTTTGGTGACGAGGAAGGCCTTGAGGGAGGCGGCGCGGGCTTCGGGCGTCTCCCAGTAGTGGCCGACCAGGAAGTACGAGCAGATGCCCATGATCTCCCAGCCGACCAGGAGCACCATCAGGTCGCCGGAGTAGACGACGAGCAGCATCGCGGAGGTGAAGAGGGAGACCAGCGCCGCGTAGGAGGGGTAGCGGGCGTCGTCGCGGAGGTAGGCCGTGGAGTAGAGCTGTACGCAGGTGGCGACGAGCCCGACGAGGACGGCGACGAGGACCGCGAAGCCGTCCAGGTGCAGGGCCAGGTCGATGGGGATCGACCCGGTGGGGGTGAGCTGGGTCGCGGCGTCGATGGCGCGGCCGCCGCCCTGGCGGACGGCGACGATCACGGCGAGGACGGTCGCGGAGAGCGTCGGCAGGATCGCCAGGGGGCGGACGAAGCCGGGGGCGGTGCGGCCGAGCGCGAGGCCGGCGGCGGCTCCGAGGAAGGGGAGGAGCGGGACGAGGGCGGCGAGGGTCGTCGTGGTCACGAGGTGGCCTCTGCGTTCGTGGTGCTCCTGTTCCCTGCCGTGCCGGCGCGGCCGTGGGGCTCGGCGTCGGCGCTGTCGCTCTCTGCGTCAGCGGCGTCGGCCTCGGCGGTGTCGCGGAGCCGGTCGATGTCGGAGGAGCCGCGGTTGCGGTAGACGGCGAGGACGATCGCGAGGCCGATACCGATCTCGGCGGCGGCGATGGCGATGGTGAAGAGGGTGAGGGCCTGACCGGAGTGGAGGGTGTCACGGAGCCAGACGTCGAAGGCGACGAGGTTGAGGTTGACGGCGTTGAGCATCAGCTCGACGGACATCAGGACCAGGATCGCGTTGCGGCGGGCGAGGACACCGTAGAGACCGGTGCAGAAGAGGAGGGCGGCGAGTACGGCGGGATACGCGAGGTGCATCAGCTCTGTCCCTCCTTGCCGCGTCGGGGCTCCGCGTTCGGGGCGGGCCGCACCGCTGTGTCAGCCCCGACCGCCGTGTCCGTGTCGTGCTTGCGGGACAGGACGATGGCGCCGACGAGGGCGGCGAGCAGCAGGACGGAGAGCGCTTCGAAGGGGAGGACCCAGTTCCGGAAGAGGAAGGCTCCGGTGACGGCGGTGGAGCCCTGGGCCGGTCCTTCGAGGTCGATCCAGGTCGTACGGAAGGCGTCCACGACGACCCAGACGAGCGCGGCCGCCGAGGTGAGGGCCACGCCCAGGGCGGCCCACCGGTTGCCCGAGTCGGCGTCCGGGGAACGGCCGATGGGGGCCCGGGTGAGCATCAGGCCGAAGAGGAGGAGGACGACGATGGAACCGACGTAGATCAGTACCTGCACCCAGGCGATGAACTCCGCTGTGAGCAGGAGATATTCGACGGCAAGTCCGCCGAGCGCCACGACGAGCCAGAGGGCGGCGTGCACCAGCTGCCTGGTCGTGACAGTGATGACGGCGGCCCCGAGGGTGGCGAGGCCGACCAGGACGAACGCGATCTCGACCCCGGTCGGGGAGAGGAAGCCGGGGTGGTCGGCGGCCGCGGCAGCGGTGAGCACGGCGGGTGCGGTGTGCAGCGTCACGGGGTTCCTCCCTTCGCGTCGGGGTCCGGTTCGTTCGTCGCGGTTTCCTGCGCGGACGGCGCGGACGGCGCGGCCGGCGCGGCCGGCGCGGCCGGCGCGGACGGCGCGGCCGGCGCGGACGGCTGGGCTGGCTGGGCTTGCTGGGCTTGCTGGGCGGCGAGTTTGTCGGCCGTCTTGCGGGCGGCGGCGATCTCCTTCGGCTCCTCCGCCCCGGGGTCGAGCGCGGGCGGCTCCGGCACGGTCCACATCCACTCGCGGAGCTTGTCCCGCTCATGGGTGAGTTCGTGGATGTCCGTCTCCGCGTACTCGAACTCGGGCGACCAGAAGAGGGCGTCGAAGGGGCAGACCTCGATGCAGATACCGCAGTACATGCAGAGCGAGAAGTCGATGGCGAAACGGTCCAGGACGTTACGGCTGCGCTCGCGTCCGCCTGGGGCGGCGGGCGGCACCGTCTCCTTGTGGGAGTCGATGTAGATGCACCAGTCGGGGCACTCACGGGCGCAGAGCATGCAGACCGTGCAGTTCTCCTCGAACAGCCCGATGACGCCCCGGGAGCGGGGCGGGAGTTCGGGCTCAGTTTCCGGGTACTGCGCGGTGACGGTCTTCTTCGTCATCGTGCGCAGGGTGACGGCGAGGCCCTTGGCGAGGCCTGATCCAGGGATCGGGGGCATCAGTTGATCGCCACCTTCACGATGCCGGTGAGCGCGATCTGCGCGAGGGCGAGGGGGACGAGGGTGGTCCAGGCGAGCTTCTGCAACTGGTCCTCACGCAGACGCGGGTAGCTGACGCGCAGCCAGATGACGACGAACGCGAGGAGGGCGGTCTTGAGGAGGGTCCAGAGCCAGCCGAGTCCGTCGGCTCCGAAGGGACCGTGCCAGCCGCCGAGGAAGAGGACGGTGGTCAGGGCGCAGAGGATGACGATGCCCGCGTACTCGGCGAGGAGGAACAGGGCGAAGCGCAGCCCCGTGTACTCGGTGTACGCGCCGAAGATGATCTCGGAGTCGGCGACCGGCATGTCGAAGGGCGGGCGCTGGAGTTCGGCGAGGCCGGCGACGAAGAAGACCAGGGCGCCGATGATCTGCCACGGCAGCCACCACCACGCGAAGGCGTCGAGGATGCCGGTGAGCGAGACCGTGCCGGCCGCCATGGCGACGGAGGCGGCGGCGAGGAGCATCGGGAGTTCGTAGGAGAGGAGCTGGGCCGCGGTACGGAGGCCGCCGAGGAGGGAGAACTTGTTGGCGGAGGCCCATCCCGCCATGAGCGAGCCGAGGACGCCGATGCCCATCACGGCCAGCACGAAGAAGATGCCCGCGTCGATGACCTGGCCCACCGCGCCGTCGCCGGGGCCGACGGGGATGGCCACGAGGACGAGGAGGTACGGGAGGAGGGCGACGGCGGGGGCGAGCTGGAAGACGCGGCGGTCGGCGGCGGCCGGGACCACGTCCTCCTTCTGCGCGAACTTCACGCCGTCCGCGACGAGCTGGGCCCAGCCGTGGAAGCCGCCCGCGTACATGGGGCCCAGGCGGCCCTGCATGTGGGCCATCACCTTGTGTTCGGTCTGGCCCACGAGGAGAGGGGCGACCAGGAACACGACAAAGATGACGGCCAGGCGGAGGGCGACGTCGGACACGTCGTTCACTCGGTATCGCCTCCGGCGGGGTGGTCGGGCTCGGGCTGGGACTGGGACTGGGGCTCGGGCTTGGTGGGAGTGGCCTCGTCCGTCGGCGGGCGGTCGGGGTCGGGAGCGGTCCTGGGCTCGGTGGGATCGGGGTTGGGGCCGCTGGGCGGGGCTTCTCCCCTACCCGCCCCTTCCCGAACCGGGGGCTCTGCCCCTGGAGCCCCGCTCCTCGAACGCCGGAGGGGCTGGGAAGGAGCGTCGCCGCTCTCCGCCTCGGGGCCACCCGGTGAGACGTCCGGGTCGTCGAACGCCGGTTGGGCGTCGTGCCAGGGGGCGTCCGTGGCGCGGGCGCGCTGGCTCGCCGAGCCCTGGGAGGCCGAGCGGGAGCGGCGCGGCGGGCCGGATGCGGCGGCTTCCGGGGTCTGCTGCTGACTCGCTGAACCGTCGGATGCGGAGCGGGAGCGGCGCGGGCGTGCGGCCGGGGGCGATCCGGGCGGTACCTCGCCGGGCGACTCGTCTCCCGGAGGCGTCGTCACGGGCGGGGGCGGTACGGGCGGGGGCGGTACGGCCTCCGGCGAGGCGGCGCCCGACGGTCCGGGCTCGGCGCCCCCGGGCTGGAGCGGTTTTGTCTGTGGGCGTTGCGCTGCTGAGCCCTCGCTCACCGAGCGGGTGCGGCGGGCTGGGCGGTCGGCGGCCGCCGCCGGGCGGGCGGCGCGGCCCGGGCGGGCCGTGGCAGGGGGGAGCTGGCCCTTGAGGGGACCCCATTCGTTCGGGTCCGGGACGCCGGGGGGAAGCATCGTGCGCCGCTTGGGACCGCCGTGTTCGGACTCGCCGGGCTCCTTCGCACCGGGCCAGGCCTTGGCGACCCGGGCGGCCAGGACGAAGTCCTTGCGGAGCGGGTGGCCCTCGAAACCCTCCGGCAGCAGGAGAGGGGCGAGGCCTGGGTGGCCCTCGAAGGCAACGCCGAACATCTCGTGCGTCTCGCGCTCGTGCCAGGCCGCGCCCGCGTAGACGTCGATCGCGCTGGGCAGGACCGCCGCGTCGTGCGGGACGGTGGTGCGCAGCATGAGCCGGCGGACCGTGCCGTCGCCGAGGGCGGCGACGTGCGCGCAGACGCGGAAGCCGGTGCCCGGCTCGTCCACGGCGCTGAGCCAGTCGAAGTAGCTGCAGCCGAGTTCGTCGCGGGCGGTCCGCAGCGCGGTGATCCACTCCGTGGCGGGGACGTCGACCGTGAGCAGGTCGTAGGCCGACTCCGCCGTCGCACCCTCGCCGAACAGCTCCGTGACGGCGTCCGGGAGCCGGTCGTACGGGTGGTGGGCCTGGTGCTGACGCTCGCTCACCGCTGCTCCTCCCCCGTTGCCGGTGGTGTCGGTGCGGTGACCAGGCCGCTGCGCAGCGCCGCCGTGGAGGGGGTGCCTCCGGTGGGGCCGTTCGCGTACCGCTCCGCCAGGGACTCGCGCGCGATCTTCTCCTGGAGCTTGAGAATGCCCTGGAGCAGCGCCTCGGGCCGGGGCGGGCAGCCGGGTACGTACACATCGACGGGGATGATCTGGTCGACGCCCTTGGTGACGGAGTACGAGTCCCAGTAGGGGCCGCCGCAGTTGGAGCAGGCGCCGAAGGAGATGACGTACTTCGGTTCGGGCATCTGCTCGTAGAGGCGCTTCACCGCCGGGGCCATCTTGTCCGTCACCGTGCCGGAGACGATCATCAGGTCCGCCTGGCGGGGGCCGGGGGCGAAGGGGATCACGCCGAGCCGGATGAAGTCGTGGCGGGCCATGGAGGCGGCGATGAACTCGATGGCGCAGCAGGCGAGGCCGAAGTTGAAGACCCAGAGGCTGTAGCGGCGGCCCCAGTTGAGGACGACCTTCATCGGTTCGGGCGCGAGCCGCGAGAGGATGCCGAGACGCTTCGGTTCCGGGAGGAGCACCGGCTCCGGCCCGGTTGCCGCCTGCGGGTCGGCGGAGGGTTCCGGCTGTTGTCCCGCGGAGGTCGGCCGACTCGTCAGGCCCATGCGAGGACGCCCTTCTTCCATGCGTAGAGCAGCCCCACGGCGAGGAAGCCGAGGAAGATGAACATTTCCACCAGCGTGGTCGCGCCGTATCCGGGTGCCGCGAAGACCGTGGCCCACGGGAACAGGAAGATGGAGTCGACGGCGAAGATGACATAGAGGAAGGCGTAGACGTAGTAGCGGACCTGCGTGTGGGCCCAGCCCTCTCCGACCGGGTCGACGCCGCACTCGTACGTCAGGAGCTTCTCCGGCGTCGGGACTACGGGCCGCAGCAGCCGTCCTGCCCCGAAGGCGACGGCGACGAACAGGACGCCGACCAGGGCGAGCAGGCCGACCACCGAGTAGCTCTGGAAGTACTCCGAGGCGAGCGTGGTCTGTTGGTGGACCGGCACGTACGCCACGTGCGGCACTTCCGGCACGTACGCCACGTCCCTCACGTCCGCCCCCTCGTTCCTCGTCGTCCGGCTGTGGGCCCGTCCGTTCCTTGAGGACCCTCTGTACGCACGGGAGTCTAGGCCCTGATAAACGCACAGTAAGCAGCCGCGTCGCACACAGGTGGGGTTATCCCTACTTCACGCCACCCACGAGCCCCATGGCGTGTGCGGACACGGCCCGGCAGGCTGGCGCCATGACCATGAGCCCTTCCGTACCGGCCCCCGACCGGCTGCCGCCCGCCCGCCTCGCCCTCGACCGGTGGACCTGGCGGGAGATCGCGCACCTGCTGGCCAATCTGCCGATGGCCATCGCCGGTTTCGTCTACGCGCTCCTCGTGATCGCCGTCGGTGTGGGTCTGTCCGTCACCGTGATCGGACTGCCGGTGCTCGTCAGCGGGTTGCGGGGCGCGCGGTGGCTGGGCCGGGTGGAGCGGGGCCGGGCGCGGTCGTTGCTCGGGGTGCGGATCGAGGAACCGAGCCCGTTGCCGCGCGGCCGCGGGGACGAGGGGCTCTTCACCTGGCTCTGGTCGGGGCTCAAGGACCCGGTGGGGTGGCGTTCCCTGCTCTACGCGTTCGTCCGGCTGCCGTGGGGGGTCCTGACGTTCGGGGTGACGCTGGTGAGCCTGATCGTGCTGTGGCCGGTCCTCCCGTTCATCGCCCGTGGGCTGACGACGGCCGACCGGGTGATGGTGCGGGGGCTGTTGTCGCCCTCGGACGAGCTGGAGCGGCGGATCGCGGAGCTGGAGTCGGACCGGGGCGTGGTCGTGGACACCGCCGCCGCCGACCTGCGCCGTATCGAGCGTGACCTCCATGACGGTGCGCAGGCCCGGCTCGTCGCCCTGGCGATGGGGTTGGGTCTGGCGAAGGAGAAGCTGACGCACGATCCGGAAGCGGCCGCGCGGATGGTGGAGGAGGCCCATGGTGAGGTGAAGGTCGCCCTGCAGGAGTTGCGCGACCTCGCCCGCGGTATCCACCCCGCCGTCCTCACGGACCGCGGCCTCGACGCCGCCCTCTCCGCCATCGCCTCCCGCTGCACCGTCCCCGTCACGGTGTCGGTGGATCTGCCGGGGCGTCCGGCGGAGGCGATCGAGGGCATCGCCTACTTCACCGTCTCGGAGCTCCTTCAGAACGTCAGCAAGCACAGCGGTGCCCGGTCCGCCTCCGTCAAGGTGTGGCGTGCGGCGGACCGGTTGCTGATCCGGGTCACGGACGACGGTTCGGGCGGCGCGCGGATGGACGGAGGTACGGGAATGGCGGGGCTGGCCGAGCGGCTCGGGGCGGTGGACGGGCTGTTCGTCCTGGACTCCCCGGTAGGCGGGCCGACGTCAGTCACCGCCGAGCTGCCCTGGCGCGACCGGGCCCCGGCGGAGAGCCGGGCCTCCTGAGCGCTGCGACGGCGTACGGGGGTGGGGAAAACCCCCGTACGGATACGGAGACCGGCCACATGGTGCCGGAGAGAGCGGCCCAGCACCCTGGAAGTAGCACAGCTTGAAGCAGCACAGCTTGGAGCAGCACGGTCCGCGGCGTACGAACACGGGCGCGGAGCAGGGACGCGGAACACCGCCGATCGACAGAAGAGACGGAACGGACGGCACTCATGGCCACGGCATACGGACCGGACACCCGGGACCACAAGGGATCGGGCACGCGCGGCCACACAGGTCAGGGCGCCGGGCCCCACGGGCAGGCCCCGGTGAAGCACTTCCTCCCGGCGGCGCTGCGGGCACCTGTGGAGGCGCGCAGCTGGCGCGAGCTGCTCTACGTCCTGCTGAGCCTGCCGCTGAGCACGGTGATGTTCGTCTTCGCGATCACCATGACATCGGTCAGCGCCGGCCTGCTCATCACCTTCATCGGGATTCCGCTGCTGGCCGTCGGCCTGGCCGCCTGCCGGGAGTTCGGGGTGATGGAGCGGGCCCGGGCGCGCGGGCTGCTGAAGCTGGACGTGGCGGAGCCCGTGCGGGTGCGGGGGAAGAGCGGCGGCCCGATGTCGTGGATCGGCGCAGTCCTCAAGAGCGGGGTCTCCTGGCGTCACCTTCTTTACACGCTGCTGCACTTCCCCTGGGCCGTGTTCACGTTCTGCGTGTCGGTGACGTTCTGGACGTACGGCCTGGCGGCCCTGACGTATCCGCTCTGGCACTGGGTCTTCCCGGTGTTCGCGGGCGTCGACGGCCTCCAGCTGTACGGGGACCGCACCCACGCGGAGTATCTGGACTCGCCCGTCGAGCTGGCGGCGACGGGGGCGGTGGGTCTGGTGCTGGTGCTGGTGTCGCCGTGGATCGTGCGCGGGCTGGTCTCGGTGGACCGGCTGATGGTGTCCGGTCTGCTGGGCCCGTCCGCGCTCTCCGCCCGGGTCACGGAGCTGGAATCGGACCGGGGCGTGGTCGTGGACACCGCCGCCGCCGACCTGCGCCGTATAGAACGGGACCTCCACGACGGCGCGCAGGCCCGGCTCGTCGCCCTGGCCATGGACCTGGGTCTGGCGAAGGAGAAGCTCACCGACGACCCCGAGGCGGCCGCGCGGATGGTGGACGAGGCCCACGGTGAGGTCAAGGTCGCCCTTCAGGAGCTGCGCGACCTCGCCCGCGGTATCCACCCCGCCGTCCTCACCGACCGCGGCCTCGACGCCGCCCTCTCCGCCATCGCCTCCCGCTGCACCGTCCCCGTCACGGTCGAGGTGGACCTGGACGCCCGGCCCGCGCAGGCCATCGAGGGCATCGCGTACTTCACCGTGTCGGAGCTGTTGCAGAACGTCAGCAAGCACGCTCGGGCGACCCGGGCCACGGTCGATGTGTGGCGGACGTCCGACCGGCTGATGCTCCAGGTCAGGGACGACGGGCGGGGCGGCGCATCCGCCTCGGCCGGCAGCGGTCTGGCCGGGCTGACGGAGCGGCTGGACGCGGTGGACGGGGTCCTGGTGGTGCATTCACCGGCCGGCGGCCCGACGACGGTCACCGCAGAGCTGCCCTGGCGCGGCTGACCGCTTTCCGCCCCCGCCGCCCATGGCCCGGCGTCCCCGCGCCGCACCACCCGCCCCTCCCCCCTGCCCCGTCGACGGCGCCCCGCGCCATCGGTCGCCGGCCTCGTCACCGGTTCCGTGCCGGTGACGGGGATCCAGCGAGGTGGCCGGATCGGGCACGTTGTCCACAGGGCCCCCATCAGCGCCCCGGGCCTGGGATGCTGAGGGGTGTCGGGCGCGGTGCACACAGAAGCACGGCGACTCAGGGACTCAGGACAGCGGGGGACGCAGCGTCGTGCAGCACGTGGAGAACAGAGTGCGGGTAGTCATCGCCGAGGATTCGGTCCTGCTGCGGGAAGGACTCACCCGCCTGCTCACCGATCTCGGGCACGACGTGGTCGCGGGGGTGGGCGACGCCGAGGCCCTGCTGAAGACCGTGGCCGACCTCGGGGCCGAGCAGGCGCTGCCCGATGTGGTGGTGGCCGATGTGCGGATGCCGCCGACCCACACCGACGAGGGGGTGCGGGCGGCGGTGCGGCTGCGGAAGGAGTACCCGGGGATAGGGGTGCTGGTCCTTTCGCAGTACGTGGAGGAGCAGTACGCCACCGAGCTGCTGGCGGGCAGCAGCCGGGGCGTGGGGTACCTCCTCAAGGACCGGGTGGCGGAGGTCCGCGAGTTCGTGGACGCGGTCGTACGGGTGGCGCGCGGGGGGACGGCGCTGGACCCGGAGGTGGTGGCGCAGCTGCTGGGCCGCAGCCGCAAGCAGGACGTGCTGACGGGGCTGACGCCGCGCGAGCGGGAGGTCCTGGGTCTGATGGCCGAGGGCCGGACGAACTCGGCGATCGCCCGGCAGCTCGTGGTGAGCGACGGGGCGGTGGAGAAGCACGTCAGCAATATCTTCCAGAAGCTCGGGCTCTCGCCGAGCGACGGGGATCACCGGCGCGTCCTCGCCGTACTGACCTACCTCAACTCCTAGCGATCTGACACTCTGTCAGCCCACTCGCCCGACCCGCCGGCGAGTGCCGGATGAGCACCCCGTGGATCTCCCCCGAAGGGTGTTCGGCGAGCCTCCGCCGGGCAGTCCCGGGCGGGAGGACCTAGCACCAAAGACCTACGAGCAGAGCACTTCCATCCAGCGATCGGGAGGCTTGAGAAAGATGACAGAACGGGCTAAAAAGGCGTCTCAAAATAGTGTCCACCATATGATCGGCCCCTGGAGGGCGAACCGCACGGACGTAGGGTTGCCTCTGGAGCCGCCGGCTGGCCGGACGGTTCCGAACCGCCGCCCCAAGGGAGGTCCAGTTCAGTGACGAGCCAGGTCAGTAGCGCGGCAGAGATGGCCGATGAGGCCAACGACGCCGTCCTCGGGGGTCAGCGCGCCCCCCTGTCAGGAACGACGGGAACCACCGAAGGCGACGGGAAAGAGGTCCGTCGCCTGGACCGGGTGATCATCCGTTTCGCGGGTGACTCGGGTGACGGGATGCAGCTCACGGGTGACCGGTTCACCTCGGAGACGGCATCGTTCGGGAACGATCTCTCCACCCTGCCGAACTTCCCCGCCGAGATCCGGGCCCCCGCAGGCACTCTGCCAGGGGTTTCTTCCTTTCAGCTCCACTTTGCCGATCATGACATCCTCACCCCCGGCGACGCACCCAACGTGCTGGTCGCGATGAATCCCGCCGCTCTGAAGGCGAACATCGACGACGTGCCGCGGGGCGCCGAGATCATTGTCAACACCGACGAGTTCACCAAGCGCCCGATGGCGAAGGTGGGGTATGAGACCAGTCCGCTGGAGGACGGGTCGCTGGAGGCGTACAACGTCCACCCGGTGCCGCTGACGACGCTGACGATCGAGGCGCTGAAGGAGTTCGGGCTCTCCCGCAAGGAAGCCGAGCGGTCCAAGAACATGTTCGCGCTCGGGCTGCTGTCGTGGATGTACCACCGGCCGACCGAGGGGACGGAGACGTTCCTGCGGCAGAAGTTCGCGAAGAAGCCGCAGATCGCCGAGGCGAACGTGGCCGCCTTCCGGGCCGGGTGGAATTTCGGCGAGACGACCGAGGACTTCGCCGTCAGCTACGAGGTCGCCCCGGCCTCCCAGGCCTTCCCCACCGGCACCTACCGCAACATCTCGGGGAACCTCGCCCTCTCCTACGGCCTGATCGCCGCCGGGCAGCTGGCGGACCTGCCGCTCTACCTGGGCTCGTACCCGATCACCCCGGCCTCGGACATCCTGCACGAGCTGTCCCGCCACAAGAACTTCGGCGTGCGCACCTTCCAGGCCGAGGACGAGATCGCCGGGATCGGTGCGGCGCTGGGTGCCGCGTTCGGCGGGGCGCTGGGGGTGACCACGACCTCGGGGCCGGGCGTGGCCCTGAAGTCGGAGACGATCGGGCTCGCGGTCTCCCTGGAGCTGCCGCTGCTGATCATCGACATCCAGCGAGGCGGGCCCTCCACCGGGCTGCCGACCAAGACCGAGCAGGCCGACCTCCTCCAGGCGATGTACGGCAGGAACGGCGAGGCCCCGGTGCCGATCGTGGCCCCGCAGACCCCGGCCGACTGCTTCGACGCCGCGATCGACGCGGCCCGCATCGCCCTCACGTACCGCACCCCGGTCTTCCTGCTCTCCGACGGCTACCTGGCCAACGGCTCCGAGCCGTGGCGCATCCCGGAGACGAGCAGCCTGCCCGACCTCACCACCCCCTTCGCCACCGGCCCGAACCACACCCTGGCCGACGGCACCGAGGTCTTCTGGCCCTACAAGCGCGACCCGCGGACCCTGGCCCGCCCCTGGGCCATCCCCGGCACGCCCGGCCTCGAACACCGCATCGGCGGGATCGAGAAGCAGGACGGCACCGGCAACATCTCCTACGACCCCGCCAACCACGACCTGATGGTCCGCACCCGCCAGGCGAAGGTCGACAACATCGAGGTCCCGGACCTCGTCGTCGACGACCCCGCCGGAGCCCGCACACTGGTGCTCGGCTGGGGTTCGACGTACGGGCCGATCACCGCCGCCGTGCGCCGGCTCCGCGCCGCCGGGCAGCCCATCGCCCAGGCCCACCTCAGACATCTCAACCCCTTCCCGGGAAACCTCGGCGAGGTGCTGAAGAGTTACGACAAGGTCGTCGTCCCGGAGATGAACCTGGGCCAGCTCGCGATGCTGCTGCGGGCGAAGTATCTGGTCGACGCCCACAGCTACAACCAGGTCAACGGAATGCCCTTCAAGGCCGAGCAGCTCGCCACAGCTCTCAAGGAGGCCATCGATGCCTGACACCCGGGAACTGCTCCACAACGAGCTGCTGCAGCTGGTGCCCAAGGCCGAGGCGAAACAGTCCATGAAGGACTTCAAGTCCGACCAGGAGGTGCGCTGGTGCCCGGGCTGCGGTGACTACGCCGTCCTCGCCGCGGTCCAGGGCTTCATGCCGGAGCTGGGGCTGGCCAAGGAGAACATCACCTTCGTCTCCGGCATCGGCTGCTCCTCCCGCTTCCCGTACTACATGAACACCTACGGGATGCACTCCATCCACGGCCGCGCCCCCTCCATCGCCACCGGGCTCGCCACCTCCCGCCGCGACCTGTCGGTCTGGGTGGTCACCGGTGACGGCGACGCGCTCTCCATCGGCGGCAACCACCTCATCCACGCCCTGCGCCGCAACGTCAACCTCAAGATCCTGCTCTTCAACAACCGGATCTACGGGCTGACCAAGGGCCAGTACAGCCCCACCTCCGAGGTCGGCAAGATCACCAAGTCGACGCCGATGGGCTCGCTCGACGCGCCCTTCAACCCGGTATCCCTCGCCATCGGCGCGGAGGCCACGTTCGTGGCGCGCACGGTCGACTCCGACCGCAAGCACCTCACCAGCGTGCTGCGCGCGGCCGCCGAGCACTCGGGCGCAGCGCTGGTGGAGATCTACCAGAACTGCAACATCTTCAACGACGGCGCCTTCGAGGTCCTCAAGGACAAGGAGCAGGCCGCCGAGGCCGTCATCCGCCTCGAACACGGGCAGCCGATCCTCTTCGGTGCCGAGGGCACCAAGGGCGTGGTCCGCAACCATGCCACCGGTGACCTGGAGGTCGTCGCCGTCACCGACGAGAACCGTTCCCAGGTCCTCGTCCACGACGCCCACGCCGACTCCCCCACCACGGCGTTCGCGCTGTCCCGCCTCGCCGACGCGGACACCCTGCACCACACCCCCATCGGGGTGCTGCGCAGCGTCCAGCGGCCCGTCTACGACACCCTGATGTCCGACCAGGTGGACGCCGCCATGGAGCGCGACGGCAAGGGCGACCTCGGCGCACTCCTCGCCGGAGCCGACACCTGGACCGTCATCGGCTGACACACCGCGAAGTCATGGCCAAGGCCCGGACCCGATCCCCCGACCAGGACGACCAGGAGGATCAGGCCCGGGCCTCGTCGTACGCCTCGCGCGCCGCCCGCACCGTGCCCACCTGGCGTTCGGTCCAGCGGGCGAGCGCCCACACCTGTTCGGCGGCCTCGGTTCCGAGTGGGGTGAGCGAGTAATCGACGCGGGGCGGGATCACCGGCTTCGCGTCCCGGTGGACGAAGCCATCGCGCTCCAGTGTCTGGAGGGTCTGGGCCAACATCTTCTCGCTGACCCCGCCGATCGTGCGGCGCAGCTCGCTGAAGCGGTACGAGCGCTCCAGCAGGGCCGCCAGGACGAGGACGCCCCAGCGGCTCGTCACATGCTCCAGCACCCCTCGTGACGGGCACATCGGCTGGTTGACGTCCTGAACGGGCCTCGGCAGACCAGCCGGGCCCCCGGCCACACCATCGGCCGCACCGGCAGCCAGGCCGACCGCACCCGCTCCCGAACCGCGTTCACTAACTCCCATGCCAGTACCTTACTTCAAAGTGGGTACTTTCCTATAGTTAGTGCTCGACTTACGCTCGGTCGGGAAAGCAACCACCGACAGCAGGAGCCCCCCATGAGCATCGTCGTCACCGGAGCCACCGGAGAACTCGGCCGCCTCGTCATCGACGAACTGCTGGCCACGGTCCCGGCCGGCGAGATCGTCGCGGTCGTCCGCAACAAGGAGAAGGCCGCCGCGCTCGCGGCCCGGGGCGTCGAGCTCCGTATCGCCGACTACGACCATCCCGAGACCCTCACCGAGGCCTTCCGGGCCGGCGACCGCGTGCTGCTGATCTCCGGCAGCGAGGTGGGCAAGCGGGTCGCGCAGCACTCCGCGCTCATCGACGCGGCCAAGACGGCGGGCGTGGCGCAGCTCGCGTACACCGGCGTCCTGGGCGGACCCGACGCGGACTTCCTCCTGGCCGACGAGCACAAGGCGACCGAGCAGCTGATCCTGGACTCCGGACTGCCGTACACGTTCCTCCGCAACGGCTGGTACACGGAGAACTACACCGCCAACCTCGCCCCCGTCCTGGAGCACGGCGCGGTCGTCGCCAACGCGGGCGGGGGCAGGATCGCCTCTGCCTCCCGGGCCGACTACGCCGCTGCGGCGGCGGCCGTGGTGACCGGCGAGGGCCACCTCCGCAAGGCCTACGAGCTGAGCGGCGACACGGCCTGGTCGTTGGCCGAGTACGCGGGCCTGCTGTCCGAGGTGACCGGCAAGGAGATCGCGTACAAGGAGGTCCCGGCCGCCGTGCACCAGGAGATCCTGGTCGGCGCGGGCCTGCCCGAGGGGTTCGCCGCGATCCTCACCGACGTGGACGAGGCCATCGCGCGCGGGCGGCTGGCGGGGACGAGCGGTGACCTGGCCCGGCTGATCGGCCGCCCGACGACCCCGCTGGCCACGACCGTACGCGCGGCTCTCGCCACCGCCCTGACCTCCTGACCCTCACCACCCCTCCCGCACCTGTCATGAGTGTTTACCTGAAACGGCTATGACACGAGGCCCTTCCGGCGTTACCGTCATCCCGTCGGGCAGACGCGTCGGCACAGGCAGTCCGGGAGGGGCCCGTGAAGGGGAAGAACGAACAGCGGGCCGGCCTGCTGTACGGAGTCGGCGCGTACGGGATGTGGGGCATCGTCCCCCTCTTCTGGCCGCTCCTGAAGCCGTCCGGGGCGATCGAGATCCTCGCCCACCGCATGGTCTGGTCCCTGGCGGTCGTCGGGGTCGCCCTGCTCGTGATCCGGCGCTGGGCCTGGATCGGCGAGCTGGCCCGCGACCCGCGCAAGCTGGGCCTCATATCGGTGGCGGCGGCGACCATCACCGTCAACTGGGGCCTCTACATCTGGGCCGTGAACAGCGGCCAGGTCGTCGAGGCCTCGCTCGGCTACTTCATCAACCCGTTGGTCACCATCGCCATGGGCGTCCTGCTGCTCGGCGAACGACTGCGGCCGGTCCAGTGGATCGCGGTCGCCACCGGCCTGGCCGCCGTACTCGTGCTGGCGATCGGGTACGGGCGGCCGCCGTGGATCTCGCTGATCCTGGCGTTCTCCTTCGCCACGTACGGCCTGATCAAGAAGAAGGTCAACATGGGCGGCCTGGAGTCACTGGCCGCCGAGACCGCCGTCCTGTTCCTGCCCGCGCTCGGCTTCCTGCTCTGGCTGACGGCCACCGGCGCGTCGACGTTCACCGCCGGAGGTACGGGCCACGGCGCACTGCTCGCCGCGACGGGCATCGTCACGGCGGTCCCGCTGATCTGCTTCGGCGCGGCGGCGATCCGGGTGCCGCTCTCGACGCTGGGGCTGCTCCAGTACCTGGCGCCGGTCTTCCAGTTCGTCCTGGGCATCGTCTACTTCCACGAGGAGATGCCGCCCGAACGGTGGGCCGGGTTCGCCCTGGTCTGGCTGGCCCTCTCCCTCCTGACCTGGGACGCCCTGCGCAACGCCCGCCGCAACCGCGTCCTGGCGGCGAAGCTGCTGGCGACCGCGGCGGCGGCGCCGGCATCGGCGACCCCGGACACCGCGGCCCCGGACACTACGCCTCAACAAAAGGTTACCTAGTTACTCTTATTGCTCAGTGGTGCCGGGGTCCGCGCCTGCCGGATGTACGCGGCCCACGAGGTCCACGGCACGCCACAGCCCGGCCCGGTGATCGCCGAAGGGATCGCCGAGGTGGTCGACGACCAGGGGCACGCGGCAGCCGCGTACGGCATCGGTGCAGGTGGAAGCGGTCTCGTGGTCATCCGGCCCGACCACCACGTGGGGGCTGCGGCACCGGCCGACGACCCCGGTGCCGTGGGGGAGTACCTGCGGCGGCCGCACGGGGCACCCGGCATGGTGGACGCGGTGCGATAAGGCTGATTGAGTGCCCGGATGGGGACTGTCCTGGGCGAGATGAGGAACGTGCGGTGGCACGAGCTGCAGCACGCGTACGGCTCCGCGTCCCAGGTTCCCGGCATGCTGTCGCGGATCGCCTGGGGTGACGGCCCGACCGCCGAGGACGCCCTGAGGGACCTGGACCAGTGGATCGGCGCCCCGGCCGTGTTCGACGCGACGGTGGCCGCGGTGCCGTTCCTGTGGGAGCTGGCGGCGACGGAGACGGTCAAGGACCGGGCGGGCGTGCTGGACCTGCTCGCCACGATCCTCGCCGCCGGCCACGCCCAGCACCCCGAGTGGACGCGCGCGGCGCACGAGGCGGTGGCGGAGGGCCGCCCGACGGCGGCCCGGCTGGCCGCGGGCACCTCGTCGGCGCAGACCCAGGCCGTACGGGAGGCCGCCGCGCGGCTGCTGGCGGCGACGGACGGGCACGTCTGCGCGGCCTGCCTCCCGCGTACGGACTGAAGTCGGCGAGCGATCACAGGATCACCGGCTGCTGACCCCAAATCGCCTAGGGCCAAGGGGAGTCCAAGAGTTCGCCAAGACTTGACCGACACAAAGGACCGGTAACAACCAAGGAGTTACCGTCCGTGCGTGAAGACGACCCCACATGATCAAACACAGGTGGCCACCAGCCGCCGCGCCCTGCTCCGCGCCTCCGTCGCCACCGCCGCGGTGGCCGCCGGAACCGGTCTCGTCACCGGCGCCTCCCCGGCCGGAGCCGGCGCCCTCGGACGGCCCTCCCCCAGGCCCGCCACCCCTGCCGCCGCACTGGCGGAGCTCTCGGCGGGCAACCGGCGGTGGCGCACCCTGCACCAGCGGCACCCGCACGAGGCACGCCCGCTGCGCCAGTCGCTGGTCTCCGGCCAGCACCCGTTCGCCCTCATCCTCGGCTGCATCGATTCGCGCGTACCGCCGGAGCTGGTCTTCGACCAGGGGCTCGGCGACCTGATGACCGTGCGCTCCGCCGGTGAGGTCCTCGACGAGGCCGTCCTCGGGAGCATCGCCTACGGAGTCCTGGAGCTCGGCATCCCCTTGGTCGTGGTCCTCGGCCACCAGGCGTGCGGGGCGGTCGCCGCCGCCGTGGAGGCGGAGGAGACGGGGGCGTCGCTGCCCGCCCACATCCAGTACATAGCCGACCAGATCAAGCCCGCGATCGACCACACGCACCACGGTGACGCACGGGTGGACGCGACGGTCGACGCGCAGGTGCGGCTGGTCCGTTCACGCCTGTCCCGTGAGGCCGATCTCGCCGCCGAGGTGAACGCGGGAAAGCTGGCGATCGTGGGCGCACGCTACGAACTGAGCACGCAGTTGGTGCACCAGGTCAGGTGACCCGGCCGAAGCCTCCCAGGTCAGCTCAGCTCGGCCACCACCCGGTCCATCACACCCTTCCAGTACGTACGCCGCTCCTCCCGCTCCTCCGCGCTCGCCAGCCGCTCCTGGTGGAAGCGGAGGACGGCCCGGTCCTCGGTGCTGCCGGGCGACACGGCGACCTGGACCGTGGACGTGCCGTGGGTGAGGCGGACGCGGTCGCCCGGGCGGTAGCTGCGAATCTCGCCTTCGACCCCGTCCGCCGTACGGTACGGAGCGCCCTTCTCCGTCGGGAGCGGCCCCTCGGCGCCGAGCCAGAGGGCGACGCCCTCCGGTCCGGTGATGAACTCCCAGACGGCCTGCGGCGGTTGCTGGATCGTGCGGGAGGCACCGATCTCCCAGCCCGCGTCCTGAGTGAGTCCGGTAGGCATGGCGAAGACCCCTTAGATCACATAGCCGTCAGTCAGCAGTGGTCAGCCGGGCGCGGTGGGCCCGGACCTTGTGGCGGTTGCCGCACCGCTCCATCGAGCACCAGCGCCGCCTACCGGGCCGCGAGGTGTCGACGAACAGCAGGCGGCAGTCGTCGGCGCCGCACGTACGGACCCGGTGGGCGTACGCCCCCGTGAACAGGTCCACGGCGTCCCGCGCGACGGTGGAGAGCAGCGCGGTCCCGGTCGCGCCCGCCGCCCACTCCCGCGCCCCCTCGGCAGTCAGCCGGGCGGTCAGGGGCGAGTGCGCCGCCGCGTCGTTCACGGTGGCGAGGTCGTCCGGCGCGGGCGGCAGCGCGGCCACCTGGGCCTCCGCCAGCCGCCAGAGCGCGTCGCGCAGACGCCGCGCGGCCGCCACCTCGGCCGGGCTCACGGCAAGGTCCAGCCCACCGGGCAGCCGGCTCTCCCCCGCCCAGCGCACCAGGTCATCGGGGGCGTGCAGCACCTCGAAGTACGCGAGGGGCCCGGGCCCACCGGTCGGCAGGAGCTCCAGACACAGGGCGCCCGGGTCGAACCGGAACGAGCTGCCGTCCGGATGCACCAGCAACATCCCGGCCGACTCCGGCCGTCCCGGCGTGTCCATTGCGCTCGCACTCATGTAACCACTATAAACGGTTTCCATGACACGCACACTGTCCTGGAAGCTCGTCATCGACAGCGGCGACCCGCACGCCCAGGCCGGATTCTGGGCCGAGGCCCTCGGCTATCTGATCGAGGACAACAGCGCCCTGGTGGAACAGCTGCTCGCCGCTGGAGCCGTCCCCGAGGCCATCACCACCCACGCCCACGGCCGCCGCGCCTGGCGCGACCTCGCGGCGGCCCGGCACCCGGACGACCCGTACGACGGGACGAGCGGTACGGGACTGGGGCGGCGGCTGCTGTTCCAGCGCGTCCCGGAGCCCAAGACGGTCAAGAACCGCCTGCACATCGACGTGCACACGGCCCCCGGCGAACGCGACGCCCAGGCGGAGCGACTGGTGGCGCTGGGCGCGCGCATCCTGCGCGCGGTCGACGAACCGGGCGGGAGCTGGCTCGTCCTCGCGGATCCCGAAGGCAACGAGTTCTGCGTGAACTGAAAGGTCCCGCGCAGGCATGAAGGGCTACTTGCCCGCCGGTCCTGGCGCCCTGTCGCAGGGTACGGCTCAAGGGGCCAAACTGAAGGGGAGGGGACTTCCCTCGCGTCCCGCGGAAGGTGCGCAAGGAGGAGCTATGACTGCCACCACCCGGAAGGACACCCCTGTCGCCATCGCGGGTGACGGAGTGGAATTGCGCCTTCGGGACATCGGCGGAGACATGTCGGTCGCCTTCGTGCGGTTCCCCGAGGGCACCGACATGAGGCCGGCCCTCAAGGGCCTGGCCGGTGACCTCTGCCCGTGCCCGCACTGGGGCTATCTGACCAAGGGGCGGCTGAAGATGCAGACGCCGGACGGCGACGAGTTCTACGAAGCGGGTGAGGCCTTCTACTGGCCGCCCGGCCACGCCCCGGTGGCACTCGAGGACTGCGAGTACGTCGACTTCTCGCCGACCAAGGAATTCAACGACGTGGTCGACCACATCAAGTCGCAAGGGGAGTGACGGGCCTCCCTGAAGGCCGGCCGCCCGCCCCTTCCGCGGGCTTCACGCCGCTGTCGCCCCGTCTCCGCCCCGCTCCCGCCGGACCTCCTCCCTGACCCGCTCCGCCATGAGGTCCGCGAGGGGATCGGTCACGTCCCAGGAGTGCCCGGCGGCGTGCCGGTCGAACAGGACGCACACCTCCCGCTCGTCGGTGGCCAGGGTGCGCATGACGGCCGGGCACGGGGGCAGTTCGGCGAAGCGGAACGCGCGGCGCATGCCGGTGTCGGTGTCCCTGTCGGTCCAGAACATCCACAGGTCCCGCGCTGCGGCCATCTCGCCCGCCCAGAGCTGTGCGGCGTGCTCGGTCTTCTCGTCGTGCTCGCCCAGTTCGCACAGCAGCATGTCGTCCAGCTCGGGCACTTCCGGTACGCCGGGTACGCCCGGGGTTGGGCCCGGTTCGGCGTGCATGGCGGTGAGCACGACGAGCGCGCCCATCTCGGGGACTTCCGCGAAGGCGGTGCACTGCAACACGTCGATGATTCCTTGGTGGTTGAAGGGGGAACGGATCTCCGGCTACCGGCCCACCGGACGGACCACGAGCCCGTACCAGGCCAGGGCATCGCGGGCGACGAACTCGTACGGCAGCCCGTCCGCGAGCCGCAGCAGCGCGTAGTCGTGCTCGCGCAAGCTGCCCGCCCAGGCCCGGAGTTCGGCCGGCGCGTCGCGCGGTGCGCGGGTGACCGGGTGCAGGGCGCCCGCCGGCACCCAGGGGGCGTACGGGTCGGGGTCCAGCGCGTCCGCGAGCCGCCGCGCCTGCCGCCGCAGCCACCGGAGCGCGAGCCGCCGGGTCGGAGCGGTGACCCCGCCGAGCCGTACGGACCGGGCGGCATCGCCCGCGCGGCTCTCGGCGACGTACCAACGGGTGTGCGCCTGCTCAGGGTTCACAGCACTTCTCCCCGGCTGCGGGCGTTGAGGCGAGCGGTACGGGCGCGGAGCTGTTCCATGAGGAGCGCGGGGCGTACGTAGCGGGGCTCCACCTCCCACTCGATGCCGCCGCCCACCGGCCGCAGCGACCAGTAGAAGCCGGCGACCCCTCGGAACTCCCCCACGCGGTCCCCACGACTGGTATCCACGAGGAGAGTTCCGGGATCAGGGACGCGCGGGCACCGCTCGTGATTCGGGCATACGTTCTCGCCGTACACCTATCGCTCCTCTCTGTAGCCATATGACTACCGGGGAGGCTCAGCGTGACCTACCGTCGAATGGTCTTCAACATGGCCGTACGGGAGGGCACGTTCGTGTATCGCAAGGAACTGAATTCTGAGGCCAGCCCTCAGGCGGCGTACGGTGCGCGACTGCGCAAGTTACGGGACGCCAGGGGCTGGACCCAGGACGAGCTGGGCGACAAGGCCGGGTGCAGCGGCAGGCATATCTCGGCGATGGAAACCGGTCGTAAATCCGCAACCCTGCCCTTCTCCCGGAGAGCCGATCAGATCTTCGGCCTGGTCGGCAGCCCCGAGTCCTTCGAGCGCGAATGGCGGGAGATCAAGCACGGCAGCCTGCTGGCGGGCTTCCCGGAATTCCTCGGCCTGGAGCGCCGGGCGGCGGAGATCCGGCTGTACGAGGTCGGTGTCGTCCCGGGCCTGCTCCAGACCCCGCAGTACGCGACGGTCCTCGCGGAGAGCGCGGTCCGGCGCGGGACCATCACCCCCGAACAGGCCCAGGAGCGGGTCGCGGTCACCGCACAACGGCAGGCGGCCGTCTACGAGGGCCGGGAGACGATGGTCTTCGCGATGGTGGACGAGAGCTGCCTGCTCCGCCCGGTCGGCGGACCCGAGGTCATGAAGGCGCAGTTCGACCACCTCATCGACTTCGCCGAACTGCCCAACACCATCCTTCAGGTGGTCCCCTTCGACCTGGGAGAGCACCGCCCGTTCGACCTGCCGGTCACGATCCTGACCATGGTGGACCGGTCGATCATGTCGTACGCCGAATCCGCACAACAGGGCTACGTCGAAAGGGAAACCACCGGTGTCCTCCCCCTGCTCGCGGACTACCATCGGCTGCAAGCGGTAGCTCCCTCGCAGGCGGCCTCCGTCGACATCGTCCAGCAGTTGCGAAAGGGCACCCCGTGACAACCGAAACCCCCCGCTGGTTCACGTCCTCGTACAGCAACAACGGCGGCCAGTGCGTCGAGGTCGCCACCAACCTCGCGGCCCCGCACGGGATCGTCCCCGTCCGCGACTCCAAGCACGACACCGCCGGCCCGGTCCTCACCATCCCCGCCACCGCGTTCACGACGTTCGTCGCGGGCGTCCGCGCCGGGGAGTTCGGCGCCGTCTGAGCAGCCGCCCGGCCGCGCGACGGCCTGGCCGAAGCCCCACCGCAGGTGTGCGGTGGGGCTTCTCCATCGGTTCACGTCCTACGTGCTGATCTTCCGGCTCGCACCCGACGGCCCGGGCCGCGCCCGCCTGCGGGCCGAGAGCCGGGCCGCTGACCCGGCGGCTCTCCCCCGTACGCGTACCGCTTACCGGATCCTCCCCTCCCGCGCAAGCGGCCGTCCGGGCCCTTCTAGGCTGGGGCCCATGCCCACGCCACCCGCCTATGCCCTCGTCGCCACCGACCTGGACGGCACCCTGCTGCGCCCGGACGACACCGTCAGCGCCCGCTCCCGCGCCGCACTCGCCCTCGCCGTCTCTGCCGGGGCCCGGCACCTGATCGTCACCGGGCGACCGGTTCCCGGGGTACGGCCGCTGCTCGCGGATCTCGCCTACACCGGGCTCGTCGTGTGCGGCCAGGGCACGCAGCTGTACGACGCCGACAGCGCACGGCTCCTGCGCTCCGTCACCCTGGACCGGGAGGCCGCCGACACCGCGCTCGGCAAGATAGAGGCGGAGGTCGGGGCGGTGTTCGCGGCCGTGGACCAGGACGGGGTGGACGGCGTCACCCTGATCGAGGACGGCTACCGGATGCCGAACCCGACGCTCCCCGCCCTGTGCGTGGACTCCCGGGACGCCCTGTGGGAGCGGCCGGTCATCAAGGTGCTGGTCCGCCATCCGGAGCTCGGCGACGACGCGCTGGCCGCCGCCGCGCGCGGGGCGGTGGGCGATCTGGCGAGCGTCACCATGGCGGGGCCCGGCACGGTCGAGCTGGCTCCGTACGGGGTGGACAAGGGGACCGGGATCGCGGCGGCGGCCGAACTGCTGGGGATCGGGGCGGAGGGGACGGTCACGTTCGGGGACATGCCGAACGATCTGCCGATGTTCCGTCGTTCCGGCCACCGGGTGGCGATGGGCAACGCGCATCCGGAGCTGCGGGCGGCGGCGGACGAGGTGACCTCGACGAACGCGGAGGACGGGGTGGCGGAGGTGCTGGAGCGCCTGTTCGGCTGAGCGGCCGCCACCAAGGACGGCGCGCGGCGCAGCTCCAGCCCGTCAGTGCGTGCCGCTGCCCCCCGGGAGGTCCTGCTCCGTCCACAGCACCTTGCCGTCCGGGCCGTGCCTGGCTCCCCAGTGGGCGGCGAGGCGGGAGACGATGAACAGGCCGCGGCCGCCCTCGTCGACCGTGCGGGCGTGGCGCAGGTGCGGGGAGGCCGTGGAGCCGTCGTGGACCTCGCAGGTGAGGCTGGTGTCCAGCAGGAGGCGCAGGCGGAGCGGCGGGGTTCCGTAGCGGACCGCGTTGGTGACCAGTTCGCTGACGATCAGCTCGGTCGAGTCGACGGTGTCCTCGTCGAGCCCCCAGCCCTGGAGCCGGTCGCGTACGAGCATGCGCGCGGTGGCGGGGGTCGTGCGTTCCTGCGCGAGGTCCCAGGTGGCGACCAGGTGTTCGGAGACCGTCCCGGTACGGGCCAGGAGCAGCGCCGCCCCGGCGGACCGGGTGTCGTCGGGGAGCGCGTACACGATGTCGTCGCCCAGTTGCCGCAGGCTGCGGCCGGGGCGGGCCAGGCTCCGCGTGATGCGTTCCCCGGCGTGCTCGTCGGCGAGCAGTTCGGCCGTGCAGAACGCGAGGAGGCTGCCCTCCTCCAGAGTGACGGTGGCGGGCGCGAAGAGGGCGCCGTCGGCTGCGAAGAGGCCCGGCCCCTCGGGGAGGTCGAGGGGGACGACCTCCCCGTCCGGGCCGGCGATCAGGGGCGCGGGGTACCCGGCCCGGGCCACCGTGCAGGTCAGGGTGAACGGGTCGTAGACCCCGTACACACATCCCGCCCGCAGCTCTTCGCCGTGGAGGGAGTCGCTCGGGGGCAGGGCCGCGCGTTCGTGGGCGAGGCGGTCGGCCGTCTCCTTCAGGCGGGCCAGTACCTCCTCCGGCTCCAGGTCGAGGCCGGCGAGTGCCTGGACGACGGTACGGAGCTGCCCCATGGCGATCGCCGACTGGAGCCCCTCCCCCGCGACCCCGCCGACGACGAGTGCCGTACGGGCCCCGGAGAGCGCGATCGTGTCGAACCAGCAGCCGCTGTCCCGGCCGGGCAGCAGCACATGGGCGGTCTCCACGGCGGCCTGGTGGCGTTCGGCCTGCGGGAGGAGGCGGCGCTGGACGGTGGAGGCGATGACGTGCTCGCGCTCGAACCGGCGGGCGTTGTCGATGGCGAGGGCCGCGCGGGTGGCCGCCGTACCGGCCAGGGAGACGTCCTCCTCGTCGAACGGTTCGGCGGCCCCGCAGCGGTACAGGCTGACCAGCCCGAGGACGGCCCCCCGCAGGGTGAGGGGCACGACGATGAGCGAGTGCGCGCCGGTCTCCGCGCGGGCGTGGATTCCTTCCGGGTCGGGGTCCGGCCACGGGGTGTCGGCGGTGAGCGGGACGAGCCGGGGCCGCAGGTCCGCGACGGTGAGCGCGTACGGCGTACGGGGAGGCAGGCGGCGGGTCCCGCCGACCGGGCGGGTCCGGCCCGGCTCGTCGCCCCGGACGCTGTCGCCGCGGCCGGCCGCCGCGCAGCGCAGCGGGGTGTCGGGCGGCAGGGGGCCCACCGGCGGGTCGGCTCCGCGCAGGATCTCGTCCACCACCTCGACGACGGCGAGGTCGGCGAAGCCCGGCACCAGCGCGTCGATGAAGGCCCGGCAGGTGGTGGCCACGTCCAGCGAGCCGCCGACCGCGTCGCGCACGGCGGCCAGCGCGGTCTCCCTGGCCCGGGCCCGCTCCCGCTCGGTGACGTCGACGACGGCGCTCAGCAGTCCGAGGGCGGTGCCCCCGGGGCCCTCCAGGCGGTAGGCGGAGACCAGGAAGATCCGGTCACCGGGGATCCGGCGGAGCCGGCCGCGTACGAGATGCTCGCGTACGGGCCCCTCCCCTGCGAGGACCCGTTTGAGGAGCTGTTCGGACCCCTGCGGGTCGTCGAGCCGGAAGACCTCGGTGAAGCGGAGCCCGATGTACTGCTCGGTCCCGACGCCCTCGACGAGGGAGTTGGCGCGGACGAGCCTGAGCTGCGGGTCGAGCACGAGGAGGCCTACGGCGGACTGGGCGAAGAGGGTCTCCAGCAGGGCATCGTCCAGGCCGCCCGGAGGGGCTCCGGATCCGGCCGGGGTTTCGGCGTACGACACGGCTCCACCTGCCCCTCGGGCTCCGGCACACCGCTGCCCCGGAGCACCGGCACGTGCCGGACCAGCATCACCCGGCACGGCTGGGGCGGCCACCGGGGGGCGGCGGGGGTGTGGTGGCTGGAGGATCTGCCGCTGATCCTGGAGTGCTTCGCGGAGACCGGGCCCGAGGTCGGCCGACGCACGCTAGTACCCCGGCGCCCCCAGCGCGCGCAGCACATGGGCCACGAGGTCGGCGATCGTCTCCTCGTCGTGGACGGGTTTGCGCAGAAGGTGGCGGTAGTAGAGGGGGCCGTACAGCATCTCCACGGCCAGCGGGAGGTTCGCGCCGGACGGGATCTGGCCCTGGTCCTGGGCGCTGCGCAGCCGGGCCACCGCCTGCTCCACGCGCGGGTCGACCAGCTGGTCCTTCAGCGCCTGGGCGAGGACGTCGTCATGGTGGAGTTCGGAGAGGATGCCCCCGTAGGCCGGGCCGAAGGGCGGCACGGTGAGCAGCTTCACCGCGCCCGCCAGGTGGGCGCGCAGGTCCGCGCCGATGTCACCGGTGTCCACGAACGGGGTGGCGTCCACCAGCGCGTCCGTGAAGGCCTCCAGCAGGACCGCCCCTTTTGACGGCCACCAGCGGTAGATCGTCTTCTTGCTGACACCGGCGCGGGCCGCGATGGCCTCCACCGTGACGCGCCCGTACCCCTTCTCCGTGCAGAGGTCGAGTGCGGCCTGCAGCGTCGCGCGGCGTGATCTCTCGCTGCGGCGCAGGCTACTGGGCGGTGTGATCATCCGGTGAGCATAGGGGGGTTTCAGCCATTCCTTATTGACAGGTCGTCGTCATAGGCCGAACAATACCCAAGCGGAAACGGAACGTACCGTGTCGTGTCGTTCCCACCCTCCGCACCGTTCGTGCCGTTCGTGCCGCGACGAGCCGATCGGGGGACGGCTCGCCCGGCCGACGGCATGGATGATCGCTCACCGCTCGGATCCGGCCACCGGACGACCTCCCTGCCTGGCTCAGGCCGTGATGTCCTTCGCCGTGAAGCGGGCCCAGGCCGCCGAACCGAACACCGCCGCGTACAGGCCCTGGAGTCGGAAGTTCCTGCTGAGCTCCTCCCAGTGGACCGGCTCGCGCAGGACGTCCGCGAACGACATCCAGTAGTGCGGGAAGAGGTAGGGATGGATACCGCTCAGCTGCGGGATGCTGTCCAGGATCTGCACCGTGATCAGCAGCCCGACCGTCGCCGCCATCGCCCCGATCCCGCTGTCGGTCAGCGTCGAGACGAACAGGCCGAGCGCGGCGAAACCGACCAGTGAGGCCGCGACGACCGCCGCCGTCAGCCCGGCCCGCACCAGGCCCGCGCCGAAGCTGATCCGGGTGCCGGAGATCGTCGTGACCTCCCCCACCGGGAAGAGCAGCGCCCCGACCACCAGCGCCGAGGCCGCCACCACGAAGGTCGCGACCAGGCAGAAGGTGAGGACCGAGGCGTACTTGGCCAGAAGGAGCCGGGTCCGGCCCGCCGGGGCGACCAGCAGATAGCGCAGCGTCCCGGCGCTCGCCTCGCCCGCGATCGCGTCGCCCGCGACCACGCCGACGGCCATCGGGAGGAAGACCGGGAGCGTGGCCGCGAGGGCGGCGAAGACCAGGAAGAGGCCGTTGTTGGTGACCTGCGTCAGGAACGCCGGGCCTCCCCCGCCGTCCGGCCCGCCCCCTGACCCCGCTCCGCCGCCCGTCTCGACGCGGACCGCGATCCCGATGAGTACGGGGACGGCGGCGAGCACCGCGAGGAGCGCGTAGGTGCGGTGGCGGCGGAGGGTTGTGGTGATCTCGGAGCGGAGGATTCCGAGGGTCCACAGCGGGTTGCGGGGGCGGGCCCCGGTCTTCTCCGGAGCCGTGAGGGCCTCAGCCTGCGACATCGAATCCCTCTCCCGTGAGTGCCACGAACGCGTCCTCCAGCGACCCGCCCTCGATCCCGAACGACCGCACCCGCACCCCGCCGCCCACCAGCGCCGCGTTGAGGTCCGCGAGGTCCAGGGCGGCGGGCGGGGCGTCGGCGGTCAGCCGGTCGCCGTCCACGCTCAACCCTCCGAGGCCGTGCTCCTTGAGAATGCGGGCGGCGTCCCCGGGGTCGGGGGTGGTGACGGCGAGCCGACCGCGGGCGCTCGCGGCTAGTTCGGCGACCGGGCCCTGGACCAGCAGCCGGCCACGGGCCATCACGGCCGCATGCGTGCAGACCTGTTCGATCTCGTCCAGCAGGTGCGAGGAGAGGAACACCGTGGTCCCCTCGGCCGCCAGCTCCCGGACCAGGGAGCGGATCTCCCGCATGCCCTGCGGGTCGAGACCGTTGGTCGGCTCGTCCAGGACGAGCAGGCGCCGGGGCCGGAGCAGGGCGGCGGCGAGCCCGAGGCGCTGTTTCATGCCGAGGGAGTACGTCTTCGCCTTCTTGGCCGAAGCGGCGGCGAGGCCGACCCGGTCCAGGGCGTGGCCGACGCGGGCCCGGCGGGTGCGCGGGTCGGCGGTGGGGTCGGCCCTGTCGTACCGCAGGAGGTTGTCGCGGCCGCTCAGATAGCCGTACAGCGCGGGCCCCTCGATCAGCGCGCCGACCTCCGGGAGGACCGTACGGGCGGCCCGGGGCATGGCGCGGCCGAGGACCCTGGCCGTGCCGGAGGTGGGGTCGATGAGGCCCATGAGCATCCGGATGGTGGTGGTCTTGCCGGAGCCGTTGGGGCCGAGGAAGCCGAAGACGCTGCCGCCGGGGACGATGAGGTCGAGGCCGTCGACCGCCGGTCGACCGCCCCGGTAGCGCTTGGTGAGGCCGCGCGTCTCGATGACGGGGTTCCCGATGCCGGGGGCGGCGAGGCCCGGGGCCTTGTGCGCCAGGGCTGTCGCCGCGTCCGCAGCCGCCGCTGTGTCCGTCATGCCGGTCGCACCTCTCGCACATGCAGGGGCCGGACCGCCCCGCCGCGCGGGTGCGCGACGGGGCGGGACGACCGGGTGAGCCCGAAGGGACTACTTGGCGCCGTCGGCCGCCCGTACCAGCGCGTCCTTCGTCACCGCTCCGACATATACCTTGCCGTCGTCCGTCACCAGCGCGTTGACGAGGCGGGTCTTGAAGACCGTGCCCGAGCCGAACTTCCCGGTGACCTTGTCCCCGAGCGCGTCCAGGAAGCCCTGGGCCTCGGCCGGGACATCGCCCGAGCCCGCCGTGGGCAGGCCCTTGCCGCCAGGGATCTCGATGGCGGCGATCGACGTCCAGCCCTTGCCGATGACGTTGACGCCCTCGGATCCCCCCAGCCCTTCCAGGCCCGGGATCTGCCCGGAGAGCTGCTCCGGGAGCGCCTTCTGTGCCGCGCCGTGCTCGTCCTTGCCGGTCTCCAGCTCGTCGGCCTCCGTCACCTTGGCGCCCTTGGGCGGGGTGAAGTCGAACGACGAGGCGGCGGGCTTCGCGAAGTCCACCTTGGTGAAGCCGGCGTCGACCACGGCCTTGCCGCCGGCCGCCGCGGCCAGCGTGAACTTCAGCGGTACGCCGTTCTCCGCGTCCACCGCGATCCGTACCGAACCGACCGTCGAGCCGGACTGCTTGGGCTTGATCACCAGCTGGTACGCGTCACGGCCCGCCACCTGCGCGGTGCCGTCCACAGTGACCGACGTGGTGTCGCCGACCGCCGCGAGCGCCTGCTCGGCGAAGTCCTTCGGGGTGGCCGGGACGCCCTTGGGGGCCTTCGGGGCCTCCTCCGCGCTGCCCGCGCCCGCGGGCGCCTCGGCGTGGTAGACCTCGTCGGACTTCGAGTCGTACGCCCAGACCTCGCCCTTGTTGTGGACGACGCTGTACTCGGAGGCGTCGCCGAGGATGGAGAGCCGCTGCTTCTCCGGGCCGTCGACGGCCACCCGCAGCGTGTGCGTGCCGGACGTCAGCTCCATGAGCCTGTCCTGCGGTGCGGCGGCGCCCTTGTCGTCGTCGGAGCCGGCGCCGGGCACGAACGAGCCCGCGAGGCCGTCGAGGGGCAGACCGAGGTCCGTGCTGATCTTGAACGTGCCGGAGAGCTGCTCCTCGTCGGAAGCGGCGATCTTCTCGATGAGTTCCTGTGCGCTGATCTTCGGCAGGTCCGGGTCGCCGGAGTTCGCGAGTGCCGGGACGAGCCCGATGGTCGCGGCCGCCACCCCCGCGACCGCGACGGGGACGAAGTAGCGCGCCGCCTTCCGGCGGCCCACGACAGTGCCCGTGGCCTCGCCGGTGGTCTCTGCGCTGTCGTTCGGTGCCATGTGTGCCCTACCTCCGTGGTCGGCGGCTTCCGTCCGGTTGCTCGTCCACTCCCTGCCGCCATTCTCACCCGATGTGGTCAGGAGTGGTTGGTATCCATCTGACCAAATCGGGCGGCCTGAAGCGTCAGCCCTGGGGATCAACCTGACTACTGCTCCGGTATGACAACCGGACGGGGCACATCAGCCATCCCGTAGGGGTAGGGCCTCGGGGGGCCTACTGGGTGACGCGTCGTCAACCTGAGGAAAACAGCGCGCGTCCTCTCAGCCCGCGCGGTGCACCACGGCGTCGCACAGCTCTTCCAGCGCGGACTTCGCGTACCCCTCGGGCAGCGGCGCCAGCGTGGCGCGCGCCTCCTGGGCGTAGCGGACGGTGTCCTGGCGGGCCTGCTCCAGCGCCGGGTGGGCGCGCAGCCGGCGCAGCGCCTCGGCGAGGGTGTCGTCGTCGCCGAGGTCTCCGTCGAGCAGCTCGACCAGCTCCAGGTCGTCGGGCTTGCCGTCCTCCGCGGCCTGGGCGCGCAGCCGCAGCACCGGGAGGGTGGGGATGCCCTCGCGCAGATCGGTGCCGGGGGTCTTGCCGGACTCGTGGGTGTCCGATGCGATGTCGAGGACGTCGTCGGCGAGCTGGAAGGCGATGCCGAGCCGCTCCCCGTACTGCGTGAGGATGTCCACGGTCCGCTCGTCGGCCCCGGCCATCAGCGCGCCGAACCGGCCGGAGACGGCGACCAGCGAGCCGGTCTTGCCGCTGAGCACGTCCAGGTAGTGGTCGACCGGGTCGCGGCCGTCGCGCGGGCCCGCGGTCTCCAGGATCTGGCCGGTGACCAGCCGCTCGAACGCCTCGGCCTGGATGCGTACGGCATCGGGGCCGAGGTCGGCCAGGATGTGGGAGGCGCGGGCGAACAGGAAGTCGCCGGTGAGGACGGCCACCGAGTTGCCCCAGCGGGTGTTGGCGCTCTCCACCCCGCGGCGTACGTCGGCCTCGTCCATCACGTCGTCGTGGTACAGCGTGGCCAGGTGGGTCAGCTCGACGACGACGGCCGCGGGGACGACACCCGGCGCGTCGGGGTCACCGAACTGTGACGCGAGCATGACCAGCAAGGGGCGGAACCGCTTGCCCCCGGCCCGCACCAGGTGCTGGGCAGCCTCCGTGATGAAGGGCACATCACTCTTGGTGACTTCGAGCAGCCCCGCTTCGACAGCGGCCAGGCCAGCCTGGACGTCGGCCTCAAGAGCCTGGTCCCGCACGTGCAGTCCGAACGGCCCGACGACGGTCACGAGGGCATCTCCTGTCTGCTGACGATCACACTCATTGTCGATGTGTCGCTGGATCCCAAATCGACTTCAGCGTATCCGGTCTCCTGTGGATCACCGTGGGCGGCTTCCCACTACCGCCGGTATGTTCGGGATCAGCTCATACGTTCAGGAGTCTCCGCTTTGTCCCACACCGCTGCCGGCACCGAGCAGGACCGGCCTCCGCCCGAGGACGACCGCGCCTTCCTCGGCCAGCCCCGGGGTCTGATGACCCTGTCCGGCCTGGAGGTCTGGGAGCGGTTCTCGTTCCTCGGCATGCAGGCGATCCTGGTGCTGTTCTTCGCCGACAGGGTGGCCAACGGCGGCATGGGCATGGACCCCGGCACCGCCGCCTCCGTGTCCGCCGCGTACGGGACCCTCGTCTACCTGGTCTCCGTGGGCGGCGGCTGGCTGGCCGACCGGATCCTCGGCTCGTACCGGGCCGTGCTGTACGGCGGCATCCTCATCGCCTGCGGCCACTACGCCATGGCCGTGCCCACCGACGCGACGACCTGGATCGGGCTCGGGCTGATCAGCGCCGGGACGGGGCTCCTCAAGCCCAACGTGGCCTCGATGGTCGGCAAGCTCTACCGCACCGAGGACGAGCGGCGCGACGCCGGCTTCGCCCTCTACTACATGGGCATCAACATCGGCGCCTTCGCCGGGCCGCTGGTCACCGGCTGGCTCGGCGACCACGCGAGCTGGCACTGGGGCTTCTCGGCCGCCGCCATCGGGATGACCTTCGGCCTGATCCAGTACGTGGCGGGCCGCCGCCACCTGGTCGGACGCAAGGAGGGTGCCGAATTCGCCCTCGCCCCCGCAGCCATGCGCCGCGCGGTGCGGCTGATCATCGGCGGCGCCGTCGTGGTCGCCGTCCTCGCCACCGCCCTGGCGCTGGCGGGCCGGCTCACCATCGACCGGTTCGTGGACGTGCTCACGGTGATCTCGGTCATCGCCCCGATCACGTACTTCGCGGTGATGTTCCGCAGCCCGAGGGTCACCGCCGCAGAACGCGGCAGGCTGCGGCCGTACGTCGTGCTCTTCCTGGGGTCCGTCGTCTTCAACTTCATCCTCTTCCAGGCGTACTCCACGATGATCCTGCTGGCGTCGGCCAACGCCCGCACGGAGATCCTCGGCTTCACCTTCCCGGCCAGCTGGTACGCCTCCGCGCTCGGCGCCTTCGAGGTCGCGCTCGCGCCCGTCGTGGCGGCCACCTGGGTCCGGATGGGACGCCGCCAGCCGCACGCCTCCAACAAGATCGCCTTCGGCGTGATCCTCGGCGGGCTTTCGTTCCTGCTGATGGTCCTGCCCACCTCCGGGCACGCCGACGACATGTACCGGATGGCCGCCTGGTGGATCGTCGGCTCCTATCTGCTGCTCGGGCTCGGTGACGTCCTGCTGGAGACCTCCGGCCTCTCCGCCAGCAGCAAGCTCGCCCCGAAGGCGTTCGCCAGCCAGACGATGGCCCTGTGGTTCCTGTCCCTGGCCGTCGCCAACGGCATCCAGGCGCAGGTCGTGAAGTTGTACGGCGAGGTCTCCACCCCCGCCTACTTCGGTGTCAACGGCGCGATCGCCGTGGCGGCGGGCGTCGCGATGATCGCCGCCGCGCCCTGGCTGAAGCGCACGATGCACCCCGTCCACTGAGCCCTACGCCCCCGAGCACCCCGCCCCCCACCGAGGTGACCCATGAACATCACGACCGAGTTCCCGTACGAGACGACCCGCGAGGACGTGTACATCCCGCTGCCCGGCGGGACCCGGCTCTACGCCCGGATCTGGCGGCCCCTGACCGACGAACCGGTCCCCGCGCTGCTGGAGTACCTGCCCTACCGGCTCGGCGACTGGACCGCCCCCCGCGACTGGCAGCGCCACCCCTGGTACGCGGGCCACGGCTACGCCTCCGTACGGGTCGACGTCCGGGGCCACGGCAACAGCGAGGGGCTGCCGGGCGACGAGTACGACGCGCAGGAGCTCAGCGACGGGGTCGCCGTCATCCACTGGCTGGCCCAGCAGGAGTGGTGCTCGGGCCGGGTCGGGATGTTCGGCATCTCCTGGGGCGGCTTCAACTCGCTCCAGATCGCCGCGCTCGCCCCCGAGCCGCTGAAGGCGATCGTCACCGTCTGCTCGGCCGACGACCGCTACGACAACGACGTCCACTACATGGGCGGCTCCGTCCTCGCCGTCGACATCCACGCCTGGGCCGCCACCATGCTCGCCTTCGTCTCCCGCCCGCCGGACCCTGCGCAGATCGGCGACGAGTGGAAGGAGATGTGGTTGAAGCGACTGGAGGCCGTCGAACCCCTCATCCACACCTGGCTGGCCCACCAGAGCCGCGACGACTACTGGAAGCACGGCAGCGTCTGCGAGGACTACGGGGCGATCAAGGCGAACGTCCTCGCGGTCGGCGGCTGGCACGACCCGTACCGCGACACCGTCCTGCGCCTGGTCGAACACCTCGATCCGGGGCGGGTCCGCGGGATCATCGGCCCGTGGTCGCACCAGTACCCGGACCGGGGGCTGCCGCCGGGGCCCGCGATCGGCTTCCTCCAGGAGACGCTGCGCTGGTGGGACCAGCACCTGAAGAACAAGGAGACGGGCGTGATGCGGGAGCCGCTGCTGCGGTCCTGGATCAGCGGCTCGCACCCGCCCGCCACGGTGTACGAGACGCTGCCCGGCCGCTGGGTCGGGGACGCCTCCTGGCCTTCGGAGAACATCTCCCCGGTGGCGTACGCGCTCCAGGGCGGCGAGCGGATCGTCGCCTCGCCGCAGCAGACCGGCCTGGACGCGGGGCGCTTCTTCCCGTTCGGGAACGACGCCGACCTGCCGCCGGACCAGCGCGACGAGGACGCGAAGTCGGTGTCGTTCGAGTTCCCCGTCGAAGAGGCGCCGATCGAGATCCTCGGCCGCCCACGGGTCAAGCTCCGCCTCCGGATGGACGTCCCGCGCGGCCAGGCCATCGCGCGCCTCTGCGACGTGGCGCCCGACGGCTCCTCCACCCTGGTCACCCGGGGCGTCCTCAACCTCGCCGCCCGGCACGGCCGCGACCGCACCGACGACTGGACGCCGGGCGAGACCGAGGACGTGGTCTTCGACCTCAACGGCATCGGCCACACCTTCCCGCCCGGCCACCGCATCCGGCTCGCGGTCTCCTCCTCGTACTGGCCCTGGATCTGGCCGCAGGCCGGTTCGGCGGGCTTCACGCTCGACGCGGACGGCAGCCTCGTCGAACTGCCGGTGCGCCGCCACACCGAGGATCCGGCGATCACCTTCGGAGAACCGGAACAGGCCGAACCGCTCGGCGTGGTCTTCCCCGTCACCCTCGAAGAACCCCGCCCCGAACGGCTCGTCGTCCGCGATGTCGCCAAGGGCGAGTGGCGGCTGGAGGTCGACCCGCGCTACGGCGGCACGCGGGTCTACCCCGACGGCCTCGAATTCACCGAGGACGCCCTGGAGACGTACACGATCCAGCAGGACGACCCGCTCTCCGCCCGCACCCGCAGCGACTGGCGGATCCGGCTGCACCGGCCGGAGATGTCCTGGGACGTGGAGATCGAGACACGCTCCGAGATCGCCGCCGACGCGCACGACTTCATCACCTCGAACGAGGTGATCTGCAAGGACGGCGGCGAGGTCGTCTTCCACCGCACCTGGGAGAAGCGCATCCCGCGCAGGGCGGGCTGAGCGGATCGCCCATTTCGTTGTCGGGTCCCCCGGATTTCCGGGGGACCCTTCGAACTTTCCAGGCAATACGCACAGTTGGGGACAGTCGGGGCACTGCCGTGGGGTAGGACCTCCGACGTAACGTGTCCTCCACACGACCTGGAAAGCGAGGCAGCAACACATGCCCGAGCAGAGCAGCCCGCTCGACCTGCCCGAGGGCGACCCCTTCGGCCCGCACAACCTCCCCTACGGTGTGTTCTCCACCCCCGACCACCCCGAGGACCGCCGGGTCGGCGTCCGCATCGGCAACCACGTGCTGGACGCCGGCGCCGCCGCCCACGCGCTCGGCTCCCCCTACGCCGGGCTGCTGGCCCAGCCGAGCCTGACACCGCTGCTCGCGGCGGGCCGCACCGCCTGGCGGGACGTGCGCCGCGCGCTCACCGCCTGGCTGACGGTCCCGGGGCACCGCGCGGACATCGAGCCCCTGCTGCACCCGGTCGACGCGGTGACCCTGCACCTGCCGTACGAGGTCGCGGACTACGTCGACTTCTACGCCAGCGAGCACCACGCCACCAACGTCGGGAAGATCTTCCGGCCGGACGGCGACGCGCTCACGCCCAACTGGAAGCACCTGCCGATCGGTTACCACGGGCGCTCCGGCACCGTCGTGGTCTCCGGCACGGACGTGGTGCGCCCCAGCGGCCAGCGCAAGGCCCCCACCGACCCGGCGCCCGTCTTCGGGCCCTCGGTGAAGCTGGACATCGAGGCCGAGGTCGGCTTCGTCGTCGGCGTCCCCTCAGCCCACGGCACCCCGGTCCCGCTCGCCGACTTCCGCGAGCACGTCTTCGGGCTCTCGCTGCTCAACGACTGGTCGGCGCGCGACCTCCAGGCCTGGGAGTACGTGCCGCTGGGCCCGTTCCTGGGCAAGTCCTTCGCCACCTCCGTATCGGCGTGGGTCACCCCGCTGGAGGCCCTGGACGCGGCCCGCACCGCCCCGCCGACCCGGGATGTGCCCCTGCTCCCCTACCTCGACGACTCGGACGAGGAGGAGCACGGCGGCTTCGACATCCGGATCACCGTCGAGATCAACGGCCAGGTCGTCGCCGAGCCGCCGTTCGCCTCGATGTACTGGACGGCCGCCCAGCAGCTCGCCCACATGACGGTCAACGGCGCGTCGCTGCGGACCGGGGACCTGTACGGCTCCGGCACGGTCAGCGGCCCCGAGACCACGCAGCGCGGCTCGCTCCTGGAGCTCACCTGGAACGGCCGCGACGCGCTGGAACTCCCCGAGGGCAAGAGGACGTTCCTGGAGGACGGCGACACGGTCACGCTGACCGCCTGGGCCCCCGGCCCGCACGGCACCCGCGTGGGCCTCGGCGATGTGACCGGCAGGATCGTCACCGCGCCATGAACGCTCCCGCCCCCGCGCTGACGCTCCCCGAGGAGCTGATCCTGCTCACCCTGGACCCGGGGAGCGGCAAGCCGCTGCGCAAGGCCGCCTTCCTGGCGTACGGGACGGCCGGCGCCGCCCTCGCGGAGCTGGAGCTCCAGGGGCGGATACGGGAGGAGTACGGCCGGGTCCAGGTGGTGAACCCGCTGGACCCGGCCGACCCGCTCCTCGCCGACCTGCTGCGGACCCTGCCCCAGGCCAAGGGCCGGCGCTCCGGAATGCGCGCCCGGCGCTGGGTCGGCGACTTCGACCGCCACGTGCACGAGAAGTACCTGGACTCCCTGGTGGAGCGCTCGTTGCTGTCCCGGGAGACCCGCCGCTTCCTCGGCCTGTTCCCGTACCACCGCCACTTCCCGGTCCCGCCGGACCTCGTACCGGGGCTCCGCAGGCGGTTCACGCTGGCCGAGACGGCGGGCTACCCGGACCACCGCGACCGGATCCTGGCCGCCCTGGTCTCCGCGATCGGCCTCGCCGGCGAACTGACCCGCAACGGCCGCCCCGGCCGCACGGCGATGAAGGTCCTGCGCCGCGCCGAGTGGACGGCTGCGGCCGTCCACTACAACGTCAAGCGGAACGAGTCCGGCGGAGGCGGCGGCGGCTGGGGCGACGGCGGGGGCGGGGGCGGATGCGGCGGGGGCGGATGCGGCGGGGGCGGTGACTGAGGGAGCGGTGACTGAGGGAGCGGTGACTGCGGGGGCGGTGACTGAGAGGGTGCCGGGTCCGGTCAGCGGTGCGTGAGGCGTTCACACGTTCGGGGGAGCCTCATCCGGTTCCCGGCGGATACGCTGGTCAGGCCCGCGAGACTCCTCCCCATGGGAGCAATGATGAGCATCGAACCCGAGGCCTCCGAGCCGCGGTGGGCGGTCCCGCCCGAGGGCGGCTGGACCGCCGATGACCTGGACACACTCCCGAATCTGCCTCCGCACACGGAGCTGATCGACGGGAGCCTCGTTTTCGTGAGTCCGCAGACCTTGTTCCATTCGCGAGCGGTCGACTTCTTCAACTGGCAGCTGCAGTCGCTGGCCCCGCCGGAGCTGGAGGTCGTGCGCGAGTTCACCATCGACATCGACCGCTACAACCGGCCCGAGCCCGATGTGATCGTCATTGAAGGTGACATCATCCAGGACCCGGACCAGACCCGCTTTCCTGCCGAGTCGGTGCGCCTCGCCGTCGAGGTCGTCTCCCCCGAGTCCCGGTCCCGCGACCGGGAGACCAAGCCCGTGAAGTACGCCCGCGCGACGATCCCCCACTACTGGCGGGTGGAGAACCACGACGGGCGGGCCGTGGTGTACGTCTTCGAGCGGGAGCCGGCCACGGGGGCGTACACCTCGACGGGGATCTTCCACGACCGGATGAAGGTGTCGGTGCCGTTCCCCGTGGACCTGGACCTGACGGCGATCACGCCGCGCCGCCGCGCGGCGGACCCGCAGTAGGTCCCACCGCCCGGGCCGCGCCTCACTCGTACTCGGGCGGCTCCTCGTCCCAGGCGAACTCGGGGTCGCTGTGCTGCGGGGTCGCCGGGGCAGTGGTGCGGGCCGGGGACGCCGCCTGACGGGGCGCGGGAGCCGTCGGCGCGGGAGCCTCCGAAGCAGCCGCCGCCCCGGGGGACGTCTCCCCCAGGACCTCCAGCACGCCCTCCCCGTACGTCGCGAGCTTCTTCTCGCCCAGGCCGCTGATCCCGCCCAGCTCCGCGAGCGAGGACGGGTGCAGGGTCGCGATCTCCCGCAGCGTCGCGTCGTGGAAGATCACGTACGCCGGGACGCCCTGCTCCTTGGCCGTCGCCCCGCGCCAGGCGCGCAGCGCCTCGAAGACCGGGACCGCGGAGGCGGGGAGGTCGGCCGCAGCCGCCTTGCCCTTGGCGCCCTTGGAGCCGCCGGCCGAGGACGACGAGCGGGTCGTGGGCTTCTTCGGCTCCTTGCGGAGCAGCACCTCGCGCTCCCGGCCGAGGACCGTGGCGCTGTCGTCGGTGAGGACCAGCGTGCCGTACTCCCCCTCGACCGCGAGCAGGCCCTGCGCCAGCAGCTGGCGCACCACGCCGCGCCACTCCGCCTCGGCCAGCTCCTCGCCGATGCCGAAGACGGAGAGTTGGTCGTGGTCGAACTGGATGACCTTGGCGGTCTTGCGGCCGAGCAGGATGTCGATGATCTGGCCCGCGCCGAACTTCTGGTTCCGCTCACGCTTGAGGCGGACCACCGTGGAGAGCAGCTTCTGCGAGACGACCGTGCCGTCCCAGGTCTCCGGCGGGGTCAGGCAGGTGTCGCAGTTGCCGCAGTTCGCGGCCGTGGGCTCCTGGCCGAAGTAGGTGAGCAGCTGGGCCCGGCGGCACTGGACCGTCTCGCAGAGCGCCAGCATCGAGTCCAGGTGGGCGGCGGCCCGGCGGCGGTGTGCCTCGTCGCCCTCGCCGCCCTGGATGAGCTTGCGCTGCTGGACGACGTCCTGGAGTCCGTACGCCATCCAGGCCGTCGACGGCTCCCCGTCGCGGCCCGCGCGGCCGGTCTCCTGGTAGTACCCCTCGACGGACTTCGGGAGGTCCAGGTGGGCGACGAAGCGGACGTCGGGCTTGTCGATGCCCATGCCGAAGGCGATGGTCGCGACGACGACGAGGCCCTCCTCGCGGAGGAAGCGCGCCTGGTGGGTGGCGCGCGTCGAGGCGTCGAGGCCCGCGTGGTACGGGACGGCGTTGATGCCGTTTCGGGTCAGATAGTCCGCGATCTTCTCCGTGGAGGCGCGCGAGAGGCAGTAGACGATGCCCGCGTCCCCCTCGTGCTCCTCCTTGAGGAAGGTGAGGAGCTGCTTCTTCGGGTCGGACTTCGGGACGATCCGGTACTGGATGTTGGGCCGGTCGAAGCTGGCGACGAAGTGCTTCGCCTCCGGCATGCCGAGGCGGCGGGTGATCTCCTCGTGCGTGGCGCCCGTGGCGGTCGCCGTCAGGGCGATGCGCGGGACGTCCGGCCAGCGCTCGCCGAGCACGGACAGGGCCAGGTAGTCGGGGCGGAAGTCGTGGCCCCACTGGGCGACGCAGTGCGCCTCGTCGATCGCGAAGACGGAGATCTCGCCCCGGGCCAGCAGCGAGAGCGTGGAGTCCAGCCGCAGCCGCTCCGGCGCCAGGTAGAGCAGGTCCAGCTCGCCCGCGAGGAACTGGGCCTCCATCGAGCGGCGCTCGTCGAAGTCCTGCGTGGAGTTCATGAAGCCGGCCCGCACACCGAGCGCGCGCAAGGCGTCGACCTGGTCCTGCATGAGGGCGATCAGCGGGGAGACGACGACCCCGGTACCGCGCCTGACCAGGGACGGGATCTGATAGCAGAGGGACTTCCCGCCGCCGGTCGGCATGAGCACGACGGCGTCCCCGCCGGACACCACATGCTCGATGACCGCGCCCTGCTCGCCGCGGAACGCGTCGTATCCGAAGACCCGGTGCAGCGTCCGCTGCGCCTCGGTCTCGGAGCGGTCAGCGGTGTCGGTCCCGTTGCCGGTCACCGTCCCGGTCACATCCATGGTCACGCTTCCCAACGCTCTGTCCCCCGGGGTCCGCGGCCGACCGGTCCGTAACCCCTACCGTCCGCGCCGTCCGGCCCTTGTCCGTCCGCTCTCCGTCCCCCACCACGATAGGCGGCTCCTACGACAACGCCGGACGGTCCTGTGGATAACGGACCGTCCGGCGCTGTTCTGCGGGAGAATCGCCTACCGCACGAAGATCCCCGCCTGGCCCGCGAGGTCCAGGAAGTACTGCGGGGCCAGGCCCAGCACCAGCGTGACCGCCACACCCACCGCGATCGTCGTCATGGTCAGCGGGGACGGGACGGCGACCGTGGGGCCGTCCGCCTTCGGCTCGCTGAAGAACATCAGGACGATCACGCGGATGTAGAAGAAGGCCGCGATCGCCGACGAGATCACACCGACCACGACCAGCGCGCCCGCTCCGCTCTCCGCCGCCGCCTTGAAGACGGCGAACTTGCCGGAGAACCCCGAGGTGAGCGGGATCCCGGCGAAGGCCAGCAGGAACACCGCGAAGACCGCCGCGGTCAGCGGCGAGCGGCGGCCGAGCCCGGCCCACTTCGACAGGTGCGTGGCCTCGCCGCCCGCGTCCCGCACCAGTGTGACGACGGCGAACGCGCCGACCGTCACGAAGGAGTACGCGCCCAGGTAGAAGAGGACCGAGGAGACCCCCTCCGGGCTGGTCGCGATGACACCGGCGAGGATGAAGCCCGCGTGCGCGATGGAGGAGTAGGCCAGCAGCCGCTTGATGTCGGTCTGGGTGATCGCGACGACCGCCCCGCCCAGCATCGTGATGATGGCCACCGCCCACAGGACCGGCCGCAGGTCCCAGGTGAGCCCGGGGAGCACCACGTACAGCAGGCGCAGCAGCGCGCCGAACGCGGCGACCTTGGTGGCGGCCGCCATGAAGCCGGTGACCGGGGTCGGGGCGCCCTGGTAGACGTCCGGGGTCCACATGTGGAACGGGACGGCACCGACCTTGAAGAGCAGGCCGACCAGGATCAGCGCGCCGCCGATGAGCAGCAGCGCGTCGTTGCCCATGGTGCCGGCGAGGGCGGGGTCGATCTCCAGGACCGAGCCGTCGACGACGTTGGCGATGGTGGCGTACGAGAGGGAGCCCGCGTAGCCGTAGAGGAGGGCGATCCCGAAGAGCAGGAACGCCGAGGAGAACGCGCCGAGCAGGAAGTACTTCACGGCCGCCTCCTGCGACATCAGCCGCTTGCGGCGGGCGACGGCGCACAGGAGGTAGAGCGGGAGCGAGAAGACTTCCAGCGCGATGAAGAGGGTCAGCAGGTCGTTGGCGGCGGGGAAGACGAGCATGCCCGCCACCGAGAACAGGACCAGCGGGAAGACCTCGGTGGTGGCGAAGCCCGCGCGGACGGCGGCCTTCTCGGCGTCGCTGCCGGGGACCGTACCGGCCTGGGCGGCGAAGGAGTCGACCCGGTTGCCGTGGGCGGTGGGGTCGAGCCGCCGTTCGGCGAAGGTGAAGACGGCCACCACGGAGACCAGGAGAATGGTCCCCTGGAGGAACAGGGTGGGGCCGTCGATCGCGATGGCGCCCATGGCCGCGATCTGGGCCTTCGTCGTGGCGTACCCGCCGGCCGCGAGGGACACCACGGCGGCGAACGCGGCGGCCAGCGCCACCACGGTCAGCAGGAGCTGGGCGTGGTAGCGGGCCTTACGCGGTACGAAGGCCTCCACCAGGATGCCCAGGACGGCGCCGATCACGATGATCAGGACGGGCGCGAGCTGGGCGTACTCGATCGTGGGCGCCGTGAAGCGGTCCCCCGGGGCTGCGGATGTCACCCCGCTCGCCGTCGTCCACAGGCTGTGGACAGCTGTTGCGCTCACTTGGCGGCCTCCACCTCGGGCTGGGGGTCCTTCTTCTGTACGTCGGACATGGTGTGCTTGACCGCCGGGTTGACGACCTCGGTGAGCGGCTTCGGGAAGACGCCCAGGAAGAGCAGGAGCGCGATCAGCGGTACGGCGACCACCAGCTCACGCGCCTTGAGGTCGGGCATGGTGCGGACCGACTCGTTGACCGGGCCGGTCATCGTCCGCTGGTAGAGGACGAGGACGTAGACCGCGGCGAGCACGATGCCGGAGGTGGCGATGATCCCGGCCACCGGATAGGCGCTGAACGTGCCGACGAGGACCAGGAACTCGCTGACGAACGGGGCGAGCCCCGGCAGCGACAGCGTCGCCAGACCGCCGATGAGGAAGGTGCCCGCCAGGACGGGGGCGACCTTCTGCACCCCGCCGTAGTCCGCGATGAGCCGCGAGCCGCGCCGGGTGATGAGGAATCCGGCGACCAGCAGCAGCGCGGCGGTGGAGATGCCGTGGTTGACCATGTAGAGCGTGGCGCCCGACTGGCCCTGGCTGGTCATCGCGAAGATGCCCAGGATGATGAAGCCGAAGTGCGAGATCGAGGCGTAGGCGATGAGCCGCTTGATGTCGCGCTGGCCGACCGCGAGCAGTGCTCCGTAGACGATGGAGACGAGCGCCAGGGCGATGACGACCGGGGTCGCCCACTTGCTGGCCTCCGGGAAGAGCCCGAGGCAGAAGCGGAGCATCGCGAAGGTGCCGACCTTGTCGACGATCGCGGTGATGAGCACGGCGACCGGTGCGGTCGCCTCGCCCATCGCGTTGGGCAGCCAGGTGTGCAGCGGCCAGAGCGGGGCCTTGATCGCGAAGGCGAGGAAGAACCCGAGGAAGAGCCACCGCTCGGTGGAGGTCGCCATCTCCAGGGTGCCGTCGGCCCGGGCCGCGGCGATCTCGGAGAGCGAGAAGCTCCCCGCGACCACGTACAGCCCGATGACGGCGGCCAGCATGATCAGGCCGCCGGCCAGGTTGTACAGGAGGAACTTGACCGCCGCGTACGAGCGTTGCTTCGCGGCGTTCTCGTCGCTGCCCGCGTGGGCCCGGTCCCCGAAGCCGCCGATGAGGAAGTACATCGGGATCAGCATGGCTTCGAACAGGATGTAGAAGAGGAAGACGTCGGTCGCGAGGAACGACAGGATCACCATGGCCTCGACCATGAGGATCAGCGCGAAGAAGCCCTGGGTGGGGCGCCAGCGCGAGGACTTCGTCTCCAGGGGGTCGGCGTCGTGCCAGCCGGCCACGATGACGAACGGGATCAGCAGCGCGGTGAGCCCGAGGAGCGCCACCCCGATGCCGTCCACGCCCAGTTCGTACCGGACGCCGAAATCGGCGATCCAGGCCTTGGACTCGGTCAGTTGGTAGCGGTCGCCGCCCGGCTCGAAGCGGGCGAAGACGATGCCCGCCAGGACGAGCGTGGAGAGCGAGAAGAACAGCGCGACCCACTTGGCCACGGTGCGCTGTGCGGCGGGGACGGCGGCGGTGGCGATGGCTCCGATGGCCGGGAGCGCCGCCGTCGCGGTCAGGAGGGGAAAGGACATGTGATCAGACCGCCCTCATCAGCAGGGTCGCGGCGATGACGACCGCCGCACCGCCGAACATCGAGACCGCGTAGGAGCGGGCGTAGCCGTTCTGCAGCTTGCGCAGCCGGCCGGAGAGCCCGCCGACCGAGGCGGCCGTGCCGTTGACGACGCCGTCGACCAGGGAGTGGTCGACGTAGACGAGCGAGCGGGTGAGGTGCTCGCCGCCGCGGACCAGGACGACGTGGTTGAAGTCGTCCTGGAGCAGGTCGCGGCGGGCCGCCCGGGTGAGCAGCGAGCCGCGCGGGGCCACGACGGGCACCGGCTTGCGCCCGTACATCGTCCAGGCGACCGCGACGCCGATGACCAGGGCCACCACGGTGGCTCCGGTGACGGTGGCCACGCTCAGCGGGGAGTGCCCGTGGTCGTAACCGGTGACCGGCTCCAGCCAGTTGACGAAGCGGTCACCGATGGCGAAGAAGCCACCGGCGAAGACCGATCCGACGGCCAGCACGATCATCGGGATCGTCATGGACTTCGGGGACTCGTGCGGGTGCGGCTCACGGCCCTCGGCGTCGGGCTGCCAGCGCTTCTCGCCGAAGAACGTCATCAGCATCACGCGCGTCATGTAGAACGCGGTGATCGCGGCTCCGAGAAGGGCGACGGAGCCGAGGATCCAGCCCTCGGTGCCGCCCTTGGCGAAGGCCGCCTCGATGATCTTGTCCTTGGAGAAGAAGCCGGACAGGCCCGGGAAGCCGATGATGGCGAGATAGCCGAGGCCGAAGGTGATGAAGGTGACCGGCATGTACTTCCGCAGGCCGCCGTACTTGCGCATGTCGACCTCGTCGTTCATGCCGTGCATCACCGAACCGGCCCCCAGGAAGAGCCCGGCCTTGAAGAAGCCGTGCGTCACCAGGTGCATGATCGCGAAGATGTACCCGATCGGACCGAGGCCCGCGGCGAGGATCATGTAGCCGATCTGCGACATCGTGGAGCCCGCGAGCGCCTTCTTGATGTCGTCCTTGGCGCAACCGACGATCGCACCGAAGATCAGCGTGACCGCGCCGACGATGGCGACGACCAGCTGGGCGTCCGGAGCACCGTTGAAGATGGCGCCGGAGCGGACGATCAGATAGACACCGGCGGTGACCATGGTCGCGGCGTGGATGAGGGCGGAGACCGGGGTCGGGCCCTCCATCGCGTCACCGAGCCAGGACTGGAGCGGCACCTGGGCCGACTTGCCGCACGCGGCGAGCAGCAGCATCAGGCCGATCGCCGTCAGCTTGCCCTCGCTGGTGTCACCGGTCGCCTCCAGCACCGGCCCGAAGGCGAAGGTGCCGAAGGTGGTGAACATCAGCATGATGGCGATCGACAGCCCCACGTCACCGACGCGGTTGACCAGGAACGCCTTCTTCGCGGCGGTGGCCGCGCTGGGCTTGTGCTGCCAGAAACCGATGAGCAGGTACGACGCCAGACCGACGCCCTCCCACCCGACGTACAGCAGCAGGTAGTTGTCGGCGATGACCAGGATCAGCATCGCCGCGAGGAACAGGTTGAGATAGCCGAAGAAGCGGCGCCTGCGCTCGTCGTGCTCCATGTAGCCGATGGAGTAGATGTGGATCAGGGTGCCCACACCGGTGATGAGTAGGACGAACGTCATCGACAGCTGGTCGAGCTGGAAGGCGATGTCGGCCTGGAAGCCCTCCACCGGAATCCAGCTGAACAGGTGCTGGTGCAAGGCCCGGTCCTCGGCGCCCTTCCCCAGCATGTCGGCGAAGAGGACGACGCCGATGACGAACGAGGCGGCGGCGAGCACGGTGCCGAGCCAGTGCCCGACCCGGTCCAGACGGCGGCCGCCGCAGAGCAGGACCGCCGCTCCGAGCAGGGGCGCCGCGACGAGCAGCGCGATCAGGTTCTCCACGATTCCGGTCCCCTTACAGCTTCATCAGGCTGGCGTCGTCGACCGAGGCCGAGTGGCGGGAGCGGAACAACGACACGATGATCGCGAGCCCGACGACGACTTCCGCGGCGGCGACGACCATCACGAAGAACGCGACGATCTGTCCGTCGAGGTTTCCGTGCATCCGGGAGAACGTGACGAGCGCCAGGTTGCACGCGTTGAGCATCAGCTCGACGCACATGAACAGCACGATCACGTTCCGCCGGATCAGCACCCCGGAGGCGCCGATCGCGAACAGCAGGGCCGCGAGGTAGAGATAGTTGACCGGGTTCACTGGGCGGCCTCCGAATTCTCCGCCGCGGAGGCGGGGTTCGCCCCGCGTGCCACGGCGTCCGCGTCCTCACGTCCGAGCCGCTCGCCGGAGCGCTGCTCCAGGGCCTTGAGATCGGCGAGGGCCTCCTGGGAGACATCGCGGATCTGGCCCCGGTCGCGCAGCGTCTTCATGACGGTGAGCTCGGACGGGGTGCCGTCGGGCAGCAGGCCGGCGATGTCCACCGCGTTGTGCCGGGCGTAGACACCGGGAGCGGGCAGCGGCGGGAGGTGCTTGCCGCGCACGCGCTCCTCGGACATCTCCCGCTGGGTCTTGGCCCGTTCGGTGCGCTCGCGGTGCGTGAGCACCATCGCCCCGACGGTCGCGGTGATCAGCAGGGCGCCGGTGATCTCGAAGGCGAAGACGTACTTCGTGAAGATGAGGTTGGCGAGCCCCTCGACGTTCCCGCCGTGCAGGGCGTTGGCGGCGCCGAGCCCGTTGAAGGCGGAGAGCGAGGCGTTGCCGATGCCCCCGATCAGCAGGATGCCGAAGCCGAGGCCGCAGGCGACGGCCAGCCAGCGCTGCCCCTTGAGGGTCTCCTTGAGGGAGTCCGCCGCGGTGACGCCGACGAGCATCACGACGAAGAGGAAGAGCATCATGATCGCGCCGGTGTAGACGATGATCTGGACGATGCCGAGGAAATAGGCGCCGTTGGCGAGGTAGAAGACGGCCAGGACGACCATGGTCCCGGCGAGCGCCAGGGCGCTGTGCACCGACTTCTTCAGCAGGATCGTGGAGAAGGCGCCGATCACGGCGACGGTCCCCAGGATCCAGAACTGGACGGCCTCACCGGTCGAGGTGGTGGCCGCGGCGATCACGCTCATGCGCCCGCCCCCTCGTCCTCGTGGGCCTTGCCGTCCGGGGTGATGACGACGGACGCCCCGGTCTCGGTCCTGCCCTTGGAGAGCGCCGGCTGCTGCACCGTACCGGGGGCGGCCTCGGTGACCAGGCCCCGGTAGTAGTCCTGTTCGTCCATGCCCGGGAAGATCGCGTGCGGGCTGTCGACCATGCCTTCCTCCAGGCCCGCGAGCAGCTCGTCCTTGGTATAGATGAGGCTCTCGCGGGTGGTGTTGGCGAGCTCGAACTCGTTCGTCATCGTCAGCGCCCGAGTGGGGCAGGCCTCGATGCACAGTCCGCAGAGGATGCAGCGCGCGTAGTTGATCTGGTAGACGCGGCCGTAGCGCTCGCCCGGGGAGTAGCGCTCCTCCTCGGTGTTGTCCGCGCCTTCCACGTAGATGGCGTCCGCCGGACACGCCCAGGCGCACAGCTCGCAGCCGACGCACTTCTCCAGGCCGTCCGGGTGGCGGTTGAGCTGGTGGCGGCCGTGGAAGCGGGGCGCCGTCACCTTCGGCGTCTCCGGGTACTGCTCGGTGAGCCGCTTCTTGAACATGGCCTTGAAGGTCACGCCGAAGCCGGCCACGGGGTTCTGGAACTTCTCCCCCGCCGCTCCCGATTCGCCCGAGGACCCAGCGGATCCCGATGAGCCCGTGAGCTCTGGTTTCTCAGACACCGCCGGCCTCCTTTCCGTCACTCGCGTTTCCGTCACTCTGAGTATCCGACCCGCCACTGACAACGAGCTCCCGCTCGCGCCTCGGTACGCGCCTGGGCACCGGCGGCAGGCTCTGTCCGGGCAGGGGTGGCACCGGGAACCCGCCCGCCATCGGGTCGAATGAGGGCTCCGGTCCGGCCTCCGCCTCCTGCGCCCTGACCCTGCGGTCGCGGAACATGTCGACGACCAGGGAGATCAGCAGGATGGCGAGCACCGCCCCGCCGACGTACAGCACGATCCGGGAGAAGTCGTAGCCCTCGTTCCGCAGCGCGCGGACGGTGGCGACGAGCATCAGCCAGCCCACGGAGACCGGGATCAGGACCTTCCAGCCGAGCTTCATCAGCTGGTCGTAGCGGACGCGTGGCAGGGTGCCGCGCAGCCAGATGAAGAAGAAGATCAGCGCCTGGAGCTTCAGGAAGAACCAGAGCATCGGCCACCAGCCGTGGTTCGCCCCCTCCCAGAACGCGGAGATCGGGTACGGGGCCCGCCAGCCGCCGAGGAACAGCGTCACCGCGATCATCGACACGGTCACCATGTGGATGTACTCGGCGAGCATGAACATCGCGAACTTGATCGAGCTGTACTCGGTGTTGAAGCCGCCGACCAGGTCACCCTCGGACTCCGGCATGTCGAACGGGGCCCGGCTGGCCTCCCCGACCATCGTCACCATGTAGATGAGGAAGGACATCGGCAGCAGGATGATGTACCACCGGTCGCCCTGCGCCTCCACGATGGTGGAGGTCGACATAGACCCGGAGTAGAGGAAGACCGAGGCGAACGCGGCGCCCATGGCGATCTCGTAACTGATCATCTGGGCACACGAGCGGATCCCGCCGAGCAGCGGGTACGTCGAGCCCGAGGACCAGCCGCCGAGCACGAACCCGTACACCCCGACCGCTCCGACGGCGAGGATGTAGAGCGCGGCGATCGGCAGGTCGGTGAGCTGCATCGTCGTACGGGTGCCGAAGATCGAGACCTCGTTGCCCGCGGGCCCGAACGGGATGACCGCGACCGCCATGAAGGCGGGGATCGCCGCGAGGATCGGCGCGAGGACGTAGACCGCCTTGTCCGCGCGCTTGACGATGACGTCTTCCTTCAGCATCAGTTTGACGCCGTCGGCGAGCGACTGGAGCAGTCCCCAGGGGCCGTGCCGGTTGGGGCCGATCCGCAGCTGCATCCAGGCGACGACCTTGCGCTCCCACACGATGGAGAAGAGCACGATCAGCATCAGGAACGCGAAGCAGAAGACCGCCTTGACCAGCACCAGCCACCAGGGGTCGGTGCCGAACATCGACAGATCCTCGGCGGCGAGGACGGCACGCCCGGGTGCCGTCGTGAATGCGGTGGGGCCCATCACGCTCGTACCTCCGATGGTTCGACGGGAGCACCCGGTGCGGCGGCGGGGCCGATCCGTACCAGGCCGCCGGGGTTCGCACCGGTGTCGGCGGGGATGCCGCGTCCCACCGAGTTCAGCGGCACCCAGACCACGCGGTCCGGCATGTCGGTGACCTGGAGGGGGAGTTCGACGGTGCCGGCGGGGCCGGTGACGGCGAGCGGGTCGCCGTCCTTGACGCCGGTCTCGGCCGCCGTGGTGGCGGAGAGCCGGGCGACGGCGGCGTGCCGGGTTCCGGCGAGCGCGGTGTCGCCCTCCTGGAGCCGGCCGAGGTCGAGCAGCATCCGGTGGCCCGCGAGGACCGCCTCGCCGTCGCCGGGCCGGGGCAGCGGCTGCGCCGGCTCGCGCGGGTCGTCCGCGTGGCCGCCCTCCCAGCCGCCGAGCCGGTCCAGCTCGCGGCGGGCGGCGGTCAGGTCCGGCAGCGCGAAGTGCACGTCCATGGCGTCGGCCAGCATGTGCAGCACGCGGGAGTCGACCGGCGCGAGGGTCCGGGGCATCTGCTCGGGCTTCAGCGCGGCCTGGAACATCCGGACCCGGCCCTCCCAGTTGAGGAAGGTGCCGGACTTCTCCGCGACGGCGGCGACCGGGAAGACCACGTCGGCCCGGGCGGTGACCTCGCTCGGCCGCAGCTCCAGGGAGACCAGGAACCCGACCTCGTCCAGGGCCTTCAGCGCACGCGCCGGGTCGGGCAGGTCGTCCACGCCGACGCCGGCGACGAGCAGCGCGCCCAGTTCGCCGGTGGCCGCGGCCTCGATGATCTGGCCGGTGTCACGGCCGTGGCGGGAGGGCAGTTCGGCGACGCGCCAGACGGCGGCCACCTCGTCCCGGGCCCGCGGGTCGGTGGCCGGGCGGCCGCCGGGCAGCAGGGTGGGGAGCGCGCCCGCCTCGACCGCGCCCCGGTCGCCCGCCCGGCGCGGAATCCACACCAGGCGTGCGCCGGTCGCGGCGGCGGCCCGGACGGCGGCGGAGAGTGCGCCGGGCACCCCCGCGAGCCGCTCACCGACGATGATCAGGGAGTGCTCGCCGCGCAACGCCTCGGCGGCGACGGCCCCTTCGGCCTCCAGACCGACCCCGCCCGCGAGCGCGTCCAGCCACTCGGTCTCGGTGCCGGGGGCGGCGGGCAGCAGCGTGCCACCCGCCTTCACCAGGCCGCGCGTGGCGTGCGAGGCGAGGGCGAAGGTCCTCTGGCCGCTCCTGCGGTGGGCCTTGCGGAGCCTGAGGAAGACGCCGGGGGCCTCCTCCTCGGACTCGAACCCGACGAGCAGGACCGCGGGGGCCTTCTCCAGCGCGGTGTACGTGACCCCCTCGCCGTCCAGGTCCCGGCCGCGTCCGGCGACCCGGGCGGCCAGGAAGTCGGCCTCCTCGGCGCTATGGACCCGGGAGCGGAAGTCGATGTCGTTGGTGTCGAGGGCGACCCGGGCGAACTTGCTGTACGCGTAGGAGTCCTCGACTGTCAGCCGGCCGCCGGTCAGGACGCCGGTACGACCGCGGGCGGCGAGGAGTCCGGCCGCCGCCACTTCGAGCGCCTCGGGCCAGCTCGCCGGCTCCAGGACGCCGTCGGCGTTGCGGACGAGCGGGGTGGTGAGCCGGTCGCGCTGCTGGGCGTAGCGGAAACCGAACCTCCCCTTGTCGCAGATCCACTCCTCGTTGACCTCGGGCTCGTTGGCCGCGAGGCGCCGCATGACCTTGCCACGGCGGTGGTCGGTGCGCATCCCGCAGCCGCCCGAGCACTGCTCGCACACCGAGGGGGTGGAGACCAGGTCGAAGGGGCGGGAGCGGAAGCGGTACGCCGCCGAGGTCAGCGCGCCGACCGGGCAGATCTGGATCGTGTTGCCGGAGAAGTACGACTCGAACGGGTCGCCCTCGCCGGTGCCGACCTGCTGGAGGGCACCGCGCTCGATCAGCTCGATCATCGGGTCGCCCGCCACCTGGTTGGAGAAGCGGGTGCAGCGCGCGCAGAGCACGCACCGCTCACGGTCCAGCAGCACCTGGGTGGAGATCGGCACGGGCTTCTCGAAGGTCCGCTTCTTCCCGTCGAAGCGGGAGTCGGCGCCGCCGTGCGACATCGCCTGGTTCTGCAGCGGGCACTCGCCGCCCTTGTCGCAGACCGGGCAGTCCAGCGGATGGTTGATCAGCAGCAGCTCCATCACGCCCTTCTGCGCCTTCTCGGCGACAGGAGAGGTGATCTGCGACTTGACGACCATGCCGTCGGTGCAGGTGATGGTGCAGGAGGCCATCGGCTTGCGCTGGCCCTCGACCTCGACGATGCACTGGCGGCAGGCGCCGGCCGGGTCGAGGAGCGGGTGGTCGCAGAAGCGCGGGATCTCGATGCCGAGGAGTTCGGCGGCCCGGATGACCAGGGTCCCCTTGGGGACGCTGATCTCGATGCCGTCGATGGTCAGCGTGACCAGGTCCTCGGGCGGGATGGCCGCCTCGCCGCCCCCGGAGGGCGCACTCGTGGTGACTGTCATGCGTTCACCCCCCGGTGAGCGTTCTTGCCGTCGGCGTTCTTGTCGTCGGCCCAGGCCGTGGATTTCGCGGGATCGAAGGGGCAGCCCTTGCCCGTGATGTGCTGTTCGTACTCCTCGCGGAAGTACTTCAGCGAGGAGAAGATCGGCGAGGCGGCGCCGTCGCCGAGGGCGCAGAACGACTTGCCGTTGATGTTGTCGGCGATGTCGTTCAGCTTGTCCAGGTCGGCCATCTGGCCCTTGCCCGCCTCGATGTCGCGGAGCAACTGGACCAGCCAGTACGTCCCTTCGCGGCAGGGCGTGCACTTGCCGCAGGACTCGTGGGCGTAGAACTCGGTCCAGCGGGTGACGGCCCGCACGACGCAGGTCGTCTCGTCGAAGCACTGGAGCGCCTTGGTGCCGAGCATGGACCCGGCGGCGCCGACGCCCTCGTAGTCGAGGGGTACGTCGAGGTGCTCGTCGGTGAACATCGGGGTGGAGGAGCCGCCCGGGGTCCAGAACTTCAGGCGGTGACCTGCCCGGATGCCGCCGCTCATCTCCAGGAGCTGGCGCAGCGTGATGCCGAGCGGTGCCTCGTACTGGCCGGGGCTGGTGACATGGCCGCTGAGCGAGTAGAGCGTGAAGCCCGGGGACTTCTCGCTGCCCATCGACTTGAACCAGTCCTTGCCCCTGTTCAGGATCGCGGGAACCGAGGCGATGGACTCCACGTTGTTCACCACGGTGGGGCAGGCGTACAGACCGGCGACCGCGGGGAAGGGGGGTCGCAGCCGGGGCTGTCCACGCCGTCCTTCGAGAGAGTCGAGCAGCGCGGTTTCCTCACCACAGATGTACGCGCCGGCACCTGCGTGCACCGTGACTTCCAGATCGAGCCCTGAGCCCAGGACGTTCGTCCCCAGATAGCCCGCCTCGTACGCCTCTCGTACGGCCTCGTGCAGTCGTCGCAGCACGGGGACGACCTCACCGCGCAGATAGATGAACGCGTGCGACGAACGGATCGCGTAACAGGCGATCACGATGCCCTCGATGAGGCTGTGCGGGTTCGCGAAGAGGAGCGGGATGTCCTTGCAGGTCCCCGGCTCCGATTCGTCGGCGTTGACAACCAGATAGTGCGGCTTGCCATCACCCTGCGGGATGAACTGCCACTTCATCCCGGTGGGGAAGCCTGCGCCGCCGCGTCCGCGCAGACCGGAGTCCTTGACGTACGCGATGAGGTCGTCGGGCGACATGGCGAGCGCCTTGCGCAGCCCCTCGTACCCCTCGTGGCGGCGGTAGGTCTCCAGGGTCCAGGAGTCGGGCTGGTCCCAGAAGGAGGAGAGGACGGGGGCGAGCAGCTTCTCGGGGCTCGTCCCGTTGTGGTCGATCTCGGCGGCCAAGGTCATCACTCCCCCTCCTCGGCTGCGGGCCCGGCCGGGTGCTCCGGGTCGGAGGCCGAGGTCTGCTGCGGTGCGTCGTGCGAGCTGAGGTGCTCGGACGGCGAAGGGTCGTGCGGCTGCCCGTCCTTGGGCTGTCCGTCACGCGGGGCGACGACCCGTGCCTTCGGCAGGGTCTCACCCTTGGCGAGCTTGAGCCCGACGAGGGAGGCGGGGCCCGCGCCACCGGAGGCCTCGACGGCGCCGGGGCGCTCGTCGGGGAAGCCGGCCAGGATGCGGGCGGTCTCCTTGTAGGAGCAGAGCGGGGCGCCGCGGCTGGGCTCGACGGTCCGTCCGGCGATCAGGTCGTCGACGAGCCGCGTGGCGCTCTCGGGCGTCTGGTTGTCGAAGAACTCCCAGTTCACCATCACGACGGGCGCGAAATCGCAGGCGGCGTTGCACTCGATGTGTTCGAGGGTGACCTTGCCGTCGTCGGTCGTCTCGTTGTTGCCGACGCCGAGGTGCTCCTTGAGCGTGTCGAAGATGGCGTCGCCGCCCATGACCGCGCACAGGGTGTTGGTGCAGACCCCGACCTGGTAGTCCCCACCGGGCTTGCGCCGGTACATGGAGTAGAAGGTGGCGACGGCCGTGACCTCGGCGGTGGTGAGGTCGAGGGTCTCGGCGCAGAAGGCCATCCCCGTACGGGAGACGTACCCCTCCTCTGACTGGACGAGGTGGAGCAGCGGCAGCAGGGCGGAACGGCTGTTCGGGTAGCGGGCGATCACCTCCTTCGCGTCCGCGTCGAGCCGGGCGCGCACGTCGGCCGGGTAGGCGGGGGCGGGGAGCTGCGGCATCCCCAGACTGACCTCTTGGTTTGCGGTCACCGGTCGACGCCTCCCATCACGGGGTCGATGGACGCGACGGCGACGATCACGTCGGCGACCTGGCCGCCCTCGCACATCGCCGCCATGGCTTGCAGATTGGTGAAGGACGGGTCGCGGAAGTGGACCCGGTAGGGGCGGGTGCCGCCGTCGGAGACGACGTGCACGCCGAGTTCTCCCTTGGGGGACTCGACGGCGGTGTACGTCTGCCCGGCGGGGACCCGGAAGCCCTCGGTCACCAGCTTGAAGTGGTGGATCAGGGCTTCCATGGAGGTGCCCATGATGTTCCTGATGTGGTCGAGCGAGTTGCCGAGTCCGTCCGCGCCGAGGGCGAGCTGGGCGGGCCAGGCGATCTTCTTGTCCGCGACCATGACCGGGCCCGGCTCCAGACGCTCCAGGCACTGCTCGATGATCCGGAGCGACTCGCGCATCTCGTCCATGCGGATCAGGAAGCGTCCGTAGGAGTCGCAGGTGTCGGTGGTCGGCACCTCGAAGTCGTAGGTCTCGTAGCCGCAGTAGGGGTCGCTCTTGCGCAGGTCGTGCGGGAGCCCGGCGGAGCGCAGGACCGGACCGGTGGCGCCGAGCGCCATGCAGCCGGTGAGGTCGAGGTAGCCGACGTCCTTCATACGGGCCTTGAAGATGGGGTTGCCGGTGGCGAGCTTGTCGTACTCCGGCAGGTTCTTCTTCATCGTCTTGATGAACTCGCGCAGCGCGTCGACCGCGCCCGGGGGCAGGTCCTGGGCGAGGCCGCCGGGGCGGACGAACGCGTGGTTCATCCGGAGGCCGGTGATCAGCTCGAAGAGGTCGAGGACCAGTTCACGGTCGCGGAAGCCGTAGATCATGATCGTGGTCGCGCCCAGCTCCATACCGCCGGTGGCGATGCAGACCAGGTGCGAGGAGATCCGGTTGAGCTCCATGAGGAGCACGCGCAGGACCGTGGCCCGGTCGGGGATCTGGTCCTCGATGCCGAGGAGCTTCTCGACGCCCAGGCAGTACGCCGTCTCGTTGAAGAACGGCGTGAGGTAGTCCATGCGCGTGACGAAGGTGGTGCCCTGGGTCCAGTTGCGGAATTCGAGGTTCTTCTCGATCCCGGTGTGGAGGTAGCCGATGCCGCAGCGGGCCTCGGTGACGGTCTCACCGTCGATCTCCAGGATCAGCCGCAGCACGCCGTGCGTGGACGGGTGCTGGGGACCCATGTTGACGATGATGCGTTCGTCGTCGGACTTGGCGGCGGATTCGACGACCTCGTCCCAGTCGCCGCCGGTGACTGTATATACAGTCCCCTCGGTCGTGGCACGGGGCGTTGCGTGGGGAGTGGTCATCAGGAGTACGACCTCCGCTGGTCCGGAGCCGGGATCTGGGCGCCCTTGTACTCGACGGCGATGCCGCCGAGCGGGTAGTCCTTGCGCTGCGGGAAGCCCTGCCAGTCGTCCGGCATCATGATCCGGGTCAGGGCCGGGTGCCCGTCGAAGACGAGCCCGAAGAAGTCGTACGCCTCGCGCTCGTGCCAGTCATTGGTCGGATAGACCTCGACGAGGGACGGGATGTGCGGGTCGCTGTCCGGGGCGGAGACCTCCAGCCGGATGATCCGGCCGTGGGTGAGGGACCGCAGGTGGTAGACGGCGTGCAGCTCACGTCCCTTGTCCGCGAGGAAGTGGACGCCGCTGACGCCCGTACAGAGTTCGAAGCGCAGGGCGGGGTCGTCGCGCAGGGTGCGGGCGACCTGGACCAGGTGCTCGCGGGCGATGTGGAAGGTGAGCTCGTCGCGGTCGACGACCGTGCGCTCGATGGCGTTCTCGGGGAGCAGGTCCTGCTCCTCCAGGGCCCCTTCGAGCTCGTCGGCCACCTCGTCGAACCACCCCCCGTACGGCCGGGAGGAGGCCCCCGGCAGGGTGATGGTGCGGATGAGGCCGCCGTAACCGGAGGTGTCGCCGCCGTTGTTGGCGCCGAACATCCCCTTGCGTACGCGGATGACCTCGCCGCCGGTGTCGCGCGGGGCGGGTACGGAGTTGCCGTTCCGCCCCTCGCCGTGGGTGTTGTCGCTCACCGCAGGAGCCCCTTCATCTCGATCAGGGGCAGCGCCTTGAGGGCCGCTTCCTCCGCCTCGCGGGCGGCTTCCTCCGCGTTGACCCCGAGCTTGCCGTCCTGGATCTTCTGGTGGAGCTTCAGGATGGCGTCCAGCAGCATCTCGGGACGCGGCGGGCATCCCGGCAAATAGATATCGACCGGAACAATGTGATCAACACCCTGCACAATGGCGTAATTGTTGAACATTCCGCCCGATGATGCGCAAACGCCCATGGAGATGACCCACTTGGGGTTCGGCATCTGGTCGTAGACCTGGCGCAGGACAGGCGCCATCTTCTGGCTCACCCGGCCCGCGACGATCATCAGGTCCGCCTGACGCGGCGATCCGCGGAAGACCTCCATCCCGAACCGGGCCAGGTCGTAGCGGCCCGCACCGGTCGTCATCATCTCGATGGCGCAGCAGGCGAGGCCGAACGTGGCCGGGAAGACGGAGGACTTCCGCACCCAGCCGGCGGCCTGTTCGACCGTGGTCAGCACAAAGCCGCTAGGCAGCTTCTCTTCGAGTCCCATGTGTGCCCCTCAGCCCCTCAGTCCCATTCCAGGCCGCCGCGACGCCAGACATACGCATAGGCGACGAAGACGGTGAGCACGAAGAGCAGCATCTCCACGAGCCCGAAGATCCCCAGGGCGTCGAAGGAGACCGCCCAGGGATAGAGGAAGACGATCTCGATGTCGAAGACGATGAAAAGCATCGCCGTCAGGTAGTACTTGATGGGAAAACGGCCGCCTCCGGCCGGTGTCGGCGTGGGTTCGATACCGCACTCGTACGCTTCGAGCTTTGCCCGGTTGTACCGCTTGGGGCCGATAAGCGTGGCCATGACCACGGAAAAGATCGCAAACCCTGCCCCCAGGGCGCCGAGCACGAGGATGGGCGCGTAGGCATTCACGCTCCTCGCTCCTTCCAGTCGTCCTTGACCGTTGGACCGCATCGGGCGACCGGCTCGCCACCTCACCAAGATCGTGCACATGTGAGGCAGTTCACAAGCCCGACTGCCCCGCATCCTATGCCCGTCACCCTGTGATCTGCGACACGGGGTGCGCCACCGTCTTTGTGATCTCCACCACCTGACGAAGGATCATGAAGTCGCATGAGCGGTGATCTTCGTACGTGAAGCGGTGAGGTGATCACGAGACGTGACATCCGCTGGCGTTACCGCTGGTCAAAGACGCGTGGCGCTATCAATGGACAGCCACTACAAGCAAATTGGCGATGGACCGCCACGGGGTGATAAGGGCACACCGCCCGTCACCCGGGCGAGGGGCGGCATGGACCGGAGAGGGCACGTGCACGCGTTCACGAAGCTCCGGAATCGCGCGCGAGCGACCGCCCCGCCGCCGAAGCGGCGCGGACCTCGGTCGCGGGCGCGAGGGTTGCCTGTCACCGGAACCCCGCACCGTGACCTGCGCCACTCGGTCCACCGCGCGGGAAAACCGGGCTTGGCCATCGGTGTGAACGGATGGTAAGCGGCGGGCAATTCGGACGTATTACCGAAAGGCAGTGATCACGACCCTGATCGCGCATGCCCGTTTTGCCCGTTACGGCGTCAATAAAGGCGTACGGCAAGCGGATTCACAGATTCCGAACGTAACTGTGTCGCAACACACCTTTCTTGATGGGACCCCTACGGCCCTGATAGCGCTAGTACCCATGTCCCTCACCGCTCACATACCCAGCCACCGGAAGCCCCGCCAGCGCGCCTCGAAGTCGGCGCTGCGAGCCGGAGTTGCCGGTGGCGTCCTCAGCACCATCGCGGTCGCGGGTGCCGCCGGTCCGGCCCAGGCCGAACCGGTGACCCAGACGATCGAGATGCCCACCATCACGGCCGGGCTCTCCACCGCCGTCGCCGCCTCCGCACAGGCCACGCAGCAGGTCGCCCTCGACCTGGAGACGCAGGCCCACGAGGACGCCGCGGCCGAGAGCGCCGCGAAGAAGGCCAAGAAGGCCAAGGCCGAGGCCGTCCGCAAGGCCGAGGCCCAGAAGAAGGCCGAAGCCGCCGCCAAGGCCCGTGCAGAGGCGGAGGCCAAGGAGCGTGCAGAGCGCGCCTCCCGTACCGCCGAGCGCACGACGCTCAGCGCCCCCTCCAGCTCCTCCTCGGGCAACTCGGCCTCCACGTCCGCCCCCTCATCCGCCTCGTCCGCCCCGTCCTCCTCGTCGAACGCCACGGGCTCCGCCGCAGCCATCGTCGCGTTCGCCAAGGCCCAGGTCGGCGACGCGTACGTGGCCGGCGGCACCGGCCCCAACGCGTGGGACTGCTCCGGGCTGGTCCAGGCCGCGTACCGCACGGTGGGCATCGACCTCCCGCGCGTCTCGCAGTCCCAGTCGACCGCCGGCACCCAGGTCTCCCTGGACAACCTCCAGCCCGGCGACATCCTGTACTGGGGCGGCGCGGGCAGCGCGTACCACGTCGCGATCTACGTGGGCGGCGGCCAGTTCGTCGGCGCGCAGAACTCCAGCACCGGTACGGTGCAGCGCTCCATGGACTACGACCGGCCGTCCGGCGCGGTCCGCGTTCTCTGATTCACAAGCGGTACGGGCCCACCCGTACACGCACGGCTGAGGGCCGCCACTCCCCCGCTCGAGAGTGGCGGCCCTCTGGCGATGCGGGCTCACACCGCCGCGGTGGTCAATACTGCGGTGATCAGCTCTGCGGCAGCCGGTCCAGCAGCCAGGCGCTCAGCTCCTCGGTGATGGCCGTGTGCGCGGTGGTCCCGGACGAACAGAAGAACTCGTCCACCTCGCTGTCCTCCGGGGAGAGGCCGTCGACGTTCGCGTACAGGTCCTCGGGTCGGTCGAGGTCGCGGATCGCGACCGCGCTCACCGTCGGGACGAAGCAGGCCTCCGGGTGGCGCAGGTCCACTGTCGCGCCGAACTTCTCCAACATGTCCCCGAGGATCTTGTACGAGCCGAGCGTGCCGCCCGGGGCGCCGTCGAGCGCCGGGAGCCCGCTCGTCGTGATCGTCTTCTCGGCCTTCGGGAAGAGTCGCTTGAGCTCCGCGACGACGACCTCGTGCCCCTCCGCCTGGGTGAAGAGCGTCGTGCCCGGGTAGACCCGGTCCCCGGTGGACGCCAGCGCGGCCTGGCCGGGCGGCACCTCCGGCCCCTGGCCGTCGCCCCGGCCGTTGGCCACGGCGATCCTGCGGGGCCGCTGGGGCCAGCCGCCGACCGCGCGCAGCGCCTCTAGGAACTTCTCGCGCTCCGGGTCCACCCCGACGCTGCCGTCCTGGCTGTTGTAGTGCCGCCACAGCATCTGCCGTGCGGCGGAGCTGTTCATCTGCTTCGCGAAGTTGTTGGCGACGGGGATGAAGTGCGCGAACGCCTGGAGCCCGATGGGGATCACGGCGCCCCGGTGCGGGCTGTCGTAGGAGAAGTAGAGCGCGGTCCGGTGGTCGATCCGGTCGTGCTCCATCTTCGCCAGCGCGTAGCGGGTCACGATCCCGCCCATGCTGAAGCCGCCGACCGTCAGGGGCGCGTCGCCCTCCTGGGAGGCGATGGTGCGCTGGATCGCGGCGATCGCGACCCTCGCGTTGTCCAGGATCGAGGCTCCGCGGTCGTCGTAGCCGAGCAGGATCACATCGTGGCCCCGCTGCTTCAGGGACCCGAGGAGCGGGAAGTTCCCCTCCAGCCCCAGGTAGAGCGCGTCGAGATCGCTCCGGCCGTGGTTGAACCCGTCCGCCATGATCACCGGCCGCACGAGGCCATGGTGGCCGTCCGCGTAGTAGACCCGGGCGAAGCCGCCAGGCAGCTCCCACTCCTCGTCGGCGGCCGGGGCCGTGGCCTCGCCCGCCGTGGTGGCCTGCGGTGAACACGCCAGCGTGAACGCACCGATGGCCTGCTCCGCGCTCTCGTCCTGCTGTCCGGACACTGTGCCGCTCCTCCGTCCGCGCGCATGCCGCAGCGGCCCGTCGTACACGGGCTCGGAGACTGCGGTGGGATTGCGAGGACCCGCACATCATGGCCGCGCTTCCGAGGGCCATATGCGCCTGCGCCACGCCGTGTCACCTCCTCGGGTAGAAATCCGTGACGGCATGTTTGACCTGCGGGAAGGCGAAGTTTTGCCGATCTCTTGCGGTACGTGTCCGGCTCGCCGCGTGTCGTGGAAACGCGGGCAGGGGTGGGTGGGCCGCCGACGGGGGATGGATGACGTCACCAGCTCCCGCACTCCACTGCGTACGTACTAGAGGGCGATCTCGGATCTCGACACGACAGAGGTGAGCCAACCGGCATGACCGAGGCGATCAACTGGCAGAAGTCGTCTTTCTCGGGGCCGGACGACAATCAGAGCTGCATCGAACCGGCCCTCGTCGACGGTCTGACAAAGCTGCGCGAGAGCGACGACCCCCGTGTGGTCGTCACCATCAGAGGGACTTCGACGAGTCGGACCCGTGGCCCGGGTCCGCTCGGTACACGGTATGGCGCACTATTCGGGCGACTACGCCTCGGCGACGACGGGCGGCCAGGTCGTCTACGAGAGCCGGCTGGAGTTGGCCCGTCTACTGCTCGCTGACTTCGACCCGTCGGTGTGCGGCATCTACGCCCATCCCTTGCGCGTGGTGGCGCGGATCGACGGCAAGGTCCGCAGCCACGTTCCGGATTTCCTTCTGGTAATGGGGTCCGGGTAGGTGCGCGTCGTCAACGTCAAGCCGGCCTCGCGCCTCAAGGCCCCGAAGGTCGCGCAGGCGCTGGCCTGGCCGGGGCATCTCATCGAGCGCCATGGCTGGGAGTACGAGATCTGGTCGGGCGTTGAGCTGGCCCCCTTGGAGAACGTCCGGTTCCTGGCCGCCTATCGCCACCCCGGTGTCGTGCCCGTCGACGAAGTCGAGCGCGCTTGGCAGGAGGTCGTCGACGGCGAGGAGTTGGCGCTCGCTGAGCGACGCCTGGCCGGAGACCGCGAGCGCGAAGAAGCCCGTCCGGCGCTGACGGCCCTGCTGTGGTCGGGGCGGCTGACCACCGACCTCACGGCCCAACCGCTGTCAGGCGAATGCGTAGGGCACGTCACCGCGCGGTTGGTGCGCTGGAGGTCGGGCTCACTGTGGTGAGTTGAAGATGTCGGTCTTCCACTTGAGCGTGTCCGAGGTGCTGGTGTTGTCCCAGTACGCGAAGAGGGACTGCGAGCTGGGGCTGGTCGAGCGGATCGGTCCGGCGTCGAGTGCGTAGCCGGTGGCGACGTTGACGATGTGCTGCCTGTCGGCGTCCCACCTCCACTTCAGGTTGTTCGACGGGCTGGTGGCGTCCTTGTAGGCGTAGACCTGTACGACGGCCCTGCTGGTGTCGCCGCCGCTGTCGAGGACGTAGCCGGTCGCGATGTTGATGATGTGCTGGGTGGCCGGGTCGTACCTCCACCTCAGGTTGTCCGAGGGATTGGCGGCGTCCTTGTAGATGTAGACGGGCACCCGATCGCTGCCGGTCTTCCCGGCGCTGTCGATGACGTAACCGCTGATCACGTTCGTGATCTGGTTGGTCGGCAGCGGTGCCCGGCCGGGGCGCACACTGGCCTGCGCGGTTCCGGTCATCGCCGCGACCAGGCTCACGGAGATGGCGAGGGAAAAGATCTTCGTCATGGCTACCCCAACGACATAGCGCTCTCGCAGACACGCCTTCCTTGGTGTCCTTTCGGCCCGAGAGGGCACCGGGCCGCTGAGCCAGGCTCTGATTCTGGCCAACTTCAGTGAAGTATCCAGCTGTTGTGAACATGCTGTGTACTTTCGGGCTGTCCGGGGAGCGCCGTTTCGCCGATGGGTCAGGCGCTCCAAGTCCTGGCGGCCATGTCGGCATCTCCCTCATTTCCTCGCAGACGGGAATTGCGATGACCAACCAGAACACCGGAACACCTGTCTCCACACCAGCGACGGCCCCGGTGAGCACGGCGGCGCCGGTGAGTACGTCGCCGAAGTTCGAGGTGGACAAGGCGATGCTCGACGGTCCGACGCCGAAGGACCTGCTTCCGGCCACCGGCAACTACCCGATGGAGATCGTCCGCTACCGCTCGGTGGTGCTCACCGACATCCCCGGAGCGAAACCGGCGCGTAAGCTGACCGGCGCCATCGACCTCGGCGAGGAGAACCTGCCGTTCTACGACCGGCCGGCCGAGGGCATGATCGTCACCACGGAGCAGAGCTGGTCGGCCCAGGGCGTCACGCTCGGCCGGCTGCTGCACAGCCTCGCGCTCGCGCCCGGCGAGAGCACCAAGGTCGCGGTCGTGGACTGGCAGCGCACCACCAAGGCCACCGGCACCGAAACGGCTTCCGAGGCCGAAGCGCTGTCCGGCACCACCGACCAGAACCGGTCGATCAGCGAGGTCGCGAACGCCATCGCCCGCGAGGAGCAGTTCGGCACGTCCCAGGCGACCCAGGTGAGCAAGTCGTCCAGCTCCGGCGGCAGCGCCGGCGTCGCGTTCTTCGGTATGGGGGCCGGCGGTAACTGGGGTGAGTCGTCGAACTCGGGCTTCACGACCGCGGTGTCGCGTTCCACCGGCGTGAAGTCGGTCGCGCAGGAGGCCACGCAGCGGATCAGCGCGAGGACCCAGCAGCTGGCGACCGCGGCCCGCAGCCGGAATATGACGGTCGTGCGTGAGACGACGCAGGCGGAGAAGGACCAAGTCCTCACCCGGGTCGTCACCAACTACAACCACATGCACGCGATGTCGGTGCAGTACTACGAGGTCGTCCAGGTCTACAACGTGACGACCAAGCCGACCAGGCTGGAGCGCTGCCTGTTCATCCCGCTGCAGGAGCTCACCTTCAACTACACCAGCCTGCAGAGGTACAAGGAGGTGCTCGCCTCGGTGGCGCCGGCCGACTGGGCGGCGAAGATCCGGGCCGCGAACCCGTTCGACACCACCGTACGCAAGCTTGATGCGTGCACGGCCCCCGAGGCGCCGTCGACCGCCCAGATCTTCGACGGGGTGGATCTGGCCGACATCGCCGCTTCGGCCATGGGCGTGTACGGGGTGCGCAAGTACGACGGCAGCCCGGTCAAGTTCGATCCGGTGGGCCGGCAGTGGAACCCGCTGCCCACCACCGGACTCGACGGAGACCTGACCCGCATCGCACCCGGCAAGGACACCGTGTGGGGGCTCAGGTCCGACAACATGCTCATGCAGTTCGACGGGACCACCTGGCGAAGTCACCCGCACAGCTGGCGGGCCCTGGCCCTCGCATGCGGCCCCGACGGCACGCTCTACCTCGTCGGCGGGGACAACACACTCGGGCAGCGCGCCCTGAACGGCACGATTCAGGGCCTGAACGTCAAGGCCGACGACGTCGCCGCCGTCGGCAGGGACAAGGTGTGGTACTGCCGGGAGGGGCGGACCTGGGAGCGCAGCGGCACCGACTGGACGGAGCGGACCCCTGCGCCGAACGTGAAGCGCCTGTCCGCCGGCCCCGACGGCGTTCTCTGGGGCATCACGGCCGACGGCAAGGCCCTCGTGGTGGAGGCCGGTGCGACGACCTGGACCGCCCCCAAGTACTTTTCCGGGATTCCCGGGATAGCGGATGTCGTCTCCTCCGTCGGCGGCGACTACTGGGCACTGGTGAACACCGGGCTCGTCCTCCGGCTGCTCACCGCAGCACGGGAGACGCCGATCCCCTTCGACGTCCCGCCGAAATCCGACTCCCCCTACCCGTCCAAGATCGACGTCTGGCACGACGAGTTCGGGATCCGTAGCATCCAGGTGGTCTTCCCCGGCCATACCTTCCGCTGCGGCGACACCGGCGGCTCCGGCGTGCTGCAGCGCGCGTCCCACATCTTCGCAGGCGCCGACAAGCTGCTCTCCCTCGACGCCTGGTCCGGTACGGCCGCCCGCGGCAGCCTCGCCGGGCTGCGCCTGACGATGACCTCGGGCGTGGCCAACTTCGGGATCGCCGCGACCACCACCGCGGCGCCGGACCTGACCGAAGACGCCGGCGGCGCGGCCATCTGCGGGCTGTTCGGTTCGACGGTGAAGTCCGGCACCCGCACCTACGTCGCGTCGCTCGGTTTCTACGTGCGCGGCGGGAACGTCTCGCAGGCGGTCCTGGACCATCTGAACGACAACCGCCGCCACTACAGCCAGGCCGTGTGGGCCAACGCCGACGAGCTGACCCTCAGCCGCATCCTCGCCAACTACTCCTACACCCCGGCGGGCTCGAACGCCGCCCCGGTCATCCTCGGCACGCTGCTGGACCCGAAGCCGATCGCCGCCACCGGCAACTACCTCGGCTTCCGGTGGAACTTCGGCAGCGAGCAGGAACGAGAGGCATGGACCAAGGACCGCCAGCCGGGAGACGCCACGTTCGGGGCACCGGTGACCAACACGATCGCCATCGCCACCAAGGGCGTCTTCGCCGAGGCCGTCCTCGGCCGGGCCAACTCGGCGGAGAAGATCGACCTCACCCGTTTCTGGAACTGGAAGGACTCGCCCCTCCAGATCACTCCGGCCGACATCGCGCCCGTCTCCACGGCATCGCGGGCACAGAACCTCGACGCCACGGCAGCCGGCATGGGCGCTTCCCAGGCGAAGTTCACGCCACTTGCGGCGATGCCCGACCCGGTCGCCCTGCAAGCGGCGCAGGCCATCGCCACCGCGAACCTGTTCCGCGACATGAGCGGCCTCAACACCATGAGCCAGGTGCTCACCAAGGGCATCGAAGCCGCCGCCGGCAACGACAAGGCCGCCGGCGAACGCGCCCAGGAAGCCCTGAAGACCGCCACCGAACACCTGCAGAAGATGGCCCAGATCGCAGTCGACGCCGCCGGCAAGGCGGCACCACTCGCAACCGGCGGCGGTGCCAACCTCAGCGCCCTCGGCGGCATGCTGAACCAAGGCGGCAAGGCCGACTCGGACACCAAGTCCTAGTAGTGCTTGGTCATGTTGGTGCGGGGTTTGGCATGTCGCGGTGACAGGTGGGGCAGGCGCCGGTCCAGGTCGCGAGGAGTATCTGCAGCTCGCGGACGACTTGGTAGAGGCTCAGACCGACGCCGTCTCTTTTGGGGATCGGTTCAGTCGCTGCAGGGTGCAGAAGGCGTGGGCGACCGAGACGAGGGTGACGTGGTGGTGCCAGCCTGGCCAGGTCCGGCCTTCGAAGTGGGCCAGGCCGAGGGCCTGTTTCATTTCGCGGTAGTCGTTCTCGATGCGCCATCGGAGTTTCGCGGTGCGCACGAGGACAGGCAACGGGGTGGTCTCGGGCAGGTTGGAGAGCCAGAACTGCACGGGTTCGTCCTGGTCGGCGGGCCACTCCGCCAGTAGCCAGCGGACCGGAAGCTCGGCGGTGGCCGTGGCCTTGCGGATCTCGCGTCCGGCGGGCCGGATCCGCAGGGCCACGAAGCGGGAGTACATGCGTTTCACTCCGCTGCGGCCACTGCCCGGCCGTGATCCCTCCCTCCACTGCACCGGCCGCGCGAAGGATTTGCCGGCCGCGATGACCAGGTCTTTCACGGTCTGCGCCGGCTCGGGGTAGGCGGGAACGGGCCGCGGGCCCCGGCCGGAGTAGGCAGGGGTGTGTAGCTGTGCGTCTTCGGGCTGCGCGGTGGTCGTGCTCGAGATGCCCACCACGTAGTCGAGGCTGCGTTCTTCCAGGCCGAGCCGGAAGACGGCGGTGTCCCCGTAGCCGCCGTCGGCGATGACCTGGGGCACTTCGATGCCCCAGGACCGCGTCTCGTCGATCATGTCGAGGGCCAGCTGCCACTTCTCAACATGCCCCACCTCGGCAGGAACGGCGCACTTGTCACGGCGGGCCACCTTGGCCCGATCGGCCTTCGGCGAGGCGGGATCCCAGCTTGGACCCGACGGAGTCGCGGAGCTTCATTCATCACCTCGCACGGGATACGTGAGAATTCCCGGCATGAACGAAGCACTTGAGTGGCAGAAATCTTCCTTCTCCGCTACGCAGGAGCAGTGCGTGGAGATCACCGAGCATTCCGGTCAGATCCTGATGCGCGAAAGCGACGATCCCGGCACCGTGGCCGTCACCTCCCGCGAGAAGTTCGCCGCGTTCATCAAGGGGGTCAAGGCGGGCGAGTTCGACCACTTCGCCCAGTAGGGCGTTCCGAACTCCGCGCCACGAAGGCCCTCCACCCCACGGTGGAGGGCCTTCGCTTCGCACGTATAGTCCAGCATATTGTGCCGGAACATTGTTACACCATGGCGAAGCGTGACGTTACGGTCACCTCTGTTGGACCGGGCCGCCCTGTCGAGGTGCCCGGTGTCCCGGAAGCTGCGATCGGACGGTCGACCATGCGCACTTCTTCCCGTACCACCCCCGTAGAAGCCCAGCGGCAGCGCGGATTCCGGTTCGAAGTCCTGCGGTACGGGCCGGCCACCGCCTTCGTGCCCGAACCGGTCGACCTCCGCCTCCTCGCCAACCCCCGCGACGCCATCCGCGTCCTCCGCGTCCAGCTCCACGCGAGCCACGTCCTCGGGCTGGCCGCAGGAGGCGGGCCGGGCCCTCTACTGGGCCGAGCAGGGTGGCTGGGTGCAGGCCTCGGGGCGTTGCACCGGGGTGAGGAGTGCGGGTTCACCGTGATGCTCCGCAAGGGGCGGCATATCGAGTGGAGCGTGCGCCCTCTCACGTACCTGGCCCTCAGCACCCCGTCTCCGCACACTCCCGCGCACGCTCCCGCTCCCGTGCACGCCCCAGCCTCCGCGCTCCCTCGGTGACCAGCGCCAGGCCCATCAGCAGGGCGCTCACCCAGACCGGCGCCCGGTAGCCGAGGCCCGCGTCCAGGGCCAGGCCGCCCGCCCACGGGCCCACCGTCGCCCCCAGGTTGAACGCGCTCGTGGTGAAGGCCCCCGCGAGCGTCGGGGCGCCGGGGGCGAGACCGAGGACCCGGGTGATCAGGGCCGTGCCCGTACCGAAGGCGAGCATCCCCATGAGCGGGGTCAGGGCGAGGGCGGCGAGCGGGCTGCCCGCCGTCAGGGCCAGCATGGTCCAGCCGAGGGCCAGGGCGGCCATGCCGTACGCGATGAAGGCCGTGGGCCGCCGGTCGGCGTACCGCCCCGCCACGGTGACGCCGAGGAACGCCCCCGCCCCGAAGAGCGCGAGCGCGGCGGGCACCCAGGTGGCGCCGAGGCCCGTCGCGCGGGTGAGGAGCGGTTCCAGGTAGGAGAAGGTGCAGAAGGTGGCTCCCTGGACCAGGGCCATCGTGAGCAGGGTGGGGCGGAGGCGGGGGCCGGTGAGGAGGCGGAGTTCGTCCGGTACGGATACGGGGACGGGTCGTACGGACACGGGGCCGGGGGCGGCAGCAGACTCCCGGCCTGCCGGAGCACGGCCGCCCGGGATGGACCGTACGATCGCGACGAACGCGGGCAGGGAGACCACCGCGACCGCCCAGAACGCCGCTCGCCACCCCCACCGCTCCCCCAGCAGCGCTCCGGCCGGTACGCCGACGACGCAGGCGACCGTCACCCCGCCGACCACCACGGCGGTGGCCCGCCCCGTCAGCCGGTCGGGGACCATCGAGACCACCGCCGCCAACGCCACCGCCCAGAAGCCCGCGTTGGCGAGGGCCCCGACGAAGCGGGCGGCGAGGAGGACGCCGTAACTCGGGGTCAGCGCACCCACGATGTGGACGGCGACGAACACCGCGAGGAAGAGCAGCAGCGCGCGGCGCCGGGGCCGGGTGCGGCTGAAGAGGGCCATCAGGGGCGCGCCGAGGACCATCCCCACGGCGAAGGCGGAGGTGAGGAGGCCGGCGGCGGAGAGGGAGACGTTCAGGTCGGCGGCGATGGACGAGACGAGCCCGGACAGCATGAACTCGGAGGTGCCCTGGGCGAAGACCGCGAGCCCGAGGGCGTAGACAGCGAATGGCATGGGTGCAGACCCCTTGGACGGAACCGTCGGTGGACAGACGAACCGAAGTGCGGGGATGCGGGCCGCGCGGGGCCGCCGGATGACAGGAACCGGCGGGCGGTGCGGAGACGTGCCCGGGCCTCCGAGGCCCGTGACACGGAACCGGCGTACGGCGGTACCTGCGGCGGTACTTCAGCGCGTACGCGGGGTGGGAACGGCCCGTACCCGCGGTGATCCGGCGGCGACGGTGCCGTGGCGAGGGAGGCCGGTGACCCGTGGGGTCAACCGGCGACGCTCAGCGGCGGTTCGCCCACCGGCGCACCGGTGGGCGGAGTCTGTCGGACTCGGGGCTGCTCATGGGACGAGGCTACCGGACGTTCAACGGCGGCGCTGGCGGCGGTTGGTCCGCTCCGGCTCCCGCGCGGAGGTGGTGGGCGCGGGCAGCGCGTCGTACGAGGCGTCCAGTTCCTCGTCGTCCTCGTCCGGGGAGCTCAGGCCCGGGGCGAAGCGGGGCTCCAGGAAGAGGCCGTGGTGCTGGAGCGGCGCGGTGTCCTCGGCGCCCACTTCCGGGCGGGAGGACTTCCGGGGCAGGGAGGCGGTCGTCATGGCTGTCTGTCCTTGGGTCGAGCAGCGCTGTATCGGCTTGCCCCGTACCCCGCCGGTCTGCGTTCGATGTGTGCGGTGGGGCGGAGACGAGTGTCGTACGCGCCGCGTGCCGCCGCTACGGGCGAGGGCGGGCACCAGCCGGTCCGGGACTGCCGATGACCGGGGGTGGCGCGCAAATCATCGCACACGATCACGTGGGGGGTCGGGGATTATGCCCTGACGGGGGCCGTGCCGGGCGCGGGGCTCGGGTCGCCGCCGCCCTGGGGCAGTACCTGGCCCGGGTCACGGCAGCCCGGGGCGGTGGCAGCCCCGGGGAACCCCGCGGTCCCGGTACCCAGGTCAGAGCACGACGCGGAAGTGCGTCGTCAGGCGCCGGTCATCGCCCAGGACGTGGAACGCGAGGCCCGGGGGCTGGTCACGGTCGGCCGGGCGGTCCCCCTTCCAGGGCATGCGCAGGGTCCAGGTGACGGCGGGTCCGACGATGAGGGGGTGGCTGGCGAAGATGGAGGCGGCGGCCGTGTGGGCGGGCCCTGGGACGACCAGGTGGTACGGCAAGGTGGCCGGCTGATGGGACTCGGCGACAACTTGACGATCCCGACCGACGGGAGATCCGGCGGAAAAATCATGAAGAGCGACTCCGGAGGCCACACGGGGTTCTTCGATGACGGCTCACTCAGCATGCGCAAGCAGGCAGCCGTCATCGTCGGCCAATACGACAAGGTAGAACTTGACTAGGCTAGTTTCAAAGATTGGTGTCATGCTCGTGATGAGCGTGTCGATCACGGGGTGCTCGAACGGAAATGAGGCCGCGGCGCAGGTACGGAACAGTGAGGCTGTGGGCGCGGACGTCGAAAAGACTTCCAGCCGCATTCTCGAAATGCTCGCCGCCAAAGGAAAGTTACGGAGGCGGGCGCCATGACATCGCCGTGCACGGACCATGGCTCCGACGAGAAGGTCTTCCGTGCTCGTCACTTATGGAGCGCCCATCAAACTCCCTTCAACGACATGCGGAAGGGTATGGAACGACTCCGCCGCGAGCTGCCCAAGGACGGCTGGGAGATCGTCAAGGACGGCCCGGACAGCAGTACCGCGAAGAGCCCGCAGCTCGTCGCAGAATCCGCAGGGCGTGAATTCGCGGTGGACGTGCGTCTGCACAGGACGAGCAAGGTCGGCAACGCCCCGGATCTTCCTGAGGTCACCGCCGAATCAGTGTGCTACCGAGCCGAGTAGCACAGTTTTCGGCGGATTTGATATTTAAGTGGTGCTTTTCCGGTCGGCCCATGTACCGAAACAGCGGTGTGTACCTGCGAGGCACACACCGCTGCACCCTTCGGAGCGCCCCTCAGGCCTTCGGGGCCACCTTCGACAGCCCGTTGATGATGCGGTCCATCGCGTCGCCGCCCGTCGGGTCGGTCAGGTTGGCCAGCATCTTGAGGGTGAACTTCATCAGCAGCGGGTGGGTCAGGCCGCGCTGGGTGGCGACCTTCATGACCTTCGGGTTGCCGATCAGCTTCACGAAGGCGCGGCCCATCGTGTAATAGCCGCCGTAGGTCTCCTTGAGCACCTTCGGGTAGTTGTTCAGGGCCAGTTCGCGCTGGGCGGGGGTGGCGCGGGCGTGGGCCTGGACGATGACGTCGGCCGCGATCTGGCCCGACTCCATGGCGTACGCGATGCCTTCGCCGTTGAACGGGTTGACCATGCCGCCCGCGTCGCCGACGAGCAGGAGGCCCTTGGTGTAGTGCGGCTGGCGGTTGAAGGCCATGGGGAGAGCGGCGCCCCGGATGGGCATCGTCATGTTCTCCGGGGTGTAGCCCCACTCCTCGGGCATCGAGGCGCACCAGGCCTTGAGCACCTCACGCCAGTCCAGCTCCTTGAAGGCGGAGGAGGAGTTGAGGATGCCGAGCCCCACGTTGGAGGTGCCGTCGCCCATGCCGAAGATCCAGCCGTACCCGGGCAGCAGCCGGTCCTGGGCGCCGCGCTTGTCCCAGAGCTCCAGCCAGGACTCCAGGTAGTCGTCGTCGTGGCGGGGCGAGGTGAAGTACGTACGGACGGCGACGCCCATCGGGCGGTCCTCGCGGCGGTGCAGGCCCATCGCGAGGGAGAGCCGGGTGGAGTTGCCGTCGGCGGCGACGACGAGGGGGGCGTGGAAGGTGAGCGGGGTCTTCTCCTCGCCGACCTTCGCCTCGACGCCGGTGATGCGGCCGGTGCGTTCGTCCCGGATCGGGGCGCCCACGTTGCAGCGCTCGTACAGCCGGGCGCCGGCCTTCTGCGCCTGCCGGGCGAGCTGCTCATCGAAGTCGTCGCGCTTACGGACCAGTCCGTAGTCCGGGTAGGAGGCGAGGTCCGGCCAGTCCAGCTGGAGCCGGACGCCGCCGCCGATGATGCGCAGGCCCTTGTTGCGGAGCCAGCCGGCCTCCTCGGAGATGTCGATCCCCATGGAGACGAGCTGCTTCGTGGCGCGCGGCGTGAGGCCGTCGCCGCAGACCTTCTCGCGGGGGAACGCCGTCTTTTCCAGCAGCAGGACGTCGAGTCCGGCCTTGGCGAGGTAGTACGCGGTCGTGGAGCCGGCTGGGCCCGCTCCGACGACGATCACGTCCGCGCTGTGCTCGGAGAGGGGCTCGATCACGGTCGGATCTCCCGAAGACTCGAATTCGCGTGCCGCGCGGCACATGTCCCGTGCAGTCTATGGGGGCCTGCAGAACAACCCTCCGAAGGGCTCCCTCATGTCGATAGCACCTGTTCCGCCCACTGCCCCGGCCCCCGCGGTACGTCTGCGCGTCCCGACCGACGAGGACGCCCTGATCTGGTACCGGGTCTTCGACGACCCCGAGGTGATGGAGTTCCACGGCGGCCGGAGCGCGGAGTTCTCCGTCTACGAGGAACTCACCGCGCGCCAGCGGCGCCACGACGCGGAGCTCGGCTTCTGCCTGTGGACCCTCACCGACGAGGACGACACGGTGCTCGGCTTCACCGGGGCGCAGCCGTGGCCCCATACGCACTTCGGTCCGGTCGGCGCCATCGAGATCGGCTGGCGGCTGGGCCGCACCGCCTGGGGGCGCGGGTACGCCACCGCCGCCGCCCGCACCACGCTGGAGCGGCTGCGGGCGGCGGCGGTGCCGGACGTCGTCGCGATGATCGACCCCCGTAACGCCAGATCCATCGCGGTGGCGGAGCGGCTCGGGATGCGGCACGCGGAGACCTTCACCACCCCGCGCCCCGGACAGGAGGGGTACTGCTACCGGCTGGAGCTCTAGCGTCCGAAAGAACTCAGGCGCGGGTGGCCCGGTGCAGGGCCACCACGCCGCCGGTGAGATTGCGCCACGCCACCTTCGACCAGCCCGCCCTCTGAAGGAGTGCGGCGAGGCCGGGCTGGTCGGGCCAGGCGCGGATGGACTCGGCGAGATAGACGTACGCGTCCGGGTTGGAGGAGACCGCCCGGGCGGCCGGCGGGATCGCGCGCATCAGGTACTCCGTGTAGACCGTGCGGAACGGGGTCCACGTCGGCTGCGAGAACTCGCAGATCACGACCCGGCCGCCCGGCTTCGTCACCCGGTACAGCTCGCGCAGCGCGGTCTCGGTGTCCTGGATGTTGCGCAGCCCGAAGGAGATCGTGACGGTGTCGAAGACCTCGTCCTTGAACGGCAGCTTCATGCCGTCGCCCGCCGTGAACGGCATCCACGGGTGGCGCTGCTTGCCGACCTTCAGCATGCCGAGCGAGAAGTCGCACGGCACCACATAGGCACCGGCCTGGGCGAAGGGCTGCGAGGACGTCGCGGTGCCCGCCGCCAGGTCGAGGATCTTCTGCGCGGGGCGGGCGTCGACCGCCGCCGCGACCGCCTTGCGCCACAGCCGGGCCTGGCCCAGCGAGATCACGTCGTTGGTCAGGTCGTAGTTGGCCGCCACACCGTCGAACATCGAGGCGACTTCGTGCGGCTGCTTGTCCAGGGAGGCTCGGGTCACCCGTCCATTCAAGCAGCCCGCCCGCAGGAATCGGTGGGGGCGGCCCGCGCAGGGCAGTCCACCGGGCTTGCGGACAAGCCGGGAGAGGACGTACGGGTACGTACGAAGGGTTCAGGAACCGGTCGCCCACACAGGCACCGCCGATGATTCAGCACATCGCGGCCGGCGGTTCTCCCAGCACAGGCGTTCCGCGAGGCACCGGATTCGTACTCCGCCGTGACGCTGGGCCTCTCCCTGCTGGGACCCTTGCTGCGGCAGACACCCGGCACCGAACCCGCCGCCCCGCCCCCGGCCCCTCCACCAACCGGCCCACGCCCGCCCCTTCCTCCGCCTCCCCCGACCCGACGGAGCCCGTAACCGGCATGCCGATACCCGCACCCTCGTCGCCGCCCACGGCCACGCCCTCCCCCACGCCCTCGTCCTCGTTCCCGCTCTGGTCGCCGCCCTCGCCCACCCCCTCGCCGCCGGCCGACGGCGACCCTCCTCCCCGGGCCTCCGACGTGCCCGCCTCCGGCCCCGGCACCTTTACCGTCGCCCGCGCGGGCGTCACGAAGTCCGGCCAGGGCGAGCCCTACCGGGTCGAGGTGGAGGACGGCAGCGGCGTCGACCCCGACCGGGCCGCCGAGGACATCGCGGCGATCCTGGCAGACCCACGCGGCTGGAGCCACGGCGGCGAGCGCTCGTTCCGCCAAGTCGCTGACAAGTCGGCCGAGTTGGTGGTGAAGATAGGCACCCCGGCGACCACGGACCGGCTCTGCGGCGCCTACGGGCTGAAGACCCGCGGCGAGGTCAACTGCCGGGGCGGCGAACAGGTCATGGTCCACCTGAAGCGCTGGCAGCTGGGTTCACCCCAGTTCGACGGGCCGGTCGCCGAGTACCGGGCCCTGATCATCAACCACGAGGTCGGCCACTGGCTGGGGCGCGGCCACGAGACCTGCCCGGGGAAGGGACGCCCCGCGCCCGCGATGATGCAGCAGATAGTCGGGCTGAAGGGGTGCGTCGCGAACGCCTGGCCCTACGACGCCAGGGGGCGCTACCTGGGCGGGCCGAAGGTGCCGTGGGCCCTTCAAGGACTCGGTTTCAGCGGGCGCGGTGGACGAGCCGCCCCGCGAGCACCGTCGCAACGCAGAGCCTCGCCCCGCCCGCGCGCAGCGCCGCCTCCTCGGCCACGTCGAAGACGGCGAAGTCCGCGCGGCCGCCGACGGTCAGCGGGCCGTGGGCGGTGGCGGCCAGGTCGCCGCCGGCCGCGAAGGGGTCCAGGTCCGGAGGTCCGGCGGGGCCCCCGGCACCCGGGACCTGGAGCAGCCCGGACCGGGAGACGGCCATGCGCAGCGCCGGCTCGTCCGCCCCGAACGGGCCCACCACATGCGTGGTCCCGTGCCGCAGCATCCGCTGGAGCCCGCGCCGCACGCTGCCTGCCCGCCGGGCCGTGTCCATGGTCGCCGCGAGCCGCTCGAACGCCTCCCCCCGGAGCGGACGTTCACCCAACTCGTCGGCCTCGCGCGGGTCCGGGTGGTAGCAGCGGGTGAGCAGCTCCCGGGCCCGGTCCTGGCGGAGTCCGGGGGTGAGGAGCCCGGGCCAGCGGCGGACCCGGGCCGCGGGGTGCGCGGCGACGACGTCCTCGTACGGCCCGATGGCGGCGATCCGGTCGCCGTCCACGGCCACCGCACCCGCCACGACAGCCGCCGCACCGACCGGGAGGACCAGCGGCGCGGCGTGAACCGTCAGCACGGGCGCACTAGTTGGCGTTGAGGAGCTTGAGCTCCGGGTGGGCCGTGCCGCCCTCGATCGCGGTGGACGAGATGTGCGAGACCACGCGCTCGTCGACCGGGTCGTTCGCCGGGTCGTCGTGCACGACGAGGTGCTCGTACGTGGTGGCGCGCTGCGCCGGGACCCGGTCCGCCTTGCGGATCAGGTCGATGATCTCCAGCCGGTTGGAGCGGTGCTTGGCCCCGGCCGAGGAGACGACGTTCTCCTCCAGCATGATCGAGCCGAGGTCGTCGGCGCCGTAGTGCAGCGACAGCTGGCCGACCTCCTTGCCGGTGGTCAGCCAGGAGCCCTGGATGTGGGCCACGTTGTCGAGGAAGAGCCGGGCGATGGAGATCATCCGCAGGTACTCGAAGAGCGTGGCCTGCGTGCGGCCCTTCAGCTTGTTGTTCTCCGGCTGGTAGGTGTACGGGATGAAGGCGCGGAAGCCGCCCGTACGGTCCTGGACGTCCCGGATCATCCGCAGGTGCTCGATGCGCTCGGCGTTGGTCTCGCCCGTGCCCATCAGCATGGTGGAGGTGGACTCGACACCGAGGCCGTGCGCGATCTCCATGATCTCCAGCCACCGCTCGCCCGACTCCTTGAGCGGGGCGATGGCGTTGCGCGGCCGGGCGGGCAGCAGCTCGGCACCGGCGCCCGCGAAGGAGTCGAGACCGGCGGCGTGGATGCGGCTGATGGCCTCCTCGGCGGAGACCTTGGAGATCTTGGCCATGTGCTCGATCTCGGAGGCGCCCAGCGAGTGGATGACCAGCTGCGGGTACGCCTTCTTGATCGCGGAGAAGTGCTCCTCGTAGTACTCCACACCGAAGTCCGGGTGGTGGCCGCCCTGGAACATGATCTGGGTGCCGCCGAGCTCGACGGTCTCCGCGCAGCGGCGCAGGATGTCCTCGATGTCCCGGGTCCAGCCCTTGGCCTTGTCCTTGGGGGGCGCGTAGAAGGCGCAGAACTTGCAGGCCGTCACACACACGTTGGTGTAGTTGATGTTGCGCTCGATGATGTACGTCGCGATGTGCTCCGTACCGGCGTAACGGCGTCGGCGTACGGCGTCGGCGGCCGCCCCCAGCGCGTGCAGTGGCGCCGAGCGGTAGAGGTCGAGCGCCTCCTCCGGGGTGATCCGACCGCCCTCGGCGGCTCGGTCGAGGACGGGCTGGAGATCGGCCTTCTCGGTCACCGGGCTGTCACCTTTCGGCGGTTTTCTGAGGATCCTCGGACCGATCCAGCGTACGCCAGCCCCGTGCGCCGTCAGCCGCCGGACCGGGTGAGAGTCCCGTACGGGAGGCCCGCCCCGCGCTCCTTCGACCGGTAGCCGAGCGTTCCGTCGGCGGCGAGGCGGAAGACCAGGTCGGCCTCGGTGGTGGTGCACAGGCCCGGGGTGCTGGGGCGGTCCGGGTCGGTGCGCTCGCGGACCTCGAGCTCCTTCGCGGTGCCGGAGGTGAGGGTGCCGACGCTGTTGCAGGTGACGGTGAGGCCGAGCTGGGTGATCGTGGTGGACATCCGGACGACCCGGGTGCCCTTCTCCCCCTCGGCGAAGGCCGCGGTGAGGGTGCCGTGCGGCTGCCCGGTCGTCCGCTCGGTGAGCGGGCCCTCCCAGGTGCCGACGAACGCCTTCGGTACCTCGCTCACCGGGGCCTCGCCCGCATCGGTGGGTGCCGCGGAGGCCGAGGCGCCCGGTTCCTCGGACGCGGTGGCCGTGGCGGTGGGGGACGGGCGGGCGGCCGCCGAGTCGTTCTCCTTGCGCCGGTCGGTGTCGCCGCCCGGGAAGAAGCCGTCGAGCAGGCCCGAGCCCAGGGCGACGACCACGAACGAGCCCGCCACGGCCAGCGCCGCGGTGCAGCTCACCCGGCGGCTCCGGCGCGCCCCGGCGCCCGTGCTCGTGTCCGTGCCCGTCTGCGAGTCGGCGCTGACGGTGACGGAGAACCGGGGGGCGTGGGCCCGCTGCCCGGGGAAGCCGCCGGGGGGTGTGGTGGGCGGGGGCGGGGTGCCCGGAGGGCTGTCCGGTACGTGGACGAGGGGCGGGCCGAAGACCCCGATGAGGCCGGATTCGGCGCCCGGGGAGCCGTCGGAGCCCCTACGGGAATCGGCGCCCGGGCCCTCGTGCGCGTCGGCGCCCGCCCCGAACCCCGCCCCCAGCGACGCACTGCTGAACGGCACCGGGCCCGAGGCCGCTGCCGGCGCGTCCTGCGGTTCCAGGTCCAGCAGCGCCACCGCCGAGCGGCTGACCTCCCCCACCAGCCGGCCCGGCAGCCACCCCGCCGCAACCATCGCCGCGGCCCCGCCCGGAGCGAGGGTGCGGGCGAGGTCGGCCGGGACGGGCCGCGCGTCCGGGTCCTTGGCCAGGCACCCGGCGACCACCTCGCGCAGCTCACCCTCCAGGTCGCCCAGTTCGGGCTCCTCGTGCACCACCTTGTAGAGGAGTACGGCGGAGGAGTCGCCGGAGAAGGGGGCGGCGCCGGTCGCCGCGTACGCCAGGACCGCGCCCAGCGAGAAGACGTCCGCCGCACCGGAGATGTCCCGGCCGCGGATCTGCTCGGGCGCCATGTAGCCGGGCGAGCCGACGGAGACGCCGGTGGAGGTGAGCGAGACGGTCGCGCCGAGGGCCCGTGCGATGCCGAAGTCGATGAGGCGGGGGCCGTCCAGGGCGAGCAGCACGTTGGAGGGCTTCACATCGCGGTGGACGATGCCCTGGCCGTGGACGACGTGGAGGGCCTCGGCGAGCCCGGCGCCCAGGGTGCGTACCGCGTGCTCGGGCAGCGGGCCGTGCTCGGTGATCGCCTGGGAGAGCGGCGGCCCGGCGACGTAACCGGTGGCGACCCACGGCACCGGGGCGTCCGGGTCGGCGTCCAGGACGGGGGCGGTCCACTGCGCGCCGATGCGCCGCGCGGCCTCAACCTCGCGCCGGAACCGGGCGCGGAACTGCTCGTCCAGGGCGAAGTGCGGGTGGACCACTTTCACCGCGACCGTGCGGCCGCCGGCGCTGCGCCCGAGATAGACCCGGCCCATGCCGCCCGCACCGAGTCTGCCGAGCAGCCGGTAGGAACCGATGGTGTGCGGTTCGCCCGCTTCCAGCGGCCGCATATGGCCTCCCCCTGTGAACCCTGTGAACCTGCGGCTGATGAACCTGTGGCTGAGAGCCCTGCGGTCGGTCCGGACTCGGACCGAAGCCTAGGGGGCGCCACCGGCGCGGTCACCGCGAAACGGCCGGACCATTCCCCCTTCTCAGGGCAGGAGGGGATCTTTTCGCCCCGGGGAAAGGCGTAAACGCGTTGTTCGGCCGCCCCTTACCCAATTCCCTTGTCCGGGAACGGGAAAGGGAATTCGCCCCGTTCCCCGGCCGAACGGCTCGAAGGTTCGAAGGCTCAACCGCTCAGCCGCCGAGCAGCTCCACCCGCACATCCGCCGGGTACCCGGTGTCCGCCCCGGTCCGGCGGGCGAACTCGCGGACGCCGGCCAGCTGGTCCGGGCCGAAGCGGAAGTCCAGGGTCGTGAAGTACCGCTCCAGCACCTCCGCGTCGAAGGCCTCCCAGCGGGCCGCCTGCTCCGCCACCTTGGCGACCTCCTCCAGGGAGAGGTCCCGGGAGGCGAGGAACGCCTGGTGCACCTTGGCCGCCGTCTCGGGGTGGGCGGCCAGGAAGTCCTTGCGGGCCGCCCAGACGGCGAAGACGAACGGCAGCCCCGTCCACTCCTTCCACATCCGGCCCAGGTCGTGGACCTGGAGCCCGAGACGAGGGGCGTCGTGCAGGTTGGCGCGCAGGGCGGCGTCGCCGATCAGCACCGCCGCGTCCGCCTCCCGCATCATCAGCCCGAGGTCGGGCGGGCAGGTGTAGTAGTCGGGCCGGACCCCGTACCGCTCGGCGAGCAGCAGCTGGGCCAGGCGTACGGAGGTGCGCGAGGTGGAACCGAGCGCGACCCGGGCCCGGTCGAGCTGCTCCAGCGGGAGCTGGGAGACGATCACGCAGGACATCACGGGCCCGTCGCAGCCGACCGCGATGTCCGGGAAGGCGACCAGGTCGTCGGCGTTGCGCAGGTACTCCACGAGGGTGACCGGGCCGATGTCCAGGTCCCCCCTGACCAGCTGCTCGCTGAGCCTCTCCGGGGTGTCCTTCGAGAGCTCCAGGTCGAGCAGGGTCCCCGTACGCGCCAGGCCCCAGTAGAGCGGCAGGCAGTTCAGGAACTGGATGTGGCCGACGCGGGGCCGGCTGCGACGGTCGGCGCTTACACCGGCCGGGGCGTCACTGGCTGAGACGGTTGAATTGTCCACATCGCGAGGCTAGACCCGCCTCCGGTGACCGGCACCACCGGGGCGCCCGCGGTGCTCTCCGGTGCTCTCCGGTGCTCTCCGGTGCTCCCCCCGGATGCTCCCGCGGCGGGGCAATCAAACGTTCGGGCGAAGTGATCTTTCCCTCTACCGCTCTCCGGAGACTGCGTGCTAGGCTCGATCGCAAGTTGCAGTTTGGTTTCCCTTGCAGTACAGAGCCTGCGGAGCATGTAACCCGCAGGCTTTTGTAGTTTTCAGACTTGTTTGCAGGTTCTGGAGCAGGGCAACCCTTTGGCCCAAGGAGGGCTTATGGCTACCGGAACCGTCAAGTGGTTCAACGCTGAAAAGGGCTTCGGCTTCATCGCCCAGGACGGCGGCGGCCCGGATGTCTTCGTTCACTACTCCGCGATCAACGCGTCCGGGTTCCGCTCCCTCGAGGAGAACCAGGTCGTGAACTTCGACGTCACTCAGGGACCCAAGGGTCCGCAGGCTGAGAACGTCACCCCGGCCTAGTTGCCCGGGTCGGCCGATCGCGGCCGTACATAGCAGTACCCAAGGAGCCCCGCTCCCCCGCTTCGGCGGGGGAACGGGGCTCCTGCCTGTATACGCCCGAGGTCCGCGCCCGGCGGCCGCTTGACCTTCACCCCGTGTGAAGCCGTGCAGTGGGAGCCATCATGTTCACCATCGGAGACTTCGCCCGGTACGGGCGGGTGTCGCGCCGGATGCTGCGTCACTACGACGCCATCGGGCTGCTGCGCCCGGACCGTACCGACCCCGCCACCGGCTACCGCTTCTACGGCGCCGCGCAGCTCGCCCGGCTCAACCGGATCATCGCGCTCAAGGACCTCGGCTTCACGCTCCAGCAGGTGCGGGACGTCCTGGACGAGCGGGTGGGCCCGGAGGAGCTGCGCGGGATGCTGCGGCTGCGCCGGTCGGAGCTGGCGGAGGCGGTGGCGGCCGCGACGGCGCGGCTGGCCCAGGTCGAGGCGAGGCTCCGGTCGATCGAGAGCGAGGGGCACATGCCTGCCGACGACGTCGTGATCAAGACCGTTCCGGTGGTCCGGGTGGCCGAGCTGACGGGGACCGCCGCGAGCTACGAGCCGCAGGACATCGGGCCGGTGATCGGTCCGCTGTACGAGGAGCTCTTCCCGCTCCTGGAGAGCGCCGGTGTCCGGCCCACCGGACCCGGGATCGCCCGCTACGAGGACGCCCCCGAGGGCGGCGGCGCGATCGTCGTGCACGCGGGGGTGACGGTGTCGGCCCCGGTGGGCCCGGTCGCCGGGACCGGGGTACGGGTCGTGGAGCTGCCCCCGTTCGAGGCGGCGACGATCGTGCACCGGGGCGCGATGGACGACGTGCTGCCGGCCGCGCAGACCCTCGCCCGCTGGCTCGACGCGAACGGCTACCGCTCCACGGGGTACGCCCGCGAGGTCAACCTGGAGTGCCCGGCGGACCGGAGCCGGTGGGTGACGGAGCTCCAGGAGCCGGTGGCCAAGGCCTGACGGCCCGGCGTACGTGCGGGTACGGGGAGGGGCGCCATCCCCTCCCCGTACACACGTACCCTTCTACGCCCCCGCCCAGAGCCCGTCCTCCGTCAGCCCCAGCAGGTCGATCGCGTTGCCGCGGACGATCCGGTCCACGACGTCCGGGGCGAGGTGGCCCATCTGCGCCTCGCCGACCTCGCGTGACTTGGGCCAGGTGGAGTCGGAGTGCGGGTAGTCCGTCTCGTACAGGACGTTCCCGACGCCGATCGCGTCCAGGTTCCTCAGCCCGAAGGCGTCGTCGAAGAAGCAGCCGTGGACGTGGTCCGCGAACAGCTCGGACGGCGGGCGGTGCACCTTGTCGGCGACGCCGCCCCAGGCGCGGTTCTCCTCCCAGACGATGTCGGCGCGTTCCAGGATGTACGGGATCCAGCCGATCTGGCCCTCCGCGTACATGATCCTCAGGTTCGGGAAGCGCTCGAACTTGCCGCTCATCAGCCAGTCGACCATCGAGAAGCAGCAGTTGGCGAAGGTGATGGTGGAGCCGACCGCGGGCGGGGCGTCGGCGGAGGTGGAGGGCATCTTCGACGAGGAGCCGATGTGCATGGCGATGACGGTCCCGGTCTCGTCGCAGGCCGCGAGGAACGGATCCCAGTCGTCCGTATGTATGGACGGAAGCCCGAGATGGGGAGGTATCTCGGAGAACGCGACCGCGCGCACGCCCCGGGCCGCGTTGCGCCGGACCTCCGCGGCGGCGAGCTCCGCGTCCCAGAGCGGGACGAGGGTGAGCGGGATGAGGCGGCCGTGCGCCTCGGGGCCGCACCACTCCTCCACCATCCAGTCGTTGTACGCGCGCACCCCGAGGAGCCCCAGCTCGCGGTCGCTCGCCTCGGTGAACGTCTGGCCGCAGAAGCGCGGGAAGGTCGGGAAGCAGAGGGCGGACTGGACGTGGTTGACGTCCATGTCGGCGAGCCGGTCGGGGACCGAGAAGGAACCAGGACGCATCTGCTCGTAGGTGATGATCTCCAGCTTGATCTCGTCCCTGTCGTAGCCCACGGCGGTGTCCAGCCGGGTGAGCGGCCGGTGGAGGTCCTCGTAGACCCACCAGTCGCCGACCGGGCCCTCGTCACCCCTGGCCCCCATCACGGGCGCGAACTTTCCGCCCATGAAGGTCATTTCCTTCAGGGGTGCGCGGACGATGCGCGGCCCTGAGTCGGCGTACCTGGACGGGAGCCGGTCCCGCCAGACATGAGCGGGCTCCACCGTGTGGTCGTCCACCGAGATGATCTTCGGGAAGGTCTCCATGCGTCCCACGGTAGCGTCGATCTGACGAACCGTCAGCTGATGTGCGCGCATCGGCACGGAGCGCGGCACCCCCGCACGGTTCCCAAATCGTTGTCGAGGGCTTGTGCAGAGCGTCACCCACTGCTGACGCGCCCGCCCGCGACAAGGCAGACTGTTGAGCGCGATACCAGCGGTACCGAGCAATCCGGATGTACACCGCACCTCGACGCACGGACGGACAACCGGCTGGGAGCGGGCGGACCTTCGGAGACGGGCACCACCGGCAGGATCCGCCAACGAGCCGGGCCGGCAGGCGAGCAGGACAGGGGGCATCAATGGACCGTGATCACGGGCCACGCGTGCGCGTACCGGAGCAGCGCGCTCCGGAGGAACCGGGGGCCGCCGACTCCCTCAGGTTCACCGTCCTGGGCCCCGTACGGGCATGGCGCGGGGCCGAGGCGCTCCCCTCCGGCTCCCCCCAGCAGCGCGCGTTGCTCGCCGCCCTGCTCCTGCGCGAGGGCCGGACGGCCACGGCGGGCGAGCTGATCGACGCGTTCTGGGGCGAGGACCCGCCCTCGCAGGCACTGGCCACGATCCGGACGTACGCCTCCCGGCTCCGCAAGGTCCTGGGCCAGGACACCCTGGTGACCGAGGCCGGCGGGTACGCGCTCCGGATCGGCCGGGGCGCGCTCGACCTGACCCTGGCGCAGGACCTGGCCGCCGAGGCGGAGAAGGCCCGCGCGAGCGGTGACCGCTGCCAGGCCCGCACGCTGATCAACAAGGTACTGGGGCTGTGGGACGGGGAGGCGCTGGCCTCCGTGCCCGGGCCGTACGCGGAGAACCAGCGCACCCGGCTGGAGGAGTGGCGCCTCCAGCTCACCGAGGCCCGGCTCGACCTGGACCTGGAGGTCGGCTGCCATGCGGAGGCCGTCTCCGAGCTGACCGCGCTCACCGCCGCCCACCCGCTGCGCGAGCGCCTGCGCGAGCTGCTGATGGTGGCGCTCTACCGCAGCGGCCGGCAGGCGGAGGCGCTGGCGGTGTACGCGGACACCCGCCGCCTGCTCGCCGAGGAGCTGGGCGTCGACCCGCGCCCCGAACTGGCCCAGCTCCAGCAGCGCATCCTGCGGGCCGACGAGGAGCTGGCCCGCCCGTCGGACGAGCCGGCCCCGGCGGCGGCGCCCGTGAAGCCGGCGCAGCTTCCGGCGACCGTGCCCGACTTCACCGGGCGGGACTCCTTCGTACGGGACCTGGGCGCCCGACTGGCCACCGCCGAGGGTTCGGTGATGGCGGTCTCCGCGCTGGCCGGGATCGGCGGGGTCGGCAAGACCACGCTGGCCGTCCATGTGGCGCACCAGGCCCGCCCGCACTTCCCCGACGGTCAGCTCTACGTCGACCTCCAGGGCGCGGGCGCGCGGGCGGCCGAGCCGGAGACGGTCCTCGGCTCGTTCCTGCGGGCGCTCGGCACCGCGGATCCGGCCATCCCCGACACCCTGGACGAGCGGGCCGCGCTCTACCGCTCGACGCTGGACGGCCGCCGCGTCCTGGTCCTGCTGGACAACGCCCACGACGCGGCCCAGATCCGCCCGCTGCTGCCCGGTACGCCGGGGTGCGCGGCCCTGGTGACGAGCCGGGTGCGGATGGTCGACCTGGCCGGGGCGCATCTGGTGGACCTGGACGTGATGTCGCCGGACGAGGCGCTCCAGCTCTTCACCCGGATCGTGGGGGCGGAGCGGGTCGGCGCGGAGCGGGAGGCGGCCCTCGATGTGGTCGCCGCCTGCGGTTTCCTCCCTCTCGCCATCCGCATCGCCGCCTCCCGGCTGGCCTCCCGCCGCACCTGGACGGTCTCCGTCCTCGCCGCCAAGCTGGCCGACGAGCGCCGTCGCCTCGACGAGCTCCAGGCGGGGGACCTCGCGGTGAAGGCCACCTTCGAACTCGGCTACGGCCAGCTGGAACCGGCCCAGGCCCGTGCCTTCCGCCTCCTGGGGCTCGCGGACGGCCCCGACATCTCCCTGGCGGCGGCAGCGGCCCTGCTGAACCTGGAGCCGCACACGGCGGAGGACCTCCTGGAGGCCCTGGTCGACACCTCCCTCCTGGAGTCGGCCGCGCCGGGCCGCTACCGCTACCACGACCTCGTACGCCTCTACGCCCGTTCCTGCGCGGAACGCGACGAACAGCCGCCGGGGGAACGGGAGCTGGCACTGTCGCGGCTGCTGGACTTCTACCTGGCGACGGCGGCCGGGGTGTACGCGCTGGAGCGGCCGGGGGAACGGGTCCTGGACCACTTCACCAGGACCGAGTACCCGGGTCTGACGTTCCCGGTCCGGGAGACCGCTCTCGACTGGCTGTTCACGGAGTCGAGCGGACTTCTGGCCTGCGCCCGCCAGTCGGCCGCCATCGGGATGCCCAAGCGCGCGTCGGACCTCCTCATGGCCGTGGTCGACCTCGGGGAGTCCGGTGCGAACTCGCATCAGTTCGCCACCGCCGCCAAGGCCGTGAGCGACGCCGCCTGCGCCGCCGGCGAGGCGCAGGCCGAGGCCAGGGCGCGCACGATGCTGTCGCACGTGCACAGCGTCTCGGGGCGGTTCGCCGAGGCCGACGAGGAGGCCAGCCGGGCCTTGGCCCTCGGCCAGCTGGCCCAGGACCCGGTCTCGCTGGGCCAAGCCCCCAACCAGCGGGGCATCATCGCCCTGTACGAGAACCGGCACGAGGATGCCGAGGCCCATCTGACCGAGGCCATGGCCGCTTTCCGCGCCGACGGGAACAAGCCCGGGGAGGCGGCCGCCCTGTGCAACCTCTCCCGGGTGCACCTGGCCACCGGCCGGACCATCAGCGCGGTGCACCTCGCCCAGCAGGGGGTCGCCATCTACGAGGGCGACGCCACCGACCTGGCGCTGCGGCTGGCCAACGGGAAGTACGCCCTGGGGCTGGCCCTCATCGGCAGCGAGCAGACGCCCCGGGCCCGCGACGCCCTCCTGGAGGCGCTCCAGATCTTCCGGGAGAGCCGGCAGCAGCTCTGGCACGGGATGACGCTGTTCCGGCTGGCGGAGCTCCACCTCGCCGAGCAGGACGGGGCCCAGGCCGCGGCCCACGCGGAGCAGGCGCTGGCCGTGCTCCGCGGCATCGGCGGGGACTGGCGCCGCGCCAACGTCCTGGCCGTGCTCGGCCGCGGTCTGACGGCCATAGGGCAGCGGGACCGGGCCCAGGTCTGCTGGAGCGAGGCGCTGGCCATCTTCGAGGAACTGTGCTCGCCCGAGGCGGCGTCGGTACGCGCCCTGCTGCACCCGGCGGGTGTGAGCTGACGCCACGGGCCGCGCCACGGACCGCGTTCATCATTCGTTTATCGCCGACCGACAGTCTCTGACTCATCGATCCGTCGCGTCGGGGGGCAGACGGATCGGCTCGCGGCCTCACCACTATGGTGAACGGCCCTGGAGGGCCTGCCCGGCAGTCCACGGGGGAACAGCCGGGCAGGCTCCGCCCGATCATCACGTCACCATCTTCAGGAGTTGACTGACATGGCCGCCAACAAGGACACCCTCAAGCCGAACGACGCCCACGCCACGGGCGAGGACATCACCACGCAGGACGCGCACGCCACGTCCAAGCCGGTGACGAAGCTCGGCGACGCGCACGCCACGGGCGAGCCGGTGGGCAAGCTGGGCGACGCCCACGCCACGAGCGAGCCCGTCAAGTAGACCTTCCCGACGGGGATACGGGGGGTACGTACGGGGGAGCGGCCGCGGCGGCGTGGAGGGGGAGCCGTCGCGGCCGTCGTACGCAGAGGGGCCCGGGCCTGGGGATGGGCTCGGGCCCTTCGGGCGTGTGGGAGGGGTTACAGGGCGCGGACCTGCACCCGAGGGGCGCAGAGCTTGGTCAGGTCGTCCACGTCGGAGGTGAAGACGACGGCGGGACCCCGCTGCCGGTTCGCGATCGCGGCAAGGATCGCGTCCATGGCGTACTTGTGGCCATGCAGGCCGGTCTCCCGCAGGAGCAGAATCGCCTCCTCCGCGATCCCCTTGGTGACGGGTTCGACGACCACACCGGACATCGCCCCGTCCCACACCGGGCGCCGGATCCTGCTGTGATGGGCCTCGACCAGGGTCGTCGAGCTGGTCACCGCACGGATACCCGCCCGGTGGGCGTCCTTGAGGCGGCTCTTCATCTCCGGCTTGCCGAGGACCGCCTGCGAGAGGGCCCCACAGTCCAGTACGTACGAGATCTCCGGCATCAGGCAGCCGCCGCATTCCGGCGCCCGGCCCCGGTAGGCGCCCGGTCGGCCGACCGGTCCGCGAACCACTGCTCGATCTCACGCCGCTCGGCCTCGGCGGCGGCCAGGTCCGCGTCGGTGACGGGGCCGTACTCACCCTCCAGGCGCTCCACCAGCTCCCCCAGCCGGTCGTGCTCACGCTGACGCTCTACGGCCCGCGTGGCATACGCGCTGAAGGCGCCTTCCTGGTTGCCATGCTTACGACCACACCGCCGGAGGCGGGGTCGGCCCCAACCCGCTCACCCCATCCGGTGAGGCCGAACGGACATGCGCTACCCCCGCCCCCGCAGCTCCCCCTTCACCACCTTGCCGCTCGCGTTGCGCGGGAGCTCCGGGACGAACTCCACCGCCCTCGGCACCTTGAAGTTCGCCATCTCGCGGCGGGACCAGGCGATCAGGTCGTCCGCCGTCACCGTGGCGCCCCGGCGGCGGACCGCGTACGCCTTGCCGACCTCGCCGAGCCGGGGGTCGGGGACGCCGACGACCGCCACGTCGGCGATGTCCGGGTGGAGGCCGAGGAGCCGCTCGATCTCGGCCGGGTAGGCGTTGAAGCCGCCCACGATGAACATGTCCTTGATCCGGTCCGTGATCCGCAGGTTGCCCGCCTCGTCCAGGACGCCCATGTCGCCGGTGCGCAGCCAGCCGTCCGGGGTCAGCGCGTCGGCCGTGGTCTCCGGGTCCTCGAAGTAGCCGCTCATCACGTTGAAGCCCCGGACCTGGATCTCTCCGGGCTCCCCGGGGCCGCCCAGGACGCGGACCTCGGTGCCGGGGATCGCGCGGCCGGACGTGGTGGCCACGGTCTCCGGCGCGTCGCCCCGGCGGCACATCGTGACGATGCCGCTCGCCTCGGAGAGGCCGTACGCCGTGAGGACCGTGGCGATGCCGAGTTCTTCGCGCAGGCGTTCCACCAGGCGCGGGGGGACCACCGCGGCGCCCGTCACCACCAGGCGCAGGGCGGAGAGGTCGTGGGCGTCGCGGGCCGGGTGGTCCAGGAGGGACTGGTGGAGGGTGGGCGGGCCCGGCAGGACGGAGATACGTTCCGCCGCGATGTTCGCCAGCACCGTGTCCACGTTGAACACCGGCTGCGGGACCATCGTGGCCCCCCGCATCAGGCAGGCGATGATCCCCGCCTTGTAGCCGAAGGTGTGGAAGAAGGGGTTGACGATGAGGTAGCGGTCGCCTTCGCGCAGGCCCGCCAGCTCGCTCCAGATCTCGTACGCGCGCAGCGTCTGCGCATGCGTGATCACCGCACCCTTGGGGGCGCCCGTGGTGCCCGAGGTGTAGACGATGTCGGAGGGGTCCGAGGGGCGGATGGCGGCCGCCCGTTCCCCCACGGCGGAGGACGGCACCCGCTCCCCGGCCGCCAGGAACTCCGGCCAGCTCGTGTGGTCCTCGGGGGCCGTGTCCGCCAGCACCACCACCCGCTCCAGGTCCGGCAGCTCCACCTCCGACCGGCGCAGGGACGCCACGTACGAGGTCCCCAGGAACGTGCCGGTGACGAAGAGCAGCCTGGCCCGGCTGCGGCGCAGGATGTGGGCCGCCTCCGTCCCCTTGAAGCGGGTGTTCAGGGGCACCAGCACCGCACCCGCGCTCACCGCCCCGAGCGCGGAGACGATCCAGTCCAGGGTGTTCGGGGCCCAGATCGCGACCCGGTCACCCGGCTCCACCCCGGCGGCCACGCACGCGGCGGCGGCGCGCTCCACCCGGTCGCCGAGCCCGGCGTACGTCAGGCGGGTGCGGCCCTCGACCACCGCCTCCGCCGGCCCGTACCGCCGCGCCGCCTCCCGTACCAGCCCCGGGATGCCGCCCCACTCCTCGTCGCCTCGCATCGCGCGCCCTCCCGCCGCCGTCACCGCCGTCGCAGTAGCTGACTATCCGTCAGATTAGCGGTAGCCTCTGCCGCTGTCAGGAGGGTTGACGGTGCGGGAGGTTGGCGGATGGCGACGCTCAAGGACGCGACGGCGATAGCCGGGATCGGGCAGACGACGTTCGCGAAACGGCTCCCGGAGTCCGAGAAGACCCTCGCCTGCCGGGCGATCCTGGCCGCCCTCGACGACGCGGGCATCGCCCCCTCGGAGGTCGACGGCTTCGCCTCGTACACGATGGAGGAGACCGACGAGGTGGAGGTCGCCAAGGCGATCGGCGCCGGGGACGTCACCTTCTTCTCCAAGGTGGGGTACGGGGGCGGTGGCTCCTGTGCCACCCTCGGCCATCTCGCCGGCGCCATCGCCACCGGCCAGGCGAGCGTCGGGGTGGCCTGGCGGTCCCGGAAACGCGGGTCCGGGCCCCGGCCGTGGAAGAACACCGCCGTGCAGCTGCCGACCCCCGCGCAGTGGACCCGGCCCTACGGGCTGCTGCGCCCCGCCGACGAGATCGGGATGCTGGCCCGGCGCTACATGCACGAGTACGGGGCCACCCGCGACCACCTCTTCAACGTCGCCCTCGCCTGCCGCAACCGGGCCAACCAGAATCCGGCCGCGATCATGTACGACCGCCCGCTGACCCGCGAGATGTACATGAACTCCCGCTGGATCAGCGAGCCCCTCTGCCTCTTCGACAACTGCCTGGAAACGGACGGCGCGCTGGCCTGTGTCCTCGTCTCCGCCGAGCGTGCCCGTGACTGTCGGCAGCGGCCCGTCTACCTCCACTCCGTCGCCCAGGGGCTGCCCGCCCAGCACCACGGGATGGTCAACTACTGGAACGACGACCCGCTCACCGGCCCCGCCTGGACAGCCGCCCGACAGCTCTGGAAGCAGGCCGACTTCGGGCCCGACGACGTCGATGTGGCCCAGATCTACGACGCGTTCACCCCGCTCGTCCCGCTCTCCCTGGAGGGGTACGGCTTCTGCGGGCGCGGCGAGGGCGGCGCGTTCACCGAGGGCGGGGCGCTGGAGAGCGGGGGCCGGCTGCCGGTCAACACGGGGGGTGGCGGGCTGAGCGAGGCGTACGTCCACGGGTTCAACCTCATCACCGAGGGCGTCAAGCAACTGCGCGGCACCTCCACCGCCCAGGTGCCGGACGCCGCGACCTGCCTGGTCACGGCGGGTGAGGGCGTGCCGACATCGGCCGTACTGCTGAGGAGTTGAGGAGATGGGCGTGAACGATTCCCTGCTGCTTCCCGTCGCCGACGAGGACGGTGCGCCCTTCTGGGAGTACGCCGCCCGCGGCGAGCTGCGCGTCCAGGCCTGCGCCGCCCCCGCCTGCGGCGCACTGCGCTTCCCGCCGCGGCCCTGCTGCCCGCACTGCGGCTCCTTCGACAGCGAGTGGCGGGCGATGAGCGGACGCGGCCGGCTCTGGTCGTACGTGATCCCGCACCCGCCACTGCTCCCCGCCTACGCCGAACAGGCGCCGTACAACGCCGTGTTGGTGGAGCTGGTGGAGGCCCCGCACATCCGGCTGGCCGGGAACGCCGTCGCCTCCGCCGATGCGCCGCTGAATTCGGTGGACCCGGGGCGGCTGCGGATCGGGGCGCCGGTGCGCGCGGTGTTCTGCCCGGTGGGACCCGACGGTCTCACGCTCGTACGCTGGCTGCTGGAGCGGTGAGCGGTGGCCCTGCGCATCGAGCGGGACGCGGACCGGGGGGTCGCCCTCGTCGTCCTGGACCGGCCGGAGAAGCTCAACGCCATCGACCTGGAGACGGCCGGGGAACTCGCCTCGCTGTGGCAGGAGTTGCGGTACGACGAGTCGGTGCGGGCCGCGGTCCTCACCGGGGCCGGCACCCGCGCCTTCTGCACCGGGATCGACCGGGGCGTGACGGTCCCGCAGCCCCCGTCCCCGTACGCCATCGACGACCCCCTCCTGCGGATCGGGCCCAAGGCGAACGACCTGTGGAAGCCGGTGGTCGCGGCCGTGGAGGGGATGGCGTGCGGCGGGGCGTTCTACCTGCTGGGCGAGGTGGAGTTCGTCGTCGCCTCGCGCGAGGCGACCTTCTTCGACCCGCATACGACGTACGGGATGGTCTCGGCGTACGAGGCGATCGCGATGGCCCAGCGGATGCCGTTCGGCGAGGCGGCCCGGATGGCCCTGATGGGCACCGCGGAACGGGTCGGTGCGGAGCGGGCGTACGCGATCGGGCTGGTCAGCGAGGTGACGGAGCCCGGAGGTGCGGTGGCGGCCGCGCTGCGGGCGGCGGCCGTGATCGCCGGGTACCCGACCGAGGCGGTGCAGGGCACGGTGCGGGCGGTGTGGTCGGCGAAGGAGGCCGCCCGCTCGCAGGCCATGGCCCAGGCGCCCGCGCTGATCGCGCTGGGGAACCTGGAGCCAAAGCGGCAGGCGCAGCTGTTCGCGGGGCGGCGGGAGGGGGGCGGGGGCGGGGCGCCAAGAGTGCGGTGAGCTCTGCCTCTGCCGCTGCCTCTCGGGTCAGAGCAGCTGGGCCGTGACCTCGCACCGCTTGACCTCGGAGACCCGGCGGGGACTGTCCATCCGCACGGTCAGGTTGCGTACGTCGCCGGCGTCGAGGGTCGTCGTGGTCTCGGCGGTGTCGACGACGTTCCCGCGGGAGTCGTAGAACGTCACGTCGACCTCGTACTCGTAACTGCGGATGCCGTTCGACCGCAGTTCGACGACGGACGCGGTGACCGCCTTGCGCTTGCCCTTGCGGGGCTGGGCGCAGCGGATCACCCGGACGGCGGGGCCGTCGGAGGCGGTGGGCGTCGGGGTTCCGTAGGAGGAACCGGACGAGCCGGACGAGGAGTTGTCGTCGTAGTCGTCGTCGCTGTAGTCGTTGTCCCGGTAACCGCTGTTGCTCTTCTTGGAGTTGGAACAGCCGCCGCCCGAACTGCTGCCCTTGCTCCTGCTGCCCTTGCCACCGCTGGTGGACGTCGAGAACCCGGTGAGCGCGAGCACCACCACGACCAGGACCGCCGCGAGCCTCATCTGTCGCCGCATCATGGATGCAGCCCCCCTTGTTGTCGTTGCTCGTGTGTTGTCGTTCATCGTGCTGCCGCCCCACAGCATGCCGGATGCCCCCGATGCGTAGGTCATGGCCCTGTCACGGTCCGGTCATGGTCCGCGGGACGGGGCATCCTCAGGGCGGTCGGCGGCGTCCGCGTGGCGGGGGTGATCGTCCGGGCGTAGCGTCAGCCGTGCGGGGGTGTTCGGCGTACGCCGTTGGAGGCTGACGATGATCCGCAACATCCTCGGCTCACTCGTCGCCCTCGCCGGGGCGGCTTCCGCCGTGCTGAGCCCGTTCCGCGACTGGTACGACGGGCGGGCGGGGCGGGACTACCGGGTGCGGGACCTCTTCGAGGGCATCACCGCCACGGAGTCGGGGGTGCTGGTCTCGATCCTGCTGCCGTTCCTGTTCGCGGCACTGCTGGTGATCGCGGGTGTGGTGCTCCGGTCGCGGCTCGCCGTCGCGCTCGCGGGGCTGGTGGTGCTGGGCTTCACGATCCTGTGGATGGTCCGCCAGGGGCAGGCGGCGGGGTCGCTCACCGTGGGCGGGGACGGGGCGGGGCTGCAGGTGGGGGTGGTGAACGCGCTGGCGGGCGGGGTGCTGATGCTGATCGGGGCGTTGCTGATGAGGGGGCGGGGGCGGAGGGCGGCTCGGCGGGAGCGGGAGCCGGCGGAGCCGTATGCCGCGCCGCCGGCGGACCAGGTGGACACGTGGCCGCCGACCCAGGAGCCGGGGATGTCGACGCACACGTCGCCGTGGCCGGAGCCGGAGGTGGACCCGTACACGGGGCCCGACCCCCATGACCCCCGTACGCGGTCGTATCCGCAGGCGCCGCCGGGCGGCCCCGGGGACCCCCGGGATCCGGTGCACCCGCCGCAGCGGCCGCCGGAGGGGTGACGGCCGCCCCGTCAACGGTTCCGTCCTCAAACGCCGGACGGGCTGAGTTGGCTCAGGTCCGGGCCCGGTTTCCGGTCCCGGTGCCCTTCAGCGCGTCCAACGCGTACACGCAGCGGTCCTTGCTGCACGCGTACACCACCCCCGCCTGGGCGACCGGGGAGCCCGTGATCTCGCCGCCCGTGGCCAGCTTCCAGCGGAGTTGGCCGCCCGCCGCGTCCAGGGTGTACAGCACGTGGTCCGCCGAGCCGAAGTGGACCCGACCGTCCGCCACGACCGGTGCGCCCACCACGTCGCCGCCCGCCGCGAAGCGCCACTTCGGGGTGCCGGTGACCGCGTCCAGGGTGTAGAGCGCGCTGCCGCTGCCCACGTGGACGTTGCCCACCGCGACGAGCACCGGCTCGATGGAGGCGCGGGCCTCCGTGGCGATGCGCCAGCGGTCCTTACCGGTCGTCGCGTCGAGCGCGTAGACCGTGCCGAGGTAGTCCGCGAGGTAGACCCCGCCCCCCGTCACCGCCGGGCCCGGCGCGAACGCGGGCGGGGACAGGAAGACCGCCGGGGACTCGAAGTGCCACCGCACCCGGCCGGAGGCGGTGTCCACGGCCAGCACCCGGGTGCCCGCCGCGATGTAGACGTAGCCGTCGGGGGCCGGGGTCACCCGGACGGGGACCCCGCCGCAGGAGGCCGCGTCACCGATCGGGTACGACCAGCGCTCCTGGCCCGTACGGGCGTCCAGCGCGCGCAGCCGGGCGTCCTGCCAGACGTAGACCGTGCCGTCGTGGATGACCGGCGCGGCCTCGGCCGTCTCGAAGTCGCTCTGGACCCCGGTGACCTCCCACAGCTTGTCGCCGTTGGACGCCTCCCACCCCTGGACGCCGCCGCCCCGGGTCGCGGTCAGCACCGTGCCCCGGTCGGCCTTGAGCGCGTACACCCAGGCGTCCGTCCTCACCCGCCACTGCTCGGCGCCGGCCGCCGCGTCCAGCGCGTACAGGGACGGGCCGTCCGAGGCGTGGATACGGCCGCCCTCGACGGCCATCGCCCACGCCACGTCCCGGGTCTTGAACTGGCGGCGCCCGTTGCCGACGTCCAGCGCGTGGATCTCGAAGGACGTGACGTACAACAGGTCACCGGAGACGACCGGCGTCCCCCACACGTCGTTGGACATGCGGAAGCGCCACGGCCGCCAGCGGTCGGGGGCCGCGGGTGAGGTGTCCGGGGCCGGTCCCGGAGCCGGTACAGCCGGTACGGGCGCCGTGGGTGCCGTGGGCGTTCCGGCCGAACCGTTCAGGCCCGCCGGCGGGCGGACCCAGCCCGTCGCGGCGGCCGGATGCGCGGCGGCGGCCCCCCGGCCCTCCCCCGCCCGCGGCCCGGGCCCGATCGGCGCCTTCGCCCCGGGCAGGTGGACGGGCCCGCCGTCGGGCGAGGGCGCCGCGGAGGGGGGCGCGGGCGAGGAGAGCGGGGAGGGCGAGCGCAGGTCTCCGCCGCTGCGCCAGTCGGGACCCCGGTCCGGCGCGCGCTCCGGGGCGTGCGGGGGCTGCGGAGGGCGCGGCGGGGGCGCGGAAGGCGCGGGCGGGGCGGTGCGGCCGCCTCCCCTACGCCGTTCGATCATGGCGGTGGCCGACGTCGGCAGCCAGGCCGACGCGGTACCGCTGTCGTCGCTGCCGGAGGCGAAGAGGTGGGGGGCGAGCTGGGCCTGGAGGTCGGCGGGGCTGGGCCGCTGGGTGGCGTCCATCTGCATGCAGGACTCGATCAGCGGCCGCAGGTCGTCCGGCAGCCCCTCCAGGTCGGGCCCCTCGCGCAGCAGCATGAAGACCGTCTCGACCGGGTTGGCCCCGTGGTAGGGGGCGTGGCCGGTGGCGGCGAAGACGAGGGTGGAGCCCAGCGAGAAGATGTCGCTGGCCCCGGTGACGCTGCGGGAGTCCCGGGCCTGCTCGGGCGACATGTAGGCGGGCGTGCCGACGGCGACGTTCGTCATGGTCAGGCGGGTGTTGGAGACGCCGGAGGCGATGCCGAAGTCGATGACCCGGGGGCCGTCCTCGACGACGAGCACGTTGGAGGGCTTCAGGTCGCGGTGGACGAGCCCGGCACCGTGGATGGACTGGAGGGCCTCGGCGATCCCGGCGGCCAGCCAGCGCACGGCCTGGGTCGGCATCGGGCCGCACTCGTTGACGATCTCTTCGAGCGAGGGCGCGGGCACATAGGCGGTGGCCAGCCACGGCACGGCCGCGCGGGGGTCGGCGTCGACCACGGCGGCGGTGTAGAAGCCGCTCACCGCGCGGGCGGCCTCGACCTCGCGGGTGAAGCGGACCCGGAAGAGCTGGTCCTCGGCGAGCTCGGTCCGCACCGTCTTGATCGCCACCCGCCGGCCCGACGCCGACCGGGCGAGATAGACCAGCCCCATGCCACCGGCCCCGAGCCGTCCCAGCACCTCGAACGGGCCGATCCGTCTCGGGTCGTGCTGCGTCAGCTGCTCCATCACGTGCCTGCCACCTCCCCGTACGGACCTCAGGAACGAAGCCCGCGAATTACCGCCCGTTACCGCCCGGTGCGATTTCCGGCCTGCGCAGCGTCTCACCGCTGGGCACCACCTGGCGGTGCGCACACTGATTCTTCCTGGCTCGGGCGCCGGTGGCGAACCCGGGGGCGGAAGTGGGTGTCTCATGTCACTTCGGCCGATTCTCGCCCACACCGGTACGCGGCAGGGTCAGGGAAGCAGTTCGCTCGGCTGGAGCACGGCGAAGAGGGCGCCCTGGTCGTCGACGAGGACCGCCATCCGCCCGTACGGGATGTCGGAGGGCGGCGCGGAGACGCGGCCGCCGAGCTGGACGGCGAGTTCGGCCGCCGCGTCGCAGTCGGCGACGGCGAAGTAGGTGAGGAAGTAGCTGGGCATCTCGGCGGGGAACGCGTCCGTGATGACGCTGCGGCCGCCGAGGGCGGTGTCCGGACCGGGCTCTTCGCCCTGGGGCGACCACATCCGGAAGTCGACCAGCGCCTCCGCGTCGTCGGAGACGTCGTTGCCCGCCTCGTCCAGGTCGGTGCCCCGGAAGCCGAAGACCTTCTCGTAGAAGGGGTCCACCTTCTCCGGCTGCCGGGTGTGGACCTCGGTCCAGCAGAAGGAGCCGGGTTCATTCTGCTTCTCGAACCCCTCGCGCTCCTCCGGCTGCCAGAGGCCGAAGACCGCCCCTCCGGGGTCGGCCGCCTGCGCCACGATCGCGGCCTGCCCGGCCCGTACGGGGTCGGTGATGATCTGGCCGCCGTGTTCGCGGATCGCGGCGACGGTGGCCCGGATGTCGTCGGTGGCGAAGTAGACGCCCCAGGCCGTCGGCATCCGCCCGTCCTTCTTGGCGGCGAGCGCGGCGACGAGCCTGCCGCCGCTGAAGGCGTCCGCGAAGGGCATGCCGTCGCCCGCGCGGAAGGTCCAGCCGAAGAGGCCCCCGTAGAAACGCTTGCCCGCTTCGAGGTCGGAGAGCTGCACGTCCATCCAGCACGGCGCCGAGTGCGCGAATGCGGCCATGGGGCCTGGTCCTTCCGTTGCAGTGACGCCCGTCACAGCCAACGTAACGTCGCGCCCGGTCCGGCGCGCCCCGACGGACGCCGAACGCACACGGAGCGCACACCGAGCACTCCCCTAGGGAACATTTGCCCGGATAGTGAAGGCCTGGTCGCCATGTGGACGAAAGTTGTCCACCGAAGTTATCCACAGGCTGTTGATAACATTTTCACCGGGGAGCGATGACGGGCTCCGCGGCCGGAATCCGGCCCCGGGACAGGACCTCGTGCGCACCGCCACCACATCGGCCGAAAATGATCGCCCCTGGCCCCCCGCACCCCGCCGTTCCTGCGGCGTTCCCCATTTGCAGTCGGCCGAATCGCGCTCCCATCGGCCCTCGGTAAGCTGACGGCATGACAGGACAAGTACGTACCGTCGACGGCCGCGTGGCCGGTCGACGCGGTCAGGCGACGCGGCAGAAGCTGCTCGACTGCCTCAGCGAGATGCTCAGCTCCTCGCCGTACCGGGACGTCAAAGTCATCGACGTCGCCCGGAGGGCCGGGACTTCACCCGCGACTTTCTACCAGTACTTCCCCGATGTGGAGGGCGCCGTCCTCGAAATCGCCGAGGAGGTCGCCAAAGAGGGCGCCGGACTGACCGAACTGGTCGCCGGACGCCCGTGGGTCGGCAAAGCCGGCTGGCAGACGGCCGAGGAACTCGTCGAGGGTTTCCTCGACTTCTGGCGCCGCAACGACGCGATCCTCCGCGTGATCGACCTCGGCGCGGCCGAAGGGGACAAACGGTTCTACAAGATCCGCATGAAGATCCTGAACTCGGTCACCAACTCCCTCACCGATTCGGTGAAGGAGCTCCAGGCCAAGGGCAAGGTCGACAAGGACATCAGCGCCGCCGCGATGGCGGGCTCCCTGGTCGCGATGCTGGCCGCGGTCGCCTCGCACCAGAAGGGGTTCACCACCTGGGGTGTGAAGCAGGCCGAACTGCGCCCGAACCTGGCGCTGCTGGTGCACCTCGGCATCACCGGCAAGAAGCCCACCAAGTAGCCCACCGGCACGCACGCCCTGCCGGCACGTCCTGTCTCACCGACGGCGGACCACCCGCACCCTGCCGGTGGTCCGCCGTCGGTGTTCCCGGACCCGCCGGAACCGGTGAGCGGCGGGGGCTAGCGCCGCTCCAGCCGGAACAGCCGGATCTGCCGCTCGACCCGCGCCTGGTACGCCGCGTACGGCGGCCAGAACGTCAGCGCCACCCGCCACACCTCCTCCCGCTCCGCCCCCTCCAGCAGCCTTGCCCGCACCGGGATGTCCAGGCCCCGCCAGCTGATGACGGCCTCCTCCGGGCGGGCCAGCAGATTCGCGGTCCAGGCCGGATGCCCCGTGCGGCCGAAGTTGCTGCCGACGAGGATCCAGGTGCTCTCGGCCTCCCCTTCCGGCATGCAGGCCAGCGGGGTCACCCGCGGCCGCCCGCTGCGCGCCCCCGGCACCGTCAGGACGAGCCCCGGCAGCATGCGGGCGCTGGGCAGCACCTTGCCCCGGGTGAGCCGGTGCACGGTGCGGTCCATGACGGGGACGACGTGCGGGGCGATCCGAGCGAAGGCGCGGGTCGAGGAGACCTTCTGGACGAGTCGGGCGGCCCGGCCACCGGTACCGGCCATCAGACCGCCACCCCGTGCACAGGGCCGTCCGCCGCTACGTCCCCGAACAGCCCGGCCTGCCCCGCCGCGTGGTCGCGCAGCCGGTGTACGGGCCCGAAGAGCAGCTCGTCCGCCGCCGCCCGCTTCACGTACAGATGCGCCTCGTGCTCCCAGGTGAAGCCGATACCGCCGTGGAGCTGTACGGCCTCACCGGCCACGGTCCGGGCCGCCTCCAGAGCCTGGGCCAGCGCGAGCGGCCCCGCCGCCGGGTCCCAGGCGGCGTAGTACGCGGCGGAGCGGGCCGCCTCCACCCGTACGTACAGGTCCGCGAGGCGGTGTCCGACGGCCTGGAACGACCCGATGGCCCGGCCGAACTGCTCGCGCTCCTTCACGTACGCCACGGTCCTCGCCAGCGCGCCCGCCGCCGCCCCGACCGCCTCGGCGGCGAGAACGGCGGCGGCGGTACGGCCGGTGGCGGCGAGCGCGCCGCACACATCGGTGGCCTCATGGGGGCCCAGGAGCTCGGCCGCGGTGTCGCGCAGTTCGACGCGGGCGAGGGGCCGGGTCTCGTCGATCGAGGTCAGCCGGGTGCGGGTCAGCCCTTCGGCCTCGGCGGACACGAGGAAGAGGAGCGTCCGGCTGCGCGGATAGCCGCCGGTGTGGGCGGCGACCAGGAGGAGCCCGGCGCTGTGCCCGTCGAGCACCCGGTCGGCCTCCCCGTAGAGCCGCCAGCCGCCGTCGCCCGTGGCCTGCCGGGCCTGGACGCCACCGGCCCGCCCTCCACCCGCCCAGCCTCCAGTGCGGTTGTCGGCGGTGAGGCCGAGGGCGGCGGCCATCGACCCGCCGGGGACCGCGAGGGCGGCGGTGAGGGCCCCGTCGGCGATCCGGGGCAGCAGCGCGGCGCGCTGTGCCGGGGTCCCCAGGGCGGCGATCAGGGGCGCGGTGAGTACGGCGGTGGCGAGCAGCGGGGAGGGCAGCAGCGCGCGGCCGGTCTCCTCGCAGGCGAGGGCGAGCTCGGTGGCGGTGCAGCCGGCCCCGCCGTACTCCTCCGGGAGCGCGAGCCCGGGCAGCCCGAGCTCCTGGGCGAGCCGGCGCCAGAGGGCCGGGTCGTGGCCCTCGGCGGTGCGTACGGCGGCGCGGACCTCGCCGGGTCCGCTGTGCTTGGCGAGCAGGTCGCGCAGGGTGCGGCGGATCTCGTCCTGTTCCGCGGTGAAGGCGGCGTCCATCGTCGGGCTCCTCCCCTCAGGAACCGGTGGTCCCTGATCTGACGATCCGTCATATTAGGCATGGGGGACGGCAATTCCCAGACTCCCGCACACGCACGGGGCGCGGAAGGCGCGCGCACCCCCGGTTACACGCCCATTTATCTGATGTACCGTCAGATTCATGTCTGTCTCCTCCCGCCTCCCCCGCAAGGTCGCCGTCGTCGGCATCTCCCTCGCGGACTGCGGACGCGTCGGCGGCGCCACCCCGTACGCCCTGCACGCCCAGGCGGCCCGGCGTGCGCTGGCCGACTCCGGCCTGGACCGCTCGGTGGTCGACGGCCTCGCCTCCGCCGGGCTGGGGACGCTGGCGCCGGCGGAGGTAGCGGAGTACCTGGGGCTGCGGCCCACCTGGGTCGACTCCACGGCGGTGGGCGGCGCCACCTGGGAGGTGATGGCGGCCCACGCGGCGGACGCCATCGCGGCGGGCCGGGCGCGGGCGGTGCTCCTGGTCTACGGGTCGACGGCCCGGGCCGACATCAAGGCGGGCCGCCGCACGTCGAACCTGCCGTTCGGGGCGCGGGGGCCCTCGCAGTTCGAGGTGCCGTACGGGCACTCGCTGATCGCCAAGTACGCGATGGCCGCCCGCCGCCACATGCACGAGTACGGCACGACGCTGGAGCAGCTCGCCGAGGTGGCGGTGACGGCCCGGGCGAACGCGGCTGCCAACCCGGAGGCGATGTTCCGGGACCCGATCACGGTCGACGACGTGCTGTCGGGCCCGATGATCGCGGACCCGTTCACCAAGCTGCACTGCTGCGTCCGCAGCGACGGGGGGTGCGCGGTGCTGCTGGCGGCGGAGGAGTACGTACGGGATACGGCCAAGGCGCCGGTGTGGATCCTGGGGACCGGGGAGCATGTCTCGCACTCCACGATGTCGGAGTGGGAGGACTTCACGGTCTCCCCCGCCGCCGTCTCGGGCCGCCTGGCCTTCGAGCGGGCCGGGGTGCGGCCGGCCGACGTCGACGTGGCCCAGATATATGACGCGTTCACCTATATGACGCTGGTGACGCTGGAGGACCTGGGTTTCTGCGCGAAGGGGGAGGGCGGCGCGTTCGTCGAGAAGGGCCGCACGGGCCTGCGCGGCGAGCTGCCGGTGAACACGGACGGCGGCGGCCTCTCCGCCTGCCACCCCGGGATGCGCGGCCTGTTCCTGCTGGTGGAGGCGGTCCGCCAGTTACGCGGCGAGGCCGGCGCCCGCCAGGTCCACAAGGCCGGGGGCCGCCTCCCGGAGCTGGCGGTGGCATCGGGAACGGGCGGCTGGTTCTGCTCGTCGGGGACGGTGGTGCTGGGGCGGGGGTGAGGGCGGGCCTCGGGTCGGCGCCCAGCTGGCCGCGCGCAGCCGCGAGCAGGTGGAATAGGCCCCATGAGCCGAGCCGCCGCACCCACCCCGCGCCCCTTCTCCGCCCTCCTGCACGCCCAGCGCGTCTGGGACACCGAGCTGCCGGACTTCGACCCGGCCACCGCCCCGCCCGCGCCCCTCCCCCTCTTCCACGCGTGGTTCGCCGACGCCGTGGCGGCCGGGCAGCCCGAGCCGCACGCGATGACGCTGGCCACGGCGGACGCCGAGGGCCTCCCCGACGTACGCACCCTGCTCCTCCACGACGCGGACGAGCGCGGCTTCCACTTCGCCTCCCACGCCACCAGCGCCAAGGGCGACCAGCTCGCCGCCCGCCCGTACGCCGCGCTCGGCTTCTACTGGCCGAGCCTGGGGCGGCAGGTACGGGTCCGGGGCCCCGTCCTCCGCTGCACCCCGGCCGAGAGCCACGCCGACCTGCACGCCCGCTCCACCGGGGCCCTCGCCGCCGCCCTGACCGGGACCCAGAGCGAGGTCGTGGAGTCGGTGGCCGCCCTCCACCGGGCGGCGGACGCGGCCTGGGAGCGGGCCCAGGCGGAACCGGACGCCGAGGCTCCGACCTGGACGCGGTACGTGGTCGAGCCGGCCGAGGTGGAGTTCTTCCAGGGCGACGCCCGCCGCCGCCACATCCGGCTCCGCTACCGCCGTACGGAGGCCGACACGGAGACCGCCTCGCAGACCGGCCCCGAGACCGGCGACTGGACCCGCGAGCTGCTCTGGCCCTGAGGCGGCCCCGACTGCACACTTAACCCGGTTTCAACAAGAAGAGGGCACTATGGGAGGAAGGCGAGTCGCTGGAGGTACCGATGCCACGAGCCCGTTCCCGCTACGCCCCGGACCGGGGCCTGACCGGCCGCATGGTCACCACCATGTTCCTGATCGGTCTGCTCTACGTCGTCCTCGTGGGCGTGCTCCTCGCGGCCCTGCGCGGTTCCTGGCCGATCATCCTGATCATCACCGGCGGCCTGTTCATCGCCCAGTTCTGGTTCAGCGACCGCATCGCGGCGTACGGCATGGGCGCCCGCGAGGTCACCCCCGAACAGGCCCCCGAGCTGCACGGCACCATCGACCGCATCTGCGCGCTGGCCGACATGCCGAAGCCCAAGGTGGCCATCGCCGAGAGCGACGTGCCGAACGCGTTCGCCACCGGCCGCAGCCAGAAGACCGCCCTCGTCTGCGCCACGACGGGCCTCCTGCGCAGACTGGAGCCGGAGGAGCTGGAGGGCGTCCTCGCCCACGAGATGTCGCACGTCGCGCACCGGGACGTCGCCGTCATGACGATCGCCTCGTTCCTCGGCGTGCTCGCGGGCGTCATCACCCGCATCGCCCTGTGGGGCGGGTTCGCGCGCAGCCGCCCCGGCAACGACCCGGCGGGCATCCTGCTCCTGCTCATCCCGCTGATCAGCGCCGTCGTGTACGCGATCAGCTTCCTGCTGACCCGACTGCTCTCCCGCTACCGCGAGCTCTCCGCCGACCGCGCCGCCGCGCTCCTCACCGGGAGGCCCTCCGCCCTCGCCTCGGCCCTGACGAAGGTCAGCGGGCAGATGGCCCGCATCCCGACCCGGGACCTGCGCAAGGCGGAGCCGTACAACGCGTTCTACTTCATGCCCGCGTTCTCCTCGAAGGAGTCCCTCGGCCGGCTGTTCTCCTCGCACCCGACGCTGGAACAGCGCCTGGACCAGCTGTCCCGCATCTCCACCGACCTGTCCCGATAAGTCGTCCTCAAGGAGTTGAGCCCGTGGGCCTGCTCGACGCCATCCTCGGCCGCAGCAAACCCGTCCGCCCCGACCTCGACCAGCTCTTCGCCGTCCCCTCGGCCGCCCTCACCCTCCAGGCCGCCACCGGCTTCACCCCGACCGGCCTCGGCTCGGTCTGCTTCGCTGGGGTGGAGGGCGGCGGTTTCGCCCGCCTCCAGGAGGACGTACGGGAGCTGCTGGACGCGGATACGGAGCGCGGCGGCATCCCGGTGGAGTTCAGCCGGGACGCCTACGGCTACACCTGGCTGCTCGCCACCCACCCGGCCGACGACACGGCGGGCCTGGTCAACGACCTGCACGCGGTGAACACCCTGCTCCAGGACGGCGGCTTCGGCCCACACCTGCTCTGCTCGCTGATCGGCTTCCGGGACGCGGAGGGGCGTGCGTTGGCGCTGGTCTACCTCTACAAGCGCGGCACGTTCTACCCGTTCGCCCCGCTCCCCGGCGACGCCGAGAAGCGGGACAACCAGCTGGAGCTCCAGGTGCGGGGCGCCCTCGGCGACGACCTCCGGGTGGAGAAGGACCTGTCCCGGTGGTTCCCGGTGTGGGGGGCGCCGGGGCTGTGATCAGCCGTTGACGGTGGCGGTGGCCGTCGCGGTCCGTCCCGGGCCCCGGCTCACAGGTGTCCCACCTTGGCTCCTGCGGCGGCGGAGGGGTGACTCCGGGGGGCCTCAGCCCGCGGGCCGGAAGACCGGCACGGCCTCCTCGCCGCTCTCCTCCCCGCCCCTGAACGTGACCGTCAGCCCCAGTCCGATGCGGAGGTCGCCGTGCGCGCACTCCACGACCTCCGTCATCATCCGGGGCCCCTCGGCGAGGTCGACGACAGCGGCCACGTACGGGACGCGGGCCCCGAAGGGCGGCAGGTCGTTGCGGTGGACGACGGACCACGTGTAGAGGGTCGCGTCCCCCCTCGCGCGTTCCCACCCCACGTCCTCGCTCCAGCAGTACGGGCAGAACTCGCGCGGGTAGTGATGCGCCCGCCCGCACCCCTCGCACCGCCGGATCAGCAGCCGCCCCTCCCCCGCCGCGTCCCAGTACGGCCGGGTGAAGGCGTCCGGCTCGGGCAGGTCGAAGCGCGGCCCCGCCGCACGCTCCGGCGGCGTCACGGTTCGACGACCCGCCGGAAGCCCGTACGCACCACGCCCCACCGGTGTTCGCCCGCGATGTCCGCCGCCCAGGCGATCCCCGTGCCCCGCTCGAACCATCCTTTCCTGTCCTTGTGCCGCCAGCTCTCCAGCCACCACAGGCCGAGGCCCATGCGCAGGACGGCGAGCCATTCCGCACCGCTGAGCCAGATCGTCCGCATCGGGCCGCCTCCGGTCACCTAGAATCTGACGGTACGTCAGTTCACCGGACGCACACCGTCTCGCGCAAGGGGTCCGCACGGGCGGGCCGACGCCCCTCCTGGCGCCGCCGCCTGCGCCCGGCCTGCTGGTCGCGGACCAGGGCGGCGGGCCGCAGCGAGAGGCGCGAAAGGGGCCCAATCACCACATCCCACCCCCCGTGATCAATTCGCAATCGTTTCCCACCTTGACCGAGACCCATCAACAGAGCGGGCGATTACGCTCCGAACCATGCCCAACAGCCCCTCCCCCACAGGCAGTACCGACGCCGTCGCCCTCACCGACCGTACGGACGACCGGCCCGTCTACGTCATCGGCGGCGGGCCCGGCGGCCTCGCCGCCGCTGCCGCGCTCCGCGACCGGGGCGTACGGGCGGTGGTCCTGGAGAAGGCGGACCGGGTCGGCGCCTCCTGGCGCGGCCACTACGACCGGCTGCACCTGCACACCACGCGGCGCTGGTCGGCGCTGCCGGGGCTGAGGATGCCGCGCGGGTTCGGGCGGTGGGTGGGCCGGGACGACGTGGTGCGGTACCTGGAGAAGTACACCGAGCACCACGAGCTGGAAGTGGTGACGGGGGTCGAGGTGAACCGGATCGACCCGGCCCCCGACGGCTCCGGCGACTGGCAGCTGACCGCCACCGGCGGCCGGGTCCTGCGCGGCCGCGCGGTCGTCGTCGCGACGGGCTTCAACCACACCCCGCGCGTCCCCGAGTGGCCGGGCCGCGACACGTTCACGGGCGAGCTGCTGCACGCGGCGGAGTACCGGAACCCGGCTCCGTACGCCGGCCAGGACGTCCTGGTGGTCGGCATCGGCAACACGGGGGCCGAGATCGCGGCGGACCTCGCCGAGGGCGGGGCCTCCCAGGTGCGGATAGCGGTGCGCACCGCCCCGCACATCGTGCGGCGCTCCACGGCGGGGTGGCCCGCTCAGGCGACGGGCATCCTGGTCCGCCGGCTGCCGGTGTGGCTGGTGGACCGGGCGGGGTCCGTGATGGCGCGGATCGCCGTACCGGATCTGTCGGCGAAGGGGCTGCCGCGCCCGGAGTCGGGCCTGTACTCGCGGGTGCGGGAGGGGGCGATCCCGGTCCAGGACGTCGGCCTGATCGACGCGGTGAAGACCGGCAAGGTGGTCCCCGTGGCGACCGTCGCCTCCTTCGACAAGGACGCGGTGCTCCTGGCCGACGGCACCCGCCTCACCCCGGACACGGTGATCGCGGCGACCGGCTACACCCGTGCCCTGGAGCCGCTGCTCGGCCACCTGGACGTGCTGGACGAGCGGGGCCGCCCGGTCACCCACGGGGGCCGCACCCCGAAGCAGGCCCCGGGTCTCTACTTCACCGGCTTCACCAATCCGATCAGCGGGATGCTGCGCGAGATGGCCCTGGACGCCGGGAAGATCGCCAAGAGGGTGGCGCGGGCACACTGAGGCGGCGTGGTACCGCACCGGCCGCGCGGGGAGGCCGTGCAGGGGTGACTACGGCGACATGATGACAACCGTGTGATTAATGGCGTGAGTTGTGGCGCATCTGTTCACAGGGGGATGTGTTGATCGCTAGCTTCCCCTCAACTCGTCCGTACCGGGAAGGACCTCTGTGAGCGCCTCCGTTCGAAGATCCGTCGCCGCCCTGGCCGCCACCGCACTCGTGACCCCACTCCTGCTGGCCTCGGCATCACCAGCCTCCGCCCAGAAGGACAGCCGGAGGGACAGGGCGGGCCAGGATGCCGCCGCCCTGTCGAAGGCGCTGGTGCGTGACGCGTCCGCCAAGGACGCGAGCAAGCACCTCGTGGCCTTACAGGCGATAGCCCAGGCGACGGGCGGCCACCGTGTCGCCGGATCGTTGGGACACGAGATATCCGCCGCGTACGTGCAGACGCTTCTCACGGCGGCCGGGTACCGCGTCTCGTCCCAGAAGTTCGACTTCATCTACACCGAGACGCTGGCCGAGAAGCTCTCCGCCGTCTCCCCCACCCCGTTCGACGCCGAGATCAAGGCGCTCACCTACACCAGGTCGACCCCGGTCGGCGGGATCACGGCCCAGCTGGCCGCCCCGCCGGTCGATGAGGACGGCACCACCGGCTGCGAGCCGGGCGACTACGCGGCGGGCGCGTTCACCGGGAAGATCGCGCTGATCAAGCGCGGCGGCTGCACCTTCGGCGTCAAGCAGGAACAGGCCGCCGCGGCGGGCGCTGCCGGGGCCGTCATCTACAACAACATCGACGCCGGATACGGTCCGCTGTCCGGCACCCTCGGCGACCCCGCCACCGTGAAGATCCCCACCGCAGGGCTCTCCAAGCCCGACGGGGACCGGCTCGCCGCCGACCTCGCCAAGGGGCCGGTGACGATCTCCTTCGAGGTCCGCCAGCTCCAGGAGACGCGCACCACGAAGAACGTCATCGCCGAGACGCGGGGCGGCGACGCCGCCGACACCGTGGTGCTCGGGGCGCACCTGGACGCGGTGAAGGCGGGTCCGGGCATCAACGACAACGGCTCGGGCGCGGCCGGTCTGCTGGACGTCGCGCTGAAGCTGGCCAAGAAGGAGAAGCAGCCCCGCAACAAGGTGCGGTTCGCCTGGTGGTCGGCGGCGGAGAGCGGCCTGTTCGGCTCCGCGCACCACGTCGAGAAGCTGACGCCTGCCGAGCGGCAGAGGATCAAGCTCTATCTGAACTTCGAGATCATCGCCTCACCGAACTACGGCCTGTTCGTCTTCGACGGCGACAACTCCGACGGCCTCAACTTCCCAGAGGGGCCCTCCGGTTCGGCCCAGCTCGAACGGGACATCACCACGTTCCTGGGCAACCGCGGCCTCCCCACGGCCGGAACACCGTTCATCGGCCGCTCGGACTACCACCCGTTCGTCCTGGCGGGCATCCCCTCAGGCGGTACGTTCACCGGCGCGGAGGCGCTCAAGACACCGGCCGAGGCGGCGAAGTGGGGCGGCGAGGCGGGGGTCGCGTTCGACGTGAACTACCACGCTGCCGGAGACACGCTCAGCAACATCAACATGAAGGCGTTCGACGTCAACATCGACGTCATCGCCAACGCGGTGGGCACCTACGCGCACGACCTGGGCTCGCTGAAGAACCCGCCGGCCGCCGGGCGGCAGGCGGCACCGGCGAACGTGACGGGTGCGGACGCCACGACGGGCACCAGTACGAGGTGACCTTCGCGTAGTACGGCGGCGGCGTCCGGTCCACGGGTGAGCAGTCCGGAGCACGTGGCCTTTGTGCCTATCGTGGCGCCATGGACGTGTTCGACGAGCTGTTGCGGGGCGTGCGGGGCAAGGGTGCGGTGTTCGGGCGGTCGGTGCTGTGGCCGCCGTGGTCCCTGCGCTTCACGGACGGGGCCTACATGACCCTGTGCCTGCCGATGCGGGGGGCCGGGTGGATCGTCCCGGAGGGCGGGGAGCCGCTGTGGCTGGCCGCCGGGGCGGCCGCGATCGTCCGGGGGCCGGCCCCGTTCACCTTCACCGACGACCCGGCGGGCGGTACGGGGGCGGGGGTGCGGGAGGTGCGCTGGGGCGCCGACCCGTCCCCCGCGCCCGAACTGGCCGCCGCCCCCGGCCCGGAGGCCGAACTGGACGGGCCCACCGTGCTGTTGGCCGCCGCCTACGACGTACAGGAGCAGGTTCCCCAGCGGCTGCTCCGGGCCCTCCCGCCGGCGCTCGTCGTACCCGACGAGGGCGACTGCGGGCCGCTGCGCGACTACCTGGCCGCCCAGATCGGCGGCGCGCGGCCCGGGTACCAGATCGTGCTGGACCGGCTGCTGGACTGGCTGCTCGTGTGCACCCTGCGGGACTGGTTCGACCGCCCGGAGGCCGAGCCGCCGGGGTGGTACGGAGCCCTGGGCGACGAGGTCGCGGGGCCCGCGCTGCGGGCGATGCACGAGGACCCGGCGCACCCCTGGACGACGGCGGAGCTGGCGGCCCGGGCCGGGGTCTCGCGGACCACGCTGGCGAAACGGTTCACGGAACTGGTCGGAGAAGGACCGGTGGCGTACCTGACCGAGTGGCGCATGGCCCTCGCCGCCGACCTGCTGACCCGCCCGGAGCTCACGGTGGCGGCGGTGGCCCGGCGGGTCGGCTACGCGGACGCGTTCGGCTTCAGCGCGGCGTTCAAACGGCTCCGGGGCGAGAGCCCGAGCGCATACCGGCGGGAGGCCACCGCGACCGGGCGCGCACCCCTCCCCACCTCGTTGACGTCAACTTAGCTTGAGGTTCTACGTCGAGCTAGACGAGAGGCCCTGGCCGCCCCCGCCCTCCCCTCAGCCCCAGGCGCCCGCCGCCGCCGCGTCCCGGAAGACGTCGGCGACATCGCGCGGGGGGCGGCCCAGGGCGCGGCGGACACCATCCTTGAGGGGGGCCTCCCGGCCCGTGCGGATCGGCTCCAGCGCACCCGTCCAGAGCTCGATGTCCGCCTCCGACATGCCCTGCGCGATCAGCCCGTCCCGGAAGTCGGCCCTCTCGACCGGGACGTAGGAGGCGCGCGGGCCGCCGGTCGCCTTCGCGATCTCGTCCAGGACGTCGGCGATGCCCAGTGCGCGGGGGCCCGACAGCTCGTACACCTCGCCGTCGTGGCCGTCCTCGGTGAGCGCCGCCACCGCCACCGCCGCGATGTCGTCCGTGTCGATGTACGCGGCCTTGCCGTCCGCGACCGGGAGGACCAGTTCGCCGCCGCGTACGCCGTCGAGGAAAGGGCCCTCGCTGAAGTTCTGGGCGAACCAGCCGGGGCGCAGGATCGTCCAGGCCGGGCCGGCGGAGCGCACGGCCTCCTCGCCCTGGAAGTGCGGGCCCCGGTCCAGGACGGAGTTGCCGAAGTAGCCCGGTTCGTTTACGCCCCGCGCCGAGAGCAGCACGAGCCGCCGCACCCCGGCCGCCACGGCCTGCCCGACGAAGGCGGGCGTCGGGGACGGCACGGTGTCCAGCGGGACGATGTAGACGGCGGCGGCCCCCTCCAGGGCGGGCGCCCAGGTGGCCGGGTCCTCCCAGTCGAACGGGGTCTCACCGGAGCGGGAGGCCGCCCGTGTCTCCACCCCCAACTCTCGGAGGCGGGCCACCACGCGGCGGCCGGTCTTGCCGGTGCCACCGGTCACCAGGACCGGGGACGGGGGCTGGGAGGGGGACTGCCCCGCTGTTGCTTCTGCTGTCTTTGTCATGGGTCAAGCCTCGCCCGGGCCCCCGGCACCCCGCCATGGCTCAGCGTCCGGGAGGGATGTCCGACCGTCCGGCCGGCCCTGGAGAAACGTCTGAGGCCCGGATCCAGTGGATCCGGGCCTCAGACGTTTTCCATCAGTAGCGGGGACAGGATTTGAACCTGCGACCTCTGGGTTATGAGCCCAGCGAGCTACCGAGCTGCTCCACCCCGCGTCGGTGAACCCAACCCTACGCCACTTCGCACCCCTCCGTGACCAGCGGCAAGCCTCGCCCGACGTCGTGCGGAGCCTTTGCCTGCACGACCATTCCTGACGAGCCGTCAGTTCAGTAACCTGACACTGCGTCAGCCAACCGCGCCCGCCCCACACGGACACCGGGCCGGCGGACCATCGAGCAGGAGTGGCGGAACGATGCTTGGATCGACTCACGGCACCCTCACCACCGACTTCCGCGCCCGGGTGGTGGCCTGCGGCGAGGAGCCGCACGCCGCCGTCGTCAGCCTGCCCACCGCCACGCGGCGGGGCGGGCTCGATGTCAGCGGCCGGCCGCTGCACCTGGCCGTGCCCGACCTGGACCGCTTCTTCCGGCCGCGCTCCGTGGCCGTCGTCGGCGCCTCCGACAGCGAGGGGCGCCCCAACACCGGCATCACCCGGCAGCTCATCGCCTGGGCCGAGCGCGTCGGGGCGCGGCTGCACCCGGTGCACCCGGCCCGGGACGCCGTCTTCGGGCGGCCCTGCGTCCCCTCGGTCGCCGCGCTGCCCGAGCCCGTCGACCTGGCGGTCCTGCTGGTCGCCGACCCGCTCCCGGTGATCGAGGAGCTGGCGGAGGCCAAGGTCCCCTTCGCCGTGGCCTTCGCCTCCGGGTTCGCCGAGACCGGGGAGGCGGGCGCGGTGGCGCAGGCCCGGCTGGCGGCGGCCGTGGAGCGGTCCGGCGTACGGCTGCTCGGGCCGAACACCAACCTGAACGCCTTCGAGGAGTTCCGGGACGACCTGGAGGGCCCGGCCATCGCCCTCATCACCCAGTCCGGGCACCAGGGCCGCCCCCTCTACGCCCTCCAGGAGCTGGGCATCCGGCTCTCGCACTGGGCGCCCACCGGCAACGAGGCGGACCTGGAGACCGCCGACTTCCTCGCGTACTTCGCCCAGCGCCCCGAGGTGGGGGCCGTCGCCTGTTACGTGGAGGGGCTCAAGGACGGCCGGTCCTTCCTGCTCGCCGCCGACCGGGCCGCCCGCGCAGGGGTGCCGGTGGTGGCGGTGAAGGTGGGGCGTACGGAGGCCGGGGCCGAGGCCGCCGCCTCGCACACCGGGAAGCTGACCGGGGCGGACCAGGTGGTGGACGCGGCGATGCGGCAGTTCGGGGTGGTCCGGGTGGACGGTCTGGACGAACTCCAGGACACCGCCGCCCTGCTGGCCCGGGCCCGGCCGCCCCGCGCGGAGGGCGTCGCCGTCTACTCCATCTCCGGCGGCACCGGCGCCCACTTCGCGGACCTGGCGACGGCGGCCGGACTCTCGCTGCCCACCCTCTCCCCCGCCAAGCAGGACGAGCTGCACACCTGGATACCCGGCTACCTCAACGTGGCCAACCCCATCGACAACGGCGGCCACCCGGTCGGCGACCGGCGCGGCCGGAAGATCATCGACGCGATCCTCGCCGACCCGTCCGTGGGGGTCCTGATCTGTCCGATCACCGGCCCCTTCCCGCCCATGAGCGACCGGCTCGCCCAGGACCTGGTGGACGCGGCCGAGGCCACCGACAAGCTGGTCTGTGTGATCTGGGGCTCCCCCGTGGGCACCGAGGACGCCTACCGCACCACCCTCCTCGGCTCCTCCCGCGTCGCCACCTTCCGTACGTTCTCCAACTGCGTCACCGCCGTGAAGGCCTACCTGGACCACCATCGCTTCGCCTCCGGCTACCGCTCCCCCTTCGACGACGCCCCGCGCACCCCCTCCCCTTCCTTCCGCAAGGCGCAGAACCTGATGCGCCCGGGCCGGCAGCTCAGCGAGCACGCGGCGAAGCAGCTGCTGCGCACGTACGGGATCCGGGTGCCGCGCGAGCAGCTGGTCACGAGCGCGGCGGGCGCCGTCCGGGCGGCCGGTCCGGTCGGCTACCCCGTCGTGATGAAGGCCTCCGGGCCTCACCTCACCCACAAGACGGAGCTGGGCCTGGTGAAGGTGGGCCTGACCTCCGCCAGTCAAGTGCGCGATGCCTACCGCGAGTTGACCGAGATCGCCCGCTTCGAATCCGTCGACCTGGACGGCATCCTCGTCTGCCAGATGATCGACCGGGGCGTCGAGATGATGGTCGGTGCCACCCACGACGCCCTCTTCGGGCCGACCGTCACGGTGGGGCTCGGGGGGGTCCTGGTGGAGGTGTTGCACGACACGGCGGTACGGGTGCCTCCCTTCGGCGAGAAGGAGGCGCGGGACATGCTCGGCGAGCTGCGCGGCCGGGCGCTGCTGGCCGGGGTGCGCGGCGGGGCGCCCGTCGATGTGGACGCGCTGGTGGAGGTGGTGCTGCGGGTCCAGCGGATGGCTCTGGAGCTGGGCGACGACCTGACCGAGCTGGACATCAACCCGCTGGTGGTGCTGGGGCGCGGGCACGGCGCGGTGGCGCTGGACGCGCTGGCGGTGTGCCGGTGAGCACGGAGCCCGTACAGCCCGTGGACCGTACGCCTCCCGAATCCACCGTCCTCCACCGCACCACCCCCGACGGCGTCTCCTGGATCACCCTCAACCGGCCCGAGGCCATGAACGCCCTCACCTGGGAGCAGCGCGAGCGGGTCATCGCCCTGCTCGCCGACGCCTCCGCCGACCCCGCCGTACGGGCCGTCGTGCTGACGGCCACCGGGCGCGGCTTCTGCGCGGGCGCCGACCTGCGTGGCGCCCCGGCCCGGACCCGCGAACGGGCCCCCGGGGACATCGCCCGGACCATCCGGCTCGGCGCGCAACGGCTCATCGCCGCCGTGCTGGACTGCGAGAAGCCGGTGATCGCCGCCGTGAACGGGACCGCCGCCGGGATCGGCGCGCATCTGGCGTTCGCCTGCGATCTGGTCCTGGCGGCCGACACGGCGAAGTTCATCGAGGTCTTCGTACGCCGGGGGCTCGTCCCGGACGGCGGCGGCGCCTACCTGCTGCCCCGGCTGGTGGGGCCGCAGCGGGCGAAGGAGCTGATGTTCTTCGGGGACGCCCTGACGGCGGCGGACGCGGAACGGATGGGCCTGGTCAACCGGGCGGTTCCGGAATCGGAGTTGGCCGGCCTCGCCGCCGCGTGGGCCGGGCGGCTGGCCTGCGGGCCCACCCGGGCCATCGCCCTGACCAAGCAGCTCGTGAACGACTCGCTCACCGGCGACCGGGCCACGGCGTTCGCGGCGGAGGCGGCCGCCCAGGAGATCAACATGACGACGCGGGACGCGACCGAGGGGGTCACCTCGTTCGTCGAGCGGCGGACGCCGGAGTACCACGGGCGCTGAACGGAGCAGCACGGCGCCGGAGAGTGTGCTCGGCCGACGTCAGGACGTGTGCTCGGCCAACATCTCCCGATAGGCCGCCAGTCGGGAGGTCCGGCCGATGGTCAGGGCGCCCACCAGGCGGCCGTCCAGGTGGTAGCTGACCTCCAGCCGCCGGGCGCCCCGGTCGCACTCGTGGACCTTCGCCGTGTCTGCCAGGCCCGGGAGGCCCACCGAACGGAGCCGGACGCCATGGAAGTCGGACCAGAAGGAGGGCACCTCGGCGAAGACCGGGGCCGCCTCGCCCCGCAGCAGCGTACGGGCGGCCGCCGCACCCTGCTCCACCGCGCCGGACCAGTGGCCGAGGGCCGGGGCCGCGCCGTCCGCCAGGGGTTGCGGGACCCGGGCCGCGTCGCCCGCCGCGACCACGCCCGGTACGGCGCTGCCGTCCGGGAACAGGGCCCGCATTCGGGAGTCGGTGGGCACACCGCCGGCCGCGTCGATCCCCGATCCGGCCAGCCATCCGGTGGCCGGGACCGCGCCCAGGGCCAGGACGGCGACATCGGCCGCGATGGGCCGACCATCGGCCAGCCGGACGCCGGTGAGCCTGCCGTCCGGCCCTGTCCGGTACGCGGCGACCGTGGTGCCGGTGCGCAGATCGATGCCGGCCTCCCGGTGCAGCGTCCCCACGAACGCGCCCACCTCCGTACCGACCGCCCGCTCCAGCGGTACGGCCCCCGCCTCCACGAGGGTGACGTCGAGCCCGAGCGCCCGGCCCGCGGCGGCGACCTCGCCCCCGAGGAACCCGGCGCCGACGACGAGCAGCTTCCGCCCGGGGGTGAGCGCGGCCCGCAGCGCCGTCGCGTCGTCGCGGCCGCGCAAGGTGAACACGCCCTGCTCCGGGCCGGGTTCGCCGGGTACGGCACCGGACCGCGCGGCCGCGCCGGTGGCGATCAGAAGGCCGTCGTAGGGGAGGCCGGTGCCGTCGGCGAGGGTGAGAATCCTGTTGTACGGGTCGAGCCGGACCGCGGCCCGCCCCAGCCGCCAGCAGGCCCGGAGGCCGTCGGGGACCGGGAGCGCGGTGTCGGCGGGGGCCTGCCCCGTCAGGAACCGTTTCGAGAGCGGCGGGCGGTCGTAAGGTGCGTACTGTTCGGCCCCGACGAGGGTCAGGTTCCCGGTGAACCCCTCGGCGCGCAATGTCGTGGCGGCCCGCAGCCCCGCCAGCGAGGCCCCGACGATCACCACGTCGCGGGGATGGCCGGCGCTCATGGGGCGGCCACGGTGATGGCCCGGACCGGGCAGGAGGCGGCGGCCTTCTCGGCGCCCTCGCGCAGCCTGTCGTCCGGCGTGGCTTCGTACAGGAGGTGGTCGTCGTCGTCGAACGAGAAGATCTCGGGGGCGGCGAAGACGCAACTGCCGTGGCTCTCGCAGAGATCCAGGTCCACGGTGATCTGCATGGTGACTCCGTCACGGGTAGGGCCGCGGGCGCGTCAGGCGGCCGTCGGCGGGTTGAAGCGGGAGTAGGCGGGCACGGACCAGCGCAGCGGGGAGGCCGACGCCACTTCCCGTACGGCGGTGATCTCGAACTCCACCAGCCGCTGGGCCCCGGGGGTGCGGGCCGCCTCCTCCTCGTCCCACACCGTGCGGGCCGAGCCCGTCAGGTGCAGTGAGGTGCCGGTGTCCCAGCCGGGGACGAAGAGACCGGCGGCCGGGTTGAGTTCGAGGTTGCCCAGGGTCAGGAACATGGCGTTGCCGGCGTAGTCGGGCCAGCGCAGGAGCCGGGGTGAGAGCACCTGGACGAAGCCGGGGTTGCCGCCCCGGTGCGAGGCGTCGGCGTCGCCCTGGTCGGATGCGGTGGCGACGAAGAAGGTGTCGGCGGCCCGGAGCATCCGCTGCTGCCCGGGGCTGAGCTCCGTACTGTCGACGGCCTTACGGGGCAGTGGAGTCGCCTCGGACGGGTGGTGGTCGCGTTTCTGGATGTACTTGGGGCAGTTGGAGATGACCTGGTCGAGCTCGACGCGCAGCCCGTCGCCGTCGCGGACCGCCCGGCCGTTCATCCGCATCCGGCGCCGGGTGGCCGGTTCGATGCCGATCAAGCCGATCGGGACGGGCTCGGAGCCGGGTCCACTTCCGGCCCCGGCCCCGGTCAGGAGTGCGGCCAGCGGGTCCTCCGGCGGAGGCAGCACCCCGATCCTCAGGGTGTGCGGCCCCGGCACGGTCAGGAAGCCCGGCTCCCCGGTGAGCTGGGTCGCCCAGATCCGGCCCCGCTCATCCGTGGCCCCCGCCACCACGTGGGGCTGCTGGGCGAGGAAGGCCACCGCCACGTCGGGGACGGTGTTGCCGATGGCGCCCCGCGCCTGTCCGGCCTGACGGGCGAAGCCCGCCCGTTCCTGCGCGGCGGTCTCGCCGCGGTGGTAGCCGCCCATCGTTCTGCCTTTCGCTTCCGCTTGCGCTGATAGTGCGACCGGTCCTTCCTGGCTGGGGCCTAGAAGAAGCCGCAGGTGGGAGCGCCGGAGGTCGGAGCGTCGGCCACGTCGGCGCCGGTGGGCGCGTAGATCTCCAGGCGGATGCCGTCGGGGTCGGTGAAGAAGATGCCGCCCGAGGTGCCGGTCTCCCCGTGCGGCACGACCCCGTCGTAGGCGAACGTGGCGCCGAGCGAGCGCAGGACCTCCTCGGTGGCCCGGATCTCCTCGACGGTGTCCACCCGGAAGGAGAGGTGGTGCAGGCCGGGCAGCGCGGGGGCGAAGGTGCCCTCGCTCTGCTGCCACAGGGTCACCACGAGCCGGGAGTCCCGTCCGAGGAAGGCCCAGCGGCGGTCTCCGTCCTTGCCCTCGCCCAGCACCTCGAAGTCGAAGACCTCGCGGTAGAAGGCGATCGAACGGTCCAGGTCGGTGACGTTGAGGCCGATGTGGCCGGTCTGCAGGTTCTTCGCCTTGCTCATGGATCGGTCCCACGCTTTCGGTCGGGGCCGCGAGGTCACCTCACAACCAGTAAAAGTGAATTTAAAGGTTAGAACGAGGGCCGTCAACCAGTGAAATCCTCTTGGCCGGTTAGAATCGAGGAAGGCGGGAGAAGAAGACCGAAGAAGCCTGACGAAGACCGAAGAAGACGCACCTCGCGACGGAAGGACCCACAGCCGTGCCGAACCCCCCGGGGCCCGACCCCCGGCCGCTGACCGGCGAACCGCTCGCGCTGGATCTGCTCAACACCCGCTGGATCGACGCGGAGGGCCCGCGCGACCTGCTGGAATCCGAGGACGGCCTGGCGATCTGGCTGAACAGCGAGCCGGTGCGCACCCACACGGCCCCCCTGACCCCGCCCGTCGGCCGCGCCACCCTGGACCGGCTGCTGGAGACCCGTACGGCCCTCGAAGCGCTGGCCGCGTCCGCCACCCGGCACGAGCAGGCCGCACCCGCCACCGCGGCGGCGCTCAACGAGGTGCTCTCCCACGGCCGCATCCGCCGCACCCTGGGGGCCGACGGGCTGCCGGAGTCGGCGGTGGAGCTGGACGACCCGGCCTGGGGGCCCGCCTGGTACGCGGCCGACAACTGGCTCCACCTGGTGGCCGACCGGCCCGACCGCATCCGCCCGTGCGCCAACGACGCGTGCATTTTGCACTTCTACGACATCTCCAGGAACGGGACCCGCCGCTGGTGCTCGATGGCCGGCTGCGGCAACCGCGCGAAGGCGCAACGCCACTACGCGCGCCGCGCCGGCGCGTGAACCGGGCCGGCGCACCCCGCACGCGGGTTCACATCTGACGATGCGTCAGCTCTAATGGCCGGGTGATGGGACACGCAGGCATGGCCGCCACCGCCGTCCGGTACCTCAGGTCCGTCGGCGCCGCCGCGACAGCAGACCAGCCGCAGGCGCCTGTTGAGGCGCTGCCCCGGCCCGACCTCAGGGCCGTCCGGGGCGACGAGCGGCTCCCCGTCGACCCGGCGGAGTTCCGCCGCGTGCTGGGCCACTTCGCCAGCGGCGTCACCGTGGTCACCGCGCGCGACACGGACGGGCCGACCGGCTTCGCCTGCCAGTCCTTCGCCTCGCTCTCGCTGGACCCGCCGCTGGTCGCCTTCACGGTCGCCCGTACGTCGACGACCTGGCCGCGCATCGCCCGCGCGGGGGCCTTCTGCGTCAACATCCTGGGGGCCGGGCAGGGCGCGCTCTGCCGGGGGTTCGCGGTGAGCGGGGCGGACAAGTTCGCGGGGGTCGCGTACGAGGACGCCCCGGCGACCGGGTCACCGCTGCTCGACTCCGTACCGGCCTGGGTGGACTGCCGCGTCCACGCCGTCCACACCGGCGGGGACCACCTCATCGTGGTGGGCCGGGTGGAGGCACTGGGGGCGGCGGCGGGCGAGCCGCTGCTGTTCCACCGGGGCGTGTTCGGCCGGTTCAGCCGCTGACCCCCGCCCCGAGAACCGGCCGGTTCAGCCGCCGGGTACGGCCTTGGCGGCCCGGGCCCGCCGGATCACCAACGACATCAGGGCGGCGACGGCACACAGCGCCCCCGACGCGTACCAGACCACGTCGTAACTGCCGAAGACGTCCCGCGCCACCCCGCCGAGGAACGCCACGACCGCCGCGCCCACCTGGTGCGAGGCCAGTACCCAGCCGAAGACGATCGCGCTGTCCTCTCCGTACTGCTCCCGGCAGAGCGCCAGCGTCGGCGGGACCGTGGCGACCCAGTCGAGACCGTAGAACACGATGAAGAAGACCATCGGCGGCTGCACCTCGGGCGCCATCAGCATCGGCAGGAACAGCAGCGAGATGCCGCGCAGCGCGTAGTAGACGGCGAGCAGCCGGCGGGCGTCGAAGCGGTCGGTGAGCCAGCCCGAGAAGATCGTGCCGATGACGTCGAAGACCCCGATCACCGCCAGCAGCGAGGCGGCCGCCGTGATCGGCATGCCGTGGTCGTGGGCGGAGGGGACGAAGTGGGTACGGATCAGGCCGTTGGTGGAGGCCCCGCAGATCGCGAAGGTGCCCGCCAGCAGCCAGAACGGGCCGGTTCGCGCGGCCTTGAACAGCACCGTCACCGTGCGGCGCGCGGCGCCCCGGGCGGGGGCGGGCTTCGCGACGTACGCACCGCCGTACGGGGCGAGCCCCACATCGGCCGGGTGGTCGCGCATCAGGAGCCAGACGAACGGGACCACGACCAGGGCCGCCAGGGCGACGGTGACGGAAGCGGGCCGCCAGCCGTGGCCGTCGACGATCCAGGCGCAGAGCGGGAGGAAGACGAGCTGCCCGGAGGCCCCCGCCGCGGTGAGGATGCCGGTGACCAGGCCCCGGCGGGCGACGAACCAGCGGTTGGTGACGGTCGCGGCGAACGCCATCGCCATGGATCCGGTACCGAGGCCGACGAGCAGCCCCCAGTAGATCATCAGTTGCCAGGAGGCGGTCATCCAGACACTGGCGAGCGCCCCGGCGGCCACCATGGTCAGCGCGGCCACCACGACCCGCCGGATGCCGAAGCGGTCCATCAGCGCGGCGGCGAACGGCGCGGTCAGGCCGTACAGCGCCATGTCGATGGAGACCGCGAGCCCGATCTCACCGCGCGACCAGCCGAATTCGGTGTGAAGCGGGTCGATGAGCAGTCCGGGCAGGGAGTTGAAGGCCGCGCCGCCGATGATCGTCACGAAGGTGACGGCGGCGACGATCCACGCCCGGTGGACGCGGGTGCGGCGGCGCGCCTCGCGCGGCTGCTGCCCGTCGTCGTCCCGGGCGGCGCTTTCGATGGTCTCGGTCACGTGGACCAGCTTCCTGGCCTGCGCGTTCTGCCACGAGTGGCCGGGAGGACACGGTTCGCAGGAATCGGGCCACCAGGCGGCACACAACTGCGACCTGATCGAGGCCTGGCCGGAGCAGCTGACGCTCCTGGCGATCTCCGCGCCGGTGTCGGTGCTGGGCGCGGTGCTCTTCGTAACCGGTACGGTCCGTCGACAGACCAGCGCCCGCGTCCTGGAGGTCATCGAGATGCAGCGGGCCGAGAAGCGCGCCCGGCAGAAGAAGGCGTAGCGACCCTCCGGACCCCGGCGTGGACGCCCCAGGCCGCCGCCGCGCCCACCGCGTACCAGAACAGGTCCGGGGCGTTGAACGTCGAGCCGACCACCAGCCGGGCAACCGTGCTGCGCGCCGCCCACTGGGCCGGTACGCCGGTGAGCTGGAGGAACTCGACCGCCCAGCTCAGGGCGAGCGCGGCCCCGGCCACGGCGACCGGCCGCGCGCGGGGCGCGCAGAGGGCGACGAGGGCGCAGAGCAACACCGTATAGAGCGCGCTCCCCGCGTACTTGGCGAAGGCGCCGTCCGCACCGGCGCGCACGGCGAGGCCGGCGGTGACGGTGGCGACCGCGGCGGCCGCCGCGACCACGCGGGGAGAAACCCTCACGTCAGCCCCATCCTCTTCAACTGTCGGATCGGCCGGGCCACCAGCAGCACCGCCACCACCCCCATGTTGGTCCCTGTCGGCTTCTGCATCACGTCGCTAACCTGTATCAGCCTATGGTCTATACCAGCCAGTGAGTTTCAGCCGGTGAGCGTCAGGCGGGCTCCGCCGAGCCCGCCGACGCCTTTCGAGGAGGCCCGCCATGCCGCACCGCGTCGCCGTCCTGGCCCTGGACGGACTGCTCCCCTTCGAGTTAGGCATCCCCCACCGGATCTTCGGCCGCTCCCTGGAGCCCGTACCGGGCAACAAGGGCGGGAAGTTGTACGAGGTCGTGACCTGCTCGGTGCGCCCGCCGGGCCCCGTCCGGACCGACTCCGACTACGCGATCCTGGTGGAGCACGGCCCGGAGGCGCTCGCCACCGCCGACACCGTGGTCATCCCCGCCAGCTACGAACTGGGCCCGGTCTTCGAGGAGGGCAGGCTCACCGATGAGCTGGCGGCCGCCCTCGCGCTGATCCGGCCGGGCACCCGCATGGTCTCCATCTGCACCGGCAGCTACGTCCTGGCCGCCGCCGGATACCTGGACGGCCGCCCGGCCACCACGCACTGGTCCTCCGCCGACCACTTCCAGCGGCTCTTCCCGCGGGTCCGCGTCGACCCGGACGTCCTGTTCATCGACGACGGCGACGTCCTCACCTCCGCCGGGGTCGCCGCCGGGATCGACCTCTGCCTCCACCTCGTGCGCCGCGACCACGGGTCCGCCGTCGCCAACGAGATCGCCCGGCGCACGGTCGTGCCCCCGCACCGGGACGGCGGACAGGCCCAGTACATCCACCGCCCCGTCCCCGAACCGCAGTTCGCGACCACCACCGCGGCCCGCGCGTGGGCGCTGGGGCGGCTGGACCGGCCGATCCTGCTGCGGGACATGGCGCGGCAGGAGTCGATGAGCGTGCGGACCTTCACCCGCCGCTTCCGGGAGGAGGTGGGGATCAGCCCCGGCCAGTGGCTGACCCAGCAGCGGGTGGAGCGGGCACGCCACCTGCTGGAGTCCTCGGACCTGTCGATCGACCAGGTGGCCCGCGACGCGGGCTTCGGCACGGCGACCTCCCTGCGCCAGCACCTCCAAGCGGCGCTGGGCGTGCCGCCGACGGTGTACCGGCGCACGTTCCGGACGTCGGCGGACACCCCGTAGGCGGGGTTACGCGGTCCGCCGCCGCAGCAGGTCGTCCAGCGAGGCCCCGTTCGCCGCCCATCTCGCCGAGCATCGGGAGTGGGCCGGTGACCACCCCGCCCCGCCCGCCGCCCTGCACCTGGCCATGAGCTTCTGGGTCCGGATGCACGGCGCCCTGTCCCTGGAACTCGCCGGGCACTTCACCGCAATGCGCTTCGACCCGACGCGGCCTTTCGCGGCCGTGATGAGCGCGTGGTGTCGTCGGGCACGTGACAGGGGCGTGGCGTCGGACTTCGCCATGGTGTGCCACCTTCCTGACCGGCGGGCTCAGAAGACCAGGACCCCTCGGGCCACCCTCCCGTGGTGGGCGTCGTCGGCGGCCTTGGCGAAGTCCTCCACCGGGTAGGTCTCGGTGACCAGTTCGTCCAGCAGCAGTCGGCCCTCCCGGTACAGGTCCGCGTACAGGGCGATGTCGCGCTGCGGCCGCGAGGAGCCGTAACGGCAGCCGAGGATCGACTTGTCCAGGTACATCGAGGAGACGACGAACGAGGCCTCGGCGCTCGCCGCCGGGACGCCGAGCAGGATGGCCTGGCCGTGCCGGTCCAGCAGGTCGATCGCCTGCCGGATCAGCTCGATGCGGCCGACGCACTCGAAGGCGTGGTCGGCCCCGTCGGGGAGGATGTCCCGTACGCCGTCGGGTGAGGTCAGGAAGTGCGTGGCGCCGAACTGCCGGGCCACCGCCTCCTTCGCCGGGTTGCTGTCGACGGCGACGACGGTGAGCGCACCGGCCAGCCGGGCGCCCTGGAGCACGTTGAGGCCGATGCCGCCGGTGCCGATGACCACGACAGTGTCGCCCCGGTCGACCCTCGCCCGGTTCAGTACGGCCCCGACGCCGGTGAGGACCCCGCAGCCGATCAGGGCGGCGGAGGTGAGGGGCAGGTCGGCGGGGATCTTCACGGCCTGCACGGCACGGACCAACGTACGTTCGGCGAAGGCGGAGTTGGAGGCGAACTGGAAGAGCTTCCCGCCCCCGCGCGAGAACGGCCGCCCCGGCCGCCCGATCGCCTTCCGGCACATCGTGGGCCTGCCCCGGTCGCACTGCGCGCAGGCCCCGCAGCTGGCGAGGGTGGACAGCGCGACATGATCACCGGGCCGTACGTGGCTGACGCCGGGGCCGACGGCCTCCACCACGCCCGCGCCCTCGTGGCCGAGCACGACGGGGACCGGGAAGGGGATCGTGCCGTCGATGACGGACAGGTCGCTGTGGCAGAGACCGGCGGCGGCCACCGCGACGAGCACCTCACCGGGGCCGGGGTCGCGTATCTCCAGGTCGTCGACGACCTCGGTCCGTGTGCCGTCGAAGACGACGCCTCTCATCTCGGCTCCCTCGGTAGGCCGAGCACCCGCTCGGCGATGATGTTCCGCTGGATCTCGTCGGAGCCGCCGTAGATGGTGTCGGCCCGGGTGAAGAGGAACAGGTGCTGTGCGTCGTGCAGTTCGTACGGTCGCTGCTGCGACCAGACGTGTGGGCCGACGGCCCCCGACTCTCCCCTCACCTCCACCGCCAGCTCGCCGAGCCGCTGGTGCCAGCCGCCCCACAGCAGCTTGGCGACGCTGGGGGCGCCCGGGTCGCCGGTGGTGCCGAGGGTGCGGAGGGCGTGGCGGCGCATGGTGACGAGTTCGGCCCACTGCCGTACGAGCCGGGCTCGGATGACCGGGTCCTCGGCGGCCCCGCCGGCCCGGGCGGCGGCGATCACCTGGTCCAACTCCTGGGCGAACCCGATTTGCTGGGCGAGGGTGGAGACGCCACGCTCCAGGGCGAGCAGCCCCATGGCGACGGCCCATCCGTCGCCCTCGCCGCCGACGGCCTCGGCGGCCCGGGCCCCGTCGAAGAAGACCTCGTTGAACTCGCTGGTCCCCGTCATCTGGCGGATCGGCCGCACCTCGATCCGGCCCGGCTGGTCCATCTCCACGAGGAGGAAGGAGAGCCCCCGGTGGCGGGTGGAGCCGGGTTCGGTGCGGGCGAGGACGAAGCACCAGTCGGCGTCCTGGGCGAGCGAGGTCCAGATCTTCTGCCCGGTGACGGTGTACGCGCCGGTGCCGTCCGGGGTGGCGGTGGTCCGGATGCCGGCGAGGTCGGACCCGGCGTCCGGTTCGCTGTACCCCTGGCACCAGAGGGTCTCTCCGCGTGCGATGGGGGGCAGGTGGCGCCGGCACTGCTCCTCGGTGCCGTAGGCGATGAGGGTGGGGGCGAGGAGGTTCTCGCCGATGTGGCCCATGCGGGGCGGGGCGGTGGAGCGGGCGTACTCCTCGGCCCAGATGACCTGTCGGGTGAGGGTGGCGGCGCGGTTGCCGTAGCCCGCGCCGCCCCCCTCCGGCCAGCCGATGCCGATCCACCCCGCCTGGCCCAGCTCGCGTTCCCACGCGCGGGGGGTGGGGGCGGGGGTTTCGGTGAGGTGGGTCTCCAGCCAGGTGCGGGCGTGCGTGCGAAAGGTGTGGTCGTCCTCGGTGAACCGGAAGTCCATACGTGCCTCCTGTGGTTTCGGGGGCGGTCACCGGTTCGGGCGCGCCCCCCGCCGTGCCGCCTCCGCCATCTCCTCCACCCGCGCCAGCATCGGCATCGGGTCCACCCCCACCGTCCCCGGCAGGAACTCCGCGATCCGTTCCGGGGTCCAGGGCGCCCCCTCCGCGTACCCCGCCCGGAGCTCCCTCGGCTGGGCCCAGACCGCGATCTTGGGGCCGGCGATCGTGTACACCTGGCCGGTGATCCTCTCCGCCCGCGCCCGCTCGCTCAGCAGGTAGACCACCAGCGCCGCCACGTCCTCCGGCTCACCGATCTCCGCCAGCCCCATCGGCACCCCGGCCGACATCCGGGTCCGGGCCACCGGGGCGACCGCGTTGGCCGTCACCCCGTACCGGTGCAGGCCCAGCGCCGCGCTGCGGACCAGCGAGATGATCCCGCCCTTCGCCGCGCTGTAGTTGGCCTGGGACACGCTCCCCTGGTGGTTGCCGCTGGTGAAGCCGATCAGCGTGCCCCCGCCCTCCTGCTTCCGCATCACCGCCGAGGCGGCGCGGAAGACCGTGAACGTGCCCTTCAGGTGCGTCGCGAGGACCGGGTCCCACTCCTCCTCGGACATGTTGAACAACATCCGCTCCCGCAGGATCCCGGCCACGCACACGGCCCCGTCGAGCCGCCCGTACTCCGCAAGCGCCGTGTCCACGATCCGCTGCCCGCCCGCCATCGTGGAGATGTCGTCGGCCACCGCGACCGCCTGCCCGCCCGCCGCCTCGATCTCCTTGACGACGGAGCGGGCGATCTCGCTGGCGGGCTCGGACCCTTCCACCGAGACGCCGTAGTCGTTGACGACGACCCGCGCCCCCTCCTCCGCCGCCGCGAGCGCGACCGCCCGCCCGATGCCCCGGCCGGCCCCCGTGACGGCGACCACCTTGCCTGCCAAGAAGTTCCCCATGCCCGGCCCCTTCCCGCGGTTTCTGACGGACCGTTAGATTTTATGGGCAGTCAGACGCTCCGGCACAAGACCCAGGAGGTCCCCATGTCCCTGCCGGCCGAGTTCCATGACATCGCGGGGCGCGTGAACAACTGGGGGCGCTGGGGCGAGGCCGACGAGCGCGGGACGCTCAACCTGATCACCGATGCCGTCGTACGGGAGGCCGTCGCCGCCGTCCGGAGCGGTCGCCGGATACCGCTCGCGCTTCCGCTCCGCCACGGCGGCGTGCAGAGCGGGTTCATCCCCGGCCGGATCGACCCGCTGCACACGATGGTCCAGATCAACCAGGAGATGTTCGGCCCGGGGGCCGTCGCCACCAGCGACGACATCGTCACCATGGGGCTCCAGGCCGCCACCCACTGGGACGCCCTGACCCACGCCTCGCACGGCGGACGGATCTACAACGGCCGACCCGCGGACACCATCACGGCGCACGCCGGCGCGCAGTTCTCGTCGATCGCCGCCGTGGAGCACTTGGTGTCACGGGGCGTACTCCTCGATGTCGCGCGCGCCCGGCGCGTGGACCGGCTGGCAGGCGATCACGCCGTCACGCCGGAGGACCTCGACGCGGCGGAGGAGTTCGGAGGCGTGCGCGTACGGGCCGGGGACATCGTCCTCGTACGGACAGGGCAGATGCAGGTCGTCCTGGCCGGGGATCGGCACGCGTACGGCTATCCGTCGCCCGGGCTGTCCGTGCGCACGCCCGAGTGGTTCCACGCCCGGGACGTGGCGGCGGTCGCCAACGACACCCTGACCTTCGAGATCTTCCCGCCGGAGATCGAGGACCTGTGGCTACCCGTGCACGCGCTCCACCTCGTCGAGATGGGGATGCTCCAGGGCCAGAACTGGGACCTGGAGGCGCTGTCCACCGCCTGTGCGGAGGAGGGCCGGTACGCCTTCCTGCTCACGGCCGCACCGGAGCCGTTCACCGGGGCCACCGGATCTCCGGTCGCCCCGGTCGCGGTGCTGTGACTCGGTAAGCCCCGGTAAGCCCCGGGTGAGTCAAGACGCTCAGGCCAGGCCGGTCGCGTTCGTGAAGACGCAGGAGGGCGGTTCGCACACCTCGCCGCCCTGCACGACGACCCTCGGCGGCGCCTTCGCGACCGCCGCCGGAGCGCCCCGGTCCACCTCGCACCAGATCTGCTTCCCGGCGCCTTCCGGCTGCCAGCCCCAGCGGTCCGCGAGGTCGTCCACCAGCTCCAGGCCCCGGCCGTTGGTGTCGTCGCCCTCCGCGTGACGCGGGCGGGGCGGGCAGTCGCTGACGTCGGCGACCTCCACCCGCACGGTCCCGGCCTCCCCGGCACCGCCGCCCCCGCCGAACAGCATCCGCAGCACGGCGGGGCAGCCCGTGTGGACGACGGCGTTGGTGACCAGCTCCGAGATCAGCAGGATGAGCGTCTCCGCGAGCGGCTCGTCATCCCCTATCCCGGAACCGACCAGACGCGACCGCGCCCATCTACGGGCCCGCCCCACCTCCGCGGGATCCGGACCGACCTCCAGCTGAACCTGAAGCACCTGCACCGCTCACACCATCCGAACCGGCGGACACATCGCCTCGCGCCTCCTCAGGGTCACGGAACGTGATTCCCTTACGCGACAGCATGGTTGACGTACAGTCACCGCAACAAGCGCTTCGGGCATATTCCAGCGCGAAGGAGTACGCGTGGGGCATACTGTGCGACGCGCGCTGCGGGGAGTCGAACAGGAGCGTGCAGAGACCGCGAGAAGCGCTCTTCGGGCAGGCCCGGCACATCTCCGGCAAGAGCCCTCGCCCCGGACCGGAGCCGCCGCACAGGCCGCCCCCGGATCGCCCGGTTCCAGAACCACTCGCATCCCACGGAGCGTACCCGAGCCCGGCGCCGACTCCACCCGGTGACGAATCACGCAAAGGACACAACCCGGTATCGACACCGACCGGCTGCACTGAGTCACGCTCCGCCCCGGCTCCGCCCGGCACGTCGACCGAGGGCTGCTGAACCGCTGCACAGCAGCCGTACGGGGCCCAGATCGGCGGCCAGGATCTCCTCCGCCTCGGCCGCCGTGAGCCACCGGGCGGCCCGGAGCCAGGCCCGTTTCAGGTGGAGGTGAACATCTGCCTCCCAGGTGAAGCCCATGCCGCCGTGGATCTGGAGGCAGTCCCGCGCGTTACGGACGGCCGCCTCGTCGGCGAGCAGCTTGGCCGCCGCGATCTCCACCGGGTCGCCGGTCACCGCGGCCGCGTACACGGCGCTGCGGGCCGGTTCGGTGCGGGCGAGCATGTCGGCGCAGAGGTGTTTGACCGCCTGGAACGATCCGACGGGCGCTCCGAACTGTTCGCGCGCACCGGCGTGTTGAACGGCCATTTCGGTGGTGCGCGCGGCGCTCCCGAGCTGTTCTGCAGCAGTGAGAAGCGCCCCTTCGCGGCGGAGTGCGCCGGGGTACGCCTCCGTAGCGCCCGTGAGCCCCTCCGCCCGGTGCAGCGGGGTCAGGGGATCCATCGACCGTACGGGAACGGCCCTCGCCGCGAACGCCTCCAGCCGCTCCCCCGTGACCACCCCGGCACCCCCCGCCACCAGCACCGCGTCCGCGCCCCCAAGGTCCGCCACCGGCCGGCCGCGCCCCTCCGCCACCGTCACCACCGCCGCCCCCTCCGCGGCCCCCTTCACCACCCCCGCCGCCAGGTGCGTGGCCACCAGCGGTCCCGGCAGCAGCGCCCGGCCCGCCTCCTCGAAGAGCAGCACCGCCTCCGGCAGCCCGAGCCCCACCCCGCCCGCGTCCTCCGGCAGCCGCAGCGCGAAGAACCCGGCGGCGCCCAGCTGACGCCACAGCCCCCGGTCCACCCCACCGCCCCGCTCCACCGCCGCCCGCATCCGGTCCCGGTCGAACACCGCACCGAGCAGGTCGCGCATACCGGACCGCAGGGCCCGCTGGTCGTCCGAGAGCTGGAAGTCCATGGCCGCCTCAGCGCCCCTTCGGGAGGCCGAGGATGCGCTCGGCGACGATGTTCCGCTGGATCTGCGAGGTGCCGGCGGCGATCGTGTACGAGAGGGAGGAGAGCCGGTCCAGGGCCCACTCCCGGTCCAGGTCGAAGGCTCCCTCCGCGCCCAGCACCTCCGCCGCCGCCTCGTACAGCTCCTGACGGGCCCCGGAGTACCGCAGCTTGAAGACCGAGCCGCCGATGCCCGGGACCCCGCCCGTACGCTCCGACTCCGCCACGTTCCCCTGGGTGAGCCGCCACAGGGCCCGGAACTCGGCGTTCAGACGGCCCAGGCGCCGGCGCAGCACCGGGTCGTCCCACCTGCCGTTCCGCCGGGCCTCAACGGCCAGGGCCTCCAGAGTGCGGCGGCAGGCGACGACCTCGCCGACGAAGGCCGTACCGCGTTCGAAGGAGAGGGTGACCATGGTGACCCGCCAGCCTTCGTTCTCGGCCCCGACCCGGTTCCGTACCGGCACCCGGACCTCGTCGAGGAACACCTCCGCGAACTCCGTGGACCCGGCCAGCGTCCGCAGCGGCCGGACCGTGATCCCGGGGGCGTCCATCGGCATCGCCAGCCAGCTGATCCCCCGGTGCTTCGGCGCCCCCGGGTCCGTCCGCACCAGCAGCTCGCACCAGTCGGCCACCTCCGCGTGCGAGGTCCAGATCTTGCTGCCGCTGACCACGTAGTCGTCCCCGTCGCGCACCGCCCGCGTCCGCAGCGCGGCCAGGTCCGAGCCCGCGTCCGGCTCGCTGAACCCCTGGCACCAGATCTCGTCGCCGCGCAGTACCGGGGGCAGCCAGCGGACCCGCTGCTCGGCCGTCCCCTCGGCGGCGACGGTCGGCCCGGCGTGCAGCAGCCCGACGAAGTTCGCCCCGACGTAGGGCGCCCCGGCCTTCTCCGCCTCCTCCAGGAAGATCAGGTGCTGGGTGGGGGTGGCGCCCCGCCCGCCCGCCTCCACCGGCCAGTGCAGGCCCGCGTACCCGGCGTCGTACAACATCCGCTGCCAGGTCGTGTCGTAGGCCCGGCGCGCGGGCCAGTCGTCGGGCGAGGGCTTCGGGGGCAGCCCGGGGAGCACGGCGGCCAGCCACTCCCTCAGCCGGCGCCGGAACTCCTCCTCGGCCTCCGTGTACGCGAGATCCACGGGTGTGCCGCCTACCTGTCCAGGTCCAGGCCGAGCATCCGGATCGCGTTTCCGCGCATCAGTTTGTAGATGGTCGCCCCGTCGAGTCCCTTGACGTGGTCGAGGGCGACCTCCCTGGTGTGCGGGAAGGTCGAGTCCACGTGCGGGTAGTCGGTCTCGAAGGTGGCGTTGTCGCGGCCGACGACGTCCAGCGAGGCGATGCCGTGCTTGTCGCGGAAGAAGCAGCAGAACATCTGCCGGTAGTAGTACGTGGACGGCGGCTCGGGGATCAGATCGCGCACCCCGCCCCACGCCCGGTGCTCCTCCCACACGTCGTCGGCACGCTCCAGCGCGTACGGGATCCATCCCATCTGGCCCTCGCTGTACGCCAGTTTGAGCGTCGGGAACTTGACCAGCACCCCGCTGAAGAGGAAGTCCATCATCGAGGCCATCGCGTTGTTGAAGGAGAGCGAGGCCTGCACGGCCGGGGGAGCGTCCGGGGACGCGGCGGGCATCTGTGAGCTGGAGCCGATGTGCATGTTGACGACGGTGCCGGTCTCCTGGCAGACCGCGAAGAACGGGTCCCAGTAGCCGGTGTGGATGGACGGCAGTCCGAGGTAGGCGGGGATCTCGGAGAAGGTGACCGCGCGCACGCCCCTCGCCGCGTTCCGCCTGATCTCCGCCACCGCGAGGCCGATGTCCCAGAGCGGGATGAGGCAGAGCGGGATGAGGCGTCCCCCGCTGTCGCCGCACCACTCCTCGACCATCCAGTCGTTGTAGGCGCGTACGCAGGCGAGGGCGACCTCCTTGTCGTGCGCCTCGGCGAAGGTCTGGCCGCAGAAGCGCGGGAAGGTCGGGAAGCAGAGCGAGGCCTCGACGTGGTTGAGATCCATGTCCTTGAGGCGTTCGGCCGGGTCCCAGCAGCCGGGCCGCATCTCGGCCCGCGTGATGCCCTCCAGGGTCATGTCGTCGCGGTCGAAGCCGACGGCGGCGATGTTCCGCTTGTACGGGAACTTCAGGTCCTCGTAGATCCACCAGTCCGTCGGCGGTCCGTCCGAGTCCATCGTGATGACGTACCTCCCGCCCGTGTACGCCAGCTCCCCGATGCCCGCCGTCAGCGGCTGCGGACCTCGCTCGCGGTACTTCGCGGGCAGCCAGGTGGAGAAGAGGTGCGCGGGCTCGATCACGTGGTCGTCGACGCTGACGATCCGAGGCAGTTCCGTGTCCGTCATGGCGGGTGGTCCCCTCCGCGTACCCGGCGCACCCGCCGACTCGCGGGGCACAGGCACTTTCTGATGGTCCGTCAGATGCGATTGCGGCCATCAGGCTAGCTCCGCACCCCTGGACCGACAAGGCGCGGAGACCTACGCTCTCGGCACTATCTGACTGCCCGTCAGTTCGGAGGGATCCCGTGACCGCCGTGAACGACGTGACCGCGACCGCCCACGCGCTGGGCGCCTCCCGCACCTTCTGGGAGCTGATCGAAGCCCGCGCCACCCTCACCCCCGACCGCCCGGTCCTGCTCCAGGGCGACCGGGCCCTGACCTTCGGGCAGTTGCGGGACCGGGCCGAACGCGTCGCCGCCGGGCTGTACGGCAGGGGTGTGCGGGCGGGCAGTGTGGTGGCCTGGCAGCTGCCGACCCGGCTGGAGACGGCCCTGCTCTCGTTCGCCATGACCCGACTCGGGGCCGTACAGACGCCGGTCATCCCGTTCTACCGGGACCGTGAAGTGCGTTTCGCGCTACGGGAGTCGGGGGCCGCGTTCTTCGCCGTGCCGGGCGTGTGGCGCGGCTTCGACCACACCGCGATGGCCGAGCGGATCGCCGGTGAGCTGCCGGACCCGCCGCGGGTCTTCGAGGCGTACGAGGACCACGACCTCCCCGACGGCGATCCGGCGACCCTGCCACCCCCACCCGGCCCGGAGACCGGCGAGGAGGTCCGCTGGATCTACTGGACCTCCGGCACCACCTCCGACCCCAAGGGCGTCCTGCACACCGACCGCTCCCTGATCGCGGGCGGCTCCTGCCTCGCGCACGCCCTGAAGCTGTCGGCGGACGACGTGGGGTCGATGGCGTTCCCGTACGCGCATGTCGCCGGGCCCGACTACACGGTGATGCTGCTGCTGTACGGGTTCCCGGCGGTCATGTTCGAGCAGTTCGCGTTGCCGGAGGCCTTGGACGGGTACCGCAGGCATGAGGTGACCGTGGCGGGCGGGTCGACGGCGTTCTACGCGATGTTCCTGGCCGAGCAGCGCAAGGCCCCGGACACGCCGCTCATCCCCTCCCTCCGGCTGCTGGCGGGCGGCGGGGCGCCGAAGCCGCCGGAGGTGTACCACGCGGTGGTGCGGGAGATGGGGGTCCAGCTCACCCACGGGTACGGGATGACCGAGGTCCCGATGGTCACGATGGGGGCGCCGGACGACACCCCGGACCATCTGGCCCTGACCGAGGGGCGGCCGCCGGAGGGGATGGAGATCCGGATCACCGACGAGCAGGGCAAGCCGCTCCCGCACGGTGTGGAGGGCGAGGTACGGCTGCGCGGGGAGGCGGTCTGCCGGGGCTATCTGGACGCCGGGGCCTCCGCCGCCGCCTTCGACGCCGAGGGGTTCCTGATCACCGGGGATCTCGGCCGGGTCCAGGAGAGCGGGCACCTCACACTCACCGGGCGGCTGAAGGACATCATCATCCGCAAGGGCGAGAACATCTCCGCCAAGGAGATCGAGGACCTGCTCCACACCCACCCCGCCGTCGCCGACGCCGCGGTCATCGGGCTCCCGGACGCCGAGCGCGGCGAACGGGTCTGCGCGGTGGTGGAGCGGGTGCCGGGCGCGCCCGCGCCGACCCTCGCCGAGCTCTCCGCGCAGCTGCGGGGCGCTGGGCTCTCCGTCCACAAGGTGCCGGAGCAACTGGAGGTGCTGGACGCCCTCCCCCGCAACGAGACGCTGCGCAAGGTGCTCAAATACCAGCTGCGGGAGCGGTTCGGCGGGGGTGCCTGAGCCAGGTTCACGGGGGTGGCGTGCCACCCCCGTACGGCGTCGGGCGGTTATGTGGCGTCGGGCTCGATCACCGTGAAGTACACGGCGAGCGCGGCCACGACGTCGCTCTCGGCGATCAGCCCGTCCCGGTCGGTGTCCAGGCTCTGGGCCGCGATGCCCGCGATCTCGGCGCTGGCCCCGAGCACCTTCAGCGCCCGCTCCACGGAGGCCACCGAGGCCCGGCCGCCGTCGTCCCCGCTGTCGGCCACCGCGATCGCCGCTCGCAGGAAGGGGCGGGCGATCTCCGCGAACCGCTCGGGATTGTCCCGCAGCCGCTTCACCGCCCCGCCGACGAACTCCTCACGGGTGACCCGCTGGTCCCCGTCCACATCGGCGATCCCCGCCATGCCCTGCCAGAAGGCCTCGGCCCCGGTGTAGAGGGCCTGGCCCTTGTCGCAGCGGGCCGTCGTACCGAACTCGGTGAGCAGACGGGCGGCTGCGGCGTTGAAATCGGCGCGATCGATATAGCCGTTGCCGTCCTGGTCGAAGGCGGCGAAGCGGTGCGCGATCTTTCGCTCGTACTCTGCGCTGTCCATGCGGGGAGCGTACGTCGCCCGGAGCCTTCACGTGTCACTGAGCGACGCCTCCTGTGTGACAACCTCGCTTCAGCACCGACCGCTTTCGGCCGGTCACGCGCTGCCGGTCCCCGTCCCTGCCCCGCTCAGGCCGTCAGCGGCTCGCACGCCTCGTCGACCGCCGACACCGTGTCCGGGTAGACGTCGAAGAGTCTGCGCACCCCCAGCGCCCCCAGCACCTTGTTGACGTGGGAGCCGTCCTCGGCGCCCCGGGCCGGGAGGATCAGCCGCAGCCGGCCGCCGCAGGACTTCATCAGGCGGCGCGAGGCGATCAGGACACCCACCCCGCTGGAATCGCAGAAGAACACCTCGGACAGATCGAGCACCACATCGTGCTGCCCCTCCGCCACCGCGTCGTGGACGGACTGACGCACGACGGGTGAGCTCACGAGATCGAGTTCACCGCGTATCCGCAGCACGGTCCAGTCGCCCTGCTCGGTCTCGTCCACCTTCAGCGTCACGCGACTGGACCTCTCGTTCCGGGGCTCCCGGCAATCCGGAAGTTTCCGTTCCTCCTCGCGGCTGCCCAACCGCGCATCCATGAAACACCGCTCCCGCCCCCGGGGCCCAGGGGATTTCCGGTGGAAAGGATCATTTCGGCCGGTTTCGCCTGCCCAGGAAAGCCAGGGGCCGCGAGAACGGCCGAAAGAGATCGGTGCGCCCGAGGGCTTCCTTACAACGGACAGTTGCGGCAAAGGCAGGTGCGGGGCCCGCGCGGGCGACTACATTCGGACAGCAAGGGCAGCAGAGGCTGGATCACGAGAACGTTCGGAGCATCGGAGCATCACGACGCTGGCACAGCGCCGGGGCTGGGGGTTTCATGGCGAAGGACGCACCGCCCCGCTGGGACCGCAGGATGCAGCAGAGGCTGGCCCGCGGTGAGGCGGCGGCGCTCGGCGAGCTGTACGACCGGTTCGCGGCGCTCGTCCACAGCCAGGCGCACCGGATGCTCGACGACGAGGACGCCGCCGACCTGGTGACCCGCGAGGTCTTCGCCCAGGTCTGGGAGAACTCCGAGGCGTACGACCCGAAGCAGGGATCGATGCGCTCCTGGGTGGCCCGGCTCACCCACCGCCAGTCCGTGCATCGGCTGCGGCGGGCGGTCGCCGTCGCGTACGCGGAGGAGCACGGCGAGGGTGCCGTGCCGGACCCGGAGGAGCTGGAGCGGCGGGTGCGCAGCGCCACTGCGGCCGCCCGGGCCGACTACATCGTCTCCTCGATGCCCGTCTCCCTGCGGCAGGCGCTGGAGCTGGCGTACACCCAGCGCCGGGACTACCGGCAGACCGCCGCCGACCTCGGGGTCACCGAGGACGAGGCCCGCCGCCGGCTCCGGCTGGGCCTCCAGCTGCTGTCCACGGCCAACACCCGGCCGCTCGAAGGGTCCTCACCACCCGGTTACGGACGCGTCCGGTGAGCGGCGACGGGCGCGAGGGCGGCCGGCGCGACGACGAGGTGCGGGGCGCGCGCCTCATACCGGGCCCGCGCGGCGCGGTGGACGACCTGGATCTGGAGACGGTGGAGCGGCCTGTACCGCCGCCGCCGGGAGGCTCCGCGCCGGACGAGGCGGTGCCGGAGCAGGGGGTTCCGGAGGAGGACGGGGACGCTGTGCCGGAGGTGGGCGCGGCGGACGAGGCCGAGAACGTCGTACACGAGCCGGATGAACCTGATGAACCGGACCAGCCGGAGGAGCCGGTCGATGCCGGGACCGCCCCCGGGCCGCCTCACGCCGTGACCGCCGCCTCCGCCCCGGCCCTCTCCCACCAGGTCCTCAAGGCCCTCCTCGGCGCCTGGGCGCTCTCCGCCTGCTCGGCCGAGGAGACCGCCGCCGTCGAGGACCACCTCACCGCGTGCGCGCCCTGTGCGGACGAGGCGCTGCGGCTGCGGGACGCGGTGGGGCTGCTGCACACCGGCGGCTCCCTGGACCTCGATCCGGCCCTGCGGACCCGGGTGCTGGACGGCTGCCTGGGGCGCCGCCCGGCCCGCGTCCCGATTCCGGAGTGGGCCGCGGCGTACGACGCCGAGACCGCCCGGCTCGACGCCCTGCTCCGCGACATCGGGGACTCCGACTGGCACGCGCCGGTGCGGCTGCGGTGGTTCGAGGACGAGCGCGCGGTCACCCGCCGGACCACGGTCGCCGGGGTGATCGGCCATCTGATGGCCGTCGACGGACTGGTCTCCACCGCGCTCGGCCTGGACGACCCGCTCAGCGGGACCGAGGCGCCCGGCGGGACCGAAGTGCCGCTCTCGCCGACCCGGCGCACCGAGACGTACTGGGCGGCCACCTACCCGCCCGCCACCCGGGCCGTCCGTGAGCCCTGGCGGGCCCTCACCCACGAGCTGATCCGTACGGCGTCGCTCGCCGGGCGGAACGTGGCGGAGCGCTCCGTCTCGTACGGGGAGTTCGCCCTGCCGCTCCAGGACGCGCTGCTGGACCGGGCCTTCGAGTGCTGGATGCACGGCACGGACATCGCGGAGGCGGTGGACTACCCGTACAAGCCGCCGTCCGCCGCCCATCTGCACCGGATGATCGACCTGGCCGCCCGGATACTCCCGGCCGCCCTGGCGGGGCGCCGCCGCGCCGGACTCGCCGGACCGGCCAGGGATCCGGTGGCGCCCGGGGAGCCGGGTCGCTCGGTCCATCTGGAGGTCGAGGGGCACGGCGGCGGTGACTGGTACATCGCGCTCGACTCACCGGCCGCCGTCGGCTCGCCCGACCGCGCGGTGGCGCAGGTGGCCCTGGACGGGGTGGAGTTCTGCCAGCTGGTCGCGGGCCACATCTCGCCGGTCGAAGCGGCGGCGGGCCAGGAGGGCGACCGCGAGGCCATCCGCGACGTGCTGTTCGCGTCGGCCTCGCTCAGCCGGCTCTGACCACGCGTACGGGAGCTAGTTGAAGATCACCGTACGGCGGCCGTTGAGCAGGATGCGCCGCTCCGCGTGCCACTTCACCGCCCGCGCCAGCGCCTGGCACTCCACGTCCCGGCCGATGGCGACGAGCTGGTCGGGGGTCACGTCGTGGCCGACGCGCTCCACCTCCTGCTCGATGATCGGGCCCTCGTCGAGGTCGGCGGTGACGTAGTGCGCGGTGGCGCCGATCAGCTTCACGCCCCGGGCGTGCGCCTGGTGGTAGGGCTTGGCGCCCTTGAAGCTCGGCAGGAACGAGTGGTGGATGTTGATGATCCGGCCGCTCAGCTGCTTGCACAGGTCGTCGGAGAGCACCTGCATGTAGCGGGCGAGGACGACCAGCTCCACGTCCTCCTCGCGGACCAGCTCCAGCAGCTGCGCCTCGGCCTCCGGCTTGTTGTCCTTCGTCACCGGGAGGTGCCGGAAGGGGATGCCGTACGAGGCGGTGAGCTCGGCGAACTCCGTGTGGTTGGAGACGACCGCCGCGATCTCGACGGGCAGCGCCCCCGTACGGGAGCGGAACAGCAGGTCGTTGAGGCAGTGGCCGAACTTGCTGACCATCAGCACGATCCGCATCCGCTCCGCGGCCCGGTGGATCTGCCACTCCATCCGGAAGGCCCCCCCGATGGCGGCGAAACTGGCCCGCAGCTTGTCGACCGTCACGGTGGCGTCCGCCGAGAAGTGGACCCGCATGAAGAACAGACCCGTGTCGTGGTCCCCGAACTGCTGGCTGTCCTCGATGTTGCAGCCGGTCATGAAGAGGTAACTCGACACGGCGTGCACGATGCCCTGTTTGTCGGGGCAGGAGAGCGTGAGGACGTACTGCTCGGGCAGCGCGGTGTCCGAGGCGGCCTGGGGGGCGGTGGGCTGCGGTGCGGTCATCCTCGTAGGGTGCCACAGCCGCCGCGGGCTAGGCGGCCCTGGTCATGATGCGGATGACGTCCAGCGAGCGGGGCGGGATGTCCGGGTCCTCGGCGTCGTTGGTGGCGAGCATCACATGCGCCTCGCGCGCCGCGCGGACCGCCTCCGGCCAGCCGTGGTGCTCCAGATAGGCGGAGACGGGGGCGTCCGCGCCGACCTGGTGCATGATCCGCAGGACCCGCAGCGCGGCCGTGTCCACGGCGGCCGCCTCGGCGGAGTCCCTGAATATGGTGCCGACGTACTTCTCCGCGGACCAGTTGTCGAGCCAGGTGTCCTCGACCAGGCGGTACACGGCGTCGGTGACGTCCCCGTACCCCTCCCGGCCGGCGAGCCAGCACTCGTGGTGGAAGACGGGGTCGGAGAGCATGTGCAGCGCCGAGCGCACGTTGGTGCGCCAGCGCCACCACGGCATGTCAGTGAGCGGCATGACGCCCATGGTGGAGGAGCGACGGCCGCGACGGGAAGAGTTCTCCGAACCTTGCTGCACGGTGCTCGATCGTACGTTCCTTTCCGGCGGGCCCGCGCGGGCCCCCGTAATTCACTGGGACGTCACCGAGCGTTGAACACGGCACACCGTGGCGTTACCCCGGGAGCGGGAACGTTGCTGAACATGACCGGACGGAGACGCACCGCCTTCCCCCGCCCCTTCCAGTTCGTCATCGGCACGGCGGTGGCCGGTGCGCTGCTGCTGTCCGGCTGTGGCGTGCTCCCCGGGGGCTCGGGGGGCTCCGGGGAGCCCGTCACCGTGATGACCTGGGCGCCCGACCAGGTGGACGGCGCCGACGCGGTGACCATGCCGGGCGTCCCCGCGATGGCGAAGACGTACGCCCGCTGGATCAACGAGCAGGGCGGCATCGACGGGCGCGAGTTGCAGGTGATCACCTGCGACGAGCGCGACAGCGCAGGGGGCGCCGAGCGGTGCGCCCGGCAGGCCGTGGACCGGAACGTGGCCGCGGTCGTCGGCTCGTACAGCCGCCACGGGCAGAGCGCCATCCCGGTGCTGGAGTCCGGCGGCATCCCGTACATCGGCGGCTACGGCGCCTCCGACGAGGAGTTCCGCAGCTACCTCTCGTACCCGGTCAACGGCGGCCAGTCGGCGCTCCTGGCGGGCCACGGACGGCAACTGGCGGGCGGCTGCGAGCGGGTCTCGCTGGTGCGGCCCGACTCGCTCGGCGGCGCCCGGATGCCGCAGCTCCTCAACACCGGGCTGCTCGCCGCCCAGCGGCCCGAGTCCACCGACATCCTGGCCCCGGAGAACGCCACCTCCTACGACGAGCAGGCGACCAAGGCCCTGCGGTGGCGGGCGGACGGCAGCTGCGTCGCGGCCGTGCTCGGTTCCCGTACGGAGACCTTCTTCGACTCCTTCCGCCGGCTGGAGCCGGAGGGCGAGCGGGTCAGCATCTCCTCCGTGCTGGGCAGCGTAAGCCAGCCGCTCATCGACCGCACGGGCGGCCGCACGAGCCCGTTCGAGGGGGCCTACGTCACCGGCTGGTACCCCGAAGCGGGCGACGCCCGCTGGAACGGGATGCGCGAGGTGATCCGGAAGCACGCTTTCGGGGACAACAGCATCGACCCGGACGACACGGGCGTGCAGACCACCTGGATCGCCTACACCGTGCTGAAGGCGGTCGTCGAGGCGATCGGCGACGACACGATCACCGCCAACAAGGTCATTTCCGCGCTCAACCGGGGCACCGAGGTCGACACCGGCGGTCTGACCCCGGTGCTCCGCTGGCGCTTCAAGGACCTGCTCGGCACCTCGCCCTACCCGCGCATCGTGAACGCGGACGTGACGTTCCAGGTGGTTCGCGAGGGGCGGCTCACCGCCCAGAAGAAGGGCTTCGTGGATGTCACGGAGGCCCTGTCGGACGCCCGGCGGGCCGTCGGCTGACGCCGCTGACACCCGCCGGTCCGGGTCCGGGAAGCTCTACGGTCCGGTCAGAGCTCCACGGGGGTGTGCTTGGTCAGGCCGTACTTCTCGGCGATGGTGTTCCACAGCCCGGAGGCCTCCTGCTTGGCCTCGGTCGCCACGCCGCTCTGCTGGTTGGCGCGGGCCGTCTCGTTGGTCGAACGGGCCTGACCGCCCTTGCAGACGTGCTTCTGCTTCTTGGCCTGCCGGGCCCAGGTGGCGTAGTGCTCGTCGGCAGCGGCGGAGGCCTTCCACGCCCTGGTGAGCGCGGAGTTCAGCGCCTCGTGCTGCGGCAACTGGTCCAGGGTGAGGCCCTCCAGCCGGGTCACCAGGTCGCGACGCTGCTGGGCGGCGTCCTTGAGGTCGGTGTTCGCCTGGTTCAGGTCCTTGCAGGACTTGATCTTCTCGACGGCGCTGATCACCGCGGCACGGCTGTTGTTGCTGTCGGCGAGCAGCTTGCCCAGCGCCTCGGCCTGCGGCTTCGCGGGGTCGACGGCCGCCTCCGTGGTGGGGGTGGTGGCCGGTGAACTCTGCGACGCGACCGGCTGCTTGTCGTCCTTGACCGGGTCGTCACCACCGCTGAGCAGGGCGCCCGCGCCGAGCCCGATGACCGCGCAGCCGACGACGACCGCGGCGATGAGGGGGATGTGGGCGGAGCGTCTGCGAGGGGCGTCGCCGTCGCGCAGAGGCGGTTCGGCGGCCCCGTCGCCGCCACGGGGGCCCTGGAGCCCCGACTGGTAGGCGCCCCGCGGAGCCTGGGGCGGCAAGTGGCTGCCCGGGCCCGGGTACCCGTAGCCCTGCTGGGGCCGCGCCTGGGACTGGGGCGGCTGCTGGTCGTACTGCTGGTGCGGCATCTGCTGGGTGGCGTCCGCGGGCCCCTCCGCACGGAAGAGGTTGTCGAACTCCGCCGGCGGCTGCCGGTCGTCCGGCGCGCCGGGCGCGCCCGGCCTGATCCCGTACGGGGCTCCTCCGGGCACCGGCGGTATGTACTGCGTGGCGTCCGCGTCCCCGCCGCCGGGAACGGGAGCGATGTACTGCGTGGCGTCGGCGTCACCGCCGGGTACGCCGTGACCGGTCCCGGCCCCGGGACCGGCTTCCGGCGGCAGCGGCTGCGCGTACGGCTGGGGCTGGTACTGCTGGGGCTGGTACTGCTGGGACGGGTACTGCTGGTACGGGTCGGAGTGCTGCCGCTGCTGGGGCTGCTGGTACGCCCCCGCGTCGCCCTGGCCGTACGACTGGTCGTACCCCGGCGCCTGCCCCTGGCCGTACTGCTGGTCCTGGCCCTGCCCCTGCGCGGGCGGCAGCGGCTGCTGGGGGGCCTGCTGCTGCGGGTACCCGTACGCTCCCGGCGCCTGGGCGCCCGGCTCCGCCGGGGCGTCGGACTGCGGCCCCCAGGACCGGCCCCACGGCTGCCCGCCGGCGGGCACCGCCTGGCCGGCCTGCTGCCCGTCCTGGTCCGCCTGGCCGCCGGTGGGTGCCCCCGGGATCCAGGGGGCACCGCCGTCGGAGGGCAGCACGACACCTTCGTGCGCGGGTCGTCCAGCGGGGAGCTCCTGCTCGCCGCCCTGTCCGCTCTGCGTCACCGGGACTCCTACGTGTGAACCAACGGAATCGTCGGCTCACGCTATCGGGTGGTCGTCCGCCTCCGCCAAGCGCGTGGTCCCCCTCACCACGCCTTCACAGGACGGGTAACACCCAGAGCCCGCGGAACGCTGTTATCGGCCGGCCCGCCGCGAACCCGCGAACAGGCCCACCGGAAGGCCTCTCCGCACCGGTCCGCGCACCGGCCCTCACGCCGCCTGGAGCTCCAGCCGCTCACCGAACTCCCGGACCGCGGGCTCCTGCCCGTACGGCGCCAACCGCTGCTGGAGGTCGTCGAGATACTCGGCGCCCCGGCTGGAGCGCACCGTCCCGAGCAGCTCCATCGCCCGCGTCCCCGTGTGGCAGGCGCGCTCCACCTCGCGCTGCTGCACCTGGGCCGAGGCGAGCAGCACGAGCCCGATGCCCCGGCGCCTGGCCCTGGTCTCCGGCAGGGCGGCCAGCGCCTCCTTGGCCCGCCGCGCGGCCTCCGGCGCCTGGTTGAGGTCCCGGTGGCAGTGGGCCAGCTCGTCCGCGAGGTACCCGTGGTCGAAGTGGGCGATCCAGTCCGGGTCGCCGCCCGTCTCCGGATCGGCCTGCTCCAGCGCGGCGACCGCCCGCCCCATGACCACCTGGCAGGTACGGGCGTCCCCGAGCAGCGCGTGGCCCCGGGCCTCCGCCGCGTAGAACATCGCCTGGGCGCGGGGGGTGACCTGGCCCCGGGCCCCTTCCTGGGCGGCGCGGGCGAGTTGGGCGATCTCGCGCGGATTGCCGAGCTGGGCGGCGAGGTGGCTCATCGACGCGGCGAGCACATAGCCGCCGTACGCCCGGTCCCCGGCGGCCTGGGCGAGCCGCAGCGCCTGGATGTAGTAGCGCTGGGCGAGGCCGGGCTGACCGGTGTCCACCGCCATGTAGCCGCCGAGTTCGGTGAGGCGGGCGGCCGCGGCGAACAGCTCACGGCCGACCTGCTCGCGGTACGCCCCCGAAAGCAGTCCGGAGACCACGCTGTTGAGGTAGTGCACGAGCACCGGCCGGACGTGGCCGCTGCCGAAGCGGTGGTCGAGGTCGGTGAGGGCGGTCGTCATCGCCCGCACCGCCGCCACGTCCGCCATCCCGACCCGGGCCCCGGCGATCCGTTCGACCTGGGGGTCCTTGCCGGAGATCAGCCAGTCGCGGCTGGGCTCGACGAGGGCGGAGGCGGCGACGGCGGAGCCGGTGAGCAGATCGCGGCGGCCGACATCGCTGCGCCAGAGCTCGCAGACCTGCTCGATCGCCCCGGCGACGGTCGGCGCGTACTGGAGGCCCACGCCGGAGGCCAGGTTCTTGCCGTTGGCCATGCCGATCTCGTCGATCGTGACCGTACGGCCCAGCTTGCGGCCGAGCGCCTCGGCGATGATGCCCGGGGCCCGGCCCCGGGGTTGCTGTCCGCGCAGCCAGCGGGCCACGGACGTCTTGTCGTACCGCAGGTCGAGGCCGCGCTCGGCCCCGACCATGTTGACGCGGCGCGCGAGGCCCGCGTTGGAACAGGCGGCTTCCTGGATGAGCGTCTGGAGCCGTTCGTTGGGCTGGCGGGCTACGAGAGGCCTTGCTGCCACATTTCCCCCTGGAACAGTCTGAACAGTCGGATACGCGGTGATCGGTGGAAGGATCACTGCCCGTCACATACACAAGAAATGCGCATATTCCATCGGCATTCGGTACGGGCCCGGCGAGTTGCCCGGCCCTGCTGGGCTCTACCCGCCCTTCGGTCCACCGCCTCACGCGCGCCCCCGCCCGTGCTCCGATGCGCCCCGCGTGCAGGATCGACGCACCGTGACCGGGCCCCGCGCGCCCGTAACCCCGGCTGGTGCCGGGAGTTGTGCTGGGCGTGGAAGAGCCCATCGGAGTCACGGAAGCCGCACAGGTCCCTCAGCAGCGGGGCGAGCACCTGCTCGACGCAGCGGTGCGGTACGCGGAAGAGCGCCACTGGGACGTGTTCCCCGGTACCTGGCTGGAGGCGGTGGAGGGCAGGGAGCGCTGCTCCTGCGGCGCGGCGGTCTGCCCGCTGCCCGGCGCCCACGCGGACCGGCCCGACTGGGCGGGCCAGGCGACCGGCAGCGGGGCGGCGGCCCGGCGCATGTGGTCCAAGCAGCCGCGCGCCTCGGTGCTCCTGCCGACCGGGCGCACCTTCGACGCGCTGGAGGTCCCGGAGTCGGCGGGGTTCCTGGCGCTGGCCCGGATGGAGCGGATGGACCTCACGCTCGGCCCGGTGACCTGCACCCCCGACCGCCGGATGTTCTTCTTCGTCCTGCCGGGCGCGGCCGCCAAGGCCTCCGAGCTGGTGCGCACGCTGGGCTGGAACGCGCAGGCGATCGACCTGACCGGCCGGGGCGAGGGCCACTACATCGCCGCCCCGCCCACCCGGGTCGGTGGCCGCGGGGCAGTGCAGTGGGCCCGCAAGCCCACCCACGTCAACCGATGGCTGCCCGAGGTGGACGAGCTGATCAGCCCGCTGGCGTACGCCTGCGCACGCGAGGCGGCGGACGCCCGCACCCGCGCGTCGTAGGGCCGGGAGGCGCCTTTCGTAGGGTGGTCCCCATCTAGCGGGGATATCGAAAGGCTGTGCCATGCCGGACCGGGCAGATGCACGTACGGAAGACAGGCGTGCGACAGACGCGCGTACAGAAGCAGGCGCGACGGCGGGCGGGGCGCGGACCGCGCCCCCCGCTGTGCGCGTACAGGGGCTGTGGAAGCGGTTCGGGGAACAGGTCGCCGTCTCGGGGATCGATCTGGAGCTGCCGGCCGGAAAGTTCATCGGTCTCGTGGGGCCCAACGGGGCGGGCAAGACGACGACGCTCTCCATGGTCACCGGGCTGCTGCGGCCCGACATGGGGAAGATCGAGGTCGCGGGCCACGACGTGTGGACGGACCCGGTCGCCGTGAAGTCCCGGATCGGGGTGCTGCCCGAGGGGCTGCGGCTGTTCGAGCGGCTGTCGGGGCGCGAACTGCTCGCGTACAACGGGCGGTTGCGCGGCCTCCCGGGAGACGAGGTCGACAAGCGGGCCGCCCAGCTCCTGGACGTACTGGATCTCGCGGGCTCTCAGCACAAGCTGGTCGTCGACTACTCGACCGGCATGCGGAAGAAGATCGGCCTTGCCGCCGCCCTCCTCCACAACCCTGAAGTGCTCTTCCTGGACGAGCCGTTCGAGGGCGTCGACCCGGTCTCGGCCCAGACGATCCGGGGGGTGCTGGAGCGCTACACCCGGTCCGGGGCGACCGTGGTCTTCTCCAGCCATGTCATGGAGCTCGTCGAGTCGCTCTGCGACTGGGTGGCCGTGATGGCGGCGGGCCGGATCAAGGCGCAGGGCACGCTGGCGGAGGTACGCGGCGACGCCCCGTCGCTGCAGAACGCTTTCCTCGAACTGGTCGGCGCGGGCGGCCGGGACACCACCGGCGACTCCCTCGACTGGCTGGGCGGCACCCGATGAGCGTGCTGGACGCCCCCGTCACCGCAGCCGCCCCGGCCGCGCCGCCGGCGGGCCTGACCCCCATCTTCGTACGGCTCAAGCTGACGCTCCTGCGCAACGGGCTGCGGCAGTCGTCCGGGCGCAAGGCGGCGTACATCGCCTCCCTCGTCTTCACGCTGCTGCTCGCGGCGAGCCAGGTCCTCGGGCTCGTCCTGCTGCGCGGGAACGCCCAGGCCGGCACGGTCGTGGTGCTGCTGACGGCCGTCGTGGCGCTCGGCTGGGCGGTGCTGCCGCTCTTCTTCCCGAGCGGGGACGACACCCTCGACCCGACCCGGCTGGTGATGCTGCCGCTGCGGCCGCAGCCGCTGGTCCGGGCGCTGCTGGTCTCCTCGATGATCGGCATCGGACCGCTGTTCACCCTCTGCCTGGTGGTCGGTTCGGTGCTCGCGCTGGCGCACGGGCCGGCGGGCGTGGTGTTCGCGGTGGTCGCGGTCCCGCTGACGCTGCTGCTGTGCGTGGCGCTGTCCCGGGCCGTCGCCACCGCCAACGTACGGCTGCTCAACTCCCGCAAGGGCCGCGACCTGGCGGTGCTGAGCGGGCTGGTGATCGCGGTGGGCATCCAGTTCGTCAACTTCGGCGCCCAGCGGCTCGGCCGGTCCGGCGGGCTCTCGGCGCTGGAGCCGGCCGCGAACGTGGCCCGCTGGCTGCCCGGCGCCTCCGCGATAGCGGCGGTGGACGCGGCGTCGGACGGTGCGTACGGGGTGGCGGTCCTCCAACTGCTGATCACGGTGGCGGCCCTGGTGGCGCTGGTGTGGCTGTGGCAGCGGGGGCTGGTGAAGCTGATGACCGCGCCGGACGGCTCCACGCTGGCGGCCGCGGCACCGACCCGTAAGGAGTCCGGCCGCACGGGCCTGTCCGCGCTGCTACCGGAGGGCCGTACGGCCACGGTCGTGCACCGCAGCCTGCTGTACATCGCCCGGGACCCCAAGACCAAGGCGGCCTGGGTGACGGCGCTGGCGATCGGCGCGATCGTGCCGCTGGTCAACGCGTTGCAGGGCACCGGCTCGATCTACTTCGCCTGCTTCGCCGCCGGGATGCTCGGCATGCAGATGTACAACCAGTTCGGCCAGGACACCTCCGCCTTCTGGATGGTCGCCCTGACGATCTCCTCCACCCGTGACGCGTACGTCGAACTGCGGGCGCGCGCGTACGCCCTGCTGCTGATCACGCTCCCGTACACGGTGGTCGTCTGCGTGGCGACGGCGGCGCTCCTGGGCCACTGGCAGGCGCTGCCGGGGGTGCTGGGCATCTCCTTCGCCCTGTTGGGCGCGATGCTGGCGATCGGGGCGGTGGCCTCGGCGCTGTTCCCGTACTCGATCCCACAGGAGGGCGCGTTCAAGAACGTGGCGCCCGGACAGGGCGGGCTGGCCTGGATCTCGATCCTCAGCGGCATGCTGGCCGCGCCGGTGCTGGCCGGACCGGTGATCGCCCTGACGGTCTGGCTGCACATCGCGGACCGCCAGGACGCGCTGTGGCTGGTGATCCCGGCGGGTGCGGTGTTCGGGGCGCTCATCGGGTGGGCAGGGCTGCGCATCGCGGCACCGCGCACGGCGAACCGGCTGCCGGAGATCCTGACGGCGGTCAGCAAGGGCTGAGCGTCCGGGCCGGTGGATCTACGGGGCGACCGGCTCCCGGTCGCCCCGGGTGTCCTCGGCGAGCTGTTCCAGGAACGGCTCCACGGCCGCCCGCCACCCCTCCGGCTGGTCGTAGTGGACGAGGTGGCCGGCGTCCGCCACCTCCGCGTACTGGCCGCGGGGCAGGACGCGCACCATCTCCTGCGCCTCGGCCCGGCCCAGCTCCCCGTCGAGCCCGCGCAGCACCAGGGCGGGGCACCGCACCTGGGCCAGCTCCTCCCAGTGCGCGTCGTAGACCCAGGTGGCGCGGGAGCGGAGCATCTGGCTGCGGGAGAAGACCGGGCGCCAGCCGTCCTCCGTCTCCGCCATCACCTCGGCGTAGAACGCGCCGCGCGAGGGGTTCGGCCGCTCCACCCAGGGGTCGTCCTCGCCGAACCACTTCCGTACGTCGGCGAGGGTGGCGAAGGGCAGCGGCCAGGACTCGAACCAGTCGCTCCACTCGCGCTGCGAGGCCGCCCCGAGGGCGGAGGCCCGCATGTCGCAGATGACCACGGCGCGCACCAGGTCGGGGCGCTTGGCGGCGAGCTGCCAGCCGGTGAGCGCTCCCATGGCGTGACCGACGACGGTGACGGGTCCGAGGCCGAGCTGCTCGATCGCGACCTCGGCGTCGGCGACGTACGCGTCGCGGGTGTACGGGCCTTCGGCCGGCTTCTCGCTGCGGCCGTGGCCGCGCTGGTCGAGGCCGACCGCGCGGTACCGCTCGGAGAGCCAGCGGGCGGTGGGCGCCCAGTGGGAGGCCCGGCCCATCAGCCCGTGCAGCAGTAAGACCCCGGGGGCGCGGTCCGCTCCCGCACCGTCCGTCCCCGCACGCTCCTTGGGCGGATCCGCGAACTCCCACGCCGCGAGGCGTACGCCGTCGGATCCGGTCACATCGATGCGCCGCACCATAGTCCTGGCACCCCCTTCTGGTCCTCGATCACCATGGGCCCTCGATCGCCGCGCGGACGCGGATCACCGTGTGGTCGCGTCACGCCAGACTATCGAACTCTCATTCGAAAACAGGGATCCGCCGCCCAACACCCCACGTTCGAGTGACACGCGGCGAGGATTGCCGTCGGCCGTCCTGGGGAGATCTTCAACGGGAGGCGGACCGCTCGGGGACAGGGGTCCGTGGGGATTGACCTTGAGAGCTCGGGGCTCCAGGTCAGCACAGGGGAGGACAGGCCCCGGCGCCCTCGGGCGCCGGGGTCGACCGCTGTCCACGACAACGATGGCGGAGGACGGTGGGGCGGTAGCCGGACCGCCCGCTACAGGGGCAGGGCCCGTAACCCGGGCATCATCCCTGACCAGGGCATCCAGGACCGCGGCAGCCACCGATCGGCGGGCGTGCCGGTAAGACGGGCGCATTCCCTGCTCCCTCCCCGACCGTGCCGGCCGCGTCCGGTCCGGCATCCTCAGGTCATATGCCTGGCCTCAGCCTTGCACGCGACAGCGTCGCCCGCTGCGATTCCACCGGGAAACCCCGGGGCTCATCCCAGCCCGTCCGAGCCAACTCCCAGCCCGTCCGGCGTCCGAGGACGGAACCTTGGCGGGGGTGAGCGGCGGCCCGACCTCCCCGTACACCACAGGGGCGGGCCAGCCAGGAACCCGGCGCCGAATACGTCAGCGCTTGGCCACGAACACGTGCGAAGCGACCTCCGCGTCCAGCTCCGCCGCCTCCCCGCTGGACCCGACCAGCACCCCACCCGGCGACTCCGTCACGCTGACCACGGACCCGGGCTGAACCCCGGCCCGCCGCAGCGTGTACATCAGCTGGGCGTCCGTCTGGATCGGCTCCCCGATCCGCCGCACGACCACGGTCTTGCCCTCCGCACCCGGGTCCAGCTCGGCCAGGCTCACCATGGAGTCGTCCAGGAACGGGTCGGCCTCCGCCTTCTCGCCCAGCTCCTCCAGGCCCGGGATCGGATTCCCGTACGGAGACTCCGTCGGGTGCCGCAGCAGCTCCAGCACCCGCCGCTCCACGGCCTCGCTCATCACGTGCTCCCAGCGACAGGCCTCGGCGTGGACCTGCTCCCATTCCAGGCCGATCACGTCGACCAGCAGGCACTCGGCGAGCCGGTGCTTGCGCATCACACGCGTCGCGAGGCGGCGGCCCTCCTCGGTCAGCTCCAGGTGCCGGTCCCCCGCGACCTGGACCAGCCCGTCGCGCTCCATGCGGGCCACCGTCTGGCTGACCGTCGGACCGCTCTGGTCCAGCCGTTCGGCGATCCGGGCGCGCATGGGGACCACGCCTTCCTCTTCGAGTTCGAGGATGGTGCGGAGATACATCTCCGTGGTGTCGATCAGTCCGGACATACGTGCCCCTCGATGCTGTGACAGAAAATCGTCGTGCGATGGCCCTGCACCAATTCTGACGCATGGCACCGACAACCGTGCCGCCCCGGCCGAAGGCGGTACGACGGAGGCCGCCAGGCGCTATTGACAGGCCACTGGTCCAGACCGCAACGTGATCCGCGGCACCGCCATTCCCACCCCGCAGAAACCCCGCAGAATCCCCGCCGAAAGGGCTCTCCCCGATGAGCGACAGCAAGCTGGCCGGTCAGTTCTTCGATGCGGCGATCGGCCTGCTCCAGCGGGTACGGGACGAGGAGGCGGGCTCCATCGCGGCGGCCGGGGCGGCCATCGCCGACACGGTCGAGGCGGGCGGCCGGCTCTTCGCGTACGGCGCCGGGCACTCCTCCCTCGCCGCCCAGGACGTCGTCTACCGGGCGGGCGGACTGGCCCTGATGAACCTGCTCACGGTGCCCGGAACCACCGGCGTGGACGTCATGCCCGCCACGCTCGGCTCCGCCCTGGAGCGGGTGGACGGCCTGGCCTCGGCGGTCCTGGACTCCAGCCCCGCGACCGCGGGCGACGTGCTCGTCATCATCTCGCTCTCCGGCCGCAACGCGCTCCCGGTCGAGATGGCCCAGAACGCCCGCGCCCTCGGGCTGAAGGTCATCGGCGTCACCTCGGTCGCGTACGCGGAGAGCACCCGCTCCCGGCACACCTCGGGCGGCTTCCTGCGCGACCACTGCGACATCGTCCTGGACAGCAAGATCGCGATCGGCGACGCGGAGCTGAGCGCCCCCGGCATCGAGGCCCCCTTCGCCCCCGCCTCCACCGTGGTCACCAGCGCGATCATGCAGTCGATGATGGCGGCGGCGGCCGAACAACTGGTGACCCGCGGCATCGAGCCGCCGCTCCTGCGCTCGGGGAACGTCGACGGCGGCCACGACTGGAACGGCCGGGTCATGACGGAGTACCGCGAGCGGATCTTCTACCGGCACTGAGCCCCGCGCCCTCGCACTCGGGCACACGTCGGCAGCGTCACCCGGGCCGTGTTGGCGACCGGGTTGTGCACCAGGTGGTCCAGGAGGACCGGGTCGCCCCGGACGCTCACCGGTCGGGCTCCACGTCGACGGTGACAACCCGCTCCTTCGCCTCCGCCGCCGGCGCCTCGGTGACCGTGGCGGTGGTGGCGTCCAGGCCGACCCGTTCGCGCCGCCGCAGCCCCTTCTCGGAGACCGCGAGGAGAGGCCGGAGCACCCGGCCCCGCCACTCCCGCTACTCCCCCGCCCCCACCGCCCGCGCCAGGTCGACGGCCCCCGCGACCCGGGCCGCCACGGTCTCCGCGTACGCCGTGTCCGGGCGCTCGAAGGCGGTCCGGTTCGCCGCGCGCAGGAACGTCAGCACGCCCAGCGTCCGCCCCCGGCTCCGCAGCACCGTGCACAGGGCGTGGGCGGCGTCGTGGGGCCAGCGGCGCTCCGCCGCCCAGGCCGCGGCCGCATCCGCGGCCTCCCCCACGCCCGCACTCGTACGGACCGAGCCCGTCCGCTCGACGGCCTGGAGGGCCGGGTGCCCGGGCCCGTAACGGACCGGGATCGAACCGCCCGCGACCAGCAGACACGGCCCGGGCGCGTCCGAGGGCGTGGCAGCCGTCCGCACCAGGCGCTCGCCCTCCATCACCTCGCCGGCCGTCGGACCGTCTCCCGTCAGGTCGAGGAGTACGTGGTCGGCGAACCCGGCCAGCGCGAAGTCGAGCAGGGAGGTCGCCGCCTCCATGGGGTCCTCGCACTCGGAGGCCGTACGCACCGACCGGTGCAGCTGGCTCGTCCGGAACCGCAGCCGGTCGGCTTCCTGCTGCGCGAGCTTGGCGGCGGTGACATCCCGGAAGAGCCACCCCACCCCGAGCGGAACGGGCTCCTCCGCCAGCGGCGAGGCCAGCCGCAGGAACCCGCTGCGCCAGCACCGCCGCCGCTCGCCCTCCGCCGTACGCAACGTCACCCACAGCTCGGCCGGGGCACCCGGCGCGCCTTCGGCGAGCACGTGTTGCAGGGCCGCCTCCAGCTCCTCCACCCCCTGGACCACCAGCTCACCGAGCGGCCGGCCGAGGAGGGTGGTGCGGCCGCCGCCGAGCGCCCGGGAGGCGTACGCGTTCACCACGGTCGGGCGGAGGTCGACGTCGACGAGCACCACGCCCCAGGACGCGTCCTCCAGCAGCGCCTCGCTCAGCGCGATGGCCCGCTCCAGGTCGATCTGGGCGTGCACCTCGCTGAACGCGCAGTACACCCCGGCGGGCTTGCCGTCGGCGCCCAGCACCCGGGCGGACTGGGTCCGCACGAGCACCCGGCTGCCGTCCTTGCGCAGCAGCGCGAACTCGTGGACCTGGCGCCCCGGCGCGTCCATGGCGGCCATCAGCCGCCCCTGCACCTCGTGCGCGTCGGCCCGGCGCACCGCCCACCCGGCGAAGCCCGTACGCCCTACGGCCTCCTGCGCGGACCAGCCGAGGATGCGTTCGGCCTCGCGGTTCCAGTGGGTGACCACGCCGCCCGCGTCGAAGGCGCAGAGCGCCGCGTCCATGCCGTCGAGGAGGGCGGCGAGCAGTTCGGCCCCGGAGCCGTCGGCGGGAGCCCTTCCGTCGCCGCCGCAGTCGCTGCCGCCGCCGTCACCGCCGGAGGCGGGCGGCTCGGGGCACACGGGCTCCCCCGCGCCCCCGGCTCCCTCGTCGGGTCCGAGCGCGTCGGTGGTACCGCTGCTCCTGGAAGCACTCACTCCGTACCCCCCGCAGAACGTGTCGGCTGTTTTCCCGCGCGTCACCGCGCGTATTGCTGCACGTCAGACCATTCAACTCGAACGTGACCCAGCGCACATCCCCCTTCGCCAAATAAATGGGTTGAGCGGATGGGTTGAGCGGCCGCCGGGACCGCTCGTAGGCTTCTCAGCACACAGGAAAGGAGGTGTTCCGGAAGTGATTTCTCTTCGGACTCGTGAGGTGGCTGCGGGCTGACGCCCGTTGTCACGCACTTTTCGCAGTGCATGGCCGGATGACGGCCAATCCCCAGCAGTCACCGACCCGCAGGCTCGCCGGTAAGTCCGGCCGGCTCCTCCGTGCACGGAGGAACCAGAGCCTGCGGGTTTCTGCGTTTCCCGGGTACCGTCCGGGTGTTTGCGCAGGTGACGGGGGCGCCCTACGGGCAGAGCCGCTCGACCCGCCACCCGGAGGCCGCCGCGCCGTCCCTCACGTACCGCAGCCGGTCGTGCAGCCGGTTCCCGTGCCCCTGCCAGAACTCGATGGTGTCCGGGACGACGCGGAAGCCGCCCCAGTCCGGCGGGACGGGCACCTTCTCGCCCTCCGGATAGCGCGCGGCCAGCTCCCCGTACCGCTCGATGAGCTCCTCGCGGGAGCCGATCACCGTGGACTGGTCACTGGCCCAGGCGCCGAGCTGGGAGCCGTGCGGCCGGGTACGGAAGTAGCCGACGGTCTCCTCCCGGGAGACCCGGGAGGCGGTGCCGGTGACGATCACCTGGCGGGCCATGGGGTGCCAGGGGAAGAGCAGCGAGACGTAGGGGTTGGCGGCCAGCTCGCGGCCCTTGCGGGAGCCGTAGTTGGTGAAGAAGACGAAGCCCCGGTCGTCGTACTGCTTCAGCAGGACCGTACGCGAGGAGGGGCGGCCGTCCGGGGCGGCGGTGGAGACGACCATGGCGTTGGGCTCGTGGAGCACCCCGCCCGCGGCGACCTGGCGGAACCAGCGGGCGAACTGGTCCATCGGGCCGGGGCTGAGGTCGGACTCCACGAAGTCCTCGGAGCGGTACTGCTCGCGCATGGCCGCGGGATCGATGGTGGAATCGTCGGGGAGGGGTCCCGAAGAACCTTCTGGTGTGGGCACAGGCCCATCCTGCCGCAGCGGCGCAGTGTGCCCGGCGGGGAGGGCCGGTAACCACACACCGCCGAAACGGGGTCCTGTGCCGGATGTCACGCTTCCCCGCTCCGTGGGAACCCGCCAATATCTTGGGGCGGGCCCCTGTGGCTTTCGCACAGCCGCCGGCCTTCGTACGGACGGGCGTTGTCCGTGTCCGTACGAACGTGGCCGTAGAGGCCGCGGAGGCCCGCGGGGAGCCGGCCCGCAGGGAGCCGTCGCCCATCCGCCGCCGAACTGAGGGAGCCGCCTGATGTCCGACTTCGTACCCGGTCTTGAGGGAGTCGTCGCGTTCGAAACGGAGATCGCCGAACCGGACAAGGAAGGTGGTTCGCTCCGCTACCGCGGGGTCGACATCGAGGATCTGGTCGGTCACGTCTCCTTCGGCAATGTCTGGGGCCTGCTGGTGGACGGGGCGTTCAACCCCGGGCTGCCGCCGGCCGAGCCGTTCCCGATCCCGGTGCACTCGGGTGACATCCGGGTCGACGTGCAGTCCGCACTCGCGATGCTGGCCCCCGTCTGGGGCCTCAAGCCGCTGCTGGACATCGACGAGGCGACCGCCCGGGACGACCTGGCGCGGGCGGCGGTGATGGCCCTGTCGTACGTCGCCCAGTCGGCCCGCGGCCAGGGCCTGCCGATGGTGCCGCAGAGCGAGATCGACAAGGCACATTCCGTCGTGGAGCGGTTCATGATCCGCTGGCGCGGCGAGCCGGACCCGAAGCACGTCAAGGCGGTGGACGCGTACTGGACGTCGGCGGCCGAGCACGGCATGAACGCCTCGACGTTCACGGCCCGGGTCATCGCCTCGACGGGCGCGGACGTCGCGGCCGCGCTGTCCGGCGCGGTGGGCGCCATGTCGGGCCCGCTGCACGGCGGCGCCCCGTCGCGGGTGCTCGGCATGATCGAGGAGATCGAGCGTACGGGCGACGCCACGGCGTACGTGAAGGGCGCCCTGGACCGCGGCGAGCGCCTGATGGGCTTCGGCCACCGCGTCTACCGCGCCGAGGACCCGCGCGCCCGCGTCCTGCGCCGCACCGCCCGCGAGCTGGCGGCGCCGCGCTTCGAGGTGGCGGAGGCACTGGAGAAGGCCGCGCTGGAGGAGCTGCACGCGCGGCGCCCGGACCGCGTCCTGGCGACGAACGTGGAGTTCTGGGCGGCGATCGTGCTGGACTTCGCGGAGGTTCCGGCACACATGTTCACGTCGATGTTCACGTGCGCCCGTACGGCGGGCTGGTCGGCGCACATCCTGGAGCAGAAGCGCACGGGCCGCCTGGTCCGCCCGTCGGCGACGTACGTCGGTCCCGGTACACGGAACCCGCGCGAGATCGAGGGATACGCCAACATCACGGGCATCGCGGACCTCGCGGGGTGAGTGCGGGGCCCGGGGATGTTGGATGTGCCGGTACGGGGTACTCGTACCGGCACATCTGAGGCGCACCCCTTGCGCATCTGCGACCGAGGAGGCTCACCGTGACCACGCCCCGACCGCTGCGGCCGACCCTGACCCTGTCCAGCACGGTGATCGAAGCCCCGGACGCGGCGGAGCTGGCGGACTTCTACCGCCGCCTCCTGGGGTGGGAGCCGGTGCAGGAGGAGCCCGACTGGGTGAAGCTCCTGCCACCGGGCGGCGGTTCGGGCCTGGGTTTCCAGACGTCGAAGCCGTACGTGCCCCCGGTCTGGCCCGCCTCCCCCGGTGCCCAGCTGATGATGCTGCACCTGGACTTCGAGGTGACGGACCTGGAGGCGGGGGTGGCCCACGCGGTGGCGGAGGGCGCGACACCGGCGGAGTTCCAGCCGCAGCACGACGTACGGGTGCTGTTCGACCCGGTGGGGCACCCGTTCTGCCTGTTCGTGAGCGACCAGGTCCCGGGCGAGACTCCGGCGATCAGCCCGGAGTGGGTGGCGGAGCAGGCCCGGGACATCAGGGCGCAGGACCGGGTGACGGCGGCGGACGCGGTGGAGCCGGGCCGGCGGGAGGCGGCGCGTACGGGGGAGCGGGAGAGCGGGGACGGGGTTCCGGCTTAGGGGGCGTCCGGGGCGGCCACGCCGGCGGACGGGGTGGCCGCGGGGCCATCGACACGTGCGGACGGCTCCCAACCGGCGGAGGGCGCCGGTGCCATGGGCACAGAGCTCACGCTCCCGGCGTGTCGGGCTTGCCGAACACCCAGGCACCGGGCACACGTAACGCCGCCCGCCTCCGACTCGTTGTCGCGAGAGGCGAGAGACATGGGTGGTCGCCGCCCGCGAAAGCCCAGGAGGCTTGGGAAACATGATCGAAGAGGGCGGCGGCCCCGGGGGATGCCCGGCATCGCGGGAGGAGCCGCGCGTCGCGCACTCCCGCACACTGCGATTCTGGCTCGATCCGGCGAATATCGCGGTGCGTCTCGGTCAGGCAGGTCCCGTCGCCAGGACGAGGGCCGGACCAGCGGTCGCCTTCCAGGTCAACGACCCGTCGCTGATCCGTCAAGTCGGCTGTGGGGAGGACACCTTCCAGTCCTGGAGCGCTGACCCGTGCCTTCGGGACTTCACCGGGAACGGTTTCTCCGGATTCGAGGGCCAGGCCCACCGGGACCGGCGCGCGCTGATGAAGCCGGCGCTCGCGGCACCCCGTCTGACGGCTCTGGGACCGTCCGTGCGGGACAGCACCGAGGGCCTGCTCGCCGGGCTTCCCGCAGACCGACCCGTCGACATCCCCGTCGAGATGAGCCGGATCGTGGCGGGACTCGTCATCGAGACCGTGCTGAACAGCGGCATCTCCCCGGACACGCTGGCCGGGCTCGCACGAGCACGTTCCGTGCTGTCCGCGGGGGTGTTCTGGAAGTACGCGCTGTCGCCCTGGCCCTGGGTGCCCACGCCGCGGGGCCGCGCCTTCCGCCGCGCCTTGGGGACACTGAACGAGGCCGCCGGAGAGGTGTATGCACGCCACCGGCCGGACGCGGACGGAAACGACGTCGTCTCCCTGCTCAAACGCGCGTCCGACAACCGGCCGGACGCGGCGCTGCACGACCTGCGGGCGCTGCTGTTCGCCGGCATCGAGGCCACGGCCTCGACCCTCGCCTGGGCCTGCTACGAGTTGGGACGCCACCCCGACCACCAGGCGGCCATCCGGGCGGAGGCCGACGCCGTCCTGGGCACCGACGCCCTGGCCGACGCAGTCCGACCCGACCTGATGCCCCGTACCGCCGGATTCGTCCGGGAGGTCACGCGACTCCACGGCATCCCGTTCCTGGTACGCCGACCCCGCCACGCGACGTACGTCGGCGAACAGCCGGTACCCGCCGGCGCCCTGGTCACCCTGCCCCTGGGCGCGGTGCGCCGCGACCCTGCCCGGTACGCGCGGCCCGAGGAGTTCGACCCGCTGCGCTGGTCGCCCGAGGCCCACCCTCAGCTCTCCCCCGCCGCCCTGCTCCCCTACGGGCTCGGCCCACGGTATTGCCCCGGCGCCGCAGCCTCCGAGATCCTGACGCCCGTCGCGCTGGCGAGCCTGGTCCGCTCGCGGACGCTCCGTACGACGCCGCCCGGCAGGACCGTCCGCGTCAGCCTGGAACTCACCCCCATGCCCAAGGGCCTGACCATGGTGGCCGAACCCCGTGAGCCGCACCCGCCTGTTCCCGGGCCGGCACACGGTGAGCAAGCCGACCCCGTCCGACGGCCCTGAGCGAAGGGACTCCGGGATGGCTCACGGGTACGAACGTGAGTACGCCAACTCATGTGGCGGGCGTCAGCAGACGGCAGAGTTGCGGTCGTTGACAGAACAACCACCGCACCGGGCATACCGCCGTCCCAGGGAGAACCGACATGGCCAAGACCTCTCGTTCGCTGCCGCAGACCCTCCGCCACTACTTGGTGAACCCTCTGGCTCTGGGCTACCTGGGCATCGTGCTCGGGGTGTGCCTGTGGGTCGCCGCGGACGCCTTCTTCGCCTCATCCTCCGGAGACGCCAGCTTCGCCGGCGTGTGGGCCATACTGGCGACCGCCCCGACCTCGCTTCTGTTCACCTTCGCGGGTCCCATAGGCCTGATAGGCATCCCGATCGGTGCCGTCGTCCAAGCCTTCGCTCTCGGCGCCCTGTACCGCTACGTCACCGAACGGCACGCCCAGGGCACCGCGAGCGGCGTCAGCGGCGCCTGACCCCGGAAGGCTGGCCCGCTCCGGCGCAGCCTGACCCCGGAAGGCTGGCCCGCTCCGGCGCCCACAGGCCTTGCCACGGCTTGCGACTCCCCTGACCGAGGCCGGTACGACGAGGAGGGGCCGATCTCATCCGATCCGTAGTCAGACGGCAACTCCTATGCCCTGGCAGGGCGGATGACTTCGAGCGGGTCCCGCAGCCACACCTGCTGCCCCCGGTCGCTCACGGTCAGCCCGAACTGATCAGCATCGGGCCGCCCGACCGTCTCGTACTCCCACCAGGCCTGCTCGATCTCCTCCCACAGGAATCCGGGTCCGTACTGCCACACCTCCTCCCCCGTGGCAGCCGTCGCGGCGCCCCCGCCCTCGCAGGTCGCCCACACCCGGACACCTTCCGGGGTGTCCTGGTGGATGAGCCGCACGCCGGGCAGCCGCGCCCCGGCGTACAAGGCGAACCCGAGGTCCAGGAGCCGCGCCGGATCCAGACCGGCGGCCCGGGCCCGCCCCTTCCCCCGGACGTCATGGAGGTCGGGGGCGCGGTGGGAGCGCATCGGCATGTACGTCGCCCCGCCGCAGAACGGCCCGGTCGCGGTGCCGTCACCCCGGACATGGAGCTGGACCAGGGCCCCGGACCAGAACTCCCGGGCCACCGGGGCGACAAGGACCCCGCCGGGCCGCACCTGCCGCAGCAGCGCGTACGGGACGTGGCGGAGGGCGCAGGTGGCGATCAGCCGGTCGACCGGACCCAGGCCGGGCCACGGCTGCTCACCGTCCCCGATCCGCAGGTGCGGCCGGTACCCGGCCTGCGCGAGTGCGTCGGCCGCCTGCCCGGCCACGACAGCATCCAGCTCGATGCTGTGGACCAGGTCGTCGCCCAGCCGCTCGCAGAGCAGCGCGGCGACGTGCCCCGTCCCGGTCCCGATCTCCAGCACCCGATGCCCGTCCTCGACACCGAGGAGACCGAGCATCCGGGCCACCATCGACGGCATCGAGTTCGACGACGTCGCCACACCGGGCCCGCCCCCGGTCCCGTCGTCGAGCTGGGTGACGACGGGTTCGTCGCTGTTGACCAGGGCGAGCCACTGCTCCGTACCGACGACCGGCTCGCACCGGTCGGCCAGCTGCCGCCAAACGACCGCCGGTACGAACCGGCTACGCGGCACGGCCTCGAACACCCGCCGCCACCGGCCGGTCAGCAACCCACGGTCGGCAAGGTCCTGCACCAGGTCCGGGTAAGTGGGGACGTGCTGTGCGGTACTCACGGCAGCCGGGCGTACTTGGGGCGGCTGCCATCCGGGGACGGCTTCGGCTCCGAAGGCGGGGTCCACGGCTTGTCCGACGGAGGCCCACCATGCTTACCATCGTCCATCAGTGCGGTGCTGCTCATCATGCATCTCCTTTGTGCTGTGGGGTTGTTCGGCTGCCCGGGTGGTGCAGCCGGTAGATCCCGTACGGCGGAAAGAGGTCGACCCGGCGCGGACAGCCGCCCTCCCCGTAACACCTCACCCCCGAGCCCTCCGCCAGACCCGGCCGAGCTTGACGACCGCCGGACACGAGACCCCGGCACAACAGACGGCACAGTGCCGCGTGTGGTCGAGCCAGGCCCTGCAGGCGGTGTTACCCGGGGAAGTGGTCTTCACGAGGCGCCCTCGGCACAGGTGGGGCATTTGCAAGCGGGGTATTCGGGCGCATACTCCGGCCTGTCCAGTGGCGCCACTTCGGCTTCCGGACGGATCACCCGGATACCGCCCTCGCGGTCCACCTCGTACACCTTGATCGTCATCGTCACGACACACGCCCTTCCACTACGCTCGGTCGCTCGGTCGTCACTGTGCCTACGACGGTAGGGAGCAGGGGCCGCCGCTTGAACTGACCGCGAGTACGGGTGTCCGGCTGCGGTCGACAGGCAAGGGGGACACCATGGACGACGGCTCACGCACTTCCCTGACCAGTGGTCAGGGAAGGCCGCAGAGGAGCCGTGGCGGCACCGTGTCCGGGTACGTGTTCCGCCTGATGCGCGAGCAGTTGGGCCACACCCAGGATTCCCTCGCGGAGCAGCTGCGACTTTCGCCCGACACCGTCGCAGGCTGGGAGTCGGGACGCCGCCCCCTGATCGCTGTACCGGTCGGGCAGATGCTCGTATACCGCCATCAGCTCTTCCAGCTGGGCAGTGCGCCGGCCTTGCTCCTGACTTTGGAACGGGCCATGGAGGCCGACGTACTGCTGGCAGCGGCTCTCGACGAGGAAGTACCCGCCCGTGACAGCCCGCTCGGTGCGTGGGTCATACAGCGCGAGCTGGTCGAGGTGCTGTCCTGGCCGCTCAACGGCGTGACTCCAACACCGTTGCGCGCGCTGCCCGACCCACCGCGACCACGCCGGGGCCCCGTACCGCAAGGACCGGAGCTCCCCGCTGCCGACCGTAGGCGCTTCTTTTCCCGCATGCGCCAGGCGGCGGAGCAGGCGCATGGCAGGGACCGCTTTCTGCTACGCCGCCAGGCCCTTTACCTGGCCGGGTACGACGCCGCATCCGACACTTCCGAGTGGCTGGCCCAACAGCAGCGGGCCGAGCGCCCGGACGGCTGGCTGACCAACTGGCTCAACGCCCGTTCGGTCGCGGCCGTCGCCGCCAGGCAGGGCGATCGGGATCGGATGGAGCACTTCATCACCACGGCCCTCACCGATGACGACGCGGGCGAGGCAGCGAACCTCAACTACTGGGCGTACTGGATCGGAGAGGCACCGCATATCCAGCTGTCCGACGACTTCATAGCCGAAACGAACCCAGGCCCGTGGCCCGGCGACAAACTGATGCGTCACCTCGTGCGGGGCTTGACTCCGGACCACGGATTCTTCGATCTGAACGTCCACACTCTGTGGGCGTTGGTCGCCGCCCGCCCGAACCTGCTGCGGCCCGGAACCGTGATGGGAAACGAACTACGCGCATCCCTTCCTGTGATGTTGGATGGTCGGGAGCTGTCGGCACGATCGCGCCGGGAGTTGGAGGGCATCCGGTACGCAATCCGCCTCGCCGAGGCGTGAGAGGAGGGGGTCGTGGCTGACGACCTGTCCGCGGTGGGCCGTTTCCTGTACGAGGCGGGCACGCTCAAGCAGACGCGGCGCACCGGTTGGTGGATGGCCGGGGTCCGTGACCCCGAAAGTGTTGCCGAGCACTCGTGGCGTACGGCGCTGATCGCCACGATCATCGCGAAGCTGGAGGGCGCCGACCCTGCCCGGGCCGCCTACCTCGCCGTGTGGCACGACACGCAGGAGAGCCGGACAGGCGACGTGAACCACCTCGGAAGGAAGTACGCGCCCGTCGGCGACCCGCAGGAAGTCACGGCCGACCAGACGATGGGCATGCCCGAGGTGCTGGCCTCGGCGGTTCGCGAGATGGTCGCGGAGTATGAGGCGAAGAAGTCGCCGGAAGCGGTCTGTGCTCGCGACGCGGACAAGCTGGAGTGCCTGCTCCAGGGCATCGAGTACAAGGCGCAGGGCTACGAGAACGCCCAGCGGTGGATCGACAACAGCCGCGGCCGTCTCGTCACGGAGACCGCGAACCGGCTGGCCGACGAGCTCCTGGCGCAAGGATCACTTGACTGGCTGCGCACCGCCCTCGGGGAGGGCGGGGAATAGCCCAGGTTCAGGGCCCGCGTAACGTAGTTCCGGGTCTCGTCCACCCCACGATCCCGGCGCTTTCGCAGAGGCTGACCAGGGACGCACTATGCGCGCTTGCCCCGAACCCTTCCGCTCTCGCAGTCGTAGTCGCCGCAGCACCGAACTCGGAGATGCGATGGAATTGGAGCCGGGGAGCACCGGAGGGCCGTGCCCCCCTGGGTGGGCGACGGCCTGCTCCTCGCTCGTCCGGGGCTCGGGTCTCAAGCTCCGGCCGCCGAGCTTCGGGGCAGGCCGACTCACTCTTCCGGGTATACGTGGGCGTGTCCTGGCCCGAAGCTCGGGTCCCGGGACACGGGCGTCGGGACGCGAGCCCCGGGGTTCGAGCGCCTTCTTTAACCGGTGGGTAAGAGAAGGGGGTTGGGAAAACCTCCCCTACCTCCCCGACCCGTCACGGCCAGGAAGTATGACTAATCGTGACAGCTTGCGGCGCAGCGTCACGACTGCTTACGGTTCGAGAACCAAACGACCCCGACACGGTGTTGGCACACCAGGCCGGGGTCTGACCGCAAGATCGCTAAGCAGAAGGTCGATCCCGTGGCTACCCAGCACACTAGCTCTGCCCTGCCCGCCCCCGCACGCTCCGCCGCGTACCCGATGGCGAAGCCCGGCTACGGAAAACGTACGGCACCGGGCCAACGCCCCCGCTTGCCGGCCGACTTCAGCCTGCTGCCTGCGCGTGAGCGGTATGTCGCCGCCTTCGTCGACCGCCTCCCCGAGGGCGCGGCGATGAGCGTGAAGCAGCTGGCCAAGCAGCTCCCGCTCTACGGCCAGCAGGCCATCAGCAGCGCCCTGACCGCCCTGTCCGTCGCCGGGCACCTGCGGCGCGTGCGGTGCGCGGTCGGTGCGGGCGACGAGACGCGGTGGGTCTTCCGCACGTTCTGGTCCCGCACGGCACGCGACAACGAGTGGTGGACCGCCCACCTCGCCACCGAGAACTCCAAGCGGGCGGTGGCTCCCGACATCACTTCCGCGCCGCCGTGGGTCCCGGACGAGGAGCCAGCACCGCCGCCTGTCCCGTCGGAGGAGCCCGGTACGGAACAGGCCCCCGAGCCCACCGCCGTACCGCATCAACGCACTCCGGTCCAAGCGCCGGACGGTGAGCCAGCGCCTCCCGCCGAGGCATCGGCCCCGACGCCTCAGCCCTCCCAGGCCACCCCCTCCCCCGCCTACCTCGCCCTGGCCCGCCTCGGCCACGAGGACCGCCGCCTCCCCCTCTCCGCCAACGACTGCGCGGAACTGGAACCACAAGCAGCGCAATGGCTCGCCCGAGGCGTCAACGTCGACTACCTCATCAGCGCCCTCACCGCAGGACTCCCCGCCCAGGTCGACACCCCCCTCGGCTTCATCCGCAAACGCCTCACCGACAAAATCCCACCCAGGATCCCCACCCCCACCAGCACCTCACCCCACACCCCTGACCCCGGCCCAGCCCGCCGCATCCTCATGGAATGCACCGACTGCGGCCGCCCCGGCCCACCAGAAGCCCTCCCCGACGGCCTCTGCCACACCTGCCGCACCACCCACCGACCCCACACCGACAAGACCCCGATCAACCCCACCGAGACCACCGAGACCACCGAGACCACCGACATCAAGACACGCATGACCGACCTCCGCGGCCTGCTCAAAACCGTCTGAGGCCGACAGCGACTTGGCAGAGACACTGAACGCCGGACTCGTGACAGCGGACCGAGAGCTCGCTGGAGCTTTCGGTCCGCGCTGCACGGTGACTGACCCGCGGGGCGATCAGGGACCGCACTGACGTGCTCCTTTCGACAGAATGACAGGATGAACGAAGAGACGACCGATAGCGGAGGGACAAGAGCGGTGTGCTCCTTGGGCCCTGCCGCCGCCTCGGCTCCAGCGATATCGGGCTTGCCCGTTCCGGACTCGCGGGCGGCTTGGCGAAGGATGGGGATGGGCAAGGCACTTCTCACGCTGCTCGCAATCGCCGCGCTGGCCGCGTGCACGGCCCAGCAGGGCGCTATGTGCACACTCACCGACATGGACTCGGGGGTCTCCGTCATCTGGCGGCCGGCCGACTTCGAGGACACCGGAGGAGCCATGATCCGGGTCTGCGTGGACGGCTCGTGCAAGGAGCGCGCGTCCGGCGACCCGAGCGATCCGATCGGACGCGTGTCGGTACAGCTCCCGGAGAACATCGGGGCCAAGAAGCTGCCGGTCGAACTGACCGTGACTCCGGTGAAGGGGAGCAGCCCGGTCAAGGACACCGAGCAGGCCCAGTTGGCCGAGGAACACCCCAACGGCAAGGGCTGCGAACCTGTGGCCTGGGTCGCCTCCTTCCGCGCCGACCCGGTCAAGGGGCTGGTCTCCGCGGAGGGCTTCTCCCTCCAGGGGAAGTAGCGGTACGGGACGGACCGCCGCATGGCAGGGCCGCCCTGGTGCGGGCCGGCCGTGTCGGAGACGCCGACATGGGGCGCCCTTGTCGTTCCGCAGCACGCGCGGTTCCGCCACCCCGCGCTGGGAGGGGGAGTCCCGCGAGGCTGCCAGGGCCGTACGCTCCCCGTCACCGACGGGTGGCGCGTCATCCCGTCCGCTCCCCGGCCTCCTCGGACACGCCCCGCGCGCTCGCACTCGCGCTCGCACTGCCGTTCCCTGACCACTGCTGCTGCCTGCGCACAGCGTCAACGCAGCCGGCGCCACGGCGGCCTACGACCGATCGGGCGGCCGTGCGGACGTTCGACGCCGACTCCTCATCCGTGCGTCAACTCCCCGACTCCGAAAGGCCCGCGCCCGCACCGAGAACCCGCGCCGGCCCACGGGCACGGCTCACCCCAGCCCCTCCTCCACCAGCGCCGCCCACTGCGACACCACCCGCGCACGCCGGGCGGTGTCGTCGGTCAGGAGGTTGGCGAGGCCCAGTCCGCGGGCCATGTCCAGCAGGCCCTGGACCGTCTCGCGGGCGCCGGGGCGGGACTCGTCGGCGCCCAGGAGCTCGACCGCGATGCGGTGGGTCTCGCGGCCCACCCGTGCCTCCAGCTCCGTCACGCGCGGGCGCAGCTGGTCCTCGTTGGACGCGGCGACCCAGAGCTGGAGCGCGGCCCGGAACAGCGGCCCCGTGTACAGGTCCACCAGCGCCGCGACCACCTCCGCGCGGCCCTGGACGGGGAGCGCGCGCAGGGCGGCCGAACGCTCCTCGGCCACGTACTCCACCGCCCCCGTGAACAGGTCCTCGCGGGTCGGGAAGTGGTGCTGGGCCGCGCCCCGCGAGACCCCGGCCCGCTCGGCGACGACCGAGACGGTGGAGCCCGCCCAGCCGTGTTCGGCCAGGCAGGCCACCGCCGCCTCCAGGAGCCGCTGCCGGGTCGCCCGGCTGCGGTCCTGCTTCGGCGCGTGAGCCGATCTCGCAACACTGGAGGATGTCACCGCACCCATGCCGGGTCCCGTCGTTCAAGGAAGGCCGTCACCCCCTCCCTGGCCTCCTCGGAGGCGAACAGCGTGGCAGCTCGGGCGATGAGGCCTTCGGCGTACTGGCCGAAGCTCTCCAGCACCGTAGCCGTGACCAGCTCCTTCGATGCGGCCAGCCCCTGCGGTGACGCCCTGCGCAGGCCGTCCAGGACCGGGACGAGGGCCTGGTCCACGTCCTCGGCGGCCACCGTCACCAGCGAGATCCTCGCCGCCTCCGCCGCGTCGAACCGCTCCCCCGTGAGGTAGTAGCGGTTCGCCGCCGTACGGTCCACGCGCGGCAGCAGCGTCAGGGAGATGACCGCCGGGGCCAGGCCCAGCCGCGATTCCGTCAGCGCGAAGGACGACGCCTCGCCCGCCACCGCGATGTCGCACGCGGCCAGCAGGCCGAGACCTCCCGCCCGGACATGCCCGTCGACGCGGGCCACCACCGGCTTCGGCAGCGCCACGATGTCCCGCATCAGGCCTACGAACGCCGCCGGGTCCGGCGGAGCCGTGAGGTCCGCCCCGGCGCAGAACGTGGACCCCGTGTGGGTCAGCACCACCGCCCGTACGGTGTCGTCGGCGGCGGCCTCCGCCAGCGCCTCCCGGACCTCGTCCACCAGCGCCGCCGAGAGCGCGTTGCGGTTGGCCGGGGAGTCCAGGGCCAGGGTCGCCACACCCCGTTCCCTCGCCCCTACGATCAGAGTCACTGTTCCTCCGTCTTCTCCCGGTCGCGCAGCTCGCGCCGGAGGATCTTGCCGGACGCCGCCCGGGGGACGGCCCCGATGAACTCGGCCTGCCGCACCTTCTTGTACGGGGAGACCCGCTCGGCGACGTACGCCATCACCTCGTCGGTGGTCAGGCCGTCCGCCGCCGGGCCCCGGACCAGGAACGCCTTCGGGACCTCGTTGCCCTCGGCGTCGTACACCCCGATCACCGCCGCGTCCGCCACCTGCTCATGGGTCAGCAGCAGCGCCTCCAGCTCGGCGGGCGCGACCTGGTAGCCCTTGTACTTGATCAGCTCCTTGACCCGGTCGACGACGTACAGCCAGCCTCCCTCGTCGGTCCGGCCGACGTCGCCCGTGTGCACCCAGCCGTCCGCGTCGATCATGTCGGCGGTGGCGTCGGGGCGGCCCAGGTAGCCCTTCATCACCTGCGGTCCGCGGATCAGGATCTCGCCGTCCGTCCCCGGCTCCGCGTCCCGCGCCGGGTCCTCCAGCGACACGATCCGCATCTCGGTGTTCGGCAGCAGCTTTCCCACCGCGCCCGCCGGCGGCTCCTCCACGGAGAGCGGCACCACATGCGTGCCGGGCGACAGCTCCGTCATCCCGTACGCCTGCCGCACCGGCGGCACCCCCAGCCGGGCCGAGCACGCCTCCGCCAGCTCGGCGTCGAGCGGGGCGGCGGCGCTGACGATGTACCGGAGCGACGACAGGTCGTACTCCCCCACCAGCGGGTGCTTCGCCAGCGCCAGCACGATCGGCGGAGCCACGTACAGGCCGGTGATGCGGTGCGTCTGGATGGCCTCCAGGAACTGCGCCAGGTCGAAGCGCGGGAGGACGACGACGGTCGAGCCGCAGCGCAGGGGCGCGTTCATGAGCGCCGTCAGGCCGTAGATGTGGAAGAAGGGGAGAACAGCGAGGATGCGGTCACCCTCCCCCATCGGGATGAACGGTCTCAGCTGCTCCAGATTCGTCGCGATCGACCGGTGCGTCAGCATCACGCCCTTCGGCGTGCCCGTCGTGCCGGAGCTGTACGGGAGCGCCGCCACGTCCTCGCCGGGGTCGATGGCGACGGCCGGCTCGGGGGCGGTGGAGGAGAGCATGTCCAGGATGGAGGTGTGGCCCTCCGCCTGGTCGCAGACGTAGATCTCCTGGACGCCGCCGGCCAGTTCGGCCGCCCGGCGGGCCGTCTCCAGGAGCGGGGAGACGGTCACGATCCACTTCGCCCCGCTGTCGGCCAGCTGCTTGGCGAACTCCTCGGCCGTCGCCAGCGGGTGGACCGTCGTGACGGAGGCCCCGGCGCGCGTCGCGCCGTAGAAGACGGCCGGGTACGCGATGGTGTTCGGGCTGTGTAGGGCGAGCACGTCGCCCTTCCTGACCCCCGCCTCGGCGAGTGAGGCGGCGATCCGCCGGTGGAATCCGTCGAGTTGGGCGTACGTGAGGGACATGCCGTTCGTCCCGTCGATCAGGGCGACCGTGTCACCGAACCCGGCGGCCCCGCCGAGGACCGCTTCGTGGATGGGCTCGTCGAGGGCCGGTACTTCTGCGTACTCACTGCGGAACACCATGGCAGTCAACCCCTGTCGTCGCGGTGGCCCGCGCCGCCCGGGAGGCGGCGCGGGACACCGTGCGGGTGTGGAGAGTCAGAATCGCCCCTGGGGGTGGGGAAGGGGGAGAGGTAGGACGGGCGAAATCGCTCTGAGGGCCTCTAGTACGATTTCGGCAGGCCCAGCGACTGGTGCGAGACGTAGTTCAGGATCATCTCGCGGCTGACCGGCGCGATCCGGGCCACCCGGGACGCGGTGATCAGGGAGGCGAGCCCGTACTCGCGGGTCAGGCCGTTGCCGCCCAGGGTGTGGACCGCCTGGTCGACCGCCTTCACGCAGGCCTCGCCGGCCGCGTACTTCGCCATGTTCGCCGCCTCGCCGGCGCCGATGTCGTCCCCGTCGTCGTAGAGCCGGGCGGCCTTCTGCATCATCAGCCGCGACAGCTCCAGGTCGATGTGCGCGGTGGCGAGCGGGTGCGCGATGGCCTGGTGGGCGCCGATCGGGGCCTTCCAGACCTGGCGCGTACGGGCGTACTCGACGGCCCTGCCGAGCGCGAACCGGCCCATCCCGATCCCGAACGCGGCCGTCATGATCCGCTCGGGGTTCAGCCCCGCGAAGAGCTGGAGCAGCCCCGCGTCCTCGTCTCCGACCAGGGCGTCGGCGGGCAGCCGTACGTCGTCCAGGACCAGTTCGAACTGCTTCTCAGGGGCGTGGAGTTCCATGTCGATCCGGTTCCGCCCGAAGCCCTCCGCATCGCGCGGGACGATGAACAGGCAGGGCTTCAGCTTCCCCGACCGGGCGTCCTCCGTGCGGCCCACGATCAGGGTCGCGTCGGCTATGTCGACGCCGGAGACGAAGACCTTTCGGCCGGTGAGCACCCAGCCGGCGTCCGGTCCCGTCCCGTCGCGGCGGGCGGTGGTGGTGATCCGGTGGGAGTTGGACCCGGCGTCCGGTTCGGTGATCCCGAAGGCCATGGTGAGCGTGCCGTCGGCGAGGCCCGGCAGCCACCGCTGCTTCTGTTCGTCCGTACCGAAGCGGGCGATGACCGTGCCGCAGATCGCGGGCGACACGATCATCATGAGGAGGGGAGAGCCCGCCGCACCCAACTCCTCCAGCACGATCGAGAGTTCCGCCATGCCGCCGCCCCCGCCGCCGTACTCCTCGGGAAGGTTCACCCCGAGGTAGCCGAGCTTCGCCGCCTCCGCCCACAGCTCGTGGGTGTGGGAGCCGTCGCGGATGACGGTGGTCATGTAGTCGCGCCCGTATCGCTTTCCGAGGGCGGCGACGGCGGCGCGCAGCGCCTGGTGCTCTTCGGTTTCGAGGACGGTGCTCATGCATTCTCCTCCGGTGCGGATACGGTTACGGGTGCGGTTACGGGTGCGGGGTCGTGGCCCAGGTCCTCCTGGACCACGGCGAGCAGGGCGCCCACCTCGACCTGGTGGCCGGGGGCGGCGTGCAGGGCGGTGAGGGTGCCGGCGGCCGGGGCGAGGATGCGGTGCTCCATCTTCATCGCCTCCAGCCAGATCAGCGGCTGCCCGGCCTCGACCGCGACCCCGGGCGCCAGGCCCTCCGCGAGGCGGACGACGGTGCCGGGCATGGGGGCGAGGAGGGAGCCGGGGTCGGTCTGCGTGGCGGGGTCGGTGAAGCGGGGCAGGGCGGTGAAGGTGTACGAGGCTCCGGCGGTGTCCACATAGAGGCGGTCGCGGTCGGTGGTGATCGTGAAGTGCCGCGTGAGGCCTTTGAGTTCGAGGGCGACGCGGTCCGGGGTGGCGGCGAGGACCCGGACGCCGGGGGCGTCGTGCGGTTCCGGGGTGCCGGTGCGCGGGGTGCGGTAGGCGATCTCGTGCTCGGTGCCGTCGGGTTCGCTGCGGTAGCGCTTGACCTGGGGCTGCGAGGGGACGTTGCGCCAGGCGCCGAAGCGGGTGGGGGCGGGGCCTGGGGCGTTCGTGGCGCGTACGGCCTCCGCGAGGGCGGCGGCGAGGGCGGCGGTGGCGGGGTCGCCGGGTCCCGGGGCGGTGAGGTCGGCCAGGTGCCGGTCGTAGAAGCCGGTGTCGAGACGGGCCGCCACGAAGTCCGGGTGACGCAACGACCGTACGAGCAGGGCCCGATTGGTGACCGGTCCGTGGATGCGGGCGCGCTCCAGGGCTCCGGCCAGCAGCCGTACCGCCTCGCTCCGCGTCGGGGCGTGGGCGATGACCTTGGCGAGCATCGGGTCGTAGTGGACGCCGATGGTGTCGCCGCCGGTGTATCCGGTGTCCAGGCGCAGGCCGGGCGCGTCCGGCACCTCCAGCGTGAGCAGTGCTCCGGTCTGCGGCTGCCAGTCGTGCGCGGGGTCCTCGGCGTAGAGCCGGGCCTCCACCGCGTGGCCCGACGGAGACGGGAGCGCCGGGTCCAGCGGCTCCCCCTCCGCCACCCGCAGTTGCAGCGCGACCAGGTCCACCCCGAACACGGCCTCCGTCACCGGGTGCTCGACCTGGAGGCGGGTGTTCATCTCCAGGAAGTACGGCCGCCCCTCCGCCGAGACCAGGAACTCCACGGTCCCCGCCCCCCGGTAGCCGACCGCCCGCGCCGCAGCCACCGCCGCGTCGTGCAGCCGCGCCCGCAGCGCCTCGTCCAGACCGGGCGCCGGGGCCTCCTCGATGACCTTCTGGTGGCGGCGCTGGAGCGAGCAGTCCCGGGTCCCGAGCGCCCACACGGTGTCGTACGCGTCCGCCATGATTTGGACCTCGACGTGCCGGCCCCGCTCCACGTACGGCTCCGCGAACACCTCGCCGTCCCCGAAGGCGGACGCGGCCTCGGCAGCCGCTGCCAGCAACTCCCCTGGCAGGGATTCGAGTTCGCGGACGATCCGCATGCCGCGACCACCCCCGCCCGACGCGGCCTTCAGCAGCAGCGGCAGATCGTCGGCGCTCGCCGTCGCCGGGTCCACGGGGGCCAGCAGCGGCACCCCCGCCCCGCCCATCAGCTCCTTGGCCCGGGTCTTGGACGCCATCAGCTCGATGGCCTTCACCGGCGGGCCCACCCACACAAGACCCGCGTCCTGCACGGCGGCGGCAAAGGCGGCGTTCTCGGAGAGGAAGCCGTAGCCGGGGTGCACGGCATCCGCACCGGCGGCCAGCGCTGCGGCCACGACGAGGTCGCCGCGCAGGTAGGTGTCGGCGGGGGCGGAGCCCGGCAGGCGTACGGCGAGGTCCGCCTCGCGTACGTGCAGGGCGTCGGCGTCCGCGTCGGAGTACACGGCGACGGTGGTGATGCCCAGGGCACGGCAGGTGCGGAAGATCCGGCAGGCGATCTCGCCCCGGTTGGCGACAAGGAGAGTGGTGATGGTCATCTGGCCCTCACATCCGGAAGATTCGTCATGCGCGGGTCACATCCGGAAGACGCCGAAGCCGCCACGGGCGCCCTCGACCGGTGCGGTGTGGATCGCGGACAGGCACATCCCGAGGACGGTCCGGGTGTCGCGCGGGTCGATCACCCCGTCGTCGTACAGCCGCCCGGACAGGAACATCGGCAGCGACTCCGCCTCGATCTGCTGCTCCACCATCGCGCGCAGCCCGGCGTCCGCCTCGTCGTCGTACGGCAGCCCCTTCGCGGCGGAGGAAGCACGGGCGACGATGGAGAGGACGCCCGCGAGCTGCTGCGGCCCCATGACGGCGGACTTGCTGCTCGGCCAGGCGAAGAGGAAGCGCGGTTCGTAGGCGCGGCCGCACATGCCGTAGTGCCCGGCCCCGTACGAGGCGCCGATCAGGACCGACAGGTGCGGGACCTTCGAGTTGGCGACCGCGTTGATCATCATCGCGCCGTGCTTGATGATGCCGCCCTGCTCGTACTCCTTGCCGACCATGTAGCCGGTGGTGTTGTGGAGGAAGAGGAGCGGAATGTCGCGCTGATTCGCGAGCTGGATGAACTGGGCGGCCTTCTGCGACTCCTCGCTGAACAGCACCCCCTGCGCGTTGGCGAGGATCCCGACCGGATACCCGTGCAGCCGCGCCCACCCCGTGACCAGGCTCGCCCCGTACAGCGGTTTGAACGCGTCGAAGTCCGAGCCGTCGACCAGCCGGGCGATCACCTCGCGCGGGTCGAAGGGCACCTTCAGGTCGCCCGGCACGATCCCGAGGAGCTCTTCCTCGTCGTACTTCGGCGGCTCGGCGGGCCCCGGGTCGGGTGACGTCTTGCGCCAGTTGAAGCGGGCGACGATACGCCGGGCCTGCCGGATCGCGTCCTGTTCGTCCACGGCGAAGTGATCGGCGAGCCCCGACGTACGGGCGTGCATCTCGGCCCCGCCGAGGGACTCGTCGTCGCTCTCCTCGCCGGTCGCCATCTTCACCAGCGGCGGTCCGCCGAGGAAGACCTTGGACCGCTCCCGGATCATCACGGCGTGGTCGGACATGCCGGGGACGTACGCGCCTCCGGCGGTCGAGTTGCCGAACACGACGGCCACGGTCGGGATTCCGGCCGCCGACAGCCGCGTGATGTCCCGGAAGAGCGCCCCGCCCGGAATGAAGATCTCCTTCTGCGACGGAAGGTCGGCGCCCCCCGACTCCACCAGGCTGATGCAGGGGAGCCGGTTGGCGAAGGCGATCTCGTTGGCGCGCAGGGCCTTCTTCAGCGTCCACGGGTTCGAGGCCCCGCCGCGTACGGTCGGGTCGTTGGCGGTGATCAGGCACTCGACGCCCTCCACCACCCCGATCCCCGTGATGAGCGAGGCGCCGACCGCGTAGTCACTGCCCCAGGCGGCCAGCGGCGACAGCTCCAGGAACGGGGTGTCGGGGTCCACCAGCAGCTCGATCCGCTCCCGCGCGGGGAGCTTGCCGCGCTTGCGGTGCCGGGTCACGTACTTCTCGCCGCCGCCCGCGAGCGCCTTGGCGTGCTCGGCCTCCAGCTCGGTGAGCTTGGCCAGCATGGTGGCCCGATGGGCGGTGTATTCGGGGCTGCCGGTGTCGAGCCCGGTGAGCAGGACGGTCATGCGGACACCTCCGGGTCATCGATGCCTTCGAGCAGTCCGACGGGGACGGGCAGCCACCGCGACCGCAGCCACTCCCCCACCGCCTTGGCCTGCGGGTCGAACCGGGCCTGCGCGGCGACGCCCTCCCCCAGGAGGCCGTGCACGGTGAAGTTCAGGGCGCGCAGGTTGGGCAGGACATGGCGTTTGACGGTCAAGTCGGCCGCCTCCGGGAGGAGTTCCTGGAACCGCTCGACGGTCAGCTCATGGGCCAGCCACCGCCAGGCGTCGTCGTCGCGCACCCAGACGCCCACGTTGGCGTCGCCGCCCTTGTCGCCGCTGCGGGCGCCCGCGATGAGCCCGAGGGGGGCACGGCGGGTGAGCCCGGAGGGGTACGGGGCGGGGAGCGGCGGTTCGCCCACCTCGACCAACTCCTTTGTGCACGTGGGCGGTTCTACGATCTCCCGGCGCCCGTCCGGCAGCACGGCGGTGTGCGCGACCTCCCCCGCCGGTACGTGGGCCGCCTCGAACACCCCGTAGGGCGCGCCCTTTCCGGGCGGGGCGGTGACGTGGAATCCCGGGTAGCTGCCGAGGGCCAGTTCGACGGCGGCCCCCGAGACGGCCCGGCCCACCGCGTCGGCGTCCCGGTCGCGGACGACGAGCCGGAGCAGGGCGCTGGCCCGCTCCTCGGTGTCGGCGTCGGGGCGGTCGGTCCGGGCCAGCTCCCAGCGGACCCCGGCCGGCGCGCGCCCGGCGCCGCGCTCCAGGGCATCGGCGAACTGCTGCTTCACCAGGCGGGCCTTGGCCTCGATGTCCAGGCCCGTGAGGACGAACACGACCTCGTTGCGCCAGCCGCCGAGCCGGGTGAGCCCGGCCTTGAGCGTGGGCGGCGGGGCCTCGCCGCGTACCCCGTCGATGCGGACCCGGTCCGGGCCGTCGGGGGTGAGCCGTACGGTGTCGAGGCGGGCAGTGACATCGGGGCCGGCGTACCGGGCTCCCCCGGTCTCGTACAGGAGTTGGGCGGTGACCGTGCCGAGGTCGACGACGCCCCCCGAACCGTCGTGCTTGGTGATCACGGACGACCCGTCGGCGTGGATCTCGGCGAGGGGGAAGCCGGGGCGGCGCACGTCGTGCTCCCCGAAGAGGGCGTAGTTCCCGCCCGTCGCCTGCGTACCGCACTCCAGCACGTGCCCGGCGACCACCGCCCCCGCGAGCGCGTCCAGGTCGTCCGGGCGCCAGCCGAAGTGGGCGGCGGCCGGGCCGGTGACGAGGGCCGCGTCGGTGACCCGGCCGGTGACGACGATGTCGGCCCCGGCCCGCAGGCAGGCGGCGATCCCGGCGCCGCCGAGGTAGGCGTTGGCGGTGAGGAACCCGTCGGGCACGGGGAGGCTGTCGCCCTCGACGTGGGCGACGGTGATCGGGACCCCGACCTTGGCCGCCAACTTACGTACGGCGTCGGCCAGTCCGGCGGGGTTGAGGCCGCCCGCGTTGGTGACGATCTTCACCCCGCGTTCGTGGGCGAGGGCGAGGCCTTCTTCGAGCTGGCGCAGGAAGGTGGTGGCGTACCCCTTCGCCGGGTCCTTGAGGCGGCTGCGGCCGAGGATGAGCATGGTCAGCTCGGCGAGGTAGTCGCCGGTGAGGACGTCGAGGGGGCCGCCGGTGAGCATCTCGCGGACGGCGTCGAAGCGGTCGCCGTAGAAGCCGGAGGCGTTGCCGATACGGAGGGGCGCGGGGGCGGGGGCGGCGCTCACCGGTGACCGTCCCGCTCCGCACGTGGCAGCCGGCCCGGCCCGGGAGGTCCGGCGAAGGCCTGGGCGATGGAGAGCCACTGGTCGGCGTCGCGCCCCTCGGCGGTGACGGCGAGGTCGGCGCGGTGGGCGCGCTGGGTGACCAGGAGGCAGAAGTCGAGCAGCGGGCCGGTGACGCGCTGGGCGGCGCCCTCGGGCCCGTACGCGATCAACTCTCCTTTTGGCGCTACCAGTTCGACGCGGAACTCATCCGCAGGTGCCGTGATGCCGCGTACCGCGTAGGCGTAGTTCCGGGTCCGTACGCCGATCCGGGCGACATGGCGCAGCCGGGCGGTGGTGGCGCGGGAGACCCCCAGGGCGTCGGCGATGTCCTGGCCGTGGGCCCAGGTCTCCATGAGCCGGGCGGTCGCCATGGACGCGACGCTCATCGGCGGCCCGTACCAGGGGATCCGGGTCCCCGCCGGGGCGTCCCGCAGCACCTTGTCGAGCCGCTGCCGCCCGCCCCGCCACCGGGCGAGGAGGGCGTCCGGGGCGTGGGCGGCGACCAGGGCCTCGGCGGCCTCGTCGACGAAGGCCTCGGGGGCGGCGAGCGCCTTGGCCACCTCGTCGCCGAACCGGTCCGGCTCGGTGGCCGCCAGCAGGGCGACCTCGTCGGTCCAGGCGAGGTGGGCGATCTGGTGGGCGACGGTCCAGCCCTCGGCGGGGGTCGGGCCACGCCATCGGTCCGGCTCCAACGCGCCCACCAGTGCGTCGAGTTCGTCGCTCTCCTCGCGTAGATCGTCGACCACCGCTGCGACAACGGACACGTGCGCTCCCCTCGGGACCGGGTGTGGTGCCCAGGAGCATGGCAGCGGACCAGGAAACATTCAAGCACGCTTGCATGGTTTTCTGCCCGGCCTCGGCCCGGGGCCGGCCACCGGTCGCCTACGACCCGCGCGCCTCGACCGTGTCCAGCGCCGGGGCGAGGACCGCGAAGGCCCGGTCCGTCAGCACAGCGGGATCCTCGGCGCCCCCGCTGTCGCTCCAGCGCCGCAGCACCGTGTCGAAGGCGGTGAGGGCGGCACCGGCGGCGAGGCGGGGATAGAGGTCCCCCTCCGGGGCGCGCCCCTGCCGCCCCGGGGGCCACCGACGCGGAGACCGGGCGGCGGCTGTGGGAGGTGTCGGAGGCGATGACCGATGTCCGGTTCCCGTTCCCCGCACCCGCCTGAGGCCCGGGGCCGTGTCGGGTTGCCGTGCCGGGGCCCGCCCGAGGCAGGCCGCCGCTGCCCATCTCCGCCGATGACTGCCGAACCGTGCCTGGTGATCCCACGCTCGAATCTCCCACCCTGCCCTACGTAGGGCAGGGTGGTAATCTGGCCTCATGATAAAGACGACCGTGTACCTTCCGGAAGAACTGGAAGTGCGACTCGACGCCGAATCGGCCGCGACCGGAATCAGCAAGGCGGAGCTCATCCGGCGCAGCATCGCCCTGCTGCTGGACCATGCGGAGCGGCCGAAGCGCAGCCGGGAGCTGCCGGTCTTCGACAGCGGACGTTCCCTCACACCCGACGAGATGAACGAGTCGGTGTACGAACACATCAAGGAACGGGCCGCACGCCGTTGATCATCGTCGCCGACACCTCCGCCCTCTACGCCGCCTTCGACGCCGCACAGGCGGAGCATTCCGACGCGGCCCGGATCCTGGAGAACGAGAGGCTGGCCATCTCGCCCCTGGTCGTCACCGAGCTGGATCACCTGGTCCATCGCGGCCTGGGGTTCCCGGCGGCAATGCAGGTGATGGAGGCACTGAACTCCCGCATGGACGACGGCCAGTACCGCCTCGCCGAACTCAAGCTCGCCGACCTGCGTACCGCCCAGGAAGTCAGGCGGAAGTACGAAGGCCTGCAGCTCGACCTGGCCGACGCAGTCGGAGTGGTTCTCGCCGACCGCTATCGGACCGACCGCATCTTCACCCTGGACCAGCGCGACTTCCGGGCGATGGCCCCCCTGACACCGGGGCTGGACGCCTTCCGGATCCTGCCCGCCGACAGCTGAGGCCTCCGCCCCCTCACCCCTGCTTCCGCGCCCCCGTCTGACTGCGTACCGCGCCCATGCTCGCCCCGATGACCAGCGCGATGGCCAGGGCGTCCGCCGTGGAGAGGGCCTGATTCAGGATGAGGAAGCCCGCCGTGGCCGCGATCGCCGGTTCCAGGCTCATCATCACCGCGAAGGTGGAGGCGGGCAGTCGGCGCAGGGCCATGAGTTCCAGGGTGTACGGGAGGACCGAGCTGAGGACCGCCACCGCCGCGCCGAGCGCCAGCGTGGACGGGACCGTGAGCTTCTCGCCGGACTCCCAGATGCCGAGCGGCAGTGAGAGGACCGCCGCCACCACCATCGCCAGGGCCAGCCCGTCCGCCTGCGGGAAGCGGCGGCCGGTGCGGGCGCTGAACACGATGTACGCCGCCCACATCGCCCCGGCCCCCAGCGCGTACGCCGCACCGACCGGGTCCAGGCGGTCGAAGCCCCCTCCGCCGAGCAGGACCACGCCGACCAGGGCGAGCCCGGCCCACACCACGTTGATCAGGCGGCGCGAGGCGAAGACGGAGAGCGCGAGCGGGCCGAGCACCTCCAGGGTGACGGCGATACCGAGCGGGATACGGTCCAGCGCCTGGTAGAACAGCGTGTTCATGCCGCCCATCGCGACGCCGAAGGCGACCACCGTGCCCCAGTCCGCGCGCGAGTGTCCGCGCAGCTTCGGCCGGCACACCACCAGCAGGATCAGCGCTGCCGCCGCCAGCCGGAGCGTGACGACGCCCAGCGCCCCCGCCTTCGGCATCAGCAGCGCCGCGACGGCCGAGCCGAACTGGACGGACAGGCCACCCGCGACCACCAGCACGATCGGCACCAGCGCCGTCCCACGCCCGGGGCCGGGCCCCGACCCGTGGTCGGCGGCATCCAGAGCGGGCACCGCCTCGGGTACGGCGACGGCTGCGGCGGCCGGCTCTGCGGCACTGCGCTGGACGTTCACGGGCGGCCTTCCCAGGGTACGGAGCAACGCGCCGCGCACGCGGCGGCCAGGCTCCACGTTAAGGACCCGCACGCGTCCCGTGAAATGAGTTCTGGGCTCCCGTTATGCTCCGGACGCATGAGCAACCCGGAAGGCGCGGAAACCGCAGGCGAACCAAGGTCCCTCACACACCCAGGCCGCCCCGCCCCCACTCGCGCCGTCGAGCTCCGCCACCTCCGGGCCTTCCTCGCCGTCGCGGAGGAGGGCAACGTCACCCGGGCCGCCGCGCACCTCGGCCTCACCCAGCCCGCCGTCTCCCGCACCCTCGCCGCCCTGGAGCGCCACCTGGGCATCCGGCTCGTCGACCGCTCCACCCACCACCTCGCCCTCACCCCCGAGGGCGTCGCCTTCCACGATAAGGCCGCCGCCGCGGTCGCCGCCTTCGACGAGGCGCTCGACACCGGGCGGCTGCGCCACTGGCCCCTGCGGCTCGGGCACGCCTGGTCGGCCTTCGGCCCGTACACCACACCGCTGCTGCGGAGCTGGCAGGAGCGGTATCCGGCCACCCCGCTGGAGCTGCTCCGGATCGACGACCGCACCGCCGGGCTCACCCGGGGCGAGGTCGACGCGGCGCTGCTGCGCGGGCCGGTGGAGGCGCCGGGGCTCGTCACCGAGGTGCTGTTCACCGAGGCCCGGGTGGCGGCGGTGACCGCGGACGGCCCGCTCGCCTCGCGTACGTCGCTGCGCCTCGCCGACCTCGCGGACGGCCCCGTCGTCCTGAACACCGTCTCCGGCACCACGACCCCCGGGCTGTGGCCACCGGAGGCCCGGCCCGCCGCCACCCTCACCGTCGCCAACACCGACGACTGGCTGACCGCCATCGCCGCCGGGCGCGGCAACGGCGTCTCGGCCGCCTCCACGGCCGCCATGCACCCGCACCCGGGCGTCGCCTACGTTCCGCTGGAGGACGCCCCGGGCGTCCCGGTCCTCCTCGCCCGCCGGGACGGCCCAGGCCACCCCGCCCTGCCGAAGCTGGCCGCGCTGGCCCGGGAGATGGTCGCACGCGGGTGAGCCCGGGCCCGGCCCGCTGGCCCGCCGCGCCGCTGAGGAACACCTCGTCGACGATGATCCGGGCGCCCGCGCGGGCCATCGCGGCGATCCCCTCGGTCCAGGCGTCCTCCAGCTCCCGGAACTCCGGGCCGATGCTCACCCCGCCGTCCGGGCCGAGCGCGATCCCGGCGTCCGAGGCCTGGAGGGATGCGGGCATCGCGTCGACCATCGTGTCGGTCCCCAGCGCGAGCCAGTGGTCCGGCAGTACGGCCTGCAGACACCGGACGATCCCCGACTTGCCGGAGCTGGAACCGCCGTTGAGAACGATCACTCGAGTCTTCACGCGCGTCACCGTACAAGCGCCCGCAGGCGCGGGAAACGCATTTCAGCGGCCGCCCTCCCTCCCGGCCCCCAGCCCCTCCGCGATCACCTCCGCCAGATGCCGCGCACGCCGCCCGGCCAGCTGGTCCAGCTGCGTACGACAGGAGAACCCGTCCGCCAGCAGTTCCGTACCCGGCTCCGATCCCCTCACCGCCGGCAGCAGTTGCTCCTCCGCACACGCAACGGACACCTCCCAGTGGCCCTTCTCGAAGCCGAAGTTCCCGGCCAGGCCGCAGCACCCCCCGCTCAGCTCACCGGTCAGCCCCATCCGCTCCCGCAGCCGCCGCTCCGCCGCGTCCCCCAGGACCGCGTGCTGGTGGCAGTGGGTCTGGCCGACGGCCGGACGGTCCAGGCGGGGCGGGGTCCAGTCGGGGGCGTACTCCTCCAGGTACTGGGCCAAGGTGCGTACCGAGGAGGCCAGTTCGGCGGCGCGCGGGTCGTCGGGGAGGAGTTCGGGCAGGTCGGTACGGAGGGTGGCGGCGCAGCTCGGTTCGAGGACGACGAGCGGGTGGCCGGCGAACAGGCCGATCCGGTCCAGGGTCCGGCGCATCACCGCACGGGCCCGGTCCAACTGCCCGGTCGACACGTACGTGAGCCCGCAGCACACCCCGCGCGGCGGCGGCAGCACCGTACGCCCCGTCGCCTCCTCCAGCACCCGGACCGCCGCCCGGCCCACCTGCGGCGACAGGTACTCGGTGAAGGTGTCCGCCAAGACGTGCACCACCCGGCGGGACGAGCGGATGCGCGTTCCCTTGCCCTGCCGTCCGCGCAGCCACCGGCTGTACGTCTCTGTCGCCAGCTCCGGGATCGTCCGTTCGGGCGTGATCCCCGCCAGCCGCTTCGCGAGGGCCGCCAGCGGGCGCATCCGCGCCAAGGCGTTGAGCGGGCGGGCGAAGGGCGCCGCCAGGCGCAGCCACCGCGGGAGGCGGCCCAGCGCGTAGTGGGCGGCGGGCCGGAGCCGGCCCCGGTAGTGGTGGTGCAGGAACTCCGCCTTGTACGTGGCCATGTCGACGCCCACCGGGCAGTCGCTACGGCACCCCTTGCAGGAGAGGCAGAGGTCGAGCGCGTCCCGTACCTCCGTGCTCCGCCAGCCGTCCGTGATCACCTCGCCCGCGAGCATCTCGTGCAGCAGCCGGGCCCTCCCCCGCGTCGAGTGCGCCTCCTCGCCGGTCACCCGGAAGGACGGGCACATCACGTCGGCGCCGGGAGCCGTCTCCGTACGGCACTTGGCGACGCCGACGCAGCGCCGTACCGCGCCCGCGAAGTCGCCGCCGTCCTGGGGGTAGCCGAACTCCACGTCCACCGGGCGCTTCGGCAGGACGGCGAAGCGGAGGTTCTCGTCGAGGCGGGCCGGGCGGGCGAGCACGCCGGGGTTCAGGCCGCCGTCCGGGTCCCACAGGTCCTTGAACCGGCCGAAGAGGCCCACGAGTTCGTCCCCGTACATCCGGGGCAGCAGCTCCGCGCGCGCCTGCCCGTCGCCGTGCTCGCCGCTGAGGGAGCCGCCGTGCGCGACGACGAGGTCCGCCAACTCCTCCGAGAAGGCGCGGAATCGGGCGATCCCGGGCGAGGCGAGGAGGTCGAAGTCGATGCGGACGTGGATGCAGCCGTCGCCGAAGTGGCCGTACGGCGTTCCGCGCAGGCCGTGCTGGGCGAGCAGGGCCCGGAAGTCGCGTAGGTAGGGGCCGAGCCGGGCGGGCGGCACCGCGCAGTCCTCCCAGCCGGGCCAGGCCTCGGTGCCGTCGGGCATCCGGGTCGCGGTGCCGGAGGCGTCCTCGCGGATGCGCCACAGGGCCCGCTGGCCGGCCGGGTCGGTGACGACGGTCCCGTCCACCGCGTCGGCCGCCCGCAGGATTCGCTCGGCGTGCGCCTTCGCCTCGGCCGGGGTGGCGCCGCCCGTCTCCACGAAGAGCCAGGCGGCCCCGCGCGGCAGCAGCCCGGCCGGTTCGCGTACGAGGTCGGCGGCCATGCCCTCGACGGTGAGCGGGCGGTAGGGGAGGAGCCCCGGGGCCGCCTCGGCCGCCGCCGACTCGTCGGCGTACCCGAGGACGGCCAGGGCGCGGGCGCGCGGATCCTCGACCAGGCGGACGGTCGCCTCGGTGACCACGGCGAGGGTGCCTTCGCTGCCGCAGAACGCCCGTACGGGGTCGGGGCCGGAGGGATGTTCGGGGAGCAGGGCGTCGAGCGCGTAGCCGGAGATGCGGCGCGGGAGGTCGGGATAGCCGGTGCGGAGGAGGGCGAGGTGGGCGTCGATCAGTTCGCGTACGCCGTGGGGGCCAACGGCCCATCCCTGCTCCAGGCGCAGCGCCTCGCCCCCGTACCGGACCACCGACAGCCCGCGCACGTTGTCCGCCGTGGTGCCCCAGGCCACCGAGTGCGAGCCGCAGGAGTTGTTGCCGATCATGCCGCCGATGGTGCAGCGGCTGTGCGTGGAGGGGTCCGGGCCGAAGGTCAGGCCGTGCGGCGCGGCGGCGGCCCTCAGGTCGTCCAGGACGACGCCGGGCTGGACGGTGGCGGTGCGGGCGGCCGGGTCCAGGTCGAGGATCGCGCGCAGGTGGCGGGTGAGGTCCAGGACGAGGCCGGTGCCGGTGGCCTGGCCCGCGATGGATGTGCCACCGCCGCGCGGAACGACGGGGACCCCGTACTCCTGGCAGAGCGTCAGCGCGGCCGCGATGTCGTCGGCGTCGCGCGGGGCGAGGACCGCGAGGGGGACGCGGCGGTAGTTGGAGGCGTCCATCGTCGTCAGGGCCCGGGCCGAGCGCCCGAAGTCGCTCTCGCCGCGCACGGCGGAGCGGAGCGCGGCGGCGAACCCGTCAGGAGCCTCGGCGGTCGGGCGATGCTGTTCGGCCATGGCTTCAGCATGCCGTCGGTACCGATGAACTCTTGGGATGCGGACGGATAAAAACCCTCAAGCCGCACAAAAAAGCCCACAGGATCTTCCCAAACAGACCGTCAAGTCTCCTATAGTGACCAGGACTTGAGCAGGAACTATCAGCTCCAGTTGTGCATGATCGCCCGCTCCCGTGGTGAACTGTCCGGATTTAGCCGGTCCAGTTTCGCCCGTTCCGCACCGTCCGCCACCGAGGACTCCGATTGCGCCCCTCATTCAGGCCCACCGCACTCGCCCTGCTGATCTCGGCAGCCGCCACCGGCACGCTGACTCTGTGGGCCGTGGCCGCGGCCCCCGATTCGGTACGGACCCCGCTGGCCTGGGGCGCGGGCGCGGCCGCCGTGCTGCTGAGCGTCAGCGTGGCCGTCACCGTCCACACCCTGGGAGCCGCGCGCACGCTGCGCTCCCTGCGGGCCGCCGACTCCCAGCGGTTCACCTCCGAGACCTCGCGCCTGGTCTCCGCCTCCGCGGCCGAGGCCCAGCGCTTCACCGCGGAGACCGCCCGGATCAAGGCCGCCGCCTCCGCCGAGACCGCCCGGATCACCGCCGAGGCCCGCGCCGAGAACGAGCGGATCGCCGCGGAGGCCGCCGCCGAGCGGTCCCGGCTGTCCGTGACCGTCGACCGGCTCACCGCCCGCGCCACCCGCGCCGAGACCGAGCGGTCCGCCGCCGTCGCGGCCTGCGCCAACGCGGCCGGGCGGATGCAGGCCCTGGCCACCAGCATGCTGGCCGACCTGCGGGAGATGGAGCACCGGCACACGGACGAATCCGTGCTCGGGGACCTGCTGTACCTGGACCACCGCACCGCCCAGGCGGGCCGGCTCGCGGACTCCATCGCCGTACTGACCGGCGCGCGTTCCGGGCGGCGCTGGGCCAAGCCGATCGTCATGGAGTCGATCCTGCGCGGCGCGATGGGCCGCATCGGCAGCTACCAGCGCGTCCGCCTCCACTCCACCAGCGATGTCGCGATCGCCGGGCACGCGGCCGAGGGCGTCATGCACGCGCTCGCCGAACTCCTGGACAACGCTGCCAACTTCTCGCCGCCCACCGCCGAGGTCCACGTCTACGTGGAGGAGGTCCCGGCGGGCATCGTCATCACCGTCGAGGACAGCGGCCTGGTCATGAGCGAGGTGCAGCTGCGCCGCGCGGAGCGGGCCGTCTCCGCGGAGAACCAGGACCTCACCAACCTCTCCGGCACCCGGCTCGGCCTCGCCGTCGTCGGCCGGCTGGCCCGTAAGCACGGCCTGACCGTCTCCTTCCGGCCCTCGGCCCGGGGCGGCACCGGCGCGCTGATGATGCTGCCGCAGGACCTCATCTCCCGCGCCACCGCACCGGCCCCGGGCCCGGCGGCCGCGCTCCCGACCGCGCCCCCTGCTCCCGCCCCCGTCGAGCCGGAGCCGTCGCACGCCTCGGCCGCCGGCGCGGACACCGCCCGGACCGCGCCCACGGCCCGGTCCGTGACCGCTGACGACTCCGCCACGCCCTCGGCGCCGGCAGCGGAGCCACAGAGCACGGAGTCGGAGTCCGAGTCCGAGTCCACCGGCACCGTCCCCGCGTTCGGCGAGAGCGGCCTACCCAAGCGCCGCCGCGGCCGCACGCTGGCCGCCGCCGAGTCCCGAACCGGTAACGCCACCTCCGGCGGAGCCGACAACCCCCGGGCCCGTACCACCGACCCGAAGGTCCAGGCAGCGCGCTTCAGCACCTTCAGCCGGGCGGTACGTGCCAACTCCCCGCACCCGGAAGGCAACACCCGATGACCGCGACCACCGACGAGAAGCTCAACTGGCTGCTGGAGGGGCTGCTCGACCGCACCCCCGGCACCCGCCACGCTCTCGTCCTGTCCCGCGACGGCCTCAAGCTGTGCCGCACCCCCGAGCTCTCGGTCGACCAGGCCGACCAGCTGGCCGCGATCTCCGCCGGGATCCAGAGCCTGTCGCACGGCGCGTCCATCGAGTTCGGTGACGGCACCGGCGGCGTACGCTCCGCGATGGCCGAGTTCTACGGCGGTGTGCTGTTCATCGTCGAGGCGGGCGCGGGCGCCCACCTGGCCGTCGTCGCCGACGAGGAATCCGACGTGGGCCTGGTGGGGCACAACATGAGCGAGCTCGTCGAGCAGCTCGGCGAACACCTCGTCGCCCCGCCGCGCTCCCCCGCCGCCGACCTTCCGGCGGCCGAGAGCTCGGCCGTATGACGACGGCGCCCCGCCCCCGCCCGGGCCGCGACGACGATCCGGACCGGCTGTACACCCTCACCGGGGGACGCAGCCGTTCCGACTCGGCCGCCTTCGACCTGGTGACCCTCGTCGTCGCCGAGTGCGACCCGGCCCCCGGCATGCAGTCGGAGCACGTCGCGATCCTGCGGATGTGCCAGGGCCCCACCGCCGTCGTCGAGATCGCCGCGAGCCTGAACCTGCCGGTCAGCATCGTCCGCATCATGCTGTGCGACCTGCTGGACACCGGCCGGATCAGCGCCCGCCACCCCCGTACCGCCCGTGTCGCGGACCGGCTCCCCGACCCCGACATCCTGGAACAGGTGCTCGTTGGACTCCGCAACCTCTGACCGCGCCGCCCTGAGCGACACCGCCGACAACGGACTCAAGATCGTTGTCGTGGGCGGCTTCGGCGTCGGCAAGACCACCATGGTCCGTTCCGTGAGCGAGATCCGTCCGCTCAACACGGAGGAGACGATGACCCGCGCGGGCGAGGCCGTCGACCACCTCGACGGCGTACAGGCCAAGACGTCCACCACCGTGGCGTTCGACTTCGGCCGCATCACGCTCGACGAACGCTCGGTGCTGTACCTCTTCGGCGCTCCCGGACAGGAGCGGTTCTGGTTCCTGTGGGACCGGCTGTTCTCCGGCACGCTGGGCGCGGTCGTCCTGGTGGACACCCGCCGGCTCGCCGACTCCTGGTACGCCATCGACCGCCTGGAGCACCACGGCACGCCGTTCATCGTGGCGTGCAACGACTTCGGCGGCCCGCTCCACAGCGAGCAGCAGATCCGCGAGGCCCTGGACCTCGCGGACGACGTGCCGCTGGTGGAGTGCGACGCCCGGGACCGGTCCTCCAGCAAGTACGTGCTCATCACGCTCGTCGAACACCTCGCCGCGCTCTCCGCCGCCCGCCTGCTCGCCCCTGAGGCGGCCGCCCCCGAGGCGGCGCTGGCGGCGGCCGCCCCGACCCCGGAGCCCGCCCCGTGACCACCACCTCCGGCTGCCCCGTCACCCACGGGTCCGTACCCCTGTCCGGGCCCCGCTTCCAGAGCGACCCCGTCCAGCTCTACCGCGACATGCGGCGCGACCACGGCGCCGTCGCCCCGGTCGTGCTGGACGGCGACGTGCCCGCCTGGCTCGTCCTCGGCTACCGCGAGCTGCACCAGGTCACCGGCGACCCGGCCCTCTTCAGCCGGGACTCCGACCTGTGGAACCAGTGGGACCGCATCCCCGACGACTGGCCGCTGCTGCCGATGATCGGGCGCAAGCAGCCCTCGATCCTCTACACGGTCGGCGAGCGCCACAGCGTCCGCGCGATGATGATCAGCAACGCACTGGAGGGCGTCGACCCGTTCTCCCTGAAGCGGTACGCGGAGGAGTTCGCGGACGAGCTGATCGACCGGTTCTGCACCAAGGGCTCGGTCGACATCATCGCGGAGTACGCCAAACTGCTCCCCGCTCTGGTCCTGGCCAGGATCTACGGCTTCTCCGACGAGGAGGCCTACCCCCTGGTCGGTGCGATCAACGACATGATCGACGGCCGGGAGCGGGCGCTCGCCGGACAGCAGCACCTCGGCACGTCGATGTTCCAGTTGCTGGCCGACAAGCACGCCGAGCCCGGTGACGACGTCGCCAGCCGGATGATCGCGGACGCCGGCGGGTTCACCGACGAGGAGGTCGCCCAGGACCTCATGGTGATGATGGCGGCCGGGCACCAGCCGACCGCCGACTGGATGGGCAACTCCCTGCGCCTGATGCTCACCGACGACCGGTTCGCCGCCTCGCTCTCGGGCGGGCGCCACAGTGTCGCGGAAGCGATGAACGAGGTCCTCTGGGAGGACACCCCGACGCAGAACGTGGCCGGCCGCTGGGCCGCCCGCGACACCCACCTCGGCGGCCGCCACATCCGCGCCGGTGACCTGCTGCTCCTCGGCCTCGCCGCCGCCAACGGGGACCCGCAGATACGGACCCACGGCTCGGCGCTGACCGGCGGCAACAACGCCTTCCTCTCCTTCGGCCACGGCGAGCACCGCTGCCCGTTCCCGGCCCAGGAGACCGCCGAGGTCATCGCCCGTACCGGCATCGAGGTCCTCCTCGACCGGCTGCCGGACGTGGACCTCGCCGTCCCCGCCGAGCAGCTCACCCGCCGCCCGTCGCCGTGGCTGCGCGGACTGACGGACCTGCCGGTGCTCTTCACGCCCACGCCCGCACTCGGCAGACCCGGAAGCCTCGGAGGCCCCGCATGACCCGCATCGCGCTGGACCCGTTCGTCACCGACCTCGACGGCGAGAGCGCCGCGCTGCGGGCGGCCGGTCCGCTGGCCGAGGTGGAGCTGCCGGGCGGGGTGCACGTCTACGCGGTGACCCGCCACGCGGAGGCCCGCGCGCTGCTCACCGACAGCCGGGTGGTCAAGGACATCAACGTGTGGGGCGCCTGGCAGCGCGGCGAGATACCGATGGACTGGCCACTGATCGGCCTGGCCAACCCGGGCCGCTCGATGCTGACGGTCGACGGGGCCGACCACCGCCGTCTCCGTGCGCTGGTGGCGCAGGCGCTCACGGTGAAGCGGGTGGAGCGGCTGCGGGCGGGCATCGAGGCGCTGACGAACGCGAGCCTGGAGAAGCTGGCGGCCCTCCCGGCCGGACAGCCGGTGGACCTGAAGGCGGAATTCGCCTACCCGCTCCCCATGAACGTGATCAGCGAGCTGATGGGGGTGGACGCGGCGGACCACCCGCGGCTGAAGGAGCTGTTCGAGAAGTTCTTCTCGACGCAGACGCCGCCGGAGGAGGTCCCGCAGATGATGGCGGATCTCGGGACCCTCTTCACGAAGATCGTCGACGACAAACGGGCGAACCCGGGCGACGACCTCACCAGCGCCCTGATCGCGGCCTCCGAGGACGGTGACCACCTCACCGACGAGGAGATCGTCAACACGCTGCAACTGATCATCGCCGCCGGACATGAGACCACGATCAGCCTGATCGTCAACGTGGTCGAGGCGCTCCAGACCCACCCGGAGCAGCGCGAGAAGGTGCTGAACGGCGAGATCCCGTGGGACGGCGTGATCGAGGAGACCCTGCGCTGGAACACCCCGACCTCACACGTCCTGATCCGCTTCGCGACGGAGGACATCGAGGTCGGCGACAAGATCCTCCCGAGGGGCGAGGGCCTGATCATCTCGTTCGGCGCCCTGGGCCGGGACGAGGAGCAGTACGGCCCGACGGCGGGCGAGTTCGACGCCACCCGCACCCCGAACCGCCACATCGCCTTCGGCCACGGCCCGCACGTCTGCCCGGGTGCGGCGCTCTCCCGCCTGGAGGCGGGCATCGCGCTCCCCGCCCTCTACGAGCGCTTCCCGGAGCTGGAGCTGGCGGTCCCGGCCTCCGAGCTGCGCAACAAGCCGATCGTGACGCAGAACGACCTGTACGAGCTGCCGGTGGAGCTGGGCTGTCCGTTCGGCCACGACGCGTAGTTCGTCACTGCACGCGGGCGCCCACGGGCCGGAGCGCGCGTCTCATCGGACGGACACGGTTGCTGAGCCGTGCCGCCGAGGGACTACGCTCCGACGCGTGGCCGACATCCAGATTCCCGCTGACATCAAGCCCGCCGACGGACGCTTCGGCGCCGGTCCTTCCAAGGTGCGGACGGAGGCGCTCGACGCGCTGGCCGCCACCGGCACCTCTCTCCTCGGTACGTCCCACCGCCAGGCCCCGGTCAAGAACCTGGTCGGCGAGGTACGCGACGGCGTGCGCGCGCTCTTCGCCCTCCCCGAGGGTTACGAGGTCATCCTCGGCAACGGCGGCTCCACCGCCTTCTGGGACATCGCGACGCACGGTCTGATCGAGGCGAAGTCCCAGCACCTGAACTTCGGTGAGTTCTCCTCCAAGTTCGCCAAGGCCGCGAAGCTCGCGCCCTGGCTGTCCGACCCCACCGTCATCGCCTCCGACCCGGGCACCCACCCGGACCCGCAGGCCGAGGCGGGCGTCGACGTCTACGCCTTCACCCACAACGAGACGTCGACGGGTGTCGCGGCACCGGTCGAGCGCGTCGCGGGCGCCGACGAGGGCGCGCTCGTCCTGGTGGACGCCACCTCCGGTGCGGGCGGCCTCCCGGTCGACGTCACCGAGTCCGACGTCTACTACTTCGCCCCGCAGAAGTCCTTCGCCTCCGACGGCGGCCTCTGGATCGGCGTGTTCTCCCCGGCCGCCCTGGAGCGCGCCGCCCGGATCCACGCCTCGGGCCGGCACATCCCGGAGTTCTTCTCGCTCCCGACGGCGATCGACAACTCCCTGAAGAACCAGACGTACAACACCCCGGCGCTGTCCACCCTGTTCCTGCTGAACGAGCAGCTGAAGTGGATGAACACCCAGGGCGGCCTGGACTTCACGACGGGCCGCACGGCCGCGTCCTCCGGCCACCTCTACGGCTGGGCCGAGGAGTCCAAGTACGCGACCCCGTTCGTCACGGACCCGGCGAAGCGCTCGCAGGTCATCGGCACGATCGACTTCTCGGACGAGATCGACGCGGCCGCCGTCGCCAAGGTGCTGCGCGCCAACGGCATCGTGGACACCGAGCCGTACCGCAAGCTGGGCCGCAACCAGCTGCGCGTGGCGATGTTCCCGGCGATCGACCCGGCGGACGTGCAGGCGCTGACGGCGTGCATCGACTACGTGATCGAGAAGCTGTAGCCCTTCGGCTCTCTGCTGTACGGAGACGGCCCGGTACCCGCGTAGGGTGCCGGGCCGTCTCTGCACTCGACCGGGTGGCATATGCCAGAAGCGAGGTTCTCGGCCGTCCCGCTCTACGATGATGCTCTCGACACCAGCCCGATTCGGGAGGCCCGCAATGCCTGCAGCAGCAGTCGAGCACCCCTGTGACGATGAGCCGGAAACGCTGCTGGAAACGGCCAACCGTCTCATGGAGCAGCTTCCGGGGCATCGCGTCGAGATCATCGGAGGCGTCATCACCGTGGCACCACCCCCGGACGGCCCGCACGTGGACGCCCTGACCACGCTCATGCTCCCCTTCCTCTCCGCCGGTCTGCACGGCGAGGCGTCGAGAGTCCTCCAAGGCATCGGCCTCTGGCTTCCCAGCGGCCCCGAGGACTACGTGATCCCGGACCTGACGATCGTCGACTCCGACTACAACGAGCGTCTGATCGCGAACAACAGCTACGACCCCGCCTGCTTCCGCCTGGTCCTGGAGGTCACCTCCGGGAACTACCAGAACGACCTCCGCAACAAGGTCATCGCCTACGCCCAGGCCAAGATTCCGGTCTACGTGATCGTCGACCGCAAGCACGGCCGGGTCCACGTCCTGACCGAGCCGCTGCCCGGCGGCTACGACCGCCACGAGGTCTACGCTCCCGGCCAGGAGGCCCCGCTGCCCGCCTCCATCGGCGCCGAGGTCACCCTCGATGTCGCCGAGCTGCTGCGAGCGGGCCGCCCGAAGCGCTGACGAGCAGCTGCGCCGTCCGATGACCCCGACCGGGACGAGTCTGCTCGGCCTGGTCAAGCATCTCGGCGCCGTCGAACACGGCTGGTTCTGCTCGCCGTTCGGCCGGGAGACCGAGCCGTTCTGGTTCGACCCGGCGACCGAGGACATGGCGGCCGGGCCCGACGAGACCACCGCCGACGTCCTCACCTTCTACGGCCGCGCCCGCGCGGCCGTAGACCTCGATCCGGGAGACGGACCTGGAGACGACGGGCACCGCGTGGGACGGGCGGGTCGTGTCGATGCGGTGGGTGCTCATCCACATGCCGGAGGACACGGTCCGGCACGCCGGCCACATGGACATCGTGCGCGAACTGGTCGACGGCGCGGTGGGCCGCTACCCGGGCACGGAGTGACCGAGCCCCGTCCTCACTCCCCCGGCCCGACCTCACTCCACCGGTGCCGCCGCCAGCACCGCGCGCAGGGCGGCTATCCCCGCCAGCCATTCCTCCTCCGCCCCGGCATCGGCCCACAGGTCCAGCGGCTCCGCGTTCGCGCCGGTGAGGCGGTCCAGGGCGCGGACCGCGAGCGGGCGCAGGTCGGCCGGGAGCGGGGGCAGGGGGTCCTTCGGGCCGTACGCGGTGGTGACGGGCTCACCGCCGGGGCACTGGGCGGCAACCAGTGCGGCTGCCGCCACCGCCTCCTCGCCGCTGTCGAGATAGTCCTGCGGCCCGGTGCCGGCGGCGGCGGCCAGGACGGCCCGGAGCACGTCCGCCTTCTTCTCCGGATCGGCGTCGTCCACGCTCCCGCCGAAGTCCGCCGCGGTGTCGTTGTCGAAGTGGCCGATGTCCCAGGCGCCCATGGGGTCCCCCTCCAGTGCTCCGCAGTGTTCTGCGTCGATGTCCCCATCCTCACAGCCACCACTGACAATCGGCCGGGCCCGGGCCCAGGGCCGGGCTCACCTCACCCGGGAGCCCCCGCCTCGGGAACCGCCGCCGTCCGCGCCGTCCTCGTCCTCATCGTCGTCGTCCGGGATGTGCACGTCGAAGACGTTGATGTTGATCTCGACGACCTCCAGTCCGGTCATCGTCTCCACGGCGTCGGTGACATGGGAGCGGATCCGGTCGGCCAGCTCATGGATCGGAACGCCGTACTCCACCTCGACGTCGACATCGATCGCCGTCTGTTTCTCGCCCACCTCGACCTTCACGGTCCGTCCGCTGCTCGACGCTCCGGAGACCCGGCCCGTCACAGCGCCCAGCGCCTTCGACGCGCCCTTGCCCACGGAATGGACGCCGTCAGTCTCACGGATCGCGATGCCCGCGATGGTGGCCACGACGCCGTCGGCGATGGTGGTCCGGCCTCGCACGCCGCCACCTTCGCTCCCGCCGCTCGTCGCCGGGTTTCCGCTCCGAGGTTCTATGTCGACCATGTCCGCCTCACAGAGAGTGGTTGCCACGGGTGCTCTCCCACCCGCACGGGCCCCCTCATCCACTCTCCGCCCGCCCGCGACCATCCGCCATTCGGGCACCCGACCTCAGTCGCGGGGCAGCAGTGTCCCGAGCGGGCCGAGGTCCAGGTTGAGGTCCTCCGGGCGCACCCCGTGCTGGTCGCAGAGCTCCTTCATCCGCTGGTCGAGCAGCATGAGCGTGGTCCCGATCTCCTCGACCTGCTCATCGCTGAGGTCACCCTGTTCGACCCGGCGGATCGCCTGGCGCTCCATCAACTGCCGCAGCAGCTCCACCACGGTCAGAACCAGGGCCACCAGGTCCCGCCCCATCTGCTCGGAGTCCAGATCGACCCGCGACCCCGAGCGCGCACCCGCACCCGCACCCGCACCCGCACCCGAGACCGTCACAGCGGCCCCCCGTCGGCCCAGGGCGCCGGAACCCGCTCGCTGACCGACGACAGCAGGGCGTGCAGCGACACCCGTACGAGAGGTACGTCGGCGATGGCGATCACCAGGTCCCCGCTGACGACGACCCCGGTCGCCAGAACACGGTCCAGCAGGTCCACCAGCGGCACCCCGATGGGCCCGCTCAGGGGCTCCGGGCTGTCCCAGGGCACCACCGCGTGCTCCGCGTCCGCGTCCACCGGCTACACCTCTCCGACGAAGGAGTAGGGCACCCAGGGCCCGGTCAGCTCGATCCGCGTTCCGGTCCGCTCGCCCAGAGCCCGTACCAGTGAAGCCAGTTCGTCCGCGCGCTGTTCGGCAACGAGGTACGTCGCGTTGAGCACGTGCACCCGGCCGTCGCCCCCCGGTACGGCTCCGTGCGTACGGAGACGGCGCGACGCGGCCGCCAGCTCACGGAGTTCGGCGTCCACCGATTCCGCGACGGACAGGGCCCGTTCCCGGCGCCGCTCCCGGCGCTCCTGGGCCCCGCGTCTGCGGTTCAGGTAGGCGAGCCCCGCACCGGGGGCGTGGGCCTCGCGCCTGCCGCTTCCCACGGGGGCGGGCTCCCTCTCCTCCTGGGCGGCCGGGTGCTCGGGCTCGTACACCTTCACGCCCCACTCGGCGTGGTGCGCGATGCGCTTCAGCACGCCGTGAAAGCGGTGCGCCTCGTCGTCGAGGGCCCGGCGGGCCCGGTCGTCGTCGTGGTAGAGCGTGGCAAGGGGCAGAGGTACGGCGGGCCCGTGGACGGCCGCGGCGGACACGACCTCGTGGTGGGCCCGCGCGTACCGCTCGATCTCCTGCCGGTCCGAGAGCCGCGACTGCCAGACCTCGTCCGTGAAGTCGGCAGCCGGGACGGTCTGGACCACGGCGGTCAGCGGCCCGGAGGGCAGCAGCCGGACCGCCGCGCCGCCGGGCATACCGGCCAGGCCGGTGACGTCCGCCGAGTTCACGGCACGGGTGCCCCGGCAGACGGCGAACACGTAGGTGACACCGGTGTCCGGAGCCTGGTCCCGGGGTGCGGGGTGCGTCATCTCTGCCCGGTCTCCTTGCTGTCGTCCCTGTCGCCCCTGTCATCCCTGCCGGTGTTCCGGTACGGGGCGTCGGTCTCGTCCGTGACCGGTTCGAGGGCCTGGAGGCGCTCCCGCAGTTGGCGGTTCTCGTCCTCCAGGGCACTACGCGACGCCTTGGAACTGAGGGCCGGATCGGTCTCCCACCAGTCGATGCCCGCCTTCTTCGCGGTGTCGACGGATGCCACGAAGAGGCGGAGCCGGATGGTGAGGAGCTCGATGTCGAGGAGGTCGATCTTGATGTCCCCGGCGATGACGATGCCCTTGTCCAGGACGCGTTCGAGGATGTCGGCGAGGTTGGTGGTGCTCTGGGGGCCGTTGTCCGGCTGTACGCCCTGGCGGAAGTCGAGGTCGGTCACCGCGCGGCCTCCGACCGGCGCCTGCGGCTCGCGCGCTTCGGAGCGGGCGGCTCCTCCGGCTCTTCTTCTTCGGCCTCTTCGTCCTCTTCCTCTTCGGCCTCAGGCTCCTCTTCCTCTTCGGCCTCTTCCTCTTCTTCGTCGTCCTCTTCGTCTACGGCCTCCGGTTCCTCGTCCTCGTCCTCGTCCTCGCCGTCCTCCTCGTCCTCGCCGTCCTCGTCCTCCTCGTAGTCCTCTTCCTCTTCCTCTTCTCCCTCTTCGGGCTCCTCGTCTTCGGCCTCTTCGCCGTACTCCTCGTCCCCGCCTTCTTCGTCCTCGGCCTCCTCCGCCTCCTCGCGCTCGACGGCCTCCTCGTGGGTGACCACGACCTCGCCGTCGCGGATCTCGCCGCGCCACCCCTCGGGCTCCTCCTCGGTGAGGGTGACGTACCGGTTGAAGTGCTTGAAGTCCAGCCGTACGCGGCGGCCCTGGGCGCGCCAGAGGTTGCCCGTCTTCTCGAAGAACCCGGACGGGTAGTACTCCACGACCAGCACGATCCGCGTCAGGTTCGGGGCCAGCTCGTGGAAGCTGATGGCGCCCCGCGTGCTGCCCTTGGCGCCCTCGGACGTCCAGACGATCCGGTCGTCCGGGACCTGTTCCTGCACCGTGGCCTTGAAGCTGCGGGAGGAGGGGCCGACCTTTACCTTCCAGTCGCTCTCCTCGTCCTCGCCCTTGGAGACGCTCTGGACGCCCTTCATGAAGCCGCTGAACTCGTCGTACTGCGTCCACGCGTCGTACGCGGTGCGCAGCGGTACGCCGACGTCCATCACTTCGATGATGTTCATGAACTTTCCGCCGCCGGACTTGCGGTTGCCCTTCCCACCGCCGCCGCCTCCGTCGCCATCACCACCACCGCCGAAGAGGCCTTTCGCCTTGTCCATCACCGCGTCCTTGGCACCCTTGGCCTTCTCCGACATGAAGGCCTTGGCCGGGGATTCGCCCTGGAGCACGCGCGAGGCGATGGCGGGGAGCGAGCCGCCGTTCTCGGCACTGTCGCTCAACTGGCCGGTCAGGTCCTTGAGTTTGTCGCCCGCCTTCTCGGCGAGCTGCTGGACCTGGGCACTGGCGAACTTCGACAGTTCCTCTTTGATGCGGCCGACGCCTGACTCCGCCGGAGCCTCGGATTCGTCCTTGTCCGTCGTTGCCATGACTGACTACCTCCGGCGATCGGCGCGCTTGGATGCCGACCGCTTCGATGTCGCTGTCTTCTTCGCGGCAGACTTCTTGGCGGCGGGCTTGTTGGCGGGCTTCTTCGTTGCGGACTTCTTCGTTGCGGACTTCTTGGCCGCCGACGTGCCGGACGCCGACTTCTTGGCTGCCGACTTCTTGGCCGGGGCGGTCTTCTTGGCCGGGGCGGTCTTCTTCGCTGCCGTCTTCTTCGCGGGAGCGGACTTCTTGGCTGCGGTCTTCTTCGCCGGCGCCTTCTTGGCCGGCGCCTTCTTGGTCGGCGCCTTCTTGGTCGGCGCCTTCTTGGCCGGCGCCTTCTTGGCGGGGGCGGACTTTTTCGCCGCGGGCCGCCTAGCCGGAGCGGCCTTCTTCTCAGCCGACTTCTTGGCCGGGGCCGCCTTCCTGGCGGGTGACTTCTTCGCCCTGGACGGCGGCGGGGCCGCCTCTTCTTCCTCTTCTTCCTCTTCTTCTTCGGGCTCCTCGGGCTCCTCGTCCTCCTCCGGCTCCTCTTCGAGCTCCTCCTCGGGCTCGTCCTCCTCCTCGTCCTCCTCCTCTTCCTCCTCCTCGTCCTCCTCCTCGTCCTCCTCCTCTTCCTCCTCCTCTTCCTCTTCCTCGCCTTCGTCCTCTTCCTCTTCCTCGCCTTCGTCCTCTTCCTCTTCCTCGTCCTCGCCCTCTTCCTCGCCCTCGTCCTCGCCCTCTTCCTCGTCCTCGTAAGCGCCTTCCGGCTCCTCCTCGGACCCCTCGCCCTCTTCCTCGTCGTCCTCCGCCTCATCGACCGGCGCCGTGGTGAGCCGGGCCGTCCGGTCGCCGATGGCGTCCGCCAGGTTGGCCATGGAGCGGTTGGCGGCGGCTGTCACCGCCTGGCGGCCCGCTTCGAGGACCTCGCCCCGCAACTGCTCCTGCAACTCGGCCACTTGCGGTACCTCGCCGAGCCTGCGCATTCCCTCGGCCGCCAGCTGGCGGGGTTCGAGTCCGAACCGGCGCCCGGCCAGATAGGTCGCGACGCTCAGGGCCAGCCGGCCCTTCTTCGTCCGGCCCAGCACGTATCCGCCCACCACGGCGGCTGCAAGGGCCACCTTCGCCTGGTCATCCATGCCTGTCACCTTCTGTAGTCGGTGTCCGGCCGGTCTGCGCGGCATACAGCCGGTCGAGCAGCCTCTCCTCTTCCGCTTCGAATTCCTCCAGCCCGATGTGCCCCTCGTCGAGTTCGTGGTTGAGGGCCGCGAGCTGCGCTCGGATGACTCCCGGGTCGTAGAGCTCGCGTTCGGCGGCGTCCTGCAACCGCTCCGCGACCCACACCACGCCCCGGGCGGGCGCGAGGGGAAGCAGCAGCAGTCCGGAGATCAGCCCCATCGTCAGCCTCCACCGACGGGTGCGGGTGCGCTCCGGTCGCCGGTGCCGACGAAGCTGTAGCAGGGCAGCGGGCCGGCGATGCGGAGGTCGACGCGGTCGCGGTGGGCCGCGGCGAAACGCTCGGCGGTCGCGCGGAACCGGTCGCTGTCGGCCTGTGCCACGAGAAAGGACACGTTGAGCGCGCAGCCGGGAACCTCGGGCCCCCCGGTCGTCGCGCGGGCCATCGGTGCCAGGTCCCGCAACGCACGCCTACCCGCCTCGCCCGCCCGGCGCGCCAGGGCGGAGGCGACGGCTTCGCCCAGGCGCACATTGGCCTCGTAGCCGGGGCGCCTGCGGGTCGCCTCGCGCAGCCGCCGTACGGTCGCGTCCCCGGCCACCAGCGCGGCGAGGGAGTCATGGGCGGGCAGCGCCTTGACGTTCATCTCGATGTGCCCGGCGACCCGGTCCAGGGCGGCGAGGTGGCCCGCCTCCGCCGCGGCCAGCTGGGCACGCAGAGCGTCCTCGTCCGGCGCGACCATGCCGAAGCGCATCGGCAGGACGGGCCCGCTCCCCGCAAGCTGCGCCAGGAGATCCTGGTGGGCCAGCAGGTCGCGGCGCCGGGCGCGCAGCTGGGCTGGGGCGGCGCTGACCACCGCGGCCACCGGGCCCGCGCCGACGGACCGCAGCGGGGCGGGCGGGCTGCCCACCCCCCCGGACTTCCGGGGCAGCGGAGTCCCGGCCCGCACGACCGCGTACACGTACAGTCCCGGCGCTCCGGCGCGTCCCGGCCCTTCGGCGCGCACGTCAGGCCTCCGCTCGGCGTCGGCGACTCGTGCTGCTGCTGACGGGGGCCCGCCGCTTCTTCGGACGCGCGGGCCTCTCCTCCGCCTCCGCCTCGTCCTCGTCGTACTCGTCGTCATCGTCGGACCCACCCGCCCCGACCGCCTTGCGTACGGTGTCGCCGACCGACTCCGCGGCCTTGCGCACCTTCCGCTTGCCGATGGAGCGGGCGGCGGAGCCGCCGAACAGCTCGGGGACGGTGGAACTGCTGGGGTCACGTTCGAGATCGAGGCGGTTGCACGCTTCCGCGAAGCGGAGGTAGGTGTCCACACTGGCCACGACTATGCGTGCGTCGATCTTCAGGATCTCGATACCGACCAGGGAGACCCGTACGAATATGTCGATCACCATGCCCCGGTCGAGAATCAGCTCCAGCACGTCGTAGAGCGTGCCGGCGCGGGGCGGGCACGGAGCGGCACCGTCGACGTAGGTCGTGGTCGTCATGGGAGGTCCTTTCAGCTGTCGGACGAAGGCGGGTCACTCGTCTGCGGCACCGCGCCGGTAGCGTCGGACCCGGGTGTACTCCAGGAGTTCGCAGGCCCCGTCGAGCTGCACCTCGTACGAGGCCAGGAGGCTGGTCGTGTCCGGGATGCGGGGCACTTCGAGGACGTCCACGACGACGCACCAGCCGTCGTCGTCGGAGCGCCGGATCGCGGAGACGCCCTCGGCCGGGTGGCTGATCAGCGCTTCCAGGCTCCGACAGGCGGCGCGGGCGGCATGCTCGGGCCCCTTCCTGGCCGGGGGCTTCTTCCGGGTCCCCGTGGAGGAGCGTTCGGCGCGCGCTGAACGATGGTCTGCCATGGTGACCAGTCTGGTCACTCTGGGGCGCTCCGCATCTCGGGAGAGCCAGTGGTGCGACACCCCCCGCCGGAGGCGGGGCGTGTGACGGGTCGGGCCTCCGCCGGAGGCGGGGGTGTGCGGCGTCAGGCCTCCGCCGGCCGCCGCGCCAGCACGAACCCCTGCGACGCCCGCTCCGGGAACGGCCCCTCCGTCTCCCGCTCCTTCCACAGCACGGCCCGCACCTCCAGGCCCGCCGCCCGCAGCAGCGCGGCCATCCGCTCCGGCTGCCGCCGGTGGAAGACGAGCGAGACGTCGTGGCCCCAGGCCTCCGTCATCCGCAGCGGCTCGTCCCCGGCCTGGAACCCGAGCTGTACGGGGGCGCCAGGAGCCAGCACGCGGTGGAACTCGGCGAAGGCGCGCGGGAGTTCCTCGTCCGGGACGTGGATGGTCGAGTACCAGGCGAGCATGGACCCCTCCGCGAAGCGCAGCCCGGGGTGTTCCTCCCGCGCCACGGCCAGCATGCCCGGGGCGAGGTCGATCCCGAACACGTCGAGTCCCAGGCCGAGTCCGTGCAGGTGCCCCGTGACCCGGCCGGTCCCGCACCCCACATCGGCGACGGGGAGCCCGTGCCCGTCCGCGGCGGCCAGCTCGGCGAAGGCGGAGAGCACGGACCGCTCCACCGGCTTCGCCGCCAACTCCTCGCGGGAGAAGGCGGCGTAGTCGGCGGCCAGGGTGTCGTAAGAGGTGCGGGTGGTGCGGAGGAAGGCGGGTTCGCGTTCGGTCATGAGGAGGAACCTTAGGGCCTCCCTGCCCGACTCCGCGCCCGCCTCCCTGCCCGACTCCCCGCCCTCCTCACCGGCTCAGCAGCCGGAACCGGCGCACCGCCAGCGGCAGGAAGACCAGCGTGATCACCACCGGCCACACCACGGCCATCAGCAGGGCGTGCTCCTCCACCCAGGTACCGCCGCCGGCCACCGGGTTGCCGAACAGTTCGCGGGTGGCGGTCGCGGTCGAGGAGATCGGGTTCCAGGCGGCGATCGTGCCCAGCCAGCCCGGCATCAGGGACGGGGCGACGAAGGTGCTGGAGATCATCGTGAGGGGGAAGGCGACCGCGTACAGCCCGCCCGCCGCTTCCGGGGTGGGGACCAGCAGGCCCAGCCAGACGCCCACCCAGATCAGGCTGAACCGCAACAGCAGGAGCAGCCCGAACGCCTCGAGGGCGGCCATCACCCCGCCGCCCGCGCGCCAGCCGATCAGCAGGGCGGTGAGGGCCAGGATGGTCAGCTCGGCGGCCGCCACCGCCAGGTCGGCCACCCCGCGTCCGGAGGCGAAGGCGGAGGGGGCCATCGGCATGGACCGGAAGCGGTCGACGACCCCCTTGCCGACGTCGGTGACGACGGCCACGGCGGTGTTCATGAAGCCCATGGCCATGGTCATCGCGAACATGCCGGGCATCAGGAATTCCCGGTAGTCACCGCCGCCCGGCACCTCCATGGCGCTGCCGAAGATGTACCCGTACAACAGGACGGACAGGATCGGGAAGCCGAGCTGCCAGACGATGGCCGAGGGCCGGCGCTGGTAGTGGGTGAGGGTGCGGCGGGTAATGTTCCAGCAGTCGGAGACCGCCCAGTGGGCGAGGCCGTGTTCGCGACCGCCGTCGATCACCGCCGGGTTGTTCGCCCGAGGGCTGCTCCCCGGCCTGCTCCGCGGGATGCTCTCCGGGCTGCTCGCCGGACCGCTCCCCCCGGGATCCCCATCGAGCGTCGTCATGCCGCCGCCACCTCTCGCGCGCCGGGAACGCCGACGCCCTGGGAGGTGTCGGCCGTGTCGTGCCCGGTCAGGCGCAGGAACACGTCGTCCAGGCTCGGCCTGCGCAGCCCGATGTCCTCCACCGCGATCTTGTCGTCCTGGAGGCTCCGGGCCACCTCGGTCAGCGCGGCCACCCGGTCGGCGACCTGGGCGTGCACCCGGCGGGTGGTGTCGTCGGTGAGGACGAGCCCGCCCCCGGCCACCCGGCCGACGGCCTGCGCCACCGCGGCCAGGTCGCCCGGGTCCGCGGCGACGACCTCGATCCGGTCGCCGCCGACGCGGTTCTTCAACGCGTCGGGGGTGTCGTCGGCGATGGCCCGCCCCCGGTCGATGACGGTGATGTGTGAGGCGAGCTGGTCGGCCTCGTCCAGGTGCTGCGTGGTGAGCAGCACGGTCGTGCCGCCCGCCACCAGGGCCCGGATCGCGTCCCAGACCTCGCCCCGGCCTCGCGGGTCGAGCCCGGTCGTGGGCTCGTCCAGGAAGAGCACGTCGGGCGAGAGGATCATCGAGGAGGCGAGGTCGAGCCGTCGCCGCATGCCGCCGCTGTACTCCTTGGCGCTCCTGTCGGCGGCTTCCACCAGGTCGAAACGTTCCAGCAGCTCCCCGGCGCGCTGCCGCGCCCCGCGGTTGCCCAGGTGGAAGAGGCGTCCGAACATCTCCAGGTTCTGCCGCCCGGTGAGGCCCTCATCGACGGCCGCGTACTGACCAGCGAGCCCGATCCTGCTCCGTACGCGGCGGGGCTCGCGCCCCACGTCGAGCCCGGCCACCTCGGCCCGGCCGCCGTCGTACCGCAGGAGGGTCGTGAGGACCCGTACGGCGGTGGTCTTTCCGGCACCGTTGGGGCCGAGCAGGCCGTGGACGGTGCCGGGGCGGACGGCGAGGTCGAACCCGTCGAGCGCCCGCTTCTCCGCCCCGCCCCTCCCCTGCACCCGGTACCGCTTGACAACCCCTTCGGCGAGCACCGCGTAGCCGGACACGACCCCGGACACAGACCCGCACCTTCGCCTGGTTTCAGGCATAGACATAACAAACCCCCTACTTCTCCGACCAACCCCGAACCGAATTGAGTACACCGTACCCCAAACCGAGTACGGCGTACCCAGATTGCCTTCGGCGCATTACGCTGACCCCATGGCGAAAGACGGATCAACAGGATCGACAGCGGCGGCGACGGACGGCACCACCACCGGGAGCGGCGACATCGCGCGCAGCCTGGAGCTCCTGTGGGGCACCGGGGACCGCCCCAGCCGCGGCCCCAAACCGGGCCTCACGCTGGACCGGATCGTCACGGCCGCCATCGCCGTCGCGGACGCGGAAGGGCTGCCCGCCGTCTCCATGCGCCGGCTCTCCACGGAGCTCGGCACGGGCACGATGTCGCTCTACCGGTACGTCCCCGGCAAGGCCGAACTCCTGGACCTGATGCTCGACCGGGTGCTGGGCGAGCCCCTGTCCGACGAACGTCAGGGTTCCGACGAGCGCGAGGGCGCCGGCGGCGTCCCCGACGACTGGCGGATGGCGATCAACGGCATGGCTCGGACCTACCTGGACAACCTGCGCCGCCACCCCTGGCTGCTGAAGATCAACCAGGCCCGTACGGTGCTCGGCCCCAGCGCCCTGCGCGGTCTGGAGCGCTCACTCGCCGCCCTGCGCTCCATGGGGCTGCGCGACCCCGAGCTGATCGGCGTGATCATCACGGTCAACAGCTTCGTGGAGGGCCTCGCCCGCACCCAGGGGGACGCGGCCGAGGCGGTGGCGCAGACCGGGCTGAGCGACGAGGAGTTCTGGGACAGCCAGCGCCCCTACCTGGAGCGGGCCATGCTCAGCGGCGCGTACCCGATGATGGCGGGGATGTCGGAGGACACCTTCAGCGCCGACTTCGACCACTTCGCGTTCGGGCTGGAACGACTGATCGCCGGTTTCGAGGTCCTGGTCGCGGAGCGGACGGCGGCCAGGGCGGCAGCGGACCGGTCGGCAGGCTGAGCGAAGGACCGGACATGACAACGCGCCCGGCCCGTGCCCCAATGGGTACATGGACGCGAGCCGGGAGCTAGCCCCTTTCGTGAAGCAGTACGCCGTCCTGCTGAGCACCCACCGGCAGGACGGCACGTCCGTGGGCACGCCGGTCAACATCGCCGTCGAGGGCGATCACGCCTTCATCCGGACGTTCTCGTCGGCCTGGAAGGTCGAGCGGATGCGTAACCACCCGAAGGTGGAGCTCGCCCCGTGCACGATCCGGGGCAGACCCACGGGTCCGCAGATCAGCGCCCACGCACGACTGCTGCGGCCGGGCACGAAGGAGAACACGCACGCGGCACGGATGCTGTCGCGGAAGTACCCGATCGTGCAGGGCGTGCTCGTCCCGCTGGTGCATCGGCTGAAGCGGGACAGGACCCTTCACTACGAGGTGTGGCCGGTGACGAACGGCGACTGAGCGGAGGCCGAGGCCTCAGGCCTCACCCCTGCCCCCGCCTCCGCCGGAGCGCGAACCACAGAGCCCCCACCCCGACGATGATCACCGCACCGAGCCCCACACTGCCCTTGCCGTCGCCGTCCTGACCGTCGCCCGCCCCCTGGGAGGGACTGCCGCTCCCCGAGGGCTTCCCCTTCCCCTCCTGGCCTCCCTTCCTCTGGCCCCCCTCGACCTCCACGCACACGACCCCACTACGCGCCCCCTCGGAGCCGAACATCAGGGCCGATCCGTCCGCCGTGTACGTCACCGACTCCGCCTGCCGCTGGAACGGCGCGGCGACCGACCGGCTCTCCCCGAGGCGGCCGTCCTCGAAGTCGTACACGCGGGCGCTGAAGTACGAGCGCAGCACCAGCGAGCCCCCGTCGGGCGAGAAGGCCCCGTCCGTCACCCACGGCACCTCGCCGACGCGCCGGAAGGTGTTGGTGCCTCCGGAGGTGAGCTTCGCGGGCCCTTCGTAGAGCCCGCCGCCGTCCTCGTTCTTGGAAGCGATGTAGACGCGGCCGGTCTGGGGGTGGACCATCAGCGCCTCGGCGTTGCGGGCCCCGTCGGCGTACTTCACGTCGTACTGGGTCGCGGGGACGGTGGCGTCCCGGAGGGCCTTGGGCTCGGGAAAGCGATAGATCCAGACATGGGACCAGGACCCGTCCAGGTTGTCCCCGATGTCACCGACGTAGATGTCACCGTCGGGCCCGATCGAAACACCCTCCACATCACGCGGCTCCCCCACACCCCGCATCGTGATGGTCGCGACGGTCTTCCCGGTACGGGAGTCGACGGCGAAGACGTGGGGGCCGTCGTCGCTGTCGTTGTGCGTCCAGTAGACGCCGGGATGCAGACGGCTGGCGGCGAGGCCGCTGGACTCGGTGATACGGGAGTCCTCGATCGTGAAGTCACGGTCGGGTTCCCCGTCGGCGGCGACGGCGGGGCAGGCGGCCCCCAGGAGCAGCAGGAGGGCTGCGGCGGGAGTGGCGAGACGTGCCGGGCGGCTCGGATACGGACGCATGGCCCAAGTGTCCACGGTCCCGACCCCGTCCACTCCGGGGCCCGCCCCCGCCCATCCCACCGTGTCCGTCGTCACGTCGCAGGCCACAGCCGTGATCGGCCATGATGACGCCATGCGTTTTCTCCCGGTCGGCGACTCCATGACCATCGGCGCCACCGGCGACTTCACCTGGCGCTACCGCCTGTGGCAACACCTTGAGGCGGTCTGCCCGACTCCGTACGAGATCGTCGGGCCGCGCACGACGCTGTACGACCCCGAGGCGAACGCCCCGCTCTCCAACGCGTACGCCGACCCGTCCTTCCCGCCCGACGCCCGCAGGCACCTGGCGGGCTGGGGCGAGGGGTGGCTGCACATGGCGCCGGCGATCGCGGACGCGGTGCGCGCGGCGGAGGCGGACGTGCTGCTGGTCTCGCTGGGCCTGATAGACCTCGGGTTCTACACGGACGCCGAGCAGACGGCCGCCAACGCCCGCACGTTCATCACGGCGGCCCGCACGGCCAACCCGCACATCCGGATGGTGCTGCTCCCGGTGATACCCAACGTCCGGGCCGAGTCGGACGCCCCCTTCGCCGCCTCCTGTGCCCACTTCAACGAACTCCTCGCCAAGGCCGTGGCGGACCTGGACACCCCGGCCTCCCCGCTCCTGCTGGCCTCGCGCCCGCCGGGCTACGACATCCACACGGACACGTACGACGGCACCCATCCCGGCCCGACCGGCGAACACCTCCTCGCCGCCGCCTTCGCCGACGCGATGCACCAGGCGTGGGGGCTGGGCGGCCCGTACGCCCGGCAGCAGACGACACCGCAACCTCAATTGGCCTGAGCGGCGACCCGACCCGAGCGACGGAACTCTCCCCACAGATCTCCGGGCCACCCTCACCGGCCCGTCCGCCGACGCGCTGCTCCGCGGCCAGGTCACCGTGGAGACGGCACGGCAAGCCGGCACCTGATCTGTTCCTCCACGCGCCAAGGCACATGGGCGTCGCGCCGGAGGCTTGAGCCGTGGTCGAGGACGGCCAGTACGGTCTCCAGGCCGCCCGGGCCGCCGGGATGCGCGCTTTCGCCTACGCCGGGGGAATGACTCCCCCGCACCACCTCGAAGGCCCCGGCACCGTCACCTTCGACGACACGCGCGCCCTGCCCGGCCTCATCGCCGGCCGGTGACCGCCTCGCACCTCCGCACCCTCACCCCACCGGCTGCGACCCCAGCATCGTCAGCGCCAGTTGGGTCAGTTCGCCGGAGACCTCCTCCGGGCGGGCGCGGCGGCAGCGGCGGGTGTGGTGGGCCATCAGTTCGTGGACCGTGCCGACCATCACCATGACGTCGACCCGGTGGTCCCGGTCCTCCGCCTCGCCCCGCTCCACCGCCCGCTCGGCCTCCCCGGTGAGGAACTCCGTCCACAGCGCGCGCCAGAGTTTGCAGTGCTCGTCCACCACCGCGCTCACGCCCAGCACCTCGACGAAGGTCACCCGTGCCTCGCGCGGATCCCGGGTGACGGACTCCACGTACGCGTCGAAGAGGCGCCGGACCCTCTCCGCGATCGGACACTCGTCGATCCCCTCGGAGAGCAGGGCGGCCTCCATGGCCCGCAGGCCGACGGTGGTGACCCGGTTGTGCAGGGCGATGAGGAGCCCTTCCCGTGTCCCGTACTCCTGCCGGAGCACCTCGGGCGTGACCCCGGCCGCCTCGCACAGGTCCGCCTCCGAGGTCTCCCGGTAGCCGACGACGCCGTACAGCTCGCGTGCGGCGTCCAGCAGTCGTTCCCTCGCCTGGGTACGGGCCTGGTCACCGGGCCCCGTCCGCTGAACCGCCCAGCCATCAGCCACCGGTCCTCCTTCAGCGCAAGGTGCGGGAGAGGGCCTCGGCACCTCTGCACGAACCGCCGCCCCATTGTGCGCGCCCGGAGCGCCGCCGGGGCGCCACGCCACACCCGTACGGGCGAATGCCCGCACGCGGAAACGCTTCTTCTCGGCGCGTCCCGGAGCCGGATCGAAACGGGGATCGGTACGGGGATCGGTACGGGGATCGGTACGGCGATCGGTGTACGTCGGCGACCGGGCCTCGGGGCGCCCGCTCTCAGCCCTGCTCGTCCGCGTACGAAAGCGCCTCCCGGTGTTCGTCGACGCTCTGGACGCCGTCGCCCGCCCGCAAGGTCAGGTCACGGGTTCACACGGGGTCGGCTCGCCCCTGACGTACGGGGCGGGGGTTGGCGTCCCCGCACCCGCCGAGCGGGAGGCGGGGCCGGCGCGCCGTAGACCGCCCCGCGCGCAGGCGCCTCCCGGTCAGGCCTCGCCGTCCGGCGGCTCCACCCGCGCCAGCCACGCGGTCAACAGCCGCTCCAGCGCCTCCGCCTCCCGCGGGTCCAGCGCGTCCAGCAGGTTCCGCTCGTTGCGCATGTGCTCGGTGAACGCCCGGTCGATCAGGGACCGGCCCGCCGGGGTCAGCGCCACCACACGGCCCCGGCCGTCCCCCGCCGAGCGGCGCCGGGTCACCAGGCCGGCGCGCTGGAGGCGGTCGATCCGCTTGGTCATGGCCCCCGTGGTGACCATCGTGTGCGCGGCCAGCTCGCCCGGCGCCCGCTCGAACGGCTCCCCGGCCCGGCGCAGCGCGGCCAGGACGTCGAACTCGCCCTCGGACAGGCCGTGGGTCCGGTAGACGACGTCGAGGCGGGCGGTCAGGAGGTGGCCCAGGCGGTGCAGCCGGCCGATGACGGCTTGCGGGGACACGTCCACGTCCGGGCGCTGCCGCGCCCATTCGGCCTGGATGCGGGCCACATGGTCGAGACCCGCGCCTTCCGGGGCGACGTCCCGAAAATTACCTTCCATGGAAGGCATAATAGCTTCCATGGAAGGTAACCTGAAATGGTCGCTGGTCACGGCGGTGGCCCCCGTGGCCTGGGGCACGACCTACTTCGTCACGCGGGAGTATCTGCCCGAGAGCCATCCGCTGTACGGCGCCGCCTTCCGGGCCGTGCCCGCCGGGCTGCTCCTCATGGCCGTCTGCCGGAAGCTGCCGCACGGGAGCTGGTGGTGGAAGTCCCTGGTACTCGGCGCCCTGAACATGAGCGGCTTCTTCGCACTCGTCTACGTGGCGGCGCAGCGCCTCCCCACCAGCCTGGCATCGATCATCATGGCCCTCGCGCCCCTGTTCATGATGATGCTCGCCTGGCCGCTGGTCGGTGAGCGGCCCGGCTGGAAACACCTCGCGGGGGCCATGACCGGCGTCGGCGGCGTCTGCCTGATGGTGTTCACGGCCGCCGGTTCGGTGGACGCGATCGGCGTGCTCGCCTCCGTCGGGGCCATGGCTATGTCCTCGTACGGGTATGTCCTGGCCAAGCGGTGGAGCGGCGGGGTGGACGTACTCGCCGCCACCAGCTGGCAGTTGCTCGGCGGTGGGCTGCTGCTCGCGCCGTGCGCGGCCTTCGTGGAGGGCGCGCCGCCCGCGCTGGACGGCCCCGCGCTCCTCGGGTTCGGCTACCTCGCGGTGGTGGCCACGGGCATCGCCTTCGCCGCCTGGTTCCTTGGGCTGAAGCACCTGCCGGCGGGGACGGTCGGCCTGCTGGGGCTGCTCAACCCCGTGACGGGCGTACTGCTGGGGCTCCTGCTCGCCGGCGAGAGCCTCTCGGGTCGGCAGGTCCTCGGCCTCGTACTCACCCTGTGCGGGGTCGTGCTCGGCCAGCGCGCCGCACGGACACCCGCACCACCGCCCGAGGCCCCCGAACCCGCCGAGACCCTCGAGCCCGCCACCCCGACCGAGCACCCCTCCCGCATCACCCCTTCACCGTGAACTCCGCCCTCAGCAGCACCTCGTCCCGCGACGACGGACCCACCAGCAGCTCGAAGCGGCCCGGCTCCACCACGCGCCGCCCTCGCGTGTCCACCAACGTGCAAGCGGCCACCGGGAGTTCGACAGCGACCTGCCGCGACTCCCCCGGGGCCAGCGCGACCTGCTCGTACGCCTTCAGCTCCTTCTCCGCCCAGGTCACGGACGTCACCGCGTCGCTCACGTACACCTGGAGGGTCTCCAGCGCGGGCCGGGCACCGGAGTTGGTGAGCGTCACCCGGGCACGTACCGTCTCGGTCGGCTCGACGACCGCCGTCAGCAGCTCCAGGTCCGTGTACTCGACGGTCGTGTAGCTCAGGCCCTCCCCGAACGCGAACGCCGGGCTCTGCGTGAGGTCCGCGTAGCGCGTGCCGTGCTGGCCGCGGACCTGGTTGTAGTACGTCGGCTGCTGCCCCGCGTGCCGGGCGAAGGAGAGCGGGAGCCGGCCGGTCGGTTCGATCAGGCCGAGGAGCAGCTCCGCCACCGCCGTACCGCCGAGCATGCCCGGGTTGGCCGCGTACACGATCGCCGCCGCACCGAGCGCGGACGGCGGCAGCACCAGCGGCTTGGAGCTGATGACCACGACGACCAGCGGCTTGCCCGTCGCCGCCAGCGCGTCGAGCAACGCGACCTGGTCACCCACGAGTTCGAGGGTGGCGGTCGACTTGCCCTCGCCGATCAGCTCGATCCGGTCACCGACGACGGCGACCACGTGGTCGGCGGCCTCGGCGGCGGCGACGGCCTCGCCGATCAGCGCGGGGTCGGGCGAGGCCGGGACGACGACCTCGGGGCGCGGCTGCCCGTCGAGGAAGAACTCCCCCTCCGGGTCTGGCCCGACGTCCAGGATGCGGGCGCCGGGCGCGTACGTCACGGTCCAGTCGGCGGGCACCCGGTCCCGGAAGCCGTCGAGGACGGTACGGATCATGGCGCGCGGCTGCCCGTCGGGGAGCCAGTCCGCCTGCCCGGAGGATCCAGCCCAGTCACCCAACTGGGTCTGCGCGTCATCGGCGTTGGGGCCGACGACGGCAACCGTACGGGGGCCGGAGGCCGTGGCTCGGGCCCGTCCGCCGCCGTGCGCGGTGAGGGCGCCCGGGTCCACCGCCTCCAGGCCGCCCGCCAGCGGCAGCGTGCCGTCGTTGGTCAGCAGCACCAGCGAGCGCCGGGCGGCCTCCAGGTTGAGCTCCGCGTGCGCGGTACTACCGATGAACTCGGCCTGCCGGGCGGCGTCGGGGTGGCGGGGGTTCTCAAAGAGGCCGAGTTCGAACTTGAGCGTCAGGACGCGGCGTACGGCGGCGTCGATCTCCGCCTCGGTGAGCGCGCCCTCCGCCACCGCCTCCTGGGCGCCGTCGAAGAACTTCCACGTCGTCATCACCATGTCGTTGCCCGCGCGGACCGCCGCCGCCGACGCCTGCGCGTAGTCGGCGTAGATCCTCTGCTCCCACACCATGCGGCCGACGTTGTCCCAGTCGGTGACCAGCGTGCCGGTGTAACCCCACTCGCCGCGCAGCACCTCGCCCAGCAGCCAGTCGTTCACGGTGATCGGCACGCCGTCCATGGACTGGTAGCCGAGCATGAACGTCCGGCAGCCCTCCTTGGCGACCCGCTCGAACGGCGGCAGGAACCACGAGCGCAGCTTGCGCCGGGAGATGTCCGCCTCGCTGGCGTCTCGGCCGCCCTGGGTCTCGGAGTACCCGGCGAAGTGCTTGGCGCAGGCCAGGATCGCGGTCGGGTCGGTCAGCCCCTCGCCCTGATAGCCGCGCACCATCGCGGAGCCCAACTCCCCGATGAGATAGGGGTCTTCTCCGAAGGTCTCGCTCACCCGGCCCCACCGCAGGTCGCGGGTGATGCAGAGGACCGGCGAGAACGTCCAGTGCACCCCGGTCGCCGCGACCTCCACCGCCGTCGCCCGCGCGATCCGCTCCACCAGGTCCGTGTCCCAGGTGGCCGCCATGCCGAGCTGCGTCGGGTAGATCGTCGCCCCCTCCCAGAAGGAGTGGCCGTGGATGCAGTCCTCCGCCACGAGCAGCGGGATGCGCAGCCGGGTCTTCTCGGTGAGGGCGGCCGCCTCCAGCACCCGCTCGGGCGAGGCGTGCAGGATCGACCCCGCGTGCAGCTCCTCCACGAGGTGCCGCACGCCCTCCTTGGCGTTGAGCTGGAGCATCTGGCCGACCTTCTCGGGCAACGTCATGCGGCCCAGGAGATCGGAGACCCGGTCCGCGACGGGGAGCGCGGGGTCGAGGTACGGCGGCAGGAGGCCCACAGGAGTTCCTTTCACGACGGCACTCCGCAGTACCGTACGCTCAATACCGACCGCTCGGTAAGTATTCATCCCTGTGAGAATCCGGGGCGGAACGAGAGAGGCGTTCGATGACAGCGGGTGAATGCGCGTGACCCCGGGACCTCAGCGCGGCTACGCCAAGGGCCGGGCCAAGCGGATCGAGATCCTCGACCAGGCGATGACCCTGTTCGGCGAGGCCGGCTACCGGGGTGCCTCGCTGCGCGTCATCGCCACCCGATGCGGCATCTCCCACCCGGGCCTCCTGCACCACTTCCCGACGAAGGAGGCGCTGCTCCTCGCGGTGCTCCAGCGCCGCGACGACGTGGACGACGAGTGGCTCGCCCTGGGCGTCACCCGGGGCGTCGACCATCTGCGCCGGCTGGTGGACCTCGCCGAGCTGAACGCCAAGCGGCGCGGGATCGTCGAGCTGTTCTCGGTGGTGGCGGCGGAGGCCACCGCCCCCGACCACCCGGCACACGCGTACTTCGAGGCCCGCTACCGTACGTCGGTCGCCAACACCGAACGCGCCTATCACCAGGTCCGGGAGGCGGGCGAGCTGCGCGACGGCGTCGAACCGGCGTCCGCTGCACAGCAGTTGATCGCCCTAATGGACGGCCTCCAGATCCAGTGGCTGATCAGCGACTGCACGACGGACATGGCAGGCGTCCTGCGCGCTCACATCCAGGCCCAGTTGACCGTGGAGTTCTGAGAGGTCCCCACGAGGGGGTCCCCACCAGGGGGTCCGGGCCGGCCACCCCGCACACACACCTCTGCTGTTACCTGACACCGGGGCCGATACCTGGCCACCCGGCGACCCGCGCGCCCCCGCCCGCACTCATGGTGGCGCTCAGCGCAACGCGGTCAACCGGGGGGGCTTCAGGGGCTCACCCGGTCAACCCCCCGCCGCTTCGCGAGCCATGCCATCCCCAGGCAGTACAGCGGGGCGAAGACGAACTCGACGACCATCGCCTGCCACGGGGCATCGGCCGCCGTCTCGGTGGAGGCGAGTTCGCCGAAGCCGGCCGCGAGGCCGAAGGCGAGCAGGTTGTTGGCGACGTGGAGGGTGATCACCGCCTCCAGGCCTCCGGTGCGGATGACCAGCCAGCCCCACCACAGCGCCGAGTAGAGGAGCAGGACGAACCCGGTGAGTTCGCCGAACCCGTGGGCCAGGGCGAACAGGAGCGACGCGAGCACGACGGCGGGCCAGGGCGACCGCACGGCCCGCCCGATCACCTGGACCAGCCAGCCCCGGAAGACGTACTCCTCGGCCGCCGCCTGGAACGGCACCAGCACCGCCAGCACGGCCAGGCTCACGAGAAAGGCGGTCCAGCCGGGAAAGCCGTCCCCGGTCGGTTCGGCGGACTCCTCCCCCCAGGTCCACGCGAACAGCACGCCGAACTGGACGATCACCAGCGGAAAGGCCACGGCGGCGCACAACCCGAGCCACTTCCACCGCAACCGGCCCAGGACCGAGGAGACGGTACCGGCCGGACGCCTGCCCAGATAGCGGGCGCCCCACAGGACGATGGGCATCCCGATCGCGATGCCGACGAGCTGGAGGGCCATGTCGGCGACCGGGTCCTCGAAGAACACCTCGCTGTCCGCCGACGCGGGACCCGCGTCCAGCACCGCCGCGAGGACGGCCCCGACCATGGAGACGACCAGGATGCCCACGACGACCAGGAGCAGGACGACCGACAGCTCCCCGAGCCACGCGAACCTGCCGCCCTGCCCGTTGCGCCCCTGCTGGTCGTAGCGCGCCCCGGCCTCGGCCCGCACGGGACCGGCCTGCGGGACGGGCCCGGGCGGGGGCAGCTGCCAGCCGGGTCCGGGGCCCTGCGGCGGCCAGCCGGGGCCTGGCCCCTGCTGCCAGCCGACTCCAGGGCCCTGCGGCCAGGTGGGCCCGCCGCCTGGAGGCGTGGGCGGGGGCGGGTCCCAGGGCGAAGGAGGTATATCAGGTTTCACACAGGGATCTTCCTGGCGCCCGGCCCCCGAGGTCAATGCGGCGCCCGCCCCGCTGTCCCGGCACCGTACGCGGGCCGGGGCCCTCTCACTGCCGCCAGAACAAGTGGTGCGTCACTCCGCTCGGGCTGGGCACGACCTCCAGGTGGAACCGGTCGAGCAGCTCGTCGGGCGAGTCCCAGAGACGTAGCCCGGTCCCGAGCGTCACCGGCGAGAGCACCACGTGCAGCGTGTCGACGAGGCCCCGGCTCCCCCGGGGTCCGTACACATCGGCCAGCGCGCACAGGACCCGGAGCCCGTCGAGAGCGGGGATCCGCCCGTGTGCGGACGGCGCCGCATCCTCCTGGCGTGTTGTAGATCCCGGATGCGGCAGGGCATTGCCGTCAGGCCGTTTCGAGCGCCCCCAGGTACCAGGAATGGAAGTCTGCCGCTATGTGGTGCTCGTGCGGGACGAGAACACCGCCGGTTTCATAGGCGCTGGACTTCATGTTGAGCTGGCACATCTCGCAGACTTCGAAATCCTGTCGGTTCACCCGGTGAAATAGTTCGACGGAATGATCGAGTCGCGCACCCTCCGGTACGCCTTTTGCGAACAGCCAGTCACACTCGACGATCGTGCGTTCCGCGGAAATAGGGAAAAGCCGGTGAAAAATGACGTGGTCGGGAACGAAGTTGATGAAGACCTGAGGGTTGATGGTGACCCCCCAATATGTGCGGTCCTGGTCCTCGGTGATGCCGGGGAGCTTGCCGAACCCACCGGTGCCGTCGACGCTGAACGCCTCCGCATCTTCCCGGAAACTGAGGCCGCGTCCCGCGTAGTACTGAGCCGCGTAACCCTGGACGCATTCGGGAAGTACGCTCGTCAGCTCGGGGTGGATGGAAGCGCAGTGATAGCACTCCATGAAGTTCTCGACGATGATCTTCCAATTGGCCTTGACGGTGTAGCTGATACGGCGGCCGACCTTCAGCTCCGCCATCTGCCAGCTGTCGATGGCCTGTTCGTCGTCGAACCGCCGGGTGATCGCGTGGACGACGGCCTCCTCGAAGGACGGCGGCTCCTCGGCGAGGCAGACCCACACATAGCCGAGGTATTCCCGCACGTGGAGCCGCTTGAGGCCCCAGTCACTGCGGTCCACATCGGGCATCTTGGCGAGGTGCGGCGCCGACACGAGCCGGCCGTCGAGGCCGTAGGTCCACGAGTGGTACGCACACCGGAGGTTGCGCCTGACCTCTCCGTACTCCTCTTTGCAGAGCAGGAACCCGCGGTGCCGGCAGACATTCAGGAAGGCCTGGACCGCACCGTCGTGCCCACGGACCACGACCACGTTCTCCCGGCCCACTCGTGCCGTGCGGAACTTGCCGGGAGTGGGCACGTCCGACACGTGCGTGACGGCGAACCAACTCCGGTGGAATATACGGTCCCGCTCCTGCTCGAAGATCTCCGGATCGCTGTAGTAGCGACCGGGCGGGGTCGCCATCAGGCTGGGCACGGTGGTGGTCACTTCCCTTCCCTTCCTCGCCGTCGGCGGCAGCGAACCACCGGTCAGCTCTCCTTTATCGGCGGGCCTTCACCTACTGCCATCCACAGAAGTACCCGGAGTCTCCTCAAGACCACAAGACTTTTCAGACCACGGCCCCAGGTCCGCAACTTGGGATAAAGACAGCGAGGCACGCGCCCGGTTCTCCGTAACTCACCGTTTGCGCACGTGGAATCCGACCGGCAGCGCAGGCGTCCTGTGAAGTATTCCGAGAACGGGCGAGCAATCCACGAGATGCCGATCCGAACGGGTCTGACCAACGCTGGTTGAACTGCCACCCCAAGGAGGAATTGAGCATGGTGGAAGATCTGCTCACCCGAACCGTCCCGGAACCTGGCCTGAGTTATGCGTGTGGCGTCGGCGACGTTCCGCTTCTGGACGAGACCATCGGAGAGAACTTCGACCGGATCGCCGCATCCTTCGGCGCCCGCGAAGCTCTGGTGGACTGCGTGACGGACCGCCGGTGGACGTACGCCGAACTGGCCGACGACGTCGACACCATGGCCCGAGGGCTCCTCGCACTCGGGATCACCAAGGGCGACCGCGTCGGTCTGTGGGTGCCCAACTGCGCGGAGTGGACCCTGACGCAGTACGCGACGGCCAAGATCGGCGCCATTCTCGTCACCATCAACCCCGCCTACCGCACCCACGAATTGGAGTACGTGCTCAACCAGGCGGGGGTGCGGCTCCTCGTGGCCGTGAAGAGCTTCAAGTCCTCCGACTACGAGAGCATGATCGCCGAGGTGCGGCCCGCGTGCGCGAGTCTCGAGCACGTCTGTCTCATCGGGACCGACGACTGGGACACCCTGCTGGCCGGCGGGGCGCACATCACTCCCCGGGAGCTGGCGGAGGCCGCGGCGTCCCTGGATGCCGGGGAGCCGATCAACATCCAGTACACCTCGGGCACGACGGGGTTCCCCAAGGGCGCGACGCTCTCGCACTTCAACATCCTCAACAACGGTTACTTCGTAGGCGAGTTGTGCAACTACACCGAGGCCGATCGCGTCTGCATCCCCGTCCCGTTCTTCCACTGCTTCGGCATGGTGATGGGCAACCTCGCGGCGACCAGCCACGGCGCGTGCATGGTGATCCCGGCCGCGGCGTTCGACCCCAGCGCGACCCTGGATGCCGTCCATACCGAGCGCTGCACCTCGCTGTACGGCGTTCCGACCATGTTCATCTCGGAGTTGGCCCATCCGGCCTTCGACTCCTTCGACCTGTCCTCCCTGCGCACCGGGATCATGGCGGGCGCGCCGTGCCCCGTCGAGGTGATGATGCGGGTGATCGACGAGATGGGCATGGCGGAGGTGACCATCTGCTACGGCATGACGGAGACCTCCCCGGTGTCCACCCAGACCCGTGCGCGCGACTCCCTGGAGCGCCGGGTGTCCACGGTGGGGCGCGTCGGCCCGCATCTGGAGGTCAAGGTCGTCGACCGGGAGACGGGCGCCCTGCTGCCCTGCGGCGAGCAGGGCGAGGTCTGCACCCGGGGCTACTCGGTGATGCAGGGCTATTGGGAGCAGCCGGACAAGACCGCCGAGGCCATCGACGCGGAGGGCTGGATGCACACCGGCGACCTCGGAGTCATGGACACCGACGGCTATCTGAGCATCACCGGACGGCTGAAGGACGTGGTCATCCGCGGCGGCGAGAACCTCTACCCCCGGGAGATCGAGGAGTTCCTCCACACCCACCCCGACGTCCTGGACGCACAGGTCATCGGCGTACCGGACCAGCACTACGGCGAGGAGTTGATGGCCTGGATACGGATGCGGGAGGGCACCGAGCCGCTCACCGCCGCGTCACTGCGGACGTTCTGCACCGGCAAGCTGGCGCACCACAAGATCCCCCGTTACCTACGTGTCATCGACGAGTACCCGATGACCGCCAGCGGCAAGGTGCGCAAGGTGGAGCTGCGCGAGCTCGCCGCCGAACTGCTGCGCGTCGGCCGGCTGGAGAGTGCCTGAGCGGCCGGGCAGTGGCCGCACACCGCTGAGGCCGGGCATCGCCGCCTGAGCGGACGGTAGTTCAGTCTCCCCCCCCCGCGTGCCGTTCCCCAGCGGCGCGCACCGCCCACACGCGCCACCACAGGAGGGTTTCGTCATGACCGCCGAACTCGCACCACAACCAAGCACACCGGACCTTCCGCCGACCGCCTCGGACACGCACACGGGACGGCGGGCGGTGGGAGGACGCCTGCAGTCCCTGACCGGTCTGCGGTTCATCGCCGCGTTCCTTGTGCTGATCGGCCACGCCGCCTACGTGCCCGTGTTCGCGGATGCCGCGGCGTACGAGTACTTCCACGCCCACGGGCTCAACCTGGGGTACCTCGGCGTCTCAGTGTTCTTCGTCCTCAGCGGGTTCGTGCTGACCTGGGTGGCCAGGGCGGGCGACCCCGCGAAGTCCTTCTGGCGACGACGAGCGGTCAAGATCCTCCCCACCCATGTCGTCGTCTTCGGATTCGGCGTCGTCTTCCTGCTCGCGCAGGGCCTGCCGGTCAAGCCGATCGAGGCGACCGCGACGCTGCTTCTGGTGCAGGCATGGCTGCCCGACAGCTCCTTCGTCATCCACTCCGTCAACGGCATCACCTGGTCGATCTCCGTCGAGCTGGCCTTCTACGCGGTCTTCCCCCTGCTCATCGTCTGGGTACGGCGCATCAGGCCCGAGCGCCTTGTTCACTGGTTCACGGCCGTCGCCGTCGCCGTGCTCGCCGTTCCCGTGTTCTCGTCCCTCTTCCTGGCGGGCCCGGACAGCCCCGTGCTGCCGGGCCTTTCCTGGGCGCAGCTGTGGGTCGGCTACTTCAGCCCGCCCGTCCGCGGCCTCGAGCTGGTCGCGGGCATGCTGACCGCCCGGCTGATCAGCGAAGGCAGGTGGACGCTGGGTGTGGGCGTGCTGCCGGCGTCTCTCGCCGTGGCCGGGGCGTATGTGCTCACCCTGTTCCTGCCGGTGGTGTACGGCTTCGGCGCGTTCTTCACCGTGCCGGTCGCCGTGCTGGTCGCCGCTTTGGTCACCCGCGACATACAGGGCCGCGGCAGCTGGCTCGGGCGAAGGCCGATGGTGTGGCTCGGCGAGGCCGCGTACGGGTTCTGCCTGATCAACCTGATCGTCCTGTTCACGATTCACATGGTGCTCGGGAGGCCGGTCATGGGCACCGCGGCCGCGGTCCTGTACCACCTGGGGACGGGCCTGGTCTGCGTCGTCGTCGCGCGGTTGTTGTACGTGCTCATCGAGATGCCGGCGACGCGCCGATGGGGGCGGAAGTCGGACGCCGGACAGCGCAAACCGAAAGATCCGGCGGTCTCCGGTCGGGTGTGACCTCCTAGACTCCAGCAGGACTTCGCTGGAGTCTAGGGAGTACCCACCTCCGTATCCGTATCCGGTACGGCTCCGTCCGCCGCAACGGCCGCGAACCGCTCCCGCCAAGGCGGAGGCTCGGGGGCCGCGTCGGCCCGGGCCTGCGCGTCGGCCCAGAAGGCGCGTTGCTCCTCCCGGTGACAGGGACCACAGGTGGTGGCCCACGGGACATGGGGCCGGAACATGTGCTCCTCGCCCGGCCCGGTGATTGACCACCGACCACCCGGTCACTCGGAGCGCCGACCGTCGGAAAGTGCGCACTCGGAGCGGGAGCAGTACCCACCAGCTCGTACCCGTCGGCCGGAACCCCGGCCCGCAGCCGCGCGGCCTGGTCGTCCGTCAGCGGGGCGTTGGAGAACACCTGCACGGTCCGCCACCGCCCGCCGGCGACGGACTCCCGCTTCTCATGGACGTGCCCGCTCGCCACCAACTCGGCGAGCTGCCCAGTGGCGGAGTGGAGCCCGGCGAGCGGCTCGTGGACGCCCTGTGCCGGGAGATTCTGGAGGAGACCGGCCTCACCGTCACCCGGGTCGCCGGGCATGTCGGCAGCTTCGACTACGCCTCCCGAAGTGGGCGCAGAACGCGGCAGTTCACCTTCGCGGTCACCGTACGGGCCATCGGGCCCATCACCCTCACCGAGCACGACGACGCCGCCTGGGCCGACCCGGGTGACCTGCCGGCCGTCAGCGACGAGACGCACGCCCTCCTGGTCGGCTGACCAGGCCGACAGGCCGTCGTTCGGGCCCGGGTGCAGCCGCCGTCGGCGAAGAGTTCTGCGCCGGTGACGAACGACGAGGCGTCCGCAGCCAGGAAGAGGGCGGCCTCGGCGAGCTCCTCGGGGTCGGCCAGCCGCTCAGGGGCACGCGGCCTCGGCGAACCGGTCGGCGTCCGCCCCCGCGACGCGCAGCAGGACAGGGGCCCGCGTGGGTCCCGGGCTGAGGACGTCGACCCGGAATCGGCGCTCAGCATCCGTCCGAATGCGGTTCCGCTGTGGGCAGGCACTCGGCGAGCAGGTCGACGACGTCGCGCCAGGCTCGCTGCGCGTGCTCTGGGTGGTAGCCGACGCCGGGGACCGTGGGGTGGTCGACCGGCGGGTGGTGGAAGGCGTGCAAGGCGCCGCCGTAGACCGTGAGGCGCCAGTCGACGCCCGCGGCCTGCATCTCGGCGGTGAACGCGTCCCGTCGCGCGGGCGGCAAGATCGGGTCCTCCGACCCGACCCCGGCCCACACCGGGCAGCGGATGCGCGCCGCCTCGCCCGGTCGGCCCGTGATCAGTCCGTTGACCGTCCCGATCGCGCGCAGGCTGACGCCGGCGCGCCCGAGTTCCAGCCCGACGGCGCCCCCGGTGCCGTAGCCGACGGCGGCGATCCGGTCGGGGTCGGTCCGCGGTTCGGCGCGCAGCACTTCGAGCGCCGCGTGGCCGACACCCCGCATCCGGTCGCAGTCGGCGAGCAGCGGCAGGCAACGGGCCAGCATCTTCTCGGGGTCGCCCAGATAGCGCCCGCCGTGAAGATCGAAGGCCAGTGCTACGTATCCCAGTTCAGCGAGAGCGTCGGCCCGGCGGCGCTCGACGTCGCTGAGCCCCGTGCCCTCCGGTCCGAGCAGCACCGCAGGCCGGCGGTCCACACCGGCGGGGAGCGCGAGGTACCCGACCATCGTCAAACCGTCGGCCGGATACTCGACCGTACGCGTCGCAATCGTCGTCGTGCTCGTCGTGCTCGTCGTGCTCGTCGTCTTCGTTGTCTTCGTCGTCTTCGTTGTCATAAGACTGGACCGTAGTGATCGTCCAGCCCGATCCGGCTGCTGTTCTGCCGCTGGCAGAGCCCCGCAACCGGGCACAGCCCGGCCGGCGACGACCGACCTGGTGCCATCACGGCCCCATGATGTGCCGGACAGTGCCTAGGCTGGGTGGCCACGGGGCGCTCTGCCCCGCGCCCCTGCCGCCGCGTCCCGCTGGAGGGTTTCCCGATGATCACCTGGCGTCGGCTCACCGAGGACGACTTCCCGTTGCTGATGTCCTGGCTGGAGCGTCCGCACGTGGCCCGGTGGTGGAACCACGAGACCTCGGCCGAGGCCGTGCGACGGGACTTCGGGCCCGCCGTCAGGGGTGATGAGCCCTCTGAGGAACTGCTCGCCCACCTCGACGGCACTCCGTTCGGCCTGATGCAGCGGTGCCGGCTGGCCGACTACCCCGAGTATCTGGTGGAGGTCGCCACGTTGATCGACGTCCCTTCCGGGGCCATGACCATCGACTATCTGATCGGCGAGCCGCAGCTCGTCGGCCGGGGGCTCGGGCCGCGGATGATCCGGTCGGCCGTCCAGGCGATCTGGGACGAGCATCCCGAGGCCTCGTGTGTCCTGGTGCCCGTGTCGGCCGCCAACCGTGCCTCCTGGCGGGCGCTGGAGAAGGCCGGGATGCGGCGGGTCGCCGAGGGCGAACTCGAGCCGGACAACCCCGTCGACGGGCGGGCCCACTACCTCTACCGGGTGGATCGGCCCTGACCCTGATGTCCGACGGAGCCTGCCGCGCCAGGGCCGGCACGCTCAGGCCGAACACCATCACCCCCAGGGGGACATGGACCGACGCCATGTGCGCGAGGCCCACCGCTACCGGGGCCGGGGCGAGGGCCGGGAAGCCGGTCGCGTACCAGATGTGCCGGGGTGAGCCGCCTCCCGGCTCCCAGGGCCCCCGCCAAGGGGAGCAGTAGATCGACAAGGTCTCACCAGCCCGACGCCATGGCGTGCGAAAGGTAAGGCGGGGGCGGTCGGGGCATGAAGGAGGGAGCAAGGACGTCGCGGTTCTCGTCGGCCTCCTCGACCCGGCCGCTGTCAGGCCGGTGCCTGGCCCGTCTCGAAGCGGCTGATGCGGTCGCCGCTGACCGTGAAGGACCAGCGCGTCCGCATCGTGCCCCACGTGTCGTTCGTGTAGTCGACGACGAGGGTGCGGCCGTCGTCCGAGGCCTGCACGACGTCCATGCGGCCGTTCGCCTTCGGGGAGAAGATCTCCTTCTCCGTCCAGGCGGCCAGGTCCCGTTCGCTGCCGTCGTCGGACATCGTGGCGTCCTCGGTGAGGACGGCGGTGAAGGCGCTCTCGTCACCCGCGTTGACGGCGGCGACGAACTTCTTGACCACCGGGTCGCTGATCGATGTGGTCATGGTTCCTCCTCGGTACGGAAAACGGCCGGGCCACAGGGCTCACGGGGGGGTGCTGTCGAGGCCGAGTCTCTGTCGGCGGGCCCTTCACCGCATGTCGAGCCGGGCTGTCTCGCGCAACGCCTGCCGTCCACTACTCCGTTCGGGGAGGATGAAGGGGCGCGAGTACGTACGACAAAATCGGGGTGGAACGCGGTGGTACGGGCCGGATGAACCAATGGTTGGCCGCACGCGGCGTTCACTACCTGTTCCTGCTCTTCTCGGCAGTGCTCGGCGTGTCCGTGGCCGTGGTCTCGGTGTGGGCGGACGGTTCGGAGGGAACCGAGAAACTCGGCCTGGCGTTCTTCGCCGACGCCTCGGCCTTCGGGGTGGTCGTGATCACTCACCTGGAGAAGGGGCTCGTCGAGAAGAGCCGGAAGCGGGCCGAGGAGCGGGCCATTCGCGCGGAGGCGGACATGGCCCAGCTGTATTCGACGACGCTGCTCCCGCTGAGCAGGGCGGTCAAGGAACTGACCACCCTCTACACAGCGGCGGCCCCGCTGCCCGCGTCCCCGCCCGCCCAGACCGTTGCCGACCTCGATCTGCGGCGCGAGGATGTGCTCACGCGCGTACTCACAAGCGCGGTCGACCTCACTGCTCCCCCCACCGGCCCGGCGTTCATCCCGCGCGCTCGGTGCACCTAGTACGCCGCCTTGGAGTTGATCGCGAACATGCGGTCGTACTCCTCCTCGGTCGTCTCGCCGATCGGCTTACGGAGGGCCATGCCGCGACGGGGTCGTAGCCCTGGCCGGGGAAGTCGTTGACGTACGCGTACGGTTCACGAAGGATCGGCCCGTGACGCTCAACGAACAGCCCTCGACGTCGCCGGCACAGGCCTCGGAACCGGCCACCGCACCGGCCCGCCCCGTCGCCCTCATCACCGGGGTCGGGCGCTCCATCGGGATCGGCGCGGGCATCGCCCGGCAGCTCGCGGCCTCCGGCTGGGACATCGCCTTCACCTACTGGACGCCGTACGACCGGCGCATGGAGTGGGGTGCCGAGGAGGGGGCCGCCGCGTCCATCGCGCGGGAGCTGGAGAACGCCGGAGCCCGCACGGCGGCGATCGAGGCGGACCTGACCGGCCCCGACGCCCCCACCCGCATCTTCGACGAGGCGGAGCAGCGCCTCGGCCCGGTCACCGCGCTCGTCCTCTCGCACGCGGAGTCGGTGGACTCGGGGATCCTGGACACCACCGTGGAGGCCTTCGACCGGCACTTCGCCGTGAACACGCGGGCCAGTTGGCTGCTGATCCGCGAGTACGGGCTGCGCTTCCGCGGCGAGCCGGGCACGGGCGCCGGCCGCATCGTCGCGCTCACCAGCGACCACACCGTGGGCAACCTGCCCTACGGCGCGAGCAAGGGCGCCCTGGACCGCATCACCCTGGCCGCCGCCCACGAACTGGCCCACCTCGGGGTGACCGCCAACGTCGTCAACCCCGGCCCGGTGGACACCGGTTGGATGAACGACGAGCTGCGGGACGCCCTGGTCCAGGGCACCCCGCTCGGCCGCCTCGGCACCCCGCGGGACACCGCACACCTGGTGGACTTCCTGTGCTCGCCACAAGGCCAGTGGGTCAACGGGCAGTTGCTGAAGAGCAACGGCGGCGCCGCCCCCTGAGGCCTCCGCGAAATCCCTTCCCTTCGCGCCCTGTCGAGAGCTGACGGAACGTCTACTGTTGGCTGGTCCATGTAGTGCACAGGGGGTCGCATGCAAGGCGAAGACAGGTCCGGAGCCGGGGGCGGGGACGGGTTCGGAGGCGGGGGCGGGCTCGGAGGCGGGTCCGGGGGCGGCGCGGCGGACGACGGGGCCTTCCCGGGACGCGGCCACGGCCGCCCGCAGGTGGTGATCGAGGGCCGCTACGAGCTGCTGGAACCGATCGGCAGCGGCGGCATGGGCGAGGTGTGGAAGGCCCATGACCGGCGGCTGCGCCGCTTCGTCGCCGTAAAGGGTCTGCTCGACCGGAGCGCGATGACCGCCGGAACCCAGGCCGCCGCGATGCAGCGCGCCCGCCGGGAGGCGGAGGCGATCGCCAAGATCGAGCACCCGAACGTGGTGACCGTCCACGACCAGGTCGAGACCGACAACCAGGTCTGGATCGTGATGAAGCTCCTCGAAGCCAGGTCCCTGGCGGACCTGCTGCGCGCCGAGCGGGTGCTCGCCGTACCGAGGGCGGCGGACATCGGCCTCCAGATCCTCCAGGGCCTGCGGGCGGTGCACGCGGCGTCGGTCGTCCACCGCGACGTGAAGCCGGGCAACGTGCTGGTGCGGGACGACGGGCTGGCGATCCTCGTGGACTTCGGGATCGCCACGTTCGAGGGCGCCACCCAGGTGACCCGGTCCGGCAGTGTCATCGGCACGCCTCCGTACCTGGCACCCGAACTCTTCGCGCCCGGCTCCCCCGGCCCCGCCCCCGCCTCCGACCTGTGGGCCCTGGGCATCACGCTGTACGAGATGGTCGAAGGCAGGGCCCCCTTCGCCGGCGGCGAGGTGTGGGAGGTCCAGGAGAACATCCGGCAGACCCCCGACCCGGCCCTCCGGTACGCCGGACCGCTCGCCCCGGTGATCCAGGGCCTCCTCTTCCCGGACCCGCACGAGCGCCTGGACGCGGCCACGGCGGAGGCGATGCTGCGGGAGGTGCTGGGCGCCCCGCTCGCACGGAACGCCACCGCGGCCGGAGCGGCGACGCACCCGCTGACGGCGGATGCGGAACCCGCGCCCGGCCCCGTACGCGGCGCTGCGCCCGGTCCCGCTCCGCAACCTCCCGGGCCGCCCGTCCCCGCACCTCGGCCACCGCACGGCCGCCGGAGACGGCCGTGGCTGAAGGCGGCGACGGCAACACTGTGCGTGGCCCTGCTGGGCACGGCGGGCTGGCTGGTCGCGAAGGGCATCGGGGACGGCCAGGGGGGTACGAGCGGCAGCACCACGGCCGGGGCGGGGGGCCGGGGCGGTGGCAGCTCCGTCACGGAGAAGTGGAGGGCCACGAACCGCACCCTCAAGATCGGCGTCAAGGACGATCAGCCGGGCCTGAGCAAGTACGACCGGAAGACGAAGACGTACGCCGGTTACGACATCGACCTGGCCTACGCGATCGCCGGCCACATGGGGTACAGCCGGGACGAGGTCGCCTTCACCACGGTCCCGACCGACTACCGCAGCACCGCGCTCAAGAGGAAGGGGGTGGATCTCGTCATCGCCTCGTACAGCATCACGCCCGAACGCAAGAGCGCGTCGCCCGGCGGGTACAGCGTCGACTTCGCGGGCCCGTACTACGAGGCGAGCCGGGGGTTCCTGGTCCGCGAGAAGTCCAGCAAGTACACGATCAACGACTCCAGCGACCTGCGCCGGCTGCGCGTCGAGGTGTGCACGGCACGGGATTCGACGTACGAGACGGAGCTGCCCAAACGCGGCTTCACGATGACGGAGTCCCAGCCCAACACCTACCAGGACTGCCTGGACCAGCTGCTGGACGTGACGTCGGACGTCTACGCGGTGGCCTCGGACGACATCATCCTCGCGGGCTATGAGAAGGCGAACCCGGGCAAGGTGCGGCGGCTGGAGAACATCCAGGGCGCGGAGGGGTACGGCGTCGCGATGCGCCCCGGGTCACCGGGCCTGAAAGGCGAGGTGTGCTCGGCGCTGCGGAAGATCCTGAAGGGCAAGGTCTGGGACGAGATGTACGCGAGGAACCTGTCCGCCCTGATGGACGGCGAGAACCCCCCGGGCCGACCGGACCTGACGGAGTGCGAGGGGTACTGAGCACCCGGTCCTCACCGCTCCCGGCGCGGCTCACCGCTCCGGAAACCGCTCCCCGCACCGGCTGCAGAAGACCGGCGCGGGGTCCTCGGACAGCCGCCCGCACTGCGGGCAGACCCGGTCCAGCATGCAGGGCCCTTCGCCACCCTCGTACGTCCCGCCGCTCGGCGCCTTGATGGCGAGCCCGGGGCGGCGGCGGTGGACGGTGAGATAGGTGAGCCCGTCCGGACCGGCGACCAGGGCACGGCGCGAAGTCCGGGGCAGCCAGACGACGGTGGAGGGCCCCAGCTCCAGGCCCCCGCCCCCCGTACGGACCCGACCCCCGCCCTCCAGCACGACCAGGAGCACATCGAGCACGTCCTCCTGATGCTCCCCGACCTCCGCACCGCCCGGCAGCCGCACGAGGTTGGCGTCCAACTCCCGCCCCACCTCGGCCAGGTGCCACAACGCGCCGCGCCCGTCGGGGGCGGCGGAGGCGAGGATGTCGTCCAGTACGGCAAGGACCCGGGGAGTCGCGTTCACGGCGCCCAGGCTACGCCCGGCCTGACGCCGGAACGGCCGCGGGTCACGGAGGCCGTCATCGCCTCGGTCACCACGACCCGGCGCAGCGAGATCGACTGGCTCTACCGGGGCGCGGGCCAGATCTTCCCCGAGGCCTGGCACACCTTCCGCGAGGCCGTCCCCGAAGCCACGGACCCGACCGAGGTGGTCGCCGCCTACGCCCGCCGCATGGAGAGCCAGGACCCTGCCGTACGGGAGCGGGCCACGGCCGCCTGGTGCGCATGGGAGGACGCGGTCCTGTCCCTGGAGGCGAACCCGGGCCCGGCCCCCTACAGCAGCCGCCCGGACCGTGCCCAGCAGGCGCTCGTCCGGATCTGCTCCCACTACTTCTCCCACGCCGCCTGGCTGCGGGAGAACCAGCTCATCGACGAGGCCCACCGACTGGCCGGCATCCCCGCCGCCCTGATCCACGGCCGCTTCGACCTGGGCGCCCCTCTGGCCACCGCCTGGGAACTCGACCGCTCCTGGCCGGAGGCCGAGCTGACGGTCATCGACGACGCGGGCCACCTGGGCGGGCCCGCGACCCGGCGGGCGGTGCTGGCGGCGCTGGACCGGTCCGCGGGGGCGTGAGTTCACAAGGGCGTGAACCCCTCGCCTCCCGTGCCGCCGCAGCCGTGCGGCCGCCACCCCGTCCAGGGCGGCGGCCGCAGGGTCAGCTCCGGTCAGATCACCAGGCGAAGGCCTCCGGCGAGGGGCCCGGGCCCGGGAAGATCTCGTCCAGGCCGGTGAGCACGGCCTCCGGGAGTTCCAGTTCCAGGGCGCGCAGGGCTCCCTCCAGCTGCTCGGCGGTGCGCGGGCCGACGATCGGGCCCGTGACGCCGGGGCGGGTCAGCAGCCAGGCCAGAGCCGCTTCACCGGGCTCCAGACCGTGCTTCTCCAGCAGGTCCTCGTACGCCTCGATCTGGGCGCGGACCGTGCTGTTGGCCAGGGCGTCCGCCGAGCGGCCCGAGGCGCGGCGGCCGTCCTCGGCCTCCCTCTTGATGACGCCGCCCAGCAGGCCGCCCTGCAGCGGCGACCACGGGATGACCCCGACGCCGTACTCCTGCGCGGCCGGGATGACCTCCATCTCGGCGCGGCGCTCGGCGAGGTTGTAGAGGCACTGCTCGCTGACCAGGCCGAGCGAACCGCGCCGGGCCGCCTGCTCGTTGGCCTGGGCGATCTTGTAGCCGGGGAAGTTCGAGGAGCCCGCGTACAGGATCTTGCCCTGCTGGACCAGGACGTCGATCGCCTGCCAGATCTCCTCGAACGGGGTGCTCCGGTCGACGTGGTGGAACTGGTAGACGTCGATGTGGTCCGTCTGGAGCCGCTTGAGCGAGGCGTCGACCGCCCGCCGGATGTTCACGGCGGAGAGCTTGTCGTGGTTGGGCCAGGCATCGCCCTCGGGGGCCATGTTCCCGTACATCTTGGTGGCCAGGACCACCTTGTCGCGCCGTCCGCCGCCCTGGGCGAACCAGGTGCCGAGGATCTCCTCGGTGCGCCCCTTGTTCTCACCCCAGCCGTAGACGTTGGCGGTGTCGAAGAAGTTCAGACCCGCGCCGAGCGCGGCGTCCATGATCGCGTGGCTGTCCGACTCGTTGGTCTGCGGGCCGAAGTTCATCGTCCCGAGCACGAGTCGGCTGACCTTGAGTCCGGTGCGTCCGAGCTGTGTGTACTTCATGACGCCCCAGCCAACTCCTTCGAGTCCACTCCAGGCAAGCAACCGTCCCGGACGGCACGTCGGCCGAGCGCGCCGGGAGGGACCGCCTCCGCCGTCAGCGGCCACCCTCCAGCGTGACCACCAGCGTGCGCAGCAGCCGGTTCAGCTCCTGGCAGTCCTGCGCGTCCAGATCGGCGAGCATCCTGCGCTCGTTGCGCACATGGCCCTCCACGGTGCTGTCGACGAGCGTCCGTCCGGCACCGGTGAGCGTGACGTGCAGGCTGCGCCGGTCGCCGGGCACGGCTTCCCGGGCCACCAGGCCGCGGGCGGCCAGCCGGTCGATCCGGTTGGTCAGCGCGGCCGAGCTGACCATGACGTTCGCGGCGAGCTCCTTGGGGGTGAGCGGGCGGTCGCTGCGGCGGAGGGTGGCGAGGACGTCGAACTCCCAGCGCTCCATGCCGTGTTCGGCGAAGTAGCGGCTGACCTCCTTCTCCGCCAGCCGGGTCAGCCGCAGGAGCCTGCCCACCGCGCCCATGGCCTCCAGATCCAGATCGGACCGCAGGGCGGCCCACTGGTCCAGGAAGTCGTCGACCGAGTCGCGCATACGCGCCCCACCTTGTCCATCGCCCGGCCACGCCCGCACCGGTCACTTCCACGTCGAACTGTTTGACGTAAGCCTACTCCCTGCCCTATTTTTCCGTTCCACGGGAGATATTTCGACGTCGAATGATTCTCCGCCCCGCGCCCCAGGAGCCCACCGTGACCGACCGACGCCTGGTCAGGATCTCCCTCCTCACCGCCCTCGCCCCCGCCGTCTGGGGCTCCACCTACCTGGTCACCACCGAGTTCCTGCCGCCCGACCGGCCCCTGCTCGCCTCCACCCTGCGCGCCCTGCCCGCCGGGCTGATCCTGCTCCTGCTGACCCGCGTCCTGCCCCGGGGCATCTGGTGGGTGCGGGCGACCGTGCTCGGCGTCCTGAACATCGGCGCCTTCTTCTACTTCCTCTTCCTCGCCGCCTACCACCTGCCGGGCGGGGTCGCCGCCCTCGTGATGACCGTCCAGCCGATGATCGTGCTGCTCCTCGGCTCTCTTCTGCTCGGCGCCCGCATACGCCTCCTGCACATCGGCGCCTGCGCACTCGCCGCCGCCGGGGTCGCGCTGCTGGTCCTCCAGCCGCAGGCAGACCTGGACGGCGTCGGCGTGCTCGCGGGGCTCCTGGGGGCCGCGTGCATGGCGACGGGCATCGTGCTGACCAAGCGCTGGGGACGCCCCGAAGGGGTCTCGCTGCTGGCCTTCACCGGCTGGCAGCTCACCGTCGGCGGCCTGGTCCTGCTTCCCGTCACCCTGCTCGGCGAACCGCTCCCGGAACGCCTGACCTGGACCAACGTCGGCGGCTTCGCCTACCTGGGCATCATCGGGGCGCTGCTCGCGTACGTCGTGTGGTTCAACGGCATAGCGCGGCTGCCGGCCCTCGCCGCCTCGTTCCTGTCGTTCGCCTCGCCCCTGTGCGCCACGGTCCTGGGCTACCTCTTCATGGGGCAGACCCTGGGGCCGCTCCAGCTCCTGGGCGCGGCGGGGGTGGTCGGCGCGGTGGTGCTGGCTCAGCGCGGCGAGGGGGCGCCGCCCACCACGCCGGGCACGCCCACGGCACCCGGCGCGCCGCCCGCCTCAGCCGCCGAAGGCGGCCGCCACGGCGACGACGAGGAACATGAGCACGAGCACGGCCGCCATGATGCGGTTTCGGGTCTTGGGATCCACCCTTCGAGCCTAACCGCACCACCCACCGGGCCCGCGCCCAGGCCCGTACCACCTCCCGGGCCCGGGCCGGCGTAGGCAAGTCCGGGCGTGTCCGGATGGCCGGGCCTATCGTTGTCCTAAGCGGCTGCCCGCACAGGACCGGTTGCTCTCGGACGTACGCGTCGACTTCGGCGAAGGCAACGGCTGGACGGCGGTTACCACAAGAAGCTGGTCGTCGACTTCGGCCTCGACGTCGATCTCACCGACGCCTCCATCGACCTGGTCCTGAAGACCGACGCCTTCCCCCGCGACTGACCCCGCACAACGCGAGAACCGCCCTCCTCCCGATCTCTCCGGGAGGAGGGCGGTTCCGCGTGCCTCTACGCCGCCGTCGCCAGCTGCTCGCGCGGTACGAAGCGGACGTGCGGGCGGCCCGGGCGGAGGTCGACCTTCAGGCGGAGGCCGCCGACGCGGGCGAGGGCGAAGCCGACGGCCAGGGCGGCGATCACCGAGATCGCGCCGCCGGACGCGAAGCCGACGCGGGCGCCGTACGTGTCGCTGATCCAGCCGACGATCGGGGCGCCCACCGGCGTACCCCCGGCGAAGACCATCATGTACAGGCTCATCACGCGGCCCCGCATCTCGGGGTCGGCGGCCATCTGGACGCTCGTGTTCGCGGTGATGTTCGTCGTCAGGCCGAGCATGCCGATCGGGACCAGCAGGATCGAGAACAGCCAGACGTTCGGGGAGAGCGAGGCGGCGATCTCCAGCAGCCCGAACGCCGTGCCCGCCGCCACCAGCATCCGCAGCCGCGTGGAGCGGCGGCGGGCCGAGAGCAGCGCGCCGGCCAGCGAACCGGCGGCCATCAGGATGTTGAAGAACGAGTACATCCCCGCGCCGCCGTCGAAGACGCCGTCGGCGAAGGCGGTGAGCCAGATCGGGAAGTTGAAGCCGAACGTGCCGACGAAGCCGACCAGGACGATCGGCCAGATCAGCTCGGGGCGGCCACGGACGTACGTCAGTCCCTCGCGCAGCTGGCCCTTGGCGCGGCGGACCCGCACCGAGGCGTGGAGTTCGCTCGTCCGCATCATCAGCAGGCCGATGAGCGGGGCCAGGAAGGAGAGGCCGTTGAGCAGGAACGCCCAGCCGCTGCCGACCGTGGTGATCAGGACACCCGCGACGGCGGGGCCGATGAGCCGGGCGGACTGGAAGTTCGCCGAGTTCAGGCTGACGGCGTTGCGCAGCTGCGCGGGGCCGACCATCTCGGAGACGAACGACTGGCGGGCCGGGTTGTCGACGACGGTCACCATGCCGAGGAGGAAGGCGACCAGATAGACGTGCCAGACCTCGACGACGCCGGAGAGGGTCAGGACGGCCAGCGCGATACCGCACAGGCCGAGCATGGCCTGACTGACGAGCAGGATCTGGCGCTTCGGGAGGCGGTCGGCGATGACGCCGCCGTACAGGCCGAAGAGCAGCATGGGAAGGAACTGGAGGGCCGTGGTGATGCCTACGGCCGTCGCGGAACCCGTCAGGCTCAGGACGAGCCAGTCCTGCGTGATGCGGGACATCCAGGTACCGGTGTTGGAGATCACGGCGCCCGTGGCGAACAGGCGGTAGTTACGGATCTTCAGCGACGAGAAGGTCCCGCCGGTCTTGCTCTCGTGGGTGGAAGTCGGTGCGGGGGCGGAGTCTGCTCCGGATCCCGTACTCAAAAGGGTTCATCTCCTCATACGTCTGCGGCGTGCGGTCCGACGAGGACGTGACGACGGGCGCTCCGGCGTTGATCGTCCGGGCCGGCGGAGTGCCGGGCCCGGCTGATCGTCTGCCCCGGACCGGTTGTCCCATCCGGTACGGGGCAGGCGTCACGCCGTGGCGCCCGCGGGGTCACAGGTGGGCGAGCTTCTCCAGCACGGGCGCGGCGGCCCGCAGCGTCTCCCACTCGTCCTCGTCCAGACCCTCGGCGAGCTGGGCCAGCCAGGCGTTCCGCTTGGTGCGGCTCTCCGCGAGCATGGCCTCGGCCTGCTCGGTCTGGCTGACCATCTTCTGCCGACGGTCATCGGGGTGCGGTTCCAGCCTGACGAGTCCCTTCGCTTCCAGCAGCGCGACGATGCGGGTCATCGACGGGGGCTGCACGTGCTCCTTGCGGGCCAGCTCGCCGGGGGTGGCCGAGCCGCAGCGGGCAAGGGTGCCGAGCACCGACATCTCGGTCGGGCTCAGCGATTCGTCGACGCGCTGGTGCTTCAGGCGCCGGCCCAGCAGCATCACGGCTGAGCGGAGGGAGCTCACGGCGGCGGCACTGTCGCCGTCGTGGATCAGGTCAGGCATGTTTGTTAGCGTAACTCATTACCCAGACTAAATACCACTCGATGGTACGCGCGAGAAACGGATCACCCGAACGAGTGAGGCGGAAGCGGAAAGTGACGCGAAAAGCGCCCCCGGGCGGCGACCCTGCTCGGTATGGGATCGACAGTGCTCAGCCTGCGGATAGACGGTGAGCTGCTCGACCGGCTCCGGCAGCACGCCGCCAAACGCGGAATGAGCGTCCAGGACTATGTGGTCCGGACGCTCATTCGCGACGACTTCGACGAGCGCTTCAAGGCGGCCGTCGACGAGACGGAGAAGTTCTACGGCGACTCCGGGGAAGGCGTGACGCCCCCGATCGACGTCAGGGGAGGCGTGACGCCTCCGGTCGACCCCAGGAGGAGCGTGACGCCTCCGGTCACGTGAGGCCGAGCGCCGGCATCGCGTAGTAGAAGACGAAGACCGCCGACACGACGTACATCGCGATCGGGACCTCACGGCCCCGGCCCGCCGCCAGACGCAGCACGGAGAAGGCGATGAAGCCGATGCCGATGCCGTTGGTGATCGAGTACGTGAAGGGCATCATCACCATCGCCAGGAACGCCGGGACCGCGAGCGTGTAGTCGCTCCAGTCGATGTCCTGTACGGACCCCGCGATGATCAGGAAGCCGACCGCCAGCAGGGCGGGCGTGGCCGCCTGCGACGGGACCATGGTCGCCAGCGGTGTGAGGAACAGCGCCACCGAGAAGAGCAGACCGGTCACCACGCTCGCCAGTCCGGTGCGGGCGCCCTCTCCGACGCCCGCGGTGGACTCCACGAAGCAGGTCGTGGCGGAGGAGGAGCTCGCACCGCCCGCGGCGACCGCGATGCCGTCCACGAACAGCACCTTGTTGATGCCGGGGAAGTTGCCGTTCTCGTCCATCAGCTCGGCCTCGTCGCCGACGCCCAGGATGGTGCCCATCGCGTCGAAGAAGCAGGACAGCAGCACGGTGAAGACGAAGAGGACGCCGGTCAGATAACCGACCTTGCCGAAGCCGCCGAAGAGGCTGACCTCACCCAGCAGCCCGAAGTCCGGCGCCGAGACCGGATTGCCCGGCCACGACGGCGTCGTCAGGCCCCAGGCACCCTCGGGCAGGCCGGCCACCGCGTCGATGACCAGGGCCAGGGCCGTCATGGCGATGATCGAGATCAGGATCGCGCCGGGCACCTTGCGCACGATCAGCGCGAGCGTGAGCAACGCGCCGAGCGCGAAGACGAGGATCGGCCAGCCGGTGAGGTGGCCGTCGCCGCCGAGCTGGAGCGGGACGGTGGTGAGGGCGGCGTCCGGTATGCGCGAGACGAAGCCGGAGTCGACCAGGCCGATCAGCAGGATGAAGAGGCCGATGCCGATCGCGATGCCCTTGCGGAGCGAGCGCGGTACGGCGCTCATCACGCGTTCCCGCAGCCCGGTCGCGACCAGCAGCATGACCACGATGCCCGCGAGGACGACCATGCCCATCGCGTCCGGCCAGCTCATCCGGGGGGCGAGCTGGAGGGCCACGACCGTGTTGACGCCCAGCCCGGCGGCGAGCGCGATCGGCACGTTGCCGATGACGCCCATCAGGAGCGTGGAGAAGGCGGCGGAGAGCACGGTGGCGGTCACCAGCTGACCGTTGTCGAGCTGGTTGCCGTACATGTCCTTCGCGCTGCCCAGGATGATCGGGTTGAGCACGATGATGTACGCCATCGCGAAGAACGTGGCGAACCCGCCGCGGAGTTCGCGCCCGACGGTCGATCCCCGCTCGGAGATCTTGAAGAACCGGTCCACGCCGCCGGTGGGCTGCGGTGCCGAGGGCTGCGGGGAGTCGACCGGAGCGGTGGCCGAGGGGGGCATGGGTGACCTCAGTCGTACGTAGAGGAGTGGGGGCAAAAGGGCGAGAGGCGATCGAAACTGGATGTTCAGACGAACAAATCGAGCCAGCCCAAAGCAGATTCAGTATGAATACATAAGGCGAAGATCGCTATCTCCGCGCGTAGACCCGCGCGGCGCCTCGGCTCCACCGGCCGGCGCACCCCCGTTCGGGTGGGCCCATACACTGAACTCATGGAGAAGTGGACACCGAAGCACGAGGCGCCCGAGGCCCTGGAGGGCCCCGTCGTCTCCACCGTCGTCGGCGGCACGATCCTCTGGTTCGTCCTCTTCCTCGCCCAGCTCCCCTTCTACGGCTGGTTCGCCGACCGCGGGCACACCTGGTGGGTGTGGACCCCGCTGGCCGGAGCCGGACTCGGGCTGATCGGCATCTGGTACGTCCGCGGGCGTGACGCCGCCCTCAAACGGCATGCGGCCCAGGCGGAGGCCGAGGACGCCGCCGCGGCCGGGGCGGCGGACGTCAGTCCGCACGTACGGGGACGAGAGAGCTGACGTCCTCCCGTACCGGCGCCAGATACCCGAGCCCTTCCGTACGGGGACCTCGCCGCCCCGGTACGACCACGGGGCCGACTTGCTCCTCCCCAGGTCGGATCTTCGACCCCCCGGCGGGTGATCCGTACCTCACGCCCGTACCGTCTAACCCATGACGCAGCGGGCACTCGATTCCTCCGGGGAGCAGACCCCCGGACCCTCCCGGCCGGCCATGATCGACGCGGGGGCGGAACTCGACCCCGTGCATCCCGTGGACCTGCCACCCTCGGCTCACGACGCCACCGGCCTCACCACCGCCGAGGTCGCCGAGCGGGTGGCGCGGGGCGAGGTCAACGACGTGCCCGTGCGGTCCTCGCGCTCGGTCACCGAGATCGTCCGCGCCAACGTCTTCACCCGGTTCAACCTGATCATCGGCGTGCTCTGGGTGATCATGCTGTTCGTGGCGCCGATCCAGGACAGCCTCTTCGGCTTCGTGATCGTCGCCAACACGGGGATCGGCATCATCCAGGAGTGGCGGGCCAAGAAGACCCTGGACAGCCTCGCGGTGATCGGCGAGGCGAAGCCGACCGTACGGCGTGACGGGGTCGCCGCCGAGATCTCCACCCACGAGATCGTCCTCGGGGACGTGGTGGAGCTGGGCCCGGGCGACAAGGTGGTCGTGGACGGCACGGTCGCCGAGACCGACGGCCTGGAGGTCGACGAGTCCCTGCTGACCGGCGAGGCCGACCCGGTCCTCAAGAAGCCGGGCGACCCGGTGATGTCCGGCAGCTTCGTCGTCGCGGGTGGCGGGGCGTTCACCGCGACCAAGGTGGGGCGTGAGGCGTACGCCGCCCAGCTCGCCGAGGAGGCGTCGCGCTTCACGCTCGTCCACTCGGAGCTGCGCAGCGGCATCAGCACGATCCTGAAGTACGTCACCTGGATGATGGTCCCGACGGCGATCGGGCTGATCATCAGCCAGCTCGTCGTGAAGGACAACAACTTCAAGGACTCCGTCGCCCGGACCGTCGGCGGCATCGTCCCGATGATCCCCGAGGGCCTGGTCCTGCTGACCTCGGTGGCCTTCGCCATCGGCGTCGTACGCCTGGGCCGCAAGCAGTGCCTGGTCCAGGAGCTGCCCGCCATCGAGGGGCTCGCCCGGGTCGACGTGGTCTGCCTGGACAAGACCGGCACCCTCACCGAGGGCGGCATGGACATCACGGAGGTCCGGCCGCTCAACGGGAGCGACGAGGCCTACGTCCACCAGGTGCTGCGCTCCCTCGGCTCCTCCGACCCCCGCCCCAACGCCAGCCTCCAGGCCATCATCGACGCGTACCCGGCGGGCGACGAGGACGGCTGGGCGGTCACCGACGCGATGCCGTTCTCCTCGGCCCGCAAGTACAGCGGCGCGGCGTTCACCGAGACCGACGGGACCCGCTCCGCCTGGCTGCTCGGCGCCCCCGACGTCCTGCTCCCCGACGGCGACGCGACCCTCACCGAGATCGAGCACCTCAACGAGCAGGGCCTGCGGGTGCTGCTGCTGGCCCGCGTACGGGGCGGACTCGAAGCCCCGGACGCGGCCGAGGGTGCCACACCCACCGCCCTGGTCGTCCTGGAGCAGCGGCTGCGACCGGACGCGGCGGAGACCCTGAAGTACTTCGCCCAGCAGAACGTGGCCACCAAGGTCATCTCCGGCGACAACGCGGTCTCCGTCGGCGCGGTCGCCGGGAAGCTGGGCCTCGCGGGCGCCGAGAACACCCTCGACGCCCGCAAGATGCCCGCCGACCCGGACGACATGGCCACGGCCATGGAACAGAACGCGGTCTTCGGCCGGGTCACCCCGCAGCAGAAGCGGGACATGGTGGCGGCCCTCCAGTCGCGCGGCCACACGGTCGCGATGACGGGCGACGGCGTCAACGACGTCCTGGCGCTCAAGGACGCCGACATCGGGGTCTCGATGGGCTCCGGCTCCGAGGCGACGCGGGCCGTGGCGCAGATCGTGCTGCTGAACAACAGCTTCGCGACGCTGCCGTCGGTCGTCGCCGAGGGCCGCCGGGTGATCGGCAACATCACCCGCGTCGCGACCCTCTTCCTCACCAAGACGGTCTACTCGGTGCTGCTGGCGATCCTGGTGGTCTGCACCCAGGTGGAGTACCCGTTCCTGCCGAGGCACCTGACGCTGCTGTCCACGCTGACCATCGGCGTCCCCGCGTTCTTCCTGGCCCTCGCGCCGAACAAGGAGCGCGCCCAGCCCCACTTCGTACGCCGGGTCATGCGGTACGCGATCCCCTCGGGCGTCATCGCGGCCACGGCCACCTTCACCACCTACCTGGTGGCCCGCCACCACTACTCCGGGCCGGGCGCCCTGGAGGCCGAGACGAGCGCGGCGACGCTGACGCTGTTCCTGACCTCGATGTGGGTCCTGGCGATCATCGCCCGCCCGTACACCTGGTGGCGCATCGGCCTGGTGGCGGCGATGGGGCTCGGCTTCCTCATCGTGCTCGTGGTGCCGTGGCTCCAGGACTTCTTCGCCCTGAAGCTGGTGGGCACGACGATGCCGTGGACGGCGGTCGGCATCGCGGCGGCGGCGGCCGCGCTACTGGAGTGCAGCTGGCGTCTGGTGGGCCGGCGCTTCGGAGCCTGAGGGCCGGACGGACGGAGAAGCCCCGGGAGGCCGAGACCTCCCGGGGCTTCTCCTGTGCCGGTCGCTACCTCCGCGTACCCACGAGGCGGTCCGGTCTGTCAGTTGATCACTCGACAGAACAGACCCCCGCCTCAGGTGAAGGGTCGTACACCATCACGAAGATTCCATGAAGGCGTTCTCCGTCGATGCCCCTCAGTCGAACCAGCGGTCCCGCGCCAGCTCCTCCGTGCGCGACGGGTCCTCCAGCAGGGCCGCGACCTCGAAGCGGCGGGGCCACTGGCCCGCCGCCCAGGCCAGCCCGGCCGCGACGCCCTCCAGGGTGGACGCGTGGACGACCCCGTCCCGGGTGCGGCGCCAGTCCAGCTCCACGCCGCCCGCGCGGAGTTCGGGGTGCTCGATGTACGTGTCCGGAGTGACGGGGCCGAGCAGGGCCCGGACGGACCCCGGTACGCGGTGCTCCTCGCCCTCACTCGTCACGCCCGCCTCGATCGTCTCGCCGAGCCGCCGCACCTGGAGCAGCTCGGCCAACTCGGCGGCCCGGGAAGGGGCTACGGGGAGCAGCGGCAGCCCCTCCGTCAGCGGCAGCACGTCCGGGGCGTCCGCGATCACGGCGTCCGCCGCGTCGACCACCGCCACGTCCCCGTCGACCACCGCCCGCAGCTCGTCCGGCAGCGTCACCTGGTCCGGGTCGAGTTCGGCGAGCGCCGTGTAGAGGGCGTGCAGCTGTACGGGGGTGACGGGCCGGTCCTCGTCGGCGAGCCGGCCCAGCAGCTCGGCCGCACCGCCCGGCTCGTCCAGGAGGGCGGCGACCGAGGTGCGCACCCCGAGGGCCCGCAGCACCTGGGCGTCGTCGAAGCCGGTGGCGTCCACCGCGTCGTACAGCCCGGCCAGGACCGGGTCGCCGCCGGCCGAGCGCAGTCCGGCGGGGCGGCGGCCGTCCAGTACGGGGTGGTCGCGCAGCCACCACGCGGTGTACGGGCGCACGGACCGCGTCGTCCCGTCCGGGAGCAGCACCCGCACCGGCTGCGTCAGCGCGTCGCGCAGCGGCGGCTGCGCCAGCATCGCGAGCGCCTGCGGCCAGGCGTCGTCGTCCACCAGGTCCAGATCCCGTACGGCGACGATCTCGGTGGCGACAGGCGGCACCGGGGTCTGAGGCAGCTGGTCGAGGAGGTCCTCGCACCACACGTCGACGGCGTCCAGCAGCCCGGCGTCGTCGGGTTCGGCGAAGTCACTGTCGCGGGGCTCCAGTTCGTCCGGGTCCAGGACGACGTCGGTGGCCCGGACGAGGGCGAAGGTGGCGAGCACCCCGCAGGCGGTGAGGGGCGCCTCACCCCAGCGGTCGGCCAGCTCCTCGTCCACGAGAGCCAGTTCCCCCTCGCGCATGATCTGGGCGAACGGGCTTCCGGGGAGGACGAGTTCACCCGCGGGGGCGGGCTCACCCTCTTCGTCGGGGAGGGACAGCACGCCGAGCCAGGGCTCGTCGCCGGGGGCCAGTTCGGCGTCGCGCACGAGGGTGAGGACGGTCTCGGCCAGCTCGTCGCCGTCGAGCGCGTCCTCGTCCCAGATCTCGCCCGCCTCCAGCGATCCGGCGACCGCCGCCCGCACTTGAGGGGTCGTCAGCACAGCGCGGGGCGTGGCGGGCAGGGCGCCGAGCTTCTCCAGCAGCGGGTGGACGGCGTCCGGGTGGGCGACCTTGAGGCCGAGCCGGGCCAGACGGGCCAGCACGGGGCCGGTGAGGGCGTCCGGGAGGGGCAGCAGGACCTGGCGGGGGCCGATGGTGGTGCGCGGCGGGCGGCCCGCCTGCTCGTCCTCCGGGCCGCCGGCGAGCGGGACGGGGAGGCCGGTGAGGCGGTCGGGATCGATGCCCGCGAGGCTGTCGTAGAGGCGGTGCCACCAGGCGGGGTCGCGCTCAAGCCCGGCGAGGCGATCGACGGCCTCGGTCAGGGGGACGCGGGCGACGCCGAGGGAACGGAGCTCGGGGCGGCGCTCCAGGCCTGCGGGCAGCAGACAGGGCAGCACCTCGGCGAGGACCCGTACGGTCTCGGCTCCGACGCCTTCGACGACCTCGGCCTCGACGGGGCGGAGGGCGGTGGTGCCGGGGGCGGTGGTGCCGGCCGTACGGTCCTGGCCCTGGTCCCGGTCCCAGTCGTCGGCCCAGCTCTGATCGGCCTCGGGGTCCCGGGGCGCGGCGGGCTCCAGGAACGCGACCCGGGGCAGCCGGGCCAGGATCGCGCCGCGCAGGGCGCCGTCGAGGCCGCCCTTGCCGAGCGGCCCGGGGACCAGGTCGATGGTGCCGGTCGACACGGGCCGCCAGGCGCCCAGCAGCTCCGCGTACGCGTCGGCCGCCCGCTCCACCAGGAAGTCCGTGAGCGGCCCGGGCGCGGGATGCCTGCGGGCGGTGTCCAGGGGGAGGGAGGCGATGAGCAGGGCGGGGATGCCGAGGGGCTCGTCGGTGGGGGTCGGGGCGTGGACGACCGGGGCCGTACGGGGGCGGAGCGGTGCGCCCACCTCGTCGACGGGGACCGCCCAGGTGACCGACCAGTGCGGGCGCAGCCGCTCCTCGACCGGGCGGTCGGCGAGGAGGGCGGGCTCCACCGGGCCGTGGTGGAGGACGGTGCGCCAGCGGTTCAGGCCGTGCGCGGAGTCGTCGATGTGCGTGTACGGGCCGTCAGCCGAGCGGCTCAGGGTCCGCACCCCGTCCGGGGTCTCGATGACGACCTCGGCCAGGCCGGGCAGCGTGAGGAGCAGCGCGTCGTCCACGGCGGCCAGCAGCCGGGCGGCCAGGTCCTCGGCGGTGCCGTCGCGGAGCGGCAGCACGACGACGGTGTCGTACCCCTCGGGGGCGGTGCCCTCGGCGGGCAGCGGGAGGCGCAGGAGGGGTACGTGGCCGTCGCGGCGGCGCAGCTCTTCGCCGAGGCCGGGAGAGCCGACGGCCGCGTTCCGGGCCATCTCGCGCGCCTCGGCCAGGGACCAGCGGACGCCTCCGTGGCGGCCGAGCACGGCGGGCTCGTCGCTGACCGCGAGGACGGCGGCGAACCCGACGCCGAACCGGCCCACGGCGGACTCGTGGCCCTCACGCTTGGCGGAGGCCCGGAGGGTGGAGAGGGACTCGACGCCGGTGGCGTCCAGGGGGGCGCCGGTGTTGGCGGCGGCGAGAACGCAGCGTCCGTCGGGGTCGCCGGGGGCGGCGGGGTGCAGGGTGAGGCGGAGCTTGCCGGGGACGTTCGCCCGGGCGGCGGCGTCGGCGGCGTTCTGGGCTAGCTCGACGACGAGGCGGTCGCGGTAGCCGCCGAGGGCGAGGTCCTCCTCGGCGTTGGCGTCCTCCCGGAAGCGGGCGGGGCCCGCGCCCCAGGCGTCGAGCACGCCGCGCCGCAGCCGCGCCGTCCCGAACGGATCGGCCCCCTCGGTCGCATTCATGCTCACGCTGTCGACTCCGTCCGCCGTGGTGTGGGTGGCGTCCCTGTGCCGCCCAGTGTGCGCCCGAAGGTACCGTGCACGCGGACCCGGCCCCCAGCCAACCCGAGCCCGTCCGGCGTATGAGGACGGAACCCTCGGCCGGGTGGGCGCTCGCGAGACAAGGAACCTCGGGCACAGCACCCCGCGTGGGCGACCCGCATCCACGTCGCCACGTCGACGGGTCCGTCCTCGAACCGGACGGGCTTGAACGCGGCCCCTACGAGTGGCCCAGGTCCTCCGACGCGCCGTCGGGCTCCGGCGGGACCGAGCCGCCGTCGCGCTCGGAGCGGAACGCGTACTCGTCCACCCGCATCGTGTCCAGCGCATGCGCCGCCGGCTTCGGCGGCGTCGGCATCACCGCCGCCTCCGAGTGCCCCCCGCACCCGTACGCCAGCGACACCACATGCCCGTCGGCAGGGCTGATCTCGTTCGCACACACCCCGAAGGCCTGCTTCAGCGAACCCGCCATCGGGATCAGGAACGCGCAGCTCACACACGTCGCCGGCGCCGCCTGCGCCATCGGCGTCTTCGGGCCGAACGCCTCGTCCCAGCGGTCGGCCGCCTCGTACAGCCCGTACCTCGACAGCACCCGCGCCCGCCGCGTACCCAGCTCGTCGGCGACCGCGGCGATGGAGCCGCGGCTGATCGCCACCGGCCGGTCCGTCAGCTCGGCGTCCTCCGCGTCGACGAGCTCGGCCAGCTCCTCGGAGACGATCGAGTTCGGCGGCGGCTCGTCCTCGCCCGTCCAGCCGGGCTCCAGGCGCGGGTCCTCCGCCTCCGTGGGCAGCAGGTCGCCGGGGCCCAGGTCTCCGGGGCGCAGCCGCTCGCTCCACGGCACCCACTGCGGCGCCAGGAGCGCGTCGGCCCCCGGCAGCAGCACCGTTTCGTCCAGGGTGACGTTCTTCGCGCGGGAGGCCCGCGCGACGGTCACGGCCCAGCGCCAGCCCCGGTAGCCGGGCTCCTTGGACTCGAAGTAATGCGTGACGACGCGGTCCCCCTCGGAGACCACACCGGCATGCTCACCGACCACGCCGGGGGCGGCGGCTTCCTCCGCCGCCGCGCGCGCGAGGTCTACCGCCTCGGCGCACAGGCGGTCGGGGACGGGGGTACGGGCCGTACGGCTTCGCGTCGTCGCAGCACTCACAGGTCTCGCTTCTCTCCATACGCCAGTCTCACGAGCGCGCCAGCTGCTGCACGATTGCCGTTTTCGGCCAGACAGTTGCGGGCGGAGCGGACCTGGGGGCCGCGTCGACGTCCACACCCGTTGTGCCTGCCTCGGGCGCGCCTTCTGCCACCCATTCTGCGGGATCGCGGAGAGGCGCGCGGCCAAGAACAACCGCCGGTGGCGCGTTACGCACGCTACCCTCTCCGCCGCTCCGCGCCCACCTGCCCGTCCCAAACGTGCCGTATCCGTCTCTCCGAATCCGGCCACCGCCGCCCCCGGGAGCCTTGCGCGGCCCCGTCCCGCCCCGGCGTTCCGGCCGCCCGGCCCCACTGGTCCGACAGGGCGTCACGCGCGCGTCCGCAGCCGATCACCGTTCATACCGGCCAGGGTTGGGGCACTATGACGGGGTGACTGCCGCCAGGTCGCACGACGGTCCCGGCCCGCTCCGCAGGGCGGGACGGGCGACGGGTCGTGCCCTGCGCACCCCGTTCACCGGCACGGCGCGCGGTATCCGCAAGGCGACGCACGCCCATGGAGCCGGGGAATCCGGCCTCGGCAGACTCATCGAGCTGCACGCGGTGAACGGCGCGGGTGACGTCATGATCACCGTCGCCCTCGCCTCCACGGTCTTCTTCTCCGTCCCGACCGACGAGGCGCGCGGGCGGGTCGCGCTCTACCTCGCCATCACCATGGCCCCCTTCACCCTGCTCGCCCCGGTGATCGGCCCGCTGCTGGACCGGCTGCCGCACGGCCGCCGGGCCGCGATGGCGGGCGCGATGCTGGCCCGCGCCCTGCTGGCGCTCACCATGTCGGGGGCGGTCGCCACCGGCGGCCTGGAGCTGTACCCGGCGGCGCTGGGGGTGCTGGTCTCCTCGAAGGCGTACGGGGTGGTGCGCAGCGCCGTCGTGCCCCGGCTGCTGCCACCGAAGTTCTCCCTGGTCAAAGCCAACTCCCGGGTCACCCTGGCGGGGCTCCTGGCCACGGGGGTGGCGGCCCCGATCGGGGCCGGCCTCCAGACCATCGGCTCCGCCTGGCCGCTCTACGGCGCCTGCGCGATCTTCATCGTGGGCACCTTCCTCGCCTTCACGATGCCGCCCAAGGTGGACTCCGCCAAGGGAGAGCGCCGGGCCCGCCTGATCGACCCGCAGGACCACCCCCACCTCCCCCACCGTGCGGAGCCCGAACGGCGCCCCGAACCTAAGCCGAAGCGCGGCAGGAACGGCGGCAGCGGCAACGGGGAGAAGCCCGCCAAGGAGCGGCCGCCCGGCCTCCGGTCCGTCGGCGGGTCGGTGTTCCACGGCCTCCAGGCCAACGCGGCGCACCGGGCCCTCTCGGGCTTCCTGATCTTCTTCCTGGCGTTCCTGCTGCGCGATCACCCGATGGCCGGCCAGAGCGCGGCCGTCTCGCTCGCCATCGTCGGCGTGTCGGCGGGGGTCGGCAACGCCTGCGGTACGGCGGTGGGCGCCTGGCTCCGGGCGCGCGGGCCCGAGGTGATCATCGCGACGGTGCTGGGGCTCGCCCTGGGCACGGCGGTCCTCGCCGCGATCTTCTTCTCCACCGCGGCGGTCGCCGCGCTCGGCGCGGTCGCCGGGTTCGCCCAGGCCCTCTCCAAGCTGTCGCTGGACGCGATGATCCAGCGGGACGTCCCCGAGGAGGTCCGCACCTCCGCCTTCGCCCGGTCCGAGACCCTGCTCCAGATGGCGTGGGTGGTCGGCGGCGGCATCGGGATCGCGCTGCCGCTCAACGCGGCGCTCGGCATGTCCGTCGCCGCGGGCATCCTCGCCCTCGGCGCGGCCACGTCCGTACGGGGCCTCCTGGGGTCCGAGCGGCGCGGCTCGCCGCACCCCCGCGTGGCGTGAGCGGACGGGACCGATAGCCTTCGGCCCATGACCGTTGCGTTCTTCTCCGGTAAGGGCCGTCGAATCGGCGTCGCTCTTGGTGCCGTGTCCGCGGGACTCCTTGTCCTGTCCGCCTGCGACAAGCCGACGCCGCTCGCCACCGTGACGGTCGGCACGACGTCGGTGAACTCCGAGGCGGCCTGCTACAACGACGGTGAGGCGATCAAGGAATCGCTGATCCAGGGCTGCCTCAACAAGAAGGCTGAGAAGACCATCGAGGTCGCGATGGACGACAAGGTCCGTTTCGGCGTCGACCCCGAGATCGCCGAGCGGGGCTGGACCCTCTTCATCAACGGCCAGCAGGCCGAGCAGGAGCCGTTCGAGAAGACCTACCGGACGATCCCCGGCAGCGCCTTCTTCGCCAGCCAGACGGGCGAGCCCGCCAGCAAGACGAACGTCTCCATCGTGGAGACCAACGGCAAGAAGCTCACCGGCATCTGGCAGTTCGAGCTCAAGAAGACGTCCTGACCTTCCCCGCCCCCTGTTCTCCGAGGCCCTGAGGCTCTCCCTGTGCGTGTGCTCGTCGTGACCGCTGTCCCGGTGGAACGGGACGCGGTCACGCGTGCGTTCGGGGGCACGCCGGATGCCCTCGCCGTCCCGGGGGCCGAGCTGCACCGCAGCGGTGCGTTCGACGTCCTGGCGGGCGGTGCGGGGCCGTCGGCGGCCGCTGCGGCGGCGGCCTTCGCCCTGGCTTCGGCGTCGGCTTCGCAGCCGTACGGGCTCGTCGTCTCCGCCGGGATCGGTGGCGGGTTCGCCCCCGCCGCCCCCCTCGGCTCGCTCGTCGTGGCGAGCGACATCGTCGCGGCCGACCTGGGTGCGGAGACTCCGGACGGGTTCCTGCCCGTCACCTCGCTCGGCTTCGGCCGGGACCGCTTCGTGCCCCCGCCCGCACTCGTACGGGAGGTCGCGACGGCCACCGGCGCCGCCGCCGGCCCCGTCCTCACCGTCTCCACCGTGACCGGCACCGCCGCCCGCACCGCCGCCCTGCTCGCCGCGCACCCGGGTGCGCTGGCCGAGGCGATGGAGGGGTTCGGGGTCGGCGAGGCGGCCGAGCGGGCCGGGGTGCCCGTCCTGGAGCTGCGGGCCGTCTCGAACGCCGTCGGCCCCCGCGACCGGGACGCCTGGCGCATCGGCGACGCGCTGGCCGCGCTCACGGAGGCGTTCGGGAAGAGCGGACCCGTACTGGAAGGTTGGAACCGGCATGACCACTGACGCGAACACGGCCCCCGCCACGGCCGGGGCCCCGATCGAGATCGCCTTCTCGCCCTGCCCCAACGACACCTTCGTCTTCGACGCCTGGGCCCACGGCCGCGTCCCCGGCGCGCCCGCGCTGGACGTGACCTTCGCGGACATCGACATCACCAACGGCATGGCCGAGCGCGGCGAGCTGGACGTCCTGAAGGTGTCGTACGCGGTCCTGCCCTGGGTCCTGGACGAGTACGCGCTCCTGCCGTGCGGCGGGGCGCTGGGCCGGGGCTGCGGCCCGCTCGTCCTCACCAAGGAGCTGGGCCTCGACCTGACGGGCCGGACGATCGCGGTGCCGAGCGAGCGCTCGACGGCTTACCTGCTGTTCCGGCTCTGGGCGGCGGAGATGGTCCCGGGCGGGGTCGGCGAGGTCGTCGTCATGCCGTTCGACGAGATCATGCCGGCGGTGCGGGACGGCAAGGTGGACGCCGGTCTCGTCATCCACGAGGCCCGTTTCACGTACCGGAACTTCGGGCTCCACAACCTGGCCGACATGGGACGCCACTGGGAGGACACCACCGGCCTGCCGATCCCGCTCGGCGCGATCATCGCCAAGCGCTCCCTCGGCGAGGAGACCCTGCGCCGCCTGGCCGACTCGGTCCGCAGCTCGGTCCGGCTGGCCTGGGACAACCCGGAGGTCTCCCGGCCGTACGTCCAGGAGCACGCCCAGGAGATGGACCCGGCCGTCGCGGACCAGCACATCGGGCTGTACGTGAACGAGTTCACAGCCGACCTCGGCGAGGACGGCTACGCGGCGATCCGGGGGCTGCTCACCCGCGCCGCGGCCGAGGGGCTCGTACCGCCCCTCGGCCCGGACGCGCTGGCGTTCCCCTGACCCTGTCCCTGTTCCGGTCTCCGGCTACACGTCCAGCTGGTCCGCGACCGCCCGCAGCAGGCCCGCGATCTTCGCGCCGGCGGCCTTGTCCGGGTAGCGGCCGCGCTCCAGCTGCGGCGTGATGTTCTCCAGGACCGTCGTCAGGTCCTGCACGATCGACGCCAGCTCGTCCGGCTTGCGGCGCTGGGCGGCCGCGACGGACGGGGTGGGGTCGAGGACCACCACGGACAGGGCCTGGTCACCGCGCTGGCCCGCGACCACGCCGAACTCCACACGCTGGCCGGGCTTGAGTGCGTCGACCCCGGCAGGGAGTACCGACGAGTGCACGAAGACGTCGCCGCCGTCGTCGCGGGAGAGAAAGCCGAAGCCCTTCTCGCTGTTGAACCACTTCACCTTGCCGGTGGGCACGTCTGTCCCCGTCCTCGTACTCGTCAATGTGCGGAAAGAGCCGTGCTCGCCAACGGGCAACGGCTCCGGATAGCAGTACAGCGGGTCACCGTGACCCGCCTGGTCCAAGGCTAATGGCCCTGCGTCCGGTGACAAGACGTCGCCGGAGTGATCCTCCGGGCAGGGAACTACCCTGGTGGGGTGACCACTACTCCTTCAGGCGCCGGCGACCGGCTCGTTCAGGTCGGCGCGATCGTCTTCTTCGTCGGCGCACTGGCCACTCTGGTGACGGTCGCCCCGCTCTTCCTCGGCACGGAGCCGTTCCCTCCGATCGCGTACGGGGTCTGCATGTTCATGGGCGTCGGCTTCCTGATCGCCGGAGCGGGCGTCGTGCGCTCGGTCTGGCTGAGCTCGCCCGAGCGGGCCGCCGGCCGCGGCTAGCCCCGTTCGATCTTTCGTCCGGATCACGCCGGTCGCGCGGGATGGCTAAGCTCGGTCGGGTGAAGCACGCAGGGCACGCCCTTCCGGTCCATCCCGCGGCCTGTGACGTTCCGGGCCGGGCGACGGCGCACGTCGACGACCTCCTCGTACAGATCGCCCATGGCGGCCGGGACGCGCTCGGTCAGCTCTACGATCTGCTCGCCCCGCTCCTGCTGGAGCTGCTGCGGTCCCGGCTGCCGGAGGGTGCGGACGCCCGGTCCGCCCTCGTCGCGGGGTTCAGCGAGGTCTGGCGGCAGGCACCCTCGTACGCGCCGGGGCCGCACGGCCTCGACTGGGTGATCGACCGGGTGACCCAGGCCGGGCAGGAGCGGTAGCGGGGGTTCTCAGGCCGCCTGCCGGTCCGCCTCGAACGCCCGCAGCCAGGCCGGGAACCGTGTCAGGTCCGCCAGCACCACGTCCGCGCCCGCCGCCCGCAACTCCCGCTCGTCGCACGGGCCCGTCGTCACGGCGACCGACAGCGCCCCGGCGACGCGCGCCCCGCGGACGTCCCCCACGTGGTCGCCCACGTACACCTGCGCCCCGTGCTCCAGCAGTGCCTCGCCCTTGGCCTCCGCCCAGAGCCAGCCGATCACCGAGTCCGGCTCGATGCCGAGGTGGGCCAGGTGCAGCTTGGCGTTCGGCTCGTACTTCGCCGTCACGACGATCGCCCGGCCGCCGAGCGCCCGTACCTCGGCGATCGACTCCCGCGCCCCGGCGAGGGCCGTGCTCGGCGCTATCGCGTGGTCGGGGTAGAGCTCCCGGTAGCGGTCACCGGCGGCGGCCACCTCGCCGGCCGGGAACCAGTGCGCCAGCTCCTCCTCCAGCGGCGGGCCGATCCGGCTCACCACCAGGGCGTCGTCGATGGGGACCCCCGTCTCGGCGGAGAGGGCCCGGTAGGTGGCGGCGATACCGGCCCGGGAGTCGATGAGGGTCATGTCGAGGTCGAAGCCGACCGTGAGGGGGCCGGAGGCCGGGACGGGGACCGGGTGAGGGCTCGAAGCCGTGGAAGCCATGGGGACCATTGTGCCGACGGGCCCGGCGGACCGGCCCACCGCCGTCCTCGGTGAAACCCCCGCCGCCTGGACTGAGCCGGTACTTAGCCAGCCTTAGTAATCCTCCCGAAGTCCGTTCCGAAGTCCGTTCCGAACGAAGTCCAAGGAGACGCAGACCACCGGCCGCGGCCGGTGGAAGAACATGGACGCCGTGAAGAACGGCAAGGTCTTCGCGGTCGACGACCAGCTGTGGGTCCAGGGCATCGGCTACACGGCGGCCGACAAGATCCTCGAAGAGCTCAAGGCCGACCTGACGAGGTAGCTCCCGGGGCTTCTCACCCCCGCCTCCGCGCCCGCCACACCAGGTAGAGCGCGGAGGCGACGGCCGCGATGCGGACGACCACGGGCCAGGCGCCGGCCAGCACCTCGCGGAGCGCCCCGTCCTCGATGGGCTCGCCCCAGCGCCCGTCCAGCCGCCCCCACACCCAGACGAGCGCCCCGGCGACGACCACGCCCGGGAGCCCCAGGGCCGCCCACTTCGCCTCCGTACGGGAGAGGGTCCGGGAGCCGTACGCGATGAGCCAGCCGCCCGCGAGCGGGATCCAGGACCCGGTGACAACCCCGGCGATCAGCAGCACGGCGGCCAGGAGCAGCAGGGGGTGGGCGAACCCGCCACGGGGGGCCGGGGCCGCGACGACGGGTTCGGCCACGACGACGGGCTTGCGGCGGCGCGGCCTCGGGATGCGGAGGGCGCGGCGGCGGGGGCCCGCTGCGGTGTCGGCCTCGCCGTCCTCCGTGGCCTCTTCCTCTTCCTCTTCTTGCTCCTCCGCCTCCTTGTCCGCGGCGGTGGGCTTCGCCGGCCGCCTGCCGAGGAGCTCCGGGGCCTCGATGCCGCCGTGGAACCCGGGGATGGCGGTCCCCGCGTCGAAGGGCCCGGGCTCCAGGCGCCACCAGTCCTCCTCGCCGGTGCCCTGCTGGTCGGGGCCGAGGATGTGCGGCGCGGAGGGGTGGGGCCAGGGGGTGGTGGGGGCGCTGTCGGCGTCCGGGGCCGGGGCAGGGGCGTCAGGGGCGTCGTCGGGGCCGGGGGGCTTCGTGAGATCCGTTCGGGGACGGTCGGCGGCGGGCCGCGACGCGCCCCGCCAGGAACCGGCTTTCGGGGCGGGATCGGAGGCGGGATCAGGCGCGGGGCCGGAGGCCGCCCCCGGCTCGTCCGCCTCCTTCGGGCCCTTGCGGAGGAACCCGCTCCGGGGCTTGGGGACCGCCGCGCCGCCGCCCGTACGCGCCGACGGCAGCGGCACCGTCCCGTCGCCCGACTCCGCCGCCGCGCCGACCAGTTCGGCCGGGCTCCCGAGCCTGCCGATGATCCGCCGCACGGCCGCCGGGGAGTCCGCGCCCTCGCTCGCGCGGCGGCGGTCGATCTCGCCCCGCAGCGTCGAGACGAGCCGCATCCGGGCGCCCGACGACAGCTGTTGCTGCTGGGCCAGGTCGCCGACCCGGCTCAGGTAGTCGTAGACGAGCTGGTCGCTCTCGATCCCCACGCGGTGCATCCCCTCTTGCCGCCCTGCCCCGACGGTAGCGTTTCAGCGGCTAACGTGGGACGGATGGGGACGACCACACCACCGCGCACGCTCGCCGAAGCCCTGCGCGCCCGGGGCGACGAATCGCTGGCCGGGCTGCTGCGTGCCCGCCCCGACCTCCTCAACCCGGTGCCGAACGACATCACCCAGCTCGCCACCAGGGCCAGCACCCGGGCCTCGGTGGTCCGCGCCGTGGAACACCTGGACCGGTTCGCGCTGCAGACCGCCGAGGCGCTGGCGGTGGCCCCGGACCCGGCCCCTTACGACACGCTGCTCTCGCTGCTCACCGGCGACGGGCTCGACGACGGCGAGCAGTGCGACGACGTGGGGGCAGCGGTCACCGCCGCGCTGCCGGGCGCGCTGGCCACGCTGCGCGAACAGGCCCTGGTCTGGGGCGAGGACGAACGGCTGCGGCTCGTGCGTACGGCCCGCGAGCTGCTCGCCCCGTCCCCGCAGCACCCCTCCCCCACCGGCCTCGGCCCGACGGTCGCCGAGGCGACGGCCGGGATGTCGCCGGGCCGGCTCCAGGAGATCCTGGTGGCGTCCGGGCTTCCCGCCACACACGACCCGGTCTCGGCGGTGGCCGCGCTGTCCGCCCTGTTCACGGACCGGACGCGGATGGCGCAGCTGCTGGACACGGCCCCGGTGGAGGCGCTGTCGGTCCTGGACCGGCTGGTATGGGGGCCGCCGTACGGTGAGGTCACCCCGAACCCGACCCCGCCGGTGAAGTGGCTGCGCGACCGGGGCCTGCTGCTGCCGGTCTCGACGCGCACGGTGGTCCTGCCGCGCGAGGCGGCCCTCCATCTGCGCGCCGGACGCGCACACCGCGTACCGGAACCGGTCCCCCCGGTCGTCGCGGCGGCAGCCGAACGCGATCCACAGGCTGTGGACAGGGCGGCGGCCGGCCAGGCGTTCACCGCGCTGTCCACGGTCGAGGAGCTGCTGAAGCTCTGGAACGGCGGCGGCCCGGCGATCCTGCGCGCGGGCGGCCTGAGCGTGCGGGAGCTGAAACGGGCGGCGGCCGCGCTGGAGGTGGCGGAGCCGATCGCCGCGTTCTGGGTCGAACTCGCCTACGCGGCGGGGCTGCTGGCCACCGACGGCGAGAGCGACGAGCGGTACGCGCCGACGCCCGCGTACGACGAGTGGCTCGACCTCTCCGCCCAGGACCGCTGGACCCACCTCGCCACCGCCTGGCTCCCGGCCACCCGGGTCCCCGGCCTGGTCGGCGGCCAGGACGCGAAGGGGCGGGCCCTGTCCGCGCTCGGCCCCGAGCTGGACCGCTCGGCCGCCCCCGAGGTACGCCGCCGGGTGCTGGCCCTCTTCGCCGAACTGCCGCCGGGCACCGCGCCGGACCCGGAGACGCTGCTGCGACGGCTGCGCTGGGAACGCCCGCTGCGTGGTTCCTCGCCCTCCGGAGAGAGCACCGACCTCCGCTCCCGGCTCGCCCTGTGGACGCTCAACGAGGCGGAGTTGCTGGGCATCACGGGCCGCGGCGCGCTCTCCTCGCAGGCCCGCGCCCTGCTGGACGAGGGCGAGGACGCGGCCGCCGCCCTCCTGGCCCCGCTCCTGCCCGAACCCCTGGACCACGTCCTGCTCCAGGCGGACCTGACGGCGGTGGCGCCGGGGCCCCTGGAACGCCCGCTGGCGGAGGCCCTGTCGGTCCTCGCGGACGTCGAGTCGAAGGGCGGGGCGACGGTCTACCGCTTCACGCCCGGCTCCGTGCGCCGCGCGCTGGACGCCGGGCAGGCGGCGGCCGACCTGCACGCGTTCCTGGCCGCGCACAGCCGTACGCCGGTGCCGCAGCCGCTGAGCTACCTGATCGACGACGTGGCCCGCCGCCACGGCCACCTGCGGATCGGGGCGGCCTCCGCGTACGTACGCTGCGACGACGAGGCAGTCCTCAACGAGATCCTGGCCGACCGCCGCTCCACCGGACTCCGGCTCCGCCGCCTGGCCCCCACGGTCCTGGCCTCCCAGGCCGACCCCGGCTACCTCCTCGAAGCGCTGCGCGAGATGGGGTACGCCCCCGCCGCCGAATCGGCCGAGGGCGATGTCCTGATCACCCGCGCCGGCGCCCGCCGCACCCCGCCCCGTACCCCTCCCACCCCGGTCCCCGAAGGCCCCCCGGTCCCGGACACCACCCTGCTCGGCGCGGCGGTACGGGCCATCCGCGCCGGCGACACGGCCGCCACGGTGGTCCGCAAAAAATCCCCCGAGGGCGCTGCGGGGGCGCGCACCTCCGACGCCCTCCCCCGCACCACCTCGGCGGAGACCCTGGCCACGGTCCAGGCGGCCGCGATGACGGGCTCCGCGGTCTGGATCGGCTACGTCAACGCGGAGGGTGCGGCCAGCCAGCGCGTGATCGCCCCGGTCCGCGTGGAGGGCGGCTTCGTCACGGCGTACGACCACACGGCCGACGAGGTCCGCACGTTCGCGCTGCACCGGATCACGGGGGTGGCGGAGCTGGCGGAGGACGAGCAGGGGTAGGGGCGGCCGCCTTGGCGCTCGATTCCGGTGTGCTCAAGGGAGGCTCAGAAGATCACCTTCATGGTTGTCGCGGGTCGCGCCGCATGACATGTTCGCCGTACGCACTCGGCCGATGCACGACCACCGATCCACCGATCCACCGATCCACCGAGGAGACGACGATGATCGGAACCCTGACCGCCGGTGAGCAGATCATGATGGCGATCGTCGTGGCGGCCGTCCTCTGTCTCGCCGTGCCCGGCGTCGGGCGGAGCAAGCGCTCCGGGCAGCCCGGCGAAGCCGAGTAGCGGGGCCGCGTACGGAGATGGCCTCCGCCGACCGGGTCCCCGAGCCGAAGCGCGTGCCGCCCCGCCCTGTGACGCCCGAACCGGTGTCGCCCGGACCGCCCGCCGCGCCGATGCCTCCGCTGCTCACGCAGTCCTGGCTGGATCTGGCGTTCCTGCACTGGGCGGTCGATCCGGCTCACGTGGCGCCGCTGTTGCCGGCGGGGACCGTGCCGGACACCTTCGACGGGACGGCCCACGTGGGGCTCGTGGCGTTCCGGATGCACCGGGTGGGGTGGCTCGGGCTGCCGGGCATCCCCTACCTGGGGACCTTTCCCGAGACCAATGTGCGGCTGTACTCGGTCGACGAGCGCGGGCGGCGCGGTGTCGTCTTCCGGTCCCTCGACGCCTCGCGGCTGATCCCCGTCCTCGTGGCGCGGGCCGCGGTGCGGCTGCCGTACGTGTGGTCCCGGATGGACATCGAACGGTCCGGCGACACCCTCACGTACACGAGCACCCGGCGCTGGCCCGGCCCACGCGGCGCGCGGAGCCGGATCGTGCTGCGGGCGGGGGATCCGATCGACGAACCCACGCCCCTGGAGCACTTCCTCACGGCCCGTTGGGCCCTGCACAGCTCGTTCTTCGGGCGGACCGCGTACCTGCCCAACGTCCATCCCCGCTGGCCCCTGCACCGGGCGGAGCTCCTCGCGTGCGACGAGGACCTGGTGGCGGCCGGAGGGCTGCCCGCACCGGCCGGCGATCCGGTGAGCGTGCTGTACTCCCCCGGCGTCCCCGTGCGCTTCGGGCCGCAGCGGCGCGGGGCCTGAGGCCGGGGCCGCCGCCCGGGCTCCGCACGCACTCACCCCGCCCCGCCCCACGATGCGGCACACTGGACGTTTGGCCGCATCCGCGGCCGCACCCCGCAGAAAGGGCCGAAGCGCGTGACCGGACCCCTCATCGTCCAGAGCGACAAGACGCTGCTCCTCGAGGTCGACCACGAGCTGGCGGACGCCTGCCGCCGGGTCATCGCGCCCTTCGCGGAGCTGGAGCGTGCGCCCGAGCACATCCACACGTACCGGGTCACCCCGCTCGGGCTGTGGAACGCCCGCGCCGCCGGGCACGACGCCGAGCAGGTCGTCGACGCCCTGGTGGAGTACTCCCGCTACCCCGTGCCGCACGCGCTCCTGGTCGACATCGCCGAGACGATGGCGCGGTACGGGCGGCTCACCCTCTCCAAGCACCCGGTGCACGGGCTCGTGCTCACCAGCACCGACCGGCCCGTGCTGGAGGAGATCCTGCGGTCGAAGAAGGTGCAGCCGCTCGTCGGCGCCCGGCTCGACCCGGACACCGTGGCCGTGCACCCCTCCGAGCGCGGGCAGATCAAGCAGACCCTGCTGAAGCTGGGCTGGCCCGCCGAGGACCTCGCGGGTTACGTCGACGGCGAGGCGCACCCCATCGAGCTGGCCGAGGACGGCTGGGCCCTGCGGCCGTACCAGAAGCAGGCGGTGGAAGGGTTCTGGCACGGCGGGTCCGGGGTGGTCGTCCTGCCCTGCGGGGCCGGGAAGACCCTCGTGGGCGCCGGTGCCATGGCCCAGGCCAAGGCGACCACGCTGATCCTCGTCACCAACACCGTCTCCGCCCGCCAGTGGAAGCACGAGCTGGTGAAGCGGACGTCGCTGACCGAGGAGGAGATCGGCGAGTACAGCGGTACGAAGAAGGAGATCCGGCCGGTCACCATCGCCACCTACCAGGTGCTGACGACCCGCCGTAAGGGCGTCTACCCGCACCTGGAGCTCTTCGACTCCCGCGACTGGGGCCTGGTCGTCTACGACGAGGTGCACCTGCTGCCCGCGCCCGTCTTCAAGTTCACCGCCGACCTCCAGGCCCGGCGGCGGCTGGGTCTCACGGCGACGCTCGTCCGGGAGGACGGCCGCGAGTCGGACGTGTTCTCGCTGATCGGGCCCAAGCGGTTCGACGCCCCGTGGAAGGAGATCGAGGCGCAGGGCTACATCGCGCCCGCCGACTGCGTGGAGGTACGGGTCAACCTCACCGACTCCGAGCGGCTCGCGTACGCGACGGCCGAGGCGGAGGAGAAGTACCGGTTCTGCGCGACCACCGCCACCAAGCGGAAGGTCACCGAGGCGCTCGTACGCAAGCACCAGGGCGAGCAGACCCTCGTCATCGGGCAGTACATCGACCAGCTCGACGAGCTCGGCGAGCACCTGGACGCCCCCGTCATCAAGGGCGAGACCAGCAACGCCCAGCGGGAGAAGCTCTTCGGCGCGTTCCGGAACGGGGAGATCAGCGTCCTCGTCGTCTCCAAGGTCGCCAACTTCTCCATCGACCTGCCCGAGGCCACCGTCGCCATCCAGGTCTCCGGGACCTTCGGGTCGCGCCAGGAGGAGGCGCAGCGGCTGGGGCGCGTCCTGCGGCCGAAGGCCGACGGGCACGAGGCGCGGTTCTACTCGGTCGTCGCCCGCGACACCATCGACCAGGACTTCGCGGCGCACCGCCAGCGGTTCCTGGCCGAGCAGGGGTACGCGTACCGGATCGTCGACGCGGACGAGCTGCTCGCCGGTGACTGAGACGGGGAGAGCGGGAGTGCGGCGGGTGCCTCAGCGGGCCCGCCGGACCCCTGCCTCCTCGGCGAACTCCCCCAGGAGGACGACCCCGAAGGCGGTCGTCACGAAGACCTTGACGGCACGAACGGCGTCTCCGACGCGGTGGGGGCGGTGGTGACCGGTGACCGGGGTCGCGCCGTGCGCGGACCGGGTCCTGCGTGGGTTCAGGGTGGCTGTGCTCATGTATCCATGGTGCTCCCGTCACCCGTATGGGCGCGTCGGCCCGCAGAGGGAACCCGCGCGCCGGGCGCGTAGCTCTCCGGTACCGCCCGGGCCGTACGCATCCCCTACGGGTACCCCTGGTCCCTCCGCCTCCGGGAGAGGCGTATTCCGTTTCGCTCGGGCCCCGCCCGGTGGCTACAATCGCCGGTCTGCCCGCCTCCCGCGCCGTATCGACGGCCCCGGGAGCGCCGCCGACCGGACGGAAACCGGCCGACACACGCGAACGAACCTTCCGAGCGGACCGTCCTGCTCCGGCTCCGCCGGTACCGACGAGCGGTCCGCCGTCCTGCGTTGAAGAGCCGGAGGCAACACCGTGCCCGCGCACGTAGCAGAAAGCGATTCCACCACCGACCCCGCCGACCCCCTGGCGCACGAACGCGCCCATCTCGCCGCGTCCCGCGCCGCCCTGCGCGCGATGCGCGAGGACGTCCAGGCCCTCGACATCCGCGATGTCACCGCGAACTGGGTCAACGCCGCCGTGCTCCAGTCCCAGATCGACGACCGCGTCAAGGCGCTCGCCGACCTCTCCCACACCCCCCTGTTCTTCGGCCGCCTCGACTACCTCCACGCCGTCGGCGGCGACCTGGCCGAGGGCGCGGAGGGCGAGCGGTTCTACATCGGGCGCCGCCACGTCCACGACGCCGCCGGGGACCCGATGGTCATCGACTGGCGGGCCCCGGTCTCCCAGCCGTACTACCAGGCGTCCCCCAGGAACCCCCAGGACGTGGGGCTCCGCCGCCGCTTCGGGTACACGGCCGGCGAGCTCACCGCGTACGAGGACGAGCACCTCACCGACCCCGCCGAGATCGCGCACACCAGCCGCCTCCTCCAGGCGGAGATCGAGCGGCCGCGCGTCGGCCCGATGCGCGACATCGTCGCCACCATCCAGCCCGAGCAGGACGAGATCGTGCGGAGCGGCCTCGGCGGCACCGTCTGCGTCCAGGGCGGTCCCGGCACCGGGAAGACCGCCGTCGGCCTCCACCGGGTGGCGTTCCTGCTGTACGCGCACCGGGACCGCCTCGCCCGCACCGGCACCCTCGTCATCGGGCCCAACCGGTCCTTCCTCCACTACATCGAGCAGGTCCTGCCCGCCCTCGGTGAGCTGGAGGTCAGGCAGGCCACCGTCGACGACCTGGTGACGGCTGACGTGGAGGTGCGGGGCACGGACGACGCGGCCGCCGCCGTCATCAAGGGTGACGCCCGGATGGCCGAGGTGCTGCGCCGGGCCATCCGCTCGCACGTGACCACCCCCACCGAGCCCGTCGTCGTGGTGCGCGGGTCGCGGCGCTGGCGGGTGCCCGCGTACGAGATCGAGGAGATGGTCGACGAGCTGCTCGCCCGGGACATGCGGTACGGCTCCGCCCACGAGGCCCTGCCGCAGCGGATCGCGCACGCCGTCCTCGTACGGATGGAGGAGGCGGGCGAGGCCCCCGACGACCGGGTGCAGAACACGGTGGCCCGCAACCCCGCGGTGAAGGCGGCCGTGAAGGCGGTCTGGCCCGCCGTCGACCCGGCGAAGCTCGTGCTGCGGCTGCTGGCCGACCCGGAGTTCCTGGCCGTCCACGCGGAGGGGCTGCTCAGCGAGGACGAGCAGAAGCTGATCCTCTGGGCGAAGCCCGCCCGCGGCGTGAAGTCGGCCAGGTGGTCGGCGGCGGACGCGGTGCTCATCGACGAGGCCCGTGACCTGGTGGCCCGTACGCACTCGCTCGGCCATGTCGTGCTCGACGAGGCGCAGGACCTCTCCCCCATGCAGTACCGGGCGGTGGGGCGGCGCTGCTCCACGGGTTCGGCGACCGTGCTCGGGGACCTCGCGCAGGGGACGACGCCGTGGTCCACGGAGAGCTGGGACGAGGCGCTGTTCCACCTGGGCAAGTCGGACGCGGTGGTGGAGGAGCTGACGGCCGGCTTCCGCGTGCCGCGCGAGGTGATCGCGTACGCCTCCCGGCTGCTGCCCGCGATCTCGCCGGGGCTGACGGCGGTGGAGTCGGTGCGTGAGTCGCCGGGTTCGCTGGTCGTACAAGCCGTTCCCGGCACGGAGCTGCTGGACTCCGCCGTCGTCTCCGCCTGCGAGGAGTCGCTGCGCCACGAGGGGTCCATCGGGCTGATCGCCGCCGACGCCCGGATTCCGGCGCTGGGTGCGGCGCTGGAGGCGGCGGGTCACGCGTACCTCTCGCCCGGTGAGGAGACCACCGCCGCGTCGCGGCTGACGCTGGTGCCCGCGTCGCTGGCGAAGGGCCTGGAGTACGACTACGTGGTGCTGGACGAGCCGGCGGCCGTGGTGGACGGCGAGCCGGACGAGCGGACCGGGCTGCGGCGGCTGTACGTCGCGCTGACCCGTGCGGTGTCGGGGCTGACGGTGGTGCACGCGGCGGCGTTGCCGGAGGCGCTGGGGTAAGAGATACGGCGAGGGTGGGACCGTGCCGGTCCCACCCTTTCCGGGAACCCGGCCGCCTCAGGCGTCGAGCGCCTCGCGCCACTCCCGTACCGCCGCCGCGTCCACCGGCGCCGACCAGCCGGCCGGACGGGCCGCGCCGCCGATGTGGAAGGCGTCGATGCCCGCCGACCGCAGCCGCGGCAGGTGGTGGAGCTGGAGGCCGCCGCCCACCAGGATCTGCGGCTCGTACCCCGGCTGCCCGGTGCGGGCGGCCTCGGCGAGGAGCGTCGGAATGCCGTCGTCGACCCCGGTCGGCGAACCCGCCGTGAGGTAGGTGTCCAGGCCGGGCAGGTCCGCGAGCTGCTTGCGCAGGGCGTCGCGGTCGGCGGCCCGGTCGATCGCGCGGTGGAACGTCCACCGGGCGCCGTCCAGCTCGGCGACGATCCGTTCGACGGCCACGAGGTCGGCGTGGCCGTCCTCGTCGAGGAAGCCGAGGACGTACTCGTCGGCGCCGACCCTCCGCATCTCGCGGGCCTTGCCGACCAGCACATCGATGTCACCGGCGGCGAACCCGTCCGCCACTCTGAGCATCACGCGCAGCGGGATGTCCACGGCAGACCGGATCGCCGTGAAGGTCTCCCGTGACGGCGTCAGGCCGTCCGCGGCCATGTCGGTGACCAGTTCGAGGCGGTCTGCACCACCTGCCTGGGCAGCGACCGCGTCCTCCGCGTCGAGAGCGATCACCTCCAGGACTGCACGGTTGCTCATGGGTCCCATTCCTCCGATACGCAGTTATAGGTCTAGTCCAATGACCAGCCTACGGGGCGGCCGAGCGGCCGCGCAGCCCTCCATCTGAACGCATGATCGCGGAGATGTGCGACCCCGCACGGCAGGTGCCCCCCGGCGCGCCTTGCACTTCATAGGGGTGGGGGGTATACATGGGAGGAGAAAGGGATACCCCCTAGGGGTATCTGAGACCGTCGCCAGGAGGACCCCGTGCCCACTCACTCCGCCACCACCGGCACCGGCATGGACACCGCCCCCGCCACCGGCACCGTCGAGCTCACCATCGGCGGGATGACCTGCGCCTCCTGCGCGGCCCGCATCGAGAAGAAGCTCAACCGGATGGACGGCGTGGAGGCGACCGTCAACTACGCCACCGAGAAGGCGAAGGTGACGTACCGGGGCGAGGACGTCTCCGTACAGGACCTGATCTCCACCGTCGAAGCCACCGGCTACACCGCCCAGGAACCGCCACCGCCGGAGACGGGAGGGGGGAAGGGCGGGACGGCGGCGGAGTCCGAACCCGACGACGGGCTCACCGCACTCCGCCAGCGCCTGATCACCTCGCTCGTCCTCGCCGTCCCGGTCATCGCGATGGCGATGATCCCGGCCCTCCAGTTCGACAACTGGCAGTGGCTCTCCCTGACCCTCGCCGCCCCCGTCGTCACCTACGCCGGCTGGCCCTTCCACCGCGCCGCCTGGACCAACCTCCGGCACGGCGCGGCGACCATGGACACGCTGATCTCCGTCGGTACGACGGCGGCGTTCCTGTGGTCGGTGTGGGCGCTGTTCTTCGGTACGGCGGGCATGACCGGGATGACGCACCCGTTCGAGCTGACCATCGCGCGCAGCGACGGCGCCGGGAACATCTACCTCGAAGCCGCCGCCGGGGTGACCGCCTTCATCCTCGCCGGGCGCTGGTTCGAGGCGCGCTCCAAGCGGAAGGCCGGGGCCGCGCTCCGGGCGCTCATGGAGCTGGGCGCGAAGGAGGTCACCGTCCTGCGCGGGGGCCGCGAGGTGACCGTGCCGACCGCCGAACTCCAGGTCGGGGACCGCTTCGTGGTCCGGCCCGGGGAGAAGATCGCCACGGACGGCAGGGTCGTCGAGGGCAGCTCGGCCGTCGACGCCTCCATGCTGACCGGCGAGTCCGTCCCCGTGGAGGTCACCACCGGAGACTCCGTCACCGGAGCCACGATCAACGCCGGCGGCCGCCTCGTCGTCGAAGCCACCCGCATCGGCACCGACACCCAGCTCGCCCGCATGGCCCGCCTCGTCGAGGACGCCCAGAACGGCAAGGCAGCAGCCCAACGCCTCGCCGACCGCGTCTCCGCCGTCTTCGTCCCCATCGTCATCGCCCTGTCACTCGGCACCCTGGGCTTCTGGCTCGGCACCGGCGCCGGGCCCACCGCCGCCTTCACCGCCGCCGTCGCCGTCCTGATCATCGCCTGCCCCTGCGCCCTCGGCCTCGCCACCCCCACCGCCCTCATGGTCGGCACCGGCCGCGGCGCCCAGCTCGGCATCCTCATCAAAGGCCCCGAAGTCCTCGAAACCACCCGCCGCGTCGACACCATCGTCCTCGACAAGACCGGCACCGTCACCACCGGAAAGATGACCCTCCTCGCCCTCCACACCGCCCACGGCACCACCGAGAACGACGTCCTGCGCCTGGCAGGCGCACTGGAACACTCCTCCGAACACCCCATCGCCCAGGCCGTGGCCGCGGGCGCAACCGAACGCCTCGGCGACAGATCCCCCCTCCCCACCCCCCAGGACTTCACCAACATCCCCGGCCTCGGCGTCCAAGGCGTCATCGAGGGCCACGCCGTCCTCGTCGGCCGGGAGCAGCTCCTGGCCGAGTGGGAGATCCGGCTGCCGGACGGTCTGGCCCGTGCCAAGGCCGAGGCCGAGCGCGCCGGGCGCACGGCGATCGCGGTCGCGTGGGACGGGGAGGCGCGGGCGGTCCTGGAGGTCGCGGACGCGGTGAAGGACACCAGCGCCGAGGCCGTCGAGCGGCTCCGCGCCCTGGGGCTCACCCCGATCCTCCTCACCGGCGACAACCGGGCCGTCGCGGAGGCGGTGGCGGCCGAGGTCGGCATCGACGCCGGGCAGGTGTACGCGGAGGTCATGCCCGAGGACAAGGTGGGCGTCGTCAAGCGCCTCCAGTCGGAGGGCCGGAGCGTCGCGATGGTCGGCGACGGGGTCAACGACGCCGCCGCCCTCGCCCAGGCCGACCTGGGGCTGGCCATGGGTACGGGGACGGATGCCGCGATCGAGGCCGGTGACCTCACCCTCGTACGGGGAGACCTGCGGGTCGCCGCGGACGCCATCCGGCTCTCGCGCCGCACGCTCTCCACGATCCGGACGAACCTGTTCTGGGCCTTCGCCTACAACGTCGGCGCACTGCCGCTGGCCGCGGCTGGGCTGCTCAGCCCGATGATCGCCGGGGCCGCGATGGCGTTCTCGTCGGTGTTCGTGGTCGGCAACTCGCTGCGGCTGCGCGGCTTCAAGGGCGCCTGAGCCGCTGGGAGTCGCTTCCGGGTGCCGTACGGGCCCTTTCCACGCCCTACGCCCGTACGAACCGGACCCGCGTTCCCGGAACCGCCTGCGCCGCCCCGGCGAGGGCGGTTTCCGGTACGACGCCGACGACCGGGTAGCCGCCGGTCGTCGGGTGGTCGTTGAGGAAGACGACGGGTCGGCCGTCCGGGGGCACCTGGACCGCACCCAGCACCATGCCCTCGCTGGGCAGTTCGCCGTCACGGGCCCGCGCCAGGGCGGGGCCTTCGGTGCGGAGGCCGATGCGGTTGCTGTGCGGGGAGACCCGGTAGGCGGCGGTGGTGAGCGTGCGCAGGGCTGCGGCCGTGAACCACGCGTGGCGCGGGCCGAGGTGGAGGGGCAGCACCAGCTCGGCGGGGGCGCCGGGCCAGGGGGTGGGGCCTTCGCCTTCCGGTGGCTCCCCGGCCGGTTCGCCCAGCGGCAGCGTGTCGCCCTCCGCCAGGGGGGCCGGGCCCAGCCCCGAGAGGAGGTCGGCGGAGCGGCTGCCCAGCACCGGTTCCGGCTCCAGGCCGCCCGCGAACGCCAGGTAGCCGCGTACACCGTTGAGCGCGGGACCCACGTCCAGCACCGCGCCCGCCGGGACCCGCACGGCCGCGCCCCACGCCACGGGCCGCCCGTCGACGGTCACCCGGCTCCCCGCACCGCCGACGACGGCGACCACGGTCCGGCCGGGGCGGACGGCGCACCCGGTGACGGTGGTCTCCAGGACGGCGGCGCCCGGCGGGTTGCCCAGGAGCCGGTTGGCCAGCCGGGCGGCGGGCGCGTCCAGGGCCCCGGCCCGCCCGACGCCGAGGTGCGCCCAGCCGGGCCGGCCGGCGTCCTGGACGGTGGTGAGGGCGCCGGCCCGGACGATGTGGAGGAGCCCGTCCCGTACGGCGGTCACCGGCACGACTCCGTACGAGGAAGGGATACGGGTACGGGCTCCGCAGCCACGAACCGCACCCGGGTCCCGGGCCCCAGCAGCGCCGCCGGTTCCCTGCCCGGGTCCCACAGCGCCGCCGGGTCCACCATCCGCCCGATGAGCTGCCAGCCGCCGGGCGAGGGGCGCGGGTAGACCCCGGTGTACGGCCCGGCTAGGGCCAGCGCCCCGGCCGGAACCCTCGTACGCGGGCTCGCGCGCCGGGGCACATGCAGCCGCTCGGGCAGCCCGGTGAGGTACCCGAACCCGGGCGCGAACCCGCAGAAGGCCACCCGGAACGCGGTACGGGAATGGAGTGCGGGCACCTCGTCGACGCCGACGCCCCAGAGCGCGGCGACCTCGGCCAGATCGGGGCCGTCGTACACGACGGGGATCTCGACCGCGTCGCGCACCTCACGGCGCAGCGGCGGCAGGGTCCAGGAGACGAGTTCGCGCGCAAGCCGGTCGCGGGCGGTGGGCACCCGGCCACCACGGCACCGATGGTCCTCGATCCCGTCGAGCAGAACGGTCCGGGCGCCGGGGACGATCTCGCGTACGCCGGGGAGCGCGCCCCGGTCGCGCCGGCGGAGGAGCTCGGCGTGGAAGGCCTCGGCATGCTGACCGTCGGCCAGTTCGACGAGGAGGGCGTGCGCCCCGGCAGGCAGGACGCGCACCTCGCGCACCTCCGTACCGTCGTCCCCCCGGCTCACGTGAACGCCTCCACGAGCACGCCCGCGTCCTCCAGCGCCGCCCGCACCCGGCGCGCGAGGGCGGCAGCGCCCGGGGTGTCGCCGTGGACGCAGAGCGAGCGCGCCTCGACGGATATCCGGCCGCCGTCCGCCGCGGTGACCGCCCGGTCGAGCGCCATGCCGACACCGCGGCGTACGACGTCGTCGGCGTCGTGCACGACCGCCCCCGGTTCGCCGCGGGGGACCAGGGTGCCCCGCGCCGTGTAGGCCCGGTCGGCGAAGGCCTCCGCCACGGCGGGCAGCCCGACGGCGGAGGCGTTGGCGAGCAGATGGGAGCCGGGCAGCCCGAGGACGGCGAGGCCCCCGCCCGCGAGCCGGACGCCCGCGACGACGGCCGCGGCCTGCTCCTCGTCGTGGACGGTCCGGTTGTAGAGGGCGCCGTGCGGTTTGACGTAGGAGACGGTGGAGCCGGCCGCTTCGGCGAACACCCGCAGGGCGCCTATCTGGTAGGCGACCTCGGCGGCCAGCTCGTCGGGCGGCACGTCCATCGACCGCCGCCCGAACCCGGCCAGATCCCGGTAGGAGACCTGGGCCCCGATCCGTACACCGTTCACCGCCGCCGCATCGCAGACCCGCCGCATGACGGAGGCGTCACCCGCGTGGAAGCCGCAGGCCACGTTGGCGCTGGTGACACAGGCGAGGAGCGCCTCGTCATCGGTCAGGGTCCAGCGGCCGAAGCCCTCGCCGAGATCCGCGTTCAGGTCCATCTTCACGAGCGCACGCTATTGACTGCGCTCCGGGGCGACAAGGGCCGGTCCGAGGGGCGGAAGGGCCGGACCTTTCCCCTCGGCCCCTCAGCCGTCCAGCTTCGGCGGCCGGTCGAAGAGGTGCAGGTCGCCCTCCTGTACGCCGTGCAGCTCGTACCGCGTGCCGACCAGCGGCCGGTTCGCGTAGAGGCGGATCAGCGTGGGCCCGTCGCCGCGGTACCGGCCCACGGGTCGGCCGTCGGACGACGGGAGCCCGATCGGGCGCGGCCCTCCCCAGCCCTGCGACTCCACGTCCGCAACGATCTGCGGCATCTCCTTCCGGTACGCCACGCCCTCCAGCAGGCCCAGGGCGTACGCCAGTCCGCGCCCCGCGTACGCCCCGTCGAGGCCCCACGCCTCGCGTACGTCCCCCGCGTGCACCCACTCGCCGAGCGCGACCCCGTCCAGCTTCCCGCCCGCGGCGGCGATCACCGGACCGGCCTCGGTCATCCCGCGCTCCAGCTCGTCGAGGAGTGCGGGCAGGGGCAGCTCGGCCCGCTCGTCGATGTCCCGCTCGTTGGACTCGGGCGAGAACACCCCTTTCTCCAGCCGGCCTTCGACCACCCTGGTCAGGGCGGCGGCGCAGTGCGCGAGGACATGGCGGACGGTCCAACCGGGGCACGCGGTGCGCAGGGCGAAGGCGGACTCGGGGGTGGCGCGCAGGAGAGGGAGGAGGACATCGCGCTCGGTCCGCAGGAGGAGGCCGGGGAGTTCGGGATCGCGTACGGGAGCGGCGGGGGTGGAGGCCGTGGTCGTCATGGATCCCAGCCAACCCCAGGGACGCCGGTGGCCGGGGCGGGATGCCTGAATCCGTGCGGGGGCTCAGGCTCTCATCCGTGCGGGGCTCGGCCTCGCATCCGTACGGGACCCAGCCTCTAGGGTCGTCCCATGACGGACAGCCCACGCCCCCGCGACACCCGTGCCCTGCCCGACCGCTGGCGGGACACGCTCCTCGCCGCCCGCTCGGGAGCGCCCGGCCCCGATCCGCTGCCGTACGCCGAGAACCTCCTGGCCCGCTGGGCCGAGCCGCAGCGGCGCTACCACACCACCGCCCACCTGACGGCGGTCCTGGACCGGATCGACACCCTCGCCGGGTACGCCACCGATGTGCACGCGGTGCGGCTGGCCGCCTGGTTCCACGACGCGGTGTACCGGCCCGACCGTACGGAGAACGAGGAGCGCAGCGCCGCCCTCGCCGAACGGGCGCTGCCCGAGGCGGGGGTGGGGGAGGCGGTGACGGCGGAGGTCGCGCGGTTGGTCCGGCTCACCGTGACGCACGACCCGGCCGACGGGGACCGTAACGGCGAGGTGCTGTGCGACGCGGACCTGGCGATCCTGGCGGGCAGCCCGCAGGAGTACGCGGCCTACGCGGCTCGGGTGCGGGAGGAGTACGGGTTCGTGCCCGACGAGGCGTTCCGGGCCGGGCGGGAGGCGGTGCTGCGGCAACTCCTCGCGCTGCCGAGGCTGTTCCGTACGCCGCACGGGGCGGCCGAGTGGGAGGCGCGGGCCCGGCACAACCTGGCGACGGAGCTGGAGTTGCTGGGGTCGTCGTCCGATCCGCGGTGATCGGCAAATGTTCCGGTTCCTTCACGGAGTTGTTCCGGTCACGCCCTGCCCCGGCCCGGGGCACCTGACGGCAGCTAATGTCTGGCATCGCAGTTGCACACAATCTGACGACTCCACGGGGGGCGGCACCATGTCCAAGGGATTCACGGGATACGGCACGACGGCCGGCAGATCTTCACGGCGGCGAATACTGCGACTGGCAGGGGCCGGGCTCACGACGGCGGCGCTCGGAGCCGGGCTGACCGGCTGTGAGGACGAGCCCGCGACCGGCGGCGCAGGCAGCACGCCGCCGCCGCGCACCGTCTCTCCCGAGTCCGACGGCAAGGCCCCGGAGGGCGGCAGGACCCCCGCCCCCCTGTGGACGAAGTCCACCTCCGCCGAGACCTACGGGGACAACGACGAGCTCGTGGCCGTGGGCGGCGTCGTGATCGCGAGCGGCGACCCGCTGGCCGCCCTCGACGGGGCGACCGGCGCCGAGCGGTGGTCGCTGCCGGGCGGCGCGGTCCCCGGAGCCCCGCTGCTGCTCGGCGACGGCGACAACGACGGGACCCTGTACCTGGCCAGCGGCAAGTACGACGGCAGCGTCATCGGGTACGCCCCGGCCTCCGGCAAGGAGACCTGGCGCAGCCACCTGGGCAAGGAGTACCGGCAGCCGAGGCCGGTCGCGGTGGACGGGTCGCAGGTGTACGTCATCGCCGAGATCCTGGAGGCCGACGGCTCGTCCCGTACCAACGTGATCGCCGCGCTGAACAGCAGCACGGGCAAGCTCGTCTGGAAGGAGCAGCGCGACCTCGGCACCCAGCAGAACGGTGTCCACGCCGCCGTCCGGGGCCGCTACCTCGTCTACACCGACTTCAAGAAGAACCTCACGGTGCGCGACACCGCCACCGGCCGGCAGGTGTGGACGCAGAAGACGACGAAGACGAGCTACGGCCCCTTCGCCGTCCACCAGGACCTGGTGATCGTCCCGCAGGGGCAGAAGCTCCAGGCCTTCGCCCTGTCCGACGGGTCCGAGAAGTGGTCCGTGGAGGCCGAGCAGTTCACCTCCTTCCGGGAGCCGACCGTCCTGGACGACGTGCTGTACATCGCGGACAGCGGCCGGACGCTGTGGGCCCTCGACCCGCGGACCGGCAAGAAGGTCTGGCAGTCCACGTCCCTCAAGGACGCGGGCGCGCAGGTGCCCCGGCAGTTCGTCCGGGTCGGCTCCACCCTCTACGGGGCCACCGACCTCGACGAGCGGGGCGGCATCCACGCCCTCGACGCGAAGACCGGCGCCCTGCGCTGGACGTTCAACGACAAGTCCGGCGACTACCACGCCTGGCTGGTCGCCACCGACGGCAAGCACGTGTTCGCCCTGCACGGCAAGAAGCTGCACGCCCTGCCCGCGTAACGGCTGTCCACCTGCTGAGAGCCGGGAATGCGGATACGTTCTCCGGTGTTGGGACGAGTCATGCCCGACTCCACCTCACGCCGCCGCACACCCATGCCGCCGGCCGTATACATCCTCGGCCTCTCGGTCTTCGCTCTCGGCACCAGTGAGTTCATGCTGTCGGGTCTGCTGCCGCCGATCGCCGACGACATGAACGTCTCGATCCCGCAGGCCGGACTTCTCATATCCGCCTTCGCGATCGGCATGGTGGTCGGCGCCCCGCTGCTCGCCGTGGCCACGCTGCGGCTGCCGCGCCGCACGACCCTGATCGCGCTGATCTCGGTCTTCGGCCTCGGGCAGGTGGCGGGCGCGCTGGCGCCGACGTACGAGGTGCTCTTCGCCTCCCGGGTGGTGAGCGCGCTCGCCTGCGCGGGCTTCTGGGCGGTCGGGGCGGCGGTGGCCATCGCGATGGTCCCGGTGAACCAGCGGGCCCGGGCGATGGCCGTGATGATCGGCGGGCTGTCGATCGCCAACGTGCTGGGCGTGCCGATGGGGGCCTTCCTCGGCGAGCACCTCGGCTGGCGGTCGGCGTTCTGGGCGGTGGGTGTGGCGTCGGCGGTGGCGCTGGTGGGGGTCGTCACCCGCATCCCCTACATCCCGCTGCCGGAGAAGAAGCCGCAGCTCCGGCAGGAGCTGGCGATCTACCGGGACCGGCAGGTCTGGCTGGCGATCGTGATCACCGCACTCGCGGCGGGCGGGGTGTTCTGCGCGTTCAGCTACCTGGCGCCGCTGCTGACCGATGTGGCCGGCCTGGACTCGGGCTGGGTGCCGTGGATCCTGGGCCTGTTCGGGGTCGGCGCGCTGATCGGTACGACGATCGGCGGCCGGGTCGCGGACGCGCACCTCTTCGGGGTGCTGCTCAGCGGGATCACGGCGTCCACGGTGTTCCTGGCGGCGCTGGCCCTGTTCGCCTCCAGCCAGGTCGCGGTCGTCGCGCTGGCGTTCCTGCTGGGTCTGTCGGCGTTCTTCACGGCCCCCGCGCTCAACGCCCGGATGTTCAACGTGGCGGGGGCTGCCCCGACGCTGGCCGGGGCCACCACGACGGCCGCGTTCAACCTGGGCAACACGAGCGGCCCGTGGCTGGGCGGCGCGGTGATCGACGCGGACTTCGGCTTCGCCTCCACGGCGTGGGCGGGCGCGGCGATGACGGTCCTGGCCCTGGCGGCCGTGGCGGTGTCACTGCGGCTCCAGCGCGGCGGGGGCGGCGTCTCGCGCTCGCGCCTGATCGCGAAGAGCGCGGCCCGGGAGGAACGGGCGGCGCGTCCGGGGCGTACGGCACCGGTCGGGACGACGGCTGCATGCTCGGCGGGGACACAGGGCCCCTCCCCCACCCGGCCCTGAGCGCCGCCGGCCGTCCCTAAGCCGTCGCCCGCCCCTTGGGGCGCCGGAGCCCGGCGGCGGTGAGGCGGCGCACCAGCTCCTTCGAGCCGATCTCCCGCGCCCCGGCCCGTACCGCGTCCGCGTAATACGCCTCCGGTACGTCGTAGTGGTCGCGCTCGAAGGCGCGCGGCGGGCAGCCGATCGCGGCGGCGAACGCGTGCAGCTCCTCGAACGACACGTCGCTGACCAGGTGCGACCAGAGGCGGCCGTGTCCGGGCCAGGTGGGCGGGTCGATGTAGAGGGTCACCGCCGCGCTACCTCGCCCAGCGCCCCCACCGGCGCGACGGCCACGGCCGCCTTCGTGCACACCCAGTGCGGGTCGGGCCCGAGCTCCGGTTCGACGTCCAGCGCGTGCGGCTCGTCCTCGGCGCACGCGGGGCACAGCGGCCACCGCCCGTACTTCTCCAGCAGGGCGTCCTGCACGTCCTGGGCGACCAGCCCGGCGACGAACTCCGCGCCCTCGGGCCACTGCTCGACCCACCACCGGCGGTGCGTCACGGCGTCCTCGACGAGGGATACGACGTCGGCCTCGGCGACACCGCCCGCGACGAGATCGGCCATGACCAGCGCGCGGGCGGTGTGCAGTGCCTGCTCCAGGGGGTTCAGCTCCATGCCCCCCATTGTGCGCCGGGCGCGTGCGGGGCGGCGCCAGAGGCGGAGACCACAGGGGGTTGACGGGCCCCCGGGTTGAAAATATCTTTCAGATGTGACCCAAGACGTGAAGGAAATTTTCAGCGGCGACTCCCCGCCCGCCCCCGCGGCCCTCGCCGCCAAGGTGCGGACGCTCGCGCCCTCCATGACCCGCTCCATGCAGCTGGTCGCCGAAGCCGTCGCGGGCGACCCGGCCGGATGTGCCGCCCTCACCGTCACCGGTCTCGCCGAGCTCACCGGCACCAGTGAGGCGACCGTCGTCCGCACCGCCCGCCTTCTCGGCTACCCCGGCTACCGGGACCTGCGCCTCGCCCTGGCCGGGCTCGCCGCGCACCAGGAGTCGGGGCGGTCGCCCGCCGTCACGGCGGACATCGCGGTGGACGACCCGATCGCCGAGGTGGTCGCCAAGCTGGCCTTCGACGAGCAGCAGACCCTCGCGGACACCGCGGCCGGGCTGGACACCGTACAGCTGGGCGCCGCCGTGGCCGCCGCGTCGACCGCCCGCCGCATCGACATCTACGGTGTGGGCGCCTCCTCCCTCGTCGGCCAGGACCTGGCGCAGAAGCTGCTCCGGATCGGCCTGATAGCCCACGCACACACCGACCCGCACCTAGCGGTGACCAACGCCGTGCAGCTGCGCGCCGGCGACGTGGCGATAGCGATCACGCACTCCGGTTCGACCGGTGACGTCATCGAGCCGCTGCGGGTCGCGTTCGACCGGGGGGCGACGACCGTCGCGATCACCGGGCGGCCCGACGGACCCGTCTCGCAGTACGCGGACCACGTGCTCACCACGTCCACCGCACGCGAGAGCGAGCTGCGCCCCGCCGCCATGTCGAGCCGGACGAGCCAGCTGCTCGTCGTGGACTGCCTGTTCATAGGCGTGGCCCAGCGGACGTACGAGACGGCCGCACCCGCCCTCGCCGCCTCCTACGAGGCGCTGGCCCACCGCCACAGCCCGCGCACCCGCTGAGCCGCCCGGCCCAGGAACGGGCCACGAACCACGCGTACGCGTACGAGCACGAGCACGAGCACGAGAAAGCAGAGCCGCCCTCCATGACCTCCACCACCGACACTCCCGCCTCCCCCGAGGGCTACGGCGAGCTCCGCGCCCAGTTGGCCACGCTCACCACCGAGGCCTTCCGCCCCGAGTTCGCCGAGATCGACCGGCTGCCCACGGCGGAGATCGCGCGGATCATGAACGGCGAGGACGCCACCGTCCCCACCGCCGTCGCCGAGCGGCTGCCGCAGATCACCGCCGCGATCGACGCCGCCGCCGAGCGCATGGCCCGCGGCGGCCGGCTGATCTACGCGGGCGCGGGCACGGCGGGCCGCCTCGGGGTGCTGGACGCCAGCGAGTGCCCGCCCACCTTCAACACCGACCCGTCCGAGGTCGTCGGCCTGATCGCGGGTGGCCCGTCCGCGATGGTGAAGGCGGTCGAGGGGGCCGAGGACAGCAAGGAGCTGGCCGCCGCCGACCTGGACGCGCTGAAGCTGACGGCGGACGACACGGTGGTCGGCATCTCCGCCTCCGGCCGTACGCCGTACGCGATCGGCGCTGTCGAGCACGCCCGCGCGCAGGGCGCCCTGACCATCGGCCTCTCCTGCAACGCGGGCTCGGCGCTCGCCGCCGCCGCCGAGCACGGCCTGGAGATCGTCACCGGCCCCGAGCTGCTCACCGGCTCGACCCGGCTGAAGGCGGGCACGGCACAGAAGCTCGTCCTCAACATGATCTCGACGATCACCATGATCCGGCTCGGCAAGACGTACGGGAATCTCATGGTCGACGTCCGCGCTTCCAACGAGAAGCTCCGGGCCCGCTCCCGGCACATCGTCTCCCTCGCCACCGGCGCGTCCGACGCCGAGATCGAGGCCGCGCTCGCCGCCACCGACGGCGAGGTCAAGAACGCGATCCTGGTCGTCCTCGGCCAGGTCGACGGCCCCACCGCCGCCCGGCTCCTGACCGAGTCGGACGGGCACCTCCGCGCCGCCCTCACGGCCGTACGCGCCACCTGACCCACCCCTGGGCCCCCCACGCCCCGCACAGCAAGGCACCTCGCACCATGGCCACAGAAGACAAGAACCGCGCCACCGCCGCCGCCATCCTCCCGCTCGTCGGCGGCGCCGCGAACGTCAGCTCCACCGCCCACTGCATGACCCGGCTCCGCCTCGGGCTGCACGACCGGTCACTCGTCGACGACGAGGCGCTGAAGGCCCTGCCCGCCGTGATGGGCGTGGTCGAGGACGACACGTACCAGATCGTGCTGGGTCCGGGCACGGTCGCCCGGGTCACCCCGGAGTTCGAGCGCCTGGTGGAGGAGGGCCGCGAGGCCGCACCGGCACCGGGTGAGCCGGCCCCGGCCGTATCGGCCGAGGAGCTGGCGGCGCAGGGCGCGGCGATCAAGGCGCAGCAGAAGGCGAGGAACGCGACCCCGTTCAAGCTGTTCCTGCGCAGGATCGCCAACATCTTCGTGCCGCTGATCCCGGCCCTCATCGGCTGCGGCATCATCGCGGGCCTCAACGGGCTGCTGGTCAACCTGGGCTGGCTGCCGGCCGTGACGCCCGCGCTGGCGGCGATGGCGTCCGGTTTCATGGCGCTGATCGCGGTGTTCGTGGGCTACAACACGGCGAAGGAGTTCGGCGGTACGCCGATCCTGGGCGGTGCGGTCGCGGCGATCATCGTCTTCCCGGGCGTCGCGAACATCGACGCCTTCGGCCAGACCCTCTCGCCCGGCCAGGGCGGTGTGCTCGGCGCGCTGGGGGCGGCGGTGCTGGCGGTGTACGTGGAGAAGTGGTGCCGCCGCTGGGTGCCGGAGGCGCTGGACGTCCTGGTCACCCCGACCCTGACGGTGCTGGTCTCCGGCCTGGCGACGATCTTCGGCCTGATGTACGTGGCGGGCGAGGTGTCCTCGGCGATCGGCACGTTCGCGGACTGGCTGCTCTCCAACGGTGGCGCGGGCGCGGGCTTCGTCCTCGGCGGCCTGTTCCTGCCCCTGGTGATGCTCGGCCTGCACCAGGCGCTGATCCCGATCCACACCACGCTGATCGAGCAGCAGGGCTTCACGGTCCTGCTCCCGATCCTGGCGATGGCGGGCGCGGGCCAGGTCGGCGCGGCGATGGCCGTGTACTTCCGCCTCCCCCGCAACGAGTCGATCCGCCGCACCATCAGGTCCGCGCTCCCGGCGGGCCTGCTGGGCGTCGGCGAACCCCTGATCTACGGCGTCTCGCTCCCCCTCGGCCGCCCTTTCATCACGGCGTGCGTGGGCGGCGCGTTCGGCGGCGGCTTCGTCGGCCTGTTCAACCAGCTCGGCGACACGGTCGGCTCGACGGCCATCGGCCCCTCCGGCTGGGCCCTGTTCCCGCTCCTGGACGGCAACCACGGCCTGGGCTCGACGATCGCGATCTACGGGGCCGGCCTGCTGGTCGGCTACGTGGCGGGCTTCCTGGCCACGTACTTCTTCGGCTTCAGCAAGGACCTGCTGACCGAGTTCAACGTCTCCCAGGACCCGGCCCCCTCCACGGTCGCGGCGACGGGCGGCCCGCACCCGGCCCCGGACGCGGACCGGGCGGGCGACCCGGGCTCCCCGGACCCCGGCTCCCCGGAGAAGGCACCGGCGAGGGTCTGACCGCCCGGAGGGAAAACAGGGTCAAGCTGAAAGACGCCGCTCACTCGAACAGCTGGAACGCGTCCCACGGCTCCTATTGATCAGGGTCGTGACACGCCCGGCCGACCCTTGGGGGAGGAGGCGGCCGGGATGCGCGGGTCTTTTCCTCCGGGGCCTTGCCGAGAGGCTGGATCGGAGGTTTCGCGGCTGTACGCCGCTTCTCCCAGCGTCCCACGATCGAGTGCCGCGCCCAGGACAGCTCGCCCGCCCCGTGATCCCTCCCACGACATGAGTTCCGGCCCTCCGGTCATACTGGCCGAAGACGGAGCACAAGGCCTCATACGGAAACCGGAGGGCGGGGCATGGCCGACGACACCTGGTCCAGTGCGCTGCACCGGCTCTGGCAGGCCGCTTCGCGGGCCGAGGAGGTCGCGGCGCTGGCGGACGACGTGTACACGTCGCTCCTCGCCACCCCGGGGGTCCACCTCGTGGTGGGCACGCGGTGGGACGAGAAGCAGGTCCTGCGGTACATGCGTGCCCTGAGCGCCGGGAGCGACACCCCGGTGACCGTCGCGACCACGCGGTCGATGCCCCGGGCGGCCGTACGGGAGCCGGGCGGCGAACCCGTGGTGACCCGGTCCGCCGTGGAAGGTCTCGACGACTCGGTGTGGCCGGAGGCGGAGTTCCTGCGGCAGGCACCCGGGGCCTCCGTCGTGGCCTGCACCTTCCGGCTGGACCAGCGTGGCTGGGCGGCGCTGGCCCTCGCCGTGGACGGCTCGGCTGACCTGGCGGTCGTCGAGAGCCGTCTGACGCAGGCCGTCGACGTCATCGTCGCCTGCCACACCGGCATCCTCCAGCGCGGCCGCGAGACCCGCCGGGCCTCAGACGACGCGCTGCTCGCCGAGGCCTCGCTCCAGATGGACTCGTCCCTGGACGTGGAGGACACCCTGCGCCGGGTGGCCCGGATCGCCGTACCGGCCGTCGCCGACGGCGCTCTCGTCCATCTGCTGCGCAGCGAAGGGCCGGAGTTCGTCGCCGCCACACACGTCGCCGTCCAGCAGCAGCGCGCCCTGGAGGAGGCCGGCCGCCACGACCCGTGGCTGGCGGCGCTGCTCGCGCGCCGGGGCGAGGACGAGGACACGGTGTTCCTGAGCGGCGCCGCACTCGACGGCTCGCCGTTCACCGAGGCCGTCAGCACAGCCGACGCGGATGGCACCGTCGCCGACGCGAGACCGGCCGGGGACGGCCCCCACCCCGCCGTCGTCAGCATCAGCACCCTCCGCGCCCGGGGCCGCGTCGTCGGCAGCATCATCTTCGTCTACGAGCGGCCCGAGGCCCGGCTGCCGGACAGCGCCTTCCTCCGCAGCCTCGCCACCCGGGCCGCGCTCGCCATCGACAACGCACTCCTCTACGAGCTCCGCCGGCACGCCGTCCTCTCGCTCCAGGAGCACCTGCTCCCCTCGCAGCTCCCGGTGACCGACCAGTGGGACCTGTCGGCGAGCTACGCGGTCGGCGACCCCATGCTGGACGTGGGCGGCGACTTCTACGACGCCGTGCCCCGGCCCGACGGGTCCATCGCCCTGCTCATCGGCGACGTCTGCGGTCGCGGCGCGGAGGCGGCGGCCCTCACCGGCCTGGCCCGCCACACCCTGCGCACCCTGCTGGAGGAGGGCACCGACCCGGGCACCGCCCTCAGCCGGCTCAACCGGGCCCTGCTCCAGGAGCGGGCGAGCCGCTTCCTCACCGCGGTCGTCGCCACGCTGGCGCCCCAGGCCGACGGCACCGCCGTGCTCAGCACGTGCAGCGCGGGACACCCCCCGCCCCTGGTGCTCCGCAGCGACGGCACGGTCTCCGAAGTGCTCTCCGGCGGCCTCCTCCTCGGCGTCCTGGACGACGTCTCGTACGAGAGCCACGAGGAACAGATCGCCCCGGACGACACCCTGGTGCTGTTCACCGACGGGCTCACCGAGTCACGTGAGGCGGGCGGTGCCTTCTTCGAGAGCGTCCTGCCCGCGCGGCTCTCCGCCCTGCGCGGTTCCGGCGCCGCACACATCGCGGAGAGCCTGGCGCAGCAGGCCGAGGCGTTCCGCGCCTCCGGGCAGGACGACATCGCCCTGCTCGTGGCCCGCTGGACCGGTGTTCCGCCGGACGCGGGCCTGCTCCCCCGTGACCCCCGGATCGAAGAGGCGGCCGTGCGATGACCATCCGAACCGGCGGACAGGCGGCACCCCGATGAACAGCGACGGGCTGATCCTCGTGGTGGAGGACTCCGAGGAGGACACCGAGGCCATCCAGCGCGCCCTGTCCCGCTCCCACCCCTCCCTGCACGTGGAATTCGCCCCGCGCGGCGATGCCGTGGTACCCCGCCTGCTCGACCCGGCCGCCCCCACGCCGGACCTGGTGCTGCTCGACCTCAACATGCCGGGCACGAACGGTCTGACGCTCCTGTCGAACCTGCGCGCGCAGCCCGCGTGCGCGTCGCTGACCGTGGTGGTCTTCACCTCGTCCACCTCCTCCGCGGAGGAGGACGCGTGCTACGCGGCGGGCGCCGACAGCTACATCTACAAGCCCGTCAACTTCGAGCTGTTCCAGACGGTTCTGCGGGGCGCGGTCGACTTCTGGATGTCGCAGAAGGCCTAGCGGAAGGCCTGGCGGAAGGCCTGAGGGCCCAGGGCTCCAGGGGTCTAAGGGGTGTCCGTGGCGCCCAGCGTGAACCACACCGCCGTCCCCGGCCCGCCACCACCCGGCCCCCGGCCGCTCTCCGGTGCCACGGCCGGGCTCTCCAGCCACAGCCGGCCCCCGTGGCGCTCCACGATCCGCTTGACCACGGCGAGGCCCACGCCCGAGCCGCCGCCCCGCTCCTCGCGCCGGTGCAGCCGACGGAACAGCTGGAGGACGTCCTCGTGCTGACCGGGCGGGATGCCGATGCCGTTGTCCCGTACGACGACGGCCGTCACCTCCCGCCCGCCCTCGCCGTCCGGCTCCGCCACCGGCACCGCCTCCACCCACACGCGCCGCTCCCCGGTCCCCTCGTCCGCCGCGTACTTGGCCGCGTTGACGAACAGGTTCTCCAGCACCTCCCGCAACCGCTCCCGATCCGCCCTCACCCGGGGCAGCGGGGCCGGGCGCACCACCGTCACGCCCTGCTCCGACAGCCGGTCCCCGGCCACGAGCAGCGCGTCGTCGACCACCTCGTCCAGCGACAACTCCTGCCGCTCCAGTCCGACTTGACCCAGGAGCGAGAAGTGCAGCAAGGAGTCCAGCAGCCCGTCCATGCGCTCCGCGAGCCGGCGCACGGTGGTCAGGCGGCGCAGTGAGGTGGTGTCCAGTACGGCACCGGCGTCCTCGACGATGAAGGCGGCGGCGTTCGAGATCCCCCGCAACGGCTCCTTCAGGTCGTGGGCCGCCGCGTGGGCGAAGGAGTCCAGGTCCTCGTTGGTCCGGGCGAGCACGGTGTTCCGTGCCTCCAGCTCCGCCATCTGACGGCTCAGCAGGCCCGCCATCTCCCGCCACAGCTCTCCGGCCACGACGCGCTGCGCGGGGCTCCACGGCGTGCTCCGCCCGCGTACGGTCGCCCGGTGGACGGCGGCGGAACCGCGCGGGGTAAGCCGCTCGCCGCCCGGCCCCGTCCGCACAGGGCGCGCCGGGTCGGCCGCCCACTCCCGGGGCGCGGGCTGTTCACGGCGCCACCACGCCAGCAGGTCGCCGTCCCGGTCGAAGGGGAGGAAGAGCAGGCCCGCGGGCACCCCCTGCGCCTCCGCCTCCGCCGGGTCGAGCCCCAGCACCTCCGGCACCCGGTCGCTGCTCCACACCTCGCCCACAGGCCCCGTACCCGCCAGCCGCTCCAGCAGCCCCGGGAGCGCGGCGGGGACCGGGTCACCCGTCGCCGACACCTCCGCACCCCGTACGAGCAACGCGCCGTCCGCGCCCAGAAGTCCGGCCAGTCCGGAGCCGGGTCCCAGCAATGCGTCCGGCGCCTGCGAGCTGAGCCGGGCCAGCAGCGTGGCGAGCGCCCGCCGGTAGCCGGACAGCTCGTCCGCCTGCTCGCGCTCAGCGATGGCCGCCAGTTGCAGGGACAGCGCGATCCCGAAGAACTCGCAGGCCGCCCGCACTTCGGGGGTCAGCAGCCGCGGCTCGTCGCCATGGCAGGCGATCAGCCCCCACAACTCGCCGTCGTGCAACAGGGATACGGACATGGACGAGGCCACGCCGATGTTGCGCAGGTACTCCAGGTGGTAGCCGGAGACGGTACGGAGTATCGAGCCCGAAAGATCCAGCGGCTCCCCGGTCCCCTCCCGCAGCTCCGGCAGCAGCCCCACCGTCGCGTCGTCCACGTCCCCGATGACCCGGATCCAGTTGCGGGCGTAGAGGCGGCGGGCCTGCGGCGGGATGTCGCTGGCCGGGAACCACAGCCCCAGCCACGGCTCCCGCCCCTCGTTGAGCGCCTCCGCGATGACCTGGCCGGGCCCTTCCGCGCCGTCGAACCGGTACGCCACCACCCGGTCGTACCCGGTGAGCGCCTGGACCTCACGGACTGCGGTCGCACAGCACTCGGTGACACCGGCGGCACCCTGGAGCCGGTGCAGGGCGCGCCGCACCCGGGGATAGAAGTTCTGGAACACGAACGGACCGTCCGCGGCCCGTGGTTCGAACTCCAGCACCAGCAGCTCGGCGACCCGGTGGACGGTCACGTCGAAGGGCCGCGCCCGCCCGTCGCCCGACTCCAGCGAGAGGGACAGCACACCGGAGGCCGCGGACCCGTCCGAAGACCCCGCCGCCCCCTCGCCGGGGCCCGCCACCTCCGTACTCTCCCGCGCCAGCGCCCACTGCTCGTCCCCGATGAGCTCCGTGACCGGCTCCCCCACCAGCTCGTCGGCCGCCCGGCCCAACACCTCGCCCGCGTTCCGGCTCACCGTGTCCATGACGGCGTCGCACAGCCGGACGGCGACCAGGGCCCCGTACGACTGGACGCCGCCGAGCAGGTGGATCGGCTCCCTCACGCACTGGGAGAGGTCGAACTCCTGGCTCACACCGGCCTCGGCCGCCACCGCTTTCGGGGAGAGCCACCCCCGGACGTCGCCGGATCCCCGTACGTCGCCGGGTCCTCGCACCTCGTCGGACACTGCCTTCCCTCCGTCCCGTCGCCCATCCCCCCTCACCCCGCTCGCGTCTTCCCACCACTCGGCGCCTCAGGTCCCGCAGTGGGCGAGCACCGCGCGCGGCATCGGCGCGACACGCGACGACCCGGTCCAGCGGGCACGCGACGGTCAACGAACGCCTGCCGTCGACCACGATGACTCCTCATACAGATCACACGGATCACTCCGTCGGCCCCCTCCCATCCTCACGCACACCCTTCCGCCAGGCACTTTCTGCGTGTGAAGAAAAAATAAGATCCATGGGTGCAGATGGCGTGTAAGGAAAGCAATGCCGGGAACCTGAATTTCCGGAGGTTGATAACCATGGTCCCCCTGATTCTCGTTCTTCTGCTCATCCTGCTTCTCTTCGGTGCCGGATTCGCGCTCAAAGCCCTCTGGTGGATAGCCGTGATCCTCCTGGCCGTGTGGGTCGTGGGCTTCTTCGTCCGGCCCGCCGCAGGAGGCGGGCGCCGGGGTCGGTGGTACCGCTGGTAAGCGGTTCTGAACAGCGATAACGGGGTGGGGGCCGGGCGTCAGCCCGGCCCCCACCCCGTTGCTCCACCCCTTGCCGCCGGCCATGTGTACACCGGCTTCCACCGGGCACACGAACAACCGGCGAACCCATCAATCAATTCATCGACGATGGGCTGCATCGACCTTCGCGAAAGGGGCCACAATGAGCGAATCCCTGTGGGGCTACCAGCCGTCGAGCGGTCACACCGCGGGCGCCGATCTCTCCGGATATGCGGTGGAGGCGACCGACGGCGGTATCGGAAAGGTCGACAAGCACTCCGACGAGGCCGGCTCCGCCTACCTGCTCGTCGACACCGGGGTCTGGATCTTCGGCAGGGACGTCCTGCTCCCGGCGGGCACGGTCCGGCGCATCGACACGGAGGACCGCAAGGTCTACGTGGACCTCACCAAGGAGCAGGTCAAGGACTCGCCGGAGTTCGACCGCCACCGACAGGCCGATGACCCGGGCTACCACGCACAGATCTCCGCGTACTACATGGCCTTCCGCATCATGTGATCCGCACCCGCATGGCTTTCCGCATCATGTGGCGCGCGTTCGCATGGCTTTCCGCATCATGTGACCCACGTCCGCGGACGCCCGGCCCCTGCCGGCTCGGCGTACGCCCCTGAACGGCGGCGGGCCCGACCCCGAGGAGGGGTCGGCTCCGCCGCCTCCATGTGCGTCCACCACCCTCAACGCGGCAGCTGCCCCTCCCGGTTGATCTCCGTCACCCGGGCCCGCAACGCCACACCCGGCGGGGCCGGCCGTAGGGCGTCCGGGGGGCAGGACCACTCCGGCCCGCCGCCCGGCGGCCGCAACCGCACGTCCTCCCCGGCCCGGCCCGTCACCCGGCCGACGCGCCCGTCCCGGCCGTCCACCGCGAGTGTCCCCGTCTCGGGCCGATACGGCTCACGCCCGGCACCCGCCAGCGCCTCCCCCGTCAGCCCCTCACTCGCCATGACCGCTCTCCTTCTCCGCCAGCACCTCGCACAGCCGCAACGCGGTGTCGATGTTGCAGCGGCCCAGGTCGACCAGCGGCGTCGGTTCGTTGCCCGCGCACGAGACGGGGTCGACCCGCAGCGAAGGCAGCGTCACGCCCCGCCCGGCGAGCCCTTCCTTCAGCTGTTCCACCGCGTCCTCCGCCGCCCGCACCCTCTTCGCCGCCACCCTGCGCCGCTCCGTCGCTTCCATGCCGCACACCTTCCACTCCGGGTAAGCGCAATGCCTACCCAGCGTGTCCAACGCGCAGCGGGCCCTGAGGAGTCGCCCAAGAGTGAACCGGAGCCCGTACCACCGCTTGGAAGCGCTCTCAGCCGTCCGTCCGCCCCAGCGCTAGGCTGTAGACGATCCGGCGACGGCACAGGCCCCTGGCCAGCACCACTGCGCGTGCCGCCGCCCCCGCCGACGAGGAGCGACCGTCTTGCCCGAGCAGTCCCCCGGGTCCCGGCCCACCCTGGAAGCCGTCGCGGCGCGTGCGGGGGTCTCCCGGGCCACCGCCTCGCGGGTCGTCAACGGGGGCGACGGGGTGCGCAAACCGCTGGTCGACAAGGTGCTCCAGGCGGTCGACGAGCTCGGCTACATCCCCAACCACGCGGCCCGGACCCTGGTCACCCGGCGGACGGGCGCGGTGGCCGTCGTCATCGCCGAGCCGGAGATACGGATCTTCTCGGACCCCTTCTTCTCCCAGCAGATCCGGGGCATCAGCAAGGAGCTGACCGCCCACGACACCCAGCTCGTCCTGCTGCTGGTGGAGGGCCCCGGCGACTTCGACCGCATCGCGCGCTACCTCTCCGGCGGCCACGTGGACGGCGCGCTCGCCTTCTCCCTCCACACCGACGACCCGCTGCCCGCGATCACCCGGCGGGCGGGGATCCCGACGGTGTACGGAGGCCGGCCCAGCTGGACCGCCGACCCCGGCGACCAGGCCGTTCCGTATGTGGACGCCGACAACCGGGGCGGGGCGCGGGTCGCCGTGCAGTATCTGCGGGACCTGGAGCGGGAGCGGATCGCGCACATCGGCGGGCCGCCCGACCAGACCTCCGCGATGGACCGCCTCGACGGCTACCGGGACGTCCTGATCGACGTGGACCCGACGCTCGTCGCCGAGGGTGGGTTCACCGTGGAGAGCGGGGCCCGGGCGATGGCCGAGCTGCTGGAGCGGCGGCCCGACCTCGACGCGGTGTTCGTCGCCAACGACCTGATGGCCTCGGGCGCGCTGCGGGTCCTGCGGGAGCGCGGGATCGCGGTGCCGGAGCAGGTGGCGATCGTCGGGTTCGACGACATGGACGGGGTGGCCGAGGAGACCGACCCGCCGCTGACCACGGTGAACCAGGACATCGAGGGCCAGGGGCGGCTGATGGCCCGGCTGCTGCTGCGCGGCCTGGACCGGGACCGTACGGGGAGCGGCTCGGCGCCCGACTCGGTGATCACCCCGACGACGCTGGTACGGCGCGCCTCGGCGTAACACCCGGGAGACGGGTGCGAGTACGGCGGGCCTCCGCCCTGAGGAGCCGGAGACCCGCCGCACCGATCGTGCCCGCACATCAACGTCCTACACGTACGGGATCACGCGCCCTGCGCGCCCCACGTACGGGATGCCTGGCCCGTACGTGGTCGCGCGTCCTACACGTACGGGATCCGCAGCACCGCCGCGTCCGTGCCCGTCTGCACCTGCGACGTGCCGTTGCCCAGCGCGTTCCAGATCTCCAGGCGGACCGTGCCGTTCCTCAGCTCGCCCAGGCTGCCGGTGGTCGCCTGCGCGCCGACCGCCTGCGTGTACTCCTCCCACCCGTTGACCGGGTCGGTGGCGAAGTAGCGGAAGGTCTCGGTGCGGTCGAAGGTGCCGTCGCCGGTCAGGTCGTAGCTGACCCGGACCTGCGGGGCGAGCCCGACCTTGGTTCCCGCGTCCACCCGGAGGCGGAACGCGGTGGCGGCCCCGGCGGAGACCTTGCCGTTGACCTTCTTGACCTCGTAGACGGTCGGGCGGTACGGGGTTCCGTCCCGGTTCACACCGTCGGCGGAGGCGATGGTGTCGGCGCCCGCCGGGTCGGTGGTGGCGGTGGTGAGGACGCCGCCGGTCTTCAGGCGGAAGGTGTTGCCGGTGGAGGGGTTGCCGGGCTCCTCCGGGTCGGGGTCGGGGTTCCCGCCGCCGGGTCCCGTGCTGACCGCCGTCGAACGGGCCGGTACGGACAGGGTCTTGCCGTCGGAGAAGGTCACCGTACGGGTGGCGGAGCTGTGGTTGTGGGCGGTGTAGGTGCGGGTGCCGTTCTTGGAGAAGACGGCGGAGGTCGGCAGGTCGCCACTGACCGTCATGTCCGGTGCGCCGAGTGTGTCGAGGGTGTTGATCCAGTGGTAGGTGTGCGCCTTGGACTCACCCTCCTCCGGGGTGTAGTTCCCGTTCACACCATTCCACTTGGCCTTCGCCGACGCCGGGTCGGAGAGGGCCTCGAACTCCCAGAGCAGGTCGCGCCACTCCTGGGCCGGGCCCCCGTTCTCGCGCTCCATCTCGGCGATGTTCCGCTTGATCGCCGCCTTCTCACGGGCCAGGTGAAGCGAACCGCCGGTCACCGGAAGGACGTTGATGCCGTGGATCTCCTCCGGGTTCGCCGTCCACCAGGTGGAGTAGGAGGCGCCGCTGCCCCAGACCATGCCGACCGTGCCGTACCTGTACGAGGCGGGGAAGACCGTGTCGTTGGCGTCGAACCAGTACTGGGTGATCGCCTCGGACTCGGTCGTCAGCAGGTAACTACCGAGGTCGCGGAGGGAGTTGTCCCCGGTGGCCGCACCCCACAGCACCAGTCCGGCGCTGAGGTTGATGGACTCCGAGGAGGACTCCTGGTTGTTGCCCGCCGCGAAGCCCTGGTGGCCGGAGGCCCAGCTGTGGCCCGCGTAGACGTCGAAGCCGCGCAGGAAGGGGTACGCCGAGTCGGTGCGGCTCGGGTTGGCGGTGTCGCGGATGAGGTGCTTGATCATCGTGCCCCAGGCCGAGTCGGCCGCCCAGGCCTGGTCGTACTGGGCGATGATCGCCGCCGCGTACACGTAGTAGCTGTAGTGGAAGTGGTGGTCGTTGAGCTCGGTGTCGCTGCCGTACGAGGCCGGGTACCCGGTGAGGGTCTTCCAGTCCTTGTCGTAGCTGAACTCACTGGCGCCGCCCGCCGTGAACCACTCCTGCATCCGGCCCTTCATCAGGCCGAGGAGCTTGTCGCGGGTGGCGGTCTGGCCGATCTGGTCGGCGACGGGCACCAGCTGGGCGAGCTTGCCGAGCGCCTTGCCGGTCCAGTAGGTGTCCCTGGCCCCGGAGAACGGGTCGGAGGCGCCTGCGACCTCGTTGAGGTAGCCGGTCAGCCGGGCCCGGTCGACACCGCTGGAGACGGGCAGCGCGGGCACCACGCCGTTGTTCCTCTGGCTGGTGGTGAAGGAGGCGGCCTCGCGCACCTTCATCGTGCCGCGCGGCGAGACGTACGTGTACGGGGTCAGCGCGTCGGTCGTATGCAGCCACTGGTGGCGGTAGAGCGCCTGGAGCGTGCCCCGCTCGGTGCCCTCCCGGGCCTCCGTGGTCAGGGAGTAGGTCGCCCGTACGTTGCCGCCGGTGGTCTGCCAGGCCACCTGGGAGCCGGTGACGAAGCTGAAGGCGTACTTGCGGTAGGTCGCGAGCGCGTCCGTGGAAGGCAGGACGGCGAGCGAGAAGTAGTCCTTGGAGCCGAGCCCGGCGGTGATCGTGGTGCCGGAGATGTTCCAGTCGGCGCCGGTCGGGGCGAACAGGGCGTAGTGGTGCCCGGCGACCGTGATGCCGACGACGTTGCCCTGGTCGGAGAAGACCGTGGGCGTGGAGGCGGTCGTGATGCGGGCGTCGCCGCCGGACCCCTTGGCGTACACGAACGGCATGCCGTGGCCGATGGTGGCCCGGAAGGTGCGGGAGCCGTCCGCCCAGTACGGGGTGACCGTCCAGTCGGACCAGGCGTCGGCCTTGGTGTCGGGGGAGTTCAGGCCGGTCAGGCCGACGGTGAGATCGGCTTTGTGGGCGTACTCGTACTGCCGGCCGTCGCCGACGATCGCGGGCGTGGTCGGGTAGCCGACCTCCAGGCCGGAGGCCTTGGCCTGGTAGGTGAGCGGGTGCCCGTACATGGGGGTGGAGTACGGGTTGTCGCCGTAGCGCTGGAAGGCGAGCGAGGACCACCAGTCGTTGGTCGGGACCGGCTTGTCCCGGGCGGCGGTCGTCAGCTTGGGGGTGACGGGTGCGCCGGTGTTGGTGGTCGGGCCCTGGGTGCCGGCGGGGCGGGAGTCGGTGTAGCTGCCGGCGCCTGCGGGGACGGTGGCGGCGGCCGCGGGGGAGGCGGCGGGGCCCAGGGTGACGGCGGCCAGGGCGACGGCGAGGAGCGTGGCCGCGGCGGGTCTGACCCCGGCCCGGGAGGCGAGTCTGGAGAGGGAGGCTTGCACGAGCAGCACCTCGATCATGGTCATCATGGGGGGGGAGAGAGCGCCTTCGAGAGCGCTCTCAAGTGCCAAGGAACGTAAAACTCCTGAAACCTAGGTGTCAAGAGAACGCACACAGAAGGCAGTTGGGCGACGGCCGAACGTAACGCCAAGCTGTTATGCGTTCGAGTCTTGACGGGGTGGAGGTGGTGGGAGACGCTCCAGACGCAGGATTTGAGAGCGCTCTCAGAGGCGCTCGGTTCATCCCGAAGCCAAGGGAGGCTTCCCATGCCCATCGCCCGAGCCGCCAAGAGAGCCACCGTCCGCCTCGGCGCGGTCGTCCTCGCCGGGGCGCTCCTCGCCGCCTGTGGATCCGGATCCGGCGACTCGTCGGACACCTCCGACAGCGCGGGCGGGAAGGTCACGCTCACGGTCGACCTCTTCGGATCGTTCGGCTTCAAGGAGGCCGGGCTCTACGACGAGTACCAGAAGCTCCACCCGAACGTGACGATCAAGCAGAGCGACACCCAGGACGAGGCGGACTACTGGAAGTCGCTCCAGACCCGCCTCGCGGGTGGCGGCGGTCTCGCGGACGTTCAGGGCGTGGAGGTGGGCCGCATCGCGTCGGTCACCCAGCAGCAGTCCGACAAGTTCCAGGACCTGAGGGAGTTCGGGGCCGACAAGCTCAAGGGCGAGTTCGCCGAGGCCAAGTGGTCGGCGGCGACCACGAAGGACGGCAAGGTCCTCGGCCTCGGCACGGACGTCGGCCCCGAGGCGATGTGCTACCGCACCGACCTCTTCAAGAAGGCCGGCCTCCCCACCGACCGCGAGGAGCTCGCGAAGAAGTGGTCCACGTGGGACGGCTACCTGGAGCTCGGCAAGGAGTACAAGAAGAAGGCCCCCGCCAAGAGCGCCTGGCTGGACAGCATCGGCTCGCTCTACGGCATCATGATCGGCCAGGAGGAGGAGCGGTACTACGACACCTCCGGTGAGCTGATCTACGAGAAGAACCCGGCGGTGAAGACCGCCTGGGACACCTCCGTGAAGGCGGCCGAGGCGGACCTGAGCGCCAAGCTCGACCAGTGGTCCCCGCAGTGGAACCAGGCGTTCGCCGCCGGTTCGTTCGCCACGATCCCCTGCCCGGCCTGGATGCTCGGTTACATCAAGGGCCAGGCCGGTGACGGCGGCCAGGGCAAGTGGGACATCGCCAAGCTGCCCGGCGGGGCCGGCAACTGGGGCGGCTCGTACCTCTCCATCCCGCGTGCGGCCAAGCACAAGAAGGAGGCGTACGAGCTGATCGAGTGGCTGACCGCCCCCGAGCAGCAGGCGAAGGTCTTCCAGAAGCAGGGCAACTTCCCGTCCTCGACGGGCGCCATCGAGAAGATCGCGGACGCCGAGGACGACTACTTCTCCGGCGCCCCGATCGGTCAGATCTTCGGTGACGCGGCCAAGGAGTCCCCGGTGCAGGTGCTGGGTGTGCACGACCAGAACGTGATGCAGCAGCTGACGAACGCGCTGAGCGAGGTCGAGCGCAAGGGCGTCTCGTCGGACAAGGCGTGGGAGACGGCGAAGAAGGGCGTGGCCAACGTGATCGGCTGACGCCGGACGCGCCCGTCCTCTCCCCCTCCCTGGGGCCGGTCCACCGGTGCGCACCACGGTGGCCCGGCCCCACCCCCGTAGCCCGTCGCCTTCACCGCACGGCCCCCGTAACTCACCGCTCCCCCGACCCCGAAGGGCCGCATCGTGTCCCTCACCGCCACCGCGAAGGCCGGGCCCCGCAGCCCCGCCGGCACCGGACCCGGGCCCGACGACGGTCGGGCAGCCACGCTCCGGCGTACCTGGCGCAAGGCGTCCCCGTACGCCTACATCGCCCCCTTCTTCACCCTCTTCCTCGCCTTCGGCCTCTTCCCGCTCCTCTACACGGCGTTCGTCTCCCTCTACCGGGTCGAGCTCCAGACGAGCGGCGAGATGGAGTGGCGGGGCATCGCCAACTACACGGCGCTCTTCACCGACGAGTACTTCTGGATCTCGCTGCGCAACACGTTCACGATCGGCGTGTTGTCCACGGTCCCGCAGCTGGCGATGGCCCTCGGCCTCGCCCACCTGCTCAACTACAAGCTTCGCGGCCGGACTTTCATCCGGACGGCGATCCTGCTGCCGTACGCGACGTCCGTCGCCGCCGCCACGCTCGTCTTCGCGCAGCTCTTCGGCCGCGACTTCGGGCTGATCAACTACGTCATCGGACTGGCCGGCTTCGACCCCGTGGACTGGCAGACGGGCACGGTCGCCTCGCAGATCGCGGTGTCGACGATCGTGATCTGGCGGTGGACGGGGTACAACGCGCTGATCTACCTGGCGGGCATGCAGTCGATCCCGCACGAGCTGTACGAGGCGGCGGAGATGGACGGGGCTTCGCGCTGGCGCCAGTTCATCCACGTGACACTGCCCGGCCTGCGCCCGACGATCATCTTCACGGTCATCATCTCGACCATCGGGGCGACCCAACTCTTCGGTGAGCCGCTGCTGTTCGAGGGTTCGATCTCGGGTGGCATCTCGCACCAGTACCAGACCCTCGGCCTGTACATGTACGAGCAGGGCTGGGGCTTCTTCCACCTGGGCCGGGCCGCGGCCATCGCCTGGGTGATGTTCGTCCTGATCGTGGTGCTCGTCGGGGTCAACGCCCTGATCGCGCGCCGCCGTTCACGCAAGGAGGCCGGCCGATGACCGCGCTCGCCGCACCACCGACGGTCCCGGAGACGGGCCGCCCGCCGCAGGACCCGCCGGGAAGGCGGGTACGCAGGGGGGGCGCGGGCCGGACGATGAAGGGCGGCTGGCTCTCGTACGTCATCCTCGGCTTCGCCCTGCTCATCTCGGCGTTCCCCTTCTACTGGACGATCGTCGCGGCCAGCCGGTCCAACGCGGACCTGGCGCAGGTGCCGCCGAGCCTGCTGCCCGGCCCGAACCTGATCGACAACTTCGAGCAGGTCCTCGAAGAGGCTGACATCGGCAAGGCGCTGCTGAACTCGCTGATCGTGTCGTCGTCGATCACGCTCGGCACGGTGCTGTGCTGCACACTCGCCGGATTCGCCTTCGCCAAGCTGAAGTTCCGGGGCCGGGGCGCGCTGCTGACGCTGACGATCGGGACGATGATGATCCCGCCGCAGCTCGGCGTGATCCCGCTCTTCATGCTGATCGCCGAACTCCAGTGGGTGAACCAGCTCCAAGCGGTCATCCTGCCCGGCCTGGTGTCGGCCTTCGGCGTCTTCTTCATGCGCCAGTACCTGGTGCAGTCGCTGCCGGACGAGCTGATCGAGGCGGCCCGCGTGGACGGGGCGTCGACGGCCCGGATCTTCTGGTCGATCGTGATCCCGATCGCGCGGCCGGGGATGGCGGTGCTGGGAATGCTGACGTTCATGACGGCGTGGAACGACTTCTTCTGGCCGATCATCGCGCTGTCCTCGCAGGAGCCGACCGTGCAGGTCGCGCTGCGGCAGCTCGGCGGCGGATACGTCAACGACCAGTCGGTGATCATGGCCGGCACGCTGCTCGGCACGCTGCCGGTGCTGCTGGTCTTCGGCCTGCTGGGCCGGCAGATCGTCGGCGGCATCATGCAGGGCGCGGTGAAGGGCTGACCCGCGCCCCCGCCCCGCCTCCGTCCTCCCCCCTCCTCCCCTCACTTCTGGAGTGTCCGTCTCATGACCGCTGTCGATGCCCGCCCGGCGACCTCCACAGGCGCCCGTCCCGAGACCCGGACGGAACTCCGCTTCCCCGCCGGATTCCGGTGGGGCACGGCCACCGCCGCCTACCAGATCGAGGGGGCCGCCACCGAGGACGGCCGTACGCCCTCCATCTGGGACACCTTCAGCCGCATCCCCGGCAAGGTTCGCAACGGCGACACCGGTGACATCGCCGCCGACCACCTGCACCGGATGCCGGACGACGTGAAGCTGATGCGGGAACTCGGCGTCACGGACTACCGGTTCTCCGTCTCCTGGCCCCGGGTCCAGCCGACGGGCCGGGGCCCGGCGGTGGAGCGCGGCCTGGACTTCTACCGCCGCCTGGTGGACGAGCTGCTGGGCGCCGGCATCAGACCGGTCGCGACGCTCTACCACTGGGACCTGCCGCAGGAGCTGGAGGACGCGGGCGGCTGGCCGGAGCGGGACACCGCGCACCGGTTCGCGGAGTACGCGGGCCTGGTGGCCGGGGCGCTGGGTGACCGGGTGTCCACGTGGACGACGCTCAACGAGCCCTGGTGCGGGGCGTTTCTGGGGTACGGGAACGGGGTCCACGCCCCCGGCCGCACCAGCGACCTCGCCGCACTGCGCGCCGCGCACCACTTCAACCTGGCGCACGGCGGCGCGGCCCGGGTCCTGCGCGACCGCCTCCCGCCCACGGCCGAGGTCTCCCTGACCCTGAACCTGCACGCCCTGCGCCCGCTGACCGACACCCCGGCGGACCGGGACGCGGTGCGCCGGATCGACGCGGTGGCGAACAGGATCTTCCTGGACCCGGTCTTCCACGGGCGGCTGCCACAGGACCTGGTGGCGGACACGGTGGCGGTGACGGACTGGTCGTTCGTGCGGGACGGCGACCTGGAGGTCACGTCCACCCCGATCGACTCGCTGGGCATCAACTACTACTCCCCCAGCGTGGTCTCGGCGGGCCGGTCCGAGTCCCCCGCCCCCTGGGCGGGCGCCGAGCAGCACGTGGCGTTCACCCCGGCGGAGGGCCCGCGCACGGCGATGGACTGGCCGGTGGACGCGAACGGCCTGTACGAACTGCTGACCCGCCTGCGTGACGAACTCCCGGGCCTGCCACTGCTGGTGACCGAGAACGGGGCGGCGTACGACGACTACGCGGACCCGGAGGGCCAGGTGCACGACCCGGAGCGGGTGGCGTACCTGGACGCGCACCTGGGCGCCGTACACCGGGCGATCGAGGAGGGGGTGGACGTGCGCGGGTACTTCCTGTGGTCACTGCTGGACAACTTCGAGTGGGCGTACGGCTACAGCAAGCGCTTCGGCATCGTCCACGTGGACTTCGCGTCCCAGCGCCGCACGGTGAAGGACAGTGCCCGGTGGTACGCGGGCGTGATCGCGCGGGGCGGACTGGAGCGGTGACGGCTTGAGCGGCTGGGGCGGGGAAGCGGGGGCCGGAGGCGACTGACCTCAGGCTGACGACCGTTGCCCACCGTTCCACAGGCTTCAGGGGCTCGGGGCACACGCTCCGGGCCCCGCGGCATGCCTGGGGTCGGGGTCGGGGTCGGGCGCGGCGACGGAGGCACCAGCGGTCGATGGCCGGTCCATCCCGGAATGGACCAGCGTGCTTTCGGCCGTCTGAACCACCGGGGTCGCCCGCCCGACCGGCGGGTGGCGGCCACTGTGGGCGACAGGGCACCCCGGATGGTTGGAAGAAGACGGAGAGTTCGAGCCGGTGCACGGGCCGGCGGTCGCGAGCGGTCCGGCCTCGGCGTAACAGGGCTGCCCAGCGGCGGACCGGCCAGGAGCCCACCGGACCTGCGGGCCGGAGATCGGGCCCCGCACCTTCCCCGTACGAAGACCCCGCCCACCGTACGATCCGCACGCCCGCACCTCCGCCCGCAGCCCCGATGCAACATGGCGCGAATGTGCCGGCTCCCGTGGGCGCTGAGGGACAGGACCCTTGACGACCTCCCGACCCTCGTCCGTATGGTCTAGACCAAGCAGCGAGGCGGGCGGCCGACCACGTCGATCACGTACAGGCCCCGCCTCGTCCCGCATCCGGCCAGGACACCGGGCCCGGTCACCGGCCGACCTCCGACGACCTTCCGGGCCTGGTCCCCGTGCGCGACTCGAAGCGGCCGGTGGGGCCGGTGGGGCCGGAGGGGCCGGAGGGGCCGGAGGGGCCGGAGGGGCCGGAGGGGCCGGTGGGGCCGGTGGGGCCGGAGGGGCCGGAGGGGCCGGAGGGGCCGGAGGGGCCGGAGGGGCCGGAGGGGCCGGAGGGGCCGGAGGGGCCGGAGGGGCCGGCCGTCATCTTCGGGTCCTCCGCCTGGTCGGCGTTCGTCAGCGACGTGCGCTGAGCTCTGGGGCCCCTGAAGGCCTCGGGGAGACCTGAGTTCCGTGATCCCAGCACCGGGTTGTCCCCCGAGGCCGCGAAGTTCAACGCGAAGTTCTCCATCTGCCCTCGCGCGTGCGGGGTTGTTCCCATCCGGTTCCTGCGCAAGATGCTGGAGCTGATGTGGTCCCCGCGCGTGCAGGGATGGCCCCATCGCGTCGATCTCGCCGAGTCGCCGACTGGCTGACTGGCTGGCTGACTGGCTGAGGGACAGCCACCCCGGCACTCACCACCGGGGCAGCCGCTTGCTACTCTTCCTGGCCGTGCGAGCCCTCTTCCCAGGATCTTTCGACCCGGTCACTCAAGGGCACCAGGACATACTCCGCCGCGCCGCCCTCCTGTTCGACGAGGTCGTCGTGTGCGTGATGTTCAATGCGAACAAGGCCGGCCGCTTCCCCGTCCCGGAACGGCTGGACCGGCTCCGCGCGGCAGCGACCGACCTGAGCAACGTCACGGTCGACTCCCACACCGGCGGCCTGCTGGTCGACTACTGCGGCCGAGCCGGAATCGACGTCGTCATCCGCGGAGTCCGTGGCGTTCCCGACCTGGACTACGAAATGCCGATGGCCCGGATGAACCACGAACTGGCCGGAGTCGAAACCTTCTTCATCGCCGCAGACCCCGACCTGGCCCATATCTCCTCCACCCTCGTCACGGCGACGAGTCAACTGGGCCGTGCCCCCGGATGATGAGGCGAGCGAGCCTCTTCAAGCAGCTGGGGCGGCAGCGGCGGACCGGCCGTTTGTAGCGGCGGGTGGCTGCGGCGAGGCCGTCACCCCGCCCACCGCCCGGTCAGAAACGCCAGGGCCACCAGCGCGCTCACCGGCCCCGCCACGCACAAGTACACCGTCCTGAACCGCGGGCGGCGCAGGCTCAGGGCCGCCAGGCCGATCCACAGCGGCCACCACAGCAGCGTGGCGCGCGGGATGGACACGTACCAGTACGACGTCCCCAGCGCCCAGAGGCTCAGCGCGACATACACCGCCTCGGGCCAGCGGCGGTGGCGTGCCAGCAGCGCGACCAGGGCCAGTCCCACCACCATCGCCGCCAACTCCGCCTGGAACATCGCCGCGTAGCCGGTCGTGTGTACGCCGTCGAAGGCCGCGTTCCACGTGTTCGTCCACGCCTCCCACGGCGTGTGGAAGTCCCGGTACCAGCCCCGCTCCTGTGCGTGCTTCCACGCCATCCAGTCGCCTGTGTGCGCGTGCAGGTACCAGCTGTACGCCAACGGCGGCAGTGCGGGCAGTGCCGGCCAGGCCGCTCCGCGCCAGTCGCGCCGGGTCCTCACCGAGAGCACGAACAGCACCACGATCGCGGCCGCCAGGAACAGGCCGCTGACCCGTACCGTCGTCGCCAGCGCGGTCAGCGTGCACGCCAGCGCCCAACGGTGGCGCTGGGCGGCCAGCCAGGCCGGAAGCGCGAACGCCAGGAACAGCGCCTCCGTGTAGCCGACCGCCAGGAAGACCGCGCACGGGGAGAGCAGGAAGAACAGGGCCGTGCGTCGGCCGTCGGCGTCCTCGGGGACGTACGCGCGGGCTATTCGGGACAGCGCCACCACGGCCACGGCTCCCGCGACGAGCGAGATCAGCAGGCCCGCCGCCGTCCAGCTCGGGACGACGACGTGAACGGCCCGCAGGAGCAGCGGGAATCCGGGGAAGAACGCCTCCCTGTTGTCCCAACCATCCATCCATGGGCCCGCGTCGGCCGGGAAGTAGCCGTCGCGCGCTATGCCGAGGTAGTGGTTCGCGTCCCACTGCTGGAACGGCGCGAGGACCGCCCCCGCCTCCCGCACATCGGAGCCCCGGGGGAAGAGCCACCGAGCGCCGTGGGCCGTGATCCACACGGATATGCGGGTCAGCAGGTAGATCCAGAGCACCCTGCGGTCGGCGGGACTCAGCCAGGCGACCGCCCGGTCGAACCCTGCCGCCCGAAGCGCGCGTGACGCGGGCCGGGGCTGGTGCGGTACGGGCTTCCCGGCCGGCCGGAACTCACGTGCTACGGGCCGGGGCTCAGGGCTCCTCGGCCGTAGCGGGGCAGGCCTGAGCTCAGGGGGCAGCGTAGACACTCAAGCACCTTTCGGACACGTCCGGGCGTGTGAGATCGCCCGGTGGAGACGCCGGGGCGTGGGAGGAGGGCGAGGGCGAGGGCGCGGAGTCAGCCGCCCGCCGTCAGGGCGTCGGCGTCGCCCCGAGCGTCGATGCAGACGTTGATGTCGACGAAGCAATCGTCGGCGCCTCCGTCGTCGGCGGGCCCTGCGGAGCGGTCGACCCCGTGGCGGGCCCCTCCGACCCCGGCACCGTGTTGCTGGGCGTGGGCGGTTCCGTCGGCGTCCCCGCGGGCGGCGGCGGTGCCGGGGACGGGTAGCTGGGCGACGGGCTCGTCGCCGGAGGTGCGGGCTTCGGTGTGACCGGGAGCAGGCCGATCGCCGCCGCGCCGCCCCCGCCGATGACCAGGCACACCCCCACCGCGACCGCGGCCATCCGGCGCCGCTGGGCCCGCATACCGCGTTCGGTGATGCTGGCCGCCGGGTCCGCCACGGAGCGGCCCTGCCCGAAGTCCCCGGCCTGCCGGAACAGGGACCGCAACGGATCCTGCGAGCCCTCCGGCCCCAAGGGGTCCCGTGGTTCAGACATCAGGAGCCTCCTCCATGCGGGGGTCCTGCAGACGGTGGGCGAGCGCCGCCCGTCCGCGGACCAGATGCGTCTTGATCGTGCTGGCGGAAAGCCCGGTCTCCCTGGCGATCTGCTCCACCGTGAGATCGCACAGGTAGTGCAGGGTCAACGTCCGCCTCTGCTGGGCGGGCAGCTCCCGGAGCGCGTCGACCAGCATCACGTGGTCCGGGTCAGGCGGCGCGACGTGTTCCGCCGCACCGCTCCCCCGGCCCCACGCGTCCGCCGAACGCCGCCGGAAGCGCCAACGGCTCACCGCCAGACGCCACGCGACTGTACGGATCCACGCCTCGGGCTGCCCGTCCCGCTCCAGCCGGCCGCGCCGGACCCACGCCTTGACGAAGGCCTCCTGCACGACGTCCTGCGCCTCCTGGAGGTCCCCCGTCATCACGTACAGCTGGCCTGTGAGACGCGCGACCGCCTGGGCGTAGAACTCTTCGAACTCCTCGACGGTCAAAAGTTGCTCCCGGATCTTTCGCTTCACCGGCTATACGCCTGCCGCCGGGCATCCGGTCTACAGCGCCGACGAGGCATCGGAGTGATCGTCGTCACGGAACCCGCAAGGGTGCCCGGCTGGGTGGACGTGGGCGACGCAGCGGAAACCCAACTTTCCTAGGCCGCGAAAGCTGGGAGAAGAGGAAACCGTGCATTCGGGCCCTCGCACCCGCCTCTGTCAGCCGCTTGCGACAGCGCCCGGAGGAAATCTGGATCGGCGACTGTTGACGGCCGCCCCTGCCGCCGGGGCGGCCGTCACACCCCCAGCCGCTTCTCCGGCAGCGTGACCCGAGCGAAGGGCGCAAAGGAGCTGTTGTTCGCCATGCCGCGATCCTGCCGCACAGCCGTTCCCACCAGCGTCGGCCCCTGCTCCTCCCGGAGCTCAAGCGGCGAGATCCGAGCGCTCTTAACAGTGATGGGGTGGATGGGTCAGCTTTCCCACCCACCCTCCCTGCGACCGGTGTTGACCGCTTGTGACCGAGTTGCGACGCGCAGTCGCCAGGCTTTAGCGTTCGGGAGGACAAGAGAAGAAAAGGACGACCCCCGCCGGTGATGGAACACCGACAGGGGTCTGACCAACAAAGATCGGAATCAGCGATCCTCATGGCTGACAGCCAGCTTAGTGCTGCCCCCTTCACCCCGCACGCGACCCCGCCCGCAACCCCGCACCCCATGGCCAAGCCCGGGTACGGCAAGCGCTCCGCGCCCGGCGAACGACCGCGTGGTGAGCGCGACTTCGCCCACCTGCTCCCCCGTGACGCGGCCGTCGCCGCGTACATCGACCAGCTGCCCGACGGCTCCGACATCTCCGTGAAGACGCTGGCCAAGCACCTCCCGTACGGGCAGTGCGCCCTGAGCACCACCCTCAACCGGCTCCAGGCCGCCGGGCATCTGCGGCGCGGCAGCGAGTGCGTCATCACCGACGAGGTGATGCTCTGGGTGACCCGCACCTTCTTCTCGCGCACCGCACGCGAGGACGAGTGGTGGAACGCCTACATCCGGGGCGACGTCCCGCCGGACCGGCCCCAACGACCCACCCGCTCACGGGCGTTCATCCTGCTCGCCGCCCTGGGGCGGAAGGCCCCGGCACTGTCCCTGTCCCACACCGCCTGCGTGAACCTGGAACCGCAGGTCAGCGAGTGGTTCGCGCGGGGCGCGACGGAGGCGGAGCTGCTGCACGCGCTCACCGCCGGCCTGCCGCGCGTCGTCCACTGCGCCGCGAGCTTCGTCGAGCGGCGCCTGCTCGACAAGCTCCCGCCGGAACGGGTCCTCCCGGGCCCCCGGACCGTCCTGCGCACCCTGGAGTGCGGCGAGTGCGGAGCCCCCGGCGCCCCGGAGGCGCTCCTCGGGGGCCTCTGCCGCCCGTGCCGGGGGCCGTCCCCGGAGCCGCCGATGGGGCCGCCGGTAGGGCCGCCTGGGGCCGTACAGCCGCCTGGTGTGCGTGAGCGGATGAAGGTGGTCCGAGCGGGGCTGGTTCCCCGGTCGGAGAGGACATACCGATGACTGTGCAGCTCACCCGCGTAAACGGCAGGGCACGATGGAGGGGAGGAGGCGACGCCATGACCCCCAGCACCGCCGATCACGCACCGCACGCCCAGATGTCCGTCGAGGAATTCGAGCAGCTGGCCCCCTCGGCCCCCGAGACCGTGACGCTTGAGCTCATCCCGCCGCCAGCTGCGTGGTCGCCAGTTCGCGGTAGAGGTCGTCCGACGTGATCAGTTCCTCGTGCGTGCCCGCCGTGCGCACGCGGCCCTCCTCCAGGACCACGATGCGGTCGGCGTGGCGGACGGTGGACAGGCGGTGCGCGATGACCAACACCGTCGTCTGCTGAGCCAGTTCGAGGATGACGTCGCGCAGCGCCTGCTCGTTGACCGCGTCCAGTTGCGAGGTCACCTCGTCCAGGAGGAGCAGGCGCGGGCGGCGCAGCAGGGCACGGGCGATGGCGATCCGCTGGCGTTCGCCGCCGGAGAGGGTGACGCCACGGTGGCCGACCGCCGTGTCCAGGCCGTCGGGCAGGCGGGCGACCAGGGTGTCCAGGCGGGTACGGGCGACCGCCTCCGTCAGCCGGTCCGCCGGGGCGTCGGGGGCCGCGAAGAGCAGGTTCTCGCGCAGGGTTCCGGCCAGGACCGGGGCGTCCTGTTCCACGTACGCGAGCGAGGCGCGCAGCTCCGTCAGCGGCCAGCCCCGGATGTCCCGGCCGTCCACGGTGATCGTGCCGCCGTCGTGGTCGTAGAACCGTTCCAGCAGGCTGAACACCGTGGACTTCCCCGCCCCCGACGGGCCCACCAGCGCCACCAGCCCGCCCGCCGGCACGTCGAACGTGACGCCCTTGTGGGCGGGGGCGCGCTCGTCCCCGTACCCGAAGGTCACGTCCTGGAAGGTGACCCGCAGCGGGCCGCCACCCTCCTTCAACTCGCCCAAGCCCTCCGAGGGTTCGCCCGGCAGCGACTCCACCTCGTCGATCCTGCGTACGGCGGCGAGGCCGCTCTGCAGGCCCGTCCAGCCCTCGACCAGGCCGCCGATCGGGCCCATCAGGTAGAAGAGGTAGAGCAGGAACGCGATCAGGGACGAGACCTCCAGGGAGCCAGACGCCACCCTCGCCCCGCCCACTCCCAGCACGGCCAGGAAGGCCAGTTGGATCGACATCATCATCGTGACGTCGGAGACCGAGGACCACTTCGCCACCGAGACGCCCCGGTCGTGCGCATGCCGTGCCGCCTCGGCCACGGCCGCCGTCTCCCGCTCCTCCGCGCCGCTCGCCTTGACCGTCCGGAACGCCTGGAGCACCCGGTCCAGCGCCGCCCCCATCGCGCCCACGGACTCCTGCGCGCGTAGCTGCGCGCGCTGGATTCGCGGCATGAGCAAGGCAGTCACGGCTCCGATACCGACGATCACCACCAGTGTCACGCCCAGCAGCGTGACGTCCATGTACGCCATGAACGCGACTGTTCCCAGCAGCATCAGCACGCTGTTGAACGACTCGACCAGACCGCTGGAGAGGACCGTTCGGAGCAGGGTGGTGTCGCTGGTCACCCTCGATTGCAGGTCGCCAGGGGTCAGACGGTCCACCGCCGGGACCTTCAACCGCATGATGCGGCCCACCAGTTGGTCGCGGGCTCGCAGGACCACGCCTTCCCCCGTCCGGGCCATGAGGTAGCGCCCGTACGCGGAGAGGCAGGCGCCGGCGAGGACGAGTGCGGTGAGCGCTACGAGCGGGGCGACCGGCGAGCGGTCCGCGGCGAACGCGTCGACCGCGTACTTCGCCATCAGCGGCATCGCGAGCCCGGCCGCGGACCCGGTGAGGGAGAGGGAGCCCGCACGGATGAGTACGCCGCGGTGGGGGCGGACCCGGGTCAGGAGGAGGCGGAGGGGGGTGGGGCCGGTCGCGCCCGCTTCGGAGGGTGATGCACTCTCCGCAGGCACCCCATGCCTTTCAGGCTCCTCAGGAAGCCCGTCCGCCCCCGTCGTCGTTCCCGCCACCGCGCTCACCCGGAACCCCCTCGCGTACCGTCACCACCATCAAAGGACGCAGATCGGCCGCTTCCGCCTGCTCGCCGACCGTGCGGCCCCCCGCCTCCACCCAAGCATGCGGCGAGAACGGCGGTGCCGTCCGGACCCCCGCGCACCAGTCCGGCCAGCTCCCCGACATCCGGCACACCAGCGCGATGGCCACCGAACGGGGCAGGCAGCCGTAACGGCCCGCGCAGCGGCGGCTGGTGGCGGTGACCGCCTCGTACGCCTCCAGCGTCTCCTCGTACGTCGCCGGGCTCGCGCCCCGGCTGCAGCGGGCCAGCACCCGGCGCAGGCGGCCCGGCTTGAAGCGGGCCAGGACGAACGCGGCGGCGATCGCGGCGCGCAGCCGCAGGCCGCCCGGGCCCGCGCCTCGGCGGGGCATCGTCATCTCGGTGGTCATGGGCGCAGGATCTTCGCCTCGACGAGCTGACGGGTCAGCTGGGCGACGTCCGACTCCGCCTCCGCGCGTTCGACGTCGAACTCGGCGACGATCCGCTCCACGGCCACCTCCGGGGCCTGGCCGGCGGCAAGAGTCTCCACGACGATGATGCTGGTGTCGTTCAACTGCCAGTAACTGCCGTCCTTTTCGTCGAGCAGGACGCCTCCGTACTCGGTCGTCGTGACGGCTATGCCTTTTCTGAGCTTCACAGTCTTGCCTCGCTGGTCGTGGGGGTCGACGGAGAGGTGGGCCAAGCGTTCTCGGCCGTGCGCAGCCAGGTCTCCCCGGCCACCGTGGAGCTGATGGAGTGCTCCACCAAAACCGGCGAGAAGGGTTCGGCCGCCAGTCGGAGCAGGTGGCGGGCGTCCACCAGGCCGTGGTCGGCGAGGCGCGATCCCGTCCACAAGTCAGCCAGTTCCGGGGCGTGTTCGCGTAGGCCCTGGTGTTCGTCGGAGGACATGTGGTCCTTCGTCGTACGGGCCGGCAGCTCGTCCGGCACCACCCCGCGCATCGCCTCGACGAGCAGCGGCTTGTAGCGCCAGGGGCTGATGCGCTCCGCCAGGCGGACGGCGAGGGTCGCCTCCAGGACCCGGTCGTCGTAGAAAGGCGCGGCGACCGGCAGCCCGATCGTCATGCCGATGTCCTCCATCGCCTGGAAGTGGCGCGCCCCCATCCGTACCGCGTCGATGTCCACATGCCGCCCCCGCCACGGGTCGATCGGTTCGGCCTGCTCGGCGGCGGCCGCCCGGAACTCCTCGGTGATCAGGGCGTTCGCGTGGTCCGTGAACCACGGGCGCAGGGATTGCCGTACGCCCCAGGAGAGCAGCGGGGTACGGGTGACGGGCTGGGGTTCGGTGGTGACCGCGCCCGCGAGCCAGCGGGGGAAGGTGGAGCGGTTCAGCAGGGCCTTCAGCGTCGGGAGGAGGGGCCAGCCGAGCTGGTGACGCAGGCCGCTGAGGTGGGTCCAGGCGGTGAGCGGGTTGCCGTGGAAGAGGTCCTGGTAGGCGTGGGGCAGGCCCAGGAAGAGCTCGTCGCCGCCGTAGCCGGTGAGGTGGTAGCGGGAGCCCGTGGCGTGGGCGCGGCTGAGGAGCAGATGCGCGCGGGCCCGGCCGGGGGCTACGGGGAGCGGTTCGTCGTTGAGCTCGGCGGCGGTGGAGGCCAGGTCGGCGTAGAAGTAGGGGGCGTGGTCGGCGGGGATGATGTGGTGGGCCAGGGTGGGGGCGTCCGTATGGCCGTGTGCCGCCTCCACCGCCCGCCGCGCCCACGTCTCGTCCTCGCTGTAGCGGTCGCGGGCCGCCACGGTGAGCAGGGAGAGCTCCGCCGGGCCGGTCGCGCGGGCGGCGAAGGTGAGGGCCGTGGAGTCCATGCCGCCGGAGAGCTCGCAGCTGATCCGGTCCAGGCCGCCGACATGGGCCCGTACGGAGGCGGCGACGGCGTCCCCGAGCCTTCGGGCGCCGTCCGCCAGGGAGAGTTCCGGCGGCGGGGGCTCCCACCAGCGGTACTCACGAGGGCCGGGGGCGGCGGCCGTGCCCGGTGCTGCGACGGGCAGGGCCAGTCCGTACCCGGCCCCGGTCTCGTGCACGCCCTGCCACAGGACGCGCCGGCTCAAGGGGTGCGGCAGGAAGTCGAGCATGCGCAGGGCGAGCGCGCCGTCGTCCAGGGTCGCACCGGTCAGGCGGGCGAGGACGGCCGGGCGGTCGGAGGCGATGGTGCCGGCCTCGGCGTGCCGGGCGTGGTAGATCCGGCGCAGCCCGGAGGCCGTACCGCGGATCCACGTCTCGCCGGAGAGACGGGCGATCACATGGTGGAGGCCGGGCAGCCGGGCGAGGCGGCGTTCCAGGGCGGCCCGGTCGCGGGCGCCCTCCAGGAGGCCGGCCAACACGGCCTCGGGGACCCGGTCGGGGCCGATGAGCACGAGGGCGTCGTCGCCCCGGTGGAGGTGGCTGACCTTGCGGACCAGGGCGCGGGCGACGACCCAGGGGCGGCCCGAGGGGTGGGCGACGGTCAGGACGTCACCCACCACCGCCGTCGTCACCGGTGCGGTCGCGTCCGCCGCAGTCCCGTTCGGCGCTGTCGCTTCCGGGGCGGGAAGCTGCCCGGCCACCGCGTGGCCCGCCACGCTGTCCGGCAGGACGACGAAGTAGTCACGCAGCAGGCCGGGCATCTTCACCTTTCGGACGTTCTCACACCGTGCACAGGGAACCGGTCGGCGGATCAGATGATGCGCCGGACCCAGTACTCCTTGTACGAGCCGTAGAAGTAACCGGCGGTCTTCTTCGAGAAGTCGCCCTGCTTGAACAGCGACGGCTTCACGTAAGCCTTCTTCTGCTGCTTCATGACACCTTCCCTCCTGTGCGGTTGACGACCGTTATGCCCGACTGGCGGCTGCATAACTGGAGTTATTCATGCGACTGGTGTTCACCGGGTGAACACCAGGGCCATCATGTCCCGCTGCCGGGCCGGTACGCGTGATTCCGACTTACCGTGCGAAGTTGGCTGGATAGCGCGAGTGGGAAGGGCGCGTCCGCGACCGCCGGCCGCCCTATGGAGGTACCGGTCGGTCAGCATGGGTAGTCGCGCACCGACGCCGCAGCCCGGCTCAGTGCACTGGACCAATGCCTGCCCGTGTCCCTCGTACAAGGCAGTGAGCTGCCAGGAAATCGAACCGGCGGCGACAGGACGAAGGAACCAGGGCCGCACGCCCTCCCACGGCTCCCGCAGCGGCCGTATCCCACCGGGCCCGTGCGCTCCACCGGAAACCGGCATGCACGCGAGAGAGCACTGCCGTACAGGAATGAACGTTATAAGTAATCATTCGGCCAAGCCCTACTGCCGATCGACGGCAGCCGGGCTTGCTAACCGAGGCCGGACGCCCTGAGGCGTCGGGCGTGCTCAAGGCGTAAGGCGTTCTCAAGCGTCGGCGGAGACGTCACGATCGCTCGAAGCGGCTCGGGAAGGGGAACTTCCACTCCAGGAAGCCGTCCACGGCCCGCCGGATCGAGTCCCGGGCTGCGACAGCCGTGTCTACATCGTTGAGGCAGAAGAAGTCGACATCGTTGCGCTTCCTCAGTCGCGCGAGCCTCTCGTGCAGGTCCGGCCTGCCGACGTCGACGTACCGGAAGGAGTAGTCGCCGGGAACGGCCCGCCCGGTGAGGATCGCCCAGTGGTGGTGGAATGTCGCGGCCACCGCGACGTCCGCCGTCGAGCGGAACCGCGAGTGCATCGTGCGTTCGAGCTCAGGGAAGCCCGCTTCCACCATCTCCCGCATGACCGCGCGCGACTGAGGGTGCGGAGTGTGCAGGAACTTGTTCGTGATGAACCTGTCGTGTTGTTTCTGGATGACCCGACGCACGTTCTTGCCCGCGGAGTTCGGGGCCGGCTCAGTACTGTGCGGGAGGCCGAGACCCAGCTTGTACGGGGAGAACGGAATACGGGCGATGCCGTTGCCGTGGAAGAAGTGCTCGGCGCGCACGGGCCGGCCGAAGAACACGTCGTCGTTGAGATACAGATAGTCCTCGGAGAGCCCGTCTATCCGGTACAAACAGGTCTCGATGGCATGCGAGTTGAACACCGGGAGCGCCGACGCCGGGAGTATGTCCCGGTGGTCGACGACCGTGAGACCGGGGGCGTTCACATCGAGCCAGGACGGCGTCTGACCGTCCGTCACCAGATACACGTGACGAATGAAGCTGGCGTTCATCTCGAGCGACCGAAGGGAGTACCGCAACTCGTCGCTGTCGGTGTAGCGGGACATCCCGACTTCGCGGCCGGCGATGGCGGACGAGCCTTCCCGGTAGGCCTCCCGCTTGGCGGCCAGCTCCGGCTCGTTGCCGTCGACCCAGGTGTAGACCGCGTCTACGGCGAAGGAGACCTCTTCCACGGTCCGCTGGGCGAACGGCTGGAACGTCGGTATCTGCAAGCCGCCCACGGTGGCCGTCGCCGGCTTCTGAGCCTCCGACGGGACCACCTCTGATATGCGGTTGAGGCGAGGCGCGACCAACGACTCCGGAAACGTGTCCGTGAGCTCGCTGCCCGGGACGCTGAACCACAGCTTCCCGTCGTCGCCGGGGGAGCCGCCGGCTTCCTCGCCCTGCTGCCAGAACTCGATGTCGCAGCCGTCCGCGAACCCGCCCAGCACCTGGCCTTGCGGGCCGAGGTGGATCACGCCCATACGGAGCACCTCGGCCTCCCGGACAGCCTGGGGCAGCCGGCCGTCCGCACAGTGTCCGGCAACGGACAGGCTGTCACCCTGGTCCACGGCTCCGAGGTAGACAGGCGTCCCGGACAGCTCCCGGGTCGCTGCGTCCAGGAAGGCCGACCGGTACTTCCTCTCCACACCGACCACGTGCCGCAGCCAGTCGCGGCCCGGCACCAGGAAGTAGGGAATGCCGGCTGCCTCCAGCACGTCCGAGACGAGCTTCAGCGACTGAGCCGCAGCATCGGTGGAGACATAGCTTCTCGCCGGCGCGCCGAGAACATGGAGTCGCCCCACGACGACGGGGACCACGTCGGGACGAACCCGTCGCAGCGCGGCTCGCCGCCGGGAGACCCGAATGCGCCAGATCGGCGCGAGCGCCCCCCTCTCAACCTTGCGGGCAGCCCGTGTGCCTACGCGCCAGGCGCGTGAGGCCGTACTGCGTATGAGACTCATTCCCGCGTTCCATCAGGTCGCCTTTCGAATGAACTGGGAAACGGGAAATACTGCTCGAGGAAACTGTCCATGCGCATGCTGACTTCTTCGCGCTGGTCCGGAGAGACATCGACGTCGTTGAGGCAGAAGAAGTTGAACCGACGCGTCGCGAGAAGGCCGGCCAGCCTCTTGTCCGCGTCCTCTCGGCTGATGTTCACGTACCGGAAGCTGAACTTGCCGGGAATGCCCTTCCCGGTGATCAGCGCGTACTGGTACAGGAGGGGCGCGGTGAGCGCCACGTCCTGGGGCGAGCGGAAGCGCGACGCGGTCGTCCGGGCGATGTCCTCGGAGAACATCTCCTCCAGTTCCAGCAGCGTCTTGCGCTGCTGGGGAAGAGGCGTGTGCATGAAGTTGTTCGTGGTGAGCGCTCCGAACTTCTCCATCAGCAGTCGGCGCACGTTCTTGCTCGCGGAGTTCGTCGCCGTCTCTTCGGCGTGCGGCTTGCCGACACCGATCTTCAGCGGCGACACCGGAACCCTCATCACACCACTGGGGTGGAAGAAGGCCTCGGGCGTGACGGGGCGACCCACGAACACGTCGTCGTTGAAGTAGAGATAGTGGTCGGAGATGCCCGGGATGTGGTGCAGCCTGGTCTCGATGGCGTGGGAGTTGAACACCGGGAGGACGTCTTCGGGGAAGATGTCCCGGTGATCGACGACGGTGATGCCATCCGCGTCCGGGTCGAGCCAACTCGGCGTCTGCCCGTCGGTGACGATGTAGACGTTGCGCACGAAGGGCGCGTACATCTGCAACGAGCGCAGTGAGTACTTGAGCTCGTCGTGGCTGGTGTAGCGGGAAGCGTTGACTTCCTTGTCCAGGATCTCGGCGGTGCCTTGGCCCTTGTACCTTGCCCGCTTCTCGCGCATGGTCGGCTCTTCACCGTCCACCCAGGTGTACACGACGTCGACGGGGAACGTCACGTCGCCGATCGTGGGGACGGCGAACGGCGCGAACGTCGGTATGTCCCGGTCGCCGACCCGACGGCTCGCCAGTTCCTGCTCGGAGTTGGGAAGCACCTCCGCGACCCGGTTGCGTCGCGGCGCGACCAGCGACTGGCTGAAGATGTCCGCGGAGGCCTGCGGCTGGATCTTGGCCAGCTCTTGCTCCCCGTTCGGCCCGGCGATGAGGTCGGCCCCGCTCTTCCAGAACTCGACGTCGCACCCGATCTCGGGTCCACCGAGCACCTGGCCCGAAGGCCCGAGGTGGATCTCGCCCACCCGCAGCACCGAGACCGCCCGGAGGACCGACGGCAGCCTGCCGTCGAGATACAGAGCGGGCCGCTTCAGGAGGCGCCCCACCGTCGGCTGCCCGATGAAGACCGCCTTCCCGGCGTACTCCTCCTCCATCGCGTCGTGGAAGCGACCGCGGTCCGCTTCGTTGACGCCGATGGTGTAGCGGACCTTGGAGATGCCGGGGACGAGGAAGTAGGAGACACCCGCCCGCTCAAGCGCGCGGGTGGCGATCGCCAGGTTCTGCGCAGCCGCGTCGGCGGCCGAGAATCCCTGCACGACGCGCCCGTACAGCTCCTGGCCGTTCACCAGGACTCTGCGGACATCGGGCTGGTCGCTGACGGCCCTCCGCCGGTTGCGCGCCGAACGCATCCGCCATGACTGTTCCGCGGCCTTGCGTTGTACTCGCGGGCCCATTCTGCGTGCGAATGAACGAACAGTCACATTCTTTCCTCTCTACCGTCGGGAAGCCAGGGGGAGCCAGTCGTGACCTGAGTGCAATACCTCTGCCCGGTCAGGGACATCCGCCGCTTCCCACCCACCGCCCACTCGCCTGGCCGGCGTGCTTCAGCACGCCGAAGGATAGCCCGAAGCCGTCCTTCTACCGAACGGCAGTTTAACGACCGGCAGACAGTTCCAGTACCGTGCGCCCCGGCCTCCGAGGGGCGTCGCCACCGCGATGCCCCTGCCGCCCCGCGGCTGCCCTGGTCAGTGCACCGGCATCGGAGCGTCGCGGAGCACGCCGCACAGCCCTGACCGCCGTCCGCTTGCACCCGGGACAGTGACCTTTGTCGCACGTCGTTACCGCCGCAGGGCCGCCGGTCCGGCGCCCAGCAGGAACGGGATCATGTCGTAGCCGACGACCGTCCCCGAGTGCGCGTACCAGCGTCCGCCGTAGAACACCTGGGGCGCGGTGATCGCCTCGGGGTCGGTCCTTCCGTCGTGGGCTCAACCGCCGCCCGCGCCCCCGCGCGCCGCCCGGTGTCCGCCCCTGTGCCTGCCCCACCCCATCGCCGCCCCCGTTCGCGTACGCCCTGCCCCCGCACCCGTTGTTCCGGTTTGCTTCAGCGCCGACGCCACAGGGGCGGCACCTCCGGTGAGGGAGGTACCGCCCCTGTGGGACGTACGTGGAGCTTCGATCGGCAGGGCCGGTCAGAAGTCCATGTCACCGCCCGGCATGCCGCCCGGGGCGGCCGCGCCGGCCTTCTCGGGCTTGTCGGCGATGACGGCCTCGGTGGTGAGGAACAGCGCGGCGATGGAGGCGGCGTTCTGCAGAGCGGAGCGCGTGACCTTCGCCGGGTCGATGATGCCCTCGGCGATCATGTCCACGTACTCGCCGGTCGCGGCGTTGAGGCCGTGACCGATCGGCAGGTTGCGGACCTTCTCGACGACGACGCCACCCTCGAGACCACCGTTGACGGCGATCTGCTTGAGCGGGGCCTCCAGGGCGAGCTTCACGGCGTTGGCGCCGGTCGCCTCGTCGCCCGTGAGGTCGAGCTTGTCGAAGACGGCCGAGGCCTGGAGCAGAGCCACGCCACCACCGGCGACGATGCCCTCCTCGACGGCGGCCTTGGCGTTGCGCACCGCGTCCTCGATGCGGTGCTTGCGCTCCTTGAGCTCCACCTCGGTGGCGGCGCCGGCCTTGATGACGGCCACGCCGCCGGCCAGCTTCGCGAGGCGCTCCTGGAGCTTCTCGCGGTCGTAGTCCGAGTCGGAGTTCTCGATCTCGGCGCGGATCTGCTTGACGCGACCCTGCACCTGCTCGCTGTCACCGGCACCGTCGACGATCGTGGTCTCGTCCTTGGTGATGACGACCTTGCGGGCACGGCCGAGCAGGTCCAGGCCGGCGTTCTCCAGCTTGAGACCGACCTCCTCGGAGATCACGGTGCCACCGGTGAGGATGGCGATGTCCGCGAGCATGGCCTTGCGGCGGTCACCGAAGCCCGGAGCCTTGACGGCGACGGACTTGAACGTGCCCTTGATCTTGTTGACGACCAGGGTGGAGAGCGCCTCGCCCTCGACGTCCTCGGCGATGATCAGCAGCGGCTTGCCCGACTGCATGACCTTCTCCAGCAGCGGGATCAGGTCCTTGACGCTGGCGATCTTCGAGTTGACGATCAGGATGTACGGGTCGTCGAGCGACGCCTCCATACGTTCCATGTCGGTCGCGAAGTAGGCCGAGATGTAGCCCTTGTCGAAGCGCATACCCTCCGTGAGCTCGAGCTCCAGACCGAAGGTCTGGGACTCCTCGACGGTGATGACGCCTTCCTTGCCGACCTTGTCCATCGCCTCGGCGATCTTGGCGCCGATCTCGGTGTCGGCGGCGGAGATGGAGGCGGTCGAAGCGATCTGCTCCTTGGTCTCCACGTCCTTGGCCTGCTCCAGCAGAGCGGCGGAGACGGCCTCGACGGCCTTCTCGATGCCCCGCTTGAGGGCCATCGGGTTGGCGCCTGCGGCGACGTTGCGCAGACCCTCGCGGACGAGAGCCTGGGCGAGAACGGTGGCGGTGGTCGTACCGTCACCGGCGACGTCGTCCGTCTTCTTGGCGACCTCCTTGACCAGCTCCGCACCGATCTTCTCGTACGGGTCCTCGAGCTCGATCTCCTTGGCGATGGAAACACCATCGTTGGTGATCGTGGGCGCGCCCCACTTCTTCTCGAGGACGACGTTACGGCCCTTGGGGCCGAGGGTGACCTTGACGGCGTCGGCGAGCTGGTTCATCCCGCGCTCGAGACCGCGCCGTGCCTCCTCGTCGAACGCGATGATCTTGGCCATGTGAAGTGGTCCTCCCGGACAGGGGTGGATTCTCCGGACCGAGAGGCGCCCGCGACGGACGGCCTGCCTGCGTGGTGGTTCCTTGCCCCACCGCGCCTGCGGGCCTCACCGGCCCGGTCCAAGTTTCTGTCACTCTCACCTGGAGAGTGCTAACGCCAATGATTAGCACTCGACCCCCGAGAGTGCAAGCGCCTCAGGCCAGGGCCCGCCATACGGTCCCGGGACGCGCGTAGGGCCCGACCCCCTGATCCGGGGTCGGGCCCTACGCGCGTGAGTAGTGGTGTCGGACGGCAGCGCCGAGCTTCAGCCGACGGCGAGCTTGACCATGTCGGCCTGGGGCCCCTTCTGGCCCTGCGAGATCTCGAATTCAACTCGCTGACCCTCTTCGAGGGTGCGGTACCCGTCCATCTGGATCGCGCTGTAGTGGACGAAAACATCCGCACCACCGTCGACCGCGATGAAGCCGTACCCCTTCTCCGCGTTGAACCACTTGACGGTGCCCTGAGCCATGCCTAACTCCCCTATAACTGGCCCTTGCACGGGACCGCACTTCGCGGACCCGGGTCGGAACTCACCCTCCGACAGGAGAGGGTGCGCGGCGCCGCAGCGCGTCGACCGCGGCCGAATGTATCCGCCCAACTGCCCTCTGCAACAGGTCAATCGGACGAGAATTCTGGGCACAGGTGAACGCCCGAATATGCGGGATTGCTGAAATTTGCGGGCAAGTCGGGCCAGGCAAAGGCCACTTATGCCTCAAGAGGTTCACGCACTTTGGCTGCTTCTCATCGGGGCCGGGCGCATTCTCATATGCGGGCGGCACGCGCAGCGAAGGGGGCTTCCCCAACTCTACCGTGCTCAACCATGCAGAATTGCCCCCTCCGCTTTGTGTCGCGGAGAGGGCAACCGTTGTTCAGCCGAGGGCCGTCGGATCAGCAGCCGCCGGCCACGGCCGGGATGATCGAGATGCCGGCGCCGTCGGGCGTGGCCGCGTCCAGGCCGCCCTCGAAGCGCACGTCGTCGTCGTCGACGTACACGTTGACGAAGCGGCGCAGCTTGCCCTGGTCGTCCAGGACACGGGCGGCGATGCCCGGGTGGTCCTTCTCCAGCGACTCGATGACCTCGGAGAGCTTCGCGCCCTCCGCGGTGACCTCGGCCTGGCCGCCCGTGTACGTGCGGAGGATGGTGGGGATGCGGACCTTGACGCTCATGGCGGACGCCTTTCTGGCTGCTGCGGTCGGGGGGGTCAGTCGGAGGCGAGGCCCGCGGCGCGGAACGCGTCCAGGCTCGGCTTGATGGTGGCCGTCGCCTGCGAGGTCGCGGAGACCGCGTCGAGCGTCTTGAGCCCGTCACCGGTGTTCAGGACGACGGTGGTGAGCGACGGGTCGATGACGCCGGCCTCGATCAGCTTCCTCGTCACGCCGACCGTCACGCCGCCCGCCGTCTCGCCGAAGATGCCCTCGGTGCGGGCCAGCAGCTTGATCGCGTCGACGACCTGCTCGTCGTTCACGTCCTCCACCGCACCGCCCGTGCGGCGGGCGATGTCGAGGACGTACGGGCCGTCCGCCGGGTTGCCGATGGCCAGGGACTTGGCGATGGTGTTCGGCTTCTGGGGGCGGACCACGTCGTGCCCGGCCTTGAAGGCGGCGGAGACCGGGGAGCAGCCCTCGGCCTGGGCGCCGAAGATCCTGTACGGCCGGTCCTCGACCAGGCCGAGCTTGATCAGCTCCTGGAACCCCTTGTCGATCTTCGTCAGCTGGGAACCGGACGCGATCGGGATGACGATCTGGTCGGGCAGCCGCCAGCCGAGCTGCTCGCAGATCTCGTACGCCAGGGTCTTGGAGCCCTCGCCGTAGTACGGGCGCAGGTTGACGTTGACGAAGCCCCAGCCCTCGCCGAGCGGGTCGCCGATGAGCTCGGAGCAGAAGCGGTTGACGTCGTCGTAGTTGCCCTCGATGCCGACCAGCTCACCGCCGTACACAGCGGCCATGACGACCTTGCCCTGCTCCAGGTCGTGCGGGATGAAGACGCAGGAGCGCAGTCCGGCGCGGGCGGCGGCGGCGCCGACGGCACCGGCCAGGTTGCCCGTGGAGGAGCAGGAGAGGGTGGTGAAACCGAAGGCGCGGGCGGCCTCGACGGCGATCGCGACGACGCGGTCCTTGAAGGAGTGCGTCGGATTGCCGGAGTCGTCCTTCACGTACAGACCGCCGGTGACGCCCAGCTCACGGGCGAGGTTGTCGGCCTTGACCAGCTTGGTGAAACCGGGGTTGATATTGGGCTTCTCCGCGACATCGGCGGGAACCGGCAGCAGCGGGGCATAGCGCCAGATGTTGTCCGGTCCGGCCTCGATGCGCTTGCGCAGTTCCTCGGGGGAGCCGGTGGGCAGGTCGTACGCGACTTCCAGGGGTCCGAAACAGGACGCGCAGGCGAAAAGGGGGCCGAGCTCGAAACGCTCACCGCATTCGCGGCAGGAAAGCGCCACGGCGGGACCGAGGTCCACGGAAGCGGTGGTGGCATTACCTGCGATGGTCTGAACAGCCATGATGGCGGAGGCCCTCTCTCCTCATCTTCCTTGCAGCGCATTTCGCCACAAGACGGAATTGGCACCTTCCCCACCGTGACCTCGCGGTCGGTAGGAGGGTTGCCGGGACTTCAACGGGCCGTTCCCTCAGTCCCTCTGGATGAGCTCTATGGCACTGGATCTTCGATCCAGGCGTTTGTGTGCGGACGGACCCCGACATGCGACGGTCATCCGCGTTGTTCAAGACTGTAACCGAAGGACCGGACTGCTGAGATAGTCGTCCGAACGGCGAGATGGATCACATGCGAGGAGTGCCGACCGTGCTCGAAGAGGTGGAACGCTGGCTGGCCAGGCGTTCCTGGTCGTCCGCCGACCGCCCGTTGAACCGGCTCACCGACGCACGGGCCGCCGATCCTCACCGTACGTCGGTGAGCGTGGTGCTGCCCGCGCTGAACGAGGAGGCCACGGTCGGGGCGATCGTGGCGACGATCCGGCGCGAGCTGATGGAGAAGGTCCGGCTGGTCGACGAGTTGGTCGTGATCGACTCCGGTTCCACCGACGCCACCGCCGCCGTCGCCCGCGCGGCGGGCGCCCGGGTGGTCCACCGGGACGCGATCCTGCCCCGGATCCCGGCCCTGCCCGGCAAGGGCGAGGTGCTCTGGCGGTCGCTCCTGGTGACCAGCGGCGAGATCGTCTGCTTCGTCGACGCCGACCTCAAGGACTTCTCCGCGGACTTCGTCTCTGGCACGGTCGGGCCGCTGCTCACCGACCCCGCCGTGCAGTTCGTCAAGGCGATGTACGACCGCCCGCTCGGCGACACCGCAGGTCAGGGCGGCCGCGTCACCGAACTGGTGGCACGTCCCCTGCTCAATCTGCACTGGCCGCAGCTGGCCGGATTCGTGCAGCCGCTGGGCGGCGAGTACGCGGTCCGGCGGTCCCTGCTGGAGCGGCTGCCGTTCCCGGTCGGTTACGGGGTGGAGCTGGGGCTCCTCGTCGACGCGCTGCACACCGTGGGCCTGGACGCGCTGGGCCAGGTCGACGTCGGGGTGCGGCGCCACCGCCACCAGGACGGGCAGGCGCTGGGCCGGATGGCGGCGGCGATCTACCGCACGGCGCAGCTGCGGCTCTCCCGGGGCCATCTGGTGCGGCCGGCGCTGACGCAGTTCGAGCGGGGCGAGGAGGGGTTCGTGCCGCGCACCCATGCGGTGGACACGGAGGAGCGGCCGCCGATGCGGGAGGTCGAGGAGTACGCGCAACGGTGGGCGGCGTGAGGCGCGGGGGGGCTCCGGCGGCTCCGAGGCGCACGCGGGCGTCGTGGGCGCGTGAGGCTCCGAGGCGTTTGGGGGCTTCCCGAACGGGCTAGGTTCCGCTACATGGTCTCCGAGCACGCAACACCCTCCCCCGCCCCGTCCACCGCCCAGGTCCTCGTCGCGTCCAACCGCGGCCCGATCACGTACACGCTCGGCGAGGACGGGACGCTCGACGCCAAGCGCGGCGGGGGCGGGCTCGTCTCCGGGCTGAGCGCAGTGGACGACAAGCTGTGGGTCTGCGCGGCCCTCGGCGACGGTGACCGGGAGGCGGTGCGGCGCGGGGTCGGTGAGCCGGGCGTACGGATGCTCGACATCGACGCCGAGGTCCACGCCGACGCGTACAACGGCATCGCGAACTCCGTGCTGTGGTTCGTCCACCACCTGCTCTACCAGACGCCCGTGGAGCCGGTCTTCGACGCGGAGTTCCGGCGCCGGTGGGCCTCGTACGAGACGTACAACCGGGCCTTCGCCCAGGCGCTCGCCGAGGAGGCGGGGACCGGGGCGGCGGTGCTGGTTCAGGACTACCACCTGGCCCTGGTCCCCGGCATGCTCCGCGAGCTGCGCCCGGACCTGAGGATCGGCCACTTCTCGCACACCCCGTGGGCCCCCGTGGACTACTTCCGGCTGCTCCCCGACGACATCGGCGAGCAGCTGCTGCGCGGCATCCTCGGTGCGGACCGGGCCGCGTTCCTGACCCGGCGCTGGGCGGACGCGTTCATCAGCTGCTGTACGGAGATCCTCGGCGGGACGGGCCGGACCAGGATCGGGGTGCACGGGCTCGGGGCGGACGCGGACTTCCTGCGGCGGCGCTCGCAGGAGGCGGACGTCGACGAGCGCATGGAGGCGCTGCGGGAGCAGGTGGGCGAGGGCAGGAAGACGATCGTGCGGGTGGACCGCACCGAGCTGTCCAAGAACATCGTGCGCGGCCTGCACGCGTACCGGGCCCTGCTGGACGCCCACCCCGAGTGGCGCGAGCGCGTGGTCCACGTCGCCTTCGCCTACCCCTCCCGCCAGGACCTCGCGGTCTACCGGGACTACACGGCGGCGGTGCAGTCCCTGGCGACCGAGATCAACGGGGCCTACGGCACGGAGAGTTGGACGCCGGTGGTCCTCCACGTGAAGGACGACTTCGCCCGCTCGCTCGCCGCGTACCGGCTGGCGGACGTGGCGCTGGTCAACCCGATCCGCGACGGCATGAACCTGGTCGCCAAGGAGGTCCCCGTCGTCTCCGACCACGGCTGCGCGCTGGTGCTGTCGCGGGAGGCGGGGGCGTACGAGGAGCTGGGCGAGGACGCGATCGTGGTGAACCCGTACGACGTGGTGGGCACGGCGGAGGCGCTGCACGAGGCCCTGTCGATGAGCGCCGAGGAGCGGACCGGCCGCACGAAGCGGCTGGCGGAGGCGGCGACGGCGCTCCCGCCGCAGCAGTGGTTCCTGGACCAGCTGGAGGCGCTGCGGCAGGAGTGAGGGGCTTTCAGAGACGGTGCGCCAGGGCCGCCAGGAAGTCGACCACGGCGGCCGGACCCGGGACCAACAGGTCGGCGCGCTCGGCCAGTTCGGGCACCTCGGCGCTGCCGCTGCACACCAGCAGCCCCGGGATGCCGTCCGGGCCGGCGCCGCGCAGCTTCTCCACGGTGGCGAAGGCGGCGAGGTCCCCGAGGTCGTCGCCCGCGTACAGGACGGACTCCGCGTCGACCTCGGCGACGTACGTGGCCAGGGCGACGCCCTTGTCCATGCCCGGCGGGCGCAACTCCAGGACCTGGCGGCCTGGTTCGAGGATCAGCCCGTGACGGGCGGCCAGCTCGCCGAGGGGGCCGCGCAGGGTCTCGAAGGCCGCCTGCGGGTCGTCGGCGCGGCGGGTGTGGACGGCGACGGCCTGCCCCTTCTCCTCGATCCAGGTGCCGTGCCCGGAGCCGGACTCGTGCAGTACGCCGGGGAGTTCGGCCCGCGCCGCGGCCACTCCGGGGTGCGGGGCCGGGGCGTTCACGGTGCCGGTGACGGCGTCCCAGCGCTCGGCGCCGTAGTGGCCGAGGACCACGAGGTGGTCGAGGCCGGGGACGCCCGCGAAGCCGCCGTAGCGGACGGCGACGCCTGCGGGGCGCCCGGTGATCACGGCGACCGAGGCGACCTTGGGCGCGAGTGCGGCGAGCGCGTCCACGGCGCCGGGGTGGGCGCGGGCGCGTTCGGGGTCGGGGACGATGTCGGCGAGCGTGCCGTCGAAGTCGAGGGCGATGACCGCGCGGTCGGGGCGGGCGAGGACGGCGTCCAGGCCCTCGCGGCCGGCCGGGGTGGTCGGTGTCGGGATCGGCGGCTGTACGGAGTGGCTGCCCATGGGGTTGAGCCTAGCGGGGTACGGCCGAACACGCGGCCCAGGCCCACCCGGGGCTCCGCCCCGGTAGCTCAGCGCCGCTCACGCCTCGCCGCCCGCAGCCGGCGCAGGCGGTTCACCGTCACCGGGTCCTCCCGCAGCGCCCGCTCGTCCTCGATCAGCGCGTTCAGGAGCTGGAAGTAGCGGACCGGGGAGATGCCCAGCTCCTCCCGGATCGCCCGCTCCTTCGCCCCGGGCCCCGCCCAGGACCTCCGCTCCAGCGCGAGCAGAGCACGGTCACGGTCGGACAGCCCCGGGGCGGCAGGCTCGGGCTCGGCGTCGGAAGCGGTCATACGACCAACCTAACCGCGCCCGCCTACTCCGCGCTCTCCGCCTTCGCCGCCGCCGCGGCTATCGCCCCGAGCACCCGCTCCGGGCTGCCGCCGGGCGCGACCGCCTCGCCGATGTTCGTCTTGATCGACTCGCTCACCGTCGCCCAGGACGTCTTGCCGAAGGGGGGCAGCTGGGAGTTGGGCAGCGCCGCCAGGAACTCGCGGAGCTTGGCGTGCTTGGCGTCGGTCTCCATCTCGGCGGACGCGCTGCCGGTCACCGGGAGCAGGTCGTACTCGTCGGCGAAGGCGAGCACGTTCTCGTCGGAGTAGGCGTAGTCGAAGAACTCGCCGATCGCCTTGCGGTTGCCGTTCTGCTTGAAGCCCATCATCCAGTCGGCGACGCCCATCGAGCCCTTGGTCGGCCCCTCGGCGCCGGGCAGCGGCACCATGCCGACCTTGACGCCCTTGGCCTCGGCCTCCTCCATCAGCGTGGGGTGGCCGTTCAGCATGCCGACCTCGCCCTTGGTGAACGCCTCGAAGGCCTTCGCCCGGTCCAGCTTGCCCGGCTCGACGGGGCCGGTGAGGCCCTTGCCGACGAGGTTGTCCCTCAGCCAGCTGAACGTGGCGATGTTCTGGGCCGAGTCGATGTCGTACAGGCCGACGTCGTCGACGTAACCGCCGCTGTTGCTGAGCAGCCACATCAGGGTCTCCGCCTGGGACTCCTCCTGGCCGAGCGGCAGGGCGAAGGGGTACTTGACGCCCTTCGCCTTGAGCGCGGTGGCGTCCTTCTGGATGTCGTCCCAGGTCTCGGGGGCGTCCAGGCCCGCCTGGCCGAAGAGCTTCTCGTTGTAGAAGAGCAGCCGGGTACTGGCGACGAACGGGAGCCCGTACAGCGTGCCGTCGACCTTGCCCGCGTCGGTGAGGGTGGGCAGGAAGTTCGCCTGGGTACGGATGGAGAGCATCTGGTCGGCGCTGTAGAGCTTGCCGTCCTTGGCGAAGTCGGCGTAGGCGCCGATCTGGGCGATGTCGGGGGCCTTGCCCGCCTTCACCATCTCGGCGACCTTGCGGTCGACGTCCTTCCAGGAGTAGACGTTGACGTCGACCTTGATGCCGGGGTGCTCCTTCTCGAAGCCCGCCGCGACACCGCTCCAGTACTTCTCGGAGCTGTTGGCCGCACTGTTGCCGTAGTCGGCGGCGACCAGCGTGAGGGTGACGTCGCCCGAGCCGCTGTCACCCCCGCAGCCCGACAACGTTGCCGTCATACCCAGCGCGGCCACCACCGCGGTCAGAACCGTAAAGCGCCGCTGCACAGCCTCGCCCATCCTCGTTGATCCACCTGGTCACGGACGGTGGCGCAGCGTCGCTGTGCGGACCTCTCGTCGGTCGGCCACGGCGCCGCCACCCGTCCTGCCACCGTCCGGATGAACTGCGATTTTCCCCCACGACGGAGGGGAGGTCTACACCACCGGCGTATCGCTTCGGCAACGTATACGGACCCCGGGGGCCACAACTGGCTTACGTCGCCTGGCAGTCGGGGCGCCGAACCCGTATCTTGGTCCAGACCATTGGTCGAACAGGCCTCTGTTACGCATGACCATTTCGTCGCTTTCCGGCAGAAAACGTTCCGGCCTCACTCGCCCATCATTTTGTATGGGTGCGCAACAAACCACGCTAGTGGACTAGACCTTTTAGGGGTCGGCGGGCGAAACTGTCTCTCGTGAGACATGTCATCGCCCTCGATGTGGGCGGCACCGGAATGAAGGCCGCGCTGGTCGGAACCGACGGCACGCTGCTCCATGAGGCGCGGCGGGCCACCGGCCGGAAGCGCGGCGCCGACGCGGTCGTCGAGACGATCCTCGCGTTCGCCGCGGATCTGCGCGCCCACGGCGAGGAGCACTTCGGCGAGAGCGCCGTCGCGGCGGGGGTCGCCGTGCCCGGCATCGTCGACGCCGAGAAGGGGATCGCGGTCTACGCCGCCAACCTGGGCTGGCGCGACGTGCCGATGCGCGCCCTGCTCGGCCAACGCCTCGGCGGGATCCCGGTCGCCCTCGGACACGACGTCCGCACCGGAGGGCTCGCCGAGGGCCGCATCGGGGCGGGCCGGGGCGCGGACCGCTTCCTGTTCGTGCCGCTGGGCACCGGGATCGCCGGGGCCATCGGCATCTCGGGCCGGATCGAGGCGGGCGCCCACGGGTGCGCGGGCGAGATCGGCCACATCGTGGTCCGCCCCGACGGGCCGGACTGCGGCTGCGGCCAACGCGGCTGTCTGGAGACCCTGGCCTCCGCCTCCGCGGTGACCCGGGCCTGGGCCGCCGCCTCGGGCGACCCCGAGGCGGACGCCGCGGACTGCGCCAAGGCCGTCGAGTCGGGCGACCCGGCGGCGGTCGCGGTCTGGCAGGACGCGGTCGACGCGCTCGCCGCCGGGCTCGTCACCGCGCTCACCCTGCTGGACCCCAGCACGCTCATCATCGGTGGCGGTCTCGCCGAGGCCGGGGAAACCTTGTTCACACCACTGCGTGCGGCCGTCGAGGAACGCGTCACGTTCCAGAAGCTGCCCCACATCGTCCCGGCGGCCCTCGGGGACACCGCCGGATGCCTGGGCGCGGGGCTGCTCGCCTGGGATCTACTCTCCACGGAGGTTTCCGCCTGATGGCCGGACGCGCAGCAGACAGCACGGTCCTCGCGGGCGCCCGGGTGGTCCTTCCCACCGGGACCGTGGAGGACGGCCGGGTGACCGTCGAGTCCACCCGGATCTCGGACTCCGCCCCGAAGGACGCCCGGGTCATCGACCTGACCGGCCACTGGGTGGTCCCCGGCTTCGTGGACATGCACAACCACGGCGGCGGCGGGGCCTCCTTCACCTCCGGCACCGTGGACGAGGTACTCCACGGCATCCGGACGCACCGCGAGCACGGCACCACGACCCTGGTCGCCTCCACGGTCACCGGCGAGATGGACTTCCTCGCCCGGCGCGCCGGCGTCCTCTCCGAGCTCGTCGAGCAGGGCGATCTGGCCGGCATCCACTTCGAGGGCCCCTTCATCTCGCCCTGCCGCAAGGGCGCCCACAGCGAGGACCTGCTGCGCGACCCGGACCCGGCCGAGGTCCGCAAGCTGATGGACGCGGCCCGCGGCACCGCCCGGATGTTCACCCTCGCCACCGAGCTGCCCGGCGGCATCGACTCCGTACGGCTGCTCGCCGAGCACGGGGTGATCGCCGCGATCGGCCACACGGACGCGACGTACCAGCAGACCGTCGAGGCGATCGACGCGGGCGCCACCGTCGCCACGCACCTGTTCAACGCGATGCCCCCGCTGGCCCACCGCGAGCCCGGTCCGATCGCCGCCCTCCTGGAGGACGACCGGATCACCGTCGAGCTGATCAACGACGGTACGCATCTGCACCCGGCGACCCTGGAGCTGGCCTACCGCCACAAGGGCGCCGGCCGGGTCGCGCTGATCACCGACGCGATGGACGCGGCCGGCTTCGGCGACGGCGAGTACCAGCTCGGCCCGCTCGCCGTCGAGGTCAGGGACGGGGTGGCCCGGCTGGTGGAGGGCGGCTCCATCGCGGGCTCCACCCTCACCCTGGACACCGCGTTCCGCCGGGCCGTCACCATCGACAGGATCCCCGTCGAGGACGTCGTACGGTCCATCTCCGCCAACCCCGCCCGCCTCCTGGGCGTGGACGACCGGGTCGGTTCCTTGGAGCCGGGCAAGGACGCGGACCTGGTGGTGCTCGACGAGGACTTCGTCCTGGCGGGCGTCATGCGCAAGGGCGATTGGATCATCGAGCCCAAGACGGCCTGAGGCCCTGGCCCGGACCGGTGAGCACGTAACGAAGAGATGGCGGCCGGGCCCGAGGACTGGGCCCGACCGCCATCCCTTTGACATGATCACCAGGCCCGCAAGCACGACCGCGGCATGCACCCGCAAGCACGCGCACGGGCCATGGACCGACGGACCGACGGATCGAGGGAGGTGCCGGACCAGGTGATCCTGACCGTCACTCTGAACAGCGCGCTCGACGTGACGTACACCGTCGACGCGCTCGTCCCGCACACCAGCCACCGCGTCTGCGACGTCACCGAACGCCCCGGCGGCAAGGGACTGAACGTCGCCCGGGTGCTGGGCGCGCTGGGCCACGACACCGTGGTCACCGGCTTCGCCGGCGGCGCGACCGGAGACGTCCTGCGCGGCCTCCTCGGCCCGCTCCCGCCCCGCGACGCCCTGGTCCCCGTCGCCGGGAACACCCGCCGCACCCTCGCGATCACCGACCGCTCGACCCGCGACACCACCCAGCTCAACGAGCCGGGACCGCAGGTGAGCGCCGCCGAATGGGCCACCTTCCTGCGGACGTACGAGGAGCTCGTCGGCACCGCCGACGCGGTGGCGCTCTGCGGCTCCCTGCCGCCCGGCGTCCACGTCGGCGCCTACGCGGAGCTGGTCCGGATCGCCCGCGCCGCCTCCGTACCCGTGCTCCTGGACACCAGCGGCGAACCCCTGCGCCGGGGCGTCGCCGCCCGCCCCGACCTGGTCAAGCCGAACGCGGACGAGCTGGCCCAGCTCACCGGCTTCCGCGAACCGCTGCGCGCCGCCCGGGACGCCCGCCGGCGCGGGGCCCACGCGGTGATCGCCTCCCTGGGGCCCGAGGGCGTCCTCGCCGACACCCCGGAGGGCACCTGGCGCGCCGCCCCGCCCGCCGCCCTACGCGGCAACCCGACCGGAGCGGGCGACTCCGCGGTGGCCGGCCTGCTGTCCGCCCTGGTCGAGGGGCTCGACTGGCCGCAGCGGCTGGCACGGGCGGTGGCCCTGTCGACGGCGACGGTCCTGGCCCCGGCGGCCGGCGAGTTCGACGCGGCGGCCTACGCGGAGCTGCTGCCGCGGGTGAAGGTGGAGCCGCACACCACGGCCCCCTGACCTGACCACCCACCCGCACACGCCGACGCCCTGACCACCTTCGAGCGGCGGTCAGGGCGTACGTACGTGCGTGCAGAGGCTCGCGATCAGCCGTTCGGCTTGATGTGACCCGACTTCAGCTCCAGCTGGTCGAGGTTGGCGTCGCACTCGTCGCCCGTCTCGCACGACAGCCTGAGGGTGTTGGAGCCCTTGTCGAGCTGGACGTAGGCGTACGTGTTCGTCCAGCCCTTCTCCAGGTCGCCCTCGGGAGCGCGAGCGAAGTTCTTCATGTTGATGCCACGGGGCTCCTGCGCGTTGACCGTCAGGGTCGTCTTCGCGTCCTTGCCGGGCACGCCGTAGGTCACGTACAGGGTGTACGGACCGGCCGCCGGCACATCGACCGTCCAGGTGGCCGACCGGCCGACCTCGTTCAGGTTGATGTAGTTGCCGTTGGCACCCTTGGCGCCCTTGACCGTGCTGTCCAGGGAGGCCGAGCCGCCCAGCGTCAGCGTCGCCGCGTCCTGCTTCGGGAGCTCGACGGGCTTCGGCGTCTCCTCGGGCTTCTTCTCCGGCTTGCCGGACTCCTCGACCTTGTCGGCGGGGCCCTCCGAGGACACGGCCTCGTTCTTCTTGTCCTTGTCGCCGTCGTTGCCCGAGAGCAGCGCGGCGCCGATGCCGATGAGGACGACCGCGACCACGGCGACCGCCGCGATCAGCAGCGCCTTGGTGTTCGGGCCGCCCCGGCCGCCGGAACCGCCGCCGCCCGGCACCGAGCCGTGCTGCGCGGTGGTCGCGCCGCCCGGGTAGGTCTCGGGGGCCGCGTACTGCGGGTTCGGCGCGTTGTACTGCTGCGCGGGCTGGCCGTAAGCCTGCTGGGGCGGGTAGCCGTACCCCTGCTGCGGCGGGACCTGGTGCTGCCCGTACTGGCGCTCACCGACCGTCCGCACCTGGTTGTACGACGTCCTGGGCACGCCCGGCTGCGCGGCCGGACCCGGGTAGCCGTAGCCGCCCTGACCGGGCGGCTGGGCGCCTGCCGCTTGTCCGTCCGCGTACAGGTAGCCGAACGGATCGTCGTCCTCGGGCTTGCTCGCGCCGTTGTTTCCGGCCGTCATCCCTGGGTCACTCCTCACCATCTCGCCAGCCGTCGCCGACCGGCCGAGCCTACCTCGAACGGAGCACAGCCCGAATTGCGGTCACCGGCCGGGCGGGCTCGCGGGAACGGGTACGGGGTAGGGGGGACACGTGTTCATGACGTCAGCCGGCCCGGCGGTGAACCTTCGCCCGCGACCGCTTCTCGACGTACATCCGCTGGTCGGCGGAGCGCAGGACCTCTTCCACGCTCATCCCGCACTCGGCCCAGCCGATGCCGAAGCTCGCCCCGACCCGGACGGCGCGCCCGTCGACCCTTATGGGCGGAATGATGGCATTGCGCAGACGTACGGCCAGGTCAGCGGCGTCCGCCGCCCCAAGGCCGTCCGCGAGAACGACGAATTCGTCACCTCCGAGCCGCGCGACCGTGTCGCCGTCCCGGACACAGGCGGACAGCCGCCGCGCGACCTCTATGAGCACCGCGTCACCCGTGTGGTGGCCGAAGCGGTCGTTGATGGACTTGAAGCCGTCGAGGTCGCAGAAGAGGACCGCGAGCCCCTTCGTGCCGTCGTCGTGCTCCGCGTCGGGGGCGAGCGTGTGCACATGGTGGTCGTAGAGCCCGCCGCCGGGCGAGACCTCCCCCTCGTACCCGTCGGCCTGGTAGCCGTGGGTGAGGGACGACTCGACGTCCCCGTACGCCGCGTCCAGAGCCTCGATCGCGGTGGCGGCCGGGGAGTTCGGCCGCTCGCAGATACGGGCGCTGAGGCGGGACTTCAGCTCGGCGCTGTTGGGCAGCCCGGTCAGGGCGTCGTGCGAGGCGCGGTGGGCGAGGTTCAGCTCGTGGCGCTTGCGCTCCTCTATGTCCTCGACGTGGGTGAGGAGGAAGCGCGGCCCGTCGGTGGTGTCGGCGACCACCGAGTTGCGCAGGGAGACCCAGAGGTAGGTCCCGTCCCGCCGTGCGAGCCGCAGCTCGGCCCGGCCGCCCTCGGCCGAGGTCCGCAGCAGGGTGCCGATGTCCTCGGGGTGGACCAGGTCGGCGAAGGAGTACCGGCGCAGGACGGAGGCGGGGCGGCCGAGCAGCCGGCAAAGGGCGTCGTTGGTGCGCAGCAGCCGGCCGTGCTGGTCGCCGCCCATCTCGGCGATGGCCATGCCGCTGGGCGCGTACTCGAAGGCCTGGCGGAAGGACTCCTCACTGGCCCGCAGCGCCTGCTGTTCGCGCTCCAGCCGGACCAGTGCGCGTTGCATGTTTGCTCGCAGGCGAGCGTTGCTGATCGCAATGGCGGCCTGGGAGGCGTACATCTGGAGCGCCTCGCGCCCCCATGCGCCGGGGCGGCGCCCGTTGCGCGGCCGGTCGACGGATATGACCCCGAGGAGGTCCCGTCCGCCCCCGGAGGCGTACATCGGGGCGTAGAGCCGGTCCAGCGGGTGCCACTCGTCCTCGAACCGGGGCTCGGGGCCCTCGGTGTGCCACTGCGGTACGTCGTCGTCGAGCAGGACCCAGCCCTCGGTGTGCGGGATGAACCGCAGCTGGTCCCAGGCCTCGCCCATGGTCAGTCGGCGGTCCCAGGAGGCGCGGGAGCCGACGCGACCGGTGATCAGGGCCTCGGCGGCGGCGTTGCCCGCGAAGGCGGCGATGACGAGATCACCGTCGGGCCGGACCAGATTGACGCAGCCCAGCTCGTATCCGAGACCGGTGACGATGCCGTCCGCCACGGTCTGCAGCGTGTCCGCCAGGCTCCGCGCCGTGTTGAGATCAGCGACGGCCTGGTGCAGCTGCCGCATGGTCGCAAGGCGGACGTAGGGTTCCGACTCGGCCTCCATCGCTCGCACTCCCCGAGACCTCGACAGCAACTCCAGGTTTCATATCGACGTACTTGTTGCAGTGTCACGGCCACTGAATCACAGCGAGCTGTGCACCCGGTACACAGGGTCAGCAGAAAATGGACTCTGTGACTCAAGTCACAACAGATGGTCCCGTAATAGAGGGTGACTCTTCGGGCGTTCTGTCGTTTTCCTGGCGCAAATCCGGCCGTGCGTAGCCGTGCGCATCCGGCCATGCTCCGGTGTCCGGACACGCCGGGGGCCCGTCGGGCTCAAGTCCTAGGTCCCGGCTGGTCCCCTGGCCCGATGCCGTGGCCGACCGCGCGCGGCTAGCGTTCCGGTGTGCTGCAGACGACTCCCGCCACCCCGCGCCCCGAGCCCATCCCCCATGCTGAGGGGGTGAGCAACGACGAGTTCCGCGCAGCACTCGCACGGCTGGCCGCCGGAGTGGTGCTGGTCACCGCCCAGGAGCCGCCGCTCGACGAGGAGGGCCGCGGCGAGGACGTCGGGATGACGGCCACCGCCTTCATGTCCGTTTCCCTGGACCCGCCCCTGGTGATGGTGAGCCTGCGCAACGGCTCCCGGATGGACGACCTGCTCGACGAGCAGCCACTGTGGGCCGTCTCCGTCCTGGCGGCGAGCCAGCGGCAGGTCGCGGGACGGTTCGCCATGAAGGGCCGGATCAGCGACCGGCTGCTCTTCCAGGACCTGGCGTACGTACGGGGCGAGGTGAGCCACGCGCCGCTGATCGGCGGGGCGCTGGCGACACTGGAGTGCCGTACGGAACAGCGCGTGGTGGCCGGCGACCACACCCTGGTGATCGGGCGCGTGCTGACGGCGGAACTGCCGAGCCCGGACGGGGCCCCGCTGACGTACTTCAAGGGGCGCTACCGGCAGCTGGGGTGACGTGCTCCAAGGGGCGCCACCCGCAGTCGGGGTGACGGACCGCAAGGGACGCCACCGGCAGCCGGGGCGACGGGACGTGGAGTGGCGCCGTCACCAGTCCCGGCCCGAGCGGCCGCGCTTGGTGTCGCCGCGCTGCTTCTTCTCGCGCAGCCTGCGCTCGTTGATCCCGCGCGGGATCTTGCGCTTGATCCGCGGCTTGGGCGGCGGCGCCGTGGCCTCGGCCAGGAGCGCGGCGAGCCGGACGGCGGCCGTCTCGCGGTTGCGCCACTGGGAGCGGTGCTCGGAAGCCCGTACGGAGATCACCCCGCCCACCAGCCTGCCCGCCAGCCGCTCCAGCGCCCGCGCCTTCCACACCTCGGGGAACGCGTCGGTCGCCGCGAGGTCGAAGCGCAGCTCCACCTGGGAGTCGCTGGTGTTGACGTGCTGGCCGCCGGGCCCGGAGGAGCGCGAGAAACGCCACATGAGCTCGGCCTCCGGCAGGGAGACCGAGCCGCGGATGACATAGGGCCCGGACATGACACCCATGTTCCCTGCCCCGCACCCGGTTCGTCACCTTCTTTCGCGCGCCCGGGGCCTCTTCAGGAGGAAGTTCGGCAAAGAAAGTAAAGAGAACAGGAACCTCATGGTCTGCTGACTGCGTTAGGACGGGTGACGGTAGCTTTCGTGATGGCATGAAGGCCCGCACACGACAAGGAAAGGGACTTCCCATGGCTGTAAGCCTGTCCAAGGGCGGCAACGTCTCGCTCACCAAGGAGGCCCCGGGCCTGACCGCCGTCACGGTCGGCCTCGGCTGGGACGTCCGCACCACCACCGGCACCGACTTCGACCTCGACGCCTCGGCGATCGCGGTCAACGCGGCCGGCAAGGTCGTCTCCGACGGCCACTTCGTCTTCTTCAACAACAAGTCGACGCCGGACCAGACCATCGTGCACACCGGTGACAACGTCACCGGTGAGGGCGAGGGCGACGACGAGCAGATCAACGTCAACCTGGCAGGCCTCCCGGCCGACGTGGACAAGATCGTCTTCCCGGTCTCCATCTACGACGCCGAGACCCGCAGCCAGAACTTCGGCCAGGTCCGCAACGCATACATCCGCATCCTCAACCAGGCAGGCGGCGCCGAGATCGCTCGCTACGACCTGAGCGAGGACGCCGCCACCGAGACCGCCATGGTCTTCGGCGAGCTCTACCGCAACGGTGCCGAGTGGAAGTTCCGCGCGGTCGGCCAGGGTTACGCCTCCGGCCTCAGCGGCATCGCCCGCGACTTCGGCGTCAACCTCTGACCCGACGCACGACACCTCCACGGGAGCCCCCGGCCGCACACGCGGCCGGGGGCTCCCGTGCGTGCGCGTGCGTGATGGTCCGTCAACTCACCTGCACCACCCCGTGTGGAGCACAGCGAGAGAAGGCGGCGACCGACCTGTTGGGCGCGGACAGCGAGGAGCTGAAGGCGGTCTCGGGCTGGACCGGGGTCAACGTCACGTAGCGCTCACGCTCGGGTACGGGAAGCCGGTCAGTCCTCCACGGACGGCCGGCTTTCCCCGTACAGCCAGGCGTCCCACAGCCCGGTGAGATCCTGGCCGGTCTCCTCCTCCACGTGCGCGGTGAAGTCCTCGGTGGAGGCGTTCCGGTGCCGGTGGGCCTTCGTCCACCCCTTGACCAGCGCGAAGAACGCCGCGTCGTCGTCGATCGCCAGCCGGATCCGGTGGACGACCATCGCGCCCCGCGCGTACACCGGCGGTTCGAACAGATCGGCGGCGCCCGGCGGATCCGCGGGCGGGAAAGCCCAGTTGGCGTCGTCCTCGTACGCCTCGTCGAAGCTCTCCTGGACCGGTACGTCGTCGTGGTCGGCGGCCCAGAGCCACTCCGCGTACGTGGCGAACCCCTCGTTGAGCCACAGGTCCCGCCAGGTCGCGGGGGTGACGGAGTTCCCGAACCACTGGTGGGCCAGCTCGTGGACGAGTAGCGCGGTGTCGGGCGGGCCGGGGAAGACGGGCCGGTTCTGGGTCTCCAGTGCGTACGTGGAGTCGCCCTTGCGCTCCACGATCGCCCCGGCCGAGGTGAAGGGGTAGGGGCCGAACTTCTGCGCCGACCACTTCAGTACGGCCGGGATCTCGTCCAGCACGTCCTGGCTCGCGGTCGCCGACTCCGGGTCCACGGCGGTGAACAGCCGGATGCCCTCGGGCGTGACCGACTCCTGCGTGGCGAACCGGCCGACGGCGACGGTCGCCAGATAGCTCGCCATCGGTTCGCGGGCGCGCCAGCGGTAGGCGGTACGGCCGTCCGCCGTGCGCCGGGACACCAGCTCCCCGTTGGAGAGCGCCGCGAGCTCTTCCGGAACGGTGACCTCGATGTCGTACGCGGCCTTGTCGCTCGGGTGGTGGTTGCCGGGGAACCAGGCCATCGAACCGGACGGCTCACCGAGGGCGACCGCGCCGTCCGCCGTCCGCAGCCAGCCCTCCTTCCCGCCGTCCGCGTCGGTGAGGGTCTGCGGGGAGCCGGAGTAGCGCACGACGGTGGTGAACGTGCGCCCCTTGCGCAGCCGGCCCTCCACCGCGGCGCCCGGACGGATCGTCAGCTCCTTGCCCGCCCGGTTCACGGACGCCCGGCGCCCCTCCACGGTGGCGCCCTCGACATCGAGCCCGGCCAGGTCGAGGTGGAAGGCGCTCAGGTCCTGGGTGGCGCGCGCGGTGATCGTGGCCGTGCCGCGCAGCCGGTTCGCGGCCGGGTCGACGTCGAGCTCCAGGCCGTAGTGGGTGACGTCGTAGCCCCCGTTGCCGAGCCCCGGGAAGTACGGGTCGCGCAGCCCGACCGCGCCCGGGGTGCCCTCGACCCCGCCGGTGCAGCCCGCGCCGAGGAGGGCGAGGGCGAGGAGGAGGGGGACGGCGGGGGCCGGGGGGCGGAGGTTCACCGGTTGATCCTAGGGGCCGGGGACGGGGTCGGTGCCGGGGGCCTGGGGAGGAGCCGCCCGCCCCGGGGGACGGGCGGACGGCCCACGCCTCAGAGGATGGCGATACCGAGGGGGCGGTTGCCTGCTTCCAGCCGGACCGGTTCGCGCTTCGCGTCGTGGAGGTCCACGGCGGTGATCCCGTTCATGGGCCTCTCCGTTCCGTGCGTACGTACGTGACTACCGGGCGAGCGAGGCGACGCCCGCCTGGGCGAACTTCTCGTCGAGGTCGCCGCTGGGCGCGCCCGCCACGCCGATGCCCGCCACCGGGGCACCCTTGACCTGCACCGGGGCGCCGCCCGCGAGGAACAGGGTGCCAGGGATGTCCTTCAGGTTCGGGGCCTTCTCCAGGCGCCCCGCCAGCTCGGAGGTGGGGGCGTTCCAGGAGACGGCGGTGAACGCCTTCTTCACGGCGGACTCGGGGGACTGCGGGCCCGCGCCGTCGCCGCGCAGGGTCACGATGGTGTTGCCGTTGCGGTCGACGACGGCGACCGAGACGCGCTGGTTCTCCTTCAGCGCCGCGTCCAGCGTGGCCTGCGCGGCCTTGGTGGCGGCGGCCACGGTGAGGTGGGTGCTCTGCTGGAGGTTGCGGTTGTCCGTGTCGGCCTTGACCGCGGCGGCGGCAGGGGCGGAGGCGCTCGCGGAGACGGCGCCCAAGGTACCGGCCCCGAGGGCGGCGACGGCGACGGTACCGGTGAGGACGCGGGCACGCAGCGACAGCTTCTTCATGGTGGCTCCTGGTGGTTTCCGGGGCGGCCCGACGACTCGGGCAGCCGGCCCGTTCGGTGGTCCGGGCGTTTCGCTCTCCGCCATCGATCCTCCCGGCGGATCCGGCCCCCTACGGTCGACGTACCGGCTGCAACGGGCGCGCGGGACGGCTGACGCCCCTGTCGGCCGATCGGTTGATGCGGGGGTGGCCGGACCGGGCCACCATGGAGGGATCTGCGCAGGTCAGCGAGGAAACGCGAGGACGTGAGGTACAGGGTGGAGCACCGGAACGGTGCACGCGACGCGGAGAGGGACGGTACGGCCACCGGCCCCGACCCCGACGCGCGCTGGCTCGCGCTCCTCATGCACGCCGCGTTCTTCCTGCTGCTGGGCGCCTCGCTGACCCGCTTCCTGATGCGGCACCCCGGCGAGGCCCGTACGCCGTGGATCATCGCCCTGTCGATCACCCTGGCGGTGCTCTACCTCCTGGGCCCCGTCCTCGGCTCGCGCCCCACCCCGCGCCGGCTCACCTGGCTCGGGGGGCTCGTCGCCGTCTGGATGGTGCTGGTCGTGCTCGCGCCTAGCTTCGCGTGGTGTGCGGTGCCGCTGTTCTACACCGGGCTGCGCATCCTGCCGCCGCGCGCGGCGCTCGCCCTGGTCGCACTGCTGACCGCGTTCGTGGTGGCCGCCCAGCTTCGCCTGGCCACCGGGTTCGACCCGAACCTGGTGCTGGCCCCGCCCGCCGTGGCGGCCGTCGCCACCGCCGTATTCGTCCATATGCAACGCCAGGCCGTACGCCAACGGGAACTGGCGGCCCGCCAGCGCGAGCTGATCGACGACCTGCTGCGCACCCGGCGCGAACTGGCCGCCACCGAGCGGCGCGAGGGGACCCTCGCCGAGCGCCAGCGGCTCTCCATGGAGATCCACGACACCCTCGCGCAGGGCCTGTCCAGCCAGCAGATGCTGCTCCAGGCCGCCGACCGCACCTGGACCGCCGACCCCAACGCCGCCCGCCGCCACGTCCGTACGGCCACCGGCATCGCGGAACGCAACCTCGCCGAGGCCCGCCGCTTCGTCCACGACCTGGCCCCGGCCGACCTGGCGGAGGGCGGCGGCCTGGAGGCGGCCCTGCATGCACTGGCGGCCCGCGAGACGGCCCAGGCGCAGGGGGCACTCACCGTCCGCTGCCATGTGGAGGGCACCCCGCACGCCCCCCTGCCGGACCGGGTGCAGTCCGCCCTGCTGCGCATCGCCCAGGGGGCCGTCGCCAACGTACGGGAACACTCGGGAGCCACCGCCGCCGGGCTGACCCTGACCCACCTGGGCGACCGGGTGGTCCTGGACATCGGCGACAACGGCCGCGGCTTCACCGCGGAGCCGACCGGCGCGCGCGACGAACACGCCGTACGCGGCCACGGGCTCCCCGCGATCCGGGCCCGCGTGCACCAGCTCGGCGGCACGCTGACGATCGAGTCGGCCCCGGGCGAGGGGACGGTGCTCTCGGCCGAGATCCCGCTCACCACCATGGAGAACCCCACAGAGGACCCCACATGACCGACGAGGCAACCCCGTCCGCCCCCTCCCCCGCCCCCGTACGCATCCTGCTCTGCGACGACCACGTGGTCGTCCGCGCCGGCCTGCTGGCCCTCCTCGGCAGCGAACCGGACATCGAGGTCGTCGGCGAGGCGGGCAGCGGCGAGGAGGCGGTGGCGCTCGCCGCCCGCCTCACCCCGGACGTCGTCCTCATGGACCTCCAGCTCGGCGAGGGCATCGACGGCGTCGAGGCGACCCGCCGCATCGCCCTCGGCGGCACGGCCCACGTCCTGGTGCTGACCACGTACGACACCGACGCCGACATCACCCGCGCCATCGAGGCGGGCGCCACCGGCTACCTGCTGAAGGCGGAACGCCCCGAGGAACTCTTCGCCGCCATCCGCTCCGCCGCCCATGGCCGCACCACGCTCTCGGCCCCCGTCGCCACCCGGGTCATGGCCCGCATGCGCAGCCCCCGCCCCACCCTCACCGACCGCGAACGCGACATCCTGGCCCAGCTCTCCCAGGGCCTCGGCAACCGCGACATCGCCCGCGCCCTGTTCATCAGCGAGGCCACGGTCAAGACCCACCTGGGCCGCATCTACGACAAGCTCGGCGTCGACACCCGCGCGGGCGCGGTCTCGGTCGCGAAGGAGCAGCGCCTGCTGCCGTGACCGGTGCCCGGGCCTGCCCCTCGCGGTCAGATTTCGTCGAACACCGCGTCGGCGGTGGGCGCGGTGATGGCCCGCTTCGTCGCGGAAGCTCTCGGCGACGAAGCCGCCTCACCCGATCGTGTCAGCCCCACCCCCGGGCATGACACCATCGATCCGTGCTCGACATCGGCTACTCCCTCTCCCGCCGCTTCCCCGACCCCCCGCAGACCGACTACCGCCGCGCGGACGTCCGCGCGCTGCGGCACGATCTGTTCTCCGGGGACGTCTACCTCGCGGACACCAAGGCGGACCGCGAGGTGTCCACAGCCTGGGGATGGGTTCCGGTGCTCGACTTCGCGTGGGCGCTGTGCGACATCGTCGAGCAGATCGACCAGGACCCCCGCGGCAACCGCTCGCACCGGCGGCAGTACGCGGAGCTGGACTTCACCGAGTCCTCGGACGTCATGATCTTCGAGCGGCGCTTCGGCTGGGTCGACGTCGAGGCGGACTGGATGCCCGGCGACGAGCCCCCGCTCACCTTCAGCCACTCCCTGTTGCGCCGCGAGGCCCGTGACTTCCTGCACGACCTGATCGCCGACCTGTCCGACATGCACGACGGTCTCGCCGACAACGCGGTGATCTGGGACCTCCAGGCCCGCTTCCCCCGTCTCTGACCGCGCCCCTCAGACGCGTCTGCCCTCGGACGTCACCCCTCCACCCGCATCCCGATCTGCGCCGCGAACGCCGGGGCCAGCTCCATCAGCTGCGCCGGGCTGATCACCGCACCCGCCAGCCGCTCCACACCCCGCGCGATGTCCAGCTCGGCCACCGTCCGCAGGTCCACGGACTCCATCCGCACCGCGCTGAAGTCGGCCCGCTTCAGCACACAGTCCCGGAACTCCACCCGCACCAGGTGCGCGTCACCGAAATCGGGCTCGGAGAGCACGCAGCCCTCGAAGACCACGTCCTTCAGCCGGGCCTTGCGCAGATTCAGGTAGTCGATCTTCCCGCCGCGCACCACCACCCGCTCCAGCACCGCCCCGTGCAGCCGCACCCCGCCCAGCCGCGCGTCCACCACCTCCACGTCCCGCAGCGACGCCTCCACGAGGTCGGTGCCCACACCCCGTACTCCCGTCAGCACCGAGTCCATGAAGCGGGCCCGCGTCAGCTGCGTACGGTCCAGGGCGCAGCCCTCCAGCGCGCAGTCCATGAACCGCGCGCCGGGCCCCGACGCGTCCGCCAGGTCCGTCCCGTCGAACCGCACCCCGTCGTAGTCGCCGTCCGGCTCCAGACCCTCGCCGTCGTACGGAACGAGCGGCGGGAGCCGCACGTCCGGGCGGCGCGCCGCCGCGATGGTGTCCTTCTTGGTCCTGGTCGGACTGGTCGTCCTGCCCGCGCTCGATGCCATGCCCCCATCGTGACGCACCCCACTGACAACGCCCCCGGGCCGCATGTCACGCGCCACCGCTCCCGGTCCGTCGCATCATCAAAGAGGCGAAGGAGTGCCAGCCATGGAGCGGGGACTGACCTCGACCGAGCCTGCGGTACGAGGCTGAGGGCACAGCCCGCCCCGCGACACCGCCCCGAGGGAGCCCTCCATGCGCACCGTCCGCCTCCACACCTTCGGCCCCGCCGAGAACCTCACGTACGAACGGACCGAGGACCCCCTACCCGGCCCCGGCCAGGTCCGCATCGCCGTCGAGGCGGCCGGCGTACACCTCGACCGGCCGGTGGGCCACCACCGTCTACGACTCCGTCGGCGCGACCACCGCCCGCAGCGCCGTCGGCCTGCTCGGCAAAAGCGGGCAACACGTCGTCTACGGCTGGTCCGGTGAGGGCTCCACGACAAGAAGCCCCTCACCTTCACCCCGGAGGAGCTGGCCGAACGCGCCATCACCTCCGCCTCCGTCCTCGGGCCCCGGATGGTCGAGCGGGGCGGCGGCCCGCGCCCCCTGGAGACACGCGGCACGATCGGCAAGGTGGTGCTGGAGCCGTGACGCCGTACGCCGCCGGACCCCAGGTCCCCACCCGGTCGCCCGCCGCCCCCAGCCGCGCTGGCGCCCCCTCCGCCAGCCGGTACACCGTCCACTCGTCCTGCGTCCGCGCGCCCAGGGACTCGTAGAACGCCATGAACGGGCGCTCCAGCTCAGCAACGACCACTCCAGCCGCTCGTAGCCGCGCTCCACGGCGCATGGCCGAAGTGCCCGGTGACCACGCCCCGGTACTGCCCGGCGGTACCGGTGACAACGCCCCTACCGCCCCGCGGTCACCGCACCGCCAGCAGCCGCCGCGCGATCTCCGCATGGACCGGAACCAGTCCACGCTGCCCGTCCCCGACCACCCACACCGCGTTCTGGAGCACCCGCCCCAGCGTCCAGGCCCGCGCCCGCCCCCGGTCCCGCTCCATGCCCAGCGCCTCCGTCAACGCGTCGAACCGCCACACCACCTCCCCGGCGTCGAACAGGTTGTCCAGCGCCGGGAACAGCTCGAACCCCGGGTCCCCCGACAGCGGCTTGGGGTCCAGCGCCACCCAATCTCCCGCCCGCCCCGCGTCCGCCCGCCCCGCCAGGATGTTGTCGTAGTGCAGGTCCCAGTGGAGCAACCGGTCCCCCGGCTCGCCCGCCACCTCCCGCACCGCCGCCGCGCAGTCCGCGAGCAGCCGCCGCTCCGCCCCGTCGGCCAGCCGCCCCACCGCCTCCGGAGCCGCCGCCAGCATCCGCTCCACCGCATCGCCCAACGTGCGCAGCCCCTCCGGCGCCGGCACCGCCGCCAGCCGGGCCAGCACCCCACCGAGCACCGTCACCGCGCGCCGGGCGTCGGCCACCTCCCCCACGAGACGGCTCCCCCCGGGAACCCCACCGCCCCCGGCCATCCCCGACAACGGCCTCCCCTCGTCCAGCCGCTCCAGCAGCAGCGCCCCCGTCCCCGGGTCGTGGCCGAGCACTTCCACAGACCCGGCCCCCGCCGCACCCCAGACCCGCAGCGCGACCGGCTCGCCCACCGTCTCCTCGTCCACCAACTGGAGCTTCAGCGCGGCCGGCACCCCGTCCGCTTCCCGCACCACCGGCAGGACCAGCGCGCACATGCCGTACATCGCGGCCCCGTCCCGCCGCAGCCCCCACTCCTCCAGGAACCGGCCGGCGAGGCCGGGCAGCGCGGCGACGAAGGCCCGCCCGGCCGCCCCGTTGTATGCGTACTGAGTGGCGATCAGCTCGTCCGGGATGTCCATCACGCCCTGGATCCTAGGGGCGCGCGTCAATCGGACCAGGCCCCGAGAACAGCCGGGCCCCCGCCGCGCAGTAACGTCCCGCCACACATACGCTCGGCATCACACCGGGCACGGGGCACCGGCACACCGGACAGGGACACCAGGGGCATCATGAGCACCGTCAGTACCGTCAACGGCGGCATATCGTTCTGGTACGCGCAGGAGGGCACACCGACCCCCCGCGAACCCCTCCCCGGCGACGCGAGCGCCGACGTCTGCATCGTCGGCGGCGGCTACACCGGGCTCTGGACGGCGTACTACCTCAAGAAGGCCGTCCCCTTCCTCAACATCACCGTGCTGGAGGCCAAGTTCTGCGGTTACGGGGCCTCCGGCCGCAACGGCGGCTGGCTGTACAACGGCATCGCGGGCCGCGAACGGTACGCCAAGCTGCACGGCCACGACGCCGCCGTACGGCTCCAGAAGGCGATGAACGAGACGGTCGGCGAGGTCGTCCGGGTGGCCGCCGAGGAGAAGATCGACGCCGACATCCACCAGGGTGGCGTCCTGGAGATCGCCCACACCCCGGCGCAGCTCGCCCGCCTCAAGGACTTCCACAGCGTCGAGATCGCCTTCGGGGAGACCGACCGGGTCCTGCGCGGCGCCCGCGAGACCGCCGAGCGCGTCCACGTCACCGGGGCCGTCGGCTCCACCTGGACCCCGCACGGCGCCCGCCTCCACCCCGCCAAGCTGGTCAAGGGCCTCGCGGACGCCGTCGAGGCGCTCGGCGTCACCATCCACGAGTCGACCCCGGTCACCGAGATCAAGCCCAAGCACGCCGTCACCCCGTACGGCACGGTCCGCGCCCCCTACATCCTGCGCTGCACCGAGGGCTTCACAGCCGGCCTCAAGGGGCTCAAGCGGACCTGGCTCCCGATGAACTCCTCCATGATCGCCACCGAACCCCTCCCCGCCCGCATCTGGGACACCATCGGCTGGGAGGGCCGCGAGACCCTCGGCGACATGGCCCACGCCTATCTCTACGCCCAGCGCACCGCCGACGACCGCATCGCCATCGGCGGCCGCGGCTACCCCTACCGCTACGGCTCCGCCACCGACAACGACGGCCGCACCCAGCCCGCCACCATCACCGCCCTCCGCGACCTGCTGGTCCGCCTCTTCCCCACCACCGCGGGCGTCCGCATCGACCACGCCTGGTCCGGCGTCCTCGGTGTCCCCCGCGACTGGTGCGCCACCGTCACCCTGGACCGCTCCACCGGGCTCGGCTGGGCGGGCGGGTACGTCGGCTCGGGCGTCGCCACCGCCAACCTCGCCGCCCGCACCCTGCGCGACCTGATCCAGCAGGACTCCGGCCAGGCGGGCACCACCGACCTGACGACGCTCCCCTGGGTCAACCACAAGGTCCGCCGATGGGAACCGGAACCCTTCCGCTGGCTCGGCGTCCACGGCCTGTACGCGGCCTACCGGGGCGCCGACCGCCGCGAGACGACCTCACCGCGCCCCGGCACCGACCCCATCGCGAAGGCGGCGGACCGCATCTCGGGCCGCCACTGAGGCCGGACTACGGCACAGGGCTCTCGGCCACCAGCACACCCACCTTGTCGATCCGGTGCTCGGGGTTGCCGAGACCGTCCCGCCAGAAGTTCCCGGCCGCGTCGTCCTCGGGCGTCGCACAGGTGGAGATCGTGATCATCGCCCGGGTCGGCTCCTCACCGGGCCTGCCCGGCACCTCGGCCCGCTGCTCGGCGAGCGAACGCTCACTGCGGAAGGAGGTCTGCCGGGTCGCGGTGATCTCGTACGTGTACCGGGTGCCCTCCTCCTCCACGTACACGGGATCGCCCTTGCCCAGATCCGGCAGATCCCGCAGCACACCTCCCGCGCTCAGCCGGTGCGCGGTGACGAGGTAGTTGCCGACATCTCCCGGCCCGACCCCGCCCTCCTCCCCGTACGGACTGGAGGCGACGCCCCGGTCCTGGATCCGGCTGCCGGGGACGTCGTCGGTGGTCCCCTCGTACGGCACGACGTCCAGATCCGCGACGCCGATGGCGGGGATCGCGAGGACGGCGGTCCCGGTACGGGGTTCGGTGCGGTCGGCGGGGGCGGCGGAGACGAAGGCGGTCGTCAGCAGGACGGCGGCACCTCCGCAGGCCAGAGCCTTGGGAAGCGTACGAAGACGGCGGCGGCTCATGAACATCCATCCCCATCCCTGTCCGGATCGACCAGGCCCCGTACCTCCAGTACACCAGGACAGGGTCAAGAGCGCCGGGTGGGTCAGTCGCGCGGCCACATCACCGCCACCCTGCTGGCCGCCGCGGTCTCCACGCCCGTCGCCGGACGGCTCGGCGACGTGTACGGCAAGCGGCGGATACCGCTCGCCTCCCTCGTACCGCTGATCCTCGGTTCGGCGGTCTGCGCCCTGTCCTCCTCCGTGATCCCGATGATCGCCGGACGCGGGCTCCAGGGCCTCGGCATGGGCGTGGTGCCGCTCGGCATCAGCCTGCTGCGGGACGTCGTCCCGGCGAAGAAGCTCGGCCCGTCCATCGCGATCATGAGCGCGTCGCTGGGCGTGGGCGGCTCACTCGGCCTGCCCTTAGCCGCCGCCAGCGCGCAGAACACCAGCTGGCGCGTGCTGTTCTGGGTCGTCGCCGTACCCGCCCTCGCGGTCGGCGCACTGATCCTGGCCCTGGTCCCCGCCTCGACGGTCCCGGTCGTCCGGCCCTCCGCACCCCCCGCGATGGCCCGGTCGATATCGGCCAGCGTCCCGGCGAAGTTCCGCATGGAGCAGGAGGGCCGCAGGACCGCCCACTCGTCGAAGAAAGACAAGAAAACCCAGGTCAGAGAGCATCTGACCTGGGTTTCGCACTGAGCCCCCTGTCGGATTCGAACCGACGACCTGTTGTTTACAAGACAACCGCTCTGGGCCGGACTGAGCTAAGGAGGCGACGACGCACGCTGAAGGCAAGCGTCGAGACGTCACAACTCTACACAGCCCCGCCCCCACACGGACAGGCATATCGGAGGACCGTAACCACTCACTCAGCTGTTCGTTGAACGCACTGGAGTGCCATCCGCATATCGGACCAGGGGAGGGGTCGTGGTCAAGGCCACAGAGGAGGACGGGCGGAACCGCGTCACCGGTGCGGAGGCCAAGCGCGTCAAGCGCGAGGCATTGGGCGTTCCCGACCGGGTCAAACACCAGCAGCGGGTGGCCCTGCCGATGCAGCGGCGGACACCGGAAGCCGACACCCGCCAGCGTGTCTACCGGTACCGCTGCTATCCCACCCCCACCCAGGCCGAGCAGCTGGTCAAGACCTTCGGCGCCTGCCGCTGGACCTACAACGAGGGCCTCGCCCTGCGGGACAGGGCCTGGCGCGAGCACCGGGTGTCGCTCGGGTTCGCCGAGTCCTGCCGGGCCCTCACAGGCTGGCGGAACGCCGAGGGGACGCGATGGCTGCAGGATGTGTCGTCGACCGTTCTCCAGCAGGCGCTTCGTCATCTTGATGCCGCGTTCGGGCGGTTCCTCAAAGGGACGACCAAGCACCCGAGGCGTAAGAAGAAGAACCGTTCCCGTGACTCCGCGACCTATGTCCGTACGGGCTTCCGTTGGGCGGAGGACCCGGAACGGCCGGGGACGGGGCTGATCTCGTTGGCCAAGCAGTCCGGGCCGCTGCACATCCGGTGGTCCCGACCGCTACCGGCAAGGACGCGGCCGGTGAAGCTGACCGTGAGTCGTGACCGGGCAGGGCGCTTCTTCGTCTCGGTGCTGGTGGAGGAGCGGATCGAACCGTTGCCGCCGGTGTTCCTGCGGGACGGTGGTGCGCCGACGGCGGTCGGTCTGGATCTCGGGCTGGCCGCGCTGGTCACGCTGGACGACGGGGAGAAGGTCGACCACCCCCGGCTGCTCAAGAAGTACGGGGCGAAGCTCGCACAACTTCAGCGAAGCCTGCACCGCAAGCAGAAGGGATCGAAGAACAGGGAGAAGGCACGGCAGGAGATCGCCCGGCTGTACGCCCTGATCGGTGATGTCCGCAGGGACGCGTTGGACCAACTCACCACCCGCCTCGTGCGCGAGAACCAAGTGCTCGTGGTGGAGGACCTGGCCATCGCCTCTCTCGTACGGTCACCGAAGGGGAAGGGCCGTCGGCGAAAGGCCGGGCTGAACCGGGCCATCCTGGATGCCTCGTGGGGCGCGTTGCTCAAGCAGCTGCTGTACAAGTGCGCGTGGTACGGCCGGACGCTGATCATCGTGGACCGGTTCTTTCCCTCGACCCGGCGGTGCTCGGCGTGCGGGGTGACGGGGCCGAAGCTGGATCTGGCCGTCCGCAGCTGGTCGTGCGGCGGGTGTGGTGCGGTGCACGACCGCGATGTGAACGCGGCGCGGAACCTACGGGAGGAAGGCATGCGCGTGTACGCGCTGGTGGCGTCGACGCTGCCACCGGGGCGGGCCGTGCCATCAATGATCAGGGCATCCGAGATGCCCGACGTGGTACTGACGTCGTAGTCGGCTTAGGAAGACGAAAAGAAGTGCGTGCCGGACCGACGGGCCGTCGGCCGTGATGCCTGTGGAGTCCGCGTGAGACCGGCGAGGCGTCACCTTCAGGGTGGCGTCCGGTCGGCGGCGGACGCTGAAGCAGGAAGGACCCCAGCGGGGGCCGGGTCAAAAGTACGTCGCTCTGGCATCCCCTCCCCGTTCACCCGGCGGGCTTTTCGTGACCCACGAGGTACTGACAGGACACACGAGCGCCAGGTAACGTCACCGCAGGTTCACTCAAGTGGACCAGACCACTCCCTACTCGGATCGTCCGGCACGTTCCTGCCGGTGGAGGAGAAGATTCAGCATGGCCAGTGTCACGTTCGACAAGGCGTCCCGCGTCTACCCCGGCTCCACGAAGCCGGCTGTGGACCAGCTCGAGATCGACATCGCGGACGGTGAGTTCCTCGTCCTCGTCGGTCCTTCCGGTTGTGGCAAGTCGACCTCCCTGCGCATGCTCGCGGGTCTCGAGGACGTCAACGGTGGTGCCATCCGCATCGGTGACCGCGATGTCACGCACCTGCCGCCGAAGGACCGGGACATCGCCATGGTGTTCCAGAACTACGCGCTCTACCCGCACATGTCCGTCGCGGACAACATGGGCTTCGCGCTGAAGATCGCCGGTGTGAACAAGACCGACATCCGGGCGAAGGTCGAAGAGGCCGCCAAGATGCTGGACCTCACCGACTACCTGGACCGTAAGCCGAAGGCGCTCTCCGGTGGTCAGCGTCAGCGTGTGGCGATGGGCCGGGCCATCGTGCGGGAGCCGCAGGTCTTCCTCATGGACGAGCCGCTGTCGAACCTCGACGCCAAGCTCCGTGTCTCCACGCGTACGCAGATCGCCTCGCTGCAGCGCCGCCTCGGCATCACCACCGTGTACGTCACCCACGACCAGGTCGAAGCCCTCACCATGGGCGACCGGGTCGCGGTGCTGAAGGACGGGCTGCTCCAGCAGGTCGACTCGCCGCGCAACATGTACGACCGCCCGGCGAACCTCTTCGTCGCCGGCTTCATCGGCTCCCCCGCGATGAACCTGGTCGAGGTCCCGATCACCGACGGTGGCGTGAAGTTCGGCAACAGCGTCGTCCCGGTCTCGCGTGAGGCGCTGTCCGCCGCCGCGGACCGCGGGGACACGACCGTCACGGTCGGCATCCGCCCCGAGCACTTCGACATCGTCGAGCACGGTGGCGCCGCCGCGAAGGCCCTGAGCAAGGACGCCTCGGACGAGCCGGCCGGTCTCGCGGTCTCCGTGAACGTCGTCGAGGAGCTCGGCGCCGACGGGTTCGTCTACGGTTCCGCGCAGGTCGCCGGTGAGCACAAGGACCTGGTCGTCCGCGTCGGTGGCCGTGCCGTGCCGGAGAAGGGCACCGAGTTGCACGTCGTCCCGCGCCCGGACGAGCTGCACGTCTTCGCGACGTCGACCGGTGAGCGTCTCACCAACTGACGCCGTCACCCGGCTGACACCGTCACCTACGCTTGGCCCCGTGCCCCCTTCGAGGGAGGCACGGGGCCGTTTGCATGGTCCGGGGCGGGTTCGGGTTTCGGTGGCGGGCGACGTCAAATACCCCGGCACACAGGGCATTTCCCCCCGGCTCGTCAACCTGGCATTCGAAAGGGCGCGTCGAACCATCCCCCGGGGGAGTGACGAAAGGTCACCAAGTCGCCACCGAACGCTACGCTCGCTGCGTGACCCACACCGCTCGGCGCATCGGCCGATCCTTCGCCCTCGTCCTGCCCGTCGTCATGGTGCTCTCCGGGACCCTCGCGGTCACCAGCGTTCCGTGGGCGGCAACGGACAAAGACTCCACGCTGCTGGCCGCCTCCTCGGAGACCGTGTCCAAGCCCGCCAAGCCCCGCGCCGCCCAGGACATCCTGCGCGACAAGCTGCTCGTCGAGCTCCAGGAGAAGGACCCGGGCACCGCGCTCACGGGCCTCCAGCGTGCCGTCGAGCAGCGCCCGTCGCTGGCGCGGCACTGCATGTCGATCGCGCGGGCGCTCGGCAAGGCCGCGGTCGAGCAGTACGGCCCGACGCGCGCGCAGCGCTTCTCCCGTCCCGTCTGCGACACCTCGTTCGCCTCGGGGGTGGCTCAGTTCAGCTGAGCCGAGCCGTTCGGAGCCGTGCGGAGCTGCCGTCGCCCTTCAGCTGTCGGGCGACGGCAGCCACTGCTGTGTGCGGGCACGGCATATCGTGCGTGCCATGCATACGTATCCGACGCAGGCCGTGATCCTCGCCGGTGGCCAGGGGTCGCGGCTGCGGCCGTACACCGATGACCGTCCGAAGCCGATGGTCGAGATCCCGGGTACCGGGACCCCGATCATCGGCCATCAGCTTTCCTGGCTGGCCGCCGAGGGCGTGACCGATGCCGTGGTCTCCTGCGGGCATCTCGCCGAGGTGCTCCAGGAGTGGTTGGAGTCCGCCGTGCTGCCGCTGCGGGTCACGACCGTGGTGGAGAGGGAGCCGTTGGGCCGTGGCGGCGGGCTGAAGTACGCGGCGCGGGGGCTGCCCGCTCCGGAGCAGCCCTGGTATGCCACCAACGGGGACATCTGGACGCGTTTCTCGTTGCGGGAGATGGCCGCGTTCCACGCGGAGCGCGACGCCACGGCCACGCTGGCTCTCGCCCGGCCCCGGATTCCGTGGGGTGCGGTGGAGACGGACGCGTTCGGGCACATCACGGACTTCATCGAGTCGCCGCCTTCGCCGTATCTGATCAATGCGGGGGTGTACGTGTTCTCCCCGGCTTTCACGGGGATGCTGCCGGATCAGGGTGACCATGAGCGGACGACGTTCCCGCGGCTGGCGCGGGAGCGGCGGCTGGCGGGGTATCCGCTGCCTCATGGGGCGTACTGGCGGGCGATCGACACGGCGAAGGACCTGACCGAGGCGGCGCGTGAGCTGGGCGCCCAGGGCGGCAGCTGACCCGTACGGCACGCGACAGGGGCACGAGGGGCGGCTCTCACCTGACCGTAGGTGGGGGCCGCCCCTTTGCGTTGCTGTGCCGTGCGTCAGCCGAGGAGGCCGCCGATGGGGTTGCGGCCGCCGCCGGTGGAGCCGCCGCCCGATGTGGTGCCTTCGCCGCCGCCGGTGGTGGTGGCGGGCGGGGCTTCGGGTTCCGAGCCGCCGCCGGTGGAGCCGTCTCCGCTGGTGGAGCCGGAGGAGGTGGGGCCGGCGCTGGTGGCGGCGGGGGGCTGCTGGGGGGTGGTCTGCTGCGGGGGTTCCTGACCGGTGCCCTGCGTCTGGCTGGGCTGGGCGTCGGTTCCGGTGCTCTGGCCGCCGCCGGAGTCGCGGGTGGCGCCGGGGGTGGTGGCCTGGCCGCCGGTGGCGGGGGTGGTGGCCTCGCCGGAGCGGGTGGGCTCGGGGCGGCGCTCCTGCTCCTGGGGGGTGCGGGAGGCCTGGCGTTCGCCGGTGGACTCCTGGGGGAGCGGCATGCCGGGGAGGCGGTTGGTGGGGTTGTCGTTGCGGCCGGGGACGGTGACGACCTCGGTGGAGCGGACGGCGCCGCCGAGGATGGAGCCGATGAGGAGGGTGAGGCCGATGACGACGCTGGCGATGACGGTTCCGCGGCGCAGGACGCGGCGGCGCAGGTCCCAGATCTCGGAGCGGGGGCCGAGCCTGCGCCAGGCTTCTCCGGCGAGGCGTCCGTCGACGGAGTAGACGGGGGCGCCCGCGATGATCAGGGGGCTCCAGGCGGCCAGGAGGATGATGTCGGGCGCGTCGTACACGGCGACGGTGCGCCAGCTGACGGTCACCAGGAGGGCGGCGGAGAGCAGGGCGCCGACGGAGGCGGCGACGCGCTGCCAGAGGCCGAGGACGGTGAGGACGCCGACGACGACCTGGAGGAAGGCGACGGTGAGTCCGGCGCCGACCGGGTGGGAGAGGGCGAAGTCGCGCAGGGGTTCGGCCAGGGCCCAGGGGTGGAGCGAGGTCAGCCACTTGACCATGGAGCCGCGTTCGCCGCCGTCGAAGTAGACGGGGTCGCAGAGCTTGCCCATGCCGGCGTAGATGGAGATGAAGCCGAGGAGTACCCGCATGGGGAACAGGACGACGCCGAGGTTCATCCGGTGGCCGGGGTAGTAGGCGTGCCGGACGGGGTCGTTGCCGTGGCGTCGGGCGCGGGCCTCGGAGGTCTCCTCGTCGTCGCGGTCGTCGCCGGTGCCGGGGGTGTCCGGTTCGAGGTCGACGGAGTCGTACGCGCCGACGGCCTGGCGCATGGGCGGCAGGAGGGGGCCGGTTCGGCCGGGCTGGTGCGGGGCGGTCAGTACGGGGTTGGGCTGCGTCTCCTCCAGGAGCGGGATGACCTGGGTCGCGCCCGCCGCGTGACTGTCCGCGGCCCCGGCGGTGAGCGCGGTGTCGAGGTGGCCCGCGGTGGAGTTGCGTACGGCCTGGAGGAGGCCGGTGGCGCCGGGGTCGCCCGGGGCCGATCTGCCGCTCCAGACGACCGGTGCCCGCCTGCGGCCGCCGCCGGCACCGCTCATGGCGGGGATGCGGGCCGTGTCCGCGAGACCGCGCAGCCGTGCGCGCTGGCCCGGGGCGAGCTGCACCCGGAAGCTGGCGTGGTTGACGATGACCTGCGCGGGGTCGCTGTCCACCTTGGTCATGCTCAGGGCGGGTTGCTCGTCGAACCGAGGCGTTCTGGTGTCCACACTCATCTAACCGAGTGATGGGTGGTTAGGACACTGCCTTGACGGGCCCGATGTGTCCGAGACCCGTCAAGATCCGGCCAAACTCGGGCATCCTGGAACCCTGTTCGGCGTTCGCGCGTCAACTCGGTGAGCGGGCCGCCCCGTTGCCGAGGTGGTCACCGCGCGAACGCCGTACGGGCTCGCCGGTACGCGGCTATGCGCGGCGGCGCGCCACCTCGTAGAGCACGATGCCCGCCGCGACGCCGGCGTTGAGCGATTCGGCGCCGCCCGGCATGGAGATCCGGACGCGGTAGTCGCAGGTCTCGCCGACGAGGCGGCCCAGGCCCTTGCCCTCACTGCCGATGACGATGACGACCGGACCGGCCAGCTGCTCCAGGTCCTCCACCGTGTGCTCGCCGTCGGCGGCGAGGCCGACGACCGTGAGGCCCGCCTTCTGGTAGCCCTCCAGGGCGCGGGTCAGGTTGGTGACCCGGGAGACCGGGGTGCGGGCCGCCGTACCGGCCGAGGACTTCCACGCTCCGGCGGTCATGCCGGCCGCGCGGCGCTCGGGGACGACCACGCCGTGGCCGCCGAACGCGGAGACCGAGCGGACGATCGCGCCGAGGTTGCGGGGGTCCGTGACGCCGTCGAGGGCGACGATCAGCGGGTCCTCGTTGTTGTCGTACGCGGCGGCGGTGAGGTCCTCCGGGTGCGCGTACTCGTACGGCGGGACCTGGAGGACGAGGCCCTGGTGGTTCAGGCCGTTCGTCATCCGGTCCAGCTCGGGGCGCGGGGCCTCCATCAGGTTGATGTTGCCGCGCTCGCCCGCGAGCTTGAGGGCGTCGCGGACGCGCTCGTCGTTGTCGATGTACTGCTGGACGTAGAGGGTGGTGGCGGGCACACCGTCGCGCAGGGCCTCGTAGACCGGGTTGCGGCCCACGACCATCTCGGAGGTGCCCTTCACGCCGCCGCGTCGGGGCGCGGGGCGGCGGGCCGCGGCCTGCTTGGCCTGGGCGCCGGCGATCCGGTTCTTCTTGTGTCCCTTGCGGGCGGAGGCGGGCGGCGTGGGTCCCTTGCCTTCGAGACCACGGCGTCGCTGACCACCGCTGCCGACCTGCATGCCCTTCTTGTTGGACGTGCGGCGGTTCCTGCGCTGGCTGTTCCCGGCCATGACCTACCTGTTCCTGTAAATCTGCGATCTACATGCGTATGCGGATCGTCTACGTCTCAGTGTGCCGCCCGGATCGCCGGGCGGCACCATTGCCCTGCTCAGAGGGTGCGCTCAGCGCGGTGCGAGCGTCCACCGCGGACCGTCGGCGCTGTCCTCGATGACGAGTCCGGACTGGTTGAGCTGGTCGCGGATGGCGTCGGCGGCGGCCCAGTCCTTGCGTTCGCGGGCCGACTGCCGCTGGTCGAGGACCAGGCGTACGAGGGTGTCGACGACGCCGTGGAGGTCCTCGCCCCGGTCGCCCTCGCCCGCCCAGTGCTCACCCAGCGGGTCGAGTCCGAGGACACCGAGCATGGCCCGGACCTCGGCGAGGCGGGTGACGGCGGCTTCCTTGTCGTCGGCGGCGAGCGCGCTGTTGCCCTGGCGGACCGTGGTGTGGACGATCGCGAGGGCCTGCGGCACGCCCAGGTCCTCGTCCATCGCCTCGGCGAAGGCGGGCGGCACCTCGGCGGCGGGGGCGACGACCTCCCCCGCCTTCTCGGTGACGCGCTGGACGAAGCCCTCGATCCGCGCGAACGCGGACTCGGCCTCGCGCAGGGACTCCTCGCTGTACTCGATCATCGAGCGGTAGTGGGGGGTGCCCAGGTAGTAGCGCAGGACGATCGGGCGCCAGTGCTTGACCATCTCGCCGACGAGGACGGAGTTGCCGAGCGACTTCGACATCTTCTCGCCGGACATGGTGACCCAGGCGTTGTGCACCCAGTAGTTGGCGAACGCGTCGCCGTACGCCGTGGCCTGGGCGATCTCGTTCTCGTGGTGCGGGAAGATCAGGTCGAGTCCGCCGCCGTGGATGTCGAACGCGGAGCCCAGGTACTTGTGCGCCATCGCCGAGCACTCCAGGTGCCAGCCGGGCCGGCCGCGACCCCAGGGGGTCTCCCAGCTGGGCTCGCCCGGCTTGGCCGCCTTCCACATGGCGAAGTCCCGCTGGTCGCGCTTGCCGGTCTCGCCCTCGCCGGAGGGCTGGCGCAGGTCGTCCAGCTCCTGGTTGGAGAGCTCCAGGTAGCTGGGGAGGGACCGGACGTCGAAGTAGACGTTGCCGTCCGCCTCGTAGGCGTGGCCGCGCTCGATGAGGCCGCGCATCATCTCGATCATCTCGGTGATGTGGCCGGTGGCACGGGGCTCGTAGGTGGGCGGCAGGCAGCCCAGCGCGTCGTAGCCGTCGTTGAACGCGCGCTCGTTCTCGTAACCGATCGACCACCAGGGGCGGCCCTGTTCGGCGGACTTCTTGATGATCTTGTCGTCGATGTCGGTGACGTTCCGGACGAACGTCACGTCGTAGCCGCGGTAGGTGAACCAGCGGCGCATGATGTCGAAGTTCAGCCCGGAACGGATGTGCCCGATGTGCGGTGCGGCCTGGACGGTAGCGCCACAGAGGTAGATCGAGACACAGCCCGCCGTGAGCGGGACGAAGTCACGGATCTGCCGGGCGCTGGTGTCGTGCAGGCGAATAGTCACGCCTCAAGGGTAGTAGGCCGACACCAGTGCCCCGCGACCCTTGGGCGATCGCGGGGGCAACTTTCTGATACCGGCCTGGTCGGGGAAGCCCCGCCGAGGGCTCTCGGGGGCTCTGTGGGGCTCTCGGGGGGCTCTCGTGGGCTCCTCAGATGCGGCCGACGACCTTGCGCGGGGTGATCCGGACCACGACCCGGGGGTCGTCCTGGGCGGAGTTCGGGTTGAACTCCGCGTACGGCTTGCCGGTGTACTTCAGCGACAGCTCGTCGATCAGCTCCTGGCCGCCCTCCGTGGTCAGCTCCGCCCGGCCGCGGATCTCGGCGTAGGTGTACGGGTTGTCGGCCGGCTGGACGACGACGGTGACGCGCGGGTCGCGGCGGAGGTTCGTCTCCTTGCGGCGGCCGACCGTGGTGGAGATCAGGAGGTCGTCGCCGTCGCGCTTCACCCACACCGGGGAGACCTGGGGGCTGCCGTCCGGCTGGATGGTGGCGATGTTGACGAAGACCGGGGTGTCGAGAAGGTTCTTGAGTTCGGTGGAGAGTGCGGCGGTCATGACGTACGTCCTCCTGAGTGGCCGGGTGGTCCGGTGTCGGTTGCCCTGCGGTCCTACCCCCCAACCTCGCGCCCCCTCTGTTACTTCCCGCGTCGCCCGTACTTCCCTCCGTGTCCCGCCGGAAGGGTGAACGCGAGGGCGGCTCCGGCCAACGGTACGGCGGCCAGCACGGCCCACAGGACCGGGGCGGGGGCGCCGAGGAGGGCCCCGGTGGCCGCGCTGCCGCCGAGGACCGCGAGGCCGGAGACGGAGGAGAGTGCTCCGGTGGCCAGCCCGAGCCGCCGGTCGACGACCAGGTCCGGCACCATGCCCCGGGCCGCGGGGACCAGCAGCATCTGGCCGAGGGTGAGCAGGACGACGAGGACCGCGCCGGGCAGCAGGCCGCCGGGCCCGCCGGGGGTGAGCGGTACGACGGCGAATCCGGCGGCGACGACGGTGAGGCCGGTGACCAGGGCGGTGCGCGGGGCCATCCGGTGCGCGGACCGGCGGGTCAGCGGCAGCTGGAGGGTGACGACGAGCAGCGAGGAGAGCGCGAAGAGCCAGCCGAGCGCGGCCTGCGAGCCGGTGGCGCGCTCCACCTCTGCGGGGAGGGAGAGGTAGAGCTGGTTGTAGGCGACGAGGTAGGTGCTGTACGCGAGGCAGAGGACGAGGAAGGGCCGGTTGGTGAGGACCGCCCGCCAGGAGGATGCCGCCGAGCAGGTCGTGGCGCTTTGGGCCGTACGGGTGAGGGCCCCGTTCTCTGCCTCCTCCCGGCGCGGCATCAGGCGGGCGTGTCCGGCGAGTACGGCGACGAAGACGAGGGCCCCGGCGAGGCAGGCGGCCCGGAAGCCGCCGCCGAGCAGCAGGAGCAGGGAGCCCAGCAGCGGCCCGAGGAACGCCCCGGCCTGTCCGGCGGCGGAGAACAGGGCGAGCACCTGGGCGCGCGGGGTGCCGGTGGTCTGCTCGTGGCGGACGGCCTCGCGGGCGGTCTCGGACTCGACGGCGGGCGAGAACAGGGCGGCGGCGAAGCCTATGAGGAGGACGGCCGCGATGACGGTGGCGGTGGAACCGGCGTACGCGAGCCAGCCGAAGCCGGCGATCCGCAGCGCGCAGCCCGCCAGGACGACCGGCCGGGGTCCGTAGCGGTCGGTGAGGGCGCCGCCGACGACGAAGAGGCCCTGCTGGCTGAAGGTGCGCAGGCCGAGGACGAGCCCGACGAGCCACCCCGCCATGGAGAGGCCGCTGCCGAGGTGGGCGGCGAGGTAGGGCAGGACGGCGAAGAAGCCGATGTTGAAGGCGAACTGGGTGGTGGTCAGGAGGCGGAGGTAGGGGGTGGCGGAGCTCGCGGTGCGGGGGCGTGCGCGGGTGCTCGTCCGGGGCTGCGCCCTCTCCACGCGCGCGCTCACTTCGCACCCGCCGGGGTGCGCCCGCGCGCGGCGGCCGAGGTGAGGACCGCCAGCGTGCCGAGGACGACGAGCGCGGCGGCGGGCGCGAGGACGGCCCAGGGGGCGCGTTCGGCGTACGGCATGTTCTCGGAGAGCATCCGGCCCCACTCCGGCGCGGGCGCCTGCGTGCCGAGCCCGAGGAAGCCGAGGGAGGCCAGGGCCAGCGCGAGGGCCGGGACGCGGAGCAGGGCGTGGCGGGCGACGGGCGGGAGGACGCCGGGGAGTACGTGGTGGCGGACCAGGCGGGCCCGGTCCGCGCCGAGGGCGACGGCGGCGGTGAGGTGGGGTGCGGCCTTCTCCTGGGCGTACAGGGCGGCGGTGTGGGCGGCGAGCGGCGCCCAGGCGACGGCGGCCACGGCGGCTGCGGCGCCCCAGGGGCCGGGTCCGGCGAGTCCCGCGACGACGAGGCCGGCGAGGACGGCGGGGAGCGCGTTGGCGGTCTCGGTGAGCGCTCCGGCGCGCACGGCTCCGAGGGCGAGGCCGAGGAGGAGGGTGACGGCTCCGACGGCGACGGCTGCCAGGGCGGTCCTGGCGGCCCCGTGGCCGAGGCGGGCGAGGACGTCGCGGCCGAGGTTGTCGGTACCGAAGGGGTGTGCGGCGGAGGGGCCGGCGAGGCGGGCGGCGGTGTCGACGTGGAGGGGGTCGCGCAGGAGGCCCGCGACGGTGACGGCGAGGAGGAGGGTGCCGAGGAGGACGGCGACGATCGTGAGCGCGCGGCGGCCGGGGAGCTCGGGGGTGACGAGGGTGGGCAGGGCGCGTTCGGTGAGGGCCGGGCCGAGGAGGGCGCGGGCGGCGAGGCGGGTGGCGAGCCCGGCGGCGATGCCGAGGAGGAGCAGGACGAGGACGCACGCCTGGAGGACGGGCAGGTCCTGGGCGAGGGCGGCGGCGAGCGCGGTACTCCCGAGCCCGGGGACGGCGAACAGCGTCTCGACGGCCACCGCTCCCCCGGTCAGCCCGACCGTGACCAGGCCCACCTGGGGCAGCAGCCCCGGCAGCGTACGGCGCAGGGCGTGGGCGGCGATCCGGCGGCGCGGCAGGCCGTGCGCGGTGGCGGCGCGGGCCCACGGTTCGGCGAAGGCGCCGGGCAGGGCGTCGTCCAGGAGGCGGCCGAGGAGGGCCCCGGCGGGGACGCCCATGGCGAGCGCGGGCAGCACGAGCTGGCCGGGCGCGCCCCAGCCGAGGGCCGGGAACCACCCCAGGTGCACGGCGAACACCGTCGCCAGTACGGCCGCGAGCAGGAATTCCGGCAGCGCGGCGAGCACCGCCGCCCCCACTCCGGCGCGCACCCGCACGACCCGGCGCGCGGCCCCGTGCCGGAGGGTCGGGGCGCTCAGTGCGAGGGCGAGGAGGAGGGCGACGGACAGCGAGACGCCCATCAGGGTCAGGGAGTTGCCGAGCGCGGCTGTGACGTCGGGGGCGACGGGCAGTCCGGAGACCCAGGACTCCCCCAGGTCACCCCGGAGCAGCCCGCCGAGCCAGGAGCCGAGGACGTGCAGGGGCCCGCCGTCGAGTCCGGTCTCGGCGCGGATGGCGTCGAGGGTCTCCGGGGTGGGCTCCCGGTCGGCGTACCGGGCGTGCAGGATCGTGCGGGCCGGGTCGGTGCGGGTGAGCCGGGGCAGCAGCCCGATCACCGCGACGACGGCGAGCAGCGTGACCAGCCGCCCGGCGAGGTACTTCACGCGCTCATCCGATGTGCGTGTCGGCGGTGATCAGGGTGCGCTCCATCGGGTCGAGGGCGACGCCTTCGACCCGGGCGTCGTCGTACCCCTGGATGAACCGCTCGTGGACGAGCGGGACGAGTGCGTCGGCGCCGAGGATCGCCGCCTCGGCGGTCATCTCGGCGCGGTGGCGGGCGTCGTTGTCGGCGAGGGAGGTGGCCTTCGAGACGGCCGTGTCGACGGGCTTCGCACAGAGCTGGCTGATGTTGAAGCTGCCGTCGCAGGTGAAGTCGGAGGCGAGGTAGGAGAGCGGGTCGGCGGTGTCGAGAAGGGTGTTGCGTGCCTGGAGGAAGGCGTCGAATCTCCCGCCGAGCGCGTCGGCCTCCATCTGCGCGTAGTCGCGGACGACCTGCTTCACCGTGAAGCCGCGTTTCTCCAGCTGCTGCTGGACGACGGTGGCGGCCTCGGGGAGTTCGGGCCGGTTGGTGTACGTGGCGAGGACGATCTCCTTCGTCTTCGCGACCTCGGCCGGGGCGGCGGCCTTCGCCCGTCCGGTCGGGGCGGTGCGCAGCTCGGCGGCCCAGCGGACGCCGGGGCCGAGGAGCCCCTGCGCGGTGTCGGCGCGGCCTTCGTACACGCCGTCGGCCAGGGTCTTGGAGTCGATGGCCTCGCGGGCGGCGGCGCGCATCGCCGGGTCGGCGAAGACGCCGCGCTCGGTGTTGAGGGAGAGGCCGCTGGTGCGGGCGGTGGGGAACTCGTGGACCAGGTTGTCGCCGAGGAGGGCGGCCTGCGAGATCGGTACGTACTCCGCGATGTCGACGTCCTTGGTGCGCAGCGCGTTGGCGCGGGCGGTGCCGTCGGCGACGAACTTCACGTCGATGCCGGGGGCCTCGGCCTTGGTGCCCCAGTAGGTGTCGTTGCGCTCCAGGGTGGCGCTGACCGCGCCGTTCACCTTGGCCAGGGTGAAGGGGCCGGTGGCGTGCCCGGCGGGGTCGACCTTGCCGTTGCCCTTGTAGGCGGCGGCGGAGAGGACGGCGAGCGAGGGGTTGGCGAGCCGCTGGGGCAGCAGCGGGTCGGCGGTCTTCGTCGTGACCCGTACGGTGTCGGCTCCCTCGGCCGTCGCGGTGAGCGTGGAGTCGGAGAGCACCCGAGGCTTGGGTGAGGCCTTCTGGGCGGCGGCCAGCGAGCGGACCACGGCGGCCGCGTCGACCTGCGTTCCGTCCTGGAAGGCCGCCTTCCGCAGGGTGAACTCCCAGGCCAGGTCGCCGTCGCGCTTCCAGGCGGTGGCGAGGGCGGGCTTGGCGTCGCCGTTCTTGTCCAGGCTGGTCAGGCCTTCGACGACGGCGAGGCGGCCGAGGGTGACGGCGTCGTCCCCGTACGGCGACATGGCCTGGGCGGGCGGGAAGGCCATGGCGACCTTCAGCCGCTGGTCCCCGCCGGACGCGCCGGAGCCGCCTGCCCCGCCGGAGGAGCAGGCAGTGGCGGCTGGGACGAGGAGTGCGGCGGCGGCGAGCGGCAGGGCGACGCGGCGGCGGGGGGAGGTGCTGGGCATGCGGGCGACCCTACATGAAAACGATTGTCATCTAACCGGCGGGGTGGGTGCCCGCGCGACGGCCCAGCAGCGGCACCGGCAGCTCGAAGTGGACGATCCCCTGCCCACCGCCCGGCAGCCCGCGCTCGTCGCACACCTCGCGGGCGAGCGAGCGCCAGAACGGCTCGGCGCCGGAAACGGCCGGGTCGGTGTGCAGGTACAGGGCGTCGTAGCCACCCACCCGCGCCGCGAACTCCCCTAGCTCACGCACCAGTTGACGGGCCAGCCCGTGCCTGCGGTGTTCGGGGCGCACATAGATCCGGCAGAGCTGCGCGGTGGTCCCGGAGGGGAAGCGGTCGGCCACCCACCACGGATTGGGCGGGGCCTGCGGCCCCCGGTCGCGTACGGCACCGGTGGCGACGATCTCCCCGCCGTGCTCGACGACGAGCAGCGTGCAGCGCTCCGGGCGGAGGTAGGCGCTCGCGGGGTCGATGATGTCGGCGTGCCAGCGGGGTACGTAGCCGGAATTCAGGTCGCGGTAGACGGTGTCGAGCATCACGGCCCGGGCGCCGCCGAGGTCGTCGGTGGTGGCGGTGCGCAGGACGTACCCGGACGCTTCGCCCCTGGGGCCGGCTTCCGCCCCGGCCACCGCCGTGGCCATGCTCGCAGCGCTCGCCCCAGCCGTCGCGGCCGCCACACCCGTCGCGCTCGTCACCGGGGATCACTCCTGCCTCGTACGGCACATCGCTTGCGGTATCAGCGTACGTGCAAGCGATGTGCAGTAAGGCGCGGGGGCGGCCCCCGGCGCGCGGGCCTGCGAACGGCCTTATGGCGGGCCCCCACGGACCCGGCCAGGTCAGCTCGCCCGGTAGACCAGCGCCGTCGCGATCCCGGCGAGGCCCTCGCCGCGGCCGGTGAAGCCGAGGCCGTCCGAGGTGGCGGCGGAGAGCGAGACCGGGGCGCCGACGGCGGCGGACAGCACTTTCTGCGCCTCGTCGCGGCGCTTGCCGATCTTGGGGCGTACGCCGACGACCTGGACGGCGATGTTCCCGATCTCGTACCCCTCGGCGCGGACGATCCGGGCGGCCTCGGTGAGCAGGGTCACGCCGGCGGCGCCGGACCACTCGGGGCGGCCGGTGCCGAAGTGCCGCCCGAGGTCGCCGAGGCCGGCTGCGGAGAAGAGGGCGTTGCAGGCGGCGTGCGCGACGACGTCGGCGTCCGAGTGGCCGGCCAGACCGGGGCCCTCGCCCTCCCACTTCAGGCCCGCGCACCACAGCTCGCGGCCCTCCTCGAAGGCGTGGATGTCGGTGCCGATCCCGACGAGCGGGATGACGGGGGCGCCGGGGGCTGCGGCGGGGGTCTCAGAAGCCATCGTGGGCCCTCCTGCGGGCGAGTACCGCTTCGGCCAGCACCAGGTCGAGCGGCCGGGTCACCTTGAACGCCTCCTCGTGGCCGGGGACGACGACGACCGGCGTGCCGAGGCGTTCGACCATGCCCGCGTCGTCCGTGGCACCCTCGCCGTCGAGCGCGACCTCGGCGTGGGCCCGTACCAGCGTGTCCCGGTCGAAGCCCTGCGGGGTCTGCACCGCGCGCAGCCTGGCCCGTACGGGGGTGGAGAGCACCGGCTCGGGCTCCCCGGCCACCTCGGCGGGTTCGACCTCCTTGACGGTGTCGGTGAGCGGCAGGGCGGGAACGACGGCGGCCGCCCCGTTCCGTACGGCTTCGACGACCGCGTCCACCGTGTCGACCGGCACCAGCGGGCGGGCGGCGTCGTGGACCAGGACGACGGCGATGTCCTCGGGCAGCGCGTCGAGGCCGAGGCCCACCGACTCCTGCCGGGTGTCACCACCGGGAACGACCAGGTAGTCGGTGCGCTCGGGCAGGGCGTGCTCGTCGAGGAGGTGCTTCACCTCGGGCGCGCCGTCCGGCGGGGCGACGACCACGACGAGGGAGACGGCCCGGGAGGCCGCCATGGCGCGTACCGCGTGGATGAGCATGGGCGTGCCGCCGAGCGCCCGGAGGGCCTTGGGCGCGCCCGGTCCGAGCCGTATGCCCCGCCCGGCCGCGGGGATCACCGCCGCGGTACGCGGGGGGCGCGGCCGGTCGGGCGTGGGTGGCGTCGAGGTCATCGATTGCACTCCGAAGGTCCGGGGGGTTCGGCAGGTTTGTTTCGACGGGCGACGTGGGTAGGGGCCCAGCAAGCCGGGCGCGACGCCCTGACTTGAACCGGGCCCCTTCCGTGACCCCCGGTCGAGCGGAGTCGCAGCGGCGATCAACGGTACGGCCGGTGACGATACGGCGGGTGGAGGTGCGTTCGGCGCATCGCCGTCGCCGCGTACGCACGAACGAGAGCCGTCGCCGGGTGAGGGAATCGCCGGAAGTCGGGCTCGCGATCCGGATCCGGACATGCCGCAGGGCCCGACGACACACCGTACAAACGGCTGGTCAGCGGGCACCGCGGCACATTCTTACGACCGGTGCGATCCGGCTCAGGACGCGAGGACCTCGTCGAGAAGGGCCTCTGCTTTGTCCTCGTTCGTGTTCTCCGCGAGAGCGAGCTCGCTCACCAGGATCTGGCGGGCCTTGGCGAGCATGCGCTTCTCTCCGGCGGAGAGACCGCGCTCGCGCTCACGACGCCACAGGTCACGCACGACTTCCGCGACCTTGATGACATCGCCCGAGGCGAGCTTTTCCAGATTTGCCTTGTAACGCCGGGACCAGTTGGTCGGCTCTTCGGCATACGGTGCGCGAAGCACCTCGAAGACCCGGTCCAGCCCCTCCTGCCCGACCACGTCGCGCACGCCCACGAACTCCGCATTGTCCGCCGGCACACGAACCGTCAAGTCGCCCTGGGCGACCTTGAGCACCAAGTAGGTCTTGTCCACGCCTTTGATCTGGCGAGTTTCGATAGCCTCGATCAGCGCGGCCCCGTGATGGGGATAGACCACGGTGTCGCCAACCTTGAACGTCATGTGACAGGTACCCCTTCCGTGGCTATCCAGAGTAACACGAGAATCGCCTCTCCTGAATGGCGTTTTCGCAGGTCAGGGCATATCTCAGGGCTTGACAACAGCAACATGGACGTGCTGCGGAAGGCTTCCGGAAGACGGTATTCGCAGGTCGGAGCGGCTGCGCGACCGAGGGGAAACACTCGCGTCACACAGCCCGGAAGCCCCACAGAAGAGGGCGAAAGTCCCGTTTTGTCGGTTCCAGATGGTGAACTTTACCTACTCCGTTCGGTCACCGACCACCCGTACGGATGTAAGTGCGGGTGCCCAATGAAATTGATCAAGACCCGCACCTCATGACGTCCTCATGACGTCTCTCACCGCGCCACTCATGGCCCCTCTCGCGACGCCTTTCGCGGGGAATGCGCCCGGCCGGAGGAATTGATCACCGCGATTATGTGAACGGCACGTGGCACGTCGGCACCGTTGCGGCCATACCTCCCGCCCCGCCTCACGCCGGGTTCCCGGGAAGCGCTCCCCGGGAAGAGCCACGCCCGTTAGAGGCGGGTCGGGTGTGGGGCGGGAGTGGTGGCTCGGTAGCCTAAGGCCGCTGACACACCCTTAGGGCGGCTTTACCTCACCCCTTCCCGTCCGTCCGCGGGGCGCTCAGCCCAACGCCCGACGTCCGAAGTCCGCAGTCCGATCGTTCAAGGAGTTGCCGCCGCCGTGAGCCGCAGCCTTCGACACGGCGCCCTCGCCGCCACTGCCATCGCGTTCTCGATCGTCTCCCTGTCCGCCTGCGCGGCGGGCAACAACGCCGAGACGCTCAAGGTCAGGCCGGACAACGCGGCCACCTCGGTGGGCACCATCAAGATCCAGAACGCGAACGTGATCACGCAGGCCGAGCCCGAGGCCGAGGGCCCCGCCGCCGTCGCCGCGACGCTGTTCAACGACGGCACCGAGGACGAGATCCTGGAGAGCATCACGCTGCCCGGCACCGACGTCCCGGTGAAGCTCCAGCCCGCGAAGGGCACGGGCCCCGTCGAGATCCCGGCCGGCGGCCGCGTCGTCCTCGGCGGCAAGGGCAACGCCTCCGCCGTGATCGAGGGAGGCCGCGAGGCCGCCCAGGACGGCAACGTCCAGCAGGTCGTCTTCAAGCTGAGCCGCACCGGCGACGTCGGCCTCGGCGCCGCCGTCGTCCCGGCCACCGGCTACTACAAGGACTTCGGTCCCAGCGCGCTGCCCGAGGCCCCGGCGGCCACGCCGAGCGGGACGCCGGAGGCCGGTGGCTCCGAGACGCCGGGCGCGCCGTCCGGCGAGACCCCGGAGTCCCCGGCGGCCGGTACGGAGCAGCAGGACGGCACCGAGGGCTCCACGGAGACCGGGACGACCGGCTGACGCCACCCGCGTACGTACGGAAGACGCGCAGACACGCGAAGGGGCGCTTCCCGGCCGGGAAGCGCCCCTTCGCGTAGGAGCCGCCGTCCTACGGTTTACGGCTCGAACTTGTACCCGAGGCCCCGCACCGTGACGAGGTAGCGCGGCGCTCCCGGGTCGGGCTCGATCTTGGCGCGCAGGCGCTTGACGTGGACGTCGAGGGTCTTGGTGTCGCCGACGTAGTCCGCGCCCCAGACCCGGTCGATGAGCTGCATACGGGTGAGCACGCGGCCCGCGTTGCGCAGGAGCATCTCCAGGAGGTCGAACTCCTTGAGCGGGAGGTCGACCTTGCCGCCGGAGACCGTCACCACGTGCCGGTCGACGTCCATCCGGACCGGCCCCGCCTCCAGGGCGGCCGGGGTGACCTCCTCCGGCTCCCCGCGGCGGCGCAGGACGGCGCGGATGCGGGCGACGAGCTCACGCGAGGAGAACGGCTTGGTGACGTAGTCGTCGGCTCCTATTTCGAGACCGACGACCTTGTCGATCTCGCTGTCCTTGGCGGTGACCATGATCACCGGAACGTTGGACCGGCTGCGGAGCTGGCGGCACACCTCGGTGCCGGGCAGCCCGGGCAGCATCAGGTCGAGCAGGACGAGGTCGGCGCCGTTGCGCTCGAACTCGTCCAGGCCGTCGGGGCCGGTCGCGGCGATCGCGACCTCGAAGCCTTCCTTGCGCAGCATGTAGGACAGGGCGTCGCTGAAGGATTCCTCATCCTCGACGACAAGCACTCGGGTCACGGAAGAGCCTCCGGGGCAGGGAAGGGGTCATAGGAGTCGGTCTCGAACGGTCCCTTGTCGTCGCCCTCGACGATAAGGGGTCCGCCGGTGGTGCGCTCCCTCACGGCGCCCGATTCGGGCAGCCGGAGGGTGAAGGTGGAGCCCTGTCCCTCGGAGCTCCAGACGGTGACCTCCCCGCCGTGCGAGGCGGCCACGTGTTTGACGATGGCGAGGCCGAGACCGGTGCCACCGGTGGCCCGTGAGCGGGCCGGGTCGACGCGGTAGAACCGCTCGAAGACCCGCTCGCGGTCCTTCTCCGAGATGCCGATGCCCTGGTCGGTCACGGCGATCTCGATCAGGTTTCCGCCCGGCCCGGCGGTGCGGCGGGCCGCGATACCGACCCGGGTGCGGGCGGGACTGTAGTTGACGGCGTTCTCGACGAGGTTGCCGAGCGCTCCGACGAGCTGACCCCGGTTGCCCCAGACCGTGAGGCCCTCGGTGCCGCCGGAGGCCATGGTGATCTGCTTGGAGCCGGCCTGCTGGCGGCAGCGGTCGATCGCCTCGGCGACGAGCACCTCCACCTTGACCGGCTCAGCGTCCTCCAGCGGGTCGTCGTTCTGCACCCGGGAGAGGTCGATGAGCTCCTGGACGAGGTTGGTGAGCCGGGTCGCCTCGATCTGCATGCGTCCGGCGAACCGCTCCACCGCCTCCGGATCGTCGGAGGCGTCCATGACCGCTTCGGAGAGCAGGGAGAGCGCTCCCGTGGGGGTCTTGAGCTCATGGCTCACGTTGGCGACGAAGTCGCGCCGTACCGCTTCGATCCGGCGGGCCTCGGTGAGGTCCTCGACCAGCAGCAGCACCAGCCGCGAGCCCAGCGGGGCGACCCGGGCGGAGACCGCGAGGGTGTCCCCCCGGCCGGTGCCGCGCCGGGGGAGGTCCAGCTCGCCCTGGCGTATCTCGCCGTCGCGGCGGGTGTCGCGGGCCATGTTGAGCATCGGCTCGACGGCCAGGCGGCCGCCTCTGATCAGGCCCAGCGCATACGCGGCGGAGCTGGCCTTGACCACGCTGTCGCTCTCGTCGAGCACGACGGCGGAGGAGCTGAGCACGGAGAGGACGGTGTCCACTCCCGGCGGGAGGGCGGCGTTGCTGTCCGGCCGCAGGGACGTACGCGTGGGCCGTTTCAGGTCGCGCTCGCTCCAGCGGAACGCCAGCATGGCGATCACGCCGGTACAGAGCCCGGCGATCGCTGCAGCTGCGGCGACCGCCGCGTTCACGTCCATGCTTCAAGGTTATGCGGGTGCGCCGACACTCTCCCAGCCGTCCGAGTGCCATCTCGAACACTCGTCGCCCAGAGTTCACCGAGGGGATGGAGCCGGTTCACTTAGGGGGCCGGATACGGACGCGTTGCGGCCGCACCGTGTAACCGTGGGGGTCGGTCCGAGACCCCGGCCTCAGTCTGGAACTAAAGAGGGACTTCCATGCGCGACGCTTACCACGAGGAACTCGACTCGATCGGAGAAGGCCTGGTCGAGATGGCCCGGCTGGTCGGATCGGCGATCGGACGGGCGACCACGTCCATGCTCGACGCCGACCTGAAGCTCGCGGAGAGCGTGATCGCCGGCGACCAGAAGGTCGACGACCTCCAGCACGACCTGGAGGCGCGCGCGATCGCCCTCCTCGCCCGTCAGCAGCCGGTGGCGACCGATCTGCGGATCGTGGTCACCTCCCTGCGGATGAGCGCCGACCTGGAGCGCTCCGGCGACCTCGCCCAGCACGTGGCGAAGCTGGCCCGGCTGCGTTTCCCGCAGTCGGCGGTCCCGCACGACCTGCACGCCACCATCCTGGAGATGGGCCAGCTCGCCCAGCGGCTGATGGCGAAGGCGGCCGAGGTCATCATCACCAAGGACGTCGATCTGGCGCTCCAGTTGGAGCAGGACGACGACGAGATGGACCTGCTGCACCGCACGCTCTTCCAGCACCTGATGGACGACCGCTGGAAGCACGGCATCGAGACGGCCGTCGACGTGACGCTGCTGGGCCGCTACTACGAGCGCTTCGCGGACCACGCGGTGTCGGTGGCCAAGCGCGTCGTCTACCTGGTGACGGGGGAGCACGCGGACGAGATCCAGGCGGCGGCGGCGACGCCGCCGGAGGGCTCGTAGCCGTTACGCGGAGGTGTGCGGGACGTCCGTACGCTCCCGGCGCACGCGCGTCGCACATGTGTTCCCGTCTGTGTGCGCCGTTGATGCGCCGGGCGGGATGGGCATGCAATGGGGCGGGGACGGCGCCAGGGCCGTACGCGGTACGTACGGCCCTGCCGTCACGTCCCCGGCGGCGGCGCAGCGGCGTCCACCGCCCAGCCGTACGCCCTGAGGAGGGACCATGGCCGATTCCCCCACGACCCAACCCCAGCTGGAGACCCCGACCGAAGTGGTGCACCTGACCGTGCTCGGCGCCTGCGGCTGCGGCTCGGGCTGCGGGTGCGGCTGCCAGTCCGGTGCTCCGTGCCAGTGCGGCGGCTGCTCGGGCTGACGCGCGCCGCGCGTCTCGTACAGCGTTCGCCGCGCGTCTCGTACAGCGTTCACGGACGGCGCCCGCCCGGAGAGTGGTCCGGGCGGGCGCCGTCGTCGTTCTCCCGGTGCCGGGCTCAGCCCGCGCGCTCGATCGCCGGCGCCGGGTCGGGCTCGGCCTGGTCCGGCCGGGCCTGGGCGGGTACGGGGGCGGGCTCGAGGACGGCCTCGTCCGCGAGGGTCTCCTCACGGGGCAGGTTGCGCATCAGCAGCCAGTAGCCGAGACCGGCGACCGTACCGATCACCGCGCAGGCGCCCCAGAGCCAGGCGGCGCCGTAGTGGTCGATCACGAAACCGGACATCAGGGGCGCGACGAGGGCCGCCACCGACCAGGACATCGTGTACATGCCCTGGTAGCGGCCCCGGCCCTGAGCCGGCGACAGCTGCACGACCAGACCCGTCTGGGTGGGTGCGTTGACGATCTCGGCGAGGGTCCAGACGCAGACCGTCAGGGCGTACACGGCGACGGACCCGGCGAAGGCGGTCAGCCCGAAGCCGTACCCGGCGAGCAGCGAGGAGATGATCAGCAGCCGGCGCGGGTCGCGGTGCTGGATGAAGCGGGTGACCGGGATCTGGAGGGCCACGATCAGGACGCCGTTGACGGCGATGGCGGTACCGAAGTCGGAGCTGGAGAGCCCGTCCGCCCCCATCGCCACCGGGAGCCCCACGTACCCCTGCTGGAAGATCAGTGACACCAGGAACGACAGCCCCACGACCCCCATGAAGCGCCCGTCGCGCAGAACAGTGGTGATCCGCACCTCGTCCTTGGCCCGCTTGCCGCCGGCGGTCTTCACCGGGGCGGCCTGCGCGGGCCGCGACTCCGGCACCTTCAGGAAGACGACGACGGCGCACGCGAGCATCATCAGGGCCTCGCCGAGGAAGCCGGCGAGATAGCTGTACTCGGCGATGAACCCGGCGCCGGCGGAGGAGATGGCGAACCCGAGGTTGATGGCCCAGTAGTTGAGGGAGAAGGCCCGCACACGGTCCTTCGGGGGCACGATGTCGGCCATCATCGCCTGGACGGCGGGCCGCGAGGCGCTGCTCGCCATGCCGACGAAGAACGCGACGGCTGCGATGGCGACCGGGTGCTCCATGAACCCGAGCACCGCCACGGAGACGGCCATCGACAGCTGCGCGATCAGCATGGTGGGCCGCCGCCCCAGCCGGTCGGTCATCACTCCGGCGCCGAGCGAGGAGATGACCCCGCCGAGCCCGTGGAGGGCGGCGACGAGACCGGCGTACGAGGCCGAGTAGCCCCGGTCCAGGGTCAGATACAGCGCCATGAACGTGGCGACGAAGCCGCCGAGCCGGTTGACCAGCGTGCTGAGCCAGAGCCACCAGAACTCCCGGGGCAGGCCGGAGACGGTCTCACGGGCGGCGGTTCTGAGACCGGCGACGGACATGCGGTTCCCCCCACAGGACGTACGGACAAGGCGCACCGGGTAAGAGTCCCGATGGCAGTCCGAACATTACGAATCCGGGGTTCCCGTCCGCCACCCGATTGACGCCGACCGTCAATCGTCACCTCGTCGGGCGCTTCCGCGGGTGCCCTGTCCGCTACGCGGGCGGGCGCGCGGAGGGCGTGCGGGTTCGATTACGCTCGGACTCATGGCCGACGCACCGTACAAGCTGATCCTCCTCCGCCACGGCGAGAGCGAATGGAACGCGAAGAACCTGTTCACCGGTTGGGTGGACGTCAACCTCACCGAAAAGGGCGAGAAGGAAGCAGTCCGCGGCGGTGAGCTGCTCAAGGACGCCGGTCTGCTCCCCGACGTCCTGCACACCTCCCTCCAGCGCCGCGCGATCCGCACCGCGCAGCTGGCCCTGGAGTCCGCCGACCGCCTCTGGATCCCGGTCCGGCGCTCCTGGCGCCTGAACGAGCGCCACTACGGCGCCCTCCAGGGCAAGGACAAGGCGCAGACGCTGGCCGAGTTCGGCGAGGAGCAGTTCATGCTCTGGCGCCGCTCGTACGACACCCCGCCGCCGCCGCTGGACCGCGACTCCGAGTACAGCCAGTTCGACGACCCGCGCTACGCGACCCTCCCGCCGGAGCTTCGCCCGGACACGGAGTGCCTGAAGGACGTCGTCGTCCGGATGCTCCCGTACTGGTTCGACAGCATCGTCCCCGACCTCCTCACCGGCCGCACGGTCCTGGTGGCCGCCCACGGCAACAGCCTCCGCGGCCTGGTGAAGCACCTGGACGGTATCTCGGACGAGGACATCTCGGGCCTCAACATCCCGACGGGCATCCCGCTCTCCTACGAGCTGGACGCCGACTTCAAGCCGCTGAAGCCGGGCGGCACGTACCTCGACCCGGACGCGGCGAAGGCGGCCATCGAGGCCGTGAAGAACCAGGGCAAGAAGAAGTAGGTTTCGCGATCATGCCCCCGACCTGCGCATACGGCGCGGGGCGGGGGCATTCTCACGGCTGAGCCCACTGTGGGACCTCGACGCTGCGGATCCTGCGGCGGCCGGAGTGCCTGTCCGCGGGCCAGGGCGATGCCGGAGGCGTCAGTGGATGAGGACAGGGCGCATAGGGTTCGGGCATGGTGACTGCGACGGTTCGTGAGTGGACTGACGCGACCTCACCTGGGAAGCCCCCGGGTTCCAGCAGGACGGGTACGGCTACCGGGCCCTGAGCATCGTGCCCCGGGCTGCGTGACCTCCCTCGGCGTCCGGAGAGCAGGTGGGGCGGGCGGGCCGTGGTCAGTTCGGGACCCTGGCGACCACGAAGCCCTCGCCGTCCTGGAACTCGATCAGTACCTGGCCGTCGGTGAAGTAGAGCCAGCACTCGTAGCAGCTGTCCACCACCATCTCCGCGTGAGCCGCAGCGACGTCGGTCTCCAGCGCGACCGTAGGCACTGCGTGGTTGCCCCAGAACATGACGACGAGCTCCCCCTCGCCCCCATGTCGACGCACCAACTCGCGCAGCCCGGCCCCGTCGAACTCGTCGGACCGTTCCAGGACTTCGACACCCTGCCAGTCCAGGCGCGTCGAGTTCACCGAGGCGAAGCGGTCGAGGCTGACGCCGGCGAAGGCCCGGTCCTCGTCGTACGTCAGCACGATGGCGGCCTCCCCCGAGGCGGCCAGCAACGCGGCGATGTGCTCGGGGTGCATCCCGTATCCGGTCGTCTTCACCGGCCGCCTCCCTCCAGACCGGGCCCGGAGTTCGGCACGAAGGGGCTCGGGCGGTACGTCGTCGGCTGCTTCAGGCGGCCGCAGAGTGTCCATCCGCACGGCGGACCAGTCGATCCGGGATCCCTCCGTCCTCAAGCGCCGGACGCAGGAAAGGCGTTCCGACTCGTCCTGTGCCTCGAAGAGCACGCTCCCGTGGCCCGCCCCGGGTGCGAAGCGCTCGGCGGACGGCCGTCTTCTCTTTCGCTGACCTGGCATCGGACAAGCATCGTCACTTCGGGCCGGGGAGCCAAGCTCCGCCGGCACGTCGGGAGGACCCACCGCGATCCGGTTGTGCACCCCCGGGCCGAACTCCGCGCCTCACGCACTACGGTGGCCCCAAGCTGCCCGGCAGCACCGGCATCAAGGGCAAGGAGATCGGGGAGAGCGATCATGGGCGAGTCTCTGAGGACCTTCGTCGGCGGCACCGAGGTGGAGGTGCCCAACAGCATCCCGGACATCCGCGCCGCCCTGCCCGAGGAAAGACGCGAGGAGTTCGACCTCGCCATCAACGAGGCCGGGGTGCACGAGATCCAGGCCGTCATGCGGCACTGGATGCTGGAGGCCGTTCCCGATCCCGAGGCCGAACGGATCCTGGACCGGTTGGCGCAGGACGAGGCCGAGAGGCGGAGCGTCGCTTGAGCTTCCGCATCTCCTACGCGCCGCCCGCCGACGACACCCTCGCCAAGATGCGCGACGGGCAGTCCTTCCGGGACGAAATGGCCCGCACCCTGGGCCGGGATCCGTACGGGCACGCCTCGTCCGCCGTCAAGAGTGAGCGGGACCGGCGTGAGGCCACCGTCTCCGGGGCCATCGTCCTCTACTACGTCTCCCGGTCCGTGCTGACCGTCACCGTCGTCCGGCTCGTCCCCCTGCCCTGACGCTGCCGGAGCCGCCGGAGCAGGGGCACGTTCGGCCCTGGCCCGGAGCCGCCGGGCAGGGTGCGCGCCATGGGCGGCTCAGCCGAGCTTCTTCGCCTGCGCCGCCACGACCTCCGTCGGCCCGGTGAGCTTCACGCTGCGGCCCGTCACCGCCGCCACGTTGACCGAGTAGAACGTCGCCACGGTGCCCTCCTTGCGCAGCGCCACCAGACTGATCGGGAACTGGTCGCCGCCGTCGCCCGCGGCGGTCAGCGTCCACGCCGCGGACTCGTCGCCACCGGTGGCCTTCTCCTCGGTGACCGAGACGACCTTCTGCGGTTCACCGCCGACCGTGGCGGTGAAGCCGCCCGCGCAGTCCGCCGCGGCCTTCCTCAGCGCGACGAACGTGTCCGGACCCGCCGTCCCCTCGTACGCGTGCAGCGCGATGAACGTGGAGGTCACGTCGAAGGCGGCCCTCAGCACGTCCTCGACGTCGCCGTCCGTCAGGTCCCCCGCCGGCTTCTTGGTGTCGGCCTTCTTCGGCTCGCTGAGGACCTTGCGCTTCGCCGTGGCGGCCGAGCCCTTCTGCGCGACGCCGTACATGGCGTGGGCGACCGGCAGGCAGGCCGCCTTGTCGACCGTGACGCCGCCTTCCGGGATCTCGTCGTCCGGGCCCGTCTTGGTGATCTTGTGGCCCGCGACGTCGCCCTGCTTCAGCGACGCGGTCTCCAGCTCGGCGGCGGTCAGGGCCTTGGCCGAGGTCGTCGGGGCCGAGGTCGTCGGGGCCGAGCTGCTCCCGCTCGTGGCACCGCCCTGGTCGGCCTTCCCGCCCTCGGCCTCCGTGTCTGACGAGCCGCCGCAGGCCGTGGCCAGCAGGGTCAGGGAGACCGCGCAGGCGGCGAGGGCGGTACGGCGTACGGCAGTGGCGCGCATGGTTCTTCTCTCCGGTCGGGGGAGCAACCGTCCTTCCCCCGTGCGGCACTTCGAACCGTCTGGGACGGACCGTCACAGTGACCCACACTTTATGGTCGAACCCGCGAGCGATGATCGGTCCGGCGACCCCCCTTCCAAGATCGTGATTCCGCTGTGATCATCTGTGAACGCACGGTGCGGTGCCGGGCGGAGGATGAAGGCCCGCCGGTCAGTCGTCGGACGAGCGCTTGATCAGGTGGCTGAACGCGTCGAGGTTGCGCGTGGACTCGCCGCGCGAGACCCGCCAGGCGTACTCCTTGCGGATCGAGCTCGCGAAGCCCAGTTCGAGGAGGGTGTTGAACGAGTCGTCAGCCGCCTCCAGGACCGTGCCGAGCAGCCGGTCCAGCTCCTCGGGGGTGACCACGGCGAGCGGCAGTTTGCCGGCCAGGTAGACGTCACCGAGGGAGTCGATCGCGTAACTCACCCCGAAGAGGCGGAGGTTGCGCTCCAGGAGCCAGCGGTGCACCTCGGCCTCGTTCTCGTCCGGGTGGCGGACGACGAAGGCGTTGAGGGAGAGGGAGTGCCTGCCGACGATGAGCGAACAGGTCGTCGACAGCTTGCGGGTGCCGGGCAGGGTCACCACGTAGGTGCCGGGTGCGGGGCTCTCCCATGCGAGACCGGCCTCGTTCAGCGTCGCCTCGATGACCTGGGCCGCTGCTGTTTCGTCGGGTACGTCAGCCATGCAGCGAGCGTACGACAGCGGCGCCGGGAGGCAGGGGACGGGCTCAGCCGTGGTGCGTACGCGCCCGGCGGCGGTGGTCGGCGAGCGCCGCCGTGTACACGTCGGCCGTGCCGGAGGCCGCTGTGTCCCAGCCGAAGGACTGCGCGTGCGCCGCGGCCGCCGCCCCCATCCGCTCGACCAGCTCCGGCGCGTCCGCGAACCGCTCCAGCACGCGGGCGTACGCCTCCGGGTCGTGGCCGGGTACGAGGAAGCCGCTGACCTCGTCGCGCACCGCCACCGGCAGCCCGCCCACCGCCGCCGCGACCACCGGCGTACCGGCCGCCTGGGCCTCGATGGCGACCAGGCCGAAGGACTCGCTGTACGACGGCATGACCAGCACGGACGCGGCCCGGAACCAGTCCGCCAGCCGGTCCTGGCCCACCGGCGGGTGGAACCGTACGACGTCGGCGATGCCGAGGCGCGCGGCCAGCTTCTGGAGCCCCTCGGGCTTCGCGAGGCCGCTGCCGCTCGGGCCGCCGACGACGGGGACCACGATGCGGGAGCGCAGGGAGGGGTCCCGGTCCAGGAGTACGGCGACCGCGCGCAGCAGCACGTCCGGGGCCTTCAGCGGCTGGATGCGGCCCGCGAAGAGCGGGATCAGGGCGTCCTGCGGCAGGCCCAGGCGGGCCCGGGCGGCGGCGCGGGCGGATGGGGCATCCCCTGGACGGAGCTTGTCGGAGTCCTTGGGGAAGGGGCGGAAGCGGTCCAGGTTGACGCCCGGGTGCACGACGGCGACGGAGGACGGGTCGGCGTCGTAGAAGCGGACCAGCTCGTCGGCTTCCTCGGCCGTGTTGGCGATCAGCCGGTCCGAGGCGTGGACGATCTGGGTCTCCCCGATGACACGGGCGGCCGGCTCGGGGGTGTCGCCCTCGGCGAGCGCGGCGTTCTTGACCTTGGCCATGGTGTGCATGGCGTGGACGAGCGGGACGCCCCAGCGCTGGGCGGCGAGCCAGCCGACCTGGCCGGAGAGCCAGTAGTGGGAGTGGACCAGGTCGTAGTAGCCGGGGCGCTGGCCGGCCCAGGCCTGCATCACGCCGTGCGTGAAGGCGCAGAGCTGGGCGGGCAGGTCCTCCTTGGCGAGCCCCTCGTACGGCCCGGCGTCGACGTGCCGGACCAGCACGCCGGGGGCCAGTTCGACCTCGGGGAGCAGCGAGCCGGTGGTGGCCCGGGTGAAGATCTCGACCTCGATGTTGATCGCGGCTAGGCGCTTGGCCAGCTCGACGATGTAGACGTTCATCCCGCCCGCGTCGCCCGTGCCGGGCTGGTGCAGGGGCGAGGTGTGTACGGAGAGCATCGCGATGCGACGCGGCTTGCGGGAGGAGCCGGGGAAGCCGCCGGGGAACCTGATGCGGGGGCCGGTCCGGGTGGAGCCGAGCCGGGAGACGTACTGGCTCACGTCGTCGGTCCTCTCACTCAGGCTCACTCAGGGCATACCGCACGGGGGCGCGAAGCCCTCTGAAGGGCGAGAACAGCGGAATCCTGCCTTTCATTTCCGCTTTGCCAAATCATTACGGAACGGACCTGGGAGGCGGCGGCATCCCACCCGGGCCCCTCGCACCCGTGGGCACCCGGGCACCCGCCCCTGCCCCGTCGCATACGCTCACCGCATGCGCCAGCGCCCCATCGGCACCGCCACCCGCGGGACCACCAACCCGAACCGGCTGCGCCGCATGGACCGCTGGATCGCCGCCGTGCACGGCCCGGTCCTGCGCCGCGCCGAGGCCCCCGTGGCCGTCGATCTCGGGTACGGGGCGGCGCCCTGGACCGCCGTGGAGCTCCTGACCCGGCTGCGTACCGCCGCCCCCCGCACCGCCGTGGCGGGCATCGAGATCGACCCGGATCGGGTCGCCGCGGCGAAGCCGTACGAGCGCGAGGGGCTCACCTTCGTCCACGGCGGCTTCGAGATCCCGCTGTCGGCGCGGCCCGTGCTCATCCGGGCGGCGAACGTGCTGCGCCAGTACGACGAGGGCCAGGTCGCCGAGGTGTGGACGCGGCTCTGCTCGCGGCTCGCCCCGGACGGGCTCCTGGTGGAGGGGACCTGCGACGAGATCGGGCGCCGGCACGTGTGGGTGGCTCTGGGGCCCGAGGGGCCGCGCACGGTCACCTTCGCGACCCGGCTCGGCTCGCTGGAGCGCCCCTCCGACCTCGCCGAGCGCCTGCCGAAGGCGCTGATCCACCGCAACGTTCCGGGCGAGCCGGTCCACTCGTTCCTGCGCGACTTCGACCGGGCCTGGGCGGCGGCCTCCCCGTACGCGTCGCTCGGCGCCCGGCAGCGCTGGATCGCGGCGGTACGGGCGCTGTCGGCGGACTGGCCGGTGACGGACGGCGTACGGCGGTGGCGGCAGGGCGAGGTCACGGTGGCGGGGGACGCCCTGCGGCCCGACGGCCGCTGAACGACGGCAGCTGGACGACCGCCTCTGGACGACCGCCGCTGAACGATCACCCGACCGGGCGAAAGTATGCTCTTCCGGGGAACGACGGGAACGCCGACCGCGTGCCGTTCGTCCTGGGGGTGGGGATCGCGAGGCACTGGACACCGACTGCCTCTGTTGCTTTACGGGACGACATGGCACGATCGCGACGTCGCCTGAACGTTACTGACGGTAAGCCAGATGCACGCTATCCGGCTTTTGTTGCTTTTGTCTTGATTTCGTTCTTGCTGGGGGAGCTCGTGAACCGACGCCACTGCGCCGCCGCGGCCATCACGCTGGTCTGCGCGCTGGGCCTTCTGACCGTCCCGGTCCAGGCGACGGCCGCGCCGACGCCGGACTCGTCGCCGTCTTCCTCCGCCTCCTCGCCCGCCGCGCCTTCGTCCGAGAAGGACCTCGAAAAGATCCGCGAGCAGATCGAGACGCTCTACCGGCAGGCCGGAGCGGCGACGGACGCGTACAACCTCGCCGAGGAACAGACCAAGAAGCAGTCCGGCGAGATCGTGAAGCTGGCCAAGGCGATCGTCGACGGCCAGGCCCGGATAGCCGAGCTGAAGGACCGCGCCGGCGCCCAGGCGCGCGAGCAGTACCGCAACGGCGGCCTGCCGCCCGGCGCCCAACTGGCCCTCAGCGACGACCCGCAGCTCTTCCTGGACGGCGTCAACAAGGTCCGTACGAGCCAGCAGGCGAGCAAGACGGTCCTGGCCGAGCTGAACCGGACCCAGGAGGACCTGGAGACGTACACCCAGGACGCCAGCAGCAACTGGCACAAGCTGGAGACGAACCGGGTCAAGCAGGCCGAGGCCAAGAAGAAGATAAACGCGCAGATAGCCGCGGCGGAGAAGCTCGAATCGCGGCTGGAGAAGAAGGAGCGGGCCCGGCTCCGCCAGTTGGAGCAGGACGCCGCGAACCGGGCGCAGTCCGCCTGGCTCGCCACCCGGCCCACGCCGAACGTCGACGTCAGCGGCGCGACGACCGCGGCCGGCAAGGCGGCGGTGGCCTTCGCGACCGCCCAGATCGGCAAGCCGTACGTATGGGGGGCCACGGGCCCCGGCTCGTACGACTGCTCGGGGCTGACCTCGAAGGCCTGGGCCGCGGCCGGCCGGCCGATCCCGCGCACCTCGCAGGAGCAGTGGCGGCTGCTCCCGCGCATCGACATCCAGGACATGCGCCCCGGCGACCTGATCATCTACCACGCCGACGCCAGCCACGTCGGGATGTACGTCGGGGACGGCGCGATCGTCCACTCCCCGCGCCCCGGACGCCACGTCACCCTGGCGGGCGCGGGCTCCATGAAGATCCTCGGCGTGGTCCGGCCGGACAGGTAGGAGCCCCTCCGGGGGCGTGAGCGGCGCCACGTGGCCGGTGCGGGCACGGGCGTGCGCGGGTGATGTTTGTCATGGCCTCTGAGCCGCCCCCCTCGCGCCCCATCGCGCCGGTTCCGTGCCGGGAAGCGGCTTATGACGGCGCATAGGACAGGGGCTGGTCCGCGCGCGCCATTCCGTTCCCCCGCCGGGGACCGCTATCGTCCCCGACTGGCGTTCGTCGATCGGCGTACCGCCGTGCCCTCGGGGGAGGGGAGGACCCGAACCGATGCCCGTACCCGTACCGCAGCAACGTGACGTAACCGCTGCGGAGACCCACCATGGCGCCGACCTCACCGTCCTGGTGATCGAGGACGACCCGGCGGGCAGCATCACGGGACCCGAGCTCTCGGCAGCGGCCGGCACCCGGGTCCGTATCCGTACCGCCCGCAACCTCACCGAGGCCGGGCGGCTGCTCACCGACGACGTCGACTGCATCCTGCTGGACCTCGCGCTGCCCGTGCCGGCCACCACCACAGCGGCCGCCGCCGCCCCCGACCACCGGCCCGAGCCCACCCCCGGCCGGGCCGACGAACTGGCGGTCCTCACCCACGTACTGCGGATCGCCCCGCTCCACGCGGTCCTCGTGCTCACCGCGCAGGACGACACGGAGCTGGCGGCCGAGGCGGTGCGCGTCGGGGCGCAGGACTACCTCTTCCGGGGCGAGCTGGACGCCCGGGTGTTGAGCCGCGCGATCCGGTACGCCGTCGAGCGCAAGCGCGCCGACATCGCCCAGCACCAACTGACCGAGTCCGGGCTGCGCGCCCAGGAGAACGCCCGCCTGGAGCGCGGCCTGCTGCCCACCCCGCTCCTGGAGGGCTCCGACCTGAGCTTCGCCGCCCGCTACCGGCCGGGCCGCAGCCGCGCCCTCCTCGGCGGCGACTTCTACGACACCGTGCGCACCCCGGACGGCACGGTCCACGCGATGATCGGCGACGTCTGCGGGCACGGTCCGGACGAGGCGGCGCTCGGCGTGGAGCTGCGGATCGCCTGGCGGGCGCTGACCCTGGCCGGGCTCTGCGGCGACCAGCTGCTCTCCACCCTCCAGCAGGTGCTGGAGCACGAGCGGCAGAGCGAGGAGATCTTCGCGACGCTCTGCACCGTCGACATCGCTGCCGACGGCCGCCGCGCCGGACTCTGCCTGGCCGGCCACCCCGCACCGCTGCTGGCCCGCCACGGCCGGCCGGCCCGGCTGCTCCCGTACGAGGACGGCGGCCCGGCGCTCGGACTGCTGCCGCGCGCCCGGTGGCCGCGCCGCCAGGTGGAGCTGGGCGCGGAGTGGAGCCTGATGATGTACACGGACGGGCTGATCGAGGGCCGCGTCGGGGCGGGCAGCAGTCAGCGGCTCGGCCAGGACGGCATGGTCGCGATGGTCAACAGCCGGCTGGAGCAGGGGCTGGCGGGCGAGGAGCTGCTGGAGGCCGCGGTCGCCGAGGTGCGGGAGCTGAACGGCGGCGAGCTGACGGACGACGTGGCGGTGCTGCTGCTGGGCCGCGACCCGGAGCGGGTACGGCGACGGGGCCGGAGCGCCTCGCGCCCCGGCCCCGTATCGACCGCTCCTACGGCTACCGCTCCCGCCGCCGCGAGCGCTCAGCGCCCGCCGTTGTACGGCCCGTAGGGCCCGTCACTGCTGGAACCGCCCCGGCGGCCACCGCCGCTGCCACCCGAGACCTCCTTGAGCGCGGGCCGTACGTCGACCATGAACACGATCGACGCGACCACACCCGCGAGCTGGAGGAAGAGGAACGGGATGAGCAGGTTCACGGCGACGGCGACGCCGAGAATGATCAGCCAGAAGGACTTCTTCTTCTTGTCGGCGGCCCGGTAGGCGTCCTCCCGGGCGATCGCCGCGAAGACGAAGGCGACCACGGCCAGCACCAGCATGCCCAGATAGAGCAGCTGGAGGAGTGAGCCGAATGCGGAGAGCAACATGATGTGAACCGCCTAGTGAGTGGATGAGCGCCCTGCGGCCAAGGTACCGGGACAACGAACCGGCCACCGGTAAAGGTGCCCGCCCCGCGCCCCGGTCACTCTTCGTCCGTACGGGACGGAGCCGTCGGGGTTACTTCCCGGCGGGCGGGGTGTCCTTCCGGGCTGCGGGCTTGCGCGGGGCGGGAGCCTTCTTGGCGGGCGCGGCCTTGGCCTCGGCGGGGGTGGCGCCCTCCGCGGCGGGCACGGTCTTCACGGCAGCCGGCTTGGGCGCGCTCTTGGTCGTCGCGGCGGCGGGCTTGGTCTCACTCTTCGTCGCGGCCATCGGCTCGCCCTCCACGACGGCGGCGATCTCGACGATCTCGTCGGCCGTCTCGCCGCGCCAGGTCCGCACGGCCTGCTCGCCGTGGACGGCGACCTTCTCGTACGTCTCCCGGGCCCGCACCGCGTACTCGGCGGCGATGCCCACGCCGCGCAGCGCCATGTCCTGAGCGCTCTCGCCCAGCTTCTTCAGGTCGGCGGCGTCGAGCGCCCCGAACACCTCGGTGACCTTCGCCTGCACGGTGGCCTGGGCCTCCTTGGCCTGCGTGGTCACCTTCTCCTGCACGGCCTTGGGGTCGGTGTTGCGTACGGCCTCGAACCGCTCGGGCGCCTCGGCCCGCAGCTGCTCGATCAGCGCCGGGACCTTGAGCGCCTGCTGCACGGCCAGGTCGGCCGTGCCGGCGGCGAAGTAGAGGGGGGTGCGGTCGGTGAGGGTCTTGCGCAGGTCATCGGTGATGGCCATGACTGTGGTCCTCCCGGATCATCAGAAGCAGCTGGTGACTACGGCTAGCTGTGAGGGTTGTCGTCTTTTGCGGCATCGGCCTTGAGCGCGTCGTCCGCCCCGGGCGTCTCGTCCGCCCGAGACGTCTCGTCCGTCTCGTCCGTCTCGGGCACGAACCCGTTCTCGCGGCGGAAGGAGTCGTAGATCTGCAGCAGGACGTTCTTCTGCCGCTCGTTGATCGACGGATCGGCCAGAATGACCGCCCGCGTCTCCAGCTCCTCCCGCTCCCGCTCGTCGAGGATTCCCGCCCGTACGTAAAGGGTCTCGGCCGAGATCCGCAGCGCCTTGGCCACCTGCTGCAGCACTTCCGCACTGGGCTTGCGCAGGCCACGCTCGATCTGGCTGAGATACGGGTTCGACACCCCGGCGGCATCGGCGAGCTGCCGCAACGAGAGCTGCGCGGCACGGCGCTGCTCCCGGAGGTACTCACCGAGATTGCCGACGTTGAGTGATGCCATGACTGGAGTCTGCAACACCCATGCTAACTATTGCAAGCGGGTGCTTGCAAAAGTGTCGCACGCCACGCGTGACTGCACATGACCGTGCATGGCTGAGCGTGTTCGTTCCCGTACCTGTGCAGGGTTCCCGGTACGCGGCCGCTACCGGAGCATGCGCGATCCACGGCGAACCTGCTTCGCCGACTACGGCCTCGCCATCTCCTTGGGTTCGATCCGTCACCGGACACAGGTCACGTCGCGGTTGGGCAGATACCTTGCTCCGAAGATCATTCTGTTGGACGCTGGAGTATGCAGAATCTGCCGACCTTCGTTCTTGTTCATGGAGCTTTCGCGAATTCGTTCTCGTTCGCGCCGCTGCAGGCCGAACTCGCCCTGCTCGGGCACCGCTCGGTCGCGGTCGACCTTCCGGGGCACGGGTTCGAGGCGACCTTCCCGGCGGCCTACCAGGCTCCCCAGGACCTGGCCGCCCTCGCCGCGGAACCGGGGAGCATCAAGGGAGTCACGCTCGCCGACACCGCCGCCCGCGTGATCGAGGTCCTCGAACGGGCCAAGCGGAACGGGCCCACCGTCCTCGTCGCACACAGCAGGGGCGGCGCCACGGCCACCGCCGTCGCCAATGCCCGGCCCGACCTGATCGACCGGATCGTCTACGTCTCCGCCTGGTGCCCCGTCGACCTGAACGTGGGCGACTACTACGCCGAGCCGGAGATGGCGGACGTCGACCCGGGGGCCTTCGTCGCCACGCTCGTCGGGAACCCGGCCGAACTCGGCCTGCTCCGGACCAACTTCCGCACCGCCGACCCGACAGCGCTCAGCGCGTTCAAACAGGCGTTCGCCGCCGACCTCACCGATGACGAGTTCCGGACCTTCCTCAACACCTTCCAGCCCGATGAGAACCTCGACGTCGGTACGTCCGCCGACCGGGCGCAGGCCGCGACCTGGGGCCGGATTCCCAGGACCTACGTGCGCCTGGCCGCCGATGCCAGCCTTCCGCTCGCGGTGCAGGACCGCATGATCCGCGAGGCGGACGCGCTCACCCCCGAGAACCCCTTCGACATCCGGACCCTTGAGGGAAGCCACCTGCGCTGGCTCGTCCACCCGAAGCCCGCCGCCGAGGTGCTCGCGAGCCTCGCGGGGAGTTGACCGCGACTGACCTTCGGCGGTGCCGCAGGGGGGGGAAGGGTCCGGACGGCCGGTCAGCACCTGTCCAGCCAGTCCGTGAGAGCGGCGAAGACCGCGTCCGTGAGGCCGTGGCGGGGATCGACCCGGTGGAGAAGCGCTCGCCCCCGTGGTGCCTCTCCACCCAAGCCCGGTCGGTATCGGTGATCTCGTCGTCCACCCAGGCGAAGGCACGGCCGGCCGGCCGGTCGACGAGGGCACGGATCTTCCAGTGGAGGCCGTCCCGCTCGGCCTCGGCGGGCTCCTCCGGCCAGGACACCACGGGCAGGGGCGGCAGCCCCAGCCAGGGCGCGATGCACTCGTTGGCGCCGGCCAGCCACGTCGTCGCCCACACCAACTCGTAGGCCAGTGCGGCCAGTCGCAGCCCATGCGCCGGATTGATCCTGGTCAGCGGGGAGTTCGCCGCTGCGGCCCGAGGCCCTGAGGGCGAGCGGTACCTGGGCTATCCCTGCGGGTACCGCTGCGGCGTTCCTCCGAACGGGATGAGGGGGCCGTCGACGTCGAGGAAGAGAAGCGGACGTTGCCCGGTACTTGGCACGGCCGCACGATAGCGGCCGAGGAGCGGACAGCCCTGGCCGTAGCCACCTATTTGTGGGTACTGGGCAACGGTCGACGGACGGCCGATCCTGGTGGGGAGCGGTCGGAGGGGCGCCGGAACCCGGAGGGTGGAGGAGGGGAGGGGATGTGGTGCGTCAAAAGACCGACTGGAGCTCGGTGAGTCTCGCCAGGCGGCGTCGGCCCCAGTCGGAGAGGGTGTCGAGGAGTTCGGCGAGTTCTTGGCCGTCCTCGGTCAGCGAGTACGTCGTCTTCAACGGCCGGACGTCGTGCACCTCCCGGCGCCCCAGCCCATCGGCCTCCATCTCGCGGAGCGCCTGAGTCAGCACCTTTTCGCTGAGGCCGGGCAGTTGACGGCGTAGCCCGCCCGGACGGCGGGGGCCGGATTCCAGGAGCCAGATCAGGCCCGACTTCCACTTTCCGTCGACCACGGCGATCGCGGCGGTAACCCCGCAGACGTTCGGGTCCTGGGCACGGCTGCGCGTCATCTCATCGCTCCGTTCGTCGAGAGAGCGTCCATTATTTCAGGGAGTTGAGCCATGTCTCCGCAGAGTGAGCCACGTGAACAGTCCGCCGTCACCGTGATCGGGCTGGGGCCGATGGGGCGGGCCCTGGCCGGTGCCTTCCTCGATGCCGGGCTGCGGACCACGGTCTGGAACCGGACTCCGGGCCGGGACCGGGAGCTGGTCGAGCGAGGTGCGGTGAGCGCCCCTTCGGCCGAGGAGGCCGTCGCCGCGAGCCCGTTGACCGTGGTCTGCGTCGTGAACTACGACGCGGTGGACGCGGTCCTGCGGCGCGACGCGGTCGCCGGTGCGCTCAAGGGGCGCACCGTGGTCAACCTGACGGCCGACACCCCGGGCCGGGCCCGGGACGCGGCGGTGTGGGCGGTCGAGCACGGCGTCCGGTACCTGGACGGGGCGATCATGACGCCCACCGTGACCATCGGGACCCCGGACGCCGTTCTCATCTACAGCGGGCCCGGGGACCTCTACCGCGAACACCGTCCCGTACTCGATACGTTGGGCGGCACCCACACCCACCTCGGCGAGAAGATCTGCCGGGCGGCGGCCTACGACATCGCGCTGCTCGACATCTTCTGGACCGCGATGGCCGGCTTCAACCACGCCTTGGCCGTGGCGCGGGCGGAAGGCATCACGGCCCGGAAGCTTGCGCCCTTCGCCGCCGGGATCGGCGCCATCCTCCCGGCCATCTTCACGGAGGTCGCGGAGGAGGTCGACCGGGGGACGTTCTCCGCCGAGGGCACCCCCCTCACCTCGACGGCGTCGACCATGGCCCACGTCATCCACACCTCCGAGGCCCACAGCGTAGACGCGGGCGTCATGCGCGCCGCCGAGGGCCTCGCCCGGCAGGCCATCGGGCTCGGGCACGGGGAGGAGGGGTTCCACCGGGTCGCCGAGCTGCTGGGGCGGCGGAGTTGAGCAAGTTCCCCGCAGGGGTCAGCCGGGTTGGTGGTGCTGCGAGGCGCGAGCCGCTCACCGCCACCACCCCGATCCCCGCGCCCTGGCCGAGCACATCGTCCCGGCCGTCAACGCGGCGGCCGAGGCGGCCGGGTGCCCCGCGCCCCGGATCGTCGCGCCGGTGAACGGCATGGTGACCGACGACGTTGACGCCGTACGGAAGCGGGACGCCGAGCAGTTCGCTTCTACGAGAAGATCCCGTCCTGCATCCGCGTCTTCGAGCTCTCCGGCGGCAGGCAGGACGTCGATGTGGCGGTGATCGGCGATGAGAAGGCGGTCGCCGCCGAGGTGCGGCGCCATCGGGACGCCGGGGCGATGGAGGTGGTCTTCGCGGGGACGGAGATCGCCGGGGATGCCGACGGGCGCCGCATCTGGGCGCTCCTCGGGGAGCCGGCCGGCTGAATCCTCCCGCGCTCAGGGGATCGGCACCTCAGGAGTACGGCGCCTCAGGGGCGTCCGTCGCCGCTGCCGCGTACCGGGCCGCCAACCGCGCGAAGGCCGACCTGAGTTCAGGAGGGCCGATCACCTCGATGTCGGCGTCGAACCTGCCGACCGCGGCGACCAGGCCGGGCCACGACCACGAACCCAGCACGAGGCGGCAGCGGTCCGGGCCGAGCTCCTCGACGATCCCCTCGCGGGTGTGGCGCAGGACCTCGGCCGCGGGGAGACCGAGGATCACCTCTCCTCGGCAGGGCCATCCGCCGACGCCGTCCCCGGTGGCGTCGGTGGTGCCCCGGAACCGGGCGGTGACGAAGGCCGCCACGCTCCCGCCGGGCAGTTCGCGCGGGGTGAAGCGGGGGCCGGTCGGGGTGCGCGGGGCGAGCCGGTCGGCCCGGAAGGTCCGCCAGTCGCCGCGGTCGAGGTCCCAGGCGACGAGATACCAGCGCCGACCCCAGGTGACGAGGTGGTGCGGCTCCACCCGGCGGGGCGGGGGCGGCAGAACACCACGGCCGCCCTCCCTCTCCCCCTCGGCCTCCGCCCGTACGGGCCCGGGTGCGGTCACCGGGCTGTAGTCGAAGCGCAGCACCTCGCGCGCGTGCACCGCGGCCCCGATCGCCATCAGCACACCGCTGTCCACCTGAGGTCCCGGCCGGGTCTCCGGGCGGTCCACAGCGGTGACCCGGAGCGTGTCGACGCGGTGGCGCAGGCGGGCGGGCAGGACCTGGCGGACCGTGTTCAGCGCGCGGGCCGCCGCCTCCTCGATGCCCGCACCGGAGGCGGTCGCGATCTGCAGGGCGACCGCCAGGGCCACGGCCTGCTCGTCGTCGAAGAGGAGCGGCGGCAGCTCCGTACCCGCGTCGAGGCGGTAGCCGCCGTCCGGGCCCTTCATGGCCACGACCGGGTAGCCGAGCTCCCGCAGCCGGTCCACATCGCGGCGTACGGTACGCGAGCTGACGTCCAGCCGTTCGGCCAGCAACGCCCCGGGCCAGTCCCGGCGCGCCTGGAGCAGGGAGAGCAGCGACAGCAGCCGCGCTGAGGTTTTCGGCATGACATCCATGGTGCACGGAGTAGCGGACACAACCTGGCCGCTTCTCTTGGGAGGGTGGATCCGTGCCCGAGAACGCGGGAACGCGTACGCAGCGATACGAAGCGAAAGGCCCGATGACCATGACCTCCTCCCCGCCGACCTCACCCTCCCCCGCCCTCGACGGCGAGCGCGCCGACCTCCTCGCCGAGCTGGCCGACGCACGAGCCGCACTGATCCGTACGGTGCAGGGGCTCGGCGACGAGCAGATCGCCGAGCGGCCGACCGTCAGCGCGCTCTGTCTGGGCGGGCTGATCAAGCACGTCACCTCCACCGAGCAGGGCTGGCTGGACTTCGTGGTCGAGGGCCCCTCCGCGATGGCCTTCGACCTGCCGGAGGGCGTGACCTGGGAGGACTTCGCGGCCGGGACCGCGAGCACGTACCCGCAGTGGGCCATCGACCGCCAGAACGACTTCCGGGTGCTGCCCGGTGAGACCCTGGCCGGCATCCTCGCGCGGTACGAGGAGGTAGCCGCCCGGACCGAGAAGGTCGTCGCCGACCTCCCCGACCTGTCCGTCACGCACCCGCTGCCCGACGTGCCCTGGAACGAACCCGGAGCCGTACGCAGCATCCGCCGCGTGCTGATCCACGTCATCGCCGAGACCACCCAGCACGCCGGGCACGCGGACATCCTGCGCGAGGCGATCGACGGGCAGACCTCGACGTGACCCGTACGCCCGCCAGCCGTACGCCCGTTCTCGACGTCCGCGCGCTCAACCGGGCGGCACGTCGTACGCACCCATCTCATGCGCCGCACCGTGCACCTCGTCACCGCCGAGGACGTCCTGGCCTGGCGGGGCCAGCAACGCCATGCTGCGGCAGCGCGCGCTCGGCGTCTACCGCCGCGAGCTCGCCGGGGTCGACCTCGACGAACTCGCGGCGGCGGGGCGGGCGGTACTGGCCGACGGCGAACCCCGCTTTATGGACCAGCTCGCCCGCGCGGTCGCCGGCCGCTGGCCGGATCCGGGGACGCAGCCGCTCGGCGAGATGCTCGTCGCCGCAGTCCTGCCGATGGTGCAAACTGCCGCCGCGCGGGGTGTGGCGGACGAAGGCGGGGGTGCGCAACGCGCTGGTCTCCTCCTGGCTGGGGCGCGAGATCGACCCGCTGCCCACGGACGACGGCTCGGACCCGGTGGGGCAGGATCTCGTACGCCGCTACCTCGCCGCGTACGGGCCCGCCGCCACCGCCGACGTACGCGCCTGGTCCGGCCTCGCCGGGCTGCCGGGCGCCGTCGCCGCCCTCCGCGGGGAGCTGATCACCTTCCGCGACCAGCGCGGCCGGGAGCTGCTGGACCTGCCCGACGCGCCGCGCCCGACCCCCGGGACCCCGGCACCCGTACGGTTCCTGCCCGCGTTCGACAAGGCAGAAATCCCTAGAGAACAGTCTCTAGTGCCGCATCAGGCGACGTTAGCCCTCAAGTCCACCTGATCTGGAACCGTTTCAGTCATCCTCCAGCGACCTTCCCGGTTCGTGTCGCCGCGCGAACCTGGCACGAGCGGCGTCGTGGGCGCTGCGCAGAAGCTGCACGACCGTGTCCGTTGCCCTCTCACCAGGATTGACGACACAGATCCAGCCGAGCGCCCCGTACACCGGGTGCGGCATTACGCTGTCGGCGGCTGTGTAGTCACGAGGTCGGGTGAGGCTGCGCGGTTCCTCCCCCGTGAGTTCCCGGAACGTCTCACGGTCGGCGTGGATGTTCACGCGCCAGCGGCCCGGGGGGTCAAGGTCACAAGCGGCGTCGTCGGGGTAGTTCTTGGTGACGATCGTTCCGTAAGGCTGGACGTTCTGAGGCATCTGGCCGTCGGGGGCGTAGTAGAAGAACGCATCCCCCCACACGATCTCGGGGAAGTCGCCGCCCGGCTCCGGGACAACCACGAGCGCCCCGGCGAAGCCTCGCACGGTCGCGATGATCTGTTCCATACTCATGGTTCAAGCATCGCCTTAAAGTGCTATGTGGGGTTGGCCGATGGGCGAGGCGGTGAGCGGTTCGCAACGGGTACCGCTCCGAACCGCCGATGTCGCCAAGGAGTCGGGGTACTGGCTTTGTTCACGAGTCGTGAAGTCAGTTGTTCACGACGACCGCACCCGGATCATCGACGACGCCGACCGGGGCCTCTCGGTCGCCGGTGCCCGGGTCGTCCTGGTCGACGGCCGGGTCTCCGCGACAGGGACGTGGCGGCGGAGACGGGCACCGTGGCGGTCGCACCGATACGGGCGTTCTCCCGGGCCGAGCGGGCCGAAGTCGGCGACGAGAGACGGAAGTTTGCGGGCCCTCCGAGGGGGAGAGCCGCCGGGTACGGGTCGCCTCATCGCCGTGAGGGGACGGGAGTTGGCGCGAGTTGGCGCGAGTGAAGCGGCCCGGTCCTCAGTCACGCCGCGCGGTCGCCTCGGCGGCCCCCGGGTGGGCCGGTTCGAGGAGCCGGCCGAGCAGGGCGCGCAGGTCGTCCTCGCCGCCGGGGCCGAGCAGCTCCGCGGTCTCCGCGGCCAGCAGGCCCACGGCCTCCGCGACCCTCTTCAGCTGGGTGTGCCCGAGCTCGGTGAGCTCCAGGGCGTGCCGGCGCCGGTCGTGCGGGTCGCGCCCCCGGTGGACCATCCCGCCCGCGACGAGCTCGTCCACCAGCTGGGAGGCCGCGGGGCCGGAGACGGCCAGTTCCTGGGCGAGGCGTTGCTGCGGGCAGGGGCCGGAGGTGGCGAGGAGGGAGAGCGGCCCGTAGTGACGGACCCGCAGGCCGGTCCCGGCCAGCTTCTCGTCGCCCAGCCTGCGCAGCCGGTGGTGGGCCTGCGCCACCAGGTGTCCGGTGCCCCGCACGAGGTCCTGGGTGCCGGGGGGGAGCAGCCGCGCGAGCAGGGTATCGAGGCGGGAGGCCTGCTCGGGGGTGAGGGCGGCGGTGAGCCGCGCGTCCCGCTCGGCGACCGCGCGGCGGCCGGCCTCCACGGCGGAACGGCCCTCGTCGGTCAGGGAGAGGACGTACTGGCGGCGGTTGTCCGGGTTGCGGGTGCGGAGCACCTGGCCGCGACCCTCCAGGCGGTCGACGACGCCGACCATCAGGGTCCGGTTGATGCCGAGCCGTTCGGCCAGGTCCAGCTGGGAGGCCCAGTCGCCCCCCGTGAGGGCGTCGAGGACGAGGAAGTCCCGGGAGCCGCCCTCCGGGCCGTCCGAGCAGGCGGCGAAATGGGCGGACACCCGGCGCAGGAGGTAGCCGACGAAACCGGTGAGCGCTTCCGGGAGGGCGCCGGGGACCTCGGCCGTCTCCTCGGTCTCGGTCTCGGTCGCGGTCTCGGTCGCGGTCTCGGTCGCGGTCTCGGTCTCGGTCTCCGCGTCGGGGCCCCGCGTCCCGCCGCCGGGTTCGACTCGCACGATCGTCATCTCCCCTTCGGAACCGGGAGGCCGATTGTACGGCGGGCGGTTCCGGCGGCCTGCGCCCGGATCCACCGGGCGGACCGGACCCACCGGACCACCGGACCGCCGTCGGGTCAGGCGGTCAGTGCCGCCAGCTCCGCGTCGGCACGCTCGGTGACCAGCGCGAGGACGCGGCCGGCGGCGGCCAGGTCCTCGGCCGGAATCCCGCCCCAGATGCGGGCGGAGATGGGGGCGGTCTCCGCGGCGACGGCTGCGAAGAGCGCGCGCCCCGCGTCCGTGGGGCGAAGGTGCGCACCGTCGGCGACGAGCAGCCCCTTGGCCCGGAGCTCGTCGAGTACGGCGCGGATGCCGGCCGGATCCGCCTTGAGGGAGTCGTGGACCCGGGCGACGAGATCGTCCGGCGTCTGCGGGGTGTCGGCGGTGATGGCGGCGCGCAGGGCGATCTGCTGCGGGAACGTGGCACCGTACCGGGCCAGGACGTTCTCCAGGACGCCACGGGCGGCGTGATGGGCCAGGCCGAGCTCACGGGCGGTGGCCGTGGGTGCGGGTGCGGTCGTGGGTGCGGTGGCGGTCATGGTTGTCTCCCTCTCCCAGCACACGTCCGGCCGTCGGCACGCGACCGGCTCAAGAGAAAGCTATCGTCAACTTGCTTAACCATCAAGAACATAACCATCAACATCCCAAGCAGTCACCGGGGCCGGGTGCCGTGCTCTGCGACCTCGACAACGTGATCCGCTTCTACGACACCGCACCCCTCGCCGCACAGGAGCGGGCGGCCGGGCTGCCGGTGGGCGTGACCACGGAGGTCGCGTACGCCCCCGAGATCGACCTCCCCCTCCTCCTCGGCCGGATCACCCCCGACGCCTGGGTCGAGGCCATCGCCGCCGGGCTCGCCGAGCGGACGGGCGGGGACACGGAGCTGGCCCGCACGCTCGGGCGCGCGCTCGCCGGGGCGCCCTTTCGGGCCGACGCGGAGGTGGTCGCCCTGCTGCGGCGGGCGCGCGCCCACGTACCGGTGGTACTCGTCACCAACGCGACCCTTCAACTGGATGACGACCTGGCCCTGTTGGGGCTGACGGACCTGGCCGACGCCGTGGTGAGCAGCGCGGTGGAGCAGGTGGCCAAGCCGGACCCGGCCATCTACCGGATCGCCGCCGAGCGGGCCGGCGTACCGGCGGACCGGTGCCTGTTCGTGGACGACCGGCAGGAGAACGTCGACGCGGCCACCGCCCTCGGCATGTCGGGCGTGCTGTACCGCGAGCCGGCGGATCTGCGGCGGGCGCTGGGGCCGTACGCGCGGGAGGCTCCCGAGCGACAGCGGTCGTCCATCGACGGATGATCCATCACGGATCGAACTGTCACGCCGGCCACCATGATCAGGCACGACGTGACCCAGCCCCTCCCTCAGCCCCGACCCTCCGGCTCCAGCCCCCTCCGCAGCTGGACGAACGCCTCCTCGGCCGCCTGCACCGCGCCCGCGTACACCGCGTCCGCGCTCTCCCCCGTGTCGATCCGGCGCCAGTTCTCCTCGGCCAGGATGCGCAGGACGGCGACGACCTGCCCGGCCGCCAGCCGCGCGGTCACCCCGCCACCGAGGGCGCGGGCGAGGGCGGCCTCGGAGCGGCCCTGGTACGCGTAGAGGCGGGCCACCAGCGACGGAGTCCCGTACAACAGGCGGTGGAACGCCAGCACTTGAGGTGCGTCGGAGAGGCCGGTCACCGGGTCGCGACGATCCAGGCCGGCCAGGAAGTGGCGGCGCAGCGCGTCCAGCGGGCTCTCGCCGCGTTCCCGGCCGCCGACCACCCGGGCCGCCTCGTCCTCGTGGTCGGCGAACCGGTGCAGCGCCAGGTCCTCCTTGGCGGGGAAGTACCGGAACAGCGTCGGCTTGGAGATGTCCGCCGCGGCCGCCACCTCCGCGACGGAGACCCTGTCGAAGCCGCGCTCCAGGAACATCGCGATCGCGGCGTCGGAGATCGCCCGGTACGTCAGCTGCTTCTTCCGCTCCCGCAGGCTGACCCGGGGAGGGGCCGCCGGATCCGCCTGTCCCCGGCCCTGCTCCACCGCCCCGGCGACGCTTCCGTTTCCGTTCCCGCCGCCGGCCTTCTCTCCGCTCATGACCATGAAGCGTACGCCCTTGACCTCGACCGGACTTGATGTCGCGAGCACGACAGCGCGGCCCCGTCAGCCGTCTGCGGCCGTGCTCCGGATCAGCGCCTCGACCCCGTCCAGCAGGGTCGCCAGGCCGAAGGTGAACTCGTAGTCGGGGTCGCCCGGTTCGCTCATCACCCCGGAAGCCAGCAGCCGGTGGATCGCCGGGTGGCGCACCGGGTCGACCAGCCGCCGCAGGGTGCGCTCGTGGCCCGCGACCACCTCCTCGGGGGAGACGCCGCGCACGGCGACGGCGGCGGCGAGGTCGCTCATCAGCAGCGCCTCGCTGCGCACGAAGTTGGAGATCAGCAGGATCACCGAGATCTTGTCGCCCTCACCGAGCCCGCTGCCCTCCAGCGCCTGGAGCCCCTGCTCCCACCAGGCGAGCGAGTTCGGGGTGGCGGGTGGGCCGCCGATCGGGACGCGGAGCACCCAGAGGTTGGCGAGGAACCGCTCGCGCTGCCCGGTCGCCCACTCGGTGAGCGCCTCTCGCCAGCCCGCCCCGGCCTCCAGGGCGGCCAGCGGGGCGGGCGGGCCGAAGGCCGCCTCCTGCATCAGGACGTACAGCTCGTCCTTGGCGGAGACGTACCGGTAGAGCGACATCGTGGAGGCGCCGACCTCCTGCGCGACCCGGCCCATCGACACGGCGGCGATCCCCTCGGACGCGGCCACCGACACCGCCGCCGCCACGATCCGCTCCAGGCTCAGGCCGGGCTTCGGGCCCTTGGCCGGGCGCTCCCGCAGCCCCCAGGCGGCCTCGATGGAGGGCGGGAGGTCACCACCGCCGGAGCTGTTCCTCGCCGTCACCGCATCCCCCTTGCCCACGTCCGCCGCCTTCCGTGCGCCCCGTGCCCCCGTGCGCCTTGACCCCATCCTAAGGATGCGTAATGCTTACGCAGTAACGCGTATGCCATACGCAGAAGGGGGTCGCACAGCCATGCCCAGTCCGATCACACAGGGGACACCTCCGTACGCCATCGAGGCGTACGGCATCACCAAGTCCTACGGAAGACGCGGGAAGCCCGCCGTACGGGTGCTGGACCACCTCGACCTCCGCGTCGGGCACGGCAGCGTCTTCGCCCTGCTCGGCCCCAACGGTGCGGGCAAGACCACCGCCGTACGCATCCTCGCCACGCTCACCACCGCCGACTCGGGCACCGCCCGCGTCGCCGGGTACGACGTCGTCGCCGACCGGAGCGCGGTGCGCCGGGCGATCAGCCTCACCGGCCAGTTCGCCGCCGTCGACGAGACCCAGACCGGCGAGGAGAACCTGCGGATGATGGCCCGGCTCACCGGGCTCTCCCGTCCCGCCGCCCGCCGCCGGGCCGAGGAGCTGCTGGAGCGCTTCGGGCTCACCGGCGCGGCCCGGCGGCCCGCCCGTACCTACTCCGGGGGCATGCGCCGCCGCCTGGACCTGGCCGCCGGGCTCGTCGGGTCACCGGAGCCCGGCGTCTTCTTCCTGGACGAGCCGACGACCGGCCTCGACCCGCGCAGCCGCCAGGAGCTGTGGGAGGTGGTCCGGGGGCTGGCCGAGCACGGGGCGAGCGTCCTGCTCACCACGCAGTACCTGGAGGAGGCCGACCGCCTCGCCGACCGGATCGCCCTGCTGGACAGGGGGCGCGTCGCCGCCGAGGGCAGCGCCGCCGACCTCAAGGGCCGGGTCGCCGGACACCGCCTCGACCTGGTCCTCACCAGCCGCGACGCCTATCTCCGGCTGACCGGGCGGGCCGTCCACCACTCCCCCGAGACGCTGACGCTCGGGGTGCCCACGGACGGCAGCGCCGCCCACGTACGCGCGCTGCTCGACGAGATCGACCCGGCGGGCACCGAGGTCGACCGCTTCACCCTGCACAGCGCGACCCTCGACGACGTCTTCCTGGCCCTCACCTCGGAGGTACCCGCCCGTGTCTGAGACCGCCGCCCCCCTGGGAAGAGCACCGGGCCCCCTCACCCGCGCGGCCGTCATGGCGGGCCGCAGCCTGCGCGTCAGCCTCCGCAACTCCGACGCCCTGATCATGTCGCTGGCCCTGCCGATCATGCTGATGCTGATCTTCGTCTACTTCTTCGGCGGCGCGATCGAGACGGGGGCGACCTACGACTCGTACGTCATGTACGTCGTCCCGGGCGTCCTGCTCCTGTGCGCCGGGTTCGGGGCCGCGACCACGGCCACCGCCGTCAGCGAGGACATGAAGGGGGGCATCATCGACCGCTTCCGCTCGCTGGACGTGGGCGGTACGCCGGTCCTCGCCGGCCATGTGGCGGCGAGCACCGTCCGCAACCTCTGCGCCACCGTCCTGGTCTTCGGGGTCGCCCTGCTGATCGGCTTCCGCCCCGCGGCCTCCTGGAGCGGCTGGCTCCTGGTCGCCACCGTGCTGATCGCCTACATCGTGGCGCTGTCCTGGATCTCGGCGGCGATCGGCCTGCTGGCCCGCTCCCCGGAGGCGGCGAGCGGGTTCACGTTCTTCATGTCGTTCCTCCCCTACCCGAGCAGCGCGTTCGCCCCGATCGAGAAGATGCCCGACTGGCTGCACGGCTTCGCCCGCAACCAGCCGATCACCCCGGCCATCGAGTCCCTGCGGGGGCTGCTGCTGGGCGAGCCGGTGGGCAACACGCCCTGGATCGCGCTCGCCTGGGCCGGAGGGATGCTGGCGGTGGCGATCGGCGCGTCGGGCGTGCTGTTCCGGATCAGGACTCGCTGACCACCACGGCAGCCGGCCGTCAGAAGATGTCCGGGCACCAAGGGCGCCGCCCCGTACGGAAGACGGCGTCCGCCGTGCCCGCCGCCCCGGTCCGCAGCTCTTCGGCCCGCCCCAGGTCCACCAGCCGCCGCGCCGACTCGTCGCCCAGGTAGAGAGCCGCCAACTCCCCTGCCCCCAACGCCAGATCGGCGCTCCGGGTGGTCGGGGTGCAGCGCGCCCCGTCGGGCGAGACATCCAGCAGGAAGCGCCCCTCGGCCACTCCCCCGCCGTCCCGGACGTCCAGGACGAGCGACGCCTCACGCTCGTACGCACGGGCCTCCAGCGCGCGCTCCACGTCCAGCAGCCGCAGCCAGAGGTAGTCCGCGTACGTGACCGTCCTGGCGGCCCGGGGGTCCGGGAGCAGCTGGGGGAGCAGGTCGTCGGGGGCGCGGTAGCCGGAGCGGACGGTGGTGATCCAGTCGACCGAGCAGAGGAAGTGCCAGAGCGCCCGCTCGGCCGCCGGGGTGAGGGCGATCAGGTCCCGTACGGTCGCGGTGTTCAGGGGCTGCTTGGCGTCGCCCCACTTGTCGTCGGTGCCGTAGACCATGAGGCCGTCGACCTCGCCGTCCGCGTCGCGGTGGATGACGTAGAACGGTTCGGTCCACTTCTCGTGGGCCGGGACGGCGGCCGCGCCCGTCTGCCGCTTCCACCAGCGCTCGCTGCGGCTGACGACCCCGGGCCGCAGCGCCGCCAGCCGGGCGTGCAGGTCGGGGCCGTACTTACGGACGTCGACGCCCTCCACCATCTCGATCCGGCCGCCGCCCTCCGGCTGTCCCGACCGGCGCGGGTCGAGGCCGGCGCGGTGGACGGAGACCTCCCACTCGGCGGTCCAGGTGGCCGGGCCGAAACCGAACCGCCCGTAGATCGGGTACTCGGCGGCGATCAGTGTGGCGACCACTTCGCCGCGCTCCCTGGCCGCCGCCAGGTCCGTGGCCATCATCCGGCTCAGCAGCCCGCGCCGGCGGTGCGTCGGCGCCACCGTCACCCCGCTGATCGCGTCGGCCGGGACGGTGGCACCGCCCACCACGGTCAGCCGCTGGGCGAACGTGCGGAACGTCGCCACGCACCGCCCCGCGTCGAACGCCCCTTGGAGACGGGAGAGATCGGTGTCGGCCAGCCGCTCGGCGACATCCTCCTCGGACGGTGAACCGGCCGTCAGGAAACCGTTCTGCAGCGCCCGCAGCCAGTCGGGATAGTCGGACGCGGTGACGGTGCGGACATCGAGGCTCATCCCCCCACGCTAGGCAGCCCCGCCTCAGAATGTCGCGCGAATTTCCCCGACCTCCGCCGTTCCGCCGAGCAGCGGCGCGCGCCCGATCCGGGAGACCACCGGGGCGTCCACGCCGAGCAGTTCCAGGGCGCGGGCCAGGATCGGGCCGAGCGCGCGGACCGCCCCGTCGTCGATCTTGAAGGCGAGGGCCCGCCCGTCCGCCAGCGCGACCGCCTGCACGGCCTCGGCGCCCATCTTGGAGAGCGTCCCCGGGACCTCGCTCATCAGCCAGGTGTCGGGGCGGCGGGTGCCCGCCACGTACTCCGGGTGGGCGCGCATGGCGTCCGCGACCCGGCGCTCGGCGCTGCCCGGCTCCGCCAGCACGAAGGACCGGAACGCGCGGGCCAGACCGGTCAGCCCGATCGCCATCAGCGGGGCCCCGCAGCCGTCGGTGCCGAGCGAGGCGACCGGCTCGCCCGCCGCCTCGGCCACGACCTGGCCGACGAGGAGCTGGAGGGGGTGGGCGGGGTCGAGGTAGCTCGCGGTGTCCCAGCCGTTGCGGACGCAGACGGCGAGCATGGCGGCGTGCTTGCCGGAGCAGTTCATGGTGATCCGCTCGCGTACGTTCCCGGCGGCGAGGTAGGCCTCGGCGGCGACCGGGTCCAGCGGCAGGTCGGGCGGGGTCTGGAGGTCGTCGGCGCTCAGCCCGTGCTCGGCGAGCATCGTCGCCACGAGCTCCAGGTGGAAGGGCTCCCCCGAGTGGCTCGCGGCGGCCAGTGCCAACCGCTCCCCCGACAGCTCCAGGCCCGCCCGGAGGATCGCGGCGGCCTGCATCGGCTTGTTGGAGGACCGGGGGAAGACCGGGGCGGCGGGGTCGCCGAGCGCGTACTCCACGCTCCCGTCGGCGGCGAGCAGTACCAGCGAACCGCGGTGGTGGCCCTCGGTGAACCCGGACCGCACGACCTCGGCCAGCACGGGCGGGGCGGGGGCTATCGCGGCAGGGGCGTCGATCGACGTCATGGTGGCCTTCCGGAGAGGGTCGGTACGGACCCGGCGCCCGGAGGCAAGAACCGGGGCGGCCGGGGTGCGGGACCCGCCGCCCGGAAGGGTCGCTTCAGGCGAGCAGGTCGTCCACTTGGGCTTCCCCGTCACGGTACCTGCGGGCGATCTCCGCGCTGCAATCGTCGGTCGTGCGCTGGAGCTCGTGGCGGCGCCGGGAGACCTGCTGCTCGTAGCGGACGAGGCGGCCCATCGCGTCGTGCAGCTCCTCGTCCGTCCGGGCGGCCAGGTCCGAGAGCTCGACCTCCGCCAGGTTCTCGGCGGCGAGCCGCCGGAACTCGTCCCCGCGCGGCGTCGTCAGCGTGACGTGCCGGGCGGAGGTGCGGTGCCGGGACGGGGCGTCGGCCAGGATCTCCGAGAGCCGGTCCACCACCGGGGTCTCCGGAACGGGCGCCTGGGGGTCCCGCCTGCGGGCCAGCTCGGCGCGGAGGATGTCGATCCGGCCCTGGACCAGTCGGCGTACGTAACTGAGATCGGCCTCGTCCCGCTGCGCGTCCCGGCGCAGCGTCCGCAGCTCCGGCAGCCGCAGCCCGCCGAACCCGCCCTCGCCGCCGCCCTGCTCCGGCACGGACGCGAGCCCGGGCAGCAGAGGCCGTACAGGTGGTGAGCTCAGGGTGCTGGTGGGTGCGCCCGGTACGGGCCCGGGAGATTGTCCGGCTCCATAGGTACTCATGCTGTTCCGTCCCCTCGACCGGTGCGTCGGCACACCGACATCGTGCATCGTGCCACCCTGCGAGGTGCCCCCGCTGACACTCTGTACCCGTTCAGCCCAAGATAGGTTGGTCTGTATGCGTGCAGTGGTACAGAGAGTGGACGGCGCCACCGTCTCGGTGGCCGGGACGGGCGACGACCTGTCAGCGACCGGCGTGGTCGGCGAGATCATCGGCGAAGGCCTGTGTGTACTGGTCGGAGTCACCCATGGGGACACCCCGGAGAAGGCGGCGCAGCTGGCCCGCAAGCTCTGGTCCGTCCGCATCCTGGAGGGCGAGAAGTCCTGTTCGGATGTGAATGCCCCCCTCCTGGTGATTTCGCAGTTCACTCTCTACGGGGACGCCCGCAAGGGCCGCCGCCCCACCTGGAACGCCGCGGCACCGGGCGAGGTCGCCGAGCCGCTGGTGGCCGAGGTGGTGGCCCAGCTGCGGGCGCTGGGCGCAGAGGTGGCGACGGGCCGGTTCGGAGCGGACATGCGGGTCTCGCTCACGAATCACGGCCCGTTCACGGTGATCATCGAGGTGTGAGATACGCAGGCCCCTACGGCTCGACGACCGTCTCCTGAGCCGCCGCCGTGTCCCCGGCCATCAGCTCCGCGTCCACCGCCACGTTCCGCTTGACCAGCGCCAGGGCGATCGGGCCCAGCTCGTGGTGGCGGGCCGAGGTGGTGATGAAGCCGAGCTGACGGCCCTCCTCGCCGTCGGCGGCCAGCCGTACGGGCGTCCCGTGACCGGGCAGGTGCACCTCGCTGCCGTCCAGGTGCAGGAAGACCAGCCGGCGCGGCGGCTTCCCCAGGTTGTGGACGCGGGCGACGGTCTCCTGGCCCCGGTAGCACCCCTTCTGGAGGTGGACGGCGGTGCCGATCCAGCCCAGCTCGTGCGGGATGGTGCGGTGGTCGGTCTCGAAGCCGACGCGCGGCCGGTGCGCCTCGATGCGCAGCGCCTCGTACGCCAGGATCCCGACGGCCGGGCCGTTGGCGGCCGCGTACGTCTCCAGGTCGGCCCGGGGCAGGAACAGGTCCCGGCCCTGCGCGGTCTCCCGTACGGCGACCCCGTCCGGGACCTCCGCGATGGAACCGGCCGGGAGGTGGACGACCGCGGTGTCCTCGGTACGGTCGGCGACCTCGACCCGGTAGAAGAACTTCATCGACTCCAGGTAGGCGATGAGATCGCCCTGGGTGCCGGGTTCGACGTGCATCCACACCGTCGCCCCGTCGTCGACGAGGTACATGGCGTGCTCGATGTGGCCGTTGGCGGAGAGGATCAGGGCCTCGGTGGCCTGGCCGGGGGCGAGATCGCTGACGTGCTGGGTGAGCAGCAGGTGCAGCCAGCTCAGCCGGTCGTCACCGGTGACGACGACGACACCGCGGTGGGAGAGGTCGACGAGGCCGTTGCCGTCGGCGAGGGCGCGTTGCTCGCGGAACAGGTCGCCGTAATGTCCGGCGACTCCTTCGTCGCGGCCCTCGGCGGCGACGGCGCCGGGCAGGGACAGCAGGGGGCTCTTCATGCCGCCCAGCCTACGACTTGGGCTCGCCGGTGCCTGCGCCGTCCCTCGCGGCCGTGCACGCCTCGCACCGGCCGAAGATCGCGAAGTGCTTCATATCGGTCGCGAAGCCGAAGTCGGCGCGGAGCTTCTCGGTGAACTCGGCGACGACGGAGAGGTCCGCCTCGATGACGCCCTGGCAGTCCCGGCAGACCAGGTGGATGTGGTGATGCCGGTCGGCCAGGTGGTACGTCGGAGCGCCGTGGCCCAGATGGGCGTGGCTCACCAGCCCGAGCTCCTCCAGGAGCTCCAGGGTCCGGTACACCGTGGAGATGTTCACCCCGGACGCGGTCTTGCGGACCTCGCACAGGATGTCGTCCGGGGTCGCGTGCTCCAGGGCGTCCACGGCCTCCAGCACGAGCTGGCGCTGGGGCGTCAGCCGATAGCCACGCTGCCGAAGATCGGTCTTCCAGTCGGTGCTCACCACAGGCCCAGTGTAGGGCGGGGCGAGCACCGACCGGCAGGGCTCGTCGTCGAGGGGCGCTCGGGGGCGGTCTACTTGAAGAACGCGATGCCGTCGTCGGGCATGTCCTCAAGGTTCCGCGCCATCTCGGCGACCTCTTCCGGGGTGACGACCTTCTTCAGGTGCGCCGACATGTAGGGGCGCAGCTCCACCTCGGGGGTCGCCTTCTCGCCGACCCACATGAGGTCGCTCTTCACATACCCGTAGAGGCGCTTTCCGCCGGTGTACGGGCCGGAGGCGGCGGTGCGGGCCACGGCGTCGGTGACCAGGTCGATCTGCGGCTTCTGGTGGGCGAGCTCGCCGTACCAGATCTCGACGACGCCCTGGTCGCGGACCATGACGGCCTCGACCTTGCGGTCCTTGTCGATGCGCCAGTAGCCGGACTCCGACTCCAGCGGGCGGACCTGGTTGCCGTCGGCGTCCAGGACCCAGGTGCGGGAGACGTACTCCAGGAAGTCACGGCCGTCGTGGCTGAACGTGACCTCCTGGCCGAAGTTGCACTTCTCCGCGTCTGGGAAGTCGGAAACGCCCGCGCCCGCCCACTTGCCGATGAGGAAGGCCAGCGGGACGAGGTCCGGGTGGAGGTCGGACGGAATCTCGATCATGAGCGGCTCAGACGATCTGTGAGGGTACGAAGGGTGGGCGGGCCGGATACGGCGAGGTTCAGCGCTGGCCCTGGTACAGCTTCTTCACGGCGACGACCGTGAAGGCGAGCACGCCGACGCAGACCAGGATGAGCAGGGCGGAGAAGAATGCCTCAAGCACGGGGGCTCCTCGGAATGAGCGGTATGGCGGCAGTACAGGGCCGGGTCCCAGCCTAATGGGTGGGACCCCGGCCTTCTCGTCCAGGTAGGGGCCGAACGGCGTCACCACCGCCCGGCCCACCACCCCGGCCGCCCGGCTCAGCCGAGCAGCTGGTTCTGCAGGATCACGGTCTGGTGGAACGGGATCCGCGCCGCTTCCTTCTTGCCCGGCCGCTCGTGCACGATCAGGGCGAGGGTGTCACCGGCGCCGCTGTACGCCTGCCGGGTGTGCGCGGCGCCGTGCGGGGCCTTCTCGGTGAGGCTGTACGACGCGACCCCCTCGACCGCACGCGAGAACGTCCAGGTCGTCTCGAACGCCGTCTCCTCCACCCCGGCCAGCGTGGGGTGCGTCGAGTGGCCGATGCGCAGTTCGTCCCGTACGTGGGTGGCGAAGGCGGTCGAGTTGAACCGCAGCAGGTAGATCCGGGCCCGGGTTCCGTCCGGCATCGTCCAGCCCCGGGCCGCGATGTGCCGGGGCGGTGTGTCCACGAGGAGCTGGGCCAGCTCGTCCCGGTGCTCGGCCCCGTACTCGGCGAGGAACCGTTCCTGCTTCACCCAGCCGCCGTCGAGCGCCTTGTCCGGGGTGGCCCCGGCGGGAGCGGGCAGCAACAGCTTCCGCAGGTCCGCGTGGTGGATCTCCGCGGTGTTGGCGTCGGTGAACGGGCGGGGCGCACCGGCCGGCAGCGCGGGCAGGGACAGCTTCGGGTAGTCCCAGCGCCCGTCGCCCTCGGTGGCGAGCCCGGGGACGTCGGTCCGCTCGGCCGAGGTGATCGCCAGCGCCGTACCCGTACCGAGCCCGCCGAACACCAGCAGGGCCACCGTCCACCGGGCCACGGCCCGCAGAGCGCGGCGGGGCGGGCGGGGGGCCTCCGGCACGGCCGGGGAGGGGGTGGGCGCGGCGGGGAGCGCCGGCTCGACGGGGGCCGTCGGTTCGGCAGGGGCGGGTACCGCGGTCTGCTGCTCGTTCATATGGACTCCCCCGGGGACGTGATGTGGTCGAGCTGCTCCTTGACCAGGCCGGCGACCGTGGACGCGCTGAACGGCTTCGGCCCTTCCGCCTCGACGGTCACCGACATCCCGCCCTCGTACGCGGAGCAGGCGATGCTGTCGAGCGGGTCCTTGCCGTCCTTGGGCATCCGGTAGCAGGTGGCGTCCTTGTGGCCCTCGATCTTCGGCCCCTTGCGCAGCACACCGAACGAGTTCAGCAGGGCGATCTGCCGCTCGTGCATGGTGCGGACCGCCCGCTCGTCCTCCATCTTGACCACCCGGACGGAGAGCACCAGATCGTCGGAGCCGCCGGTGTACGAGCGGTGGGCGACGCCCTTGACCCGGAGCTTGTCGAAGAACGCGTCGAGCTCACGGCGCTGCTTGCCCGCCAGCCCGCGCCCGGTCTCCTTCAGGGCGGCGGTGGCCTCCGCGCCGCTCGTCTCGCCGTCGTTGCCGAGCTCGCCGATGTCCGGGCCGAGCCGGTAGCCCTCGGGCACGGGCATCAGCAGCCTGCTCAGCTCGGTGTCCGTCCGGCCGCGGTCCGCCTTCGCGGCGGGATCGAGGCCCGGCTTGGGGCCGCTGCCGTCCCAGACGACCGTGGTGACGGTCCGGTCGGCACGGTTCGCGGTCTGCACGGTGTAGGCGGCGGCACCGCCCACCGCGGCGAGCACCAGCACGAAGGGCAGCACGGTGAGCACCACCCGGCGCCGCTTCCGGGCGGGAGCCTGCGGAGCGGCGGAGGCCTCGGGCTCTACGGCCTCCACGGCCTCCACGGCCTCTACGGGAGTCGTCTCGACGTCGTCGCTCACAGGCGCTCCAGCTGTCGTTCGGCCAGGGAGCGGATGTCCTTCTTGCTGACCGGTTTCGTGTCGATGATGTCGATGTCGATCATGATGTCGCCGCGCACGGCCAGCGCCCTGGCGCGGTAGAAGGGCAGGTAGCCGGGCTCCCGGTCGACGGCGTACAGAAAGTAGCGGCCGGAGCCGGTGCCTTCGAGCGGGTCACCGGCGTTGCCGGCCCCCTCCGCCGCCTCCGGCATGTACGAGAGCTGTCCCCCGAAGTGGTCGGCGGCGCCCATGACCGCGTTCGACCGGAACTGGACCAGGGTGACGACGGACTCCCGGTACGTGCCCTGCGCCCATCCGGTCACCGCGACCCGGCGCAGGTCGTTCCCGGCGAGGGACAGGAACATGTCCCGCTCGTGCTTGAAGTCACGGACGTAGTCCGGGAGCGGCAGCCACTCACCCCCCTTCCGGGGGTACGACGAAGAGCCCTTCGCCCCCTTGGGGCGCTCCACCAGCAGCTTGCGCAGATCGCCGTCTGTCCTGACCTGCCGGTCCTCGGAGGCCGGCAGCGGGGCAGGTGCCTTGTCGGCGGGGAGCGGCTTCGCCGGATAGCCGAGGCCGGGCTGGGCGAGGACGGGCAGCGGGGTGGGCGGCCGCTGCGCCTGGATGCCGTAGCCGACGGCGGCGCCGCCGGAGATCCCGAGCAGGGCCGCGGCGGCGATGATCAGCGCCGTACGGCCGCGGGGTCTCTTCCGCACGGGCGGCACGGGCGAAACCGGTGTCGTTCGGTTCCAAAAGGGTCCCCTGGAAGGAGCTGAGGCACACGTCGCGTACGTGCGCCAATAGGTGACTCGCAGGTCAGGGGAGAGGTTGTCTGACGGAGGATTACAGTTCGGCGTATGTCGAAGAAGCTTGTGATCAAGGTGACCGCCGGGCCCGAATCCGCCGAGCGCTGCTCGCAGGCCTTCACCGTGGCGGCGGTGGCCGTGGCCAGTGGCGTGGAGGTCTCGCTCTGGCTGACCGGGGAGTCCTCGTGGTTCGCGCTGCCGGGCCGGGCCGCCGAGTTCGAGCTGCCGCACGCCGCCCCGCTGCCCGATCTGCTCGACTCGATCCTGGCCGGCGGCCGGGTCACCCTCTGCACGCAGTGCGCGGCCCGGCGCGAGATCACGGAGAAGGACGTGCTGGAGGGCGTACGGATCGCGGGGGCGCAGGTCTTCGTGCAGGAGTCCATGGCGGACGGCGCGCAGGCGCTCGTCTACTGACCTTCGCCGCGCGTCAGTACCGCTTCCTGCCGTCCAGCTCGTCCCACCACTCGTCGGACTCCGGGTCGCCGGAGGGGTCGTCCCACCACCGGTCCTCCGGCCCCCGCCGGTTGGCGAGCACCGCGGCGACGGGCGGGATCACCATGGCGACCAGGCACATCGCGACGGCGGCCGGCATCGACCACAGGCGCACGACGGCCCAGGCGGAGACGAAGAGGGCGACGCATCCGCCCATCATCCAGATGTAGCCGCGCCGGCGTCGGGCGTACATGTCTCCAGCGTAGGACCGTAGGACCGTTTCCGGGCCTCCGTGACAGCACGGCACAGGACGGCGCGAAGGGCCGCACCCCGCGTCAGGTGGCGTCCAACCCCCTGGGGTGCGGCCCTCCGGCCGTTCTGTGCCGTCGACCGGCCGTGCCGGGGGATCAGACGGCGATCGCGACCTCGGAGAGTCCACCGGTCTGCGCGACGACCGTGCGGTCGGCGCTGCCGCCCGGGACCAGGGCGCGGAGCGTCCAGGTGCCCTCGGCCGCGTAGAAGCGGAACTGTCCGGTCGCCGAGGTCGGGACCTCGGCGGTGAACTCGCCGGTCGAGTCCAGCAGACGCACGTAACCGGTGACGGGCTCGCCGTCGCGGGTCACGCTGCCCTGGATGGTGGTCTCACCGGGCTTGATCGTCGAAGCGTCGGGGCCGCCGGCCTGTGCTCCACACATGGGGTTCTGTCCTTCTGGTCGAAGTGGTGCTGGTCGGTCGGTTTACTTGTTGGCGCCGAGCTCGATCGGCACGCCGACGAGGGAGCCGTACTCGGTCCAGGAACCGTCGTAGTTCTTGACGTTCTCCTGGCCGAGCAGCTCGTGCAGGACGAACCAGGTGAGCGCGGAGCGCTCACCGATGCGGCAGTAGGCGATGGTGTCCTTCGCCAGGTCGACCTGCTCGTCCTCGTAGAGGGCCTTGAGCTCGTCGTCCGACTTGAAGGTGCCGTCGTCGTTGGCGTTCTTCGACCACGGGATGTTCCGGGCGCTCGGCACGTGGCCGGGGCGCTGCGACTGCTCCTGCGGGAGGTGCGCCGGGGCGAGCAGCTTGCCGCTGAACTCGTCGGGCGAGCGCACGTCGACCAGATTCTGGCTGCCGATGGCCTTCACGACGTCGTCGCGGTAGGCGCGGATCGACTCGTCCTGGGGCTTGGCCTTGTACTCGGTGGCCGGGCGCGTCGGGACGACGTCGGTCAGGTCGCGGGAGTCCAGCTCCCACTTCTTGCGGCCGCCGTCGAGGAGCTTGACGTTCTCGTGGCCGTACAGCTTGAAGTACCAGTAGGCGTAGGAGGCGAACCAGTTGTTGTTGCCGCCGTAGAGGACGACCAGCGTGTCGTTGCCGATGCCCTTCTCGCTGAGCAGCTTCTCGAAGCCGGCCTGGTCCACGAAGTCACGGCGGACCGGGTCCTGGAGGTCCTTCGTCCAGTCGATCCGGATCGCGTTCTTGATGTGGTTCTTCTCGTACGCCGAGGTGTCCTCGTCGACCTCGACGATGGCGACCTGCGGGTCATCGATGTGGGCCTCGACCCAGTCGGCGTCTACCAGGACGTCGCTGCGGCTCATGTTGTTCTCCTCCGGGGCAGTCTGCGGCGGGTGGTGCGAGATGCGGAGTGATCGTGCGGGGGTGCGGGTGTACACGCGGACGGGCGGAGCGCGGCGCGTACGGAGCACGGGGCCGGCCCTGACAGTGGTCGAAGGGCCGAGGGAGGCGGGACGGAACGGACGCCCCGCTCAGGAGGTGCGACAGAGCATGGCGGCGACGCGGCACAGGTCTACTGCCCGCCGCTTCGTGAGATCCGCCTGTCGCTTCATGGGTCCGATCGTAGGGAAGTACGGGCGGAGATGTCACCGTCGTGTCGCATGATGAGACGCGATCATCCATGATGCGAGACGCGAGATGGCCAGGCGCGCCCCGGGGCCGGATTCCCGCCGCGCCTCGTCCGCCGCACATCTAAGGACCGGACACCGGCGTCTCACTATCCGGATCGGAGGGTGGCGGGTGCGGAGAGGGGCGGGGAGTCAGCCCGTCAGCGAGACGTCCGAGCCGTTCAGCGCGATCTCCAGGCCGCTCTCGGTCACCTGGATCTTCTGGAGTTCGAGGCCCTTCGGCAGGCCGTCGACGTCCCCCTCGAAGTCCGTCCTCGTCCGCACCAGCCGCTCCACCCCCGGGATGCCCTCCCCCGGCACCTCGTCCGCCCGCACCTTGATCGTGTGGGCGTCGACGCGGGTCACGGTGGAGACCACGCTGCGGGAGATCGGGCGGCCGAGGATCTCGACCGTGCCGGTGACCTTGACCTTGCCGTCGCCGCCGTACGCGAGGGTGACGCCGTCCTCCGCCGCCGCCGTCAGGTCCGCGTACGAGACGACGGCCGTGCCGTTGGCGCGGGCGGCCGTGGCGCTGGAGTAGCCGGAGCCGAGCTTCACGTCGTGCAGCCGCGCCCGCACCTCGCCGACGCGTATCGCGCGGCCCGCGGCCTCGGTCTTCATGTCCTTGAGGGTGACGTCGACCCGGTCGAGCTCCGAGGCGGCGAGCTGGGTCAGGAAGGGGAAGCCCTTGATCGAGATCTCGGTCGTCCCCGCGCTGCCCCCGCTGACGCTGACCCGGTCCTCGGCCTCCGACTCAACGAAGTGGAGGGCCAGCCGGTCGGCGGCGACGAAGAGGCCGCCGAGCACCACCAGCAGGACCAGCAGTATTCGCAGTGCGCGCATGTGTGTCGTTCCCCACCTCGGCCGTACGGTCGGTCCCCCCGGCATCCGTGAGCCTACTGCGACAGCAGGGGACGCCCCGGGTGATCGACGAGTGGCACCACCTCATCGGTTCCCGGGGCGTGTACCCCCGTTGAGTGGGCGTCAGGCCTGTGGACGCCTGGTAAGGCCGCGTCAGGCGAGCGCGCGGCCGATCAGATAGACCGCCGGGGCCGCCGCGGTGAGCGGCAGCGCCACCCCCGCCGTCATGTGGACGAAGCGCGACGGGTAGTCGTAGCTCGCCACCCGCAGACCGATCAGGGCGCAGACGCCCGCCGCGAGGCCGAGGAGCGCCCCCTGGCCGCCGTACTCCGTGAAGCCGCCCACCGCGATGCCGGCGCCCGCGCTCGCGAGCAGCGCCACCACGACCGACGCGGCACCCGGCAGCGGCAGGGCCCGGGCGAGCACGGCGGCCGCTACCGCCACCCCGCCGACCGTCACCGCGTCCCCGGCCGCCGCGAGGTGTGCGGCGGCGAGGACCGCGAGGGCCGCCGAGACGACCGTGGCCATCAGCCCGTACATCCGCTCCTCGCCGGTCGCGGGGGAGCGGAGCTGGAGGACGACGGTGAGCAGCACCCAGGCCCCCAGGGTGCCCAGGAGTGCGGTGGGCCCGTGCTCCCGGCCCGCCGCGAGGAGCGCGGCATCGGCGACGAGGCCGCCGGCGAAGGCGAGCGCGATGCCCTGGCGGGCCGGCCACATGCCGTTGAGCCGGAACCATCCGGCGGCGGTCACCGCCTGGAGGAGGACGAGCGGGACGAGCAGGGCGTACGCGCCGACGGCCGCGCCCCCCGCGAGGAGCAGGCCGAGCCCGGCGGTGATCGCGGCGGGCTGCATCCCGGGCGCGATGATCGGCGAGCGCCCCTCGGCCCGGGCCCGCTGGGCGTCGGTGATCCGGGCGTTGCCGAGGGTGTTGGGGGCGCTGTAGCCGGAGGTGTCGGTGGCGTGGGGCACGGCCGGGGGTACGGGGTCGGGGGCGGCCGGAGAGGCGGCCGGGGCCTCGGGCGGCAGCGGGAAGGAGCCGGAGGCGCCCTGCGGGGGCAGGTAGCCGGTATCGCCGGCGGGCCGGTACGGCTGCTGGGGCTCCTGGTACGGCTGGTGGTGCTGGGGCTCCTGGTACCGCGGCCGCGGTGTCCCGTACGGGTCGGGCTGCCCGGTTCCGTACGCGTCCGGCTGCTGCTGCCCGTAGGCCTGCGCGGGCCCCGGCTGCTGGTCAGGCCTCTGAGCGGGGTCCCGCCGGATCGTCGGCTGGTACTGCGTGTCCCAGGTCGGCGCCTGCCACGTCTGCGTCCCGCCCTGGTCGTAGCCGCCCGGCTCCTGGGGCAGCGCCGACTGCCCGGCCGTCCCGTCGGGCCAGTGCTGCGGCGCCTGGGGATGGTGGGGCTGGTGTTGCGGGTCGTACGGGTAGGGGTACTGCTGATCGCTGCTGCTCATGGCCTGCGGTTCACCCTCCTGCGAACGGCGGGAGCACCTCGACCGTGCCGCCCTCGGCAAGGCGTACGGTCTCATGCCCACGGGTACCGACGGGGTTGCCGTCGATGAGGAACGAGCACCTCTGGAGCACCCTGCTCAGCTCGCCGGGGTGCCGTTCGCGTACGGCGTCGAGCGCCTCGGCGAGGGTCGCCGCCGCGTACGGCTCCTCGGCGATGCCCGCGGCGGCCTTGGCCGCAGCCCAGTAGCGGATCGTCCCCGCTGCCATGGCGCCACTCCTTAGGTTCGGTAGGTCCGGTCGACCCACGCCTCGTGCGTCAGCTCTCCATGATGGGTCACGCGGACAGCGCGGCCGTCGCCCAGTCGGCGATCCGGCCGAGGAGGGCGTCGTCCGCCGCGTTCTCCGCGTGCCCCATCCCCCGCTCCAGCCACAGGTCCGCACCGCCCTCCCCCGCCGCCTCGGCCAGCATGCGCGGGTGGTCCAGCGGGAAGTAAGGGTCCCGGTCGCCGTGCACGAGCAGCAGCGGGGCCGGGGCGATGAGCGGGACCGCGGCGACCGGGGAGAGCGGGACGGGGTCCCAGTCGTCGGTGGCGATCCGGGTACGGAATCCGTACCGCCCGACGAGGCGCCCCGAGGGGCGGGTGACCACCCAGTGCAGACGGCGCATCGGGGCCGTACCCCGGTAGTACCAGCGCGCGGGGGCACTGACCGCGACCACCGCGTCGGCGTGAGCGCCGAAGTGCGCCCCTGAGTGCTCCCCCGTGCTCCGTTCGCGCACCGGTACACGAACGGCCGCATCGCGTGCCTCGGGTCCGTCCGTATACAGAGCGCCGTGGCGGAGCGCCACCGAACCGCCCATGGAGAACCCGACCGTAACCACCCGGCCGTGCCCCAGGGTCCGCGCCCACGCCACCGCGGCGGCCAGATCCAGCACCTCGCGGTCACCCACCGTGGAGCGCCCGCCGGACCGCCCGTGGCCCCGGAACGAGAACGTGATCACGGCCGCACGCTGGGAGAACACCCGCGCGGCCCGGCGTACGGCGGGGCGGGCGACCGAACCGGTGAACCCGTGCGCCACCACGATCACAGGGGTGTCGGCGGCCGGTTCCGCGCGAGCCCCGGCAGATGCGCCGGAACCCGCCGTACACGGTTCGTACACCGCCTCGACCGGGACCCCGTCATCGGTCAGCAATGTGGCGAATCGTGGGACCCGCGTGAGCAAGGGAACAGAAGAACTCAGGAATCGACCCTCGGACGCGGAACTCATGTGGGCTATTCTGCTGCGAAGAGGATCCGGGCAATGCAGCCCCCGGGTCCTTTTGTGCTTCCCGGGCGTTGTTACGGAGACGTTTCGACAAGCTCAGCGGTCCCAGGGCGCGGGACCGCGACGTAAAAACCGCATGACGTACGAAGCAGTGCCGCATACTCCCCCGGGTCCGACCCGGGAGTGCCCCTCTCGCAGGGAACGAGGAGGACCGACGTAATGGGCGAGCGAACCGTGCAACACGATCGACCGAACCAGGCAGGTGGGCGGCGATGAGTTCACTGCTGCTGTTGACGAACGCACTCCAGCCCTCGACGGAGGTGCTCCCCGCCCTCGGCCTCCTGCTGCACAGCGTGCGGGTCGCCCCCGCCGAGGGCCCGGCCCTGGTGGACACCCCGGGCGCCGATGTGATCCTCATCGACGGGCGCCGCGACCTGCCCCAGGTCCGCTCGCTCTGTCAGCTGCTGCGGTCCACCGGACCCGGCTGCCCGCTGATCCTCGTCGTCACCGAGGGCGGCCTCGCGGCCGTCACCGCCGACTGGGGCATCGACGACGTCCTGCTGGACACCGCGGGGCCGGCCGAGGTGGAGGCGCGGCTGCGGCTGGCCACCGGCCGGCAGCAGATCACCTCCGACGACTCCCCGATGGAGATCCGCAACGGCGATCTCTCCGTCGACGAGGCCACGTACAGCGCGAAACTCAAGGGCCGGGTCCTGGACCTGACCTTCAAGGAATTCGAACTGCTGAAATACCTGGCCCAGCACCCGGGCCGGGTGTTCACCCGCGCCCAGCTCCTCCAGGAGGTCTGGGGCTACGACTACTTCGGCGGTACGCGGACGGTCGACGTCCACGTCCGGCGGCTGCGCGCCAAGCTCGGCCCCGAGCACGAGTCGCTGATCGGGACCGTCCGTAACGTCGGCTACCGCTTCGTCACCCCGGAGAAGGTCGAGCGTGCCGCCGAGGAGGCGAAGGAGCGGCAGACCGCCCCGCAGAAGGCCGCCGAGCCCGTCGCCCGTTCGGAGCAGTCCTCTTCGGCCTCGGCTGCGGAAGAAGCCCCGGTAGAGGCTGCCAAGAGGTAGGTCCATCCGCGTAGACTGCCGCGCGTGGCCAAGGTGACGCGGGACGATGTGGCGAGACTGGCGGGGACGTCGACCGCGGTCGTCAGTTACGTCATCAACAACGGACCCCGGCCGGTCGCCCCGGCCACGCGCGAGCGGGTGCTCGCCGCGATCAAGCAGCTGGGCTACCGGCCCGACCGGGTCGCCCAGGCCATGGCCTCGCGGCGGACCGACCTCATAGGGATGATCGTCCCCGACGCCCGGCAGCCCTTCTTCGCGGAGATGGCGCACGCGGTCGAACAGGCCGCCGCCGAGCGCGGGAAGATGGTGCTCGTCGGCAACTCCGACTACCGCGACGAGCGCGAGGTCCACTACCTGCGGGCCTTCCTCGGCATGCGCGTCTCCGGGCTGATCCTCGTCAGCCAGGGCCCCAGCGAGCGGGCGGCGGCGGAGATAGAGGCGTGGGACGCCCGGGTCGTGCTGCTGCACGAACGCCCCGAGGCGATCGACGACGTCGCCGTCGTCACGGACGACGTCGGAGGCGCCCAGCTCGCCACCCGCCACCTCCTGGAGCACGGCCACGCGTACGTGGCCTGCCTCGGCGGCGTCGAGTCGACCCCGGTGGTCGGTGACCCGGTCGCCGACCACGTCGAGGGATGGCGCCGGGCGATGCACGAGTCCGGCCGCTCGACGGAGGGCCGGCTCTTCCAGGCCCCGTACAACCGGTACGACGCCTACCAGGTGGCCCTCGGGCTGCTCGCCGGACCGGACCGGCCCCCGGCGATCTTCTGCGCCACGGACGACCAGGCCATCGGGGTGCTGCGGGCGGCGCGCGAGCTGCGCATCGACGTGCCGGGCGAGCTGGCGGTCGCGGGCTTCGACGACGTGAAGGAGGCCGGGCTCACCGATCCGCCGCTGACCACGGTCTTCTCCGACCGGCCGGCGATGGCGCGGGCCGCCGTGGACCTGGTGCTCGACGACTCGCTCCGGGTCGTCGGCTCGCGGCGGGAGCGGCTGAAGCAGTTCCCCTCGGCGCTGGTGATCCGGCGCTCGTGCGGCTGCGGGGAGCCGAACGCGTCGGCGTAGCCGCTGCCGATCCGCCCGGGGCGGTGTCAGTGGCCCGCTGCACCTGGGCGGTGTTCCTCTGGGCGGTGTTCCTCACGCAGAGCCGAGGCAGGCGGTGGGCAGCCGCCTTTACAGCGGGCATACGCGGTTCTTCCGGGCTTCTCAGGACGTACTCAGGCTGCTCTCATCTTGGCTCGCGAGGCTGATGCACATGACGGAGAGCCCCCGCCCCAGCGGCGCGTACACGACGGACCAGGACGCAACCCCGAACCCGCACACGTCCCCGTACGACACCTCGTACAGCACGGCGTACGACGGCGCGGCAGGCGGCTACCCGCCGCCGCCCCCGTACGCCCCCGATCCCTCCGCGTACGCCACCGAGCCCCCGGCCCACGGGCGCCGGGCGAAGCGGCCGGTGGCGCTGCTGGCTGCGGTCGCCCTCGCGGCAGCGGTGATCGGCGGCGGTACGGCGACCCTCGTCGGGCAGCTCACCGACGGCGGGGCCACCGCCAGCGGCTCCACCGGCGTGGTCAAGGGCACCACCGTCGCCCAGAGCAGCAAGGGGACGGTCTCGGGCGTCGCGGAAGCGGTCTCCCCGGCCATCGTCGAGATCGGCGCGGCCTCCTCGGCGGGCAAGTCCACCGGCTCCGGGGTCGTGATCACCGAGGACGGCGAGATCGTCACGAACAACCACGTCATCTCGGGCGCCCAGCAGATCGAGGTCACGCTCTCCACCGGCAAGACCTACACCGCCGACGTCGTGGGCACCGACCCCGACAAGGACCTCGCGCTCATCAAGCTGCGCGGCGCGAGCGGGCTGAAGACGGCCGCGCTCGGTGACTCCTCGCAGGTCGAGGTGGGCGACCAGGTCGTGGCGATCGGCTCGCCGGAGGGCCTGACGGGCACGGTCACCAGCGGGATCATCTCCGCGCTGGACCGGGACGTCACGGTGGCCAAGGACGACTCCGGCAGCGGCTCCGGGCAGGGCCAGGGCGGCGGAAGTGATCAGTGGCCGTTCGAGTTCGGCGGCCGGCAGTTCAACGGCGACACGGGCGAGAAGACGACCACGTACAAGGCGCTCCAGACCGACGCCTCCCTCAACCCCGGCAACTCCGGAGGCGCGCTGATCAACATGGACGGCGAGATCATCGGCATCAACTCCGCGATGTACGCGCCCAGTTCCTCGGCGGCGAGCGGCGGTTCATCGGCGGGCAGCGTGGGCCTCGGCTTCGCGATCCCGGTGAACACGCTCAAGGCCGACCTGGACGCCCTGCGCGCGGGCGACGGCTCCTGACCGTGCGAGGCTGAGCCCACCCCGCGGACCGGACGGGACCGGGTCGACACGAGAAGAGGACCAGCAGCGATGAGCCCCGCCGAAGACGATCCCCAACGCATCCTGATCGTCGACGACGAACCGGCCGTACGGGAGGCGCTCCAGCGCAGCCTCGCCTTCGAGGGATACGGCACGCAGGTCGCGGCCGACGGGTACGAGGCCCTGGCGATGGCAGAGGCGTACGCCCCCGACCTCATCGTCCTGGACATCCAGATGCCCCGCATGGACGGCCTCACCGCCGCCCGCCGCATCCGCGCCACCGGCTCCACCACGCCCATCCTCATGCTCACCGCCCGCGACACCGTCGGCGACCGGGTCACCGGCCTGGACGCGGGCGCGGACGACTACCTGGTCAAGCCGTTCGAGCTGGACGAGCTGTTCGCCCGCATCCGGGCCCTGCTGCGCCGCAGCTCGTACGCGTCGGCGGCGGGCGCGGATGTGTCCGACGACGACATCCTCTCCTTCGCCGACCTGCGGATGGACCTGACCACCCGCGAGGTCACCCGGAGCGAGCGCCGGGTCGAGCTGACCCGTACCGAGTTCACGCTGCTGGAGATGTTCCTGGCCCACCCGCGCCAGGTGCTGACCCGGGAGCAGATCCTCAAGGCGGTCTGGGGCTTCGACTTCGAGCCGAGCTCCAACTCCCTGGACGTGTACGTGATGTACCTGCGCCGCAAGACGGAGGCGGGCGGCGAGCCGCGCCTGGTCCACACCGTGCGCGGGGTCGGCTACGCGCTCCGTACGGGCGGGAGCGGCGAGGCGTGAGCGAGGCGGAGCCCACCGCGACCAAGGCGAGCCCCTCCACGAGGGGTCTCGTACGCCGCTTCCGCGCGCTGCCGCTGCGGTCCCGGCTCGCGCTCCTCGTGGCGACGGCGGTCGCGGTGGCGGTCGCGGCGGTGGCGGTGGCGTGCTGGTTCGTGACCCGGATCCAGCTGGAGGACCAGCTCGACGACTCGCTGCGCAACGCGAAGATGGACAACGAGCCGATGCGCGACCTGCTGAGCTCGTGCCTGAGCGGCGGGCAGCTGCCGGCCCAGGAGTTCCCCGGCCAGTACACCGTGCAGATCGTCGCGGCGAACGGCAGCTACTGCACGGCCCCGAACACCACGCCCGTAGCCGCTCAGCCGAGTGACGTCGCCGTGGCGGCCGGCCGCAGGACCGACGCCCTGCACACGACGGAGAACGACGACGGGAAGGACATGCGGGTCTACACCCGCAAGCTGCCGCCGGTGGTCAGCTCCGGCCAGGCCAACAACCAGCTGGCCGTCTCGGTGGCCCGCCCGCTCAGCGAGATCGACGCACCGCTCTCCACCCTCGCCTGGGTCCTCGCCCTGGTCGGCGGCATCGGTGTCGTCGGCGCGGGCGCGGCCGGGCTCTGGGTGGCGAGGGCGGGCCTGCGCCCGGTGGACGAACTCACGGAAGCCGTGGAGCACGTGGCGCGTACGGAGGACCTGACCGTACGGATCCCGGTCGACGGCGAGGACGAGATCGCCCGCCTGTCGAGCTCCTTCAACTCCATGGCGGCCCAGCTCGCCTCCTCCCGCGACCGCCAGGCCCAGCTGATCGCGGACGCCGGCCATGAGCTGCGCACGCCGCTCACCTCGCTGCGGACCAACGTGGAGCTGCTGGCGCGCAGCGACGAGACGGGCCGGGTGATCCCGCCGGAGGACCGCAAGGCGCTGATGGCCTCGGTGAAGGCGCAGATGACGGAGCTGGCCGCACTCATCGGCGACCTCCAGGAACTGGCCCGCCCGGACGCCGCCCAGCCCGGCCCGCTCCAGGTGGTGGCCCTCCACGACATCACCCGTACCGCCCTGCGCCGCGCCCGCCTGCGCGGCCCCGAGCTGACGATCACGGACGACCTGGCCCCCTGGTACGTACGGGCCGAGCCGGCCGCCCTGGAGCGGGCCATCGTCAACGTCCTGGACAATGCGGTGAAGTTCAGCCCGCCCCGCGCCACGATCGATGTCCACCTGCACCGGGGCGAGCTGACGGTACGGGACCGGGGCCCCGGCATCCCCCCCGAGGAGCTCCCGCACGTCTTCGAACGCTTCTGGCGCTCCCCCTCCGCCCGCCAGCTCCCCGGCTCGGGCCTGGGCCTGTCCATCGTGGCCCGCACGGTCCAGCAGGCGGGCGGCGAGATCGCGCTGAAGCCTGCCCCGGAGGGCAGCGGCCCGGGCACGGTGGCGACGATCAGGCTGCCGGGGGCGCCTACGCCTCCGCCGGGGATGTGAGCATCCCCGGCGGAGGCGTCCGGGTCAGCCGACGGCCACGCTCTCGATCATCACGTGGTGGTCCGAGTAGACCGAGTCCGCGACGGCGCACCAGCGGCGGGTCTCGGTGCTGAAGATGTAGTCGGTCTTCACCCCGGAACCGTGCGTCGGGCGGCCGGTGCGGGAAGTCCCCGTCTGGTCGCACTCCTGGTACCCGTCGGTGCCCGGGCCCTGGGAGTAGAGGCCCTGGGGCCACACCCGGGCGTGGGCGTTGTTCGGCACGTCCGGCGACCGGGCGTTGAAGTCACCGCCGAAGACCGTACGGGGGAACAGGTCGACGACCGCCTTGATCTCCGCGAACTGGTCGTCGCGGTAGTCCCAGGTGGGGTGGTCCGGGTTGATGCCCAGCCAGGAGGCGTGGACGTTGCAGAGCCGGATGTCGTCCCGGTAGGGGGCCGTCGCGCAGTGGAACGGTGCCTGGAGCCCCGTCCACGGCTGGGTGGTCGGGTAGGTGCGCGCGTCCTGGATCCCGCCCTTGACGATGATCGCGGTTCCCGCCCGCTCGGGCTTCCCCTCCACGCAGGGGCTGTCGTGCTTCACGCCGTTCTGCGACCAGCGGTACGGGTGGAACGCCTTGCCCCACCCCGGTCCCAGCTCCGTCATCAAGGTGGCGAGGGTGTTCTCGCAGACCTCCTGGAGCAGGACGGCGTGCACCCAGGTGTTGTCGACGTGCATCTTGACCACGCCTCGCCCGCCTTGTGGGCGCTCGTGCCCGTGTCCGTGCAGCCCCAGCGCGGGATGTCGCACATGTTCCACGACATGACCTGGAGGTTCTTCGGCTCCGCCGGGACCGGGGCGGCCGCCGTGGCCGGCTGCGCGACGGTCGCCGCACCGATCAGCAGCGCCAGAACGCCCAGCGCCGCGGCGGGTCTCCTCAGTGTTCCGAACAGGCTCATGGCATCCCCACCCCTTGGGAAAAGATCACGCAAGGGGTGAGCCTACGTTCCGCCCGCCGTCACCCCACCGGGTTGTGCCGAATCAGCGACTCCACCAGCCCGCCGCGCTGGTTCGGGTAGTCCAGCGGGACGATGCCCAGCCCCGTCCAGCCGGCTGTCTCGGAGCGCTCCAGGAACGAGTGCACCTGCGGGTTGAGGCGGTCGGCGTTCCAGCGCGGCGGCATCAGGGCCGCGGTGGAGACGTAGTTCATGTAGAACTTGCCGGGCTGCTGCGCGGCCTTGCGGAACTGGGCTTCGATCTTGGGGTACTTGGCGAACGGCTCCGCCATGTAGTCGTCCTGGATGTCGAAGACGGCCGGATCGCCGTAACGCACGCCAGGAAGCCCGCCGTTGTCGGCCAGCAGCACCACCTTGCCGCGCGCCCCGCCGAGCGAGGGCAGCGTGGAGTCCAGCCGGAACAGCGACCGCCATCCCCGTACGTCGAGGTAGTCGTCGAAGATCGCCCGGAACGCGGCGTCGCTCCCGGAGGAGTACTCCTGCTTGACCCGCATCAGCACGGTCTCGCTCGGCCGCGCGGCCAGGAAGTCCCGGCAGGCGACGAGGACATCGCCGAACATCATGTTCTGGAAGGCGGCCCCGTGGTGGATCGCGAACGACCCCCCGGTGATCCGGCATCGTACGTCGAGGAAGCGCACCCCGCTCTGCAACTGCTGCGCGATCGTGGTGTTCTGGCACTCCGCCCACGGCCCGCCGAACCGCGCGCCCGAGTCGTGCGTACCAGGGATCGTGAGCCGCTGGAGCGCGGTGGCGTCGGGCAGCCCGCCCATCCAGTCCTGGGTACCGCGCACCGCCTTCCGTGTCGCGGCGACGGCCGGCGCGGCTCCGATGGCCGCGGTGGCGGAGACGGCGAGGGCACCGGCCAGGAAGGCTCTGCGCGTACTCAAGTAGCGCGACTGCGCATGCGACTTGGGGGTGGGGGTGACGGACATGGAGGCGCCTCCGAGGGCCGTGGGGGGGCAGGCCCTTGGATTCTGACGGGTGCACGTCACAGCGGGAAGAGGGCCGGGACCCTCAGCCCGGGGTTGATACGAGTGATCCTCTCCGTCATGCGCACGAGTCCGGCAAGCCCGCTCCCGGCACGCATCGCCTTTCCCCCGGTCCTCCGGTCGGGCTCACCCGGCGTGCTGGTACGCCGGGTACGTGACGTACCCCGCGTCACCCCCCTCGAAGTACGTCGCCGCGTCCTCCGCGGCGAGCGGCAGCCCCGCGCGCAGCCGTTCGACCAGGTCAAAATTGGCGATGAAGGCCCGGCCGAAGCTGATGAGGTCCGCCCCCAGGCCGAGCCACCGGCCGGCGTCCGCGCGCTCGGCCCGCCGCGCCCCCATCGGCAGCACCGGGTTCATGATCAGGGCGCCGGGCCACGCGCGGCGCAGGGCCACCAGAATCTCGTCCTCGGCAGTCGCCTCCAGGTGCACGTACGCCGGCTGCAGAAGCGCCAACTCCCCCAGCGTCCGGTCCCTGCGCTACTACGAGGAACAGGGTCTGCTCACCAGCGCGCGCAGCCCCAGCGGGCAGCGGCACTTCCGGGAAGCCGACATCGACCGGGTCGGCTTCATCCAGCGGCTCTACGCGGCCGGCCTGTCCAGCCGAGGAAGGCATGGGGGAGAGGGGAGCGGTCGTGGACTGGCCGATCGCGGAAGTCGCCCGGATGTCGGGCGTCACCGCCCGCACCCTGCGGCACTACGACGACTCCAGCTCGGCGATCGTGCGGAAGACGGTGGAGGCCAGGGCATCGAGCCGGTCCCGCTCGGCGACCAGCCGCCGGTGGTGCCCGCGCAAGGCTTCCACCCGGGCGGCAGCAGACCGATCTACGAAGTACCTTTCTTCGGTGGGGTGTTGGTCGACCTCGGGCCACTCGGTACCGGCGGCGAAGTCGATCAGCCAGCCCCGGGCGTAGTCGGTGGCGGGCAGCTTGCGGCGCAGGATTTGCTCATGGCCCCACCCTGTCGCGGAACGGATGCCCGGGCGAGCGACCCGCACGACATCCACGGGTATGTCCGGTCCGAGCCACCCTCCCGGGCGCTCCCCGACCGCGTACGCCGCCAACACCCCTGTGCGCAGGACGCGCACACCCTGCACGGTTAGGTGGGCGCGGACAGGGCGGACAGCAGCGCCTCGGGGCCCACGGAGAAGACGTAACAGGAGCGCACGACCCACTCGCTGCACCCGCCCCCGGCCCCGGGCACGCGGCCGACGGCCCCCCTACCGCCTGACGTCACACCGACGACCTCGTAACCCGCAGCGTCATCCGTGACGCGATGGACGGCGCGGCCTCGTTCACCGAATTCCAGCGGCGGACCGGCATCGCGCGCAACATCCTCACCGACCGCCTCCGCATGCTGCTCGCCCGCGGGCTCCTCGTCCAGCGCCCCGCACCATCGGGGCGGCGCCAGGAGTACGTCCTCACCGACTCCGGCCGCGCTCTCTTCCCCGTCATCCTCACGCTGCGGCAGTGGGGCGAACGGCACGCCTTCGCGCCCGGCGAGAGCCACTCCGTCCTCCTCGAGGCGAGGGCACTGAAGGCGGGTGGCCCTGGCCGGAGAAGCGGTGAGGGGCGGCAGGCCCACCGGCCCACCGCCCCTCACCGACTGAAGAGTTACTGCACGACCGTGATCCTGCCCGTCGCCGGCGGGGCCAGCGGGGCGGCGGCCGTGGAATGGGCCGCCAGGTAGGCGTTGAACAGGTCCAGGTCCGAGGCGCCGACCAGCTTGTTCGTGCCCTGACCGAGGGCCGGGAAGCCGTCGCCGCCGCCCGCGAGGAACTCGTTCATCGCGACGCGGTAGGTGCGCGCCGGGTCGATCGCCGCGCCGTTCAGCTTGATGGAGTCGGTGACCACGCGGGCCGCGCCGGTCTTCGTCAGGTCCAGGGTGTAGGTGAGGCCCTTGGAGACCTGGAGGATCTTCGGTGCGGCCTCGTTGGCGCCGCTGACCTGCTGCTGGAGCGCGGTGACCAGCTGGGCGCCGGTCAGGTCGACGACGTTCATCATGTTGGTGAACGGCTGCACGGTGAACGCCTCGCCGTACGTGACGACCCCGTCGCCCTCACTGCCGGACGCCTTGTACACCAGGTCCGCGCGGATGCCGCCCGGGTTCATGAAAGCGACTTCCGCGCCGCCCTTGTCCGCCGGGGCGAGGCCTTCGAGCTGGGCGTCGGCGATGACGTTGCCGAGCGGCTTCTCGGGGGCCGCGGAGCCGCGGCCGTTGATGTCGGCGCTGATCCAACCCTGCGGCCGGTTGGCGATCGGGGCGGCCAGCTTGTTCCAGCGGTCGATCAGGCTCGTCATGTCGGCGGCCTTGGGCTGATCCCGGGTCACGACGTGGTTCGCCGACTTCACCGACGTACGGACGATGTCCTTCGTCCGCAGGTCGTAGGTGAGCGTGGTGTCCGTGTAGAGCTTGCCGAACGACGCGGCCGAGGTGACCATGCGCGGCTTGCCCGCCGGGTCCGGGACCGTGCAGACGTACGCCTGGTGGGTGTGGCCCGTGACCAGGGCGTCCACCTTCGGCGTGATGCCCTTGGCGATGTCGACGATCGGGCCGGAGATGCCGTCGCCCGCGCCGGGGCTGTCGCAGTCGTAGTTGTACGAGGTGGAGGCCGGGGCCCCGCCCTCGTGGATCAGGGCCACGATGGACTTGACGCCCTTGCGGTCCAGCTCACGCGCGTACTTGTTGATCGTCTCGACCTCGTCGTGGAACTTGAGGCCCTTGACCCCGTTCGCGGTGACGATGTCCGGGGTGCCCTCCAGGGTCACGCCGATGAAGCCGATCTTGACGCCGTTCTTCTTCCAGATCGTGTACGGCTTCAGTAGCGGTTTGCCGGTCATCTCCTTGGTGACGTTGGCCGCCAGGTAGGGGAAGTCCGCGCCCTTGAACTTCTTGCCCTTCTCGTAACAGCCCTCGACCGGGTGACAGCCGCCGTTCTGGAGGCGGGCCAGCTCGGTCGCGCCCTCGTCGAACTCGTGGTTGCCGACCGCCGAGACGTCCAGCTTCAGCTTGTTGAGCGCCTCGATCGTCGGCTCGTCGTGGAAGAGGCCCGACAGCAGCGGGCTCGCGCCGACCATGTCGCCGCCGGCCGCCGTGACGGAGTACGGGCTGCCCTTGCGCGCGGTGCGCAGCGAGGTCGCCAGGTACTCGACGCCCCCGGCCGGGATCGCCTCGACCGTGCCGTCGGGGTGGATCTTGTTGACGTTGCCCGCGGAGCCGGCCGGCGGCTCCAGGTTGCCGTGCAGGTCGTTGAAGGACAGCAACTGGACATCGACGGTACGGGGCTTGTGGCCGTGCCCGTCGCCCTGACCGTGGCCCCGGTCATGGGCACCGGCCGGCATCGCGGCGACGAGCGCGCCCACGGTGGCCAGACCGGCCGCGGCGGCGAGCACCCGCCGGGACGCACGGTTCTTCTGCGGAGTCGCTGACATCGGTCCCCTTGTGTGTCAGTCAGTGGTGTCACTTCTGGAATCCTGCGTGCCGCAGCCTAGAGTCAACGCGCGTAGCGCAACAGGTGTTCGGGGTTACGGACTGGTTGCCATCCGGCCAAATGGCTCGTCAGAGTCGTTTCACATGCACCCTTATCATCCGTATGAATTACATATGGGGTAGAAGCGTCACAGCTCAAGGCCACACCGGTATGCGGCGGACGGCCCGGACCTGGCCCGACCCAATGCGCCCGACAGCCTGTTGGACACATTGCCCCGCGATGACCGGCGGCGGTCGCCCCCGGTCCACCGGTCCGCACCCGCGCGCCCCCGGCCCCGCCGGCCCGCACCGCACACCCCGTACGCCTTCCCCGCGCACGCCCCGTACGCCTCCCTCACGCACCCCCGTCCGCGCCCCCGATCCCCGTACGCTCGTCCCCATGACCACTGACGCACCCCTCCCCTCCCCCGGACGCGAGATTCAGACCCTCGACGCGCTCGACCCCGCCCAGGCCGACGCCGTCCTCGAACTCCTCGGCGAGGCGGCCCGGTTCGACGGCAGGCAGGCGGTCTCCGAGCAGGGGAGGCTCCGGATCCGGGGCGGTCACCGCGACGGTGTACGCCACTTCCTGCTCACCAGCGACGGCACCCTCGCCGGGTACGCGCAGCTGGAGGACACCGACCCCGTCGAGGCCCCGGCGGCCGAGCTCGTCGTCCACCCCGAGCGGCGCGGCACCGGCCACGGCCGGGCCCTGGGCGCGGCCCTTCTCGCCGCGACCGGCAAGCGGCTGCGGGTCTGGGCGCACGGCGGCAGCTCGGCCGCCCGGCACCTGGCCCAGGTCCTCGGCCTCTCCCTCTTCCGCGAGCTGCGCCAGCTCCGCCGGAGCCTGGTCCCGCTCGACCTCGCGGAGCCCGTCCTGCCCGAAGGCGTCACCGTACGCACCTTCGAGCCCGGCCGTGACGACGCCGCCTGGCTCGCCGTGAACCGCGCCGCCTTCGCCCACCACCCCGAGCAGGGCTCCCTGACCCAGCAGGACCTGGACGACCGCAAGGCGGAGCCCTGGTTCGACCCGAAGGGGTTCTTCCTGGCCGAGCGGGACGGTGGGATCGTCGGCTTCCACTGGACGAAGGTGCACGCCGAGGAGCAGCTGGGCGAGGTGTACGTCGTCGGCGTGCTGCCCGACGCCCAGGGCGGCGGCCTCGGCAAGGCCCTGACCTCGATCGGCCTGCACCACCTGGCCGCCGAGGCGCTGCCCACCGCGATGCTCTACGTCGACGCGGACAACAAGGCGGCCGTGACGGTGTACGAGCGGATCGGCTTCACCACCCACGAGGTGGACCTGATGTACCGCACCGAGTCCTGAACCCCGCACCTCCGCTCGAAAGAAAATCTGTCGTGGCGGCAGTAGACATCTCTCGTTGGGTGGGTCTAGTGTTTCTCTCGTAGCCGGACAGCGAGGACGGCACGGCAGTGGAGTGGTGGAGCCGGAAACGGTGGGTTCCTCCGCTGATTGCCGGGCCGGGCGACCCCCAGGGGACGCGCAGCGGTACTCCGACCTGTCCGTCCGTATGAACGGAACACCGAACGAGGTAAGGAGCAGACGCCATCAGGATCGCCCGGGCGAGGCACACACCGCTCGGGTACCGCAGGCCCCAGATCGGAAGGTGGTCCCCGGTCACGCATCCGCGATCCCCGCTCTCCCGCTTTCACCGGCGGGCCGGCGGAAAAAGAATGCCGACGTAAGTCAGTCGGCAGATGGTGTTGAAGCTCGGGGCCCGAGTGCCGGATGGCACTCGGGCCCCCCGACGTGTCCCCGCGCCGAAGACGACGTGCCCCCGAAAGAAGAGGTGCTATGCCCCCTAGCAGTACCCGCCCCACCGACAACCTGGACGACGACGACTACCCCGCCTTCACCATGGGCCGGGCCGCCGAGATGCTCTCCACCACGCCCGTCTTCCTCCGCGCACTCGGCGAGAACCGCCTGATCACACCCCTGCGCTCCGAAGGCGGCCACCGCCGCTACTCCCGCTACCAGCTGCGCATTGCCGCACGCGCCCGGGAGCTCGTGGACCAGGGCACCAAGATCGAGGACGCCTGCCGCATCGTCATCCTCGAGGACCAGCTCGAAGAGGCTCAGCGCATCAACGAGGAACTGCGCGGCACACGGACGCGGTAGACCGCCCCCTTCCGTATGCGCAGGGGCGGCGTCAGTTGACGCCGCCCCCTCTTTGGGTCACCCTTTCACTAATCAATTAGTGAAAGGGTGATGCCCATGGCAGAATCCGCAGCGGTCGAGTTCCGTATCGACCGGCGCAGCGGCGTCGCCACCTACCTCCAGATCGTCCAGCAGACGAAGCAGGCCCTGCGCCTGGGCGTTCTGGAGCCGGGGGACCGGCTGCCCACCGCCCGCGAGGTCGTGGAGGCCACCGCCATCAACCCGAACACCGTCCTCAAGGCGTACCGGGAACTGGAGCGCGAGGGCCTCGTCGAGGCGCGGCGCGGGCTCGGCACCTTCGTCCGCAGGACGCTCGGCGGTGCGGCCGAGGCATCCGCCTCCGACTCGCCGCTGCGCACCGAACTCGCCGACTGGGCCCGCCGGGCACGGTCGGCCGGGCTGGAGAAGGACGACGTCAGCGCGCTTTTCACCGCCGTACTGGAGAGCACGTACCGGCCTGACGGCACGCACAAGCCTGACAGCACGTACAAGGGGGACCAGGAACGATGACAGGTGCTGTGATCGAGGCTCGCGGCCTCGCCATGACCTACGGGCGGAGAGGGGGCGCGCGCACGGCCCTGGACGGCTGCTCCTTCCGCCTCCCCGCAGGGCGCGTCTGCGCCCTCGTCGGTCCCAACGGGGCGGGGAAGTCCACCCTGTTGAACCTGGCGGCGGGACTGGCCCGGCCGAGCGCCGGGACCCTCGCCGTCCTCGGCTCGGCCGACCCATCCGCCGTACGCGACCGCATCGCCTATGTGCCCCAGGACAAACCGCTGTACCCGCAGCTCACCGTGGCCGACACGCTGTGGGCCGGCGGTGAGCTGAACCCCGGGCGCTGGGACCACGCCACCGCCGACCGGATCGCCGGGAAGCTGGAGCGGAAGGCCCGCGTCCGTACGCTCTCCGGCGGGCAGCGGACCCGGCTCGCGCTGGCCCTCGCGCTCGGCAAGCGGCCCGAGCTGATGCTGCTGGACGAGCCGATGGCCGACCTCGACCCCCTCGCCCGGCACGAGCTGATGGGCGTGCTGATGGCGGAGACCGCCGAGCACGGCACCACCATCGTGATGTCCTCGCACATCCTCACGGAGCTGGAGGGAGCCTGCGACTTCCTGCTGTTCGTCGACGGCGGCCGCGTCCGGCTCGGCGGCGAGGCCGAGGACATCGTCTCCGCCCACGCCCTGGTCACCGGCCAGGCCGGCCGCGACCTGGCCCCGCACACCGTCGTCGAGTCCCGTACGACGGGACGTCAACTCACCGCTCTCGTACGGAAGGAGGGCCCCGTGGACGAGTCCCTCTGGGCCACCACGGAACCCTCGCTGGAGGAGCTCCTGCTGGCCCACCTCCGCTCGCCGGAGGCGCCGCCGCTGCTCACGCCGAGCGCCGCGCCGGGTGCGGCCACCGGGACCCGTGAGGCGGTGGCTTCCGCATGAGTACGAGCACCCTGACGACGACGGCCCGGACGGCAACGGTCGGTACGCTGCGGGGCCCGTCCCTGGTCCTCCTGCGCATACACAGGCGGACCCTGTGGGGCGTGGGCGCGGCAGCCGTCGCCGCGGTCGCGTGCATGATCGCCGTGGCACTCCTGGCGGACCGGGCCGTCGCGGACTTCGCGAGCACCGGCTGCACTCTGAGCAGCGACACGGAGGCCTGCTTCCAGCCGGCTCGCAACCACACCGACCGGATGCTCGAACTCAGCCGGCTGCTCACCTACGCGGGCCTCGCCCTCACCACGCTGCCCGCGGTCGTCGCGGCCTTCGTCGCGGGCCCGATGATCGCCAGGGAGTGGGAGACCGGCAGCATCAGGCTGTCCTGGACCCAGTCGGCCTCGCCCGCCGCCTGGCTGACCGCGCGGCTCGCCACCCTCGCCGTGCCAGTGGTCGGTGGGATCGTGGTGCTGTCCGCCGTCTTCTCCTGGTCCCGCAGCCGGCTCACGTATCCGTTCCCGGCCACCTGGGAGGACGCCACGGCCTTCGCCGCGACGGGAACGGTCCCGGTCGCCGGTGCGCTGCTGGCGCTCGCGCTGGGCGCCCTCGCCGGTCTGCTGCTGCGTCGCACGGTTTTGGCGATGGCGGCGGCCCTGCTCGCCTCCGGGCTGGTGACGGTGGTGCTCGGCGCGGTTCGCGACCACTTGTGGCCGACGGTGAAGGCCACCTACCCCCTGGAGGGCAAGTACCCCGCCCCCCATTGGTCCCACATCGTCGAGCAGGGCTTCGTGACGGCCAAGGGGGAGCTGCTCCCCATCGACACCTGCCTCGGCGCCCACCTCGAATTCGAGGAGTGCCTGGCCAGATATGACGGGGTGCAGAACTACCTGCACTACCACCCCGCCTCCCACTTCTGGCCCCTCCAGCTCGTCGAGACCGGCATCCTGCTCGCTCTCGCCGCCCTCGCCGTGTTCGCCGCCTTCCGGGTCCTGCGCCGCCTCCACGGCTGACCCCGGGCCGCACCGGCCGCCCGAACCTCGCCGTCCGGGCCCTACGAGGGGTGGGCCCGGACGGCGATCACGTACAGTCACCGAGCGACCGACCCGCAGGCACACCGCTTCCTGTACGTCATGTTGCCGTTACCGGCCATTCAGACGCCCTTGCGACCCTCACGGGATGCAGCCAGCTCTGCCAGCCCCCCGCCGCACCGGGAGCGGCCGGGGTAACGCCCCGACCCGTTCCCCCGGCCGAGATCCCGGCCATGACCCCGGGTTTCCCGGGCCTTCCGCGATCTTTCCCGGCTCCGACGCGCCTGCTTCGCCCTCCACGCGGAACAATGGGTTCATGAGCCAGCAGCCCAGCTCCGAGGTCCCGGTCCAGCCCGCCCAGCCGTCCGTCGGCTCTCTCGCCGCGCACCGGCCGCACGCCGTCGCGCACCCCTCCTCCAGCAACGCCGGCTTCTCCACCGCCGCCCACCTGGACCCCGATCTCGACGGCGACGCGGACGCGTACGAGCCCGACCGGGACGGCGACGAGCTGCCCCAGGGCCGTTTCCTGGACCGCGAGCGCTCCTGGCTCGCGTTCAACGAGCGCGTACTGGAGCTGGCCGAGGACCCGGCGACGCCGATCCTGGAGCGGGCCAACTTCCTCGCGATCTTCGCCTCTAACCTGGACGAGTTCTTCATGGTCCGGGTGGCCGGCCTCAAGCGCCGCATCGCCACCGGCGTCGCCACCCGCTCCGCCTCCGGCCTCCAGCCCCGCGAGGTCCTCGACCTGATCTGGACCCGTTCGCGCGAGCTCATGGCCCGGCACGCCGCCTGCTTCCAGCAGGACATCTGCCCGGCCCTGTCCGACGAGGGCATCCAGTTGCTCCGTTGGCCGGATCTGACCGAGAAGGAGCAGGCCCGCCTGTTCACCTTCTTCCGGCAGCGCGTGTTCCCCGTGCTGACCCCGCTGGCCGTCGACCCCGCGCACCCCTTCCCGTACATCTCCGGGCTCTCCCTCAACCTCGCCGTCGTCGTCCGCAACCCGGTCAGCGGCCACCGCCACTTCGCCCGGGTCAAGGTCCCGCCGCTGCTGACCCGCTTCCTGGAGGCGTCCCCGCAGCGGTACGTGCCCATCGAGGACGTCATCGCGGCCCACCTGGAGGAGCTGTTCCCGGGGATGGAGGTGCTGGCGCACCACATGTTCCGGGTCACCAGGAACGAGGACCTGGAGGTCGAGGAGGACGACACGGAGAACCTGCTCCAGGCGTTGGAGAAGGAGCTCATGCGGCGCCGCTTCGGTCCGCCGGTGCGGCTGGAGGTCGAGGAGTCCATCGACCCGTACGTCCTCGATCTGCTGGTCCGCGAGCTGAAGGTGTCCGACGCGGAGGTCTACCCGCTGCCCGGTCCCCTGGACCTGACCGGCCTCTTCGCGATCGCCTCGCTGGACCGGCCGGAGCTGAAGTTCCCGAAGTTCATCGCGGGTACGCACCGGGACCTGGCCGAGGTGGAGTCCGCCTCCGCGCCCGACATCTTCGCCGCCCTGCGCGAGCGGGACGTCCTGCTCCACCACCCGTACGACTCGTTCTCCACCTCCGTCCAGGCCTTCCTGGAGCAGGCGGCGGGCGACCCGGACGTGCTGGCCATCAAGCAGACGCTCTACCGCACCTCCGGCGACTCCCCGATAGTGGACGCCCTCATCGACGCGGCCGAGTCCGGCAAGCAGGTCCTCGTCCTCGTCGAGATCAAGGCCCGCTTCGACGAGCAGGCCAACATCAAGTGGGCCCGCAAGCTGGAGGAGGCCGGCTGCCATGTCGTGTACGGCCTCGTCGGGCTGAAGACCCACTGCAAGCTCTCGCTCGTCGTCCGCGAGGAGGGCGACACCCTGCGCCGCTACTCCCACGTCGGCACCGGCAACTACCACCCCAAGACCGCCAGGCTGTACGAGGACCTCGGCCTGCTCACGGCGGACCCGCAGGTCGGGGCGGACCTCTCCGACCTGTTCAACCGGCTCTCCGGCTACTCCCGCCGCGAGACCTACCGCCGCCTCCTGGTCGCGCCGAAGTCCCTGCGCGACGGGCTGATCGCCCGCATCAACAAGGAGGTCGCCCACCACCGCGCCGGGCGCCCCGCCTACGTACGGATCAAGGTCAACTCGATGGTCGACGAAGCGATCATCGACGCCTGCTACCGGGCGGCCCAGGCGGGCGTGCCCGTCGACATCTGGGTGCGCGGGATCTGCGCGATCCGGCCCGGGGTCGCCGGGCTCTCGGAGAACATCCGGGTCCGCTCCATACTCGGCCGCTTCCTCGAACACTCCCGGGTCTTCTCCTTCGGCAACGGCGGCGAGCCCGAGGTGTGGTTCGGCAGCGCCGACATGATGCACCGCAACCTCGACCGCCGGATCGAAGCCCTCGTCCGGGTCACCGACCCCGCCCACCGCGCCGCACTCAGCCGACTCCTGGAGACCGGTATGGCCGACACCACCGCTTCCTGGCACCTGGGCCCCGACGGCAACTGGACCCGGCACGCCACGGACGCGGAGGGTCAGCCGCTGCGGCACGTCCAGGAGATGCTCATCGATGCCCGGAGGCGCAGGCGTGCGACGCCCTGACCACCAGACGACGACCCGTCCCGCCGCGGGGCCCGCTGCGGACGGGGGACCGGAGAAGACCGACGGGGACCCGGAGACGACCCGGAACCCGGCGAACGAGGTCCGGGAGACCGGGTCCCCTGAGGCCGGGAACCTCCCAACGGGGAACCTTCAGCCCAAGAACCTCCAGGGCGCGAACCCTCGGCCCGGGAGCCTTCCCCCCGACGGCGTGAGCGCCGATGCCGTCCTCGCGCCCTACCTCCAGGGGCAGGCCGCGGACTTCCTGCGCAGCCTGCGCCTGCACCGCGAGCACAGCGCCCCCTCCGACGCCAACGGCCAGGGCGCCGAGGCCGCGGCCCGCGCCCTGCGCCGCTCGGCCCGGCGCATCAGCGGCTCGCTCCACACCTTCCGCACCGTCCTGGACCCGGTCTGGGCCGACCACCTCCGTACGGAACTGGCCTGGCTCTCCGGCACTCTCGCCCGGGAACACGCCTACGCGGGCCGGCTCACCCGCCTGCTCGACGCCCTGCACCAGCTCTCCGGGGCCACCCTCCCCGCGGCCCGCGGCGCGAAGCCCGCCTCCAAGAAGTCCGCGGGCGCCGGGCCCTCCCCCGGAGTCGGGGCCGCCGGGCCCGCCCCGGACGCCCAGGGCCGGGCCACCCTCGGCGTCGGAGCGGCGCGGGCCGGGGCGCTGCTGGAGCGCCAGCTCACCCTCGCGCGGACCCGGGCCCACTCCGCCGCGCTCCAGGCCCTCGGCTCCTCCCGCTTCCACGCGGTCGCCGACGCCGTGGCGCTGCTCGCCTCCGAGGTCCCGCTGGCCCCGGGCACCACGGGCCGGGGGGCCGAGGCGCTCCTGGAGCCCGCCGAACGCGCCGAGCAACGGCTGATCGGCGCGGTGGCGGCCCTCCCGCCCGACGCGTCGGCGGAGCCGTACAACGAGGCGCAGGACGCGCCGTGGCACCAGACCCGCCTGCTGCTGCGGCTGCACCGGTACGCCCACGAGGTCGTCCTCGGCGCCGCCGACCCGGTCCTCACCGGCGCCGGGCACGCCCTGGACCTGCACCGGGACGCGGCGGAGGCGGCCGGGGCGGCGGCAGCGGCGGCCCGCACCCCCCGCATCGCCCCGGCGACCGCGTACGCGCTCGGAGTGCTCCACGCGGACCAGCGCCACGAGGTGGAGGCCGCGCGGGCGGTGTTCCGGGAGACCTGGCCGTACGCGGCGGCCATGACGACCCCATGAGCGGCACCCCGAACCCGGCCTCGACCGTCCGGGCCGCGGGCTGCGTCCTGTGGCGCCGCGCCTCGGACGGCGACGGTGTGGAGGTGTGCCTCGTCCACCGGCCCCGCTACGACGACTGGTCCTTCCCGAAGGGCAAGCTGAAGCGCGACGAGGAGCCGCTGGCCGCCGCCGTACGGGAGATCCTGGAGGAGACCGGCCACCACTGCGTCCCGGGCGCCCCGCTCCCCACCGCCCGGTATCTCGTCGACGGGCGCCCCAAGGAGGTCGCCTACTGGGCCGCCGAGGCGACGGGCGGCGCCTTCGAGGCCAACGACGAGGTGGACCGGCTGGTGTGGCTGGCCCCTGAGGCCGCCCGCGTACGCCTCACCCAGCCGCGCGACCGCGAACAGCTCACCGCGCTGCTCGCCGCGCTCCCCCGCACCTGAGGTGTGGATCACCGGCGGGAGCCGCCCGCACCCGCCTGCCCGACACGGTTCACCTTCCGTTCACTCTCTCCCGTAGGCGGCTTCACCTGTTCTGCCTAATTTCGGACGTGCACGGTGCGCGGCGCCAAGCCACAGCACCCTCCTCATCGCACGCCGTCGTAGAACGAACAGACCACGGCGGCTCCTGGAAGGAACACCCGAAAGTGAAGCTTCAGCGCAAGAACCGGCTTCGTGCCACCGCGCTCGGTGCCCTCGCCGTCTCCGGCGCCCTGGTCCTCACGGCGTGCGGTTCGGACGACAACACGGGCAGCGACACGGCCAGCACCGGCAAGAAGCCGGCCGCCGCCTCGGACATCACGTGCGACGACGCCAAGGGCCAGATCCTGGCCGCCGGCTCCAGCGCGCAGAAGAACGCCATGGACGTCTGGGTCAAGGACTTCCAGGCCGCCTGCCCCGGCGTGGAGATCAACTACCAGCCCATCGGCTCGGGCGGCGGCATCACCAAGTTCACCCAGGGCCAGGTCGCCTTCGCGGGCTCCGACTCCGCCCTGAAGCCCGAAGAGGTCACCGCCTCCCAGAAGATCTGCACGGGCGGCGGCAAGGGCATCAACCTGCCGATGGTCGGCGGTCCGGTGGCCATCGGCTTCAAGCTGGACGGTGTCGACGAGCTCGTCCTCGACGCCCCGACCCTCGCCAAGATCTTCGACACGAAGATCACCAAGTGGAACGACCCGGCGATCGCCAAGCTCAACCCGGACGCGAAGCTGCCGGGCACCGCGATCCAGGCCTTCCACCGCTCCGACGAGTCGGGCACCACCCAGAACCTCAACAAGTACCTCAGCGTCGCCGCCCCCGACGACTGGAAGTTCGACGCCTCCTCGAAGTCCTGGGAGGCCAAGGGCGGCCAGGCTGCCAGCGGTTCGGCCGGTGTGGCCTCCGGTGTCAAGGACACCAACGGCGCCATCGGCTACTTCGAGCTCTCCTACGCCGCCGCCAGCGACATGACCACCGTCAAGATCGACACCGGCTCCGGCGCACCGGTCGAGGCCACCACGGAGAACGCCTCCAAGGCCATCGCCGCCGCCAAGATCAAGGGCACCGGCAACGACATGGCCCTGGAGCTCGACTACGCGACCAAGGCCGAGGGTGCCTACCCGATCGTCCTGGTGACGTACGAGATCGCCTGCGACAAGGGCAACAAGGCCGAGACCCTGCCCGCGGTCAAGGCGTTCCTGAACTACGCGATCAGCGACGAGGGCCAGAAGGTCCTCACCGACGCGCACTACGCGCCGATGCCCGCCGAGCTCGCGGCCAAGGTCCGCGAGATCGTCCCCACCCTGTCCTGACCCGGCCGCGGCCGGCCCCCTCAACCGGGGGGCCGGCCGCGCCTTCCGGTGCACCGCCGCCAGGAGCCGTACGGTTCCGCAGACCGGAGAATCAGATGGAAACAGCCACCGCACCCACGCAAGCGCCGCCACCGGAGCAGCCGACAGGCACTCCCCGCGGCAAGGCCCGCCCCGGCGACCGGATCTTCCTCGGTCTGGCCAAGGGTTCCGGCATCACCCTCCTGGTGATCATGGCCGCCATCGCGGCCTTCCTCAGCTACCGCGCCGTCCTGGCGATCTCGAAGGACGAAGCGAACTTCCTCACGACCTTCGAGTGGAACCCGGCGGGCGACCCGCCCGTCTTCGGCATCGCCGTACTCGCCTTCGGCACCGTCGTGAGCTCGATCATCGCCATGGTCCTGGCCGTGCCGGTCGCCATCGGCATCGCGCTCTTCATCTCACACTTCGCGCCGCGCCGGCTGGCCGGCCCGATAGCCTACGTGGTGGACCTGCTCGCCGCGGTCCCCAGCATCATCTACGGCCTCTGGGGCGCGGTCTTCCTCGTGCCCTACCTCGACGGTCTGAACAAGTGGCTGAACGAGTACCTGGGCTGGACGTACATCTTCGAGCGGACCAGCGAGGGCCTCGCCCGCAACCTCTTCACCGTCGGCATCCTGCTGGCGATCATGATCCTGCCGATCATCACCAACGTCACCCGCGAGGTCTTCCTCCAGTCGCCGAAGATGCACGAGGAAGCCGCACTGGCCCTCGGTGCCACCCGCTGGGAAGTCATCCGGATAGCGGTTCTCCCCTTCGGCCGTTCCGGCATCATCAGCGCCTCGATGCTGGGCCTTGGCCGTGCGCTCGGCGAGACGATGGCCGTCGCCGTCGTCCTCTCCCCGAGCTTCGTGCTCTCCGGCCGCCTGCTGGACCCGGGCGGCGGCACGTTCGCCCAGAACATCGCCGCGAAGTTCAACGAGGCGGACGAATTCGGCCGTGACGCCCTGATCGCCTCCGGCCTGGTCCTCTTCGTCATCACCCTGCTGGTCAACGGTGCGGCCCGCGCGATCATCGCCCGCCGCAAGGAGTACTCGGGGGCCAACGCATGAGCCACACCGTCCAGGAAAAGCGCCCCGTCGCCGTCTTGTCGCACGGCACACTCGCCCACGCACGGATGCCCCGCTGGGCCCCGGCGGCCATCGCCGTCGGTTCGGTGGCCACCGGCTGCCTGATCGGATTCGTGGCCGGGCTGGAGAGCCGAATCCAGTGGGGCCTGATCTCCGCGCTGCTGTTCGTGGCCGGCACCTACTTCATCACCGCGAAGGTGGAGGGCAGCCGACAGGGCAAGAACCGTGTCGCCACCAGCCTGGTCTGGGTCTGCTTCGCCCTGGCCATCGTGCCGCTGCTCTCCCTGGCGTGGATCACTCTCAACAAGGGCATCACCGTCCTCGACGGCTACTTCCTCACGCACTCGATGAGCGGTCTCCTCGACGCCGAAGAAGGCGGCGGCGTCTACCACGCCCTGCTCGGCACCATCGAGCAGGTGGCCATCGCGGCGGTCATCGCGACCCCGATCGGCCTGCTGACCGCCGTCTACCTGGTCGAGTACGGGCGCGGGAGGCTCGCCCGAGCCGTCACCTTCTTCGTCGACGTCATGACGGGCATCCCATCGATCGTGGCCGGACTCTTCGTCCTCGCGACCTGGAATCTCATGCTCGGCTTCGGCCCGTCCGGCTTCGCCGGCGCCCTGGCCCTCGCGATCCTGATGATGCCGGTGATCGTCCGCTCCACGGAGGAGATGCTCAAGCTCGTCCCGAACGAGCTCCGCGAGGCGTCCCTCGCCCTGGGCGTCCCTCAGTGGCGCACTATCCTGAAGGTGGTCCTGCCGACCTCGATCGGCGGCATCACGACGGGTGTGATGCTGGCAGTGGCCCGCATCACCGGCGAGACCGCCCCCGTCCTGCTGCTCGTCTTCGGCACGAAGCTGATCAATCCGAATCCCTTCGAGGGAGCGCAGTCGTCACTGCCGCTGTACGTGTACGAGCAGTACTCCGTCGGCACCGCGGCATCGGTCGACCGCGCCTGGGCGGGCGCCCTGGTCCTGATCGCCTTCGTCATGATCCTCAACCTGGTGGCTCGCGGCATCGCCCGCTGGAAGGCCCCGCAGACCGGCCGCTGAGGCCACCGAAAGTGAAGTGATCACCATGGCCAAGCGCATTGATGTCAGCGGGCTGACCGCCTTCTACGGCACACACCGTGCGATCGACGACATCTCGATGACCGTCGAGCCCCGCTCCGTGACGGCCTTCATCGGCCCGTCCGGCTGCGGGAAGTCCACCTTCCTGCGCACCCTGAACCGCATGCACGAGGTGACCCCCGGCGGTCGCGTCGAGGGCAAGGTGCTGCTGGACGACGAGGACCTCTATGCCTCGAACGTCGATCCGGTCGCCGTGCGCCGTACGGTCGGCATGGTCTTCCAGCGCCCGAACCCCTTCCCCACCATGTCGATCTTCGACAACGTCGCGGCGGGTCTGCGCCTGAACGGCAACTACAAGAAGAGCGAGCTCGCGGACGTCGTGGAGAAGTCCCTCAAGGGCGCCAACCTCTGGAACGAGGTCAAGGACCGGCTCAACAAGCCCGGCTCCGGCCTCTCCGGCGGTCAGCAGCAGCGGCTGTGCATCGCCCGCGCCATCGCGGTCGAGCCGGACGTCCTGCTGATGGACGAGCCCTGCTCGGCGCTCGACCCGATCTCGACCCTCGCCATCGAGGACCTGATCGGCGAGCTGAAGGAGCGCTTCACGATCGTCATCGTGACGCACAACATGCAGCAGGCGGCCCGCGTCTCGGACCGTACGGCGTTCTTCAACCTGGCGGCCGTGGGCCAGCCCGGCAAGCTCATCGAGATAGACGAGACGGAGCGCATCTTCGCCAACCCGTCGGTCCAGGCCACGGAGGACTACATCTCGGGCCGCTTCGGCTGAGCCGTACGCCCCTCCCCGATACGGCCTTGCGGTGCTGCATGGCGGTGCCACCACAAGGCGAAAGGGTCCGCCCCCGCTCTCCTCGGAGAACGGGGGCGGACCCATGTACGTGCGGTCGTAGGGCATACGCGGCCGGCTCGGGCTCAGCCGAAGAGCAGCAGCACCGCGCCGTAACTCAGCGCCGCGACCAGCGCCGCGGCCGGCATGGTGATGAACCAGCCGAGGATGATGTTCTTCGCGACACCCCAGCGCACGGCGTTCACGCGCTTGGTGGCGCCGACGCCCATGATCGCGGAGGTGATGACGTGCGTCGTGGAGATCGGGGCGTGGAACAGGAACGCCGAACCGAACATGATCGACGCGCCGGTCGTCTCGGCGGCGAAGCCCTGCGGCGGGTCCAGCTCGATGATCTTCCGGCCGAGGGTCCGCATGATGCGCCAGCCGCCCGCGTACGTACCGAGGGAGAGCATCACCGCACACGCGATCTTGACCCAGATCGGGATCTCGTCGTTGGGGCCCTCGATGTCGGCGATGACCAGGGCCATCACCACGATGCCCATCGTCTTCTGCGCGTCCTGGAGACCGTGGCCGAGCGCCATGCCCGCCGCCGAGACCGTCTGCGCGATCCGGAAGCCGCGCTTGGCCTTGTGCGGGTTGGCGTTCCGGAACATCCACATGATGCCGACCATCACCAGATAGCCGGCGATCAGGCCGACGAACGGGGAGATGAACATCGGGATGACGACCTTCTCCAGCACGCCGGACCAGATCACATCCGTCCCGCCGGCCAGCGCCGCCCCGACCATGCCGCCGAACAGAGCGTGCGAGGACGAGGAGGGGAGGCCGAAGTACCAGGTGATGAGGTTCCAGATGATCGCGCCGACCAGCGCCGCGAACAGGATGCCCATCCCCTTCTGCCCCACGGGCGTGGCGATCAGGCCTTCGCTGACGGTCTTGGCGACCCCCTGGCCCAGGAAGGCACCGGCGAGGTTCATCACCGCGGCCATCGCCAGAGCCGCCCGCGGGGTCAGCGCCCGGGTGGAGACCGAGGTGGCGATGGCGTTCGCGGAGTCGTGGAAGCCGTTCGTATACGTGAAGCCGAGCGCGACACCGATGGTCACGATCAGCGCAAAGGTGTCCACGAGGTTCAGGACTCCTTGACCGCGATGGTCTCCACGGTGTTGGCCACGTGCTCGAACGCGTCAGCCGCCTCTTCGAGCACATCCACGATCTGCTTGAGCTTCAGCACCTCCATGGCGTCGTACTTGCCGTTGAAGAGCTGGGCCAGCAGCTTGCGGTGGACCTGATCGGCCTGGTTCTCCAGGCGGTTGATCTCGATCCAGTACTCGGTGAGGTTGGCCATGGTCCGCAGCCCCGGCATGGCCTCGGCGGTCAGTTCCGCCGCCCGGGCCAGCACCTCGATCTGCTGCTCGACGCCCTTGGGGAGCTCCTGGACCTGGTAGAGGACGACCAGGTCGACGGCCTCCTCCATGAAGTCCATGATGTCGTCGAGCGAGGACGCCAGCTTGTAGATGTCCTCGCGGTCGAACGGCGTGATGAAGGAGGAGTTCAGCTGGTGGAAGATCGCGTGGGTTGCGTCGTCCCCCGCGTGCTCCGCTGCCCGCATACGCTCCGCGATCTCGACTCGGGAGGCAGAATCCGCCCCGAGCAGTTCCATCAGGAGTTTCGAGCCCGTGACAATGTTGTCCGCAGACGCGGAGAACATGTCGTAGAAGCTCGTCTCCCTGGGGGTCAGACGAAAGCGCACGTGGGGTCCTCGGGATGCTTTGGATTCGGTCAGGCTGATGCTAGGCGCATCATCCGGCCACGGCTAACCGGCGTTCTTCAGTGTCGCCCATAGTGAACGGGGATCAGCACCGGCCCCCGGTCACGTTTCCGCCGGATTCGTTACGATATACCCGGCAGGGGTATGTAGAGATCAGGTGTGTGGAACCGCGGCGTCAAACGGCCGACGGGGGAGCACCACCGGCCACATCAAGCCAGAGCACGTCGCAAGCAGGCTGTAACAGGTCGCACGAGGACAACGGGAGGACGCAGATGACCACCACCGAGACGACGGGCGCGGGAGCGGGAGCGGAACCGGCGGAGGCCCCGGCGGCGAGCGCTGCGACCGCGGCCGGCGCCGCGGCTCCTGTCGGTGCCGAGGAGATCGTGACCGACCATGACCTCGGCATCCACGGCTACCACCACCAGAAGGACGAGCACCTCAAACGGCTGCGCCGGATCGAGGGCCAGATCCGCGGCCTCCAGCGCATGGTCGACGAGGACGTCTACTGCATCGACATACTCACCCAGGTCTCGGCCTCCACCAAGGCCCTGCAGTCCTTCGCCCTCCAGCTGCTGGAGGAGCACCTGCGCCACTGCGTCGCCGACGCGGCGGTCAAGGGCGGCGAGGAGATCGACGCGAAGGTCGAGGAGGCCACGAAGGCGATCGCCCGGCTACTGCGGACATGAGACCGGGCGGGCCGGGGCGCGTCGGCCCCGGGCGAGTCGGCCGGGGGCGCCCGGAGCGTCATCGCCGGTGGGGCGTCATCGCCGGTGAGCAGCCTGCCGGGGAACGGTCGTCCACGCCTCCGCGCCTCTGACGGCGAGGGCGACGTCCATGGCCCCTTCTCCGGCACCGGCGTCTCCTTCAGCACCGGGCGCCTCGCCCCCGACGTTGAGCACTTCGTCGATACGGTCGGGACTGAGGCGCTCCTCACGCGCCGCCGAGGCCGCGATCATCAGCTCGCCACACAGCTCGATCTCGGCGAGGGCCACGTAGTCCTGAGCGTTCGGAGCGCTGAGCGTCACCACCTGCGTCACCTCTCTCTGCCGTCGCCGACCCGTCGCCGACCCTTTGGCGCACCGGCTTCCTAGCGTAGGGATCGCGATACGCACCGCGCATGGCACGGACGGACCATTTGGTCCCCCTCCCAACCGGCCCCTCCCGCCCCGCCCTTCCCGTAGGGGACGCGGCGGCGTACGGCGGCCGACCGCTCAGCCCTGCCGGATCTCCCCCGTGAAGATGTCGTCCTCGTCCGGCAGCTTCACCGTGACCGGCGCCCCGAACCCGTACAGCAGCAGCGTCGAGACCACCGTGACCTCCGCTGCCTCCCGGCCCCCGGAGGCGAAGCTGAAGCGGTGGCGGACCTTCCGCAGCCGGCCCTCCTCGTCGAGGTAGGCGTCGAACGGGACGGTGTCCTTGCTGAACCCTTTCGCCGCCGCGCTCAGCGCCCCCCGCGACTGCGGCGACGCGGCCCGTGCCGCCCGGTTCAGGTCGGCGACACCCCGGTAGTGATGGACCGTGACCCCGGCCAGCTCGGACTTCCCCGCGTACGTCACATCACCGGCCCCGCGCAGCAGTTCGGCGGCGGCCATCGGATCGGTGACCCCGCCGGTGACGAGGTTGCCGTCCTCCAGGGCGGTCGTGTCGATCCTGACCCACTTGTCGTCGGGGACCCCGGCGCCGCGGTTCTTCATGTAGAGCGCGCCCGGCGCCAGCAGCTCGGTGATCGGCCGGCGGTCGTCCGCGCCAGCCGCGTCCGTGGGCAGCACCACCTTGAGCCGCCCCATCTGCTTGCGGAAGTCGTACGCGCCCTCCCCGCGGATCGTCACCCGCGTCCCGCCGGCCGCCGTCTCCATCGACGTACGGGCTTCCGCGCCGCCCGCTTCGGCCAGTACGGCGGCGGCCCGGCCGAGCACATCGAACGGGCGCTCCGCGACCACGGCGCGCTGCCCGGAACCGTCGCTCCCGCCGCCTCCCCCGCCGACGCACCCGGCCATGAGCGCGATCACCCCGGCCACGGCGAGGGCGCGGGCAGCACGGGCCCCGCCTCCGTCCCTGTACTGCTGCACCACCATCGCCTGCCAACCCCCAACGAATGCCGCCCGGCCGAGCCCTCACCCGCCCCGCATAACGACCACCGGCGCCCCCCGTCACGCCGCCCCGGCGCGCACGCCGTGCGGGCGGGGGGGTTGTACGGCGCACGCACCCCCCGTTCGGAGGCCGTCCCCAGTACCGTGGTCGGGTGCACGAGGAACTCTCCGCCCCAGCCCGCACCACGGCCCCGCACCCCTCTTCGTGCCCCGCGCCGCCCCCGGCGGGGCACAGCGCCACGACGACCGAGCGCGGCTCGTTCTGCCTGACCCGCTGCACCTGCGGCTGGACGGGCCCCGCGCGCAGATCGCGGGACCGGGCCCGCACGGACGCCGCCGAACACCTCGCGGCGTCCTGACCGGCCTGCCCAGGACATGACCGGAAACAGCGCGATCCCCCAGGTGCTCCGAGCACCTGGGGGATCGTGGTGGACGTCCGGCCGACCTGGAGACTCCGAAGTCAGTCGGCGAGGTGGGGCGGCAAGGTCAGGCGGCGAGGTCCCTCTCGCCCGGGTGGCCCCGCCCGGAGCCCGGCCGGGGCTCGGGGATGCCGCGCGTGTCCCCGCGCTCCTCGGCGTATGCCGCGTCCGCCTTCTTCGACCGGACGATCCAGCTGACCCGGTCGGAGCGGGAGACCGCCGCCATCAGCGGGGTCAGCAGGGCCATCGCGAGCGGCGCCAGCAGCAGGGCCACGGCCGTGCCGAGGGCGAACCCGCCGATCACGTCGGTGGGGTAGTGGACGCCCATGTAGACGCGGCTGACGCCCGCGAAGAGCGCGAGGCCCAGCGCGACGAAGCCGAACTTCCGGTTGGCGACGAAGATGCCGACGGCGAGGGCCATGGCGAGGGTGGAGTGGTCGCTGACGAACGAGTAGTCCGTCTTGCCGTGGATCAGGACCTCCAGCCCCTCGTGGTCGTTGAACGGGCGTGGCCGTTCGACGAAACCGCGGATGGGGATGTTGATCACGACCGCGAGGGCGGCGGCGAGGGGCGCCCAGACGAGCGCGGCGACCGTGGCCACCGAATCCTCGGCGCTCCCGCGCTTGCGCATGCTCCACCAGCACCAGAGACCCACCAGGACGAGGCCGAACATGGTCCCGTACTCACCGACGAACTCCATGACCCGGTCGAGCCAGGTCGGAGCGGCCTTCGCCAGCCCGTTGATGCCGTAGAGCACACTGACGTCCGGGTTCGACCCTTCGAGTTCGAGTCCAGCCATCTGCTGCGGCCCCTTGCCTTGTCTGCTTCTTCTGTGGCGACGCGCGTCCGTGCGCGCCACCGTGGTCGAACCCCCGTGGTCGGTGTGGTCTCGTTCCTGCGCACGCATGGTCAGTGCGCATGCCGACCCTGTCCAGGGAACGGCTCGGTGCCCGCCCGCGTTCCACTCTCCACCGAATGATCACCATGACGTTATCGAAGAGTGACTGGTCGTCGCAGCTCAGGGCCCAGGCTTCACGGAGAGTTCCGGCCACGGCCGACTCCCCGTCAGCCACACCGGCCCCCGCCCGCACGGAGAGATCCGTCACGCCGTCGGCAGATCCGTCGGCAGGGCCGCGGCGCCGTCCTTGGTGACGCGGGTCGCACCGAAGTAGTCCGGCGTATCGATCTTGTCGAACCGGATGACCGCTCCTGTGAAGGGGGCGTTGATCATGTACCCGCCCCCGACGTACAGCCCGACATGCCGAATGGCCCGCGAATTGGTCAGATCGTCGGAGAAGAACACCAGGTCCCCCGGGAGCAGTTCGTCCCGCGAGGGGTGCGGCCCGGCGTTGTACTGGTCGTTGGCGACCCGCGGCAGCTCGATGCCCACGGTCCGGTACGCGGCCTGGGTCAGCCCGGAACAGTCGAACCGTCCCTGCTGCTCCGGCGTCCCGTTGCCGCCCCACAGATACGGCGTACCGAGCTTCTTCTGCGCGAAGTAGATGGCCCCGGCCGCCTGCCGGGAGGGCGCGACGCGGCCGACGGGCCGGGCGAAGCTCTTCTCCAGCGAACGGATGATCTTTACGTAGTTCTGCGTCTCCTTGTAGGGCGGCACGCCGCCGTACTTGATCACCGCGTAGGCACCGGCGTTGTACGCGGCCAGCATGTTGCTCGTCGGGTCGCCCGGCACCTTCTTCACGTACCCGGCGAGCTCGCAGTCGTACGAGGCGGCCGAGGGGATCGCGTCGGCCGGGTCCCACACGTCCCGCTTGCCGTCGCCGTTGCCGTCGATGCCGTGCGTGGCCCAGGTGCCGGGGATGAACTGGGCGATGCCCTGCGCGGCGGCGTGGCTCTGCGCCCTCGGGTTCCAGCCGCTCTCCTGGTACAACTGCGCGGCCAGCAGGGCCGGGTTGATGGCGGGACAGAGGTTGCCCCACTTCTGGACCAGCGGCTGGAACCGCGCCGGCACCGCCCCCTTGGCGAGCGCGACGGCCCCACCACCGCCCGCCCCGGCGAGACCGGCGGCGGCCGAGTACGTACCGACGAGGAGCAGCGCCATGAAGGCCGCCGCCATGCCCACGCCGATGCCACCGAAGACCCAGAATTTGCGCACCCCTCAACCATCCCTCATCGGGCAACGGTTCAGGGGTGCTTTCGGCGGTGTGTACGAGTCATCCGCGGCACACCACCGGCGCACCCGGAGCGCAGGGGGGCGGTGACGACTCAGGGGCAACGCGCGTGACGGCCGTTCAGCTGGTGCGTCGCGACCAGAAGTCGGACCGGACGTTGGGCCGGGGCAACGGATAGACCCCTTCGTACGCGGGCCCGTTCGGCTCGGCGGTGGGAGGGGCCACCTTCGACTCCTTCACGCAGGGGCTGTCCGCCTCCAGAAAGGCCTGCCCCTTCCCCCGGAAGGAGACGCTCACACCGAACCCCGCCTCCGTGACGGCGTAGACGGCGGGGAACACCTTGTCCTTGTTGACGGCCTTGATCCGGTAGTCGTTCTTCCGCCAGAAGGCCTCCGCCCGGTCCAGGAAGGTCTGGCGCCGGTCGGCGGAGACGACGGTCATGACGGCCCGCCGGCGGGTCACGCCACAGGCCCGGGTGGTGGTGGGCCCGTGGGCCCACTGCACATCGGGGTCAACGGCTTTCAGCACGGCGTCCAGCATGGCGTCGGACCGCTCGGCGGCTTCCTGCATGTCCATGCGCTCGCTCTCCCGTACGCTTCCGCTTCCACTTCCGCTCCCCCGGCTGCTTCCGCTCGTGGTGTCCTCGTCCCCGCAACCGGAGAGGGCGAGCACGAAGGCCAGAACCAGGGCCGCCGGAACGACCGCTGCCGTTCGCCTCACTTCGGTTCCTCTCACTTCGGTTCCTCCATCTTGAGCCGGTCGGCGTTCCCCGACACGATCAGCGCGATGCTGTCCGCGGAGACGGCGTCGCGTTCGGGGCTGAAGTAGTTGGAGTGCGAGTCCAGGTTCACTCCGCCCCCGCCGACCAGAGGCGGCCCGTCGGCCACCGGGAAGCGACGCGCGCCGAACGCCTTGCTCCCCGGATCCTTCCCGAACCAGAGGTCGTCGTCGCCCGGATCGGCGAGATCCCCCGCGAGATAGGCCCCACCGGGCCCGCCCACGACGAGCCCCACCCCGCCCACCACGACCTGGGTCTTCGACGGCAGCTTGGTCACCGGGTCGTTGGCGGCGGCCCCGACGAAGACGTGCCCGCTGCCGACGCCGAGGTCCACGGCATGGTCGACCCCGACCCCCGGGCTACCGACGAGGATGATGTCGACGACGCCGGGTATCCCGCCCGGCACGGCGGCCGCGGCACCAACCGTCCTGGACCCGTAGGAGTGCCCGATGGCGGTCAGATGGGGGTCCTTGTTCTGGTTGGTCACGGCGATCCCACCCATGAAGTCGCGGTAGGCGAGGCCGCCCTTCTCGGCCCGGGCCGTCCCCATGACGGCGAAGTACCCGGCGACCCCGTCACCGTCCGGCAGCTGCGGGGCGTCGTAGCCGAGCCAGACGATGGAGGCGGTGGACTCGTCGTACCCCTGGGCGCCGATGGCGGTGTCACGGGCACGCCCGAGGTCGTTCTTGGCGAACTCCTCGTCGAGGGAGGTGTTGAGCCCCGGAACGTACGCCGACACGTGCCGGGACGCGTCCGGATTCCCGAACGACACGATGGCGCGCCCGTTCCCCTCGTCACCGATCCCGATGAGATACATGGGCGGCTGCCCGTTCTCCCTGAGCTGCCGGCCGATCTCCCGGAGCCCGGCGAGCTGCTTGCGGGCCTTGTCGGTGTCGACGCCCTCCAGCTTCCGGATGAGCTCGGGAAGGTGCTTCCGGTTGGCGGCGTCGCGGGCGGCGACGGGGATGCCGTCGAGGTTCCCGATCCGCTCGGGGGTGAGCTCGATGTACCGCTCGCGCTGCTCGGGGGTGAGCCCGTCCCACCAGGCCTTGCGCTGGTGGGGGGTGGCGTCCTGCGGGATCCGGGCGTCGAGATACCGCCGCTCGTCCTCCCGCACCTGTTGGTCGACCCGCGCCCCGGACCCGGGGAGTCCGAGCCCGGTACCGCCACCACCGACGGCCCTGTTCCACTCCCAGGCGGCACCGACGTGGTCGCCGCGCCCCCACTTGTCACGCGCGCCCCGGGAATCCCGCTCCCACTGGTCGACGATGCGGCGCCCGCTCTCGCCGGGGTGGAGAACGGCGTCGGCGATGCCTTGGAGGTCCTGGCCGAGCCCATCGCCGAGGAAGCCGTCGAGGAAGGTTGGGGTGGTTCCGGGGGCGGCGGGCCCGCTGGAGCCCTCGCCTCCGCCGGATCTACCCGCGTCGGCGTCAGGGGAAGTGGGGGTCTCCCTTCCGGCAGATCCACCCGCGGCCGTGAAGGCACCCTCCCCACCGGCCGCACCACCCCCGGCCGTCACGCCGCCGCCTGAGCCCCCACCGGCACCGCCCGTACGACTGACCTCTCCCCCGGACTCAGCACCGGAGCGGGTCTCTCCACCGGAGACTCCCCCGGACTCAGCACCGGAGCCCTGGTCACCGGAGTCGTCGTCACCGGAGCCGCGGCCTCCCCCCGGCCCGGCGATGACGTCACTGCCGGGCGCAGAGCACGAGCTGCCGGTCAGAGAGCAGATGGCGGCACGCATCTCCGCGGTGAGCTGCTGCCCGATCCCGGTGGCCATCATCGCGCCGACGAGGGCGACGACCACCAGCACCAGCCCGAGGTACTCCAGGGCGCTCTGCCCACCGTCGCGGCGCAGCCTCACCATCCGGACCAGGCTGAACGGCCGCTGCGCGGCCCGTTCCCCCACCCCGAGCCGGAACCACCGCCGGCTCCCCGGCCGCGCAAGCAGCACGGCGACCGCCAGCGGCAACGCCACCCGCGCGACCCCTTGCGCCCCGGCCCCACCGCTCAGCTCAGCGACCGCACCGAGGACGAGCCACACCTGTACGGCGAAGAGCCCGCGCCAGACGCCGACGCAGCCGGTACGGACGTACAAGGACAGCACGAAGGCACTGATGCCTGGTAAGGAGGCGTAAAGCAGTAAGCCGAACAGATGCCCGTCCACGGCATCCACCGAGGACGCCGTGGAGAGTGCACTGATCGCACCCACGAGCGTGGCGACGAAGAGCAACTGAACGAGGATCAGGGCCGCCTGCAACGCCCGGGGCATGGACCGCCCGCCCGACCCGACGGTGGCAGCGCTTACATCGACGCCAGCAGAAACCGCACTTCCTTGCATGCCGGACAAGGGCAGTCCCCTACCTCGCGAGTGGGCGGCACAGCGACAGGTCAGTCACTCCGCGTATGCGACCACACGGGCAGGGGGCGCGACATGGGCCCGTAGACCCAATGCTGGGCTCAAAGCCCGCACCCAGAAAGCGAGTTGAGCCGACTTGCCCCAGTCAGCGGCCGGGCGTCACTCCGACTTCCGGCGTCTCCGCCGACCAGAAGTCGGAGTGGATGTTGGGGCGGGGGATGAACTCCGCCTCCGGGTCGAGGAATGCAGTGGCGGCACTTGCGGAATGGGAGACCTCTGACCGACGGACGCAAGGGCTATCCACATCGAAATGCACCTGTCCCTCATCGGCAACAGTCAGGCTTACTTGAAATCCATCCTGTGTCTTCACATAGATTGCAGGGGCGTCGACATGGCTATTGATCGCCGTCACGCGATAGCCACTCTTCCGCCAGAACCGGTCCACCACACCCAGAAAGCTTCCTCGCCGCTGGACTGAGACAACGGTCATGACCGTCCGCCGTCGAGTAACCGTGCACCTACCTGTCGTCGTCGGTCCGTGCACCCATCGCACACGCGGCTCGATCTCCGCCAGAACTCTATCTAGCATCCCATCAGCACGTTCAGCGGCATCCTGCATATCCATATTTTCACCCCTCACTCCAGCACACCCTGCCAACAAGACCCCCGCGAGAAGAGCTACAAGCATCGAACGAACCCGGACCATCAGCGCGGCTCTTCCCTTTGAATTCGGTTCGCATGCCCTGCGGCGATCAACGCCATATTCTCGACCGATGTCCTATCAATTTCAGGATCGAAGTATTCCGAATGCGCATCGGTCGTGACCCTGCCCCCCGCGACCAAAGTCGGACCATCCCCCACCGCGAACCGCCTTGCCCCGAACGCTTCGCTGGCCGGATCCTTACCGAACCAGACGTCATCGTCACCTCGATCGGCCAGATCGCCAAAGGCATAGGCGGCGGATGGCCCCCCGAACAGCATCTCAGCTGACCCCACAACCAACTGGCTCTTCGACGGGAGCTTGGTCACGACATCATTGGCAGCCGCTCCAACGAACACATGATCCCGTCCCACCCCCAAGTCGTCGGCACTATCGACTCCCACCCCTGGACTTCCGACGAATACGATATCGTCGACACTGAGAATTCCGCCTGACTCCTGTGTGGCGGCCCCCACTGTCCGTGAGCCGTAGGAGTGGCCGATAGCCGTGAGGTGCGGATCCTCGTTACCATTGGTGGCCTCGATTCCGCTCATGAATTCACGGAAGACCCGCCCCCCATCCTCCGCTCGACCACCAGTCGCAACCGAAAGACTTCCCAGCCCATCCGGTGACTGCGGCGCATCATATCCGAGCCAGGCAATAGCTGCAGCAGGCGCCCCATGGCGGTTCGAAACGATGGAAAGATCACGCGCCCGCTTGAGATCTTCCGTGGCGAAATTTTCGTCCAACGACGTATTCAACCCCGGAACATACGCCGCCACATTCCGCGACGTATCCGGGTTCCCGTACGAAACGATCGCCCGCCCATTGCCCTGATCCCCGATGCCGAGCAGATACATCGGCGGCTCACCCGGCTCCCGCACCGCCCGCAACTGCCGGTCGATCTCCCGCAGCGCCGCCAGCTTCGTCACCGCGTCCTCGTCGTCCCGACCCGCCAGCTTCCCCATCAGAAGCTGTAGGTTGTCCCGGTTCGCCGCGTCCCGGACCAGCGCGGGGATCCCGTCCAGGTTGCCGATCTGGTCCGGGTACACCGCGAGGTACTCCTCGCGCTGTTCGTCCGTCAGCCCCGCCCACCACGCCTTGCGCTCGGCCGGAGACGCGTCGTGCGGGATCCCCTGCGCCAGGTACCCGCTCGCCGCCTGCCGCACCGCCGCCGCATCGCCCGCGGCGTCCGTCCAAGTCGCGGCGGGAACACTCAGGCCGTCCTCCGCCTTCAGCGCCCGCAGGATCTTCGCGTACCGCCAGTCCACGTCGGCCGCCGTCCGCACAGCCTGGGCGACCCGGTCCGCGATGTCCTGGGCCTTCGCGGCGTTCGGGTTGGGCGCGACAAGTCCGGAGGGGGCGGCCAGCGCCGGGTTCGGGACTCCCGACGCCCGCCCGCCCGCCAACGGCTTCCCGTCGACCAGGCCCTCGCCCGCCGCCGGGTACGTCACCGATCCGTCCGGGTGCACCGTGAAATTCAGGGCCGCCGCATCGTCGAGCGCCCCCTGAAGGACGCACTGCTGGGCCTTCATCTCATGGGCCAGGCTGTTCAGCGTGGTCCGCAGCAGCCCGCACTCCGTATAGATGTACTGGAAGTTCATCGACAGCCGGCGCAACCGCCTTACCGCGGCCCGGGCCGCCTCGCCCTTCTGCGTCCGGCGCAGGTCGTCGACGAGCTGGGTGTCGATACGGTCCCGGGCAGCGTCGGCACGGTTGCCGGCCCGGCCCCACCCGTCGGCCGCCTCCTCCAGCTCGGCGCACTTCACCTCACGTAACTTCGCCCACGTCAGCGTCGCCCCCAGCACGCTCAGCCCACCCGGCCCGCCCGCCCCGCTCACGGCTTCGCACCCGAGGTTGCGCCTGCCCCCGACCCCGCCACCCTCACCCGATCAAAAGACCCCTTCACGGCTTCGTTCACCTCGGACTGGGTGGCGGTCACCGCCCGCAGCTTCCCGGCCAGGCTCCGGCACTCGTCGCGGGCGGTCTCGATCCGCCGCTCCCACGAGGCCCGTACGGTGCCCAGCTCGGCCAGCGCCGACAGCTCCCCGGCCCCGGCCGCCAGGCCCTGGTGCGCACGCCCCAACTCGGCCTTCACCGGACCGAGGAGCGCGACCAGACCCTCGGCCCCGCCGGCAGCCCGCATCCACGGCCCGTCGCTGTGCTTGAGGTCACCGTCGCCAGCAGCGCCCCCACCACCGCCATCCGTCCCACCGCGCGGCTCGACCCACCACCACGGCCGGTCACCACCCGGCTGCGCCAGCACACCCACTCCGCTCACACCGCTCACCCCGTTCCTCGATCGTGGAGCGGCACTGTGCCAAAAGCGGCATGGCCGACATGCCGTCCACCCGCACCGCCGGGCGGCACGGCCGGGGCAGGTGCCCCGCGATCACAGGGCTTCTCGCCGCACCGGGCGAACACGGGATTCACCCGGACGATGGACGCGGGGCGTCCTCCTCCCCTACGGCCGCCCCCGCCCTGACGGCGCATCGCCCCGGCTCACCGGCGCACCACCGGCCCTCGAACGGCGCATACGAACACGCCGTGCCCCACGAACGCTGCAACCGCATCAGGAACCCATGGCCACCGTCGTTGCTCGCGGTCACACCGCGTGATACACAGAGTAACCAGGCATATGCATGTGGATACCGGGACGAGCCGCAGGTCAGGGCGGCCGTGTCGGTCGAACGTGCGAGATCCGGGTAAAGAGACCGGGAAGGCGTCGTGCGAGCGCGGTTTCATCAGCGAAGATAGAAGGCGACCCGTGCCACACGGGCGCGGATAGCTAACTACCCAACAGGGGCGGTGACTTACATGATCCTGGCAGCAGAGAAGGGCGACATCACCACCATCATCGGCGGAATCGCCCCCAACTGGGGGCCGTTCGGCACGCTGGGCAACGAGGCGCGCATCATGATCGAGGTGGTGATGGCGATCGCCATCCTGCTCTGCCTCGGCATCGCGATCTGGGGCGCGGCTAAGCAGCGCATCGGGGCGACGGCGCTGCGCGACACGTTCAGCGCGGAACAGGGCAAGGGCCTGATCGTGGCAGGCCTGACCGGGGTCTTCATCATCGGGTCCCTGGGCACTCTCTTCACCATCGTGTACGGAATGGCTGTCTGACCGACCGTCGGCCAGCCCGCACCCGGGCCGTCCCCCGCCCGCTCCCCACCATCCGTCCGTCGTGCCCACCGGCTGAGGTTGCGTCTCCCTGATGTCGAGTCACTCCACCGCGCTCACGCGGCAACCAGCACAGCTACCGTCGCCATGCGCGGAACCGCACACGACCGAGGGAGCGAACGCGGCATGAGCCCCGGCGACGAGCACGACTACCGCGGCATGGACCAAGGCGGGCGCGCGGACGACCCGTACAGCACCCTCGGCGGCACCCGCCAGACCCGTACCCGCCTTCCGGACGGCGACGCGGGCCATCCCCACGCCCGCCGACCCGTCCGGAACTCACGCTCCCTCATCACGATCACCGGCGTGGTAGTCCTCCTCATCGCCGCGATCGCCTTCGCCAACCGGGGCGGCACAGGTAGCGACGACAACGCCTCCGCGGGCACGAAGAACCCGGGGGCGGCGGGCTCGGCGCCCACCGCCGCAACCGGCACCAAGCCGGTCCAGGGCAAGAACGGAACGATCGCCTCCGGCTTCGCTCATGACGAGCAGGGGGCGCAGAGCGCGGCGGCGAACTACGCGGTGGCGCTGGGGTCGGCAGAGATGTTCGACAAATCCAAGCGGAACAGCATCCTTGATGCTGTCATCGCACCCTCCTCTGTGGACCGATTCCGCGACACTCTCGACAAGGCCTACTCCGCTGATTTCTACGCGAATGTCGGCCTCAATGAAAACGGTTCCACTCCAGACGGCTTCACATTCGTCTCCCGCACTGCCCCGCTCGGCACCAAAGTGACTGTGGCAACCGCAGATCAGGTCACTGTCGAGGTCTGGTGCACAGGGTTGATCGGGCTTGCAGGCGAGGGCTCCACCAAGCCGGTGACGGATGGCTGGTTCACCATCACCATGGAGCTGGCGTGGATCAACGGCGACTGGAAGGCCGTCACTCACTCGCAGAAGGATGGCCCAGCACCAGTGGGCGGCGACGCACGGGCCTCCAGCGCTGAGGAGATCGCTGACGCGGTCAATGGGTTCGGAGGCTTCACCTATGCCCGTTAGTCCACGACTCCGCATTGCCGCCTTTGCCGCCACGCTGTCGGCGGCGGGGCCAGCTTCCCTGGTCGTTGTCTCCGCCCCAGCGGTAGCCGCCCCGACGCCGGCTCCCACCCCGAGTCCGAGTTCTGGCAACGACCCCTGCGACTTGATCCACGGCCCCGCCAAGGACTACTGCGAAGGCGGCGAAGGCGCCGGGGCCCGCACCCAGGACGTCACCCCCGACGCCCTCGACCCCCTCACCTCCCTCGCCCAAGGCTGTGCCGACGCCGCAGCCTGGATCGTCGGCAAACTCAGCGAGGCCGTCGAGTCCACGGCCAACGTCGACTTCACCAACCCCAAGTTCCTCCAGCAGTACGCCGTCATCTTCGCGGCCTCCACCATCCTCACCCTCGTCCTCTGGCTCCTCGCCGTGACCAAGCGGGCCATCCGCGGCGTCCCCCTCACCACCGCGATCTCCGAGGCCGTCGGCTTCCTCTGGCTCACCGTCCTCGCCTCGGCCTTCACACCGCTGATCCTCTACACGATCGTCTCCGCCACCGACGGCGTCACCGAGGTCATCGCCTCCTCCACCGGCGGCCAGACCGACGTCTTCTTCGGGTCGTTCGCCGAGGCCCTCAAGAAGGGGACCGACATCGGCGGCGGGCCGATCATGCTGATCGTGGTCTCGCTCGTCTCGATCCTCGCGGCCGGCGTCCTGTGGCTGGAGCTCGTCATCCGCGCCGCCCTGCTCTACGTCGGCGCCCTGCTCGGCATCGTCGTCTACACCGGTCTCGTCGACAAGAACATGTGGGGCCACGTCCGCCGCTGGGCCGGCATCATGATCGCGGTGATCATGGTCAAGCCGGTCATCGTCATCGTCCTCGGCCTCGCCGGAGCGCTCTCCGCCGGCGACGGGCCCGACGCGTTCTCCGCCGTCGTCTCCGGCCTCGCCATCATCCTGCTGGCCATCTTCGCCTCCGCCATGATCTACCGCTTCGTCCCCGGCTTCGGCGACGAGATCCAGGGCGCCCGCACCAACCGCAAGCAGGCCACCGACGGCGCCCAGGCGGCCGCCCTCATCAGCTCCCCGGCCGCCCTCGTCTCCCAGGGCATCAAGACCCACAGCGGCCGCAACGACCAGAACAGCGGAGGGGGAGGTGGCGGCGCCCGCCCCTCCAACCCGGCCAGCGGCGGCGTCGCCGCACACGGCTCCCGCACCTCCGGTGGCGGGGTCGGCGGCGGATCTGTCCCCTCCGCCGCACCCTCGCCCCGCAGCGGCGGCTCCGGCCCCACCTCCGGCACCCCCCACGGCAGCCGCTCCTCCCGAGGCGGAGGCGGCGGCTTCGGCACCACAGGTAACTCGAGCACAGGAGGTGGAGGGCGTTGACGACTCAGTCCCACACGATGACGCCCCGCCGTACGTATCTGATCGGCCGCGCCCGGCCGAACGCGATCGTCGGCAAGAACCGCGAGACCGGCGAGATCGCCCTGATCATCGTCGGCGCGTTCCTCGGCATGATGAGCGGACTCCTCGTCCCCGTCCTCTCCCTCCGCATCGTCTGCCTCGTGGGCTTCCCCCTGCTGGCCCTCGCCATCGTGTACGTCCCGTACAAGGGCCGCACGTTCTACAAGTGGTTCGAGATCAACCGCAGCTTCAAGCGCTCCCTGCGCCGCGGCACCGCCTACCGCTCCGGCGCCATGGAGGCGGGCGTCAGCGCCGACGGCCGCGAGGTCGAGATCGGCCCGCCCCCCGGCATCGGCCGGATCAGCTGGCTCGCCGCCCCCTTCGGCCCCGACGAGATCGCCGTACTCCTCCACGCCGACCGACGCACCGTCACCGCCGCCATCGAGATCGAGGGCCCCGGCGTCGGCCTCCGCGACAGCGAGGACCAGGAGGCCCTGGTCGACCGGTTCGGCACCCTCCTCAAGCACGTGGCCAACGGCGACGGGTTCGTCACCCGCCTCCAGATGCTCGCCCGCACCCTCCCCGCCGACCCCGACGCCCACGCCAAGGACGTCGCCCAGCGCGGCGACAAGGCGTCCCCCGGCTGGCTCCAGGACTCCTACGACCAGCTCCAGTCCATGGTCTCCACCTCCAGCGAGCAGCACCGCGCCTACCTCATCGCCTGCATGCACTACAGCCGCGAGCTGGCCGCCGAGGCCAACGCCATCGCCCGCGCCGCCCGCCCCCACGGCGGCCGCAAGCTCGACCGCGACGCCGGGCTCGCCATCGTCATGGCCCGCGAGCTCACCGACATCTGCGCCCGCCTCGCCGAGGCCGACATCCGGGTACGCCAGCCGCTCGGCCAGAGCCGCCTGGCCTCCCTCGTGCACTCCATGTACGACCCCGACCACCCCATCGACCACATCCAGGCGATGACCAAGCGCAACGCCTGGCCCGCCGAACTGGACGCGGTCGAGCCGACGTTCCTCCAGGCCAAGACCCGCGAGTCCAGCACCCGCGCGCCCTGGTGCCATGCCACGGCCTGGGTGAAGGAGTGGCCGATGACCCCCGTCGGCGTCAACTTCCTCGCCCCGCTCCTCGTGCACACCCCCGACGTCATCCGTACGGTCGCCGTCTGCATGGACCTCGAACCCACCGAGGTCGCCATCGAACGCATGCTGACCGAGAAGACCAACGACGACGCCGAGGCCAGCCGCCAGGCCAAGATGAACCGCACCGTCGACCCCCGCGACATCGCCGCCCACGGCCGGCTCGACCAGCGGGGTGAGGATCTCGCCAGCGGCGCGGCCGGGGTGAACCTGGTGGGGTACATCACGGTGTCGTCCCGTTCACCCGAGGCCCTCGCCCGCGACAAGCGCACGATCCGCGCCTCGGCCGGCAAGTCGTACCTCAAGCTGGAGTGGTGCGACCGCGAACACCACCGCGCCTTCGTGAACACGCTCCCGTTCGCCACCGGCATCCGCCGCTGACACGGGCACCACCCTCAAGATCAAACACAACCATCCGCGACAAGAGAGGGCACCCACGCCATGCGAGACCCCCTGTCCGCATTGTCGGATGCCTTCACCTCCTTCCTCTTCGGCAAGGTGGAGACGACCCGCCTCCCGGTCCGTACGTCGACGGGCCAGGCCCAGGCCGTCTACCTCCCCACCGCCGCCCCCGGCCTCGGCGACTCCGGCGTGATCATCGGCCGCGAGGTCTACAGCGGCAAGGGCTACATCTACGACCCCTTCCAGCTGTACGGGCAGCAGCTCCCCGCCCCCCACTGGCTCGTCCTCGGCGAGTCCGGCAACGGCAAGTCCGCGCTGGAGAAGACCTACGTCCTGCGCCAGCTCCGCTTCCGCGACCGCCAGGTCGTCGTCCTGGACGCCCAGGGCGAGGACGGCGTCGGCGAATGGAACCTCATCGCCCAGGAGCTGGGCATAACCCCCATCCGCCTGGACCCGACCGCAGCCCTCAACGGCGGCATCCGCCTCAACCCTCTCGACCCCTCCATCACCACCACCGGCCAGCTCGCCCTCCTCCGCACGATCATCGAAGTCGCCATGGGCCACGGGCTCGACGAGCGTTCCGGCTTCGCGCTGAAGGTCGCCCACGCCTATGTGACCGCGACCATCACCGACCGCCAGCCGGTCCTGATGGACATCGTCGAGCAGCTCCGCCACCCCAAGCCCGAGTCCGCCGAGGCGATGAACGTCGACATAGACGATGTACGGGCCTGGGGCCTGGACGTCGCCCTCGTCCTGGACCGGCTCGTCGACGGTGACCTGCGCGGCATGTTCGACGGCCCCACCACCGTCGGCATCGACCTCGACGCGCCCCTCATCGTCTTCGACCTCTCGCACATCGACCGCAACTCGATCGCGATGCCGATCCTGATGGCGATCGTCGGCGTCTGGCTCGAACACACCTGGATCCGGCCCGACCGCAAGAAGCGCATCTTCCTGGTCGAGGAGGCATGGCACATCATCAACTCACCCTTCGTGGCCCAGCTCTTCCAGCGCCTGCTGAAGTTCGGACGCCGGCTCGGTCTCTCATTCGTCGCCGTCGTCCACCACCTCAGCGACGTCGTGGACGGAGCCGCGGCGAAGGAGGCGGCGGCCATTCTCAAGATGGCCTCCACCCGCACGATCTACGCCCAGAAGTCCGACGAGGCACGCGCGACCGGACGGGTCATCGGCCTGCCCCGCTGGGCGGTCGAGATCATCCCGACCCTCACCCCGGGCATCGCGGTCTGGGACGTCAACGGCAACGTACAGGTGGTCAAACACCTGATCACCGAAGCCGAACGCCCCCTCGTCTTCACCGACCGCGCCATGACCGAGGGCTCGTCGGACGACCTGCTCCCGGAGGACATCCGCGCCGCGGAGCTGGAGGCGGAGCAACGGGCGGCCCGGATCGAGAACCAGCAGCGCATCGACGACGCGTCCCGGTCCACGGTGGCCTGACATGGCACGCAAGGCAGCACACGGACCGGCACCGGAGCGAGGCCGAGGACACACCCCCCGGCCCCGATCCCACCCGCGCCACGAGGAGTCCCGCACCGGCGGCATCCCGGACGGCCTTCTGGTCGGCCTGATCGGCTTCCTGTTCGCGGCGACCCTGCTCGCCTGGACGGCCACCGGCCTGGCCGGCCTCCTCGCGCACGGCTCCTGGCCGGACGGCGTGACGTTCACCCAGACCCCCCTCGCCCTGCGCGAACTGGCCACCGCCCCACAGGACCTCCCCGGCGCCTGGCCCACCACACCCGCCTCCCAACTCTCCGGCTACGGCCTGTTCTGGGGCCTGTTCATCGGCGAACTGATGGTGCTGGTGGTCCTGACCGTGTTCGTCCTCGGGTCCGTGGTCCGATGGCGGGCCGTACGGGAACGGCGCCGCGAGGAACGCCTGTACGGGACACCCCACGAGGCGCACGAGACGCACGAGACGTCCTACCCCCAAGAGGCGCACCAGCCCAACCAACCCCACGAGATCCCCGCCCCCGCACAAGCCCACGAGGCCCCCGCCCAGCGCCCGGCCCCGGCGTCAACACCGGCCGCACCCCCACCGACCAAGCCCCTCTCCCTCCCCTCCCCCCGCACCCCCCTCCTCGTCTACGCCTCCGCCCACGACCGGCGCCCCACCGTCGTCCAGGCCATCCAGGACGCCGAAGGCCCCACCCTCGTCGTCACCTCGGACCCCACGGTCTGGGCCGAGACGAAGGACGCCCGCGCCAAGCTCGGCCCGGTCCTCGTCTACGACCCCGGCCACCTCTGCGAGACCCCCGCCCGCCTCCACTGGCCGCCCACCGCCGGCTGCGAGCACCCCGACACCGCCGCCGTACGAGCCGCCGCCCTCCTCGCCCCGGTCCGCCCGCAGGCCAGGATCGACGCGGCGGTGGCCGACACCGCGCAGACGCTCCTCCAGTGCTGGCTGCACGCCGCGGCGGTGGACGGGCGACCGTTCCGCCAGGTCGCCCGCTGGGCCTCGGGCGCATCCGCCCACGAACCCGTACGCCTCCTCCGTACGCACCCCAAGGCCGCCTCCGGCCTCGCCGGGCTGCTGGAGTCCGCGCTCACGGGGCACCCGGAACGACGGCACGTCGCGCAGGAGTTGAACGTACGGGCCTTCTCGGCCCTCTCCTCGGTGCACATCCGCGAGGCCTGCACGGCCAACCGATCGGATACGGCCGCGCTGGAATCTTTTGCCCGCGAGGGGGGAACGCTCTATGTGGTCGGTGAACCCATCGAGGATCCCCGCACCCGCCCCGGCGCGATGCCCCTCCTCACCGCGCTCGCCTCACACGTGGTCGAGCACGGCCGCCGCATGGCCGCACGGTCATCCGACGGTCGGCTCGACCCACCAATGACACTGGTCCTGGACGACGTGGCCGCCGTGGCCCCGCTCCCCCAGCTCCCCGAACTGCTGGCGAAGGGCCAGGACCTGGGCCTGCCTGCCATCGTCCTGCTCCGCTCCCGCGAACAGGGCCGGGCCCGCTGGCAGCGGCATCTGCACGCCCCGGCACCGGGCGCCGTCTGATCGAACAGGGACGGCCCCACCCCGACCGACCACCTCTATCCCCGCTCGATCACGTACTCCAGCTCCCACTCACGCCGCTCACCCGGCCCCGGGACCGGCATCCGCTGCCCCGACGGTACGAACCCGAACCGCCGGTAGAACGCCGCGGCCCGCGGGTTGTTCTCGTGCACATACAGGCGCACCCGCTCCAGCCGGGGCTCGGACAGCGACCAGGCCCAGTCGACGGCCACCCGGAACAACGCGTCCGCCACCCCGGCCCCCCGCGCCTCCGGCCGGACGAAGACACCGACCAGATGCCCCTGGTTCACCGCGGCGGGCTCCCCGAAACGCACGTCGTCCTCCGGACGCTCGATCAGCACGGTGACCGTGCCCACCCACTCCCCCTCGGGCGACTCCGCGACGAACTGCCGTACGTCCCTGCCCTCGGCGGCCGCAGCCGTACGGTCCTGCCAGAAGGCACCCGGCCGCACCACCGCCGCCTCGTACGAGTCCAGGAACGCCACGGGGGCCGCGGGATCCTGGAGGGCATCCAGCCGCAGCTGCCTGGCCAGCGGCCATTCCTCGACCCGTACGCAACGCATCACATAGTCCATGGCCCGATCCTCGCCCGCCGCCCGCACGCCGCTCAACCGACCAACCCCCCTCACACATCCCCCGGTCCGGCCCGCCCCACGGCTCAGGGCGGTCGTCGAGGGTCATCGGGAGCCGGCAACGCCGCACCGGACCAGGCCCGGACCGTGGCACGGATCTCCTGACCCGGATTCCAGCGTTCGGTCGTGGGGTGGCGCAGGTACAGATGGCGGTTGAGCTGGACGGGGGCGTACGCGTCGACGAGGCCTGGTGGTCGACCGGCAGCCGGATACCGAGTTCCGCGTGGAGCCGGTCCCAGGCCGCCGGATCCGCGTAGCTACCGCTTCCCCCCGTCGTGCCCCGGTACTACGCCCCCGCCCACATCCCACCCCCGGTCGGACGACCACCCCCGGGGCGCCTCCGTAGCGTCGACCGCATGATCAAGGCATACGGACTCACCAAGCGGGCCGGCGACCGAACCGTCGTCCAAGACCTCGACTTCACGGTCCACCCCGGTACGGTCACCGGCTTCCTCGGCCCCAACGGCGCCGGGAAGTCCACCACGATGCGCATGCTGCTCGGCCTCGATACACCGACGTGCGGCCGGTCCACGATCGGCGGACGCGCCTACGCCGCCCACCGGGGCAGTCTTCACCGCCACCGTCCTCACCGTGATGTCCGCGACCGCCCCGCCGTACGCACCCGCCGCGACTACACGGAGGCCCTCGTCGAACGTGCCCACCGGCTGGAACACGAACGGGACCAGCAGGCCCGCCTCGCCGCAGCCGCCGAACGCACCCGTATCGCACGGGAGATGCGCGACATCATCGGCCACAACCTGTCCGTCATCACGGGCCTGGCGGACGGCGGGGCGTACGCGGCCGCCAAGAGCCCGGAGCGCGCAGCCCAGGCCATGGAGGCGATCGGCACCACCAGCAGGCAGGCGCTGAACGAACTCCGCCGCCTCCTCGGCGTCCTGCGCGACGACCACCCCGACCCGGACCGCGCCCCGCAGCCGACCCTCGACGACCTGACACCCCTCATCGAACGCGTCCGCCGCGCAGGCCTCCCCGTACACCTGGAGCCCCACGACGAACCCGGCCGACCCACCCCCCTCACCCCGGGCCGCCAACTGACCGTCTACCGCGTGGTCCAGGAGGCATTGACCAACACCCTCAAACACGCATCCCCGCCCTCCGACGCACCCCTCTCCGCAACAGTGACCCTCACCTACACACACCTACGCACCTCGCCCAAGGAATCATGGGCATGCGCGAGCGCTCGGCGCTGTACAAAGGGACGATCGAAGCCGGGCCCCTACCGGCCCACGGCGGATGGCACATACACCTCCGCCTCCCCCTGGAGGACCACCCCCAGTGACCACGGTACTCATCGCGGACGACGCGCACGTGTACGACGGCCTCCGCGCCGGAGCCAGCGGCTTCCTGGTCAAGGACGCCCTGCCGGAGGAGCTCCTCTCCGGCAGCCGGGCGGTCGCCGCCGGCGATGCCGTGGTCGCCCCCTCCCTGACCCGCCACCTCCTGGACGCCTACGCCCGCCATCTGCCGACCGCACCCGGCGGCGGCGCCCCGACGGTTCCGTCGGACCCCCGCATCGCCGCTCTGCCGACCGGGAACGGGAAATCCTGACGGTGATCGGCCAGGGCTGGTCCACCACCGAGATCGCCGCCCGCTTCCACCTCGCCGAGTCCACCGTGAAGACGCACGTCACGCGCATCCTCGCCAAAACGGGATCCCGAGACCGGGTACAGGCGGTCATCTTGGCCTACGACGGCCGACTGGTGTCGCCCGTCCGAGAGATTGAGCGCTTCGGGCCCCGGCACGCCGGTGCCCGGAACCGGGAACGCAGAAAAGCCCCGCACCATAAGGTGC
>NZ_LIXI01000003.1 GCF_001905595.1 Streptomyces sp. CB00316 | reverse complement strand
ACATGACCAAGCACTACTAGCTGCTGGGACGGTGGCGCGAGGAATCCATGAAGGCGATCCTTCGGCCCAGGACCTCCACGCCCGGACGCGGTGCGCGGGAGGACCGCCCGTCCGGTACGAGCCGTCAGCCCCACTACTGGCGGCTCGTACCGGTGCACGGCAGCGCTCGCAGGCCCGCGGGCGGCACTGTCGTCCAGGCATGCCCCGGTGGCCACGCTCCTGACCTCGACCGAGTCGGCGGGCCGGTGGTGAACGACCACTTCTACGTGGCGGAGCCTGAACAGCCCATGTACCTCAGCCCTTTCCCACCGTGGCTCAGGCAGGCGCCGGTGGCACGGCTGACGAAGATCCTCGCCGCGGGTGACGCGGTGCCATGGCCAGGGGCGGGGTACGCGGGTCTCCAGGTCGCGCAAGGTGCGTCCGGAGCACTGTTGGAGCGCCCGCAGCTCCGCGCCCAGTCTGCGGGCGGCCTCGTCGTCGGGTGCTGCGCCTGCCCCGGTGGCGGCTTCCTTCCGTCCTGGCCGCCGCTGCCGCCCCGGCCGCCTGTCCCTCGTCCCGGGACGGGCATGTCCCAGCAGGCCGACACCCTAGGGATCCCGACATCTCAGAAACAATCGGGACAATCTTGCGAAGGCTGACGCATGGCCTCAAGCCCTCCTCAGAGCCGGCGCCCTGTCGCGGAGGCGAAGCCCAGCCAGGTGTGCCGGTTGCCCGCCCAGCACCAGCCCACCTTCGGGGCGTTCCGCCGCTCGCTGCCGTCCCGTCCGGTCCCGTTGCTGATCCAGAGGGCCGGGGTGCGGGCGTCCAGGGCACCGTTGGCCTTGCGGAGCCGCGAACCGATCGTCATGAAGCAGTGGTTGCGCTCCAGCGCGGCAGGCTGCTGGAGCACCCAGTGGATGCCCTCGGTCAGCACCAGCGGAGTGCGCCCCTGTTCACCGAGGGCGGGCAGTGCCTCGTTGGGGCTCCAGTTGGCCATCTGGTCGCCGCGGTCGATGCCGGTGAGGAGGTAGAGGGGCGCATCCGGCAGGGCGAGGTCTTCCAGCGGCGTGAAGAGATCGACATCGGGCATGTCGGTGACGACGAAGCCCGGCTTGCTCTCTCGACGGAGCAGCGGGGCGAGCGCGGAGGCAGGGGCCCGGCCTGGGTGGACGGCGAGCAGGGTGCGCTCGCCGTCCTCGGTGACCTCGGCGGCCTGGGCGAAGGAGCGCAGCTCGGTCGCGGTCAGTCCGGCGAGCTCATGGACCCCCAGCTCGATCAGCCGCTCGGCCTGCGCGGGAAGCGCCGGCAGTTCCGGACGGACGGTGGAGGTGACGGGCGCGGTCTCGGGCACGATGCTCCCAGCGGTGACGGCGTGAAGGGGACCCTGTTTGGACAAGGCCGCCGACCGGGATATTCCCGCAGTCTCTCTACAGCTCGTCGCCGAACGCCTCGGCCAGCTCCCGCCACTGGGCCCGGGGCAGTCCGGCGCCGCCCTCGTCGGCGGTGAGCACCTGGAGCGCCACATGGTCGGCGCCCGCGTCGAGGTACTCCCGGGTCCGGGACTTCACGTGCTCGGCGTCGCCCAGTGCGAAGAGGGCGTCGAGGAGACGGACGCTGCCGCCGCCCTCGAAGTCGCTCTCCGCGAACCCCAGCCGCAGCAGGTTGTCGGTGTAGTTGGGGAGCTGGAGGTACATCTCCAGCATGTTCCGCGCGGTGGTGCGGGCGCGGTCCAGGTCGGTGTCGAGCACGACCGTCAGCTCGGGGGCGAGCAGGGCGTCTGGGCCGAGCGCCTCGCGGGCCTCGGCCGTGTGCCCGGTGGTGACGAGATAGGGGTGTGCGCCCAGCGACCGGTCGGCCGCGAGCTTCAGCATCTTCGGGCCGAGCGCCGCCAGGACCCGCTCTCCGGGCTCCACGGACAAGGTCGCCGCGTCCAGCGCGTCGAGGTAGGCCACCATCGCGCTGTACGGCTTGGCGTACTGCGGCACCATCGGACCGTGGCTGACGCCCAGGCCGAGGACGAAGCGCCCGCGCGCGGCCTCTTCGACAGCGGCGATCCGGGCGGCCACCTCCTCGGCGGTGTGGCTCCAGATGTTCAGGATGCCGGTGGCCACCGTCACCGTACGGGTGGCGACGACGACGGCTGCGGCGTCGTCGGGTGAGGGGCTGCCGCCGATCCAGAGGGTGCCGTACCCCAGCTCTTCGATCTCGGCGACCGCCTCCGCGATCGCCTTCCTGCCCGCGTCGTCCGTCCGCGCGCCGTGCAGGGCGCTGCTCCAGATGCCGACCCGTCCGAATGCCTCGTGCGTAAAGGAAGTCATGGGGTGATCAACCGTCACCCGGCCACAGTATTCCCGGCGAGCGACCCGCTCAGCCGTACGGCGCAGCGGTGCGCGGGCATGGGGAGCGGGTCGAGGACGGAGCCAGGCGGGGGGCGGCCTCGGTCTGGGGGCGCTCCGCCGATGTGCGAGGGTCACCCGTCCACGGTAGGCGCGCTTCGCCGGCTCGGGACAGGCGCACGGCTTTGCACTCGCGTGAACAGACGCGGCTGCCCCTCCCCCACCGTGCGGCGGGAGAGGGGCAGTTGATCGCGTTGGCCGGTCAGGGAGCGGTGCCCCAGCTGAGGGTGGAGCCGATGTAGACGCCGATCTTCGGGGCGTCGGCGAAGGCGGTGTTGGTGGCGCGGCTGTAGTCGTCGGCCTCCTGGAAGGACGACCAGTCGCTCTTGTTGATCCGCAACTGGATCTCTCCGGTCGCGGCGCCCGCCGCCAGGGTTCCGCTGCCGAAGCCGACTTCCAGGTAGTGGCTGGCGCCGACGGCCGGTGCGCTTGCCGCACGTACGCCGTGTTTCACATTGCCGCAGCCGAGTACCGCCCAGTCGCAGGAGGTGGCGAAGGTGCTCGCTCCGGCGTCAGGGGTGAACCAGTAGCGGGCGGTCACCGTGGACAGGTCCACGGCGGTCGTCCCGGTGTTGACCAGCTGGAGGGACATCCGTATCTGGTTGTCGGTCGGGGAGGAGTCGGTGTTGCGGTACTGGACCTTGAGGGTGCCCGTGCCGGTGCCCCCGCCAGCCTCGGTGGTGACCGGCAGGGCTGCCGACGCGGCCGATACGTTGCCCGCCGCGTCCTTGGCCCGGACCGTGTAGCTGTAGGCCGTCGACGCGCTCAGGCCGGTGTCGGTGAAGGTGGTCGAGGCGGTGGAGCCCACGACCGCGCCACCGCGGAGGATGTCGTACCCGGTGACCGCCCTGTTGTCGGTGGACGCGGTCCAGGCCAGGGTGACGCTGCTGCTGGACTTGGCCGTGGCCCGCAGCGCCGTGGGTGCGGTCGGGGGCTGGGTGTCCTGCTCGCCGCCGTTGCCGCCGTCGAGCGGCGGGTTGGCGTTGCGGAGAAGCTCCTGGAACTGGCTGGAGAACCAGTGCCCGGCGACCGGGGCGTCGGGCAGGGCGCCCGTCAGGTTGAAGCCGTTGCGGCCGTTGCCGGTGTACGTGGGGTCGCACATCCGGTCGAAGCCCTTGCCCTCGTCGTTGTCGACGGGCTTGCTGCTGCCGTCGGACTCACCCGGCGGCTTGGCCCAGACGTAGGCGTCGATCCCGGGCTCGGGGGCGGTCGTCGGGCGCTCGCCGACGCCCGCACCGCTCTGGTTGCACCAGTTGCCCGCGTGGATGCGGCGGTCGGTGCGGCTGCCGTCGACGTAGGCGTTGACACTGGTCAGCGGCCCGGGGCCGGTGGGCCGGGAAGGGCCGCCCCAGCCGTTGCGGGCGGTGTCGATCAGCATGCCGATGTCGGAGGCGAAGCCCTGGCGGACCAGCTCGGTGCGCAGGGCCTGGGCGAACGAGAGCTCGTCCACGTAGTAGTTCCAGTCGACCCAGGAGGACTGGCGCACCGTGGTCCCGTTCACGGAGTCCGTCACCTTGAAGTGGGGTTCCTTGAGGGCCGAGTAGTTGGCCGTGTTCACGATGAAGCCGTGCACGTCGGCGACGGAGGCGCCTTCGACCGTGGCGGCCTTCTTGAACTGCTCGGCCGCGGGCACGAAGTTGGAGTCCCAGCCGAGCCAGCCGTGGTGGGCCGCGTCGACGTAGTTGTAGACGTTGGGGAGGGCGCCGAGCGTGTGGAGGGCGTACCCGATGCCCTTCTCGTAGTTCCCGTTCGCCTTCATCGTGGCGCACTCGGGCGTCGACCCGGCGGTGCCGCCCGCGTTGGTGACAAGGTTGGGCAGCGAGTCGGGTTCGATGAGGGTGACGATGCGCAGGCTCGCGTAGGCGGGGTCACCGAGGATGGCGGCGATCGGGTCGATGTAGTCGCTCTTGTAGCGGCCGAGTTCGGTGGGGCCGAGCTCTCCGTTGGAGGCGAGGGCGGCGCAGTCCCGGCCGGGGAGGTTGTAGATGACGACCTGGAAGAGGTCGGCGCCCTGGCTCACGGCCGTGTCGAGGTGTGCGCGCAGGCCTCGCGCGCCGGGGGTACCGCCGATCGCGGCGATGCGGTCCATCCAGACGAAGGACGGCTCGTCCGCGATGACGCCGCCGCCCGGTTCGGCGGCGGCCCTGGCGGACCAGTCGGGGTTCACATAGGCGGTGGCGCCGACGTAGGGGTTGTCGACGCGGGCGGCGGCCGATGCCTGGCCGGGTAACGCGATCGCGAGGGACGCGCCCATGACCAGGGCGGCCAGTGCGGCGACAGCTCGTCTGCGCGGTGCGGGCGGGGTGGTGCCTCTGCTTCTCATTGCGGCTCCGTGCTCCTCTCGTACGTCCGCCACGGCCTGACGTGGCGGACGGGCTCAGGGCGTACATGGTGCTCAGGAGGTAAGGCATGCGAGGTGGTGCGGGAACGAACTGTGGGAGCGCTCCCAAGGTGACGTGACTGCCGGTACATGTCAAGCAGTCCGACTCAATCACCTCGTACTGAAGGCGCTTCGGAGGCATGGAAGCGCTCCCATCGGGCGATCGAGGCGCTGTCCACGAGGATGCACCCTCCCCTGACGGTGGACCGGGCCTGCCGGCCCACCGTCAGGCATCGCTCACTGCAGTCGGCGGATGTCACCCCGCACCCGGTAGAAGCCGCCGGCCGCCGCGTGCAGGGCGTCCACGACGTACCGCGCGCCGGGCTGCCGTATCGCGCGGGGGAACTGGACGTTCCAGGAGGTGTCGTAGCCGCCGGAGACCACGTGCACCCGGATGCGGCCGCCGGTGTCCTGGACACACTCCACGACGACAGACCCGGCGGGGGCCTGGGTCACGGTGGTGACCGCGGCCGCGGCCGTGGCGGGCTCGTAGGTCGGCAGCGCCGCGGCCAGCTTCACGTCCCGGGGCGCGGGCACCGTGCCCTGCTGGGCCTCGGAGATGGCCGCCTCGCCCGCGTCCACGCAGACCAGCGCACCATCGGTCGTCACCAGGTAGAGCCGCCCCTCGCGGTACTGCATGGACAGCGCCGACCCGCCGCCCGTACCAAGCTTCCACAGGCGCGTACCGGCCTGGTCGAAGCAGTACACGGAGGACGAGGCATCACCCGCGAAGACGAACCGCCCGCCGGGCGAGGTGGCGCACGAGTAGACCGCGCTGTCGCAGGCGTACGTGGCCTCGATCGCGCCGGTCGCCTTCGCCAGCCGCTGGACCACCCGGTGCGCCGTCCCCGCGTACACCGCGTCGTCCTCCTGCCAGCCGAACAGGACGCCGCCGCGGGTGGGCGTGTGCCACAACTCTCCGCCGCCGTCCGGGGCGTAGGCGGTGACGCCGCGGTGGTGGCCGTGGTAGACCGCCCGGTCGTCGGCGCGGACCATCCAGGCGTGCTCGCCCTGGCTGCGGCGCGCCCACTGGTGCTCGTCCTCGTGGTCGATGACGGTCAGCCGGCCGGCGCGGTCCGAGACGTTCAGCAGGCCCTCGTGGATGTCCAGCCAGAAGATGTCGACGTCCGCCGCGATGTCGTACGCCGCGAAGGGCAGCTTGGAGGAGAGGTCGTAGACCCGGCCGTCGTCACAGCCCGCGTAGATCCAGAAGTCGTCGGCGACCAGGCACTTCACGCCGTCGGGGAGGCTGAAGCGGGCGAGGACGCCGCCCTCGTGGTCCAGGGTGTAGACATCGCCAGCCTGGTTGCCGACCCAGCACCGCTCGTCGTCGACGTGGATGCCGAACGCGGAGGAGCCGGTGCGGAAGCGCCACAGCACGGGGGCCACGGCGCGCGCGGTGGAGGGGACCGATGTCACCTGGCGGCGGGTCACGGCCCGTGGCGCGCGTTGCCCGGGGACGGCCGGGGCGTAGCCCTTGCGGACCTTCTCCCCCACCTTCCTCGCGGCCGCGGCCTGCGCCTTGGCGACCGTGGGGAACGTCGATGTCTGGACCTGTCCGGCGGCACCGATCCGCCCGTAGCGCACCGTCACCACGAGGCCGTCGACGGTCACCTCGTAGAACTTGTGCGCGCCGGCGCCTTCCTGCGACAGCTCCAGATACGTCGTCGTCGGCACGGTGGTGGACGCGGCAGACATGGCAGACCCCTCCCCAGGGTGGACCCGCGGCCGTTCCGGCGGGTCTCACTGCTCACACCGTAGGAGAAGGCACTGACAACGTCCGTCGCCGCCGCTCCCGTACAAGAGCGGCGGCGACGATCATGGGGGGGTGTGCGGGCTCCTCGCCCGGCGGGCTACCAGTAGTGGCGCCTTCCGCCCACCGCGCGGCCCGTCGCGCCCAGGACCCAGAGCACCAGACCGATGGCCACGAGAATGACGCCGATGGTCCAGAGGATGGAAATGCCGGCGATCAGGCCGATCACCAGAAGAATGACACCGAGGACAATCATGGAGCCCTCCAAACAATGCCGACTACTTCGAGTATGCGCCTCATAAAGGTTTTCTGTCGGTTCACGTCGGACGGCTTCGCGTGGGCCCACAGGATGCGGGTACCAGAGAGCCCAAGCCGTACCCGAGGGAAAGCAAGGTGGTCGTGCATGTCCTCCTCCATCGTCGAGACCGTCGACATCCAGGCGCCGGTCTCCGTCACCTGGGCGCTGTGGAGCGATGTCACCCAGTGGCCGAGGTTCCTGAGCCATGTGCAGCGGGTCGACCCGCTGGACGAGCGGCGTTTCGCCTGGCAGCTGTCGCTGCCCGGGGCGGACAAGGGGTTCGTCGCGGAGCTGACCGAGGTGGTGCCCGAGAACCGCATCGCCTGGAAGACGACCGAAGGCGTCCATCACGCCGGGGCGGTGACATTCCACCGGCTCGACGACCGTTCCAGCCGGGTCGCGCTCCAGATCGAATACGACCCGCAGGGATTCGTGGAACACCTCGGGGCGCTCACCAACCTCGATTCGGCGCTCGCCAACTACGATCTCGGGGAATTCCAGAAGCTGGCCGAGCTGACAGCGTCCGGCGGAAGTCCCGAAACCCGCTGACCGCCGCCGCGCACCTCGTCACGAGGCGCCGACCCGCGTGCCGCACCCCACGCACGCTTCCAGGTGCAATCCGGCGCTCAGCGGGTACGAGACCCCCTGACCCGAGTTCATGCAGGCGCTCCCCTCCTGTCTGCACGAATCGCCCAGGCCCCACCGGTTCACCGACCGGTGGGGCCTGGGCTTGGGCGGAACCGGCTCAGGTCGTCGTCTTCCAGCGGCGGGGGCCCTTCGCCGCCGCGACCAGGGCGGGAACCGTGCCGAGCTTGACGCGCGGGCGGCCGTGCTCGCGGCCGCGGGCCGTCTCCGCCCGGTCGATGGCGGCCAGCCCCCGGGCGTCGACGACGTCCCGGCCACGGCTGCGGACGAGGCGGCGGAACGCCGTGGACGGGCGGTCCGGGGAGGGCAGGGCGCCCGCCACGGCGTCGGCCAGCAACGTTCCGACGGTCTCGGCCGCGCAGGTGCGGTTGGCGCCGATGCCGCCCGAAGGGCCGCGCTTGATCCAGCCGACGACGTACGTCCCGGCCATGCCGCTCACCCGGCCCCCCTCGTGCGGTACGGTCCCGGACGCCTCGTCGAAGGGGAGACCCGGAACGGCCACACCCCGGTAGCCGACCGCCCGCAGCAGCAGGCCCGCCGGGATGTCCCGCTCACCCGCCCCCGACGTCACGCGCACGGCCGTGACGCGGTCCTCGCCCAGCGCCTCCGTCGGGGCGGAGTGGAAGCGGAAGACGATGCGCCGGCCGGGCTCCGGCGGCCGCGACCAGTCCACCTCCCGGCGCTCCACGTCCCGCAGCAGCGCCGCCTTCCCGCCCGGCGCCACCCCCTCGATCGCGGCCCCGGTCCTGGGGTCGTGGTCGTCGACGACGAGGCCGACACCCGGCAGGTGCTTCAGGGCGAGCAGCTCGGAGGCGGTGCAGGCCGCGTCCTCGGGGCCGCGCCGCCCCAGCAGGACCACCTCACGGACCTTCGATCCCCGCAGCGCCGCGAGCGCGTGGTCGGCGATGTCGGTGGAGGCCAGCGCGTCCGGATCCGCGACGAGGATGCGCGCCACGTCGAGGGCGACGTTGCCGTTGCCGACGACGACCACGCGTTGCGCGGTCAGGCTCACCGACTCGGGGGCCGCCTCCGGGTGGGCGTTGTACCAGGACACGAACGAGGTGGCCGAGGCGCTGCCGGGCAGGTCCTCCCCCGGGATGCCGAGCCGGCGGTCGGTGGAGGCGCCGACCGCGTAGATCACCGCGTCATGGTGGGCGGCGAGCTCCTGGGCCGTGATGTCCTTGCCGACCTCGACGCCCAGGTGCATCCGGACCCGGGGGTGGGAGTGGAACCGGGCGAAGGTCTCGCCGACCTTCTTCGTCGCCGGGTGGTCGGGCGCCACGCCGTAGCGGACGAGGCCGCCCGCCACGGGCAGCCGGTCGACCAGGGTCACCTCGGCGTCGGTGTGGAGCAGCAGGTCCTCGGCGGCGTACATGCCGGCCGGTCCGGTGCCGACGACCGCCACCCGGATCGGGGCGAAGTCGGCGGGCAGGCTGCGCTCGAAGGTGGGCTCGCCCCAGACGTGGAAGTTCGGTCCGGCGGGGGCGGGTTCGGGCTCCCGGTCGGTGAAGTAGGCCGCGTTGATGGCGGCGTACTCCCTCTGCGCTCCGAAGAGGCTGTCCACCGGGAAGATCGCGTCGACCGGGCAGGCGTCGGCGCAGGCCCCGCAGTCGATGCAGGTCTCCGGGTCGACGTAGAGCATCTCCGTGCTGCCGAACTCCCGCTCCTCGGGGGTCGGATGGATGCAGTTGACGGGGCAGACGGCGACGCAGGTGGCGTCGGAGCAGCAGGTCTGGGTGATGGCGTAGGTCATCTCGTCGTCTCGGGTCGTGGTCGGGGATCGACGGCGTGGATCATCGGCTGCGGTCTCCGGCGCGGGCCGTCCGCTCCCGGCGTCGGCCCGGGGCGCCGGGCCCGGATCAGATCAGCGAGGCGCGCTGGTAGAAGAACAGCGCCGGCCTGGTCAGCAGCCGGGCCGAGTTCAGGAACTCCATCAGCCCCGAACAGCTGGAGCGCATCAGCGACTTGTGGTGCTCGTTGGCCTTCGCCTCGGCGCGGGCCCGCTGGGGGTCCAGACCGGCGTTGGCGTAGACGTCGCGGTTCACCATGCTGGTGACGATGTAGTACGAGGCGATGGCCACCACGATCGCGTTGAGCTGGCGGCGTACCGCGCCCGCGTTCCGGAGCCGTTTGCGGGTCTCGTCGCGGGCGAACTTCATGTGCCGCGACTCCTCCACGACATGGATGTTGTTGATGGTGCGGACGAAGGGCGCGACCCGCTCGTCCCGCATCCAGTCACGCTGCATCACGTCGAGGACTTCCTCGGCCACGAGTATCGCCGCGTAGGCCGCCTCGCCGAAGGCCAGGGTCTTGAAGGCGCGCCCCAGCTCCACCACGGGGCGGCGCGGCCGGTAGGCCGGTGCGCCCAGCTTCGCGGCGCCCCGGGCGAACATGATCGAGTGGCGGCACTCGTCGGCGACCTCGGTGAGCGCCCACTGGAACCGGGGGTCGGTCGGGTCCTTGGCGTACATGTCGCGGAGCACCATCTGCTGGAGGATCATCTCGAACCAGATGCCCGTGCTGGCGACGGACGCCGCTTCCTGGCGGGTGAGCGCCTTGCGCTGGGCGTCGGTCAACTCGTTCCAGTACGCGGTGCCGTAGAGCGTGGACCACTCGGGGCTGGCGCCGTGGTGGTCCGGGTCGAGCGGGGTCTCCCAGTCCACCTGGGTGGCCGGGTCGTACGACAGTTTGGCGGCCGAGTCGAGCAGTCGTCGGGCGACGTCCTGCTCGGCGAGCCGGTCCTGGTCCTCCGGCCGAACGGTGCTGCTTGACATGGTGCGGCTCCTTGACTCGAGAGATCGGCCCGGCGCCGCCCGGCCTGCCCCTCATCGCGTTCCCGCCCGATGAGATCGATGGCCGCCGAGCGCCGCCCCGCTTGTTAGACGTGACGTCTAGCAAGCTTATTAGACGCAAGGTATAGCAAGAGGGGAGTGCGGGCCTAGACCCGTGCGAGGAATCTGTACGAGCTCTCCACGACCCGGCGCGCCGCGAGGCGGAGTCTCGCAACGGCGAACTGAGTACGGCTACTCATGCTCGGCTTGTGCGTACGGCCTACCGTCGCGAGATGTCCACACACCCGACAGGACAGTCGCGCGCCTACGGCAGGAGGCGTCTCTCCTGCTGCCTGTTCTTCACGGTTCTGCCGTTCGCCTGGTTCGCCGCCGCCCCCGTACTGCCGGAGCGGATCTTCTGGTTCCCCTTCTGGCTGGGGGCCGTGATCTGGAACGGAGCAGATGGCCAGGGCGGCATAAGTCACCTGTTCAACTGACGGGAGCGACCGGACGGGGCCCCCGGAGTACGCCGACGTCCGACACCCGGCCCCGCAGCGGGAGCGGGTTGCCCGGGCTCCGGGTAGCGTCGGTAGCGGCTCAGGGAGGCGTGACGATGCAGGACCGCGGGGAGCAGACCGTTCAGCGGATCGTCGAGGCCGCCGGTGTGATCATCGACCGGGACGGCTACGCAGGCGCGACGACACCGGAGATCCAGCGCCTCGCCCAGGTCTCGCGCGGCGGCTTCTACCACCACTTCGAGTCCAAGGAACAGCTCGGCGACGCGATCCTGGCCCACCAGCACACCTACTTCCAACAGGTCGCCGAGCAGACAGCATCGGGCCCGGTTCCCACCTTCTGGCTTCAGGCCCTGATCGACATCAGCCACCATTACACCGCCGGCCTCCTGGAGGACCCCGTCCTGCGAGCCGCCGTACGCCTCAGCATCGAGCCGGGCCCCTACCAGACCGCCGAGAGCTACGCGGGCCCGCTGGGAGCCGTCACAGCCGTTCTCGAATCCGCCCGCGCGGCCGGTGAACTCCAGAACCACGTCGAACCCGTGGAGGCCTCCCGGACCATCGTGGGCTGCTACAGCGGCGTACAGATGCTCTCCCTCGCCCTGGCCGAGCGGGACGGCCTGCACCAGCAGGTCAGCGCCATGTGGGCCCTCACCATGCCCGGCCTCGCCCGCGCGGCCGTCCTCACCCGGCTGCGCCTGGGCGCGCCACGTCCCACAGGTACAGCCCGGCGGCGGTGACCCGGACCGTGGGCCGCAGCGGCTGCCGAGGTGGCCCGGCAGGGTCCGCGCCAGGTGGCGAAGCCGAGGGCCCCGGCGGGGAGGGGGTTACGCCACCGGGCCCGGCCGGGACCGCGTCACGCGGGAACAGGGGCGTCGGCGTCGGGGCTGCCGTCCGAGGCGGGTCCCGGCTCCGGTTCCCCGCCCTGCTGCTCCGGCCCCTCCTGCGGGTCACTGAGCTGTTCGCGCAGGTAGTTCCAGATCACGGCGATCAGCGCGGCCACCGGGACCGCGAGCAGGCTCCCCACGACACCGGCCAGACTGCCGCCGAGCGTCACCGCGAGCAGGACCACCGCGGCGTGCAGGCCGAGCCCGCGGCTCTGGATCATGGGCTGGAAGACGTTGCCCTCCAGCTGCTGCACGGCGACGATGATCGCCAGCACGATCAGCGCGTCCGTCAGGCCGTTGGAGACCAGCGCGATGAGGACCGCGACGAGGCCGGCGAAGACCGCGCCGACGATCGGCACGAACGCGGAGACGAACGTCAGCACCGCCAGCGGGAGCACCAGGGGGACGCCCAGGATCCACAGGCCGATGCCGATGAAGACGGCGTCGAGGAGGCCCACGAAGGCCTGGGACCGCACGAACGAACCGAGCGTGTCCCAGCAGCGCTCGGCCACGACCGGGACGTCGGTGGCGAGCCGGCCGGGCAGCTGGCGGGCGAGCCAGGGGAGGAAGCGCGGGCCGTCCTTGAGGAAGAAGAACATCAGAAAGAGCGACAGCACAGCGGTGATCAGGCCGCTGAAGACGGTACTCACCCCGGTGACCGCCGTGGTGACCACGCTGCCCACACTGTTCTCGATGCGGTCGACAGCGGCGTCGAAGGCGCCCGTGATCTGGTCGTCGCTGATGTTCAGCGGCGGTCCGGCGGCCCACTCGCGCAGCCTGCCGATGCCCTCGACGACTCCGTCGGCGAGCTGACCCGACTGGGAGGCCACCGGGATCGCGATCAGCGCCACGATGCCGGTTCCGACCAGGACGAACAGCACGGTCACCAGCGCCGCGGCCGGTGCGGGACGCCACCCGCGGCGGCGCAGGAAGCGGGCGAACGGCCAGGTCAGGGTGGTGAGAAGCAGACCCACTATGAGGGGCCACACCACCGGCCACGTCCGGCCCAGAAGCCACAGGACGACGGCGGCCATCAACAGGACCAGCAGCAGTTCGACCGAGACGCGTGCCGATCTGCGGAGCGCGGCCGCGGTCTTTTCGGAGCTCAACGTGGCAGACATGGGAGCCACCCTACGAGTGCTCCGGCCTCTCCCCCGCATCGGCGTCCGACCGGGGTGCCGGGCCCCCGTGGCGCCGGCCCGGAACAGGTCCGAGGGGCAGCACCGTGCGGTGCTGCCCCTCGGACCCCCGGGCCGGCCTCAGCTCTGCGGGCGCTTGCCGTGGTTGGCGCCGTTCTTGCGGCGGGCCTTCTTCTTACGACGTCGCTTCGAGGACATCGAACCCTCCTCTTCCTCTGCTCGGTTGGGCACACATGGTCCGCCGGACCATCGGGTCCTGCGGTGAGGAAGACCACTCCTCGCCCCTACCGTCACAAACTCGGGCCGCGGCCGCAAACCGCCGCCCCGCCGTTCGAGGTCACTTGAAAAGACTCTCGCCGAAGTCCTCTGCGCAGCGGTCCTCTTCGGCCTGGCTGTTCGCGCTCCCCACGCAGTCCTCGAAGTCCTGGAACGACCCGGAGTTCACGACGGATATGCCGATGACGAGGACGACGGCCGAGCCGACCAGGCCCAGTGCGCCGAGGACGGCACCGGCGATCGCCATGCCCTTGCGCGGGGCCCTCCCCTGGCGGGCCCGGAGCGCCCCGAGGACGCCGAACACCAGCGCGAGCAGGCCGAGAAGGAGCCCGCCGACGACCGTCCAGAAGAAGAGGCAGGCGAGCAGGCCCAGGACAAGAGCGGTGACCGCGAAACCGTTGCTCCTGGCGGGTTCCGGAGCGCCGTACTGCGCGCCGTACTGCGCCTGGTCCGCGTTCGGCTGCTGAGGGTAACTGGGCATGGACATCGGATACGAACTCCTTACCAAAAGTTGTCCTGTCCATATGCCCCAGAAGACCCTCCGTATGCAAATCCGATCTATCCCCGCCGGTCCCGGGTCAGCCCTTCGAACACCGCCGGAACTCCGCCGTCAGGTGGTGCTGGAGCGGCTGTCCGACCGCCGCGAGGTCGTGGACGAAGGTGAGGGTCTCATCGCCGGCCAGGGTGTAGCGGCGGCGGGTGGCTTCGACCTGCTTGGCGGTGGGGGCGAGCGCCACTTCGTGGGAGGCGAGGTCGACGGTGCCGTCGCCGGCCCGGCCGACCGCGATCTCCGCGATGCCGGTGGGCTGGGTGATCAGCGCTTCCACCCGCCCTTCCGGCTGGAGCCGCCACCAGCCGCTCTCCCGGGCCGAGGGCCGCAGGGGCCGCCCGTCCGCGTCGACCAGCCAGGCACGCGACGCGTAGTGGAGGAAGGGGCGTCCGTCATGGCTGAAGGTGATCTCCTGCGCGTAGGCGAACTCCTCGTCGAGCGTCGGGTATCCGCCCCGCCCGCTCCCCGTCCAGGTGCCCAGCAGCCCGAGCACCGGTGCGAGGAGTGCGTGCGGTGCCGGTCCTTCGTCCGCCCGGAAGGCATCGGGGTACGGGTGCTGCGGGGCGGTTTGGGACATGGGCGTACTCCTGGGTCGCTGCCGGTTCTCGTGCCGGTGGCAGCCTAGGGGCATCGCTCTGCGTGGCGTGCGTGGCGCCGGTGCGGCTCAAGCCGGATCGGCCGCCATGCTCTCCTTCAGGCTCCTGGGCCGCAGGTCGGTCCAGTTCTGCTCCACGTAGTCGAGGCAGGCCTGGCGGGTGCCCTCGGGGTGCGCCACGGTCCAGCCGCCGGGCACCTCCGCGAAGGAGGGCCACAGGGAGTGCTGCCCCTCGTCGTTGACGAGCACCAGGTAGGTGCCGTTCTCGTCCTCGAACGGGTTGGTCACCGATCCTCCTTGAACTCAGGCCTTGAGCAAAGGGTAAGGCTACCTTTACTTCAACGACTGCGACCCTACCCACCATCCCCTCGGGCGACCCACCGAATCCGGCAACTCCCCTGCGCATCAGGGAGATTGCCGTCACAGCCCAAGGTCGCTCAGGCGCGCCTCGTACCGGATGGCGCGGTCTTCCTCGTCGTCGACCGGGTCGTCCCAGAGGGCCACCAGCTCGGCGCGGACCGCGTCGGGCAGGGCCTCGTACCGCTCGTTCCAGCTGTCGGCTTCCGGGATCCAGTAGCCGACGACCTTGAACCGGGTGGCGGGCAGCCCCAGCTCCTTGCGCAGGTAACGACGTACGGTGCGCAGCGCGTTGGTCTCGCCGGCGACCCAGACGTAGCCGCCGGCCATGTCCGTGCCGGGCGGGATCGCTGCGCTCACCAGCTCAGCCAGTCGGCTGGCCCCGCGGCCGTTGCCGCCGTAGGTCCAGGTGACCTTGGCGCCGGGCAGCGGCTGGACGGCCTCGGGGCCGGGGAGTTCGACGACCACGCGGGTGGCGACCCCGTCGGGGGTGTTCTCCAGCAGGCGGGCCACGGCGGGCAGCCCGGTCTGGTCGGCGAGCAGCACCTGCCAGGAGAGGTCGTCCGGGGGGCTGTAGAGGCCGGTCGGGTCGTTCACACCGAGAACGTCCCCGGGCTGCGCGCCGGCCACCCAGGTCGAGGCCACACCGTGGTCGTGCAGCACGAAGTCGACGTCGATCTCCCGGCTCTCCGGGCGGACCGCCCGCACGGTGTACGTACGCATCGGGGCGACGGGCCGGCCCTCGGGCGTCTCCCAGCCCTTCTCCGTGGTGATGGGCAGGGAGAGGTCCGAGCGGTCGGGGCCGTGCGGGAAGAAGAGGCGTACGTATTCGTCGCCGACCCCGGTGGACTCGAAGCCGGTCAGACCTTCACCGTGCAGCGTGACGCGGGTCATCGTCGCGGTGAGCGGCTGGACTCGGGCGACGACGGCTCGGTGGATCGTCATGGGCGTGCCCCCTTCGTACGCGGCGGTCGGCAGCCCCGGGCGTTCGCCTTGAGGCCGGTCCGAAGACTTAGGTCAGCCTAACCTTCCATGGCGGGTTGTTCGATACCGCCCGGGGTTCCCCCGCCGCACGGCAGGTGTCAGCAGATCCGCGGCAGTTGCTCACCGAGGGGCATGTCCACCACCCGGGTTCCGCCGAGGCCGGTGGCGGCCACGACCATGCCGGGGTGGTCCTCGACGCAGGTCCCGATCCGCACCGACTCCTTGCCGAGCGGATGGGCGCGCATCGCCTCCAGGACGGCGTCGGCGTGGTCGGGCGGTACGAAGGCGACGAGTTTGCCCTCGTTGGCGACGTACAGGGGGTCGAGGCCGAGGAAGGAGCAGGCGTTGGCGACGGTGTCGGGAACGGGGAGGGAGCGCTCGTCGAGGGTGATGCCGATGCCGGCGGCCCCGGCGATCTCGTTGAGCGAGGTGGCCAGGCCGCCCCGGGTGGGGTCGCGCAGCACGTGGAGGTCCTGGCAGACGGCGAGCATGTCGGCCACCATGCCGGCCAGGGAGGCGGTGTCGCTCTGGATCTCGACGCCGAACTCCAGCCCTTCGCGCACGCTCATGATGGCGACGCCGTGGACCCCGATCTGACCGCTGACCAGGACCGCGTCCCCGGGGGCGGCACGCCCGGGGCGGATGTCGACGCCGTCGGGGACCAGCCCGATCCCGGCGGTGTTGATGAAGATCCCGTCGCCGTGTCCGGCGTCGACGACCTTGGTGTCACCGGTCGCCACGGTCACTCCGGCGGTGCGCGCGGCGTCGCCGAGCGCCTGGGCGACCCGGCCGACGACGGAGAGTTCGATGCCCTCCTCCAGGATGAAGCCGCAGGAGAGGTAGGCGGGGACGGCCCCGACCATGGCGAGGTCGTTGACCGTCCCGTTGACGGCGAGGTCGCCGATGGACCCGCCGGGGAAGAACAGCGGCCGGACGACGAAGGAGTCGGTGGAGAAGGCGAGCCTGGCGCCGCCCATCGTCAGGTGCGCGGAGTCGCCCAGTTCGGCGAGGACGTCGCTGCCGAAGGCCGGGGCGAAGAGGTGCTCCACCAGCTCGGCGGAGAGCGTCCCGCCGCCGCCGTGGCCCATGACGATGCGTTCGTGGTCGCGCAGGGGCGCGGGGCAGGTCCAGCCGGAGAAGTCGGCGGGGGCCGAGGAGGAGGCAGAGGCGGGAGCCGTGTCAGCCAACGGAACTCGCCTCCTTGGCCGGGACTTCCTTCTTGGCCGGGGCGTTCTTCGTCGGAGCCTCCAGACGCCGGTACAGGTAGTACGCCGCGCACGCGCCCTCACTGGAGACCATCGTGGCGCCCAGCGGGTTGCGCGGGGTGCACTCCTTGCCGAACGCGGCGCACTCGTGCGGCTTGAGGAGCCCCTGGAGGACCTCACCGCTGCGGCAGACCGTGGACTCCTCGGTCTCGATGCCGGTGACGGAGAACCGGTGCTCGGCGTCGTACTCCCGGTACTTGGGCGACAGCCGCCAGCCGCTCAGCGGGATCATCCCGATGCCGCGCCAGGAGCGGTCGGTGACCTCGAAGACGTCGGCCAGCATCGCCTGGGCGGCGGGGCTGCCCTGTTCGTTGACAGCACGCGGGTAGGCGTTCTCGACGGTGTGCTCGCCCGCCTCCAGCTGCCGGACGGCCCGCCGGATGCCTTCGAGGATGTCCAGCGGCTCGAAGCCGGTCACCACGATGGGGACCTTGTGCTGAGCGGCGAGGTCCGGGTACTCCTTGGTGCCCATGACCGTGCAGACGTGTCCGGCGGCGAGGAACGCCTGCACCTGGCAGTCCGGCGAGTTCATGATCGCGTCGATCGCCGGGGGCACGCGTACGTGGGAGACCAGCAGGCTGAAGTTGGGGATGGAGAGCTTCCTCGCCTGGTAGACCGTCATCGCGTTGGGCGGGGCGGTGGTCTCGAAGCCGATGCCGAAGAAGACGACCTGCTTCTCGGGGTTCTCCTGGGCGATGCGCAGGGCGTCCAGCGGGGAGTAGACCACGCGCACGTCCGCGCCCTCGCTCTTGACCTGGAACAGGTCGCGGCCGCTGCCAGGGACGCGGAGCATGTCGCCGAACGAGCAGAAGATCACGTCGGGGCGTGAGGCGATCTCCAGGGCCTTGTCGATGATCTCGAGCGGGGTGACGCAGACCGGGCAGCCGGGGCCGTGGATCAGCCGGATCCCGTCGGGGAGCAGCTGGTCGATGCCGTGGCGGATGATCGAGTGCGTCTGTCCGCCGCAGACCTCCATGAGGGACCAGGGCCGGGTGGTGAGGGCCCGGATGTCGTCGAAGAGCCGCTTCGCGAGGACCGGGTCGCTGAACTCGTCGAGATACTTCATGACCGTGCCTCCTTCTCGTTTCCGTGGGCGGGGAGTCCGGTTCCTGCCGGGCGTTCGGCGCCCGCGTCCCTGGCCGCCTTGCCCCAGTGGTCGCCGAACTCCTCCTCCAGGACGCCCAGGTTCTCGAAGAGTTCCAGGGTCTGGCGCGCCGACTCCTCGTCGAGCCGTTGCAGGGCGAATCCGACGTGGACGATGGCGTAGTCCCCCACCTGCATGTCGGGGACGTACTCCAGGCAGACCTCCTTGACGACGCCGCCGAAGTCGACCTTGGCCATCCGCGTGGCGTCGCGTTCCTCGATCTCCAGCACTCGGCCGGGTACGGCCAGACACATGGCGCTCTCCTCCCTCACTCCTTCGTCCGGGCGGCGACCATCAGCTGTCCGAGCGCGAGCCCGCCGTCGTTGGGGGGCACCTTGCGGTGTCTCAGTACGGTGAAGCCGTCCTCCTCCAGGCCGACCGAACAGCCCTCCGTCAGCAGGGCGTTGCAGAACACGCCTCCGGTCAGGGCCACGGTGGCGATGCCCGTACGCCGCCGGGCCGCCGCGCACACGTCACGGACGAGCCCGGTCACCGCCCGGTGGAAGCGGCGGGCCACGGCCGGGGCCGGTGCACCGGCCAGGACGTCCGCCGCGGCGGCCGCCAGGACCGATGACGGGTCGGCGATCAGGGGCAGTCCCGGCCCGCCCGGCTCTGCTCCCAGGATGAACCCGTACGCGCGCTCGCGCCCGTCGTCGCCGACGTCGTCCGGAGCGCCCAGCGCCGCGTTCTCCAGGCGCATGGCGGCCTCGGCCTCGTACTCCACCCGGTGGCAGACCCCCGCGAGCGAGGAGACCGCGTCGAAGAGGCGGCCCATGCTGGAGGTGGGGACGCAGTTCAGTCCGCGCTCCAACTGCCGCTCCAGGAGCCGCCGTTCGCCGGGCGGGGCGATGGCGGCGCACGGCAGCCCGTCCGACCACGGCACCCCGGCGGCGCGCAGGTGGGAGAGCGCCATCCGGTACGGGTTGCGGACGGCGGCGTCACCGCCGGGCAGGGGTACGTAACGGAGGTGGGCGAACCGCTGGAAGCCGTCGTAGTCCGCGATGAGCACCTCGCCGCCCCAGACCGCCCCGTCGTCGCCGTACCCGGTGCCGTCGAAGGCGATGCCGATGACGGGCGCGGTGCCGTCGAGCCCGTGCTCGGCCATGGTGGAGGCGACGTGGGCGTGGTGGTGCTGGACCTGGCGGAGGGGCAGGCCGCGCGCCTCGGCGGTGCGGCGGGCCCACTGGGTGGAGCGGTAGCCGGGGTGGCGGTCGGCGATCAGCAGGCGCGGGGTGACGGTGGTCAGGCCGGTGAGGTGGGCGGTGGCCTTCTCGAAGGCGGTGAGGGTGGAGAGGTCGTCCATGTCGCCGACGTGGGCGGAGAGCCAGGCGTAGCGGTCGTCGGCGGCGCAGAAGGTGTTCTTCAGGTCGCCGCCGACCGCGAGGGCCGGCTGGACGGGCAGCGGCAGGGCGAGCGGCATCGGGGCGTAGCCGCGCGAGCGGCGGACCGGGAGTTCGGCCCCAGCACAGATCCGGACCACCGAGTCGTCGCAGGGCACGTGGATCGGCCGGTCGTGCTGGAGCCAGGCGTCGGCAAGCCCGTCGAGCCGGGCGAGCGCCTCGGCGTCACCGGTGACGATCGGCTCGCCGGATCGGTTCCCGCTGGTCATGACGAGGACCGGCGGCCCGGGCGGATCGCCGGGCAGGCCGAGGAGGAGGCGGTGCAGCGGCGCGTACGGGAGCATCACACCGAGGTCGGGGCTGCCGGGCGCGACACCGGGCGCCACCTCGATGGACGGCGCGTCGTGGCGGCGCAGCAGGACGACCGGCTTACGGGGGCCGGTGAGGAGGTCGCGTTCGGCCGCGTCGACCCTGGCGAGGCGGTGGACGGTCTCCAGGGAGTCCGCGAGGACGGCGAAGGGTTTGCCGCCCCGGTTCTTGCGCTTGCGCAGGGTGCGTACGGCGGTGGGGTCGCCCGCGTCGCAGGCCAGGTGGTAGCCGCCGATCCCCTTCACCGCGACCACCGCGCCCGCCGCCAGCATCCGGCGGGCCTCCGCGAGCGCCTCGCCGCCGTGCAGCGCTGCCCGGTCGTCCTGGCCCCGGCGCAGGGCGAGGCGGGGACCGCAGGCCGGGCAGGCGATCGGCTGGGCGTGGAAGCGGCGGTCGGCGGGGTCGGCGTACTCGCGGGCGCAGTCGGGGCACATCGGGAACCCGGCCATGGTCGTGCGGGGCCGGTCGTAGGGCAGGCCGGTGACGACGGTGAAGCGGGGGCCGCAGTGGGTGCACGTGATGAACGGGTGGCGGTGACGCCGGTCGGCCGGGTCCGCAAGTTCGGCGAGACAGGCGTCGCAGGTCGCGGTGTCCGGCGGGATCAGGGTGCGGCCGGTGCCGGAGGAGGCGGAGGGGCGGATGGTGAAGCCTGAACCGTCGTTGAGGACGGGAACGGGGCGCGGCTCGACCGACTCGACGACGGCGAGCGGGGGTGCGCGGGTGCCGATCGCCTCGGTGAAGGCGTCGACCGCCGCCACCGGACCCTCGACCTCCGTGCGTACGCCGTCGGCGTCGTTGGTGACCCAGCCGGTGAGGCCGTGCTCCTCGGCCAGCGTGTAGACGAACGGCCGGAAGCCGACGCCCTGGACCGCGCCGCGCACGGTGAGGTGGCGGCGGACCCGGTCCTGCGGGGTCGCCGGGGTCATCGCGGGGTTCCGGCGGGTGAGGGGGAGAGGCCGGCCGAAGGAGTGTCCTGGTGGTGGTGCAGGTGCTTCTCGTGGTGCCGCGCGAGCACCGGCGTATGGAGTTCGCGGCCGTCCGCCGCCCGCAGGACATGGGCGAGCAGCGCGTCGACGCCCTCGCCGGTCCTGGCGGAGGTCTCGATGACGGGCACGCCCGGGTTGACCTGCTGCACGCCGCGCAGGAAGTCCTGCCGCCGGAACTCCACCGCCTCGGCGAGGTCGGTCTTGGTCACCACCACCAGGTGTGCGAGCCCGAAGGCCGCCGGGTACTTCACCGGCTTGTCCTCGCCCTCGGTCACCGACGCGAGCGCGATCCGCAGGGTCTCGCCGAGGTCGTAGGAGGCGGGGCAGACGAGATTGCCGACGTTCTCGACGAACAGCAGCCGGGTCCCCTCCGGCAGCCAGCCCTCCAGCCTGGCCCCGAGCATGCCCGCCTCCAGGTGGCAGAGCCCGTCGGTGAGGATCTGCTGGACGGGGGCTCCCGAGCGGGCGAGGCGCGTCGCGTCGTTCTCGGTGGCGAGGTCGGCGGTGACGGCGGCGGCCGGGGTGCCCCCGGCGACGGCACGGGTCAGCAGTACCTCCAGGAGAGCGGTCTTGCCGCTGCCGGGGCTGGACATGAGGTTGACGGCCGTGGTGCCGCGACCGTCCAGGGTGCGGCGCAGCTCCGACGCGTTGGTGTCGTTCTTCGCCAGCACGGCCTGATGCAGGTCAACGGTGCGGCACATGGCTCGCCTCCGGTACGTCTTCCCCGTGCCGGTCCCCGTCGTCCGGGGGGACGTCGTCAAGGACGACTCGGGCGATCTCCAGTTCGCGCCCGCCGGTCAGGCTCATCGCCTGCTCGCAGGCGCCGCACCACAGATCCGGGGGCATCCCGGTCGCGGTGTCCCGGCCGCAGTCCTCGCAGCGGGCCCTTCCCTCAACAGTCTCGATCAGCAGCCGGGCGTCCGCCAGCACAGTGCCCTCGGCCGCCACGCCGAAGGAGAAGTCCAGCGCCTCGGGCACCACACCGGACAGCTCCCCGACCCGCAGGGTCAGCGACCGCACCCGGGCGGCCCCCGCGCCCTGCTCGCGGACGGCGCTCCCGACCTGGTCGACGACGGCCATCGCGATGGACAGCTCATGCACGGCGCTCACCCCCTGGCTACCCTGAAAGGACCATGCCTGTTCACGAGGTCGAACGGCGAGCGCTGCTCACCCCGGTCCTGCTCCTGCTCCTGGCCGAGCGCCGGGGTCACGGCTACGAGCTCGTGCAGCGCCTGGGCGCGTTCGGCTGGGAGGAGGCCGAGTCGGCCCATGTCTACCGGCTGCTGCGGTCGATGGAGAAGTGCGGCGAGGTCACCTCGCAGTGGTGCGCCTCCGCCTCCGGCCCCGCCCGGCGCGTGTACGCCATCACTCCGCAGGGCGCCATGAACCTCGCCCTGTGGTTCGTCCGGCTGGGAGAACTGCACAGCACCCTCCATCTCTTCCTCGAGCGCTATGTGCAGCTGGAGGACGTCGGCGGCGGGGACGAGCACCCGCACCACTCCGGACACGGGGACTACATCCGGCGCATGCGCAGGTAGCGGCGGACATCGGGCAGGTTCCTGGCGACGCCGTAGACGGCCGCGAGGCCCGCGGCGACGCCGATCCACATCCAGTGCATCCTGTCCTCCAACGTCGTGATCTCAGTTCTTCCGCGGTACCGGATCCGGTACGGAGTCGGGTCCGGGATCCGGTACGGGGGCGGCGCGCCGCGACAGCAGGCCGAGTACGAGCTCCACCGCCGGTTCCACCGCTTCCTCGACGGGCGGGCTGAGCCCGATCCCCTCCCCCGTGTCCCGGGGTTCGCAGCCGACGACGTACACCTCGTCGGGGAGCGTGCCGCCCGCGCCGGCGTGCAGGTCGTGCAGCAGGCCGAGCACGGTGGCGGGGTCCATCGCGTGGGTGTCGAGGGGCCCGGGCCGGTGCTCGGTGTCCGGGGGCCGCGGCCCGACGTCGATCGTGTACAGCGTGCCGGGCGGGGAGCCCCGGCTCACCAGGTCGACCAGGACGAGGGTGCGGTAGCCCTCCAGGAGCCGGTAGGCGAGGTGCACCCCGCGGATTCCGGCGTCCATCAGTTCGGTGCCGGGCGACAGACGGGACGGGGCAAGGGCGCCGAGCCGCCGGACCGTCTCCACCCCGAAGCCGTCGTCCTGGAGGAAGATGTTGCCGACCCCGGCGACGAGCGTGCGCTCAGGTGCCTCCGTACCGCTCATGGCTCCTCCTCCCGCAGCGGCGCCACCTCGTCCGGCTTGAAGTAGAGGAAACGGCCCTGCTCGCGGCGGATGTCGGTGCCGGGGTCGTCGTCCAGGACGACGGCGAGGTGCAGTTCCCCGTCGAGGTCCGCGACCACGGCTTCGACGGTGGCCCGGCAGCCCCGCAGGAACGTGTCCTGGGCGTCCGTGCGGCGGGCCCCCGGGGTGAGGAGGACCCGGGAGCCCTGGCCGACGGCCTCACCGTCTATGGGGATGGTGGTGGGCGCGTCGGCCGCTTCGAGGTCCTGCTGCGGGTCCCACCAGGGGTGCCCGGTGCCTTCGGGGAGGGTGAGCCCTTCGGCGGGCGGGCCGGGGGCCTCCGTCACCTCGCGCAGCCCCCGGATCGCTCCGTGCAGCCGCTCCCGCACCTCCTCGGGCATGGAGTCGACCAGGTCGATGACCTCGGCGGCCCGGTCGTCGGTGCCGCGCGCCTCCCGCTTCTCCCGCTCGGTGAGGGCGGCGGTGCGCAGCGAGAGGATCTCGTCGATCTCCGTGGCGTCGTACAGGGGGCCGGGGCTCTCGTCGGCGAGGACGGGATGGTCCTCCAGGATGATCGGCGAGGAGAGGACGAGGTCCCCGCGACCGGCCGGGCCCGCGAGCACCGGCCATGTGTGGTCGTTGCGCAGCTCCGCGACGGCGGGCCGGGCCCACTCGGGCGGGTCCGTCATCGACAGGAACCTGCCGCCCTCGACGGCGAGCAGCAGGTGGGCGCCGATCATGCTGTGCGGGAGGGCCGTCGTCCGGTCGCCGGCCGGTGCGTCGGTGGTGTTGTGCACGGTGACGGTGAGGCGTGACACCCGGTAGGGGCCGGGGAGTTGCTCGGCCCGGGGCCGGATCACGCCGGCCAGCCGCGCCCGTCGCCGTACGAGCCGCCCCAGGGTCCGGCCCTCGGCGTCCAGCACGGGTTCGTGCTCGACGGCGGGCGGCAGGTCGAAGGTGACGATACGGGTGTGGGCCTGCTTCCCCGTCAGTTCGGCGAGGGGCGCGTGGAACCGGATGCGCTCCTCGTGGCCCTCGTCCCAGGGGACCAGGACCCGGTCGGACAGCTCCAGTTCGGGCACCTCGGTGTAGGTGCCGTCGGGGTCGAGGCGTTCGACGGTCCGCCGCCGGACGTGCAGGAAACGCAGTTCGGCGTGGAGCCGGTCGCCGGTGCGGGGTTCGAGGAGGATGTCGGTGCGCTGCTCCGCGTACTCCCCGCCCTGTGCCGTGCAGGCGGGTGGGACGAGGACGCCGAACTGCCAGCGCATTTGGTTCTTCGCGGACGAGGCGCGGTACGGGTAGAGGACGTACCCCTCGAAGAGCACGGCGTCGGCGACCGTACGGGCCTGGTCGAGGGCGTCGTCGAGAGTTCCGGGCGACGACAGCAGGTCCGAGTCGGTCATCTCACTCCGCCCCCTTCGCTTCCGTCGCCTTCGCTTCCGACGCTTCCGCTGTCGCGAGCAGCTCCTCGAAGACCTGCTCCCAGGACGGCAGGGCGCGGGCCGATCGGTAGCGGCGCAGGGACTCCAGGCTGTCCTTGCGCAGCCGCAGCCAGCCGGTGCCCGGGAAGTAGGACTCGATCAGCTCCCGCCAGACGTCCACCGGCATCAGGCAGGACGTCTCCTTGTGCCACGGGATCGGTTCGGCGCGGAAGCCGTTGCGGCCGGTGAAGACCGTGCCGGAGAAGAGCATCAGCAGCGGTATCTCACCGCGTGCGAGGGCCCGGAAGTACGAGGCGGAGGCGACCTCGGTGTCGTACGTGCAAGGCACCGGGAGGTCGACGTGGGTGGTGCCGGTGAAGGCGGGCACGGTGATGGAGGCGTGGGCGAACTGGAGTGGTTTGAGGGTGCTGCTCCAGCGGCTGGGCTCGCCGAACAGGTCGCCCAGCATGTCGACCTCGTCCGGGTCGTAGGTGCGCTGGGCCGGCTCGATCCGGATCTGGCAGCGCAGGGCGATGGCGTGCACGGGCTGGTGGTCCAGTTCCTCGATGCGCAGGCCGAACAGGAGCGTGGGGCTCGCGCCGAAGGGCTCGGGCCGTACGCCGGTGCACCGGAAGTCGAGGTCGGTCACGGGGCGCCCCCGGGATTCCCCGCCCCTGAGGCCTCGGCCTCCGCGGGCAGAGGTCGCGCGCGGGCGGCCACGCGTCCGAAGAACCGCTCGATGTCCGCGCGGGCCTCGGCTCCGCCGTCGAAGCCCTTCCAGTGGAGCCGCATCCGTCCGACGAGTTCGTAGCAGACGTCGATGGGGACGAGGGTGCAGGTCGCCGGCTTCCCGCGCTCGGCGTGCAGCAGCAGCGCCTCCACGTCGTCCTGGAGCAGCCCGGCCAGGCGGGTGCCGCCGATGACCGCGTCCCAGGTGGCGGGGTCGAGTTCGCTCTCGGTCGCTCCGGCTGGGCTCGGGTAGAAGGCGGCGAACCGGTCGAGTGCGGAGTTGTGGAAGAAGAAGGCGAGGCCGACCGGGATCTGGAGCCGGTTCCGGCCGTCGGCGCCGAGGGTGAAGCCGGGGTCGGTGAGGTAGCGGTCCGGGACGCCCCGGAAGCGCCCTTGCCCCGCTCCGGGCCGGGTGAAGAGCAGGTGGCAGGGCGGGCAGGAGCACTTGAGGGAGCGCCGGGTGGTGTCGACGAGGTGCCGGTGCTCGTCGGGCAGCGGCTCCCCGCACAGCTCGCACCGCTCCCCCGGCGGCGGTGGCCGCCGGGTGAACTGGGCGAGAACTCCCGCGCTCACGGTCCGGCCCCCAGCAGCTCGGGCAGCGCGACCCGGACGGCTCCCTCCTCCTCCAGGAGCGGCAGGGGCTCCAGGTGGGCCTGCTCGCCGCGTCCCGCGTGCCGTACGTCGAACCGGGCGGCGCACCCGGCGCAGCTCAGGAACTCCCCGTCGAGAGGGGCGGTGCGCAGGTCGGCCCCGCAGCCGGGACAGCGGTCGCGGTAGGCATACAGGTTGCCGGGGAGCCGGACGAGCAGGAGCGCGTTGCCCTCGACATCGGCGACGCGGGTGGCGTGGTCGCGGGCGGGCAGAGCGGGGGTGGCGAGGGTGTGCCAGCGGGGCGGTTCCCCGTCGGCGGCCGGGGGCGGTACACCTGGGGCGTCGGCGGGCGGGTGCGGCAGGATCTGGAGCAGGGGCTGTCCACCGGCGGCGGGAGCCTCGGCCACCCCCTCCACCTCGATGTGCGCGATCTCCGGCGCGAGGCGGGCGACGGTCTCCTCGATGGTCCAGCGCACGGTCTGGGTGGAGGACGGGCAGCCGTCGCAGCTGCCGCGCAACCGCAGCCGCAGGGTGGGCCCTTCGGGCGCCTCCACGTCCAGTCCGGCGACCTCGACGTCGCCGGCGTGCGAGCCGAGGTAGGGGCGGACCTTGTCGAGTGCCCGGCCGACCCGGGTCATGGTGTCCTCGGGGTGCAGGTCGTGCAGGATCAGCAGGTCCCCGACGAGTTCGTCGGCGGTGAGCACGGCGAGCGGGTCGGACCCGGCCGGGGCGGTGCGCAGCAGCCGTACGGCGCGGGCGAGGCCCTCGCCGTAGAACTCGACGACGCTGCGCACGAGTTCGTCGGCGGTCTCGCGTGCCTGGGGCCCGGCCTCGCGTCCCAGTCGGTCCAGCAGTTCGCCGATGCGTGCACCTGGTTCGGCTCCCGCCATCGTGGGCCCCTTTCCTGGGTTACGGGGTCGGCTGCCTTTCCCGTACGGGGGTCAGCCGCCCGCCAGTCCGCTCAGCCCGGTCGGCATGTGGGTCTGCTCGACGGTCCGGCCGCCGCCGACGTACATGTGGACGCCGCACGGCAGGCACGGGTCGAAGCTGCGGACGGCCCGCATGATGTCGATGCCCTTGAAGTTCTCGGGCGGGTTCTCCTCGAAGATGGGCGTGTTCTGGACGGCGTCCTCGTACGGGCCGGGGGTGCCGTAGCTGTCGCGGACGCTGCCGTTCCAGGGGGTCGGCGGGTAGGGGTGGTAGTTGGCGATCTTCCCGTCCCGGATGACCATGTGGTGGGAGAGGACGCCGCGTACGGCTTCGGTGAAGCCGCAGCCGATCGACTCGTCGGGGACGTCGAACTGCTCCCAGGTCTGGGTGCGTCCGGCGCGGACCTCCTCCATCGCCTGCTCGGCGAAGTGGAGGGCGGCGGCGGCCGCGTACGCCTGGAAGTAGGTGCGGGCCCGGTTGCGTTCGATGGCGTTGGACCACTGCGGGATCGTCCACTCCAGGGCCATCTCCGGCTTGGTCATGGTGCGCGGGAGGTTGATCCGGACGCTGTGGCCGGTGGCCTTGACGTAGCCGATGTCGACGAGTCCGGACAGGGCCGTGGACCAGAGGCGGGCGATGGGGCCGCCGCCGGTGTCCAGGGCGAGGTGGTCGGTGCCGTCGAACCAGCGCGGAGACATGACCCAGCTGTACTTGTCGTCGAAGTCGCGCTTCTGCGGGGCCGGGATGGTGTGCTGGTTCCAGGGGTGGCGTTCGTCCAGCTCGTTGCCGAGGGGGTCGCGTTCGACGAACTTGCCCATGCCCGCCCAGTCCTCGTAGTAGGAGCTGCCGAGCAGGATGCGGATGCCGAGGTTGATGTCGACGAGGCTGTTGGTGACGAGCTTGCCGTCCACGATGACGCCCGGGGTGACGAACATCTTGCGGCCCCAGTCCTCCATCGCGGCGTACGTGAAGTCGCAGTGCTCCGGGTCGTTGAGCGCGCCCCAGCAGCCGAGCAGGACGCGCCGGCGGCCGACCTCCTCGTACCCGGGCAGCGCCTCGTAGAAGAAGTCGAAGAGGTCGTCGTGGAGCGGGACGACCCGCTTCATGAACTCCACGTAGCGGGTGAGGCGGGTGAGGTAGTCGGTGAAGAGCTGGATCGTGGCGACCGTGCCGACACCGCCCGGGTAGAGCGTGGAGGGGTGCACATGGCGGCCCTCCATCAGGCAGAACATTTCGCGGGTGTAGCGGCTGACCTGGAGCGCCTCGCGGTAGAACTCGCCTTCCAGCGGGTTCAGTGAGCGCATGATGTCGGCGATGGTGCGGTAGCCGTGGTCGGCGGCGTGCGGGGCCTCGGTGCGTGTCGCGAGTTCGAGGACGCCGGGGTTGGTCTCGGCGACCATCCGCTCGCAGTAGTCCACGCCGACCAGGTTCTCCTGGAAGATGTTGTGGTCGAACATGTACTCGGCGGCCTCACCGAGGTTGATGATCCACTCGCCGAGGTGCGGGGGCGCCACGCCGTACGCCATGTTCTGCGCGTAGACGGAACAGGTGGCGTGGTTGTCACCGCAGATGCCGCAGATGCGACTGGTGATGAAGTGGGCGTCGCGGGGGTCCTTGCCCTTCATGAAGACGCTGTAGCCGCGGAAGATCGACGAGGTGCTGTAGCACTCCGCGACCCGCTTCGCGGCGAAGTCGATCTTCGTGTGGATGCCGAGGCTGCCGACGATGCGCGTGATCGGGTCCCACGACATCTCCATGAGGCCGTCAGCGTCGACGGCGTGTTTGCCGGTCGCAGTCGCCATGGTCCCGCGCCGCCTTTCTGGTGGGTCGTCGCTGCCCGTCCTGGCCTACGGCTCCCCGGGATCGCCGGGGGTCCGGGTCACCAGGGCGGCCGGTAGCCGGTCTTGATGGTGTCGGTCTTGGTCCGCCACTTCGGTTCCTTGTCGGCCGTCTTCACGGTGAAGCTGCGCAGCCGGCGGACGACGGAGCCGTAGATCCCGCTCGCCGCGGCCGAGACGTGGCCGCCGGGTGGCTCGTCCATGAACGGCATGAACTTGTCGGGGAAGCCCGGCATCGTGCAGGCGATGCAGATGCCGCCGACGTTGGGGCAGCCGCCGACGCCGTTGATCCAGCCGCGCTTGGGTACGTTGCACTTGACGACCGGGCCCCAGCAGCCGAGCTTGACCAGGCACTGCGGGGAGCCGTACTCGTCGGCGAACTGGCCCTGCTCGTAGTAGCCCGCCCGGTCACAGCCCTCGTGGACGGTGGCGCCGAACAGCCAAGTGGGCCGCAGCTCCTCGTCCAGCGGAATCATGGGCGCGGCGCCGGCGGCCTGGTAGAGCAGGTACAGCAGGGTCTCGGAGGCGTTGTCGGGATGGACGGGGCAGCCGGGGATGCAGACGATCGGGATACCCGCCTTCGACTTCCACTCCCAGCCCAGGTAGTCGGGTACGCCCATGGCTCCGGTGGGGTTGCCCGCCATCGCGTGGATGCCGCCGTAGGTGGCGCAGGTGCCGATGGCGACGACCGCGAGGGCTTTGGGGGTGAGTCGGTCCAGCCACTCGCTGGTGGTGATCGGCTGACCGGTCTCGGGGTCGTCGCCGAAGCCGCACCAGTAGCCCTCGGGCTTGATGCGCTCGTTCGGGATGGAGCCCTCGACCACCAGGACGAAGGGTTCCAGTTCGCCCCGGTCGGCCTTGAAGAACCATTCCACGAAGTTGTCGGCGCCCTGGACGGGTCCGCACTCGTAGTCGATGAGGGGCCAGTGGACCGCCACCTTGGGCAGACCGGGCAGGGCGCCGAGAGCGAGTTCCTCGATGCTCGGCTGGGTGGCGGCGGTGAGGGAGACCGAGTCCCCGTCGCAGCTCAGCCCCGCGTTGATCCAGAGGATGTGTACGGTCGGGTCTTCCTGAGGTGTGTCCATCACGTCCGTGTCGGCCGTGGTCACGGTCGGGGCATCCATGGGCCCTCCTCGGGTCGGCCCGCTTCAGGAGCTTCTTACCGGCAGCCTGTCTCCTGGATACCGCGTGCGCGTCCCGGCCGGTAAGTGCGCGGTGGCCCTATTGCCGCCCTGCACCCCCTGCGTACGCGGACGTGCCGACGGCCCCCGCCGCGGTACGCGAACGGAGGCCGTCGGGCGTGCGTCAGGACTCGGTGAGGGCCGCGTCGATCTCGCGGAGGAAGTCCTTCAGGTCGTCGGGGTTCCGCGACGTGATCAGCGGCCAGCCGCCCTCGTCGTCGCGGACGACCGACTTGTCGACCCAGGAGCCGCCGGCGTTGGTGATGTCGGTCTTCAGGGACGCGTACGAGGTCAGGGTCTTGCCCTGGACGTAGCCGCCCTCGATGAGCGCCCACGGGCCGTGGCAGATGGCCGCGACGGGCCGGCCGGAGGCCGCGAACGAGCTGACGATCCGGGTGGAGGCGTCCTGGAGGCGCAGGGTGTCGGCGTTGAGCGTGCCGCCCGGGACGAGCAGGAGGTCGTACGCGGCGGGGTCGACGTCCGCCAGCGTGAGGTCGGGCCGCACGGTGTCCCCGGGGGCGCGGTCGCCCACGAGGGTGCGGATCTCGTCGCCGGAGACCGCCGCCACACTGACCTGGGCCCCGTTGTCGCGCAGGTGCTTCACGGGGACGACGAGCTCGTCCTGCTCGACCCCGTAGTTGGTGACGATCGCCAGGATCCGGCGGTTGCCGAGATCGGTGGTGGCCATGTGCTGCTCCTTTCCTCACAGGTCATGCGGTCGTGTCGCCAATCGTTCTTCTCATCCCCCCGTGATGCGGACGCATTCCGCGACGGTGTCGCGGAGGCTTCCGGTCCGCTCCAGGATCTCGCGCTGGACCCTGGCGCCGTTGCCGCGCCGTTCCAGGGCGGCCAGCGCCTTCTGCGCGGCCTTGAGATCGCCGCTGTCCTCCAGGGCGTCCCGCACATGGGCCAGGAGCGCCTGGAGCACGTCGGCCGCGGGCTCGGGCCGCAGGGTGCGAGGGTGGATCAGCCGGTCCTCCAGACCCGAACGGGCCGACTGCCAGGACGCCACCCGCAGCAGCGCCACACCGGTGTCCGGGGCGGGTTCCCCGGCGCGCCACTCCCGCGCGGCCGTCTCCACGAGCGCCCGCACCAGCGTGGCCAGCAGCACCGTGTCCGCCGGGTCCAGGCAGACGTCGGCGATCCTGACCTCCACTGTGGGGTAGGTGTGCGAGAGGCGCGCGTCGAAGTAGACCATCCCCTCGTCCTTGAGCACGCCGGTGCCGACGAGGGTCTTCACGAGCTCGTGGTAGCGCTCGGCGGAGCCGTGGAGCTCCACGGGCCCGGCGGAGGGCCACCTGCCCCACACCCGGCTGCGGTAGCTGGCGTACTGGGTGTCCTGCGCCTGCCAGAAGGGCGAGTTGCCGCTCAGGGCGAGCAGGACCGGCAGCCAGCCGCGGATCCGGTCAAGCACGGCGACGCCCTCCTCGTCCGACTCGACCGAGACGTGCACGTGGCATCCACAGGTCAGCTGCTCCTGGGCGGTCAGCCCGTAGCGCTCCGCCATCCAGTTGTACCGCTCCCCCGTGCCGATCATGGGGCTCACCGGCAGCGGCGAGGTCGCCAGGGCCGCGACCGAAGCTCCCACGTCGGCGGCGTGGCGGCTCGCCTCGGCGCGCCACCGCTGCACCGCGTCGGCGATCTCGTCCATCTCGCGGCAGGGATGCGTGGCGAACTCCAGCTGCTGGCGGTGCAGCTCCGACTCGAAGGCCGACTCTCCTTCCGCGTCCTTCTCGGCGAGTGCCAGCACGGCCGTGGACAGGGCGCGCGCCTCCCCGCTGTCCGGGTCGACCAACAGCAGTTCCTCTTCCACGCCCACGGTCCGCACCACAGTTCCCACCCCTTCGGTGTTCATCCGGCGATCAGGCCGAGAGGACGGAATCGTCCTCGGGACGGGCCCCCGGCAACCGGTGCCGGGCGGCGACCAGCGCGCTGTCGACATCGCCCGTGCCCGTCGAGACGCACAGGGTGTAGGCCACATCGTCCATGCGCTGCCGCGCCTCGGTGCTGCCGCTCTCCGCGTGCAGCAGGCGCAGGGCCCCGTACTGCTCGACGAGGTTACGCAGCACGGTGGGGTGGGCCATCAGCATGCGGGGGATCCTTCCGCGGGATTCTTCGTGTGAATGTCATGTGCCCGGGTTGTGTGCTCAGGCACAGCCCGGGTACCCCCGCCCGTCCGGAACACACCCCCGTGTGGGAAGTCTCCCCATGCCCGTCCGGCGGTGAATCGATCGCGCCGCAATGGGTACCCAGCAGGACGGACGACCCGTCCCCGGACTCTCCGGGGCAGCACGGAAGGAACTCTCATGACCGACCGCAGGCCGGAAGGCCCCGCGTACACCGGGGCTTCCGGCAGCCCGCCTCCCGTACCGGCGGACCTGCCGGACCAGCAGACCAAGGAGGGCGAGGACGCCCTCGACATACCGATTCCGGAGCGGGTCGCCCGCGAGAGCGGCGACCGGCCCGACCCGGACGAGGCGGGTTCCGGCAAGGACGAGCCGCGCAACGCCGGCGCGCACCCCGAGGATCACCCGACTCCGGACGAGTCCACGGGGTAGGCGCTCGCTGCGGACGGGACGGACATACCCAAGGCCCGTGCCCCGGTCCTTCACGGACCGGGGCACGGGCCTTTCGCACACATCGGCACAGTCGTACGCGTCAGCTCAGTGGTGTCCGCGCGCCGTGCTCGACGCGCCCCCGAAGAGGCGGGCGAGGGCCCGGAAGGGCAGCGTGACCACGGTGGCCATGGCGCCTCCGACGGACCGCAGCACATCGGCGATGGCCTTCAGCATGGGATGTCCTTCCTGCTCGTCCCGGAAGCTCCGGGAACTACGGCTCGGACACCCCGGGTACCCGGCATCCGCCGAGCGAACCGGACCGGGCCGATCCGCTCGGAACCGGCCCCGGACGCCCTCGGCCCCCCAGGACGCGAGCGTCCTGGGGGGCCGAGGGTTCGTTCAACCCGGATCAGGCGGTGGTGATGTTCTCCGCCTGCGGGCCCTTCTGACCCTGGGTGATGTCGAAGGTCACCGCCTGGCCTTCCTGGAGCTCACGGAAGCCGGTGGAGTTGATATTGGAGTAGTGCGCGAAGACGTCGGGGCCGCCGCCGTCCTGCGCGATGAAGCCGAAGCCCTTTTCCGAGTTGAACCACTTGACGGTTCCGCTGGCCATGCCTGTACCTCTCAGCAGTAAACGGATCCGCACCGCGCGAACCCGGAGGTGATCGCCCTGGTTCTCAGGCACTGCACAGCAAAACGCCCGCGCCAGGCGCGGGCAGGTACTGCGAACCACGACATCTTCCGGCGACGCTACACGGCGGGATCACTCCTCACCAGAGAGCAACGCCATTTTGGTGTGGATCTTCCTCCGAGCAGGTGGCTCGAACCACACCGACTACGCCCCGTTCAGGGCGTGTCGGCGCTCCGGGCGACGCTCCGCGCCCACAGGACCAGCGGCAGCTGGAGGGGCAGCCTGACCAGGGCGGCGGCCCGCTGCGGCCGGGGCCGGCCGCGCCAGTCGACGGCCATCTGCACATTGGCTGGAAACACCCCGACGAAGAAGTTCGCGGTCGCGCGGGCGGCGGCACCCCGCGTCCGGGGGTACGCGAGGCCCGCGGCCAGGGCGAGTTCGACCACTCCGCTCGCGTACGTCCAGGTTCGGGGCTCACCGGGCAGGATCCGGGGCACGGTGGCGTCGAACGCCTTCGGGACGGCGAAGTGGAGCACCCCCGCTCCCGCCATGAGTCCGGCGAGCAGCAGGGGGGAACGCGTCCGGGAGGACATGGGGTCTCCTTGGGCGAGGCAGCGGGGGCAGGCCTCGAAGGCTCTCAGGGCCTTGAGGGCCGGGAACTCGACTTACTTGTGAGTAAGTTACTGCTTCCCGACGCCCCGCGCCCCCCTACTGGATGAACCGGGGCAGCCACCGCGCCTGATAGTCCGGGTGCCCGGCGTACTCGGCGGCCAACTGCCGTACGGCGAAGCCCAGGCCCACCGCCCGGCCGGACCGGAAGTCCTGGGCCGGGCGGTCGGTGTCCAGCTCGGCGACCTCCACGTACTCGCCGAGCAGCACCCGGTGCGTCTCGATGCGCTCCAGGGTGCGGGCGGGGTCCTGCAGGGCGATGTGATGGTCGAAGCCGCTGTCCCGCACCGTGAACGCGACGCCGCCTCTGCGGTCGTGGACCTCTCCGGGCACATCCGCCGGGCACCGCCATCGGTCCCCGCCGGCAGCCAGGGCGACCTGTTCCTCATCGGCGAGACGCGCCCGGACGAAGGCCACCATGTCTGCGTTGCCGGCCATTGGATGCTGCTCCCTCGTGTTCATGGATCACTGCGGTGATACGGGGAGCATTGTGGTGGACCGGGGCGGCGCGATCCACCGTGGCGGGCGGTGCGGGCCGCGGTGGGCGGGTGTGCGAGGAACAAAGGGGACGAGCGGGTCAGTCCGCCGTCTCCCCGGCCCCCTTCGCGGCCAGATCGGCGAGGACCTGGTGCAGGGGCTCGGTCAGCCGGCGGCGGTACTCCTGTACGGCCCAGCCGTTGCCGTCCGGGTCGGTGAAGTACATGAACGCGGCCCCGTCCTCGGGGGCGTACCGCTGCGGCTCGGAGACCTCCACCCCGCGGGCGACGAGCTCCGCGTGGGCGGCGTCGATGTCGGTGACGCAGAGCTGGAGGCCGTGGTACGTGCCCGGCTGCGGGTCCCCCGTGGGGTTCGGCACGCCGTCGGTCAGGGCGATCGAGCAGCCCGAGCCGGGCGGGGTGAGCTGGACGACGCGCGCCCCCGGCATCACCTCGCCGTCGATGTCGACGTGGAAGCCGAGCTTGTCCCGGTAGAAGTCACGGGCCCGGTCCAGGTCGGTCACGGGGAGCACGATCACTTCAAGGGTCCAGTCCATGGCTGTGGGGGCCTTTCGCTGTGTCGGGGGATGTGCCGGGGGGTGTGCTGGAGGTGTCGGACGTTTCGTCGGTCCCGTCGCAGGCCGTCCGGTCGGAGGCCGTCTCGCCCGGGGCCGTCACCCCGGGGGTCGCGCCGCCCTGGAGCCGGGCCAGGTCGGAGGCGCGGACCTGGATGACCAGCAGGGCGACCAGCGCGGCGAAGACGGCGAAGCAGGCCGCCACGACGAAGGCGCTGGAGACGCCCGCGGTGAGGACGTCGTCCCCCCAGGGCGGTGGCAGCTCCCTGGTCCTCTCGAACTGCAGCAACTGGGCCGCAGTGGCCTGTTCCTGGAAGCGCGGCAACTGGTCGGTGAACTCGTGGCGGCTGGCCGTGCCGAACATCGTCACCAGGATGGAGAGTCCCAGGGAGCCGCCGACCTGCTGGGTCGCGTTGAGGACCCCGGAGGCCGCACCGGCTTCCTTCGGGGCGACGCCGGAGACCGCCATGAGGGTCAGGGAGACGAACTGCATGCCCATGCCCAGGCCGAAGACGAGCATCGGGCCGAGGATGGAGCCGAGGTATGTGCTGTGGACGTCGGTCAGCGTGAGCCAGCCGAGCCCGATGGCGGCCAGCAGGGCGCCCGCCACCATGAAGGGTTTCGGCCCCCACCGAGGCAGCAGCTGGGAGGCGAATCCCGCGCCGACCGCGATGACGGCGCTGACCGGCAGGAAGGCGAGTCCGGCCCGCAGAGGGCTGAAGTCCAGCACGTTCTGGACGAAGAGCGTCAGGAAGAAGAACATCCCGAACATCGCCGCGGCGAGGCTCAGCATCATCGTGTAGGTCCCGGCGCGGTTGCGGTCGCGGAACATCCACAGGGGGGTGATCGGCTGCCGGGAGCGGCTCTCGATGAAGACGAACAGCGCCAGCAGCGCGATCGCCACCGCGAAGGATCCGAGGGTGAGCGGGTCGCTCCAGCCGTCCTCGGAGGCGCGGATGAAGCCGTAGACCAGCAGAACCATGCCGACGGTCGAGGTGAGGGCGCCGACGACGTCGAAGTGGCCCGGGTGGCGTTCGGACTCGCGGATGTAGCGGGGCGTGGTGAAGGCGATGATCAGGCCGATGGGGACGTTCACGAACAGGACCCAGCGCCAGTCCAGCCACTCGACGAGCACTCCGCCCGCCAGCAGCCCGATAGCGCTGCCGCCCGCCGAGACCGCGGCGAACACCCCGAACGCCCTGTTGCGTTCGGGGCCCTCGCGGAAGGTCGTGGTGATCAGCGACAGGGCGGTCGGCGAGGCGATGGCACCGCCGACGCCCTGGAGCGAGCGGGCGGCCAGCAACTGCCAGGACTCCTGGGAGAGTCCGCCGAGCAGCGAGGCGAGCACGAAGAGCAGCACACCGAAGATGAAGACGCGGCGACGGCCGAGGATGTCACCGAGCCGCCCGCCGAGCAGCAGCAGTCCGCCGAAGGTCAGCGTGTAGGCGTTGACCACCCAGGACAGGTTCTCGGTGGAGAAGCCCAGGGACTTCTGCATGTGCGGGAGGGCGATGTTGACGATGGTGATGTCGAGAACCACCATCAGCTGGCACGAGGCGATGACGAGGAGTGCCATTCCGCTGCCCCGGCCCCGCTGATCGGGCCGGGCGGTCTTGCCGGATGTCGCGTGGGAGCCCGTCATGAGTGGGTTCGTCTCTCGTTCCGATGGCGCTTCGCCCCGTTGGGGCGGTCGGTCTTCCGTCGGCCGGATGAACGCGGGCGTTCACCCGACCGACGTTATGACGGAACCGGGAGCCTCGCCATTCGGTCGCCTGGAGCGCGCCGGTCGGGCGGCACGCGTCACTGGAGCGCACGGACCGTCGTACGGAAGAGGACGGGGGCACGGTGGGCCGCCGCGACGATCATCCGGCGTGATACGGGGTGGCCCGCGGCACCCAGCAGGACCTGGGTGAGCAGCCGGTAGCGGCGCGTGGCCCTGGTCCACCGCGCCGGGTAGACCTCGGGCCGTCCGGCGGCCAGGCAGCCGACCGCCGCCGTCGCGGTGGCCACGGCGAGTGCGATGCCCTCCCCGGTCAGGGCGTCGGTGTAGCCGGCCGCGTCGCCGACCAGCAGGACGCGTCCGGCCCGTGGCGCCGACGCCCGCTGCCGGAGCGGGCCCGCCCCGCGTACGGGGGTGGCATGGGGGCCGAGACGGGCGGCGAGGGCCGGGAAGCCGGCCAGATGCTCTTCGTAGGGGCGGCGGTCGCGGCTGAGGACGGCCACGCCCACCAGGTGTTCGCCGACGGGGGTCACGTACGCCTCGGCGTACGGTGACCAGTGCACCTCGACCAGGTCCGTCCAGGGGGCGGTGCGGTAGTGGCGGCGCAGCCCGTAGCGGCCGGGCCCGGGGGCGGGGTGGTCCAGGCCGAGGGTGCGCCGCAGCGGGGAGTGGAGCCCGTCGGCGGCGATGAGCCAGCGCGCGGTGAGCCCGGCGGCGGTGACGGTCCGCTCGTCCTGGCGGACCTCCCGGACCTTGCCCTCCACGATGCGTACGCCGAGGGCTCGCGCCTGCTCGTGCAGCGCCGCGTGCAGAGCGGTACGCCTTACGCCGAGCCCCAAAGCGCCCCGGAACGCCGCTTCCGCGCTCCGCCGCCCGTCGGTGTACCGGATGCCGCGCAGAGGGTGGCCGGCCGGGTGCACGCCGAGGCGCCCGAGGGCCGCGAGGCCGCCGGGCATGATGCCCTCGCCGCAGGCCTTGTCGACGGGGGCGGGGCGGGGTTCGACCACCACCGCCTCCAGGCCCGCCCGGGCGGCCTGGATCGCGGCGGCCAGTCCCGCCGGTCCGCCGCCCGCCACCAGGATGTCGATCACGCCCGCGCTTCCGCCACCGGGAGGCGGGCCAGCGCCTCGTCCTCGCAGCGGATCCGGACGGCCATGAGGACGGCGTTGAGCAGGGTGAAGACCACAGCGGTCAGCCACGCCCCGTGGACGAGGGGCAGGGCGATGCCTTCGGCGGCGACGGCGACGTAGTTGGGGTGGCGCAGCCATCGGTAGGGGCCGCCGGTCACCAGGGGCAGTCCGGGGACGACGATGACGCGGGTGTTCCACCGGGGCCCGAGCGTGGTGATGCACCACCAGCGCAGTACCTGTGCCGCGACGACGACGGCCGCCATGGTCCAGCCGAGCGCGGGCAGGAAGGGGCGGTCGGCGAGGTGGACCTCGGCCAGGCATCCGGCCAGCAGGGCGGTGTGCAGGACGACCATCACCGGGTGGTGGCCGCTGCCCGCCTCGGTGGCGCCACGTGCCAGGCTCCAGCGGGTGTTGCGGCGGGCGACGGCGAGTTCGGCGAGGCGTTCGACGGCGACGCCGAGCACCAGGGCGGTGTACCAGAACATGGGCCGTTCCTTCCTACCAGCGCAGCAGCACCAGTTCGCAGCAGAAGCCCGGGCCCATGGCCAGCAGGAGTCCGGGGGTGCCCGGTTCGGGGCGGCGGCGCTCGATGGTGTCCCGCAGGACGTGCAGGACCGAGGAGGAGGACAGGTTGCCGACGTCGGCCAGCGAGCGCCACGTGACGTCCAGCGCCCCCTCGGGCAGGTCGAGCACCTCGGTGACGGCCTCCAGGACCTTGGGGCCGCCCGGGTGGCAGACCCAGTGGGCGATGTCCTTCGGCTTGAAGCCTTGTTCGTCCAGGAACTCCCGTACGTCGTCGGCGAGGTACTGGCGTACGACGTCGGGCACGGCAGGATCGAGCACCACACCGAATCCGGTGGAGCCGATGTCCCAGCCCATGACGTGCTCGGTCTCCGGGTACATCCGGCTGCGCGTGGCCACGATCTCGGGTCCGGCGACGGCCCGGCGCTTGCCGAGGGCGACCACCGCGGCCGCCCCGTCGCCGAACAGGGCGGTGGCCACCAGGTTGGCGGGGGTCGCGTCCTGGCGCTGGAAGGTGAGGGAGCACAGCTCGACGGAGAGCAGCACGGCGACGTCGTCGGGCCGGCCGAGCAGATAGTCGTGGATCCGGGCCGTCCCGGCGGCTCCCGCGACACAGCCGAGGCCGAAGACAGGGAGCCGCTTCACATCGGAGCGCAGGCCGAGGCGTGCCACCAGCCGGGCGTCGACGGAGGGGGCCGCGATGCCGGTGACAGAGGTGAACATCAGCAGGTCCACATCGGTGGGGCGCAGCCCAGCCGCGCGCAGGGCGCCACGTACGGCCTGGCCGCCGAGGTCGACGGCCGAGCGGATGAACACGTCGTTGGCCGCGCCGAAGCCGTCCAGATCGCGGTAGCCGTCGAGCGGCAGCACGGTGTGCCGGGTGCGGACGCGGGCGTTCTCGTGGAGCCGGTCCAGGACGCGGCGGTCGGCACCGGGCGGCAGGCAGGTTTCGGCCACCATGTCGGTGACCTCGCGCTGGGTGTGGCGGTGGGGCGGCAGGGCCCCGTGGACCGCGGCGATGCGGGTCATTGCGGCTCCTGCTTCGGGGGCGTCATCACCCCATCCTGCCCATAAATGCCGGTAAATCCTGGTAAGGGAACCGCGCGGCCACCGTGTTGACGGGCCCACAGGTCTCTACGATCGCCCGATGGATGCCATGGACGGGGCAGGGACGGCCACGGCGGCGGCCCGGTGGCCGGGCCGCGCGGCGGGGCTGGCGCTCGCCTGCCATCCGGGGCCGGTCGTCGCGGTGACGGCGCTCGTCTGCGCTCTGGCCGTCGGGGCCGGCCTCTCCCCGGCGCGGCTGGCCCTGGTCGGGGTCGCGGTGCTGACCGGCCAGCTCTCCGTGGGCTGGTGCAACGACGCGTACGACGCCGGGCGCGATGCCCGGGCCGGGCGACGGGGGAAGCCGGTAGCCGACGGCTCGGTCACCGTGCGCGCGGTGTGGGGCGCGGCGGCGGTCGCGCTCGCCCTGTGCCTCCCGCTCTCCCTGGCCTGCGGTCTTCTCGCCGGTACGGTGCACCTGGCCGCGGTCGCCGCCGCCTGGCTCTACAACCTGCGGCTGAAGGCGACGGCGCTCTCCTGGGTGCCGTACGCGGCCGGATTCGCCGCACTCCCCTGCCTCGTGACGCTGAGCCTGCCCGCCGCGCCCTGGCCCAGGTGGTGGACGGTCACCGCGGGGGCGCTGCTGGGGTGCGCGGCCCATCTGGGCGACACGCTCCCGGACATCGAGGCGGACCGGGCCGCCGGCATCCGGGGGTTGCCGCACCGGCTCGGCGCCAGGGGGACCCGGCTGCTGCTGCCGGTGCCGCTCCTCGCGGCCACGGCCGTCCTCGCGCTCGGCCCGCCCGGTCCGGTGGACGCCGGGTCCCTGGCCGTGCTCGCCCTCGCCGGTGCGGCGGCGCTGCTGGGGCCGGTGCTCGGCCGGTGGTGGCACAAGGCCGCGCTGGCGGGGGCCGTGACCGTGGCGGCGGCAGACCTGGCACTGCTCCTGGCACGCGGCACAGCGCTGTCCTGAGCAGCGTTCCCTCCGCAGCTCCCTGATGGCACGTCACACGGCGTGCCCACACGACGTGAGCATACGAGAACCGTTGACACATCAGAAACAGGTCAGAATCCATCAACTGCTGCCCGAGCGCTGATCCCCTCTGTACGGTCGCCGGGCCGGTGGTCATCCGCCGGCCCGGCAACACCCTTCCGCAGGGCCCGAACTCACCCCGCCACAACTCTGGGAAGTACGAGGTCCGGCCGCTACCCTCCGCGCATGATTCCCACGGTTGTCTGGGGTGCCGGCAACGTCGGCCGCGCGGCGATCCGCGCCGTCGAGGCCCATCCGGCACTGACACTCACCGCCGTCCTCGTCCACGATCCCGCGAAGGTCGGCCGCGACGCCGGCGAGCTCGGCGGTATCGGGCGCACGCTCGGGGTCGCGGCCACCGACGACATCTCCGCCGTCCTGGCCGGCCGCCCCCGGGCGGTGGTCTACGCGGCGTCCGGCGACCTCCGCCCCGACGACGCGCTGACCGACATCGGCCGGGCGGTCCGGGCCGGAGCGGTCGTCGTCACGCCCTCCCTCTATCCCCTCTACGACCAGCGCAACGCCCCGCCCGAACTGCGGGATCCCGTCCTGGCCGCCGTCGCCGAGGGCGGCGGCTCCCTCTTCGTCTCCGGGGTCGACCCCGGCTGGGGCAACGACGTCCTGCCGCTGCTGGTCAGCGGTCTGGGCACCGAGGTGGACGTGATCCGCTGCCAGGAGATCTTCGACTACTCCACGTACCAGCAGGAGGAGTCGGTACGCCACCTCATCGGCATGGGCCACCCGTTGGACTACCAGCCGCCCATGCTCGCCGAGAGCGTTCCGACGATGGTGTGGGGCGGTCAGATACGCCTGATGGCCCGGGCGCTGGGCGTCGAACTCGACGAGATCCGCGAGACGCTGGACCGACGGGCGCTGGAGACGACAGTGACCACCCGCACGATGGGCGAGTTCGCGGCGGGCACCCAGGGCACGGTGCGGTTCGAGGTGCAGGGCATCGTGGGCGGCGAGCCCCGCATCGTGATCGAGCACATCACCCGTATCCATCCCTCGTGCGCACCGGACTGGCCCTCCCCGCCCGACGGCGTGGGCGCGCACCGGGTGGTGATCGAGGGCCGCCCCCGTATCGAGGTGACGGTCGAGGCCTTTGACGAGGGCGAGAACCGGTCGGCGGGCGGCAACGCCACGGCCGTCGGGCGGCTCGTCTCGGCCATCGACTGGCTGGTGGACGCGAAGCCGGGTCTGTACGACGCACTCGATGTCCCACTGCGGCCTGCGGTCGGCAGGCTGGGAAGGAGAACGGCATGATCATCGACGTCCCGGAGGGCCAGGAGCCCATCGGTTACGTGTGGGGGGAGATGGTTCCCGGCATCGGCATGGCCGCCGCCACGTTCTCGATGTCCGTGTACGAGCACACGACGCTGGGCCTGCGGGAGTTCGAGGCCGCACGGCTGCGGATCGCACAGATCAACGGGTGCCTGTTCTGCCTGGACTGGCGGACCGAGCGGGACGGGGCGAAGGTCGAGGAGGAGTTCGCCGGGGCCGTGGCCGAGTGGCGTACGACGGACGTCTTCGACGCGCGTACCCGGCTGGCGGCGGAGTACGCGGAGCGGTACGCGCTGGACCACCACGGTCTCGACGACGCCTTCTGGGAGCGGATGACCGCGCACTACAGCCAGGTGGAGATCGTGGAGCTGTCCATGAGCATCGGCTCCTGGCTGGCGTTCGGGCGGCTCAACCATGTGCTGGGGATCGACGACGTGTGCGTTCCGCCGGGTCACTGACGGAGTCCGGGGCCGCCGGGTCGGCACTCCCGGCCCCGGGCTCTCCGTACGCCCGGAGGATCAGCGGCGCAGATCGGTGGCGATGATCCGCTCGATGTTGCGTTCGGCGAGCGCGGTGATCGTCACGAACGGGTTGACGCTGACGTTGCCGGGGATCAGGGCGCCGTCGATAACGTACAGGCCCTGGTAGCCGTGCAGCCGGCCGTAGTTGTCGGTGGCCTTGTCGAGGACCGCGCCGCCCAGGGGGTGGTAGGTGAGGTGGTCGCCCCAGATCTTGTAGGTCCCGAAGAGGTCCGTGCGGTAGATCGTCCCCTCCTTGCTGTTGATCTTGTCGAAGATGCTCTTCGCGGCGTCGATGGACGGCTGCTTCCACGCCGTCTGCCAGTTCAGTTCGACTCTCCCCGCCGCCGCGTTCCAGGTGAACTCGGCCCGGTGGGGGTTCTTGGTGATCGAGAGGTAGAACGAGGCCCAGGTCTCGATCCCGGTGGGCAGCGGAGCGACTTCGGCGAACGCTCCGCCGGCGTCCCAGTTGTCGATGCCGCCGGTGGGGATGGACGACTGCACCTTCCCCGTCGGGTCCCAGAGGTGGTTGGCCCGGCCGCACATGACGTTGCCGTTGTCGCCCCAGCTCTTGCCGATCTCGTTGTTGAGGCCGCCCAGCGCGCCGGTCGCCTTCAGGCCGACGAGCAGTTTGCTGGTGCCGACGCTGCCCGCGGCGAAGAAGACCCTGTCCGCCGTGACGGCCTTGGTGGCGGTGGTCCGGCCGGTGGTGTCCAGCTGGTCGATGAGGACCGTGTAGCCGCCGCCGGAGGCCGGGGAGACGCGGGTGACCTTGTGCAGGGGGGTGATGGTGACCCGGCCGGTGGCCTCGATCCGCTCGATGTAGGTCTTCTGGAGTGACTTCTTGCCGTAGTTGTTGCCGTAGAGGATCTCGGCGTCCAGCGCGGACTTCGGGACGGTCCCGGCCGCCTCCTGCTTCATGTAGTCCCAGTCGTACACGGCGGGCACGAAGAGGAACGGGAAGCCCGAGCGCCGCGCGTGCTTCCGGCCGACCCGGGCGTACTGGTAGCAGTCGACGCTGTCGAACCACGCGGGGTCGATGGTGGTGACCCCGAGGTCCGCGTTGGCGCGCGGGTAGTACGTGCCGTACATCTCCGCGGCGTTCACCGACGGGAGGATGGCGGCGAAGTTCTCCCGCTTGGGCGTGACGGCCATGCCTCCGTTGACCAGCGAGCCGCCCCCGACACCGCGCCCCTGGTAGACGGTGATGCCGGCGAACTCCTCGGCGTCCAGGATCCCGGTGTAGCGGTTGACGGGTCTGTCGATCGGGAAGCCGAGGAAGTTGCTCAGCGGCTGCCTGGTCCTGGTCCGCAGCCAGAAGGAGCGGTCGTCCGGCTTGGTGGTGTTGGCGAAGATCTTGCCGTCCGCGCCGGGGGTGTCCCAGGCCATGCCCATCTCGACCATGTGGACGTCCGTGCCGGCCTGGGCGAGCCGGAGAGCGGCGACCGAGCCGCCGTAGCCGGTGCCGATGATCAGCACCGGCACATGGGCGCCGGAACCGATCGGGGCCGCTGCCGCCCGGGGCGTGGCCCAGACCGGCGCGGCGGGTCCGGCGAGTGCCGCGACCCCGAGAAGAGAACTTGTTCCTGCGATGAATCTTCGACGCGATACACCCTTGGGGGTGTCTTCGTGCAGGGCAGGGTCGTTCATGTGACATCCCTCACTCTCGACAGAGTGCAACAGGTTCTACTGTCGATAGTGTGGTAAGTCACTAGAAACTTGGGAGTAACTTTCCGTACGTCGAAGGGCCCCGGACCGTCAAAACCCAAGACGGTCCGGGGCCCCCCGGAGGTGAGCCCGTACGGGGATCAGTAGGCGCCGAAGACGTTGTCGATCGAGCCGTACCGGTCGGCGGCGTAGTTGCACGCGGCGGTGATGTTGGCGACCGGGTCGTAGCTGTCGGTCGAGGTGCCGGGCACGTGGTACGCCTGGAACGTCGGGTCGATGACCTGGAGCAGCCCCTTGGACGGGGTGCCCTTCACCGCGTTGGAGTCCCAGTTGTTGATGGCGTTCGGGTTGCCCGAGGACTCGCGGATGATGTTGCGGTGGATGCCCTCGTAGCTGCCGGGGATGCCGTGCTGGGCCATGACCGCCAGCGACTCCTTGATCCAGCCATCGAGGTCGTTGGTGTACGTGGCGGGAGCGGCGGCGGCCTGGGCCGCCGGGGCGGCAGTGGTGCGCTCCGAGCGGTCGGCGCGCTCCGCCGTGGCGGTGCGGTCGGCGGACGGGGCTGCGGCCTTGGGAGCCTTGGCGTCCGACGGGACGGCACCCTTGGCGCCGATGGTCAGCGTGATACCCGGGTGAATAAGGTTCGGGTTCTCGCCGACGGCCTTCCGGTTGCCTTCGTACAGCTTCTTCCAGCCACCGCTGACGGAATACTCGCGGGCGATCTTGGAAAGCGTTTCGCCGGACACCACGGAATGCTTGGTGGGGGCGGCCTTCGTCACGGAATCCGCCTGGGCGGTCACGGAGACGGGAGCGACGGCCTTTTCCGCGGCGACGGAGTGCGCGGGGGCGGCGGAGGCGGCGGTGGCGCCGAGCACGGGGAGGGCCAGAACGGCCCCACCCGTGGTCACGGCGGCGATGCCGCGGCCCAGCGAGACGGACTTGGGACGGCGGTGCTTACCCTGTGCGGGCATGGGGATTTTCCTCTCCGGCGCCTACGAGGTGAGCTGTCGGGTTCAGACGGGAGATGCCTGGCCGCATGGACATGCGACTTCACCCCTAGCCGTTCCGGATACCGGACCGGCGGCTTACCTGGGTCCCCCGCTCCTGCCGTACGTGGGTGGGTTTCGGATTCCCGGACGGCGGCAGGATTCGGCGTTCCATCCGGATTGAGCGTGACCGTAGGCGAAAAGCGCCGGGCAGAACAAGCCCCGAATTCTGGATGACCTTTCTCCGCAAGATCGAATTCAGGAATTCCCGGCCGCGCCCACTCCGTCACGGTGTCAACTTTCTTGGCACAGAAGGGAACCGAACCTTCCGATTCCGCGTCCGCCCCTCCGGACGTGACCCTCGCCACTTCGCACGGAGGTGGCCGAAATAGGCGCGGCCAAAATAACCCAAGGGACTCAATAGCCCCTTTATGGAATAGAAGGCTAAAAGGCTGAAATCCCCCATATCGCCCCACAGAAACGGACTTATCGGGCGGTTCTGTAGGCCGGGTCGGAGGCCCCGCGCGGCCAGGGCTTACGGTGTGGGGTGGAGATTAGTAAGCCAACCCTTACCTCCGACGTACGCTGTACCTGCCCGCGTTCGCCCGCCTTAAGGATCACCACGCCATGACACGCCCCGTCCGCGTCGCCATTGTCGGAGCCGGCCCTGCCGGTATCTACGCTGCGGACGCGCTGCTCAAATCCGAGGTCTGCCAGGACCCGGGGGTCTCGATCGACCTGTTCGAACGCATGCCCGCGCCCTTCGGCCTCATCCGTTACGGCGTGGCCCCCGACCACCCCCGGATCAAGGGCATCGTCAAGGCGCTGCACCAGGTGCTGGACAAGCCGCAGATCCGCCTCTTCGGCAATGTGAGCTACCCGAACGACATCGGCCTGGACGACCTGCGGTCCTTCTACGACGCGGTGATCTTCTCGACCGGCGCCGAGGCCGACCGGGCGCTCGACATCACGGGCATCGAGCTGGACGGCTCCTACGGCGCGGCCGAGTTCGTCTCCTGGTACGACGGCCACCCCGAGGTCCCGCGCACCTGGCCGCTCACCGCGGAGAAGGTCGCCGTCCTCGGCGTCGGCAACGTGGCGCTGGACGTGGCCCGAGTCCTGGCCAAGACGGCGGACGAGCTGCTGCCGACCGAGATCCCGGACAACGTGTACCAGGGCCTCAAGGCGAACAAGGCGCTGGAGGTCCATGTGTTCGGGCGGCGTGGCCCGGCGCAGGCCAAGTTCAGCCCGATGGAACTGCGGGAGCTGGACCACTCCCCCACCATCGAGGTCATCGTCAACCCCGAGGACATCGAGTACGACGAGGGCTCCATCGCCACCCGGCGGGAGAACAAGCAGGCCAACATGGTCGCGCAGACCCTGGAGAACTGGGCGATCCGCGATGTCGGCGACCGACCCCACAAGCTCTTCCTGCACTTCTTCGAGTCCCCGGTCGAGATCCTCGGCGAGGACGGCAAGGTCGTCGCGCTGCGCACCGAGCGCACCGAGCTGGACGGCACCGGCAACGTCCGGGGCACCGGGAAGTTCACCGACTGGGACGTGCAGAGCGTCTACCGGGCCGTCGGCTACTACTCGGAGGAGCTGCCCAAGCTCCCCTTCGACGTGGCCTCCGGCACCGTCCCGCACGAGGCGGGTCGCGTCATCGCCGGTGACGCGCACATGGCCTCGGTCTACGTCACGGGCTGGATCAAGCGAGGCCCGATCGGCCTGATCGGCCACACCAAGGGTGACGCCAACGAGACGGTCGCCTGCCTCCTGGAGGACCGCGCCGCCGGCCGGCTGCCCGAGCCGGCGACGCCCGCCCCGGAGGCCGTGGAGGCCTTCCTAGAGAGCCGCAACGTCCGCTACACGACGTGGGAGGGCTGGCACAAGCTGGACGCCCACGAGCAGGCGCTCGGTGCGGCCCAGGGCCGTGAGCGCATCAAGGTCGTGGAGCGCGAGGGCATGCTGGAGGCCTCCGGCGCCTGATCAGGACCTTCACCGCTCAGGCCGGGTCCGGCGCACTCGTCGTGCCTCCCGGGCCCGGCCCGCGGAACGTCCGCCACAGGTCCGGCGGGGCGGTCTCACGGGACGGCTGCGGCGCCTTCTCCGGGAGGTTCGTCCAGCGGGCGGCGACCAGGAGCGCGATGTCGTCGGGCCGGTCGGTGGCCTGCCGGGCCTCCCCGATCACCCGGTTCGCCATCTCGGCCAGCGGGACCGGGCCGCTCCCGGCGATGGTGGCCCGCAGCCGTTCGATGCCCTCGTCGATATCGGTCCCGGGGCGTTCGATGAGCCCGTCGGTGAACAGGGCGAGCATGTCACCCGGATCGAGTTGCAGCTCCGTCACGGGGTACGTCGCCTGCCCGTCGATGCCGAGCACGATGCCGCCGGCCAGGTCCAGCACCTCGGTCCGGCCGTCGGGGTGCCGCAGCACCGGCTGCGGGTGCCCCGCCCGTACGGCACGGGCCCGTCCCGTGAGCGGGTCCAGCGCGATGTAGCAGCAGCTGGCGAACTGTCCCGGGTCGAGATCGATGAGCAGCCGGTTGGTGCCGCTCATCACCTCCTGCGGGTCATGGTTGCTGAGAGCGAACGCCCGTACCGCGCTGCGTAGTTGCCCCATGGTGGCGGCAGCCGCGACACCGTGCCCCTGGACGTCGCCGATGACCAGGGCGAGTTCGTGGCCGGTCTCGATGACGTCGTACCAGTCGCCGCCCACCTCCATGTCCTGCGTGCCGGAGAGGTAGCGCCCGAGGGTGTCGACCCCGTCGACCTCCGGAAGCCGGTGCGGCAGCAGGGCGTCCTGGAGCCCCCGGGCCAGCGCCGACTCGCTGTCGTACCGCTGGGCACGTTGCAGGGCCTGGGCGATGAGCCCGGCCAGGGCGGTCAGGACGGTGCGCTCCTCCGGGCTGAACCCGCGGGGCCGGTCGAAGCCGAGGATGCACGAGCCGACGGGCCGCCCCGACGCGATCAGCGGGAGGAAGGCGCGCGCACCGACGTCCGTCTCCATCGGGATGCCCGGGTACGCGTCGGCGAGGCGCTGCATGGACTCGAAGAAGATCGGGCGGCCGGTGGTCAGAGTCTCCACGCCGGGGATGGAGACGTCGAGCCCGACCCCGTCGAAGCGGTCGAGGAACCCCTTGGGGAACCCCGTCTCCCAGGCGAGGTGGAGGTGACGTTCGCTCAGCAGGTAGATGGCGAGCTGCCGGCCGCCGAACGCGGGCAGCAGCTCCTCGGTGACCACGGCGGAGACCTGACGGGCCGTGACCGCCTCGGTGAGGGCGATGGCCAGAGCCACCGGACGGTAGAGGGCGGAGGACCGGTCGGCGGTGGAGCCGATGCCCAGCCCGGGCGCGGTGACGGAGCCGGGCACGTACGCCGGCCGTTCCGTGGCCTGGAACACCGCGCTCAGCCCGTCGTGGCCCGGGTACAGCGAGACCGAGAGCCAGACGGACGGGGCCCGCCGCGCGAGGAAGTGGACGGGTTCGTCGGAGATCAGGGCCGCCCGGCAGTGGTCCTCGTACGCCGGATGCCCGAACCACGGCAGGACCTCCCACACGACGTGGCCCACCAGCTCGGCGCGGGGGAGGTCCAGCAGCTCCTCCGCGAGCGCGTTGGCGTACGTGATGCGCCCGATCCGGTCCAGGGAGATGATCCCCCGGGGCAACCGGTCCGCCGCCTCCGCGATGACGGGTCCCGCGCCGAAGTCGACGACGAAGCCCGTCAGATGGCTCTCGGCGCTCTCCCCGTCCGGGTGGGTCCAGCGGCCGGAGAGCTCCAGCAGGTGGTATCGGCCGTCGGGGCCGCGCAGCCGCATCCGGCGGGCCACCGGATCGGCGGACTCCACCGCCTGCCGGGCCAGGGCCCACAGCCCGTACACGTCCTCCGGTACGAGGCGCTCGGCGAGGGCGTCGACGGTGCCGGGGAACTTCGCCGGCTCGGTCCCGAAGATCGCGCACAGGTCGTCGTCCGCGGTGAGGCCCCCGGAGTGGAGGTCCCAGTCGAAGCTGCCGACCCGCACCGGGGGCGCGGGGGCGGCCGGCAGCTGGACGGGGATCGGCTCCTTCTCCCAGACGACGGGGAGGGACCGCGACTCCAGATCGTCGAGCGCGGCCCCGAGGCGGTGGCCCAGGCGCAGCAGCCGCTCCCCGTCGGAGGGAGCGATCTCCTCGCCCGGGGTGGCCGACCGCAGGACGGCCATCACCCCCATGCTGCCCTGCGGGCCGGTGATCGGGACCCACAGCGAGCCGAACGGGAACGGCAGCCCCGCCATCAGCTGGGGAAACCGCCGCATGCCCTCCTCCGCGTCGGCGAGCAGCACGGGCCGCCCGGAGCGGTAGGCCTCGGAGACCGGGAACGGCCGGTTCACGTGCATCCGCCACCAGGGCCGGAACAGCGGCCCCGGCAGCCCGGCGAGGACGGCGAGGCGCAGCAGCCCGGGCGTCCCGGAGCGGAGGTAGATGCCTCCCGCGTATCCCCCGGCGGCCTCGACGGCGCTGACCACCCCCTGCGCGAGTACGAGGGACAGCTCGTCCGGTACTCGGCCGCCGCCGTCTCGCCCGGCCGCGGCCCCGCTTCCGGGGGACGGGGTGGGCCGGGTCGCATCGTGCCGGGTCACACAGCCAGCATGCTCCCCGCAGCGGGGGCAGCGCACGTCGGCGGAGCGGCCGGAACCCCGTGCCGGCCGCTCCGCCGACGCGGTCTCAGTGCAGCTTGGCGACGGCGGTGCCGGTCGTCTTCCTGAATCCCTTCAGCGGGGCGCCGTCCAGGTCACCCAGCTGTCCCCACTCCAGGACGGTCACCGTTCGGCCGTCCCGGCCGACGGAGTGGAGGCCGATGTCGGTGGAGCCGACCTCCGGGTAGGACGTGTCGATGCTGTAGACGTGCGCGCCCTCCTCCACGTTCACCCGGCCGTGGTAGCGGCTGACGCCCTCGAGGCCGGGCTCCTGCTCCTTCAGCCGGTCGAGGCAGGTCGCCAGCGCGGTCCGCAGCCCGGCGGCGAGCGCCTTCGCCTTCGCGGTGGTGGGGGCGACGGTGATGGTCTGGCGGGCGCCGGTGTCCAGCTCGGTACGGAAGTCCCGGTGGCGGGTGCCCTCGGCCGGGATGGTTCCCGCCGTGCAGGCGGAGCCGTCCTCGGGCAGGCCCTTCTGCACCGGCCCGCCGGTCCACGGGGTGAGGGAGGCGGGCCACTGCCCGGCGGAGAGGAACTTCGGCGCGGCGGGGGCGGCGGACGCGGGTGCCGTGGGCAGTGCGGTGGCGGCGAGGCCCGCGACCGCGGCGGTCAGGAGTGCGGTGCGGATCGTGCGGGTGGTGCGCATGGTGGTGATCCCCGTTCAGGTGGTCGAGCGGTCGGGTCGGTGGAACGGCACCAGCCTGGGGCGGGCCTCCCGACGGCGACAAGCACGACACGGGTTCCGGCGGCCCTGGAACCGTCCCACCTCCGGTGACGTGGGTGTTCTCGGTGGGGTGGAACGCCTTGGTGGAACGGCCGGGGGAGGTCGAGCGGGTGTCGGGTGACGGCGGAACGGGCGAGGAGCTCGCGCGGGAGGTGCTGGCGGACCGGTTGCGGGAGCTGCGGGCGGGCTCGGGCCGGACGTACGCGGCCCTCGCCCGGCGGATCGGAGTCAGCGGCTCGACGCTCCACCGGTACTGCACCGGGCAGACCGTGCCGGCGGAGTTCGCCCCGGTGGAGCGGCTGGCACGGCTGTGCGGCCGCACCGCCGAGGAACGGCAGGCACTGCACCGGCTGTGGCTGCGGGCGGACGCGGAACGGGTGGAGCGGCAGGAGGCGGGCGCGGCGGGGGTCCCGGCCGACGAGACAGGGGGAAGCGCGGAGGCGGTGGCGGCCCCGGTCGCCGAAGCCGGAGGAGACGCGGAAAGGGCACTCGCCCCGGCCGCCGGGGCGCGGGCGGACGCGAAAGCGGGCAGGGGCCCGGGCACGCCCGGTACAAAGGCCCTCGGCGGTTCCGTTCCGCCCGTGGCCACCTCCACGCACCGCGACGGGGCCCCGCCCGTGCCCGCGCCCTCGACGCTCCCCTCACCCGTCGTACGCCGGTGGGCGCCGGCCCTGGCCGACTGCGCGGCCGTCGCCGCCCTGGCGCTCGCCCTGATCGCGGCCTTCGGCGGGCCCACGCGGCCGGAGCGCCCCGAACGGCAGCCACCGGTGGCGCGGCCCGCCGCTCCCCCGTTCACCTGGACCACCGACGACCACGTCTGGCGGTACGGCTGCGGGCACGCCTACCTCATCGCCCGTCCCCCGGGCGCCGTCCCGCCGCCACCGGCCGAGGCCGACGCGGAGCCCTGGGCGAAGGCGCTCGGCGCGGTGCACGCGGGTGAGACCGGCGTACGGATCACCCTCCAGGGCACGGGCGAGCGGGCGGTGGTCCTGGAAGCGCTGCGAATCCGGGTGGTGGCGCGGCGGGAGCCCGCCGGGGGGGGCGGGTCCACCGGATGAGTTCCGGTTGCGGCGGGGCGCTCACCCCGCGGATGTTCGACGTCGATCTCGACGCGGAGCGTCCGGTGGCCCGGTCGGTGCCGGGCAACGACACGGGTGAGCCCATCGCGCCGGTCTCCTTCCCGTACCGGGTCTCGGCCTCGGACCCCGAGGTCTTCCTCGTCACCGGGCGTACGGCCCGGTGCGCCTGCGACTGGGTCGCTGAGCTGCGGTGGAGCGGCGGGGGACGGTCCGGCACGGTGCGGATCGACGACGGCGGGCGCCCGTTCCGTACGAGCGGGGCGCCGGGGCGGCCCGTCCACGACTACGACTACGGGGCCCGGCGCTGGGTGGCGGAGCCTGAGGGAGCGGGTGGATCGTCCGGCTCCGGGTGACGGCGGTGCGGTGGCCGTCCTGGCGCCGCTGCGGCCATCCTGGGGACGGGCGGCCCGGACGGGTGACCTGCGGGCGGCCGACGCTCCCACCTGGAGGTGCCGATGGACCCCGTCACCGCTCTGCGGCGTACCGCGTTCCTGCTGGAGCGCTCGCAGGCCGCCACTTACCGAGTGAAGGCCTTCCGGACGGCCGCCGAGGTGGTGGACGCGATGGAGCCCGGGGAGGCGGCCGAGCGGGTGGCCGCGGGGACCCTGGAGCGGGTCTCCGGGATCGGCCCCCGGACCGCACAGGTGATCCGGGAGGCCCAAGCGGGTGAGGTGCCCGGCTACCTGGAGCGGCTGGAGGAGGAGGCCTCCGCCGAGCCCGCGCCGGAGGGGGGCCAAGAACTCCTGTCCCGGCTGCGGGGCGACTGCCATCTCCACTCCGACTGGTCGGACGGCGGCAGCCCGATCGAGGAGATGGGCCGCACGGCGTTGGAGCTGGGACATGAGTGGGCGGTGCTCACCGACCACTCGCCCCGGCTGACGGTGGCCAAGGGCCTGTCACCCGAGCGGCTGCGGGAGCAGCTGGCGGTGGTGGCACGGCTCAACGAGGAGTGGGCGCCGTTCCGCCTGCTGACCGGGATCGAGTGCGACATCCTGCCGGACGGTTCGCTGGACCAGGAGCCGGAGTTGCTGGAGCGGCTGGACGTGGTGGTCGTTTCCGTCCACTCCAAGCTGCGGATGGACCCGGCCCCGATGACCCGGCGCCTGGAGGCGGCCGTCCGTCATCCGCAGGCGAATGTGCTGGGCCACTGCACGGGCCGTCTGCTGTCGGGGCGCGGCAGGCCGCAGTCGCGGTTCGACGCGGACCGGGTCTTCGCCGCCTGCGCCGAGGCGGGGACGGCTGTGGAGATCAACTGCCGGCCGGAGCGGCTGGACCCGCCCCGCCGGCTGCTGAGCAAGGCCGTGGAGGCGGGCACCCTCTTCGCCATCGACACCGACGCGCACGCCCCCGGCCAGCTGGACTGGCAGATCAACGGCTGTGCACGGGCCGAGGAGTGCGGCGTACCGGCGGAGCGGGTGGTGACCACCTGGCCGGTGGAGCGGCTGCTGGAGTGGGCGGGGTGACGGCGCACGGGGCCGCCCGCCCCGCTCACGGGCCGGGGCGGGCGGGGCCCTCGCGTGGGGGCCGGTACTGCCGGTACTGCCGGGCCGCCTACTTCTGGGGGTAGATGTCCCCGGCGGCCATACCGCTCTGCTGTTCGCTCCGGTCCCGGATCGTCCGGGACTTCTTCTCCAGCCGCTGCCGTTCCTGCGGGTCTGTCGCGCGTTCCGCCGCCTCGGCGAGCTGCTGGGCCTTCTCACGCATCTGCCGCGCCAGGTCGGCGGGCTCGTCCGAACCGCTCATCACCACTCCTTGGACCGGGGGGGACCACTGCCTCCAGCGAACCAGCGACCGGAGGCTTCCGCATCCCGCGTACCCCGCGGTGAGCGATTCACGTGGCGGCCCGGCTCAGCCGCCGCACCACCGCGCGCACCCGGGGGTGCCGCTCGTGGGCCTCGGAGGCGCGCCGGTCCAGCTCCTCGCCCAGCCGCTTCGTCCGTTCGTCGATGTCGAGCTCGGCGAGCACCCGGTCGATCTCGGCGAGCAGCGCCCCGTGCAGCTGCCACTGGCGCGGGTGCTCCTGGACGTCCTCCAGCAGCAGGTCGGCCACCAGATCGCGGGTGGCGCGGCTGCGGGCGAGCGCTTCGGCGAGCCGGTCCTCCGCCGCCTCTCCGTCGGCGGCGAGGGGGGCGGTGACGAGTTCGGCGAAGCTCTCGATGGCGTCGGCGAGCCGGCCGAACAGCTCCTGGAGCAGGCCCGCCACATCGGCCGGGAACAGCGTCTCCTCCACGCGGGCCTTCGCCAGGTCGGTGAGGGTGCGGGACAGGACCCGCAGCACGACCGCGCAGATCTCCAGGGTGTCGAGTCCGGTGCGCAGGACCACCCGGTAGAGCAGCCCTTGTCTCACCCTGGGGTTGAGGGTAAGACTTTCCTCCGCCTGGCGGAGCGAGGCGTCGACCTCGACGATGTCGTGGTCGAGCCTGCGGGCCTCGTGGAGCCGGGCCGCCGCCCGGGAGACGGGATTGTTCCCGACCACCTCCTCGCCCATGCTGCGGAGCATGGTGCCCATCCGGCCGGCCAGGGAGCCGATGGAGGAGCCCGCCGACGCCACCCAGACGGGCGGGGCGAAGACCAGGTTGAACAGCAGCCCGACCACCGCCCCGATGAGCGTCTCCCAGACCCGGTCCCAGGCGGTGTCGGCGACCTGGGAGACGCCGAGCACGAGCATCGCGCTGATCGCCACCTCGGGTACGAACTCGTTGACCCGCACCAGCCGCCCGATCAGCAGCGAGGTGAAGATGGTCAGGCCGAGGCTCCACCAGCTCAGCCCCACCAGGGAGCTGAAGGCGATGGCGATGAGCACGCCGACGATGACGGAGTTCACGCGCCGGATGCCGGTGGTGAGGGTGGCGTAGAGGGTCACCTGCACGACCAGGAGCGCCGTGAGGGGAGCGGTCAGCGGAGCCGGTTCGGGCAGGGCCCACACGGCCACGGAGTAGGCGATGACGGCGGCCGCGGTCGAGCGCAGCGTCTGTACCCCCGCGGGCTCGGTGGTGCGCTGCACGAGCTTGATGACGGGCGCGGAAACGGCGGGCATTCCTTGACGGTGCCCCGTTTTCCCCGCGCGCAGCGCTCCGCGCCCGGGGTGCCTCCGTACGGCCCTGTCCCGGCGGCGGAAAGGGGTCCGGCATGCGCGCGAGCCGCTACCGAGGGACTCTGGATACATGGCTGTTCTCGTGAATCCCCCCACAGAGACGCCCCCCGCCGAGGGCTCCATCGGCGATGCCCACGAGGAGCGCCCGGACGGCGGTGTCTGGGAGCACCCGGCCGTCTGGATCGGCCTCATCGTGCTCGGCGCGCTGCTGGTCGCCGGGTTCTTCGCCGCACGGGTCTTCGGTCTGGCGTGAGCGGGAGGAAACCGCCTTCGGCACGTCGGATCGCCGACGCGCTGGTGGAGGAGTGCGGCCGGACGTACGCGGAGGAGGCGGGCATCCGGCTCAAGGACACCCCGCAGCCGCTGTACCAGCTCCTGGTGCTGAGCCTCCTGCTGTCCGCCCGTATCCGCGCCTCGGTGGCCGTCGCAGCCGCCCGGGCCCTCTTCGACCACGGCATGCGCACTCCGCGCCAGATGGTGGACGCCACCTGGCAGCAGCGGGTGGACGCGTTGGGGGAAGGCCACTACCGGCGTTACGACGAGCGCACCGCCACCCAGCTCGGTGAAGGTGCCCAGCTCGTCCTGGACACCTGGCGGGGTGATCTGCGCCGGCTGCGCGAGGAGGCCGACGGGGACCGGGACCGGCTGGTGGAGGGGCTGCGGCGCGCGCCGGGCATCGGACCGGCCGGGGCCGACATCTTCGTACGCGAGGTGCAGTCCCTCTGGCCGGAGACCGGCCCCTGGCTGGGGGCGAAGGCGCTGCAAGGGGCCGAGCGGCTGGGCCTGCCCACCTCCCCCGGCACGCTGGCCCGGGCGGCGCGCGGACACGATGACGCGAGGTTCGCCGCCGCGCTCGTGCGGGCTGCCCTGGACAAGGACATCGTGGACGCGGTCACGGAGGCGGCACGGGCCCGCTGAGGCGGCTCGCCGTCAGTACGTCGAGGGGGCACCGCCCGTACGCGAAGAGCCGCCCCGGTGCGCGGGGAGGCGGGCGCGGGGGCGCCGTGCCGTGCGCGGAGATGCCCCGCCACCTCAGTGGCCGGAGGCCTCCCGCAGTGCGCGGGCCCGCTCTTCCTCCCGGCGGGCCGCCTCCCGCTCCCGCCTTCCTTCGGCCTTCATCCGCTCGTCGCCGAGGGCGATGCCGTCCGACTCCTTCTTCATGCCTTTCAGCCGGCGCGCCTTGGCGCGGGCCATGTCAGTGCTCTTGCCCACAGCTGCCTCCGTACCGCGAGGAGATTCACGCTTCTCCCTCCACTATGCCCACGCGCGCCGCAGAAAGCAGGAAGCCTCCGCCGCAGGCTCTAGAGCACTGGACCGTCGTCCTCGTCCTCGGGCCCGCCGGCCTCGACCCGCAGCGCCAGGTCCTGCAGGACATCGGCCGACGAGACGTCCGTCTGCCCGGAGTCGTGCACCTGCGCCAGCATCGTGAAAGCGAGCGTGAAGGCGCTCACGAGTTGCTCCACCGCGCCGCCGACCTCGCGCCCGACGACGGTCACCACCTCCTCGACGGAGAAATCGTCCGGGATGGCGATGTGGGGCATCGTCTCGTTCAGCAGGGCGGTGACGGCGCCCGCTCCCGCGTCCAGATCTTCCCGTTCGAGGTCCGCCTCCAGCAGGCGCTGCATTTCGCGCGCCTCTGTGAGGATGCCGATCACGCGCTTCACGACTTCCCGTTGCTCCATGGCCGCGAGCATAGGGCGTGCGCACCGGTCACCACGTGCGGTGGAGTGCACTTCTGTGCGGCGGCCATGTGCTTCCGCGGTGCTCAGCCGGTGTCGCGCACCGCCACGATGCCGTTGAAGACCCCCCGTACGCCGCTCCAGCGCCGCCTGTCCGCTACCGCTCGTCTGTTCGCTGTCCGCTCGTCCGTCCGCGCGGCGGGAGCTTCTTGCGCGAGCGGTTCTCCAGCATCGCCCGGCGGATCCGGGCCGCCGCCGCGTGGGCGTGCTCCGGGGTCGCGGTGTGGTCGGCGACCGAGGTGACGAAGCGGTGCAGGGGCTGCCGGCAGCGGGGGCACGGGGCGTCGGTCGTGGCGAGGTGGCCGTCCTCGCACTCGGGGTCGGAACAGGAACCGGGCATCAGCAGCTGCTCGGCGATGTCCTGGGCGCTCCAGCGTCGGCGGCCGTCCTCGTCCTTCTCGTTGAGGGCGTGGGCCCAGCGCAGGTTCCAGCGGCGTTCGATGCGCTCCCGGAGGAGACCGGCACTGCGGTTGCGGCCCAGCTCGTCGTGGATCAGGTCGTGGACGGTGCTCGGAACCCGGCCGCCGAGCGCCTGGAGGAGCTGCTGCGGCAGCGCCTGGAGGACATAGCCGCGCGGGTTGCTCTTGGCGTTCTCCCGCCAGCGGTCGCAGGCGCAGGACCCGTCGGGCCGCTTGTGGGCGTGGCAGCGCTCGCAGAGGCCGCGGCATTCGGCGCACAGCCCGCCGTCGAGCCCGTCCAGGTGGGGCGCGGGCGCCCGGCCGCACTCCTGGCAGCAGGCCGCGCACGGCCCGCAGAGCCGTTCGCCACCTGCCTTCGTCGTCCAGGTGCGCATCTGGCACCGGCAGCAGAGGCCGGTGTTGCAGTACTCGTGGTGGGCGGCGCCCGAGTGCCGTCCGGGGGGCGGAAAGGACATCTGCCCATTGTGCGGGATGGCCGGGCACCGCGTGGACGGTCCCGCCTGGGCGGCTCGGCGGAGGGAATCAGGGATGCAGGCCGCTGACCAGGTTGGCGGTGGCGCCGATCCCGTCGTGGATGGTCGGCGCCATGCTCGTACTGGCCAGCAGGAAGCCCAGCAGGGCACAGACGATCGCATGCGAGAGCTTCAGCCCGCCGCTGCGGAGGAAGATCACCGCCAGGATCGTCAGCAGCACCACCAGTGAGATCGAAATGACCATGGCCAGCCTCCTCCGCCGCGCCGGATTTGCGGCATTCGGCCGCCAGTGTGGCGCAGTGGGGCGGCCGTTCGGCGCACTGGCGTGTCCGCCGAACGGGTACTCCCGGGCTGCACTGTGTTACGGGGTCGGGGCCACGTCCGTCCGCGCGCGCAGGAAGTGTTCGAGCCCGGCCAGGTCGTCGGTGTTGAGGTGGTCGACCCCGGCGGCCAGGAGCTCGCTCCAGACGGCCTCGCGCTCGGGTCCCGGCAGGTCGGGGGTGGCCCAGAAGCGGATGCGGCGGCCCTCGCGGTGGGCGGTCGAGACGAGGGTACGGAGCCGGTTGCGCTCGGCGCGGGGGAAGGGCCCGGCACCGAGCCAGCCGAAGGTCTGGGTCCAGTTCGCGCTGATCAGCGGGGTGAAGGAGGCGGGCGATGCGGTACCGAGGTCGTCAAGGCGTCCGTCGTAGAAGGCGAGGCGGGTGCGCTGGGCCTCCATCGGCGCCCGGGCGGCGCGGTCGCCGGAGATGACGGCGGTGACCGCACCGGGGCGGACCCGGCCGTGGTGGTAACGGGTGAACAGGGGCCGGTAGCGGGCGAGCTGCCGGTCGAGTTCGCGGTAGGCGGCGACACCGTCGGCCTTGATGTCGACGAGCAGTTGCAGGGGCGGGCGGTGGTGCGGGTGCACGCTGCCGTGTCCCGCCCGGACCAGGGCGCGTAACGGTTCGAGGTAGAGGCCGGCGAGGGTGCGTCGCGGGTCGAGCCCGGCGGGGTCGTGGGCGACGAGCAGCTCGCCGTCGACGAGGAAGATGTCGGCCTCGACGCTGGTGAAGCCGTGCGCGAGGGCGTCGTGGAGCGGACGCGGGTGCAGGTAGTCGTTGTGCGCGTGGGCGTGACGCAGAGGGCGCGGGCGGGGCGGGCGGGTGGTGGCGGCCGGGGAGGCTGCGGCGGCGGCGGGCACGGCCACCACCGCGGCCGCGGTGGCGAGAGTGACCGTGAGGGCCCGACGGCGAGTCGGAGCCGAAAGGCCTGAAGGGGCTGACGGAGCAGTCATGGGGGCTCCCAGAAGCGGTCGGCCGGGCGGAGGGGCCCGGGGTGAGCCGGACGCGACGAGTATGGGGCCGACCTCCCAAAGATCGTCAGGTACCTGCCAATCGTTGGCGTGATCGTCGCCCGCCGGTCGACGCTTGATAAGCTGTCAGCGGCTTCTCAGGCCTTCCCGCCGCGGATCCGCACCCGCCGAGCTGCCGCCGGACGCGTGGACCGCGTTCCGTACATCCCCTCCGGGGACGCGCTGACCGCCCCCGTCACCTCGCCGGGACACGCTCCACGGCCCGCTCGCCCCACCGGACCGTCCGGTCGCACCAGCGTTCCAGGAGGACCCGGTCGTGGCCGACGGCCAGGAGGGCGGCTCCGGACTCCGCGCGGTAGGTCTCCACCACGGCGACCAGGGCGGCCGTCGTCGAGGCGTCGAGCATCGCCGTCATCTCGTCGCAGATCAGCAGCCCCGGCCGCAGCACGAGTGCCCGCGCCAGGCAGGCCCGCTGGAGCTGTCCGTCGCTCACCGCGTGCGGGCGGCGCTCCAGCAGCTCCTCGGAGAGGCCGACCAGCGGGGCCAGTTCCGCCACCCGGGCCGGGACCTCGCGGCGGCGGCCGGTGGACCGGAGCGGCTGGGCGATCAGTTCGCGCAGGCTGAGGCGGGGGTCGGCGGAGAGCCGGGGCTGCTGGAAGACGACGCCCACGGCCGTGCGCTGCTCCTGCGGGGCGCGGTGCCGCCAGCCGCGTACGACCGTTCCGTCGAGGGTCACGGTTCCGGCGTCCGGGCGGTGCAGGAGGGCGGCGACCTTGGCCAGGGTGGACTTGCCGCAGCCGCTGGGCCCCAGGAGCCCCACCGCCTCGCCGTGCCCGACGCTCAGGGAGACATCGCGGACGACCGGGGCGCGGCGGTCGTACCCGGCGGTGATACGGGTCAGCTCAAGCATCGGCGGCCGCCTTCGTGAGGGACTGCGGGCTGCCGGTCAGCCCGTGGTGGCAGGCGAGGCCGCCGTCGAAGGCGGGGCGTTCGGCGGTGCAGCGGGCGTCGGCGCGGGCGCACCGGGCGGCGAAAGCACAGCCCTCGGGCAGCGAGCCGAGCTCGGGCGGCATCCCCTGGATGGGGGCGAAGTCCCGTTCGGGCAGGGCGTCCAGCAGCCCTTTGGCGTACGGGTGGCGAGGGCCGGGTGCGCCGAAGAAGGAGCCCGCGTCGGCGATCTCGACGATCCGGCCGGCGTACATCACGGCGACCCGGTCCGCGATCCGTTCGGCCGCCGCCAGGTCGTGGGTGATGATCAGCAGCGCCCGGCCCTCGTCGGTGTGGCGGCGGAGTTCGTCGACGGTCCGCTCCACCAGGTCCCGGTCGAGTCCGGTGGTCGGCTCGTCCGCGAGGAGCAGCGGCGCGTCGCCTATCAGGGCGAGGGCGGTGGCGGCGCGCTGGGCGAGGCCGCCGGAGAGCTCGTGCGGGTATCGGTCGAGGTGGTCGGCCGGGAACGAGGCCCGGGCGGCCGCCTCCCGTACGGCGGCGGGCCCGCGCGCACCCGTCAGCTCGCGCAGGGTCTCCTCCAGTTGGGCGCGGACGGTGCGCACAGGCGTGAGGTGGGCGGCGGGGCTCTGCGGTACGAGGCCGATGCGCCGTCCCCGTACCGTACGGGCGAGAGTCCGCTCCCCCGCCGTCAGCAGGTCGACGTCCCCGCCGAGCACCGCGCTGCCGGTGGTCTGCGCGTTGGCGGGGAGGAGGCCGAGCAGGGCGGAGGCGAGCACCGACTTGCCGCAGCCGCTCTCGCCGACCAGGGCGAGGCACTCCCCCGGCGCGACGGAGAACCGGGCGTCGGTGACGGCGGCGATGTCCCGGCCGCCGCGCATCCGGAAGCGTACGGAGAGGTCCTGGACATCGAGGACGGCGTGGGCGCGGTTCACAGCATCAGCTCCGATTTCCGGCGCGGGTTGATCCGGTCCCGCCAGGCTCCGGCGATCCCCGCCAGGGCGAGCGTCGGGATGATCAGGAAGAGGCCGGGAAAGAGCGTCGGCCACCAGTCCCCCGCGAGCAGCGAACCGCGCGCGGACTGGACGAGGTTGCCGAGGCTGGCCTGGTGGGCGGGGAGGCCGAGCCCGAGGAAGGAGAGCGCGGACTCGTGCCACATGGCGTGCGGCACCATGAGGACCGCCGCCAGCCCGGCCTGCGGGAGCACCCCGGGGAGCAGGTGCCGCACGATGACCCGGCCCCGCGAGGCGCCACCGGAGACGGCCGCGTCGATGAAGGGGCGCGAGCGCAGCGAGAGCACTTCGGAGCGGACGATCCGGGCGGTGGAGAGCCAGTGGGTGAGGGCCACCGAGATGATCACCGGCCAGACTCCCGGCCGGAACATCGCCACGATGAAGATCCCGAGCAGCAGGTGCGGCACGGAGGAGAAGGTGTCGACGAGCCGCATCACGATCCGGTCGGTCCAGCCTCCGAAGGCCGCCGCGAGGGCGCCGATCGCCGTGCCGATGACGGTGGCGGTGAGGGCCGCGACCAGTCCGACGAGCAGCGAGACGCGGAGCCCGTAGACACAGCGCAGCAGCAGGTCGCGGCCGACGTCGTCGGTGCCGAAGGGGTGCGCCCAGGACGGTGGGTGGAGCTTGTCGGACAGGTCGACGGCCTGCTGGTCGAGCTGGGCCAGCGGCGGCACGACCAGGACGGCGAGCACGACGGCCACGACGATGGTCGCGGAGGTGGCGATACGGATACGGCGGGTGGTGCGGCCCGGGAGGGCGAGCGCGGTCTCAGCCATCGAAAGCCACCCGGGGGTCGGCCAGCCCGTACAGCAGGTCGGAGAGCAGGTTGCCGAACAGGACGGCGGCGGTGGCGAGCACCGTGAGCGCTGCGAGCAGGGAGAAGTCGACCGAGGTGGCGGCCTCCACGGTGGCCGCGGCGATGCCGGGCCAGCTGAAGACCGTCTCGATGAGGAGCGCCCCGGTGATGAGTTCCGGGACGCGGGAGCCGATCAGCGTGAGCATCGGCAGCATCCCGGAGCGCAGGGCGTGGCCGAGGAGCACCGTGCGCTCGCTCAGCCCGCGGGCGCGCGCCCCGCGCACCGGGTCCTCGGCGAGTGCGTCGGTGACCCCTTGGCGTACGTACAGGAAGAACCACGGCAGCTGGGAGATCCCGAGCACCGCGGCCGGGAGCACCAGGTGGGAGGCGACCTGGCCGAAGGTGACGGTCTCGCTGGCGGCGTCGGTGAGCCCGCCGGCCGGGAGGAGGTCCAGCTTCAGGGCGAAGAGCCAGATCGCGAGGAGGCCGAGCCAGAAGGCGGGGGCGGCTTCCAGGGTGTACGCGGCGGAGCTGACGGCCCGGTCGAGCCAGCCGCCGGGCCTGCGGGCGGCGAGGACGCCGAGTCCGGTGCCGAGCAGGATGGCGATCAGGAAGGCGGAGGCGGCGAGCAGGACGGACCAGCCCATGCGTTCGACGATCACGTCGGTCACCGGCTGACGCATCACGGTGGAGTCGCCGAGGTCGCCCTGGAGCGCCGAGGTCAGCCAGTTCCACCAGCGGGTGACGAGCGGCTGATCGACGCCGAGGTTGGCCCGGAGCTGGTCGAGGTTCTCCTGCGATGCGGTGAGTCCGGCGGTGCCCGCGTACGCCTTGACGGGGTCGAAGGGGGACGCGGCGGCGACGGCGAAGACGCCGAAGGTGACGGTGAGGAGGACCGGGACGGCGAACAGGGCCCGCCGTCCCGTCATCCGTGCCATCGGCCCCCAGGGGAGGCGGGGGCTCACTTCTTCGTGCCTCCCGTGCCCTCGGCCTTCCAGTCCTCGACGTTCCACCAGGGGCCGGACGCCAGCCCGTGGTCATGCGGCTCGACCTGGGTGGTGAGAGGGCCGAAGCGGTCGTCGACGACGTAGAGGTGGTCGATGTGGGTGAGGAAGGTGTAGCCGGGGTTCTTCACCAGCTCGCGCTGGACGGTGTCGTAGGCCTTCTTCCGCTCGGCCTTGTCCCCGCTCCTGCGGCCGGCCTCGATCGCCGCGTCGACGGCCTTGTTGTCGTACCAGGCCATGTTGTTGAAGCCGTCGCCCGCGAGGGAGGACTTCAGCAGGGTGTACTGGTCGAAGTCGGGGTCGGCGGGCGAGCCGCCGCCCGCAAGGACGGCGTCGTGCTTCATCCGAGGCTGGATGACCTCCCAGGTCCCGGCCTCGGTGCGGATGTCGATGCCGGCCTTCTTGGCGTCGGAGGCGTAGGCGAGGGCGTGCTCCTGGCGGAGCTTGTCGCCGCTGAGGTACCAGAGGGGGAACGTGGCGCGCACGCCGCCCTTCACGCGGACGCCGTCCCTGCCGGGCTTCCAGCCGGCCTCGTCCAGGATCTTCTTCGCGGCGGCGACGTCGTGCTCGCGCTCGGTGCCCTCGGTGAACCACTCGCTGTCGGTGGGGACCGGCCCGTAGGCGGGCCTGCCGCTGCCGTTGAGGATGGCGTCGACCATCGTCTGACGGTCGACCGCCACATCGAGGGCGCGGCGCACGGCGGTGTCACCGGCGACCTTGTTGTTCGTGGGCAGCGTCACCGTGCGGTAGTCGTAGCTGTTCGCGGCGTAGGTCTTCTTGCCCTTGTCGTCTCCGAATCCCTTGGCCAGGTTGGGCGGCAGGATCGCGCCGTCCAGGTCGCCGGAGCGCAGCCGGGTGGCGCGCACGTCGTCGTCCTTGATGATCGCCATGGTGAACTTCTTCACCTCGGGTTCGCCGCCCCAGTAGTGGGGGTTGGCGGTGAAGCTGAGCTTCTCGCCCTTGGACCACTTGGTGAGGACATACGGCCCGGTGCCGACGGGGCGGGTGGTGAAGGCGCCGGTGTTGACGTCCTGCCTGCCCGCGATGTGCTCGGGGGCGATGGGCAGGACGGTGCGCTGGGCGAACGGCGCGTAGGGGTACTTGAGCGTGAAGACGACGGTGTCCTCGCCCTTCGACGTGACGTCCTTGACGGCGTCCAGCTCGGTGCGCGAGGGGTTGTTGGTCTTCGCGTCGAGGATGGTGCGGTAGGTGAAGACGACGTCCTTGGCGCCGAACGCCTTCCCGTCGCTGAACTTCACGCCCTGACGCAGCTTGTACGTGTACGTCAGCCCGTCTTCGCTGACCTCGGGCAGTGCGGCGGCGAGGGCCGGCTGGAGCTTCAGCTCCTCGTCCAGGGTGAGCAGCCCGTCGAAGATCTTGGAGTTGCCGTCCTTGCCGTAGCCGAGCAGCGGGCTCAGGCTCTCGGGCTCGTAGGCGATGCCGACGACGGCCGAGGTGGTCCCGGTTCCGGAACCACCCTTGGGGCTGTCCGGGTCGGAGCAGGCTGCCGCGGTCAGGGACAGCGCGGTCACCAGCGTGGCGGCGACCGCCCCCCGTATCGATCGGGCCGTCATACTCTGCACATCCCTGTTCAAGATCGACTGTTATTGCGAACAGTATGCAATTAAACAGCACGTAAAAGGCCCTGGTACACCCCGCCTCGACAGGCGAGACGCGGGTACCAGGGCCTTGGCCCGACCGGCTTCTACGGCGCCGGCAGCTCCGCCAGTTCCGCGACGGCCGCGCGATGGCTGCCCGCGGAGCCGTACGCGATCGAGTCCGCCTTGGCGCGCTTGAGGTAGAGGTGCGCCGGGTGTTCCCAGGTCATCCCGATCCCGCCGTGGAGCTGGACGCACTCCTCGGCGGCGTGGACCGCGACGCCGGAGCAGTACGCCTGGGCCACCGCGACCGCGAGCGGGGCGTCGGGACTGCCGGTGGCCAGGGCGTCGGCGGCGTTGCGGGCGGCGGCGCGGGCCGAGACGACCTCCAGCCAGAGCTGCGCCATGCGGTGCTTGAGCGACTGGAAGGAGCCCACGGGCCGGTTGAACTGGTGGCGTTCGCGGGTGTACCGGACGGTCTCGGTGAGGCACCACTCGGCGAGCCCGAGCTGTTCGGAGGCGAGCAGTCCGGCTCCGGCGAGCAGACCACGCCGTACGGCGGTCGTGCTCGCGTCCGCGTCGGCGAGCAGGGTCCCGGTGGCGCCGGACAGGGTGAGGGCGGCGAGGGGACGGGTCAGGTCCAGCGGTACGAGGGGTTCCACCACCACTCCGGGGGCCGTCGCCTCGACCGCGTACAGGCCTTCGGCGGTCGGCACCAGAAGGACGTCGGCCACAGCCGCGTCGGCGACTCCTCGTACCGTGCCGTCGAGTGAGGTGAGGGCCGCCCGCGCACCTGCGGGCGGGATGGCGAGGGGGACGGCGAGCACCGCCGTACGCGCACCGGAGGCCAGCTCGGCCAGGAGTGCGGCGGCCGGTCCAGCGTCCCCGGCGAGCGCGAGCAGCGTCTCCGTGGCCACGACGGAGCTGGTCAGGTACGGAGCGGGGGCCACGCTGCGACCCAGCTCCTCCAGGACCACGGCGGCCTCCCGGTGGGACGCGCCCTGGCCGCCGAGCTTCTCCGGTACGAGGAGTCCGGCGGCGCCGATGCCGGTGGCCAGCGCCTCCCACAGCCGGGGGTCGTACGGCGTGTCGGACTCGGTCGCCGCGATCACCGTCGGCGCGTCGGCCCGGTCCGCGAGGAGGGCGCGCACGGCGGAGCGCAGATCCTCCTCGTCCTGGGAGTAGAGCAGGTCGGGGGTGGCGGGGGGCTGGGTGGGCACGGTCATCGGCTCAGGTCCTTCCAGGCGACGTCCTTGTCGTTGCGGGGTTCGGCGGGCAGCCCGAGGACGCGCTCGGCCACGATGTTCAGCAGGACCTCGCTGGTGCCGCCCTCGATGGAGTTGCCCTTGGAGCGGAGGTAGCGGTAGCCGGCGTCGCGTCCGGTGAAGTCGACCAGTTCCGGGCGGACCATGGTCCAGTCGCCGTACAACAGGCCCTCGTTGCCGAGCAGTTCGACTTCCAGGCCGCTGATCTCCTGGTTGAGGCGGGCGAAGGCGAGCTTCATACCCGAGCCCTCGGGGCCCGGCTGTCCGGCGACGAGCTGCTGACGCAGCCGCTCCCCGGTGAGCCGGGCAACCTCGGCCTCGACCCAGAGGGTGAGCAGGCGCTGGTGGGTGTCGTGGGTGCGCAGGTCCGGGCGGTTCCGCCAGGTCTGCGAGACCGGGCCGATCATGCCGCCCTCGCGGGGGATGCGGGAGCCGCCGATGGAGACGCGCTCGTTCATCAGCGTGGTCTGGGCGACCTTCCACCCGTCGCCGACGGGGCCGAGCCGGTGGCTGTCGGGAATGCGTACGCCGGAGAGGAAGACCTCGTTGAACTCGGCCTCCCCGGTGATCTGGCGCAGCGGCCGGACGTCCACGCCGGGGTCGGTCATGTCGCAGATGAAGTAGCTGATGCCCCGGTGCTTGGGAAGGTCGGGATCGGTGCGGGCGATGAGGATCGCCCAGCGGGCCACGTGGGCGCTGGACGTCCAGACCTTCTGCCCGTCGACCACCCACGCGTCGCCGTCGCGGACGGCGCGGGTGGCGAGCGCCGCGAGGTCGGAACCGGCGCCGGGCTCGCTGAAGAGCTGGCACCAGACCTCCTCGCCCACCCACAGCGGGCGCAGGAAGCGCTGCTTCTGCTCGTCGGTGCCGAAGCCGAGGATGGTGGGCGCGGCCATGCCGAGGCCGATGCCGATGCGGCGCGGGTCGTTGTCCGGCGCGTCGGCGGCGGTGAGTTCGGCGTCGACGACCTGCTGGAGGGAGCGGGGCGCGTCGAGTCCGCCGAGGCCCACCGGGTAGTGGACCCAGGCGAGGCCCGCGTCGAACCGAGCCCTCAGGAAGTCGGTGCGCTCCGTGGTGGCGGGCGGGTGGGCGGCGAGCAGCTCACGGGTGCGCCGGCGGATCTCGATGGCGTCGATGGCGAGGCTCATCGGGCACCTCCGGGCAGGACGACGATACGGCCGGTGCTGGTGCCGTCGGCGACGCGCTGGACGGCCTCGGCGGCTCCGGCCATCCCGACACGCTCACTGATCAGGGGTTTGACGATCCCTTGGGCGGCCAGCTCGGTCAGCTCGTCGTGGCAGGCACGGACGGCGGCCGGGTCCTTGGCGTTGTAGAGGCCCCAGTGCAGCCCGACGATGGAGTAGTTCTTCACCAGGGCGTGGTTGAGCGCCGGGGTCGGGATGTCACCGCTGGCGAAGCCGACGACGAGGACGCGGCCCTCGAAGGCGATGCACTTGACGGACTTGGCGTACGCGTCGCCGCCGACCGGGTCGTAGACGACGTCCGCGCCGCGCCCGCCGGTGGCCTCCTTCACGGCGGCGACGATGTCCTCGCCGCGACGGTCGATGACCAGGTCACAGCCGAGCTCACGGGCGACGGCCGCCTTGTCCGGGCCGCCGACGACCCCGATCACGGTGGCGCCCGCGGCCTTGCCGAGCTGGACGGCCGCGCTGCCGACACCGCCCGCCGCCGCGTGGACGAGGAGGGTCTCGCCCGCCTGGAGGTTCGCGCGGCGGTGCAGGCCGAACCAGCCGGTCTGGTAGCCGATGTGGAGGGCGGCCGCTTCGGCGTCGTCCAGTGCGTCGGGGGCGGGCAGCAGGGCCGCCTCGTCCGCGACGACGTACTCGGCGAAACCGCCGTACGGCAGGGCGGGGGTGGCGAGGACGCGCCGTCCGTCCTCCGTCGTCCCGCACACCTCGACGCCCGGGGTGAACGGCAGCGGCGGCCGCACCTGGTACCGGCCCCGGCAGAGCAGGGCGTCGGGGAAGTTGACGTTCGCCGCGGTGACCTGGACGAGCGCCTGCCCGTCGCCGGGGGTGGGCCGGTCCGTCTCATCCAGGCTCATCACCTCGCCCGGCTCGCCGTTCCGGTGCACTCGCCATGCCTGCATGAGGGGCCTCCACAACACTGTCGGCATCAACCGCTGCCACTGTCGGCATTACCACTGCTCCGGCGCATACTAAGCGGTCGCTTGCCCATCTGGGAACACCCCGGCCCGCCCGTCGCAGCGGCCCCCCTCACCCCCGCTTCGGCTTGGCCCTCACATGCATCCGCTCGCCCTGCGGGCCGAAGAGGCTCAGGAACTCCACCGGCTTCTCCTCCGCGGGCCCGAACCAGTGGGGCAGCCGGGTGTCGAATTCGGCGGCCTCCCCCGGCTCCAGCACCAGATCGTGCTCGGCCAGCAGCAGCCGCAGCTTCCCGGAGAGCACGAACAGCCACTCGTACCCCTCGTGCGTGCGCTGCTCCGGCGCCTCGCCGCTGCCCGCCTCCTGCACCATCTTGTACGCCTGGAGTCCGCCGGGCCGGGCGGTCAGCGGCAGCATCGTCCGGCCGTGCTGCACGATCGGCTTGGCCCGCACCCGGGGGTCCCCGACCGGCGGGGCGCCCACCAGGTCGTCGAGCGGGACCTCGTGGGCGCGGGCGATGGGGAGCAGCAGCTCCAGGCTGGGGCGGCGGCCGCCGGACTCCAGCCGGGAGAGCGTGGAGACGGAGATGCCGGTGGCCGCGGCGAGCGCGGAGAGGGTGACCCCGCGGTCCTTGCGCAGGCGGCGCAGCCGGGGGCCGACCCCGGTGAGTACGGCGTCGAGTTCGGGGTCGTCCCGGTCGTGTTCCTTCATGGGCCCATTGCAGAATCGGCAAGCGGGATTGTCAATCCCGCCTTGCCGCTCAGGGTCCCGCCCACCTGCGGTACGTCTCCGGCTCGTCATCGCTCAGGGCTGTTCGGTCAGCTCCGGGAAGATCCACCGGTTGCCCGTCCAGGCGACGCGGCCCGGTGCCGTACCCGAGCACCCCGTCGCGGTGGCCCAGGAACTCCACCGCAGGCTACCGACGCTCACCGGAGCGGGCCCGTGGCCGGGGCTTCGCGGGTTCGGGGGACGGAAATACGGGCCTGCGGCCGGGGCTCTGCCCGTTACGGATCGGAATGCGGGCCCGTGATCGGGGGGATTCCGGGTACGGGACGGAATGCGGGACCACCGTCCGGTGCTGGAGACACGTGTAGAGTCCCAGCCCTCCCGCGCCGCCCCGGTCGACGAAAGGACCCCGCTCGTGACCAGCCCCGCATCCCTCTCCCCCGCCCAGGCCGCAGCCCGTCTGGAGGAGTTCACCGTGATCGATGTGCGGGCTCCCGGCGAGTACGCCGCGGGCCACGTACCCGGCGCGCTGAACATCCCGCTCGACAAGCTGCCCGACGCCCTGCCCGCCCTCAAGTCCGCATCCGCCCGCGGCTCACTGCTGGTGGTGTGCGCCTCGGGAGTCCGCTCCACCCGGGCCTGCGAGATCCTCGCGGGCGCGGACATCGAGGCCGCCACGCTGACCGGCGGCACGTCCGCCTGGGAGGGTGACGGCCGCGGCCTGGACCGGCCCGAGGGCGCCCGGGCCGTCTGGCCCCTGGAGCGCCAGGTGCGTCTCGCGGCCGGTTCGCTGGTGGTGGCCGGGCTGGTGGCGGGCATCCGCTTCCCGGCCGCCCGCTGGCTCTCCGCCGGGATCGGCTCGGGCCTGGTCCTCTCGGCCGTCACCAACACCTGCGGCATGGCCTCGGCCCTGTCGAAGCTGCCGTACAACCGGGCCCCGCGCTCCGGCACCACGGACCTCGACGCCACGCTGGAGGCGCTCCAGCGCTGACGTCCGCGGCGATCAGACCTCGTCCCTGACCATCGCCAGCAGCCGGTCCAGGACACGCGGTCCGCCGGCGCGCACCCCGTCGTGCTCGTACTCGTTCGTCACCCAGGTGCGCAGCCCCCGGATCGCGGCGGCTGTGCGCAGCGAGTGCTCGGTGTCCACGTACATGTCGTCGTGGTAGACGGCCGCGGCGACGGGCACCTCGTTGGCGGCGAGCCGCTCGGGGTCGTAGAGGGCGGGCCAGCCGGTGCGCTGCGCGAGGAGCTCGGCGGTCTCCCGCAGCGGGCGCAGCGCCGGGTCGACGTCGAAGTGCCAGGGGTGGATGGTCTCGCCGGTGAAGAGGAGCGGCCCGTCGCCCGCCAGGGCCGCCGCCGCGTCGAACTGTGGGAACTCGGTGCGGACCCGCTCGGCGGACCAGGCGGTGGCTCGCTCGCCGTGCCCGTAGATCGCCTCGTGGATCAGGGCGTAGAGCGGGTGCCCGGCGAACGAGGTGGCGGAGCGCAGGGCCTCCTGGAAGGTGTCGGAGAGCTCGGTGCCGTGCGGGGTGCGGACGAACGCGTTCTCCAGCAGGTGATGGAGCTGGTGGCTGCCGCTGCCGCCGCCCAGCATCTGGCCGAGTGACTGGAAGAGTTCGGGGGTCAGCCGGTGGCCGGCGCTCTCGGGGCGGTGTTCGGCCAGGTACGCGGCGATGGCGCGGGCCCGGTCGACGTCCTGCGGGTAGTGGGCGTAGTGCGCGGCGACCTTCCGTTCGATACGGGGGTACGCGGCCCGGTAGACGTCGTCCGCGTGGGCGTCCAGCGAGGGCAGCCCGCCCGTGATGAGGACCGCCGCGAGCCCTTCGGGCGCCGAGGAGAGATAGCGGACGGCGCAGAACCCGCCGAAGGACTGGCCCAGCACCGTCCAAGGGGCGCCGCCGGTGAGCCGCTGCCGGATGAGCTCGCAGTCCCGGACGATGGCGTCGGAGCGGAAGTGGGCGAGGTAGTCGGCCTGTTCCCGGGGGCCGCCGCGCAGCGGGAGGGTCTGCCGGTTGGCGGGGGTGGACAGGCCCGTGCCGCGCTGGTCGAGCAGGAGCACCCGGAACTCGCGCAGGGCCCGGCCGAGCCATGCCTCCGTACCGACGAACCGGCGGGCGCCGAAGCCTGGGCCGCCCTCCAGGTAGACCAGCCAGGGCAGCTCCTCACCGGCCCGCCCGGCGGCCACGGCCTCACGCCCGTACAACTCGATCTGCGCGCCGCCGGGGTCGCTGTGGTCGAGGGGGACGGTGAAACGCCGGTCGGTGAGGACGACGCCGGGCTGGCGGTAGCTGGTCACGAGGGCTCCTGTGTCGGGGGTCCGGGCCGGTCCTGGTGAAAGGCCCACTTCAGCACACGGCCCGCCGCCGTCGGCGAAGGGGCGGGTGACCCGGACGGTCCCGGCGCGTGTGCGCCGCGCCCGGCGCGCTCCTACTGTGCGCACATGATCCGGTTCGAGCAGGTCGGCAAGGTCTATCCGGACGGTACGACGGCGGTCGACGGGCTCTCCTTCGACGTCGCGGAGGGTGAGCTGGTGACGCTGGTCGGGCCGTCCGGCTGCGGCAAGACGACCACCATGATGATGGTGAACCGGCTGATCGAGCCGACCTCGGGCAGGATCCTGGTGGGCGGCGAGGACATCGCCGGGATCGACCCGGTGAAGCTGCGCCGCCGGATCGGCTATGTGATCCAGCAGGTCGGCCTCTTCCCGCACCGCACCGTCCTCGACAACACCGCGACCGTCCCCGCGCTGGTCGGCTGGAAGCGTGCGCGGGCCCGGGAGCGGGCGGCGGAGCTGCTGGACCTGGTGGGCCTGGACCCGAAGACGTACGGCTCGCGCTATCCCTCGCAGCTCTCCGGCGGCCAGCGCCAGCGGGTCGGCGTGGCGCGGGCGCTCGCCGCGGACCCGCCGGTGCTGCTGATGGACGAGCCGTTCGGGGCGGTGGACCCGGTGGTGCGGGAGCGGCTGCAGAACGAGTTCCTGGCCCTCCAGAAGCGGGTGCGCAAGACGGTCCTGATGGTCACGCACGACATCGAGGAGGCGGTCCGGATGGGCGACCGCATCGCGGTGTACGGGGAGGGGTGCATCGAGCAGCTGGACACTCCGGCCGCCGTGCTCGGCACCCCGGCGACCCCGTACGTGGCCCGGTTCGTCGGCTCGGACCGGGGACTGAAGCGTCTGTCGGTGACCGCGATCCAGCCGGAGGACCTGGAGGAGCCGCCGGTGGCCCGACTGGACGAGCCGGCGCCGGTGGCGGCGGCGCGGCTGCGGGCGGCGGGGGCCCGCTGGGCGGTGGTGCTGAGCGGCACGGGCGAGCTGCACGGCTGGGTGTCGGCGGACGCGCTGCGGAGCGCCGGGGAGCGGGGGACGGTGGGCGCCCTGGCCCGCCGGATGGAGGCGTGGGTGCCGGTCGGCGCCCCGCTGAAGCAGGCGTTCAGCGAGATGCTCCAGCACGACGCGGGGTGGGTTGCGGTGCTGGACGGGGCCCGGTTCCTGGGGGTCCTGACGCCCGCGAAGCTCCATGAGGCGCTACGCCGGTCGGTGGACGCGGACGCGCAGGGCGTGGGGCGCGAGGAGGTGGAATTCGACTCGGTGGCGGACGCGTGAGCGCGCGGCCGAGGCGCCGGGGCACGAGTCCCGACAGGCCGGCCGCTCCCGGTATCTCCCGTGTACAGACGGTCAGTTGAGCAGCCCGCGGACGATCGCGCCGAACACGCGCCCCACCGCCCCGAGCGCACCGGTCTCCACCACGACCTCCGCCACGTCGGTGCCGGTGTCGGCAGCGTCGGCCCCGTGCTCCTTCAACCGGCACCGGCGGCACACTCCGCGCCGCAGCCGTCCCCGTTTCGTGCAGCGTGTGCACGCCCTGCGCAGAATCCCCATGCGGGCAGGATCTCATCCCGGGCCGCAGGGGCGGGAGGTCACCCGTTGACAGCGTCGGGCGCCCTGGTTCTAATGGTCCGCGTGCAGCGTGACGTCGGCCAAAGAGATCTGGGCCGGCCGGCGGTCAAGCCAGCACCTTCTTCCAGGGACGACGTGATGAGTCCACTCACCGCCCGCCGCTTCTGACGCCCGACGCCTTCGCGACCGCGCGTGCCGCCGTGTCGGCCGCACTCCGCGCACCACACCGCACCGCGCCGTATCCACACACTTCTTCCGGGAGACCCAGAACACCCATGCCCTCTGCCTTCCAGCAGTCCGTCATCGATGAGTTCCGCGCCAACGCGGGCAAGGTCGGCGGCCCCTTCGCCGGCTCCGACCTCCTTCTGCTGACCACCACGGGCGCCCGCACCGGTCGGCCGCACACCACCCCGCTCGGCCATGTCCGCGACGGCGACCGGCTGTTGGTCGTCGGCTCGAACCTCGGCGCCCCGCACCACCCCGACTGGTACCACAACCTCCTGGCCCGCCCGACGGTCCAAGTGGAGCTGGGCGAGCAGCAGTTCCAGACCCTCGCCGTACCCGCCGAAGGATCCACGCACGACGAGCTGTTCGCCCGAGTGGTGGCCGAGGCCCCCGGCTACGCGGAGTACCAGGCGGCGACCGGCCGGGTGCTGCCGGTCGTGGTCCTGCACCTCCCCGACCCGCAGGCACCGGCCCCCGCGATCACCTCGCTGGCCGGCAAGCTCACCGAGGTGCACACCTGGCTGCGCGGCCAACTGGCCCAGGTGCACGCGGAGACGGAAGCGCACTTCGCCGCCCGCGCCGCCCAACGGGGAGCGGGAGCACCGCCCCCTCCCGGCCTCGGCCTCCAGATCCGGCAGCGCTGCCTGGCGTTCTGCCAGGCACTGGAGTTCCACCACACGAGCGAGGACGGCCATGTGTTCCCGGTGATGGAGGGCTACCACCCCCACCTCCGCCCCGTCTTCGACCGGCTCCGGGAGGAGCACCGGTCGATCGCGGCCGTACAGTCGGCGCTGGCGGCACTGCTGGCCGGTGTCGCCATTGCCGATCCGCACCGGTTCCGCACCGAACTGACGCAGATGACAGAGCAGTTGACCGCGCACCTCGACTACGAGGAGGCCGAGATCCTGCCCCTGCTGGCGGACGTTCCGTGGCCGCCGGCTTCCCGTTGAGTGCTCAGCCCTTCGGGATGAGCTTCTTCGACTCGAGGTAGCTGCGCGCGACGTCCTCGGGGAGCCTGCGCCAGCTGTCGACCTGTTCGTTCATGGACGCCAGGTCGGCCGTGGTCAGGACGGTGTTGAGCCGGCCGAGGGCGTCGCGCACGCCTGCGCTGCCGGCGCGGGCGCGGTTGACGACGGGGACCACGTGGTCAGCGTTCTGGAGCTTCTTGTCGTCCGCCAGCAGGACCAGCCCGAACTGGTCGATGGTGGCGTCGGTGGTCGTGGTCAGGACCATCTGGTCCTGGCCGTTCTGGACGGCCTGTTTCGCCTGGGTGGTGCCGACGCCCTTCGGGTCGACGGCGACGATGTCGATGCCGTACGTCTTCTTCAGCCCGGGTGCACAGTACGGCCGCTGGACGCATTCGTCGCCTGCGGCGAGGCGCACCGGGAGCTTCGCCAGGCCGAGGTCGCTCAAGGTATTCAGGTCGTGCTTCTTCGCGTAGGAGGCGGCGACCGCGAAGGCGTTCTGGTCGACGGCCCGGCCGGGGTCCAGCACGGTGAGTCCGCGGGGGGCCGCGAGCGTGCGCAGCGCCTTCATGGTGGCGGCGAGGTCGGGCGATCCGACGGGGGCCGCGTCGGCGCCGTTGGCCTTGGCGTTCAGCCAGTCGGCGAAGGTCGCCGCGTACTCCGGCACGACGTCGATCTGGCCGCTCTCCAGGGCGGGTTCGTAGATCTCGCGGTTGGTCACGGAGATGACGTCGACGGAGTATCCGGCGCGCTCCAGGAGCAGGGCGTACACCTGGGCCAGCAGGTCGCTCTCGGTGAATCCGGCCGATCCGATGGTCAGCTCCTTGCTGTCGCCGGGTGCCGCGGTGATCTCGCCCTGGTTCTCCAGGCTGGGGCCGGTGGTGCAGGCGGTGGCGGCGAGCAGGAGGAGCCCGGCGAGGACACGGCGGGCTCGGGCGCGGATCAGGAGGGTCATGCGATCTCACTCCCCCGGCTCGGTGCCATCCGCTGCCCCGCCTCGAAGACGCTCTCGACGAGGAGGGCGAAGACCGCCACCAGGATCGCCCCGGCGACCACCTGCGGGGTGGACGCGAGGTTGAACCCCGCGGTGATGATCCGGCCCAGCCCCCCGCCGCCGGCCAGGGCGGCGAGGGTGGCGGTGGCGACCAGCTGCACGGCGGCGATCCGTACGCCCGTGAGGATCAGCGGGAGGGCCAGCGGCAGCTCCACGCTCCACAGCATCTGGCGCCCGGCCATGCCCATCCCCCGGGCGGCCCGCACGACGTCACGGTCCACCTCACGCATCCCGACGTACGCGTTGGTGAGCAGCGGCGGCACGGCGAACAGCACGAGCGCGATGATCGTCGACCACTGGCCGTACGTGCCCACGGGGGTGAGCAGCAGCAGGACGAGCACGGCGAAGGTGGGCACCGCCCGGCCGATGTTGGAGATGTTGACGGCGAGCGCGCCGCCCTTGCCGAGATGGCCGAGGACCAGGGCGACGGGCAGGGCGATCAGGCAGCTGATGAGCAGGCAGACGACGGTGAGGAAGAGGTGTTCGCCGAGGCGGTTCCAGATCCCGCCGGGGCCGGACCAGTGGGTGGCGGTGGTGAGCCAGGACCAGGTGTCCAAGAGCGTCTTCATGACTCGCTCGCCCTCCGCGTCCAGGGGGTCAGCAGCCGCTGCGCTCCCAGGAGGAGCAGGTCGGCGGCGACGGCGATGACGACGCAGAGCACGGAGGCGGTCAGCACCTGGGCCTTGAAGTAGGTGTTCATGCCGGAGTAGATGAGGTTGCCGAGCCCGCCGTATCCGACGATCGCGCCCACCGTGACGAGGGAGACGGCGGAGACGGTGGCGATCCGCAGTCCGGCCATGGCGGCGGGCAGTGCCAGCGGGAGTTCCACGGCGAGCAGCAGGCGCAGCGGCCCGTACCCCATGCCGCGCGCGGCCTGCCGGGTCTCCTCGGGGACGGCCCGGAGCCCGGCGAGGATGTTGCGGACCAGCAGGGTCAGCGAGTAGAGGACGAGCCCCGTGACGACGAGCGCGGCGGAGAGTCCGTACACCGGCAGCAGCAGCGAGAACATCGCCAGCGAAGGGATGGTGTAGAGGATCGTCGTCAGCCCCAGCACGGGACCGGCGGCCCAGCGCCGGCGGCGGGCGGCGAGGGCCAGCGGGACGGCGAGGGCGAGCCCGATGAGTACGGCGAGTGCGGTCAGCTGGAGGTGCTGGAGGGCAGCGTCCCAGAGGATCTCGCGGCGGCTGGAGAGGTAGGCGCCGCAGATCCACTCGTTGCGTGCGAGGCAGTCGTCCGGGGGTGCCGTCACCCGCCCATTCCAGCCTGGCCGGGGGGCCACCGCCCTTCGTGTTCGGCCGTCCGGGGAAGCGGCCGGGACGGCGCTGCGCGTGCGGATCCGCCGCCGTACGGTGGAAGGAACCGAGCGCGCATGCCCCGCACGGCGTGCGCGGCCCCCGGCAGAGATGGCAGGTGCCCGCGATGGCCGGTGAGATCTCCTTCTTCGAGCTCGGGGTGGATGATCCCGAGAAGGCGCGGACGTTCTACGGTGCCTTGTTCGGGTGGAACTTCGAGCCGGGCCCCTCGGGCGAGGGCGGCTACGCGATCGGGACCCCCAGTGGGCAGGGGGGTGTCCACGGTGGAGATCCCGGGGGCGGCCCGTACCTCTTCTTCCGGGTCGACGACATGGCCGCCGCGGTGGCGCAGGTGCGTGAACTGGGCGGCAGCGTGGAGGGCACGGACCTGGGCGAGGACGACGCGTCGGCCGCCCGGTTCGGCCGGTTCCGGCTCTGCCGCGACGACCAGGGCTCCCCCTTCGGCCTGCACGAGCCGCCCCGCGTCGGCTGACAGCGGAGGGTCCGGCTACGCCCAAGGGGCCCTTCGGAGAACGTCCTGCGGTGTTCGAGCAACCCCGGGCGGTCCGCTGCCGTCTTGATCACTGACAGAACGGTTCGCCGCCCGGAAACGAGCGGCGTCCGCCCCCACCTGTACCGGGCTCGGAGAACCGGCCAACTATGCGCCCTATGTATACACGTGGCGCATAGTGGACACCGGTCCGTCCCGGGCACCCCGCGGAAGGCACCCATGCAGACCAAGGCACTGGCGCCCGAGTACCAGGGCGCTCTCACCAAGATGTCGGTGAACGCCTCCCTCACCGACGTACTGGCCGAAGGCGTACGGCATCTCAAACAGGCCGAGCTCTCCGGCTCCCAGGAGGAGGTGGCGCGGAGCGGGCTCGCCGTGGCCGAGGCGCACCGCCGGCTGGGGCAGGTCGAGGAGGCGGACCGGGCGTGGAAGGCCAGCTACCGGGCCGCGCGCTCGGCCGGGGCCACCGGGGCGATGGCCTGGGCGCTGTGGAGCGGGGGGACGCTGGCGCGTCAACGGGGTTCGCTGCGCCTGGCGTTCCGGCTGCTGGGGCTCGCCGCCGAGCTGGGCAAGCGCGGCGGCGACGTGGTCGCTCGCGGCTACTCGCTCGCCGGACTGGCCGAGACCGGTCGCATCCAGGGCGACTACGAGACGGTCGCCACCCTGCACGAGCAGCTGCTCGCCGAAGCCCGCGCCCGGGGCGAGGCGCGCCACACGGTGTGGGCGCTGGAGGGCATCGCGCAGATCCACCGCAACACCGGAAAGCTCGACTCGGCCCTGGAGATGTTCGAGGAGGCGGCCGTCCTCGCGGGCGACGCGGATGACCGGCGGGGCCGGGCCTGGGCCCTGCGCGGCATCGCTGACATCGTTTCCCTCCGGGACGGAGCGACGGAACGCGCACTCGGTCTGCTCGCCGAGGCCGAGGTCACCTGCCGGGAGATGAAGCTTTCCAGCGCGCTCGCCTACAACCACAAGATGCGCGCCAACGTGCTCTTCCGCGCCGGACGGTACGAGGAAGCGCGCGAGGTCTACGAGCAGGCGCTCGGGGAGTTCCGCGCCATGGCCGAACCCCGGGGCGAGGCGCTGGCGGCCCTGGGCCTGGTCAAGGCGCGTGCCCGGCTCGGACGGGACCGGGCGGCCACGGCCTCCGAGCTGGACGAGCTGCGGGGCAGGCTGAGCCGGATCGGGCTGCTCAACGCCCGGGAGATGGTGGAGAAGGCGTACGCCGAGCTGGGCGTGGCACCGGTCGCGGAGCTCGAGGAGGGCCCGCCGGCGACCGTCCCCAGGACCGGACCGGTCACCGCGCACGAGGAGGCACAGGCCCGATGACGCTGTCCACGACCCGTCAGGCGTCCGCGCCGCAGATACTCGACCGGTGCCGCGAACTCGTCCGGCCCGCCCTGGTGGAGTCGGTGCGCCGGCTCCACCCCTGGCACGCCGAGACGGCCGCCTTCTCGCTGGGCTGGAGCGGGGTGGAGGGCGACCCGGTCCCCGGCTCGCAGGGCAAGGGGGTCCGCCAGGCGCTCGCGGTGCTCGGCGCGGAGGCCGCCGCCGGGGGCAGCGGCCTGGACGGGGTCACCGGCGCGGTCGCCGTCGAGCTCGTCCACACCTTCTCCCTCATCCACGACGACATCATGGACGGCGACGAGACCCGGCGCCGCCGCCCGACCGTCTGGAAGACGTACGGCACCGGACCCGCGGTCCTCGCGGGGGACGCCCTGCTCGCGCTGGCCGTCCGTATCCTGGCGGAGGTCCCCGGCCCGAGGGGTACGGCGGCGGTGCGCCATCTGTCGGGGACGCTGGGCGACCTGGTGCACGGTCAGGCGCAGGACCTGCTCTTCGAGTCGCGGCCGTGGACGGGGCCCGAGGCGGTCCTGCCGCACGAGTACCGCACGATGGCCACCCACAAGACGGGATCCCTGCTCGGCTGCGCCGCCGCGCTCGGTGCGGTGCTGGCCGGGGCCCCGGCGCCCACGGCCGACGCACTGGACCGGGCGGGGCGGCATCTGGGCGTGGCCTTCCAGGCGGTGGACGACCTGCTCGGGATCTGGGGCGATCCGCAGATCACGGGGAAGCCGGTGCACAGCGATCTGCGGCGGCTCAAGAAGACCTTCCCGGCCCTCGCCGCTCTGGCGTCCGACCATCCGGCGGCCCGGCGGCTGGAGGCCGTTCTCACCGGGGCCGGACCGCTCGACGAGGCGGGGCTGCGCCGGGCGGCCGAACTCGTCGACGAGGCAGGCGGGCGCCGGGCCACGGTCACCGAGGCCCGGGAGCACCTGCGGGCCGCCCGCGCCTGCCTGGACGGGGTGGAGCTCCACGAGAGCGCGCGCGGGGAACTGCTCACCCTGATCCCCTTCCTCGTCGACCGCACCGGATGACCTGGGGCCGGCGGCCTTTCCCAGGGCCGCCGGCTGCGAGGATGGACACCCCCGAAGGCCGGAGCCGGTATGCATCCCCACCCCGCCCCCGTACAGGCGCTGCTCGTCGTGGATCTCCAGGCGGCCTTCGTCGCGGGCGACAACCCCGTGCCCGACGCGGCCCGGCTGCTGGACCGGGTCGACGGCCTTGTCCGCCAGGCCCGGGCGGCCGGGGCGCTGATCGTCCACCTGCAGAACGACGGGCCGGCCGGAGAGCCCGACGAACCGCACACCCCCGGGTGGGAGTTGTCCCTCCCGGTCACCGACGGTCCGGCCGAGACCGTGATCCGCAAGACCGAGGACGACGGCTTCGAGGGCACCACGCTGGAGGACCGGCTGACGACCGCCGGGGTCGCGTCGCTCGCCGTGTGCGGGGTGATGTCGGAGATGTGTGTCCTGGCCACCGCCCGCCGGGCGCTGGAGCTGGAGTACCGGGTCGTGCTGCCGCACGACGCGCACGCCACGTACGACATCCCGGCCGCGCCGGGAACCAGTGAGAGCGTTCCGGCGGCGATGGCGTCCCGGGTCGCGGAATGGGCCCTCGGCGATGAGGTGGAGGTCGCCGCCCACGCCGAGGACATCACCTTCGCGGCCACCCGCACGGAGCCCTTTGCCGACAATAGAACTGCGTGACCGTCAGTTCGATGGTGCCGCCACCCAATGCGGCAACCGGCCGCCGCCAAGATGCGGCGAACGGGGTGACACCTGACCGGCGCAGTTCCGCCCTTCCGTCCCGGAATTGCGCCGCGGCCTCCGCCGGAAGGCCTTTCTCCCGCTGCGATCCGGCCACTTCCGGCGTCTTCCGGTGCTTTCACCAGGATACGGAACGGCCGCGCGGACCACCTGATCAGCGGCATCGTACGGGTAATCCTCACGTGGTCGTATGAGCGAGTCACGCGCACGATTTCGCCACATGTCTGCCAAAGTGCACTTCGGCTTTACTCACCGGATTGAGCGAAGAGAGCCGTACGTGCTGCACATGCGTCGTACCGAAGAAAGACAATTGACGGTCCTTCATTTGGTTCAGCCCGTGGACGGTGGAGTGGCCCGGGTCGTCACCGATCTCGTCAGGGCCCAGACCGTCGCCGGGCTGCGGCCCGTGGTGGCCTGCCCGCCGGGGAGCCCGCTGGCCGTCGGGGCGGCCGCCGCGGGGGCCCAGGTCCGGGGCTGGTCCGCCACCCGGGCCCCGGGCCCGCGGCTGGCCGGTGAGGTCGCCGCCGCGCGGCGGATCGTCCGCGACTGCCGCCCGCACGTGGTGCACGCGCACAGCGCCAAGGCCGGTCTCGCGGGCCGGATCGCCGTACGGGGCCGGGTGCCCACGGTGTTCCAGCCGCACGCCTGGTCCTTCGAGGCCGTGGACGGCCGTACCGCCGAACTGGCCCTGGGATGGGAGCGGTTCGGGGCGCGCTGGGCCGATCACATCCTCTGCGTCAGCGAGTCCGAGCGGCGTACCGGCCAGCAGGCGGGTATCGCCGCCCGCTGGTCGGTGATCCACAACGGCATCGATCTCGACCGCTTCCGTCCCGGCGGGCAGGCCGACCGCACCATGGCCCGGGCCTCGCTGCCCTTGCTGGACGGAGTGGATCCGGCGGCTCCCCTCGTCGTCTGCGTCGGCCGCCTGACCCGGCAGAAGGGCCAGGACGTCCTGCTCGACGCCTGGCGGCGGCTGCGGGTGCCGGGCGCGCGTCTGGCCCTGGTCGGCGACGGCCCCGACCGGGCCTTTCTGGAGGCCGCGGCCCCGGCCGGCGTCCTGTTCACCGGGGCGAGCGCCGACGTACGGCCGTGGATCCACGCGGCCGACGTCGTCGTCCTGCCGTCCCGCTGGGAGGGCATGGCGCTGGCCCCGCTGGAGGCCATGGCCTGCGGCCGGGCCGTGGTCATGAGCGATGTGAGCGGGGCGCGGGAGAGCCTGCCGCCGGGCGACGAGGACCACCTCCTCGTACCGCCGGAGGACCCCGCGGCGCTCGCCGCCTCGCTCACCGCACTTCTCACCGATCCGGAGCTGCGCGAGGCGGTGTCCCACCGGGCCCTGCGCCATGCCCGGACGGCGTTCGACGTCCGACGGACCGCGGGGGCGGTTGCCGGTCTCTACCAGGAAATTGTGTCCCTGTCCGGCCCCACGATGAGGAAGCGCACCGAGCGATGACGATGGAGAGTGCACCGGCCCCCGGCGCCGGCCAGGCAACAGCCGTACAGGCTCACACGGTTCATCCGCAGCGAAGAGGCGACGGCGGTACGCGGGAGCTCGGCGGTGGACGCGCCGCCGCGCGCTTCGCGCCCGCCGCGCAGCTGCTCGGCGCCGACGCGGCGGCGCTGGCCGGCACATTCGCCCTGTGCGCCCCGGCCGGCTGGCCCTGGCCCGTGGTCGCCGTCCAGGCGGTGACGCAGGCGCTGCTCCACGCGTACCGGGGGCTCTACCGGCTCGGCCTCTCCCCCTCGGTGCTCTCCGAAGTGCCCGCGCTCCTCGGCCTCGCCCTGCTCCAGTGGTACGTGACCATGGAGGTCGTCGACGTCTGGGCCCCGGCCCACGCGTTCGGCTGGGCGGTGCTGGCGTACGGGGCGGCCGCCCAGACCGTGCTGTGCGCCTCCGGGCGCGCGGTGGTGCACCGGATCCGGCACCGGGCGGCGATCCGCAACCCGCTGTCGACGCTGATCGTGGGCCACGGCCCGGTCGCCCGTCAGGTGACGGCGGCGCTGTACGACCACCCCGGGTACGGGCTGCGCCCCGTCGGCCGGGTCGCCGCGTCCGTCGGTCCCGACGCCTCCGCCGAGGAGATCGCGGCGCGGCCGGACGGTGTGCCGCTGCCGGTCCTGGCCACCCCGCAGGAGGTGGGACGGGCCGTCGTGCAGAACAGCGTGCGGCACGCGGTGTTCACCGCACCGCCCGAGTCCACCCCCGACGGTGCCGCCCTCTTCGCCCTGCTCACCGGCCACGGCTGCCGGGTGTGGCTGGTCACCGGCGACAACGCCGTCGCCACCCGGCCCGCCGGGAGCCGCCCCGACCACCTGTGGGGGTTCGCCGCCCACCCGCTCCAGGACGGCACGCACCGGCCCGTGAGCCATGCGGCGAAGCGGGCGATGGACGCTCTCCTGGGAGGGACCGGCCTGGTGCTGCTGGCCCCGCTGATGGCGGTGTGCGCGCTGGCGGTGCGGCTCTCGGACGGACCAGGCGTCATCTTCCGGCAGGAGCGGGTGGGCAGGCACGGCCGCCCGTTCGTCCTGCTCAAGTTCCGTACGCTGCGGCCCGCCGACGCACAGGAGTCGGCTACCCGGTGGAACGTGGCCTCCGACGGACGGATGAGCCGCGTCGGCCGGGTGCTGCGCCGCACCTCGCTGGACGAGCTGCCGCAGCTGTGGAACGTCCTGCGCGGCGATATGAGCCTGGTCGGGCCCCGGCCCGAACGCCCCTTCTTCGTGGCACAGTTCAGCCGCACCCACCCCGGCTACCAGGACCGGCACCGGATGCCGGTGGGCATCACGGGGCTGGCGCAGGTGAACGGGTTGCGCGGTGACACCTCGATCGAGGAGCGGGCCCGGTTCGACAACCGGTACATCGAGACCTGGTCCCTGTGGCAGGACGCGTGCGTGCTGGCTCGGACCGTGGGCTCCTTCTTCCGGCTCGGAGGCAGCTGACCATGGCCGCCACCCTGACCGCACCGGCGCCCGGGGCCCCGGCCCGTACCGTTCCGCGTCCGGCCCCGGGCGGCTGGCGGAGCCGGTGGCCGCTGATCCCCCTGATCGCGACCGTCCTGCTGCCCGCCCTGCCGTACGCCCTCGGCGGCGGAGTGGGTCCGGCCGACATCGCCTCCGGCATCGCGGTGCTGGTCTGTGCGGGGCGGCTGCTGTACCTCCGGCAGCGCCCGCTCAGCGGGGTCGCGGCCCTGGTGCTGGGACTGCCCGCCGTGGGCTTCGCGGTGGCGACGGTGACGGCGGCCGACCCCGGCGCCGCGCTGCCGGGCCTGGTCCGTTACCTCCAGGTCTTCGTGCTGGTCCCGGCAGCCGTCTGCCTCCTGCTCAAGGACGCCCACGGCTTCCGGATCGTCGCCGGGGCGCTGGTCCTCCTGGGCCTCGTCCAGGGCGTCGTGGGCGTCGACCAGTACGTCACCGGGACCGGCGCCTCTTACATGGGCGAGGAGGTCCGGGCGGTCGGCACGTTCGGGCCCAGCGACATCATGGGGATGGCCACGGTCGTGGCGTACGGGCTGCTGGCCGCCGCCGCGTTCGCGCTGCGGACGCCCCGCGGCGCACCGGCCTGGCTGCGGCCGTGCGCGGCGGTCGTCGCCGTCGGACTGGTCGTGCCGCTCGCGCTGTCCTTCAGCCGGGGGGTGTGGATCGCCACGGCGGCCGCCCTTCTGGTCGCTCTCTGCCTGACGGGCCGCCGTCAGGCTCTGACCTCGCTGGCGGTGCTGGCGGCCACCGGGGTGGTCCTGGTGGGCGGGTTCGGCATCGGCTCGGAGATGATCGCCGAGCGAGCCGCCAGCGTGACCCAGGTGACGCGGGCCCCCGACCGGTCGGTGAGTGACCGGTACGCCATGTGGAGCGCGGCGGGCTCCATGTGGCGCGAGCGGCCCTCGGCCGGTGTCGGCATCAAGGGCTTCCCCGCGCACCGCGACGCCCACGCCTCGGTCGGCCTCTCCTCCGGCAGCGACACGGCGGGGGCGGGCCAGGAGTTCCGCCGGCAGGCCCTGCTCTCCCCCCACAACATGTATCTGCTCATCCTCAGCGAGCAGGGCCTCATCGGTCTGACCGCGGTCGTCGGCAGCTGGGCGGCGATCCTGGCCGGCGCCGTACGCAGGCTGGTCCGGGCCCGCTCGCGCCGTCACACGGCCGTGGACTGCGGTCTGGTGGCGGTCGCCGTGATGACCTGGCAGAGCGTCAACTTCCTGTACTCCGACATCGGCGGGCCCACGACCGTGCTGAGCGGCGTCGTCCTGGGCCTCGCCGCCTGGTGGGCGCTGGCCGAGCCGGAGAAGGCGGGCACCGCGTGAGCGACACCGGTACGGGGACGGAGGCGGAGGCGCTCCCCCGTGAGGCCCCTCCCCTTGAGGACCGTCCCCGCGGCGCCCTCCCCCAGGGGGCTCTCCCCCGCACGGAGGCCGCCCCTCCCCTGCTCCCGGGGCCCGGGCAGCCTCCCGGCTCCGGCCCCGGGGGGACCACGGCCGCCGACGCCGCGCCGGAACCGCCGGACAGCGGCGAGGCTCCCGGGCTCGGGTCCTTCCTCGCCCGTGCGGCGGCGGGCACGGCGGTGCTGACCGTGCTCGCGGCGGTACTCGGCCTGGTCCGGGACCAGGCGATCGCCCGGTACTTCGGCGCGAGCGACGCCAGTGACGCGTTCCTGATCGCCTGGACCGTGCCGGAGATGGCGGCCACGCTGTTGATCGAGGACGGGATGGCGCTGCTCCTCGTCCCGGCCTTCAGCCTCGCCCTCACCCGGCGCGCGGACGCCGAGGCCGGGGAGGGCGGCGAGGGCGGCGGAAAGCCGGACGCCGGCGGGGAGCCGGCCCCCGACCCCGTACGGGAGCTGGTGGCGGCCACCCTCCCCCGGCTCTGCGTCCTGCTCATGGCCGGAGCGGCGCTGCTGATGGCGGGCGCCCCGTGGGTCGTCGGCGTCCTCGCACCCGGGCTGGCCGATCCGGACCTCGCGGTGGACTGCACCCGGCTCACCGCCGTCACCGTGCTCACCTTCGGCATCACGGGCTACTTCAGCGCCGCCCTGCGCGCCCACCGCAGTTTCCTGCCGCCCGCCGGGGTCTACGTCGCGTACAACATCGGCATCATCGGCATGACGCTGGCGCTGCACTCGGTGTGGGGGGTACGCGCGGCCGCGGCGGGCGTCGCCGTCGGCAGCGTGCTCATGATCCTCACCCAGCTCCCCACCCTCCTGCGCCTGCTGCCCCTGGCACGCCCCCGCTTGGGACGGCTCAAGAGGCGTGCCTCGCGCACCGCTCCCCTGCTGGGCCTGACGGTCCTCGCCCCGGTCGTGCTGTTCGTGGTGAGCCGTCAGTCTCAGGTCCTGGTGGAGCGGTTCCTCGCCTCCACGCTCCCGGCGGGCGCCATCTCGCACCTGAACTACGCGCAGAAGGTCGCGCAGATGCCGATGGTGCTCTCGCTGATGATCTGCACGGTGACGTTCCCCGTCGTCGCGCGGGCGATGGCCGACGGGAACCGGGAGAAGGCCCGGCAGCGGGTCGAGCGGGATCTCGCACTGGCGGGCATGGTCGTGCTGCTCGGCACGGCGGTCGTGCTCGGATACGCACCCCAGATCATCGAAGTCCTCTTCCAGCGTGGCGCGTTCGACACCGCCGACACCGAGGCCACCGCGCAGGTGATGCGGGTCTACGCGGCGGGGCTGCTGGGCCACTGTCTCGTCGGTGCGCTGAGCCGGCCGTTCTTCTCGTCCAGCCGGCCCACCTGGTTCCCGGCGTTCGCGATGGGCACCGGGCTCCTGGTCACGATGGGCGCCGGGTACGCGCTCACGTACCGCTTCGGCGTCGCCGGCATCGCCACCGCCAACGCCGTCGGGATCAGCACGACCGCGCTGCTCCTCCTGATGGGGCTGGGCACCCGGGTGGTCCCCATCCGGGCCCGGGCGGTCGCCCTGTCGCTCGGCCGCCTCGCGGGCGCGGCGCTGGTGGCCGGGGCGGCGGGCTGGACGGCGGCGCAGCTGCTCCCCGACGCCGTGCTGAGCCTGGCCGCCGGGTGTGTCCTCGTCCCCGCCGTCTTCTTCCTGACCGGGCTGGCCCTGCGCTCGCCCGAGGTCGTCTCCCTGCTGGCACTCATCCGACGGAGGTTTACAGATGGCCGCTGACCCCTCGGCACCTTGCGCCGACGCTCCCTCGTCCCGGCTCCGCCCGCACACTCGCCGTCAGCCGTGGATCCTCACGTACCACTCGGTCACCGACACCGGCGACGACCCGTACGGCATCACCGTCTCCCCCCGGCGGCTCGGCGAGCAGCTGGCGTGGCTGCGCAGCAGGGGGATGCGGGGGGTGGGGGTGTCGGAGCTGATGCGGGCCCACGCGGCGGGGAGGCGGGATCTGGTCGGGCTCACCTTCGACGACGGGTACGCGGACTTCCTTCGGGAGGCGCTGCCGGTGCTGCGCGTCCACGGCTGCACCGCGACCGTCTTCGTCCTGCCGGGGCGGCCGGGAGGGGTGAACGAGTGGGACCCGCTGGGTCCGCGTAAGCCTCTGCTCACCCACGACGAGATCCGGCGCGTCGCCGAGGCGGGGATGGAGGTCGGCTCGCACGGTCTGCTGCACCAGGACCTCACGACGCTGGCGGACGAGGAGCTGCGCCACGAGACGGTCCACAGCCGGGAATTGACCGGTGAGCTGACCGGCACGCCCCCGGAGGGCTTCTGCTATCCGTACGGGACGCTGGACCGGCGGGTGGCGGAAGCCGTCCGTTCGGCCGGGTACGGATACGGCTGCGCGCTGGCTCCGGGGCCCCTGCTCAGCCGGTTCGCGCTCCCCCGCACCCACATCAGCCAGGCGGACCGGGGCGTACGGCTCTGGGCGAAGGACCTGCGGCACGGGCTGCGCCACGGGGCGGTCCCCGGCGCGGGCGCCCGTGCGGCCTCCCCGGTGCGGGCGGGTGGCCCCCGGTGAGGGCGCTGCACGTCATCACCGGGCTCGGGGTCGGCGGGGCCGAGCAGCAGTTGCGGCTGCTGCTGCGCCATCTGCCGGTGGAGTGCGACGTGGTGACGCTCACCAACCCGGGCCCGGTGGCGGACGGACTGCGGGCCGACGGAGTACGCGTCATCCACCTGGGGATGCGCGGCAACCGGGACCTCTCGGCCGTCGGACGGCTGACCCGGCTGATCCGCGACGGCCGCTACGACCTGGTCCACACGCACCTCTACCGGGCCTGTGTGTACGGGAGGATCGCGGCGCGCCTCGCGGGCGTCCGGGCGGCCGTGGCGACCGAACACTCCCTGGGGCGCGCCGAGATCGAGGGCCGCCCGCTGACCCGGGGCATCCGCGCCCTCTACCTCTCCACCGAGCGGCTCGGCGCGGCCACCGTCGCCGTCTCCTCCACCGTCGCCGGGCGGCTGCGGGACTGGGGGGTGCCCGCCGAGCGGATCCGGCTGGTGCCCAACGGCATCGACGCGGACCGCTACCGCTTCGACCCGGACCGACGGCTCGCCGTCCGCGCGGCTCTGGGCATCCCCGACGACACGTTCGTGGTCGGCGGGGTGGGCCGGCTGGTGCCCGGGAAACGCTTCGACGTGGCGGTACGGGCGGTCGCCGCGCTGCCGGGAGCCCGGCTGCTGCTGGCCGGTGACGGGCCCGAGGCCGGGGCGCTCAGGACCCTGGCGGCCGAGCTCGGGGCGGCGGACCGGATCCGCCTCCTCGGGGAGTGCGGCGCGGGCGGGAGCGGCCCGGTGCCCGGGGTCCCGGCCCTGCTGAGCGCCGTCGACACCTTCGTATCGACGTCCCGCGAGGAGTCGTTCGGTCTTGCCGCCGTGGAGGCGCTCGCCGCCGGGCTGCCCGTCCTGCACGACGCCTGCCCGGCCATCGACGACCTGTCCGCCGCCCATGCCCCGGGCGCCACCCGGATCGCCGGGAGCCCCGACGAGCTGACCGCCGTGCTGCGGCAGCGGATACAGGCCCGCCCGGACCGCAGCCCGCCGCCGCGGGCCGTCGGCCACTACGACATCCGGCGCAGCAGCGAGCGCCTGATGGACGTGTACGCGTACGCCCTCGACACCGCCCCACCGAACCGGAGAGCCCTTTCATGACCGAGTCTCCCGAGCAGCAGCGACCCGCGCTCCTGCCGAAGCGGCTGCGCACCGCCCCCGCGAAGCTGCGCACCGCCATCGTCCGGCTGCCCCGCTGGTGGCCCCTGCCCGTCTGTGTGCTCCTCGGCACCGCGTCCGGGCTCTCGTACGGGCTGCTCGCCTCCCCCCAATACGAGGCCACCAGCTACGCCATGGCGGTGGCCGAGGAGGAGACCGGCCCCTTGGCCGCGCTCGGCTACGCCCAGTCCTACGGGCGCCTCGTGACCAGCGACGCGACCCTCTCCTACGCCCAGGGCGCGGCCGGTGAGCCGATGCGCGCCCTGCGGTCCCAGGTCCGCTCGGAGACCTCCCCCGACTCGCCGATGATCGCGGTGACGGGCACGTCCGACAACGCGGACAAGGCGGCCGACATCGCCAACGCCGTCATCGAGGCCGTCATCGTGAGCAGCGGCCATGTCTCCAAGGACACCGGGGTGAAGCTGATCAAGTTCACCCATGCGATGAAGCCGGACCAGCCGGTCTCGCCGTCGGTGCCGCTGGGCACCGCCGTGGGAACGGCCGCGGGCGGTCTGCTGGGCGGTCTCGTCCTGCTCGTACGCCCCCGCCGCGCGGGCTGGAGCGTCTCCGCCCAGGTACCCGGGCCGACCGCTGCCGATGACCACACCTCCACCACCGACGACCGGGAGCTCGTGCGATGACGGCCAACCGGGCGGGCAGCCTCACCGTGACGCTCTGCCGTGACTTCCGGGAGTTCGGTGCGCTCGCCGGGGAGTGGGACGCCCTGCACCGCCGCTGCGCCACCGCCACTCCGTTCCAGAGCCATGCGTGGCTCCATTCCTGGTGGATCTCCTACGGTCAGGAGGGGAGGCTGCGGGTCCTGCTGGTGCGCCGCTCGGGGCGGCTGATCGGAGCGGCGCCGCTGATGCTGGTGCACCGCCCGATGCCGCTGCTGGTGCCGATGGGCGGGGCGATCTCCGACTTCTTCGACATCCTGCTGGACGAGGAGGAGGCCGGGTACGCGGTCGGGGCGCTCCAGCGGGGTCTGGACCGGGCTGCCCGGCACACCGTGGTCGACCTGCGGGAGGTCCGGCCGGACGCGTCGGCGCAGTTGCTCTTCGGGCGGTGGCCTGGCGCGCGGAGCCGGCTCACGGACTCGACGTGCATGGAGCTGCCAGCGGAGCCGCTCGGCGACCTCGTGGCGCGGCTCACCGGCTCCCGGGGCCAGCGGCTGCGGGCCAAGCTGCGCAGGGTGGAGGCCCTGGCTGTGGAGGCCCGCAAGATCCCGCAGGACGGGGTGCCCGCGGCCATCGGCACCCTGCTGCGGCTCCACGAACTCCAGTGGCGTGACCGGGGCGTCAACCCCGAGCACCTGCGGGCCCGGTTCTCGGACCACCTGGTCCGTTCGGTGGGCCGGATGGTGGGGGACGGCACGGCAGCCGTCACCGAGTTCCGGATGGGCGGGGAGGTCGTGGCAGCCAACCTCTCGTTGCAGTCCGCGCATCTGGTGGGCGGCTACATGTACGGGGCGGACCCGGGGCTGCGGGACCGGAAGGTCGATGTGTCGACCATGCTGCTGCGCGAGGTGGCCCAGCAGGCGTCGGACACCGGCCGGGAGGTGCTGAGCCTGCTGCGCGGCGCGGAGCAGTACAAGAACCACTGGCAGCCGGTCACGGTGGTCAACCAGCGGCTGCTGATGGCCCGTCCGGGGCTCGAGCCGCTGCTGCGGCTGCGCGAGTCGCAGGTGGCGGTACGGGAGCGGGCCGTGGAGACCGTGAAGACCCGGTTCCCCGCCGCGCGGGACTGGCACGGGCGGCTTACCACGCTTCCGGTCATCGGACGGTGAGGCGGGCGGCGACAGGCCGAAGGATTACGCCGGAGATATCGCCTATGCGCTGATCCGTTACCGTCCGGCGATTCTCGCGTTGTACGGGCATGCGGGCCTCGTGCACCGCAACAACCCCCCTTCCTTACAAGGAGTTCTGATGTCGCGTATTACGAAGGTCGCCGCTGTCATGGCGGGCACCGGTGCCCTCATCGCCGGCGGCGCCGGCATGGCCACCGCGGACGCCGGTGCGCAGGGTGCGGCCATCGGGTCCCCCGGTGTCCTCTCGGGCAACGTCGTCCAGGTTCCGATCCACGTGCCGGTCAACATCTGCGGCAACACCGTCAACGTGATCGGGCTGCTCAACCCGGCCTTCGGCAACACCTGCGTCAACGCCTCCGGGGGCCACGACAACAAGGGCCACGACGGCAAGGGCGACTACGGCTACGGCCGCTGATCACTCCGCTGCACCGAAGCGGCCGGCTCCTCCTTCTCCGGAGGGGCCGGCCGTTTCGCTGTCCGCTCAGGCGTAGCGGTAGACCTTGCTGTGGTCGAGGAGCTTCCTGGGGGTGACGTTCCACGGGGGCATCGGGTCGTCGAGGCCGAAGACGTAGTCGCGGTCCCGGCCGGGTGAGGCGGGCTTGCGGCCCGGCAGGTAGGCGGCCTTGGGGTGCGCCTTCCGCCAGCGGTCCCAGAGCAGGTCGATGAACGAGTGGTGGAGCCAGAAGACCGGGTCCTCGGGCGAGGCGGCCCCGGCCATCGGGCCGCCGACCCACTGGTGGACCCGGTTGTGGTTGCCGACCGTACGCACCCGGTGGATGCCCCAGCCCTCGATGCGGTTGCGGAACCCCTCGGTGCTGATGCTGTTCCACGGCTCGGTGTCGTAGACCGGGTCCTTCAGCGCCCGCGCCACGTCGTCGGCGGTGGGGAGGGAGACCGGGTTGTTGCCGGGCCTGCCGAAGTTGCGGGTCAGCCAGTTCTGGTCGGTGACCCCGGCGCCCACCTTCCAGTTGCCCGCCGCGAAGGCGAACGGACCGGTGGTGACGCGCCGGTCGCCGGTCCTGCCGTTGCCGCCGAGGAAGTCCTCGGCCCAGAGCGAGGAGGTGGTCGAGCGGTCCTGGGTCCAGTCCCAGTAGGGGACGCTCACCCCGGGGTCGACGGCCTGGAGGGCCTGCTCGAACTCCAGCAGGTAGCGGCGGTGCCAGGGGAAGAACGAGGACGTCATATGGGCGGGGCGCGGCCGGTTCTCCGTGTCCATGACGTAGTACTCGCGGTGCATGACGACGAAGTCGTCGTAGCGGCCCGACTTCTTGAGCTTCAGGATCGCGTCGACGAGACGCCGCTTCTCGGTGCGCGTGAGGTCGCGCTGGTTCTTGCGGGTGTACACCGGTTCGGTTCCTCCTGGTTCATGTGCGGTGCGACGCTCACTTGTGGTGCCACGTTCGCCTGTGGTCGGGGGCGGGGAGCGCGAGGCGGGCGGTGCCGAGCTCGTCCACGGCGGCTCGGGCCGTCTCGCGGAGCGTGGGGAACGACTCGTAGTGCGTGACATCGCTCAGATACGTGCCGTCCGCGCGCCGCATGACGTGCAGCGGGCGGCCGTCGATGCGGATCTCCGTGACCGGCTCGGTGTCGTGCGTCCCGGCGCCGCCCGGCCCGCCCGCCGGGACCAGGACGGTCACCGAACCGCGGATCTCCCGGCCCCGGTACATCTCGGCGAACTCCTCCGCACGGGCGGCGGTGTGGCCGGGCCCCTTCGCGGGCGCGGGGGCGGTGCCCGGCTCGCGGTCGTGGACCGGCAGGAGGACCGCGGCGGTGCCTCCGGCCACGGCCGCGGTGAACGCGGTGCGCAGGACGATCCGGCGCGACGGACGGCGTGTTCCACGCGGTGCGCCGCCGCCCGGATCCGTGGTTCGGCTCATGGTGACTGCCTCTCGTTGACGCCCCTCGGGGCTGCTGTTGGTGGCGATGGTGGCAACGAGACGGCGCCGAAACGGTTCTCGTGGGCGCGGCGTGCTGCGCGTTCCGTCAAACGCGTGACCGTGCACGGCCATCCGCGCGGGAGGCCCGCGTCGCGCGGTGCGCCGCGCGCACCGGACCCGACGATGACCTGGCGAACTCGTGGAGGTGGATGGACATGACCGTTCCGAATCAGGTGTCCGACGATCGTGCGGCCCGCATCGATCTCGCCGACCCGGCTTTCTGGCAGCTGCCCCGTCCGGAGAGGCTCGGCGCCTTCGCCCGGCTGCGGCAGCTGGAGGCACCCGTGCTGTTCACGCCCCGGCCGGGCACCGCCCGTACCGCCGGCAAGCCGTTCTACGCCCTGGTGCGCCACGCGGACGTGCTGACCGCGAGCCGTACCCCGAAGGTCTTCGCTAGCGCGCCGGGGGTCACCACCCCGGAACCGGCCGGCTGGGCGAAGGCGCTGTTCGGGAACTCGATGGTCAACATGGACGGGCCCGAGCACGCGGCGCTGCGCCGGATCATCTCCCGGCGCTTCACCCCCCGGCTGCTCGCCGCCACCGAGGAGAACATCGGCCGGCTGGCCGGGCGTCTGGTGGACGAGATGATCGCCGAGCGCCCGGGCGACTTCATGCCGTCGGCGGCCTCGCGGCTGCCGCTGGAGGTGATCTGCGACCTGATGGGCATCCCCGAGGAGCACCGGCCGCGGATCGCCGAGCAGATCGACCATGCCTCCGAGCACGTCGGCGTCGAGCGCCGGGGCCGGGCCAGGCTGCGGATCCCCGGGCGCGGTCTCGCGTCGCTGGCGATGATGCAGCTCGTCATGGCGCGTCTGGCGCGCGAGCGCCGCCGCCACCCGCAGGACGACCTTGTCTCGGCCCTGGTGCGCGCGGACATCGACGGCGAAGGCCTCTCCTCGCGGGATCTGGGCGCCTTCTTCTCGCTGCTGCTGGTGGCCGGGGTGGAGACCACGCGCAACGCGATCGCGCACGGGCTGTTCCTGCTGGACCGGCATCCGGAGCAGCGGGAGCTGCTCCGGTCGGACTTCGACCGGTACATCGGGGGTGCCGTCGAGGAAGTCGTCCGCCATTCGACGCCGATCATCCAGTTCCGCAGGACCGTCGTATCAGAATTCGAGCTGGGCGGCCGGACCTTTCTTCCCGGGGAGAAAGTCACACTGCTCTACGCGTCCGCCAATCGCGATGAATCGGTTTTCACCCGTCCGGATATCTTCGACATCACCCGGTCGCCGAATCCGCACCTGGGTTACGGGGGCGGCGGCCCGCACCACTGCCTCGGCGCCCACCTGGCCCGCCTCGAAATGACGGCCCTTTTCAGGGAACTGCTCACCCGACGGCCCGTCATCCGGCGGACGGGCGATCCGACGCTGATCGATTCCAATTTCGACAACCGCGTCGGCTCCCTGCCCTTCACCCTCGACTCCACCGTCACCTGAACGGCCCGTTCGCAACGCCGCATACGATAAATGGACCACTCTATTCGCGTGCGGTGCCGGATGATGAAACTCTCTTCCCATCGGGCCGAACCGGCCGGAATTTCCTTGCAGCCAGGAGGAGTCATGCCGGCCAAGCGCCGACTCATCACCACATGCATCGCCGCGGCCGTTCTCAGTCTCCTGGCAGGCGGCGGCATCGCCGGACAGCTGCCGCCGGGCACCGATTCCGTGGACAGCGCCGCCCCGGGGCCCCAGGGCAGCAGAGGCTCCGGCTCCACCGCGCACGGCGCCTACCTGGACTACGGGCCTGCCGGGGTGAGCAGGATGGCGGACCTGTCCCGCTGGCTCGGCGGCGCGGAGCTGCGGGTGGGACACACCTACCTGCCGGGCGACCTGTGGGTGAACATCGAGGGGGCCCCCGACTTCCTGGACGCCTGGGCCGACTGGCGCAAGGCGGACAAGGACCGGATGTTCGTCCTCAACGTCCCCATGCTGGAGCGGAACGAGGAGCGCGTCCCGGACGCCCAGGTCCGCCGTCTGCTGCGGTCCGGGGCGGCGGGCGACTACGACCAGCACTTCACCAGGCTGGCCGAGCGCCTGGTATCGCTGGGTGTGCCGGACACGGTGATCGTGCTCGGCTGGGAGATGAACGGCACCACTTACACCCATCGATGCGGTCCCGATCCGGAGTCCTGGAAGGCGTACTGGCAGCGGATCGTGACGGCGATGCGTGCGGTGCCGGGCCAGGAGTTCCGTTTCGACTTCACGCCCAGCCGGGGGCGGGACGCGGTCCCCTGGACCGAGTGCTACCCGGGTGACGACGTCGTCGACATCATCGGGATGGACTCCTACGACCAGCCGCCCGGCGAGTCCTTCGACGACCAGATCAACGATCCGTACGGCCTCCAGAAGCACGTCGACTTCGCGGCGGAGCGCGGCAAGCCGATCTCGTTCCCGGAGTGGGGGCTCTTCCGCAACGGCGACAATCCGGAGTACATGCGCCGGATGCTCGACTGGATCGACCGGCACCAGCCGCTGTACCAGACGATCACGGACTACTGCCCGCACGGGGTGTGGCAGTGCAAGAGCAATCCGCGCTCCTCGCAGGTGTTCCGCACGAAGCTCGCCGAGATGGCGGCCCCGGTGAAGCCAGCCCCGAGTGCGCCTCCCACCACGGCCCCGAGCACGACGCCCTCCCCGACGCCGCCTGAGACCCCGACCGTCCCGCCGGCCGTACAGCCGTCGCCCACACCGTCGGTGCAGCCCACACCCGCGGCACCCGAGCCGCCGGCCACCCGCAGGTGGTGCGTCACCGTGCCGTTCGGGGACTGGCTGGGGCAGTGGCTGAAGGAACGCAGGATCTGCTTCCGCTACTGACCGCGCGCATGGAAACGGCTCCGGCCCTCCACTGGGGAGCCGGAGCCGTCCACCCACACGGGTCCAGCGCGGGGGCAGGTGGACAAGCAACCGCTTGTCACTCCCCCAACGGGGACACGGCCCGCCGCGTCACGCCGCCGAACGGGCGAAAGCCCGTACGCCCGCCCGGGCCGGGAAGCGGGCCGGTGCGCACTCGGGGGTGACGCGCGACCATGGAAACCTAGAGATGGTGGTGAGGTGCATGGCATCCGCCGACGAGGGCCCCCCGGCGGGGCCCGGCCCGCTGCCCTCCGCGGATCCGCGGGGCCCCGTGCGGCTGAGCGACGACGCGGTGGCGGTGATCGCCGGGGACGGCACGGTCATCGGCTGGACCCGCGGGGCGGAGGCCCTGCTCGGGTACACGGCCGCCGAGATGGTGGGCAGGTCCGCCGCCCTGCTGCTGGCCGGGGCGCCGGACACCCGGCGTGCGGCGGCGATCGCCGCCCGCAGCCGTGACGGGTCGGGGTGGAGCGGGCAGATCGCCCTGCTCGGCCGGGACGACCGGCGGATCGACGTCGACGTACGGGTCTCCGCCTCGTTCCTGGTCGCCGGGCGCGAGGGTTTCCTGGTCTCCGGGCGGGAGCGCACGCCGCGGTGGACGGTGGACGGGTCGGTGCTGGAGGGGTTCCTGACCCGGTCGCCGGTCGGCATGGCGGTGATGGATCCGGAGCTGCGCTACATCTGGCTCAACGACACCCTGGAGCGGTTCGGCGGGGTCCCCCGGGAGCAGCGCCTGGGGCGGCGGCCCTCCGATGTTCTGCCCGGGCTGCTCGCGGCGCCCATCGAACGGCTCATGCGGCAGGTCCTGGCGACCGGTGTACCGGTCACCGACTACGAGTACCTGGGCTGGAGCTGGGCCGACCCGAACCGCCGGCGGGCCTATTCGAGCTCGTTCTTCCCGCTGGCGGACGCCGAGGAGAACCGGATCGGCATCGGCTACATGGTGCTGGACGTGACCGACCGGTGGAACGCCCGCCGGCTGCTGGCGCTCGTGAACGAGGCGGGGGCCAGTATCGGCTCCACCCTGGACGTGCAGCGCACGGCCCAGGAGCTGGCCGACTTCGTGGTGCCCCGGTTCGCCGACTTCGTCTTCGTCGACCTGCTGGAGACTCCGCTGGGCCGGAACCGGCCGGACGCGCCGCTGCCCGGCCCGGGGACGCAGGGCGGCAGGCCGCCGATGCGCCGGATGGGGATGAGTTCGGTGCGCGAGGGGTGCCCGGAGGCCGTGGCGCGGGTCGGGGAGAGAGTCGAGTTCGTGCCGCCGCCGCACGACGTCCACCTTCTCTTCGACGGTGACCCGGTCCTCCTTCCGATGCTCGACCCGGACAGCCACGCGTGGGCCGTGGAGCACCCCGCGCGGGCCGCCCGGATCCGCGAGTTCGGGCTGCACTCGCTGATCTCCGTACCGATGCGGGCGCGGGACACCGTCCTCGGGCTCACCACCTTCATGCGGTCGCAGAACCCGGTCCCGTTCGACGAGGACGATGTGGCGCCGGCCCGGGAGCTGGTGGCCCGGGCCGCGGTGTGCGTGGACAACGCCCGGCGCTACACCCGGGAGCACACCGCGGCGCTGGTGCTCCAGGAGAGCCTGCTGCCGCACACCCTGCGCGGCGGGACGGCGCTGGACGTGGCCTCCTCCTACCTCCCGGCGGATGCGAAGGACGGCGTCGGGGGCGACTGGTTCGATGTGATCCCGCTGTCCGGGGCCCGGGTCGGCCTGGTCATCGGGGACGTGGTCGGGCACGGGATCAGCGCGGCGGCGACCATGGGGCGGCTGAGGACCGCCGTGCAGACGCTGGCCGACATGGACCTGGCACCCGACGAGCTGCTGGCCCGCCTGGACGACCTCGTCACGCGGCTGAGCGAGGAGGAGCCGGCGGGCGGGAAGGCCGACCGGGGCGGCACGACGGTGCTGGGTGCCACCTGCCTCTACGCCGTCTACGATCCGGCGACCCGCTGCTGCACGATGGCCCGGGCCGGGCACCCGCCGCCGGTGATCGTCACCCCGCAGGGCGCGGTCAGCTTCCCCGACCTTCCCCTCGGCCCGCCGCTGGGCGTGGGCGGGCTCCCCTTCGAGTCCCTCGACGTCGAGCTGCCCGAGGGGAGCCTGCTCGGCCTCTACACCGACGGCCTCATCGAGGGCCCCGAGAAGGACATCGAGCAGGGCAAGGTCCGGCTGGGCCGGGCGATCTCGCGGGACGGGCTGCCGCTGGACGAGCTGTGCGAGGCCGTGGTGAAGGAGCTCCTGCCCGTTCCGCAGCCGGACGACATCGCGCTCCTGCTCGCCCGCACCCATGCCCTGCGGCCCGACCGGCTGGTCTCGTGGGAGGTGCCGCTCGACCCGGCGGCCGTCGGGGCGACCCGGGACAAGGTGGCCCGCCAGCTGGAGGCGTGGGGTCTTGACGAGCTGACGATGACGACCGAACTGATCGTCAGCGAGCTGGTGACCAACGCGATCCGGTACGCCTCCGGCCCCGTACGCCTGCGGCTGCTGCTCCAGTCCGTGCTGACCTGCGAGGTCTCCGACGCCAGCAGCACGACTCCCCGGCTGCGGCACGCCCGTACGACGGACGAGGGCGGACGCGGGCTGTTCCTCGTCGCCCAGCTCGCCCGGCGGTGGGGCACCCGGTACGCGCACCGGGGGAAGATCATCTGGGCGGAGCAGGGGCTGCCGTCGTCTCCGCCTGCGCCGGTATCTTCGGTCGGGTCTCCTCCGGTGTCTCCTCCTTCCGGCTGAGCAGCCGGGTCAGCGCGCCGCCCGCCCGGATCAGCTCCTCCCAGGTGCCCTCCTCGACGATGCGCCCCCCGTCGAGGACCGCGATGCGGTCCGCCCTACGGACGGTGGCGGGGCGGTGGGCGATGATGAGCGTCGTACGGGAACGGGCCAGGGAGTCCGCCGCGAGCGTCCGCGCCAGCTCCGCGTCGCCCCGGTGGTCCAGGTGGGCCGTCGTCTCGTCCAGGACGAGGACCCGGGGGCGGCCGAGCAGCCCCCGGGCCAGGGCGACCCGGGCGCGCTGACCGCCGGAGAGGGTCGCGCCGCGTTCGCCGACCGGGGTGTCCAGGCCCTGAGGCAGCGCGTCGGTGACGGGGATGAGGCCGCAGGTGCGGACGGTGGCGGCCAGTTCCTGGTCGGTGGCGTCGGGGGCGCCGAGGCGGAGGTTCTCGGCGAGGGTCCCGTGGAAGAGCGGGGCCTCCTGGCCGACCACGCACACGGCGTCCCGCAGGTCGTCCTCGGCGAGGTCCCGCAGGTCGACGGGGTGGGCGGGGTCCCGGGGAACCAGCTCCACCGTGCCTTCCTGCGGGTCCCAGTAGCGGGCCAGGAGATGGGCGACGCTGGTCTTGCCGGCCCCCGACGCGCCGACGAGTGCCACCGTCTCGCCCGGCCGTACGGTCAGGTCGAGCCCGTCCAGCACGGGGGCAAAACCGTAGCCGAACCGTACGCCGCGCAGCCTCAGGCCCAGCGGACCCGCCGGGGCGGGGAGCGGGGAGACGGGGGCGGGGGCGCCGGCTGGGGCGTTCAGCGCCGCGCGGACCCGGGCGGCGGCGGCACGCAGACTGCCCGCCCGGCCCAGCGCGGCCGCCGATTCGGCCACCGGGGCCAGGGCGCCGAGGGCGAGGGCCATCGCCGCCGGGGCCCAGGCGCCGTCGAGCCGCCCGCCGCCCGCCGCATGGGCGGCAGCGGCCACCACCCCGATGACGGCGCCCACGACGAGCAGATCGCGGGCCGCGCCGGCCCCCGTCTCCCAGGCCTGCTCGGCGCGCTGGGCGCGGGCGAGGCGCCGGCCTCCGGACCGCAGCCGGGCCCGCGTACGGTCCAGGGCGCCGGCCATCAGCAGCTCGCGGAGGCCGTCGACACTCTCCACGCTCTCCGCGGAGAGGTCGCCGAGCGCGGCCCGGGTCCGCGCCCCGCGCTCGGCCCGGCCCCGCGCTTCCAGCAGGGGCGACCAGAGGAGCAGCAGGGCGGCGGGCACGACGGCGAGGAGCAGCCAGGGCCCGAGGACACCCAGCAGGGTGGCGGCCACAGCGAAGACGATCCCGGAGGCGAGGAGTTGGGCGATGGCGTGGGCGTAGAAGAACTCCAGCGCCTCCACATCCCCGAGCGCGGTCGCGGCGAGGTCACCGCTGCGGCGCCCCGCGATCCGGGCGGGGGCGGAGCGGGCGAGCCCGTCGAAGACCCGGACCCGAAGTTCGGCCAGGACGCGGTAGGCGAGGTCGTGCGAGAGGTCCATCTCCCGCCAGGTGGCGAGCGCCCTGAGCAGGACGAGCCCGATGAGGACGGCCACGGTCGTGGGCGAGGGGGCCCGCTGCTCGATCACCGCGGTGCCGACGGTGTGCGCGGCGAGGGTGACCAGGGCGACCAGGGCCGTCTGGTCGACGAGGGCGGCGAGGCAGGTGCGCAGGACGGTGGCGCGGTGGGCGCCGAGGACGGGGAGGAGGGAGCGGAGGGCGCCGGTGTCGTGGGGGGCCGATGCCTTCACGGGTTCGGACAGGGGTGCGGGCTGGGACGGTGTCATGCGGCGTGCTCCTCCTGGGCGGTGCGGCCCGCTTGCTCATGGGCGGTGCGGCCCGACGCGACGAGCGTGGCGTACACGCCGCCGCCAGCCAGCAGTCCGCTGTGGTCGCCGGACGCCTCGACCCGGCCGCCGTCGAGGACGACGATGTGGTCGGCGTGGCGTACGGCGTCGAGCCGGTGGGCGACGACGAGGCAGGTACGGCCCCGGCTCGCCGCCGGCAGCTCCCGGACGATCCGGGCCTCTCCCCGCTCGTCCACCGCGCTGGTGGCCTCGTCCAGGATCAGGACCGGTGCGTCGGCGAGGAGGGCGCGGGCCAGGGCGAGCCGTTGGCGCTGGCCGCCGGAGAGCGTGGCGCCGCGTTCGCCGACGAGGGTGTCGTACCCCTTGGGGAAGGCGGTGATCTCCTGGTGGATGCCCGCCGCCCGGGCGGCGGCCCGCAGCTGTACGTCGGTGGCGTCCGGCCGGGCGATGCGCAGGTTCTCGGCGATCGTGGCATGGAAGAGGTATGTCTCCTGGGAGACGACGGCGATCCCCCACCTCAGCGAGGCGAGGGTGTACGCGGCGGTCTCGGTACCCGCGATCGTGACGCGCCCGCTGTCGGGGTCGCGCTGGCGCAGCAGCAGGCTCAGCAGGGTCGACTTCCCGGCACCGGAGGGCCCGACGATCGCCGTCGTCCGCCCGGCGGGTGCGGTGAAGGTGACGCCGTCCAGGGCGGGGCGCTCGCTCGTCGGGTGGGTGAAGTGGACGTCCGCGAAACGGATTTCGGGGGCGGTGTCCCAGCGGGCCTCCACCGTCCCCCGGTCGGCGACGGCCTGCTCGGCGGTGCGCAGGGCGGCGATCCCGTCGGCGGCGGAGACCCCGAGGTAGCCGGCGTGCCATTCGCGGGAGAGGTCGCGGATGGGGCGGAAGCACTCGGAGGCGAGCATGAGCAGGAGGTACGTCCCGGTCGCGGCGGTGCGTCCGGTGGCCGCCGAGGAGCACGCCACCAGGACGGCGGCGGCGGTGCCGCCCTGGACGGCGAGGTCGGTGAGGCCGGTGTCGACGAGCGAGACCCGGAGTTTGGCGACGGTCGCACGGTGCAGCGCCGCCGACCGCCTCTCCAGACGGTCCCGTACGCGGCCCACCGCGCCGGCCGCGCGCAGGGTGGCCATGCCCTGCAGAGCCTCGAGGTAGTCGGCGGCGAGGGCTTCGTAGGAGTCCCAGTGCTCCTTGCCCCGACGGGCGAGCAGCCGGTCCCACCCGCGCGGACCGAAGAGTGCGAGCAGCAGGGCCAGGCCGAGTGCGAGCGCGGCGTACGGCTCGATGAGCGCGACGGCGACGAGCAGGAGGGGCGGGACGGCGGAGGTGATGAGCGCCTGGGGGAGGTAGCGGGAGACGTACGCGTCCACGCCCTCGACGCCGTCCACGAGCGTGGCGCGTACGGCTCCGGCCCGCGCACCGGTGATCGCGGTGGGCCCGAGTTCGCCGAGGCGGGACAGGAGGGTGTCGCGGAGCCGGATCCGGACGGCGGCACCCGCTGTGACGGCGGTCAGCCGCTGGACCCGGCCGAGCGCGGCGCGGACGAGGACGACGGCGAGCACGGAGAGGAGGAACGGCGTCAGGCCGGACGTGTCTTGCTGGGCGATCCGGGAGAGGACGACGGCGAGCAGCACGGCTTGCGCGAGGTGGGTGAGGGTGACCGCGGCGAGCAGCGCGGTCGCGCCGCCGAGGGGACGGCGGGCGGTGCGGGCGGCACGCAGGAGTTCGGGGTGGAGCATCATGGGCGTTCTTCCTTGCCCGAGGGGGGCGGTGGGGCGGAGGGTGTGGGATCGGCCGGCCCGGCGAGAGCGAGGCCATGGACGATCCAGTCGTGTCCGGGGGCGTCGCCGAGCGCGGCGCCGAGGTCGGCCTGCTGCCAGGAACCGATGGGGCGTGATCGGAGCCCGAGCGCGGTGGCGTGGGCCTGGGCGACCCCGGCGGCGTAACCGGCGGTGAGGTGGCTGCCGCGGATCTGAGCAGGCGGGGCGTCGGCGGGGCAGCCGTGGGCGACCAGCACCGCGCCTGCCGTGCCGATCCACCGCTGGCCCGCCGCCCAGCGGGCGAGGGTGGGGCGCGCGTCGCCGGAGGCGAGGATGCCGGCGGTCGTGAGGAGCCCCGGGGTGTCGCCGCCGACCGCTGCGGCCCAGCCGGGGCCGTCCGGCCGGGCGCCCTCGGCGGTGGCCAGGACCTGGGGCAGTAGTTCCGGGGCGGGCGGGTGCGCGAGGTCGGAGGGGGCGGCACTCCTTCGTGTGCGGAGCGTGTCGTCCGTCACCGGGGCGGGGCGGGCGGCCGGGTGCCAGGTGGCGTCCGCCCTGGTCGCCAGGTACGTCAACAGGTGCCGGGCAGCGGCCAGTTCGCGGGGCGGGGCGTTGCCGGCACCCGGTTGCGGGATGGGGGCGAAGGTACAGGGGAGGGCTGCCCAGGCAGTGAGCGGGTCAGTTGAGGGGAGGGGCCCAGGTGTGGACGGCAGCCATACCGCCGCGAGCGGGAGTTCGGGTTCGACGCCGGGCCATCGGGCCTGCCGATCTGCCGCGCGGGGCAGTCCCGCCGCCGTGGCGAGCTCCTCGCCGTCCGCGTCGAGACAGACCCGTACATCACCCGGGGCAGCGGCGAGCGCCAAGGCGGCCGCCGCGTGACCGGCGTCCAGCAGAAGCAGCGGCCAGGCGCGGTGCCCGTAGTGCGCGACCGTACGGGCGACCGTCACGGTGAGGACGACGACGGCTCCCGGGGGCGCGTCGGCGGCGGCCCGGCCGCGCGGGTGGGCACGGTGGGCGCGCGGGTCGTAGGCATAGCGCCCGGGCGGCAGCGTGCAGCCGGGGCCGACGAGCAGGTGAGCCCGTACGGGATGCAGAGCGCCCGCCGAGGCTACGGGACGCAGTCGGCCACCTGAGTTCCGGGGCGCGGCGAGGGACAGCTGCAGAACACGGTCCAGATCCACCCCTCCCCCGGCCCCGGCCGGGTGCAGCCCCGGGCCGCCCCACGGGAAGGCGCGCTCCGGCAGGTACGGGACGGTGCGCGGCACCCGGGGTGATCTGGCGTCGGCCAGCGCTCGGCTCAGGAGGCCGGAGGCTGCGGGAGGAGCCTGGGTCATGGGAACGCGCTCCTTCACATGTGCGGCGGCGGTGCGAGGGTGAAATCCGCCGGTCCGATAGGAGGTTGGGCCCGCCAGCCCCGGTCGAGCGCGGCCTCGGCGAAGCGCGGGCAGCCGAAGTAGGCGAAGGCGGCAGGGGCGTTGGGGATCAGGCCGGAGACCAGGACACGGGCGACGCGCAGCGGGGTCTCGGCGATGTCTTCCGTGGTCAGGTCGGCCGTGATCACGCGGTGGCCACCGGCGGAGAGCGCGGCATCCAGGGCCCAGCGGCTGCCGGGCGCGATCTCGGTGACGGGGACGACGCCCCCGGCGGGTTCGGTGAAGCGTCGGGCCAGCGGGGTCATCCGGTCGTCGAGCCAGACCTGTACGTGGGCGCCGAGGTCCCGTACGGCGGCGAACTGCGGTCCGCAGTCGTCGAGATAACGCCGGTCGGCCCGGTGGTCCAGGTAGAGGCCCCGCGCGAAGAGTCCGGCCTCCACGGAGCGGTGGACCCAGCCGTCGGCGTCCACCGCGCCCTGTGTGAACACCCAGGTGTGCACCGCCTCCAGCACCGCCTTGCGAGCCGCCTCCGCCGGGTCGTACCGGCAGGCGAACCCGGCGGCGTGGATGCCGCGCCGGGGATCGTGGACCAGGGCGGCCACGCAGGGTGCGAACTCGGAGGGCATCTCCACGATATGGACGTCCAGTTCGGCACCCGCCAGGTCCTCGGTGAGGCCGGGCACGCTCGCCGGGTCGATGCCCCGGGTGGGTCCGTCCAGGTGCCACCACAGCTCCAGGGCATCGCGTTCGACGACTTCGAGCAGCCCGCGCTCGACGGCGTCGTCGAAACCCTGGCCGGTGGCTATGCCCGCGTAGTTGAGGTGGTGGGTGCGAGGCAGCGAACGCAGCTCGCCCTGCCTCCAGTTGAGGTGGGTGAGGGAGACCGGTGCCCAGCAGGGCTGCCCGTCCTCCGTGCCCGGTGTCCAGAGTGCCGGTGTGTCGGGGGTGAGTTCGGCGTACGGGAAGCGTGGGCGCTCGTGCTGCCAGGAGGCGTACGTGGGCACCGCCCCGGGCCCGTACAGCCGCAGCCCCTCCGCCGCCAGCTCGGCGGCCGTGGCCCTGCGGGGTGCGTCGGGGTGGCCGGGCGGGGGGACGCGGTTGCCGCAGTAGCGTTCGACGGCCTCGGCGACGGCGGCGATCCAGGCGCCTTGGGGGTCCCCGAAGGTGGTGCCGAGCGAGACCCGGTCGGCGGGCCAGGCGCCGAGGCGTCGGGCGTCGGCGACCTCGGCGGTCATCGCGGTGTAGCGGGGCGGGGCGCCCGCCGGGTGCTCGACGGGCTCGACACCGCGGATCAGCCCGCACACGGGGTCGACCAGGGCTTCGATGGGCAAGGTGCTGGTCAACGGCATATCTCCGGTACGGGCTCGACGTAACGACGCCGGGCGACAACGGTCAGGTGCAGGGCGCTCCCCCGGGCCGTGACGGCTCTGCGGGACGGGGCGAGGCGGGTGGCGGTCACCGGGTTCTCGCCGGTGTGCGGGTTGCGGGCGTGGGCCGGGAAGTGGTGTCCGGCGATCTCTGTGCGGAGCCTCGTCCCGGCGGGCAGCCGACGGCCCAGTGTGCCGAGCGGCACGGTGATCTCCACGGCCTCCCCGGGCGGGTCGGCGCGCCGGACGATGCCGAACGCGAGCGGCTCCGCCCGGCCGGCCGGGTCGAGCGCGGTGACCCGTACGGCCCAGTCGGCGGCGGGGGTGTCGGCGGTGGCGTGGAGCCGGGCGGTGGCGGGCCCGGCCAGGTCGAGCGGGCGGGGCAGGGGCGGGGAGAGGAGGAGGCAGCGGTCGGCGGGGGTGGTGCCGGCCGGGACGGCCAGGTCGTCGGAGCGGACGGGGCGGGCCGGGTCTGCGGTGAACTCGGCTCCGTGCAGCAGCCGCAGGCCGGTGCGGGCGTCGAAGGGCCAGGTGGTGGTGCGTGTCGAGGACTCCACCGGCCCTGGTGCGGCGTCGCCGTGCCGTACGCCGTGCCAACGGCCGCTGCCCCCCAGGGTGATGACCCCGCGCCGCTCGGGCTCCAGCCGTCCGGCGAGGGCGGCGCGGGCCCACCGTACGTACAGCGCACCGAGGTTGACGCGGTCGGCGGCGATGGCGGGACGGTCCGCGGTGAGGCGGTGGCCCCAGGGGCCGAGCAGCAGGCGTGCGGCTCCGCCCCAGCCGCGCCACAGCGCCACGGTGTCCTCGGCGAAGGGGTCGTGGGTGCCGCCGACGGCGAGGAGCGGGAGGCGGGAGGCGGAGGCGCGCCGGACGATCCGGCCGCGCGGGCGATCGTCCCAGAGCCCGGGCCAGGAGGGCAGGGCTCGGCCCAGGCGGTCGGCCAGCCGGGCGACCGGGAGGTGTTCCAGCAGCCGGGGGTCGTCGGCGAGGGCACGGGCCAGCGCGTCGGGGGCGGAGTCGGATCGGTCGCCGTGCGCGGCCCACCAGCCGGCGCGGGCCCGGAGCCGTTCGGGCCCTGCGGGTTCGCGGGCGGTGTCGGCGAGGCCGAGAGCGGGGACTGCGGCGATGACGGCGTCCGGCCGGCCGTCGCCGCGCGGGCCGAGCGCGGCGACGAGGGCGCAGTGGGCGGCGTAGGAGGAACCTACGGCGACGACCGGGCCGCCGCTCCACGCCTGCTCGCGCACCCAGGCCACGGTCGCGGCGCCGTCGCTCTCCTCGTGGTCCCGGTAGGGGTGCCACGGTCCCGGCGATCCGTGCCGGCCTCGTACGTCCTGGGCGAGGGCGGCGAACCCGTGAGCCGCCCAGCCGCGCAGCTCGGCGCGGTGGGCGGTGCGGCCGTAAGGGGTGCGGATGACGACGGCGGGGTGGGGGCCCGGTGCGTCGGGCAGGCAGAGGTCGGTGGCGAGCGGGGTGCCGTCGGGGGCGGGGACGTACACGGTCGTGGTGTTCGCCGTGGTGATCACGGGGTCGTCCGCGCGGCGGGGGCGGGCAGCGGGGCGACCTCCGGCACGGGGAGCACCGGGTGCTCGGTGACGGTCAGGTCGCGCAGGTCGATCCGGCGCAGCCGGCGGCGGGCGGGGAGGCCGGTTCCCCGGCGCGGCTCGCCGCTCGCCCAAGCGATCAGGTCGGCGGTGAGGAGTGCGGCGATCAGGGCGGCCGCCGGCTCGGTGGGGTGCGGTCCGGTGTCGGGGGTGCGGTGGCCCGCCCAGTAGGCGGCGAGTTCGCGGTGGGCGGCGGTGGCGGCGAGTCTGCGCAGGCGGACATGGGCGGCGGTGACGTCTCCGGGGGCGGAGGCGAGGGGCTCGGTCCAGGTGTGGGCGCCTTCGCGGTGGCAGCGCAGCCAGGCGGTGTGCCGGGCGGGCAGGCGGTCGGCTTCGTCCCAGAGCCCTTCGGGGACGGGCGAGTCGAGGCACCAGACCACGGCGGTGTCCCGCTGACCCGCGAGTCCGGCCATGTCATCGGCGGTGGCGGGGTGGACCTCGGCCCCTTCGGCCGCGGCGAAGCGGGCGAGCGGGCCGGTGAGTACGGGGTCGCCCAGGAGGTGGACAGTCCGTCCGGTGAGCGGTAGGCGGCGGGGTCCGGTCACCGCGTGCCCGGCCTCCTCGAACACCGCTATCAGATCGTCGAGTTCAGCCGATGGCACCGGCCCCTCCCCCTCGGTCAGCCGGTCGATCAGCTCCCCCGTACCGACGCGGCCGGTATCGATGCGCAGGAACTCCCCGTCGGAGGTGCGGAGTACGGGCCGGCCACCGGGGGCGGTGACGATCCCGGCTCCGGGAGCGAGTCGGCTGCGGTTCACGGGGGCCTCCGAGGGGCGTCGTACGGGGGTGCGCGGGTGGTGCGAACAGGGCGGGCCCGTCCGGGAGTTCACCCGGACGGGCCCGCCCCGCGAGGAGCGGGAGCCTGCCTCAGCGGCAGGTGCCGCCTACTTCTCGTCCGCGGTGTCGGCCTCGACGGCGTCGTCGAAGGGGTTCTCGACAAGGGCGTTCGAGTGGGTGGCGGAGAGGTGGGCGAGCTGACCCTGGTCGGCGATCGGGCTGAACACCTTGTTGTGCTCCATGAGTTGAAGCCTCCATTCGGATCGGTTGGTGATGGTTGCGACGCCGTTCTTTGCCGCACCACAGACACTAATGAATATGATTTTCATTCCGCAATAGCTGGAGCGGATCGAGAGGGTGATCTGGGTAACAGACGGGCCAGCCGCCCTCGGAGTCGAGCCCCACCCGCCCCTGGACACCCAGCACTTCGGCCAGCAGCCGCTCCGTGACCACCTCTCCGGGCGGGCCGTCCGCGGCGATGCGCCCCTCGCGCAGCGCCACGATGCGGTCGGCGAACCGTGCCGCGTGGTTGAGGTCGTGCAGCACCATCACCACCGTGAGCCGCCGCTCGGCGCGCAGCCGTACGACGGTCTGGAGCACCTCCAGTTGGTGCCGCAGGTCGAGATAGGTGGTGGGCTCGTCCAGGAAGAGGACCGGGGCGTCCTGGGCCAGCGCCATCGCCAGCCGGACCCGTTGCCGCTCGCCGCCGGACAGCGCGTCCACCGGCCGGTCCGCCCAGCCGGTGACGCCGACGTCCGCGAGGGCCCGGGCCGTCACCTCGTCGTCGCCGTCCCGCAGCATCCCGAGCGGCCCCCGGGTGGCGTAACGGCCCTGGCGGACCAATTGCCGTACGGTCAGGGCCGGTACGGCCGGGGCTGACTGGTGGAGCAGCGCCACGCGTCGGGCGGCGGCCCGTCTGGGCAGGCGCGCCGCCTCGTCCCCGTCGAGCAGGACCCGGCCGTCGCTGGGGGTGAGCAGTCCGGCGGCGAGCCTGAGGAAGGTGCTCTTGCCGCAGCCGTTCAGGCCGATGAGGGCGACGAGTTCGCCCGCTCCGATGCTCAGGTCGATCCCGCGCAGCACCTCGCGCCCCGGATAGCCGAAGCTGAGCCGTTCCGCCCGGACCACGTCCGGTGTTCCCTGCGTGCGACTCCTCCCCTCCGGTACCTCCGCCATGCAGCGCTTCCCGTCCGTCGTGACATCTCTCGTCCGTGCCATGTCCGGTCTCCTCCCCGTCATCGTTCGTCCATCCGTCGCCGTGCCACGATCAGCAGCAGCCCTGCCCCGACGAAGGTGGTCAGCGCGCCGACCGGCAGGGTCAGCCGGTCCGCGTCGAGCGCCACCACCAGCAGCCGGGAGAGCAGTTGGGCCGCCGCGTCGGCCCCGCACACCACCACCGCGCCGAGCAGTGCGGCGCCGGGCAGGGTGATGCGCAGGTCGGCACCGAAGACGGCCAGCGCCAGATGCGGCACCAGCAGGCCCACGAATCCGAGCGCCCCAACGGCCGAGACGGCGCCCGCCGTCAGGGCCACCGCACACACGAGCGCGGCGGCACGGCCCCGCCCGGCGTCCAGACCGGCGGCGCAGGCCTGTTCGTCGCCGCAGCGCAGCAGGGTCAGCGGCGCGGAGAGCAGCCACGCGGCGCCGCCCCACACCGCGGCCCACGGCCACAGCAGGTGCCAGTGCTGCCAGACACGGCCCTCGGTGGAGCCGATCAACCACTGGACCACGCTGCCGAGTTCGCCCGGGGCCACCAGGAGGACGACGGCGGTGAGTCCGGCAAGGACGGCCGACACCAGCACGCCGTAGACGGCGGTCTGCTCGGGATCGCCCTTCTCCCGTCCCGCGAGCAGCCAGAGCAGTCCCGCGCCCGCGAACCCGCCGAGGCAGGCCGCCACGACGACCGCCGTCGGGGACTCCCAGCCCGCCAGGCCGAGGCCCGTGGCGGCGACCGCGCCGAGGACCGCGCCGGGGGTGACGCCGGTGACCTCGGGCCCGGCCAGCGGGTTGCGCAGGGCCGATTGGAGGACGAGGCCGGCTACCCCCAGGCTCGCCCCGGCGACCAGCGCCACCAGCATTCGGGGCAAGCGGAGTTGGAGAACGATGTGTTCGGCCATCGGGTCGTCGCCCCCGCCGAGGAGCACGGCCCGCGCTCCCTCGACCGTGACGCCCCGCCCCGCGAACAGGTCCGCGCAGGCGACGGCGCACACCAGGACCGCCAGGGCACCCATCCGGACAGCCGGTGAGCGCCACGCCCGCCGGGGTGGTGCGGGCGCCACTTCCAGGACGCTCATCGTTCCGCCTTCCGCAGGAGAGGTACGGGGCCGCCTTGCACCGGCGGGGCGGGCCGGATCGGCGCCCGCCTCTTCGCCGACCGCCGTCCCCGCTTCAGCAGCACCACCCCGACCGGCACGCCGACCAGGGCCGTCCACGCACCGACGGGTGTCTCGACCGGTGCGAGCGCCAGCCGTGCGGGCTGGTCCGCGCAGAGCACGACGATCGCCCCGCACAGGGCGGACCGGACGAGCCAGCCCGCGGCCCCGCCGTCCGGCCGCAGCCGTCGGGCGAGGTGGGGCGCGAGGAAGCCGACCCAGGCGACCGGCCCGCAGACCGCCACGACGGGGGCGATCAGGACGACGGCGATGCCCAGCGCGGCGACCCGCGCGCGTTCGACGCGTACGCCGAGGGAGCGGGCGTCGTCGTCGCCGAGCCGCAGCACGCCGAGCACCGGCACGCAGAGCACGAGCGCCGGGACGGCGACGGCCAGCCAGGGCAGCAGGCCGGTGACGTCGTCCCAGGTGCGGGCGGACAGGCTGCCCAGCAGATAGCGGTAGATGAGCTGGAGGTCGAGCTGGTCGGCCATCACCATGAGCACCAGCAGTCCGGCCTGGAGCGCCGCGGCGACGGCGGCCCCCGTCAGCAGCACGGATGACGGGCTACGCCCGAATCCGGCGGCCACCAGCGTGAGCAGCCCGCCGAACGCGGCCCCGGCCAGGGCGAGGAAGGGCTGGAGGCCTAGCGGTACGGAGAGGGCGAGCACCAGCGGTGCCGCGACCCCGAGCGCGGCCCCGGAGGAGACGCCGAGCATCTCCGGGACGGCGAGCGGATTGCGCAGCGCCTCCTGGAGGACGAGGCCCGCGGCGCCGAGGCAGGCACCGGCGACCAGCGCCAACACCATGCGAGGCAGTCGCAGTTCGGTGACTACGAGGCCCGCGAGGCCGTCGGACCCCAGAGTGGTCAGGAGCCGATCGGGCGGGACGTACGGCGTACCGAGGCTGAGGGCGCACACCGCGCCGGCCACTGCCGCCACCGTCAGAACGACCGGCGCCACGGGCAGTCGGCCGGGCGTGGTGCGGCGGCCGCCCATGACGCCCTTGACCGCGCCACCCCTCACCGCAGTGCGGCCGTCGCCTCGTCGAGGACGACGCCCAGGGACCGAGTGCCGCGCCCCTTGGCCCAGACCTCGGAGTCGACCTCGATGACCTTGCCGTTCTTCACCGCCGGGATCCGCGACCAGAGCGGGTTCTTGGCGAGCTTGTCGGAGAGCTTGCCGTCCGGGGCGCCGAAGGAGAGCGTCTCCACGAACAGGACGTCGACGTCCCGGGCGAGGATCTCCTCCAGGCTGTAGGAGCCGTCGACTCCCCGGCTCTTCCAGGGGTAGTGGGAGATCTTCGGGAAGAGACCGGCGGCCACGTCGGTCTCCGGGGTGGCCACGCCGAAGTTCTCGTCGCTGCCGAAGATGATCAGCGCCGTCTTGTCGCTCCTGGCCTCCTCGGCCTTCGCCAGGCGGGCGCGGAACGTCTTCTCGGCCCTCTCCCCCTCCTCCGTACGGCCGGTGAGTGCGGCCAGGTCGCGCAGGTAGCCGACGCTGTCCTTCCAGGAGCCTGGCTGTACCGGCCAGAAGGTGGTGGCGCCCTTCAGTGCGGGGGCGAGCTTGCCGTGGGTGTCCTCCAGGCCGATCACCAGGTCGGGCCGGTGGGAGAGGATCGCCTCGACCTCGGGGCTGAGGAAGCCGCCGGGCACGACGGGGACCTTCGCCGCCCTCTCCTTGCCCAGGAACTCCGGGTGCGCGAGCAGCGCGGAGTTGGTGGCGGTCGGGGTGATGCCCAGCTCGACGAGGATGTCGTCGCAGAGGGCGACCAGGCAGACGATCTTCTGCGGGGGCTTCTCCAGGGAGACCGTGACGCCCTTGGCGTCGGTGATCTCGGTGGCGGCCTTGATGGGCCGCACCTCGGTGCTCGTACGGGGCCCGGCCCCGGCCGCGGGTTCGACGGTCCCGGATTCGCCGCCCGCCGTACCGCAGCCGGCCAGCAGCCCTCCCAGTACGGCGATCGCGGCCCAGCGGCGGACTCTCAGTGCGGTGCGTGGCATTCGGCTCGTCCCTCAGATTCTGTACGGCCCCGGGAAGGAGGCAGGTGCGACGGCGGGGCCCCGGGAGCCATCCCCACCACAGAGCGGAACTTTACACATGATTATCATTCCCAATAAAGCGGCCAAGACTCCCCGCCGGACCCCATCGACCGCCCTCAGGAGCCCTCATGCCCCACCCTCCCCATCTGCCACCCCGCCTCCTGGTCGCCGACCAAGTCGCTGGGCGCATCAGCCTGTTGGATCTCCCGGACGGGCACGAACGGGCGGCGCTGCACCACCGGCACCTCGCCGAGCACGCCGGGTTCCTCGCCCTGCCGGACGATCTGGTCGCCTGCGTGGACGACCGGGCGGGCGAGCTGCTGGCACTCGATCCGTACGGCCCCGATTCCGGCCGGCCCCTGGTCCGGCGCCGGATACCGGTCGCCGTACCCGCCGAACACCTGGCGGCCGCACCGGGCGGCCGGCACCTCGCGGTGACCACCGGCCTCGGCCGCAACGAGGAGGCCTGGACCGGGCTCCTGACGGCCGTCGACCTCGACGCACCGGACGGAGCCGTCGCCGTACGCGTACGGGGTCGGACCGGCGAGCCGGGTGTCACGGTCCTCGGCGGAGCGTCGCCGCTCGTGGTGCTGCGCCACCGGGAGCCCGGCGAACTCCTGGTCCACCGGCACCGCGACCTGATGGCCTCGCCTCCCTCGTGCCCGCCGATGGAACCCCTCCAGCGCATCGGGCTGCCGGACGCCGACGGGCACGGGGACGCCTGCGACCCGGATACCGGGCGGGTGTTCGCGGCGGCGGGCTCGGGCGTGCACCGGGCCCGGCACGACGGCGAGGGGCTCACGCCGGAGCCGCCCCTCCCCTGGGCCGCCGACGGGCGCACGGGAGGCCGGGGCTACTACCTGCGGCTCGACCCCGTACGGCGCACACTCTGGTCCTGCGTACGTGGCGGGCCCTCCGCGCCGGGGCGGTGGCCGGAGTGGAGCAACGACGCCTGGTGGCACGGGCTGGACACGGGCACCACGGGGAGGCTGGAGCTGGGCCCCGGACTGGTGTTCCGGCTCGCCGTGACCGCCCGGCACATCGCGTACTCCCGCATCCACCCGGACGGCGACGAGTTGATCCTGCTCGCCGCACCCGCCACCCCCGGGGCGCGGGCGCACATCACCGCCCGCCTCCCGCTGCCCGCGATGTCCGGGGCGCCCCGGCGCGGCGGCACCCCGTGGGACGGCGTCCAGCGGCGGGCGATCGCCGCCTCCCCCGGTGCCGAACTGGTCGCGGTCAGCCGGGGCGGCCACGGCGAGGTGCAGATCTTCGACGCCGACCGGGCGGAGCCGGTCACCACCCTCACCCTCCCCACGCCGCTCGACGACGGTGGCCACCTCGCCCTGATCACCCCCGGCGACGGGGCGCACGCGGACCTCGTGGGGCGGTGACCGGCCACCGCACGGATCGCAACCTGGAAACGACTTCCATTTGCCTATGCGGTCGCCAGTGGTCGGTCGTATCGGACCCCACCCCCAGGAGAGACCCACGGCAGTCCCGAAGCGCAAGATGTCCCGCAGCAACACCCGCCACCGGCGCGCGCAGTGGAAGGCCACGACGCCCCAGCTCGCCACGGTGACGATCGAGGGCACCGCCCACCAGGTGCCACAGCGGCTGGTGAAGACGTACGAGCGTGGCCCGATCCGGCCGGAGGGCTGAGCCCGCAAGGCAAGAAGAGGGGCGGGTGGTGACGCGGCACGATCGCCGCGTCACCACCCGCCCCTCGTGCGCTCAGGTCGGCATCACCAGGAGGACTTGGTCACCCCGGGCAGGAATCCGGCGTGCGCCTGTTCGCGCATCCGGACCCGGGAGAGGCCGAAGGTGCGCAGATACCCCCGGGGCCTGCCGTCGACGCTGTCCCGGTTGCGCACCCGCGTGGCGCTGGCATCGCGCGGTTGACGCCTCAACTCCGCGAGGGCGGCGGCGCGTTCGACAGCCGGGGTACCGGGGCGGCGGACGATCTCCTTCAGTTCGGCCCGGCGGGCCGCGTACCGCTCGACGATCACCTTGCGCTTCTCGTTCTGCGCGATCTTGCTCTTCTTCGCCATCAGACCTTCCCTCCCCGCGCGCGGACGCGTGCGACCGCCGCTTCGATGCCGATCACGTCGATTGTCTTGATCGCCCGGGCGCTGAGGGTCAGCCGCACATGACGCCCCTCACTGGGGAGCCAGTACCGCTTGCGCTGGACATTCGGGTCGAACCGGCGCGACGTACGGCGGTGCGAGTGGGAAATGGCGTTGCCGAATCCCGGCTTGGAGCCGGTCAGTTGGCAGTGGGCGGACACGGACGTTACCTGCCTCTCATCGATGCATCCATTATTGAAAATGGAAACCATTGCCATATAGTAGCGCCCATGGCTCGCAACGAAGTACGCCCGGTCATCAAACTGCGCTCCACCGCGGGGACCGGCTACACCTACGTCACCCGCAAGAACCGCAGGAACGACCCCGACCGCATGGTGCTGCGCAAGTACGACCCGGTCGCCCGCCGTCATGTCGACTTCCGCGAGGAGCGCTGAGGTCTCCCCCCTCCGGCCGCCCGCCCCGCAGCAACCCCGACCGCTAGGACCCCCTCATGAAGCCCGGAATCCACCCCGCCTACGGCCCCGTCGTCTTCCGCGACAAGGCCGCCGACTTCGCCTTCCTCACCCGCTCCACGCTGACCAGCGAGAAGACCGTCGAGTGGGAGGACGGCCGCACCTACCCGGTCGTCGATGTGGAGATCTCCTCCGCGAGCCACCCCTTCTACACCGGCACCGCCCGCGTCCTGGACACCGCGGGCCGCGTCGAGCGCTTCGAGCGCCGGTACGGGCGCGGTGAGGCCCGGTGACGGAGGAACAGCGGCGGAAACTGCCCGTCGTCATCGTCTGCGGACTGCACTCGGAGGTGCGGCGCGAGGTGGTGGAGGCGCTGCTCTCCCAGGTCCCGCACAGCGTCGCGCTCCACCACGACCTGTCCACGGCGACCGACGGGACCGTACGCCGCACCCTGCGGGACGCCACCGGGGAGCTGGCCGCCGGCGAGACACCCCTGGTCAACGACTGCGCGTGCTGCGCGCTGCGGGAGGATCTGGTCCCCGAGTTGCAACGGCTGGCGGACACCGGGCTGACCCGCCTGGCCGTCCTGGAGCTGTGGGACTCCGTGGAGCCGAAGTCGATGGCCGAGGTCATCGCGGTCCACGGGGCCGACAGCTTCGAGATCACCAATGTGATCACCGCGGTCGACCCCACCCTCGTCCTGCCGTGCCTGACCAACGGCGACGACCTGGCGGAGGCCGGTCTCGCGGCGGCCCCCGCCGACCAGCGGACCATCGGGGACACCTGGGCCCGGCAGGTGGAGTACGCCCCCGTCCTCGCCGTGGCCGACAGCCCCGCCGCCGACGACGAGGACCGCGCGCTGATCCGTCAGATGAACCCGATGGCACGTCAGGTCGCGGCGCATGCAGCCGAGTTGGCGCAGCTCGCGGTCGCCGGTTTCGACGTGGAGGCGGCTGCCGCAGGTCAGCATCCGGCCTGTGCGCTGCTGCCGCAGGAGGCGGAGGAGGCCGGGGTCTCCACGCTCGTCTGGCGGCGCCACCGCCCCTTCCACCCCGAGCGCCTCTACCACGCGCTGGAGGACCTGTGCTGTGCGGCGGCCCGCAGCCGGGGCAGGTTCTGGCTCGCGGACCGGCCCGACACCCTGCTCTCCTGGGATGCGGCGGGCGGCGCCCTCTGCGTGGAGAACACCGGCCCCTACCTCGCCTCCCTCCCGGACGCGGCCTGGGCCTTGGTGCCGCCCTACCGGCAGGCCGCGGCCGCGCTGGACTGGCACCCCGAGCACGGCGACCGCTGCCAGCACCTGGTCTTCGTCTCCCCCGGCCTCGACCGCGACGGGCTGACCGGGCTGCTGGAGTCGTGCCTGCTCAGCGACGAGGAGTACCAGGCCGGCCGGGAGGCGTGGAAGAACCTGCCCGCCGCGTTCGACGCGCTCCTCGACCCGGTGTGAACCGGCGAGTCACCCCCGTACCCCCAACCACCCGCACAAGGAGCCCCGATGGCACGCCAACAGGACCCCCGTAAGCCGCTCAAGGCCCGCCCGAACCCGCTGGACGCGGCGAGGATCACGTACATCGACTACAAGGACACCGATCTGCTGCGGAAGTTCATCTCCGACCGCGGCAAGATCCGCAGCCGCAGGGTGAGCCGGGTGAGCGCCCAGCAGCAGCGGCAGCTCGCCGCGGCCATCAAGAACGCCCGCGAGATGGCGCTGCTGCCGTACTCCGGTTCCGGCAAGTAGCCAGCCCCGGTCAGTGCAGGAGCGGGGGCCGCTCGGGATGCAGCACCGTGGCAGGCCGAGCACCATGAGCGGATGGGCACAGACACCTCCAAGGGGGACGGCCCGGAGTCGGCATCGTCCGGCCCGGCGGCCTGAGGCCGCCGGGCCGGATCCCCGCATCAGAGCCTCGCTCTCGCGGCCATGCTGTTCGCCGTCTCGATGACCTCAGCCTCAGCGCGATCGCGACGACGGCGACGGCGACGTTGACCCAGAAGATCGCGCGCCACGTCCACGAGGTCAGCCAGCCGCCGAGCAGCGGCCCCACCGCGGTGAGAGCCCCGGAGAGCCCGAAGGACAGCACCAGCGCACGGCCCCGCCGCTCCACCGGGAGGCGTACACGGAGGCGAAGTAGAAGACCGGGAAGGTCTCCCTGAGCGCCTCGCCGAACCAGGCGGCGCTCTACCTCCTCCACTTCTTCATCGGCTTCGGCCTCGCCTCCCAGTGGGGCGGCCGCATCCTGGACAAGCGCGGTGCCCGTCCGGCGGCGATCGTCCTGGCCATCGCGTTCTGTTCGCGCTGCGTCACCCGGGGACCCGGGTGACGCAGGATTCCCCCAGGAGTGCCGCACAGGCTCAGAACGAGTAGACGGCGCTGTCGTTCATGCTGCCGGCCAGCTCGCAGGCGTTGCCGTACGTGGTCGAGAACGTGACGCGCTTGCCGTGCCAGACGCCGTGCGCGGTGATCACGACCGGGTCCCACTGCCGGGTACACATGCGGTCGGGCGAGGTGCGGGCCAGCGCGGTGAACTGTCCGCCGACCGAGTCGAGTTCGGCGCACGCGGCCTCCGGGTCCGGGTGGGTGCCCTCGGCGTTCGGGGCACAGGTGAGCGTGACCGCCCGCTTGACCGTCGCGGTGAGCGGGTCCTCGCCCTGGGCCACGGTGAGGACGAGGGCGGAGGGCGCGTAGAGGCTCTCCGCCTTCGTCGGCGCCGCGTGGGCGGAGGTGGCGGCGAGGCCGCCGAGGACCAGGGCGCTCGCGGCGATGGTCGCGAAGATTGCGTGAGGGTTGTGTCGCATGAGTGAAAACTCCTCGGTCGGGTGCTGATTGCGGTCAGGAGTCTTACGCATGCGGACAGTAGGCGCACATCGACAGCCCGCTTCCAGCCGCAGATGTTCGTTCGAACCGACCGGATGGTCGTTCGGGCAGCTCACAAGGGCCACGGAGGTCGTCCAGCATATGGACAGCATCCGACGGTTCAATGGAAAACGACCGTCTGACCTGCGGTGATTCCGGAGCGACCGGAAACCTTCAGGAGCCGCTTCGACTGGAAACCAACGCGATTCGGGCCCATCCACGCCCTCGCAGCCGCGCCCGGGGGCGACCGCCGGGCCCCTCGACGACCCTCGGGCCCGGGTTTTCCGTATACCGAATGAAGCATCGAATTAGGTTAGGCTACCCTCACCATCGTGATCGCTCCTGCCCACGACCGTGAAGACAGCCCGCCGCTCCGGACCACCGCGCCCTGCCCCGCCGCGGGCCCCGACAGCGCCGTCGGCCACGTCGGCCTGGACGCCCGTGACGTGACCGTCGCGTACGACCGGGCCGACGTCGTCCACGGGGCCGACCTGCGGCTGCCGCGCGGTCGGGTCACCGCCCTGATCGGGCCGAACGGCAGCGGGAAGTCCACCCTGCTGCGCGCCGTCGCCCGGCTGCACAAGGCCCGCACCGGCACGGTGACGGTGTGTGCCCCGGGCGACGCCGAGCCGGTCGACGCCCTCGCCCTGTCACGCAACGACTTCGCCCGCCGCATCACCCTGCTCGCCCAGAGCCGCAACGCCCCGGCCGGGCTCAGCGTGCGGGACGTGTTGGGTTTCGGCCGCCACCCCTACCGGGGACGGCTGCGCGGGAGCGACCCCGACGGTGCCCGGACCATCGACCACGCGCTCGCCGTCACCAACCTGACCGACTTCGCCGACCGCGGCGTCGAGAGCCTCTCCGGCGGTCAGCTCCAACGCGTCTGGTTCGCCTGCTGCCTCGCGCAGGACACCGACGTGCTGCTGCTCGACGAACCGACGACCTATCTCGACCTGCGCTACCAGGTGGAGATCCTCGATCTCGTACGCGATCTCGCCGACACCCACGGCGTGACCGTCGGGGTCGTCCTGCACGACCTGGACCAGGCCGCCGCCGTGGCCGACCAGGTCGTCCTGCTCTCGTCGGGGCGGATCGCCGCCTCCGGCACCCCCGCGGAGGTCTACGACTCCGAGCGGCTGACCCAGACCTACGGCATCCGGATCGACGTCGAACCGGACCCCTCCACCGGCATCCCGCGCACCCGCGCGGTGGGCCGCCACCACCTCCGTACCGAAAGGCCCTGAACCCCCTCATGAAGAACCAGCACCTGGCCTGGCCCGCCCTCGCCGCCACGGCCGCCCTCGCTCTCTCCGGCTGCGGCACCACAGAGGCGCCGAAGAAGGAGTCCGCCAAGCAGACCTCGGTGACGGTCACCGACTCCCGCGGCAAGAAGGTCACGCTCGACGGTCCGGCCAAGCGGGTCGTCGGCACCGAGTGGAACGTCGTCGAGACGCTCGTGACTCTCGGCGTACAGCCGGTCGGCGTCGCCGACGTCAAGGGCTACACGGCATACGACAAGTCCGCGCCGCTCACCGAGGACGTCAAGGACATAGGTACCCGGGGTGAGCCCAGCGTCGCCACCGTGGCCGGCCTGAAGCCCGACCTCATCGTCGCCACCACGGACCTCTCCGACTCGGCCATCGCGCAGCTGTCCAAGGCCGCGCCGGTCGTCGTGGTGCGCTCGGCCGACGCGAGTCGGCAGATCGACCAGATGGTCGACAACGTCAACCTCATCGCGGAGGCCACCGGCACCGAGGAGAAGGCCAAGAGCGAGATCGCCTCCTTCCGCAAGGCGATCGAGGACGGGAAGAAGAAGCTTTCGGCGGCCGGTCTCGGCGGCAAGGAACTCGCCTTCGCCGACGGCTGGCAGGAGGGCAACCAGGTCTCGGTGCGCCCGTACGCCAAGGGCTCGCTGCTCGCCGACGTCAACACCGAACTCGGCCTGGTCAGCCCGTGGAAGCTCAAGGGCGACAAGGCCTACGGTCTCGCGGCCACCGATGTCGAGGGGCTCACGAAGATCGGGGACGCGCGGTTCGCCTACATCGCCAACGACTCCGACGGCGGTGACCCGTTCGCCGACGGACTCAAGGACAACGCGGTGTGGAAGTCGCTGCCGTTCGTGAAGAAGGACCAGGTCCACCGGCTGCCCGACGGCATCTGGATGTTCGGCGGGACCGCGGCCATGCGCGAGTACATCGACGCGCTCGTCGGCGCGCTGACCGCCTGACGATGAACACCCGCACCACTCCCGCCCCGCCCGCCCCCGTGAAGACGGGGGCGGGCGCGGCCGGTCCGGCCGGGGCACCGTCCCCGGCCGCGCCCGGCCGCCCGGCCCGCCGCGGCCGCGTGCTCCTCCTCGCGCTCGCCACGCTTGTGGCCCTCGGTGCCCTCTCGGTCGTCCACATCAGCCAGGGCACGGCCGCCGTCGATCTGCACACGCTCTGGCAGTTGCTCACCGGCCCGGCGTCCGGCCGGACCGCCGACGAGCAGAGCGCCGCCGTCGTCCTGGACTCCCGGTTGCCCCGGCTCGCGGCCGGGCTCCTCGTCGGCTGCGCGCTCGGCGCGGCGGGCGCGGCCCTCCAGTCGGTGTCACGCAACATGCTGGCCTCCCCCGACACCCTCGCCGTCAACGCGGGGGCGTACCTCGCGGTCGTCGCCGTCGCCGCGTTCGGCATCACGCTGCCCGCGCTCCCGGCGGGCGGTACGGCGTTCCTCGGCGGGTTGCTCGCGGCGGGCGTCGTCCTCGGTCTGTCACGGGCGGGGGCCGGTCCGATCCGGCTGGTGCTGGCGGGCTCCGCGCTCACCCTCGCCCTGTCCGGGCTGAGCGGGATGCTCCTGCTCCTGCGCTCCCATCAGACGACCGGTCTGTTCGCCTGGGGCAACGGCGCGCTCGCCCAGATCGGCATGCAGTCCATCGACCGGCTCGCGCCCATCGCGCTCGTGGCGTTCGCCGGGCTGATGCTGATGGGCCGGCGGCTGGACATCCTCGCCCTCGGGGACGACGGTGCGGCGGTCGTGGGCGTCAGTCCCCGGCTGACTCGCTCGATCGCCGTGATCCTCGCCGTGCTGCTGGCGGCGGTCGCCGTGACGGTGGCGGGGCCGATCGGCTTCGTCGGCCTGTGCGCGCCGGCCGTGGTCCGCCTGCTCAGTACGTGGGTGCCGGTCCTGGTCCGGCACCACGCGTTCATCCCGGCGTCGGCGCTCGCGGGCGTGCTCGTGGTGCTCGGCGCGGATGTGCTGCTGCGCGCGGTGTTCGGCGCCCAGGCGGGGGCGGAGGTGCCCACCGGCATCGTCACGACCTGCTTCGGCGCGCTCGTCCTGGTCTTCCTGGCCTACCGGTCACGCGACATGGGCACGGACGGCGGCTCGACGGCGTTCGCCCGGCTCCGAAGCCGTCGCGCGTTCGTCCTCACGCTGGTGGTGACGGTCGTGGGGCTGCTCGGTGCGGTGGTGGCGGCGACGCTTCTCGGCGACGCCACACTGCTCCTGGGCGATGTGGGCAACTGGCTCCTCGGCCGGTCGGGGCAGTTCACCACGTACGTTCTGGACACCCGCGTCCCCCGGGTCGCCGCCGCCCTGCTGGCCGGTGCGGCGCTGGCGGTGGCGGGCGCCGTCGTCCAGGCGGTGTCGCGCAACCCCCTCGCGGAGCCGGGCGTCCTCGGCGTCGTCAGCGGGGCGGGCGTCGGGGCGGTCGCCGTCCTCACCGTCGTACCGCTGGCGGGTTTCTGGCTGATCGGCGGCTCCGCGCTGGCCGGTGCGGCGGCCGCCGCCGCACTGGTCTTCGGCCTGGCCGCACGCCGAGGGCTGGAGCAGAACCGCCTGGTACTGATCGGTATCGGGGTCCAGGCGGGCGGCGGCGCGTTCGTCAGCCTGCTGATCGTGCTCACCGACCCGTACAACGCGACGAAGGCGCTCGCCTGGCTCGGCGGGTCGACGTACGGGCGTACGTTCCCGGAACTGATCCCGGTGCTGGTGGCGCTGGCAGCCGCGCTTCCGGTGCTGGCCGTGATGCGCCGTGACCTCGATCTCATCGGGCTGGACGGGGACACGCCCCGGCTGCTCGGTGTCCGCCTGGGCACCACCCGGCTCGGCCTGCTGTCCATCGCCGTCGTCCTGACCGCCGGGGCGGTGGCGGCGGTCGGCGTGATCGGCTTCGTCGGCCTGGTCGCACCGCACGCGGCCCGGGCACTGGTGGGCCGGCGGCATGTGCGGGTCGTCCCGGTGGGCGCGCTGCTCGGCGCGCTGCTGGTGGTGGTCTCCGACACGGTGGGCCGCACGGTCATCGCCCCGGCCCAGATCCCGGTGGGCCTGCTCACCGCCGTGATCGGCGCGCCGTACTTCATCTGGCTGCTCTGGCGGTCCCGGAGGGAGGGGTGAGGGCGCGGGCGTCCGACCGGCGGACGCGGCCGTGAGATCAATGCGCTCTTCGGCCACCGCATGGGCGCCTACATCGCGTCGGAGACCGAAAGGCCTCTGGAGTCCCGGGGCCCGCGCCGATCGGCTGTTCCTCTAGGGACGGGGGTGCTGTTCGTGCTGCGGAACGCCCAGATCGAACGGCTCAGCACGCCGCGGGCGGACTGGTGGTTGAAAATGCGCGTGGTGATGTGCGGGAGTGTGGCGCCCGCGTTCGCCCGGCACCTGTCCGCGCCCCTGCGCGCCCCGGCGACGTCCTTGGCGAACGTCTCCTTCTTGTACGGCCGCAGACATTCCGCCTCATCCGGTGCCAGGTTGCAGGTCACCGGCCGCGCCGGCGGATCCCTCCGCGGGATGCACTTGTCTCCGCTCTGGGAGGGACTCAACAGCCTTGTGATATAGCGCAGTTGTAGGCGGTGAACTCGCCATCGACCGCGCCGCTCACACCGTCCTCAGGGCCGGCGACCCGCTCCCCCTCGCACCGTCCGAACTGAAGCTGCTGCTGCACCTGTCCACGATGCCGGAACAGGACTTTCAGCCGGCAGCGGCTCCTGAAGGAGATCTGGGAGCTCAGCTACCACAGCGAGGTCCGCCTGGTGGACGCCTGTGTGCGCCGACTGCGCATCAAGATCGGCGAACCGTCCGGCACTCCCCGGTACATCCAGACCCTGCGCGGCCTCGGCTACCGCTTCGGCCCGCTGTGAGACTGCCCGCGGCGACCGTCGCGTTCGGGCTGCGTACCCGGCTGGTGCTCGCGTTCCTGCTGGTGGCCGCAGTCAGCGCCTTCACGACCGCCGCGCTGACCTACCGCGAGGCGCGCAACGCGGTGCTCACACGTGCGCAGGACACCGCCGTCGTCTCCTTCCGCCAGGAGGCCGAGCGGTTCGTCCCCGGCCTGCCGCTGGACCCGGACGGGCTCCGGTGGCACCTCTACGACATCGCGGCACGCGCCAAGCCCCACCCGTGGATCGTCTTCGCCGAGTACGGCTCCGTGCGCGCCTCCTCGGGTGACCGGCCCGTCTCCGGTGTGCTCACCGCGGAGCTGCGCCGCGCCCCGCACACCTCGCCGAACGGCAGCTTCGAGCGCGTCGTGAAGGACGGCAAGGCGTATCTGACGATCGGGATGACGGTGCTGCCCCGGGTCGTCGCCGGTGGCCGCGCGGTGCCGAGCGGCCTCGTTCCGTACGCCGTGATGCCCATGACGAACGAGGAGGTGGACATCGACGCGCTGGTGACCGCCGCCCGCGACCGTGCGCTGCCGGGGCTGGCCGTGGCCCTGGTGCCCGCGCTCCTCGCGGCGCGCAGTGTGCTGCGCCCCGTCCGTGAACTGCGGCGTGCCGCACACTCCATGGGCGGTGGCAGGCTCGACACACGCATCCCTGTGCAGGGCCGGAGCGAAATGGCCGAGCTGGCCCGGACGTTCAACGAGTCGGCGGCCCGACTGGAGTATTCAGTAACGGAGTTGCGGGACGCCGGCGGGCGGGCCCGGCGCTTCGCCTCGGACGTCTCGCACGAGTTGCGCACCCCGCTCGCCGGTATGCTCGCCGTCGCGGACGTGGCCGAGGATCTCGGCCCGGACACCGCGCGGGCGGTGCGTCTGATCAGCGCCGGGACGACCAGACCGGCCGTGCTGGTGGAGGATCTGATGGAGATCTCCCGCTTCGACGCCCACGCCGCGGAACTCGCCACGGACGAGGTGGACGCGGCGGAGTCCGTACGGAACACCCTGTCCGACCGGCGGCCCAGGCTCATGTTGACGACATCGGCGCCCTGGGCGACGGCCCGGTCGACGCCGGCGATGACACCGAAGTCGTCACCGGCTCCCCGGTCGTCCAGCACCTTGGCGTTGATCAGCTGGGCCCCGGGGGCGACGCCCAGGAACCGGCGTCCTTCGCCCCCGTACCGGATGCGGTGGAGGCCACGTGCGTGCCGTGCCCGACACGGTCCTCGGCGTCCGGGGAGCCGCTGAAGTTCCGCGCCGCCACCACCCGGCCGGCCAGGTCCGGGTGGGTCGCGTCGATCCCGGTGTCCACGACGGCGATCTTCGTACCGGGGCCGTCGTACGAGCGGACCCAGGCCGCCGGAGCGCCGACCTGGCCGGTGCTGCGGTCGAGCGAGGCCTTGCGCACCCCGTCCAGCCAGATGCGCGCGATGCCGGAGGTCGTGGCCGCCGAGCCGTCGCTCCGCCGACGGGTCAGGGCGTCCCACAGGCCGCCCGTGCTGTCGGTGGCCTCGGCGCTGCTGACGGCGTCCGCGTCGAGGGCGGACAGGGTCCGGCGGAGGGTGGTGCCGTCGGACGAACGCATCTCGCTGCGGGCGGACTTCAGGTACGGCCGTTGTGGGTCTGTGTGAAGAAGGGGGTGCCCTCCCGGCCCTTCGCCCGCTCGATACCGCCGGCCCGGCCTCGGGCGTCCACGAGGACCCGGTCGCCGGTGATCAGGGTGACGGTGGCTCCCGACGTCCCCAAGTCCTTTTCGATGGAGCGGGGTTGGGGTCCACCGCCGGTGGTCTTCGCCGATACCGGGCCGGTCGCTCCCGCCGTCAGCGCGACGGCGTACGCGGCCGCGACGCGTACGCCTTGGCTCCGGCCGCGCGGGCGGTCGGAGCCAGGAAGGCGAAGATCCCGGCGCCGGTCATGGCGGCCCCGAGCCCCATCATCACCGCGTCCGCCGTCCCCAGACGCCGCGGAGCTCGTCCGGCAACCCGGCTGCGGACGAAGGGACGCTGCTCACGTTCGTCACTCCTTGCCAGGTGTGCCCGCGGCGCTCCGCCGGTCTGCGGGCACGGTAAGGGATCAGCCTGAACACCGCATGGCAGGCTGGATGACGGTGGCGGGTTCGCACGCGTCGCGGCAGTCGGTGTGCCGGGATTCGTGGTCAGCCAGGGCACTTTGGCGGGGGTGCCGCAGCAGCATCCCCGGCAGGCGGTGATGGTGCGGGGCGCCGGCCTCCCCGGACGGTGCAGCCGTGCGGTCGCGGCGGGCGCGGCCACTCATGCGGTGTCCCTGGCGAGGGAGTTCTTCCAGGCTCGTTCGCGCAGGAGGCGCAGGCCGTTGAGGCCGACGATGACGGTGGAGCCCTCGTGGCCGGCGACACCGAGTGGCAGCGGGAGCGTGCCGATCAGGTCCCAGGCAACGAGCACGGTGATGAAGATCCCGGCGATGACCAGGTTCTGGATCACGAGGCGGCGGGCTCTGCGGGACAGGTCCACGATGGCGGGGATGGTGGCGAGTTCGTCGCGGACGATGACGGCGTCGGCGGTCTCCAGCGCGAGGTCGGAGCCCGCCTTGCCCATCGCGATGCCGGTGTGGGCCGCGGCCAGAGCGGGGGCGTCGTTGACGCCGTCGCCGACGACCATCACCCGGCGTCCTTCGGCTTGCCATTCCTGGACGGCGGCGACCTTGTCCTGCGGGAGGAGCCCGGCGCGGACGTCGGTGATGCCGACCTCGGCGGCCAGGCGGCGGGCGGCGCGCTCGTTGTCGCCGGTCAGCAGGACCGGGGGGCGGCCGGCGAGGGCGGTAAGGGCTGTGACGGTGGCCTTGGCGTCCGGGCGGAGCCGGTCGCAGATGCCCAGCACTCCGGTCGGTGCGCCGTCGCGCAGGACGAGTACCGCGGTGCGGCCCTGCTCCTCCAGTGCCTGCACCAGGCGGCTCGCCTCCGTATCGGCGCTGAGGCAGGCCGGCGATCCGACCTGAACGGCGTGGCCGTCGACGGTGGCGCTGACGCCCGCGCCGGGTGTGGAGGTGAAATCGGTCGCTTCGGCGAGGCCGAGGCCGCGTTCGCGGGCAGCGTGGACGACGGCGCGGGCCAGGGGGTGCTCGCTGGGGTGCTCGGCTGCGGCGGCCAGCGCCAGCAGGGTGTTCTCGGTGAAGCCGGAGCCGGGTGCGGGGTGGATGTCGGTGACGCGGGGGGTGCCTTCGGTGAGGGTGCCGGTCTTGTCGAGGGCGACGGCGTCGACCTGGCCCAGGCGCTCCATGACGACGGCGGATTTGGCGAGGACGCCGTGGCGGCCCGCGTTGGCCATCGCGGACAGCAGCGGCGGCATGGTCGACAGCACCACCGCGCACGGCGAGGCGACGATCATGAACGTCATGGCGCGGAGCAGTGCCGTCTGCAGTTCGTCGCCGAAGGCGAGCGGGATCGCGAAGACGGCCAGCGTGGCGAGGACCATGCCGATCGAGTAGCGCTGCTCGATCTTCTCGATGAACAGCTGGGTGGGGGCCTTGGTCTCGGAGGCCTCCTCGACCATCTTCACGATCCGGGCGATGACCGAGTCCGAGGGGTCCCGCTCGACGCGGAGCCGCAGGGCTCCGGTGCCGTTGACCGTGCCGGCGAACACCTCGTCGCCGGGCTTCTTGGCGACCGGGAGGGGTTCGCCGGTGATGGTGGCCTGGTCGACGTCGGAGGTCCCGTCGATCACCTGGCCGTCGGCGCCGATCCGCTCGCCGGGCCGCACCAGAACGGTGTCGCCGACGCTGAGGGAGTCGGCGGGCACGCTCTCCTCGCCGCCGCCGGTCAGGAGCCGGGTCGCGGTGGTCGGCGCGAGGTCGAGGAGTCCTCGTACGGAGTCGGCGGTGCGGGCGGTCGCGACCGCCTCCAGCGCCCCGGACGTGGCGAAAATGACGATCAGCAGTGCCCCGTCCAGGACCTGGCCGATGGCGGCGGCGCCGAGCGCGGCGACGACCATCAGCAGATCCACGTCCAAGGTCTTGTCCTTCAGCGCCTTCAGCCCCTCCCATCCCGGCTCCCAGCCGCCTGCGACATAGACGGCGGCATACAGCGGCGCCCACGCCCACGCCGGGGCGCCGAAGAGATCCAGCGGCAGGGCGATCAGGAACAGGACCAGCGAGGCCAGCGCCCACCGGGCCTCCGGCAGCGCCAGCATCCGCGTCCGGCGGCGCGGCGGCACCGGACGCGGGCCTGCGGCGGGCGGCGCGGGCCGCTGGTCGAGAACTGAAGACATGACAAAGAACCCTTCACGGGCGGGCGGATGGGGCAACGCCCTCACCATACAGGAACACATGAACAGGTCTTCAGGTGTCACCGGTATGATGGCCCCATGGGTCACGGAACGGGCAGCGTCGGCAACGCCACCACACGCGAGCGCCTCGACGCGGTGGGAACCGCCGAGGTCGCCGCAACCCTCCAGGCCCTCGCCGCCCCTTCGCGGCTCCACATCCTGGCCCGGCTCCAGGAAGGCCCCTGCTCGGTGAGCGACCTTGCCGAAGCCGTCGAAATGGAAGCCTCCGCCTGCTCCCACCAGCTACGCCTGCTGCGCAACCTCGGTCTGGTCACCGGCGAGCGTCACGGCCGCTCGATCATCTACGCGCTCTACGACAACCACGTCGCCGAACTCCTCGACCAGGCCCTCTACCACGTGGAACACCTGCGCCTGGGCATCCAGGACTCCGTGACCGCGACACCTGCGACCGTCGGCGACTGACCGGCGCGTAAGCCACGCGGGCGGTCCGGCCGTGCGCTCGGACCTGCCCCCAACGCCTGGGCCGACGCCCCCGGTTCGGCCCCGCGAAGCGCCGTCCCACCATGCCTCGCGTACACAGGCACCAGGACGACAAGCGGTCAGCCGCCACCGCGTCCGTACAGGAGATGCCCCTCCTCAATTCTGGGTGAGCATCTGCTTTCGGAGCTTGGCGAGAATGCGGTTCAGGAGCCTCGAGACGTCCACCTGAGACACACCGAGACGTTCGCCGATCTGGGCTTGGGTCATTTCCTGTCCGAAGCGCATCGCCACGATCTCAGGGTCCCGATCGTCGAGTTCTTCCAGGAGCGGGGCCAGGGCATGCAGGTCCTCGACCAGCCCGGCGCGCACACCTCACGCAGCGGATCCTGTGCCACACCTACGGCCGGGCAAGGACCAGCACATCCCCGTGCCAGGCTGGCCCTACTCGGTGATCTGCGCACTGGAATCAGGGCGAAGCTCCTGGACCGCACCGCTGGACGCGCTGCGTCTGGCACCGGGTGACGATGCCGCCACCGTCACGGCCCGGCAGATACGCGAGCTCATCGAGCGGCTGGTCGAAGCCGGGCAGTGGAAAGACGGTGATTTGGAGATCTTGATCGTGGTGGATGGCGGCTACGACGTGCCCCGCCTGGCCTTCCTGCTGACGGATCTCCCAGTGCAGGTACTGGGCCGGATGCGCTCGGACCGCGTCCTGTGCCGGGCGGCACCGCCCCGCGGGCCCGGCACCCGGGGCCGACCGCCCCGTCACGGTGGTGAGTTCGTCCTCGGTGACCCGGCCACCTGGAACACACCCGACACCCAGACGGTGACCGAGACCCGTCTCTACGGCACCGCCGCCGCCCGCTCCTGGGACCGGCTCCATCCGAGGCTGACCCACCGCTCGGCCTGGACCGCCGAGTTGGGTGCCCTGCCGGTCATCGAGGGCACCGCGATCCGTCTGCAAGTCGAGCACCTGCCCAGCGGTGCCACACCGAAGCCGGTCTGGCTGTGGTGGTCGGGCACCGACGCCACCACAGCCGACGTCGACCTTCTGTGGCAGGCGTTCCTGCGGCGCTTCGACATCGAGCACACCTTCCGCCTGTTCAAGCAGACTCCGGGCTGGACCTGCCCGAAGATCCGCAGCCCCGAGGCCGCCGACCGCTGGACCTGGCTGATCGTCGTCGTCTTCACCCAGCTCCGGCTCGCCCGCCCACTGGCGGCAGACCTCCGGCGGCCGTGGGAGAAACCGTCCCCGCCCCACAGGCTCACCCCCGCACGAGTCCGCCGCGACTTTCGGCACCTCCGGCCGAAGGCCACCTGCCCAGCCGAAGTACCGAGATCTTCCCGCCCCGGCCCCGGGCGGCCACTCGGAAGCAAGAACACCCGACCCACCCCACGCCACGACGTGCACACAGTCGGCAAACCAGGCTCCGCGAAACAACGAACCAAGAAGTCAACAACCCCTCGCCCCCGCCGCACAGGTTAGAGATCAAGCTAGGGGCCCAGTCCTGCTGCTGACCGGTCTACCAAACGCCGGCCGCGATACGCCGCAGCGGTGCTAATCGCATCGAGAACCAGACCGCGCCCCTCGGCTCCGGCGTCCTCGTCCCGTGGCTGAGGGGCAGCGGGTCGGGATGCGGCCTCGGCGTCATCGGCGCCCTGCGTCCTCCCCGCCGACGGCTCCGTCGGTTTCGCCGGGGACGGAGGCAAAGCCGTGCAGCCAGGCGGCCTTCTCGTACAGCTCGGTCTCGGACAAGGCGGACAGCATCGCGTTGCGGGCCCGCGCCCCTTCGCCAGCAGGGTGGTAGAGCTGGGTGCCCATCTCCCGGGCGAGGAGCTGCGCCGCGGCGGTGCGGTCGAGCGCTCCGCCGCGTACGTCTCCAGGCGTCCGGCGAGGGTGTCGCGGTCGACGTCGCGATCCAGCAGCGCGCCGAGCACGACCGCGTCCTCCAGCGCCATACAGGCGCCCTGAGCCGCGTACTGGCGCATCGGGTGCGCCGCGTCGCCGAGCAGTGTCACGCGGCCGTCGGTCCAGCCCTTGACGGGGTCGCGGTCGCACAGGACCCACGTCCGCCATTCGTCCCCGAGTTCCAGCAGGCTGCGGGCGGTCTCGTCCATGCCGGGAAACTCCGAGAGCACGTGGTCGCGCTCGACCAGGTCCCCCGCGACCGCGACGGTCGCGCCGTCGTTCCGGGTGGCGGCAAGGTTGAGGAACCTGCCGCCACCGATCGTGTAGTGCACGAAGTGCCATTCCGGGCCCTCCCACAAGGAGACAGCGTTCCAGCGCAGGTCCTCGGGGACCTTCTCCATCGGGATGACGGAGCGGTAGATCGTGTGCCCCGACACTCCTGGCTCGCCGTCGCCGACGAGCTGGGAGCGGACCCTGGACCGGATGCCGTCCGCGCCGATCAGCGCGTCATCGGGATGGCGTCCCTTGTCGTGGTGTAGCCGATCACCGCTAGGGAGTGCGCCGGGGGCGTGCGCCGATGGGGTCTCGCTCCCTGCCCGTAAGGCGGGCCATCGTGCAACTCTCCGTAGTGAACGGGCAGTTCAACGCGGGAGGTGCAGGATGGCCCTGTCTCAGCATGACCTACTCCGGCTGCTTGAGTCACTACGTTCGGCGGACGGACTCGAACTCGTCCGCAATGTGGCCGAGCGGATGCTCCAGGAGCTGATCGAGGCCGAGGCCACGGCCCGGATCGGCGCGGAGTGGAACGAGCACACCGAGACGCGCACTGCGCTTCGCAACGGCCACCGCGACAAGACGCTCAGCACGCAGGCCGGCGACACGTCCGTCCGACGGCAGCGCTTGCTGCGTGCCCGGCCGGACAGTCGACAGATCAACGCCAGGACACCCGCGGGGTCGGTCATAAGCAAGAGTCAGACCGTCGCGGCCGGGACTACCCGATCCTTGCGGGATCCGGTACGAAGAGAATGACAGTCCAGAGCGTCCCCGACCGTGCCGATGCTCGCCGCGAGACCGGCGGCATCCAGGTGCTCGGCGAGCCGGAAACTCGTGTACTGCGACCCGGCATCTGAGTGGTGGATCAACTCGCCGCGAATATACGGGTGTTGGTCACGGTCGCGTTGCCACAGGGCCATCTCCAGGGCATCCAGGACAAGCTGGGTCTCCTTCGTCGTGGCGGCCGACCATCCGACGATGCGGCGGGAGAAGGTGTCGACGACGAAGGCGACGTAGACGACGCCGGCCCAGGTCGCCACGTGCGTGAAGTCCGCTACCCAGGTGCGGTTCGGCGCCGTGGCGACGAAGTCACGCTCGACGCGGTCAGGAGCCCGCTCGGCCCTGTCGTCGGGGATCGTGGTGATGATCTTCTTTCCGCGCACCGCGCCGGCGATGCCGAGCTCGCGCATCAGGCGCTCTACCGTGCAGCGGGCCACCTGGTGGCCCTGCCGGTGCAGCTCGCGCCAGATCTTCCTGGCCCCGTAGACACGGTAGTTGTCGGTGTAGATCTTGCTGATCAGCTCCTTGAATCCGGCGTCCCGCAGCTGCCGGGCCGACGGCTCGGCGAGCCGCTTCTTGTAGGCGTAGTAAGTGGAGGGGGCGATCTTGCAGTCGTGCTCCGTGAGCGTTCTACAAATGGGCTCGACGCCGCCGAAGCGGTCCCGGTGCTCGTCGATGAACGCTACGAGCGTGTGTGTGGCCGGTCGAGCTCGGCCGCGAAGAAAGACGCCGCAGCCTTCAGGATGCCGTTCGCCCGCTTCAGCTCGGCAATCTCCTTCTTCATAGCCTTGATCTGGGCGGACTCCTCCGTTGTCGTCCCCGGACGCCGACCGGAGTCGATCTCGTCGCGCTTCACCCAGTTCCGCAGGGTCTCGGCCGAGCCGATGCCGAGCTTCTGGGCGACCGCCCGCAGCGCGGCCGACTCGTTCGGGTAGTCACCGCGGACCTCGGCGACCATGCGGACCGCTCGTTTGCGCAGCTCAAGGGGATAGGAGGAGGAGCGTGCCATGACTCAATCCTTTCACGGAATCGAGTCTCTACCGAACCCGGAACGGTTCACACCGGGGCGTCCCCGATGAACGCCTACCCGAACGACCTGCTCACCTCCGCTCGAGCGGAGGTGAGCAGGGCTTCAAGAGCGCCTTGTCCTGGGCCCGTACCTGCTCTTCGCGCGAGCGGAGGTGAGCCGCGGCAGTTGATCGCGCGGCCGCCGTCGATCGCGGGTGTAGCTCCCCGGTGGCGAACAACAACCTGCCCACCCGGTACTGCTCCCCGTGCCCTTGGCTGCGACCAGGAGCTCACGCCCGCCGGGGTGTGCCGGTGCGCGGGTCTTCGGGCGCTCGGTCGGCCGTCAGCCCGAAGACCCGGTGGCATGAGCTACAGGACTGTCGCCCCGTAGGCGCTCAGCGCTTCGGTGACGGGCTGGTAGAACGTGGTGCCGCCGGTCCGGCAGTTGCCGCTGCCGCCGGAGGTGAGACCCAGAGCGGTGCTGCCCGCGAAGAGCGCACCACCACTGTCGCCGGGCTCGGCACAGACGTTGGTCTGGATCATGCCGTACACGATCCCGCTGGAACCGTAGTTGACCGTGGCGTTGAGGCCGGTGACCGTGCCGCTGCGCAGCCCGGTGGTGCTGCCGCTGCGGCGGACGGACTGGCCCACGGAGGCGTTGCCCGCCGTCGTGATGTCCTGGTAGGAGCCGTTGTACAGGTAGACCCGGCCGTCGGCCGCCGCCGGGTTGGAGTGGCGGATGATGCCGTAGTCGTTGTTCGGGAAGCTTGTTCCGGTGCGTGTACCGATGGACCAGCTGGCGCTGATGTTGGTGCAGTGGCCGGCAGTCAGCGCGTGGGCGACGCCGTTGACCGAGACGTTGAAGCCGAGCGAACAGCGGCTGCCGCCGGTGGTGATGGCCTCGCCGCCGGCGATCAGCGGGCTGAATTTGCCTTCGGTGCGTTTGACTGTCAGTTCCACTTTGGACTTTGCCAGCGCGCTCTTGATCTTGGCCAGTTCGGAGTTCGACACGGTGCTGTCGGCGGTGACGACGATCTTGCCGGTGCTCGCCTCCGTGTACCAGGCGGTGCCCGCCACATCAGCGGCGAGGACGGCGGAGCTGGCGTCGGCGAGCTGCGAAACGGTCGTCTTGGGCTCCGCCTCAGGAGCGGCGGCGGCCGAGGGTGCTGCCAGGGCCGCGGCGGCCACCAGACCGGATGCCACGGCGAGGAGCCGTGCGTGTCTGGCCGTCGTGCTGCTGATCGGCGAGAAGCGCTTGAAGGTCACGAGGTCCTCCGAGGTATGGGGGGGCAGCCCCGGTCGGGTGAGGTGGGGCTGTTGGTGCGTGGGGTTCCCACCCAACGATCATTGGGCGTGAACCTGTCAAGTTGCACGCTGGAATCGTTGACGGCGGAGGCCCCTGACGCAAGGTCGGATTCGCGCCCGCGAGCCCGGAATGAAGTGGACGACGACGAGTGGCGGTAGACCTGATCCATCACGCACAAGTACCCTCAAACGAGAAATTGGGATCTATCTGAAAGAATTCATCAGGCCGACATGTCGCCCAGATGCGGTAAATGACCTCGACGCGGCGGAAGGCGTAACGAATTTGTCATCTATTTACATAAAGTTACCATCGGTTACGCTGTGGTTGCGTATGATTCGCTCCGCACCGGAGACCTCTGCATCCCACTCGCATCAACCGCAAAAGGCGTATAGGCGACAAGTTTCCTTGATTAGGCGATAGGGGAATGTCGCCGACGCATTGCCTATTTGCCGCATCGTTCGACTGGCCGAATACTTGCCTCCGCCCTTGAGGTGCTGCCATCTCCGATCTGAATACGTCCGGAGATGCCCTCTTGCGGACCGGTTCGGCGTATGCAGCCGGTCCCCGGTGACGACCGTTCCGGTGTGCGCGGCAAGCCCGAGGCTCCTCCGTGCGGGCAAGGGAGGGCGACACCTCCACAGCAACATCACCGGACCGCCGCCACAACGGCCTACCTCGGCCGACACGATGAGGCGCACAAGCCGTCGTGGCCCTGGCCGACAAGCGACATGGGCGTCGGCACGCGCCGTCGGCGCTTCGGCGTTCGTCGTGCCGGGACGTTTGCGGAGCTCGATGCCTCCCTCACGAGGGCCCTGGCAGGGGTTCCGCCAGAACCCGCTCCCCTCCCCAGCCCTGGGGCAGCCGCGCCCACCACCCGGCCGCGGGACACGGGAGGACAGGGGGAGCTCACGGTGTCGGGTCGCTCAGGTCATCCCGTCGGCGTGCCGCCGTGCTCGGCTGCTCCGCCAAGCGCTTCGGCCAGGGGGCGGGGAGCAGGCACTGCTCGTCGGCGTCACCGCGCCGCCGGACGCGTACCGGTCGCGGGAGCGCTTCGCTGTGACGGGGCGGCCGCGGTATGAACGGGCCCGCCTGGAGCCGTGCGGGTGCGTCAGATCTGAACGACGGCTTGGTCACGTGTCCAGCCCCGGCCGTCGGCCCAGATCCGCGAGGTCGTCGAGCGGCCGTCGGCCAGTGAAAGCCGGGCGACCCTGAGGTCCTGGTTGTGCTGGACGCCGGATACGCCGCCCCGCGCATCGCCCATCTGCTGTGCGGACTGCCCATCGAGATCCTCGGCTGGCTCCGTTCCGGGCGGGTGATGCGCCGGCCGACACCGCTGCGGGTCTACGACCCCAAGGCCGGGCGGCCGCCCAAGCACGGCGGCGAGTTCGTGTTCGGCGACCCCAGCACCTGACCTGGGGAGACGCGCTTTCGGGGTGTTCGCGTGCGGTGTTCGCCGTGCCGAGGTGTGGCGAACGCCGGTCCTGACGCGGCAAAGACGAGCTTCGGGGGCTTTGACCTCGGGCTTTGTGCCCGGCGCGTCAGGGGAGCGTCGGGTGAATGGTTCTGCGGGCCGTTGAGGGGGACGTCGCACTTATCCGGCAAGCCCTTGCTCTCGGCGGGCGCCGTGTCCGGGATCGGCGAGCGCCCGTAGCGTCTCCAGCAAGGTCCGTACCCCGAATCCCGTGGCCCCCTGAGGGACCTCGCCGTACGCTGGCTCGTCATTCCACACCGGTGCCGCGACGTCCAGGTGCGCCCAGCGTGTGCCGGGGGTGACGAAGTCGGCCAGGAACAGGGCGACCTGCACTGTGTCCCCCCGGCGGTGTGAGCAGTTGACACGGTCGGCGACGGCAGAGCGCAGGTGCCGTCGCTCGTGCGCGAGCAGGGGGGAGCCGCCACAGGCACTCACCGGCCCGCTGTCCGGCCTCGACTAGGAGGTCGGACAAGGCGTCGTCGGCGGAGAGCAGCGCGCCCGTCCGCGTGCCCAGGGCGTGGGCGGCCGCAGAGGTGAGCGTGGCCACGTCGATCACCACATCGGCGCGGCCCGGTTCGCTTGCCAGCGACAAAACGTCGGCGAGAAAGACGCGTCCCTCGTTGTCGGTGTGCGTGATCTCGGTGCTGGTGCCGTCACGGTGCCGCACCACGTCCCCCACGCGCAGGGCCCCACCGTCGGGCATGTTCTCGGCCAGGGGCAGGTGGGCACGGACCCGGAGCGGCAGGCCCAGCCGGGGAAGCGCCATCACGGCACCGACGACGGCTGCGGCCCCGCCCATGTCGGCCTTCATCGTGTGCAGTTCACCGGAGGGCTTGAGGGACAGCCCGCGGAGTCGAACGTGACCCCCTTGCCGACCAGGGCGACGGTGAGCGCTGCGGGACCGTCGGGCTCGTAGACGCATTCCACGTAGCACGGAGGCTCCGACGATCCCCGGCCGACGGCGGTCAGACCCACCAGCCCCAGCTGTTCCAGTTCGGCCTCCTTGTACACGGTGTGGGCCATCCCGGCTTGGCCGGCGGCCGCCGCGATCCGGTCGGCGAAGACGGTCGGGGTCAGTTCGCAGGCTGGGGCGTTGACAAGGTCCCGGGCCAGGCAGGTGCCGTCAGCCGCGGCCAGCGCCTCCGCGAGGGCACCCGGGCCGGCGCCCGTGATCCGGAACTCGGCGGGGAGCGGCGGCCCATGCGAGGACCGATGGGCGTCGTACCGGTAGAGAGCCAGCCTGGCACCTTCCGTGACCGCGTGGACATGATCGTCCGGGGCAAGACGGGCTCCGGGCGGGACCGCGAGATCCATGCGGACGGTCCGGGCGGGCCCGACGGCCCGGGTGGCGGCCGCCGCCACTCGTAGGACGGACCAGGTCAGCGCATCCTCGGGGCCCAGGCCGACATTGAGGAGGACACCGCGACCGTCCTCGGCCGGTTCGGCCACCACCTGTCCGGGCCGGGCAAGGAAGCCACGCCTGCGAACGAAGGCGCTCGCTCCAGCGGCGGAGTGCCAGGGCCGGACGATCACATCGGCGTGCTCGTCCGGCGTTGCGGCGCGGAAGGTGGTCATGGCGTCGTCGCTCCTTCAGGCGCGCGCGTAGCGGGCGGTGCTGTCCCGGGTCAGCAGCCCCTCGTCGACGAGCGCCCGGCGCAGGCTGACCCAGTCATCCAGCCAACCGCCGCAGATGGCGTTCACCTTGGGCTCGTCGTAGGTCACGCCCTTCTCGAAGGACTCGGCGACCACCGTCAGCACACGGTTGCGGATCTTCGCGTTGCCGGGGATTGAGGCCAGGCGGCCCTTGCGGAAGTAGGCGCCTGCGCCGTCCCCTCCGTCCCGGCCGGTCAGCCGCACCTCTTCGCGCACCGCCAGCCGGAAGGTTTCGTCGATGAGGCTGTAGGTGCCCTGGTCCGGGTCATGAGAAGCGATCCGGCCCTCGGTCAACTTCTGCAGTGCCATCGCGGCGGCGGTGGACCGCAGCCCTGTCCGCTCGGCCACCTCGGTCACGGTGAAGGCGCCCAGCACGAGGGCCGCGTAGGCCGAGCGGCGGTCTTCCTGCGCGAGAAGTCCGACCAGGTCGCGACAGGATGGCGGGCGCTCCTGCGTCCCGGTGGCGGCCCCGTCGTCGAGGGTGTTCTGCTCGGAGGCGATGTCGGAGGAGGCGGGTCGCGGGGTCTCGGTGGCGCTCAACTGCTCACTCTGCTCTCTGTTCGTTGGCTCGTTTGGGTTTGGCATGGGCTTGGTACGGCTGGGGATCCCACGACTATGCCGTCCCGGCGGCCTCCGGCAAGGTGCCTATCGCGCGCTCTCGGATGTTTCCGGCCAGTCCGCCGCCGGCGGGTCCCCGAGCCCGTGGACCGGCCCCAGCGACAAGGAGCCTTTCCAAGCTGGCGGCGTTGACCACGAGTTGGACGGTCCTGCGTAACGACGAAGCTCCTGGTAGATGGGTTCTCGACCAAGATCACCCGTGTCCGCCAGGAGCTTCGTGTGCTTGTCTACCCGTCGTCGATCGATCTGTCCACCCGCACCCTGCGGTTCCTGACCGGGCAACTGACAGCCAGGCGGAGGGAGATCGGCACGCGGTGGCGGCGGCTTCCCGCAGCGCGACAGGCTCTGCTGGCCCTGGCCCACCTGCGGTGCGGTGACACCTACTGCACAGCTCGCGGCCGGTTTCGGCATAGGGATCGCGACCGCCTTCCGCTACATACGGGAGGCCGTCGACATCCTGGCCACCCTCGCCCCGTCCCTGGCCGAGGCGATCAAGGCGATCCGGGCGAAGGCGTTCGTCATCCTCGACGGCACCCTGCTGCCGATCGACCGGATCGCCGCCGACACCCCGTACTACTCCGGGAAACACAAGCGCCACGGCATGAACGTCCAGGTCCTCACCGACCCGTTCGGACGACTGCTCTGGGCCTCGCCCGCGCTGCCCGGCTCCACTCACGACCTCACCGCCGCGCGACAGCACGGGATCATCGAAGCCCTCGCTGAAGCGCGACTCAAATGCTGGGCTGACAAGGCGTATCAAGGTGCCGGCGGAACCGTCCGAGTCCCGTTTCGGGGCCGCCGTCTCAAGCGATGGAAGCGCCGTCACAACACCACCCACACCAAGATCCGCTGCCTCGGCGAGCAGGCCATGGCCACCCTCAAGGGCTGGCGGCTCCTGCGGAAGCTCCGCTGCAGCACCAACCGCATCACCGACGTGGTGAAGGCCGTCCTCGTCCTTCACCACCACGCGTCAGCCTGAGGTTGGAAAGAGCTCACTTCCCATGCAGCCCCAGCGGCGCCAGTTCCAGATGCGACTTCACCGCGTCCCAGTCCCGCGCGACCTCCTCGGGCGTGGCCTCCGTATCCACCTCGTTGGCGAGCCAGCGCAGCCTGTTGGCGGCGGCCAGGGAGGCGGCCCGTTCTGCCGCGGTCGGAGCGGAGTTGTCCCGGGCCGTTTCGTCGATCTTGTTGCCTATTCCGGTGCTCACATACCCCTTGACGTCCAGGTACATGAAGCGGACGCGCCCTTCGAGCGGGTCGTTGAAGGTGATCCAGTAGTCGCGAACGCTCTGGTGCATGGTGCCGCCCTCCTGCCTCTGTCTCGTGGACGCCCGGGAAGCATCCGGGCGAACCGAGGCGAGGGCTCCACACCGAGCTCCTCGTCCAGCAACCGGCAGAACGCAGCGTAGTGACGCACCGCCTCGGCGACGTTCCCCTCCGCGAGAGGCGCCGACATCACGGCCCGGTGCGCGCTCTCCCGCGGCGGCTCCGCGCGGGCGCTCGCCCAGGCCGCCTCCATCGCCGGCGTCGGTCTGCCCTGCCGGATCAGGGCCTCGGGCCAGTGCGTCGAGAGCGTGCAGCCGCAGTTGCCGAAGCCGTTCCCGCTCCCGTAGCACCCAGAAGGTCTCGGTGTCCAGTTCCAGCCGGAACTGGCCGAGCATCGCAGCCGGGGAGGAGCAGAGACCACGTTCATCGCCTTCTCCGACGGGCGTGTCGTTTCCATTCTCTGCCCCGCTCTCACACCGTGCAATTCAGCGCCGGTGATGCTGTGGTGACGCCCCGGTGACACCCATGTCCGTACCATCGAACAAACGCGACTCGACAGCGGCATCGCCCGCCGCCGCCGGGGCGGGCGAATTCGCGCGCATGGACGGCGCCACCTACCCCGTGGACCTCACCCGAGCCGCCACCGCTTTCGCCGCGGTCATCACCCTCCCCGCCGTGGTCGCGGCGCCCTCGCCGCCCTCTTCGCCTGAACCAGCCCGCAACACCCAGCATCGAACGATCTCCTGGTCTCTCGTTCGAGGTTGTCGTGCCTTGCGGACGGTGTTTCGGTCGGAACATCTGGGCGGCTTTCGCCAAGCCTCAGTCGGCCGAACCGAGTTCCTCACGGTCCATGGCCATCTCCAAGCAGAGAAGGGGCGACTACAGGGGAATGAGTGAGCGGCCGTCACACGTGCCTGACAAGCCTTCACACTTCGTCGCGACCGACCCGAGATGACCGTCGTCCCCGCCGGTCCCTGTCGACTGCGCAGGATCTTCGCGTAGCAGCGGGCCAGCCCCCGCGATGCTGTGGCCGGCGCGTGGCGCCACTTCGACCGGGTCGCCCCCGGCATTGATCCGGAGCGAGACGCCGGGAGGGCCGCCCACTCCCGTGCGGTCAGCGGGCCCCCTACTGGCCGACCGGGGAAATCGCGTCGCCGACTCGCGGCGGTCGCCGGCACGGTGGACAATGGAACGGTGCATATCGCCCAGCGTCAGACTCTCCGGGGTGCTCCTCGGTGACAGGTTTTCCACCCCAGGAGGAAACCATGTCCGGTCTCGTCCGCAAGAGCCTCGACTCGCCCGACGAAACACGCCCCTTCGAAGAGCACAAGGGCAAGCTCGAACTCGTCAACTCCGAAGCGGGTGCCGTAGGAAGGGCGACCTTCGAACCGGGCTGGCAGTGGTCCAAACACGTCAAGCCGATCGCCGGGACCGACAGCTGCCAGGCCGCACACACGGGCTACTTGATCTCGGGCCGCATGAAGATCGTCATGGATGACGGCGAGTCAGCCGAGTTCGGTCCGGGCGACTTCATGATCTGCCCGCCGGGTCACGATGCCTGGATCGTCGGCGATGAGACGTGCGTCATCATCGACTGGTCGGGGTTCGGCGACTACGCCAAGCGGTAGTGAGATCGCTCGCTCGGCTCATGGCAAGCTGAGCCGAGCGGCACGTGGCTAGGTTCACGACCGTTCTCGTGCACGAAGCCACGGCACGCAACTCCCGCGGAACGCAGCTGGGGCCCTCACCCGGTTACACGGTGAGGGCCCCGGCCCGTACGAACGTCCTGTGTGCGTCAGAGGTCGAGGACGGCCCGCAGTGCCTGGCCGACCCGCCCCATCACCGCAGGCTCGACCGCGCCGAGGCGCTTCGCCCCGTCGAACCGCGTCACCTTGAGCTGCTGGACGTTGACGGCGACTGCCGTGCACGGCACCGGCTCCTCGATCACCACGGACATCGCCGTGTCCGGGAACCGGCCGGGCGGATGTAGCACGATCGCGAGCAGCGCGCCGTACTGCTCCTCCAGCCCGTCCAGGGAGATGATCAGGACCTGCCGGCCGTCGCCCAGCTCCCAGATCTCCCCCCGCCTCACAGGCTGTCGCCTTCACCGGCGAGGGCGTCACCCAGGCCCAGCGCGGCCAGCTGCCGCGCCGAGTCCAGTACTGCCGCGTGGCGGGCGGCCTGGACGATGTACGCGTTCATCGACAGCCCCGCTGCCGCGGCGGCGGCACGGATGGACGGATCGATCTCATCAGGGATACGCAGCGTCATCGCGGTCATGCCACAGAGGCTAGTCACCACACTGCGGTATCGCCAGCTGGTGGCATGAACTGGTACCAGGCAAAGCCACCACTCTTGTCATAATCGAATATGTGTTCTTATGCGTCGAACGCACAGGCCACCTGCCGGGTCCGTACGTCAGGGGGCGCGGCGGTGCGGGTGCGCGTGCCTCCGGACTCCGCGTGGATCAGCCGGCCGAAAGGTCATCCCGCTCCATGGGGGGGGGCACGGTTGGCGTGATCGTGGTCGGCGGCGAACCGGCCGGCTTGATACCCACGGCGGGCTGCCGCTGGCCGGCGTGGGCGTTGTGACCGTCGAACGGCGGCCTACGACCACTGACCCGACTGGTTGCGAGCCGGTAGTCGGCCGTCCCAACGTGGAGGGGTACGCCTTGCCGCACCGGATGTGGTCCTCGACGGTGGCATGCCCGCGGTGACGGACCTCCAGGAACTGGGCGGAGCCACCACCGGAGTAGGGAGTGTCGGTGAGAAACACCTGGTGCCGCAGGCCCTCGTCCTGGTCGAACAGGGACAGCTGGGCGCCGGGGTGCGGCCGCTCCCGGCGCACGATGATGCGCGTGCCGGCCGGATAGCCGGTCAGCTCGACCATGCCGGTCAGCTCGGCGACCTCGGCGCCGGCACGGAGCGAGCCGTCCTGGTCCAGGGCGGGATGCCACAGACGACGGTCGGGTATGGCTCGGATCGCGTGGCGGACAGGCTCGGTGACCGCGTATCCGACTGAGAAGGAGGTAAGAATTTTTCGTTTCCGTACGTCTCGGACGTAGGTGAGGAAGGCCTTCGCGCGGATCCGGCGCTGTCGGTGCGGACGAGGATGTCAGTGCCGTGCCGGAGGACGTCGGGGATCTGCGCGAGTGCCTGGTCGAGCACCGTGATGTGGTCGCTCGCGGTGCTGGCGCCGGCGTTTCCGGGACGCAGCCGGCCGGACAATCCCTCTCCGGTGATCGCGAGGAAGCACAGCAGCGGGTGGAATCCGAAGCTGCCCTTGTAGGTGGGTGCGGCCTGGTCTTTCTCGGAGTGGCAGGCGACCAGCGTGGCGTCGAGGTCCAGGACCAGCCCGGGCAGCATGCGTCCCGCAGCCCGGACTGCGGGTATGTCCTCACCTTGCTCGACGGCTTGCAGCCAGGCGATTTCCCGGGCCTGGGCACGGGCGGAGCGCAGAGCGGTCAGTGTCCTCTCATCGGTGTCGGCGAGCAGTCGCCAGGCCGTCGGTGTCGAGGCGACGGCGCCGAACACCTCGCCCTGGTCGCGCAGTACTGCCAGGTCCGCGATGGCCTCGCCTCCATCGGCGAGCATCACCGCCAGGTCGGTGGCGATCCGGCCCGGATCGTGTCCGGTCCCGCGCGGCCGAAGCGGCCTGAGAGCGGCGGAGTACGCGGCGGTCAGCCCGGTGGCATCAGCGAGATCCGCCAGCAACCGTGCCCCGGCATGCCCGACCACCCCCGAACCATCGGCACTGACATGGCCCTTGGGACGCAACCCGATAGCCTGCACGTAGAAAGTGCCCTCCGCCTGGACCGACAGAACCCCTCAGCAAGGTTCATCGTTCCAGGTCAGGAAGGCACTTTCGCGTTTCCGCCTCACCAGCTGCCGTACCCAACCGAAACGGCGAGGCTAGCGGCAACGCCCACCGGCGTTTGGCCCGCTGGCGCAACGGCTTCGTGGCCAACTACTTCCACATCATCGAGACGACGGCCAACGACCGGCTGCAACACTGGCTGCGCCGAATCGAGGCCGGCAACGCCGCCATCCGCGACGGGGAGGAGGGAGAGTTCGGGCGCCGATCGAGGTCCGGCTGCTGAGCGGCGAGGTCCCCTTGAACTACCTCATCAACTTCAGCCGGGACCGTTTCGCCCAGGCCGTGGAACTCGGAGTACAGCATGCGCGCCGCTGGTGCACGGACCAGGGGATCCCCTGGAAGGCTGGAGCACCTCCTGGCCGCCCCGACGACCCGACCCGCATGCGTTTCACCGAACGCATGGTCGGCCGTGTCGTCTTCGGGGAGGACGACGCCCGGCAGGCGGCCTCGTCGGCGGGCGGAGCTGCCGCCGACATCGCCCTGCACCTGACCGTCAACGTCAGGGGAATGGACCGCTTCCTCTCCGGTCCCGAGCACGAGGCCGAGTTGCGCGGCCGTCTGCGACCCGTTCTGGAGGGTGCGGACCGCCTCGCGGGAGAGCGGGTCGAACTGGTACTTGATGATGCCCGTGCCGTCCGAGCGCTGGACAAGGTTGCCGTCACCGTCGTACTCGTACGTGACGGCTAGGTAGTTAGAAGAGTCGACGTTCTTGACCCGTCACGGTTGTCGTACGTGTAGACGACCGTGATACCGCGGGCGTCCTTCACCGTCTCCGGGCGGCCCAGCGCGTCATAGGTGTACGAGGTGTCACCGCACCATTGCCGCCTGCAGTTACGAGCCGGGTTGCGCCGAGACGGCCACGGCCGGGCTGTAGAAGACGGAGCGCCCCTGCTTGGAGCGTACGAACAGTCCTTGCGCAACTCCCTGTTCCAGGGTGTTGCGTACGACGGTTACCTGTACTGCGCGCTCAGGATGTGCCTCGGTCAGCGCCGAGGACACCTCCGCAGCCGACTTGGGCTCACTCTGTCCAGTCAGGTGGGCCGTGGTCAGCTCAAGCCAGGTCGGCTCACCGGGCTTCTTGGGCGACGCCGCCTTCTTCGACGTCTTGCGCCCGGTGGCGGCACCCGCCTTGCCCGCTGCCGGCTTGCCGTTGGAGCGGCGGGCTGCGGGAACCGCGGCTGTCTTGCCGCCCTTGCCCTTCTTGGCCGTCTGCTTGGGCGTGGTGCCGAGCACCTCCTGCATCTTCGTCAGAACCTGCTCGCTCTCCTCCAGGCGGACAAGTTCCTCCTGCAGCCGTGCAAGTTCGGCGCGCACGCTCTCCTGCTCGCTCCGGTTCGCCGACAGGTCGTCCGTGACGCGCTGGGCATAGTCTGCCGTGATGCTCGGGGTGGGAGGGTTTTTGGACATGTGGTCCTCGATTTCGCGCGATGGTGGGTGAGTGTAGCGATGATGGTACCCACACAGATCAGGCCACCCTCCAACAACCACGGAGACATCGCAGCCACCTGACGTGCACCGCTCTCGAACACACAAGCCTGCTCGCGTCCCTTCACCCAGCCCTCACTTGCCCAGGGCGGCCGGAAATCGCCGCAGCTCCATGAGGGTGCGAGCGCCACGGACGGCAGGTCGCCGTTGCGGTGCACTGAGCTTTTTCCAACCTCATGCTGACGCGTGGTGAAGGACGAGGACGGCCTTCACCACGTCGGTGATTCGGTTGGTGCTGCAGCGGAGCTTCCGCAGGAGGCGCCAGCCCTTGTGAGTGGCCATGGCCCGCTCGCCGAGGCAGCGGATCTTGGCGTGGGTGGTTGTGGCGGCGCTTCCATCGCTTGAGGTGATGGTCCCGAAACGGTACCCGGATGGCTCCGCCGGCTCCTTGATACGCCTTGTCTGCCCAGCATTTGAGGTCCGCATCGGCGAGGGCTTCGGTGATCCCGTGCTGTCGTGCGGCGGTCAGGTCGTGAGTCGAGCCGGGCAGAGCCGGCGAGGCCCAGAGCAGCCGTCCAGACGGATCGGTGAGGACCTGGACGTTCATGCCGTGGCGTTTGTGTTTCCCGGAGTAGTACGGGGTGCCGGCAGCGATGCGATCGATTGGCAGCAGGGTGCTGTCGAGGATGACGAACGCCTTCGTCCGGATCGTCCTCATCGCCTCGGCCAGGGACGGGGCGAGGGTGGACAGGGTCTCGACGGCTTCACGTATGTAGCGGTAAGCGGTCGCGATCCCGATGCCGAATCCGGCGGCGAGCTGGGCGTAGATGTCACCGCACCGCAGGTGGGCCATGGCGAGCAGGGCCTGACGTGCGGCGGAAGGCTCCGGGAAGAATGCACGCATCAGCCTGATCTTCGATCACGTACCGGGAGGGATCGCCGCCAGCTCGTCCGGGGGGATACGGCCGAGGGCCTTGGCCTTTGCTTCTGGAGCTCCGCCCTGCGCTCGGCCTTCTTCGCCTCGTGCTTCGCCTTGCCCTCCGGGGACCCGCGAACAACGTCATGTGATCACCCCCCGCATCGGGAAGTCGACGAGTGGATGAGCAGCGCAATCCCATTCTGGCCCCGATTAGGAACCGGCAGCCAGATATGGCGGGCGTCAGCGGACTTCCGGTAGCGCCTGGTCCACCCAAGCGGTATGCCCGAAGGGTGAGGAGCGAGAAGCAAGGCCTGCGTCCCCCGGTGGAGCCGTGCTCGCCCAGGCCCGCGAGGCCATCCCCCGGCCGGGGGCGCTGCGCGGCGGGCTCGCCATGGACCTGAGACGGCGCAAGCAGCCATCGCCACCGCTCGCGGTCGCTCGCACTCGGATCTAGTGCCGCATCAGGCAACGTTGGCCCTGTTGTGGTGTGACGCGCCGCCCGGCTGCTTGGCCGGGCGGTATGGGGCGGCCACCTTCGACGTGCAGCGATACAAGTACAGGCCCGTGCACTTGCCTGTTAGATTTTCCTTGAGTAACTAACCTTCCCGGTCCGGAGTTCGTATCCGCCAGGGAGGCTTTTTCATGCCCGGAAACAGATTTTCTCGGGCTGAATTCGACCACCCCCACCACGGAGTCTCGTGTCAGACATCTCCCTGCGCTTCGCAGACCTTGCCGACAAGCCCGTAGCTGAACGCCTATGGCTGATGTTCCGACATGACATGTCGGAGTTGGAAGGTGACCTGCCCAACCCCGACGGATCCTTCCGAGACGAATGGCTTCACATGGCCTTCTCCGGCCCCGACCGGGCACCGTATCTCCTGACGAGCGCTGACCGGCCCATCGGGTTTGCGTTCGTCCGCGGTCTGACTGGTCCGACGCGCGTGATGAACAGCTTCTTCGTGGTGCGCGGGGCACGACGGGCGGGGACCGGGATGCACGCTGCTCAGGGCATCGTGGCCCGGCATCCGGGGCCGTGGGAGATCGCGTTCCAGGATGCCAACCCGGGCGCGGTGAAGTTCTGGCGTCGCGTTGCCACAGAGATCGCCGGCGACGCCTGGACCGAGGAGCGCAGACCGGTGCCGAACCGGCCGGACCTGGCACCTGACGTCTGGATCTCGTTCAGTACCACGGCCGGATCAAGCAACGTTCGCCCTGTTGACGACGGCGCGTAGGCGCCGGTCGTCGGCGTGGCGGTTTCGCCAGATGATGTAGCGGCGGATCATGCTGCCCTGTTCCTTGTGGCTGGCGTGGTCGGTGCCGTCGAGGGTGAAGTAGCGCAGGGCGGTGAACTGGGCCTCGATGCGGTTGAGCCAGGAGCTGTTGGTCGGGGTGTAGGCGATCTCGACGTTGTTCGCCGCGGCCCAGGTGCCGACGCGCTGGCACTTATTCGTGGTCAGGTGCGGGGAGAAGTTGTCGCAGACGATCGCGATACGGATTTCGGGTGGGTAGAGGGTTCGCAGGTAGCGCAGAACTCCAGGAACTGGGTGCGCTTCTTGATCGGCTTGATGTGGCCGTAGAGCTGGTCCTTGGCCAGGTCCAGGGCGGCGAACAGGTGCCGTACTCCGTCGTAGCGGTTGTAGGTCGCCCGGCGCCTGCGGCGGGGTTCGCGGACGGGGTCCTTGTGCTTGCCGCCCCGTTCGGCCCAGTGCCGGCCCGGGTGGGGCATCAGGTTGAGGGGCCCGAACTCGTCGATGCAGAAGATGATTTCGGGTTCACCGTCCTCGGGTATGACCTCGCCGTCGGCGATCGCGTAGAGGTGCTCGACGCGGGCCTTCTTGGCCGCGTAGTCCGGATCGCGGGAGGTCTTCCACGTCTTCAGGCGTTGAAAGGAGACGCCTTCCTCGCGGAGCAGGATGCGCAGGCCCTCGTGGCTGATGTCGTCGACCACCCCCTCGGCGACCAGGAAGTCCGCCAGCTTGGTCAGACTCCAGGTCGAGAACGGCAGGTCGTGCTCGGTCGGCCTGGACTTGGCGATCTTCTTGATCTCGCGCCACTCGGGCAGCGTGAACGTCCTCGGCCGCCCGCCCTTGTACTTCGGATACAGCGAGTCGAAACCGTCCATGTTGAAGTTGTGGATCACGTCCCGGACCCGGTCCGCGCTGGTGAACGACACCTCGGCGATCCTCGCCACCAACATCCCCTGCGCAGACAGCAACACCATCTGAGCCCGTCGCCACGTCACCACCGAACCGCTGCCCCGGCGGACGATCCGCAGCAGCCGCCTGCCCTCGTCGTCATCGATCTCACGCACGCGTACACGTTCAGCCACCCGGACAGCATGCCGTGACCGCGCCGCCCCGGACGACACCGGGGGCGGCGCGTCACAACGGGGCGAACGTTGCCTGATGCGGCACTAGCGTCGTTCATGTCCGTCTTCGCACGTGAAACGAGGAACTGAGATGGCGATTCTGGTAGTCAACCAGGCCGAGGGCTGGAACCAGGAGCTTTACCAGGCAAGCTTCGACCGGGCGATCCCGGACCGTACGAATCCGCCCGCCGGGCTCATCGCCCACTTTGCGGCGCCCGCCGACACGGGCGGCTGGCAGGTCATTGACGTATGGGAGTCGGAGGAGGCGTTCCGGCGCTTCATGGAAGAGCAGGTCAAGCCGGCCGCGCAGGAACTAGGGGCACCACCGTTCGAGTCGAAGATGGTCGAGGTCTACAACTCTCTGATTCCGTAACGGCCGCGTGGGCGTGGTCCCGTGACGAATCAACGCGTCGGAGGTGTAACGGTGAGGGCAGCCCTGGCCTGCGGGTGGCGCGGGCGACGGACTCGGTGCTGGTAAGTGGGACGGGCACCGGGCGCCTTCACATCCACCAGGGCGGGCGGCCCCTTCCTGCTTCAGACCAGGAAGGGGGCGCTGGTCCAGAACCGCTTCCTCGACCTCGTGGCGGCCTCGGCCCAGCTCCCGGCGGGCCTGACTCCTCGACGGCGAACTACTCGTCCTGAACGGTGACGGAACCATGGACTTCGGGCGCTCCAGCGCAGGGCGGCGTCCGCTTCTCCTCGGACGATGCGGACCCTCGCGGCGGCGCACCCGGCGTACTTCGTTAGTGGATGACGTGCAGGTTCCCGGAGAGCCTTCAAGAGCGGTGGAGGCGCTCGTCAGCAGGTCAGCGGGGTGCGTGACCCTCGTTTCGCAACCTCCAGGAATTTGCGAGTAACTGATCGAAGTTCGATGAAACTCCAGTAATCTCTGTGCTCGTGTCAGATTTCGAAGGTCGCACCCTCACGCTCGTGCCGCTGCCACGTGCCGCGGAGGAGGGCCCAGGTCCACGCGTTCTTCGCCTTCCTCGAACAGCGCTACGCCCACGAGATCATGATGCGGTTCGGGGCGACGGTGGAGCCACCGGTCGGCCCGTTCAACAGGCCCGTTCACCGTGGGGACTTCGGGCTGAGGATCCCGCCCTCGCAGACGGCGATGAAGGAGTTCTTCGCGCGGTGGCGGGAGCAGTTGCCGTATGCCCGGAAGTACGCCGTGGCCTGTCGCGACTACGTCATGACGAAGATCGCATACATCTCCGGTGTCCGGGCCGCAGAGCTGTGCCCGGTGACGATCGGCGACGTCCACTGGGAACACGGCCAGTGGGGCCGGTTCGTCGTCCAGGGCAAGGGCGCTCGCGGCTCGGGGCCGCGGCCCCGCGAGGCGTACCTGTTCCGCGAGGGGCGCGAGTTGCTGGTGGTAGATCGAGGAGGTTGGGCGGAGTTCGGCGACGATGCCGATCACCCGTCGGCGCCCCTGTGGCCGTCTGAGCGGAAACCCAAGGCGATAACGGCGCTGAACCTGCCGATCGCGCCGGCGATCACACCCTCGATGTTCCGGCGCCAGCTCCACGCGGCGGCCGCGAGCTACCTGACCGGCCCGGTCACCGACCTTTTCCCGCACCTTCTGCGGCACGCCTGCGCGACCCACAAGTACGAGCGAGGCATGACGTTGTGGGAGGTCCAGCGCATTTTGGGCCACCACTGGGCCACTACGACTCTTCGGTATATGGCGACTGCACAGGCCGACCCCGAGCATGCCAATGTTGCAGCGAGCTCGCGGGCGGCCAGCGCCTGGTGATGGACAAGGGGAACCTTCGGTGAAGTGGAATCTCAGGATGGTGGCCGCTCAGCGAGACCTGTGGCGTCCCACCGAGCTGCTGGAGGCGTTCAAGACGGCCGGGTTCACCCCGTCGCTGAGCAAGGTCGCAGCGATGTGGAGCGGCACACCGGTCACGGTGCGGCTCGACGACCTGGACAAGATCTGTGCGGTGCTGAATTGCACCGTTGGCGATCTGCTCCAGGCCGAGCCCCTGGAAGCCGCTGCAGGGGAGAGCGAGGCACTGCCGAAGGCCGTGGGAGCTGAAGGCTCTGGCGGGGGTCCCGTACGGCCGACGCCCCGTCGACAGGGCAGCCCTCGCTCACTGCCGCCGAATTGACCGATGCGGGCCAGATCTCACCCCGCCAGTGCCCGGACTGCAAGGGCCGGGGGAAGCTCGGGACAACGGTGTGCCAGGGGTGCACGGAGTGGCGGAGGAACCATCCCGCGCAGGGCGTGTGCCTGCGCTGCCGCCACACGGGATACCTCAACACCGACCGCCTGTGCCGGGCATGTCTGCACGCTGTCCGGCTCGAAGCCGACGCCGAATGGGTCACCGACCCCGAAGGCGCCGGCCCGTTCAGTCGCCAGCTGATGTTCCTCTGCTACGGCCTCGCCCCCACCCACGCCCAACCCCTGAAAAGGTACCGGCCGCACCGGCGTCGATCAGCGCGAGCGGCTGCACTGGGTGGAACACATACGCGCGGCCGCGGCCCCGACGCGGGACGACCCTGCGGTCCTCCCACCCACTGTCCCGGGGCAGCTTCCGCTCTTCCCGGTCCGCCGGATGCTGTCCATCGATGTCTGTCGGCGCATTCTGCAAAGGCCGCTCGCCGGCTATCGCGACGTCGTCGAGCACACGGCTGCGTTCGCGGCGGAGACCGGCATCAGCAAACCCATGCAGCGCAAGCTGCACGAGATGCTGGACCTCGCGCTCGCCATACGCGACACAGACGGCGACGACCTCGTCGACGAACTGCTCCTCGACGACATCCCCAACTACGGCCGGTCCGTCCGGGCGGTCCTTCTGCGGGCGGGGATGCTCAGGCTTTTGCCAGAGCCTCACGAATCTGACCGCCCCCAGCGGCCACGGACTACGCGCCGTGTTCGGCCGCCCCGGACGATGACATCGAGGTCCTGCCGGCAGTGCGGCTGCTGGTTCACCGCGAAGACGACGGTCACCTGCGAGCCCTGCTCGTCCTTCGCCTTCCGCAAGAGAGGGAACCTCCCGGCGTCCCCGGGAGGGTGTGACCGCTGCCACCGTGTGGACCTGCCGCTCGCCGGCGGACACTGCCGCGGCTGCCGCTGGCACATGGCCAACTACATCTCAGGAGACATGGCCCGGTTCGGAACCCAGCTGTGGCTCGGTTCACCGGTCCCGGCGCCCACAAGCCTGCGTCACCCTGACGTGGCCCCGCCTACACGACGTCCCCCTGTCTCCGAGCACTTGACGGGCCCTGGGCAATGGAGGCTGTTCGAGCTCCGGCGAGACTGGCGCCCGGTGGCCGAACTGGCGCGGCAGGATCTGCCGACGCTCACGGACTCGGCCAAGCGGCTGCTCGCCGACCTCGACAGTGGCCCCGCTGCTGGAGACCGACATCCGGGCGCTCGTCGACAACCGTCCCCTGAAGTTCAGCGGGCGGCGGGTCACACAGTTCCTTGAAACCCGAGGGCTGCTGGTCCCGGATGCCGGGTTCCGCGGGATGCGCATCAGAAGCGTTTGGAGGCCGAGCTCGCCGCGCTGCCCGAGACGATCGCACAGGGACTCTCGGTCTGGATCAAGGTCGTGCGCGGAGAGGGCAAGTGGGAGCATGCCGGCCGGACCTACCGCAGCATCGTCCGCTACTGGCATGTTCTCGATCCGATCCTCAAGGCGTGGCTGGCGGCCGGCGCCGAGAGCCTGCGCGAGATCACCCGCGACGACGTCAAGCGGGCCATCGCCACCCGCAAGGGGACGCCGGCCCGCTCGATCCACATCGTCTTGCGGAATGTCTTCCGGGCCCTTCGGCAGGAGGGCGTGATCTTCCGCGATCCCACCCGGGGCCTCGTCTTCGCCGGGATCAACAAGACTCCGCCTTCCGTGCCCTCGGACCGGCTGGCCGACGTCCTCAGCCATGCCAAGGACGACTTCCAGCGCTTCGTGATGGTGCTGGTCTGCGTCCATGCGCTCAGTGGCACCGACATTCGCCGGTTGCCGCTCACCGACCTCGACCTGTCCCGCGAGGGGCTCGTCGTGCGACGATTGGAAGGCGACACGTCATCTACCTGGACGAACTCAACTACCGCTGCGCCTCCGCTTGGATCCGCGAACGTCACCGGCGCTGGCCGGTGACGACCAACCCGCATCTGCTGATCAACAGATGGACCGCAGTAGACACCACGCACTCGCCCGTCGGTATCAACACGTTCAGCACCGCCTTCAGGCCCACCGGGCTCACGATGCCGACACTGCGGCAGGACCGGATCCGCGACGAGGCGTTCGAGGTAGACGACCCGCTTCACCTGATGCGTCTGTTCGGCATCGCCGCTCAGACCGCAATGCGGTACATCAGCGCCGCCCACCCGGAACGTACCGCGCAGCTACCCCGGTAGAGGTGCGAGCCCGCCCGTGGTGACGGCCGTCACCACGGGCGGGCTACGCAGAGCCTGGGCCGAATCCTGAACGCGATGCTGTCGGTGGTCCACTCAAGTCGCTGCACTCATTCGGCGCTGCGGAGGACGAGCGGCTGGCCGTCCTGGTCAGCACGCTTGCTAGGGAGTGGAAGCAGGTGTGCTGGGGAGTGGAAGCAGGTGTGCTTCGGCCGTCTGGTGGCGGTGGAGCACTGGAGGTGTACGACAGCAACGGATCGTTCGAGCGTGATCCGCCAGCGGAAGGGCGACCCGCGCATGGCCTACGACACGGTGTCGTTCCGGCTGGTCGCCGGGTCCGGGAGGGCAGACGCGTGGTGCGGACGACTTTCGCCACATTGCCGGGCGTCTTCTGTGATCGCCCTCCGGCGGCCCCGCGACGCACCTCACGGCGAGGCTCTGCTTCCAGCAGGGGCGCTTTCTGCACTGGTGCGCTGTCGCGGGGGCGGGGAGGCAGAGGTTCGCAGCTCAGGAGCCCGCGGTGAAGGCGAAGCTCGGCGTGACAATGAAATGCCTGATTTGGAACACCACAAGCTGGTTTGTGGTGACGAGGAGACGTACGTACTTGGCTGCGCGCCCGTTCGGGATCGTGAGGTCGAACCCGCCCCTGGTGTAGTCGCCGAGTGGGGTCCAAGTGCTTTTGTCGAGTGATGTCTCGACCCGTCCTACGAGGCTCGCGTCGTGAGAGGGCACGATCTGTACCCGGGTGACGGTCTTGGTGTCTTTCAGCTCGATCATCGCCCAGTCTCCGGTCCGTGGGATCAGCCGTGACTGGTAGAAGGTGTCGTCCTGGCCGTCCAGCATCTTGTCCGGTGTGGCACTGGTGTTGCTTTCCGGGAAGGCACTGGCGGCCGGGAGGCCGACGGTCAGGCTGTTGCGGGCTGTCATTGTCGTGGCGGTGAGTCCGCCCGAGATGGTGGCGCTTCCTTGGACGGTCAGGCCACCGCTGTCGACCGAGATGCCGCCAGACGTCTGGCGTAGCCTGCTGCCCACTTCGATGTCACCGCCGCTGCCGACGATTTTAGGGACGGCAAGTTGCTTGCCCGTCGCGATGGTGACGTTGCCCTTCGCGATGACATTGCCGTTGACGGTGAGGTTGCCGATGTCGAGGTCGGGTTTGATGACGGTGAGCTGGGTGGAGAGGATGCGGATGACGGGGTTGGTGGGGTCTCCGGTGGTGGCACGGAGGTAGAAGGTCGTGTCGGTTTTGATGCCTTCGAGGTCGAGGCTGGTGCGGTTGGTGACGTCGCGGTTGACGTCACCGTAGAGGAGTTCGTAGGTGGCGTTGGCGGAGCGTTCCCAGGTGAGCTTGATGTCGCCGCCGTTGTTGATGACGGAGGGTTCGCACAGGAAGTTGCGCAGGTAGAAGTCGGCGGGAAACTTGCCGAGGTTGAAGACGCTGGGCCGGTCCTGGAAGGCGGAACTTCCGGTGCGGGAGCGTTCGGTGACGGTGATCGGGGCGGTTCCCACCTTGCGGCTGATGGGGATGTCGGACAGCTGGATGGTGAATCCGGTGTCCGGGCCGATCGGCGCGTTGCTGCCGGCGGGCGTGCAGACGAACTCCTTGGCCGACGCGTCCAGACGCACGGTCCAACCGGTGAGGCTGATCCGGGGACTGATCTTGTTGAGGTCGGTGGCCAGGTCGGGTGCCATCGTCCCGGCCGGGACCTTCACCCTGATCCACTCGACATCCGCCGGCGTGCCGCTCTGCCGGGCGACCGAGATCACCACCTCCCCGATCTCCTCGGGCGCCTGCGGATCCTCCGGCGACGCCTTCAGCGGGCTCGGGCTGGTGGAGACGGTGTACGACAGCAACGGGTCATTGGCCGCCGAGGTGTCGGCATCCTGAGTCTGAATCACTACGGTCACAAAGCGCTCCTTGGAGTCTCGCGGACGCGCCGCCCCGGGAAGGAACGGCGCGTGGCGTCGGGAGTGGTGGTCAGCGGGCGGCGCGGGTATGGGCGGCGGCGTCGTCGAGGGTGAGGAAGCCGGAACGGATCTCGGGTTCCGCCAGGGGCAGGTCGTACTGGTCCTGGGTGAGGATCGGCAGCTTCTCCCACTCACCGCCGCGGTTCTCCGACCAGGTCCAGGTGCCGAGGACGCCGGCCGGGGCCGGCATGAGGACGGTCTCCTCGCTCTCGTCCTGGGGGCCGCGCAGGGCGGTGGTGGCGGCCAGGAGCGGTCCGGTGCGGAAGTTCACGCTCATGCGGGTGATCGCCTGGTCGGTGAACTCCTGTGGGACGAAAACCTTCTTGGTGGCCAGGATGTCGGTGGTGGCGTGCACGGCCGCTCGTGGGTCGAGCAGCACGGTGGCGACCGCGGTGCTGTTCTCACCGAAGTCCAGCTCGAGCCTGGGCTTGTCGCCGATGGGCCGCAGGTACTCCCCGGCACCGGGGGCCGGGTCGATGACCGTCTCGAAGTGCTCGTAGTCGTTGTCGAGGACATAGCCGACCAGGCCGTCGTCGCTCTGCTGCGCCTCGCCGAGACGGATCGCCCACGGGTAGCCGGGCAGCTGGGAGGGGGTGGGTTCGAAGAGGTTGTGCCAGCTGACGTCGGTGCGCAGGGGGCCACGGAGGTTCATGGTGAGGCGGGTGCGGACCAGCGCGAGGGGGCGGCCGAGGAGGAAGCCGAGGCCGGGGTCGGCCGGGCCGTCCGGGTCGATGGTCTCAAGGGTACGGTCGAGCGTGGCGCGGAAGGCGTCGAAAGTCGCGGGGCCGCGGGTCTTCACGGTGTTCAGCAGCCGGTAGGGGTGGGGGGCCAGTGCCTCCAGCTGTTCGAAGCGGGTCACTTCAGAGCCGGGCAGGGCGGACCAGGAGACTTCCCGCCGGCTGGCGGTGTTCAAAGTGACGCGCAGTTCACCGAGCGCCGCCCCCTCGGGCGCGTGGACTACGAGGGACTGGTCGAGGCGGTTGTGTAGCAGCCAGGCGCAGACGGGATTGGTACCCGGTGTCAGGTCAGTGTCCTCGTCGGTGGTCGCGGCGAGGAAGTCGAAGCGCAGGCGGGCCGGCTGGAGCAGGCGCGGTCCCAGTTCGACCAGCCGCTCGGGGGTGTCGTCGCTGACGGGGTGGGCCGGACGCATGGTGTCCGGCATCTCGGGGTGGAAGCTGGTGGAGTCGGCCGCGATGAGATTGACGGAGCGCCCGAAGCGGTCGACGACCGCGACGTCGAGGAAGGCGAGCTGGCCGGCGCGCAGGTCCTGGAAGGTGGAGACGGGGTCGGGGTCCCAGTCGCTGGACTTGAGGGGCCCGGGGTCCGGCGGGGGGTAGTCGCCGTTGCCGATCAAGCCGCGGAAGTCGCCGGATGGCTGGAGGCCGGCCAGGGGCTGGCGTTGGGCGATAGCGGCGCCGAACCCGTCGAGGGTCTGGGAGAGGTAGTTCGCCTCGCGGGCCTGGGAACGGACACGCAGCACGGCGTCGGCGGGCAGCTGAGCGCGTACGCGGGCGTAGGTCTGCAGCGTGCCGTCGATGATGTGGCCGGCGGTGGGGGCGAGCATCTGGCGGCCCGAGACGACGAGCGGCGTGCCGGGCTCTCCGGTGCCTTTCCACTGGTAGCGGGAGCCCTCGATGAAGTCCCAGTGCGCCGCGTCACCGTCACGGAAGGGCAGGGGGAAGTACTCGGCCTTCCACAGCAGGAACAGCGGCTGCCAGGGCATCTCCCACGGCTGGGTGCCGTACTCGGGCAGAGTTCCGGTGACGTCCCGGATCGCGCCGCTGCGCAGGGCGCGGTCCAGGATGAGGAACTCGCTGAGCAGCGCGGGGAAGCAGGGCGGCTGCTGGCCGGTGAGGTCGATCTGGGCCGCGGTGGCCGCGACGTCGGCGGTGGTGATGCCGGAAGCCCGGGTGACTACACGTTCGGGGGTGCGGCAGGGCAGGGCGGTGTCGCGGGTGAGGGGCGCGTGGAGGTTGGCGCCTTCCAGGGTGAGGACCGGGTCGGCGCTGTACTCGAAGTCCTCGGCCGGGATGCGGATCAGGCGGCGGGCGGCCCGGGCGCCGTAGGCCGGGTACAGGGCGTCGATGCGCGCTGCCAGGTCCGCTTCACTCTTGCCCCACGGCAGTTCTGCGCGCTGTTCGGCCACCTCGCGGGCGAGGGCGACGACACGGCCGGCCGCGCCGTCCGCGTTGCCGACATCGAGTTCGTCGTCGACACGGGCATTGAACTCGTCCGACCGGCGTTCCAGGCGGCTGAGCCACCACAGGTGGTAGAGGCGCTCGCGGGCGGCGTCGAGTTCGGCTTCGGTGGCGTCATGCGCGGCTTGGCGGCGGTTGAGGTCGGCGACGGCGTCGGCCTCCGCGGCGCGGGTCGCGCGGGAGATGGTGCGGCCCGTCTCCTCGCCGCGTTCGCCGATGAACCAGCGGTACCCGCCGGCGACCGGACCGAAGGCGCTGTCGTGGGCGCGGCGGCCGGTGAGGATGTCGGCCTCGGGCCGGTCGCTCTCCTCCAGGGCATCGATCCCTCCCAGGAGGAAGGCCCGGAACAGGTCGGCCTCATCCGCGGACAGCGCTCCTTGGCCGTCGGCCCGGGCGCCCAGCTCGCCGACGGCTTCGGCGATGCTGTTGGACACGATCGGGGTGACGTCGGCCGGCTCAGGGCAGGGCGAGTCGGGGACGGGGCCGGTCGGGTCCCAGTCCAGGCCCAGGACGGTGCCGGAGTAGACGGAGGAGCGGATGCCGCTGCCGGAGCCCACCGGCGGCCGCCACCGCAGGCGCTCCAGCAGCGCGGCCAGGTCGTCGGTACCGGCGAGGATGTCGCTGTCCGGCTGGGCGTACCAGCCGGCGACGAAGTAGCTCAGCCGCTCCCGCCCGGGCAGTTCCCCCTCAGGGGCGTCCAGGAGGGTGTCGTGGAGGGAGAAGACGTTGGTGTTGTAGGGCTGGAAGACCGAGAAGGTCAGCAGTCCGGGGCCGATCGCAGTGAGGAACGGCTCGCGCCGGCCGGATGGCTCGCGCCAGGGTCCGGTGAGCTCGTGGCACCTGCCGATCAGGGTCGCGGCCGGTTCCTCACTGTCAGGATCCTGGAAGGAGACACTGCCGTCCATCGGGTCGAGGTAGTCGCTCTCAACGACCCACGCCTTGAGCTTGCCGGTGCAGTCGGTGCGGCGGACGACGAGCCACCGGTTGGGCACCAGGGGAAAGTCCCCGATGCCCTCTTCCTCGTCGTGGCGGCCGCGGGTGAGGGCGGCGGGCAGCTCCCACTGGAGGTAGACGCCGAGGCGGTCCTCACGGCCGGTCCACTCCTCAGGGCTGGAGAACGGGGCGGGCTCGGCAGGGACGCCCTGGCCGACGTCTTTGAAGTTGGTGATCCAGCGGTGGAACACGTGCGGGGTACCGGTGTCGCGGGTGGCCCGGTTCACGGCGAGGGCCGCCACTTCGACCGGCACGATGAGGGTGGTGTCCACGGACATGGCCCGAGGTCCTTTCGGTCAGCGCATTGGCAGTGCAGCGCGGGGACGTGGAGTCAGGGCCGGGAGAAGGTCTGGGCCTGCGGTGCGTTGATCATCTGCAGGGCGAACTGCGCGGAGGAGATCCGCTGCCCACCGGTGAGCCCGTGCGCGCTGGAGAGGGCGGGCACCAAGGCGTCGCCGGTACCGTCGACATTGAGGACATCCTTCCCGCCCGGGCGCAGGAAGCGCCGGAAGCGGCTGTCGTCGGCAGGCGGTGGCGGAGGGAACTCGCCCATCGGGTGCCCGATGCGATCTCCGGTGATTTCGCGGAGCTCGATGGTGCCGAGGTCTCCGATGCCGAAGCACAGACCCCGCGGGGGCTCGGCGAGCTCGAAGCGGTCGATGACCTCGGGGAAGAGCGCCAGGCGGATCTGCGTGCCGAAGACGGCCTCACGTACGGGTCCGACGACTTCGGTGCCCTTGTGGGCGGTGACGATGGCTTTGGGCCAGTTCTCCACCAGGCTGGAGTTGACGAGCACAGCGCACTTCGGCACCGGACCGCCGCCGGTCGCCAGAGCGTTGAGGTCGGCGTCCAGGGCGTGGCCGACGCCGACGCTCACCGCCCCGTCCACCGCGGCCCGCACCCACGCGGGATCGAGGTAGGCGAAGCGGATGCTCTCGGCCGGCAGCGCGCGGGGGTCGGGGACCAGGTGGGAGAGGCTCAGCAGTTCCAGGCGGCGCAGCGCGTCCAGCCAGTCGGTGACCTTTTTGAAGTCGTCCGGGGCGGCCTGGGTGAGCAGGCCGGCGAGGTCGGGCTGGGCCAGGACGGCACGCGCATCCCCGGGGCCGCGACGGGTGCGAACACCCGTGCGGCGGCGGCCGGCGCGCAGCTGCGGGCCGGCTTGGTCGAGGGCCTGGTTGAGGCGGGCGACACCGGAGCGGGCGTCGCCGTCAGTGAGGAGCCGGTCGAATGCCTCGAACGCGAGCGGCGCGGTCAGGTGACGGCAGCTCAGCGTGCCCGCGGCGGCGTGGGCGAGCTGCGGGTGGGAGGCCAGACGCCGAACCGCGGAGCGTGCCGCGGAGCGGAACTCCAGGAGGGCGTTGCGGAATTCGGCGTCGGCGAGGGCGAGGGTGCGGCCGGTGGTGAACGCGGCGGCGTAGGCGGTGTCGAACACGCCGTAGCGCTGCAGGTAGATCAGCGCCTCACCGGGTGAGTCCAGGCGAGTGGCGGCCGCCGGGGGCGGGGTTTGGGCCGGCTGCGCGGTGAGCGGGCCGCGGTAGAAGGCAAGGGTGCGCTCGCCGGTCTCCAGGCGCTGCGGCAGGGCCACGGCCCCGGACGCCATCCGGTCCACGGCTTCCTTCTGCGCTCCGGCCGGGTTGGCCGGTGCCGTGGTCGGCACCCGTAGGCGCAGCTCGTCCGCGGGACGCGGGAGGGGTTCGTCGCCGGTGCCGTCGTCGGTGGCGGCCAGGTGCTGTGCGAGGTCGCCGAAGCCGACGCCGGAGTCGGGTTCGGTGGTGAAGGACCAGGAGGCGAGGGAGACCAGGCGTACGCCGTCGGTGGGCGCCGGTCCGGTCAGGTGCCGCTCGTGGCCTTCGAGGGAAACGAGGTGGACGACGTGACGCCCCCCGATGGCGGCGGGAAATCGGTTGGCCACGAGGACAGCGTTGAGTTCGCCCTCGTCCGGCTCGGGGTCCGCGCCGGCGCGGGTGTGGTCGGCGTCGGGGCGCCCGCCCTCGCGCAGGTGCGCCAGGTAACCCATCTCCACCGGCAGCGGCTTCACCGCGTCGAACAGCGCGGCCGGGACGAGGACGGAGGCGCACTGCTCGTCGTACTCGTCAGGACGCATGCTGCCCGGGGCGATGACCGGCACCGCTCCAAGGCCGTGGGCCCCCTCCAGGAGCTCGCGCACGGTGCCCGTCTTGACCAGGCCCACCGCGTCCGGGTCCTCGGGCAGTTCGTCCTCGCGGAACAGCAGCAGCGCCATCCACGGGACGGCTCCCGGCTGGTCCTCAGCGAGCAGCCGGGCCCACGGCAGGCCCGGGGCGTCGAGGTTGATGTGGGCGAGAGTCTGGCTGTAGGTGCCCACCGCGTCCGGCACGGGGAACTGCGCGTTGATGCCCGTCGGGTCGAAGCTGAAGCGCGGCTGGACGACATCGAATGGCTGCGGGGTGGCATCGACGGTCCGGTCCGTGCCGTCGACGTCCTTGAGGACCTGCCGGTTGTCGATCCGGTACCGGCCGGCGTAGAGGGAGGGGATGCGGTGGTCGAAGAACCGTGTGCGGTGCTGGCCCGCCGGCTCGGTAGGACGCGGCGGAGAGGCGGGTTCGGTTGTGGTGGTCACAGGGCGTGCCTTTCGAGAGAACGCGGCGGAGGGCGGGGCGGGGCACCGTGCGCAGGCGCGTGGCGAGGCGGGGCCGCCCCACCTATGAGGCGGCCCAGTGGTACGCGTCGCGTCAGCCGGCGACGAGCATCGGCTCGGCAGTGAACGCGGTGCCGGCGGCGTGGGCGTAGGCGGGCAGCTCGCTGTGGAGAGCGCCGAGGTCCGTACCGAGCCCCTTGAGCGCCTGGGCCAGGGCGGCGCGGCTGTCGCGGGTGACTGGGGTGTCGATGCCGTTGTGGATCGCTGCGATCACCCCGCCGGGCCGCGTCGGCACCGGGCCCGTGGCCGGCTCCCCAGACAGCGGCTGCTTGCCGTCGGGGTTGATGGGGTCGAAGGAGATGGCCTTCTCGTCGAGGAAACCGGTGGAGGTGCCGTGGTCGACCGGCGGTGAGGTCAGGCGGATCCCGAGGATCCGGTCAGGGATGATCCCGTCGTCGGACGCGTCCGGGCGCTGGCCCCATAGGCCGTTCGGCACGTTGCCGTGCAGGATGGTGCGGCCCCAGGACGCCAGGGCCGCGGGCTTGGCGTTGTAGGTGAGCCAGACGCGCAGTTCGCTGCCCTTGCCCAGCAGGTGCATGGGCAGGATGTCCACCGCATCGCCGGTGGTGGCCTCAATGGTGTCGCTGCCCTGGTTCAGGTACACCTTGCTGACGGGGGCCTGGGTGTCGGCGGTGAACGTGAAGCCGCCGTTGCTGACCAGCCACGGCTTGACCGCACCGCGGGTGGCCGGGGCGCCCTCGCCGGCGTAGCCGGCGATCGCCGTGGTGCGGACCATGTTCTCCGGCGGCGGCAGCATGCCCTGGAAGCCGCCCCAGTCCAGTGCCGGCGTGTGGTTGCGGCGGTCGGCGCCGAAGCCGATGGTGAAGGAGATGAACCACAGGTGGACGGTGGCCTCACCACCGACCGCAGGGCCCCAGACGCGGACACTGACGCCGACCTCGACCGAGATCCTGATCTTGACGAACCAGACCTTGATGGTCGCCGAGACCCCGACCCGGAGGCCCATGCCGACGTCGAAGTAGAAGGGGTTCCACTCCAGCAGGGCGTCCACCCGGGCGGTGAGCCAGGCGCGCAGCATCCCGGACTGGAAGACGACGTCCAGGGAACCGCCGGCCATCAGGGACTTGGGGGTGAACGCGGCGTAGGCGTTGCCGGTGATGTTGACGGTGGAGCCGACGCCCCAGGTGATGCCGGCGGGCTGCTGTTTGGGGTAGCGGGCGGGCAGTTCCCGTCCAGCGGGGATCGCGCCGAGCATGAACGCGAAGTCGCCGGCGTTCTTGTGGTTGCCGAACCAGAACTTCATGCCGACGCCGCCGCGCAGCTTGCAGTTCGGGTCGATGAGGAACGTCTTCTCGGTGAACGCCGCCCCGATGCTCAGCTCCCCGGCCGTCGGCCGCAACGTGGCCTCGATGCCGATCTCCACCCGGGCGATCTTCTTGTTGCTCTTGGTGGGCAGCTGCATCCCGGCCGCACCGAGCAGGCTGATCGTCAGGTCGGAGCCGGTCTGCACCAGCGCCATGGCGCGGCCGCTGAACGTCTCGAAGCAGTCGAAGGCCAGACCGGCCGCGAACCACAGGTCGCCCTCCTGCGGCCGCACCCACGGAAGTGAGCCGCCGATCAGCTTGCTGAGGACCTCGAGGGGGTCGACCTCATCGTCATCGGCGCCGATCGCCCCCGGATTGTCCAAGGCCATCAGGAACGGGAAGTCGTCCAGAGCGTCGGCGGCCGGCACCCGCACACGGCTGTTCCACCCGAACCCCGCCGAGATCCCGCGCACCTGGAACAGCGGCGGGCCGAAACCGATCTGGCTGCCCAGCGAACCGTAGGCGAACAGCGACGGATCCGCACCGGAGCCGGGCACCACGTAGGCGCCCATCGCCGCGCCGCTGAACGCGCCGGTGTCCACCAGCAGCACCCCGCCGACCACCGTCTTGTACGGCGGGGAAGCCGGCAGCGCCGTCAGTGCACCAGCAATCCGCAGCGGCGGGCTGTAGTAGTCGACGCTCAGACCGTTCTCGCCGCCAGGGGTACCGATCGGCGACCAGCCGCGCACCGACGGCGCCTCCAAGACCCGCATCCCCTTGCGGCGCCGCGGCCCGGGACGGGGGGTGAGGATGCCGTGCTCGGTCACCAGCGCGCAGGAGGTGCGGTCGCTGTCCGCCCGGTTGCGGGGCTGCCTGGCGAGCAGAGCGCGGCCCAGGCCGTCCAGGCGTTCGGGGTCGACCGGCAACGCGGGGGTACGCCTGGTCAATCGCAGCACCCGGCCGTCCGCCAAGGCCCAGGCCCCCACCGGCAGATCCGTTCCGTGCGGAGCGCCGTCGACCAGAACCAGAACGCGGCCCTCGCCGAGATCAACTCTGGCCAGCGTTCCGGTCACTCGTCCGCCATCGGCGGTGAACGCGACGTCCACCGGCGCCGAGGATGCGGTGATTCTGGCCTGCCCGCCTACCGTAAGGGCCTGCGTATCGCACACCGCACCGTCGATCCGCACAGTGCTGCCCGGAAAGACGAGCGCCGCGGCGTCGGGGTCGGCGAACACGGACACCGGGATCTCGACCGCGCCTCCCGGATCCGTCTGGACAAGGAACTTCCGTACATCTTCGACGCGTGCAGTCACAGCAGGCCAACCCTCTACTCGCGGTACAAGGGAAAGACGGAAGCCCTCCGCCCTCCCCCATTACGCGACGGGCTGGCGCATCCGCTGCGAGAAGCCTAGCCAGCTAGACACTCAGAGTGTGCGGATAATGATTCTGCGTAACGAGGTTGGCTGGAAGGTGGGCGCGAACTGCTGCTCTGCGTAGATATTTGCAAGCTGCACCACTTTGTCTGCAGAAGCGTTTCCACCGTGTCCCCCAAGGGTCTTGGAAAGGCAGCCACCGAGGCGCGACCCCATGGACGCCTCCGCCCGATCCGTACGGAAGGGTTGCTAACAAGCCATCCCGCCCGCATCTTCAGCGATACGCCCCCTGGGACCGGCGCGCAGCCGCGCGCACGACCAGCGCGGACGGACCCTGGCAATCGACGTGGCCTTCACCCCATCGCCCGGCACAGCGGCCGCGAACAACGAGCGGACCGCAAACTCATCCATCAAGCCCCCATCCAAAGCCTCTCGGTGGTCGGGGTCGAGCCTGAGCCCCTCCAGGAATCGACGAACCTGCGCGCTTTGGCCTTCGACGTCCTCCAGGTCGATGGGCTGCCGATCCTCTCCGACCAGTGGGACCGAAAGTCCGCCTCCAACACACCTTCTCCGCCACCGCACTCAACGTGATCAGGCTCGACGCCCACTGGACCGCAGGCCCCCTCGACCGCCCCCGCACCAGCAGGCTCGAACGACTCAGCTACCGACTCTCCGCCTGAACGAATTGCGCAGCAGAGTCCACTCCCGCCGGAAACCGGTCCTCTGGACCCGTAGGCCGGCCCAGTCGGCTCACCTTCGGCCCGCCCTTCTGCCAAGGGTGCGGGCCATCGCCGTCTCGGCGTCTCACGGGGGCGCCGGGGGGCGTACGAGGCCGGGGGCGGCCGCACCGCCGCTTAGACTCGGAGAACGCGTACGCCCGGAAGGAACAGAGCCATGCCCCGCCCCGCCCCCGCCCGCGGCCCCGCCGTGCCGCAGTCGGTCGACCGCGCGCTGGAGATCCTGGACGCCGTGGCGGACGCTCCCGGGCCGGTCGGGGCGAAGGCCATGGCCCGGCGGCTGGGATGCTCGCTGTCGACCGTGTACCACCTGCTGGGACCCCTGACGGCCCGCGGCCATCTGGTCCGGACCGGCGCCGGTTACGCCCCCGGGCCGCGTCTGGCCGCGCTGCACCAGTCGTACCGGAGACACCTGGGGCTCGCGCCGCAGATCGCCGAGCTGCTGCCCCGACTGCGGCGGGCCACCGGGGCGGAGGCGTACTTCACGGCGTACCGGGACGGCCGGATCGTCATGATCGACAGCACGGTGCCGTTGACGGACCTCGCCCACCCTTTTCTGCCCGGACCCGAGACACGGGCGCACGCCACCGCGCACGGCAAGGTGCTGCTCGCCGCACTGCCGAGGACGGCGCGGCGGCGGTATCTGGCCGAGCACGGCATGGCCCGGTTCACCGGCCGCACGATCACGACGGCCGAACGTTTCGAGGCGGAGGTCGCGCAGGTCCGCGGGCAGGGCCTCGCGGTATCGATGGGCGAGGCGGACCCGGCGTTCACCTGCCTGGCGACCACGCTGCCGCACCCGGCCGACGGCCCGGACGGCGTGGTGCAGGCGTTGTCGGTGTCGCTGCCCACCTCCGACTTCCGGCGGCGGCACGGGGAGATCCGGGCGGCACTGGCGCGGGCCGCGGCGACCGCGCTGCTCTGAGCGGACGACCGTTTTCCGGCAGAGCCGGAACGCGGCGTGCCCCGGGTGGTCCTCCGATATCGGTGGTGTCACCCTGGACGGCATGATCTTCATCGCCGTCAGGTTCACAGTCCTTCCCGAGTACAGCGACCGCTGGCTCGACATCGTCGACGACTTCACACGAGCGACCCGCGCCGAGCCGGGAAATCTCTTCTACGACTGGTCGCGCGGCGTCGACGCCCCCCACAGGTTCACGCTCCTGGAGGCCTTCGCCGACGCCGACGCGGGCGCGGCCCATGTGGCCTCCGACCACTTCCGGGCCGGCATGGAATCGATGGCGACGGCCATCGCCACCACCCCGGAGATCATCAACGTCGAGGTCCCGGGCCAGGGCTGGAACGAGATGGCCGAACTCGAGCCGGCGCGGTAGACCTCCGCCGCTACGTGGGCTGGTATCGGCACATCACCCTGGCCATGCTCGCGCACGCCTTCCTGGCCGCCACGGCGCACCAAGCCGGGGAAAAGGGGGGCGGAACAGATGGGACGGCCGGGGTCATCGGGTTCACAGTGGCGGAGGTTCGGCGACTCCTGGCAGCTTGTCGCGCCCGGCCTCCGCACCTGAGCGGACACCGGGGACTGCACCACGCGCTGAGCTGGTCGAACTGGCGCCGCCGACGCCAAGCAGCCGCCCGCCTGCTGGAGTACTAGCGGCCGGTCTCGGCGCGTCGGTGCTGTTCGGCGGGCCACTCGTCCACCTGGTCACGGCTGACGGCGCCGCCGGCGCAGGCTACTCCAGCCGTAGATCGTGATCTCGATGGTGAGGGGCGCCGAGGACAGAGGTGGCCTGTGTCGATCATCTGGACGAGCCTGACCACGCCATCGGGGGCGTCTGTTCCTTCTCCGCCTACCCGAGTCCACCGAGACGGAGGACCTCCCTTATCTCGCTTAGCTTCGCGGCCGTCGCTGCGGTCGGCTACTTCGCCTGTCCCGAGACGGCGGGCATCCTCGATCTCGCTGAGTTTCGCGGAGGACAGGGCGCCAGCCCGCTCGATCAGGTCGTCCCGGGACACGGTGGTCAGCCACATGCAAGGGGTAAAGCCTGGGCGCGGGAACGCGAACCGCAGCACGCCTTCACAGGGCAGTCCTTCCATGGCGCCTACTGCCACTTCGACGCCCAGACCGGTGATGTCGACGCCCGCCGGAGCGACGACCTGCATCACTTGGATCCCGGACGCGTCGTCTCCGACAGCAGCACGACCGGCCGCTGCTCGTCGAACTCCACCCACCAGACTTCGCCGCGTTGCATTTGTCCCCCTGGCATAGGTACGAGGTGCCCGTGGCCTCCCTCTGCTCGGGCTTGAGGTCGGCGTGTTCGAACGAGGCCTGCCATGCCGTCAGCCCGACGAGGGGCAGGGCCGCGGCGTCGGTCAGCTCGACGGTGCGGAGGGCGGTGGCCAGCGCCTCGGCGGGTGCGGCGACGTATTCGGCGGCCGCGCCGGGAGCGGCCGCGGGCAGAAGTGCGACCACCGCGTCCCCCATGCTCCAGTTGGGCACGCCCTCGCCGACCTCGGTGATGACTCCGGACAGGTCGAGGCCTGGGATGTGCGGGAGGGCAAGTGGAAGCAGGTCCTGTCGCAATCCGGCCCGGAGGCCGGAGTCCGCGTCGTTGTACGAGGTGCCGGCTACCTGCACCACTACTCGGCCCACACCTGCCACCGGCCGGTCTGCCTCCTCGTAGACGAGGACGTCGCTGCCGCCGTAGGAGTGGTAGCGCACTGCCTTCATGATTTTCCCCTTCGCTCGCTTGCATGGCCCATCGGTCGTCTCCCCGGCGGTCAGCTGACGAAGGGCCTGGTGTGAAGGTGCGGCCTCTCAGCGGCCCTCGTCACATCGTTGTGAGGGGTCCTGGCAGGAACGCCCTCCGCGTGTCGGGGACCAGTGATGTTCAGCGCAGCGTGAGCGGGGTCACGGATGTGACGTGAGACAGTTTCTCGGGGTTGCGCACGTAGTAGAGGCCGGTGATACGGGCGTTCTCGACACTGATCACCATGACGCCGTCGATCTCGCCGTCCAGGCGCACGAGGAGTGCCGAGCGGCCGTTGATCACGGTCGGTTCGGTGGTGATCGTGCCTTCGACCTTGCCGATGCCGCCGGCGAACATACGGGCCACCCGCTCGGCGCCGGTGACCGGCCGCAGTGCGGCGTGCTTGATGCCGCCGCCGTCGCTCATCAGGACGACGTCAGGGGCGAGTACCTCAAGGAGGGCCTGCGGGTCCTCGGTTTCGACGGCGCACCGGAATGACTCCAGGACTGCCCGGCTTTCGTTCGAGGAGACCGCTCGGCGGGGGCGGCGGGCATCGACGTGCCGACGGGCTCGGTGGGCGATCTGGCGTACGGCTGCGGGACTCTTGTCGACGGCCCTTGCGATCTCGTCGTAGTCGATGTCGAAGATCTCGCGCAGCACGAAGACGGCGCGCTCGGTCGGTGTCAGCGTTTCGAGGACGAGCATCAGCGCCATCGACACACTCTCGGCGAGCTCGGCGTCCTCGGCCACGTCCGGCGCAGTGAGCAGCGGCTCGGGCAGCCAGGAGCCGACGTATGCCTCCCGGCGGCGCTTCATGGTGCGCAGCCGGTTGAGCGCCTGGCGGGTGGTGATCCGGACCAGGAAGGCGCGCTGGTCGCGCACCTGCCCCCGGTCGGCCCTGACCCATTGCAGCCAGGTCTCCTGGAGGACGTCTTCAGCGTCGGCCGCCGATCCGAGTACCTCGTAGGCGACGGTGAAGAGCAGATTGCGGTGGGTGAGGAACGCCTCGGTCGCCGGGTCGGTGGCACCGTCGCTCATTTCTGGTCCCTTCTTCTCGTCCTTCGCGGTCGGCCCTGGCGGCCGACCGCGTTCGCGCGTCCACAGCACGACCCTCGCAGCACGCACCGGTCAGGCTGCCCGGTCGGCGGCGGCGGCCGGTGTCTCGATGCGGTTGGCGCGCAGCAGCTGCCGGCGCTTGCTGACCCCGCCCGGCACGCGGTGCAGGCGGAACGAACCGGGTTTGTGCGCCTCGTCGGCCAGGTACTTGATGACGCCCGTGCAGACCATTTCCTTGATCCTGGCACCCAGACCGTCGTCGATGTGCAGCCTCACCGCGACGTCGGACCTGTTGGCGAACTGGTAGATGCCCGCGCTTCGGCCCAGGCTGATGCACTGGGCGTAGAAACCCTGGTGAAGGTTGTCCGGCTGCTCACCCGCGAGTCGGCTGAGTACGGTGTCAGCGGCTCGCGCGGCCAGCGGCGCCGCGTTCAGGCAGCTCATCCGCAGCGGTAGGTTCGAGGGTGCCGCCGAGTCCCCGGCCGCGAGGATGCGCTCGTCGTCCACGCTGGTCAGCGTCTCGTCGGTGAGCAGGCGCCCCACTGCGTCGGTGCTCAGCCCGCTGCGGGCAGCCAGGTCTGGAACGCCGAAGCCGGCGGTCCAGATAGTGACCTCGCTCGGCAGTTCACGGCCGTTTGCGAGCCGCACGGCGTCGCTCGTCACCGTCGTCACCTTCGCATCTGAGCCGTCGATGACCGTCACCCCGAGCTTGGCCAGCCGCTTGGCGACCGAGCGCCGGCCCCGGGTGTGCAGGTACGGGCCGAGTACGCTGCCGCAGACCAGGGTCACCATACGGCCGGCCTCGGCCAGCTCGGCGACGGTCTCGATGCCGGTGGGACCGGCGCCGACCACCGTCACCGGGGCCGTCGCGGGGGCGGCGTCGAGGACCAGGCGCAGCCGCTGTGCCTCCTCCAGGGTGGAGATCTGGTGGGCGAACTCGGCCGCCCCTGGCACGCTCGGTTCGGCGCTGCCACTGCCCACGGCGTAGATCAGGTAGTCGTAGTCGAGCGTGCCGCCGACTGCCAGTGTCACGCTGCGCCCGGCCGCGTCGATCCGGGTCACGGTGTCGACCGTCAACCGGACGCCCTCGGCCAGGACGTCCTGGTAGGCAACGACCGCGTCGTGGGACCCGCCCACCAGCTGGTGCAGGCGGAGCCGGTGGACGAAGTCCGGGCGCGGGTTGATCAGCGTCACGGCCATGTCGTCGCGCTGCGTCAGCCGGTTCGCGGCCATCACGCCTGCGTATCCGCCACCGATCACTACCACGTGCGTGTTCCCAGTCATAATGCCTCCTCTGTTTCCGGGTGCTCGGCCATAAGTCACCGCACCATCGGTCGCTGTGACAGGGTGTGAAGCAGATCACTTCACGGGCTCGGCGGGAGCTGTGACCGCATTGGCTCGCCAGGGTGGGTCAGGCTGCGGTTGCGAGAAGACGTCCCAGCAGCGCGGCAACTACCAGCGGCAAGAGGCCGACTAGCGACCTCGTACACGGTTAGCGGCGAGATGTCGATCTCGGATCGGCGATCATGGCTGTGTGGTGGGGAACGTGACGCGCACAGCGATCAGCAGCGACCGGAGGATCACAGGCTTGTCGGCCGCTGTGATCGCCGAAATCGTCGCTGAGGTGGGGCCGTTGTGGCATGAACGTCATCAGGCCAGGCTTGCGTCCAGGCCGCGGAAGCGTACGGTTGGCGCTGGTGCGAAGCACCGCATGGTCTTCGTCGACCGGCTCCTGGCCACGCTCGTGCACCTTCGCCACGGGGTTACTCATGACGTGCTGGCCTGCTGGTTCGGCGTGGACCGCTCGACTGTCAGCCGGGCCATCGGCAAGGTGCGGCCCCTGCTCGCGGAGCGGGGATGCACCATCAGCCCCGACGTGCGGCTGCGAACCCTCGCCGAGGTCGTCGATCATCTCGGCCAGGCCGGAAAGACCGGCATCATCGACGGCACCGAGATCCGTGTTCGCCGCCCGGCCGTCGGCCATAAGGACCGGGACAGGTTCATCTCCGGCAAGAACAAGCAGAACGCCGTGAAGACCATGGTCTTCACCGACGGGGACGGACGGCTGCTGTTCTGCAGCCCGACCAGGCCAGGCAGCTGCGCGGACATCACCCACGCCCGAGAGTTCGGGCTGTCCATGTGTTCGCGGCGGCCGAGGTGGCGGGCCAGTGCCGCCAGTTCTGGTCCAGCGTAGCGATCCGGTCAACGGCTGCCAGGTACTGGAACAGGTGCTGCAGCTACCGGTCAGCACGTGGCGGTACCACTGGGACCCGCCACACGTACGCCACCTGGGCCCCATGGCGCAGGACTGGTGGAAAGCGTTCGGGGTCGGTGAGAAACGACCGGACGATCTGCTGCACCGACGCCAACGGCGTGGCCATCGTCTCCATCCAGGCACTGCACCGGGAACTGACCGAACTACGAGGCGAAGTCGAGGCTCTACGAGCCGAGAGTCCACGACAGGCACACCCGAGCCGTGCACCTGCGCACATGACATCTGAAAAGGCCGCAGACCAAGCGTAGGAGCACCCTGAAGTTTTCCCAAGGCCGGGTAGTTGGCGTTTTCGCTGGTCACGCAAGGGGTTCGGGATCTGCGTGATGGCCGCGTAGCGGCCCGTGCGGACTCTCTTGATCTTTCCTCTCTCGGTCCAGCGGGCAAGTTGGCGATAGGTGGCGGCGAGGGTGACGTCGCCGAGGAGCACGGCGATCTCCCGTGAGCGCCATAGTCGTTCGGGCTCCGCCTGCAGAATGGTCAGGACACGTGCCATGCGATTGCCGGTGTTCTCCCGGTCGGTCGTCGCGGGCAGTGCGGGCTGCGGCAGTGGGGGTGGCAGGAGAGTGATCGTCGTCGAGGTCACGACCTTGCTGCCGTCGGGTCGACCGTCCAATTTTCTCTCCGCATAACGGGAGATGGGTGACTTCACCTTGCGGGTGCTGACGCGGCTTCGCCGTGCGGGCGACAGCGTCGACAGGACTCGCCGGCCGATCTCCCCGATGCCCTGCTCGAAGACTCCTCCCGGGCATACCAGCGAGTCGCGAGCGGTTTGGAGGGCAATAGTGAAGCTGCAGCGGTCGGGATCGGTGCCCGGCCGGGACTCCGCCGCCTCGACCATGGTGCGGCGCACAAGCTGGTAGAGGGTGAGCAGGGCCCACATCTCCTGCTCGACGCCGACCGGATCGTGCGAGCGTAGGACCCGTGCATGCAGGATGGTGTGGCGGAGCGCGTAGTAGGCGCTCTCGTGCTCCCAGCGCTCGTGATACAGGTGCACGAGGCGGTCGGCGGGGTAGCGACGGGCGTCCAGCAGCGTGGTTGCCAGGCGGTAGGAACCTTCGAAGGCGCTGCCGTCCGTGCAGAGGACGCTTACCCGGGCCTCGATGTTGCGTACCTGAACGCCGCCGATGACCGAGAGGTAGGAGGAGTCGGCGAGCGCCTTCAGAACCGGTGGGCGGCGGCGTTGGTTGATGCGGCCCAAGACCTGCGCGCCGGTGGAGTGCACGGCGGCGAGGAAGTCGTTGCGTCGAAGCCCCGGTCCCACAACACCAGCATCTCGGGGCCCAGATGGTGCAACAGCCTGGTGGCGTAAGAGGTTTCGCCCTCCCGGGTGGGGCCGAAGGCCGCTCCGATCACGGCCCGGGTGCCGGTCTCGACGAGCGTCATCAGCTCGACCTGGGGATAGCCGCCGTGCGCACACCGCCCCAGCCAGCCGCGGTTGCGCTCGCTGTCGGGCACTTTGATCGAGCTGCAGCCGTCGAACGACACCGTCCGGTACGGGCCGAACCGTACCCCTGGTGTGGTCGGCTGGGCCAACGGCCCGGCGAGCACCTCGAGCAACGCCCGCACCGGTGCGCCGCCGACTCTGCGGCGCAGATCACGTAGCGCTTTCGTGCTCGGGCAGACGACTGGCAACCCCGACAGATCAGCGGTCAGTTTGTCCCAGACCAGCCGGTAGCCGACCTCAGGGAACAGGCACATCGCCAGGAGGAAATAGACGCCGACCCGCGAGGGCAGATCACGCAACCGCCGCTGCACGGTCCCGGTCTCGGACAAGACCGCGTCGACCAGCTCGAACGGCATGACCGGCGTCAGCTCCCCCAGATGTCCGGGAGCGAACCGGCCCGCGCCACAGTCACTCCGTCCGGGTGATGGTCGTCAGCGCCGACGACGGGACACAATGAACAGGCAACGGAGCTCCTTGCGGGACAAGCTGTCTTGGACGACTGCCTGTACCAACGAACTCCGTTGCTCCACGTCGAGGCCCCGTCAACACCCCTTGCGTGACCAACGAAAACGCGCTAACTACCCGGCCTTGGAAGTTTCCCCGTGATCTTGGACACTCGTTTTCTATGCTGCGAGGTCGTGGGCGAAGTTCAGACGGAACACGAAGTGCGCCAGGAGCACCACAAGCTGGTACGCGCTCTGGCCGATCAGCACGCCCGTACTGCCGCCCAGGACCAAGGCCAAAGCGTTCCGGATGAGGCGTTCGACGTCCTGATGGAACGCGCGCAGACGCTATGGCGTACGAGAAGCAGATGCCGGCCCTCCTGGCCGAACCACAACGCCTGCGTAGCCAGAAGATCATTTTCTGGTCCTGGCGGGCCCAGAGCGCGGTGGCGATCGTCCTGCGGCCGCGGCTTGAACCGGGCGCGCCTGCCACACCTCAGCGGGTCTTTCCTGTGGTGACAGCATGTGAGGAGGCGCTCCGTCTGCGTCTGCTGTGGCGGTTCGGAGTTTGGCAAGAGCATCCCAACCGGGAAGCGGCCCGCCGTGCCGATCTTGTTCCTGGGCAGGATCCCTTTGCTGGGGTTTCCTGACGCGCGTCTGGCTACCCGAGATCATCTTCGACCAAGGGATCGGAGACCTCTCCCGGCGCGCCTCATGAACGCTCCCTGGCGGCCAGCACCAGGTTCTTGAAGGAGGTGCCAGCCCGAGCGTGCGAGGTCGATCCGTACGGGCAGAATCCGCTGCCGGGCGAGGGGGGTTCGCCCCTCTGTGGCCGCTGTTCAGCACCGGTGAGCGCGGCCTCCAGCGTGCGGGACGTGGTCTTGCCGATGCCGCCGGCCCCATAAAAGACGAGCACGTTGTCGGGTGGGGCCTTGAGGTCCTCGACGTCGAAGGCCGGGCCGGCGGTGCGTTGCAGGTGCCCGGTGAGCCCGGCCGCGACGAGCTCCCACTGCAGCTGGCGGTCGCTGAGCGTCCCTTCCTGGCCTCCAGCGTCGTCAGGATGCGGCGAGTGGGCCCGTCAAAAGCAATTCTCTAACTCAGGTCACTGGCTGACCTGCTGCAGTTCCCAGTAGTGCGGTTCAATGGGGACCCGCCTCACCTCGACACGGCCGGTTACCTCGGGAATGTCGACCACCTTTCCCCACGAGTCGGATCCATCGGCGGGGGTGTGCTCGATGTCGGCCCACACCACGCTGCCGGGCCCGGCGGAGCCGAAGGACACGGTCCACTGGGCGTACTTGTCGAAGCAGGAGTCGTTCACCCTGACTTTGTGGTCCGAGTTCACGCCCAGGCAGGTGCGGGGGTTCGAGCCCGGCGTCGATACTTCCATCGTCCCGTCGGGGCGCTTGTGTACCTGCCAGTTCGCCGAGGTCGACGCGTTCTCGGTGCAGTCGCCCAGCCCGACCGAGCCGATGCTTGCGTGCGATTTGGTCCAGACCAGACACTTGCCGTCCTGGAGAGCAGCGAACCGGTACACCCCGTCGACGACCGGGGCGGCGTGGGCGGGTTGTGCGAGGGTCGCTGTGGCTGCGGCCGCCGCGGCCACGACTGCGATGATGCGTGAACGCATGGGATGGGGCTCCTCGGAACAGCTGTGGTCGCGCCGGTCGCCGGCGCGGACGCGGTCGATGCACGCTCCGCCGGGCGGCGGCGGCACCAATCTTGGACCACCGGCCCGCCCGACAGCAGTCCGCGTGGGCCGCTGTCACTCGCCTGGCCGAGCCGCGACACGCGATGGCGTGGCGGCCTGCCGATGCGTTTGTGCGTGCCGCCACGTTCGGAGGAAGCCGGGGCATCTGCGCGATCGAAAGGGTGAGAATCAGCCTGCGGGCTGGAGAGGTTTCGCTGGGCGGACCCGGTGCGCGTCCCCGCTAGTGGGGCGTCTCGCAGCCGAGGGAGAGCGGACATAGAGCTGTTTCCTTTATGTGCTGGTGGGTTACACGGGGTGCATGGATACCTCTAGGGCCCGGGGTCGGGTGCTTGATGTTGTTCGTGCGGTCCTGCCGTCCTCTGCGGGTCCGGGGCGCGTTCTGACCGCGATGGATCGTGTGGAGCATTCGGCGCGTGCGGACCGGCTGGTCGACGCGGCGCGGGCTGTCGTCCGGGCGGTGCCCATGGGGCGGGGCCGGGATGTTCTCCATGGCCGGTGGCTGGGGCATCCGGTGCATCCGTTGATGGTGCAGTTGCCGTTGGGCAGCTGGATGTCGGCGGCGGTCCTGGACTTCGTTCCTGGCCGGCAACGGGCGGCCAGAACGCTGGTGGGGGTCGGGCTGGTGGCCGCACTTCCTGCCGCTGCTGCCGGCTGGACTGACTGGGCGGAGCTACGGCGCCCGCAGATGCGCGTCGGCTTGGTGCACGCCGCGTCGAATGCGGTCGGTGTCGCGTTCTACGGAGTGTCTTTCGCCGCCCGGGCTCGCGGCCGGTTCGCTCGCGGCCGTTTGTGGGGCTTGGCAGGCCTGGCGGCCGTCAGTGTGGGTGGTGCGGTCGGCGGTCACATGGCGTTTCGGCAGGCATCGGGCGCCAATCACGCCGAGCACGTTGCTGAGCTGCTCGGGGACGGCTGGCATCCGCTCGGCGACCTGGCTGACTTTCCTGTCGGGGCCCCCGTGCGGGGCCGCCTGGGAGAGGTGCCCGTGATCGTGGTCCACGAGTCGTCCGGGACGGTCCGCGTGCTGGCCGACCGGTGCAGCCACATGGGCGGCCCGCTTTCCGAGGGCGAGGTGACCGATGGCTGCATCCGCTGCCCCTGGCACGGCAGCACCTTCCGCCTTTCGGACGGCTGGAACACTGCGGGGCCGGCCACCGCAGCCCAGCCTGCGTTCGCGATCCGTATCACCGGCACTCTCATCGAAGCCCGACTCCAACACCTCAGCGACAAGGTGCCGCCAACAGCCGCAGCTTCGGGGGAAGAGGACGGATGGTAGTGCCGACGCCCTGGGCAACTCCGCGCGAGAACAAGACGCCACACGACCTGGAACGTTCTGCCGCGGGCAGGATCTGGCGTCTGCTCGGCGTCTACGCTCCCCAGGCCGACAGCTACTTTCTCAGCGCCGTCATGCGGCGCGAGGGGATCGGCCCGGGCATGGACGTCCTCGATGTGTGCACCGGCAGCGGTGTCCTGGCCCTTGGTGCCGCCCGGCTCGGTGCACGGGTGACGGCAGTGGACGTCAGCCGCCGCGCGGCAGTTTCCGCCCGGCTGAACGCCCTGGCAGCCAGGGTGCCCGTCACCGTGCTCCGCGGTGACCTCCTCACCGGGCTGCCCCCCGGTTCGTTCGACGTGGTGGTCAGCAACCCGCCCTACGTCCCGGCCCCTGATACGCAGCTGCCGCGTCGTGGAGCCTGCCGGGCCTGGGACGCGGGACGTGACGGCCGCATCCTGCTGAACCGTATCTGTGAGCAGGCTCCCCGTGTCCTGCGGCCCGGAGGACGCTTGCTGATAGTCCACTCCGCGCTCTGCCACCCGGACGAGACCGTGCGCCGGCTGACGCAGGCGGGACTCGCCGTTGACGTGAGCGACCGCCTGTCTATCCCCCTTTGGCCCGGTGATGACCGCACGCATCCGTTGGCTTCGCGAAAACAGCCTGGTGCCGACCGGGATAACGACGGAGGAGCTCGTGGTCGTCCGGGCCCGCCGGGCCTGAACCACCCACGAATGAGTCTGGACCCGCCAACCCGGGCGCGTGCCCCCTGTGCCTCAACGGCTGACGTCCCGCAGCAGAGGTGCACCCAAGCCGCCCGCCGGATCGACACATGTCTGGCCGGTTTACCCAGAGACGCGAACGAACTCAAGGAGTGCATGGTGAGCGAGCAGAATCCGATCAAGGCCGCGGCGGAGAAGATCGCGGACGCGCTGCGCGGCGAGGAGAGCGGCCCGCAGGACGGTGTGCCGGGCAAGCCGGGACCGGTGTCCCCGCCGGTACAGGAGCCGACCGAGCCGGTCCAGCCGCTGCCGCCCAAGGCGGACCAGCACGGCCCGGAGACCGTGAGCCCCACCGGTCAGCCAACCGGTGCGGAACAGGCGCGGGTCGCGCAGAGCGGTGCATACTTGACGACCGCGCAGGGTGCCCGGCTGTACGACACCGACCACTCGCTCAAGGCCGGCCCGCGGGGGCCGGTGCTGCTGCAGGACCACCACCTGCGGGAGAAGATCACCCACTTCGACCACGAGCGCATCCCCGAGCGCGTCGTACATGCACGCGGAGCGGCCGCCCACGGGGTCTTCCAGGCGTACGGCACGGCTACCGCCGTGTCCAAGGCGGCGTTCCTGGCCAAGGATGTCGAGACCCCAGTGTTCGTCCGCTTCTCCACCGTTCTCGGTTCGCGGGGTTCGGCCGACACGGTGCGTGACACCCGAGGGTTCGCGACGAAGTTCTACACCGAGGAGGGTGTCTTCGACCTGGTCGGGAACAACATCCCGGTGTTCTTCATCCAGGACGCGATCAAGTTCCCCGACATCATCCACGCGGGGAAGCCGCACCCGGACCGGGAGATCCCGCAGGCGCAGAGCGCCCACGACACGTTCTGGGACTTCGTCACCCTGCATACCGAGGCCACGCACCACACGCTGTGGAACATGTCCGACCGGGGCATCCCGCGCTCCTACCGGATGATGGAGGGCTTCGGCGTCCACACCTTCCGCCTCGTCAACGCCCAGGGCGAAACGACGCTGGTGAAGTTCCACTGGAAACCCAAGCTGGGCGTGCACTCCCTGGTCTGGGAGGAAGCACAGATCGCAGCAGGCGTCGATCCGGACTTCCACCGCCGGGACCTCGCCGACGCCATCGAGGCCGGTGCGTACCCGCAGTGGGAGCTGGGCATCCAGACCTTCCCCGACACCCCGGAGCAGAACTTCGCCGGGATCGACCTGCTGGACCCGACGAAGATCGTGCCCGAGGAGCTGGCCCCCGTGCAGCCGATCGGGCTGCTCACCCTCAATGCGAACCCGTCGAACTACTTCGCCGAGACCGAGCAGGTCGCCTTCCACCTCGGCCACCTGGTCCCCGGCATCGACGTCACCGACGACCCGCTGCTCCAGGGCCGCCTCTTCTCCTACCTCGACACCCAGCTCACCCGCCTCGGCGGCCCCAATTTCGGCCAGCTCCCGATCAACCGCACCCACGCCCCCGTCAACGACATGCTGCGCGACGGCATGCACCAGACCGCCGTCCACCGCGGCGTCGCCCCCTACCGCCCCAACAGCCTCGACGGCGGCTGCCCCTTCCTCGCCGGCGAGAGCACCGGCGCGTTCGTCGAGGTGCCCGCTGCGGTCGCCGCGAGCGTCAAGGAACGCAAAGCACCGGCGTCCTTCGACGACCACTTCAGCCAGCCCCGCCTGTTCTGGCTCAGCATGACCCCCACGGAGCGCGAGCACATCATCGCCGCCTACACCTTCGAGCTCGGCAAATGCTACGAGCAGGCGATCAAGGAACGAGCCCTGCTCGTCCTGGCCAAGATCGACAGCGAGCTGTGCGAACAGGTCGCCGCCGGGCTCGGCCTTCCCGCACCCGCCGGGGACAGCAGGCTCACCGACCCCGGCCCCAGCCCCGCCCTTTCCCAGATCGGCCAGACCTGGCCGCTGGACGGCCGGATCGTCGGAATCGTCGCCGACGCGAACGCAGACCTCGACGGCGTCAGGTCCGTACGACAGGCAGCTCTGGACGCGGACATGGTTCCCCTGGTCATCGCTCCGGCCGGCGGCACGCTCGGCACCGACGACAACCCGGTCACCGTCCAGCGCACCTTCGCCACCGCACGCTCGATCGAGTTCGACACAATCATCCTGGCAGGCGCCCCCGCCGCCGGCGCGGACGCCCACGGAGCCCGCGACGCCAAAGCAGGCGCCCCGCAACCCACCGCCACCGACCCCAGGCTGCTGCTCCTGCTCAACGAAGCCTTCCGCCACGGCAAGGCCATCGGCGCCTGGGCCGACGCGGACGCCATCCTGGCCGACGCCGCCATTCCCAGCGGCGCACCCGGTGTCATCCAGGGCGACATGGCAACGAACACTTTCGAGCAAGTCAGCCAACTGCTGGGCGCCCACCGCGTCTGGGAACGCTTCCCCACCACGGTCTGAGCGTTGCACTCGGGTGCCGCGTCCCCTGTGCGGATGCGGCACCCTTGATCCGCCCCAGCGTTTTGCGTCTTCATTCGGCGACATGGCGGCAATGCAGTGCTGTTCTGAGGCGGCGCCGTGGCAGGCGCGCGGGCCAAACTCATCTGTGCAGGCTGTACCAGAGGTGCTCCGCGGCACCGTAAGCGGAAGCATCGCGGGAGGTCGCTGCGGCGAGCTTCTGGGCTGTTCATGTGCATGCCCCGCAACGTCCCGGCGGCCTACACCGTTTGGCCGGTGTGGATACGATGCCCCGGGACGTGCCCTGCTTGCCACATCGAACGTCAGAACGAAATGACGCGGGCGGCGCGCGAACTGTGAGATCAGGCTGAGCAGGCGGGGCGAAGGACTGGGTAACTGGTTAGTTTGCTGCCGGCCGGGGGGCTTCCCCCAGCGGGCGCTTGCTCGTCGCCTTCGACAAGACCCCCGACGGACTTGCTTCACCCTCGATCACACCCAGCAGGCCCTGGGTTCGGCTACCTCAGCCTCACACAGCACATGGAAAGGGCGAGGGAGGCGTGAGTCCAACGCTGCTCAAGCACCACCGTAAACGGAGCGTGGAGACCGATTGTCCGAGGAACCGTGCGACCACACGGCTCTGGAGGTCGTGCGCGGCGTGCCTCGTCGTCGGCTCTCCACTTCGTCAGCCAGCTTTGGGCCGGCTCCTCGGTGGTGGTCCGGCCCTGGCGATCCTGCTCGGCCTGGAACTCGACGCGGAAATGGCCCGTGAGCGGGCCGTCATCGGCGGCCAACCACAGACGGAGGAGCCGTACGTGGACGCCCGTGACACCAACCGAAGTCGGCGACGTAGAAGGCGAAGGCCGCCGACGCCACCATCCAGATCAGCAGCGCCAGCAGGCTGCCCGGCGACACGAACTTGAAGCCCCGTCCCTTGGCGTTCGGCGCCGCCCAGTAAAGGAGCGCCAGCATGATGGTCACCAGCAACACCAGGACGGGCCACTTGGCGATCGACCAGACGGTCATGGCCGTGTCGCCGACGCCCAGAGCGGTGCCGATCTGGCGCGCGATCCCGCCCGAGAGCACGACGATCAGCGCGCTGACACAAGCCAGAACCACCAGTACCAGCGTCAGGCCTACGCGGACCGGGAGCACCTTCCAGGCCGGGCGGCCCTCGGGCACGTCGTACACGACGTTCGAGGTCCGGATGAACGCGGCGACGTAACCGGACGCGGACCACAGCGCGGCCAGCAGACCCACGATGGCCATCACCCAGCCAGCCCCGCCGCTGGACTGCAGCTGGGTCACCGCGTTGGTCAGGACGTCACGCGCCGCTCCCGGGGCGAGCTTCTACATGTTGTCCAGGACGGTCCGCGTGGTCTCCTTGCCCGCGATGCCGAGCAGGGAGACCAGGACCAGCAGGGCCGGGAACAAGGCCAGGATGCCGTAGTACGTCAGTGCCGCGGCCCGGTCGGTCAGCTCGTCCCGCTTGAACTCCCCCAACGTGCGTTTCAGTACCGCGCCCCACGACCCCTTCCCGAGCTTCGTCGGCACCGTTCGGGTCACGGGAGTCACCTTTCACACGTCGACGCTCCACCAGGGCGGAACTGTTCATACAAGCATCCGACGTCGCACTCACCTGGTACTGAATGTAGTAGCTGATCACGTGATGAGCTCCTCGTATAGCTGGGTCTACTGGTCGGCCACGGTGTCCAGTGAGCAGAAGTGCTCGGCGCGTTTGCGTGCGGCGTCGCGGTCCAGCTGTACGGCTTCGGGAATGAGGGCGGCGAGGGCGGTGGCATTGTCGGCGGGGGTGAGCGGCCGCAGTCGGGGGTACCGATGGGGCATCTTCGTCGGCGAATGGGCACCGACGCGGATCGATGAAAGTCGAGCCGGCCGGCACTGCGCGGGCCGAGGTCTTGGGGGAAGGCGTACGTGGCCACAACTGAATAGTACGAACGTTCGAATTTGGGATGCGGGGTCACGCGCCGAGAACCGTGAGTGCCTCACCTGAACGGGCGCGAAGCTGGAGCGGATCACCGCCGACCCGACCGGGGCAGCCAGGCTCGGGCGTCAGGAGTGGCAGACGCTGAGCGAGACCCTGGACAACCCGGACGGCGAGCGGCTGTACCGCATGGAGGAAGAGCAGTCCCGCCGGCAGCAGACGGAACGCAAGGCCGCGGAGCGGGAAGCGCAGCGGCCGGTGTGCACCCGGTGCGGGACGAAGTTCACCGACGAACGCTGGCAGTCGGTCATCCAGACCTCATGGCGAAGCACTGGAGACAACCTGTGCGGGCCGTGCTGGAAGGAGGATTTCGACCGTGCGGAGGCTGAGCGCGCTGCGCGCCGCGAAGCAGAGGAGGCCGCGGTGCGGGAGGCGGCCGAGGCGGACGCGAAGAAGGGCCGCGGCCTGTTCGGGCGTCGCCGGTAGACGCAGAACGCGACGCTAACGAACTCGGTGCTCTACGGTCCCGCCCGCTCGGTCCCGCGACCGCGTCTCCAACCGGGAGACCAGCGGGGCCGGGCGGAAAGGACCGTCACCATGACCTTCATCGAGCCCGGCCTATACGTACGCAACGGCTTCGCCGAGGGACCGCTCGCCGACGCCGCGCTGTCCCGCGCGGCCCGTGCCGCGCAGCTGCTCGACGACCGCCAGGAGCAGGCGCCCACGCTGACCGACGGCCAACTGCACGACGGCGTGCACTGGGCGCTGCGCCGCTTCACCCAGGAGCAGCCGCCCGCCTGCCAGGTCGACAGCATCACCGCGCTGATCCGCCTCGGGGTCCGCATCGACTGGCCCGTGCCCGACCGTCTGCCCTGCGCCTGACGCCCGCCGGGCGGGAGGAAACCGCCAAGCCCTCCCACCCGGCGGGAGGGGCCGGACTTCTGGCACCGCTCGCCTTCCGCTGTCGGCGGTGGCTGGGACGCTGGCCGGATGAACGCCTATGACGAGCAGCTGCTGCGCGGCCGGGTGTACGGCCGAGACCACGACCGCCCCAACCCGGGCCCGCTCCCGCACCAGACGTACGCCGTCCTGGTCGGCGGGCCGCTGGACGGACCGCTGCTCGACATCACCGGCTGGCGGCCGGAGGAGATAGAGGACGGCGTCGCTCGGACGACCGAGCTGGGGCGGTGGCCCGGCGGCCGGGCGCTGTACGACCCGCTCCCCGGCGAGCCGCGCCCGCCGGGCGGCCCGGGTGTGGTGTGCCGCTTCCGCTCCTCCGGCGACACACCCTGACGCCCTGCCTTCGGTCAGCTGGTCGGCGGTGTTCTCGATCCACAGCAGCGCCCACTCGACTCCGGCCTGCCACACATGGCCCCGGGGCCCAAGGCTTGCTGCCGGTGCGTGGAAGGGGCGGTCCGGATGCTGGGGAGCGGGGTGATGGTCAAGGCGTCGGTCCTGGTGGCTCCTGTGGATCGTGGAGTTTTCGGCTGCGCCTTGTTGGCACTGTTGCCGGGCGTGACCATTGCCTGCCTGTGGCGTTGTTGGTAGCGGAACGGGCTGATCCATAGGGGGCGTTGATGAAGGTGGCAGGTATTCATCATGCCTACGGTGGCCGGGTGGTGTTGCGCGGCGTGGATGTGGAACTACCGCGGGGTTCACTGATCGGCATCGTGGGGGAGAACGGTGCGGGGAAGTCCACGCTGCTGAAGATCTTGGCCGGTGAGCTGCGGCCCGATCGGGGGGTGGTGCGGCACGAGGGCCGGTTCGGGTACTGCCCGCAGCAGGTGGTCCTCAATGACGCGTTCACCGTCCGCCAGCACCTTGAGCTGTTCAGGACGGCGTACTCGCTCCCTGATCTGCGCCGGGCCGAGGAGATCATGGAGGTCTTGAGCTTTCGCGAGTACGCGCAGGAACGGGTCGGGGCGCTCAGCGGGGGAACCCGGCAGAAGCTCAACCTGACCCTCGCGTTGATGCACGATCCTGATGTGCTGCTGCTGGACGAGCCCTATCAGGGCTTCGACTGGGAAACCTATGTGCGGTTTTGGGAGCTGGCCGTCCAGTTGCGTACCGCCGGCCAGTCCGTGCTGGTGGTCTCGCACCTTGCCTACGACGTGGACCGGCTGGACGTCTTGTGGCGCCTGGAGGAAGGCGTGCTGTGCGCTGGGGCGGGGGTGGTGTCGTGAGCCCCTCCCTGGTGCGGTTTGTCATCGCGACGCGGTTCACGCTGATCGAGCATGTGCGTAACCAGTTCGCCGTGGCGCTGGTGTTCCTTTTCGTTCCCCTGTGGATCTCGCTCGGACAGTTCATGATCGTGGACGTGGGGGTGTCGTTCAGGCTCTGGGCCACTGGCGAGATCCTCGTTGCCCGCGGCAACGAGCTCACTCAGATCAGCGGCGCTTTGAACGCGGTGACGCTGATCGTCGGGTTCGCGATGTTCTCGGCCACCTTCAGCTCGGGAACTTTCGACCGGCGTCTGGCCATGGCCGGCTACCCCCGCCTCCAGCTGCTGCTGGCGAAGGTCGCCTCCCTCGTTCTGGTCTCGGCCGTCGTCAGTCTTTATGCCACAGCGGTCATGTGGGCGTACTGGTCGCCCCGCCAGCCCGTGCTGCTGGCCGTTTCGCTGTTCAGCGCGGCCATGACCTACGGAGCCGTGGGCGTCGCCCTGGGCACGGTGGTGCGCCGTGAGCTGGAGGGCATCTTCCTCGTCGTGATGATCAGCGTCATCGACCTCGCACTGCAGAACCCCATCGCCAGCAAAGGAGCCGACACCGCCTTGGTGCGTCTGCTGCCCTCCTACGGCGCCATGCAGTCCGCCTCCGCCGCCGGCTTCTCCCACTCCGTTCTCCTGAGCTGTCTGGGCGTGCAGCTGGTCTGGTTCGCCGGTGCGGCCCTCCTCAGCCTGCTCGCCTTCCGTCGGCGCACCCGGTCCGCGGTGACCGGCCAGGCCCCGTCCTCCATCCAAGGAGCACCGTGTTCGCTGCCGACTGCGCGCAGGCCGAAATCCACGACCCGCAGCTGAAAGCCGCGTACAAGGCGTGCCACGATCATCTGCGGTCCACCAGCGCCGAGGAGTTCTGGTGCCTGCAGCTGATGCCCCCTGCCCTGCGTCCGGCATGCTGGGCCCTTTTCGCCGCGCATTCCCTTGCCGATGACCTGGCCGACAGTACCGAGGGCGACGGTTCTCAGCGGCTGCGGGCATGGCGCGAAGCCCTGGACACCGACCTGCGGCTGGGCACCAGCCAAGACCCGGTGCGCCAGGCGCTGGTGCACACCATGTGGTGCTGGAACCTGAAGACCGACGCCTTCGACGTCACCTTCACGGCCCTGGAGAAAGACGCCCTGCGGACCGCTCCCGCCGCGGCGACCTGGCAGCAATGGCGGACCCGCAGCAAGGACACCAACGTGCCCTTCCTGCTGCTGTGCCTGACGATGCTGCGACACGCCGGCCTCGACATCCCTCTCCACCTCACCCGCCTGGACGCCTACCAGCGGCTGTCCGACGGCCTGTTCCTCACCGACTCACTGACCGACCTCGCCGAGGACCTCAGCCGTGGCGACATCACCCTTCCCGCAGAAGAACTGCACCGCTTCGGCACCTGTGAGACAGACCTCCTCCAACGCCGCTGGACCCCCGCCGTCCAAGCGCTGATCAGCCACCTCCTGGACACCGCCCATACCTGGCTGGACCAACCGCGACTGTGGACCGGTCTGCCGCCCGGCCCCGCCGTCGTCCTGCGCACAGGCTGCACTCTCTACCGCGCCCGCCTGCACGCCGCCGAAAAAGCCGGACCCACCCTGCTGCAACATGCCGCCCGCCCACCCCTCGCCGCCCGCCTGCGCATCACCGCCCCCGGCCGGCTCCTCGCAGCCACCACCTGGCGCCTCTTCCCCCTCCCCGAACTACGCACCGCGCTCCCGCCGACCCGCCCGGTGCTCCCCGCTCCCCGGACCGCTTCCCCCAAGCTCCTGCAACCACCCGAACCGCACGCCGATGGGGCCCGCCCACCAGCTCTCCCGGCCGAGCACATGCCGCGGCATGTCGCGATCATCATGGACGGCAACGGCCGCTGGGCCACCGCACGCGGCCTCCCACGCAGCCACGGCCACAAGACCGGAGGGGAGATGCTCGTCGACGTCGTCCACGGCGCGCTGGAAATTGGGCTCTCCCACCTGACCGTGTACCTGCTGTCCACCGAGAACTTGGAGAAGCGCCCGCCGCAGGAGATCGACAAGCTGCTGACGTTCGCACGGGAACAGCTGGAGTCCGGAGACTTCCTGCGCTACGACGTACGGATCCGCTGGGCCGGGCTCCCCGACGGCCTGCCCCGCGACTTCGTCGACCTCCTGCACACCAACGAAGAGGCCACCCAAGACCGCACCGGTCTCAACCTGACGTTCTGCCTCAACTACGGCGGCCGCAGCGAACTCACTCAGGCCGCCGACTCCCTGGCCGATGCCGCACGCACTGGACAGCTCGAGGGCACCAGGGTGTCGGAACACCTGCTTCGCTCCCATCTGCCCCTGGGGGACCTGCCCGACGTCGACCTCCTGTGGCGCACCGGCGGCGAACAGCGCATCTCCAACTTCCTGCCCTGGCACACCGCCTACGCCGAACTGCTCTTCACCGACAAACTCTGGCCCGACATCGACCGCCGCGACCTATGGGAGGCCATGACCCAATACACCCATCGCCACCGCCGCTACGGCGCGGTCCCTGCCTCGCAGCCTGCAGTCCCCGCTCAAGAAGCGCACCGCGGCACAAGCGGCTAACAGACCACAGAAACTCGTCCCACTCGCGCCGCCATCCCCGGTGCGACAGGAACGGTCCCGGACGAACGCTCATTCGTCAGGTGATCTCTCGTGTCCTGCGAGGCTCCACAGAAGTTCTCCGAACGAGCAGCGGTCTGCGTCAAGCCGATGCCTCCCCAGCCGTACTCACAAAGGAGCCTGCCGCCATGAAACCCAGCCGCCGTACCTTCAAGCCCCTCCTCCTCACTGCCGGCGTGGTCTCGACGGCTGCCCTCGGCGTGTCCTTCCTCAGCATGACCAGCCAGGCGCAGACCCCGCCCGAGCACGCCGTGGACGCCTCGCAGCTGACCGCCGCCTCCCGCCTGCAGGCAGCCCCGCTGCCGCCTGCCTGCCAGGAAGCGATCTTCAAGACCAAGGAGAAGTTCCCCACCACCCGCTACACCGTTCCCGACGAACCGTGGAACGCCGCCCTGAACGCCGTGGCCAATCTGAGCGAGGAAGACCAGGCCCTCCTCACCGAGTCCGCGTGCGCGACCTGGAACACCTGGGCCGTCCTCAACGGCGCCGCTGTGGCAACCGAGCTCGACAACCGCTACCGCAACGCCGCCGCCCCGGCATGCAACAAGTGGACCGTCGCCACCCTCGCGACGATCAAGAACCACGCCTCGGAGGTCCCCGCTGAGTACAAGCCGCAGGAAGAAACGGCCAAGAGGATTTGGAAGGAAGTTATGACCAAGCTCTCCACCACGGCCGCCGACTCCGCCTGCCGCACGGCCTACACCAAAGCCCAGGCAGACTGGTAACCACCCGGCCCAGCACCCCCACAGAACGTGAGAGATCGTCCCGGCGACTGCCCGGGAAGCTGAACCCGGCTGGGGAACCAGCCGGGTTCAGTTGTGGTACACCCTCATAGCAACATCAGCGACGCTGGCCAGCGTGCTGAGCGGAAGGCGGTGGACGGTCAAGGTGCTGGCGCTCTCATAGCCAGCCCGGACCACGCTGACGGCAACTCGGTGTTCGTACGCGGGCCTCCGGCGGATCCGTAGCCGCGAGATCTGCCCCTACGCCGGACCGGCTCGGCCGGAGTCGTCCCGCCGATGTGCGGTGCCCTGAACAGAGCGGCCGAGCGGGCGTCGCGATCAGTACGCAGGTCGCGGCGCGTGCTGGGTCGTGCTCTCGCGCGCTTGACCGACGCTGTGCCGTGCCAGACGAACCAGCTGGAGCCGGTTGTGCGGATGAGGGGTTCTCAGGCGGTGAAGCGGTTGTCCTGGCGTGCCAGGAGCGCGGTCCTGGTGCAGGGGTAGGCGGGCACGAAGGCGTCCATCCCGGTGACGCTGAGCAGGCGGTCCAGCCGTTCGGGGATGGTTGCCAGGGTCAGGGAGCCGTTGGCGTCCTTGGCGCAGCGCCAGATACCGATGAGGGTGCCCAGCCCGGAGGAGTCGCAGAAGGTGACGTCCGCCAGGTCGGCGACCAGGTCGGGGTGTCCGGCCGCGATGAGGTCCAGGGCGCGGGCTCGTACGGCGGGTGCGGTGGCGACGTCGAATTCGCCGGACAGGGCGATCACGGCCAGGGTGCCGTCGGTGTGCGGGACGTCGATGTGGAAGGCGTCGGTCATGGGCGTGGGTTCTCCCCGACGCAGACGTCGGCGGTCGGGGCGGCGGCGCTGTGAGCGGTGGTGGTGATGCCTGTGGGAGCGGCGTCGGGGGTGGGAACGGACAGGGCGAGCAGGGCTACGTCGTCGCGTTCGGTGTCGGGGAGGGTGTTCAGGAGCGCGACGGTGTCGTCGATCAGGACGCCGGCGCTCAGCGGTCCCGGCCGCTGGGCCAGGAAGTCGGTCAGGCCTGTGTCGGCGAGCATGTCACCGTCGGCGGTTCGGGCTTCGGTGAGCCCGTCGGTGTACAGCAGCAGTCCTTCGCCGGGTGCCAGGTGCAGGGTGTGTGAGGCGAAGGCGGCTTCGGCGAAGGCGCCGACCAGCATGCCGCCCTTTGCACGGGCCGCTTGGACCCGCACCCTGCCGTCCTCGGTGGGGCGCAGGTGGTAGGCGGGCGGGTGACCGCCGGTGGCCAGTGTGACCGTGAAAACGCCGTCCCCGGTGGGGTCCAGCAGGCCGAAGATGGCGGTGCAGAAGCGGGTACCGACTGCCGGGTCCAGCAGGAGCGCCGTGTTCAGTGCCTTCAGCGCAGCCGTAGGGTCCGCGTCGACGAGGGCTGCGGCCCGCAGTGTGTAGCGGGTCAGTGAGGTGACCGAGGCGGCTTCAGCGCCTTTCCCGCACACGTCGCCCAGGAAGAAAGCCCACCGGCCCCCGCTTACGGGGAAGACGTCGTAGAAGTCGCCGCCCACTTCCTGCGGGGAGGCGGTCTTGTAATGGCAGGCCAGCTCCAGACCCGGTACCGCGGGCAGCGCCGGGGGCACCAGGGTGCGCTGCAGGGTCGATGCGAACGTGGCGATCGCCGCCCTGTCCCGCTCCGCACGCCGGCGGGCCTCTTCCTCCGCCTGTCGCTTGTCCTGCTCGACCTTGCGGAGCTCCTGCTCGGCACGTACCGCGTTCAGTGCCGATAGGCGCAATTCAAGCTGGTCACGCACTACCGCGGCCAGGTCACCGAGGGTGGACGCCTCGACCTCGCTGATCTCACGGGGGCGGGTGTCGAGGATGTTGACCGTGCCCAGCCGGTACCCGTCGGCGGTGATGATCGGAGCGGCGGCGTAGAAACGCACCCCCATCGGGCCGGCGACCAGAGGGTTGGAGCAGGCGACCGGGTCCAGCAAGGTGTCGGGGATGAGAGTGGTGTCATCGCTCAGCACCGCCGAGGCACACAGGCCCGGATCGCGGCCGATCTCGGTGACGTCTTCCAGGCCGTGCGTGGCCTTGAACCAGATCCGATCTTCGTCCACGATCGTCACCGTCGCCACAGGCACCTCGAACAACCGTGCCGCCAGCGCCGCGACTCTGTCGTAGGCGCCGTCCGGTGGGGTGTCGAGGATGTCGTAACGACGCACCGCCGCCATCCGCGCCGCCTCAACCGATGTGAGCAGGGGAGCGCTCGGTGCTATCGCAGGCGGGCTCGCTTGTTCCGGCATGGTCCTCGTCTCGTCATCCCCCAGAAGGCACCGACCGGACAGCCAGCACCCCGGCACCCTACCGAACGTCCCGGCACCGCCCGGTCCGCGTCGACGAGGGCTGCGGAAGCACCTCCACCACCGTCATGAAGTCGAGGGCGAGCAGGGTCGCCCTCTCCCCAAGGATTCGAAGCCGTTTCCACCCAGTCGAGACCAGGAACTCCAGCCCGGGACGATGCTTCTGCTTCGTCCTCCACGTGAAACCGCCTCCGGCTTCGAAACAACACCGGCACCGAACCCGGATCCCGGACCGGCCAGACGACCTCCGACCCGTTTTTGATCTGCCAGGCGGCCGTCCACCGACTCGCCCAGTTGTCCCGCATAACCAGCTTCCCCGCACGTCCTGGTCTGCACCGCCAGCGGCGGCGGCAGCACCACCATGCTGCCCTCCCTGACCGCCCAGTGCCTCCACCAGGGCGCCCACGCCCTTGTCCTGGACACCAAGCGGATCTTCCACCTGTGGGCGAAGGCCCTGCCCACGGTCACCGCCCCCCGGTCCCGGTCGAGCAGGCGCGCCTCCCGCGCCGGTCAGGCCGAGTGGCGAGTGAGGCCGCGGAGTCGCTTCACTGTCTCCGGTCACTGGCTGACCTGCTGCAGTTCCCAGTAGTGGGGTTCGATGGGGACCCGCCTGACCACGACACGGCCGGTTACCTCGGGAATGTCGACGACCTTTCCCCATGAGTTGGATCCGTCGGCGGGGGTGTGCTCGATGTCGGCCCACACCACGCTGCCGGGCCCGGCGGAGCCGGATGTCACGGTCCACTCGGCGTACTTGTCGGCACAGGGTTCGTTGACCCTGAGCCTGTAGTCCGTGTTCACGCCGAGGCAGGTGCGGGGGTTGGAGCCCGGTGTCGATACTTCCATCGTTCCGTTGGGGCGCTTGTGTACCTGCCAGTGCGCCGACGTTGACGCGCTTTCCGTGCAGGTGCCCAGTCCGACCGAGCCGATGTTCGCGTGCGTTTTGGGCCAGACCAGGCACTTGCCGTCCTGGAGAGCAGCGAACCGGTACACCCCGTCGACGACTGGGGCGGCATGGGCGGGTTGTGCAAGGGCCGCAGTGGCCGCAGCCGCTGCGGCCACGACGGCGATGATGCGTGAACGCATGGGAAGGGGCTCCTCGGAACAGCTGTGGTCGCGCCGGTCACCGGCGCGGGCGCGGTCGATACATGCTCCGCCGGGGACGGCGGCGGCACCCATCGTGGACCACCGGTCCGCCGGATAGCAGTCCGCCTCGGCCACTGTCACCCGCCTGGCTGAGCCGCGAATAAGAGTCCGAAGTCGTCGTGCGTAGAGGTGGGTGGGTCGCTGGCTGGTTAGGCGCGCCCGTGCATCCGGGGGGCTGCAGGTCCTAAAAAAAGGCACGCGCGAGTACCCGTACGCCCGCAGACACTCTCCATGAGCCGGGGTGAGCGATATTCCAAAACCGACTTGGTCTCCCTATCGTCATCCGGCATGGGAAGAGATGCCTGGGGTGAACTAGCCCGCTCGTTGAACGGGCTGCGCGCTGCGTTCGACGAGACCTACGAAGCAAGCCACGGGTTTCTTCCGGGGTCGCCCGCGAGCGAGGAGTGCGGGCGTGACTCTCTTGGCGGGGCGTGGGGCGCCGTGCCTGCCCGGGATGCCAACATCACTCCCTTGACGTCCGTGTTCGTTCTTCTCGACCACATGGAGAGCCTGGGCACCCTGATCACGTCTCCAGGAGGAATCACGGCGACGCACACCATTGCCCGGGCCATGCTCGACATCGCGACCGGACCATGGTTCCTCCTGGAGCCCGGCATCGGAGGACGCGAACGAGTACGCCGTCATATGAACCTTCGCCTCCAGAGCCTCAAGGAGCAGACTCATCTGGAGACCGGAACCGAACGCACGGCGATCAAGTCGCATGCCGAAGGGCGCATCCAGCGCATCGTGCAAGCGGCGCGTACGCACGGCTTCGACGTGCGCCGGGAACGCGACCGGTACCAGCCTCCGTTCCTGGACACCAAGCTGCCCACCACCACGACCTTGGCAACCCAGATGTTCGATCCCGCGCTCGGCCAGCTCTTCTGGCGCCTGGGCTCAGCGGTCGCTCACGGACAGCAGCACGGGATCAGCATGTTCATTGAGCAGATCGACCAGCCGGTGGACCCCCTTCATGGCGATGCCGCAGTCCAGATGGGAGTCAACGCCCAGAGCACCGCACTGCGATGCGGCGGAGCGCCACTGGCCGTGGTTTGCACCCTCCAGCGGCTGTTCTCCCAGTTCGGATGGGACACGACGCGGTTGTCGCACGCCACGGCGGATGTCATAGATACGTGGCAGACCGTGGCTGGAGTCCAGGGAGGCCTGCTCCCGGACAGCTTCCGCGCCAACTCGACGACCAGAGGTCAGAACAGGTCCTGACCCGACCACCCACCGCTGACACTGTCAACCCGAGGGCCCGCGGCTACTCACAGATCCCCATACGTGTATCCCGTGGGGGCGATGCGGTTCGCGGCCGCAGTAGCCGTCCATGCTGGAACCGGTGCCGCTACGGCCAGTGCCGATGTTCAGCCCCCGGCGCCTCGTCTGCGAAGCAGCACCAGGCCGTGGGATCACGCCGGTTTCGATCCACGGTTCAGGCGTCGTGCGGTGAGGTAGCGGGACTGTAAAACGTTCGCTCGTTTGACAGACCCAATCCGTGTCGACAGGGCTTGGAGTCCACGAGAGCTGCCGGGTGCCCATCGATGACGGGGTCCTCGACGCGCGACACGGCGCTTTCCGGGGTCACGTCGCAGGTCGGACACGACACGAGCGCGGGGTAGACGGCGCGGCCCCATGGCCGAGATGTGAGCGCGCTGCGGCCACATGCCGCCGCTCAGAGGCGGCCGTCCAGAAGCTTCCGTACCTCGGTGATGGTCGTAGGCCCCGTGCCGTGCGCCACCGCCTCTCGCTCCTTCAACAGGACGTAGGACGGGGCTTTGGTGATCCCGTATCGCTCGGTTGTCGACGGGCATCGTGTGATGTCGGCGCGGACGACCGTCAGGCGGCCCCTGCAGTCGTCGGCGATGCCGCTCATGACGAGGTCCATCGCCCGGCAGGGCTCGATCGCCTTGGGCCATGTCCCGGTGAAGTATGCGAGGACCGGAAGTCCGCTCCTTCCGAGGATGAAATCGAACTCCACGTCCTCACGGGGGCAATGAACCTGTTTTGCCACGGGCGCTCCTGACCTCACGTTTTGTCGCTCCCTCCCATCATCCCCCGCGTCGCGCGGTGTGCCAGGCCGGCCCGGTCGGTCGTCCGGCTACCTGCCGCGCGCCCCGTAGGACAGCCTGGACTGTCCGAGGCCTCGTCCGGTCTTCACGTCGCCCCCGGCCTCAGCCGGCTCATGCCGCCTTCCCCCGGGCCTTGGTCGAAATGCGCGTCAGCTGTCTCGCAGACCGACCGCCAGCGTCAGTTCCAGGACCCTGTGTGGCGATGCGAGATCCGGAAACCGCTCCCGTAGCTGCGCCATCCGGTAGCGGACTGTCTGGGGATGGACGAACAACGCCGCCGCCACCTCGTCCCGCCTGCCCTGGTGCAGCAGCCATGCCCGCAACGTCTCCTCCAGCCGCTGTGCGGTCGCGGCAGGCAAAGTTCGCAACGGGGCGAGGGCCCGGGCACGCAGGTCTGCGAACGCGTCCACGTCGGCGCTCAGCACCAGCTCGGGCAGGTGGTCCTCGGTGTCGCGAATATCAGGGGAGAGGGAACGCGCGCGTACGGCTCGTGCGTACGAGGCGGACGCACGAGTCCATGGCCGCGCCGGGCCGACCACGGCGGTGCGGTCGGTCAGCTGCCGCAAGAGATGTGATCGGTCGGCATCCGGGACGAGCAGCACACCGGTGGCATCCGGCAGATCGTCGAGGACGAGGGTGCCCGGGTCGAGTGCGCGGTAGGCAGGCCGGGCCTGGACGGCGGGCAGCAGGACGGCGGTCAGCGTAACCGGAGGCTGCCACCCGGCCCGTTGACAGGAGGCCAGCAGCACGTCCGGGCCGGCGCCGGTGAGGAGGTCTCGGGCCAGGTGTTCCAGGTGGCGCTCGTGGGCCCTGCCCCGGGCGGCCAGTTCGTCGGCATGACCCGCGGCGCTCGCGGCGGAGAGCTCGTCGATGTAGGCGAAGGTCAGCTCGGCGAACTTGGCGACCTCGGCGGCAGGCAGACCTGCGGGTACGGCACCCGCTGCCAGGCATCGCCAGGCCACGCGGGCACCGACGCGGTAGGCGCTGAGCAGGGCGTCCATCGAACGGCCGTCGCGCACCTCGCCGCGGCCCAGCTCGTAGGCGGCGTCACCGCCATCGCCGCCTGTGGCGTTCCCGCTCGCGAGGTCCAGGTAGTGCCCCAGGGCGGTGCGGACGGCTCGGCGGATGGTGCCGCCCATGCGGCCCGAAAGGGCGTTGGCATAGGAAGGGACCTCGTCGATGATCGCTTGGACGACCTCGTCGGCGGTGGTCTTCAGCGCGGCCCGAAGTGCGGTGACCGTCGTCTCATCCAGGGCCAGTTCGCTGGCCCTCCGGACTGCATGACTCACGTTTTGTTCCCTACGAACAATCCAGCCGACCAGATTCACGTCCTGCGGTCAGGACTTTACACCTTGAGGCACAGCAAGCTGGAGTCATGACGAGTACAGCCCTCCGCGGCAGGGCGTGGAAACTGCTGGAGATGGTCACGACGCCGCTGCTGCCGTCGGACTACCTCGACCTGGTCAGCCCGCTGCGTACGGGCGCTGACCTACGGGGGCGCATCGAGGCCGTGCACCCCGAGACGGGTGACGCCGCGACTGTCGTGATCAGGCCGGGCCGGGCCTGGCGCGGCCACACAGCCGGTCAGTACGTGCGGATCGGGGTCGACGTCGACGGGGTGCGCCTGTGGCGTGCCTATTCCATCACCTCGCCGACGAATCGCCAGGACGGCCGCCTCACGATCACCGTGAAGGCGATCCCGGACGGCAAGGTCAGCAACCACCTGGTCCGCAGGGCGAAACCGGGCACACTGATCCAGCTCGACCAGCCGACCGGTGACTTCGTGCTGCCGCGGGTCAGGCCCGCCAAGGTGCTCTACCTGACGGCCGGCAGTGGCATCACGCCCGTCATGGGCATGCTGCGCGACACCGAGTTCGACGACGTCGTCATGGTCCACTGCGCGCCACAGCCGCAAGACGTGATCTTCCGCAACGAACTGCACGATCTGGTCGCGGGCAAGAAGCTGCGGCTCACCGAGGTGCACACCGACACGGACGGCAAGCTCGACATCTCCCGTCTCGACGAACTCGTGCCCGACTGGGCCGAGCGCGAGACCTGGGCCTGCGGGCCCGCAGGCATGCTCGACGCCGCCGAAGAACACTGGACCGGGCACGGCGTCCAAGAACGCCTGCACACCGAACGCTTCCGCCCCAGCATCGTCGTCGCCGGCGACGGCGGCGGCGGCGGCGAGGTCACGTTCAGCGCCACCGGCAAGACCGTCGACGCGGACGGCGCCACGCCGTTGCTCGACATCGGCGAGGAGGCCGACGTGTTCATGCCCTCCGGGTGCCGCATGGGCATCTGCTTCGGCTGCGTCACGCCACTCAAGGCGGGTGCCGTCCGCGACCTGCGCACCGGCCAGATCACCGAGGCCGAGCCGGGCGTCCTCATTCAGACCTGCGTGTCCGCCGCGGCGGGCCCCTGCGACATCGAACGGTAGGAGCACCTTGACCGCCATCGACCCCACCGCCCACCTGACCGCGGAACAGATCGAGGAGCTGGGCCGCGAGCTGGACGCGATCCGCGACGAGGTGATCGCCGACCGCGGCGAGAAGGACGCCGCCTACATCCGTAAGGTCATCTCGGCGCAGCGCAAGCTCGAACTGGTCAGCAGGGGCGTGCTGCTGTTCTCGATCTTCCCGCCCGCGTGGCTGCTCGGCACCGCCGGGCTGTCCGTGGCGAAGATCATGGACAACATGGAGATCGGCCACAACGTCCTGCACGGCCAGTGGGACTGGATGCGAGACCCGAAGATCCACTCCACCACCTGGGAGTGGGATCACGTCTCACCGTCCGATCAGTGGAAGCACTCGCACAACGAGCTGCACCACACGTACACCAACGTGATCGGTAAGGACAACGACCTCGGCTACGGCATCATGCGCGTCGACGAAGACCAGAAGTGGCACCCCTTCCACCTCGGCCAGCCGCTGTGGAACTTCCTCAACGCCTGCTTCTTCGAGTACGGCATCGCAGCGTACGATCTGGAGCTCGGCAAGAACCTCACCAAGCGCCGCCGCAAGAACCCTGAATTCCGCGCGCGAGCCAAGGCAGTAGGCCGCAAGATCCGCAAGCAGGTGCTCAAGGACTACGTGATCCACCCGCTGCTGTCGGGCCCGTCATTCCTCACCACGCTCGCTGCTACGTTCACCGCGAACCTGATCCGTAACATCTGGACCCACTCGGTGATCATGTGCGGGCACTTCCCCGAGGGCGTGCAGGTCTTCGAGCGCCGGTCGATCAAGGGCGAGACACGCGGCCAGTGGTACCTGCGCCAGATGATGGGCTCGGCGAACATCAGCGGGGGCAAGGCCATGCACTTCATGACCGGCAACCTCTCGCACCAGATCGAGCACCACCTCTTCCCGGACCTGCCGAGCAACCGGTACGCCGAAGTCGCGGTGCAGGTGCGCGCGCTGTTCGAGAAGTACGAGCTGGAGTACGTCACCGGCCCGCTGCCCAAGCAGGTGTTCTCCGCGTGGCGCAAGGTCTTCCGGCTCGCGCTTCCGAACAGAAAGCCCAAGGTCAAAACGCCTGATCACGAGCGGGAACTCGTCACCGCCTGATTCCGGTATCGGTTCAGCTCTCGACCGTGTCGGCGGCTGCGCCGCGTTCGGTGAGATCCGTTGCCGACGGTGGGCGACCGCGACGAAGGACCTTACGACACGGGATCCTGGGGCATACCAGCAAGGGCCCCCATGCGAAGGATGGAACGTCGGCTTCAGAGCGAGGACCAGCCGTGCGGAGGCGAGACCCGTACGCCCTGCATCCTCGGGACCCGGCGGAGCCCGGCGCAGCGGGCCTGTCCCGGCATCGGCATCCCTGGTGGCGCTGCCGCAGCGCAGTGCGGTTACGAGGAGGCCGCGTCCTCGATCGTCTGCCGCACCTCCAAGACGCTGTCGACACCGGTGATCTCGCAGAGGCGTCGTACCTGCACTGAGGGGGCGACGACGCGCAACGTCCCGATCTCGTTGGTGAGGATCAGCAGGTTCAGGAACGTCGAGTCGGCGAAGGTGACGGCGGAGGCCTCGAGGACAACCTTCGGGTACTGCCTGGCTGCGGTGTGCAGCGCCTGGCGCAGCGGAGTGATCGAGCCCATGTCGTACGCGCCGGCAGCGACGATCACCCAGGCCCCGCGGTACTCGTACTGCCGCACCTCGGGACCGTACGAGGCGTCCACAGTGGCCGACTCCAGGGGCGACATAGCGCCGGTGCTGCTCGTGCACATCGACAAGGCGGTCTCATTCCAGAACACCCCGGGCTCCTTCTCAGATTCTCCCGCGCGGGAGCACGTCATCGATTACCGGAAAAATATGTCATGCAACGCGCTTCAGGCAACCGACGTCCTCTAAAATGCTGAACATGGCCGCAGTACCTGAGTCCCACACCGGATGGACGTTCATCACCAGCCACGCGCGCGTGCTGGCCGCCATCACCGACAACCCGAAGATCCGCATCCGCGAGATCGCCGCTCACTGCCGGCTCACCGAGCGTGCCGTATCGAGGATCATCTCCGACCTGGAGCAGGACGGGTACCTGTCACACACCCGTGAAGGTCGCACGAACACCTACCGCATCGATCCGGACAAGGTGCTGCGCCATCCTGCCGAAGCCGGCCTGCCCGTGGCCTCACTGCTCTCCCTGCTCGTGCGGGACGAAACCGAGCGCACCGGAGCACCGATCGACCACAAGCAGCATTTCGTGGACACCACCGCCACAACGAGCGCAGCAACCCCCGGGGCCTAGTTCAGGGGTGCGTCAATTCAACGGCTGATCCTGGTTGTTGGATGGTCAGTTGTTGGGCGAGGTCAGGCGGCCTTCGAAGGCGATCTGGAAGGCGCAGCCGGAACGGGCACCAAAGTCCACTCGGGAGTGTCACGCGCCCCCCGCTCCGAGGCCTCGACCGTCTCCCCGACTCGACCCGGTGGCCCTGCCCCCGATGCTGATCATCCGGGGAATGTGTCGATCCGGCTCGGCGCGCTCAACGACACCGCATGGCACGCCGGCCAGGGCGGCACCGACGCCGGTGAGACCCGGCCCGGCACCGGGAGCCGCGCGGCGTGGCCGGACGGATGTCGGTCGCGGGCCCGGTTCCGGTCGTCGGCTTCCAGCCGGAGGTCGACGTCGCCCTCAGGGGCGCAGGGACAGGTAGTAGTCACCGACCTCGGACAGATAGCCGGAGTCGGCCGTCTCGCTGTCGGTGGTGAAGCGCGGAGCCGCCTTGATCTCCTCGCGGGACGATGCGACTTCCACCTTCTGCGCCACGGTGTCGATGGAAGCGACAGCGCCGGCCGGGATCAGAACGCTCCTGCCGAACTTCCACACGCCGGTGTCGACCACCAAGTGCTGCATGCCGGGCTGGTCCTGCTGCCGGTCCACATGCCCGATGATTCCGTCAGCGGCCTCCACCGTGAACCCCACCATCGACTGGCGGGCCCCGTACCCGCTGTCAGGCGCGTACATCCACACACTTCCCACCGGTACCTCTCCTCATCCTCTGCGACCTGGGCCGCAAGTTGTGGGTGGTGCCGGGCATTTCGGTGGCCCGGACCATCGTGTCGGCGGGCAGCACCGGTCCCACCAGACGTCGCCACACCCTGCCTCACGGGGGAGTCGCGCCCAGGATCCGCAGCAGACCCCTCGGGCCAAGCACGCAGCTACGAGTCGAACAAGGACGACGCTTTCACCACTCCGACCGGCCTGAGGCCCGATCGGACGATCACCTCAGCTCAGCGCACCCTCCCCCGCGGCTTCAGCGGCGTCGCGGGCAGCTCGGGCGCCGGAAGCGGAGCGCCGTCGTAGCCCCGCACCGCACCAAACCTGGTCCCGTTCATCCAGTCGTCGCGGGCCTGTGCGATATCTTCTTGGGACCGTCCGATCCAGTTCCAGAACATCACGATCTCCTCCTCGAACGGCTCGCCGCCCAGGAGCATCAGCCCGGCGTCGGAGAGGGCGCGCAGCGGCAGTTCCGTGCGGCCGCAGCCGAGGTAGAGCATCGAGCCGGGCAGCACGGGTACGCCGTCGACCTCGGCCTCTCCCGACATCGACAGGACCGCGTACTCGAAGTCCGGGTCCAGTGGGAGGCGGGCTTCGGCGTCCTCGGTCAGGGTGACGTCGGCGCCGACGATCGGGGTGTAGGAGGTGCCGGGTGAGGCCGCGCCGTCCAGTTCGCCGAGGATCACGGTGGCGGTGAGGCCGGGGGCGGTCACGGCGGGGAGGTCGGTGTGGTGCTGGAAGTGCGGCTCCACGTTGCGGTGGGCGTCAGGGAGGGCCACCCAGAGCTGGGCCCCGTGGAGGAACCTGGCGTGCGGCTTGGGGCTCTCCTCGGAGTGGCTGATGGCTCGGCCCGACGTCATGAGGCCCAGCTCGCGGGGGCGTACGGTCTGCAGACTGCCCAGGCTGTCGCGGTGCAGGACCTCGCCGTCGTGGAGCCAGCTGACGGTCTGCAGGCCCATGTGCGGGTGGGGCGGCACCTGCATACCGGGCTCGTCCGCGATGTCGTCCGGCCCGTAGTGGTCGACGAACGCCCACGCGCCGACCATGCGGCGGCCCAGGTTGGGCAGCAGGCGGCGCACCTCGGTGGACTCGCCGAGCGGTACGCGGCGAGGGTTGAGGAGTTCACGGACCGGCTCGGCGACGACGAAGCCTCGCCCTCCACAGACGGAGGGAGTGGCCTGGCGATCGAGATTGCTCATGGCGCTCAACCTATTCCCGAGGGGGCGTGGAGCGGCGGCACCCACGCCAAAGATTTAGTGGAATGTTCAACCAGTATGCGTGTTGTCACGGCTGAACGGATGGCGGGACGGGAGCTCGGCGGTTCGGCCCCGAGCGAGTGGCCTGCACGATGACGAGGAGGACGCGTGAACGAGGCCTACTACGAGTTCGGCACGGCCGCCGACCGGTGGGACCGGGCGCAGATGTTCTTCGAGGCCAAGGAGTACCTCACGGCCGCACGGATCCTGGGCGGGCTCGTCGAGGAGGCCCCGGAGCAGGTCGCGCCGCGGCTGCTGCTGGCCCGGTCCTTCTACCACTCCGCCCGGCTCGGCCGGGCCGAGGAGGAGCTGCGGGCGGTCCTGGAGCTCGACCCGGTGGAGAGTTACGCGCGCCTCATGCTGGGCCGGACGCTGGAGCGCCAGGGGCTGCAGGCCGAGGCGGCGACGCAGCTGCGGATGGCCGCCGCGCTCGAAGGCGACTTCGGGCCGCGGGAGAGCTGACCGGGACCGCCGTCGACCCGCACGGGAGGACGGGGGCGCACCGGAGCGGTGCGGCCCCGTCCTCCTTTACCAGCCGGTGCGAGCCGCCGATAATGAGCTTTCCGGGACGAAGGGTCGGGGGATGCGCAGATCCAGGGGTGCGGAGTTAGGCCGGGCGCGGGTGGCCGCGCTCATCGCGTCGGCGGCGGTGGCCGTGTCCGGTTGCTCCGGGGGCGCCCAGGAGGCAGCCGGAGCCCCGGGGAAGCCCGCCGCCCGCGCACCGGGGATGCACAGCTGGACCGGCAGCCCGTGCGAACTGCTCACGGGCGCGCCGCTCGCCCAGGGGTTCACCATCGGCTCGACCACCGATTCCGCCGACCCCGACGCCCGGGAGGACATCGGGGAGAACGGCGCCCGGCCCCGCTACCGGAAGACGGGCTGCCTGGCCGATCTCGCGGGCCCGGACGGGACGTTGTGGGAGCTCAGCACGACCGCCGCCGTGTACGAGGACGTCGGTCCCGCCCACCACGCGTACCGCGTCAAGGAAGACCTCGACCGGGCGCACGGGCGCTGGACGCGGCGGGTACACGACGCCGCGTACGTGAAACCGGCCGGCGACCAGGGCCGCCCCGGCCGCACGCTCCTCCTGTGGAACGGGGACCTCCTGCTCTCGGTGACCACGTACGGCCCGTACGGGAGCAAGGAACACCAGGTGCGCGACGACCTCGGGGCCATCGTCGAGAACACCGCCCGCCGCATGGAGGACGAGCTGCGCGACCGCGACGGCCCCTCCCCCACGGCATCCTGACGGACGGGCGGGCGGCCTCAGTCCCCGGGCCGGTGTTCGCGACCCGGTCGAGCCACTCCTTCATCAGCGCCGCCGCCGCGGTGCTGGGCCCCGCTCCCTGCGCCGGGCCGTCGGGGCCGTAACACCGCTCCCCCTCCCCCCGGAAACGACAGAACCCGCCGGATACACCCCGGCGGGTTCTGCACGGAGCGCGGGCGGTCAGCCCGCGGGCGTCGCCACGCGGGGCACGTCGGCACCGTTCACGGAGGCCAGCAGCCGCTCCGTGGAGTAGCCGAAGATCAGGCCGAACCCGGCCCAGAACGTGGTCTGGACGGCGAGCGTGGAGAGCCGGAACTTCCACAGCAGGCCGGCCGGGAAGTCCTTGCCGACCTCGTCGAACGAGGGCAGGAAGGCGTAGGCGAGGCCGATCGCCAGGACGAAGCCCGCGGCCGCCGCGATGGTCGCGTTCCAGTTGCCCAGGCCCGGTGCGAGCCGCTTGCCGATGATCACGGCGGCGACGGCCAGCAGCAGGCTGAGCGCGACCATCAGGAAGAACAGGGTGGTGCGCTTCCCGATGGTGTCGGGGTTGCCGACGGCCGGCGGGTTCGCCGGGTACTTCAGGAACGGCACCACGTAGACGGTGAGGAGGGCCGCTCCCGCGATCAGCGCGGCGGTGGCCCGCGGGCCGAAGTCGCCGATGCGGCCGAGCGCGTACGCGAACACGAGGGCGGCGATGCCGCCCACCGCGACGCCGAAGACCAGGAGTGCGGTGGCGAGGCCGCCGGTGGCCTGCAGGGTGCGGCTGACCAGTTCCTCTTCCTCGCCGCCGCCACCGCCGCCGTGGGCGGCGTGGCTGTGCGCCTCTTCGATGGCGATGGCGGCGTCCACCTGGGACTCGCCGAGGAAGTACGCCACGGCGAGGGCCAGCGCACCCGCGATCACGCCCGCGATCATGCCGCGCACGAGCAGGGCTCTGACAGATATGGAGTTCACGACTTTCCCTGTTTCCCTTGTTCCTTCGCCGAACCGGATGTCGCGGGTGGCTCAGTGGCAGGGGAAGCCGAGCAGGTGACGGCCGTCGTGGACCCATTCGTGGACGCCCTCGCCCGAGATGAGGGCGGTGGCGCCCTGTTCGGCGCCGACGAAGTACAGCAGTACGAGCGCCAGGATGCCGACGAAGACCGCCCAGGGGGCAAGGGCCTTGGCCGAGATCGGGGTGCTGGCGGGTGCCCCGGTTGCGGGAGCGGCGGACTGCGCCATGGCGGAACCTCCTGTGGGAACACGCGTCCCTGTCGTGGTACGTCCGACGAAGGTGCTGGGTCTGACTTCCCGCACAGGTACGGGTACACAGTGGCGCGACCGTGCCGGATTCTCACCGGGCTTCCTACACACCATCGTCATGGTCGACGTGACCCTACCGTCTGTACGCGGGCACCGCCATGGTGCAGTCTGCGGAGCTTCGGGCCCCGAATCGTCTGTCGGTCAAGGGCGTTGGGGCCTTCACGGAACAACTTGAGGCAGGAACATGACAGTACGGGTGATGTTGGTGTCACCGTCGATGAACGCGGCGCTGCGGGAGGCACGTTTCGACGGCGATGCCCCGCTGGACCGGGCCGGCGAGCGGAGCGCGCGGGCGGCGGCTGCCGCCGTGCCGAGGTCCGGCACGGTGCTGAGCGGCCCTTCCACGTGGTGCCTCGGGACCGCCGCCACCCTCGGTCTCTCCGCTCGCGCCGAACCGGCGCTCACCGGCTGGGACCTCGGACGCTGGAGCGGCCGCCGCCTCGACGAGGTGGGCGCCGCCGAACCCGCCGCTGTGGCAGCCTGGATCGGCGACCCGTCGGCGGCTCCGCACGGGGGCGAGTCGCTGCGGGCGCTGGTGGAGCGGGTGGGCGGCTGGCTGGACGGGACCGGCGGCGTGGACGGGCCCGGCGCCGGGGACGGGAGCGTCCTCGCGGTCGCCGAGCCCGCGGTGGTCCGGGCCGCCGTCGTGCACGCTCTGGCGCTGCCGGTGGAGGCGTTCTGGCGGCTCGACGTCGCGCCGCTGGTCCTCACGGAGCTCAGCGGCCGGTCGGGCCGGTGGAACGTCCGGCTGGGTCGGCCGCTCGCCGCCCCTCAGGAATCGCCCGCCGCCCCTCAGGATTCCTGAGAGCCGCCCTTCAGGAGGACTGAGAGAAGCCCTCCGCCCGCCGGTCGGGCCGCAGCAGCACCGCCGTGGCCACGATGCCGTCCTCCACGCGCCACTTCCCGTCCAGCACCGGCGGCAGGGCCGGATCGGTGCGCAGCAGCCGGGCGGTGAAGGTGCCGCCCGCCGCCCGGTGGTCGTCCCGGTGGAAGGTCAGGTCCGCCTCGTCGAAGTCCAGCTCGGTCAGGGTGAGCGGATACCAGGTCTTGAACACGCTCTCCTTGGCGCTGAACAGCAGCCGGTCCCAGTGGATCCCGCCCGCCTCCCCAGCCCGTGGGCCTGGGAACCGTTCGCGTTCCGAGGGGCGCACCACCAACTCCCCCACGCCCTCCGGCAGCGGGGCGTGCGGCTCGGCGTCGACACCGAGCGACAGCACGTCTCCCGCGCGCGCCAGCGCCGCGGCCCGGTACCCGTCGCAGTGCGTGAGGCTGCCGACGATCCCCTCGGGCCACAAGGGCATGCCGCGCTTGCCGTGGAGTACGGCGACGGGTTCCAGCCCGAGCCGGCCCATGGCCCGCCGCGCGCAGGCCCGCGCGGTCGCGAAGTCGTTCCGGCGTTTGGGCACGCTCCGGGCGACCAGCGCCTCCTCCTCGGGGAACAGGGTTCCGTCCGGCACGCTCTCCTCACGTGTCGCGGCGCAGGAGACGTACGCGGGCAGCAGACTCTCGATCACCGGGAGCCTCCGGAGGTGGCGGTGCCGGTACGGGCGGAGGGCGCGGACTCCGGCTCGTACGGGAGGATCTGGCGCAGGAGACCGCGCGGGTGGCCCCGTTCGCGCCACTCCCTCGGGTAGCCGATCGAGACCTCCTCGAAGCGCACGTCGTCGTACCAGGTCGTACGGGGGATGTGGAGGTGCCCGTAGACGACGGCCGTGACGTTGAACCGGCGGTGCCAGTCGGCGGTCAGTTCGGTGCCGCACCACTGGGCGAACTCCGGGTACCACATCACCGACGTGGGTTGGCGGACCAGCGGCCAGTGCCCGGCGAGGACGAGCGGGATCTCCGGGTCGTGCGCGGCGAGCCTGCGCTCCGTCTCCGCGACCCGCGCCCGGCACCAGTCGTCGCGGGTCGGGTACGGGTCGGGGTGGAGGAGGTATTCGTCGTTGCAGACGATGCCGGACTCGTGGGCGACCGCCAGCGACTCCTCCTTCGTGTGCGTCCCCGGGGCCCGGAAGGTGTAGTCGTACAGGAGGAACAGCGGGGCGATCGCCACCGGCCCCTCGGGGCCCGGCCACAGCGGGAACGGGTCCTCGGGTGTGGTCACGCCGAGCTCGCGGCAGAGCTCGACGAGGTGCTCGTACCGGGCCTGGCCGCGCAGCCGTACCGGATCCTTGTCCAGGGTCCACAGTTCGTGGTTGCCGGGCGTCCATATCACCTGGGCGAAACGCTCCGCGAGGAGGCCGAGCGCCCACCGGATGTCGTCGGGGCGCTCCGCCACGTCGCCCGCGACGATGAGCCAGTCCGCGTCGGACGTGGGGTGGAGGGACTCGACGATGGGCCGGTTGTCGGTGACCGCCGCATGGAGGTCGCTCACGGCCAGCAGGCGTCCGGTCCCGCGCGGGCCGGGAGCGCCGCCGGGCGACGGAACGGCTGAAGGGACACTGGGCGGTGTGGGATCGCTCGGAGCGGTCATGTGCGCTGGTTCCCCGTTCTGTCGGCCGTCATCCGACTCCGTCCGCAGGGGTGCGGAGCCGCTGGGAACGTAGCCTCTCATGAGCCTCCGACAGCCGCCCCGGGGTTCGTCCGCAAGCCCGTCAGCCCGCTCGCCCGGAGCCGCGGCGGAGTCAGCGGCGGGGTCAGCGGCGCTCCTGTGCACGGCGGTTGTTCAGTTCCTGCACCGCCCCGAGCGCGTCGCCGACGGTCGTGTAGTCGACCGCGACGAAGTTCACCGGGCTGCCACGCTGGGCCTCGCAGTCCCGGGCCCGCTCCAGCAGCCAGTCACGGGAGTTGATCCGGCCCGCGTCCAGCCGGCTGCCGCCGCCGTCGGTGACGAAGTGGTTGAGCAGGAAGAGGCGTTTGCCGGTGCCGCCGCGGTTCGGTGCGCAGCTCATCTCGTCGGGGCTGCGGAAGGCGAACGGTGTCTCCATGCCGTACCGGTAGAAGTTGCGGTACCAGGGCGCCGGGCCGTCCGCCTTCTCGGCGAACACCACCAGTCGTCGGCCGCTGTCGATCATCTCCTCCAGCGTGGGCCACGGCTCGTCGGGGTCCTCGGACGGAGTGTGGAGCAGGTCGTCGAGCCCCGCCCGGCGGAACGCCTCCGCGGTCTCCTCGGCGTCGATGTCGTCCTGCACGATCAGCGTCACGATCTCGGTGGGGTGGGCGCGCAGCCAGGCGCCGATGTCCTCCAGGGCCGGGCCCAGTTCGATCGCGCCGGCCCGGCAGACGCTGTGGCAGAGCCAGAGGCCCTCGCGCGGCGGGTTGGCCTTGTCGATCGCGGCGGAGATCAGCCGGCGCTGCTCGGGGGTGAACTCGGGGTCGTCGAGCCGGGCGGCGATGTCCTGCGGGCTCTCCCAGTGGTACGTGTCCAGTTGGAGCGCCCGGACCCCGGTGTCGAGCTGGGTCGTGATGTCGGGGTCCTGGAGGGGGCCGATGAACCGGTCGGCGGTGGTGGCCATGGCGTTGTGGGCCGTGAGGTGGGCCACCTCGTCGTACCGCAGCTCGCAGAGTTCGGTGCTGCCCTGGCAGCGGCGGGGCGCGGACGGGGCGAGCACGGGCGGGACGAGCAGGGCGCCCGCCAGCGCGGCGCAGGTCACGCCGACGGCCACGCCCCGTACGGCGGTGGGTGTGGGGAGCGTGCGCGGGCGCACCAGGAAGGCCCAGCCGGTGGCGGTGAGGAGGGTACCGCCGACGAGGGCCGTGAGGGCGGCGGTCAGCCCGGTGGCCACGGCCTGGTCCGCGGCATTGCGCTGGAGGTCCTCGACGAGGGCGGTGACGCTCGGCGGCCAGGAGGCCGGGATGGTGAGGAACCGGCCCCCGGTGACCCACCGGGTCAGCAGGACGGCCGTCGCCGCGAGGATCCCGCCGCAGGCGACCGCCTGCCCCAGCACCATCAGCCGCCGGGCGGACGCACGAGGGCCGGTGGCCCAGAGCACCGCGAGGGAGGCCAGGGCGAGGACGGTGGCGAGGATCTGGAGGTACGTCAGCCATTGGACCCGCTCGCGCGCCTGCTCCAGGGCGTCGAGGTCGTTACCCGCCGCCGTCAGGGTCGCGGTGAGGTCCCACGTACCTCCTTGGAGCGTGGTGCGAAGGTCGGCGGCGGCGGTCCGTGACCCGTCGGCGAGTGCTGCGGCCGCGGTCGTCGCCAGCGCGGTCGATACGTCGCCCCTCCCCAGGGCTGCCTCCAGATCGCGGCGCAGCTCCGTCCGGTCCCGCTCGGGCACCAGCCTCAGCAGGGCGTCGGTGGCACGGGCCGCCTGGTCGTCGGTGAGCGGCAGGGCGGGCAGGGTGGGCGCGCGGCCCTCCCTGAGGGCTTCGAGCGCCGCGGTGAGGTCGGCGGCGAACCGGGCGAAGTCCGGTTCCTCCTGGTCCTGGAGGCCGGCCACCAGGTCACCGAAGTAGATACGGGCGAGGTCGGCCAGGTTCCGCAGCACCGGGTCGATGTCGACGTTCAGCCGCAGTTCGTCGGTGTCGCCGTGCAGGTAGTCGGTGAGCGCGCGGATCTGCTGGTCGGTCAGGGAGCGGACGGTCTCCGGGGGCAGGACGACCTTGATGTTGGAGGTCACGAGCGCCTCGGGCACGGGCAGGTGGGCGAGGAGGTCGCGGGTGACCGGGGCGATCGCGGGGTCGACGAGCACCTCGCTGTAGAGGCGGTCGTACGCCGACTCCTCGTCCAGGACCGACCGGTAGTAGCCCGGCGACAGGACGGTGGCGCGGACCGTCGAGGTGAGCGCCACCGTCAGCACGCTCAGCGCGGCCAGCACGAACGCCACCACGCGCACCGCACGCCGGGTCCGGCTCGGGGACATGGGGCCGGGCTCCGGGGGAAACGGGTACTCCATCGGTGGGGCGATCACTCACTCAGCCTATGCGGATTATCAGCTTTTATGCATGAATGATGAGATCCGTGCAGTGAGGAGCTTCGCCGTGCACTCCGTCCACCTGGCCGTGCTGATGACGAGTCACAACCGGCGTGCGAGGACCCTGTCGGCGCTGAGCGCCCTGGAGAGCCAGCAGGGTCTTCCGGCCCACGCCACGCTGGGTGTGCACCTGGTGGACGCGGGCTCCACCGACGGTACTCCGGAGGCCGTCCGCCTCCTCCATCCGTCCGTCGAGGTGATGTCGGTGGGCGCGGACGTCCCCCGTAACCAGGCGATGCGCATCGCCAGCCGCAACAGCCGCAGCGGCGGAGGCGGAGGCGGTTCGCACAGCGGCAGACCCGGCGGCCCGAGCCACCGGTGGACGCACCAGCTGTGGCTCGACGACGGGGTCGAGCTGTACCCGGACGCCCTCGCCCGGCTCATGGGCGCCGCGGACGCGGTCGGGACCGGGGCGGTCGTCGTCGGGGCGGTCCGGGACCCGGACGGGGCCACGGTGTACTCGGGGCGGCGCGGCCGGTCCCTCGTGCTCGTGGAGCCCGGCGGGGAGCAACCCGAGCCGTGCGACACGTACGACGGCCGGGTGGTGCTGCTCTCGCGGGCCGCGTACGACCTGGTCGGGGACCTCGACAAGGTCTTCCGCCACCGGATGGGCGACTACGACCACGGGTTCCGCGCCCGGCGGGCCGGGGTGCCCGCGTTCGTCGCCCCGTGGCCCGTCGGCGTGTGCGCGGAGGGGCCGGACGTCCCCGGCTCCAGGGAGCCGGGGATCGGGGTGCGCGAGGCGCTGCGCCGGGTGACCTCCGTGCGGGAACTGCCGCCGCGCCAGTGGTGGGTGTACTGCCTGCGCCACACCTGGCCGTGGGCGCCGTTCCTGATGGTGTTCCCGTACGCGCGGACGGCGGCCCGGGCAACGGTGGCTCGGCGGCGGGCGTGAGGAGCGCCGGCCGCCGCCTCCGGGTCAGCTCCGGTCGGCGGTGAGGCCGACGGTGGGGCGGCCGGTGGGCGGCGGGGGCACGGTGGGGCGGCCGGCGGGCGTCCTGGCCGGCTCGGCGGCTGCCGGTGCGGGTGGCGTGGGCGGTGCGGTGCGCGCAGGGGTGCCGGGGGCCGGGCGGCGGGTGGCGGTCCTGGGCGGAGCCGCGTACGCCGGGATCCTCAGCAGGGCGAGGACGGCCAGGGCGCTGCCCGCCGGCGGTACGAGGGCGAGGGCGGGGTGCAGCACCCCCGCGTACACCGACGTGCCGGTCGCCACCGCCGCACCCGCCCACAGGCCGAGGACGACGGCCGTCCCGGGCACGGTGACGCGGACCCGGCGCAGACGGTGCGTGATGTGGTCGCCGCCGTCCTGGAGCAGGGGGCGCGAGGCGCGGCGGCGGGAGATCAGGACGAGGGCGGTGTCGGCGAGGGCGACGGTAGCGAGGACGGGCAGCGCGGCCCAGGCGGCGCGTTCCGGCGGTGCCGCCGCATGGATCAGCGCGCCGGAGGAGGCGAGGACGAAGCCGGTGAAGAGGGAGGCGGAGGCGCCGGGACGGAGGCGCGCGGGGTGCCAGTTGTGCAGCAGGAAGCCGATGAGCCCGGCGAGCAGGGTGGCGGGCACCAGGGCGAGCCCGGACCGGCCGTCGACGGCCGCGCAGGCGAGCAGCCCGGCGGCGGTGACGCCGCCGACGGTCGCCAGGGCTCCGTCGGAGGTGTCGAGGAGGGAGAAGGCCTGGGTGACGAGGACGATCCAGATCACGGCCAGGACGCCCGCCACCGGCGACAGACCGACCAGGCACACGGCGAGCGTGGCGGCGGCCGTCTGGACCGCCACCCGCAGGGGGACGCCGAGCGGCCGCACATCGTGGACGAGCCCGAGGGCGGCGACGATTCCGGCCCCGGCCAGCAGCCCGGTGACGGCCCTTCCCCCGTCGCCGGCCGCTCCGAGTCCCGAGCCGGCGGCGGCAGCCGTACCGACGCCGATGACGACCGTCGCGCCGCCCAGTCTGCGCACCACCCCGGCACGCGAGGGGCGCGCGCCCGGCTCACGGCCGATGCCGGAGCGGAGCGCCGTACGGCGGACACCCTTGGCGAGTACGACCGTGATGAACAGCGCGGCCACACCGGAGGCGATGATCCCAAGCACGTTCACCTGCCCTGCCTTTCCTCGTTCGTGAACAGCGGCGCGCGGGGCGCCGGGCGACCGGTGGAACACGGCGGCCCGGCGCTCGTCCGGCTGCGGTGTCGGGGGACATAGGACGCCAGTCGAGTGGCGTTTCTCCCCAACCTACGGGGCCGATGTCCCCATTCACCCTGAATAACACGAAAAAGGAGTTGATTCCCTGATCTCATGGCGGGAGAACGGGACTGCAACCCGCGTCCCGGCACCTCAGGCGCGCAGGGCCTCCCGGGCGTCCCGGCCGTCCACGTACGTCGTCACGATCTCGATGTCCCCGATCCGCGTAGGGTCGACGCGGTGCGGGTCGTCGCCGAGGACCACCAAGTCGGCGCGCTTGCCCGGGGAGAGGGTGCCCGCCGTGTCGTCCCAGCGGCAGGCGTGGGCGCCGGCGACCGTGTAGGCGCGGACGGCCTCGCCGACGCCGACCGCCTCGTCCCCACCGATGATCCGGCCCGACGCGGAGACCCTCTCGACCATGAACTGGATCGCCCGCAGCGGGGAACCGTCGGTGACGGGCCGGTCGGAGGAACCGACGAGGGTGACGCCGTGGTCCAGGAACCCCTGGCCGCGGTACATCCAGTCGGCCCGCCGCTCCCCCATCACCGTCGCGTAGTCGTCGCCGAAGTACCGCAGGAAGTTGGGCTGGATCACCGCGCTCACTCCGAGCGCGGCGAAGCGGGGCAGCTGGTCGGGGCGGATGAGTCCGGCGTGTTCGATGCGGTGGCGCGCGTCGGGCCGGGGCTTGACCTTCTGGGCGCGTTCCAGGGCGTCCAGGGCGAGGTCGGCGGCGCGGTCCCCGATCGCGTGGACGGCGAGCTGCCAGCCGGCGAGGTGGCCGTCCACGATGAGGCGGGTGAGCCGGTCGGGGTCGTCCTGGAACCGGCCGGTGTCGCCCGTCCCTTCGTACGGGGAGGTGAGCGCGGCCGTGCGCGCCATCATGCCGCCGTCGGTGTAGATCTTCAGGGCACCCAGGGAGAGCCAGTCGTCGCCGAACCCGGTACGCAGGCCCAGGTCCAGGGCCTGGGTGAATCCGTCGCCGGGGTGGGCCGCACGGGTACGAAGAGTGTCTCCGGAGGCCATGAGCTGGACGCGCAGGGGCAGCCTGCCCTGGTCGCGCAGCAGTTGGTAGGCGCCGAGTTCGACGGGGCTGTGGCCCAGCAGCCCGCCGCCGATTCCGGCCTCGGCGCAGGCCGTGACGCCCTCGGCGAGGCAGGCGCGGGCGGCGTGTTCGATCGCGTCGGCGAGCTCCTCCTGGGAGTACGGCAGCCGCAGCCGGCGGGCGGCGGTCATGGCGCTCTCGGCGAGGAAGCCCTCCTCGTGCTCCACCTCGGCCGGCAGCAGGTCCAGGACGGCGGTGTTGACGACACAGGCGTGTCCGGAGTCGTGCATCAGGAGGATCTTGCGGCCGTGGCTCACCCGGTCCAGTTCGGCGGCGGTCAGATGGCGTCCCAGCGCCCGCTGGTCGTAACCGGCGATATCCAGCCAGGCACCGGGTGGTGCGGGGCGGCGGGCGGCCTCGTCCACGACGGCGAGGATGTCCTCGATCCGCGCACACGGGGCGATGCTCGGCGTACGGGCCTTCAACCCGGCCCAGGCAAGGTGGACATGGCTGTCGATGAAGCCGGGCAGCACGGTGGCGCCCTGGAGATCGACCACCTCGCGGGCCGGCAGAACGGTCACCGCCTCGTCCACGCCGACGATCCGGCCCCGCCAGATGCCCAGGTCGCGAGCGACGGGGTGGTGCGGGTCCATCGTGAGGATGCGGGCGTTCGTCAGCCTCGTACAGAGCATGGGAGGTCCCTCCCCGTCGCGGTCGGACCCACGGCGCACGGCCGGAGAGCGGGCCGGGCCAAGCTAACCCGCCGGCCCCTGCCTGTCGACGGCATGGTGCGATTCCGGCCGACCTGGGCCGTCAACCCCGCTGCGAATCATGGGCCGTTGTGCTCTTAGGTAAGGCTTGCTTTACTGAGGCGCCGGTCATCGCTCTTCCAAGGAGGCACCTCCATGCGGGTCGTCATGTTCGGTTACCAGACCTGGGGGCACCGCACCCTGCAAGCGCTGCTGGACTCCGAACACGACGTGGTGACGGTCGTGACGCACCCGAGAAGCGAGCACGCCTACGAGAAGATCTGGAGCGACTCGGTGGCCGATCTGGCGGAGAAGCACGGGATCCCCGTGATCATCCGCAACCGACCGGACGGTGAACTGGTGGACCGCCTCAAGGAGGTGGCCCCGGACATCATCGTCGCCAACAACTGGCGGACGTGGATGCCGCCGGAGATCTACAACCTGCCGGTCCACGGCACGCTGAACATCCACGACTCCCTGCTGCCCGCCTACGCGGGCTTCTCGCCGCTGATCTGGGCGCTCATCAACGGTGAGCCGGAAGTCGGCGTCACCGCCCACCTGATGGACGAGGAGCTGGACGCGGGCGACATCGTCGTCCAGCGGTCGGTCACCGTCGGACCGGCGGACACGGCCACCGACCTCTTCCACCGTACGGTCGACCTCATCGCCCCGGTCACCACCGAGGCGCTGGGCCTGATCGCCTCGGGACAGACCGAGTTCACCCGGCAGGACCGCTCGAAGGCCAGCTTCTTCCACAAGCGGGCCGAGGAGGACATCCGTATCGACTGGAACTGGCCGGCGCAGGACCTGGAGCGTCTGATCCGCGCCCAGTCCGCTCCGTACCCGAGTGCCTTCACCTTCCACAAGGGGCAGCGGCTCGAGGTCCTCTCCGCTGTCGTGTCCGAGGGCCGCTACGGCGGCACCCCGGGCCGGATCTTCTACCGCGAGGGCGACGGCGTCGTGATCGTCGCCGGAGCCGATGCCCGAACCGGCCGCAACCACGGTCTGGCCATCACCCGCGTACGGACCGGGGACGGCCGCGAACTTCGCGCGACCGAGTACTTCACCTCGATGGGCGGCTATCTCACCGGCCGCCCCTGACGATCGGGACCCTCACCCATGCGTACCGCACGTGCCCGGCACTACCTCATGTGCCGGCCCACCTACTTCGACGTGGTCTACTCCATCAATCCGTGGATGGACCCGAAGAAGCCTGTCGACACTCCGCTGGCCATCGCCCAGTGGGAGCGACTGCGCGAGGTCTACCTGAGCCTCGGGCACACCGTCGACACCATCGAACCCGTCCGAGGACTCCCCGACATGGTCTTCGCCGCCAACGGCGCCACAGTCGTCGACGGGCGCGCCCTCGTGGCCCGATTCCGTGACGCCGAGCGGATCGCCGAGGGTCCGGCTTACCACGACTGGTTGCACGACAACGGCTTCCCGGACCTGCGCACCGCGAGCGTCGTCAACGAAGGGGAGGGCGACTATCTGCTCGTGGGTGAGCTCCTGCTCGCCGGTACGGGGTTCCGCAGCGATCCCCGTTCCCACGACGAGGCCCAGGAGTTCTTCGGCCGCCCGGTGATCGGGCTGACCCTGGTGGACCCCGACTACTACCACCTGGACACGGCCCTCACCGTGCTGGACGAGAAGACGGTCGCCTACTACCCGGGGGCCTTCTCCCCCGGCAGCCTCGCCGTTCTGCGACGCCTCTTCCCGGACGCCGTGCTCGCCTCGGCGGAGGACGCGGCGGTGTTCGGGCTGAACGCCACGTCGGACGGGCTGAATGTGGTCCTGCCGCAGAACGCCACGGCTCTCGCGGACCAGCTCCGCGACCGCGGTTTCCGCCCGGTCGGTGTGGACCTGTCCGAACTCCTCAAGGCCGGCGGCAGCGTGAAGTGCTGCACGCTGGAGCTCCGGCCGGCGCGCTGACCGACGGCTCCTGACGCCCCCGTCCGGGTCGACGACCTGGGCGGGGGCGGGCGGTTCCCCCGCATGAACCTCCTCCGGAACATGCACAACTCAACGCCTTGCGCCCCGCAGCGCATCACGACAGCTCATGTCATGTATTCCTCCAGGGTTTTCGCATGCGTGCCGATCGACTGGTCTCCCTGGTCCTGCCGCGCCGGCGCGGCCGGCTCTCCGCGGCCGCGCTCGCCCGTGAGCTGGAGGTGTCCCCCCGCACCGGGCTGCGCGACATCGAGGCGATGTCGCGCAGCCCGGTGTGCCGGTCCACGCCGAACGTGGCCGGCACGGCGGTTTCGCGCTGCTGCCCGGATTCTGTCGACGCGCTCGCCACCGCGGTCGCCTCGCGCCACTCGGCTTCCCCCTGAGCGGAGCGCTCCTCGGGGACCGTTCCGACGGCGCGGGGCGTCGGCGTCGGCGTCGTGGAGGAGCGGTACAGGCGTGATCCGAACTTCTGTCAAGGGGTGGCCACGGCGTTCCTGGCGTGCGGCGGCGCCGTTCGGACCGCGATCAGAGCGACGTCGTCCGAACCGCCCCCGGCCATGCCTTCCAGGATCTCGTCGCAGAACGTCGTGAGCGGCTCACGGGCCAGGGCCGCCGCGTGCTGCCTCAGACGCGCCAAGCCTCGGTCCAGGTCTTCCTCGCGGCGCTCGACGAGGCCGTCGGTGTAGAGCAGCACGGTCGAGCTGGGCGGCAGGATGTCGGTCGCGTCGGGGCGATGGACCTCGGCATCGACCCCGAGCATGAGGCTGCGGCCGCCCGTGAAGAAGCGGGTCTCGCCGTCGTGCGTCACGAGCAGGGGCGCGGGGTGGCCCGCGACCGCGTAGTGCAGCAGCCACGGCTCGTCCGCGCCCAGCCGTTCGACCAGCGCGTAGATGCAGGTCAGCGTCTGGTGGGGGTAGAGGATGTGGTGCGCCGCGTCCAGCCGGGCGAGGATCTTGCCGGGCGGTTCCTTGCGGTCGCAGGCGATGCCTCGGAGCATGTTGCGCGTCTGGCTCATCATGACCGCGGCCCGCAGATCATGTCCCGCCATATCGCCGATGATCAGTGTCATGGCGCCGTCCGGCAGCACGAAGGCGTCGTACCAGTCGCCGCCCACCCGGGCGGTGGCACTCGCCGGCTGGTAGCGGGCCGCCACATCGAGCGGCCCGTCCGTGGGCAGGTCGGGCAGCAAGGAGCGCTGCAGCCGCTCTGCCGTGTGCTGCGCCTCCGCGTGCAGGCGCGCGTTGTCGACGGCCAGCGCCACCCTGCGGCCGAGATCCTCGACGAGGGAGAGGTCGTCCTCGGTCAGCCTGGCTTCCCTGCGGGTACGGGCCAGGGTCAGCACACCGAGCACCTGACGCCGGGCTCTCAGCGGGGCGACGACCGCCGTGTCGGCCGCCAGACGCTCGAAGAGTTCCTTCTCCCGGGAGCACAGGGGGTCGTCCGCGTCCTTCAGCGGGGAAAAGTCGGTGAGCAGTACGGGCCCCACGCCCAGCAGCGCGCGGGCGACCGAGGCCGCCGAGCCCTCGGCCGGGGGCAGCAGCCCCTCGTCCAGGCCCGGCGAGGTCACGTCGGCGTCCCGGTGCTCGACGACGAGCCTGCGCAGCCGCCCTCGCTCGTCGAGCAGGTCGACCGCACACCAGTCGGCAAGGCCCGGAATGAGCGTGCGGCAGAGCCGGCGGAGCCCCTGGTCCACTTCGAGCGTGCTGGAAAGGGCCTCAGCCGCGTTGATGAGCAGGGTGAGCCGGTCCAGGGCGTGCTGGACCTCCTCGTCGACCTCGAAGGGGTCCGCGCCGTCCGTGCCCCGCTCCGGACCGGAGCCGTGGTGAGGCGGGCCGGCCGCGTCATCCTGCGTCGGGCACATACCGGGTCCTTGCCTCTCTCCCACGTGACCACCGGAGACCTGGGGCCGCCGGGCACCTTCAGTCTCCAGCACGCGGCTACGCCGGGCACGTGGGCGACGGCGGCCGGCCGCGCTTAGGCCGTCGGTCATCTCCGCATGTTTCACGAAGCACGTACCGGGAACCCGGCTCACCCGTTCACGTCGGGGAGCCGGACCGTGAGCGAGGTTCGGACCCGAAGCGAGGAGAGACGATGCGTGACACCTCTGGCGGGCCCCGGAGCCGGCGTACCCCCGGCCCTCCCCTGCGCGGGCGGGTCGCGGTCGTCACCGGGGCAGCGCGCGGCATCGGTGAGGCGCTCTCCAGGCACCTCTCCGAGGCCGGCATGCACGTCGCCCTGATCGGACGGGAAGAGGAGACGCTGATGGCGGTCGCCGACTCCCTGCCCGGCCGGAGCATCTGCGTGGAAGCAGACATCACCGACCGCGGGGCGCTCGCGGACGCCGCCCGTCGCGTGGAAGCCGAACTCGGTGCCGCCTCCGTGGTCGTTGCCAACGCGGGCATCGCCGTGAGCGGCCCGTTCGACCGCACAGCCCCCGAGCTATGGCAACGGGTCATCGACGTCAACCTCACCGGTTCCGCCGGCACCGCCCGCGCGTTCCTGCCCCAGCTCACCGCGAGCCGCGGCTACTTCCTCCAGATCGCCTCCACCGCGGCGTTCGGGTCCGCGCCCATGATGAGCGCCTACTGCGCCTCCAAAGCAGGGGCGGAGTCCTTCGCCCTCGCCCTCCGCGGAGAGCTGGAACCGGACGGAGTCCAGGTCGGCATCGCCTACCTGCACTGGACCGGTACGGACATGCTCACCGGCATCGACGACCACCCCGTCCTGGAGACTCTGCGGCGCAACCAGCCCCGTCCCGCTCGCCGCGTGCACTCCGCCGACGAGGTCGCCCGGTGGCTCACCCGGGGTATCACACGCCGTGCGCCGAACATCTACTGCCCACCGTGGCTCCGCTGGTGCCAGCCGTTGCGTCCCCTGTTCCCCGCGCTCGTCGCCCGGATCACCCGCCGCGAGCTGCGGGACCGGCCCAGCGACAAACTCTCCTCCCCCGTCGAAGTCCTCGGCGCCGGAGGGCGTGCTGACTGGGACTCCCACCGGACCTCTCCACACGACCGCTAGGCAGCCCATGGACGGCTGAACCGGTGCGGAGCGGGCCGCAGGCGTGGCGCCGGCCCGCCTCGCCGGTCCGGTCACGGCGGCGCGTGCGCGGTGCGTGTCGCACCGTGGGCGCGGAGCGCCGCTCCCACCGGGCCTGCCGGGACAGCACCGCGCCCCACCCGAGGAAGTCGTGCTTGCACGAGTGGGCAACCGTACGTGCCACGCGGCCGATCAGGGGGATCGAGTAGGGCGAGGGCTGCGGGACCACCGCGTCCATGACCCATCCGGGCAGCGAGGCGCGGTCATTCCTGGCCGCGGACCACGGTGACGGGGCAGTGGGCGTGGTGCAGCAGGGCCTGGCTGACCGACCCGAGCAGCAAGCCGGTGAAGCCACCGTGTCCCCGGGCGCCGACGACCAACAGCTGGGCGTCGCGGCTGGCCTCGATCAGGGCCGGGCGGATACGGGAGCGCTCCAGTCGCCGCTCCACCCTGACCTGAGGAAAGTTCTTCCGGCAGGCGGCCACCGTCTCGTCCAGCAGGCGCTGCTCGGCCTCACGAAGCCGTTCGATATCCACCACCATGGCGTTGATGGGGTCGCCGGGGCCTTTGTAGGCGCGCTCGCTCCAGGTGTTCCAGACGTGCAGGGCCACCAGCGGCGCCCCGCGCAGAGCGGCCTCGGCGAACGCGAACCCCACCGCAGCCCCACCGGCCTCGGAGCCGTCCACGGCCAGCAGCACCGCACCGGCCGGATCGGGTCGACCTCGCACCACCATCAGCGGGCACCGGCCGTGCGCGGCCAGGTGTACCGCGGTCGAGCCCAGCAGCAATCCCGAGAACCCGCTCAGCCCCCGGCTGCCGACGACGGCCAAGGACGCCGACCGCGATTCGATCTCCATCACCTCCAGCGCCTCCCCGGCCACCACCGACCGAGTGACGACCACGCCCGGTGCCGCCGCGTGCGCCCGTTCCTCGGCGGCGGCGAGCGCCCCCTCGACCATCGGCTCAAGACCGCGGGCGGCCGGGCTCCACGGCGGCCCGCCGGCCGGCCGGTGGCCGGGCGTGTGGCCGAAAGCATGCACGATCCGCAGCGGGGCCTCACGCAGGCGCGCCTCACGAGCCGCCGCGTCGACCGCCTCAAGACTCGAGGCGGATCCGTCCACCCCTACGATCACCGGATCAGTCATTGCATTCTCCCGTCCTGGGCGCCGCCGATGCGCGGCTCCCTCCCCTCATCCTCGGCGCAGCCACTCCGTTGCGCCCAGGGACCAACAGGCCGGCTTCAGGACCACTCGGCCCGAGCGGCCCTGAAGCCCTCGCGACTGAACGGGGCTGCGCCCCCGCCATGCGCACGTGCATGCCCTGCGGCACCGACACCGCCCCTTCGGCAGTCCGCGTCAGCACCCAGAACGCGCCGACGAGCCCGCGTTGGGATGGGGTCAGTGCCGCGTGCCCGCCGCCCGCACCACCGCGACCGGGCAGTGGGCGTGATGCAGCAGGGCCTGGCTGACCGAGCCGAGCAGCAGTCCGGCGAACCCTCCGCGCCCTCGAGCGCCGACCACCATCAGCTGTGCGGAGCGGCTCGCGTCGATCAGCGCCTCGCGCGTTCGGCCGTGCACCACCCGGCGCTCCACCACCACGTCCGGATACCGTGCCCGGCAGCCCGCGAGCGCCTCGGACAGCAGCGTGTCCTCCTCCTCGGCGAGAGCGCCCGGTGGGTTGGCGTACGGCGCGGAAGCGTCCTGCGGAGCGGGCAGTGGCGCGTTCCACGTCGTCCAGGCGTGCAGCGCCACCAGGGGGGCCTTCCGCCGCTCCGCCGTGGCGAAGGCGAAGTCGACCGCCGGCTCGCCCGCGGCCGAGCCGTCGACGCCCAGCACGACCGGACCGTCCGCGAGGGGCTGCTCGCGAACCACCAGCACCGGACACCGCCCGTGTGCCACCAGGTGCACCGCCGTCGACCCGGCCAGCAGCCCGACGAACCCGCCCGACCCCCGGGACCCCACCACGACCAGTTCGGCCGCACGGGTCTCCGCCTCCAGAACGGTGAACGGTTCGCCGGTCACCACGGCGTGGCTGACCTCGACATCCGGCGCCGCCGTCCGCGCACGTCCGACCGCCTCGGCCACCAGCCCCCCGGCCATCTTCCGAAGCCCGTCCTCGGACGGGTCCATCGGCGGCGGCCCCAACGGCGACGTGCCCCCCGGAGACGGGCGAAGAAGGACGTACGTGACCGGCCAGACCAGCGCGTGCACCACCCGCAACGCTGCCCCCCGCGCCCACGCCTCCCGAGCCGCCGCCTCCACCGCGGCGAAACTCGACTCCGACCCGTCCACACCCACGACCACCAGACCACTCATCATGCCTCCTACGTCCGGACTGCCTGACTCTCGTGTCCCAGCCCACCCCGCACATGCTCCTCCTGCCATGGGGCGTATGGGCCACTTCCAGGGCCGACCGGCCTGACACACTCCTTTGACACAGCCGCTGCCGGCCGCCCGGGCCGGAGCCAGTTGTCGTCCGGAGGCCCGTCCGGCCCTTCTTGCGGGGCCCTCCGGCCCTGCCGACCCGAGCGCAACGCAAGCGAGAGCGACCATGGGCCTCCGCGGCCGAGGCCGGAGCTTGAGCCGCCGCCCTCGGATGCCGAATACCCAGGGCACGGCGGTCGGGCCCCGAGCCGCACGACAGCGATTTCACGGCGGACGGGATTGAGTGCAGGTGGACGTCAACGAAGTGCTACTGCCGGGTGTGGGACTGCTCTACGAGTTCGTCAATCTGGAGGGCGACAAGGTCGGTGTGATCGCACGACGCGCGGGCGATTTCGAACTGGCGGTCTACGGAGAAGAGGACCCGGATCAGGCACGGGCCGTGTTCCGGCTCACCGGCGAGGAGGCCGACGTCCTCGCCGAGATCCTGGGCGCGCCGCGCATCGCCGAGCGGTTCGCGGATCTGACCAAAGAAGTGCCCGGGCTCAGCGCCGGGCAGGTAGAGGTGGTCGCCGGCACCCCGCTCGTCGGCCGCCCGCTGGGAGAATCCAGGGCGCGGACACGGACGGGCGCGTCGATCGTCGCGATCGTCCGTGGTGAGAAGGTCATCCCGTCCCCCGGTCCGGAGGAGGTCCTCAGAGCGGGGGACGTACTGGTGGTGATCGGGACCCGCGAGGGAATCGCCGCAGTGGACCAGCTCGTCCGAGGCTGAGCGGATGCACATCTCGGTCGCCCTGCTGCTGGAGCTGGGCATCATCCTCACCTGCCTGAGCCTGCTCGGCACGCTGGCGCGGCGCTTCGCGCTGTCTCCGGTCCCGCTGTATCTCCTGGCCGGCCTGGCGCTGGGCGAGGGAGGCATCGCCCCGGTCCCGGCAGCCGGTTCCTTCGTGGAGACCGGCGCGGGCATCGGCGTCGTCCTTCTGCTGCTGGTACTCGGTCTCGAGTTCACCGTGCCGGAGTTCACGGTCAGTCTGCGCCGCCACCTGCCCTCGGCATGGGTCGATCTCGTACTGAACGCGACCCCCGGTGCGGTGGCGGGATGGTTGCTCGGGCTGGACGCCGGAGGGATCCTGGCGCTCGCCGGGGTGACCTACATCTCCTCCTCGGGAATCATCGCCCGGCTCCTGGGCGACCTGCGGAGGATGAGCAACCGGGAGACCCCGGCAGTGCTGTCCGTGCTGGTGCTGGAGGACTTCGCGATGGCCGCGTACCTTCCGCTGCTCGCCGTGGTGGCTGCCGGAGGGACGTGGCAGCAGGCCCTGCTGGGAGTGCTGCTCGCCCTGGGCGCCGTCGCGGTGGCGCTCGCCATGTCCTACTGGTGGGGGCATCACCTGGGGCGACTGCTGTCGCACCCCGACGCGGAGCAGCTGCTGTTGCGCGTCCTCGGCGTGACGCTGGTCGTGGCGGCCCTCGCGGAGGCCGTCCACGTCTCGGCGGCGGTCGGCGCCTTCCTGATCGGGCTCTCCCTCACGGGCGAAGCGGCCGACCGGGCACGGAAGGTACTGAGCCCGCTGCGAGACCTGTTCGCCGCGGTGTTCTTTCTCGCCATCGGCCTGTCGATCCCACCGGACTCGCTGCTGCCGGTGCTTCCGGTCGCCCTGCTCCTGGCCGTGGTGACCGCCGCGACGAAGGTGGCGTCCGGGTGGTACGCGGCGCGCCGCGAAGGAGTGGGACGCCGAGGACGGCTGCGGGCGGGTACCGCGCTCATCGCCCGGGGCGAGTTCTCCATCGTCATCATCGGCCTCATGGGCACCGGTCATGACCGGCTCGGCGCCCTCGTCGCCGCCTATGTCCTCCTGCTCGCCGTGGTCGGCCCCGTCATCACCCGCTTCACCGGACGACGCCCGTCCGGTGCGAGGCACTCACCGCGCCGCCGCGCGCCCGTGTCCTGATCCGCCAGAGGCCGGACGGCACCACGCCCCACGCACGGGGGCGGCGTGCAGCCCAGGAGGACACCCCGCGAGCCTGCGACGGAGCGGGCCAGGGCTGGGCGGCCCGGCCGCTCGGAACGGGCCGCCGCCGCGGCGAATTCGGCCGTGGGCACGCCCTTCGCACGCTGTCGGCCGTGTCGCGCTCCACGCGTCAGCTGAGGTGGTCCGCCGGTCGACCGGCGGACCACCTCAGCTGACGCACAAACAGATCGACGGTCCCACCTGACACCGCCCGCGCCGCACTCACCGGCGAGCCCGGAGCCCCCGTGCCCCGCAGCTCGCCCCTGCCCCGCTCGGAGCCCAGCGCCATCCGCATCCCCGAGATGTGTCGCGAAGGGGGGTACCCCACCGCCCGGCAGGAGCCGGTCCGCCCGTCGTCCGGCGTCGGAGCGTGTGCCTTCACTCCCGTTCGGGCACGACCACGACAGGGCAGCCGGAGTGGTGCAGGACCGTGTGGGCGACCCGTCCCAGATGAGGCCCCAGCCGGCCGGGACGCCGCCGGCCCACGATGAGGAGGCCGGCGTCTCGCGAAGCGGCCAGCAGGACCCTGCGGGCGGGGCCCTCCACCGTGCGCCGCCGCAGCCGAACCTCCACGGGAGCGTCGGCGAGGGCTTGCTCCAGCTCCCTGGCCGCCCGTTCCTCGTACACGCGCTCGGGATCACCCGTGAGCAGAGGGTGGTCGACCGTCTCGTGCATGGGGCACCGCCACGCCCGTACCGCCTCCAACGCGACATCGCGCCGCTTCGCCTCCGCGTAGGCGAAGCGCACTGCCGCTGTCGGCGCGTCGGCCACTCCGACGACGATGTGGTCCTGACCTCGGCCGACAGCGCGGTTGCCGTGGTTGCCACGGATCACGACGACCGGGCAGTCCGCTTGTGCGGCCACGGTCAGGCTGACGGAGCCCAGAAGCAGATCTGCGAGACCGCTGCGTCCACGAGTGCCTACGACCAGGGCGGACGCGTCGCGGCTTTCGCGCACGAGGGCGTGCTCAGGCTCCTCCAGCACGTCGTCGGTCGTCACGTGCAGCTCGGCATGATGACGCAGCGCCCGCAGGGCCGCAGCCGCGAGGATGTCCTCCGCGGCGACACGGCCGGACGAGCTGCCGATTTCGCGCGCGAGTGCGGGCCCCTCGTAGCGCTCCCACAGGGAGGCGTACACGATGCGCAGGGGCGCCCGGCGCAGGGCGGCCTCGTCGGCCGCCCAGTCGACGGCCCGCAGGCTGGCCTCGGAGCCGTCGACGCCGACGACCAGGGGCAGGTTCATCGCTCTCAGCCTCCCGCGCCGAGGTCGAAGACGATGCGGGCCTTGACCTGGCCGCGCAGGACCTCGTCGATCGATTCGTTGACGGCGGAGAGCGGGCGGGTCTCCTGGATGACCTTCGTCCGGCCGTCCGCGTGGAGCTGGAAGACCTCCGCGAGATCCTGGCGGGTGCCGACGATGGAGCCGATCACCGACGTGCCGTTCAGCACGGTGTCGAAGATGGGCACCTGGATGGTGCCGTGCGCGGGCAGGGCCACCATGACGAGCTTCCCGCCGCGCCGCAGACCCGCGTTGACGGCTTCGAAGGCGGCCGGACTGACGGCGAGAGCGAGGGCGGCGTGGGCGCCGCCGTGCCGCTTCAACTCCGCCCCGACGTCCTGGGTACGGGCGTCGATGAGGATGTCGGCGCCCAGTTCCCGGGCGAGTTCCAGCTTCTCGTCGGTGACGTCGATGGCGGCGACGGTGGCACCGGCGATCTTCGCGTACTGCACCGCCAGATGGCCGAGACCGCCCACGCCGGAGATGGCGACCAGCTGTGAGGGCCGGACGCCGGCGACCTTCAGGGCCTTGTAGGTGGTGACGCCCGCGCACGTCAGCGGGGCCGCGTCGATGGCGCTGACGCCCTCGGGCACCAGCTGGGCGAAGTCGGCCCAGGCCAGCATCTTCTCGGCGTATCCGCCGTCGCAGCCGTAACCGGTGTTGACCTGGCTCTCGCACAGCGTCTCCCACCCCGACAGGCAGTGCTCGCACCGCCCGCACGCGCTGCCGAGCCACGGCACGGCGACCCTTTCACCGACGGCGAGATGGGTGACACCCTCGCCGAGCTTCTCCACGAGGCCGACACCTTCGTGACCGGGCACGAACGGCGGGGTGGGCTTGACGGGCCAGTCGCCGTGCGCGGCGTGGATGTCGGTGTGGCACAGCCCTGACGCCTCCACGCGGACACGGACCTGTCCGGGGCCGGGCTCGGGGTCGGGGCGCTCCTCGATGACCAAGGGCTGACCGAATTCCCGTACGACCGCTGCTTTCATGATGTCCTCGTTCTCCTGTGTCCGGATGTGCGTCAGTCGTGTGCGACGACGGCGACGGGCGCGGTGGCGTGGTGGAGCACCGCGTGGGTGACGGCACCGATGTGGGTGCCGAAGGGGTTACGGCGTACACGCCGGCCCACGACGACGAGGGAGGCGTCACGGGAGGCATCGATCAGGTGAGTGGCGGCGCTGCCCGGGCGGGACATCTCGACGACCTCGACGTCCGGGTACTTCTGCCGCCAGGGACGCAGGGTCTCGGCGAGTGCGTCGGCCTGCTGTCGGGTGAACCCCTCGTGGTGCTCGAAACCCGGCCCGATGGTGTAGACGGCGTAGGGCCACGTGTCCCAGGCCTGGACCACGTACAAGGCGGTCTCCCGGTGCCGTGCCTCCTCGAAGGCAAAAGCGATGACGGTGTCGTCGGGACTGCCCAGGCCGAGGACGACGGGCCGGAACGCGGTGGCGGCGGACGGAATGCCGACAGGGTCCATGACGTGCTCGTCGGTGGCCTGTTCCCCGGCGCGCACCAGGACCACGGGCACCTCGGTCCGGGCGATCACGGACTGTCCGACGGAGCCCACGAGGAATCCGCCGAGCCCGCTCAGCGCCCGGGACCCCAGGACCAGCAGTTCCGCGTCGTGGGCGGCTTCCACGAGGGCCTCGGCCGGCGTCCCGGTAAGCTGCTCGGTGCTCACCTCGACCCCTGGGTGGCGCAGTCCCAGCCCCGCGGCGGCCTCGCGGGGCACCCGCTCGGTCCAGTGCTGGTGGGTCTCCGCTCCCAGGAGCGGGGCCTGGGCCATCGGCTCCGGCACCGGCATCCACACGTGGATCAACCGTACCGGCAGGTCACGCAGCGTCGCCTCGCGCGCCGCCCATTCCGCGGCGGCTGCGCTCTCGGCCGATCCGTCGAGTCCTACGGTGATCGCGCGGGCCATGATGTTCTCCTCGGTGTCGGGATGCTCTGGTTCCAGCGTCGCGTTCGGCAGGTTCTCGGGGCAGGGGCCGCTGGTCCCCCGCAGGGGCCGACCGGCCCTATCAGTGTGGGTGGACGGGCGCTCCGGGGCACTCAGCCGCAGTCATAAGGGGCCCGGACGGCCGGAAGCGGACGGCCACAGCCGCGCCAGGTCGAGCGGCACCGGGCGGGTACCGCCCGGCCCGGGCGCGAGCCGGCGGTCCGGCCGGGCCGCTCCGGCCGACGCGGGAGAGGAGACATCGCACGCTCCTTCGTCCGCACGGCGAGGGGATGCGGGCGGCGGTCCTACCCGGGAGGACAGTCGTGAGGCACGACCGCCACGGGGGCTGTGGCGTGGTGCAGAACGGCGTGGGTGACCGGACCCAGGCGTCGCAGGCCCGCCTCGTGGCTGCGACGCCCGACGACCACGAGGCCGGCGCCGGCGCTGTTGGACAGCAGGACCTCGGAGGCAGAGCCGATCTCGAAGTGCTCGACGACCTCGACCTGCGGGTACTTGTCGCGCCACGGCTTGAGGGTCTCGGCCAGGACCTCCCTGTTGATCTGCTCCAGACCGTTCGCCTCTTCGACCAGATACAGCGAACCCGGACTCCAGGCGAGGGTCGTCGGGACGCTCCAGGCGTGCACGGCACGCAGGGTCGCGCCGCGTTCGGCCGCGGCTGAGAAGGCGAACTCCATGACCGCGTCACCGATCTGCCCGGGTTCCACGCCGACCACCACTTCCTGAGCGTGCCGGGGCGTGGCGGAATGCGGCTTCCCGACCATGACGACCGGCCCGGCCGCCTGGCGCAGCACCTTCATCGAGACGGAACCGAGCAGGTAGCCGGTCAGGGTGCCGTAACCGCGCGATCCCAGCACCAGCATGTCGGCGCGTGCGGCTTCGGCCAGGAGGGTGGGCACCGGGTCGTCGACGATCAGGTCGGTCGTGACGTCCAGGGCCGGATGCTCCCTGGCCACGCGGGACCGGGCCTCGTCGAGCATGTTGCGCACCCAGCGCTCCTCGGCCGCCCGGTCTCCGACGTACGCAACGTCGGTGGGGCGCCAGACCCAGGCGTGCACCAGGCGCAGGGCCGATCCCCGCCGCTCCGCCTCTTCCGCGGCCCAATCGGCCGCCGCGGAGGCGTGGTCGGTCCCGTCCAGTCCTACGGTGATGGTGCCGGACATGTTGCCTCCTGATGCTGCCGCTGGGAGGGGAGATCCCAGAGGACGTGATGGTGTGATGGTGTGAGCCTCACACGGGTCCGGCGAACGGCGCTGGGGCCGATCGTCCCTGGTGTGGGCCTGAGCGGCCCTGGTTGTGCCGGCCGGTGGGACCTCGAACCGCTCTCGGGTCGCGGTGGACGGCGCGAACGCCGGAAGGACCGCTTCGGGGAGCCGGTGTGCCAGGGAAGCGGAGACGGCCGGCTCCGGCGGTCTCTCCGTCCGCGTCGCGCCGACCGCGCTCACAGGTGGGGGACCACTGCCACCGGGGAGGCGGCGTGGTGCAGCACCGCGTGCGTGACCGGCCCGACGTGCGTGCCGAACGGTGCCCGGCGTATACGCCGCCCCACCACCACCAGTGAGGCGTCCGCGGAGGCGTCCACGAGGTGGTGGGCGGCCCTGCCGACGACACACTGTTCCGTGACCTCGACCTGCGGGAACGTGCCGCGCCACGGCCGCAGTACGTCTGTGAGCGCGCTCACTTCGCGCAGTCCCCTGGCGACACGGTGGCCGGGGTCGGCGGCTGCGGGGTCGTGGTCGAAGACGGCCGGGGCGGTCCAGCCATGGACGACCCGCAGCCCGGCCGCGCGAGCGGTGGCGGCTTCGAAGGCATAGGAGATCAACTCGTCACACGGCCGGGAGAGGTCGAGGCCGAGCACCACGTCGAGGTACTGCCTGCCGGCCGCGCTGCCACCGGCCTCGTCCTCGACCCGTTCGCCGGGCCGCACGACGACAACCGGACGCTCAGCACGTGCGATGACGGGCGTGGACACCGATCCGGCCAGGAAACCACCGAGGGCACCGAGCCCTCGCGATCCCATCACCAGGACCTCCGCCCGCTCCGTCGCGGAGAGCAGCACCTCCGCGGGGCGCCCGATCACCTGCTGGACGCTGACGTCGAGGTCGGGGTACCCCTCCCCCATCCGATCGGCCGTCTCAGCAAGGACGCGCTCCGCCCCGTGCCGGGTCATGGTGGTTCCGTCGGGTGTGGGGCCCATGCCCCCCGACAGGGCGGGGCTGAAGAGCGGCGAACGGTCCTGCCGGGCATGGAGGAGGTGCAGGGGCAGACCGCGCAGGCGGGCCTCTCGGGCAGCCCACGCCGCTGCGGCGAGCGACTCGGCGGAGCCGTCCACAGCGGCGATGACGGTACGTCGTGACATGGTTTCCTCCGAGCAAGGGGTACGTCTGGTCGAGGAGCGGCGGCAGAGCGAAGGCGAGGGCAGGGCAACGGCCCGGACGCGGTGCCTGGCGGCGGTGCGCGGGCCGTCGACCGCGAGCTGTCCGATCCCGGGAGAGCCGGAACGGGCGGTACGGCGGTGAGATGGTCCCCCTACAGGGCCGGGGTGATCAGTCCGTAGTGGCCGTCGTAACGGTGGTAGAGCACGCTGCCCCGGCCGGTGCCGGTGTCGTGGAAGAAGACGAAGGGCAGGCCGGTCAGGCGCAGTCGCTGGGCGGCCCCGTCCACATCGCTCGCGGGGACGGGAACCGTGCTGACGCTCAGCGGACCTCGAAGTCCCGTTGTCGGCCGGTGGTCCCGAGCGACGCCATACGGTGCCGGCCGCCGACAGCGTCCCGATAGACCACGCTGTCGTGTCCTGAGGCCAGGTCGGTGAAGAGCCAGAAGGCGTGGTCCATGGCCTCCAGGTCGATCACGGCGTCCTGCGGTGTCTGCCGGGTCAGGCTGAACGACTTGTGCCGGATGACGCGGCGCTCTTCGGCCGGAAGGTGCTGGCGGTGCGGGCGGTGCTCATGACACGAGCCGTCTCGCCACGTCCGGTCGTCCGGGCCGCCACCGCGCGATCCGCGCGCCCTGTACCGCCGTGCCCGGGCGATGCGCGCGGTCAGGCGTTCCTGCAGGAGATCGACGGCCTCGAACATGGTGGTCGCGGCGACATGGGCCCGCACCGGCCTGCCGTTGACGTCCACCACGGCCTGAGCCGTAGCCGGACGGGCCGCCGAAGCATTGGCTGCCTGCGTGAGCTTCACGCGGGCCGAGAGGACCGGTTCGCTCACCTGGCTGATCACCACGAGCACCTTCCTCCGGGCGTAGGCTTCCGCCTCGTCCAGCACCTGCCCTCGGTTCCGCACCTGGACGTCGACTTCTTCGCTGGTCCTGAGACCACTCATGGCAACTCCTCCTCGGTCTCCCTCATCCTGGCTCCCGCCGCCCCTCCCCGGCAGAGCCGACGGGCCCGCACCGAGGTGCCACCCGTACCCGTGGGAGGCCCGTGCGCGAGGACTACCGGACTGCCGGTGAGGGCCCTTCGGCCCACAGCCATCCGCGGAGCTCGGAGGGTCGGGAAGGGCGATCGGCGCAACGCCGATCGCCGGCAGGCAGTCTGGATCATGGACGGCTCGTACGGACCTGGCTCGTGAACCGCCGGTGCTCCGGGCAGAGATCAGAAGAGGCTGGTCGGGCCGACCGGAGGGACACCGCCACGAAGCTCCTGCGTAGGCAGGACGATCTCGTGTCGGCGGAAGGTGGGGGCCGGTGTCCGGGCGCACCCGAGGGCTCACGAGGGCTCACGAGGGCAGGTTCACTCCGTAGAGGGTGCGCCCGCCGACGAGTTCCCGGCCGGTGACCAGTTCCGGCTCGATACGGACGAAGACCTCGGGCCAGGGCACCCAGGAGCGGGGACCGGTGCGGACCAGGCGTTCGTGCTCGTCGGGGTCGGTCACCACAGAGGCGAGACCGGTGACGACGACGCTCCAGCCGGAGTGCGCCGCGGTGTCGACCTCGTCGGCCTCGAAAGCGACGACCGTGCCGTCGACGGCACGGACCAGGTCGGAAGAGGCGGACGTACTCCGTCGGTCTTGCGGGTCAGGACCACGGCGACATCGGTCCCACTCCCGCGTTCCAGCCGGCCGTGCAAGGTGGTGGCCCCTTCGGTCACGGCAATGCCCGTCCGGCGCGGACAGGAGTCCGGTGGCCGTCGTGGCAGCAGGCGTGTCCGCGCGTCAGTCGTGAGCGACGACGGCGACCGGCGCGACGGCGTGGTGCATGACCGCGTGGGCGACGGCACCGATGCGTGCGCCGAAGGGGCTGCGGCGCACGCGCCGACCCACGACGACGAGGGAGGCGTCACGCGAGGCGTCGATCAGGAGGCCGGCGGTACTGCCGAGCCGAGTGACTTCGGCCACCTCCACATCCGGGTACTTCTCACGCCACGGCAGGAGCAGTCCGCTGCTCGGTGGCCACCTCCACGCCGGGGTGACGCAGTATCAGCCCCTGCGCGGCTTCCCGGGGAATCCGCTCGGTCCAGTGCTGACGTGTCTCGGTGCCGAGAGGCGGGGCCTCGGCCATGGGCCCCGGCACCGGCTGCCACACGTGCAGCAGCCGTACCGGCCGCTCCCGCAGCGCCGCTTCGCGGGCCGCCCACTCAGCTGCTGCCCGACTCTCGGGCGAGCCGTCGAGTCCTACGGTGATCGAGCGGGCCATGCTGCCCACCTCCTGTGTCATTCGGTCTGTTCTCAGCGTGTCTTGCGGCGGCCCCACGGGCAGGGGGCCGCTGGTCCCGGAAGAGAGCCGACGGTCCCTGCCGACGGGCTGGTGAAACGGGCCCGTCGGCGGACCCGCCCCACCAGCCGTGTTCAGCGCAGCCACCCGTGGTCACGGACGACCGGGAGCCGGGCCCACAGCCGCCCCAGACCGAACATGTCACCGGCCGAGACAGCGGCCAGAGCGATCAGCATCACGGCGTAGACCAGGTGGTAGTCGGCGAACGGGTTCGTCGACATGCTCGCCGACCCGTCCGACAGGTGCTGCGCGGGCGGCCATTCCGCGACCCACATCAACGCCATCATCAGCGTTCCCGCGAGCGCCGCCGGACGCAGCGCCACCCCCGCCGTCAGAGCCAACCCGACACCGAGCAGACCCAGCATGAACAGCCAGTACGCCCAGGCCGCACCCGCCCACACGTGGAACGTCGACTCCATCGGACCGACAGCGACATGCGCGAGGAATCCCTCGGTGGGCGAACCACCGTCGATCCAGCCCCTGCCGGAGGCGGTCGCCGTGTGCCACAGGAGAAGGGGAGAGCCGCAATGGGACGGACGTCGACCTGGCCGCCGGGAACCGCTGGCGGCGCAGCGGGCCCACGTCTCGTCGCCGGGGCTTCCGCGCTGTGAGCCGATGGCCGGGCAAGCCGCCGCCTCGCCCGTCAGCGGCCCCCGGAACAGGGGCCGAGGGTCCGCTCAGCAGCTGAGCGGCGCGTCACGAGGCGGGCCGGGCGCCCTCCGCAGCGCCCGAGGACTGCCCCAGGGGAGCATGCCACACGAGCCGCGCCCCCTTTCCTTCCGGGCTCTCCAGCACCATGTCGCCGCCGAGCGTCCGTGCGCGTTCCGCCATGTTGGCCAGGCCGCTGCGGCGGCCACCGGCCGGGATGCCGACGCCGTTGTCCGTGACCGTCAGGCGGACCTGCTTGCCGTCGGTGTCCAGCACCACGTCGGCGCGGTCGGCGTGGGCGTGCCGGGCGATGTTGGTCAGGGACTCGGTGAGGACGGCCATGACGTGGTCGGCGGTCCGACCGGGCACGTGCGTGTCGAGCAGGCCCTCCATACGGACGCTGGGGGCGAAGCCCAGAAGGGGAGCTGCCTCACCGATCGCGCGTACCGCGCGGGAGCGCAGGCCGGGCGCCGCGTCGTCGTCGCGGGCGCGGAGGCCGAAGATCGTCGACCTGATGATCTTGATGGTTTCGTCGAGGTCGTCCACCGCCCGCAGGATCCGCTCGGAAGCCACGTCGTCCTGGACGCGCCGCCCAGCACTCTGCAGCGTCATGCCGGTGGCGAAGAGCCGTTGGATGGCCAGGTCGTGCAGGTCGCGTGCGATCCGGTCGCGGTCCTCCAGCAGCGTGATCTGCTCGGCGTCCTGGCGGCGTTCCGCCAGCTCCATCGCGACGGCGGCCTGCGCGGCGAAGACCTGGAGCGACTCGGTCTCCTTCCCGGTGAACTCCCGGCCGCCCGACTGCCGGACCAGCAGGACCACCCCCTGCGCCTCGTCGCGCGAGCCGATCGGCACGGCGACGGCCGGTCCCAGCCCGTCGAAGCGCGGCGGGCCGACCGAGATCGGGAAGTCACGTGAAACGTCCGCGGTGCTGACAGGAGCCCGGCGAGCGAACGCCTGCCCGACGAGAGTGCCTTCCACCGGCAGGACGACTCCCCGCCATACGTCGGCGTCCTGGCCTATCGCGAGTTCCACGGCGAGTGTGTCCGTCCCGCTCACCGGCAAGGCCACGACGCTCAGCGCCGAAGCGGTGATCTCCCTGGCCCGCTCCGCGATCAGCGGCAGCACCCCGCCCTGGTCGGCACCGGACATCAACGTGTGGGTGATCTCCGCGTTCGCCTCCAGCCAGCGCTCACGCAGCCGGGACTCCTCGTAGAGGCGGGCGTTGTCGATGGCCACACCGGCCGCCACGGCCAGCGTGGCGAGCACCGACTCGTCGTCCTCGTCGAACTGCTTCCCGCCGCGCTTCTCCGTCAGGTACAGGTTGCCGAAGACATGGTCACGCACCCGGATGGGGACGCCGAGGAAGGTGTTCATCGGCGGGTGGTGGGCCGGGAAGCCGTAGGAGGCCGGGTGCTCGGAGAGCTTGGGCAGACGCAAGGGCTCGGGGTGGCGGATCAGCTCGCCCAGGATGCCGTGGCCTTCCGGGTAGGGTCCGATCCTCGCGATCTGTTCCTCGTCCACACCCACCGTATGGAAAGCCGACAGCCGTTTACCGTCCGGGCCGATCACCCCGAGCGCGGCGTACTCGGCGTCGACCAGTGCCGCCGCGGCCTCCACGATGCTGCGCAGCGCCTGCTCAAGGTCCAGCTCGCGACCGACCGACAGCACGGCCTCCAGCAGGCTGTGAACCCGGTCCCGGGTCCCGCGCGCCGCGTCCAGCCGGGCCTGCAGCTCCTCCAGCAACTCGTCCAGTCGCAGTTGCGGCAGTCGTACCCGTGCCTCGGCGGCTCCTTCGGCGTTCTCCACCCGCTACTCCTCCAACGCCACACCGCCTGTCGGCAACCGTCCCGTGCACCACCACAGTAACGGCTCGAACAGGAGCGGGACGAGGGACCGTCGCAGCCGTGCGGGCCCCCCGGCCGGGCCATCGCCTTCAGCGCCCTTCGGGTCGCATACGGTCGCGAGCCTGGGTGGCGATGACCGCGGCCTGGACGCGGCGCTCCACGCCGAGCTTGGCGAGCAGGCGGGAGATGTGGTTCTTCACCGTCTTCTCCGCGAGGTACAGCCGCTGCCCGATCTGCCGGTTGGTCAGCCCTTCCCCGATCAGGTCGAGGATCTCGCGCTCGCGGTCGGTCAGCCCCGGCAGCATCTCCGGCTCCTCGGCCGGCTGACCGCCCCGCAGCCGTGCCATGAGCTTGGCCGTGGCGCTCGCGTCCAGCAGCGACTGGCCACGGGCCACCGTCCGCACGGCCGTGACCAGGTCCGATCCCTGGATCTGCTTCAGGACGTAGCCGGCGGCTCCCGCCATGATCGAGTCCAGGAGTGCTTCCTCGTCGTCGAAGGAGGTGAGCATCAGGCAGGCCAGGTCCGGCATGGTCGAGCGCAGTTCACGGCAGACGGTCACCCCGTCGCCGTCGGGCAGACGCACGTCGAGGACGGCCACGTCGGGTCGCAGAGCGGGAACCCTCACCAATGCCTGCTCCGCCGTCGCCGCCTCTCCGACGACCGTTATATCCGGTTCGTCCTCCAGGAGGTCGTGCACCCCTCGCCGTACCACCTCGTGGTCGTCCAGCAGGAACACCCTGATCGGACCGCCCGTGCTGCCGTCCTGCTCGCCGTACGCCATCGACCGCTCCTCTTATGCCTCGTCCTGTGCTGGCATCCTCATCTTGTCGGACGCCCAGGACCAGGGCCGGTCGGCCCCACTTTCGCCCGCGTCAATGGGCCGCGAGCCCATGCTCGCGGAACTGACCCCGTACCCGGTCCACCAGCGCCGGGTCGGGAATCGGCGTGTCACGCAGAGGGAAGGGGATGCCCAGTGCGTCGTACTTGGCGGCGCCGAGCTTGTGGAACGGCAGGACGTCGACCCGCTCCACGCAGCCCAGGCCCGAGAGGAACGCGGCGAGTCCGCCGACGGCGATCTCGTCGTCGGTCCAGCCGGGCACCAGGACGTACCTGATCCACACGCGCTTGCCCAGGCTCTCCAGACGGGTCACGAAGCTGAGGGTGGGAGCGAGTGCGCCGCCGGTCAGCTTCCTGTAGGTGGTGATGTCGAAGGACTTGATGTCGAGGAGTACCAGATCGGTGTCGGCGAGGAGCTCGTCCGAGGCCCGGACGCCCAGGAGGCCCGAGGTGTCGAGGGCCGTGTGCAGACCGGCCTGCTTGCAGCGGCGCAGGACCGCCGCGGTGAAGGCCGACTGGAGCAGAGGTTCACCACCGGTGACAGTGACCCCGCCCCCCGCCGTGGTGATGAAGCCCTGGTACTTGCCGATCTCAGCCATCACCTCGTCGACGGTGGCCTCCCGTCCGTCGCGCATGTACCAGGTGTCGGGATTGGCGCAGTACAGGCAGCGCAGCGGGCAGCCGCTCACGAAGAGCACGAACCGGGTCCCGGGACCGTCCACGCCGGTGGACAGGTCCCAGGAGTGGATCCGGCCTGTCGTCACGGTGCTCACAGTGCTCCGTGGAAGGTGCGGCTGATCACGTCGAGCTGCTGCTCGCGGGTCAGGCGGACGAAGTTCACCGCGTAGCCGGAGACCCTGATGGTCAGCTCGGGATAGTTCTCCGGGTGCTCCATGGCGTCCTCCAGCACGGCCCGGCTCAACACGTTGACGTTCATGTGGAAGCCGCCCGCGGACACGTAGGCGTCGAGGATGCCGACCAGGTGACCGGCCCGTTCCCCGGGGACGTGCCCCAGCCCTTCCGGGGTGATCGTGGTGGTCAGGGAGATGCCGTCCCGTGCGGCGTCGTAGGGCGGCTTGGCCACCGAGAGGGCGGAGGCGGCCACTCCGTGCTTGTCGCGGCCGTTCATCGGGTTGGCGCCGGGGGCGAAGGGCTGTCCGGCGCGCCGGCCGTCGGGGGTGTTGCCGGTGTGCTTGCCGTACACGACGTTGGAGGTGATGGTCAGCACGGACTGGGTGTGCTCCGCGTCGCGGTAGGCGGGGTGCTCGCGCACCTTCGCCATGAACGACTCCACCAGGTCGACGGCGATGCCGTCGGCACAGTCGTCGTTGTTTCCGTACACCGGGAATTCCCCCTCGGTCCGGAAGTCCACAGCCAGCCCCGTCCGATCGCGGAAGACCTTGACACGGGCGTGCTTGACGGCGGACAGACTGTCCACGGCGACGGACAGACCGGCGATGCCGCAGGCCATGAAGCGGTGGACGGGGTAGTCGTGCAGCGCCATCTCGATGCGCTCGTAGGCGTACTTGTCGTGCATGTAGTGGATGACGTTGAGCGCGTCGACGTACGTCCGCGCGAGCCAGTCCAGGACGCGGTCGTACGCCGCCGACAGCTCGTCGTAGTCGAGGTACTCACCGCTCAGCGGCGCCATCTCGGGCTCGGAGACGGGTGGACGCCGCTACTCGCCGTTCGTCATCAACACCGAGCACAAGAAGCCGTGGCACACGCTCACCGGACGCCAGCACTTCTTCGTCCAGCACGACTGGATAGCCGAGCTGGGCGAGCAACTTCCCGTCTACCGGCCCCCGTTGAACTCACCACGGCACTACGGCGACCAACACCTGCACGACGACGGGCGCGCCGAGGTCACCGTCCGCTACCTGACCCCGCACTCCAAGTGGTCCATCCACTCGAACTACCAGGACAACAAGTACATGCTCGACCTGTCCCGCGGCGGCCCGACGATCTGGATGTCCACCGCCGACGCCGAGAAGATCGGCGTGAAGGACAACGAATGGATCGAGGCGTACAACCGCAACGGCGTCGTCGCCGCCCGCGCCGTGGTCACCCACCGCATGCCCGAGGGCACCGTCTACATGCACCACGCCCAGGACCGCAACGTGAACGTTCCGAAGACCGAGGTCAGCGGCGTGCGGGGCGGCATCCACAACTCGCTCACCCGTCTCCTGCTCAAGCCCACGCATCTCGCGGGCGGCTACGCCCAGTTCACCTACGCCTTCAACTACTACGGCCCGACCGGCAACCAGCGCGACGAGGTCACCGTCATCCGCCGCCGCAGCCAGCAAGTGGAGTACTGACATGCGCGTCATGGCACAGATCGCGATGGTGATGAACCTCGACAAGTGCATCGGCTGCCACACCTGCTCGGTCACCTGCAAGCAGACGTGGACCAACCGCACGGGTGTCGAGTACGCCTGGTTCAACAACGTCGAGACCAAGCCCGGTGTCGGTTACCCGCGCCGCTACGAGGACCAGGAGCACTGGAAGGGCGGCTGGATGCTGGACAGGCGCGGGCGTCTCGTCCTGCGCTCCGGGGGGAGGGTCAAGCAGCTCCTCTCGCTGTTCTCCAACCCCGACCTGCCGTCCATCGAGGACTACTACGAGCCGGTCACCTACGACTACGACAACCTCGTCAACGCCCCGGCGGGCAAGGACATGCCCGTAGCCCGCCCCCGTTCCGTCCTCACCGGCGAGCCCACCGCCATCACCTGGGGCGCGAACTGGGAGGACGGCCTCGGCGGGGCTCCCGAGAACGCCGGTGGCGACCCGAACCTGACCGGCGAGTGGGCCGAGAAGGTGAAGTTCGAGTTCGAGCAGACCTTCCTCTTCCACCTGCCGCGTCTGTGCGAACACTGCCTCAACCCGGCCTGTGTGTCGGCATGTCCGTCCGGGGCCATGTACAAGCGGGTCGAGGACGGCATCGTCCTGGTCGACCAGGACGAGTGCCGCGGGTGGCGGATGTGCGTGACGGCGTGCCCGTACAAGAAGGTGTACGTCAACCACGTCACCGGCAAGGCCGAGAAGTGCACCTTCTGCTTCCCGCGCATCGAGGCCGGCCAGCCCACCGTCTGCTCCGAGACCTGCGTCGGACGGCTGCGCTACCTCGGCCTGCTGCTCTACGACGCCGACCGGGTCGGCGAGGCCGCAGCCACTCCCGACGAGAAGGACCTCCTCGACGCCCAGCGCGGGGTCTTCCTCGACCCGCGCGACCCCGACGTGATCGCGGCGGCACGGGAAGCCGGGATCCCCGAGGACTGGCTGGCCGCGGCCCGCCGCTCCCCGGTGTACGACCTCGTCACGCGGTACAGGGTCGCGCTGCCGCTCCACCCGGAATACCGCACCCTTCCCATGGTCTGGTACGTACCGCCGCTCTCCCCCGTCCTGGACGCCGTCGACGCCGCGGGCGGAAACCAGGACGACCCCGACCACGTCTTCGCCGCCGTCACCCGGCTGCGCATCCCGCTGGAGTACCTGGCGGAGCTGTTCAGCGCCGGGGACGCCGACGTGGTCGCCGGAGTGCTGATGAAACTCACGGCCCTGCGCTCCTACATGCGCGAGCGCACCCTCGGCGAGGACGGCGACGAAGCCGTGCTCAAGGCGGTCGGCCTCACCGCGCAGGAGGCCACCGACCTGCACCGCCTGCTGGCCATAGCCAAGTACGAGGACCGCTACGTCGTCCCCGCAGCCCACAGGGAAGACGCCGCCGCGCTGACCGCCGCGGAGGAACGCTGCCCCGTCGAGTCCTCCGGCGAGCCCGCGGAGGCCGGTGGCCGACGGGTGATGCTCGGCATCCCCACCTTGCGCCGCAGGACCACCGGAGGTCACGCGTGAGCCCGCTGCCCGCGAGCGTTCCCGCCCTCGTCCGCACCCGCATCCGGGCGGCCGTTCGCCGCCCGGCCCGGCTCACGCCCGAAGAGAGGGAGGAGCGTGCCCTGCTGCTACGGCTCTGCTCTCTGCTGCTCCAGTATCCGGACGAGGAACTCGCCGCCTCCGCCGCGGGGTTGGCGGACACGATCGAGGCGCTGCCACCCTCGCCCGCCGCCGCTCATCTGGCCCACTTCACCACCTGGCTCACGGGGCAGGAGACGGACGCCCTCGAGCGGCACTACGTCGAGACGTTCGACCTGCGCCGCAGGAGCAGCCTCTACCTCACCTACTACCTGCACGGCGACACCCGCCGCCGCGGCATGACCCTGCTCACCCTAACCAGCGCTACCGCGCCACCGGCTGGGACATCGAAGGGGGTGAACTGCCCGACCACCTTCCGGTCGTGCTGGAGTTCGCCGCTCTGATGGGCCCGGGCGGCGGCGAAGCACCGCTGCGCCAGCACCGGCGGGGGCTGGAGCTTATCCACCGGGCGCTGGCCGACGCCGAATCGCCGTACCGGCACGTCATGACCGCGCTGCTCACCCTGCTGCCGCCGCCCACCGACGCGGACCGCGCGGCGGTGGCCCAGCTCGTCGCCGAGGGACCGCCGGACGAGGAAGTCGGCCTCGATTCCTACGGGACTTACGGGGAGGGGGCGTTCGCCCCTCCGGGCACCTTCGTGCCGCCGATGGCCGCATCGCCGACCCGTGTGCCGCCCGCCGATCCGACCACTACCCGCATGGAAGGCACCCGATGAACGCCGCATCCCTCTCCCCGTCGGCCGCAGAGGCGGTGAGCGGCACCGACCTCCTGCTGTGGGTCGCCGTCCCCTACGTCTGCCTCGCGGTGTTCGTCGTCGGGCACGTCTGGCGCTACCGCCAGGACCAGTTCGGCTGGACCACCCATACCAGCCAGCTCCTGGAACACCGCTGGCTACGCTGGGGCAGCCCGCTGTTCCACCTCGGCGCCTTCATGGTGATCGCCGGCCATGTCGTGGGACTCGCCATCCCCGACTCGTGGACCGAGGCCGTCGGCATATCCGAGCACACCTACCACACCACCGCCGTCTGGGCGGGCTCGGTGGCGGGCCTCGCCATGGTCGCCGGGCTCGGCATGCTGTGCGCCCGTCGGCTCCTGAACCGCACGGTCCGCCTCGGCACCGACCGCAGCGACAAGCTCCTCTTCCCCCTGCTGTCGGCGACCGTCCTGCTCGGCATCACCGCCACCGCCGCCCACAACGTCTTCGGCGCCGGCTACGACTACCGCTCCACCGTCTCCGTGTGGTTCCGCGGCCTGTTCGTCCTCCAGCCGCAGCCCGAGGCGATCATCGGGGCACCCCTGCTGTTCCAACTGCACGCCCTGACCGCCTTTCTCCTCTTCGCCGCCTGGCCGTTCACCCGGCTGGTGCACGTGTGGAGCGCCCCGGTCGGCTACCTCGTCCGGCCGTATCTCGTCTACCGCAGGCGGGCCGCACCGGCAGCGGCCCCGGGCCGGCAGCGGTCGGCCTCCGGCTCCCGGTGAGCCGCGCGAAGCGCCGGCCCGATCGGAGCCGGCCGCCGGACGGGACTGGTCATGCTCCTGACCGGGACCGTCGGCTGGCTCGCTTCCTTCCAGCTCACCGTGGACGGCCGTGCTCTCCGGAGCACGCCTGCACCGGCGGCTCTGGCTCGCACTGGACGCCGGGGCGGTGGTGGCGGTGGTGCCCGTCCACTGGCTGATCTGGCAGTCGCTGTACGAGCTGGACAAGCTGTGCCCGTACTGCGCCGCGGTCTGGGTCGTGAGCATCGCCCTGTTCTGGTATCTGACCCTGCACTGCCTGGAGTCGGGCATCGTCCGCCTGCCCCGTGGCGTGTCGGCGGTCGTGCGGGACACGCACCAGATGCTCCTCGGCGCCTGGTGCGCGGCCATCGCGCTGCTGGTCCACACGCGTTTCTGGGCGGCCACCCCCCGCCGCCCGGTGAAGGATGTGCTGCGCGTCTCGTGAGCGGGCCTCGCCGACGTGGGGAGTCTCCCGCGCATCAGGCGCCGGCGTCCGCCACGGCGAACCGGGCGCGCACGCACGGCCCGTTCCGGACGAGGGGCGGTAGGGCCTCCGCGCTCGCGCGACCCGGCCGGCGGGTCCGTTGCCGGCTGGCGGGGTGCACCCGAGCCGGTCGGCCCCGCGGAGAAGGCCGATCGGCCCATCTGGCCCGGTACCCGGACCGCCAGGATGGTGAGCACAGTTCCCCTGCACACCGCATTGTCGAGGAGACCCATGCTTTCGCCTGATTCGGCCGCCGTCGTCCGCGCAACCCTGCCTGCCGTCGGCGGAGCTCTGGATGAGATCACGGCTCGGTTCTACGGCACCATGTTCGCCGAGCAGCCCGACCTGCTGGACGGGCTGTTCAACCGCGGCAACCAGGCCACCGGTGGTCAGCGCCGTGCTCTTGCCGGTTCCATCGCCGCCTTCGCGCAGGCGCTGCTCGCCGATCCCGAGACCAGGCCGGACGCACTGCTTTCCCGGATCGCCCACAAGCATGCAGCGCTCGGTGTGACCGAGGACCAGTACACGATCGTCCACAAGTACCTCTTCCGTGCCATCGCGGAGGTGCTCGGCGAAGCGGTCACGCCGCAGGTGGCCGCCGCCTGGGACGAGGTGTACTGGCTCATGGCCGGCGCCCTGATCGCCCAGGAGGCCCGCCTCTATCAGCAGGCGCGGGTCGACCCCCGTCACCCGTGGCGGAAGTGGACGGTGGTGGAACGGCGTGAGGAGACCCCCGACGTGGTGTCCTTCCTGCTGCGCCCGGCCGACGAGGATCCCGTGCCGCCCGCCCGCGCCGGGCAGTACGTCAGCGTCAGGGTGCGGATGCCCGACGGCATACACCAGGTGCGCCAGTACAGCCTGTCGGGCGCCCCCGGCGACCAGCTGCGCCGGGTCACCGTCAAACGGGTGGCGAGCCTGTCCGACGCGCCCGAGGGCGAGGTGTCGAACCAGTTGCACCGCACCGTCGGGGCCGGTGACGAGCTCACCCTGTCCGCTCCGTTCGGCGATGTGGTCCTCGACGAGGCCGACAGCCCTCTGCTGCTGGTCTCGGCCGGCATCGGCTGCACCCCGATGGTCGGCATGCTCGAACACCTCGCGGCGACCGGAGCCACCCGCCCGGTCACGGTGCTGCACGCCGATCGTTCGCCGGCGGACCACGCCCTGCTCTCGGACACCCACCGCCTGGTGGGCCGCCTGCCCGCTGCCCGGGCAGAGTTCTGGTACGAGCAGAACGCCGCCGCCGAGCCCGGCGCCCACTCCGGTCTGATGGACCTCAGGGGGTTGAAGCTGTCCGCCGGCACTGATGTCTACCTCTGCGGCTCACTGCCCTTCATGCGGGCCGTCAGGGCACAGCTGCTCGACTCGGGGGTCCCGGCGCGCCACATCCGCTACGAGGTCTTCGGCCCCGACCTGTGGCTGGCCCACACCGAAGGCTGAGCACGGACGACACGGGGGCGTGGGTGCCGCAGGGTGGGGTGGGTGACACGCGAGAGCTTGTGAAGGAGAGTCGCCATGCGGACTTGGGAAATCGATGCCACAGCGGTCCGGACCCTGCTGGCCGCGGCGGTGGCCGCGCCCTCGATCCACAACACGCAGCCCTGGCGGTTCGGCCTGGACGCGGACAACGGGTCGGTCGAAGTCCGTGCCGCCGTCGGACGGCGGCTTCCGATGACCGTTCCCGACCTGCGTGCCCGCCACCTCTCTGTGGGCGCGACCGTCTTCAATCTCCGGGTGGCCGCGGCGCACCTGGGCTGGGTGCCCGTCGTCCGGCTGCTGCCCGCCGAGGACGATCCCGAGCTGCTGGCCATCGTGCACCTGGCCGGGGCCGGCGGGGACGGGCCCGCCTCAGGCACGGGGCGGCCGGTGAACGGCATCCGGCTGCTGTGACGGCGTTCGACGGCCTCGTACAGCGACCGCAGGGACGGGGCCCCGAGGGCGGTCGCACCCCGCGCGCGGCCGCGTATGCCGCATCGTCCCCAACGCCCGGGGCGGCGGTTTCCGGTGAGGGGACCGCCCCATCCGCCTGACCGTGTCCGGTCGGACTGCCGGCCGGGGACGCATGCGGAAACGCCCACTCATCCGGTGGTGCGTGTGCCCGTGATCTCGCGGCCCGTGACCAACTCGGACTCGATACGCACAAAGACCCCGTCGCGTACGGGCATCCAGGAATGCGGGCCGGACTGCGAGAGCCGTTCGTGCTCGGCGGGCTCGGCCACCACGCCGGCCCGGCCGGTGACGACCACGCTCCAGCCCGACCGGGTCGCCGCGCTGAACTCGTCCGCCTCGAAAGCGACCACGGCACCGTCAATGGCGTGCACGAGGTCGGAGGCCGCCGAGGTGTACAGCACAACGGAGTCGTCCTCGTCCAGGGCGAAGTTGACCGGGAGGACCGCGGGCAGCGCCTGCCGGGTGTACACGACCCGGCCGAGCGGCACTTTGGCGAGCAGACGAAGGCATTCCAGCCGGTCGAGTATGCGGATGGCGTCGTTCTCGAGCATCCCACCATCCTCCGCGCCGCGCTGTGACGCCGGGTAGGGCCGGTCGGCCCTATCTGCGGGTCCTGGCAGCAGACGGCCGCATCCGCCGCTCCGACCGAGTCGTGTGAGCAAACCGGGGCGCCCTTTCGAAGAGGGCCGGCCGGATTCGATGGAGGACCGTCAGCCTCGCGGCAGGGCCCCTTGGCCCCATGCCGCCCCGGCGCCCCGAGGGCGACAGTGGCCGAGCAGTCGCCGATCCGCAGGCGGAAGACCTGCGGATCATCCATGTCGCGGAATCACACAGATGGGAAGAAGCGGACAGCATGGTCGAGGTTTCGATGGCGGACAGCGACAGGACGGCGTCGGGTGCTCCGATGCCCGGCCGGGCCTGGCTGATGCTGGCCCTGGCCACCGCCGGTTTCGCGGTCAACTTCTGGGCCTGGGCGCTGCTCAGCCCGCTCGGCCCTCGGTTCAAGGACGGCCTCGACCTGTCATCGTTCGAGCAGTCGCTGCTGGTGGCGGTGCCGGTCGTCGTCGGTTCTCTGGGCCGGATCCCGGTCGGCGCACTGACCGACCGGTTCGGCGGACAGGTCATGTTCCCGATCGTGTCGGCGGCCACCATCGTGCCGGTGCTCCACCTCGGCCTGGCCGGGCACTCCTCACTCGGCGCCCTGCTCGTCGGCGGGTTCTTCCTCGGTATCGGCGGCACCGCCTTCGCTGTCGGCGTTCCGCTCGTCAACGCCTGGTTCCCGCCCGAGCGGCGCGGTCTCGCCATCGGAGTTTTCGGCGCGGGCATGGGCGGCACCGCCATCAGCGCCCTGACCACGGTGAAGCTGGTCGACGCCGGCAGCATGTCCACGCCGTTCCTGATCACCGCGGCGGTTCTCGCGGTGTACGCCGCCGCCGCCGCTCTCCTGCTCCGTGACGCGCCCGGCCGGACCGTGCCGACCGAGCCGGCCGCACGCCGCCTGGCCGCCACCCTCCGGCTGCCCATCACCTGGCAGGCCTCCGCACTGTACGCGGTTGCGTTCGGCGGCTACGTGGCCTTCTCCGTCTACCTGCCGACGTACCTCAAGACCGGCTACGGCCTCGCCCAGGCCGACGCGGCGAACCGCATGGCCGGGTTCGTTCTCCTCGCGGTGGCGATGCGCCCGTTCGGGGGCTGGCTGTCCGACCGGATCGGCCCGGTCCGCGTGCTGGCAGGCTCGCTGGCCACGGTCGTGGCCGGTGCTGTCGCGCAGGCGTTCACCCCCGCGCTGGCACCCGTGGGCACCATCGCCTTCCTGGCCATGGCCGCCGCACTCGGCGCCGGCAGCGGGGCGACCTTCGCCCTGGTGGCCCTGCGCACCCCGGCCGACCAGGTCGGCTCGGTGACCGGAGTGGTCGGCGCCGCGGGCGGACTGGGCGGGTTCCTGCCACCGCTGGTGATGGGGTCGCTGTTCGGGCTGTTCGAGTCGTACGCGATCGGCCTTGTCCTGCTCGCGACCGTGTCCGCCGGGGCTCTGGCCTTCACCCTTACCGCCGTCCATGCCTCGTCCGCGGACGGTGAGGGGAAGTCCCGCGCCAGCAGGCAGCGCGAGCCCCGCACGGCCGGCTGAACCGCATGAGGACCGGCGGCCCAGACCGGCGCCGGGTAGGGACCGTGGGACAGATCGTCCTCCGTCCGGCAGGGGCAGCCATGTGCACCATCGGCCTGGCCTGCGCCTCCGAACGGGCCGTGATCCGGGCCAGGGCGAGCCGGTCGCGGCACTCGCCGAGTTGCGCGGCCGCCCCCGACTGGCTGAGGCGCGTAGCAGCTGTACGTATTTTGGCTGACGCCGAAGCTGTCGCGCTCTGTCACCGTGCTTCGAGATGCGCCCCGGTGCCGACGCGCCCGGGCGCCACTACCAAGGGAGCGGGAATGAAGGTGCACGGACTGCGGCGGGTTCCGGTCGTCGTGGTGACGCTGGCGACGGTGGCCCTGCTGGCCGGCTGCGGAGGCGGCGACGACGGGGCCGGAGGCGGCGGAAGCGATGCCGTGACCGAGGACCCGGCGAAGGGCACGTCGGCGGGGAAGACGGGTGGCGGCCAGTTGGACGCAGCCGGCCTCGAGAGCGTGGCGGTCGCCGAAGCGGACCTGCCCGAATACACCTTCACCGTCTACAAGCAGGGCACCGTCCTCGGCACCAAGGGGAAGCCGGCCGACCCGGCCGCCTGCCAGCCCATGGAGGACATCCGGCTGCGCTCGCCCGAACCCGCGCCGACCGCGGCGGCGGCCCGGTCCGTCCGCCCGAAGACGGACACGAAGGCCACCGACATCACGCTGTACGCCTACGGCAAGGCCGCCGACGCCGAAGAGCTCCTCACCCGCGTTCGCGACGCGGCGAAGATCTGTACCAGCTACGAGGACGACATGGGCCTCGACCCGACCGTCACCGCCCTCCCCGACCCCGATCCGGGTCCGGCCGACGATGCCTTCGCCTACAGACGGGAGTTGTCGGGAACGGCGCACTGGTACCGGGTGGTGCGCAGCGGTTCGAATGTGGCCGTCTTCGGCTGGCAGAGCCTGGTCGCGCACAAGAACGCGGGCGACGCCCAGGAAGAAGTGATCACCGCACAACTCGAAAAGCTGACGGCGACGGCAGGCACGCGCTGAGCTCCTTCTTCCGCCGTCCTGGTGCTCACGGAAGCGGGCTCCGGTCCTGGCGCTGAGTTCGGCGCTTCGTCGTTGTGGGCACCGTGCAGCTCCAGGCGCTCGGCGAGATCGTCGCCGAGCGCCTCCTTGGCGGTGCCACCTCCAGGCGAGGACCCGACGCGGCGCACTTCTCCCCCACGACCGGACTGAACTACGTCTCAGGCTCGCCGTTCCGGGCGCCGCAGGCACGTCCGGGAGGGCCGACCGGGCCGCCCCGGAGGGGACCGAGCGGGGCAGACAGCAGCCGGGCACGGGGCTCCTCGGCCCTGTGGCCAGGGCCGGGTCGCCCCTCCCCACCAGGACCAGCCGCCCCTGGTCCGTGACTGCGGAGCGCGGCAGTCTTGAGGCGTGGCGGCACGGCTACAGGCAGCGGAGCACCGGGTCGCCCGGCACCTCGGTGCCCGTGAGACCTCCGCCACCATGTGAGCGCTCCAGGACGGTACCGAACGGACTCACCACGGTGGCGCCTGTCGGGCGATCGCGCGTTCCCCGTGGCGGAACGGCTCGCAGAAGTGGGCGTCACGCGGCGCCTGCCAGGTCTGGCGGGGCACCGGAGTCGGCCATCGGCTCCGGCCCTCTTCGCCCATGCTCGTGAAGGAGGATCCATCATGCCCCCTCGCACTGTCGGTGAGGTAATGACACGGGACGTCGTGCAGGCCGGCCCGACGACACCGTTCAAGGAGGTCGTGCGACTGCTCGACCACCACCGGATCAGCGGCCTGCCGGTGGTCGACGCCGACGACAAGGTCCTCGGTGTGCTGTCCGGAAGCGACCTGGTAGGCGCCCAGGCGTATCGGGAAGGCTTCGCTCCGCCCCTGGCCGTGACCGCGCAGGAGGTGATGTCCAGCCCGGCCATCACCGTGCACCCCGAGCAGTCCGTACCGGACGCCGCCCGGCTCATGGAGCGCCGCGGTGTCGAGCGGCTGCCCGTGGTGGACGAGGCCGACCGCCTGATCGGCATCGCCACCCGCCGCGACCTCCTCCGGGTCTTCCTGCGTGCGGACGAGGACATCCGCCGAGAGGTGACCGAGGAGATCGTCGGCGGAGCGGAGGGTCTGCCGTCCGACACGGTCGTCGTCTCCGTTCGCGACGGTGTCATCACTCTCGAGGGCCGGGTGGAACTGCGTTCCCGGGTACCGGAGATCGTCTACGCCGCCTGGCGCCTCGAAGGTGTGGTCGGCGTGGTGAACGGTCTGGGCTTCCGCATCGACGACTGTGCGGCACCGGCCGGACCCGCTCGCGTCGGGAGTTCATGAGCGCCCGGCGAGCAGCCTCGACCGGCGGCTCGGGCGGCCCGGACCGACGGTCCCTACCGAGCCGGGCCGGACGGCGCCGACGAAGGCCCTCCGGGTCCTCCCGTGGCAGACGGCACCAAAGGACAGTGAGGGCGGAGAGCGGGACGGTTCACCGTCGCACCGCTCCTGGCCGGCACCGCCGCACACCACGGCGGCCCCTGACAACGGAGGCACATCACCATGACCCGACAGGACGCGCGGACCGAGGACCGCGTCAGGACCGGCGCCCCGTCCGACATCGCGGTCGCCGTGGACCGTCTGGTCACGGACGGCCTCAAAGCACTCGCCGACTACGACGCCCTCACCCAGGAACAGGTCGACCACATCGTCAAGAAGGCGTCGGTCGCCGCCCTGGACCAGCACACCGCGTTGGCCCGTCTGGCGGTCGAGGAAACGGGACGCGGGGTCTTCGAGGACAAGGCGGCCAAGAACATGTTCGCCTGCGAGCACGTCACGCACAGCATGGCCCACATGAAGACCGTCGGGGTCATCGGCCGGGACGACGTCGAGAACATGGTCGAGATCGCTGAACCGGTGGGTGTGGTGGCCGCGGTCACCCCCGTCACCAACCCGACCTCGACCACGATTTTCAAGGCACTGATGGCGCTGAAGACCCCGTAATCCGGTGATCTTCGCGTTCCACCCCTCCGCCCAGCGGTGCAGCGCCGAAGCGGCCCGCGTCGTGCGGGACGCGGCCATCGCCGCCGGTGCCCCGGAGCACTGCGTGCAGTGGATCGAGGCCCCGTCCGTCGAGGCGACCAACACGCTGATGCGGCACCCCGGAGTCTCCCTGATCCTCGCCACCGGCGGCAACGCCATGGTCAAGGCCGCCTACTCGGCCGGCAAGCCCGCACTCGGCGTCGGCGCCGGAAACGTCCCCGCCTACGTCCACCGCAGCGCCAAGCTGCGCAGGGCCGTCAACGACCTGGTGCTGTCCAAGTCCTTTGACAACGGCATGATCTGCGCCTCCGAACAGGCCGTCATCCTGGACACGGCGATCTACGACGCGGCACTCGCCGAGTTCCGCACCCTGCACGCCTATCTGGCCACCCCGCAGGAGAAGGCGAAGCTGGAGACCTTCCTGTTCCCCGTCGCCGGCGGTTCGGGGGCCGGCTGCGAGCCCAAGGTCAACGCCGCCGCCGTCGGACAGAGCCCCGCGTGGATCGCCGAGCGGGCCGGGTTCTCGGTGCCGGAGACAACTTCGGTCATCCTCGTCGAGGCCGAACGCGTCGGTCCCGACGAGCCGTTGACCCGCGAGCTCTGCCCGGTCCTCGCCGTGCTGCGCGCCGAGGACGAACGTCATGGCTTCGGTCTTGCCGCCGACATGGTCGCCTTCCACGGCCAGGGCCACAGCGCCGTCATCCACACCGAGGACGCGGCTGTGGCGGAGGCGTACGGCATGCGGATGAAGACCGCACGGATCATCGTCAACTCCCCCTCCTCCCAGGGTGCGATCGGCGGCATCTACAACGGATTGCTGCCGTCACTCACCCTGGGCTGCGGCTCCTGGGGCAGCACCTCGGTCTCCAACAACGTCTCCGCCGCCCAACTGCTGAACGTCAAGCGGGTCTCCGCCCGCCGCAACAACCTCCAGTGGTTCAAGGTCCCACCGAAGATCTACTTCGAACCGCAGGCCATCCGCCACCTCACCTCCATGCCCGACGTCCACCGCGTCACCATCGTCACCGACGCCACCATGACCCGCCTCGGCTTCGTCGACCGGATCAGCCGCGTCCTGCAACAGCGCCGGGAACCGGTCACCCTCCAGATCATCGACAACGTCCAGCCCGAACCCAGCATCGACTCGGTCCAGCACGGCGCCGACCTCATGCGGGACTTCCGCCCCGACACGATCATCGCGCTCGGCGGCGGTTCCCCCATGGACGCCGCCAAGGTCATGTGGCTGCTGTACGAGCAGCCCGGCATCGACTTCGCGGACATGCGGCAGAAGTTCTCCGACATCCGCAAGCGCGCCTTCCGCTTCCCCGCCCTGGGCAAGCTGGCCCGTCTGGTCTGCGTGCCCACCACCTCCGGCACCGGCGCCGAGGTCACCCCTTCGCCGTCATCTCCGACCCCGCCACCGGCAAGAAGTACCCCCTGGCCGACTACGCGCTCACGCCCAGCGTGGCCATCATCGACCCCCTGCTCACCACGGTCCTGCCCCCTGCCCTCGCAGCCGACAACGGCTTCGACGCCCTCACGCACGCTGTCGAGGCGTACGCGTCCGTCTACGCCAACGACTTCACCGACGGCCTCGCGCTGCACGCCATCCGCCTGGTCTTCGACCACCTGGAGGCAGCGGTCACCGACCGCGAGGGCGCACTGGAAGCCCGGGAGACGATGCACAACGCCGGCACCATCGCCGGCATGGCCTTCGGAAACGCCTTCCTCGGCATCGTCCACGCCATGTCCCATACTCTCGGCGCGACCTTCCACATCGCACACGGGCGCACCAACGCCGTGCTGCTCCCCCACGTCATCCGCTACAACGGCACCATCCCGACGAAGTTGACCGGCTGGCCCAAGTACGAGGACTACCGCGCTCCCGAACGCTTCCAGGACATCGCCCGCGCCCTGGGGCTGCCTGCCACGACCCCGGCCGAGGGCGTGGAGTCCCTCGCCGCGGCCGTCGAGCGCCTGCGTGACGCCGTCGGCATCGAGCCGACGTTCAAGGCGCTGGGAGTCGACGAACAAATCTTCCTGGACGCGCTGCCGCAGCAGGCCATCAACGCCTACGAGGACCAGTGCGCACCGGCCAACCCCCGCGTGCCGATGCTGGGCGACATGCGGGAGCTGATGCGCGCGGCCTACTACGGCTGAGCACGGGGCGGTCTCCGCGCGGAAGCTGCTGCCAGGGTTTTCCGCTGGCAGCCCTGGCAGAGGACCGCCCGCAGGCGCGATCACCGTCCGTCGTGCCTCGCGAGCAGAGCTGGGGGCGGAGGAACTGCTCCCACCCGTACCGTCGGATGTGGTGCGGCGCGTTCGGGGCGAAGCGGCGCGAGGCTCGGGTTCCGAAGCGTCTCAGCCGGTGGCGGGGCCCGTCCAGCCTGTGGGGACGTGGCCGAGGCGGACTCGCTGCGGGTGGTCGCCGACGGGGATGGAGGTGACCTTCTCGCCGGTGGCGAAGTCGATCGCCGTCACCTGGTCGGTGCCGCTCTCGGACACCACGCAGTGCTTGCCGTCTCCGCTGACGGTGGCCCAGTACGGCTTGGAGGCGGTGACGAGCGGGCCCTCGTGAAGGGACTCGCGGTTCACGACGGTGACGTAGTCGTCCATGGTGCCGGCGATGCAGAGCTTGTCGCCCTGGGGACTCATGGACATGCCGTGATGGCGGGAGTCATTGACGTAGGTGGTGCGATCGTCGCTGGTGTCCGGGTTCTTCGGCAGCGTCTTCACCCGGGTGATCTTGTCCGTGTGCACGTCGTACTCGACGAAGCCGTTGAAGAAGGAGACCTGGAAGTACATCTTCGACTCGTCGGGCGTGAAGGCGACGGGGCGCAGCGCGTCGGACAGGTCCTTGCGGCCGAAGGCGTCGAGCCGCTCGCGCATGTCGATGACCTTCTTGACCTGGAAGGTCGTCGCGTCGGCGACGGTGATGCGCCGGTCGCCCTTGGTGAAGTCCTGCCACGGCGCGTCCAAGTCGGTGTTGACCTCGCCGATGGCCATGTTCCAGAGGTACTTGCCGCCGTCGGTGTAGACGTTCTCGTGCGGCTTGTCACCCGCCTTGAACCTGCCCGCCTCCTTGCCCGTCGCCATGTCCAGGACGTGCACGGTGTTGGAGGTGGAGGCGGAGACGGCGACCTGGGTTCCGTCGGGGGAGACCGCCATGTGGTCGGAGCGGAAACCGGACACCGGGAAACGCCAGTTGATCTTGCCGCTCTCCACGTCTATGGAGACCACATCGGCGAAACTGGGCCGGGAGGCGATCACGGACTTGCCGTCCTTCGTGGTGTACATGTCGTCGACGTACTGGTCGTGACCCTCACCCGGGCCGATCCGGATGCCGAGGAAGTACGCGAGCTTGACGGGGTTGAGGTAGATCTCCCACAGGCGCTCCTTCTTGTCGGGGATCATGTCGATGCGGCCGATCTTGGCGTAGTCACCGCGGGAGTTGATGACGTCGGCGGTGCCCTCCCAGTTGTTGCCGACGAAGAACACCTCCTTGAGCCCGTCCGATGAGGTGGCCCGGGTCTGTTCCCGTGCTTGCTTCGGGATCTCACTCGCGCCGGCCGAGCCCGGGATGGCGGGCAGCACGCCTAAGGTCAGCCCGACGGCGACAAGGGCGGCCGCACCGAAGGGGTGCCGACGGCGAGGACGACGTGCGGGGGAACGCGTCATGGTGAACTCCAGAGGCAGGGGTGGGCGGCGCGCCGTCAGACACAGGCCCGCATCTGTTACTGGAGGTAACGTAGCCAGGAGAGGGACTCATGAACAGAGTCCGATCGAGATTCCTCCACGGATGCGTTCGAGCCTTCCCGGCGGTCGGCCACCGGCAGACCCAGGAGCCGCCTTGTTGCGGGCATCGCGCATGCGGTCAGCAAGATCCCAGCGCCTCCGCGCGCAGGGCCTCACGTCCTGGCCCGCCGAGGGATCACTCGACCGCCGTGATGCGCGGCGCAGGGGCAAAAAAAAGGGGGTGACAACCCGCGCCCGCATCATCCAGGGCCCCGCTCCGCATCGAAGGCCCGTCGGAGCATTCGGGCCCGCACAACGGGCGAGAGGCATCGCCTCCCCGGCGAAGTCAGCGATCTTCGCCGTGACAACGGTGGTCGGCCGCTCTCAGCCTCGTCGGCCTCATCCAGTTCCCTGACCTCCCCGTGCCCGGAAGTCGTCCATGAGCAAAGTGAGGTAGTCCCGCGCCCCACGTGCGCCGCCGGCGAGCACCGCGGCCCGTCCGGCCCACAGGCTGCTGAGATCCGCCCGCCCCTGGGCACCGGCTTCACGACGTGTGAGGGAAGGCGTACGCGACCGCTCGTACTCAACGACGATGGCTGACTCGCCGTTCATGATCTTCCGCAGGACGTCTGAAAACGGATCCGCGAGATCGAGACCGATAGAAGGCAGGTCGCCGCGGAGACAAGTCATGTGGGTCGTCAGTAATCCCGGTACGTCTCCAGCAGCCGGAGCCACACCTCACTGATCGTCGGGTACGCCGGAACCGCGTGCCACAGCCGGTCGACGGGGACCTCGCCCGCGACCGCCACCGTGGCGGAGTGCAGGAGTTCGCCGATGCCGGGGCCGACGAAGGTCACGCCGAGCAGGATCTCGCGGTCCAGGTCCACGATCATCCGGGCGTGGCCCTTGTAGCCGTCGGCGTACAGGCCGGAGCCGGCGACCGAGGCGAGGTCGTGGTCGACGGCGCGGACGCGGTGGCCCGCGCGTTCCGCCTCGGCGAGGGTGAGGCCGACGGACGCCGCCTCGGGGTCGGTGAAGACGACCTGGGGGACGGCCGCGTGGTCGGCGGTGGCCGTGTGGGCGCCCCAGGGGCCGGTCTCCAGGAGCGGGACCTCCTGGGCGCGGGCGGCGATGGCGGCGCCCGCGATGCGGGCCTGGTACTTGCCCTGGTGGGTGAGGAGGGCGCGGTGGTTGACGTCCCCGACCCCGTACAGCCAGTCGGTGCCCTCCACGCGGCAGCTGTCGTCCACCGTGAGCCAGGAGCCGGGCTTCAGGCCGACCGTCTCCAGGCCCAGGTCGTCCGTGCGCGGTGCCCGGCCGGTGGCGAAGAGGATCTCGTCAGCCTCGATCCGGCCGCCGTCGTCCAGCTCCACGGTGACGGGCCCCTCCGGTGCGGGCCGGTGCAGGGCGGTGACGGAGACGCCGGTACGGATGGTGGCCCCGGCCTCCTCCAGCGCCTCGGCCACCAGCTCGCCCGCGAAGGGCTCCATCTTCGGGAGCAGGCCTTTGCCGCGGATCAGCAGCGTGACCTCGGCGCCCAGCGCCTGCCATACGGTCGCCATCTCCACGCCGACCACTCCCCCGCCGACGACCACGAGCCGGCCGGGCACCTCCTTGGCGCTGGTGGCCTCGCGGCTGGTCCAGGGGCGGGCCTCGGCGATGCCGGGGAGGTCGGGGACGACCGCCCTGGTGCCGGTGCACACGGCGACGGCGTGCCGGGCGGTGAGCCGGTGCTCGGCTCCGTCGGGGGCGGTGACGGAGACCTCGCGGGGGCCGGTGAGGCGTCCCTTGCCGCGGTAGATGTCGGCCCCGATGCCCTCCAGCCAGCCGACCTGTCCGTCGTCCTTCCAGTTGCTCGTCTTGTCGTCGCGGCGGGCGAGTACGGCCTGTACGTCGAGGGGGCCCTGCACCGCGGCGCTCAGGCCCGGGAGGCGGCGGGCGTCCGCCCGGGCGACCACGGGGCGCAGCAGGGCCTTGCTCGGCATGCAGGCCCAGTACGAGCACTCGCCGCCGATCAGCTCCGACTCCACCACGGCCGTGCTCAGCCCTGCCGCGCGGGCCCGGTCGGCCACGTTCTCCCCCACCGGACCTGCGCCGATGACCACCACGTCGTACGGGGAAACATCCACTGCATGAGTCATGGAAGCAGTGTCCTCGGGAGTGTGCGCCCCGGCCACATGGGCAGGCGGAATAGCGCACGTGCAGTCACCGTTGTGCCGGACACGTCCGAACGGGCACAGGAAGAGGTATCTGGAGTATGAGCACCGTAGAGCTCACCAAGGAAAACTTCGATCAGGTCGTCAGCGACAACGGCTTCGTGCTGATCGACTTCTGGGCTTCCTGGTGCGGCCCCTGCCGACAGTTCGCGCCGGTCTACGACTCGGCCTCCGAGCGCCACCCCGACCTGGTCTTCGCGAAGGTCGACACGGAGGCGCAGCAGGAGCTGGCGGCGGCCTTCGAGATCCGGTCCATCCCGACGCTGATGATCGTCCGGGACAACGTCGCGGTCTTCTCGCAGCCCGGCGCCCTGCCCGAGGCGGCCCTCGAGGACGTCATCGGCCAGGCCCGGAACCTGGACATGGACGAGGTCCGCAAGTCCGTCGAGGAGCAGAAGCGGGCGGCGGAGGCCGGGCAGGGACAGCCGGAGCCCCAGTAGCCGCCGTACCGGCACACGGCGCGAGCTGAAGGGCCCTGATCCGCCTCCGCTGAAGGGGAAGCGGTGGTCTGCGGTCGGGGTCCTTCAGGCATGCCCGCGCGGGGTCCGGTCAGGACGCACGGTCATTTCCCTCGGCGACCTGCACCGACATGCCCGGGTCCAGTTCCTCGCCGTCGATCAGCACGGCCTCCACCGTGCGGGTCTCCGGGTCGATGTCAGCCTCCATGCCCTGGCCCGTGTACCGGGGGTAGCCCGAGGCCCCCGTCTCACCGGTGGCGGCCACGATCGCCGAGCGGATCGGCCGCCCGGGGGCTCCGGTCCGCGTCCTGCTGTGGTCGGGGATCAGGAGGAGCTCGTAATTCTGCGGATGACTCATGGCCCCGACGCTAGACATCCCCCGTACTCCGCGCATGTCGTCGGGCCGGGGCGGCGGTCAGCTGGACTCCCGGTGTACGGCGCTGGTGCGCAGCAGGTCGTGGTGGACCGGTGCGGTGCCCGGGTGGTGGACGAGGCGATCGATGGTCTCCGCCAGCGGGTCCGGCATGGCGAGCTCCATGCGGACGGTGGAGAGGCGGGGCCGCAGCAGTCTGCCGAGCAGCAGGTCGTCCGCTCCGACGACCGCCGTGTCGCCGGGTATCGCGACGCCCGCGTCCTGAAGGGCCCGCATCAGCAGCATGGCGTACTCGTCGTTGTACGCGAACACCGCGTCCAGTCCCAGCTCCGGCCAGCGGTGCGCCAGCTCCGCCGCGGACCCCTCCTCGTAGTGGAGCGGGAGGGGGCGGACATGTGCCCCGGCCGGTTCCGCCGTCTGCCGGGCCCCGGCGAGGCGGGGTTCGGAGAACGGGGTGAGGCCCGCCTCCCGGGGCATCACCACCCCGATGCGGCGACGGCCGCGCGCCAGCAGGTGTCCGACCGCGCTGGCCCCGACCTGGCGCTGGTCCATGACCAGGCCGTGCGCGCCCTCGACCGGCACCGGGCCCAGGGTGATCACCGCCTTGGCGCCGGAGCGGGTGAGGACCTCCGTGCCGTGCGGAGTGAGGGTGATGCCCGGCGGTACGACGACGGCGACGGGCCGCAGTTCGGCCCAGGCCCGGACCGCCTCGTCGTCGGCGAGGCCGGCGCTGCCGTACTGGACGACGGTGTAGTCCAGGCGGCGCAGGCCGGCCTGGAGTTCCTGGAAGAAGCGCTGGTGGAGCGGGCCCGCCGGTATATGGCCGGAGGGCAGCAGGACCAGGCGGCTGTGTCCGGCGCGCAGGCTGCGGGCCGCCGCGTGCGGAACGTAACCGAGTTGCGTGGCGGCCTCCCTGACGCGGTGCCGCGTGGGTTCGCTGATCCGGACGGTGGCGTTGTTGTTCAGGACGTACGACACGGTGGCCCGGGAGACTCCTGCGAGGCGCGCGACATCGGCGCTGGTCGGTACGGAGACTTCGGTGGGCTGCTTGGGTAACTGGCTCATGGCGTGCGGCAGTCTTCCAGATCCGCCGGGCCGGGCCGCGCCCCGGGGGCGCCCCGCCGCGGCCCCCGTTCGGCGGACCCGCTCCCGGGAACGGGCCGTGCACGTCCTACGGTGTTGCGATGACGTTCCACCACAGCGCACAGCGCAGCGACAGCCCGCCCGTACCGCCCGGCAGCACCGGTCCGACCGCCACCGTCCGGGCCGATCCGCACGAGGCGGGCCCGGTCCGCACCTCGTACGCCCCCGACCGCGACGGCGACCCCGATCCGGGCGAGATCGTCTGGACCTGGGTGCCGTTCGAGGAGGACGACGGGCGCGGCAAGGACCGGCCGGTTCTCATCGTCGCCCGGGAGGGCGCGGGCACGCTGCTCGCCGTCCAGCTCTCCAGCAAGCAGCACGACATGGACCACGAGTGGGTGGCGCTGGGGGCGGGTCCCTGGGACAGCTCCGGACGGCAGTCCTGGGTCGATCTGGACCGGGTGCTGCGGGTCCACGAGGACGGGATGCGGCGCGAGGCGTGTGCCCTGGACCGGGACCGGTTCGATTCCGTCGTCGGCCGGCTGCGGGAGCGGTACGGCTGGAGCTGACCGCCGCTCGCCGGTGCTGGGCGTACGGCGCATGCTGGTTCCGGAGCGGTACGGCGGCGACCGCTCCTCCGGTGGCCCAGGGGCACTCTTGTGCGATCCCGGGGTACGGGTTTGGGTGGTAGGTACGCAACTGAGAAGGAGGCGCCTCATGTCCTCGGACACACCGGGCCGCCCCGGCCCACACCCGGACCACGCCACCCTCGACGAGGGTGCGGCACAGGATTTACTGCGCGGCATATGTTTCAAGACGGGTCCCCCTCGCATCGTGGGGGTGGAACTCGAATGGCTCATCCACGACCAGGAGAATCCCGCCGCCCCGGTGGCCCAGGAGCGGCTGGACAGCGCCGCCGCCGCCCTCCGCGAGCTACCCCTGAGCGCCGCACTGACGTTCGAGCCGGGCGGGCAGCTGGAGCTCAGCTCCCAGCCGGCCGGCTCCCTGATGGAGTGCGTCGGGAGGACCGCGGCGGATCTGGCCGCCGTCCGCGCCTCGCTCGGCCGGGACGGGCTCGCCCCGGTCGGGATCGGCGTGGATCCGTGGCAGACGCCGCACCGCAGGCTGCGCGAGCCGCGGTACGACGCGATGGAGGCGGCGCTCGACCGGGCGGGCCCGTCCGGGCGGGCCATGATGTGCACCTCCGCCTCCGTCCAGGTCTGCCTGGACGCGGGCGAGGAGGAGCCGGGACCGCTCGGCTACGGCCGGCGCTGGCAGCTCACCCATCTGCTCGGCGCCGTCCTGGTGGCCGCGTTCGCCAATTCGCCGTTCCGGCAGGGCCGCCGCACCGGCTGGAAGTCCACCCGGCAGGCCCTGTGGGCTGATCTCGACCCGGTACGGACGCTGGCTCCGGACGGCGCACTCCCGCCGCGCGAGGCATGGGCCGCGCACGTACTGGACACGCCCGTGATGTGCGTCCGCCGCGACGAGGGCCCCTGGGACGTTCCCGAGGGCCTCACCTTCCGTGAGTGGATCCGTACCGGCGCGCCCCGGCCGCCGGTACGGACCGATCTCGACTACCACATCACCACCCTGTTCCCGCCGGTCCGGCCGCGCGGACACCTCGAACTGCGCATGATCGACGCGCAGAACGGCGCGGACGGGTGGCTGGTGCCGCTCGCCGTGGCCACCGCCCTGTTCGACGACCCGGAGGCCGCCGAGACCGTGTACCGCACCGTGAAGCCCCTGGCCGAGTCGGCGGGCTCCGCCGCCGCGCCGCGCAACCCGCTCTGGACGACGGCCGCCCGCGAGGGCCTGGCCGATCCGGAACTGCGGGCGGCGGCCACCGTCTGCTTCGACACGGCGCTCACCGCCCTCGACCGGATGGGCGCCGGAAAGACGGTGCGGGACACCGTGGCGGCCTTCAACGACCGGTATGTGGCCCGGGGCCGATGTCCGGCCGACGATCTCCTCGAACCGGGCGCTCTCACCTCTCCGAGCCGGCCGGCAGGCCCTGCGGACGGGCCGGGTACCGGGCCGCACACCGGAAGGGTGACCTCAGCATGACCGACGACCGTGACCCCTCCGCCACCGCAGCGGACGGCTTCCCGCCGGGCCCCGGCGGCCACGACCCCGAGGTACTCCGGCAGCGGGCCCTCGACGCGCTGCTGACCGCCCGCGCGCGCACCGCCACCCTCACCGACTGCGTCGACGACGGTGAACTCACCGCCCAGCACTCCCCCTTGATGTCCCCCCTCGTCTGGGACCTGGCCCACATCGGCAACCAGGAGGAGCAGTGGCTGCTCCGCGCCGTGGGCGGGCGTGAGGCGCTGCGCCCGGAGATGGACGGGCTGTACGACGCCTTCGAGCACCCGCGCGCGACCCGGCCCTCCCTGCCGCTGATGGCACCCGCCGAGGCGCGGGCGTACGCCTCCGATGTGCGGGGCAGGGCCCTGGACATTCTGGAAGGCACCCCGCTGCACGAAGGGGGCCGTCCGCTGGAGCGGGCCGGGTTCGCCTTCGGCATGATCGCCCAGCACGAACAGCAGCACGACGAGACGATGCTGATCACCCATCAGCTGCGCACGGGTCCGGTCGCGCTGACCGCACCGGCGCCGCCCGCCCCCACCGACGCCGACACACTGCCCGCCGAAGTCCTCATCCCCGGCGGCCCGTTCACCATGGGCACCTCCACCGAGCCGTGGGCCCTGGACAACGAGCGGCCCGCGCACCGGCGTGAGGTGGCCGCGTTCCACCTGGACACCTCCCCCGTCACGTGCGGCGCGTACCGCCGCTTCATCGAGGACGGCGGGTACACCGACCCCCGCTGGTGGAGACCCGAGGGCTGGGACATGGTCCGCGAACACGACCTGACCGCACCGCTGTTCTGGCACCGGGAGGAAGGGCAGTGGCTGCGCCGCCGGTTCGGGGTGACCGAGCCGGTCCCGGACGACGAGCCGGTGCTGCACGTCAGCTGGTACGAGGCGGACGCGTACGCGCGCTGGGCGGGAAGGCGGCTGCCCACCGAGGCCGAGTGGGAGAAGGCCGCCCGGCACGATCCCGCCACCGGGCGTTCGCTGCGCTATCCCTGGGGCGACACGGACCCGACACCCCAGCAGGCCAACCTGGGCCAGCGCCATCTGCGCCCGGCGCGGACCGGTGCGTATCCGGCGGGCCGGGCGCCGTCCGGCGCGGGTCAGCTGATCGGCGATGTGTGGGAGTGGACCTCCAGCGACTTCCTGCCCTATCCGGGCTTCGTGGCGTTCCCCTACCGGGAGTACTCGGACGTGTTCTTCGGCCCGGGTCACAAGGTGCTGCGCGGCGGCTCGTTCGCCGTGGACCAGGTCGCCTGCCGGGGCACGTTCCGCAACTGGGACCTGCCGGTGCGGCGGCAGATATTCTCCGGGTTCCGCACCGCGAGGGACGCCTGATGTGCCGCCACATCGCCTATGTAGGCGACCCGGTGGCCCTCGGGACCGTGCTGTCCGAGCCGCCGCACTCCCTGGTGCGCCAGTCCTGGGCGCCGCGCCGTCAGCGGTACGGGACGGTCAACGCGGACGGTTTCGGCGTCGGCTGGTATGCGGACGGCGACCCGGTGCCCGGCCGCTACCGGCGCCAGGGGCCGATCTGGCACGACCAGACCTTCACCGACCTGACCCGGGTGGTGCGGAGCCGCGCGCTGCTCGCCGCCGTACGGGACGCCACCGAGGCGGGTGCGGACGGGGAGGCCGCGGCCGCGCCGTACGCCAACGGGCGGCTGCTCTTCAGCCACAACGGCGCGGTGCCGGGCTGGCCGGCCTCCCTGGCGGGGCCGGCCGCCGCCCTGCCCGCCGAGGAGCTGCTCTCCCTCGCCGCCCGCAACGACTCCGCGCTGGTCTGGGCGCTGATCCTGCACCGCGTCGCCACCGGGGACGACCTGCCGGCGGCGGTCGCGGAGACCGTCCGGGAGGTCGCGGAAGCGGCGCCCGGCTCCCGGCTCAATCTGCTGGTCACGGACGGCACCGCCATCGTGGCCACCGCCTGGGGCGACACCCTCTGGCACCTCCACGACCCGGGCCGCTCGACAGCCGTGGCCTCGGAGCCGTACGACGACGATCCCCGATGGCGCGAGGTCCCCGACCGCACCCTGCTGGTCGCGACCTCCGCAGACATCACCCCCACACCGCTCAAGGAGCCCGCCGCGTGAGCCCATTCCTGCTGACCCGCACCCTGCCGGAGGACGCGACGGACGCGGCGCTGCGCGCCGATGTCCTGAGCGGGCTCACCCGGCACCCCAAGACGCTGCCGCCGAAGTGGTTCTACGACGCGCGCGGCAGCGAACTCTTCGAGGACATCACCCGGCTGCCCGAGTACTACCCGACCCGCGCCGAGCGGGAGATCCTGGAGGAGCGCGCCGCGGAGATCGCCGCGGTCTCGGGGGCCCGGACCGTGATCGAGCTGGGCTCGGGCTCCTCGGAGAAGACGCGCCATCTGCTGGAGGCCCTGGACGGGCTGGAGAGTTACGTACCCGTGGACGTCAGCGAGAGCGCGCTGACCGGGGCGGCCGAGGCGCTGCTCGCCGAGCACCCCGGACTCTCCGTGCACGCCCTGATCGCCGACTTCACCGGCGGTCTCGCGCTGCCCGGCACGCCCGGGCCCCGGCTCGTCGCCTTCCTCGGCGGCACGATCGGCAACCTGCTCCCCGAGGAGCGGGCCGGCTTCCTGCACTCGGTGCGCTCGCTCCTGTCCCCCGGCGACGCGCTGCTGCTCGGCACGGACCTGGTCAAGGACGAGGAGACGCTGGTCGCGGCGTACGACGACGCGTCGGGCGTGACGGCCGCCTTCAACAAGAACGTGCTGAACGTCGTCAACCGGGAGCTGGGCGCCGACTTCCCGCTCGAGGACTTCGAGCATGTGGCGGTGTGGAACCCGCAGAAGCGCTGGATCGAGATGCGGCTGCGGGCCCGCCGGGCGCTGAGCGTGAAGATCCGGGAGCTGGACCTGGTGGTGCCGTTCGAGGCCGGTGAGGAGCTGCGTACGGAGGTGTCGGCGAAGTTCCGCCAGGAGGATGTGCGCGAGGAGCTGGCCTCGGCCGGGCTCCAGCTCACTCAGTGGTGGACGGACGCGGCAGGGCGGTTCGCGCTGTCGCTGGCCACCGCGGTCTGAGCAACGGCTGCCCCAGGAGCCGTCGTCGTCCGGTCCGTTCCGGCGACGGCGGCTCTCGCCGTGCGGGCCAGTCCACGGCGGCCGGGCTCACCGCTCGCGGACGTTCCCGCGTGATCGCCCACCGGGATCGGGGGGAGGACGTCGACCTCGGCGGTGAGCCCCGCCGCCCGCACCACCCGCCACAGGGAGGCGGCGAGCGGATCGTCCCCCACGAACGCCACGGCTCCCGGGGCGCTGTACGTGATGCGGACCGGCCGTACGGAGACCTGCGCGTCGATCGCCGCCTGGAACACGGCCGGCCGGAACACCCCGCCGCTCCCCCGCCCGCACCAGGTGCTGCCCTCGGGGAACGCCACGACGCGGGAACCCGCGCGCAGGGCTTCGGCGACGGTGTCCACAGCACCAGGCAGCGCGCGCAGCCGGTCCCGGTCGATGAAGAGCGTGGAGCCGAGCCCGGCCAGCCGTCCGAGCAGCGGCCAGCGTCCGACCTCGCTCTTGGCGAGCATCCGGCCGGGCAGTACGGAGGCGACGAGAGGGATGTCCAACCAGGAGACGTGGTTGGCGACGACGAGCTCGCCGCCGTTACTCGGGGCGTACGGATGCACCCGGGCCGTCACCCGTACGTCGAAGGCACGCGGTACGCCCCGGGCCCACCACCGCACCAGCCGGCCGCGCGGGCCCGCCCCGAGCAGCCGGACCGGCAGGGCGCAGGCCACGCCCAGCAGCGTCCACGCGCAGCCGGCCAGCAGCCGCAGGACGGCGGGGAGGGGGGCCCGGACCGGGCCGGTGTGCCGGGCGCAGGCCTGCGGGGTGCAGGGGGCGACAGGCAGCCAGGCGCTCGTGGCGGCGCGACGGGGGACGCTCACGCCCCGCGTGCGCGAGGTACTCACGCCTGCGGGACGGGGGGCGTTCACGCCTGCGGGACGAGCGAGAGGAAGTGGCGCAGGTAGCGCGGGTCGGTGCGGCGCAGCGAGAGCAGGACGTACAGGTCGGCGACGTTGAACTCGGGGTCGTAGGCCGGTGCTCCGCAGACCCAGGCGCCGAGCCGAAGATAGCCGCGGAGCAGAGGCGGCAGGTCCGCCCGGGAGCCGGCGCCGGCCTCGGGGTGCGCGGAGGCGTCCCAGAGGCGGTGCGGGGAGACCCAGTACTCCTCGGGCGCCAGGTGCGCGGCGCGTACGGTGTTCCAGCTGCGGGCGGCGAGCGTGCCGCCGTCGGCCAGCGGCAGGGAGCAGCAGCCCGCCAGCCAGGTGTGGCCCGTGCGCTCCATGTAGCGGGCGAGCCCGGCCCAGACGAGGGCGATGACGGCGCCGTCGCGGTGGGCGGGGTGGACGCAGGAGCGGCCGACCTCGACGAGGTCGTCGCGGATGGGCGTGAGGCGGGTGAGGTCGAACTCGCTTTCCGCGTAGAGGCGTCCGGCTATGCGGGCACGGTCGGGCGGCAGCAGGCGGTAGGTGGCGACGACCTCGTCCGTGGCTCTCTCGCGGACGAGCAGGTGGTCGCAGTACGCGTCGAACGCGTCGCTGTCGATGCCCGGTTCGGGCCCCTCCAGCCTGGCTCCCAGCTCACCGGCGAACACCTGGTGGCGCAGGCGCTGGGCGGCGCGTACATCCTCCTGGCCGGTGGCGAGGGAGACCCGGTAGGCCGGTTCGGGGGAACGGGGAGCGGCGGGGGCGGGCGGGGCGGTGGGCAGCACGGTCATGGCAGTCTCCGGGGACGGATCGGCTGGGGGTGCCTGCCGGGTCTTCACGGGATGCGAAGGCCCGGCCCCCTACTTCTTCCGTCACCGGCTGGATTCGACGTGACCGCTGCGGAGCGCGGGGATGTGCGACGGCTGAATCCCCAGGGGGGCCGTCCCGGCGCACCCGCGAACCGCCTGCCGGATCAGCTGTTCCGGATCAGCTGCCGGCGAGCATGGCCGTGATGCGCTCCGACGCCTTCTTCGCTTCCAGGGCGGGGTCGGCGCCCGTGAGCACCGCCGTCATGTACGGCTTGATCGGGTTCTCCGCCTCGACCTTGGCCCACTGCGAGGAGTTGGGCGTGGCGCGGCCCTGGCTCGCCCCTTCGGCCATCGCGGCGGTGCCTTCCTCGCCCTCGACGACATGGGCGAGCCTGGGCTTGTTGGGAACGTAGCTCATGGTGCGGGCGAGTTCGGTCTGCCATTTCTCGCTCGCCAGCGCCTTGACGACGGCGATACCGGCACTGCGCTGGTCGGCCTTCTTCGGGACGATGAGGTCCGAGCCGCCGGTGAAGACGGAGCCAGGGGCCTTGGCGGTCTTGCCGGGAATGGGGAAGTAGCCGAGCTTTCCCCTGAGTTCGGGATTCTTCTGCTCGATGAGCGCGGCGCTTCCGGGGAGAGAGATGATCTGGGCGACGTCTCCCTCGGCGAATACGTCGTTCTGCGGCGGTTTCTCCTCGTCGGAGTCCATGGGCCCGTCGCCGAGCGCCTGGAGTTCCTTGTAGAAGTTCATGCCGGCGAGCGCCTGGGGGGTATCCAGCGTGCCCCGCCAGTCACCGCCGCCGCCCTCGGCGAGTTCGCCGCCCTCGTCCCAGATGAATCCGGCGAGCACGTACCAGTTCTGACCGGCCAGATAAATGCCCTGCTGGCCCTCAGTGTTGAGCTTCTCGGTGTCCTCGATCCACTCTGCGCGGGTCTTGGGGAGGCCGTCCACCCCGGCGGCCTTGAAGATCTCCTTGTTGTAGATCACCACGCGATTGGCCGCGTACCACGGGATGCCGTACTGCACACCGCTGATCTGGCCGGGCTGGGCAAGGCCGGGCAGCCAGTCCTCGCTGCCCAGGTCACGCATCGATTCGAGGGTGAGGTCGCGCAGGCCGCCGCTCTCCGCGTACTGCGCGACCTGGGTGTTGCCGACCTCGATCACATCGGGGGCGTCGTCGCTCTCCAGGGCGTCCAGGACCTTGGGCCCGATACCGCCCCACTCCTGGATCTTGAACTCCAGCTTGACGGAGGGATTCTCCTTCTCGTACGTGCTGGTGAACTTCTCCAGGAATCCCTGCGAGACGCTGTCTTTCATCAGCCAGACCGTCACCGTGCGGTCTCCGCCACCCGAGCCGGAGAAGTAGCCACATCCGCTGAGCGTGACGGACGAAACGAGCGCGACGGCTCCGACGAGTATGCGGTTCTTCACGTAGTCACCTTCTGCGAAACGGCACGACGAAATCAGGACCCGGTGTGGGGGATTGCGGGCGGCGCTCGCACGGGCGTTTGGCTGAATTTTGGTATGGACCAATCAGTAGGTCAAGGCGTGCGCCTGTCCCCATTCACCCCACTCGCCCCCCTCGCGCGACGCCCGGGTTTGAGGCACCGTGGTCAGCAGAGAGGAGACAAAACATGTCCAACCACACCTATCGGGTCACCGAAATCGTAGGAACCTCCGAGGAGGGCATCGACGCGGCGATCCGGAACGGCGTCGCAAGAGCCGCGGAAACGTTGCACAATCTCGACTGGTTCGAGATTAACCAAGTGCGCGGCCATATCGAGGATGGCCGAATCGCGCACTACCAAGTCGGCCTGAAGGTGGGCTTCCGGCTCGACGAAAACGCCTGATCAGGTACGCCCGTCGCGCTCCTGGCCATCCTTCAGCGCCTGTGACGGGTCGAACCAGCGGGCCCGAACCACGGGGAAACCGGCCACTTCGGCCGCATCGCAGACCAGCTCGTCGTCGTCGACGAGCATGCGCACCTCACGCGACCGGCCAAGCCGCCGGAGGATGTCCAGCTTCGTCCGGCGGGCCGGGCGCCGGTCGTCGTTGCGCCGCATGTACAGCTGCCCTCCGGGCAGTCCCTGACGGCTCAGCCAGTCCACGGTGGCCCGGCGGCAGCGCTCGGGCCGCCCGGTCAGATAGACGACCTCGCACGCCTCGGCGCTCGCGAGCACGAGGGCCACCCCTGCGGCCAGCGGCGGATCGTCCGGAGCGGCGGCGAAGAAGCCGGACCAGTCACGCTTGGCCCCCTCCAGGAAGTGCTGCCGGTGGGCCGTGTCGGCGAGCGTGCCGTCGAGGTCGAACACGGCCAGCGGCCGGGCGTCGTTGTTCACCCGGCCAGCTTAGGAAACGGCGAAGCCGTCCACATCCGCAGGCAGCCGGGGTGCGGGAATCCTCACCGGGCGAGGACGTTGAACAGGGTGTGAGCTCTGTGATCGCCGCGACCCGGTTCTCGTTCCTCGACCGCTCCCGCACCCGTGAGGGGCACGACGGCCCCCAGGCGCTGCGCGACACCGTGACGCTGGCGCGGGAGGTGGAGTCCCTCGGCTACCACCGCTTCTGGGTCTCCGAGCACCACAGCGTGCCGGGCGTCGCGGGATCGGCGCCGACCGTGCTGGCCGCGGCCGTCGCCGCCGCGACCTCCGCCGTCCGGGTCGGCACAGGCGGGGTGATGCTCCCCAACCACCAGCCGTTCGTCGTGGCCGAGCAGTTCGGGGTGCTCGCCTCGCTCTTCCCCGGCCGGATCGACATGGGGCTAGGCCGTTCCGTGGGGTTCACCGACGGCGTACGCCGGGCGCTCGGCCACGGCAAGGAGGACGCGGAGGACTTCCCCGGACGCCTCGCCGAACTGCTCGGCTGGATCGACGGCACCCAGCAGGCCCACCCGCGGGTGCACGCCCGCCCAGCGGTGGGCCTGGACATCCCCGCGTACGTCCTGGCGATCGGCGAGGGCGCCGCGGTCGCGGCCTCCGCCGGCCTCCCCCTCGTCATCGGCGACCTGCGCGGCCGGGAGAAGGTGCTCCGCGCCATCGAGGTGTACCGCAGGGGCTTCCGTCCCTCCGCCCGCGCCGAGCGCCCCGAGGTGATCGTCTCCGGCACGGTCGCCGTCGCCGCCACCCAGGAGGCGGCCCGGCGCCTGCTGGTCCCGGAGGCCTGGGCCATGGCGTACGCGCGCACCCACGGCAGTTTCCCCCCACTGGTGCCCGCCGAGGAGATCGAGGCCCGCACCATGACGCCGAAGGAGCGTGGGCTGTACGAGCGCGGGCTCGACGGCCACATCCACGGCACCGAGGAGCAGGTGACGGAGCAGCTGGAGACGGCGATCAAGGAGACCGGGGCGGACGAGGTGCTCGTGACGACGAGTACGTACGACCGTGAGGCGCTGGTCGGCTCGCTGCGGCGGCTGGCCGGGATCATGCGACAGGAGGGCTGAGCACCCTGCCGGCCCCCTCTCCCCCGGTTTCTTGCTGCCGCCGGTGGGCTGCGTCCCCACCATGGCGGACGGTCACCCCACCTCCCTCCGCCCCTACGTGACCGGAGCGCCGGCAGCGCGCGCCGGGGATGACGTGGCGGGCCCGTGCTCCTGCCGGCCGCGCTGCCCCTCACCGGATCGGCCACCGGAGCGTCTTCGCTGCTCGCGGCCGTCTCCGCGGCGATCGGCGGTCCGGTGCTCAGCTGTCCCACGTCGTCCCGGGCGAACGGTGCCGCGGGTCAACGCCCTCGACGCGATGACCTTCGGCGGGGCAGGCCTGGTGGGACCGGCCCTCGCGGGCCGCGCTGTCGACCGGCCTCGTCGCCTCCAGGGTCCGGGCCGTCATCGGAGCCCGCCCATGGCCCGGGCGCCCCTCCGTGGTCCCGTCGGCGGCGCGGAGGGTCCCGCTCACCGCCCTGTTCACCGTATGTCACCGGGAGGCGCCGGACCGGCTGCGCAGCCAGGTCTTCACCACCGGCGCCAGCCTGAAGATCACCGGGTTCGCCTTGGGGGGCGGCCGCCGCCGGACCGCTGGGCCGGCTGGTCCCTGCCGGGCGCTCTCCTGGTGGCGGCGGGGACGGCGGCCCTCGGCGCACCGCCCGCCCCGGCGTCGGTCAGCACGCAGACCGGGACGGCGCGGGAACGGGGCTACCGGGCGGGGCGGTTCTCCTTCAACGTGAGCGGCGGGCGGTGCGAGACGTGCCAGGGCGAGGGGTTCGTCTCGGTGGAGCTGCTCTTCCTGCCCAGCACGTACGCGCCCTGCCCGGACTGCCATGGCGCGCGCTACGCCCCGGAGACGCTGGAGGTCACGCTGCGCGGGCTGACAGTCGCTCAAGTCCTCGACCTCGCGGTGGAGTCGGCGGCGGACTTCTTCTCCGGGACCCCGGCCGCCGAGCGCTCGCTGAGGACCCTGCTGGACGTGGGGCTCGGTTATCTGCGGCTCGGGCAGCCCGCCACCGAGCTGTCCGGCGGCGAGGCCCAGCGGATCAAGCTCGCCTCCGAGCTCCAGCGCACCCGGCGCGGGCACACCCTGTATCTGCTGGACGAGCCGACGACCGGTCTGCATCCGGCCGATGTGGAGGTGCTGATGCGGCAGTTGCACGGCCTGGCGGAGGCGCGGAACACGGTGGTGGTCGTGGAGCACGACATGGCCGTGGTGGCGGGCGCGGACCATGTCATCGACCTGGGGCCCGGGGGCGGTGACCGGGGCGGCCGGATCGTGGCGACCGGTACGCCTCAGGAGGTGGCGCGGGCGGCGGAGAGCCGTACGGCACCGTATCTGGCGAAGGCGTTGCGCAGCTGATCCCGTACGGCCCGGAGTTCACGACCGTACGGGATCGACTCCCGTGTCAGCGGCGGACCTTGCGCGTCGCCCGCAGCCACTCCTTGTTCATCGCGGCGATCGAGGGCAGCGGAATGCCCTTCGGGCAGGCGGTCGCGCACTCGCCGGTCAGGGTGCAGCCGCCGAACCCCTCCTCGTCCATCTGGGCCACCATGTCCAGGACCCGGGTCTCGCGCTCCGGGGCGCCCTGCGGCAGGACGTTGAGGTGGTTGACCTTGGCCGCCGTGAACAGCATCGCCGAGCCGTTGGGGCAGGCCGCGACGCAGGCGCCGCAGCCGATGCACTCGGCGTTCTCGAAGGCCAGCTCGGCGTCCGGCTTGGGCACCGGGGTCGCGTGGGCGTCGGGGGCGGTGCCGGTGGGGGCGGAGATGTAGCCGCCGGACTGGATGATCCGGTCGAACGAGGAGCGGTCCACGACCAGGTCCTTGACGACCGGGAAGGCGGATGCCCGCCACGGCTCGATGTCGATCGTGTCTCCGTCTTCGAAGGACCGCATGTGGAGCTGGCAGGTGGTGGTGCGCTCCGGGCCGTGGGCGTCGCCGTTGATGACGAGGCTGCACGCGCCGCAGATGCCCTCGCGGCAGTCGTGGTCGAAGGCGACGGGCTCGTCCCCGGCGAGGATGAGCTCCTCGTTGAGGGTGTCGAGCATCTCCAGGAACGACATGTCCTGGGAGATCCCGTCGACTTCGTAGGTGGCCATGGCGCCGGGCGTCTCGGCGTTCTGCTGGCGCCAGACGCGCAGGGTGAGCTTCATGCGTAGCTCCGCTGAGTGGGGTGGACGTACTCGAAGAAGAGGTCTTCCTTGTGCAGGACGGGAGCGGCGCCGGTCGTGGTGAACTCCCAGGCGGCGGCGTACGAGAACTCCTCGTCGCGCCGCTCGGCCTCGCCCTCGGGCGTCTGGGACTCGACTCGGAAGTGGCCGCCGCAGGACTCGGCGCGGTGCAGGGCGTCGAGGCACATGAGCTCGGCGAGCTCCAGGTAGTCGACGATGCGATTCGCCTTCTCCAGCGACTGGTTGAACTGTTCGCCGGTGCCGGGCACCTTGATGCGGCGCCAGAACTCCTCCCTGATCTCCGGGATCTTGGCGAGCGCCTTGCGCAGTCCGTCCTCGGTGCGGGCCATCCCGCAGTACTCCCACATGAGTTCACCGATCTCGCGGTGGAAGGAGTCGGGGGTGCGGTCGCCGTCGACGGAGAGCAGCAGATTGATCCGGTCCTCGGTCTCCGCGACGACCTCGGCGACGGCGGGGTGTCCGGCGCCGACCTCCTCGGTGTGCGGGTTGCGGGCGAGGTAGTCGTTGATCGTGGAGGGCAGGACGAAGTAGCCGTCGGCGAGGCCCTGCATCAGCGCGGAGGCGCCGAGCCGGTTGGCCCCGTGGTCGGAGAAGTTCGCCTCGCCGATGGCGAAGAGGCCGGGGATGGTGGTCGAGAGGTCGTAGTCGACCCAGAGCCCGCCCATCGTGTAGTGCACGGCGGGGTATATCCGCATCGGGACCGTGTACGGGTCCTCGTCGGTGATCCGCTGGTACATGTCGAAGAGGTTGCCGTACTTCGCTTCCACCGCCTTGCGGCCCATCCGGCCGATGGCCTCGGCGAAGTCCAGGTAGACGCCTTGCCCGCCGGGGCCGACGCCGCGTCCCTCGTCGCAGACGTTCTTGGCGGCGCGGGAGGCGATGTCGCGGGGCACGAGGTTGCCGAAGGCCGGGTAGATGCGCTCCAGGTAGTAGTCGCGCTCGTCCTCGGGGATCTGGCCGGCGGGGCGGTCGTCGCCCTTGGCCTTGGGGACCCAGATGCGGCCGTCGTTGCGCAGCGACTCGCTCATCAGGGTGAGCTTGGACTGGTGGTCGCCGGTGCGCGGGATGCAGGTGGGGTGGATCTGGGTGAAGCAGGGGTTGGCGAAGTAGGCGCCGCGCCGGTGGGCGCGCCAGATCGCGGTGGCGTTGGAGTTCATGGCGTTGGTCGACAGGTAGAAGACGTTGCCGTAGCCGCCGGTGGCCAGGACGACCGCGTCGGCGAAGTAGGTGTCGATCTTCCCGGTGACGAGGTCGCGGGCGACGATCCCGCGCGCCCTGCCGTCGACCACGATGAGGTCCAGCATCTCGGTACGGGCGTGGAGTTCGACGCCGCCCGTGGCGATCTGGCGGGAGAGCGCCTGGTAGGCGCCGAGAAGAAGCTGCTGCCCGGTCTGGCCGCGTGCGTAGAACGTACGGGAGACCTGGACGCCGCCGAAGGAGCGGTTGTCGAGGAGGCCTCCGTACTCGCGCGCGAAGGGGACGCCCTGGGCGACGCACTGGTCGATGATCTCCACCGAGATCTGGGCCAGCCGGTGGACGTTGGACTCCCGGGCGCGGAAGTCGCCGCCCTTGACGGTGTCGTAGAAGAGCCGGTGGATGGAGTCGCCGTCGTTGCGGTAGTTCTTCGCCGCGTTGATGCCGCCCTGGGCGGCGACCGAGTGGGCGCGCCGGGGCGAGTCCTGGAAGCAGAACTGGACGACGTGGTAGCCCTGTTCGGCCAGCGTCGCGCCGGCCGATCCGCCGGCCAGGCCGGTGCCGACGACGATGACCGTATGTTTGCGCCGGTTGGCCGGGTTCACGAGTCTGGCTTGGAAGCGGCGGGTGTCCCAGCGCTCGGCGACGGGACCCTCGGGGGCCTTGGTGTCGACGATGGGCTCGCGCGTGGCGTAGTGCGTGTAGTCGGGCATGTCAGCTCACCACTCCGGTCATGACTGCGACGGGTACGGAGATGAAGCCCAGCGTCAGCACCGCTGCGAGAGCGTTGGCGAGGGTCTTCAGGACGCGGTCGCGGGTCGCGTTGCCGACGCCGAGCGTCTGCGCGGCGCTCCAGAATCCGTGCTGGACGTGGAGGCCCATGGCGAGCACGGCGACGATGTAGATTGCGTTGCCGTACCAGGTGGAGAAGGTGTCGATGACGTTCTGGTACGGGTGCCCGGCCTCGAAGCTCGTGTGGACGGTGCCGGTCGTCAGGTCGAGGATGTGCCAGACGATGAACAGCGCGAGGATGATGCCGCCCCAGCGCATGGTCCGGGTGGCGTAGCTCGCGCGGGGCCTCTTGTGGACGTACTTCGCCGGGCGCGCTCTGATGTCGCGGCGGCTCAGCTGGTACGCGGAGATGCCGTGCAGCACGACGGCGGCGACCAGCCCCACGCGGACGATCCACAGCGCCCACTCGTGGTGCAGGACCGGCTCCCCCATGGTGCGCAGCCAGTGGGCGTAGCCGTCGAACTCACGGGGTCCGAAGAAGATCTTCAGGTTCCCGGCCATGTGGGCGACGAGGTACCCGAGCATGATCAGACCGGAGACGGCCATGATGGTCTTCTTGCCGACGGTCGAGTCCCAGAGCGTACGCGTCATCGACGGCCGTCGGTCCGTCCGCGTTGCCAATGCCATGGACCTGACGGTAGGGGTCCCGAGCTGATCAGTCCAAGACATGGAGTGGCTGATCTTCATAGGCTTCGCCTATCGAACGACAGTAGCCTCGGTGTATGCACTTCCAGCAGCTCACCTATTTCGTGGCCGTCGCCGAGACCCGGCACTTCACCCGGGCCGCCGAGGCCGTGCACGTCTCGCAGCCCTCGCTCTCCCAGCAGATCCGGGCCCTGGAGAGCGAGCTGGGCGCCGAGCTGTTCAGCCGGGCCCGGGGCAACATCGCCCTGACCGACGCGGGTGAGGCGCTGCTGCCGCTGGCCCGGCGGATCCTCGCGGACGCGGAGACCGCGCGCCACGAGGTGCAGGAGCTGGTGCAGCTGCGGAGCGGCCGGGTGCGGCTCGGGGCGACGCCGAGCCTCTGTACGGGGCTGCTGCCCGATGTGCTGCGCGCCTTCCACGACCGCCATCCGGGGGTGCGGCTGCTGCTGGAGGAGGGCGGCTCGCACGACCTCGTACGGCAGCTGGCGCGCGGGGCACTCGACGTCGCCCTGGTGGTGCTGCCGCTGCCCGCCGCCTCGCCCGCGCTCACCACGGTGGAGTTGCTGCAGGAGGACCTGGTGGTGGTGTCGTCCGCCGCGGAGCCGGCCCCGGGGCGCGGCGGGCGGGTCCGGATCGCGGATCTCGAAGGGGCGCCGCTGGTGATGTTCCGGCACGGCTACAACCTGCGGGAGCTGACGCTCGCCGCCTGTCGCGCGGAGGGGTTCGAGCCCTCGTTCACGGTGGAGGGCGGCGAGATGGACGCGGTGCTCGGTTTCGTACGGGCGGGGCTCGGGATCGCTGTGGTGCCGAGCATGGCCGCAAGCCGGGCCGGCCATGACCTGCGGAAGACCCCGCTGGCCGGACCCGGGCTGCGGCGCACGATCGCTCTCGCGCACCGCAGCGATGTGGCCCCGCCCCGGGCGGCCCGGGAGCTCCAGCGGATGCTGCTTGAGCACGGGCCGGGGGTGGGGTGACCGGGGGCCGGGCCCGTCCGCTCAGACCGCGTCAGCCAGCAGCAGCGCGTGGATGCGGTCCGGGGCCCCGGGGCGGGCGTAGTACCACCCCTGGGCGGTGTCGCAGCCCAGGCGGCGCAGCTGATCGGCCTGTGCCCCCGTCTCCACGCCCTCCACCGTGACGGCGAGCTCCAGGCTGTGGGCCAGCGAGACGATCCCTTCGACGATCTTCAGGTCGACCGGGTCGGCCGGATGCTGCTGCATGCCGCGGGTGAAGGAGCGGTCCAGCTTGAGGACGCTCACCGGCAGCCGCCGCAGGTTCGCGAGGTTGGAGTAGCCGGTGCCGAAGTCGTCGAGCGCGATGTCGACGCCCATCTCCGCGAGTTGCCGCAGCGGCTTGAGGAGATCGTCGTCGGCGCCGATCAGGGCGGACTCGGTGACCTCCAGGCACAGGGCTCCCGGTTCCAGGCCGGAGCGTTCCAGTACGTCGACCGTCTCGGCGACCAGCCGGGGGTGGTGCAACTGGGTCGGCGAGAGATTGACGTTGATCCGCAGCGGGCCGCCGTCGCTGTGCCGCTCCTTCCAGAAGTTCGCCTGCCGGACGGACTCCTCCAGCACCCAGCGCCCGAGCGGCACGATCAGCCCGGTGTGCTCGGCGAGCGGGATGAACCGGTCGGGGCCGAGCACCCCGTGCTGCGGGTGGCACCACCGTACGAGCGCCTCGGCGCCGTGCACGGTGCCGTCGCCCAGGTGGACGAGCGGCTGGTACTCGATGAAGAACTCGCCCCGGTCCAGCGCGGCGGGCAGGGCGGTGGTCAGCCCGTGGCGGGTGATGGCGCGGGCGTCGGCCTCGGCGTCGGCGAGTTCGAAGCGGTTGCCGCCCGCCGCCTTGGCCCGGTACATGGTGATGTCCGCGCTGCGCAGCACCTCGGCGGCGCTGCGCTCCCCGGCGGGCCCCTCGACGACACCGATCGAACCGCGGACGGTCAGCTCGCGGCCGTCCAGCCTGATCGGGGTGGCGAGCACGTTGAGGATGCGGCCGGCGAGCTCGTCCACCGCCTCGGCGGTGCCGGGGCCGGTGGTGAGGGCCACGAACTCGTCGCCGCCGAGCCGGGCGACCATCTCGCCGGGTGCGGTGGCGCAGCTCTGGAGCCGGTCGGCGACCTCGACCAGGAGCCGGTCGCCGGCCGCGTGGCCGAGGCTGTCGTTGATGGCCTTGAAGCCGTCGAGGTCCAGGTAGCAGAGGCCGAAGCGGGCGGCGTCCTTGGCGGAGAGCACCTTCTCCAGCCGCTCGAAGAACAGCGTCCGGTTGGGCAGTCCGGTGAGCGCGTCGTGGGTGGCCTCGTAGCGCAGCCGCAGGTTGAGCAGGCGGCGCTCGGTGGTGTCCTCCATCAGCGCCAGCTGGTACTGGGGGCGCCCCTCGGGGTCGCGGAGCAGGGAGACGGTGAGGTTGGTCCACAGGACCGTGCCGTCGTTGCGGTAGTACGCCTTCTCGACCCGGTAGTGGTCGCGCTCCCCCCGTACCAGCTCGTTGTAGTACTTCCACACCTGCGGGGAGTCCTCGGGGTGGACCCACTCGTTCACCTTGTGGCTGCGGACGTGGTACTCCAGGCCGCCGAACATCCGGGTGAGGGTGTCGTTGATCTCCAGGATGTTGCCGTCGAGGTCGGCGATGCCGATGCCGACGGCGGCGTCCTTGAAGACCGCGCGGAAGCGGGCCTCGGTGGCGTGCAAAGCCTGCTCGGCGTCCGAACGGGCGGTGAGCGCCGAGCGGGCGATCGCCTCCTGCTCGGCGAGGGTCCGCTCGCGCAGGGCCTGGGAGAAGCCGGAGGCGAGGGTGTGCTGGATCCGGGCGCACCGGGCACGGGCGTCCTCGGTGGACAGCTCCCCCGGACCGTTGCCGCCGCAGTACAGCACGAGGTAGGAGTCGACGACGCCGAGCGTGGAGCTGAGGGCGTCCGGGTCGGTGCAGTGCGCGTCGACCAGCGCCGCGCCGATCCGGGCGGCGGGCGAGGCGTCGAACGGGTGGGCGTGCAGGGTGAGGCTGAGCTCGCGGGCCAGCGGCAGCAGGTGCTGCTCGAACTCCGGGCGGGTCAGGGAGGTGGCCGTCAGGGGGAAGATGGCCCGGCTCCAGATCGTGGCGAATCTCCGGAGCCGGCCTTCCGGCCCGTCCGGTTCCGCGTCCTGCTCACCGGAGGCCTGGGCGGGAATACTCACGCCTTACGCCCGACCCCGCCGAAGCCCGAGAAGGCGTACGGGTCTTCCTGCTCCGGGGACTGCGGGGTCTCCGGGCGCCACTCGGGCATCGACACGAGGCCGGGCTCCACCATCTCGTACCCCTCGAAGAACGCGCCGATCTCCTCGCGCGTCCGCATGATGAGCGGGTTGCGGATGTTCCGGTAGACGCCGACCGTGCCGTCCGCCTCCTCCTTGGAGAGCGGGATGCCCTCGTACGAGGCGTGGGTCAGGATGACGAGGCTGCCCGGGGCCAGTGCCTCGCGCAGTTCGGCGACCGCCGAGCGCGGATCGTCGGCGTCCTCGATGAAGTGGAGCACCGCGACGAGCAGCAGGGCCACCGGGCGGTCCAGGTCGAGGAGTCCGGTGATCGCCGGGTTCGCCAGGATCTCCTTGGGCCGGCGCAGGTCGGCGGCGGCGATGACGGCCAGGTCGTTGCCTTCCAGCACCGCCTGGCTGTGCGCGACGGCGACCGGGTCGTGGTCGACGTACGCCACCTTGGCCCGCGGGTCGGCGGCCTGGGCCACCTCGTGGACGTTGCCGAAGGTCGGGATGCCGGAGCCGATGTCGAGGAACTGATCGATCCCCTCGCCGACCGCGTACCGCACGGCCCGGCGCATAAAGGCCCGATTCGCCTGCATGATCTTGGGAAGGCCCGGGAGGAACTCCATGGCCTTCCGAGCGGCTTCCCGGTCCACCTCGAAATTGTGCGATCCGCCCAGATAGAAGTCGTACATGCGGGACACGCTCGGCACCGAGATATCTATGCCTTGTGGTGCCCAGGCGGGACGCTCCATCGATGTCTCCAACAAGTCGCCACGGCGATCCGGCCATGTTCATGGTCAGTGTTGACCAGAGGCTACTGATCGACCGCCAGGAGAGCGAGCGGAAACGGAAATTAGGGATCCGTTATTGGTCACACTGCGGTGGCCACAACGGCCGGTCCGTCGCTGCGCGTACACATGCAGCGACGGACCGGCACTTCACTCACCGATTCCCTGTGGTTGGGGGCCACTTGGGAGCTACTGGGCGGTTACTTCGTGGTCTTGACGAGCTTGGAGTCGGGTGAGACCGCGAACCACGTACCGCCGACTCCCTGGCCGTTGACGTCACCCGGCTTCTCGTCCCCGGCGAACGTGTAGATGGGCCAGCAGTCGATGGTCTGCTGCTTGATCCCGTCGGGGCGGTCGAAAGTGACGAATCCCTTCTTCGTCACGCCTTCCACCGAGTTTTTGGACACAGGGGCGACAACCGGCCACTTCTTGAGGCAGTCGCCGGTGCAGGCCGTCTTCATCGGCCACGCGGAGTCCTGCGTGAAGCGGTAAACCGTCATACCGCGCTTGTCCACCACGATGTCACCGAGTTCCGGGTCCTTGCGGACGGAAAGCCCCGCGGCGTCGGCCGGTTCGGTGACGGCCGCACCGTCGGCGTTGGCCGCCGCCTTCTTCCCGTCGGGGGCGGAGGCGAACCAGGTGCCCCCGACGCCCTGGCCGTTGGTCTGTCCCGGCGCGGTGTCCTTCGCGTACCGGTACATCGGCCAGCCGTCGACGGTCAGTTGCTTCGAGCCGTCGGTCCGGACGACCTCGCCGAACAGCGAGGCATCGGTTCCGGCGGCGGCGGTGACGTCGCCGGCGGGCACGACCGGCCAGATCCTCGCGCAGTCGCCGTCGCAGTTCGACTTCGGCGGCTTCGCGGTGTCCTTGTCGAAGCGGTAGAGCGTGAACCCCTCGCTGTCGGTGAGCACCTTCCCGAGCTTCTTGCTGTCCTGTACGGCGAGCTGACCCGCCTCCTTCGGGGCCGCGACGTCCGCGCCGGAGCCGTAGCCACCGCCGTTCGAGCCGTAGCCGCTCTCGGCCGGCTGCTGTGCCGGGGCAGCGTTGCCCACCGCCTGGCCGTTGGGCGATGCCGTGCCCTGCTCCTGACCGCACGCCGTCGTCAGCGTCAAAAGGGCTGCGGCGGTGACCGCGAGCGAGGCGTTGCGCCAGGTGTTCATGTCGACTCCCGTAGTACGTCGTCGTATCGCTGCGATGGAGACGCGAGGCCGCGCCGTCCATGGCCCTAGGTACGCGGCGTGACGGGGCCTGTGTTCAACGCGGGGCGAGAAGAATTCGGCGGGACGCTCATCTGGGCGGTGGCCAAGGGTGCCTGGCGGGCCGTCAACCGTGCGCAAACATGAACGGCTTCTTGTCCCACCATCAGGCGAATCCCCGCGGAGTCCCGTGTGTCGCCGGACGACGTGCATCATGCTCCCGGTCGTGTACGGATCCCGCATCGGGCGGCTCTCGACAGCCGCCGCACTCGTCTGGCTGATAGCCGTACCGCAGCCCGCGACCGCCGACGCCTGCGCGGTGGCCACCATCGGGCAGGACGACGGCAGCACCGCGGTCGCCGTGGCGGGCAGCGGAAACTGCGCGGCGGTCACCCCACCGGAACCGCCACCACCACCGCCGCTACCTCCTCCTCCGCCACCACCACCGCCGCTACCTCCTCCTCCGCCGCCACCGCCGAAGCCGGCGAAGCCGCCGGAGCCGCCGCCTCCCCCACCGCCGGCGCCGGAACCACCGCCCCCGCCCTCGCCCCCTCCCCCGTCGCCACCTCCACCGGAGCCGCCACCACCACCTCCTCCGCAGCCGCCCGTTCAGCGGGCCGCGCACGCGCCCAGGCCGGCGCCGAAGCCGTCACCGGCCCCCTCGGTGCGGCCGAAGCCGCCGGAGCCCCGGCCCGTGGCGCTGCCGACGTACCGCAAAGCGACCCGCAAGGAGCCACGGAGCGGGCCGTCCCTGGTGTCCACGACCCTGCTGATCACCGCCCCTGCGGTCTTCGCCGTTGCCGTGCTGCGGCCCCGATCGTCCCGCTGACGAGGAGATATCCATGTCCGAATGGCTCGTCCTGAGCATTGCCATGGCGTCGGCCTGCGCGGTCGTCCTCACCATCGCGGTCCTCAACAACCGCAGGATCGCCGATGACGACGATCCGTCCGAGACACCCGATGTCATCGAGTACATGACGATGATGATCGGCGTGGTCTACGCGATCGTGCTGGGTCTGGCCATCGCCGGGGTCTGGGAGGGCCGCAGCGCCGCCCAGGAGTCCGTACGGCTGGAGGCGCAGGCGCTGCACGAGGTGCAGGCCCGGTCCTCGGTCTACCCGGCGGAGGTCCGCGACCGCATCCGCGCGGACGTCGACGCGTACGTCACCCATGTCATCGACACCGAGTGGAAGGTGATGTCGGAGAAGGGCGCCCTCACCGAACGCGGCACGGAGCTGCTGGACCGGGTGCGCGCGGACGTCACCGACTACGAGCCGCGGACCGACCACGAGGGGCAGGCCTACCAGCCGCTGGTGGACCAGGTGGCGGCGGCGGACGACGCCCGTACCTCGCGGGGACAGAACGCGGAGGCGACGATGCCGGGGGTGGTGTGGTTCGGTCTCATCATCGGGGCGCTGGTGACGGTCGGGCTCATCTTCACCCTCCAGATCCGCAGAACGTTCCGGGAACTGCTGCTGGCGGGGCTCTTCAGCGCGCTGATCGCCTTCCTGCTCTTCCTCATCTGGGACTTCGACGCGCCCTTCGGCCGGGGCATCTCGGCCACCGCCGAGCCCTTCCTCGACCTGTTCCCGGAGGCCACCCGCTGATACACCGTCTCCCCGGCCGGTGAACCGCCGAGTGCGCCGGCCGGGGGACAGAATGACCCGTTCGCCGGACCCCGATAGCGGTCGGTCCGCACCCCTCCTAGCGTGTCGCGCATCGAGGTGCATTTTTCCTGCTATGTGGAAATTCGTTCCGCAGCTGCCCCTCGGGGAACCCGGAGGATCCACCATGCGCGCGATACGTGTCGCACCCCTCGCACTCCTGGGCGCCACCGCCCTCACCCTGCTGGCTCCGTCCGCCGCCCGTGCCGCACCGGACGGGGCCATCAACACGTTCAACCCGACGATCTCCCCCTCGGTGATCGCTCCGGGCGGCCGGGTGACCCTCGGCGGCGGCGGGTGCACCGGCGAGACGACCGTCACCTCGGGCATCTTCGACACGACCGTGATCCCGAGCGGCAGCACGACCGCCACCGCCACCGTCGACGCGGACGCCCGGCGGGGCGCGGTCTACGCGGTGACGTTCGCCTGCGGCTCCACCGGCACCGTCCGCAACGTCAACCTGACCATCACCGGGGGCGCCACCAGCAGCCCGACGCCCACGACCGCTCCGACCACGGCCCCGACCGTCAGCTCCACGGCCATCGCGCCGAGCGGAGTGCGCGGCGGACTCGGCGGCAGCTCCGGCACCATGAACACGGTGGAGGTCGCGGCGGGCGCGGCCCTCGTGCTCGCGGCCGCCACCGGCACCCTCTGGTTCGCACGCCGCCGCGGCGCCGGCCGCCGGCACTGACGGCGCGAGTCCGAGGTGGGACGCACGACAGTCGCCCCGGGTCCTGACCACAGGACTCGGGGCGACGGGCGTATCGGGCCGGGCGGGAGGTCCGACGTCCTAGAAGGCCGCATGGCTCGTCCGCCGGCGCCGGACGAGGAAGACCGCGCCACCGACGGCCGCCGCGGCCACCAGTCCGCCGCCGACCTGCATCTCCGTGGAGTTCGGGCCCATCGAGCCGCCGAGCCCGCCCTGCGCGCCGTTGCCGGCGAGCACGGTGAACTTGTGCGTCGCGATCCGGTCGTTGTCACTGCACTTCACCGAGAGGTGGTAGTGACCCGGGGTGGTGTTGTTGCGGACGCGGGCGTGGGCGTAGTTGGTGCCGTCACCCGCCGAGAGGCTGGTCGTCGGGAACGCGTTCGACCAGACCGTGCCACCGTGGCCGCAGCCCCGGGCGGTGATCTTCAGCGTGCCGCCCTGGTGGACCGCCTGCGGGTTGACGGCGACGTTGACCGGACCGTTGGTGGCGGCGGCCATGGGGGCAGCGAGCCCGACTGCTGCGAATGCGGTCACGGTGACCGCGAGAGCGCGTGAAGCACGCATCGTGTGGACCTCCAGTGGGAAACGCCCCGGAGTCCTGTCCTCCGGGAATCGATCGACGTGAACGCCTCCCATGACGAACACTCACCAGCCGAACACCGGATCGCACTTCGGCGCTGCTCCACCCCGGTGACGCGACACGCCGTACGGAGGCCCCTGGATCTGACGGAGCCGCAGGTCACAGGCCATCAGAAGTTTTATCTGCTCATTACTCCGAAGGGCAGCCACCCCGGGGCCCGCACGCCGCCACCCCGGAGGCCCGGGTAGCGCCGCCACCCGTTCGCCTCTCCCTGATCGCCGCCCGGCCGCACCGCCCCTAACGTTCCAAGCGTCGCGACGAAGGGAGCACCATGGGCCGGGACTACGCTGGCGCCGAGCGGACCAGACGCGTGCCGTGGGGCGCCGTCGCCCTGGTCATGCTCACGGGCCTCGCCCTCCTGCGCAACGGCGCGGAGTTCGGGGAGGAGGGCCCGCCGCAGCCCGCGGCCGCCGCCTCGCTGGACCTGAGCGGCGACGCCGCGGGGGCGCCGGTGGAGGGCGAGCCGGTGCAGCCGCTGCCGTACGCCCCCGCCTCCCGGGTGAAGATCCCGACCATCAACGTGGACGCCCCGATCATCGACGTCAACCTGGACGCCAACGGCTGGATCGACGCCCCGCCGGCCGAGGACCCCAACCTCGCCGGCTGGTACCAGAACGGCATCGCGCCCGGGCAGCGCGGCACCTCCGTGGTCGTCGGCCATGTCGACAACAACTCCGGGCCCGCGGTCTTCTACGGCCTCGGCTCGCTCCAGAAGGGCCACCGCGTCGAGGTGGAGCGCTACGACGGCCGGGGCGGCGTCTTCGAGGTCTACGGGGTGGAGGTCTTCTCCAAGAACGACTTCCCCGGCGCCCGGGTCTACGGCGACACGGGCCATGCGGAGCTCCGGGTGATCACCTGCGGCGGGGGCTACTCGAAGGCCGGCGGCTACGACGGGAACGTGGTGGTCTTCGCCCGGCTCGTCGAGACGCGCTGACCTCGCGCGTACGGCGGCGCCCCCTTCGGCAGCGCACCGCGCGGTTCAGCGGGGGATGCCCTGCCGGTCCGGGAGCACGGCCATCTCTGCGGGCGGCAGCGCGGGGTTGGCCGCCGCGGCCATCTCCGTGCCGGGGTCCGCCAGGAGTTCCAGCAGTCCGGGCCCCGCGGGTCGCGGGCGGCCGCCCGCCGCGGGCAGCAGCGGCGCCCGGATACGGTAGGGGTTGGGGCCGATCGCGACCGCCATCGCGTCGGACGCCGGTCCGTCCAGGAGCCGGGCCCGCAGTTCGGGAGCGGCGGTGAAGCTCTCGCCCAGCCGGTGCCGCACCCAGCGCTCGGGGTGGGTGAGCATGGCCTCGGCGACCTCACCGGGCAGCGCGGGGTGGTACGAGAGCCGATAGGTGATCGACCGGTCGTTCAGTGCCGGCAGCCTCAGCAGCACGCCGGCCGGAGCCGCCGGGTTGCCCGCCAGGGCGTACGCCCCGCCCGGAGCGGCACCCCGGGCGCGCGCCGGAGGCACCGTATCCGGCGGGAACCGCCCCCCGGGCGGACCGGCCTCTCAGACCCGCTGCGGCACCGTGACGCGGTAGCCCTCCTCCAGCAGCCGGGGGAGGTAGCGCCGCAGGGCCTCGACGCTCTGGGACCGGTTGCCGCCCGCGTCGTGCGAGAGGACGACCACTCCGGGTGCCGCCCCGTCCAGCACCCGGCTGACGATGGTGCCCGTCCCCGGGGTGGTCCAGTCGAGGGTGTCGACGGTCCAGGCCATCGGCTCCATGCCGAGGTCGGCGCCGATCTCGAAGGAGTTGCGGTTCCACGCGCCGTACGGGGCCCGGTACCAGAGCGGCGCGGTGCCGAGCACCGTCTCGACGACGTCGCTGGTGCGGCCGAGCTCGTCGCGGATCGCGGCGCGGGAGAGCCCCGGGATCAGCGGGTGCGACCAGGAGTGGTTGCCCACGACATGGCCGTCGTCCGCCATCTCGCGCAGCAGGTTCGGGCTGGCGTCGGCCATCTCGCCGCAGACGAAGAACATCGCGCGGACCTTGTGCTTGCGCAGGGTGGCCAGGATGTCCGGGGTGTAGCGGGCGTCGGGGCCGTCGTCGAAGCTGAGCACCATCGAGTGCCCGAGGCCGGGGAGCTCCTCGAAGGGCCGGGTCCGCACCGGGGGTCTGGCCGGCCGGAAGCGGGGCGGGGAGCCCGCAGTCATGGGCTGCAGGCGGTACGCGGGCGGCCGGCCGGGCAGGCCGGCGGGCGGCCCGGCGGCCGCGGCGGGCGGGGTGCCCGCGGCCCGTGCGGGGCGGCTGGGCGTCGAGGCCGGATCGGCGGCGATCAGATGCAGGGTGGTGGCGGCCCCGAGGCCGAGGGCGACCTTCAGCAGGGTGCGGCGGTCGGGCCGGATGTGATCACTTCTCATGGCCAACTGCTCGCACGGCCGGGCTCCCGTCCCGGCCGACGACACCGCGGGCTGACCGTTTTGTACCCATTCGACGCAGCGGCCTGCCGAGGCCGCAGGCCCTCCTCCACGGCTTCCGGGCGAGCCGATAGCCTCGGAGCCGTGACAGAGCAGCAGCCTCATCAGTTCGAACGCGGTACGGACGGGCCCAAGGTGATCGTCGCGGGGCTCGACGGGTCCGACTCGTCCATGCGCGCGGCCGCCTACGCCGCCGGTCTCGCCCGGCGGCAGAACGCCAGGCTGGTCCTCGTCTACGTCCAGCCCGTGATCCCCTCGGGCGCCGCTCTGGGTGTGCCCGTCGGCGACACCACGGGCGAGGTCGCCCAGGAGCTGGCAGACGAGATCCGGGCATCGGCGGAGCGGCTGAAGGACACCTGGGACGTGCGCTGGGAGTTCCACACCTTCCGCGGCGACCCGTACAACGGACTGGTGACGGCGGCCGACGAACTCACCGCCGACGCCGTGGTCGTGGGGGCGTCGGAGTCGGCGGGGCACCGGTTCATCGGCTCGGTGGCCGTCCGGCTGGTGAAGGCGGGACGCTGGCCGGTCACGGTGGTGCCGTGACCCCTCGCAGGGCCGGGGTCACTCCCCCATCACGAGGCCGTCGGCCGCCGCGCCCCGGCCCAGCACCACGTCCCGGATCCGGTCGCGGACCTGGCGGTGGTGCTCGGCGCCGGCCTTGATGGACGTGTTGAGGTCGACGACGCGCCCGGTGCCCGTGTCGTACCACTGCGGAACGAACTCGGCCTTCCTCACCGTCCAGCGCCCGCCCGGCCGCACGGGCGGCGCGAAGGTGAAGCGGCCCATCGAGCTCTGGTTGCCGCGCGGGTCCTGGACGCCCCGGTAGTTGATCATCGCGCCGGCGATCTGGTCGCCCATGCCGTAGACGACCCAGGTGCCGTTGACCTTCTCGTACGCCTGGGGGACGTGGGCGTGCGTGCCGATGATGAGGTCGATGTCGGGGCGGCCGCGGTCCTGGGAGGCGGTGAGCCGCTCGGCCGACTCCAGCTGCCCGGCGTCCGGTTCGTCCTGCCATTCGGTGCCCCAGTGCGCGGAGAGCACGACGACGTCGGCGCCCGCCCGCCGGGCCTTCCTCGCCTCCGCCACGATCTTCCGCTCGTCGGTCACGTTGACCGTCCACGGCTTCCCGGCGGGCAGCGGGATGTCGTTGGTGCCGTAGGTGTACGCGAGATGGGCGACCTTCGCCGCCTTCCTCCCCGGCCCCGTCGGCAGGATCGTGGGGCGGGCGGCCTCGGCGGCGGAGCGGGCGGATCCGGCGTGGCGGATGCCTGCCGCGTCCAGGGCTCCCAGGGTGCGGCGGACGCCTTCGGCCCCGTCGTCCAGGGTGTGGTTGGAGGCGGTGGAGCAGGAGTCGTAGCCGGTGGCGCGCAGGGCGGTGGCGACCTCGGGCGGTGACTTGAAGCTGGGGTAGCCGGTGTAGGGGCCGCCGTCCTTCCCGTACACCGTCTCCATGTGGCAGATGGCCAGGTCGGCGCGGGAGACGACGGGTGCCGCCGCCTTGAGCATCGGGGTGAAGTCGTAGCCCTGCCCGGCCGCGTCGGCCGCCGCCCGGTCGATGACGGAGGAGTGCGGCAGGACATCGCCCGAGGCGAGGAGCGTGAAGGGGCGGGGCACGTCGGCGTCCTGGCCGCCCGCGCCCCCGGCGGCGGTGGGTGGTGCGCTCGGGACGGGCGCCTGGGGCTGCTGGCCCGTGCAGCCGGTGGCCGCGGCGAGCAGGAGGGCGAGGGCGGCCACGGCGCCCGGTCGGATGCGCTGCGTCATCTGCTCGACTCCATGTTCGGATGAATGCGACCATCCGACTACACATATCGTCATACTGCCGAAGCAAGGAGCATTGCCGCATACCTAGCTGAACTGGTCGTAACGTCCGACCCCGACGGCCCCTTGACCGTTCGCCGCACCATTCGCCGCACTGAGCGACCGCTCGTCGCACGCCTCGGTGCACCGCCTGTTCCTGCGCCGCCGAATGCGTTCGTATACGCCAGGCGGCAGCGAGGCCGTCCGGGGGCCTCCCGCGGGAAAGGACGTTCATGAAGACCACGACGACGACCGATGAGCGGGCCATCGCGGAGTTGCAGCGGGAACACGGCCCCGCCCTCTTCCACTTCCTGCTGGGCCTGACCTTCGGTGACCGGCAGCGGGCCGAGGACCTGGTGCAGGAGACCCTGGTACGCGCCTGGCAGCACCCGGAGGCCTTCGACGCGCCCTACGAGTCGATGCGGCCCTGGCTCTTCACCGTCGGCCGCCGCCTCGCCATCGACGCCCGGCGCTCCCGCCAGGCGCGCCCCACCGAGGTCAGCGACCTCGTGCTGGAGAGCACCCCGGCCGACCAGGACACCGCGGACTCCGCCGTCCGCGCACTGGACGTCCGCGAGGCGGTGCGCACGCTCAGCCCCGAGCACCGTGCGGTGCTGGTGCAGATCTACTTCCACGGGCTGAGCGTCGGCGAGACCGCCGAGGCGCTCGGCATCCCCGCCGGGACCGTGAAGTCCCGTTCGTACTACGCCCTGCGGCTGCTCTCACGCAATCTGCCCGGCTACTCACGGAGGTCCTCCGCCCGCAACAGCGCGAGCAGGGCCGAGGCCTCCGCCACCTCCACATAGTCCCGGGCACAGGCGTCGCAGCGCTGGAGGTGGCGGGCGACCCGGCAGGTCTCCCCCGCGTCCAGAGCGTCCAGGACATACGCGCCCAGCAGCAGGCGCACATGCGGGTCGTCGCCGGGGTCGGCACTCATTCACAGCCTCGCATCTCCTGGGCGATCCTCCGCTTCTGCCCACGCGGGGCGTCCGCCCCCGGTTCAATGCTGCGTGAAGCCCGGTACCGAGCAAGGAAAGAGGCGAGAGGGGATGCGTTGCGAGGACACGGATGGGACCGGTGGGGGCGGGCTGCCGGTACCGATGGCCTGGCTGTACACCGAGTACGTCGCGGATGAGCTGTTACGCACCGGCGACCTGATGGAGCCGACGACCCTGGAGTTCCGGGCCGGGCGCGACGCGCTCGCCCTCACGATCTTCCTCTCCGGCCTCCTGAGGGAGGTCCCGGTCTCCGGCGCGCTGTCCGAGGCGCGCGTCGACGAGCTGCGGGTGCTCACGGCGTACGGGGCCACCTGGCGGAGCTGGGTCTGCGAGCGGCTCGTGGATTGCGAGCGGCGGGCCGGGCCCGGCGACCCCGACGTGGCGCTGGCCCGGGCGGCCTGGCGGTGGCTGGAGGAGACCGAGCTGCTCGCGGCGGACCTCGACGCGATCGTGCCCGCGCCCTGGGAGCCGGTGGCCGGCGGCGCGCACGAGGAGGGGGAGGTCCAGGTGTGGACCCCCGCCTGGCAACTTGGCCTGCCCCTGGGGCATTTGGCCGTGCATCTGTGCTGATCCGGTGGCGATGACGTGGGCGAGCACGACCCGCGAGGCCTCACCGTCGCGCGGGGCGCAGGATCGCGGAGGCGAGCGCGGTGACCACCACGAACAGCGCCACGGGGCCAGGGACAGCAGACCGTAGGCCCGCTCGAACAAGGTGCCGCCGTGGCTGCTCCTCGGGCCGGGAGGGAAGATCACTGCGAATCCGCCCGCAGCCTGTCAGCAGCCTCCGCTCTCCTGCGCACCAGGTCGCAGGGGTCGGGCACGGCTCGGCTCATGAACCGTGCACTCCCGCGCGGTACTTGGGCAGCCGGAGCGTGATCTTCATGCCCGCGCCGATCCCGGTCTCGATGACGAGCCCGTACCCGTCCCCGTACACCTGGCGCAGCCTCTCGTCCACGTTGAGCAGGCCGATGCCGGTGGAGATGGTGGCCTCGCCGCGCAGGATGCGCCGCAGCCGGTCGGGGTCCATGCCGCCGCCGTTGTCCTCGATGACGACCTCGGCCTCCGATCCTGCGTCGAGCGCGCTGATGGTGATCCGGAAGGGGGCGTCCGCCGGCCGTTCGCGGGACGGGGTGACGGCTCCCTCCAGCCCGTGCTTCACGGCGTTCTCGACCAGCGGCTGGAGGCAGAGGAAGGGCAGGGCGACCGGCAGCACCTCGGGGGCCACCTGGAGGGTGACGGAGAGACGTTTGCCGAAGCGGGCGCGGACCAGGGCCAAATACTGGTCTATGGAGTGGAGTTCGTCGGCCAGGGTGGTGAACTCGCCGTGCCGCCGAAAGGAGTAGCGGGTGAAGTCGGCGAACTCCAGGAGCAGTTCGCGCGCCTGCTCAGGGTCGGTGCGGACGAACGAGGCGATGGCGGCGAGGGAGTTGAAGATGAAGTGCGGGGAGATCTGCGCCCGTAGCGCCTTGATCTCGGCCTCGATGAGCTGCGTACGGGAGCGGTCCAGCTCGGCCAGCTCCAGCTGTACGCAGACCCAGCGCGCCACCTCCCCCGCAGCCCGGGCCAGCACCGCCGACTCGCGCGGGGCGTAGGCGACGAGCGCGCCCAGGACCCGGTTCTCCACGGTGAGCGGGACGGCGACCGCCCAGCGCAGGGGGCAGTCGAGGTCGGCGCAGCCGCTGTCGAAGGCCGTGCCGCGCCCGCCCTCCAGCAGCTGCTCGATGTGGCCCATCACGTCCTTGCCGTGATGGTGTCCGGCGCCGTCCCAGACCAGGACACGCTCCCGGTCGGTGAGGCAGAGGGCGTCGGTGCCGAGCAGGGAGCGCAGCCGGCGGGCCGAGCGCCGGGCGCTCTCCTCGGTGAGGCCGGCGCGCAGCGGGGGCGCGGCGAGGGAGGCGGTGTGCAGGGTCTCGAAGGTGGCGTGCTCGACGGGGGTGCCGACATCGCTCGGGCGGACCGGGCGGGCGGTGCGGCGGCCCAGCAGGAACCCCGTACCGAGCAGCAGCGCCACCAGGACGACGAGGACGGCGACCCCGGCGCCCGTCATCGTTCCCTCCCGGCGGCGCGAGCCGAGGTGAGCGCCTCGGGGAGGTGGAAGCGGGTCATGGCCGCGTTGGTGCCCGGCGGTATCCGCCCCGGGGTCGCGAGCGAGACGAGGATCATCGCGAGGAACCCCACGGGGACGGACCAGACGGCGGGCCAGGCGAGCAGGGCGTGCGGCCAGCCGGGCGGACGTACAGCACCGCTCACCGTGATCGCGACGGCGAGCAGGGCGGACCCGCCGCCGAGGAGGAGCCCCGCGATCGCGCCGGGCGGCGTGAGGCGGCGCCACCAGATGCCGAGGACGAGCAGCGGGCAGAAGGAGGACGCGGAGACGGCGAAGGCCATGCCCACCGCGTCGGCCACCGGCACCCGGCTGACCAGCAGCGAACCGGTGAGTGGCACGGCGATGGCGAGGACGGTGGCGAGCCGGAAGTGGCGTACCCCTCGCGAGGACAGCACGTCCTGGGTGATGACCCCGGCGACGGCCATGGTGAGCCCCGACGCGGTGGAGAGGAACGCGGCGAACGCCCCGCCCGCGATCAGTGCACCGAGCAGGTCGCCGCCGAACCCTCCGATGACCCGGGCGGGCAGCAGGAGGACGGCGGCGTCCGCGTCTCCGCCGTGCCGCAGCTCGGGGGCGTACAGCCGGCCCAGCGCCCCGTAGATGGGCGGCAGCAGATAGAAGAGGCCGACCAGGGCGAGGACGGCGACGGTGGTGCGGCGGGCGTCGCGGCCATTGGGGCTGGTGTAGAAGCGGACGACGACGTGCGGCAGCCCCATGGTGCCGAGGAAGGTCGCCACGATGAGCCCGTACGTCGCGTAGAGCGGGTGGTCGGCGCGGAAGACGGCGAACTGGTCGTCGAAGCTGACCCGGGGCCTGCCGTCGCCCTGCCAGGCGAGGACGAGGAAGACGGCGGGCACCAGGAGGGCGGTGAGCTTGAGCCAGTACTGGAAGACCTGGACGAAGGTGATGGACCGCATCCCGCCCGCCGCCACGGCGACCATCACCACGGTCGCCACGAGTACGTCGCCGAGCCAGCCGGGCGCCCCGGTGAGGATCTTGAGTGTCAGCCCGGCGCCCTGGAGCTGCGGGACGAGGTAGAGCCACCCCGCACCGACCACGAGGATGCTGACAAGGCGCCGCACCTGGAGCGATTCGAGCCGCCCCTCGGCGAAGTCCGGCAGGGTGTACGCCCCCGAGCGGCGCAGCGGTGCGGCGACGAAGACCAGCAGCACCAGATAGCCGGCTGTGTAGCCGACCGGGTACCAGAGCATGTCCGGGCCGTGCAGCAGGACCAGACCGGCGACGCCGAGGAAGGAGGCGGCGGAGAGGTATTCGCCACTGATCGCGGCGGCGTTGAGCCGGGGCCGCACGGTACGGGACGCCACGTAGAAGTCGGAGGTCGTACGGGAGATGCGCAGGCCGAAGCCGCCGACGAGGACGGTGGCGAGGACGACGAGGGCGACCGCCACCCAGGACGCCGTGTGGTCGGGGGTGCTCACGGTGCGGGGCGGCCCTCCACCAGCCGGGCGAAGTCGCGCTCGTTGCGCTCCGCCCTGCGCACGTACCACCAGGCGGCCAGGGTGAGCGGCGGGTAGGTGGCGAAGCCGAGCACCGCCCAGACGACGGCGGCGCTGTTCAGGGCGGCGAACAGGAGCGGCAGGGTGCCCGCGACGAGGGCGAGCACGGCGAAGACGGTGAGTCCGGCGCGGAGCTGGCCGCGCATCAGCGAGCGGACGTAGGCGCCGCCGAGGGCGGTCTGCTCCTCGATCTCCGACTGGGTGCGGTAGCGGGGCAGCGGACGCACCCGGCGGGGCTCTCCCGTGACGACTTCGCGCCGGGGTGCGGTCTCCGGTGACATGGGCTCGGAGTGTAGGCGGCGGGGGGCGGTGCTGGGAAGGCTTGACCGGAGCGGCTTCGAGGGAGGTCGCCCCAGGTCAGCGGCGGCTGCCGGGCCCGGTTCAGCGGCCGTCGGCCGGCGCCCGGGTCAGCGGCCGCCCTGGCGCATCAGCAGGTCGCGCAGGGCCCGGGTGTGGCGGCGGCTGACGGCCAGCTCGGCCTCCCCGATGCGCACGCTCATGCTTCCGGCGTCCAGCCGCAGCTCGTCGATCCGGCTCAGCGCCACGAGGTGGCGGCGGTGGATCCTGACGAAACCGCGCGAGCGCCAGCGCTCCTCCAGGGTGGTGAGCGGGATGCGGACGAGGTGGCTGCCGGCCGCGGTGTGCAGCCGGGCGTAGTCGCCCTGCGCCTCGGCGTACGCGATCTCGTCGATCGGGATGAAGCGGATGACGCCGCCGAGCTCGACCGGGATCTGGTCGCTGGCGGTGTCGTTGACCGGGGCGGACCGCTCCCCCACCTGCTCGGCGACTCGGCGTACGGCCTCGGCGAGGCGTTCGCGGCGGACCGGTTTGAGGACGTAGTCGACGGCCTTGAGGTCGAAGGCGTGCACGGCGAAGCCCTCGTGCGCGGTGACGAAGACGATGAGCGGGGGCGAGGCGAATCCGGCGAGGAGCTGGGCGACATCGAGGCCGGTGAGCCCCGCCATGTGGATGTCGAGGAAGACGACGTCGATCGCGGACGGGTCGTCGGGGCCGGCGTCCACCGCGTTGCCGATGCGGCGCAGCGCCTCGGTCGCCCCGGTGGCACCTTCGGCGCTGCGGATGCGGGGGTCGGCGCGCAGGAGGTACAGGAGCTCCTCCAGGGCGGGTGGTTCGTCGTCGACGGCGAGTACGCGCAGCATGAGCCCGGAGTTTAGGTGCTCCGAAGCCTCCTGGCTTGAGTGAATCCCGGCTTGTTCCCGTACCGCAGTACATGCAGATGACCGAGCCCCACATCCGGGTGGGGGCCTACGCCCTGGGCGTCCTCGGGAGGGCCGACGCCTTCCGGTTCGAGGAGCATCTGGAGGAGTGTCCGCCGTGCCGTGCCCGGGCCAGCGAGCTGGCCCCGATCGCGGCCCGGCTGGCGGTCGCCCGGCCGGTGGTGCGGCCCTCCCCCGGCCTCGCGGACCGGCTGGTCGAGGCGGTGGCGGCGGGGCGGCGCAGGGCGGGCAGGCGGAGGCTCGCGCTGGTGGCGGCCGCGGTGGTACTGGCGGTGGGCGGACCGTTGGCGGTGGCCGGGTCCTCGAACGGCCCCGGCGGTCCGGCGGGCGGGGCGGTGGTGCAGCGGTGGGTGGGGGCGGACCGGGCGTCGGGGGTGGGCGCGGTGGTGACGGCGGCGGGCCACGAGTGGGGTACGTCGGTGGCGCTGGAGGTCGTCCGGGTGCCGGTCGTCGGCGTGTGCGCACTGATCGCGGTGGGCCGGGACGGCAGCGAGGAGACGGTGAGCAGCTGGTCGGCCGGGGGGGCGGGGGACGGCCTGGTGGAGGTGTCCGGCGGGGCGGCGCTGCGGCCGGAGGGCATCGACCACTTCGAGGTGCGGACGGCGGACGGGCGGAGGCTGGTGACGGTGGAGCGGTGAGCGGCCCCGGGTCCCACTTCAGGAACCGGCCCCGGGTCCTACTTCAGGAACTTGGACAGCCGCCGGTCCGCCAGCGGTTTGCCGCCGGTCTGGCAGGTGGGGCAGTACTGGAGCGAGGAGTCGCTGAAGGAGACCTCCAGGATGGTGTCGCCGCAGACCGGACAGACCTCCCCCGTCCGCCCGTGGACGCGCATGCCGCTCTTCTTCTCGGACTTGAGCTTTCCGGCCTCCACCCCGCTGGAGCGTGCCACGGCGTCCTTGAGGGTCGTGCGCAGCGCGGTGTACAGGCGGGTGATGTCGTCCTCGTCGAGGTCGGCGGTGCGTTTGAACGGGGACATCTTCGCCACGTGCAGGATCTCGTCGCTGTAGGCGTTGCCGATGCCCGCGATGAGCGACTGGTCGCGCAGGGCGCCCTTGATCTGGCGGCGCGCCCCGCCGACGATTTCCGCGAAGGTGTCCTGGTCGAAGGCGTCGGCGAGCGGGTCGGGGCCGAGGCGGGCGATGCCGGGGACGTCCATCGGGTCGCGGACGAGGTGGACCGAGAGGCTCTTCTTGGTCCCCATCTCGGTGAGGTCGAAGCCCTCGCCGTCCACGGTCACCAGACGCAGGGCGAGCGGGCCCTTGCCGGGGCGCGGCGGGGCGGCCGGGAAGGAGTCCTTCCAGCGGAGCCAGCCCGCCCGTGCCAGGTGGGTGCAGAGGTGCAGCCCGCCCGCCTCGATGTCGAGGAACTTGCCGTGGCGGGCCACCGAGGTGACCGTGGCGCCTTCGAGAGCGGTCAACGGCGGGTCGTACGTCTTCAGGACGCTGATCGCCAGCGGGAGGACGCGGGCGATCTCCTTGCCGACCAGATGGTCGTCGAGGAAGACCCGCAGGGCTTCGACTTCGGGCAGCTCGGGCATGGCACCAGCCTGCCGCAGGCCGCGTACGGCTGCCTGTCAGGACACCGGCGCCGGCAGATTCCACCGTCCGCTCAGGACACCGGCGCCGGCATCCGCCCGCCCGTCACCAGCTCGCGGAGCTCCTCGAACTCCTCCTCCACCGCGTCCGCCAGTCGGTCCAGGTCCGGCAGCGCCTTGCCGTCCGCCACCAGTCCCACGTGCACACGGCCGCCGTAGGTCGACAGGGCGACGGCCAGCGACTGCCCCCGGGCCAGCGGTGCCATCGGGTAGAGGGCGCTCAGGGGGCAGCCGCCGAGCGAGAGCGCGGAGCGCGGGAGCGGGACGCTGGTGACGAGCAGGTCGAAGAGCATGCGGGCGGCGTTGGCCGCCAGCGGTGCGCCGAACCGGTGGGCCAGCGGGTGCAGTTGGTCGGCCAGTACGGCGACGGCACCGGCGCCTTTCAGCGGTCCGGCCGCCTTGTTGCGGTCCATCGCGGCCCGGACGGCCCTGAGCCGTTCGCGGGGGTCGGCCGCTCCGACGGGCAGGTCGAGAAGGTAGGCGGAGAGCCGGTTCCCGCTCACCGCGCCGCCGGGCCTGCGCCGGGAGACGGGGACCAGGGCGCGCGGGTCGGCACCCGCGGGAGCCTCGCCGCGCTCGGCCATCCAGCGGCGCAGGGCACCGGCGACCACGGCGAGCAGGATGTCGTTGGCGGTGCCGCCCTCGGCTCGCCGGATCCTCTGGAGCGCCGTGGCGTCCAGGTCCGCGGTGGCCAGGCGCCGGGTGCCGCTGGAAGGTGCGGTGAAGGCGGTGGAGCGCAGGTCCAGGCGGCCCGCGCGGACGACCGAGGCGCCCACGCCCAGGGCCCGGCCGACCTCGCCGATCCGGCCGAGCGCCATGCCGGCCACCTCGCGGGGGTCGGGGAGCCAGGAGCGGGGCGGGACGGCGGGGCGGCCGCGGGCGGCGGACCGGGCCGTGGTGGCGGCGATCTCGTCGAAGATCCCGGCGCCGATGGCGACCGCCCGCATCCCGTCGGCCAGGGCGTGGTGCAGCTTGACCAGCACGGCGAACGGCCCGTCGTCGGCGCCGCCGATCAGGTACATCTGCCAGGGCGGAAGCCCGCGACCCAGCGGCTGTTCCATCAGCTCCCCGGCCAGCCGGGTGGCTCCCGCCATGAAGTCGCCCTCGTCCACGGCGACACGGCGCACATGCCGGTGCACGTCGAAGTCCTTGTCGACGGTCCAGGCCGCACCGCCGACCGGCAGCAGGACGTCCCGTACGCACATCCGCAGCCGGGGGATCGCGGCGGCCCGGGTGCGCAGGAGGCCCAGGACGTGGGGCGGGGTGACGCCGGGCGCCGGGGTGAAGACGGCGAGCGCGCCCAGGTGCATGGGGTGGGCGTCGGATTCGAGGTGCCAGAAGGCCAGATCGAGCGGGGCCAGGAGTTCGGTACCCAACAGGTGCCTCATGTCGTCGCGGGTGGGGTGGAACGGCCGTACCCCGCAGTCAATCGTTTGCGGTCGGTAACGGTCAAGCACGGACATGTTACGTACTGTTACAGCACAGGTTGCCCGCTCATCACGCCCGTTCGGGGATCAGGAACTCGCACCACACGCACTTGCCGCTGCCCCGGGACTCCACGCCCCAGACATCGGCCAGCCGGTCGACGAGCATCAGGCCGCGACCGGACACCCCCTCCGCCCCCGCGTCCCGGCGGCGGGGCAGGGCACTGGAGCGATCCTCCACGTCGACCCTGAGGCGGCGCTCGGAGCCGGCCATCACCCGGATCGTGACGACCGCCCCACCGTCGGTGTGCATCAGGGCGTTGGTTGTCAGCTCATCGGCCGCCAGTTCGATCTCGTCGGCCCGCTCCTTCGCCCCCCAGGCGCGCACCGCCGCCCGGATCATGTGCCGGGCCGAGCTGAGCGCCTCGGGGTCGTTCTGGGCGACGTGCTGCCGCAGCCGGCCGCCGGGCTGGGGTGCCTGGGCGGCCCGGCGGCGGAGCAGCAGGAGCGCCACGTCGTCCTGGCCGCCGCGCACGTCGACGGCGTCGCACAGTTCGTCGGCCAGCTTCTGGAGGTTCTGGGGGCCGTTGGAGACCAGCGTGGTCAGCAGCTGCATGCCCTCGTCGAGATCGGATCCGGGCAGCTCCACCAGCCCGTCGGTGAAGAGGATCATCGTCTGGCCCGGGTCCAGCTCCGCCGTGGAGACCGGGTACTCCAGCCGCCCGAACTCCGCGGAGAGCCCCAGCGGCAGCCCGCCCTCGGCCGGCAGCCGGCGGCAGCCGCCGTCCACGTCGCGTACCAGCGGGTCGACATGCCCGGCGCGGACCACCTGGACGACCCCGGTGGTCAGGTCGACCTCGGCGTAGGTGCAGGTGGCGAAGCGGTCGGTGTCCAGCTCGTGGAGGAAGACGGAGGCGCGCGCCATGACGGTCGCGGGGCTGTGGCCCTCGGCGGCGTAGGCCCGCAGCACGATCCGCAGCTGTCCCATGACGGCGGCGGCGTGGGTGTCGTGTCCCTGGACGTCCCCGATGACGGCGCCGACCCGGCCGCCGGGCAGCGGGATCAGGTCGTACCAGTCGCCGCCGATGTCCCGGCCGAGCCGGGCCGAGCGGTAGCGGACGGCGACCTGAGCCCCGGGGACGGCGGGGATCCGGCGCGGCAGCATCGCCTGCTGGAGCCCTTCGGCGAGGTCGTGTTCCTGCTCGTAGAGCATCGCCCGCTGGAGGGACTGGGCGATCGAGGTGCCGAGTGCCATGAGGAGGTTGCGCTCGTCGGGGGTGAAGCCCGCCTTGTCGCGGTAGAGCAGGCCGAGTGCGCCGATCGGGCGGGCCTGCGCGATCAGCGGCATGTAGGCGGCCGCGGTGATCCCGAGGTGGCTGATGTTGGGCCAGAGGACCGGGTAGGAGGTGGCGAAGTCCTCTGCGGACTCGATGAAGCGCGGGGCGAGGGTGCGGACGACCTCACTCATCGGGTACTGCTCGTCCACCCGGGTGAACCGGGTGCCGGGAACGTAGGCGCCTTCAGGGCCGTCGGCGACGAGGTGGATGCGGCCGGACTCCAGCAGGCCCATCACGAGGCTGGTGGCGCCCAGGTGGGCGAGGCCCTGGGAATTCTTGAGGACCGCTATGACGTCCTTGACCGTACGGGCGTGGGCCAGGGCCGCCGTGGTGCCCTCCACCAGGCTGGTCCGTCGGCGCCGCTCCAGGTCCAGCTCTTGCCGGGCGGAGGAGTCGGCCAGCTCCTGGGTCGCGTCGCGGACGATCCCGATGATGCGGCGGGGCCGGCCGGTCCCGTCCCGGTGGACGAAGCCCTGGGTGTGGGTCCAGCGCAGCGTGCCGTCGCGGCGCTGGATGCGGAAGTAGGCGCCGTAGTTGATCAGGCCGCTCTTGAGGGCCTGCGAGACCATCCCGTCCAGGCGCTGCGCCTCGTCGGTCGGTACGCGGTGGGCGAGGGAGGCCGGGCGGCCGTCGTACTCCTCGGGGGTCAGGTCGAACACGTCGAGGGCGGCCTGGTCCATGTGCATGAGGCCGGTACCCAGATCCCAGTCGAAGCTGCCCATACGGTTCAGGGCGAGGCTGAGGTCCGGGTGGGCGGGCCAGTCGTCCGGGAGTGACAGGGCACCCGCTACCCGATCATCCATGTGGGCCACTCTGCCATCATTTGTCCGATTCTTCGAGTGATCCGTTACGCCGACCGGAGCGGTCGCCGTACGGGCTGGAGAAGATCTGGTCCCGGCCGGTCATCCGGCGAGCGACTCGGGGACGCCGAAGTCCGCCGACTCTCCGAACTCATCGGGTTCGTCACGTTCGTCCAGCTCACCGAATTCGCCGGATTCATCGAGTTCGTCGACTTCACCGGGGGAGACCTGGGTCGGCTCCGGCACCACGCCGGGCTCACCCTCCCCCATCTCCCAGGGCTCGTCGGTCGGCGTGCCGTCGAAGTCGTCCGGCGCCTCGGTGCCGGGGTCGGGCTCCATGGGCGGCGGGCAGCCGGGGGGCAGTTCGACGGGGTCGCCCGGGGATTCCGGGCACCGAGTCCCCTCCGGCTCGGCAGGGGCCGGCGGGGCGGATTCCGTCGGTGCGGGATCGGAGGGGCGGGCCGGGGACGGGAAGAGCAGGTCCACGCTCGGTTCGAAGGGCGGCGGGTCTTCCGGGGCCCGGTCGCGTCCACCGTCGTCGCCGACGGTCCGCTCGATCCAGGTGTTGTCGGCCGCGTCCACGATGACCAGGCTGCCGACCGGTCGCACACCCGGGTCGATCGCCAGGATCCGCGCGGGGTCGTATCCGGCCCAGCGCTCGCCCCGGTGGGTGACCTGCCCCTTCGCGATCACGGGCCGCTCCAGCGGATTGCCGCAGACGCAGCGGACCCTCGGCAGGCCCCTGCTGTCGACCAGGACGGCGGTGCCGGCCTGGAGCACGGCCTGGAAGGCGGTGACGGAGCCGGCGCTGTAGCCGTGGTTGGTTACCTGGGTGTCGGCGCGCAGGGTCACCGGGGTGAGCGAGCGCAGATAGCCCGGGACCTGGACGGCATCGATGCCCGCCTTCTCCGCGAAGGCCCGCGCCTTGTCCTGGTCGGCGGTGAGCAGGCGGGCCTGCCGCTCGACGTCGCAGGACGCCTCGGAGCGGACGCCTCCGTAGAGCCCGGGGACAGCGCCCGAGACGCGATGGACCGTCCGGGTGGCGGACCCGTCGCCCCCCTGCGGCGAACGGGTGACCGACGGCGAGGGCGCCTGCCGCGCGGTCGACTTCGTGAAGGGCCCGGGGCCCGGCTCGGCGAGCGGCTGGAGGAGGACGTCCTCGGCCTCCGCGGTGCCCGTGGTGCCCTTCGTCGTGCGGTCGGCGGCGCTGTCGCAGCCGGCTACGGCGAACAGGGCCCCGGCGGCCAGCGCGGCGAGCGCGGCACACCGGAAACGTCTGGGTGAGCGCACAGAGCTCTCCTGCCTGTCCATGGCGAACGAGATGGATCCGTCACCATCTGTGCCGCACCGACCGACAGTCCGCAAGCGGACACCAGGCCGGAAAGCTTTCTTGAACGCGTTCAAGAAACCGTCTACCCTCACCCCGGGGAATTGAACACGTTCAACGTCAGGCCCGACCGCTCCGCGACCAGGGCGAGCGCGGCGACGGCCGGGTGACGAGGGCGGTGAGGAGGGCTGCCCCGGCGGGGGAGAGGTCCCTGCGGCGGACCGCCCGGCGTGCGCCGTGCCCGCCGGCTTCGCCGCGGCCCTGGTCGCCGGCCTCGTCTGCCGGGTCACCGAGGACCCAGCGGGCCGGTTCGCCGCACTCAGCGTGCCGCTGGGCACCCTGCTCGTCCTCGTCGGCTACTTCATCGGCGACTGGGCCGAACTGGCCGGGGCCGTGGTCCTGACGGCCGGCATGTGGACCGTCGGCCTGCTGACCTGGCGCCTGGGGCACGAGGAGGGCCGGGACAGGACGACCCGGCTGCTGCTCCTCACCTCCGCCGCCGTACTGGTGGCCACCATGCTGCTCGCCCTGAGCTGGGCGGTCGGCGAGGCGACCGGACCGCCCCACCCCACCCTGACCTGGATGGCCGCCACCCATGGCCTCCTGGGCAACGCGCTGGGCTTCGCCCTGTGCTCGCTCCTCGCCTGGCAGCGCGTCCGTACGACTCACCCGCCCCATCCGTCCCACTTGTCCCATCCGGAAAGCAGGACAGCATGAGCACGCTCACCTACCCCGAGGTCGGCGCCACCCGGCTCGGCCCGCTCCCCAAGGGTTACAACCACCTGCACCACCGCACCCCGGTCGGCCGGGGCGCGGACGACTTCTCGGTGGCGGGAGCGGCGGTGACCGAGTGGCGCATGCACCGGGCCGCGGGAACCCGCATCGACGCCTCGGCCCGGCGGGCGGAGCCCGGTGGCACCGTGACGGTGGCGCTCGGGGTGGGACCGGTACGCCTGAGCGCACCGTGCGAGGTGATCTGGGCGGCCTACGGGGAGGAGGGCCGCACCGGGTTCGGCTACGGCACTCTGACCGGGCATCCGGAGAACGGCGAGGAGTGCTTCGTGGTCGACCTGGCGGACGACGGCACGGTCTGGTTCTCGGTCATGGCGTTCTCCCGCCCCGCCGCCTGGTACGCCCGGCTCGCGGGACCGCTCGTACTCCCCGTGCAGCTCTGGTACGCGCGCCGACTGGGCCGGGCGCTGCGCCGGCTCGTCGCCGAGGTGTGACAGCGGGGTCTGGCCGATACTGGCGGGGATGGAGTGGTTCTCCGCCGACGGCTACTGGCTGAGCAGGCTGATCTTCCAGCGGACGCTGGCCGCGATCTACCTGGTCGCCTTCCTCTCCGCTGCCCTCCAGTTCCGCGCGCTGATCGGCGAACGCGGCATCCTGCCCGTACCGGAGCTGCTCAGGCGCACTCCCTGGAAGGCGGCGCCGGGGCTGTTCCGGCTGCACTACTCCGACCGCTTCTTCGTCGCCGTCGCCTGGGGCGGCTGCACGGTTTCGGTGGCCCTGATCGCCGGGCTGGACGGGTTCCTTCCGCTCTGGGGCGGGATGCTGCTGTGGGCGCTGCCGTGGGTGCTGTACCTGTCGATCGTGCAGGTCGGGCAGGTCTGGTACGGGTTCGGCTGGGAGTCGCTACTCCTGGAGACGGGGTTCCTCGCCGTCTTTCTCGGTACGGGGGACACCGCTCCGCCCGTGCTGGTGCTCTGGCTGCTGCGGTGGCTGCTGTTCCGGCTGGAGTTCGGCGCCGGGCTCATCAAGATGCGCGGCGACGCGTGCTGGCGGAAGCTGACCTGCCTCGACTTCCACCACGAGACCCAGCCGATGCCGGGGCCGCTCAGCTGGTTCTTCCATCGTCTGCCTCGGCCGGTGCACCGGGTCGAGGTGGCCGCCAACCACGTCACGCAGCTGCTGGTCCCCTTCCTGCTGTTCACCCCGCAGCCGGTGGCGAGCGCGGCCGCCGCCCTGATGGTGCTCACCCAGCTCTGGCTGGTCCTGTCGGGCAACTTCGCCTGGCTGAACTGGCTGACCATCGCGCTGGCGCTCTCCGTGATCGACTGGACCCCGTTCACCGGACAGCCGCCCGCCCTGGCCGCGCCACCGCTCTGGTACGAGGTGGTCGTCGTCGCGGTGACGGCGCTGGTCCTGGTCCTCAGCTACCGTCCCGCGCGCAATCTGCTCTCGCGCCGGCAGGTGATGAACCGGTCCTTCGACCCCCTGCACCTCGTCAACACCTACGGGGCGTTCGGTTCCATCAGCAGAATGCGGCTGGAAGTCGTGGTGGAGGGCACGGCTGATCCGGTCGCGGACGAGGGCGCCGAGTGGCGGGAGTACGGTTTCCGCGGCAAACCGGGCGATGTGCGGCGGCTGCCGCGCCTCTTCGCCCCGTACCACCTGCGGCTCGACTGGATGATGTGGTTCGCGGCGCTCTCCCCCGCTTACGCGCGCTCCTGGTTCGGGCCGTTCACCGAGCGGCTGCTGCTCGGGGACCGGGACACGCTCCGGCTGCTGGCGTACAACCCGTTCCCTGACGCTCCCCCGGCGCACGTGCGTGCCCGGGTGTTCCACTACCGGTTCACCGACATGCGGGAGCTGCGGGCCACCGGCCGCTGGTGGGACCGCACCTACCTCCGGGAATTCATGCGGCCCGTGTCCCGGCCGCTCCCGCCGGAGCGGGAGGGCCGGGACACGGGCCGTGGGACGCGCTGAAGGGCCTGTCGAAGAGGCCTGCCGAGCGGTCAGTCGATGCCGGGCAGGATGTGCGGCTCGGCGAGGTCGTCCTCGTAACCGGCCAGCCGGATCGGTGCGGACCGGGCCCACACCTCGATGTTCCGGAGCTTCTCGGGCCGTGCGGTCCGCTCCCCGTACCGTTCGGCGGGTCGCTTCTCGCGCATCGTCAGTTCTGGTGTCGTCACCGCGCACTCCTCTGTGTCGCGTCACCCGGGGCGTCGCCGACGCTCCGGCTGCGACGCCGGAGGTCGACCGCCCCGGAGTGGGGCAGGGGCTGAGCTATGCCGGTCGCGGTGGCGCCGTGTCGGGGCGGGACGGCGGTCGGGTTGCAGACCTGTCCCGGGACGGTCGGGGAACCTTCGTGGGCTCCTCGATGGCGTCCGTTCGCCTCAGAGTAACCAAATGAGCGGCTCCGCGCTCGTAGAATGTGTGCAGTGGGTCACTTTCGGCCACTTCGGACAGCGAAAACCCGGCCCAGGATCCATCCTGGGCCGGGTCTGCGGCCGCCGCACGGGAGGTGCGGCTCCGGTTGAGCCGGTCGGGTCACGCCGACACGGGCGGGTCTACCAGTTCCCGGGAGCGTAGTCCTTGAGGAAGCAGCCGTAGAGCGCCTCGCCACTCTCGCCGCGCACGATCGGGTCGTAGACCCTGGCCGCGCCGTCCACGAGGTCCAGCGGAGCGTGGAAGCCCTCCTCGGCCAGCCGCATCTTGTCCGGGTGCGGCCGCTCGTCCGTGATCCAGCCGGTGTCCACGGCCGTCATCAGGATGTTGTCCTTCTCGAACATCTCCTGGGCGCTGGTGCGCGTGAGCATGTTGAGCGCGGCCTTGGCCATGTTGGTGTGCGGGTGACCCGCGCCCTTGTAGCCCCGGCTGAAGACACCCTCCATGGCGGAGACGTTGACCACGTACGCGTGCTTGGCGGCGGCCTTGGCCATCGCCGGGCGGAGCCGGCTGATCAGGATGAAGGGCGCGGTGGAATTGCAGAGCTGGACCTCCAGCAACTCGATCGGCTCGACGTCCTCGACGGTCTGGACCCAGCTGTTGGTGTCGTGCAGGTCGGGGACGAGCCCGCCCGCGTCGATCGCGGTGCCCGCGGCGATCCGGGCCGGGGAGGCGGAGCCGGTGACGAGGGCCAGGTCGGTGACCTCCTGGGCGCTGAGGCTCTCCTTGCGGGCGGCGGGCAGGGCGGCCACCCGGTCGACCGTGCCGCTGCCGAAGGTCCCGATGACCTCGGCGGCGGGCAGCGCGCCCGCGGGCAGCGGAGCGGACTCGGCGTGGACGAGCTCGCTGTACGCCCCCGGGGAGCGGCGTACCGTCTGGGCCGCGTTGTTGATGAGGATGTCGAGCGGGCCCTCGGCGGCGACGGAGTCGGCCAACGCGACGACCTGGGCCGGGTCGCGGAGGTCGATGCCGACGATCTTCAGCCGGTGGATCCACTCATCGCTGTCCTCCATCGCCTTGAAGCGGCGGATCGCGTCGTTGGGGAAGCGGGTGGTGATGGTGGTGTGCGCCCCGTCGCGGAGCAGCCGCAGCGCGATGTACATGCCGATCTTCGCCCGGCCGCCGGTGAGCAGCGCCCGGCGCCCGGTGAGGTCGGTGCGGGCGTCGCGGCGGGCGCGGTTCTCCTTGGCGCAGGGCTGGCACAGCTGGTGGTAGAACGCGTCCACCTCGACGTACCGGGTCTTACAGATGTAGCAGGACCGGGGGCGCTGGAGTATGCCCGCGATCTCGGCCTGGGCGGAGGAGGACGGCAGGACGCCCTGCGTCTCGTCGTCGATGCGCTCGGCAGAGCCGGTCGCGGTCGCCTCGGTGACGGCCCGGTCGTGGGCGGTCTTGGCGGCCCGGCGCTCCTGGCGGCGGCGCTGCTTCACGGTGCGGTAGATCCCGGCGGTGGCCCGGCGGACGGCGATGGCGTCCGGGTGGTCGACCTCGATGCGGTCGAGCTCGTCGAGCACGCTCAGGCAGACAGCCAGCCGCTCCGGGTCGATGCCGGGACCGAACTCGTCGATTCCGGGAGCGAGCTCCGGGCTGTCCTCTGTCACCGTCATTGCCGTTCCTCTGTCATCTTCATCCCCGCGGGTCAGGGATCACCGCGGGCCGAAACACCCCGCTCAAGTTTGCCATGTGCGCGAGGCTGCTCCGTTCGGGCGTGACGACGGTCAGCTCCCGCGGCTTCCGGCGGACCGGAAGCGGACCGCCGTCAGAACCTCGCGGAACGCGATCAGAACTTTCTCGAAGAGGGACGCATGACTTCCGGATGACCGGGAAGGCGACGGTCCGACACATTGGACAGCAGGGAGGGTGACACCATGACGGCGATGTCAGTGCGAGCCACCGGAGGGACGGCGCCTCTGAGCGACGACCTGGCCGGCACGCGGACCGACGTCGGCGCCGAGGAACTGCCCTGGGTCGAGGACGCCGGCAAGGTGGCCCCCAAGGACGCGCGGGCCCTGTCGAAGGTCTTCTTCGACCGCCTCCAGGTTCTGGAGGAGGGCACGCACGAGTACCAGTACGCGCGCAACACGCTGATCGAGATGAACCTCTCACTGGTGCGCTTCGCCGCTTCCCGGTTCCGCAACCGCGGCGGCGACGACACCGAGGACATCATCCAGGTCGGCACGATCGGGCTGATCAAGGCGATCGACCGCTTCGACCTGTCCCGCGAGGTCGAGTTCGCCACCTTCGCCGTCCCCTACATCGTGGGCGAGATCAAGCGCTTCTTCCGGGACACCACCTGGTCCGTACACGTGCCGCGCCGCCTCCAGGAGCTGCGGGTCGACCTCGCCAAGGCGAAGGAGCAGCTCTCCGCCGAGCTGGACCGCGACCCCACGGTCAAGGAGCTGGCCGCCCACCTGGACCTGTCCGAGGAGGAGATCATCGAGGGGCTCGTGGCCGCCAACGGCTACTCCGCCGGCTCCCTCGACACCCCTTCGGCGGACAGCGATTCCGGGCAGGAGCAGCGCGCGTACGCCGATGTGCTCGGCGAGAACGACCCGGCCATGGAGACCGTCGAGAACCTGCACACCCTGGCACCGCTGCTGGAGCAGCTGGACGACCGGGAGCGCCGGATCGTGCAGATGCGGTTCGGGGCCGAGATGACCCAGGCGCAGATCGGCGCGGAGCTGGGTGTCTCCCAGATGCATGTGTCGCGGCTGCTGACCCGGATCGTCAAGCAACTCCGCAAGGGAATGAGCGTCGAGGCGTGAACCCGCTCACATCCTGACCTGTCGGGGTCTCCCCCGGCACCCGCCGTTCGACCGGTCGGGCACCCTCCTGGGTGCCCGACCGGTTCCTGTCCGAGCAGCGGCCCGTGGCATCCGCCGAGGCCGCCGATCACATATGCTTCCCGACGATCGACCGGATGGTCCGATGCCGGTCGTCCGAGGGGGTGGAGGGGTTGGCCGAGTCACCCATGGGCATGTCTCTGAAACCTGTGGGCACCGTCGGCATCCCGGCGCAGCAGGAGATCACCGGCGACTCCTCCCCCAGCACCCTCCTGTGGAACGTCGACGCCACCATCCTCCTGGTGGAGGACGACGCGGGCGACGCGCTGCTGGTCGAGGAGATGCTCACCGACAGCGAGCTGGACTCCGCCCTCACCTGGCGGAAGACCCTCGCCGAGGCCCGCGCCTTCCTGCGTACCTGCACCACCCCCGTCTGCGTGCTTCTGGACCTGCACCTCCCGGACGTTCACGGCCTCGACGCCGTACGCCAGATCCTGGAGTCCGACAGCGATGCCGCGATCGTGGTCCTCACCGGTCTCGACGAGTCGGGCACGGGGCTGCGCGCGGTCGCCGGAGGCGCCCAGGACTACCTGGTCAAGGGGCGGCTGGACCCCGAGATGCTGTCGCGGGCCATCCGCTACGCCTTCCAGCGCAAGCAAGTGGAACGGGCCGCGGCGGCGCTGAGGTCCAATCAGCTGATCGCCCAGGAGAACGCCCGGCTGGAGCGCGGGCTGCTGCCCGTGCCGCTGCTGCGGGACGACCGGTTCCAGGCGCGCGCCCGGTACGAGCCGGGGCGCGTCCACGGGCTGCTGAGCGGTGACTTCTACGACGTCGTGCAGACGGCCGACGGCGCGGTCCACGCGGTGATCGGTGATGTCTCGGGGCACGGTGCGGCGGAGGCCGCGCTGGGGGTCTGCCTCCGGGTGGCGTGGCGTACGGCCGTGCTGTGCGGGACCTCCCACCTGGAGCAGATCGAGCTGCTGGAGGAGATCCTGGTCGCCGAGCGCTCGGACTCGCACGTCTTCGCCACGATGGCCTCCCTGACCTTCGCGCCCGACGGGCGGAGTGTGCAGATCGTGCGGGCGGGGCACCCGGGCCTGCTGCTGCGCCGGGGCGGGGAGGTCCGCTGGGTGGAGCCGGAGGGCGGCATGGCGCTCGGGCTGCTGCCCGGGATGGGCCGGTGGCCGACGGTCGACCTGCCGCTGGTACCCGGAGACGGTCTCGTACTCTTCACCGACGGGCTTTTCGAAGGGCGCAACGGTCCGGACAGCCGCCTCGGAGAGGAAGGGCTGCTGGAGATGGCCCGGGCCCACGGGCGGTTGCCGGGCCGCAGATTCGTCGACGCACTGGTGGCCGGAGCCGCCGAGGGAGCCGCCCCCTACGGCGGACTCGCGGATGATGTGGCCGTCCTGCATCTGGGCTGGGGGTCGGAACTTTCATGAGCACGGAACAGTCCACGCGTACGGACACGAGGACGGACCCGGCACGCTCCGGTGTGGCCGCCCGGCCCTCGGTGCAGAACTGGGTGCACCTGATCCTCGGTGGTTTCATCGTGGTCGTCTGCGGCTGCCTGGTGGCCGGCGGGCTGGTGCTGGCCCGGATGTCCGACCGCACCAACGATCTGGTCGACCGAATACAGCCCGCGCGGTCGGTCTCGTTCCAGCTGCAGAACGCCCTGCTGGACCAGGAGACCGGGGTCCGCGGTTTCGCCCTGACGGGCGACGACTCGTTCCTCGAACCGTATGAGGCGGGCAAGGCCGCCGAGCGGGACCGGCTGGCCGAGGCCCGGCAGCTGGTCGGCGGGCAGAAGCAGTTCGCCGCGGATCTCGACGCGATCGAGACCGCCGCACGGCGGTGGCGCGAGAACAAGGCCGAGCCGCTGCTGAAGATGGTCCGCGAGCAGGGGCCGAACGAGGCCGACGCCTCGGCGCAGCTGCAGAGCAGCAAAGCGGACTTCGACGCGCTGCGGCGGGCCTACGGTGCCCAGCAGGCGCATCTCTCCGAGGCCCGGGACACCGTACGGGCCGAGCTGAACGACGCCCGCACCACCCGCGACCAGGTGCTGTTCGCCCTGGTGGCCGTCTTCGTCCTGACCGTGGTGGCGCTCAGCGTGCTGCTCCACCGGGTGGTGGGCGTTCCGCTGAACCGGTTGCGCGCCGCCTCGGAGCGCGTACGGTCGGGAGCCTTCGGCCAGCGGATCGAGATCAAGGGGCCCTCCGACGTCCGGGCCGTGGCCGGCGCCGTGGAGGACATGCGGCGGCGGCTGGTCGGCGAGCTGGACGGGGCGCAGGGCCGCGAGACGCTTCTCGCCGAGCAGACGGAGGAGCTGCGCCGCTCCAACTCCGAGCTGGAGCAGTTCGCTTACGTCGCCTCGCACGACCTCCAGGAGCCGCTGCGCAAGGTCGCCTCCTTCTGCCAGCTGCTGGAGAAGCGGTACGGCGAGGAGTTGGACGACCGGGGCAAGCAGTACATCGCCTTCGCGGTGGACGGCGCCAAGCGGATGCAGGTGCTCATCAACGATCTGCTGACCTTCTCGCGGGTAGGCCGGGTCCACGAGGGCTGGAAGCCGGTCGATCTGGGCCAGGCCCTGGACCGTGCGCTCGGCAACCTGGCGCTGGCCGTCGAGGAGTCCGGGGCCGTGATCGAGCGGCCGCGGGAGCTGCCCGAGCTGCTCGGCGACTCCACTTCGCTCACGATGGTCTGGCAGAACCTCATCGGCAACGCGATCAAGTTCCGCCGCGAGGACGCGGAGTGCCGGATCACCGTCGACTGCGTACGCGAGGACGAGGACTGGCACCTGACCGTCTCGGACAACGGGATCGGGATCGCGCCCGAGTTCGCGGACAAGGTGTTCGTGATCTTCCAGCGGCTGCACGCGCGCGACGAGTACGAGGGAACGGGCATCGGCCTCGCGCTCTGCCGGAAGGTCATCGAGTTCCACGGTGGCCGGATCTGGCTGGACGCCGAACCGGGCGAAGGCACCCGCATACACTTCACCCTGCCTGCGGCGCCCGATGCGCCCCAGCACACCACGGCGGAGCTCCTCGCTCCGGCCCTGACCGTCGGCCAGCCGGGAGACCCGTCTTGAACAGCCCCGTACAACCCATCGAGGTCCTCCTGGTCGAGGACGACCCAGGCGACGAGCTCATGACCCGTGAGGCGTTCGAGGACAACAAGATCCGCAACACCCTGCACGTCGTGCGCGACGGCCAGGAGGCGCTGGACTTCCTCTACCGGCGCGGCGAGTACACCGACGCACCCCGCCCCGACCTGGTGCTCCTGGACCTGAACCTGCCCAGGTACGACGGGCGGCAGGTCCTGGAGCAGATCAAGGGCGACCCCGAGCTGTCACTCATCCCCGTGGTCGTCCTGACCACCTCCTCGGCCGAGGAGGACATCCTGCGCAGCTACAAGCTGCACGCCAACGCGTACGTGACCAAGCCGGTGGACCTGGACCAGTTCATCGCGGCGGTACGCCAGATCGACGAATTCTTCGTGACCGTGGTGCGGCTGCCCGGACGTGCGTAGGATCGGTCCGGATCGCCCGGAGTGGGATCCTTCGAGGCGGGTAGACGACTGGCGGAACAGGGTCTCCGACCTCACTGCGGCGCCTGGCTGGAGCACATGAACACAGAGGTCACCTCACCACCGGAAGACCCCGGCCAGGCTCTGCGGTCCAGGGAGGCACTGCTGAGCGCCGAGGTCTTCGACGGCGAACCTGGCTGCATCGCGCTCGCGCGTGCCCTGGCGGACCGTTTCCTCACGCGGCTCGCGGTGGAGTGCCTGGCGCCGATCGGCGAGCACACCCGCAGCGACCTGATGCTGGCCGTGAGCGAGCTGGTCACCAACGCCGACCGTTACAGCCACGGCCCGTACCTCCTGGAGCTGGAGGGGAACGCCGAGGTCATGAGCGTCACGGTGTACGACAGCAGTACGGCGATGCCCGTGCTGTACGGCCCCGATCCCTCCCGGCTGGGCGGGCACGGCATGGAGATCGTCGTGGCCCTGTGCGACCGGCTCACGGCGGAGCGGGTGCCGGTCGGCAAGCGGATCCGCGCGGAGTTCCAGCTCTCGACCTGACCCGGACACGGCGACGCCCCCGGAGACGCGTGATGCGTCCTGGGGGGCGTCGTGTTCCGGCCCCAGCCGCCGCGGGCCGTGCATCCGGTCTCAGCTGTCGTCGTCCTGGCGGCCGAACCAGTCCACGCAGACCACCAGCGCGTCGTCGAGTGTCTCCGTGACGCGGTACTCGGCCAGTTCGCCGAGGATCGCGCGCGGGACGGTGGCCGCCGGCAGCAGCCGCGTCGACTGGATGGCCCGGGCCATCGCCCGTTCGCCGTACGTCTCCCCCGCCGGGGACACCGCCTCGTAGACACCGTCGCTGAGCAGCAGCAGCCGGTCGCCCGGCTCCACGTCGAACTCCTGGACCGTGTAGTGCGACTCCTCGAACATGCCGAGCGGGAGCTGGGCCTCCAGCTCCATGCGCCGGACCGTGCGGCCCCGCTGGATCCACAGCTGGGGCGATCCGGCGTCCACAACGCCGACCCGCCCGGTCGCCAGCTCGAAGCGGAGCAGCAGGGTGGAGACGTGGGAGGCCCCGCGGTGCTGGTCGTAGAGCGCCTGGTCGGCGAGGGCCGCCTGGTCGGCGATGCCGATGCCGGCCCGGCGGGCGTTGCGCAGGGCGTTCACCGCGAGGTTGGTGAGCAGCGAGGCCTGTATGCCCTCGCCCATGCCGTTGGTCACCGCGAGGGTCAGCTCGTCGGCGTCCGCCGCCCAGTCGAAGTTGTCGCCGTGGATGGAGTACGCCGGCTCCAGCTGGGCGCCGATGGCGAACTCGGCGGCCGTGCGGGCCCGGGCGGGCAGCAGTTGCCACTGCATCTCGGCGGCGAGGGTGAGCCGGGTGGTGCGCCGGGCGCGCTGGTAGACGTCGGTGTCCCGTTCGGCGACCAGGATCTCGTGGCCCAGCAGATCGGCCACATGGGCCAGTTCGCCCACCAGGTCCGGGACCGACCGCTCGGCGGGCAGCCGGACGGTGAGGATGCCGAGGCGTTCGCCGCGTACCGTCACCGGGAGGTAGTGGTCGACCGCGTCGCCGTGCCGGACCTGCTGTTCGCGGGGCTTCTGACTGCCGAAGGCCCTCCCCTCCGCACTGTTGTGCAGGGAGAGCGGTTCCTCCTCGCCGTCGGTCCCGTCCAGGCGCTTGAGGACCCTCAGACCGTAGTCGGCCAGATGCAGCTCCACCGCCAGAGCCCCGTAGGCCTCGGCCAGCAGGGTGCGCAGCGTCGGCAGCAGCGCGTGCGGAGCGGCGGCCCTGACGGCCGTCTCGATGTCCGGTCTTCTGTTCACGGTCTCTCGTACATTCTTCGTCCTGCGACGTGGTAGGGGCTGAGTCCGGGCTGACAAGCGGGGCCGACGGATGACAGAGTGGATGAATGCCCCACTCCGCACGCCGCACGCGCACCCGTGCAGAGGTGTCCGCCGACGCCTCCGCGGCCTCGGAGCTGCTGGAAGTGCTCTGGGGCCGCGGTCAGGAGGCGGCCGCTTCGGGCACCGTATCGCCCTCCCAGCTCCGGGCCCTGCTCGTGATCGAGAAGCAGGAGGGCACCAATCTGCGCTCGTTGGGCGAGGCGTTGGGTTCGCGTGCGCCGTCGGTCAGCCGGCTCTGCGACCGGATGGAGGCTATGGGGCTCGTGCAGCGCGCACCCAGCCCGACGAGCCGGCGCGAGGTGGTGCTGCGGCTGAGCCTCCGCGGCCGGACCCTTCTCGAAGAGTACCGGGCTCTGCGCGCCCGCGAGGTGAGCGCCGTGCTGGAACGCATGGAACCGGCCGCCGTGGCCGCGCTCGCGGAGGGCCTGGCGGCCTTCCACGCGGCAGCCTCGGACAGACTCTCGCCGGAAACGGGTGCGGCAGGCCCTCCGCTCCGCGATGATGTCGCCGATAGCGCCTAGCCTCATCCAGCTCCTGCTTCCGCTTCTCTCGGTGCGTCACCGCCGACGCCTGGTCATTCAGCCGTTGCGGATCAGATTGTTACCCAATGGAGAATGTTGTCAAATGGCAACTGTTCCTTCTATCGTTACCCACGTACCCCGCCGTGATCAGGGACGGAACAAGCCGACCCGTCCGGCACACCGGCGTCCTTCACCCGCCCGAACCGCCCGAGGTGCCTTCCGTGCAACCACCGCCCAGCGAAGACAGAGCCGTCAGAATCATCACCCGTCAGGAACGGGGTGCTCTGGTCCTCACCGTGTCGGGTGACCTCGATATCGACAGCGTCCCGCCGCTCGGCCGGGCACTAGAAGCCGCGGCCGAAGAAGGTTTTGGGCCTGTCGTCGTGGACCTCTCGGGTGTGGGCTTCGCCGACTCCACCACGGTCAACGTGCTCCTCCAGGGGCAGACCGCGCTCGGCGGCCGGCTGCGGCTCGCCGCGCCCTCCCCGTTCGTGCGGCGGCTGATCGGGATGATCGGGCTCGACAGCGCGATCCCCGTCCTGGGGGACGTCGACGAAGCCATAGACGCGCCCCTGACCTCCTGACCCTCCGGCGCGGTGGGTCGGCGGGGCGCGGCGTTCGGAAGCGGCCCGGCCGCGACTACCGGGCCGCCCCGGACGGCCCCGGCGCACGGTCGAAGACGCAGTCGCCGCAGAGTCCGCCGCCCGGACAACGCCAGTACAGACAGCAGCTCCGCCGCCGGAACGCCGGTCCGTGCGGGGAGCCGGTGGAGCGCAGGTCGGGGTGGTCGAACAGCTCGGCCGCCAGGGCCCGGGCCCGCTGCGCGACTTCCGGGCGGTCCTGCCCGCGCGACCAGGTGAGCAGCTCGCGTACGGCCCCGGCGAGCGCGGACCCGGCGTTGCCCCACAGCAGCTGCGGGGAGATGTTCCCGTCGCGCCGGACGGCCTCGGCCAGCGGCACCAGATGCCCGTACTGGACCTGCTCGCGGATCCGGTCGGCAGACCCCGGCAGCTCCTCGGGATCCGCGAGCCACAGATCGTCCGGCGAGGCGTGGAGCGGGTCCCAGTGCAGGGTCTCCGGTACGAGGGCGGGGAAGCGCCCGAAGAGGGCGGCCGGGCCCAGCGCGATCGACCAGAGCCGGGCGGCGAGGCCGAGATGGGCGATGGAGGCTGCGACCCGGCGCTCGGGGGCACCCAGCCGCGCCGCGACCTTGTCGACCCGAGCGGTCAGGGGCGCCGTCCCGCCCGCGTACAGCTTCGCCAGCGGCCGGTGGGAGCCGCCGGGGACCGGCTCGGTCCGCAGCGCGAAGAAGCCGCCCACCGAGGCCGTCCGCTCCAGGTCCATGCCCCGCTCCTCACTCGCCACGATCCCCGGGTCGGCGCCGGAGCGCGCCCGCGTCCGGCGACGGCGTGTGCCGTCCGCGCGGCTCACCGTATCCGCCGGGGCACAACTTCTGACGGCCGGGCCCGGCAGGGCTACCGTCGAGGGGAGGACCTCGGCCCTCCGTCCGTACTACTGGGGCAGTACGCGGAAGTGACGTCTCAAGGACGACGACGTGGCGCCCCGGACGGGACATCGTGGTGTACATGAGCTCCCTCGCGCTGTCTGTGCTGCTGTCACTGGTCTCCGCGGTCGCCTACGCGGCCGGGGCGATCGTCCAGGAGCGGGTGGCCGCGCGCGGCGACAACTCCCCACAGGCCCTGGTGCGCAACGCGGTCTGGTGGGTGGCCGTGCTGCTCAACGGCGTCGGCGCGGTCCTGCACGTGGTGGCCCTCGCCTACGGGCCCCTCAGCCTGGTCCAGCCGCTCGGTGCGCTGACCATCGTCTTCGCCCTGCCGATGGCGGCCCTCTTCGTCGGCCGCAGGGCCGGGGCGAGAGCCTGGCGCGGTGCGCTCATGGCCACGGCCGGTCTCGTCGGGCTGCTGGCCCTCACGGGCGACGCCGAACCGCACACCCTGCGCGGACCCGAGCAGCTGGCCCTGGCCACGGTGACCTTCGGGGTGGTGGGCGCGCTCATGCTGCTCGCCCGGGCGCTGCGTCGGCCGGTGCTGCGGAGCGCGGTGCTGGCCACGGCGGCCGGTGGGGCGTTCGGTATGGCCTCGGTCTTCACCAAGACGGTGGCCATGGAGTGGACGTCCGGCTCGGTGCGCTCGGGGCTCCCGACGCTGCTGGTGATCGCCGGGCTCGCGGCGGCGGGCCTGCTGCTCTCCCAGGCGGCGTACCGGGGCGCGGGACTCGCCGCTCCGCTGGCGACGGTGACGGTGGTCAACCCCGTCGTGGCAGCCGCGATCGGGATCACGCTGTTCGGCGAGCACTTCCGCCAGGGCGCCGCGGGCACGGTCCTCGCGCTCTCCTGCGGGGCCCTGGCGGCGGGCGGCCTGGTCCTGCTCACGAAGGAGCGGCTGAGCGCGGAGCAGGCCGGGCAGGGGCGCCTGAGGCCGCACGGCGCGCAGGAGGCGGAGCCGGAAGGCGGCGGTGCGGAGAGCGCGAAGGTGCGGCCCGAGGAGGCACCGGTCGCCGTCGGGTCGACGTACGTTCCGCCGCTGTCCCTCCGGCCCGGCGGTGCGGTTCCGCGTGTGGAGTTCGGTGGTCCGCGCCCGGCGGGGCACGACCGGCGCGGTGAGCCGTCCGCCGCCCCGCGCCCGGAGCGGACGGTTCAGACGCTGACGCCGCCCGCCCTGAGGTAGGCCAGCGGGTCGATGTCCGACCCGTAGCCGGGGCCGAGGCGCACCTCGAAGTGCAGGTGCGGGCCGGTGCTGTTGCCGGTGGAGCCGGACCGGGCGAGCCGCTGCCCTCCGGAGACCGACTGCCCCTCCCTCACATGGAGGGCGGAGAGGTGGGCGTACTGGCTGTACTTGCCGTCCTCGTGGCGGATGACCACCTCGTAGCCGTACGCCCCCGCCCAGCCGGAGGAGACGACCCGGCCCGGGGCCACGGCCTTCACGGAGGTCCCGGTGGGTACGGGGAAGTCGACGCCCGTGTGGTAGCCGCTGGACCAGGAGCCGGCCTGGCGGTAGGCGGTTCCGGTGGGGGCGGCGACGGGGGCGCTCATGCCGGAGCGCTGCACGGCGCGTTCCGCCGGCGCCTGCTTCTGCGGCTTGGGCGCGGCCTGCTTCTGCTCGGCCCGCTTCTCTTCGGCCCGCTTCTCTTCGGCCCGCTTCTGCTCCGCCCGCTCCTGCTCGGCCTTCCTCTGATCGGCCCGCTTCTCTTCGGCCTTCGACGCGGCCGCCCGCTGCTCGGCCTTCTTCGCCTCATCGGCCCGGGGCCCCGCGGCCTGCTGCTCGGCAGGCGTGGGCGCCGCCTGCCGCTTCTGCGGCTCGGGCGCCGGTGCGGGCTTCCGGGCACTCACCCCGTCCCCGCCGCGCGGGGTGAGGCTCAGCCGCTGGCCGGGGAAGATCAGGTCGGGGTTGTCGCCCACGATTGTGCGGTTGGCCGCGTAGAGCTTCTGCCAGCCGCCGCGGACCCGCTGGGCGTCGGCGATACCGGAGAGCGAGTCGCCGCTCGCGACGGTGTAGGCGTCGCGCTTGCCCGGTATGTGCGTCGGTGTCGCCGCGGCGGGCGTCGTCCTCGGCTTCCGGGGCGGGGCGCTCTGCGGCGCCGCGGCCTGGACGGGCCGGGTACCCGCGCTCTGTGGGGTGGTGTCGGGTGCGTCCCCGCCCCGGGTGAGGCCCGCCTTCACGGAGCAGGCCGGCCAGGCTCCGGGCCCCTGGCCGTCGAGCACCCGCTCGGCGATGTCGACCTGCTGGTCCCGGGTGGCGAGGTCGGCGCGCGGCGCGTGCCGAGTGCCGCCGAAGGCCGCCCAGGTCGGACCGCTGAACTGCAGCCCGCCGTAATAGCCGTTGCCCGTGTTGATGGCCCAGTTGCCGCTCGACTCACAGGCGGCGACCTTCTCCCAGACCTCCCCCGAGGCGGCTCCCGCCGAGGCCGCGGTGATGAGCGGGAGTGCTATGCCCGCACCGCCCGCGGTGACCGTGAGCGAGGCACGGTTGATCCGGCTGGGCTGGTATCTGCGGTGCCGACCGTTTGCGGCCATGACTGAGCTCCCCCACTGGCGTTGGGACACGTCGCAAGCGGCAAACGTAGGGCGGCGCGAAGACTGATCACAAGGGAAACGTGATAGTCGGCCGCCTTGGCCGGGTCTGTGGCCGGATTCCGCCCCTGGGCCCAACAGGGCGCCCACATCCGCTCCTTGCGCAAGGGGCCGGAAAGCGCGGGCGGTTGCGGATGGAGAGCGCTCTCCACGGGTGCTATCAGGACGCTCATGACGGATGATCTGCGGTCGGCCGGAGCACCGACCCCGCAGGACGTGGCGCGGGCTGCCGGTGTCTCGCGCAACCACCCGTCTCCCGGGTCACCAACGGCGTGCGCAACGTCGATCCGGCGATCCAGGAGGTGGTGGTACGGCAGGCGGTCTCCGTCACGGGCTACGCGCCGAACCGGGCGGCCCGCTCCCTGATGACGCGGCGGGCGGACTCCGTGGTGCTGGTGGCGTCGGGGGCGGGCGTCGAGTAGGGGTCGCACCCGACAGGGGCCGGGCCCACGGGCGGCCGGGGACGACCGCTCCTTCACCGCGCAGGCCTTCGCCGCCCTGTCCTTCGGCAGGGCGGTCAACTACCTGCGGCCTCGGGGGATGCATCCGGTGCTGATGCTCGCGGAGAGCTCACGGACCCGCGACGAGGTGGTGACGTATCTGCGGCAGGGCAGCACAGACGGGGCGCTCATCGTCTCCACGCACGCCGAGGACCCGTTGCCCGGCCTGCTCACGGAGGCGGGACTCCCGGGCGGCTCCCGCCGCGGGTCAGGAAATCGGCGAGCGGGAGCGTGGCGGCGCCGACGGTGACCGCGTCCGGGCCGAGCCGGCCCATCTCGATGGTGGTGCGGGCCGCCGCGTGGCGCAGGGCGTACTCGCTCGTGTACCGGCGGATGTCTCCTGGGAGAGCGCTCTCCAGGGCGGTGTCGGTGTTGCGTCGAGGCTGAGAGGGTGTCAGTAGCTGGTGAAACGATGCGCCGCGCGACGGGCGTGGAGGTAACGGGCCAGTGCGACGGCGGATACCGAATGGCCCGGGAGGCGGAGGCGAGGCGGGCATGCGGACGGGCGGGCACCGGCATACGGAAGCGGCCCCGCCCGTGGGCGGGGCCGCTCCGATGCCTGTCGTACGCGTTCACCTCATCCACGGGAGCCGGGCGGCCGACTCCCTGGGATCACGCGGTGTGCAGCCTCAGCCCGTACCGGTTGAGGATCTCGTTGATCGGCTGGTACCAGGTCTCACCACCGCTGGAGCAGTTGCCCCAGCCGCCCGAGGTGACGCCCTGGGCCTGGTCACCGCTGATGAACGAGCCGCCGGAGTCGCCACCCTGGGCGCAGACGCTGGTCTTGGTCATCTGGTGCACGGCACCCTGGCTGTAGTTCACGGTCTCGTTCTTGGCGAGGACACGGCCGCAGTGCCAGCGGGTGGTGGAGCCGGAGCGGCAGATCGAGGCGCCGATCGGGGCCTCGTTCGAGCCGCGGACCAGCTGGTCCGGGACCGTGCCCCAGCCGAGGACGACGGGGACGGTCCACCAGCCGCTGCCGACGTTGACCCAGGCGTAGTCGTTGCCGGGGAAGGACGAGCCCTGGAAGTTGCCGATGTAGGAGTTGTCCCAGCCGCGGACCTGCTGCCCGGTGCCCCCGCAGTGCCCGGCGGTGACGAAGCCGCCGTGGACCGAGAAGCCGATCGAGCAGCGCACGTTGCCGGTGTAGTACGGGTCGCCGCCCACGGTGCCGGCGGCGAAGGTCTGCGGGGCCTCGGCCGTCCGCTCGACCGTGACGGGCCCGGCCTTGCGGGCCTTGGCGACGAAGGCGCGGACATCGTTGTCACCCTGCGCCGAGTCGACGACGTTCACGACGACACGGCTGGTCGCGGGGTCGACGCGCCAACTGGCCACACCGTCCGGCGCGCTCAGGGCGTCGATGCGTTTCATGGTGGCGTCGAGCTGGGCGGCCGAGTGCTCGACGACCCGGGTCTGCGCGCCGGCGGCCCGTACGGCACCGGCCTTGCCGGCGTCCGTGACCGCCACGGTGAGCTTGCCTGTCGCGGGGTCGAACCACGACCCGCCGTAGGCGGAGCCCGCGGCGCGCTGCGCCTTCGGTTCCAGGGCCGTCGCCGCCTTCTCCTGCGCCAGCCGCGTACGGGCCTGGCTCTCGGTCAGGCCGAGGTCACGCTGCATGGCGGAGAGCAGGGCGGCGGAGGCGGGGAGCTCCGCGGAGTCGGCGGGGGCGGCGGACGCGGTCGACGGGCCGACGGCGGTCCAGGCACCGAGGACCAGGAGCGCGGACAGACCGGTCCGCAGGACGGTTGCGTGTCTCAAGGGAGTGACCCTTCCTGTTGTTCCAGCGACGTGGGGGGTGGAACGGGAGGCATCCGGGCGCACATCCGGATCGAGACCTTGAGAGCGCTCTCAGATGCGTCGTCCCGGACTGTAGCGGAGTTCGATAGTCAGGTCCATGCCAATGACGGGAGCGGGTCCGGAGGGGTGCTGCGGAGACCGTCCGGCCCGAGCCGCGAAGGCGCCCCGCACCGGGTTTGAGTAGGCGTACTCATCCGGTCCGCGAAGTCCGGTCCTACTGTCACAGGAACACAGGGCAGCACCACCCCGAGGAGCCGACCATGGCCGGATCACGCCGCAGACAGTGGAGAGCCGCCGTCACCTGCGTACTGGCAGGGTCGCTGGTCGCACTGACCGGCGCCTGCGGCGTGGTCACCACCAAGGAGGACCGCCGGGCGGCGGAGCAACTGGCCGACGAGCACTTCCCCGGGCAGATCAAGGCGATCGGGGCACGCACGCTCTTCCCGGGCGCCGGAGGCTCCGAGGTCACCTTCGCGGTGGCCGACGACCGGGACGCCGTGGTCCGGCTGCGCATCAACGCGGACAAGGGCACCTGCGACAGCAAGGAGTGCGCCGGGGTCCTGAAGGAAGCGGTGGCGCGCGGACGGGCGGACGCCGCCGCGTTCCGCACCCTGCGGGACGCGTTCGACGCGTGCGGCTACCAGGTCATCGCCCTCGGCCCCACCGGCACTCCACCGTATGTGGTGGCCGAACTGACCAACGCCACCGTGCAGCGGGTGCTCGCCGACATCGGGGGCTGCGTCCAGCGCTGGGTCACGGCAAGCGGAGCCGACAGCCCGCTCGCGAAGGCGAAGGCCTCGTACGTGAACGTGGTCTCGCCCGCCGTCGCCGGGAAGCGCGACCGGGGCAAGGACTCCTGGCCCACCATGATGCGCCTGACCCGCAGCGACCTGCTCGCCTCGCTCACCGAGCACGCCTACCATTCGGCGAGTTTCGACATAGGGGCCGGCCAGGTGGACACGGCGGGCAGCGCCCGGGTGGTGCGGCCGTTCAAGGAGAGGCAGGCGTTCGGCAAGACGGTCCAGGACGCCGTGCGGGAGGAGCTGCGCGCCACGTACCCGAACGTGGTCATGAGCGGCTACCAGTGGGTGTGGCGCCTGGAGCCGGGCCGGGTCGACCGGCAGACCGGCTATCTGCTGTTCTGCCCCGAGCCGAGCGAGCGGGGGAGCTGCGTCAACAGCGACGACGCGGTCCTGGTGACCACGGACGAGCGCGGCAACCCGGTGGGGAGGATCCGCCTCGTGCGCGACGTGCGGGACGGGACGGGGTCGCTGCGGCTGCCGCCGTACTGAGCCGTGTCAGGGTTCCAGCAGGGGCAGTCCCGCCGCTTCCCACAGACCACGGAACGCGTCGGTCTGCCGGGCTTCCTCCCCGGCCGTACGCCACACCCGCACCGCACTCCCTTCTCCGCTGCCGCCCAGAGGGGCCCAGCCGGGGTCCCCGTGGGCGGCGAACGCGACCCAGGCACCGGCCATGCGGTGCGACAGCTCGTGGTCGGCCGGGCCGGGCGGGCCGCCGGTCAGGAAGTGCAGACTCTCCTCGTTAAGGTTCCCGAAGGCGAAGGGGATGTCCGCACAGTGCCAGGCCCGGACCCGTCCGCCATGCCCGCCGCACCGGCGGTCGAAGCGGGAGAGGAAGGTCCGCCCGCCTGACCGGGCGTGTGCCTCGGCGAGCCGGCTGCTGTATTCGGCGAAGAGGAGGTCTCCGTACAGGGCCAGATGGACATCGAGCACGGACGCGTCCGGCATACGGTCGCGGTAGCCATCGGCGAGGTGGGGCGGCAGGCCGAAGTCCGCAGCGAAGGTGGCGAGTTGCCGTTCCGTGGTGACCGGGGCGCTGCTGCCCACGGCGTCCAGGAGCCAGAACTCCTCGGTCGTGTGGCAGACCAGCAGCTCCACCTCCGCGCCGGCTCCGGCGGTCCATGCCTCCAGCGGGTCGCAGGGCAGCAGGTCCCCGTCGGCGACGGGCCCGTAGATCGCCGGATCGTAGTGGCGCTGCCCGGAGCCGGGGTCCTGCCGGTACCGGTCGACGACCCGGTCCGAGGCGCTCACCAGCGTCTGCGGTGACGCGGCGAGCAGCCCCGCGCGGGTGGCGGGCACCCCGGCCGCCGCCGCGACCTCGGCGGTGGTGCGGGCCGCCCGGTCGGCCGTGGCGCAGGCGTTGACGGCGCTGTGCAGGATGGCACGGCGGAACAAGCCGCGCGCCCGGGTGGTCGCCATCAGGCAGGCCACGGAGGTGGCCCCCGATGACTGTCCGGCCAGGGTGACGCGCCCGGGTGAGCCACCGAAGGCGGCGATGTTGTCCCGTACCCATCCCAGGGCGGCGATCTGGTCGAGCAGCCCCCGGTTGTCGGGGCAGACGGCCCCCTCGCCGTCCGCGGGAACGTGGCCGAACCCCTCGAAGCCCAGGCGGTGGTTGAGCGTGACGACGACGAGCCCCCGGGCGGCGAGGGCGGTGCCGTCGAAGTCGGGCTGGGCGGAGGAGCCGAAGACGTACGCGCCACCGTGGATCCAGACGAGCACGGGCAGGCCCCCGGGCCCGTCCGCCGGTGCCCAGATGTTCAGTGTGAGGATGTCCTCGTCCCCGGGCGACCAGGCCGGGGAGCCGGGCAGTTCGGCGGACTGGGGCGCCACGGGGCCGAACGCGGTGCACTCCCGTACGCCGTCCCAGGGCTGTGCCGGACGCGGCGCCCGGAACCGGTCTGCGCCGAACGGCGGTGCCGCGTACGGAAGTCCGAGTACGGCGATGATCCCCGGATTCCGCCCGGAGCGCCGCCCCCGTACCTGCCCCGCCTTCGTGGTGAACACGTCCACGGCTGCCGCTCCCCCGCCCTGCTCCGCCCGACCGCCCGGCGTTCGGGCGTGCGGTTGCCAGGATGTCAGCCGGTCCGCCCGTCGCGCCAACACCTTTTCGCAGGTCAGCGCGGTGGGCGATGCCGGCGAGGCGGGCTCCCGGGGACGGCGGACTGCTGCCTACTGACCGATCAGTTCGCGCACCGTCGCCATGTCGCTGAAGGGCAGCAGCTCGTCACCGACGATCTGGTGGGGCTCACTGCCCTTGCCCGCGATGAGCACGATGTCAGCCGGTCCCGCCGAGGCGAGGGCGGAGGCGATGGCCGCACGGCGGTCGGTGAACCGTTCGAACGGCGTTCCGGTCGCCGCGATGCCCGGCACGATCTGGTCGAGGATCACCTCGGGGTCCTCGTACCGGGGATTGTCCGAGGTGAGGACGCACAGGTCGGAGTGGGTGCCGGCGATGGTGCCCATCTCGGCGCGCTTGGTGGTGTCGCGGTCGCCGCCGCAACCGAAGACGGTGATGACCCGGCCCTTGGCGAAGCCGCGGATCGTGGACAGGACCTTGTTGAGGGAGTCCGGAGAGTGGGCGTAGTCCACGATCACCGAGGTGCCCTCGGGGGTGTGGAGGCGCTCGAAGCGGCCGGGGATCTGCGGCATGCGCTCCAGCGCGTCGACGAGTCCGGCCAGGCTGTGGCCGAGCAGATGGCAGGCGGCCACGGTCGCCAGGGCGTTGGAGACCGAGAACCGGCCCGGGGACGGGATCGCCGCCGGGTACTTCCGGCCGTCGTGGTGCAGGGTGAACCGGGTCCCCGAGGCGTCCACGGCCAGGTCGGTGGCGCGGTAGTCCGCCGGGCCGTCCAGGGCGTACGTGGTCACCGCGTCGGGCATCAGCTCCCGGATGCCCGCGCCGACCGGGTCGTCCGCGTTGATGACCGCGCGCCGGCACAGCCCCTGGAAGAGGCGGAGTTTGGCGTCCCGGTAGTGCTCCATGGTGCCGTGGTCGTCGAGGTGGTCCTGCGACAGGTTCGTGAAGACGCCCACGTCGATGAAGGTCCGGTCCAGACGGTGGGTCAGCAGGCCCATTGAGGTGGCCTCCAGGACGACGCTGCCGGCCGCGCTGTCGCGCATGCGGCTCAGCAGGTACTGGAGGTCGGGCGCTTCCGGGGTGGAGAGCGCCGAGGGCGGCATCGGGATCGGTTCGTCCCCGATCCGGCTCCCCGCCGTGCCGATCACCCCGACCCGGGCGCCCTCGGCGAGCCGCAGCACCGACTCGACCATGTACGAGACGGAGGTCTTGCCGTTGGTGCCGGTGATCGCGATCAGGTCCATCGCACGGCCCGGCTCACCGAAGTAGCGCGAGGCGATGACGGCCGCGGCCTTGCGCGCGTCCGGCACCCGGATCGCGCACACGTCGCCCGCCGCCGCGGGGAGAGTTGGTGCCTGGGCGTCGACGACGACGGCTGCCGCGCCACGGGCGACGGCCGGTGCGACGGCGTCCGGACCGCCGGCCGCATGGTCGGGTACCGCGACGAAGACGGAGCCGGGGGTGACCCGGTCCGCGTCGAACGTCGTGCCGGCCGTGATCCTGGTGCGCTCGGGGCTTCCTTGCAGCACGTGGTGGTCCTGCCCGGCCAGTAGGTCGCTCAGCTTCACGATGGTCCCTTCGAGTGCGGCTCGGCCCGTCTCTGCGGCCGTCGCCGGGCAGCGGCACGGGCAGGTGCGCCGTGTCCGCGTGTTGCGTGTTGCGTGTTGCGTGATGGGTGTTGCGTGACGTGGTGGGTGTCGCGTGACGTGAATCAGTCGTGGTGGGTGCCGTCACTCGTACGTCGTGGTGCTGGGGAGCAGGTGGCCGAGGCGCGGGTCCGGCGTGCGCCGGGGGCGGCGGCTCCCTCCGGCGCGGAGAGGCCGGAGTCGTTCATGGGAGGGGCGGCGGACCGGGGCGTCCCCGCCCGGGCCTGCGGACGCCGAAGACCGCTAGCCGTGGCCGTGCAGCGCGGTACGGCCCGATCCGGGCGCCGCGTCGGCGGGTGCCGGTGCGGCGCCGGGGACCGCGACCGGGGGCAGCGCGGAGAGGGCCCGGTACGGGCACTTCCCCAGTTCGGCGCTACGACTCATGAGCCGAGTGTACGTCCGACCCGGCGTGCCCCGGCCCGTCCGGAGCAGGCAGGAGCACGTCAGGGCCGTCGCGGCGCCGTTCCGGACGGGGCGCACGGAGGTTCCTGCCGGAGGCGCTGTGTTCCGGCCCCCGTCCCCGTACGGCAAGGCCGTGACCTCTGCACGGACCCTTTCGGCGCACCACGGCGGAGCGCCGGAATCCGATCTTCCCTTTGCGGCCGGAGCGGGACCGGAGTGGAATTGCGTACAGGGGACAGTGGTTCTCCCGAGGAAAGGACGCGCCATGAGCGACACCGACTGGGGGGACGACGTCTACCAGCCCCAGGAGCAGGAAGCTTCCGATCCGGATGAACAGCTCGGCGCCGAGGACACGCTGCTGGACCCCTCCGGCACCGGCGATCCGCTTGACGAGGGCTATTCACCGCCGGACCGCCCCTGGGTGGTCGAAGGCCTCGGCACCACGGCTGCCGAGAGCCTCACGGGTGAGTCGCTCGAAGCCCGGCTGACCAGGGAACTTCCCGAGACGCCCGGTTTCACCGGCGACGGCGTGGGAGACCTGGCGGGCGGGGACGGCGAGCTCTGGGACGGCAAGGTCGGCGTCGCCCGTGCCGGGCGGCTGACCCAGCAGGCGGACGGCAGTGTCCCGGCCACGCTCACCGCCAGCGATGTGGGCATCGACGGCGCGGCGGCGTCGGCCGAGGAAGCCGCGATGCACGTGATCCCCGAGGACGGGGACGACGAGAGCCTTCTGGACGGTTCGCTGCCCGACGGCGCGCTCCTCCACGGTGCCGGCGAGGACCGGGGTGCCGAGGACGGCTCTTCTGTTGTCAGCTCCCCCGTCGACGGCTCCGCCGAAGGCGCGTGAACGCCGCCGTCCCCCGTCCCGTACTCCTCTGACCGAACGCCCCCGGAATCGCAGGAGCACACAGATGAGCGGCACTGCCCAGATCGGCGTCACCGGACTCGCGGTGATGGGCCGCAACCTGGCACGGAACTTCGCCCGCAACGGCTTCACCGTCGCCTTGCACAACCGCACGGCCTCACGGACCGACGCCCTGGTGAAGGAGTTCGGCGACGAGGGCACGTTCGTCGCCGCGCACACCCCCGGGGAGTTCGTCTCGGCGCTGGAACGCCCCAGGCGACTGGTGATCATGGTGAAGGCCGGGGATCCCACGGACGCGGTGATCCAGCAGTTCGCACCGCTGTTGGAGGACGGCGACGTCATCATCGACGGTGGCAACGCCCACTTCGAGGACACCCGCCGCCGGGAGAAGGAGTTGCGGGAACGCGGGATCCACTTCGTCGGGGCGGGCGTCTCCGGCGGGGAGGAGGGCGCGCTCCACGGCCCGAGCATCATGCTGGGCGGCTCGGCCGCGTCGTACGCGTCGCTGGGCCCGATGCTGGAGAGGATCGCCGCCAAGGCGAAGGACGGCACCCCGTGCACCGCGCACATCGGCCCCGACGGGGCCGGGCACTTCGTGAAGATGGTGCACAACGGCATCGAGTACGCGGACATGCAGCTGATCGCCGAGGCGTACGACCTGCTGCGCCGGATCGCCGGGTACTCCCCCGCGCAGATCGCCGACACCTTCCGGAGCTGGAACACCGGGCGGCTGGACTCCTACCTCATCGAGATCACCGCCGAGGTCCTCGCCCATACGGACGCGGCCACCGGCAAGCCGTTCGTCGACGTCGTGCAGGACCGCGCGGAGCAGAAGGGCACCGGGCGCTGGACGGTCCAGATCGCGCTCGACCTGGGCGTTCCCGTCTCCGGGATCGCCGAGGCGGTCTTCGCCCGCTCGCTCTCCGGCCACGTGGACCTGCGCGAGGCGTCGCGGGAGCTGCCGGGCCCGGAGGCGAAGCCGCTGGAGGGAGCGGAAGCCTCGGCGTTCGCGGACCGGGTCGAGCAGGCTCTGTACGCATCGAAGGTCGTCTCGTACACGCAGGGCTTCCACCAGATCCGGGCCGGCGGCGAGGCGTACGGCTGGGACATCGGCCTCGGGTCCGTGGCGGCGATCTGGCGGGCGGGGTGCATCATCCGGGCCGCGTTCCTGGACCGTATCCGGGCCGCCTACGACTCGCGGCCGGAGCTGGTGAGCCTGCTGTCGGACGAGGAGTTCGGCCGGGAGATCGGGGCCGCGCAGGACGACTGGCGGGCGGTGGTGGCGGAGGCGGCGCGCCAGGGCGTGCCGACGCCCGGTTTCGCCGCCGCGCTGTCCTACTACGACGGGTTGCGCGCGGACCGGCTGCCCGCGGCGCTCACGCAGGGGCAGCGGGACTTCTTCGGGGCGCACACCTACCGGCGTACGGACCGGGAGGGGGCGTTCCACACGCTGTGGGGCGGGGACCGGTCCGAGGTCGGGGCGGGCTGAGGCGTACGCGCCCGGGGCAGGGGCGGGTGTCAGTCGGCCGGGTCACCCCGGGTGCGGGCGCCCGTGGGGCGTGGCTTAGTGGGCTGCGAGCCCTGTACCCGCGGTCTCACGCGATCCACCCGATGCCTGGAGTGCCGCGCATGTCCGCAGCCGTCCCCGACGTTCCAGCAGGCGTTCACGTTCCGGATGCTGACGCCGGAGGCGGTGGTCGGGCTCATCGCCTGAGCGGCAGCCGTCCGCCAGAGTTGTCCGACGACGAGCCGAAGACCCGTGGGGGCAGCCATCACCGACTCCGGCCGTACGACCCAGACGCCTACGCCACCCCGTGCCAGGCCCGCCGTCCGCTTCGACGCGGCCGTCCGGGCGGCCGTCGGGCAGGGGCTGCTGAGCGAGTCCCGCCCGGTGGCCGGGTTCGTCGACACGGACGGGGTGCGATCGTCCGTCACCGAGCTGCGGGAGGCGTTCGGCCACAGCCCCGGTGTGCTGCACACCTTCGCGGCCAAGGCCTCCTCCCTCATCCCGGTCCTGCGGCTGCTCGCCGAGTGCGGGATGGGGTGCGAGGTGGCGAGCCCTGGTGAGCTGCGGCTCGCCGTCGAGGCCGGTTTCGCTCCGGGGACGATCGTCCTGGACTCCCCCGCCAAGACCCGCGAGGAGATCCGGCTGGCGCTCGCCCTCGGGGTGGCCGTCAACGCCGACAGCATCGACGAACTCCGCCGCATCGACGCACTGCGCAACCGGGACTCCGCCTCCGTCCTCGGGCTGCGGGTCAATCCGCAGGTGGGCGGCGGCGCGATCGGCCCGATGTCCACAGCGACGGACACCTCGAAGTTCGGGGTGGCGCTACGCGATCCGGGCGCCCGAGAGGAGGTCGTGCGGGCCTTCGAGGCGCGCCCGTGGCTGACCCGCCTGCACGCCCATGTCGGCTCCCAGGGCTGCCCGCTGGAGCTGATCGCGGCGGGCGTGGCGCAGACCTACGAGCTGGCCGAGGAGATCAACGAACGCCTCGGCACCCGGCAGGTGACCAGCCTGGACATCGGCGGCGGGCTGCCGGTCAACTTCAGCGACGACACCGTGCACCCCACCTACACGGCGTACGTGGACGCCCTCACGGCCGCCGCCCCCGCGCTCTTCTCCGGCCGGTACACGCTGGTCACCGAGTTCGGCCGGTCGCTGCTCGCGAAGAACGGCTTCATCGGGGCGCGGGTGGAGTACACGAAGGACGCCGGCGACCGCCGGATCGCGCTCACCCACGCGGGGGCGCAGACCGCCACCCGTACCGTCTTCATGCCCGACTCCTGGCCACTTCGGGTCGGGGCGTTCACCGAGGACGGCTCACCCAAGCAGGGACCGGAACTGGCGCAGGACATCGCGGGGCCGTGCTGCTTCGCGGGCGATGTGGTGGCGCACGGCCGGAAGCTGCCGGAGCTGGCCGAAGGCGATTTCGTCGTCCTCTACGACACCGGGGCGTACTACTTCTCCACCCCCTGGGCGTACAACAGCCTGCCGCGCCCGGCGGTGTACGGCTTCCGCTCGACGGCGCCGGAGGGCGAGGTGAAGTTCGCAACGGTACGGGAGGCCCAGACGATGGACGCGATCGCCGCGGAGAGCGGCCTGGCACACGCGGACGCGCTGACAGGACTGGGCTGAGTCCCCCGCCCGCCGTGGGCGGAGATCGTGCGCGGGGCGGCTCCGGCAGCCGACCCGCGCACGTCCCTGCGTCGCCTTACGCCCCCTACGACCCGGCGGGCTCCGGCTGTGGCTCCGGGGCCGGCACGGGGTCCGGGCCGGGTGCCGGAGGCTGCGGGATCGGGTCCGGGGCCGGGCCGGGCGGCATCGGGGCGGGCCCCGGCGGCACGGGCGGCGGGCTCGGCACGGGCGTGGGCGGACCCGGCACGGGCGGAGGCGTCGGCGACGGCGGTACGGGGTCGGGGTACGGGTGGGTCATTTCGATCCTCCACAACGACACGAAACGGACAGATGGAGCTTTCCTCCACCGTCTCCCCGTGCGGCTGCCCGCGCCTGCCGAGTCCACACGTGCGCACGGCCTGCACGGACGGCCGGCCCTCCGTTCACTCACCGGGACGCCCCCTGGCCGAAACACGCGAACCGCCTCGCGGCCGGCGCTACGGTCGGCACGTGACCGAGCAGCTGCTGCCCCGCACGACCGGGCCCCCAGCCGAGCCCATGTCCACGACTCCACCGCGATCGAGCCGGCGAACGCCTCAGCGCTGAACGACCCGGCGGATGTGGAGTTCGCCCACGCCGTCCATCTCGCCGACTCACCGCATGCGCAGCCATGCCTGCAGCTCGTCTTCCGGGCCCGCGCCTGGCGGGGCACCCCTGAGCTCCTGGAGCCGGACCGGTGCGCCCGCTGGGCCTGGTGACACCCGGACGACCTCCCAAAACCGATCGTTCCGTACGCCCGCGCGGCCATCGAGTGCATCCGCGAGGGAGTCCCGAACAGCGAGACGGGCTGGGAGTGAGGCGCCCGCCCACACCACGGGCGGCCGGTTCAGCCGCCCGCGACGACCGCCTGCGGGCTCCGCTCGGTAGAGGTCCCGGGCACCGGCGCCGAGGCGTCGGTGCCGAGCGCCACGATCCGGTTGTCCGCGTCGACGTGGACGACCCTCGGGGTGAGCGCGCGGGCCTCGGCGTCCTCGACCTGCGCGTAGCTGATCAGGATGACCAGGTCACCGGGGTGCACGAGGTGTGCGGCGGCGCCGTTGATCCCGATGACACCGGAGCCGCGCTCGCCCTCGATGACGTACGTCTCCAGGCGGGCGCCGTTGTCGATGTCAACGATATGGACCAGCTCGCCGGGCAGCAGGTCGGCGGCGTCCATCAGGTCGGCGTCGATCGTCACGGATCCGACGTAGTGCAGGTCGGCCTGGGTGACGGTGGCCCGGTGGATCTTGGACTTGAATATTGTACGTATCATCGAGGCACTCCTGGAGATAGGCTCCCTGCCTGCGTACTTGCAGGTCAAGGGCTGTTTCCTCATCCTACAACGCGTCGCATGTCCGAGCGACGTTCCCCAGGTTTTTTCAGGACTCACGCTGACCACTTGCTGACTTTTCTGACAGTTCGCCAGGGGACACAGGAGGCCCACTCACCCTCCCTGGATCCACCACGACTACTTCGCAAGCCTACGCAGCTCTCCCCCGTGGGTACCCGTGATCGCCGTCACCCTGACGAGCCAACAGCGGTTGCATGCCCCCAAGACCTCTGGAAGAACCTTGCGAGCGGACGAGGGGTCGATGCGGCGCGGCGACCTGGCAGCGAATCGCAGGGCAGCAGAGCCGCTGCTCCAGAGAATGGCCGACGAGCCGTGTATCCGGCGGGAGCGACGCTGACCGTCGAGCCGCTCTGCGTGGCGGTCCCGCCCCATACGTTGGAGAGCTTCTGGCCGTTGACGAAGACGAAGGCGAGGTTCCAGCCGTTGATGGCGGTGGTGCCGGTGTTACGGATGGTGATCTCACCTTGGAACCCGCCGGGCCATTCGCCGACCACCCGGTAGCCGACGGAGCAGCCCACGCCCGGCGTGGGCCCGCTCTTGTCCGTGGTGACGTTCACCGTGGCGGAACGGGCCGAGCGATTGCCGACCGCGTCACGGGCGTATACCGCGAATGTGTACACGGTGTCCGCGGCAAGCCCCGTCACAGTGGCACTGGTGGTGGCGGACGAGACGGCTGTGGTCTCGACTACGTCCCTGAGACTGATCCAGTAGTCGGCGGCGTGGTCGAGGGTGCCTGCCGCAGCGTCCTCGCCGTATCCGGTGGTGTCGTGCACCTCCAGGACGCAGATCAGCCGGTTGCTCTTGCAGTCGTCGACGATGCCCGCGACTTCGTCGGGGCCGTTCCTCGTCCAGCGGTGCCCGTCGGAGAGAACGACGCGTACGGCGTTGGCACCCAAGGCCTTGATGTCGGCCAGCGACTGCGTCTCGCCGGGGTACCAGGTGTGCGCGTGGTTGACGCCGCGCATGACAAAGTCGTTGCCGTTGGCCTCCAGCAGGCGGCCGTTGCTGACGTGCAGGCCAGTGACCGCGGCTTCCGCCGCGGCGGGCCGGGCCTGCGCAGCGGCGGGGCCAAGCGCGCCCAGCAGAACGACGCCGAGAGCAGCGGCCAGACTTCTCACCAGGACGTTCAAGGGGAGCAGGGGCACGTCAAGGCATTGCGCCTTCGGTGTACAGGCCGACGGACCGTCCGATCCCTATTGCTCCCCATCCCCGCCATGACGGCTATGCCGTTCAGCGCGGCCCCCGGGGCCCTCGCCGGAGGCGTTCCCTGGTAGCGCGGGGAGCGTTAGGGCAGGACGAAGGGGCCTCCCGACACTGGTACGGAACGCCACTTCCGCCGCGGTCGTGGGCCGGGGCGCCACGGTCAGAACGGCATATGGCCACGGGCGCGGCGGCCGGCCGAGCCGCTGCAGCCCACGGCCTTGGAGCTGCTGCGGAACGGCTTGCTGGAGATGCGGCCCAGAGCACGGGGAGCCGGAGGCTTCAGCTGTCGCTGTCGATGTACGCGGCCGACGGCGCTGCACCCCTGCACGTCAGAGGCCCCTCCTCCGCGACCCGTTGGATAGGGTCGGCGCATGACTGAACAGCACGATCCACTGGCGTGGCGCCTGAAGAGCGAACGCCCCGGCCCCGTCGGCTACCTGGACGTGCGCTGTCGCACCTATGTGCAGCCGGACGGCAAGGAGTCGGATTGGGACGTCCTGCAGGGCCCGCGTGCGGTGGCCCTGGTGGCGTTCACCGAGGACGGCCACGGCATTCTCGTACGGCAGTACCGCCCCGGTCCGGACAGAGTCCTGGCAGAGCTCCCCGGTGGCCTCATCGAGCCCGAGGAGGACGTGATGGCTGCTGCCGCCCGTGAGCTCCTGGAGGAGACCGGATACCAGACCGGCTCCACCGAGATCGTCATGCAGACCTATCTGGCGTCCTTCGCCACTCATGTGCGGTACGCGGTCCTGGCCCGCGACTGCCGCAAGGTCGGCGAACCCACACCGGACGCGGAGGAGTTCGTCGATCCCCTCCTCCTTCCGCGGGAGGAGTACGTGGCCCATCTCCTCGGCGGCCAGTACACCGACGCGGACCTGGGCCTGGCCGGACTCGTGGCGGCGGGTCTGCTCAAGCAGACGGGCTGATCTCCCGGGATCTCCCGGAGCGCCGGTCGAATCGGGCAGCAAAACCACAGCCGAGGCACCGGAAGTCACACGGCCTCATTCACATCGTTGTGTTCTCGTGCCGATTGCGCTGGTCCGCAATGAACAGAAAACCCTTACCGGACTAATCCTCAGGTCTTCAGGCAGGGGAAGAACGTGCACGACACGCTTGCGTGATACGAAATGCATCGGGGCTGGGGGTTTCCACGGCAAAGACTTTCGCTTCTGCGGCCGAAGTCGTCGTGGGCCTCTTCATCCTCCTCGAACACCACAGGAAACGGGCGCCATGGACGTGAAAACGGGCCCACGAGGGTGGCGACCCAAGACCCGACAGCAAAGAAGCCCTCATGCGGAAACCCGGTGGCCCCCACACATCTCGCGTGAGGGCCACCGGGTTTCCGCATGAGGATGACAGCCACGGAGCCGTCGGCGGCCGGTCCGTGAGTGCCGCGCCGTTACTTGATGAAGTCCCCGACCACCTTCGGCGGCCAGGTGCCGACGTTGAGGACTCCCATGGAGTAGGCGCGCGACACCAGGGCGGCCCTGTTCGGCACCCTGAGCTTCCTGAGCAGGCCCGTCACGTGGTACTCCACGCCCTGGCGGCTGAGGTGGAGCCGGGAAGCGAGCGGGATCGTGGACATGCCGGCGGCTATGCCCTCCAGGATGCGCGCGTCTATCTCGGTGAGGATCTTCTTCTGGTGGGTCACGACGCCCGCGTCCTCCTCGGAAGCGTCCGAGGAGCGCATGAGAACCAGGATCGCGGCCAGGTCGGACGTCCCCCCGCTCACGGCAGCGGCCGTGAGCGTCCCGGCGAACGCCTCCTCCGGCCCCACGGCCACGACGTGGGAGACGAAGCGCTGCCGCTTACCCTCCACCAGGCGCGAGAACTGGCGCATCAGCGGTTGCTGGACGCTGGGGTGGACCAGCTCCCGGAAGCTGCGCCCGTAGACCTCGGCGGAGGCGTCGCCGAACCTGCGGAAGAACTCCTCGTTCGCCTGCCGGACGGTCAGGGCCGGGTCGAGCGAGGCGACGCACAGTCCAGGCCGGTCGAAGCCCTGCGCGCCCCCGTATCCGTTCTGGTCGGTTTTGAGGCCACTCGCTATGTCCTGCCTCGAATCAGTGAGCGCAGCAATCGCCACGAGACCGCCATCCTTTCGTATCCCCCGATTCACTGGAATGCACACATTGTCCTGTCGATGGATTAACGCCGCCGTCCGACCTCACGCGCCGCCATTGACGGGTTCTCCATTTACAGACCGGAGACTAGGTAATCCACGACGCACCCGTCAACGAGCCCTCGGCACAGAAGGCTAATGCTGTGGTCCGAACCGCGGGAGGTTCGGTCCGCAATGCGGGTGCGCTCACAGGGGAAGAATCAGGCATGCCGGGCGGAGCCTTTGAGCCAGCGGGCACAATGGGGCCAGGACTTGAGGAGGATGTGTGGTTCGTGCACGCTCGCACGGTCGCCGTTGAAATACCCGCAGCACCATCACACGGCGCGCCATTAACGTGAAAGCCAGATGTCGCTGTCTACGCAGGCAGCGCTCCTGCCAGCTCGTGCCGGCCCGAGATGCCGAGCTTCCGGTAGGAATTCGTCAGATGTTTCTCGACTGCTCGCGAACTCACTCCGAGTTCATCCGCAATCTCCTGGTTGGTGAGGCCCCTGTTCACCTGAGCGATCACCTTTCGCTCGCTTCGGGTGAGATGTGCGGCTTTCGGGGCACGGGCGGTGCCGAGTCCGTGCTCGGCCTGTTCGACCAGCCATGGGGCGCCGTAGGCCGCCGCGATGGCACCCGCCTCGCGGAGTGCAGCCTCCGCCTCGGCCCCGCTGCCGAGCTGCCGGCCCAGGAGGACGAGCGTCCTGGCGAGTTCGAGCCGGAACTGCGAAGCGCGCAGCACGGTGGCCGCGTCGCGCAGGAGGGGGATTCCCCGGGCTCCCTGGAGCCGGCCCTTCAGCCGCAGGGCCCGGCCGAGCGCGGCGGGGGCTCCCCATTCGGTGGCCCAGGCGAGCTCCTCCTCGGCGAGCCGCAGGGCGGCGGCGTCGTCGCCGAGCCGCTGGTAGAGGCCGACGGCCTGCGAACGCCAGGGGAACAGCGCCGAGTTGCGCCAGCCGGAGTGGTCCAGTTGACGTCCGCAGGCGAGCAGCCGTTCCAGGGCTGTGGCCCGCAGGCCCCGTTGGGCGTCCACCGACGCCTGGAGGATCTGCAGTGACGCCGTGAGAGCCAGCCCGGTCGCCCCGCGCCGTCTGGCACGGGCCAGGATCCCCTCGCTCAGCGCCGTGTCACGCAATTCGAGGGCGACGGTGGTGAGGATCATCATCGACGCCTCGCGCCAGTCCGTGTCGGCCGCGGCCATGGCTCGTTCGACGTACTCGCGTGCCAGGGTAGGTCTGCCTTGCGAGACGAGCACGAACGCCCGCGCGGCGAAGAGGAGTACGCCGTCGGCGTCCGTGGCGTGCGGCACGCCGGGCCACTGTGCGGAGGACAGCCACGAGGCCACCTCCCGTACCGATTCGCTGGTGAACAGGGTGATGACGGCCAGCGGGAGCACGGTGTGCGCGCCCCCTGGTACCGCCGGTTCGCGTTCCAGGACGAGACCCGCCGTGCGAGCCGCGTCCGCGGCGGGCAACGCCCCGACCAGTGTCGCGGAGAAGACCAGCACGGTCAGCAGTTCGCGTTCGGCCGCGGAGCCGACCGGTGGTTGATCCCCCAGGCCGCGCAGGCGTTCCGTCGCGGCGGCGAGCTCGCCCGGGTTCTCGTGGCCGCAGTGCCTCATCCGGGCCTCCAGCCGCAACGCCGTCTCGCGGGCCTGCGCGTCCTCTCCCGCGAACGGGGCCGTCTCGTCCAGGGCGTCGCTCAACAGCTCGGGCACGGAGGAATGCGCGGCGCCGAGCAGGAGGGGCGGTATGCGCAGGACAGCGGCCGCCCGGTCCCTCGCCGTATTGAGCAGCGGCAGGGCCTGCACGACATGGCGCCGGCACGCCTCGGGGTCGAAGCCTCGCTCCGCGGTGGCCAGTTCGACGAGGAGTGCGGCCCGGCTCTCGTCCTGCGTACGGTGTGCGAGCAGCGCTCGGCGCAGATAGCAGGCGGCGTTCTCCGGTGCGCCCCCGCGCAGCGCGTCGTCGGCCGCCGCCCGCAGCGCCATCACCGACCAGGGGCGCCCGCAGGCCGTGACGTCCATCATGTGGTCGGCGACCTCGTCGGCGGGCCTGCCGCTGGAGAACAGCAGATCCGCGGCGGCGGCGTGCCAGTGCTCGCGTTCCACGACCGACAGGGCGGACTCGACGGCTTCCCGCACCGCGGGATGGGTGAAGCGTGGTTCGGGCGCGTCGGCCAGCAGCCCCGCCTCGCACAGCGCGCGCCGGGCGGCTCCGTAGCCGATCTCGTCCAGTCCGGCGAGTTCCGGGACGAGACCGGGACCGCCGTGGCCGCCGAGCGCGGCGACGGCCGAGGCCGTGTCGCGTACCGCCTGCGGACCGGTCCGCAGATAGCTCGCCAGCCGTTCACGGAGCCCGGCGGGCCGCACGGTGCGCACCTGGCGGGCTTGCTCGGCGGTCGGGGCCGGGCCGCTCACGGCCGTGCTCAGCAGGATCGACGTCAGGAACAGCGGATTGCCGCGGGCCGCCTCGTGACAGGCGCGTACGTACTCCTCATGGGCGCCGGGGCCGCAGTGCTCGGCGATCACGGCCCGGGTGGCGTCGAGCGAGAGGGGGGCGAGACGCAGCGTCTGCGCGGCCGAGCCGGAGAGCTGCCCGACGAGGGGGTGTCCTGTGCCCTGCTCGCCGTCGCGCAACGAGCAGACGAGCGCGGCGCACAGGTCTCCGGGCTCTTTCACCAGGCGGACGAGCCACCTGAGGGATGCGGGGTCCGACCACTGGAGGTCATCGAGGAGGATGAGCAGCCGAGCGTCGCCGCAGAAGTCCGCGAGCAGCGGGCGCAGGGCTTCGGGGCTCGGCTCGAAGGCCGCCGGATCGTCGATGCCGGACATCAACCGCTCGGCCGGCCCCGGCTGGTCCCGCCATCGTTCGCGGTCCTGACGGGAGGCGCCGGACAGCATGCTGTCGAGCAGTTGCCGCACCACCCCGTACGCGAAGTGCTGTTCGGCTGGGGCCGCGTTCGCCCGCAGAACGCGGACGTCCTCGCCGGGCAGGGCGGCGGGCAGTTCGCGCAGCAGAGCCGTGCGCCCGATCCCGAGCGGCCCGGACAGCACCGTCACCGTCGATGCGCCCGGGGTCGCGGCGCTCAGAGCGGCTGTCAGACGGGACAGTTCCGGTGCCCGTTCATGAAGCATCGCTCGACCGCTCTCCCATGTCGTGCGTCAACCGGCACAGTTCCTCTCGCCCGTTCAGGCGGAGCTTGCGGTAGGCGTTGCTCAGTCTCAGTTCCACGGTGCGTCTGCTCACCGAGAGCAGCGCGGCGATCTCCCGGTTGCCGTGCCCGCACCCGGCGAGGGTAGCGGTGCGCTGTTCGGCCTCGGAGAGTGACATCCATTCCGGGGGCAGGGCGGGGCCCGCGGGCCCCGGCGGGCGTTCTAGTCGCTCCGCGAGCGCGTTCACCGAGACAGCGAGGCGGCTCGACGGATAGGCCGCGCGGAGCCCCGAGAGCCGGGCCAGGGAGAGTCGGGCCGCGGCGGCGTCCCCGCTCTCCAACTGGCCGGCGGCCACCTGGACCAGTGCCCATGCGTACAGCAGCCGGGAGGGCGAGTCGCGCAGTATCCTCACCGCCTCGCGCGCGCCGCCCGCGGGCCCCGGGCCGGAGCCGGTCAACGGGGCGCTCCACAGGTGAGCCAGGCCGAGTGTGCTCGCTGATCCCCAGCGAAGGGAGAGCCGCGCGTTCTCCGCGCTCAGCCGTGCGGCCTCGTCGACGTCGCCCAGAGCGTACAAGGCCTCCGCGGCCTGGGCGCGCCAGCTGAGCAGCGCGGGATTGCTCCACTGGGCGCTGAGCAGACGGCGCCCGCACTCCTTGGAGAGCTCGGCCGTCTCGGCCCAGCGCTTCTCGTGGGCGAAGACCCGTGCCCTGGCGAAGAGTAAAGCGGCCCAGTCCATCCCCCGTTCCGCGCCGGGCGGCGCCGGGGCCGCGGCGAGGGCCCGCGCCGACGCCTCGCGCCCGGTTTCCAGCGCGACGTGGATGCGCAGGGCGGTGACGGCCGGGGCGATGAGCGGGTGCCGCTTCGCCGCGGGCAGGGCCTGGTCGGCGGCGTCCAGCTCCCGTTCGACGGCGTCGAACCGACCGGCGCGCATGGCCAGGTCGGCCCGCACGGTCAGCGCCTGCGCGGCGGCGGCCCTGCGATGGTCCCGCCGCAGGACCGTGAGCAGCCGGTCCAGCTCGCCGTCCGCCTCCTCGTGGTCGTCGGTGAGGACCAACGCCCGGCAGGCGGCGATCCTGGGCAGGGCCGGTGCCGTGTACGGGCTGTCGCCCGCGAGCGCGGCACGGGCAAGCTCTCGGGTGGCGGTCAGGTCCTGGCCCCGGACGGCGAGCTGCCAGGCGCGGACGCCCGCCTGGGCGGGGGCCGAGGGCCGGCCGGGCAGCGCGGGTACGGCGGGCAGCGCGCACCCGGGATCGCCCATGGCATCGTCCGCCAACCAGAACAGCGCGGTCAGACCGTCCTTCTCGTCCGGCCGGGAGCGGGACAGCGCTTCGGCGGCCGTCCGGCGCGCCCAGTCACCGTTCCCGCGGGCGAGACCGATGTCGACGGCGTGAGCGCGCAGACCGGCGGCGGCGCTGCCGGAACCGATCAGCTCGCCGAGCCTGCGGTCCCCCGCAAGGGGTGCCGAGATCGCCTCGGCAGCGGCGAGTTCCATGGTGAGCCGGGTACGTTGGCCCGGCTCCAGCGGCTCTCGCAGGGCCCGGACCAGGCAGGCGGTGGCCCGGCTGTGGTCGCCCGCGTCCATCGCCTTGGCGAAGCACCGGCGGAGCGTGGTGACCACCCAGGGTGCGCCGAGGGGCGGCGTGCGGAGCAGGACGCGGGCCGTGTCCTCGTCGTCCGCCCCGGCCCGGTGGGCCAGTACGGCGGCTCGGGAGTGGAGCCGGGTGCGCTCCTCGGCGCTCATGCCCTCCAGCACCCGGTTCCGTATCGCCGGGTGACGGACCTGTGTCCTCGTGCCGCCGGTGACGATGAGCCCGTCGGCTCCGAGCATGGTCCGCAGTTCCTGGGCGCTTTCGGGTTCCAGACCGGCCAGCGTACGGATGAGGGGGAAACCCAGCAGATCGCCGCCCACGGCCAAAGCCCGCATGAGGTCGGCCGACTTCGCGGGAAGGCAGCTGAGCGCACGGGTCGCGTGGTCTCCGACGGCGGCGTCGGCGAGGGTACGCAGTTCGGCGAGCCGCGCGGCGACCGGTGTGTGGCCCAGGCCGGTGAAGCGGTCGAGTACGTCGCGGAGTACGGCGGGGTTGCCATCGGTCGCCGTGGCGGCCGCCGCGACGAACCGTGGGTCGCCGGGCCTGTCACAGACCGTCTCCACCATGGCGGCGACGCCCTGACGGGTCAGCCCGCGCACCAGGAGTCGCTGAGTGGGGACCGAGGAGGCAACCACCGGGTCCAACCAGGACCGCGCGCCGGCCGAGGCTCCGCTGCCGCTGGTCAGCACGGCAACGGGGGTGTCGGGGGCGAGTCGCAGGACCAAGGCGCGCAGCCAGGACAGGGAGCCGGGGTCCAGCCACTGGGTGTCCTCCATGACGACCAGGGTGGGCGGGGCTGTTCCGATCCGGTCGAGCGTGGCGGGGAACGCCCCGGCCGACTCGGACCGGTCTGCCATCGTTGTCATGAACGCTGCCGACGCGCCGAGGGGCTGGTCCCGGTCGTCCGGTGCCGCCTGCGCTCGGAGCACGCGCAGCCCGTCCGACCGGGCGCGCCCGGTCGCCCAACGCAGCAGCCCGTTCTGCGCGTGGCCCGCTCTCCCGGCCAGCGTCACGACACCGGAACGCCCCCTGGCCAGTGCCAGGAGCAGGGACGTCAACACTCGTTGCGCCTGCTCCTGTTCGAGCAGATCCGTATCCCGGTGAGGGCCGTCCGGCCCGTCTCCGGACAGCTCTGGGTACGGCGTGGTCACGCCGCTGTCGCTCAGGCTCGTCACACGCACCGCCTCAGCCGCGCCGGCGTGTGTCGGTTCTCCGGCCGGGCGGTTGCCCGTCGGGGATGTTCGGTGTGCGCAGAGCGGAGCCGAGTTCGGTACGCCCGCTCACCCCCAGCTTCCGGTACACACTGGTCAGATGGGTCTCGATGGTCCGGACCGTGAGGAAGAGGCTCTCCGCTATCGAACGGTTGCTGGCCCCCGCCGCCGCGAGCCCTGCCACTCTGCGCTCCATCCCGGTCAGCATGTCGAGCGGTGACGCGCTCATCTTCCGCATTCTGCCGCCGGCGGTGACCAGCATCCTGCGCGCGTCCCCGGCGAGCGCGAGGGCGCCGCAGCGCTGGGCGAGGTCGGTGGCGGCACGCAGATGCTCACGGGCTCCCCGCTGGTCGCCGGTCCTGAGCAGGGCCCGGCCCAGGACGAATTCGGCCCTGGCGTGGTCCCCTCTGGCGGGCGAATCGGCCAGCGCGGACACGGCTTCGGTGAGCGTGTCGAGGCCGGAGCCTCCGGGTGCGATGGCGCCCCGGGCGAGGGCCGCGAGCCCCCGGGACCGGGAGGTGCCCCAGCTCCGGGCCAGCTCATCGCCGTGCGCGCTCAGGTCACGGGCCTCGTCACCCCGGTTCATCACCGCGAGCAGACAGGCGGCCTCGGCCCACCAGGTAACGAACACGGCGTTGGTTAAACGGGACTGCTCCAGGGAACGGCCGCACTCCAGGTACAGCCCGAGTGAGGCTTCCCGGTCGCCCCGTGCCCAGCGGGCGCGGGCACGGGTCATCAGGTACAGGTGGTACTGCAGCACGAACCGCTCCATCCCGCTCCTCCTGATGCCCGCCAGCACCGTCTCCGCCTGTTCGGACTCGCCGCGCTCGACGAGCACGGTCGCGAACGCGATCTGCGGCAGCGCGCTGCCGTCGCCCCACCGCTCCTCGCCTGCGATCTCGACCGCGGTCTGCGCGTCGGCGAGAGCGTCCGGGTAGGCGCCCGCACCGTGCAGCACCAGGGCGCGGGTGGCCAGCCCGAGCACGTACGTCCACATCGCCGCGTTCTCCTGGCTGAACTCGAGCAGTCGGTCGAGCGCCTCCAGCGACTCGTCGACCTCGTCGGCGAGGCTGAGAGCGAAGGCCGACGAGACCGACGACCACCCCTCCAGCGCGGTCCCCGGCGAGGTGAGCGCGCGACGGGCGTGGCCGACGGTCCGCTCCGCCGAACGGCCGTCCATCGCGGCCAGTACGGTCATCATCGCGAGCATCTGCCGCTGGGCCGGCGTGTCGCCGGGCGGCGGGTCCAGCCGTGAGGCCCGGTCGAGGGTCGCCGCGACGGTCGCCTTCTCGTCCGCCCCGATGATCAGCAGCACCGACTCCACGAAGGTGTGCAGTTCGCGGTCGGCCGGGTCCGGAGCGGGCCCGAGCTCGGCCTCCAGTTCGGTCAGCACCTCCGCGAGGACCCGTACGCCTTCGGGGGACCGCTGCAGTGCCAGGCAGAGCATCCCGAACCGCAGGGCGACCATCGCCTTCGTCCGTACGTCCGCGGCGAGCGGGAGCGCCTCCTCCATCAGCCGGGCCGCTTCCGCCGGGTCGATCTCGGCGAGCGCGGCCGCCATCTGGATGCGTACCGCAACGCTGTCCGGCTCCGCCTCCAGCACCCGCCTCAGATAGCGCGCGGCGGCCTCGGGGGCTCCTCGCCCCTGGGCCTGGACAGCCGCGTCGCAGAGCGCCGCCGGCATCCACGGCTGTGTCAGGGCGGGCAACAGCATGAGCCTGCCCGCGACTTCCTCGGCGGGCCTGCCCGCGTCGTTGAGCAACAGGGCCGCTTTGGTGCGCAGCGCGGCCAGCACTTCGGCGTCCATCGGGGCGAGTACGGCCGAGCGCACGACGTCGTGCACCAGGTCCGTACGGTCCGCCGCGATGATCTCGGCGCGCCGCAGGGTGGCGATCCCCTCCTTCACGAGGGCCGGCGGGACGTCGGCGAGCATGCCGATCAGTTCCGGGGTCTCGTCGCCGAGGACCGCGACGGCGGTGGCCACGCCGCGCACCCAGCGCGGCCGGCCGTCCAGCAGCGCGCCCACGGAGGACGCGACCACCTGGCCGCCCACCTCGCCCACCCGCCGCAGGCCCGTGGAGTCCGGCCGCACGCCTTCGGCGTTCAGCTCGCTCAGCAGCCTGCCGAGGGTCAGGGGGTTGCCGCCCGACACGGCGGCGGCGCGTTCGATGAAGACGTCTTCGGCAGGTGTCCGGAAGATCCGCCGGGCCATCTCGCCGACGGCCGTGCGCGCGAGCGGGGCGAGCCGGATCAGGGTGGGGTCGTGTTGTGCGGCGATGTCCGTCAGTACGGCCGGGGCGAGCTCGGCCTCGCTCCGGTGGGCCAGCAACACCAGGAGCGGCAGGTCGTCCGCGCGCCGCAGCAGGAAGTCCACCCAGCCGAGGGAGCGTTCGTCGCACCAGTGCACATCGTCGAGGACGAGGACGAGCGGTCGCTCCGCCATCAGTTCGGCTGCGAGCCAGTACAGCCCGTGCAGCACCGGATAGGCGGCGGCCGGTCCCTCCCGGCCGACCTGCTGGGCCGTCAGCGCGGGCAGGGCCCGGCGGGCGAACCCGCGGAGGAGAGGCAGGTCAGCCGCGTCACTGCCGCTCAGCCCCAGCGGGCCGAACAACGCGCGTACGCCGCTGTATCCGGTGCCTGCGGCGGTTTCGGCGCAGGCACCGTACAGCACCGTCATGTCGTGGCAGGCCTCGCTCCGCAGGAAGGTGCGAAGCAGACTGGTCTTCCCCATCCCTGCCGGTCCGGAGAGCATCACCAGTCCCGCTCGCCCGGCGCGCGTCGTCTCCGCCCGTCGGCCGAGCAGATTCAGCTCATCGGCGCGGCCGACCAGAGCACCGCGCGAACCCTCGCGTTCGGCCTGTACCGGCATGACGGTCTCCTCACCTCTCGGGGGGATTCGACAACTGTCGAGTGGCCTGCGTTCGACGGGCGCGCAGCCATAGTTTCCCGCGCCGCGCAAGGCTCGTTCCGGCACGTATCGCCTACCGCGAGCGAACCTGATCAAGCAGTCGGACCTCCCACCGGACCACTACCCCCTCGGAGCCTGGACACATCCGCAGGACGCGACACTCGCGCATCCTGACAGCACCTTCTCCTCCGGAGAACCGGACGGGTGGGGGGCCGAGGAAGAAGATATTCTGACAGAACGATCACCAGGTCCAGGCCACCGCGCAGCTCCCGCGCAGCTCGAAGGTGCATACGGTGGCTGAGAATGCCCCTCTGAGGAGAGCGGTCACGTGAAGCGTGAACGCCGCGCGACCGGCCGCTCCCACAGGGACGGCCCCCTATGCCGAAGCGGACAGATGTTTCCGCAGGAGCGTGAGGACCGCCGGCGCCTGGGCGCTCAGATAGAAGTGCCCACCGGGAAAGGTGTGGAGATCGAAGGCGCCCGTCGTGTGGCGACGCCAGTCCCCCGCCTCATCCAGGGAGGTCTTCGGGTCGTCGTCGCCGGTCAGCGCGGAGATGGGGGCCCGGATCGTCGTCGCCGGATCGCAACGGTAGGTCTCAATGGCTTGATAGTCACTACGGATGGCGGGGAGGATCATGCGCAGGATCTCCTCGTCGCCGAGCAGCGCCGAGTTCGTACCGGACAGGAGCTTGAGTTCGGCGACGATGCCGTCGTCGCTCCGGATGTGCACGTTCTCCTCACGATGACGTGAGGGTGCGCGTCGGCCCGAGGCGAACAGGTGGGAGAGTTCACCGCCATCGGCCTCGAAGCGCCGGGCGACCTCGAAGGCGATCGTCGCTCCCATGCTGTGCCCGAAGAAGGTGGTCGGCCGGGCTCGGAGCTGTTCTCGCAGCGCCTCGTACACCTGGTCGGCCATGATCCCGATATCGCTGGGGCCGGTTTCCTTCCGCCGGTCCTGGCGGCCGGGGTACTGCACCGAGTACACCTCGGCCACGGAAGACAGTTGGGCGGAGACGGGGAAGTAGAAAGACGCCGAGCCACCCGCGTGGGGGAAACAGAAGAGTTGTTCCGAGCTGGACGGTGCCGGATGGAAGCACCGCGCCCAGAGGCTCTCCTCGGTGGACATCGTCATCGCGTTGCATCCTCCTGGAGCTGGGGCGAGCAGCCGGGACCGGACAGCGGTCCAGGTCTGCCTGCCTGTGACAGCGGGGCAGAGGGGGCGGTGTCACACCACGGGCACCATGGTCCGGCCGATGTACCCGAAAGCAACATGCGCCTCTCCCGCCCAACGGAGCGAGCGACCACTCACGTCGTCGGCCTCGCCCGACCGCCGGGGTGCCGGTCCGATTACCGGCACCCCCCATTCCACTAGGGCGGACAGTGGGAATTTCCCTAGACTCTGCGCGGATATCGCCCGGGCCGGCTCCGCCACCTGTTGCGGGTCCGGGCAGCGGGGGGACATCGCTGCCCGGAACCTCACGGTCAGGACAGGCCGAGCTCGTCGTCGAGGAGTGCGAACACGTCGTCGTCCGACGCCGCGTCCAGGTCCAGCTCGCCCGAGTCACGGGGCGCGTCCTGCCCCAGCGCCGCCCACTTCGTCCGCAGCACCTCGATCCGTCCGGCGACGTGCTTGAACTCCTGGGCGTCGACGGTCATTTCGGTGATCGTCTTCTCCAGCCGGTCGAGCACGGCGAGCACCGCTCCGGCACCGTCCGCTTCTTCCGCCACCAGGCGGGAGTACAGATGGTCCACGACCGCGGCCGGGGTGGGGTAGTCGAACAGCAGGGTGGCGGGCAGACGCAGCCCGGTGGCCGCGTTGAGCCGGTTCCGGTATTCGACCGCGGTCAGGGAGTCGAATCCCAGCTCCTGGAACTGCCGTGCGGCCCCGACCGCCGTCCCGTCCGGGTGCCCGAGCACGAGGGCCGCCTGTTCCCTGACGAGGGACAGGAGCAGGCTCCGGCGCTCCTCCCCGGGCAGGGCCGCCAAGCGCTGCGCGAGCGGTTCGGCCGTCTGCTGAACGGCCGTCGCCGTCCGCCGGGCCGGTGTACGGATCAGACCGCGCAGCAGCGGCGGGGTGTCTCCGGCAGCCCGGAGGGTGCCGAGGTCCAGGTTCACCGGCACCACCAGCGCTTCCCCCGTGGCAAGCGCCGCGTCATAAAGCGCGACACCCTGCTCGACACTCAGCGCCGGCATCCCCGAACGCGCCAGACGCTCCATCCCCGCAGCACTCACACCACCGGTCATCCCACCGGACTGCTCCCACGGACCCCACGCCAACGACACACCCGAAAGACCCTCAGCCCTCCGACACGCCACCAACGCATCCAGGAACGCATTACCAGCAGCGTAACCACTCTGCCCCGCACCCCCGAACACCCCAGCCACCGACGAGAACACCACAAACGCGTCCAGACCCAGACCACGCGTCACCTCGTGCAGATTCCACGCCGCATCCACCTTCGGACGCAACACCCCCGCCAACCGCTCCGACGACAACGAACCCACCACTCCGTCATCCAGCACACCCGCCGCATGCACCACACCCACCAACGGATGCTCAACAGCCACACCCCCCACAACGCCCGCAAGCGCAGCCCGATCCGCCACATCACACGCGACGACCGACACCACCGCCCCAAGCCCCTCCAACTCCTCCACCAACGCCCCCACACCCGGCGCCCCCACACCACGCCGACCCACCAACAACAACCGCCCCACACCACGCTCAACCACCAAATGCCGGGCCAACACCCCACCCAGACCACCCGTACCACCCGTGATCAACCACGTACCGTCACTCCGTCGGCGGTCCGCCGTCCCGGCGTCCCCGTCGGCCGGGGACGCCGGCTCCGGAAGGGCGACGCGGTCCAGCCGGGCGGCCCTCACTCCGTCGCCCCGGAGGGCGAGCTGCGGCTCGTCGGACGCCAGCGCCCGGGCGAGCGATGCTCCGTCGCCTGCGTCGCCCTCGGGGTCGAGGTCCAGCAGTCCGAAGCGCCCCGGATGCTCCGTCTGCGCGGAGCGCACCAGCCCCCATACGGCGGAGGCGGCCAGGTCAGCGACGGTGGCGTCGTCCACCGAGACGGCTCCCCGGGTGACGAGAACCAGCCGAGAACCGTCGAAGCGGTCCTGCGCCAGCCACTCCTGGACGAGCGCGAGCACTTCGGCGGTGAGCGCGTGGACCGACTCGATGACGCCGGCCCCGGGCGGACCGGCGATGCCCACCAGCACGGTGCCCGGTACCGGGGTCTCCCCCGCCACCAGGGACGCCAGGTCGGCGCCCGCTTCGACCGCCCCGCCCGACCGTGCCACCGCAGGGACGAGATCCAGCACGTCCGGACCGACAACAGTGACCGGCTCGGGGGTGACCTGCTCGGCGGTGACCGGTATGTTCACCCAGTCCACCCCGAACAGCATGTCCCTGCCGGGACCGGCGGGCCCACTCAGTTGTTCGGCCGAGACAGCCCGCAGGAGCAGCGAATCGACGGAAGCGACCAGCTGCCCGGAGGTGTCGGCCGCAGACACGGAGACCGCGCCCTCACCTGCCGGAACAAGCCGTACGCGCAATGCGGCGGCACCTGTCGTGTACAGGGAGACGCCCTCCCACGAGAACGGCAGGCCGCCTCCGCCGCCTTCCGCCCCGCCCGCCAGGAGCGACGCGTGCAGAGCGGAGTCCAGCAGCGCCGGGTGCAGACCGAACGCGGCCGCGTCATCCCGTGCACCCTCGGGCAGACTCACCTCGGCGAAGATCTCCTCACCCCGCCGCCAGACGGCACGCAGCCCCCGGAACACCGGACCGTACGCGAATCCCAGCTCCGCGAACTGCTCGTAACAACCCTCCGCGTCCAGTGGCTCGGCCCCGGCCGGGGGCCATGCCGTCGCGTCGAAGCCGGTTCCCGTGGGCGCGGAGTGGCCGGTCAGCGTGCCGGTGGCGTGCTGGGACCACGGGCCGTCGACCGCATCCGCCGCTCCCTCCGGACGGGAGTAGATGTCCAGCGGGCGCCGTCCCGACTCGTCGGGGGTGCCGACCGCGACCTGCACCTGGACCGCGCCACGCTCGGGCAGCGTGAGCGGGGCGGCGAGGGTCAGCTCCTCGATCCGGCCGCAGTCGACTTCGTCACCGGCCCGGATCGCCAGCTCGACCAGTGCGGTCCCCGGCAGGAGGACCCGGTCCATGACCGCGTGATCGGCGAGCCACGGATGCGACTGGACCGACAGACGAGCGGTGAACAACCGCCCCTGTCCGGAGGCGAGTTCGACGGCCGCGCCCAGCATCGGGTGCTCGGCCGAGCCCAGCCCCGCAGCACGCACGTCGCCGGGCGTGCCGACGGCTCGTGAGCCGGCCGGCCAGAACCACTGGTGCTGGAAGGCGTACGTCGGCAGGGCGACCCGCCGTGCTCCGGTACCGATGAACAGTCCGTCCCAGTCGAGTGCCGTCCCGTGTACGTGCAGGCGGGCCAGTGCGGCGACCGCGGTCAGTTCCTCGTTTCGGTTCCTACGCAGGAGCGGTACGGCCACCGCTCCGTCGGGTGCCGATTCCAGGGCCATGGCCGACAGGACACTGTCGGGACCGAGTTCGAGGAATGTCGTCACCCCCTGTTCGGCCAGGGCCCGCACGCCGTCGGCGAAGCGGACGGCCTCACGGACGTGCCGCACCCAGTACTCCGCCGAACACAGCTCGTCCGCCGAAGCGACCCGACCCGTCAGATTCGAGACCACGGGAATCACCGGCTCCGCGTAGGCCAGCCCCTCGGCCACGCTGCGGAACTCCTCCAGCATCGGGTCCATCAACGGCGAGTGGAACGCGTGCGACACCCGCAGACGCGTCGTCTTCCGGCCCAGCTCCGCCAGCCCCGCAGCCACCTCCAGCACGGCGTCCTCATCACCGGACACCACCACCGAAGCCGGCCCGTTGACCGCGGCGATCGACACCGCGTCGGACAACAGCGGCACGACCTCGTCCTCGGTTGCCTGCACCGCGATCATCGCGCCACCCTCGGGCAGCGCCCGCATGAGCCGGGCCCGCGCCACCACCAGCGCGCAGGAGTCCTCCAGCGACAACACCCCCGCCACATGGGCGGCCGCGATCTCACCGATCGAGTGACCGGCCACGAAGTCGGGCCGCACACCCCACGACTCCACCAGCCGGAACAACGCCACCTCGACCGCGAACAACGCCGGCTGAGCGAAACCGGTGTCGTTCAACAGCCCGGCATCCTCACCCCACATCACCTCACGCAGGGGGCACGCCGCCGCACCGTCGACCATGTCCAGCACGCCCAGTACGTCGAGTACGTCGAGTACGGAGTCGAGGGCTTCGGCGAAGGCCGGGAAGCGTCCGTACAGTTCACGTCCCATGCCGAGGCGTTGGCTGCCCTGGCCCGAGAAGAGGGCCGCAGTCCTGCCGCCCTGCACCGCTCCCGACTCCACGGAGGCGTCGGGAGCGCCGGAGGCAAGCGCCGTCAGTGCGCGGACGGCCTCCGTGCGCTCGGTCGCCAGGACCACGGCACGGTGCTCGAACGCCGAGCGGGTCGTCGCCAGCGAGTACCCGACGTCCAGTGTGTCGGCAGCCGTCGTCCTGTCCATCGTCGACAGCAGGCGGGCGGCTTGGCCGCGCAACGCTTCGGGGGTCTTGCCGGAGAGCACCCACGGCACCACCGCCGGCTCCTTCTCGGGGGCGCCCGTGACCACCGTGCCCCGGATCACCGGAGACGGCTGCTCCAGGATCACGTGCGCGTTCGTCCCACTGATCCCGAACGACGACACACCCGCACGCCGCACCCGGTCCCTCTCCGGCCACACGGCGGACTCCGTCAGAAGCTCCACCGCCCCCTGCGACCAGTCCACATGCGAGGACGGAGCGTCGACGTGCAGGGTCTGCGGCAGCACTCCGTGCCGCATCGCCATGATCATCTTGATGACACCCGCGACACCGGCGGCAGCCTGGGTGTGCCCGATGTTGGACTTCACCGAGCCCAGGAGCAGGGGACGCTCCGGATCACGGTCGCGGCCGTAGGCGGCCAGCAACGCCTGTGCCTCGATGGGGTCGCCGAGGGTGGTGCCGGTGCCGTGCGCCTCGACGGCGTCCACATCATCCGGCGTGAGCCCACCACTGGCCAGCGCCTGACGGATCACCCGCTGCTGCGAAGGACCGTTCGGGGCGGTCAGACCGTTGGACGCACCGTCCTGGTTCACCGCCGAACCCCGCACCACCGCCAAGATCTCGTGACCGCTACGAACCGCGTCCGACTGCCGCTCCAGCACCAGCATCCCGACACCCTCCGACCAGCCGACACCATCGGCCGACTCCGAGAACGCCTTGCACCGGCCATCAGGGGCCAGACCCCGCTGACGCGAGAACTCCACGAAGGTTCCGGGGGTCGACATAACCGTCACGCCGCCGGCCAGCGCCAGCGAGCACTCACCGCTCCGCAGGGCCTGCGCGGCCAGATGCATCGCCACCAGCGACGACGAACACGCCGTGTCCACCGTCATGGCCGGGCCCTCCAGGCCCAGCGTGTACGACACCCGGCCCGAGGCCACGCTTCCCGCGCTGCCCTGCCCCTGGTGGCCTTCGAACTGCTTGCTGTTCAGAGTGGTGCCGTAGTCGTTGTACATCACACCGGCGAACACCCCGGTCGCCGAGCCCCTCAGCGACATCGGGTCGATCCCGGCCGTCTCGATCGCCTCCCACGAGGCTTCCAGCAGCAGCCGCTGCTGCGAGTCCGTCGCCATCGCCTCACGCGGCGACATCCCGAAGAAGGCGGGGTCGAACGCACCGGCATCGTGCAGGAACCCGCCGTGACGGGTGTACGACGTGCCCGCGTGGTCCGGGTCGGAGGCGTAGAGTCCGTCGAGGTCCCAGCCGCGGTTCGTCGGGAACCCGGACACGGCGTCGGCGCCCTCGGTGACCAGGCGCCAGAGCTCCTCCGGCGAGGCGACCCCGCCCGGATACCGGCAGCTCATCCCCACGACCACGATCGGATCATCGGCCACGGAGGGCAGCGACCTCACCGCGACCGCGCTCTCGGCGCCGGTCCCGATGCCGAACAGCTCGTCGTGGAGATGGCCGGCCAGCTCTGCGGCCGTCGGGTAGTCGAAGATGAGCGTGGCTGTCAGCCGGAGGCCCGTCACCGCGCTCAACTGGTTGCGCAGCTCGACCGCGGTGAGCGAGTCGAAGCCCAACTCGCGGAAGGACGAGGCGGGGTCGACGGCCGTCGCGCCGGCGTGGCCCAGTACGAGAGCGACCTGCCCGCGAACGAGGTCGAGGAGCTGCTCCTGCCGAGCGGCCTCGGTCAGCGCCGTCAGCCGGGCGAGCAGCCCGGTCGCGGTCACCGATCCGGCGACCGCGTTTCGCCGTGCACGGCTTCGTATCAACGCCCTGAGCAGGTGCGGTACTTCGGCCTGGTCTCGAAGGGCGCCGAGGTCCAGGTTCACCGGCACCACCAGCGCTTCCCCCGTGGCAAGCGCCGCGTCATAAAGCGCGACACCCTGCTCGACACTCAGCGCCGGCATCCCCGAACGCGCCAGACGCTCCATCCCCGCAGCACTCACACCACCGGTCATCCCACCGGACTGCTCCCACGGACCCCACGCCAACGACACACCCGAAAGACCCTCAGCCCTCCGACACGCCACCAACGCATCCAGGAACGCATTACCAGCAGCGTAACCACTCTGCCCCGCACCCCCGAACACCCCAGCCACCGACGAGAACACCACAAACGCGTCCAGACCCAGACCACGCGTCACCTCGTGCAGATTCCACGCCGCATCCACCTTCGGACGCAACACCCCCGCCAACCGCTCCGACGACAACGAACCCACCACTCCGTCATCCAGCACACCCGCCGCATGCACCACACCCACCAACGGATGCTCAACAGCCACACCCCCCACAACGCCCGCAAGCGCAGCCCGATCCGCCACATCACACGCGACGACCGACACCACCGCCCCAAGCCCCTCCAACTCCTCCACCAACGCCCCCACACCCGGCGCCCCCACACCACGCCGACCCACCAACAACAACCGCCCCACACCACGCTCAACCACCAAATGCCGGGCCAACACCCCACCCAGACCACCCGTACCACCCGTGATCAACCACGTACCGTCACGGGCCGGGACCGGGCTGTTACCGCCCCCGCTCGCGAGGGTGGGCATACGGGTGAGGCGTCCCGCACGGGGGACGTCGTCGCGCACGACCAGCTGCGGTTCACCGCAGTCGAGGGCGTGGCGCAGGACGGACGGCGACACGGCGTCGTCGCCGAGGTCCAGCAGTCCGAAGCGCCCCGGATGCTCCGTCTGCGCGGAGCGCACCAGCCCCCATACGGCGGAGGCGGCCAGGTCAGCGACGGTGGCGTCGTCCACCGAGACGGCTCCCCGGGTGACGAGAACCAGCCGAGAACCGTCGAAGCGGTCCTGCGCCAGCCACTCCTGGACGAGCGCGAGCACTTCGGCGGTGAGCGCGTGAACCGACTCGATGACGCCGGCCCCGGGCGGACCGGCGATGCCCACCAGCACGGTGCCCGGTACCGGGGTCTCCCCCGCCACCAGGGACGCCAGGTCGGCGGCCGCTTCGACGGCTGTGCCGCCTTCCTCCAGCAAACCGGTGATCCCGTGCCGGTCCGGGCCGAGCACGGCGACCGGCTCCGGGGCCTTCCGGTCGGCCGTGGCGGGCACGGTTGTCCACGCGACACCGAACAGCGAGTCACTGCCCGGACGGCCGGGCCCGGTCAACCGCTCCTCGGACAGCGCGCGTACGAGAAGGGAGTCGACGGAGGCCACGAGGCGTCCGGAGGCGTCGGCGACGGACACGGACATCGCGTCCTTGCCGACCGGGGCCAGCCGCACCCGGAGTACGGAGGCGCCCACCGCGTGCAACGATGCGCCCTCCCACGAGAACGGCAGGCCGCCTCCGCCGCCTTCCGCCCCGCCCGCCAGGAGCGACGCGTGCAGAGCGGAGTCCAGCAGCGCCGGGTGCAGACCGAACGCGGCCGCGTCATCCCGTGCACCCTCGGGCAGACTCACCTCGGCGAAGATCTCCTCACCCCGCCGCCAGACGGCACGCAGCCCCCGGAACACCGGACCGTACGCGAATCCCAGCTCCGCGAACTGCTCGTAGCAGCCGTCGACGTCCAGCGCGGCAGCATCGGCGGGCGGCCATTCCGCAGCGCCGAGACCGACAACGGGAAGTGCGTCGTCTCCGACGGCCAGGACTCCCGTGGCGTGCTGCGTCCACGGCTGCTCTCCGGGGCCGTCGGCCCGGTCAGGCCTGGAGTGGACGGTGATCGAGCGCCGCTCGGCATCGTCCGCGACACCGACACGCACCTGGACCTGGACCGTGTCACCCTCCGGCAGCACCAGAGGCGCCGCGAGGGTGAGTTCCTCGACCCGGTCGCAGCCGACCTCGTCACCGGCCCGGAACGCCAGCTCCAGCAACGCGGTCCCCGGCAACAAGACGCGGCCCATCACCGCGTGATCGGCGAGCCACGGATGCGACTGGACCGACAGACGGGCGGTGAACAGCGCGCCCTCGCCCTCGGCCAGGCCCACTGAGGCGCCCAGGAGAGGGTGCCCGGCCGATTCCAGCCCCGCCGCCCGGACGTCGCCGGATTCGGCCCGCGAGCCGATCGGCCAGTACCACTCGCGTTGGAAGGCATACGTCGGCAGTGCGACCCGCCGCGCTCCGGTGCCGGCGAACAGCGCCGTCCAGTCGACCACTGCGCCACGCACGTGAAGGTGGGCCAGTGCGGTGACGGCCGACAGTTCCTCGTTTCGGTTCCTGCGCAGGAGTGGTACGGCCACCGCTCCGTCGGGTGCCGATTCCAGGGCCATGGCCGACAGGACGCTGTCGGGGCCGAGTTCCAGGTAATTCGTCACGCCGTGCTCGGCCAGGGCCTGTACGCCGTCGGCGAAGCGGACGGCCTCACGGACGTGCCGCACCCAGTACTCCGCCGAACACAGCTCGCCCGCCGAAGCCACCCGACCCGTCAGATTCGAGACCACCGGAATCACCGGCTGCGCGTAAGCCAGCTGCTCGGCCACGCTGCGGAACTCCTCCAGCATCGGGTCCATCAACGGCGAGTGGAACGCGTGCGACACCCGCAGACGCGTCGTCTTCCGCCCCAGCTCCGCCAGCCCCGCAGCCACCTCCAGCACGGCATCCTCATCACCGGACACCACCACCGAAGCCGACCCGTTGACCGCGGCGATCGACACCGCGTCGGACAACAGCGGCACGACCTCGTCCTCGGTTGCCTGCACCGCGATCATCGCGCCACCCTCGGGCAGCGCCCGCATGAGCCGCGCCCGCGCCACCACCAGCGCGCAGGCGTCCTCCAGCGACAACACCCCCGCCACATGGGCGGCCGCGACCTCACCGATCGAGTGACCGGCCACGAAGTCGGGCCGCACACCCCACGACTCCACCAACCGGAACAACGCCACCTCGACCGCGAACAACGCCGGCTGAGCGAAACCGGTGTCGTTCAACAGCCCTGCATCCTCACCCCACATCACCTCACGCAGCGAACACCCCAACCCCGCGTCCAGCAACGCGACCACCGCGTCCAACGCCTCCGCGAACACCGGGAAAGCCCCGTACAACCCACGACCCATACCGAGCCGCTGCGAACCCTGACCCGAGAACAGCACCGCGCTCTTCGACCGTCCCGAGACGGTGCCCTCGACGACACCCGGCGCCGTGCCGTTCGCGAGCCAGGTCTCCAGCGCCGCGCGCCCCGCACCGCCGTCCTCGTCCGTGACGACGGCGAGGCGGTGTTCCATGCTCGCCCTGGACGTCGCCAGGGTCAGTGCCGTGTCCACCGCCCGCAGGGCCGGTTCGCTCTCCAGCCTGCTCAGCAGCACGGTCGCCTGGTCGCGCAGCGCATCGGCGGTGCGCCCGGAGACCACCCAGGGCAGGGCCCGGGCGCTGCGCACGGGAGCGGTCTCGTCGGCGGGGACCGGTACGGCTGCCGGGGCCTGCTCGACGATCACGTGCGCGTTGGTCCCGCTGACGCCGAACGAGGACACGCCGGTGCGGCGGGGACGGCCCGCGTCGGGCCACGCGCGGGCCTCGGTGAGCAGTTCGACCTTGCCCGCCGACCAGTCGACGTGCGAGGAGGGCTCCTCCGCGTGGAGTGTCCTGGGGACCGTGCCGTGCCGCATCGCCATGACCATCTTGATCACGCCGGCGACCCCGGAGGCGGCCTGAGTGTGCCCGATGTTGGACTTGACCGAACCGAGGAGCAGCGGGTGCTCCCGGTCCTGGCCGTACGCCGCCAAGAGGCTCTGGGCCTCGATGGGGTCTCCCAGCGGGGTGCCCGTGCCGTGTGCCTCGACGGCGTCGACGTCGGCGGGGGTGAGACCGGCGTTGGCGAGGGCCTGGCGGATGACCCGCTGCTGGGAGGGGCCGTTGGGGGCGGTGAAGCCGTTGGACGCGCCGTCCTGGTTGACCGCCGAGCCCCGGATCACGGCGAGGACCGGATGCCCGTTGCGTTCGGCGTCCGAGAGGCGCTCCAGCATCAGGACGCCCGCGCCCTCCGACCAGCCGGTGCCGTCGGCGTTCTCGGAGAAGGCCTTGCAGCGGCCGTCCCTTGCCAGACCGCCCTGCCGGCTGAACTCGATGAGCGAGCCGGGGGTGGACATGACGTTCACGCCGCCGGCGAGCGCCAGCGTGCACTCCTGGTTGCGCAGGGACTGCACGGCCAGGTGGAGGGCGACGAGGGACGACGAGCACGCGGTGTCGATGGTGACGGCGGGGCCTTCGAGACCGAGGGCGTACGAGAGCCGGCCGGAGACGGCGCTCGCCGCGATGCCGGTGCCGACGTCGCCGGTCGCGTCGTCGAGCGACCTGACCAGGAGGTAGGCGTAGTCCTGACCGTTGGTGCCGATGAAGGCGCCCGTACGGGTACCGCGCAGCCGGGTGGCGTCGATGCCGGCGCGCTCGATGGCCTCCCAGGTGGTCTCCAGCAGCAGCCGCTGCTGGGGGTCCATGGTGGCGGCCTCCCGGGGGGATATCCCGAAGAAGCCGGGGTCGAAGTCGGCGACGCGGTTGAGGAATCCGCCCTGCTGGCTGACCGAGGTGTCCCGTGCGTCGGTGGTGCTGGCGCGCAGCGCGTCCAGGTCCCATCCGCGGTCTGTGGGGAAGCCGGAGATGGCGTCGGTGCCGGTGGCGACGAGTTCCCAGAGTCCTTCGGGCGAGGTGACGTCACCGGGGAACCGGCAGCTCATTCCCACGATGGCGATGGGTTCCCGGGCCGCGGCGACGAACATCCTGTTCTGTCGCCGCAGCCGCTCCGACTCCTTCATCGCGGCGCGGAGCGCTTCCACGACACCGGCGGTGGGGGCGTTCTCGGTAGGGGCGTTCATCATCTGCTCCGTCACTCTCGCGCTACAGGTCGGACTGGCCGTTGAGCGCGGCCCGGACCAGGTCTGCCACTGCCATCGAGTCGATGGACTCGTCCGTCGTGTCGTTCTGTGCCGGGGTGCTCGCGCCCCGGCCCGCCAGCTGGAGCAGTGGCTCCAGTACGCCGATGTCCCGCAGTCGCTCCAGCGGCACCGAGGCCAGCAGGGCTCGGATCTCCGCCTCGTCGCCGTCCGTCCCGGCATCGCCCTCGGGGATGAGCTGTCCGAGTACGTGCTCGGCGAGGGAGGTCGGGGTGGGGTGGTCGAAGACGAGGGTGGCGGGGAGGCTGAGGCCGGTGGCGCTGTTCATCTGGTTGCGCAGTTCCACGGCTCCGAGCGAGTCGACCCCGAGGTCCCGGAAGGACCGTTCCGCGCCGACCGCTTCCCTGTCCGGGTAGCTGAGGACCCGGGCGGCCTGGGTGCGGACCAGGTCCACGACGGATTCGAGGCGCCGGTTCGCCGACATGGCCGCGAGCCGGTACCGCAGACCGCCCTCCGCCTCGGTGTCCGAGGGTGCCGCGGCGGCCGCCATGCGGTCGTAGCCGGGGAGTTCGCGGAGCAGGGGGCTCGGCCGCGCCGTGCCGAAGGCGGCGACGAAGCGGTCCAGGGAGACCTCCGCGACGACTGCGGTCGGATCGGGCTCCATGACCAGCCGGAGCATCGTCTCGCAGGCCAGTGCGGGGGCCATGGCGCCGACCCCGGTGCGTGCCGCGGCCTCTTCGGCCCCGGTTCCCTCTGCCATGCCGCCACCGTCCCAGGCTCCCCAGGCGACCGCGGTCGCCGGGAGGTCCTGGGCCCTGCGCCGTTCGGCGAGAGCGTCCAGGACCGAGTTGGCCGCCGCGTAGTTGCCCTGGCCGAGGTTGCCCACGGCCGCCGAGGCGGAGGAGAAGAGGACGAACGCCGTGAGGTCCGCTCCACGGGTCAGTTCGTCGAGCAGGAGGGCCGGGGCGACCTTCGATCGGAACACCGCCTCGAACCGCTCCGGAGTGAGCCGGTCGAGCACTCCGTCGTCCAGGACTCCGGCCGCGTGGACCACCCCGGTGAGCGGGTGCTCCGCCGGTATGCCGGCGAGGACGGCGGCCAGTTGGTCCCGGTCGGCGGCGTCGCAGGCGGCGACGGTGACCGAGGTGCCCAGGGCGTCCAGGTCGGCCCGCAGGCGTTGTGCCGCCGGCGCGGCGGGGCCGCTGCGGCTGAGCAGCACCAGGTGCTGGACTCCGTCCTTGGCGAGCCGGCGGGCGACGTGCCCGCCGAGGGCGCCGGTACCGCCGGTGATCAGCACGGTGCCGTTCGGGGCCCAGGTGCGGGCGGGCCGCTTTCCGGGGGCCCGCACGAGGCGCCGGGCGAGGACCGCCGAGGTGCGCACCGCGATCTGGTCCTCACCGTCGAGGCCGGCGAGTGCTCCGGCGAAGCCGGCGGCTGCCCGCTCGTCGAGCGTTGCGGGAAGGTCGATCAGACCGCCCCAGCGCTCCGGGTACTCCAGTGCGGCGACCCTGCCGAGCCCCCATACGGCGGCCTGCAGAGGGCTCCGGACGGTGTCCGCGCGGTTCGTGGCGACGGCTTCCCGGGTGACGCACCACAGGGGCGCGCCGATCCTCGCGTCGCCGAGCGCCTGGAGCAGTACGGCGGTGAGGGCGGTCCCCTCGGGCACGCTGCCCCGGGCGCTCTCCCTCAGCGCGAGGAGGGACAGGACCCCGGTCAATCGGGTGCCTTCCGCGGCGCGGGTGCTCAGTTCCGCGGCCAGTGCGGCCCGGTCGGCTCCCTGCACGGCCAGGCGTACGACGTCGGTGTCCAGGGCGTCGAGTACGGCGGACACCCAGGGGTCCTCGGCCAGTTCGGCCGGTACCACGGCCAGCCAGGTGCCGGTGAGGACCTTCCGGTTGGCGGTCGCTCCGCCGGCCAGGGCCTTCCAGACGACGCGGTGGCGCCACTCCTCCATGACCGACTCGTCGTGCTGCCGGCCGCGCCAGTCCATCAGGGCGGGCAGCACCTTCGACAGGGCGTCCGACTCGACGTCGAGGGTGGACTCCAGCGAGGCGAAGTCCTCCTGCGCCACCGCACTCCAGAACGCCTGGTCCGTCGTGGCGGTCTCCGGGGGCGCGTCGGCGGGGGTGACGCCCGGCATGACGTCCGGCCAGAACCTTCCGCGCTGGAAGGCGTAGGTCGGCAGGTCCAGCCACCGGGCTCCGGTGCCCGCGAAGAACCGCCGCCAGTCCACGGGCACGCCCTGGACGTGCAGTCGGGCGAGCGCGGCGACGAGGGTGGTCTCCTCGTCGCGGTCCTTGCGCAGGACCGGGACGGTGACGGTCCCCTCGGACGCGCTCTCCTGGGCCATCGCGGACAGCACGCCGTCCGGGCCGAGTTCCAGGAACGTGGTCACACCGCGGTCGGCGAGCGTGCGTACGCCGTCGGCGAAGCGGACGGCCTCGCGGACATGGCGTACCCAGTAGCCGGGCGTGCACAGTTCCTCGGCCTGTGCCGGTCCGCCCGTCAGGTTGGAGACGACCGTGATGCGCGGCGCCGCGTAGGTCAGGCTCTCGGCGACCGAGCGGAACGCTTCGAGCATCGGCTCCATGAGCGGTGAGTGGAAGGCGTGGGAGACGCGCAGCCGGCTCGTGCGGCGTCCCTGGTCGGCCAGGCGGGCCGCGACGTTGTGGACGGCCTGTTCGGTGCCGGAGACCACCACCGAGGAGGGGCCGTTGACGGCGGCGACGGACACGTCGTCGGAGAGCAGCGGCAGGACTTCGTCCTCCGTGGCCTCCACGGCTGCCATCGCACCGCCGGGCGGCAGCGCCTGCATCAGGGAGGCGCGCGCCGTCACCAGGCGGGCGGCGTCCTCCAGGGAGAACACTCCCGCCGCGTGGGCGGCGGCGATCTCACCGATCGAGTGGCCCGCCAGGAAGTCGGGCTTCACCCCCCACGATTCGACCAGTCGGAACAGCGCCACCTCGACGGCGAACAGGGCGGGCTGGGCGAAGCCCGTCTCGTTCAGCGTCTCGGCGTCGTCGCCCCACATCACGTCGCGCAGCGAACGGCCCGACCGCGCGTCCAGCAGGTCCAGCACCGAGTCCAGTGCCTGTGCGAACACCGGGAACCGGTCGTAGAGCTCACGGCCCATGCCCAGGCGCTGGGAGCCCTGCCCGGAGAAGAGGAACGCCCGCTTGCCCGCGCGTTCCACCTGGTGCTCGACCAGGCCGGCGGCGGTGCCGCCCGCGGCCAGTGCGGTGAGTGCGCCGGTCAGCCCGTCACGGTCGGTGGCCGTCACGGCGGCCCGGTGGTCGAAGACCGTGCGGGTGGTGGCGAGCGAGTAGGCGAGATCGGTCAGCGGGATGCCCCTGTCCTCGGTCACCCTGGTGAGCAGGCGGCGGGCCTGACCGCGCAGGGCGCCCGCGGACTTGCCGGACAGCAGGACCGGGAGGGCCCTGGGCTCGCGGAGCGGCTCGCCGGGGGCGGTGGCCGCCGGCTCCGGTTCGGCGGGCGGCGCCTGTTCCAGGATGACGTGGGCGTTCGTACCGCTGGCGCCGAAGGAGGAGACGCCCGCCCGGCGTGCGCGGTCCGATGCGGGCCAGGCGACGGGCTCGGTGAGCAACCGGACGTGTCCGGCCGTCCAGTCGACCTGGGAGGTCGGCGTCTCGGCGTACAGCGACCTCGGCAGGGTGCCGTGGCGCATGGCCATCACCATCTTGATCACCCCGGCGACGCCGGAGGCGGCCTGGGTGTGTCCGATGTTGGTCTTCAGCGAACCGAGCAGCACCGGGCGGTCGGAGTCCCGGTCCTGGCCGTAGGTGGCCAGCAGCGCCTGGGCCTCGATCGGGTCGCCGAGTCTGGTGCCCGTGCCGTGGGCCTCGACCGCGTCCACGTCGGTCGTCCGCAGGCCGGAGTTGGCGAGCGCCTGCCGGATCACCCGCTGCTGCGCGGGTCCGCTGGGCGCCGTCAGCCCGTTGGAGGCGCCGTCCTGGTTGATCGCGGAGCCCCGCAGGACCGCCAGGACGTGGTGGCCGTTACGCCGGGCGTCGGAGAGACGCTCGACGACGAGCATGCCCACGCCTTCGGACCAGCCGGTACCGTCCGCGCCCTCCGAGAACGCTTTGCAGCGGCCGTCGGTGGAGAGCGCGCCCTGAGCGCTGAACTCGACGAAGCCCGCCGGGGTGGCCATGACCGTCACGCCGCCGGCCAGGGCGATCGAGCACTCGCCGGAGCGCAGTGCCTGGGCCGCCAGGTGCAGCGCGACCAGGGACGAGGAGCACGCGGTGTCGACGGAGACGGTGGGCCCCTGAAGACCGAGGGAGTACGCGATCCGGCCGGAGAGGAGGCTCGCGGACTGGGCGGTCTCCCACTGCCCGGCCTCGGCCGGCGGACGGTAGTCACCGCTGCCGCCGCCGACATAGACGCCGGTGGTGCTTCCCTTCAGGGTCGCCGCGTCGATGCCCGCCCGCTCCAGTGCCTCCCAGGCCGCTTCCAGCACGATGCGCTGCTGCGGGTCCATCACGATGGCCTCGCGCGGCGAGATGCCGAACACGGCGGGGTCGAAGTCGGCGGCGTCGTAGAGGAATCCGCCGTTTCCGGTGGTGCTGCGGCCACGGCCGCCCTCCGGCGGCCCGCCGAGCAGGGTGTCGAGGTCCCAGCCCCGGTCGGTGGGGAACGCGCCCACGGCGTCGGTCTCGTCCATGACGAGCTGCCACAGCTCCTCGGGCGATCCGACACCGCCCGGGTAGCGGCAGGCCATGCCGACGATGACGACGGGGTCGTCGTCGACCGGTGCGGTGGCGATGACAGGGGTTGCGGCGTCGGGGAGTTCGCCGAGCAGCAGGGTCCGCAGGTGGTGGGCCAGCTCGGCCGGGGTCGGGTGGTCGAAGACCAGAGTGGCGGGCAGCGGGACGCCGGTGGCCGCGGTGAGCTGGTTGCGCAGGTCGACGGCGGTCAGGGAGTCGAAGCCGAGGTCGCGGAAGGGGAGGTCGGGTTCGACGAGGCCGGTGTCCGTGTGCCCCAGGACCACGGCCGACTTGGCGGTGACCAGGGCCAGCAGGGCTTCGCCCCGTTCGGCCTCGGGCAGGGCGAGCGTCTGCTGCCGGTAGGCGTCGGCGGCGGACCGCTCCTCGCCCCGGTCCCGTCCGGCCCTCTCCAGGGCCTCGCGGGCTTCCGGCAGTGCGTTCAGGAGGGCGGTGCGGCGGGCTTCGGCGAGGGCGGGGGCGAAGGTCTCCCACCGCACGTCGGCGATGGTGACGGCGGCCCCGCCGTCGGCGACGGCCCTGCCGAGCGCGGCGAGCGCCGTGTCCGTGTCGAGGACGGGCAGGCCGTTCATCCGCAGGTGCGCGGCCGTGGAGTCGTCGGCCAGGTCCGCCCACGCCCCCCAGGAGACGGCGAGGGCGGTGGCCCCCCGGTCGCGGCGCCGGCGGGCGAGGGCGTCGAGGTACGCGCCGAGTGCGGCGGGCTCCTGCTGGCCCCTCACGCCCCAGGTGGCGGCGATCGTGCCGCAGAGGACGAAGGCGTCGAGCGGCCGGTCCCCGAGCACGGCGTCGAGCTGGACGGCTCCGGCGAGCGCGGCGGTGAGCTGCGTGGTCGTCGCGCCGAGGACGTCCGGCTCCTCCGCGTGGACCACCGCGGTCAGCGGCGCGTCCTCGGGGAGCGCGCCGAGCAGCGCGGTCAGCGCGGCACCGTCGGACACGTCGCACAGGGCCAGGGTCGTTCCGGCACCGAGCCGGTGCAGTTCGGCTTCGAGCGTCACGGCCCCGTCGAGGTCCGAGGCGTGCCGGGCGGTCAGTACGAGGTGCCGGGCACCCTCCCGGGCCAGCCGGCGGGCGATCAGTCCGCCCATGGTCCCCGTGCCCCCGGTGACGAGCACCGTGCCGGTGGGCCGCCAGACGTCTCCGGCCGGGTTGGCGGCCGTGGCGGTCGGGCGGGCCAGCCGCCGTCCGTGGACGCCGGTGGCGCGGACCGCGATCTGGTCCTCGCCGTCGGGGCGTTCGCCGCCCGCCAGGGCTGCGGCGAAGGCCGTGCCCGTACGGTCGTCGACCGTGCCGGGGAGGTCGAGCAGCCCGCCCCAGCGGTCGGGGTGCTCCAGCGCCGCGACCCGGCCCTGGCCCCATACGGCAGCCTGCCCGGCGCTCAGCAGCGGTTCGCCGGCGGTGGAGACGGCGCCCCGGGTGACGCACCACAGCGGCGCGCCGACGCCCGCGTCGGCCAGAGCCGGGAGCAGCGTCCGGGGCCAGGCGTGGTCCGGGGGCAGGGCGGTGGCGTCCGCGGTGGCGGCGAGCAGCGACACGACTCCGGTGAAGGCGGCTTTGTCCCGGTCGGCGCACGCCGTGGCGAGCGGGCCGGCCAGGTCGCCGTCCACGGACACGCGTACGGCGTCGTCGCCCAGGGCCGCGGCGGCCGCGGTCACCCACGGGGGCGTGTCACCGGCCGGCAGGAGCACCAGCCACCTGCCCGCCTCCCCGGTCGCCGCCCGTGCGGGCAGCGGGGTCCAGGTCTCGTGGTAGCGCCAGGCGGCGCCCGCGGACTGCTCACCGCGGCGGCGGCGCCAGGCGGACAGGGCGGGCACCATCGCGGTGACGGTGTCGCCGTCCAGGCCGAGCGAGGAGGCCAGCGTCTCGACGTCCTCGTGCTCCACGGCGGACCAGAACGCGGTCTCCGCCGGGTCGGGGGCCCCGGCGGCGTCGAGCGCCGCGGGCTCGGGCCAGTAGCGCTCGCGCTGGAAGGCGTACGTGGGCAGTTCGACCCGGCGTGCGCCCAGGCCCGCGAAGAAGGCGGACCAGTCCGGTCCCGCGCCGTGGACGTGCAGGGCGGCGAGCGCGGCGACGAGGGCCGCTTCCTCGCCCTGGTCCTTGCGCAGGAGCGGCACGACCGCGGGCGCGGGTTCCACGCCGTCCAGGCTCTGCTGCGCCATCGCGCAGAGCACCCCGTCGGGGCCGAGCTCGACGAACGTACCGACTCCCGCGTCCCTCAGGGTGCGCACCCCGTCGGCGAACCGTACGGCTTCGCGTACGTGGCGCACCCAGTAGGCCGCAGAGCGCAGTTCGCCGCTCGTCGCGAGGGCGCCGGTGAGGTTGGAGACCACGGTGATGCGGGGCTCGTCGTAGGTGATGCTCTCGGCGACGCGGGCGAAATCCGCGAGCATCGGGTCCATCAGCGGCGAATGGAAGGCGTGCGAGACCCGCAGCCGTGTGGTGCGGCGGCCGTCGGCGTCGAACAGTTCGGTGAGTTCGTCGACCGCGTCCTGCGCTCCGGCGACGACCAGGGAGCGCGGGCCGTTGACCGCGGCGATGGACACGCCGGCGTCCAGCAGCGGGGCCACCTCGTCCTCGGTGGCCTGGAGCGCGACCATCGCGCCGCCCTGCGGGAGCGCCTGCATCAGCGTGGCGCGTGCCGCGACCAGCCTGCAGGCGTCCGCCAGGGAGAACACGCCCGCCACGTGGGCGGCGGCGATCTCACCGATCGAGTGCCCGGCCACGAAGTCCGGTGTCAGTCCCCACGACTCGGCGAGCCGGAAGAGGGCCACCTCTGTCGCGAAGAGTGCGGGCTGCGTCCATCCGGTCTCGTCCAGCAGCTCGGACTCGAAGGTGCCGGGGAGGGCGAACAGCACTTCCTTGAGCGGGTATTCGAGTTCGGTGTCCAGATGGGCGAGGACGGAGTCCAGCGCTTCGGCGTAGACGGGGAAGCGCTCGTACAGTTCGCGGCCCATGGCGCCGCGCTGGCTGCCCTGGCCGGAGAAGAGGAACGCGGTCCTGCCGGGGGTGCGGTTCGCGGTGCCGCGCGCGCTCTCCCGTACGCCGTCCGCGTCGGCCAGCAGCACCGCGCGGTGCGGGAAGACCGTGCGGTCCCCGGCGAGCGAGCGGCCTATGTCCAGCGGGGACAGGTCGGTGCGGCGGGCGGCGAAGGAGGTGAGCCGCTCGATCTGGTCCTGGAGCGCCTCTCGGCTCCTGCCCGACACGGTCCACGGCACGACGGCCGGGGTGGGGTGCTCGGTGGTCTCCTCCTCCGGCGCCTGCGCGACGGGCGGTGCCTGCTCGACGATGACGTGCGCGTTGGTGCCGCTCACACCGAACGCCGAGACTCCGGCGCGGCGCGGACGGCCGGTGTCCGGCCAGGCCGTCGGCTCGGTCAGCAGCTCCACCGCTCCGGCGCTCCAGTCCACGTGGGCGGACGGGGTGCCGATGTGCAGGGACGCGGGCAGTGCGCCGTGCCTCATCGCCATGAGCATCTTGATGACGCCCGCGACGCCCGCGGCGGCCTGGGTGTGCCCGATGTTCGACTTGACGGTGCCGAGCAGCAGGGGCCGCTCGCGGTCCTGGCCGTAGGTGGAGAGCAGGGCCGTGGCCTCGATGGGGTCGCCGAGGGTGGTGCCGGTGCCGTGGGCCTCGACGGCGTCGATGTCGGCGGCGGTCAGTCCGGCGTCTGCGAGCGCCTGGCGGATCACCCTCTGCTGGGAGGGGCCGTTGGGGGCGGTGAGTCCGTTGGACGCGCCGTCCTGGTTGACGGCGGTCGAACGGATGATGCCGCGGACCTCGTGTCCGTTGCGTACGGCGTCGGAGAGCCGTTCGAGCACGAGGATGCCGACGCCTTCGGACCATGCGGTGCCGTCGGCGCTGTCGGAGAACGCCTTGCAGCGGCCGTCGGGGGCCAGTCCGCCCTGGGTGGAGAACTCGACGAAGGAGTCGGGGCTCGACATCACGGAGACGCCGCCCGCGATCACCAGGCTGCACTCACCGGCGCTCAGCGCCTTGCCCGCCCAGTCCATCGCGACCAGGGAGGAGGAGCAGGCGGTGTCGACGGTGACGGCCGGTCCTTCCAGGCCGAGGGCGTAGGAGAGGCGGCCGGACATGACACTGGCGGTGTTGCCGGTGGCCACGTAGCCCTGGACGTCGGAGAGGGACCGGCGCAGGAGGGTGGGGTAGTCCTGTCCGTTGGTGCCGACGAAGACGCCGGTGGTGGAGCCGCGCAGTGCGGTGGGGTCGATCCCGGCGCGCTCCAGCGCCTCCCAGGCGGCCTCCAGCAGCAGGCGCTGCTGCGGGTCCATGGCCAGTGCCTCGCGCGGTGAGATGCCGAAGAAGTGGGCGTCGAAGTCGGCGACCCCGGTGAGGAATCCGCCTTCGAGGGTGTCCGAGGCGCCCGCTCCGAGGGCCTCGATGTCCCATCCCCGGTCGTCGGGGAAGCGGGTGATGCCGTCCCTGCCCTCTTCGAGCATCTGCCACAGCTCCTCGGGCGAGGACACCCCGCCGGGGAAGCGGCAGCTCATGCCGACGACGGCGATCGGGTCGTCGTCCAGGGGCCGGCCGGCGGCCACCGGCGCGGCGGCGGCCTGTTCGGGCAGCGAGCCGAGGAGTTCGTCGAGCAGGTGGTCCGCCATGTCGCGCGGGGTCGGGCGGTCGTAGACGAGGGAGACGGGCAGGCTGAGCCCGGTCGCGGCGACCAGTGCGTTGCGCAGTTCGAGCGTGGTGAGCGAGTCGAAGCCCAGGTCGCGGAAGGCCCGGTCCTCCTCGATCGCCGCGGCGTCGCTGTGCCCGAGCACGGCGGCCACCTGGGTGCGCAGCAGGTCGAGGACGAAGGCGGCGCGGTCGGCGTCGGGGAGTTCGGCGAGCCGCCGCCGCAGCTCCGGTTCGCCTCCGGTGGCCGTGGCGGGGCCCCCGGACCGCTGCTGCCGTACCTCCGGCAGGTCATCGATGAGCGGCAGCGGGCGGGCGGTGGCGAAGGCGGGGACGAAGCGGTCCCAGTCGATGTCGGCGAGCGCCAGCGCGGTGTCGTCCTGTTCGATCGCCCGCAGCAGGGCCCGTACGGCGGGTTCGGGCGCGAGCGGCTCGAAGCCGCCGCGTCGGACGCGGGTCTCGATCTCGGCCGCGTCGGCGACCATGCCGGATCCGGACCAGGGGCCCCAGGCGACGGAGAGCGCGGTCAGCCCGCTCGCCCGCCGGTATTCGGCGAGGGCGTCCAGGTAGGCGTTGGCCGCCGCGTAGTTGCCCTGGCCCGCGGCGCCGAAGACGCCGGCGGTGGAGGAGAAGAGGACGAACGCGGACAGCGGCAGGTGGGCCGTCAGTTCGTGCAGGTGCCGCGCGGAGGCGACCTTGGCGTCGAGGACGGACCGGAAGCTGTCCGCGGTGAGTGTGTCGACCACGCCGTCCTCGACGATTCCCGCGGTGTGGATGACGGCGTTGAGCGGGGCGTCCTCGGGGACGGAGTCGAGCAGCGCGGTGAGCGCGTCGCGATCGGCGACGTCGCAGGCGGCGACGGTGACACGGGCTCCGAGCCCGGTCAGTTCGGTCCGCAGCGCGTCCGCGCCGGGGGCGTTCGCCCCGCGCCGGCTGACGAGCAGCAGGTGCTCGGCTCCGGCCCGGGCGAGACCACGGGCGACGTGTCCGCCGAGGCCGCCGGTACCGCCGGTGATCAGGGTGGTGCCCGAAGGGTCGAAGGGCTTCGCGGTGGAACGGTCGACGGGGCTGTGGGCGAGTCGGCGCACGAACACGCCGGAGGCGCGTACGGCCGTCTCGGTCTCGCCCGTCGCGGCGGTGAGCACTCCGCGCAGCCTGCGCCCGGCGTGCGCGTCGAGCTGCTCGGGCAGGTCGACGCAGCCGCCCCAGCGGCCGGGCTGTTCGAGGGCGACGACACGTCCGAGGCCCCATACGGCGGCCTGGTCGAGGCCGACGACCGGCTCGGAGCGGCCCACGGAGACCGCGCCACGGGTGACGGCCCACAGGGGTGCGTCGATCCCGCAGTCGCCGAGCGCCTGTACGGCGACGGCGGTCAGGAGGAGGGAGTCCGGCACTCCGGTGCGGGCGGCGCTCTCGCAGCCTGCGAGGCCGAGCAGTGACAGCACCCCGGCGAACTCGCCGTGCTCGGCACGGAGTTGCCCGAGCCGTTCGGCGAGGGCGGCCCGGTCGGAGCCGGTGACCTCGCAGGTCACGGTCGTTGTGGCCAGGGCGGCGATCACGTCGGCGGACCCTTCGGCGTCCTCCCCCGAAGTCGGCGCCAGGACGAGCCAGAGGCCGCTCAGCGTGCTGGGTGCCGTAGAGGCGGCCTGCGGTTTCCAGACGACCCGGTAGCGCCAGGCGTCCACCGCCGACTCCTCGTCGCGGCGGCGGCGCCAGGCGGACAGCGCGGGCACCATCGCGGTGACGGTCGTGTCGTCCAGGCCCAGCGAGGCGGTCAGTTCGCCGACGTCGGCGCGCTCCACCGCCGACCAGAACTCGGAGTCGGCCGGGTTCGAGGCCGTGGTGGCGGCGAGCGCGGCGGGCTCGGGCCAGTACCGCTCGCGCTGGAAGGCGTAGGTGGGCAGGGCGATCCGGCGGGCGCCGGAGTCCGCGAAGTACGCGTCCCAGTCGACGTCCACGCCCTGGGCGTACGCGCCGGCGACCGCGGTGGCGACCGTCCGCTCCTCGGGCCGGCCCGCGCGCAGCAGCGGGAGCAGCGCGGTGCGGGGCGCGTCGGTCAGGCTCTCCCGGGCCATGCCGCTGAGCACGCCGTCCGGACCGAGTTCGATGAAGGTGCGGACCCCGCCCTGGGCCGACAGCCAGTTGATGCCGTCGGCGAAGCGGACGGCCCGGCGCACGTGCTGGACCCAGTACTCGGGGGTGCACACCTGGTCGTCGGCGGCGAGCGAACCGGTGAGGCCCGAGACGAGCGGGGTGACCGGGGGGTGGTAGGCGACGTTCCGCGCGACGCGGGCGAAGTCGTCGAGCATGCCGTCCATGAGCGGGGAGTGGAAGGCGTGGCTCACCTTGAGCCGCTTGGTCCTGCGGCCCTGGGCCCCGATCGTCGCGGCGATGTCCAGGACGGTGTCCTCGACACCCGCGACGACGACCGAGAGGGGCCCGTTGACGGCGGCGACGGACACCTCGTCCTCAAGTCCCTCCAGCAGCGGCAGGATCTCGTCCTCGGCGGCTTCCAGGGAGATCATCGCTCCGCCCTCGGGCAGCGCCTGCATCAGCCGGCCTCGCGCCGCCACCAGGGCACAGGCGTCCTCCAGGGAGAACACGCCTGCCACGTGGGCGGCGGCGAGCTCGCCGACGGAGTGTCCGGCCAGGTGGTCGGGGGTGATGCCCCAGGAGGCGAGGAGCCGGAACAGCGCCACCTCGACGGCGAACAGGGCGGGCTGCGCGTAGGCGGTGCGGTCGAGCAGGGCCGCCTCGGGCGACCCCTCGGCGGAGAACAGGAGCTCGCGCAGCGGCCGGTCCAGCTCGCCGTCCATCCGGGCGAGCACGGCGTCGAGCGCGTCGGCGAAGACGGGGAACCGCTCGTACAGTTCGCGGCCCGTGCCCGGCCGCTGGCTGCCCTGACCGGTGAACAGGAACGCGGTGCGGCCGCGGCCCGTGCCGCCCTGGACCGTGCCGGGGCCGGTCAGCCCGTCGCGCAGTGCCAGCAGTCCGCGCAGCAACTCGCCGCTCTCCCCCGCCGTGACGGCGGCGCGGTGCTCCAGACCGGCCCGGGAGGTGGCCAGGGAGAAGGCGAGGTCCGCGAGAGCGGTGTCCGGGCGTTCCTCGACGAGGGTGAGCAGCCGCCCCGCCTGGGCGCGCAGCGCGGCCTCGCTCCTGGCGGAGACCACCAGAGGGACGACCCCGTCGCGGGAGGCCGGCGCCTCGGCGGGCTCCTCGGCGGGAGCCTCTTCGAGGATGGTGTGCACGTTGGTGCCGCTGAGACCGAACGAGGAGACGGCGGCGCGGCGCGGCCGGCCGGTGTCGGGCCAGTCGGTCCGCTCGGTCAGCAGGTCGATGGCCCCGGAGGACCAGTCCACGTGCGAGGAGGGGGTGTCGACGTGCAGGGTCTTCGGTACGACCCCTTCGCGCAGGGCGTGCACCAGCTTGATCACGCTGGCGACGCCGGAGGCCATCTGGGTGTGGCCGATGTTGCTCTTCACCGATCCGAGGAGCAGGGGGCGTTCGGCGTCCCGGTCCTGCCCGTAGGCGGTGAGCAGGGCCTGTGCCTCGATGGGGTCGCCCAGGGCGGTGCCGGTGCCGTGGCCCTCGATGACGTCGACCTCGCGCGCCTCGACTCCGGCGTTGGCCAGGGCCTGGCGGATGACGCGCTGCTGGGAGGGGCCGTTGGGGGCGGTGAGGCCGTTGGACGCGCCGTCCTGGTTGACTGCGGAGCCGCGGACGACGGCGAGCACGGTGTGGCCGTTGCGGCGGGCGTCGGAGAGGCGCTCCAGCAGGACGAGCCCGACGCCCTCGGCGAGGGTCATCCCGTCGGCGCCGTCGGCGTACGCCTTGCAGCGGCCGTCGGCGGCCAGCGCGCGCTGCCGGCTGAAGCCTACGAAGGCGCTCGGGGTGGACATGATGCTGACGCCGCCGGCGAGGGCTAGGGAGCTCTCGCCCTCGCGCAGGGACTGACAGGCCAGGTGCAGGGCTACCAGCGACGACGAGCAGGCGGTGTCGAGGGTGACGGCCGGTCCCTCGAAGCCGAAGAGGTAGTTGACCCGCCCGGAGAGCACGCTGGAGAGCGTGCCGGTGATCATGTGGCCCTCGGAGCCCTCCGAGGAGTTGGCCACGACGCTGGAGGCGTAGTCCTGGTAGCTGGCTCCGATGAAGGTGCCGGTGAGGCTGGAGCGCTGGGAGACGATGTCGATCCCGGCGTGCTCGAAGGTTTCCCAGGCCGTCTCCAGCAGCAGGCGCTGCTGCGGGTCCATGGACAGGGCCTCGCGCGGGGAGATGCCGAAGAAGCCCGGGTCGAACTCGGCGACGTCCCGCAGGAATCCGCCCTGTACGGAGTAGGTCTTGCCGGACCGGTCCGGGTCGGGGTCGTAGAGCCCTTCGGCGTCCCAGCCCCGGTCCGCCGGGAAGGGGGAGACGGCGTCGACGCCGTCGAGGGCGAGCTTCCACAGCTCTTCCGGCGATGCGACCCCGCCGGGATAGCGGCAGCCCATGCCGACGATGACGATCGGGTCGTCGGCGGCGGCTGTGGCGGAGGCGGTGGCGGTGGCGGCCGTTCCGGCGGTCCGCGCCCCGGCGAGCTCGGTGCGGAGGAACGCGGCCAGGGCGGCCGGGCTCGGGTGGTCGAAGACCATCGTCGTCGGCAGCGTCAGTCCGGTGACCGACGCGAGGCGGTTGCGCAGGGCGACGGCGGTGAGCGAGTCGAAGCCGACGTCGCGGAAGGCACGCTGGTCCGCGAGCGCGTCGGCGTCCGTCAGGCCCAGGACGGCCATCGCCTCGGTACGGACGACCTCCAGCACCGTGCGTTCCTGCTCAGCGGCGGTCAGACCGTGCAGCCGGGCCGTGAACCCGCTCTCCGCCACGGTGCCCGCGGTCTGCTCGGCGGCCTCGGTGAGGGCGCGGACCTCGGCGATCTCGGCGAACAGGTTCGTGGGGCGGCTCGACGTGAAGACGGGGTGGTACGTCTCCCAGTCGACGTCGGCGACCGCGACGGCGGTCTCGTCGTCGTCGAGGGCCCGCTTCAGGCCCGTCAGGGCGAGCTGCGGGTCCATGAACTCCAGGCCGCTGCGGCGGATCGTCCCCGGGTCCACGCGCCCGGCCTTGATGTCGTCGGCCCAGATGCCCCAGGAGAGGGAGGTGGCGCGGAGCCCGCGGGCCCGGCGGTGGGCGGCGAGCGCGGCGAGGTAGGCGTTGCCCGCCACGTAGGCGGCGTGGGCCCCGCTGCCCCACATGCCGGCGGTGGAGGAGTAGAGGACCAGGTCGTCGAGCTCGTCGTCGTCGAGGAGCTCGTCCAGGACGCGGGCACCGGTGACCTTGGCGTCCAGGACGCGGGCGAAGGCGTCCATGGTGGTCTCGGCGAGCGGGTACAGCTCGATAAGCGCGGCGGTGTGCACGACGGTGCGTACCGTGCGCCCCTCGGCCTTGAGCTCCGCGAGGAGCGCGGCGACGGCGTCGCGGTCGGTGATGTCGCAGGCGGCGACCGTGGCCTCGGTGCCGGACTCGCTCAGTTCCGCGACGAGTTCGGCGGCGCCCGGGGCGTCCATGCCCCGGCGGCTGAGCAGCACGAGGTGCTCGGCGCCCCGGTCGGCCAGCCAGCGGGCCAGGTGGGGGGCGAGGGTTCCCGAGCCGCCGGTGATGAGGGTGGTGCCGCGCGGCGTCCAGTCGCGCGCCGGGTGCTGCTCGTCGGCCGACGCGCGGACGATGCGGCGGGTGAAGAGGCCGGAGTCGCGCAGGGCGAGCTGGTCCTCGTCGCCCAGCGCTCCCGACAGCGCGGCGGCGAGCCTGCCCGCCGCCCGCCGGTCGAGCACCGGCGGGAGGTCGACGACTCCGCCCCGGCGCTGCGGGTGTTCCAGCGCGGTGGTCCAGCCGACGCCCGTCACCAGGGCCTGGGCGGGGGACGTGACGTCGTCGGAGCGGCCGGTGGAGACCGCTCCCCGGGTGAGGAACCACAGCGGGGCGTCGGCCCCGGTGTCGCCGAGGGCCTGGACCAGGGAGACGGTGAGTGCGAGGCCGTGGGTCAGGACGGGGGTGTGCTCGTCGGGCTCTTCGGCGGCCGCGAGCACGGAGACGATGCCGGTGAACTCGCCTGCCTCGGCGAGCCGTTCGGCGAGGACCGCGCGGTCCGTGCAGGCCTCGTCCAGGACGAGGCGGGTGACCTCGGCGCCCTGGCCGCTCAGTGCGTCGGCCACCTCGTCGGGGTCGAGGGCTTCCTGGCCGTGACCGTCGGCGGAGACCAGCAGCCAGCTGCCGGTGAGGGGGCGTTGCGGGGTGGCCCCGACCGGATTCCAGGACACCCGGTAGCGCCAGGAGTCGACGGTGGAGCGGTCCTTGCGGTTCCTGCGCCAGGAGGAGAGGGCGGGCAGGACCGCGGCGACGGAGTTCTCGTCCGTGCCCAGGGCCGAGGTCAGGGCGGCGACGTCCTCCTGCTCCACGGCGGTCCAGAACGCGGTGTCGGCCGGGTCGGCAAAGGCCGCGGGGGCGACGGCGGGCGGCAGGGCCCACATCCGCTCGTGTTGGAAGGCGTAGGTGGGCAGGTCGACCCGGCGGGCACCGGTACCCGCGAAGACCCCCGCCCAGTCGACATCGACCCCACGCACGAAGACCTCAGCGGCCGAACGCAGGAAACGCGCCACACTGTCCTGCTCCCGCCGCAGAGTACCGGCCACCACACCCGGCTCCCCGACCCGGTCGATCATGTCCTGCACCGGCATCGTCAACACCGGATGCGAACTCACCTCGACAAACGCCCGATACCCCTCCGCCAGCAAACCCTCGACCGCATCCGCGAACAACACCCGCCCCCGCAGATTACGGAACCAGTAACCACCGTCCATCTCCCGGGTATCCAGCCACCCACCCGTCACCGTCGAGAAGAACGGAACCTCACCCACCCGCGGAACAACCGGCGCCAACACCTCAAGCAGCTCATCACGAAGACGTTCCACCTGCACCGAATGCGACGCGTAATCCACCGCGACCCGCCGGACCCGCACCCCCTCGGCCGTCAGCGCCGCCGACAGCTCATCCAGCGCCTCCGGCTCACCCGACACCACCACCGAACGCGGACCGTTGACCGCAGCCACCGACACCCGCCCCGACCACACCCCCAGACGACCCTCCACCTCCTCCAACGGAAGCGGAACCGACATCATGCCGCCACGACCCGCCAACACCCGGCCGATCGCCCGACTCCGCAACGCCACCACCCGCGCACCATCCTCAAGGGACAACGCACCCGACACCACCGCCGCCGCGATCTCCCCCTGCGAATGCCCCACCACCGCATCCGGCACCACACCACACGAACGCCACACAGCCGCCAACGACACCATCACCGCGAACGACGCCGGCTGCACCACATCCACCCGCTCCAACGACGGAGCACCCTCAACACCACGCAACACATCCACCAACGACCAACCGGTGAACTCACCCAACACCGCCGCACACTCCGCCACACGCTCCGCGAACACCGGCGACTCCTCCAACAGCCGCGCACCCATCCCCACCCACTGCGAACCCTGACCCGGAAACACGAACACCGTCCGCCCCTCCACATCAGCCACACCCCGGGCTGTCACGGATGACGCCGCGTCCGACGCGATCGCCCGGAGGGCGTCGACCGGGTCGGCGCCGTCGTCGGGCACCACGACGGCGCGGTGCTCGAACAGGGCACGCGACGTGACGAGCGAGTAGCCGACATCGAGACGGTTCGGAGCGGGGTCCGCCGGCTCCAGGTGCGTGATCAGCCGGTCCGCCTGCTCGCGCAGTGCCGCGCCGGTCCTGGCCGACAGCACCCACGGCACGACGCCGCCCGCGACGGGGACGGGCTCGACGGCGGGGGTGGGGTCGTCGAACCCGTCGGCGGGGGGAGCCTGCTCGAGCAGGGTGTGGGCGTTGGTGCCGCTGATCCCGAACGACGAGACGGCGGCACGGCGCGGGCGGCCGGTCTCCGGCCAGTCCGCGGGCTCGTGCAGCAGCCGTACGGCGCCGGAGGACCAGTCGATGTGCGGCGAGGGGTTGTCGGCGTGCAGGGTGCGGGGCAGCTTGCCGTGGCGCAGCGCCATCACCATCTTGATGACGCCGGCGACACCCGCGGCGGACTGGGTGTGCCCGATGTTGGACTTCACCGAGCCGAGCAGCAGCGAGCGCTCCGGGTCACGGTCCCGGCCGTACGTGGCGAGCAGGGCCTGCGCCTCGATGGGGTCGCCCAGGGGGGTGCCCGTTCCGTGCGCCTCCACCACGTCGATGTCCGAGGGGGCCAGGCGGGCGTTGGCCAACGCCTGGCGCATCACGCGCTGCTGGGAGGGGCCGTTGGGCGCGGTGAGACCGTTGGACGCGCCGTCCTGGTTGATGGCCGACCCGCGGATGACCGCGAGGACGGGATGGCCGTTGCGCCGGGCGTCGGAAAGCCGCTCGACCAGCAGGATGCCGACGCCCTCGGCGAGGGTCATGCCGTCCGCGTCCTCGGAGAACGCCTTGCAGCGCCCGTCCCGGGCGAGGGCCCGCTGCCGGCTGAACGCGATGAACGGGGCGGGGGTGGTCATGATCGTGGCGCCGCCCGCGACGGCGAGCGTGGACTCGCCGTTGCGCAGGGACTGGCAGGCCAGGTGCAGGGCCACGAGGGACGAGGAGCACGCCGTGTCGACGGTGACCGCGGGGCCTTCGAGTCCCATGACGTAGGAGATGCGGCCGGACAGGACGCTCGGGATGCTGCCGGTGACCATGTGGCCCTCGGCGCCGTCGCCCGCGCCGAGGCCGTAGTCCTGGTAGCTGGAGCCGATGAAGGTGCCGGTGAGACTGCCTCGGACGTCGGCGGGGTCGATCCCGGCACGCTCGAAGGTCTCCCAGGTGGTCTCCAGCAGCAGCCGCTGCTGGGGGTCCATCACCAGTGCCTCGCGCGGGGAGATCCCGAAGAAGGCCGGGTCGAACGCGTCGGCCTCGTGCAGGAAGCCACCCGAGGTGGAGTAGGTCTTTCCCGCACGGTCCGGGTCGGGGTCGAAGAGCGCCTGGGCGTCCCAGCCCCGGTTGACGGGGAAGTCCGTCACCGCGTCCGCGCCGCCGGTGACCAGGTCCCACAGCTGTTCCGGGGTGTCGGCTCCGCCGGGGAAGCGGCAGCCCATGGCGATGATGGCGATGGGTTCGTCGTCCGTGAGGCCGGTGGCGACGGGTCCGGCCACGTCGAGGACGGCGCCGAGGATCTCGGCCCGCAGGTACTGGGCGAGATCCGAGGGGGTCGGGTAGTCGAAGACCATCGTGCTGGGCAGGGTGAGGCCGGTGGTGCCGGAGAGCCGCTTGCGCAGTTCGACGGCGGTCAGGGAGTCGAAGCCGATGTCCCGGAAGGCGCGGCTCTCGGGCACGCTGTCGGGGGAGCTGTGGCCGAGTACCGCGGCGGCCTCGCTCCGTACGAGGTCGGAGAGGAACCGGGTCTGCTCGGACTCGTCGAGGGCGCGTATCCGGGTGACGAACTCGGAGGCGGCGCCGTCCTCTTCCGCAGGGGCGACGGCGTCGCGGACTTCCGGCAGACCGGTGAGCAGGGCGCTGGGCCTGGCCGAGGTGAAGACCGGTGCGTAGCGGTCCCAGTCGACGTCCGCCACGGTGACGGTGGTGTCGCCCCCGACCACGGCGCGGCGCAGCTCGGACATGGCGGGGCCGGGCTCCAGGAAGCCGAGCCCTTGGCGTTCCAGCGCTCCGGAGACCGCCACGTCGGCGGCGGCCATACCCGCCTGTGCCCAGGGGCCCCAGGCGACGCTGGTCGCGGTCAGTCCACGGGCGTGCCGGTGCGCGGCAAGGGCGTCGAGGTAGGCGTTGGCGGCGCCGTAGGCGCCCTGGCCGCCGCTGCCCCAGACGCCGGCGATGGAGCCGAAGAGGACGAAGAGGTCGAGTTCGCGGTCCTCGAGCAGGGCGTCGAGGTGCGCGGCGCCCGCGAGCTTCGCGGAGGTCAGCTCGGCGAACTCGGCCGGGGTGAGCTGGTCCAGGGGCCCGTAGTGGCCGACCCCCGCGGTGTGCACCACACCGGTCAGCGGCAGGTCGTCCGGGACACCGTCGATCACGGCGGCGAGGGCGTCCCGGTCGGCGGAGTCGCAGGCGACGATCTCGACGCGGGCCCCCAGCTCCTCCAGTTCCGCGCGGAGTGCGGCGGCGCCCGGGGCGTCCGCGCCGCGGCGGCTGAGGAGGACGAGGTTCTCGGCGCCGGAGCGGGCCAGCCAGCGGCCGACCTCCGCTCCCAGTCCGCCGGTGCCGCCGGTCACCAGGACGGTGCCCCGGGCGCTGAACTCCCCGGCGGTGGGCAGGGATTCGACGGCGCGGTGGACGAGGCGGCGGCCGAGGACGCCGGAGGCGCGCAGCGCCACCTGGTCCTCGCCGTCGGGGGTGCTCTTCGCGGCGAGGACGCTCGCGAGGCGTTGCCCTGCCCGCTCGTCGAGGCTGCCGGGCAGGTCGACGAGGCCACCCCAGAGGCGGGGGTGCTCCAGGGCCGCGGTACGCCCAAGACCCCAGGCCGCGGCCTGGCCGGGGCGGGTGACGGGGTCGCCCGGCCCGGTGGAGACGGCTCCGCTGGTGGCCGTCCACAGCCGGCCGTGCGAGCCGGTGTCGTGGAGCGCGTGGAGGAGCCCGAGGGTGATGGCGAGGCCCTCGCTGAGGGGCGCGTACGGGCCGGAGGGGCGTTCGTCCAGGGGGAGCAGCGAGAGCACGTTCGCCGAGGTGTCGAAGTCCTCGGTGGCTTCGAGCCGTGCGGCCAGGACCTGCCGGTCGGCGCACGCGGCGTCCAGGGTGACACGGCGGACCCGTGCGCCGTGCGCGCTCAGCGCGGCGGCGGCCTGCTCGGTGAGCGTCCCGGCCTCCTCGGTGGTCGCCTCCCCCGTGACGAGGAGCCAGGTGCCGTCGAGGACCGGCGCGGCCGGCTGGGTGAGCCGCGCCCATTCCACGTCGTAGCGCAACGTGTCGAGCAGGGTCTTCTCCCGGTTGTCCCGGCGCCAGGAGGTGAGCGCGGGGAGCAGGGAGCCGAGGGAGTCGTGCTCCCGCTCCCCCAGTCCGAGTACGGCGGCCAGTTCCTCGGCGTCGCCGCGTTCCACGGCGGCCCACAGCCGCTGGTCGGCCGGGTCGGCGCCCGCCGTCGCGGGGGCCTGGGGAGTCTGCGGCCAGAAGTACGTGTGCTGGAAGGCGTACGTGGGCAGGTCGGCCCGTCGGGCCCCGGTGCCGGCGAAGTAGGCGGACCAGTCCACGGTGACGCCGCGGACGTGGAGGCGGGCCAGGGCGCCGGTGACGGCGAGTTCCTCGCCCCGGTCGGCACGGCAGAGCGGGACGCACTCGGCGTCGTACGTGTCGCCGAGGGTGTCCTGGGCCATCGCGGAGAGCGGCCCGTCGGGGCCGATCTCCAGGAAGGTGGTGGCCCCGGCGTCGCGAAGGGCGTGTACGCAGTCGGCGAAGCGGACCGCGTCGCGGACATGGGCCACCCAGTAGTCCGCGGAGCACACCTGATCGGCGGTGGCCGGGGCGCCTGCGGTGTGGGAGACCAGCGGGATCTGCGGTCGGTGGTAGGTCAGTTGCTCGGCGACGTCGCGGAACGCGTCGAGCATGCCGGCCATGCGGGGCGAGTGGAAGGCATGGCTCACCCGCAGTCGCCGGGTCTTGCGCCCGCGTGCCTGGAAGGCGGCGGCGATGTCCAGGACCGCGTCCTCGTCGCCGGAGACGACCAGGGAGTCCGGACCGTTGACCGCGGCGATGGAGACGGCGTCCTCGCGGCCGGCGAGCAGCGGGGTGACCTCGTCCTCGGCGGCGCGGACGGCGACCATCGCACCGCCCGTGGGCAGCGCCTGCATCAGGCGGGCGCGGGCCGCGACCAGGGTGCACGCGTCGGTGAGCGACAGTATGCCGGCCGCGTGGGCTGCCGCGAGCTCACCGATCGAGTGGCCGGCGACGAAGTCCGGCTTGACGCCCCACGACCGTACGAGACGGAAGAGCGCGACCTCGACCGCGAAGAGGGCGGGCTGGGTCCAGCCGGTCTCGTCCAGCAGGGCCGCCTCGGCCGTGTCCTTCCCGGCGAACAGCACCTCGCGCAGCGGGCGGTCCAGCAGGGGGTCCAGTTCGGCGAACACCTCGTCCAGTGCCTGGGCGAACACCGGGAAACGCTTGTACAGTTCGCGTCCCATCGCGGGCCGCTGGCTGCCCTGGCCGGTGAAGAGCATCGCGGTGCGGCCCCGGTTCACCGCTTCTCCCTCGATCACTCCGGCGTCGGGACGGCCGTCGGCCAGCGCGGTGAGGGAGCGCAGCAGCGCGGTGCGGTCCCCCGCGAGGACTGCGGCGCGCCGGTCGAAGCGGGTGCGTGTGGTGGCGAGCGAGAACGCCGCGTCGGCCGGGTCGAGTCCGGGGTGTGCCTGGACGTGGGCGAGCAGCCGGGCCGCCTGGCCGCGCAGGGCGTCGCGGCTCCTGCCGGAGATCAGCCACGGCACGGTGCCGGCCTCGCGGGAGGGCTCGGCGGTCGTCGGGGCCGTGGTGTCGGGGGCCTGTTCGATGATGGTGTGGACGTTGGTCCCGCTGATCCCGAACGAGGAGACACCGGCCCGGCGGGGTCGGCCGGTCTCGGGCCAGGCGGTCTGCTCGGTCAGGAGCTCCACCGCCCCCTGCGACCAGTCCACATGCGACGACGGAGCGTCGACGTGCAGGGTCTGCGGCAGCACTCCGTGCCGCATCGCCATGATCATCTTGATGACACCCGCGACACCGGCGGCAGCCTGGGTGTGCCCGATGTTGGACTTCACCGAGCCCAGGAGCAGGGGACGCTCCGGATCACGGTCGCGGCCGTAGGCGGCCAGCAACGCCTGTGCCTCGATGGGGTCGCCGAGGGTGGTGCCGGTGCCGTGCGCCTCGACGGCGTCCACATCATCCGGCGTGAGCCCACCACTGGCCAGCGCCTGACGGATCACCCGCTGCTGCGAAGGACCGTTCGGGGCGGTCAGACCGTTGGACGCACCGTCCTGGTTCACCGCCGAACCCCGCACCACCGCCAAGATCTCGTGACCGTTACGAACCGCGTCCGACTGCCGCTCCAGCACCAGCATCCCGACACCCTCCGACCAGCCGACACCATCGGCCGACTCCGAGAACGCCTTGCACCGGCCATCGGCGGAGAGCCCGCGCTGCCGGGCGAAGTCGATGAACACCGACGGGGTGGACATCACGGTGACACCGCCGGCCAGCGCCAGCGAGCACTCACCGCTGCGCAGCGCCTGCATCGCCCAGTGCATCGCCACCAGCGACGACGAACACGCCGTGTCCACCGTCACCGCAGGACCCTCCAGCCCCAGCGTGTACGACACCCGGCCCGAGGCGAGACTCGCGGAACTGCCGCCGCCCCTGAAGCCCTCGAACTCCGGGGCGGCCATCACCGCGCCGTAGTCGCTGTACATCACACCGGTGAACACCCCGGTCGCGCTGCCCTTGAGCGACACCGGGTCCAGGCCGGCCCGCTCCACCGCCTCCCAGGAGGCTTCGAGCAGCAGTCGCTGCTGGGAGTCGGTCGCCAGGGCCTCGCGCGGCGACATTCCGAAGAACTCGGGGTCGAACTCGCCCGCCTCGTGGAGGAATCCGCCCGAGCGGGTGTACGCGGTCCCCGGGTGGTCCGGGTCCGGGTGGTAGAGCGACGCGACGTCCCAGCCGCGGTTCGTCGGGAAGCCGGACACGGCGTCGGCGCCCTCGGTGACCAGCCGCCACAGGTCCTCGGGCGAGGCGACCCCGCCCGGATACCGGCAGCTCATCCCCACGACCACGATCGGGTCGTCGGCCACTGCGGCGGTACGCGGGGCGGTGGGCCTGGCGGCGTCCGTGCCGAGCAGTTCGTCCAGGACGTATCCGGCCAGGCTCCGCACGGTCGGGTAGTCGAAGACCAGGGTCGCGGGCAGCCGCAGCCCGGTCACGGCGTTGAGCCGGTTGCGCAGCTCCACCGCCGTCAGCGAGTCGAAGCCCAGCTCGCGGAAGGCGCGTCCGGCGTCGACGTCCTCGCCGCCGGCGTGGCCCAGTACGAGGGCGACCTGCCCGCGCACGAGGTCGAGGAGCAGGTCGAGGCGTTCCTCCGCGTCCAGCCGGTTCAGTCGCTGGACCAGGTCACCGGCCGTGCCCGAGCCGGCGACGACCGCACGACGCGTGCGCGTGCGGATGAGGGAGCGCAGCAGCGGCGGGACGTCGCCCTGTGCGTGCAGGGCCGGAAGGTCCAGGCGTACGGGGAGGGCGAGCGCCTCCCCGGCGGCCGTGGCCGCGTCGAACAGGGCGACGCCCTGCTCGGCGGCGAGCGCCCGCACACCGGAGCGGGCGTGCCGGTGCGCCTCGGTCCCGGCCAGCGTGCCGGTCATGCCGACGGTGCTGTCCCACGGGCCCCAGGCGAGCGACACACCCGGCAGGCCCTCCGCCCGACGACGCTCCATGAGCGCGTCCAGGAAGGCGTTGCCCGCGGCGTAGTTGCCCTGCCCCGGGCTGCCGATCACTCCGGCCACGGAGGAGAAGGCGACGAAGGCGGTGAGATCCCGGTCGCGGGTCAGCTCGTGCAGGTGCCATGCGGCATCGGCCTTGGGTCGCAGGACCGCGTCCAGTCGCTCCGGGGTCAGCGACGTGACGACGCCGTCGTCCAGCACCCCCGCCGTGTGGATCACGGCCGACACCTCGTGCCGGGACAGCAGCCGCTCCAGGGCGACCCGGTCGGACACGTCGCACCGTCCGACGACGACCTCGGCACCCAGCTCCGTCAGCTCGTCGACCAGCGCTTCGGCACCCTCGGCGCGCAGACCGCTTCGGCTCACCAGCAACAGCCGCCGCACACCGTGCTCGACCACCAGATGCCGCGCCGTCACCGCGCCCAGACCACCCGTACCACCGGTGATCAGCACACTGCCCGCGCCGGCCCAGTCGGGGCCCGACGTGAGGTCGCCGAGGGCTCTGCGGACCAGCCGTGCGGCCCGGACGACGCCGTCGCGCACGATGGTCTGGGGCTCGTCCGTCCCGAGGGCCGCGAGCGGCGTGGGGACGGGCTCCGAGGGGTCCAGGTCCACCAGGGCGAAGGCGCCGGGGTTCTCCGACTGCGCCGAGCGGACGAGGCCCCAGGCGGCAGCCGCCGCGATGTCGTGGCCTCCGACCGCGCCGCGGGTCACGAACACCAGCCGGGAACCGGCGAACCGCTCGTCGGCCGACCAGTCCCGCACCGCGGCCAGGGCACCGGCCGTCAGGGTGTGGGCGGTCCGCGCCGCGTCCACGTCCGGCGCGGCGGGCGTGCCGTCGACCGCGATGAGGACGACGTCCGGCACCGGGTCCCCGCCCTCCGCCAGGGCCGCGAGGTCCGGGTACGTGACGAGGGCGCCCGCGGACTCCAGGCCGAACGGGTCCGGTCCCACCAGTGCGAGGGAGCCGGGAGCGGCCGCCCCCTGCCGTACGGGTACCCAGTCGAGGCCGAACAGGGCGTCGCGGGCGGCGGTGGCCGCGGCGTCGGTCCGCTGGTCGCCGGCCGCGCGCAGCACCAACGACTCCACGGAGGCCACCGGTTCGCCCGAGGTGTCGGCGACGCTGATCGACACGGCGTCCCCGGCGGTCGGCGACAGCCGCACCCGCAGGGCGCCGGCGCCGGTGGCGTGCAGGGTCACGCCTTCCCAGGAGAAGGGCAGTGCGCCGCGGCTCTCCGTGCCGAGTTCGACGAAGGACGTCGCGTGGAGCGCCGCGTCGAGCAGCGCGGGGTGCAGCCCGAAGGAGCCCGCGTCGGCTTCACCGCCCTCGGGCAGCACGACCTCCGCGTACACCTCGCCGTCGCGCTGCCAGGCGGCCCGCAGGCCCTGGAAGGAGGGGCCGTAGGCGAAGCCGTCGTCGGCCAGCCGGTCGTAGACGCCGTCCACGGCCAGCGGCACCGCTCCGGCGGGGGGCCACGCCGTCGCGGCGTCGAACGGGGCGCCCTCCTGCTCGCCCGGCCGCCGGACGGTGAGCACACCGGTGGCGTGCCGCGTCCAGGCGCTCTCGTCGCCGTCCTCCGGCCGTGCGTAGACGTCCACGGTCCGGCGGGCGGAGTCGTCGGGGTTGCCGATCCACATCTGCACCTGGACGCCGCCCTGCTCGGGCAGGACGAGGGGCGCGGCCAGGGTCAGTTCCTCGACGCGGTCGCAGCCGACCTCGTCGCCCGCGCGGATCGCGAGTTCCAGGAAGGCCGTGCCGGGGAGCAGCGTGGTGCCGCGGACGGTGTGGTCGGCCAGCCAGGGGTGGGACCGGAGCGAGAGGCGGCCGGTGAGAAGTGCGCCCTCGGAGTCGGCGAGCGAGACGGCGGCCACGAGCAGCGGGTGGTGCGCCGCGCCGAGCCCGGCGGCCCGCAGATCGGCCGGGCCGGCGTGGGCCCCTGTGCCCTTGGGCCAGTACCGGCGGCGCTGGAACGCGTAGGTCGGCAGGTCGTGGCGGCGCGCTCCGGTGCCGGTGAAGCAGTTCGCCCAGCGCACGGTGACACCGCGCACGTGCAGTCCGGCCAGTGCGGTGATGAGGGTCTGGACCTCGGAACGGTCCCCGCGCAGTGCGGGGAACACCGCGTGGGTGTCGGTGCCCGTCGTCTCCAGGCAGTCCTGGGCCATCGCGGACAGCGCGCTGTCGGGGCCGAGTTCGAGGAAGTCGGTCACACCGTGGGAGGCGAGCCAGTCGACGCCGTCGGCGAAGCGGACCGCCCGCCGGACATGGTCCACCCAGTAGTCCGGGGAGGTGACCTGGGCGACGGTGGCCGGCTCGCCGGTGAGGTTGGACACGAACGGCAGCAGCGGGGCCTGGAGGGCCAGTCCCTCCACCACCGTGCGGAACGCGGCGAGCATCGGCTCCATGAGCGGGGAGTGGAAGGCGTGCGAGACGCGGAGCCGCTTGGTCCTGCGGCCCTCGGCCTCCAGCCGGGCGGCGACGGCGTCGACCGCGTCCCGCTCGCCCGCGAGGACGAGCGCCGATGGCCCGTTCACGGCGGCGACGGACACGGAGTCCTCGTGGCCGGCCAATAGCGGGGCGACCTCGTCCTCGGTGGCTTCCACGGCGGTCATCGCGCCGCCGTCGGGCAGCGCCTGCATGAGCCGCCCGCGGGCGGCGACGAGGGTGGCCGCGTCGTCCAGCGAGAGCACTCCCGCGATGTGGGCGGCGGTGATCTCACCGATCGAGTGGCCGGTCAGGTGGTCCGGCTTGACGCCCCAGGATTCCACCAGGCGGTAGAGCGCGACCTCGACGGCGAACAGTGCGGGCTGGGCGTACTCGGTGCGGTTCAGCGCCTCCGCGTCCTCACCCCAGAGCACGTCGCGCAGCGGGCGGTCCAGCAGCGGGTCGAGGACGGCGCAGGCGGCGTCGAGCGCCTGGGCGAACACGGGGAAGCGCGCGTACAGTTCACGGCCGGCACCGAGGCGCTGGGAGCCCTGGCCGGTGAAGAGGATCGCCAGCTTCCCGTCGCCCTGGGCGACACCGCGCACCTGGCCGGCCGCCTCGCGGCCGTCGGCCAGCGCGGTCAGACCGGCGAGCGCCGCGTCGCGGTCGGCGGCGGTCAGCACCGCGCGGTGCTCGAAGCCGGCGCGCGTGGTGGCCAGGGAGTACGCGGTGTCGAGGACGGTCGCGAAAGGATCGGCCTCCAGGGCCGACACCAGTGCGGCGGCCTGGGCGCGCAGCGCCTCCGGGGTCCGTCCGGACACCAGGAGCGGCACGGGGCCCGTACGGTCGACGGTCGCCGCGCCCCCGTCCTCGTCCTGGCTTTCGCCCTCGGGGGCGGGCGGGGCCTGCTCGATGATGGTGTGGGCGTTGGTTCCGCTGATGCCGAAGGAGGAGACGCCGGCCCGCCTGGGCGCGCCCGTCTCGGGCCACGGGGAGCTCTCCGTGAGGATGCGCACGGCGCCCTGGGACCAGTCGACGTGCGAGGAGGGCTCGTCGGCGAGAAGAGTGCTCGGCAGCACTCCGTGCCGCATGGCCATGACCATCTTGATGACGCCGGCGACACCGGCGGCAGCCTGGGTGTGGCTGATGTTGGACTTGACCGAGCCCAGCAGCAGCGGCCGGTCGGCGTCCCTGCCCTGGCCGTAGGTGGCCAGGAGCGCCTGGGCTTCGACCGGGTCACCGAGGGTGGTGCCGGTGCCGTGCGCCTCGACGGCGTCGACCTCGGCGGCGGAGAGCCGGGAGTTGATCAGCGCCTGCTGGATGACCTCCTGCTGGGAGGGGCCGTTGGGCGCCGTGAGGCCGTTGGACGCGCCGTCCTGGTTGACGGCGGTGCCGCGTACCACCGCGAGGATCTCGTGGCCGTTGCGCCGGGCGTCCGACAGCCGCTCCAGGACGAGGATGCCCACGCCCTCCGCCCAACCGGTCCCGTCGGCGGTGTCCCCGAACGAGCGGCAGCGGCCGTCGGCGGAGAGGCCGCCCTGCCGGCCCATCTCGATGAAGGTGCCGGGGCTCGACATGACGGTGACGCCGCCGGCCAGGGCGAGGGTGCACTCCCCCGCGCGCAGTGCCTGTGTGGCCAGGTGGACGGCGACCAGGGAGGAGGAGCAGGCGGTGTCCACGGTGACGGCGGGGCCGACCGTGCCGAAGGTGTAGGAGATGCGTCCCGACAGGACGCTGCCGGTGTTGCCGGTGAGCTGGAAACCCTCGGCGCCGTCGGCGGGACCGACCCGGTAGTCCTGCGCCATCGCGCCCATGAACACGCCGGTCTGGCTGCCCTTGACCGAGGACGGGTCGATGCCCGCGCGCTCGAAGGCCTCCCAGGCGGATTCGAGGGCGACCCGCTGCTGCGGGTCCATCGCGACGGCCTCGCGGGGCGAGATGCCGAAGAAGTCCGCGTCGAACTCGGGCGCGTCGTGGAGGAAGCCGCCGGACGCGGTGCCGGCCGAGGAGAGCGCTTCGGCGTCCCAGCCCCGGTCGGTGGGGAACCCCGAGATGCCGTTTCCGCCGGCCTCGACCAGTCGCCACAGGTCCTCCGGGCTGCTCACCCCGCCGGGGTAGCGGCAGGTCATGCCGATGATGGCGATCGGCTCCTGCGCCGCCGTCTCCAGCTCGGCGACCCGCTGCCGGGTCCGTCGCAGATCGGCGGTAGCCAGCTTGAGGTAATCCCGGAGCTTCTGTTCGTTGTCCATCTCAACTCAACCCATCTCGACAGCCAGCGGCCGAACATGAATCACGCGGGGGCATCTCGCGCTCGCCGTGCAATGCGAAAGAAATAGAAAGCCACATGGCTTCGCAGCCGTCAGCCAGAAGCCATGTGGCGAGTCTCTTACGGACCGCTACGGGAATTCCCTAGTCCTTCGCGGTCCATCGGCTCCCTACCAGTTGGAAGCGAGCAGGAGATCTCCGTATTCGTGCTCCCTGGAAACCTGGCTCAGGTCGGAATCGACCATCATGGCCATCAGTTCGGGGAAGTCGACGGTGGGCTTCCAGCCGAGCGCGGCCTGGGCGTGCGCGCTGTCGGCGCAGAGGACCTCCACCTCGGCGGGGCGGACCAGCGCGGGGTCGATGACGACGTGGTCCTGCCAGTCCAGGCCCGCGTGCTCGAACGCGATGCGCACGGCGTCGCGTACGGAGTGCATGGTGCCGCTGCCGATCACGTAGTCGTCCGGCTCGTCGGGCTGGAGCATGAGGTGCATGGCGCGGACGTAGTCGCCGGCGAAGCCCCAGTCGCGTACCGCGTCGAGATTGCCGAGGTGCAGCTTCTCCTGGAGGCCCAGCTTGATCCGGGCGACGGCCAGCGAGATCTTCCGGGTCACGAACTCGGCGCCGCGGCGCGGGGACTCGTGGTTGAAGAGCATGCCGGAGACCGCGTACATCCCGAACGACTCGCGGTAGTTACGGGTGATGAAGTGCCCGTACGCCTTGGCCGCGCCGTACGGACTGCGCGGGTGGAACAGCGTCGTCTCACGTTGCGGGGTCTCGGCGGCCTTGCCGAACATCTCCGACGACGACGCCTGGTAGAAGCGGATCTGGCCGTGCTCCCCGGGGCTGCGCGAGCCGTTGAGGCCGCTCACCATCCGGATCGCCTCCAGGACGCGGAGCACGCCCAGGCCGTTGACCTCGGTGACGAGTTCGGCCTGCTGCCAGGACATCGGCACGAACGAGATCGCGCCCAGGTTGTACACCTCGTCGGGCTGCACGGTGTCGACGGCGGAGACCAGGCTGCCCTGGTCCATGAGATCGCCGTCCACGAACGACAGCTCCGACACAAGCCGGCTCACCCGGGACTTGCGCGGGTTCGCCTGCCCCCGGTTCAGCCCCCAGACCTCGTACCCCTCGGACAGGAGATGCTCGGCCAGATAAGAACCGTCCTGCCCGGTAATACCGGTGATCAGCGCACGCTTGGTCATGCGAACCCCTTCTGGACCATGGAGAGACCGCCCAAACGCACAGCTCGGTCGACGACCTGGCATCGAATACGCTTCTGTCCGGACGATAGACATCGGCACGCTCGCAAGCCGCCGACCGCAGTGTCAAGAAATCCCGGCCTTACTAGGGAATTCACGAGTCGCAGCTCCGCGGCAGCGCCGGAAGTGGCCGAACACTAGTGATTTTCGGGACGGCGATGCGGTGCACTGTGTGCGTCGGCGCCCGAGCCGGCTCCGTCGACCGGAGTGTCGTTCCGTGCTGCTCAGACTTCTGCGTACCCGCGTACGCCCCTACCGGCGTCTCACCGCCCTGCTGGTCGTCCTCCAGCTGGTGCAGATCCTCGGCACCCTGCTGCTGCCGACGCTGGGCGCCGCCGTCATCGACAACGGTGTGCTGACCGGGGACCGCGACTACGTCACACGGCTCGGTTCCGTCATGGTCGCGGTGGCCCTCGTCCAGGTCGTCGCGGCGCTCGGCGCGGTGTCCCTGGCCTCCCGGACCGCGATGGCGATGGGGCGCGACATCCGCTCCGCCGTCTTCCGCCGGGTACTGGACTTCTCCGCCCGTGAGGTGGGCCGGTTCGGCACCCCGTCTCTGCTGACCCGGACGGTCAACGACGTCCACCAGGTCCAGACCCTGGCGCAGTCCGGCTTCGGCATCGTGGTGGCCGCACCGCTGATGTGCCTGGGCAGCGTGGCACTGGCACTCCAGCAGGACGTGCCGTTGGCCCTGATCCTGGTGGTGCTGGTCGTGGTCGTCGCCGTCGCCTTCGGCCTGTTGCTGGCCCGCATGGGCGCCCTGTACGGGCGGATGCAGACCTCGCTGGACCGGCTCGGCCGGCTGCTGCGCGAACAGATCAGCGGGGTGCGCGCGGTGCGCTCCTTCGTCCGGGACGGCTACGAGCGTGAGCGGTTCACCCGGACGAGCCGGGAGTTGTACGAGGTCTCGCAGCGGGTCGCTCGCCTCATCGCCTCGATGCTGCCCGTGGTCCTGCTGCTCATGAACGTGTTCATGGTCTCCCTCCTGTGGGTGGGCGCACACCGCATCGACAGCGGTGCGATGCGGATCGGCGCGCTCAGCGCGTTCCTGATGTACCTGTCGTTGATCCTGATGTCGGTGGTGATGGTCGCCTTCGTGTTCCTGTCGGTGCCCCGGGCCAGGGTGTCGGCCGCCCGGATCCAGGAAGTCCTGGACACGGAGACGAGCGTGTCCGCGCCGGCCCGGCCGAGGGCCGCTTCACCGGACGCCGTGGGGCGGGTCGAACTGCGCGGCGCGGAATTCCGCTACCCCGGCGCGGAGAAGCCGGTCCTCCAGGACATCGACCTCATGGTCGGCGTGGGGGAGAACCTGGCCGTGCTCGGCTCGACGGGCAGCGGCAAGTCGACACTGCTGAACCTCGTGCTGCGACAGTTCGACGCCACCGGGGGCTCGGTGCGGGTCAGCGGTGTCGACGTACGGCAGCTGGAGCCCGAAGCCCTGTGCGACACGGTGGGGTTCGTGCCGCAGAGGCCCTTCCTGTTCTCCGGGACGGTCGCGAGCAATCTCCGCTTCGGCGCTCCGGCGGCCTCGGACGAGGAGCTGTGGCACGCCCTTCGGGTCGCCCAGGCCGACACGTTCGTCGCGGCCATGCCCGGAGGGCTGGACGCCGAGATCTCCCAGGGCGGCACGAATGTATCGGGCGGCCAACGCCAGCGGCTGGCCATCGCGCGCGCCCTGGTGCGCCGGCCCGCCGTCTATCTCTTCGACGACTGCTTCTCCGCGCTCGACCACGCCACTGACGCGGCGCTGCGTACCGCGCTCGCGCCGGAGACCGCACGGTCGACGGTGATCACCGTCGCACAGCGGGTGGCTTCGGTCCGCGACGCGGACCGCATCGTGATCCTCGACGGCGGGCGGGTCGTCGGCACGGGGACGCACGAGGAGCTGCTGCGCGACAGCCCGACGTACCGCGAGATCGCCCTGTCCCAGCTCACCGAGGAGGAGACCGCTCATGGTCTCGTCGGCCGGCCCTGACCCCACGCGATCCGGTGGCACCGGCCGGCGGCTGGTCGGCCTGCTCCGGCCGCACCGCGTCCGTATCGTCGTGGCCCTCGTCGTCGGCGTCGTCGGGATCACGCTCAACGCGTTCGGTCCGCTGCTGCTCGGCCGGGCAACCGATCTGATCGTCGACGGCCTCGTGGGGGACACCGTCCCCGGCAGCGTGAGCGGCGAAGCCGGCTCCGGCTCCGCCTTCGACGAGATCCGCGAAGTCCTGCTCCTCCTGCTCGTGCTGTACGTCGCGGCCTCCCTCTTCATGCTGGTGCAGGGGCGGCTCGTCGCGGCCGTCGTGCAACGGGTGGTCTTCGACCTGCGCGAGCGGGCCGCCGACAAGCTCGGGCGGCTGCCGCTGCGCTATTTCGACCGGAATCCGGCGGGCGAGGTGCTCAGCCGCACGACCAACGACGTCGACAACCTGCAGCAGACGCTTCAGCAGACGCTCGCCGAGCTGATCACCTCCGTCATCTCCATCATCACCATGCTGGTCCTGATGCTGGTGATCTCGCCCTCGCTCGCCCTGATCATGCTGGTGAGCGTCCCGGCCTCCGGACTGCTGGCCGCTTGGATGAGCAGGCGCGCCCAGCCCCGCTTCACGGAGCAGTGGGCTGCCAGCGGTTCGATGAACGCCCAGGTCGAGGAGGTCTGCACCGGCCACTCGCTGGTCAAGGGCTTCGGCAGGCGCGAGGAGGCGGAGCGGCGGTTCGACGCCCACAACGACGCGCTGTTCCGGGCGGGGACGAAGGCCCAGTTCGCGTCGGGCGCCATCGAGCCGGCCATGATGTTCGTCGCCAACCTCGGCTACGTCGCCGTGGCGGTGGTGGGCGCCTGGAAGGTCGTGGGCGGCGAGCTCTCCCTGGGCGATGTGCAGGCGTTCATCCTGTACGCGCGGCAGTTCAGCCAGCCGATCGTCCAGGTCGCTTCTGTGGCGGGCCGTCTCCAGTCCGGAATCGCTTCTGCCGCACGGGTGTTCACCCTGCTCGACGCGGAGGAGCAGCGCCCCGACCCTGGGCACCCGGCACGGCCGGGGCCGTCCGGCGGTCGGGTGGAGTTCGACCGTGTCGGCTTCCGCTACTCCGACGAGACCCCGCTGATCGAGGACCTCTACCTGACCGTGGAGCCCGGCAGCACGGTGGCGATCGTGGGTCCCACCGGGGCGGGCAAGACGACGCTGGGCAACCTCCTCATGCGGTTTTACGAGGTGGATCGTGGCCGGATCCTGCTGGACGGTACGGACATCGCCACGATGACCCGCGACGATCTGCGCTCACGGTTCGGCCTGGTGCTCCAGGACACCTGGCTGTTCGGCGGCACGATCGCCGAGAACATCGCCTACGGGCGTGCCGGGGCCACCCGCGAGGAGATCGTCGCCGCGGCGGAGGCCACCTGCGCGGACCGCTTCATCCGGACGCTGCCGGACGGCTACGACACCGTCCTGGACGCCGAGTCCGGTGGGTTGAGCGCGGGCGAGGCCCAACTGATCACCGTGGCACGTGCGTTCCTCGCGGAGCCCGCCGTGCTGGTGCTCGACGAGGCGACGAGTTCCGTGGACACCCGGACGGAAGTGCTCATCCAGCGGGCGATGAAGACACTGCGCACGGGCAGGACCAGTTTCGTGATCGCGCACCGGCTGTCCACCATCCGTGACGCGGACGTCATCGTCGTCATGGAGTCGGGTCGGATCGTCGAGCGCGGCACCCACGAGGAACTGATCCGCCTCCGGGGTGCGTACGCGCGCCTCCACGACGCCCGCGCCGGCGCGCCGCCCGCACCTGTCGCGGCGACGGCCGACGACCGATGACGCGTACTCCCCCACGACCGACAAGGAACACAGCATGCCCGACGGACATCTCCTCGCCATCAGTGATCTTCATGTCGTGTACGACGAGAACCGCGCACTGGTCGAGAAACTGCGCCCGTCCTCCTCGGACGACTGGCTGATCGTCGCGGGCGACGTCGCGGAGAAGTTCGCGGACGTCGAGTGGGCGCTGCGGCTGCTCAGTGACCGCTTCTCCCGGGTGATCTGGGCCCCGGGCAATCACGAACTGTGGACCCATCCGCAGGACCCCTGCGACCTGCGGGGCGAGAAGCGCTACCTCCGGCTGGTCGACCTGTGCCGGGAGCTGGGCGTCGACACCCCGGAAGACCCCTATCCCGTCTGGCGGGGCACCGGCGGCCCGGTGACGGTCGCGCCCCTGTTCGTGCTCTACGACTACTCGTTCCGGGCGCCCGGCGCCACCACGACCGAGGCGTCGCTGCGTCTGGCCCACGAGGCGGGCGTGGTCTGTTCCGACGAGTACTTCCTGCATCCGGACCCCTTCCCGAGCAGGGCCGCCTGGTGCCGCTCACGGGCCGAGGAGACCGAGCGCCGGCTGGCGGCGGTCGATCCGTCCATGCCCACGGTCCTGGTCAACCACTATCCGCTGGTCCGTGACCCCACCCGGGTCCTTCGCTACCCGGAACTCGCCCAGTGGTGCGGCACGGACCTGACCGCCGACTGGCATGTGCGATTCCGTGCCGCCGCCGTGGTCTACGGACATCTGCACATCCCCCGGGTCACGCGGCACGACGGGGTGCCCTTCGAGGAGGTCTCGGTCGGCTACCCGCGCGAGTGGCGCGGACGCCCCCCGCGGGAGCCCCTGCGCCGGATCCTTCCCGCACGGACCGCAGGGGCCGTCCGGTGATCCGCGGCGCACTGCCCCCCGGAGTCGTGGCAGCGGTGTCCCACGACGACGGGCACGAGCCGGGCGAGGAACTGTTCCCGCAGGAGGAGGCGCTGATCCGGCGGGCCGTGCCCAAGCGGCAACGGGAGTTCACCACCGTACGGTTCTTGGCCAGGCGCGCGCTGCGCGAGCTGGGCCGACCGCCGGTGGCACTGCTGCCCGACCCCCGGGGGGCTCCCCGGTGGCCGGAGGGAATCGTCGGCAGCATGACGCACTGCGACGGCTACCGGGCCGCCGCGGTGGCACGGGCCGAGGACACGCTCGGACTGGGCATCGACGCGGAACCGAACGCGCCGCTGCCCGATGGCGTGCTGGAGGCGATCGCCCTGCCTCGCGAACACGAGAGCATCGCCTCACTGGCCGCTCTCCGGCCCGAGGTGAACTGGGACAGGCTTCTCTTCAGCGCGAAGGAGAGCGTTTTCAAGGTGTGGTACCCGCTCACAGGACGCGAACTCGACTTCGCGGAAGCGGAGATCGTCTTCGCTCCGGCCGGACGGACCTTCCGGGCGCGTCTGCTGGTTCCGGGCCCCGTGGTGCAGGGCCGGAGCCTCGGCGGGTTCGACGGATGCTGGACCAGGGAGCGCGGCCTGCTGGCGACCGCCATCCATCTGCCCCGGCTCCCCGCCCCCGACCTCCGAGGCGCCCAGCACCGACCGAAGCCCCCGCCGGCACCGTAGCGGGCGCGCCGAACCGTACAGGGCAGGGTTCGGTGAACAAGCCTGACTTCTGGCCCCGTTGCTCGGAGACTCACGTACGCGAGCGCAGATCGCAATGACATTCATTTTCATGTATCGTCTGCCTCGCTCACCGATCGCACCCGGAGGTCACCATGGCCGTACCCAAACGCAAGATGTCGCGCAGCAACACCAGGCACCGCCGCGCGCAGTGGAAGGCCACAACACCCCAGTTGGTGACGGTCACCGTGGACGGTGTTCCCCACCTCGTACCCCAGCGACTCGCCAAGGCGTACGAGCGCGGCCTGCTCCGCCCCGAAGGCTGACGCCACATGCCTGACGCACCCCCGCCGCGCCTCCCCGTCACCGTCCTGTCGGGGTTCCTCGGCGCCGGAAAGACCACCCTGCTCAACCACGTCCTCGGAAACCGCGAGGGCATGCGCGTCGCCGTCATCGTCAACGACATGAGCGAGGTGAACATCGACGCCGCCCTCGTACGCGGCGGAGAGTCCGCCCTGTCGCGCACCGAGGAACGCCTGGTCGAGATGACCAACGGCTGCATCTGCTGCACCCTGCGCGACGATCTGCTGGAGGAAGTCGACCGGCTGGCGCGCGAGGGGCGTTTCGACTACCTCCTCATCGAGTCCTCCGGCATCTCCGAGCCCATGCCGGTGGCGGCCACCTTCGCCTTCGCCCGCGACGACGGCGCAACCCTCGGCGACCTGGCCCGCCTGGACACCATGGTCACGGTCGTGGACGCCGCCAACTTCCTGCCCGAACTGGCCGCCGGTGACGAGCTGGCCGAACGGGGCCTGGACCAGTACGAGAACGACGAACGTACCGTCAGCGACCTGCTGATGGACCAGATCGAGTTCGCCGACGTCATCGTTCTCAACAAGCTCGACCTCGTCGACACCGCTTCCGCCGGCCTGCTCCGAGCCACCCTCTCGCGACTCAACCCGGCCGCCCATATCGTGTCCGCCGAGCGGGGCCGCGTACCGGTCGGAGAGATCCTGGGCACCGCGAGGTTCGATCTGGAGCGGGCGCAGCAGGCGCCGGGCTGGGTGAGGGAACTCAACGGTGACCACGTTCCCGAGACCGAGGAGTACGGCATCTCCTCGACCGTCTTCCGCTCCGCGACGCCCTTCCACCCCGGGCGGCTGTGGTCGTTCGTGACGGAGGCACTGGACAGCGGCGGCTACGGACAGATCCTCAGGTCCAAGGGCTTCTTCACCCTCGCCAATCGCTCCCACGTGACGGGGCTGTGGTCCCAGGCGGGTTCAGTGGTGCGCTTCGAGCCGTACTCCGCTCGCGACACAGACAGCCCCCACGTCCAGGAACTCGTCTTCATCGGAACCCAGCTCAAGGAGTCGCAGTTGCGGGCAGCGCTGACCGACTGCCTCATGCGGGAAGACGAAGCCGTGCCCGCGGCCGACCCCTTCCCGACCTGGGACACCTACGGCTTCGACGAGAGCTGCGCGCACGAGCACGACCCTCTCACCACCGTGACGGGGCACTGAAACTCCGGGCCGGGCGGTGGTCGCAGCCACGGCACCGCCCGGCCCGGTGCACACCTACGCCAGAACGGCCGCTCATGGAAGGCAGAAGGAAGCCGCACCTGGGCGCGGTACAGGAGCCCCTCCTCATCCCGCTGTACGCCCGCGCCGTGGAGAACCGCAAGGAACATGCGCTCCTGAGGGGCGGCGAGCCGAAGAGATCGTCGCTTCGGTCGACTACGACTTCGCACGCTGCGACGACCTTCCGAGCCCCACCGGCTCACTGTGGCGCACCCTCGGATTCGCGCTGAGCGCCAGCCCGAAGTACCGCCCCTCGCAGGGGAGCCAGTAACGCTTGCGCTGGGTGTCAGGGTCGCAGCGGCGCGAGATGCGCCGATCGGAGTTGGAGGCGGCGTCTCCCAAGCCCGGCCGGGGACAGATCGGTTGACGGTAGGCGATATTTGGGGGCCGGCAAGTGAAGTACGCACTCGTCGGCGCGGAGAGCGAGGACGCCGACGGTCCAAGACGTTCCGTGCCGCACCCAAAAAGGGGGCACGCAGTGGCACTCGTTCCGCACTCGATCAGGTGAGACGCGACCACTCACCCCCTGCGCAGAATTCCTCCGCGGGAATACGGAAGAACACAGAATGCACCCCGGAGAACAGGGGGTGCATTCTGTGTTCTCGGATGATGCGAGCGAAACAGTCAGTGGTCGTCCCAGTGGCCCTCGTGAGCCGCGTGCCGGTGGCCGTCGTGCACGTAGTCCATGTGGTCACCATGCGGAACCGCCACATGCCCGCAGCTCTCGCCGTGGGCGTGGGCGTGTTCAGTGTGCTCCCGGTGCTCGCCGGCCTCGCATTCGTCCACGTGGCCGTCGTGCTCGCGGTGCAGATGCCCGTCGTGCACGTAGTCGACATGATCGCCGTGGGGAACTGCTACGTGCCCGCAGCCCGCAGCGTGCGCATGGTCATGACCGGGGTGCGGGTGATGTTGCAGGGATGTCGCCACTTCACTCATCTCCATGAATTCAGTCCACCACCCTTTTCACGGCGGCAGCTTTCAGCGTCCTCCTGTTTTCTACCCTCGCGGCCGAGGCTGCCACAGAGAACACGCGTAGGCAAGCAGACTAATCACCCAGCGTACTATCGATAACGATTATCGGTGCTATATCCGAGAATGCATTTCACCGGCTTCGGCGTGCCACTGCCGACTCCGGGATCTCCTGAATGGCGAACCTCAAGCGCGGGGCGACACTGCGGAGTTTCTCGCAGGTTGGCGCAGGACGAGTGCCGCATCGAGGGCGCCACCGGTGCCCCCCCCCCCCCGGAGGACCGCGCCGCCGTACAGGCCGCGTGGACCCTCCTCATGGTGGGCCAGGGCCTGGAGGGCGGAGCGCCTGGAGACTCCGGTGGCGGTGATCGCCGGGAAGATCGAGGCGAAGGCGTCCCACGGTCCGGCATCGAGCCGCAGTCGGAGGCGAGACGTACGGATACGGCGTGCTCGTGAACCTCTTTGGGGTCGGTGAGCAGTTCCGCGCGTAGGCGCTCGCTCTCGATGGGCCCGTCCCACGTGCGCGGGTGCCTGCGAAGGGATGGGTACTGACCCGGCCGTCCTCGCCGACCCCCCGGACCCTCAGGCGCGGCCGTCGACGCCGACCCCGTGGAGCGCTGGGCGGACGACGTGGCCGAGACCATGGGATTCACCGAGGTGGAACACACCGTGGAACACTCCGACGTCTGCGACCGCTGCCGCTTCGACGCAACCGCACGCAATCCGGCACAACAGCACGCCTGAGCGGGGATTCACGCCCCGTCGGCAGCGCGCTCCCGTTCAGCAGCTCATAGCGGAGATCCGCAAGATGCTGGCAAGCTGACGGGTGTGACAGCGTCCGAGACGGTACCCAGCACCGTGATCGCACAACTCTGCCGGCCCCATGACGCCACCGAGACCGTCCGGCGGAGCCTGATCGCATGCTGGACGGCGGTCGTCAACGCAGGAGGGGCCGTCGTCCCGATGGGCTGCCCGCTCCCGCCGGTGACCCAGGCCTCGCTCCGCCCGGCGGTCGGGAGGATCGCTCGTGAACTGTCCCCTGACCACAGCAGACTCCTCGTGGCGAGAGTGGACGGCACACTCGCGGGCTGGCTGCTGTTGCGACGCGAGGCACATCCCCTCGCGGCGCACTGCGGCGTGTTGAACCACGTCCAGACACACGTGCACTTCCGTGGCAGGGGCATCGGCGCCGCGATGATGCGACACGCCCAGGGCGTCGCGCGCGACGAGATGGGGCTGGAGCGGTTACAGCTCGCCGTACGGTCCGGCCTGGGGCTGGAGGAGTTCTACCGTAAGGCGGGCTGGGCGGAGGTCGGCAGGTGGCCGGGAGCACTGCGCGTGGCCCACGGGGACGACCGCGACGAGATCCTGATGAGTCTGGCCCTGTGAGAGCCGCGGCAACTCCCCTCCCCCGCAACGGTCTCCAGCGATCCGCTCCCGCCACTGCCCTCAGGTTCCGGCGGGAGCGGGAAGCCCGCCCGTGTCCCCCATGACCGCCACCATCACGGTGCTGTCTCCGAACTGCCAGACCGGTGCGACGTGGGCGAAGCCGGCCCGACGAAGCAGTGCGGCGTGTCGGCTCACTGTGACCTGCTCGTCGCCGCCGCTGCCGGCATGGAGGGCATGGCGCCGCCGGCGTTCATCGAGCAGGTCGGTCAGTTCGGGGTCCCTGGCTGCCGCGTCCCACCAGGACTGCCAGTCCTCGCGCCCGCGGCCACCCGTGCGCTCGGACCTTCGACGGCCCACATGGGCGGTGAGCTCCGAACAGGCCACCGCGTCCGGCGGGAAGTGGTCCCCGTTGACCAGGACGCCGCCGGGGCGCAGCAGGGACGCGAGGGCACGGTAGGTGCGCAGCAGCACCGGCTCGGTCAGGTAGTGCAGCGCGGTCGTCGAGACGGCGGCGTCCAAGGGGCGGTCCAGCTGAAGGGCGTCGGTCCAGCCGTCCGCTCCGATGACGGTGTCGACGTAGCGGGCGGCGTCGGCATGGTGGGTACGTCCCAGTTCCAGCAGCACCGGGTCCATGTCGGCGGCCACGATCTCGGCGTTCGGGAAGCGGGCGTCGAGCCTGGCGGCCAGGGAGCCGGGGCCGCACCCGAGGTCCAGCAGGAGGGGGACGGCGCGGCCTACGATGGCGTGTTCGACGACATCGGCGATCACGGTGAACCGCTCCTCGCGGTCCACCGCGTACCGCTCCTGCTGGCGTTCCCAGCGCTCGACCCAGGTCCTGGCCGTCGCCATGCTCACACCCATAGCTTGCGTCACCTCGTCTGTCTCTCGTCCGTGCGGGGGCACCGACGGTCCTACAGATGATAACGATTATCAATTGCCTTTCATGCCAACGACGCGAGGACGGCCAGCAGCCGGTCGATCTCCTCCACCGTGTTGTACACGTGCAGGCTCACGCGCACCGAAGCGTCCCGGCCGTCGGAGCCGGCCTGGCACAGGTTGTCGGCCCGCACCATGAAGCCGTGGCTGTAGAGAATGAACCCGAGATCGTCGGAGGGGATGTCGCGGTGCCGGAAGGTGACGATGCCGCGTCGGCGCTGCTCGGCGGGCAGGGCGGAGTCGGCGGACAGGCTCGCCTGACAGCCGACGACCTCGTACGGCCCCAGGTGCCCGAGCCGGTCCGTCAACCGGGTGGAGAGCATCGTCGTCCAGTGTGCGACGCGCTCCGGTCCGATCGTGTCGAGCCAGTCGAGAGCGGCCCGCAGCGAGACGATGCCCGCGGTGTTCGGCGTGCCCTGCCAGCCCTCCGGCCGGAACGCCGGCCCTCGCGTATTGCGCGCCCAGACCACCCCCGAGCCTGGCAGAGCCATCGCCTTGTGCCCCGAGAAGACGACGAAGTCCACGTCGAGGGACGGGGCGTCGAGATGGACGGGCAGGTGGCCGACGCTCTGCGCCGCGTCCAGGCAGATGGCCACGTCCGGGCCGACCGCTTCACGGATACGGTGCACGTTCATGTCGCCGCCGTAGACATGGTGGACGTGGGTGGCGGCCACGAAGCGGGTCCGCGGGCCCACGGCCCGGTGCAGGGCCAGATGGTCGTAGTCTCCGGAGCCCGCTTGGTACGGCAGCGCCCGCACGCGGACCTGGACGCCGCGCTCGGCCAGCAGTCGCCGGGCCTCTAGCCAGGGGTCCAGGTTGGCCCGGTGGTCGGCGTACGGCACGAGGATCTCGTCCCCGTCGGTGAGGTACGGCACGAGCCAGTCGCGGGCGACGGTCCGCAGGCCCTCGGTGGTGCCACTGGTGAAGTGGACGCCGGTGCGGCCCGGTTCGGGGTCATGGAGGAACTCCTTGACCCGTTCGCGGGTCGACTCCACCAGTTCCGTCGTCCGGTTGGCCCAGGGGTAGGTGCCGCGGCCGGCGTTGGCGTTCGACGTCGTGAGGTAGGTCTGAACGGCCTCCAGCACGGCAAGTGGCTTCTGGGACGTGGCAGCGCTGTCGAGGTATGCCAGCTCCGGGTGGGCGGTGACGATGGGGAACTGTTGCCTCGCTTCCCGCTGCCAGAGCGGGCTCTCGGGCTCTGGGGAAGGAAGGGGGCCGGCCGGGCTCATTCGCGCACCAGCGGTGCGCCCGCGTCCCGCCAGGCGACGATTCCGCCGGTCAGACTCCGGACGTCCGGGTGGCCCATCCGCGTCAGCGCGGCAGCGTAACGCAGTGATTTCTCGCCGACGGGGCAGGCGAGCAGTACGGGAGTGCGCTTGCTGAAGGGGAGCCCGCCACGGAGCAGGTCCTCGAACACCTCGTCGACGATGTTGAGCGAGCCCTCGATGTGCAGGGCGGCGTAGGCGTGCGGGCTGCGCAGGTCGACGACGAGTGGACGAGGATCGCCCTCGGCAGACCAGCGCCGGGCCTCGTCCACCCCGATGACGCGAGCCTCCGCACGGGCCTCGGCGTCGGTGACGGCCGCCGCGGACCGCCCGCGGGCCGTTCGGCCCAGGAGTTCCGGGCGCCGCTGACGCACATAGCTGAGATAGCTCTCGGCCCGGTCGCACACGATGAACACCGCCGTACGACGCTGCCCCGTCCCGTCCAGCTCGTCGTCGGCGTAGCGCAGTTGCCGAACCGCCCCTTGGTAGGCGGCGCCGCCGGTCGGTCCGCTCAGCAGTCCGCAGCGGCGGATCAGGGTGATCATTCCGTCGATGGCCTCGTCCGAGGTGACAGACTCGATGGTGTCGTAGGTGGCCGGGTCGAACAGGCCGACCTGGTGGACCTCGTCGATGGTGCGGATGCCCGGTATGAAGTCCGATTTGTGGGCGACCAGGCCGAGGACCCGCACGCGCGGGTCGTGCTCGCGCAGAACCCTGGCGACACCGGTCGACGAACCGGCCGTACCCACGCAGGCGATGAACCAGTCCGGCACCCGGCCGTCGAGATCCTTCACGATCTCGGGGCCGGTGCCCTCCGCGTGGGCCTCGACGTTGCGGGGGTTGAAGTACTGGTCGGTGTGCAGATATGTGCTCCCCGGGTCCGAGAGCGCCTGGTGGAAGTGCGTCAGCGGGTCGTCCGTGTCGGTCGGATCGAGGCACTCGCTGCGCCCGGGAAGTTCCTCGATCTCGGCACCGATGAGCAGCAGGAGTTCCTTGATCTCGGGTACGCGCATGCGGTTGGTGACGCTCTTGAACCTCACGCCGTGCATACCGGCCAACAGGGCCAGCGCCTTGGCGGTGTTGCCGCTGGAAAGCTCCACCACCGTCCCGTCACCGGCGGTGGCAGCCTCCAGGTGAGGCCGGGCCATGTGCCACGCGGGCCGGTCCTTGACGGAACCGAACGGGTTGAGCATCTCCAGTTTGGCGTAGAGATCGATGTTGCGCAGTCCGTGCACGGCGGGATCTATGCGCACCAGAGGCGTGTTGCCTATGGCCTCGGTGATGCTGTCATACCTCATCCGGCTGCTCCCCCACGGGTGTGATCGGCCAGTAGTCCTCGTCCGGGCACCAGTTCCAGGATTCGCCCCGCCGCTCCACCGCGACCGTCCGCGCGACCGGCTGCCGCTGCGCGCGGTGGGCGTGGAAGTCCATGGCGTACCCGGCGGTGTTGACGAAGGCCAGCAGGTCCCCGGCCCGCGGCAGTCGGGGAAGATGGACCGAACGGCGAGTGATGAGGTCACCTTCCAGGCAGAGGTTGCCCGTCAGGTAGACACCGGCCGGCTCCCCGTCACCGGCCGCGGCTTCACCCCGTGGCAGCAGGACGGGGTCCACCAGGACGCCGTGCTCCTCCAGGCTCATGTCGCCCGCGTTCATGGCGAGGTGCACCAGGTGGTGTCCGGAGTCCGTGTCCACGGGGCGTACGTCCAGCACGCGTGCGAGCGACAGTCCGCACTGGTCGACGAGAGAGCGCCCCGGTTCGATGTACAGGTCGTGGAGGTGCTCCAGCAGGAGGGTGGCGGGTGGGCGGCCCAGCACCGGCGCGGGCAGGGAGAGCAGCTCGTCGAGGTAGCCGGGGCCTGCGGTGGGGCGGTGCGCGGGGTACAGGGCGGCGGCACCGCGCACCGTGCCGCCCTCGTTGCGCAGCCCGTATCCGTGACCGCGCCAGGTCAACGGCGGGCGGACACCGAGCACCGCCTCGGTCAGCGCGGTGGTCCACCGCTCCCATTCCTCCGCCTCGGCGACGTAGCCGACGCCGAATCCGCCTCCGATGTCGAGAGCGCGCGGTGCGAGTCCCCGTGCCCGGCATTCGTCCATGAACAGCACGCACTGCTCCAGCGCCCGCGCCTTCTCCTCGACGCCGGTGGTATCCAGGTGGTAAGCGGCGCCGACGAACTCCACTGTGTCCGTGTTGCGTTCGAGCGCCGACAGCAGTGCCTCCGCGTCCCGTACCGGAGTGCCGAAACGACTGCGCCGGGAGAGCAGTCGGGTGCCTACTCCCTCGCGGCCGGAGGCGTACTCGAACCCCGACAGGCGCACCAGCACGGCGACCCGGGCGAGCCCGTGCGCGCGCACCAGGCCGGAGAGCCGTTCCAGTTCGCCGGGCGAGTCCAGGTTGACGGTCGCTCCGACGCGGGCCGCCAGCCAGAGGAACGCGGCGTCCTTGGGACCGGTGGCCATGATGCGGTCGCCCGTGAAGCCGCAACCCAGTGCGTGCCTCAGCTCCGCCACGGAGGCGACGTCGACACCGACGGTAGCCGGGTCCTCCGCCGCCAGCCGCCGCAGCAGGGCGCTGGAACGATTCGCCTTGTGCGCGAAGTACACGCGCCCGGAGAGATGGTGACGGCCGTAGACGGCACGAAAGCGGGCAACGTTGTCGGCCACGGCCTCGGGGAGCAGCACGTTGAGCGGCGAACCCAGCGCGTCGACGAGCGAGTGCAGGAAGTGCCGGTCCGTCAGCAGTCCGGCGAGCGGCGGCTCCACCCTGGGCCTCAGATATAGGGGCGCGTCCACGTAAGACCTCTCCCGGTGTCGGCCGACCACCGAAACGGCGATCGCTCGGGAGTAGTCGTTTCCAGGTACAACCGCTCCTAAGCGTCACCGGCCGGTTCCCGGAGCGAAGTCCCGCGCTCAGGAGAGAGTGCTGAGGCTGCGGTCGAGCCGGCTGCCGGGGCTGTTTGTCAGTTCCGGCAGGGTCGGCGTGTGCCCTCGCCGCCGCGGCGCCGATCCGTGGCGGCGAGGGCACAAGCGCGGTCGGTGGGGTCAGTGTCCGGCGACGACGCCCGACAGCTCGTTGGTGCTCTTCGGCAGGGTGACCGAGGTGATCTTCTTCTCCGTCTCCACGTCGATGGCGTGCAGGGCCTTCTTGCCGGGCTCGGAGACATACGCGACGTGCCCGCGCACGAACAAGGTGGGCCGGGCCTGCTGCCAGTCCAGCGGCTCCTGCCAGTCGCCCACGACGGGGATCTTCTTCTCGATCTTGCCGGTGTCCGGGTCGATGACGTGGATGGCGCCGTCGGTTCCGAGGACCAGGGCCTCTCCGTGCGGGCCGCGTGCCAGCGAGCGGAAGGAGTAGCTGGTGCCCAGGTCCACCAGGCGCAGCTTCTTCTTCTCGGTGTCGATGAGGGAGACGCGGGTGGGGCGTTCCAGCTCGGCGTCGGGGTCGGTCTTGTAGTCGCCCAGCAGAACGGGCGAGGCGTCGCTGCCGGCCTGGTTGCCGATGCGTCCGTAGTCGTCGGGAGAGTCAATCTTGGTGAACGTGCCGTCCTTGTAGATCAGGATGCCGTCCTCACAGCCGACGCCGACGGCTTCGTTCTTCGCGGCGGCCTCGCCGTGGACACCGGGGCAGTCCTCGCTGCGCGCGATCTCCTTGTTGTTCCGGTCCAGCACCAGCGCGCCGGTGCGCTTCTCCTCGGTACCCAGAGTGCTCACGAGTTTGCCGTCGGCCAGCTCGATGGCGACACCGTGGTGCGCCTCGGCGGAGGTGTAGGTGCGTCCTGCCGGCTTCTTGCCGCTGCTCAGTGCGGTGGGGTCGAAGACGTTGACCTCTCCGGTGCCGTCGGTGAAGAGCACGGTCTTCGCGGCGTGGCGGACCACGTGGCCCGGCTTGGCGCCCTTGTACTCGATATCGGTCATGGACTGGTCCGTGGCGTCCAGGACGCGGAATCCGCTGTCTGTGGAGACCATGACGTGGTCCTTGTCACCTGCGGGATTGACCCGGTTGAAGCCAGGCAGGTCAATGGTCTTGGCGAGCTTCAGGCTCTCGCCGTCGAGGATGTACAGGCCGCCGTCGAAGGTGGCGACCAGCGGCTCCTTGACCGCCACCGCGGGCGTGGCGTCGGCGGTTTTGTCGGACTTGGTGTCGATGGAGGAGGAGGTCTCTCCGCCGCAGGCGGTCAGGACCGTGGCGGTGGCCAGGGCCAGTGCGGTGCCTGTGAGGGCTCTGCCGCGTATCGACTTGTTCATGGGTTTGTTCCTTTCTGCACCGCGCGGTGGCGGCATGGGGGTACGACGAGCCGGCACCCGTTGGACGGGTGTGCCGGGAGGATCGGAAGGTCAGGCGCTGGTGAGGCCGGTGACCATGGCGGTGGTGTTGGCGCGCATCATCCGCAGGTAGGTGTCGGCGCCCGCGCCCTTGGCGGTGAGGGACTCCGAGTGGAGTTCGACGACACGGACCCCGCCGCCCATCTCCGTTCGCAGCACCTCAGCGAGCCGTTTGGGCTGCGAGGAGTCGGCGAAGACGGTGCGTACCCCTGCCCCCTCCATCGCCTCGGTGAGGGAGCGCAGGTCCGAGGAACTGGGTGAGGCCAGGGTGGTGCCGCTGGGGATGACCGCGCCGATCACCTCGAAGCCGAAGCGGTCGGCGAGGTAGCCGAAGACGTGGTGGTTGGTGACCAGGGCCCGCTGGTCCGCGGGGACTCGGCCGATGGACTTCTCCATCCAGGAGGTGAGGTCGGTGAGTTGCTTCGCGTAGCGGTCGGCGTTGGCCCTTATCGTGCCGGGGTCCACGCTGTCGACGTGCTCGATGACCTGGTCGGCTATCAGGCCGGTGACCTTGTGCATCCGGTCGGGGTCTGTCCAGAAATGCGGGTCGGGCTGTCCTTCCTCGCCCTCGGGGCCGCCGTCGTCGGCGGTGTGGAAGGTGAGCGGGTCGGCCGCCTCACCGGCCGCGAAGGTGGCGACACCGGACTCGCGGGCGGCGTCCACGTGCCGCAGGACGTTCTCCTCCAGGCCCAGGCCGTTGTAGACGACCAGATCGGCCTGTTCCAGCTCGGCGGCCTGTACCGCCGACAGCCCGAAGGAGTGCGGGTCGGCGTTGGGCTTCATCAGGACGGTGACGTCGGCCTCGTCGCCGACGATCTCGCGGGTGACGTCGCCGAGGATGTTGGTCGTGACGACGATGCTGGGCCGGTCGTCGCCGGTGGTGCAGGCGGTGGCGGTCACGGCTGTCAGGAGGGCGAGCAGGCCCGCCACCAGGTGACGCGGGCGAGCGGTGCCCACCCGCCCGCGGTGGTTCACCTCGGTTCGGCTCATCGTCCGGTCTCCACCATGAGGACCGGCTTGACGTCCAGGTCGAAGGCGCGCGCGATGCGCAGGCCGTCGTTGTAGTCGATCTCGAACACCTTCTTGCCCTCGGGGTCGTTGACGTAGGCGCGGCTGCGGTCGACCTCGATGACGGGGGTGCTGCCGTCGGAGTCGCCCCGTTTCCCCGCTGTCAGCAGCGGCTTGGTCCGTGCGGTCTGCTTTCCGGTCGCGATGTCATAGCCGTGTACCGAGCCGTCGGTCTCCAGAACGAGCAGCGGGGAGCCCTCGCCGGCCGTGTTGACCGCGACGACGGGTCCGGTCTCCACCCGCTTCCAGGTCCGCTCGGCGACGTCGAGGACCCAGACGGCGTCGTCTCCGGCCGGGGCGGTGAGGGTGTCGCTGCCGGGACGATGACGGAAGGAAGTGGCGCGCTCCCGCTCCGGGACGTGCTTCCCGTACGGGATCTCCTCGGCAGTGAAGGCACCGTCCTGCGCACGCACGAGCAGAGCGCCGTCGGCGCAGCCGAGAATCACGCCGCGCCGGGTGACCGCGTCTCCCCGGGGGGCTTCGCACGTCACGTCCGGGGAAGCCACACGTTCACCCTTGCGGCCGAGGACGACGAGTTCCGTGGTGCCGCCCTTGTTCGCGAAGGCGAGCAGGTGTTCCCCGTACGGCACGACGGCGCCGGTGTAAGTGCCGCGCAGCGTCCGAGAAATCGCGATCTGCCCCTTCTCCAACTTGCTGCGGTCGTAGAGGACGGTGCGGCCGTTCTCATCGGTCACCGCGGCCACGGCGACATCACCGCGTATCTGCGCTTGGCTGCCCGCTGGAAGCTCACCCACGTCCCGCGTCGGCGCACTGTAGTAGTGGACGTGGTCCCCGTGATCCACCATCCACGCGCCGCTGTCGAGCACATGGGTGCCGTCGGCCGCTTGGAGGTAGCCGAACCTGCCGTCCATACCCAGCCGCACGGTGCCCTTCACCTGAGCCGTCCTGTGCACCTTGCCGGTGACGAGGTCGAGAACTCTGGTGTTCCCGCTGTCGGGGTCGTTCAGGAGGAGCCGGGACTGCTGCTCGGCGGCCTCCTTCGCTCCCTCGACGTACCCGTGCGGAGTGGCGGACGGGGGATTCGCCCCGGATCGCCCGGCGTTGGGCTCCTCACCCGCGCAGCTCGTGGTGAGCAGCGCGGTGAGTACCAGTGCGGCCGATGCCCACGGAGTGACGTTTCTGCGGACGCTCATGTTGATCGCCTGGCTTCTTTCAGTTGGCTTCGAGCAGGGGTGCCGCCGGGGAGTGAACCTGGCGCTTACGGCGTTCACGCAGGCCGGACAGCACGTGGGAGAGGAAGAACAGACCCACCGCGAGGGCCGCGACAGTCGCGCCGGCTGCGGTGCTCAGATGCCAGGACAGCAGCAGGCCGCCGAACGTGGCCAGGGTGCCGAGCAGGGCGGCGAGCACCATGACCCCGCGCACGGAGCGAGCCCAGGGCAGAGCGGCCGCCGGCGGCGCGATGAGCAGTCCGAGGACGAGCAGTGTTCCCACGATGTGGAACGAGGCGACGATCGCCAGGCCGAGCAGGCCGAGGAGCACAGCGTGGGCCAGGCGCGGCCGCAGCCCCAGGGTGTGGGCCTTGCGCGAGTCGAACGCAAGGGCCAGGAAGGCACGGTGACCGAGGAACGACACTGCCAGCGCCGCGAGCAACGCCGCCGCGAGCACGAGGAGATCCTGTTGCCTGACCGCGAGGACGTCCCCGAAGAGGAATCCGGTCAGGTCGACCGCGAAGGACTGCGAGCGCGACACGATGATCACGCCGAGCGAGAGCATGCCGACGAACAGCAGCCCGATGCCGGTGTCCTGCGACAGCCTCGGCGTACGGCCCAGCGCGGTGACGCCTGCCGTCATGACGGCGGCGCTGACCACCGCGCCCACCATCAGATTGCCCCCGAGGAGCGCGGCGACCGCGACCCCCGGCAGCAGCCCGTGGGACATGGCGTCACCGAGGAAGGCCATCCCCCTCAGCACCACCCAGGTGCCCGCCAGCGCACAGATAGCGGATACCAGCATCCCGCCCCACAGGGCCCGCTGCACGAAGGTCACCTCGAACGGGACCGTCAACCATTCCATGCCTCGGACACTACAATGAAAATCATGTTCAACACACTGCACCCCTCACCCGCGCCACCCGTCAAACGGAACACCTCCCTCCGCTTCTCGGAGCTGTGTGCCGGCTATCCAGGGCGACCAGTACTTCATCAAGTCAGCGGAGAAATAGCAGAGTTGACAACGACGGCACTCGTCGGCCCGAACGGCAGCGGCAAGTCGACCCTGCTCGGCGTACTCGCCGGTGTGATCAAGCCGACATCCGGCGATCTCCTGCGCTCCGGTGACCGGCCGCCAGCCTTCGTACCGCAGCGCGGAGCGGTCGGCGACACTCTTCCGCTCACCGTTCGGCAGACCGTGGAGATGGGACGCTGGGGCGAGCGTGGTCCGTGGCGGCGGCTGACCGCACGGGACCACGCGGCCGTGGACGCGATGCTCGACCGGCTCGGCATCGGCGACCTCGCCTCACGCCAACTGGGCGAGCTCTCGGGCGGGCAGCGGCAACGCGCGCTCATCGCCCAGGGTCTGGCTCAGGAGTCGGACCTACTGCTCCTCGACGAGCCGACCACCGGACTGGACCCGGAGGCGAGGGGCCGGATCGGGGCACTGCTGACGGCGCTCGTCGCCGACGGGGTGACGATCGTCCAGGCCACCCACGACCTCGAGGTGGCCCGCGCGGCGGACGCCTGCCTCCTGCTCCGGGACGGCCGCCTCGCCGGACAGGGGCGCCCGGACCAGGTCCTCACCACGTCGTCACTGACGCGGATCTGGCAGACGCTCTGAGGAGCCCGGCACACGCAACCGCGACGGCCGTGCCGGCATGGCCGAGCGGTGCGTAGAGCCCTCCCCGCACCCTCGCGCTCGCCTTCCCTCAGCAGCTCAACCCCGAGATGGCGAGCGCCGATGGGCACCCCCGCTACATCGACTACCTCTACCTCGCGTTCACCGACGCCACCGCCTTCAGCCCCACCGACGTGATGCCCCTGGCCTCCTGGACCAAGGCAGCCATGGGCGTCCAGTCCCTCGTCTCCCCTTCTCATCCTCGGTCTGGGGTGTTCGACAAGCAGCTGCCGAACAGCGAAACGAAGCTGCGGGCTGTCTTCGACAAGCTCACGGCCACGTTCGGCACCTGGTGGGTGTGGACCAGCCCGCCTTCATCGGCGCCCTCCCGCTGACCGTGGCCCGGGACGCCGGCTGCCAGGTCGCCTACGTGCCCGGGACTGGCGATGCGCCGGATCGCCGACCCCTACCCCGGCGAGGCCAAGACCGACGCGAAGGACGCCGTGGTCGTTGCGGACGCCGCCCGCCGTCGGCGACGGCAGCAGCCTTCCCACCGCCGCCCACCTGGACTCCTACGCCCGCCCCGCCCCGGCAACCCGGCAGTCCGGCACGTCGATCCACGGCGAGCACGCACCCACAGGCGGCAACCGTCAACGGAAACGAGCGATGTTCCGCTCCGCGTTCGCAGCCCTCCACGACCCCGTCTCCCGCACCTGCTACGACCGCTGCCGAGCCCGCGGCTCCGTGCCGTCGAGGCCCTGAGCACCGCGGTTCCGCTGTTCCTGCTGCTGTTCTCGGCCACCTACTTCCTGTACGCGCGCGAAGAGGGAGACCCCCGTCGCCGCGGTCGCGAGCCTGCCGCTCGGCGCCGTCCTCGGCCCCGAGGCGCCCCTGATCGCACTGGGCGGCGGCCTGGCCCTGCTCTTCCGGCACTTCGTCCGCGCCCCGGCCACCCCGCAGAGCACCGCGCTGCTGGGCGCGGCCGGTGCGGCGGCAGTCATCGCCGCCATCTTCGGCAACCCACTCATTGCCGCCGTCCTCCTGATCGAAATGGCGGGCGTGGGCGGACCGCGGCTGTTCGTCGTCATGCTCCCCGCCCTGCTGTCCAGCGGCGTCGGAGCCGTGGTGTTCACCGGCTTCGGGCGCTGGACCGGCCTGGAAACCGGCAGCCTCTCCGTCAGCTTCCCCACCGCTCCCCCACGCCTGGACGCCGGGGGCTCGGCAACTCCGAGACGATTCCGGTGGTGGTCCTGGCGGCGGTGACCTCCTTCGCCACCGCCGAACTGCTCCCCGCCGGACCGCGCCTGAAAACCCGCCGCCCGCCCGGGAAGGCGCAGGCGGCGCAGAAGGGCCCGGAATAGGGGTGCGTGAGGGTGGAGGGGTCCGCGGCAAGGCCCGTCGAGGTCCCCACCTCGGCAGGTACGAACTCGGGAGTCAGTGGGTGACGGAACGGGTCCGGGAGCCGGCGGGCGGTGCGGGACCGTCGTCCAGGAATTCGCGGATCGCCAGGCCCACCAAGACGATCACCAGCGTCCACACCACGACCGCCGTCGTCGGGTAGCTCCAGGTGAACAGGACCACGGCGGCGATCAACAGGATGACCGCCCCGATCCAGCGCTTGAAACGATGCACGAATTGACCCACCGCTCCGAGGCGGAGTCCTGCCGATGTCGCCACGTCGCGCAAGGCGCCGATGCCCCTCCGGCAGGCGGTGCGCGTGAGGACGGCGATGCGGGACGAGCCGCAGAGGAAGGCACCGGCGGCAGTGAAGAGGGCGGTCGCCGCGAGCGCCCGCACACCGGCTCGCAGGAACTTCACCAGGGCGTCGTACACGGTTCCCGCCGCGGCCTGGGACGCCCCGGGAGGCAGGTGGTCCAGATAGACGTCGCGGGCGACGGTGAGACCGATTCCGAGAACGACCATGGCGGCGAAGACGGCCAGCCCGGCCCCGACGACCGCGTACCGCCGGTGGAACGCCGAGTACACTCCGGCCGCCGCAATCAGCAGCGTGATGACGGGCAGCCAGCCGCCGAGGATCTGCAGCACTCTCATGGACGTCCTGACCTTGCCGACGTCCTCCGACGCGAACACCACGAAGTCCGTGTGTACGGTCGGGATCTTCGCGGCGGGCGAGAAACCGGCCTCGACCAGCCGGTCTTTCACCTGGGCGACAACCGGGCCGAGGTCGATGACCACCTCATCGTCCTTCAGCTCGACCGCGGTGTCGGATCGCCCCGTCAGGGCCTTGTCCATCGCCCAATGGGCCCTGCGGTTGGCGTCCACCCAGACCGCTTCGAAGGCACCGCTGGTGACCGCCTGCTCCACCGCGTTCCTGACCAACCGTTCGAGACCGTCCGAGATCGGACCGTCCAGATCGCCGAGCAGTGCGGCCAACCGCGGTGGGACGCCCTGCTCCGCGGCGGCGTCCGTCAGTTGCTTGACGAGCGCGTCCACGTCGACATGCGCCAGTACGACGTCGGTGACGCGGTCGGTGACCGCCCCCTGCACATCGGGATCGCTCGCCAGCGGTCCGACGGTGGCGACGTAGCGGTCCGTGTCCTGCACGACGCTGTTCGCCCACACGGCGACGACGGACAGCATCGCCAGCAGTGCGGCGAAAAGGACGAGCAGGACCGAAGCGAACGAGCGGAGCAGACGACCTCTCGGGGGCCCCGACGGTCCCGCGCCCTCCAGGACGTTCACCCGCCGGCGCAGTTCGTCCAGCTCGCTGCGCCTCTCGGCCGGGAGCCGTCCGCCGTCGCCCATGGCCACCAGCAAACCGAGGCGGTGCACGGCCCGCGACCCGGGCGAACCAGGCGGGTGAACAGCGTGCCGGGCGGTCGTGAGGACCGTTCCCGTAACGGTGGTCGGATCCGCGGCAATCGGCCGAGCCCGGTGTCCGTCACCCCGGCGTTGCACCCGGCGCGTGGAAGAGGTCGGCGAGCATGCGCACGCACCGCCGCTCGGTCTCGGCGGAGATGGGGTACGGAGCGGTACCCGTGCCTTGCGGAGACTGCCCGGGCGCTCCGCGCGCGACGTTTCTCAGCGAATGGGACAATCACCGCATGACCGAAACCGGGCAGCAGAACGAACAGCGGCTCGAACACGCCATCCTGGAATTGCTGAACGGACGCGCGCCCACCGCGACGATTTGCCCGTCCGACGCCGCGCGAGCGGTCTACGACGGGGACGACGACGGCTGGCGCGCACTCATGGAGCCGGCCCGCCGGGCAGCGGGGCGGCTCGTGGCGGCCGGCGAGGTGGAGATCACCCAGGGTGGCCGGCCCATCGATCCGGACGAGGCGCACGGGCCGGTCCGCATTCGGCGCCTGCGCTGAGACCGACCGGCCCGGGTAGCCCTCAGGCCGCCGCCCGCGCCAGGTCCCGGTGGATGGGCTCCGCCCCGCCGGTCAGCGGCAGGCCCGTCCCGCCGCGCCGGGCCGCGACGATCTCCGCGGCGATGGACAGGGCCGTCTCCTCGGGCGTACGGGCCCCGAGGTCCAGGCCGACGGGTGACCGCAGGCGCGCCAGCTCGCCCTCGTCCAGCCCCGCCTCGCGCAGCCGCCGCAGCCGGTCCTCGTGGGTCCGGCGCGACCCCATCGCGCCGATGAACGCGACGGGCCTCCGCAGCGCCTCCGTGAGCAGCGGTACGTCGAACCGGGCTTCGTGGGTGAGGACGCACAGCACCGTGCGCCTGTCGGTCCGGGTCTCGCGCAGATAGCGGTGCGGCCAGTCGACGACGACCTCGTCCGCCTCGGGGAAGCGGGCCCGGGTGGCGAAGACCGGCCGGGCGTCGCACACCGTGACGTGGTGGCCCAGGAACTTGCCGACCCGCACCAGGGCCGCGGCGAAGTCGACTGCCCCGAACACGATCATGCGGGGCGGCTCCACGCTGCACTCGACGAGCAGGATGAGCCCGCCGGGGCAGTGCGAGCCGTCCTCGGAGAGGGTGACGGTGCCGGTCCGGCCGGCGTGCAGGAGCGCCCGGGCCTCGGCCGCTGCCGTACGGTCCAGGTCGTCGGGGCCGCCGAGCCCGCCCTCGTGGCTGCCGTCGGGGCGGACCAGCAGGGCCCGCCCGAGCAGCTGCGCCGGGCCGTGTACCACCCGGGCGAGGGCCGCCGCCTCTCCGTAGGTGGCGGCGGACAGTGCGGCCGCCAGTACCGCCCGTTCCCGAGCGTCCGCACGGACCGGTGTGACCAGGATGTCGACGACCCCGCCACAGGTCAGGCCTACCGCGAAGGCGTCCTCGTCGCTGTAGCCGAAGCGCTCGCGGACGGACCTGCCGTCCTGAAGGGCCTGTCGGCACAGTTCGTAGACCGCGCCCTCCACACATCCGCCGGAGACCGAGCCGATGGCCGTGCCCTCGCTGTCGACCGCCAGCGCGGCACCGGGACCGCGCGGGGCGCTGCCGTCGACGGAGACGACGGTGGCGACCGCGAACTCCCGGCCCTCGGCCGCCCAGCGGTGCAGCGCGTCGGCGATGTCAAGCATCCGCCGCTCCCCCGCCCGCGGACAACGGCGCCGATGCCGATGTGGTGAGGATGCGGCCCGGGCGGATCGGCAGGTGCCGGTGACGTACGCCGGTGGCGTGCCAGACCGCGTTGGCGACGGCCGCCGCCGCGCCCACGATGCCGATCTCCCCGACGCCCTTGATGCCGACCGGGTCGTCAGGGTCGTGGTCCTCCACCCAGTCCGCCTCGATGTCCGGGATGTCGGCGTGCGTGGCCACGTGGTAGCCGGCGAGGTCGGGAGCGTAGTGGCGGCCGGTGTTCCGGTCGCGGACCGCTTCCTCGTGAAGGGCCATGGAGATGCCCCAAGTCATCCCGCCGACCAGCTGGTTGCGGGCGGTCAGCGGGTTGACGATCCGGCCCGCGGCGAAGATGCCCAGCATGCGGCGGACCCGGACCTCGCCGGTGGCGGTGTCCACGGCGACCTCCGCGAACTGGGCGCCGAAGGCGTGCCGTTCCTTCTGTGTGAGGGCGCCGAGGGCCTCGGTGGTGTCGGAGCGTACGGTGATCCCCTCCGGCGGGAGGTCCGGGGCCGCCGCGAGCCGCTCCCTCAGTTCGGCGGCGGCCGCCGTGATCGCCCAGGCCCAGGAGCGGGTCCCCATGGATCCGCCGGCGATCATCGCGGGGCCGAAGTCGCTGTCGCCGATGCGGACCCGGACGCGTTCGGGCGTGGTCTCCAGGGCGTCGGCGGCGATCAGGGTGAGCGCGGTACGGGCGCCGGTGCCGATGTCGGCGGCGGCGATCCGTACGGTGTAGGAGCCGTCCACCTCCGCCGTGAGCAGGGCCGTGGAGGGCATGGCTCCGGCGCCGAAGGAGGCTGCCGCCATACCGGTGCCCAGCAGCCAGCGGCCGTCGCGGCGGACGCCGGGACGCGGGTCGCGGTCCGACCAGCCGAAGCGGCGGGCACCCTCGCGGAGGCAGTCGGCCAGGTTGTGGGTGCTGAAGGGGAGGCCGGAGACAGGGCCGGCCTCGGGCTCGTTGCGCAGGCGGAGATCGACCGGGTCGATACCGGCGCGTACGGCGAGTTCGTCGATGGCCGACTCGATCGCGAACGACCCCGGCGCCTCGCCGGGCGCCCGCATCCAGGTCGGGGACGGCACGTCGAGCCGTACGACGTGGTTGGCCGTACGGTGGGCGTCGGCGTCGTACATCACCCGGGCGACGCCCGCGCTCGGCTCCACGAACTCGTACACGGTCGAGGTCTGGTTGAGCGAGCGGTGCTCCAGGGCGCGGAGCCTGCCGTCGGGGTCCGCGCCGAGTCTGACCCGCTGGGTGGTGGGGCTGCGGTAACCGGCCAGCGAAAAGGTCTGGCGCCTCGTCATGACCACGCGTACAGGCCGCTGCAAGGCAGTGGCGGCCATGACGGCGGACACCTGGTGGGCGCGGAGGCCCTTGCTGCCGAAGCCGCCGCCGATGTGTTCGGATCGCACCCGCACCGCGGACGCGTCGAGAGAGAACATCGCGGCCAGCTCGGACTGGACCCAACCGGCGCCCTGGTTGGAGTCGACGACCTCCAGCCGGCCGCCGTCCCACATCGCGGTCGCCGCGTGCGGCTCCATCATGCTGTGCTGTTCCTCGGGAGTTGTGTACTCCTCGTCCAGCACGACGGCGGAGCACGCGAGTTCGGCCTCCAGGTCGCCCTTCTCCGTCTCCGCGGGCATGTGACCTGCGGCAGCGTAGGCGGCGGGGTCGTCGGCGATCAGCACGGTGGCGTGCGGCGCCTCGTCGTACGCCACCTCCAGCGCCTCGGCGGCCTCCCTGGCCTGTTCGGGAGTCTCGGCGACGACCAGCGCGACCGGCCAGCCGGCGAAGGGCACCTCGCCGTCCTGGAAGACGGCGGCGGTCGGGTCCGGCGGGGTGCCGAGCATGCCGACGTAATCGGTGTTCAGGCGTGGGGCGTTGGCGTGGTGGAGCACGGCGAGGACGCCCGGCATGGAGAGGACCGGGGCGGTGTCGATCGTACGGATGCGTCCGCGCGTGGTCGTGGAGAGCACCAGCCAGCCGTGGGCCAGGTCGGCGAAGGGAATCTCGCCCGCGTAGCGCGCGGCGCCGGTGACCTTGTCGCGGCCCTCGACGCGGGTGCGGGCGGTGCCGACGGCGCGCAGCGCCCTGGGGCCCGGCGTTGGCGTGGTCATCGGGCGTCCCCTTCGGCCAGTTCGGTCAGGAGCGAGACCACCAGGTTGCGCATGAGGGTCACCTTGTACTCGTTGTCGGGCAGCGGCCTGGCGGCGGCGAGTTCGGCGTCCGCGGCGGCGGCGAAGGTCTCGCCGGTGGCCGGTGCGCCGGTCAGGACGGCTTCGGCCGCGCGGGCGCGCCAAGGCCGGGAGGCGACGGCCCCGAGCGCGAGCCGGACTTCGCGTACACGTCCGTCCTCGACGTCGAGCGCGGCGGCGACGGAGCCGATGGCGAAGGCGTACGAGGCCCTTTCACGCACCTTGCGATAGCGGGAGCGGGCGGCGACGGGCGCCCCGGGGAGGGTGATGTGCGTGATCAACGCGCCGGGCGGCAGGGCGGTTTCCCGGTGCGGGGTGTCACCGACGGGGAGGTAGAGGCCGGTGAGCGGCATCTCGCCCGGCCCGTCGAGGGTCTCGTACGCGACCTGGGCGTCGAACGCCGTCAGGGCCACGCCCATGTCGGAGGGGTGCACGGCCACGCAGTGGCCGGAGGCGCCGAGGACCGCGTGGTCGTGGTGCTCACCGGTGACGGCCGGGCAACCGCTGCCCGGGACGCGCTTGTTGCAGGGCCCGCTCACGTCGGAGAAGTAGCCGCAGCGCGTGCGCTGGAGCAGGTTGCCGCCGACGGTGGCCATGTTGCGCAGCTGCCCGGAGGCGCCGGCCAGGATCGCCTGCGTCAACGCCGGGTACCGGCGGCGGACTTCGGGGTGGGCGGCGAGGTCGCTGTTGGTGACGGTCGCTCCGATACGCAGACCACCGTCCGCGGTGGACTCGACTTGTTCCAGGGGGAGTTCTGTCACGTCGATGAGCAGGCCGGGCCGTTCGACGCCGGTCTTCATCAGGTCGACGAGGTTGGTGCCGCCGGCGAGGAACCGTGCGTCCGGGTCGGCCGCGAGCAGAGCGACCGCGCCGGTGACGTCGTGGGCGCGCCGGTAGTCGAACTCCTTCACGCGGGGGCCTCCTCGGCTGCTGTCGTACGGGACTCCACGTGAGCCTGGGCACCACGGGAGACGGCCTGGACGATCGAGACGTACGCGCCGCAGCGGCACAGGTTGCCGCTCATCCGTTCGCGGATCTCGTCGGGCGTCAGCGGTGGTGGTGCCGCCTCGGGGCGTACGTCGTCGGTGGCGGCGCTCGGCCAGCCGGCCGCGTGCTCCTCGATGACCGCGATGGCCGAGCAGATCTGGCCGGGCGTGCAGTAGCCGCACTGGTAGCCGTCGAGGTCGAGGAATGCCTGCTGGACGGGGTGCAGCTCGTCGCCGTCGGCGACGCCTTCGATGGTGGTGATCTCACGCCCCTCGGCCGCGACGGCGAGGGTGAGGCAGGCGACTTGGCGGCGTCGGTCGAGCAGGACGGTGCAGGCCCCGCACTGCCCCTGTCGCAGCCCTTCTTGGTGCCGGTGAGGTCTAGGCGCTCGCGCAGGGCGTCGAGCAGTGTGGTGCGGTGGTCGACGGACAGGTGGCGCTTCTCGCCGTTGATGTTCAGGATGATGGCGCTCGAGGTCGACGGGGGTGCTGGGGCCATGATCAGCCTTCTTCGGTGTCCGGTGACAGGAGATCGGCGTGCGGCAGCGGTCCGGGAGCCGCCACCGGGTGCCTACAGGTGGCGGGCCGCGCTAAGGTGGCCCTAACCGGACCACTGTCCGCTTCATCATTCAACGTAACGGACAGCTGTCCGCTTAACAAGGACGGGATTCGGCCACGAACCCGTGGAGGAGGACGCGTGTCCCAGCCGAGGAAGGACGCGCCCGCGCGTTCGGACGCGGTGCGCAACCGCGAGCGCATCCTGCGCGTCGCCATGGCCGAACTGACGGTGCGCCCGGACGTCCCGCTGAGCACGATCGCCAAGAAGGCCGGCGTCGGGCAGGGCACCTTCTACCGCAACTTCCCGCACCGTGAAGCGCTCGTCCTGGAGATCTACCGCTACGAGATGCAGCAAGTGGCTGACGCAGCAGCTGAGTTGCTGAGCAACCGTGAACCCGAAGCCGCCCTGCGCGAGTGGATGGACCGGCTCGCCGGGTTCGCCATGACCAAGGCCGGCCTGGCGGACGCCATCCGGCTGGTCACCAGCGCCCCGGGCGGCCCGGCCAAGCCCGGCCCCGCCCCGGTGCTGGAGGCAGCCGGAACGCTGCTCCGCGCCAACGAGGAGGCCGGCACCATCCGCGCGGGGGTGACGGCGGACGACTTCTTCCTGGCCATCGCCGGCCTCTGGCAGCTCGACCCGCAGGAGGACTGGCAGCCACGGGCCGCCCGGCTGCTGGGCTTCGTGATGGACGGGCTGCGCGCGGGGGCGCCCGGCCGCTGAGCGGTACGGTTTCGGGGACTCACCCGTGGCGGGACGGTACCGGCGGCTCCGGGTCGTCGTCGGTGAGCTCGGGTTCCAGGCCCTCGGCCACGCCGGTCCGGCGGCCGGAATCCGCTCGCCAGGCCTCGAAGGCCCAGCCGGTCAGGACCACCACGGCGGCGCCCAGCAGCCAGCCGCCGATGACGTCGCTGAACCAGTGCACTCCGAGCGCGATCCGGGTGAAGCCCACGCCCAGGACCGACACCCCCGCCACACCCCAGCAGAGCGCACGCCAGGCGCGCGGGACCATCGGCAGCAGCACCAGGAGCAGGACGGCGAACGAGGTGGTCGCCGTCATCGCGTGCCCGGAGGGGAAGGAGTAGCCGGGTGCCCGCGCGACCGGATCCTCCAGCGACGGCCTCGCCCGCTCCACGACCACCTTGACGAGCACGCCTGTCAGCGCTCCGCCGGTCGCCGTCACCGCCGCCCAGGCCGCGAGGCGCCAGGCCCGCCGGTGCAGGAGCCAGAGCGTGAGCAGCGCGACGGCGATACGCAGGGTCGCCGGGTCCCACACCCAGTCGGACAGGATCCGCAGCGTGCCGGTCCACGCCGGGTGTTCGAGGGCGACCTCGTGCAGGCGGCGGGCCGCCCCCGCGTCGACGCGCCGCAGTGGGGGCCAGCTCGCCTCGACGAGGACGAGCAGCAGAGCGAAGGGGACCGCGGCGGCGGCCGTGGCGGCCGCGGCTCCCAACAGGCGGATGCCGAACCGGCGGTCGGCGCGGCGGGTGCGCTGCTCCTGGGTGTGCGGGGTGGTGGCGCGTGTCGGCATGTCAGGTTCCCGGGTCGGCGGTGATCGGGCCGGGTTTCCCCGCGCGTACGGCTTCCAGCTGGGCGGCGAAGGACAGTCCGAGGAAGAGGGACAGGGAGGTCAGGTAGGACCACAGGAGCAGGGCCATGAAGAGGCTCAGCGGTCCGTAGACCGTGTCGAAGGAGCCGCTGAGCTGGAGGTAGAGGCTGAGCAGCCAGGTCAGCAGGGTCCAGAGCACCAGGTACACGGCGGCGCCGAACGCGAGCCAGGTGTACCCGGGCTGTCGGCGGCGCGGCGAGCGCCGGAAGATCGCGCTGGCGGAGATCAGGGCGAGCAGCAGGCCGAGCGGGATGCGGAGCAGGTCCCAGGCCGTGCGTGCGCCGTCGCCGAGTCCGTAGACGGTGGTGGCGGCCGTCACGAGGTCGCCGCCGGCCACGATCATGATCGAGGCGATGCCGAGCGGTATCCCGGCGCTCAACGACATGACCAAGCCCCGCAGGTACTTGCGGTGGAAGACCCGGTCCCGCTCCACACCGTAGATCCGGTTGGCGCCGCGCTCGATCTGGCACATCGCCGTCGTGACGTTGACCAGGGAGAAGAGGAGTCCGAACCACAGGGCGATCTCGGCACCTTCACCGTCGCCTCGCCGGTTGCGGTCCAGCGCCTCGTCCACCACAGGAGCGCTCGGCCCTTCGCTCAGGCTGCGGATCGTCAGCTCGGCGAGTCTTCCGACGTTCTCGGTGTGCAGAGCGGTGGAGAGGCCGACGAAGGCGATCACCAGCGGGATGATCGCCAGGATCGTCTGGAGGGCCAGCGCGCGGGAGTGGCTGAAGCCGTCGGCGTAACGGAAGCGTACGAAGGCGTCGCGCAGCAGGGGCCAGCGGCCGTACCGGCGGAGCGCCACGAGGGCTTCGTCGGCGGAGAGTTCGTCGCCCGTCATGTCATGGGTGACCGGCACCCGGGTCGCGGTTCCCATCACTTCTCCCGTGCGGGCAGCAGAACAGTGGATCCCATCACTTCTCCCCTGCCGGCAGCAGAACGGTGGATCCCATCACTTCTCCCCTGCCGGCAGCAGGACGGTGAGGGCGCCGGGCCTGACCTCCACGGTGATCCTCCGGCCGGGGGCCACCAGGTCACCGTCCACTTCGCGGGGCTGGGGCCGGGTGAAGGCCAGTTCGGCGCGGCGGAAGGTGAGGAACTCGACCGGGCCCCGGCGGGCTCCGGGAGCGGGTCCGCTGCCGGAGGGCCGCGATCCGCGCAGCAGCACCCCCGCCGCACGCAGCCAGCCGCCCGCACCTCGGGGGTCGAAGACCGCCAGGTCCAGCAGCCCGTCGTCGGGCCGGGCGCCGGGGACGAGGGCCGTACCGCCCTGGACGGTGCCGATGTTGGCGATGAGGACCATGCGGGCGGTGCGGTGCAGCGCCGGTGCGCCGTCGAGTGTGACCGCCAGCCGCATCCGGGGACCCCGCAGTTCGCCGAGTCCGGCCAGGACGTAGGCGGGCCAGCCGAGCGCCGCCTTGGCGCGGTCGGAGGTGGACCGCATCACCGCCGCGTCGAGTCCGGCTCCCGCCATGGCCGTGAAGTGCGTGCGGGCGATCCCGTCGCCGCTGATGGTGCCGAGGTCCAGCGCCCGGGGTTCACCGGTGAGCCCGGCGGCCAGGGCGTCGGCGGGGTCGAGGGGCAGCCCGAGGTTCCGGGCCAGCAGGTTGCCCGTACCGCAGGGCACGACGGCCAACCTGACGCCGGTTCCGGCCAGGGCGTCGGCGACCGCTCGGACGGTGCCGTCGCCGCCGCACGCCACCACGAGGCCCGCTCCGCCACGGACCGCGTCGGCTGCCTGGCCGCCCCCGGTGTCGCGCTCGGTGGTCTCCACGAACGTCACGCCCGCATGCCCCCGTTGCGCGAGGACGAGCCGCAGCCGGTCGCAGGTGGCGGTGTCGGTGACGGTCGGATTGACGATCACCACGGCGGGCTCGCGCGACGGACCGGGCCGGCTCTCGGCGGCCGCCACGGCGATGTCCACCGCGTCGGCCGGGGGCCGTGCGGCCCAGGCGTCGTCGGCGAGCACGGCACGGCCGACGACGATGAGCGAGAGCGTGCCGTTGAGCAGCCCCGCCGCCACATCGCTGGGATGGTGCATGCCGCGGTAGAGCCGGGCCAACCCCACCAGGAGCGGGATCAGCAGCAGGAGGACGCCCACCGGCCTGCCCCAGCGGCCACGGACGCGGGACAGCACCAGGACGGCCAGCCCGGCGTAGAGCGCGGTGGCCGCCCCGGTGTGCCCGGAGGTGTAACTCGACGTCGGAGGCGAGGCGTCCAGACGCTCCACGTCCGGGCGCGTCCGGTCCACGGCCTCCGTGATGAGCAGGAAGACCAGGGACTGGAGCCAGACGGCCAGGGCCAGGAAGAGCGCCGCGCGCCACCGGGGAAGCGGGGGCACCACGAGGAGAGCCAGGCAGCACAGGACGGTGAGGCCGACGACGGTGGCGGTGTCCCCCGCCCCTGAGGCGATCGCCGATGCGGTGGTCAGGGCGTCCGTACGTACCCGTGCGAAGGCGTCGTTCAACGCGTCCTCGGCGGAGAGCGGCCACAGGTTCCGCGCCGGCCCGGTGATCAGCAGGCCGAGTCCCGCGATCATCGCCGCCTGGCAGACCGCGAACGCCGCGAGCCGCGCCGCCGCGCGGCCGGCGCCGCTGCTCAGGGCCGGCGAGTGGCCCAGGCGTGGCGGAGCCAGGGCTCCGGACGGGTCGGCGGCTCTCGCGGGCGTGGTGGTCGGCATCGGGTCCCCCCGGTCCTCCGCCGGACGGCGGGCCGGGGAAGCGTGTTCTTCCCCGGCGTTACGCCGTGTTCCCTGACAGGGGCCGGACAGGCCTGCCGGATGGCGGCAGGGACCGGCCGGTGGCGCCTCGCGCGTCACAGTCGCGCTACGCCCCCTTCTCGTCTGGGCCACCGTCAGGTGCCCGTGGGGCGGGCGGGGCGCTGCGAACTGCCCGTAGCGTGGACGGCCCGCAGAAGGACGTACTCGACAGCTCCTTTGACGGGCAGCTCAAGGTCCCGCCCAAGCCGGAGACGACGGGTACGAGACGCTGCGCGTCAAGGCCGGCGACTACGGCCCGAGCTTCGCACAGGTCCGCTGAGGCCGGTCCGTCCTACCAGCGCACCCCCAGCCTCCGCGGACTGCGGGACGTCGTTCCGGTGCGCCAGAGCACCGCGTCCGCGGGCTCCGTCAGGCGCAGGCCCGGGAAGCGGGCGGCCAGGCGGTGCAGGGCGATCTGGAGTTCCGTACGGGCCAGCCAGGCGCCCAGGCAGTAGTGGGCCCCGGCCCCGAAGGAGAGGGTGGGGGCCTCCAGGGGGGCGAACAGGTCGTCGCGGGTGCGGCGGGGGAAGACCGCCGGGTCGCGGTTGGCCGCGCCGCAGTCCGCCAGGACGACCGCACCCGCCGGGATCACCACCCCGCCGACCTCGGTGTCGACGGCCGCGTGGCGTGCCGTTCCCCGGTCGTCGCCCAACGGGACGAGGTGGATGAGCCGGTCCGCCGCCCTTCCGGCCGCCTCCTCGTCCGCGCCGATGCGGGGCCAGCTCTCCGGGCGCTCGCCGAGGAGGTAGAGCAAAGCGTTGCCCAGCATGGTCATCGTGCTGTCGTGGCCCCCGACGACGAGCCCGCACACCAGGCTCACCAACTGCGCCTCGGGGAGCCCGCCCTCCGCGTCGGCCGCCCGCACCAGGCTGCTGATGAGGTCGTCGCCGGGGGCGCGCCGCCGCTCCGTGAGGAGCTCCGCGCCGAACCCGCTGAACTCCTTCAGTACGGACTCCACCTCCTCCCCGGAGTGAGAGCCGTCGGAGAAGGCGTGCTCGCTCCAGTGGCGCATCCGGTCGCGCGCGGACTCGTCCAGGCCCATCAGCCGGCTGATCACTGCCACGGGGAGAGGGAGGGTGAACTCCTCGACCACGTCGACCGGGTGGGGGCGGCTCTCCAGCCGGCCCAGGAGCTGTTCCACGATGGCGGCGATCCACGGCCGCCAGCGGGCGACGGCCCTCGGGGTGAAGGCGCGGCGCAGGGTCCGGCGCAGCCGCAGGTGGTCGGGGCCGTCCTGGTTGAACATCAGGTCGGGGTTGTTCACGAGGTCCGGTACGTCGGAGAGGGCGGGTGCGTCCGCCGCGTACAGCCGGGACCGGCCGAAGCGCGGGTCGGAGAGCACCTGGCGGACGTCGGCGTACCGGCTGACCAGCCAGGCGGGGGCGCCGCCCGGCAGCTCCCCCAGCCGGGGTGGGCCCGGTTCCTCGAAGCGCAGGCGGTGCAGGGGGACCAGGGTCGACGGGTCGGTGGTGGCCATCGTGAACTCCTTCGACAGACGCAGCGGTTGAGCCTCGCCGGTCCTCACAGCGCGACCAGCACCTTGCCCCGGTGGTCCGCCCGGTCGCGGTAGAGGCTCCCGTAGGCGGCGGGGATGGCGTCGAAGCCGTGGTGGAGGGTGTGGTCGCAGACGACCTCCCCACGCCGGACCCGGCCGCCCAGCTCCGCGTGGAGGTCCTTCCAGTTCTGCTCGGTGAACCACTCCAGCGAGAAGATCCCCCGGACCGTCGCACGCGGGAACATCAGGTAGGGCAGCAGGCGCGGGCCGGTGTCCTCGTTGCCGACCTGGGTCGCCCACTGCCAGCACACCGCCACCTGGCTGCCGACCCTGAGCATGGAGAACACCACGTCGGTGACCGTGCCGCCGAGGTTGTCGAAGTAGCGGTCGACCCCGTCGGGGGCCGCCCGGGTCAGCGCCTCACGGACAATGCCGGCGCTGTCGGTGTGCCGGTAGACGACGACCGTGTCGAAGCCGAGGCCGAGGAGGTACTCCGCCTTCTGCGGGGACGAGGTGGTCCCGATGACGCGGGCGCCCGCGAGCGCGGCGAGCTGGCCGACGAGTGCGCCGACCGCGCCGGAGGCCCCGCTGATGACGAAGGTGTCCCCGGGGGCCACCGTCATGTACTTGGCCAGGGTCCCCCAGGCCGTCATCCCCGGGCCGCCCATCACGCTCAGCGCGGTCGGGAGCGGCAGCGCGTCGTCGTACCAGTGCGGGTCGAGCCTGCGGTAGGCCGGGAAGACCATGGGGAACGTGCCGGTCTGCCAGAGTTCGGCCTCCCCGGTGGAGACGACATGGGACCGCCAGCCGCCGAAGCCCTGCACGAGGTCGCCGACGCCGTGGGCGGCGCGCGGTCCGGCCTCGACGACCTCCATGATCGAGTCGGCGCCCATGTGGGCCCCGATCGGGGTGTCGAGCGCGATGCCCTGGAGGTAGGGGTCGACGGAGACGTACAGCGTGCGCAGGAGCATCTCGTCGGGGGCCAGGGTCACGTCGACGTTCTCGACGACCTTCTCGTAGACGCGGTCCACGTCGGGCACGCCGTCGACGTGCTCGCGGACCACCCATTTCGCGATCTTCATGTGCTCTTCCCTGTCGTCGGTACGGCGGTGGCCCCTCGGCCGGCCGGTACGGGGATGACGCGGTGGGTCGGCGGGGGCGCGGTGAGGTCGACCGACGCGGTGAAGGGCTTTCCGTCGTCGCGGCAGATGAACTGCGTGACGTGGCGTCCGGCTGCGGCCGCCCGGATCAGCCCGCCGGTGGTGGCCCATACGCCGGACTGGTAGAAGTTCGCCAGGCCCGGCAGCCCCGGGCCGTACTTCTTGACCAGCTCTTCGAGGGTCTCGCCGCTCTCGACGAACGGCTGCCAGCCGAGCACCGTACCGTCGTAGTTGCCGGTGTAGCGGACCTGGGTGAGCGGGCTGGAGACGTCGCGTACGACGATGGCGTCGCGCAGGCCCGGGAAGCGCTGCTCCAGGAAGTCCACGAGCGTCTCGCGTGCGCGCCGTTTGGCCGCATAGTAGCCGCGGCCGTGGCGCACGGGCAGGGTGTGCAGCTCCTGGCCGCCGCGGGAGCGGGTGACCTGTTCGGGGCCCTCGTCCAGGGCCCGCCAGGGGGCGATGTCGCAGAAGTAGGTGGCGTAGACGACGGTGGTGCCCTCCGGGGAGAGTTCGGGGTAATGGCGGTTGCGGAACTGGACGTTGACGCTGGCGTGGCGGATACCGGTGAGCTTCGCCGCCGTGGCCTCGTCGAGCAGGTAGGTCGTGCAGGGGTCCCCTTCCGGGAAGGGGCGGGAGAGACCGAGGAAGAGAGTGAAGTAGCCGGGAAAGACCATGCCCGGTTCGTGGATGGTCCGGGTGTAGAGCTTGCGGTACTCCTCTACCAGGTACCTCCCCTCCAGGAACCTCATGGTGGTGGTGTAGCCGTCGCAGGCCGACACCACGATGTCCGCGCGCAGTTCGCTGCCGTCGCTGAGCCGGACGCCCACCGCGCGGTCGTCCTCGACGATGACCGTCTCGACCTTCGTGTTGTACGAGATCTCCCCGCCGAGCCGGCGGTAGCGGGCCTCGATCGACCGGGCGAGGCCGAGGGAGCCGCCTTCGGGAACGCCCGCGGAAAGGTTGGCGTGGGAGGCGAGCTGGAAGTGGAAGGGCAGGACAGGGAAGTTGGGGTGCTTCTCGTACAGGATGAAGTTGAACGCCTCCCGCAGGAGCGGGTCCTTGAACTTCGCCGAGTAGTCGGCCATCAGGACGGTGATCGTGGTGCGGACGGCGTTGGCGTAGGGGAGGAACGACGCGAGCATCCGCCAGCGCTCCACGCGGCCCATCAGGCCGACGGGCTTGAGAAACGGGTAGACGGCAAGGGCCTTGCGAAAGCTGCGCAGTTGGGCGCAGAACCTGCGTACGGTACGGGCGTCGGCCGGGGAGATCCCGATGAGGTGGGCCTCCAGCCGGTCCGGGTCGGAGTAGAAATGGACGGCCCGCCCGTCCTGTCCGCGCACGATGTTGAACACGTCGAAGTGGCGGATCTCCTTGCCCTGCAACGCGCCCAGCTCCAGCCAGATCCGGTGCATCTCGTTGCCGGGGCCGCTGCCGAGGAGCCAGCTGACGCAGGCGTCCAGGGTGAAGCCGCCGCGCTCCCAGGCGGTGCAGCAGCCGCCGGGCAGTTCGTGCATCTCCAGGATATGGGTGCGGTAGCCGTTCATACGGGCGTAGCAGCCGGTGGAGAGGCCGCCGAGGCCGCCGCCGATGATGATCATCGACTCGCGGGGCCGCCGGGTCGTGTCGGTCGTGGACGTGGTCATGAACTGGTTTCCTCCCGTGCTGACCACCGGTCGAGCTGGGGCAGCCGGCCCAGCTTCCCGGGGTGCCAGGGCTCGGTGGCCTCGCTCTCCCACGCCCGGAATTCCAGGCCGATTTCGCGGCAGAGGTACTGGACGGCGAAGCGGCCGGTGGAGGCGGCGCGGATCAGGCCGCCCATGCCGACCCACTGCCCGGCCATGGAGAAGCCGGTGAGGCCGGGGAGCCGCATCCGGTCCCGGCCGACCAGGCGGGCGGAGACGTCATCGGCGTCGGAGAAGGCCTTCCAGGCGAGGATGGAGCCGTTGTGGTTGCCGGTGTACCGGTGGGTGGTGGCGGGCGAGGCGACGTCGACGAGGTCGATGCGGTCGGTGATGCCCGGGGAGCGGCGCTCCAGGAAGGTGCGGACGAAGTCGGCGACCTCGTGTTTGCGTTGCCGGTACTCCTTGCGGTTGCGGGTGCGCAGCTCCTTCCAGTAGGCGTAGTCGCTGAAGTAGGTGCAGTGCAGGACGGAGCGGCCGGGGGGCGCGAAGCCGTCGGAGTAGCGGGAGCGCGCCTGGACGACCAGGCTGTTCTGCAGGGCGCCGGGGAGCCGCCTGCCGTCCTCGTCGGTCAGGAGGTGGGTGGTGCTGTGGGCCTCGCCTGGGTCGAAGTCGCCGCGCAGGCCTACGAAGGCGGAGACGACCGCGGGAAAGAGGGTGCCGGGGCGTTGGAGGAGGTCGGTGTAGAGCTTGTCGATCCTGGGGCCGGTGTACCGGCCGCCGAGCAGCCCGTGGACGGTTGAGTGGCCGTCGGCCGCGGAGACGACGTGCTCAGCGAAGTAGCGTTTGCCGTTGCGGAGTTCTACGCCGATCGCCCGGTCGTTCTCGACCAGGATCCTCTCCGTACGGGCCCGGTAGGTGACGTGTCCGCCCAGGCCCAGGTAGCGCTCCTCGATCGAGCGCGAGAGGCCCAGTGAACCTCCTTGCGGGAAACCGGCGTTGAGGTGGTACGCCGCCGCCATGTTGAACAGGTACGGCAGGAGCGGGAAGCCCTCCGGGTCCTGGAAGAAGATGTTGCGGAAGGCCCGGCGCAGCAGCGGGTCCTGGAACTTGTCGGCGAAGACGTGCATCGGGGTGGCGGCCGTCCGCCAGAAGAGGCGGAAGGCCGGCAGCACCGTGCGCAGGGTCGCCGCCCGCTCCCGTACGGTCCGCAGGGCCGGTGCCGTCAGGAACGGGTACAGGTCGATGGCGATGAACCGCTTCAGGTCCCGGGTGAAGGCCCGGATCACGGGCGCGTCGACGGGTGAGACCGCCAGCAGGTGGGCCTCCAGGCGGTCCGGGTCGTTGTAGAAGGTCACCGAACGGCCGCTCTCGTCCTCGACCTTGTTGAACAGCTCGAAGTTGGTGACGGTCTTGCCGTCGAGGGCGCCCAGCTCCCGCCAGACCTGGTGGGCCTCGTTGCCGGGCGCGGTGCCGATCAGCCACTCGATGCAGTAGTCGAAGAGGTAGCCGTCCCGCGACCAGGCGGTGCAGCAGCCGCCGGGCAGCACGTGCTTCTCGAAGATCCGCGTACGGGCTCCGCTCATCTGGGCGTAGCAGCCGGTGGAGAGTCCGGCCACACCCGCGCCGATGACGATCACGCGGGGCGGGGTGCCGGGGGTGCGCTCGCGGCTGCTCCAGTCGTCAGCCGTGTCTCGGAGCGTGCTCGTGTCATCCGCCATGGGCCGTGTCTCCCGTCAGTACGGTGCGGACCAGGGCGGCGTTGCGGGCGAGGTGCTTGGGGTCGAGCATGTCGGCATGGACGCCGGAGCCGCGCAGTACGACGACGGTGCCGGTGGAGCTGCCGTGCCAGGTGCCGTGCTCGCCGGCCGCGTACAGGGCGGTCTTCTCCTCGTCGGTGATCACGCTGACCGGCGCGGTCACCGTTCCGGTGTTGGGGGTGCGGCCGCAGAAGGCGAGGTACTCCGCGGCGTGCGCGAGGGTTTCCTGGGCGACGGCGTCCGACCCGGTGTGTTTGCGCAGGTGGTCGGCGAGTTCGACCTCGAACACGCGGATCCCCTCGTCCCCGGGCTCGTAACGCTCCATGATGCGGCGGGAGTCGAGGATGACGACATGGCCCACCCGTCGGCCGCGCCGCTCCAGCTCCTTCGCCGTCTCGAAGGCGACGTTGCCGCCGAGGGAGTAGCCGAGGAGGAGGCAGGCGCCTTCGGGCCGGGCGGCTTCGACGAGGTCGGCGTAGTGGGCCACCTTGCCGTCGCCCGGCAGGTAGTTGAAGCCGATGACGGCGTACTCCGGGAGTTGTGCGGCCAGGCCCCGGTAGACGAGTCCGTGGCCACCGGCGGGCGGGAAGCAGAAGAGGTGCGGGGTCTGACCGGAGTTGAAGGTCAGATACGGCAGTTCCTCGGCACTGGTGCTGTGCAGGACCTCCTGGACGGTGGCGGCCATGCCGTGGAGGGTGGTGACCTGGTAGAGGCGGCTGACGGGGACGCTGACGCCGAACTCGGTGCGCAGGTGGTGGAGAAGCTCGATGAGCTTGATGGAGGAGCCGCCGACTTCGAAGAAGTCGTCCTCCAGGCCCACCTGTTCGAGCCCCAGCAACGCCTTCCAGTGCCGGGCCACGCCGGTCTCGTAGAGCGTCACCGGTTCCTCGTGGGGGCGCTCGCCGGTATCGGCCCGGGGTGCGGGCAGAGCGGCGCTGTCGATCTTGCCGTTGACGGTGAGCGGGAGGGCGGGCAGCTCGACGAAGTAGGAGGGGATCATGTACGAGGGCAGTGAGCCCGCCAGGTGGCGGCGCAGGGCCCGCCGGTCGAGTGCGGTGCCGGGGGTCGCCGATACGCAGTAGGCGCAGAGCGCGGCCTCTCCCCCGGAGTCCGCGGTGACGGTGACGACGGCCCGGGCGAGCGGGGGCCACTGGGCGAGGTGGGCCTCGATCTCGCCGATCTCGATGCGGTGGCCGCGCAGTTTGACCTGGCCGTCGGTGCGGCCCAGCAGATGGACGCGGCCGTGGGCGTCCCAGCGGGCGATGTCGCCGGTGCGGTAGAGCCGTTCGGGCAGGGCGCCCGGTCGTTTGCCGAGCGTACGGGTGACGAAGCGTTCCGCCGTCTGCCAGGGGTCCCCGGCATAGCCGAGCGCGACGCCGTCACCGCCGATCCAGAGCTCACCGGGGACGCCGGGCGGGACGGGTTCACCGTGGGCGTCCAGGATGTGGAGGGTGCTGTTGGGCAGGGGCCGGCCGATCGGGACCATCAGGCCCGGCTCCAGGTCGTCGACGGGCCCCTCGAAGAAGGCGCTGTCGATGGTCGCCTCGGTGAGGCCGTAGGAGTTGACGAGCCGCGTCGCCGGACCGCACAGCTCGCTCAGCCGCTGGTACTCCGCCACCTTCCAGGAGTCCGAGCCGACCACCAGCAGCCGCAGGAAGTCCAGCCGCAGCCGCTCCCGTACGCAGTGGTCCATCAGCCCCCGCACCACAGCAGGTACGAACTCCGCGCAATCGACGCGCTCCTGACGCATCGTCCGGTACAGCCGTGCGGTGTCGAAGAGCAGGTCGCGGTCGGCCAGGACGAGGTTGCCGCCCGAGCAGAGGGCGCGGACGAGGTCGCCGGTGAACACGTCGAACGACGGCTCGGCCATCTGGAGGTGCACCCGGACGTCGCTCTCCAGCCGGTACTCCTGGCGCCACGCCCCGTAAGCGGAGGCGAGGTTGCGGTGGCTGACCCGGACGGCCTTGGGGAGGCCGGTGGAACCAGAGGTGGTGATGACGTACGCCGTCGAGTCGGGGTCCGTGTTCTCCCGGGGGCCGTCCGGGCGCGGCTCGGTCGCGTGCAGTGCGTCGAGGGTCAGGGTGACGACCGGCAGCGCGGCGGTCCCCTCGCGTGCGGGCTCGCCGGAGACGATGACGATGTCTGCCCCCGTGGCCCGGACGAGGTGCGCCACGCGGTCCGCGGGCTGGTCGGGCCTCAGCGGCAGGTAGGCGCCCCCGGCCTTGAGCACGGCGAGCAGGGTGACGATCAGCTCCGGCGACTTGTCCAGGCACACGACGACCACCGACCCGGCGGTGACGCCCAGGGTGCGCAGCCGGGCGGCCGCGTCGGCGGCCCGGCGCTCCAGCTCCCCGTAGGTCAGCCGGCGTGCGCCGCCGCCCGGAAGCGGCATGGTGACGGCGACGGAAGAGGGGTGCTCGGCGGCGATCTCGCTGACCAGCTCATGGATCGGGGTGAACACCGAATCCGCGGCGGCCATGGGCAGGGCGGGGCGGCTCCACTCCCCCACCAGCTGTTCCCGTTCCTCTTCGTCCAGCATCTCCAGGCGCGAGGCGGGGTGCTCGCCGGGCGCCCGGGTCATGTGGTCGAGCAGGCGGGTGTAGTGGGCGGCCATGCGCCGCATGGTCTGCGGGAGGAAGAGGTCGGTGTTGTACTTGAGGACGCAGTGGAAGCGGCGCTCCGCCTCGTCCTCGTAGGCGGAGAGCGTGATGTCGAACTGGCCCTCCTCCTCGGGCAGTTCGATGTATTCCAGCCGGTATCCGTACTGCTCGGTGGCGACCTTGTGGGTGAGGAGGATGAACATCGCCTGGAAGACGGCCGAGCGGCTGGGGTCGTGCTGGAGGCCGAGCTCGTCGACGAGCAGGACGAACGGGTACTCCTGGTTGTCCAGACCGCCGAGGACGGTCCGGCGGACCTGTTCCAGGAGGTCCGCCACGCTCGGGTCACCGGTGAGGTCGGCGTGGAGCGGGAGCGGGTTGACGAAGTAGCCGTAGACGGAGGCGAAGTCCTGCCGCGTCCGGCCCGTCACCGGGGAGCCGACGACGATGTGTTCCTGGCCCGAGTAGCGGTGCAGCAGCAGGTAGTAGGCGCTCAGCAGCACCATGAACGGCGTGATGTTGTGCGCGCGGGCCAGGGCGTGCACCCGGGCGCTGAGTTCGGCGTCCAGCACGAAGAACTCGGAGGCCCCGTTGTGCGTTTGGACGGCCGGCCGCGGCTTGTCGACGGGGAGGTCGAGGAGGGGGACCTCGGCTGGGAGGTGGGAGCGCCAGTAGTCGAGCATCCCGGCGGCCTCGCGTCCGGCGAGGAAGGCGTTCTGCTGGTTGAGGAAGTCGAGGTAGCGGGCCCGCACGGGCGGGAGTGGGAGTTCGAGGCCCTGTCGCAGGGCCTCGTAGGCCTGAAAGAGCTCCTCGATGAAGGTGAACGTGGAGATGGCGTCCGAGACGATGTGGTGGACGGCCTTCATGATGATCCAGCGGTCGTGCCCGCGCTTGAAGAGGCGGAAGCGGACGAGCGGGTCGTGGGCGAGGTCGTACGGCTTGCGGTACTCGGCGACGATGGTGGCGTGGATGGTCTCCCAGTCCTCGCCCTGGACGTCGAAGAGGGCGAGGTCGGGTTCGGCGTCCTCGGAGACCCGCTGCACAACCTGCCCGTCCTTCAGCAGGAAGTTGGTGCGCAGCGCGGGGTGGCGGGCGATGAGCCGACGGACGGCCTCGAACATCAGGTCCGGTTCGAGGGCGACCTTCACCTCGACGGCTCCGCCGATGTTGTAGGCGTACCCGTCGGGATTGAGGTGCTTGAGGAACCAGAGCGCCTTCTGGTTCTGGGTCAGCGGGTAGCACGCGGGGTCGTCGTGGAGCTCGACGGCCCGGCCGGTGGTGTCGAGCCCGTCGGCCGAGGCGAGTTCCGCCAGGCCGTCGTGGAGCTGTGCGGCCAGCTCTCCGGCCGGGGTTCCGCTGAGCAGGGCGACGACGGGGAGGGCGACGCCGAGTTCGGCGTGGATGCGGGCGCGCAGCTCCATGGCCAGCAGGGAGTCGAGCCCCAGGTGGCCGAGGCCTTCGGCGGGGTCGATGCGGTCGGTGCCGGTGCGCAGGACGGTGGCGGAGAGGGCGGCGAAGCGATCGGCCGCCAGGGAGCGGCGGGTCTCCTCGTCGGCGGTACGGAAGATGTCGAGGAAGCCGTTGCCCTGGGTGGCGCCCGGGGGCGGGGCGGCCGCCGCGGCCAGGGCGGTGACGAGCGGGGGCGGGGAGGGGTACCAGGCCAGGAAGGTCGGCCAGTTGACGACGGTGGCGACGACCAGCTGGGCGTGGTCCTGGCCGATGACGCGTTCCAGGACGGCCATGCCGGCGTCGGGGGCCAGGGAGCTCATGCCGCGGCTGTGCAGGTAGTGGTCGACCAGGCCGAGTTCCTCGATCATGCCGGTGGCCCAGGGGCCCCAGTCGAGGCTGAGCGCGGGCAGTCCCTGGGCCCGGCGGTGGTGGGCCAGGGCGTCCAGGAAGGCGTTGCCCGCCGCGTAGTTGGTCTGTCCGGCGGTGGTGAGCAGGGAGGCGATGGAGGCGAAGAGGACGAAGTGGTCGAGGGGTTCGTCCCGCAGGTGGCGGTGGAGGAGGTAGGCGCCGACGGTCTTGGGGTCGTGGACGGCGTCGAAGGCGGGCCGGTCGAGGTCGGTGACCAGGGTGTCGCGGACCTGTCCGGCGAGATGGAACACCCCGCGCACGGGCGGGGAGCCGGTGCGCCGGTATGCGTCCAGCCAGCCGGTCAGGGCGTCCTCGTCGGTGATGTCGAGGGGGGCCAGGACGGCCTGGGCGCCGAGCGCCTCCAGCTCACGGAGCAGGCCCACCGCCCGGCCTTCGGCGGTGGCGGGGTCGGTGGAACCCCACTTCTCGCGGGCGGGCACCGGCGTACGCCCCATCAGGACGAGCCTGCGGGCCCCTCGCCGGACGAGGGTGTGGCACAGCAGCCGGCCGAGCGCGCCGAAGGCGCCGGTCACCAGGTAGCTGCCGTCGGCCCGCAGGCGTAGCGGCAGCGGCCGGGTCAGGCCCTCGGCCGGGCGGAGGCGGCTGGTTCGGCGTACGCCGTCGCGCAGGGCGATCTCCTCCTCGTCGTCGGTCAGCGCCTCGCGCAGGAGCGCCTCCGCCTCGGCGAGGGCTCCCTCCGGGCCCGGTCGCCGCTCGGGGTCGAGGTCGATCAACTTGCCTGGTTGTTCGGTGAGTTCCTGGTGGCGCAGGACCCGGCCGACGCCCCAGGCGGGGGCTCCGAGGGGCTCAACGGACTCATCGGGCAGGACGGGCTGGGCGCCCCGGGTGACGATGTGCAGCCGGCCTGTGAAGCCTCGGGCGAGGAGGGTCCGGGCCAGGGCGATGAGTGAGTACGAGCCCGGGTCGGCGTGGTCGCGGACGGCCTGCCGGTCACAGGCGGCGAGGGAGGGCCGGTCGAGGTTCCACAGGTGGATGACGGCCCCGCGGAAGGGCTCGCCGTCTCCGTCCAGCTCGGCGAAGAGGCGCTCCAGGTCGGCGGCGGATCCGGGGTTCACGGTGAAGGAGCCGTCCGGTCCCGCTCCGGCGTACGTCTGGCCCCGGCGCACCAGGTGGCAGCGCTCGCCCCGCGCGGTGGCGAGGGTGGAGAAGGCATCGGCGACGCCCTGGGTGTCGGCGAGGACCAGCCAGCCGTGGTCCCGGGCCGCTATGACGGCGGGCGCGGGCGGGTCCTCCTCCCCCGGCTCCGGGCACTCCGTCCAGACCGTCTCCGCGAGCCACGAGTCGATGGTGGTCCGGGCGACGGCGGTCGCCGCCTTCTCCACGTCGGCGGCCCGGAACCCCTCGATCCGGCCCAGCGGCGCGCCGTCGTCGGCGTACAGGGCGATGTCTCCGAGCGTCGTGTCCGCGTCGGCGGGGCGCACGGTGGCGTGCACCCAGAACGGCTGATCGCCGATGGGTTCGAGGGCGACCTCGTCCAGCGAGAGCGGCAGCCTGATGCCGGCCCCCGGTGACGGGTCCTGGAGGAACTGCGGGGTCAGCAGCGCCTGGAAGCAGGCGTCGAGGAGGACCGGGTGGAGGTGGTGGCCGACGGCGTCGACCGCCTCGGGCGGGCGGATCCGGGCGAGGACCTCCCCCGCGCCGATCCACGCCTCCTCGATGGCCCGGAAGGCAGGGCCGTAGTGGTAGCCGAGCCCGGCCAGCGCTGCGTAGCAGTCGGGGCCGTCGAGACGGCGGACCGTACGGGCCCGGATCGCGGCGGCGTCGAGAGGGGCGCCGGTCCTGCGGCGCTGCCCGGTGCGGACGATGCCGCTCGCGTGGACGTTCCGCTCCCCGTCGTCCCCGGTGGCGGGCGAGGCGATCGTGAAGGCCGCGTTTTCCAGGGAGAGCGACACCTCCACGGTCCGGTCCTCGCCGTCCGGGAGGAAGAGTGCCTTGCGCAGGTCGACGTCGGCGAGGACGGCGGTGGTGGAGCCGGTGAGCCGCAGGGCGGCCTGGGTCGCCATCTCGATGTAGCCGGCGGCGGGGAACACCACCGTGTCCTGAATGCGGTGGTCGGCCAGGTAGGGCAGGGACTCGGTGTCAAGGCAGGCCTGCCAGGCCGGTTCCGTGCGGTCGGTGCGGCGGCCGAGGAGCGGGTGGTCGATATGGCCCAGGCGGACCTGGGCGACGGCCGGGGGCTCGGTCCAGTGCCGGTCGCGCCGGAAGGGGTGAGGGGGCAGGGTGACCGGCCGGCCGGAGGGCTGGAGGACGTCCCAGTCGATGTCGGCGCCCAGGTTGTGGAGGGAGGCGAGGGAGAGCGCGAACCGCTCGCTCTCGTCCTCCTGGCGGCGGATCGAGGGCAGCGTCAGCCCGGCCGCCCCGGTGGCCTCCAGGCACTCGCGGATCGCGTGGCCGAGGACCGGGTGCGGGCCGATCTCCAGGAACACCTGGTGCCCGTCACCGGCGAGGCGGTCGACGGCGCCGCGGAACCGTACCCGGTCGCGTACGTTCTTCCACCAGTACCCGGCGTCCAGCTCGCTGCCCTGGGCGACACCCTCGGAGCCCGTGAGATAGAGAGGGAGTTGGGCTGGTCGCGGCTCCAAGGAGGCGAGTGCAGTGAGAAGTTCGTTCTTGATTCGTTCCATTCCCACGCTGTGGTAAGGAACTTGTACGGTGAGGAACTTGGCGAACTGCTTCTCGGCCCGCAACTCCTCGGCCAGCAGGGCCAGGGCCTCCCTCTCCCCGGCCAGCGTGATGGAGGTGGGGCTGTTGACGGCGGCGATGGAGACCCGGTCCCGGTATGGGCTTACCCGGCGTTCCGCCTCGTCCTCCGTCAGGCTCACCGCGAGCATGGTGCCCGTCCCGGCGAGGGTCTGCTGGAGGCGGCTGCGGTGCACCGCGATCCGGGCCGCGTCCTGGAGGGAGTAGACGCCCGCCTCGTAGAAGGCGGCGATCTCGCCGGTGCTGTGTCCGACGATGGCGTCCGGACGCACGCCGTACGACCTCCACAGGGCCGTGAGGCCGACCTGGAGGGCGAAGTTGGCGGGCTGCGCGAGCCAGGTCTCACCCATGCGTGAGGTGGATTCGTCGGCGGTCAGCTCCTCGATCAGCGACCAGTGGGCGAACTCCCGCAGGGCCCGGTCGCATCGGGTGATCGCCTCACGGAACACCGGTTCCGAGTCGATGAGTTGGCGACCCATCCCCCACCACTGGGGCCCCATGCCGGTGAAGACCCAGACCAGGCGCCGCGCTTCGGGCTCCCGCGCGCGGTCCGAGACGACCCGGGGGTGGGTCTCGCCGCGCTGGAGGGCGGCGAGCGCCTCGTCGAGGGAGGCGCGGGAGGAGTGGACGACGGAGAGCCGGTGCGGGAGGTGCTGGCGGCGGTGGGCCAGGGTGTGGCCGAGGTCGGGCAGGGCCACGGCCGGGCCGTTGTCGCCGGCCAGTTCACCGCGGATACCGGCCGCCAGCTCCGGCAGGGCGTCCGGGTGCCGAGCGCTCAGCGGCAGGATGCTCCAGGCCCGTGCGTCGGGGGCGGCCTCGTGTACGGGCGGCGGGGCCTCCTCCAGGACGACGTGGGCGTTGGTGCCGCCGAACCCGAACGAGTTCACGCCCGCCCGGGCGGGCCCTTCGTGCTCGGGCCAGGGCGTCGGCCGGGTGGGGATCTCGTACGGCAGCGTGGCCCGGTCGATGGCGGGGTTGAGGCGCTCCAGGTTGATGTGGGGCGGGATGTGCCGGTGCTTGAGGCTGAGGACGGTCTTGATCAGCCCGGCGATCCCGGCGGCGGCCTCGGTGTGCCCGATGTTGGTCTTCACGGAGCCGACGTACGCGCGGGCACCCGGCTTGCGTCCGACGGCCAGGGCGCGGGCCAGGGCTCCCGCCTCGATCGGGTCGCCGACGGGGGTGGAGGTGCCGTGCGCCTCCATGTACTGGAGGTCGCCGGGGGCGATGCCGGCCTCGGCGCAGACGCGGCGGATGAGGGAGATCTGGGCGTCGGGGTTGGGCACGGTGATGCCGTTGGTGTGGCCGTCCTGGTTGACTCCGCTGCCGAGGATCACCGCGTGGATCCGGTCCCCGTCCCGTACGGCGTCCTCCAGCCGCTTCAGCGCGACCAGGCCGACGCCCTCGGCCCGTACATAGCCGTCGGCCGCGGCGTCGAACGTACGGGAGCGGCCCTCGGGCGACAGGAAGCCGCCCTTCGTCTCGGCGATGGTGTACTGCGGGGCCAGGTTCAGCAGGGTGCCGCCGGCGAGCGCGAGATCGGTCTCCCCGCGGCTCAGGGCCTGGCAGGCGAGGTGGACGGCGACCAGGGAGGAGCTGCACGCGGTGTCGATGGAGAGGCTGGGGCCGCGGAAGTCGAAGCAGTACGAGATCCGGTTCGACACCATCGTCATCATGGTCCCGGTCGCGGTGTGCGCGGCCAGCGAGGTGAAGCCCAGGTCGGCGAACTGGAGGATCTTGTAGTCCAGGGTGAACGCGCCGACATAGACGGCGACGTTCTCCCCGGCCAGGTCGGCGGGGCGCTGGCCGCCGTCTTCCAGCGTCTCCCAGGCCACCTCCAGCAGTTTTCGCTGCTGCGGGTCCATGTGGTCGGCCTCGCGGGGGCTGATGCCGAAGAACGCGGGGTCGAACTCGTCGAATCCGTCGATGTATCCGCCGCGGCCGCCGACGAGGCGCCCGGGTTTGTCGCGGAACCGGCTGCCGAGTGTGGTCACGTCGTACCGGTCGGGCGGTGTGGGCGTGATGCAGTCCTTGCCCGCCATCAGGTTCCGCCAGAAGGTCCGGTGGTCCGAGGCGCCGCCGGGGAGGCGGCACCCCATGCCGATGATCGCCACCTTCTGACGTAACGCGTGAGTGTTCGCGTCGTTCGCGTCGGCCATGTCGAACTCCTCAAGTCATCGTGGTGCGGCGGGAGATGGCTGGGGCGAGGTGCGGCGAGGTGCGGTCAGTCCCTGCCTGACGCGGGTCCCGGCCGTCGCCGCCAGGGGTGCAGGAAGCCGGCGAGGATCTCTCCGGTGCCGGGGAAGGAGGCCGGGTCGTGGAGGCCGACGGCTGCGGGTGCGCGGCCGGGGCGCCAGGTGAAGCTGCCGAAGAGGTGGTCCCAGCACGAGAGGTCGGAGCCGTAGTGGCCGGCTTCGGACAGGTCGGCGCTGTGGTGCAGGCGGTGCTGTTCGGGGCTGGCCAGGAGGTGGTTGAACCGGCCGATGCGGACATCGATGTTGGCGTGGACGAAATAGCCCTGGGCGACGACGAAGAGCCCCGTCACCAGCACCGCCGAGCGGGAGAATCCGGCCAGGGCCAGGGTCAGCTGGACAAGGCTCTGCGCCAGCACGATGTCCAGCACGTGGTTGACACCGTTGTTGGCGACGTTGACCTTCTGCGGTACGTGGTGCACCCCGTGCAGGCGCCACAGGAGGGCGCTGGTGTGGCCCAGCCGGTGGACCAGATAGCTGACGAGCGATCCGGCGAGCAGGGCGCCCGGGATCTCGGCCCAGAGGTGGTGGCCCCGCTCTTCGGCCGAGATCCACCCCACGGCTGCCGTGACCAGAAGTTGTGCCAGTCCGCTTCCGGCCATGGTGAGCAGAAAATAGATGCCGTACCAGCGCCACTCGTCCTTTCCGGGATGCCAGGTCCGGTCATAGGGAATCAGCTGTTCGAGCATGGCCAGATACGTGAGGGTCCCGACAAGGAAGAGAGGGCTCACGATGGCCGGATCCCAGCGGAGAACCAACGCGGACGCGCCGACAAGGACGACGGCCAGCAAGAGGAACGGATAGGCGGTCGCACGGAGGATGGAAGCCGGGGACATTCCGAGTGGACTTTCCGCGCCACCCGAATATCCAACCGAATCGATTTCGCCATCGAAGGAATAAATCTCGCCATCGGCGGACCGTTCGCACTCGTCCATCCATGACCCTCCATAGGAGATGTGATCTAGGAGAGAACATCGCATCGGTGCAGCTCAAGGGCGCCTGAGGGGTTGATGGGCACCCCAGGGCGTGAGCAGCGGATCATGCACCGACCAATTCCGGACACTCGACTCCGCCGCAATGGACCGTGGCGTGAACCGATGCCCCCAAGCTCCATCGGCCCAGATCATTCATTTCCGATTCCCACGGCTTTAACCACCACCTCGCCACCGAATTGCCGACCCCTTCACGGGCGTTCGTCACGCGTCGCCCATGGAGGCCTTTTCCGGGACCGGGGAATGCGGGAAATATTTCGCTACGCCTGGGTGAGTCAAATTGTATGAGGAATTCCCTGATAGGATCATCCCTCCATCGCATGACGGGCGCATGAACGTGCGCCGCGACGTGCGTGCGTACGCGGCGGCGCACTCCCGGCCGTGGGCGGTGCGCCCGCGTACCGGTCGGCGCGAGGCGTCCTTTCACGGGTTGGGGACACCCTGCGATGATCGGCGCCGAACCGCGCACCCGCCCCGAGGCGGAGCCGCGCGACGGACTGTCGGCGCACCACGACCGTGATCCGGTCCGGGCGCCCCCGAGCGAGGGAGTCTCCATGAGTTACGACGTCAGGACATTGCGCGCGCAGTTCCCCGCCCTCCGGGCCGGTACGGCGCACTTCGACGGGCCCGGCGGTACGCAGACCCCGGCGCCCGTCATCGCGGCCTTCACCGAGGCGCTGAGCCGGCCGCTGTCGATCCGGGGCGCCACCCTGCCCGGGGAGATACACGCCGAGACGATCGTCGGCGACTTCAGACAGGCGCTGGCGGATCTGCTGGGCGCGGACCCGGCCGGGATCGTCCACGGGCGGAGCTCGACCCAGCTCACCTACGACATCTCCCTTATCCTGTCGCGGAGTTGGGCTCCGGGGGACGAGGTGGTCGTCAGCCGGCTGGACCATGACGCCAACATCCGCCCCTGGGTGCAGGCGGCCGAGCGGGCCGGTGCGATGGTGCGGTGGGCGGAGTTCGACCCGGCCACCGGGGAGCTGCCCACGGAGGCCGTCGGCTCGCTGCTGACCGAGCGGACCCGGCTGGTCGCGGTGACCGGGGCCTCCAACCTGATCGGCACCCGGCCCGATGTCGCCGCGATAGGGGAGCTGGTCCACCGCGCCGGTGCGCTGTTCCACGTCGACGGGGTGCACCTGACGGCGCACGACCTCGTGGATGTGGAGCGGCTCGGCGCCGACTTCTTCGTCTGCTCGCCGTACAAGTTCTTCGGCCCCCACCACGGCGTGCTCGCCGCCCGCCCCCAGCTGCTGGAGACCCTGCGGCCCGACAAGCTGGTGCCGTCCAGCGACGCCGTGCCCGAGCGTTTCGAGCTCGGCACCCTCCCCTACGAGGCACTGGCGGCCACCCGAGCCGCCGTCGACTTCATCGCGGACCTGGGTGATGACGGCCCCTCGGGCGGACGGCGGGACCGGCTGCGGTCCGCCTACGCGGCGATCGGCGCCCACGAGAACGCCCTGCTGGAGGTGGCCGAGAAGGCGCTGGGCGAGCTGGGCGGGGTGAGGGTGCACTCCCGGGCTGCCGAGCGGACGCCCACGCTGCTGCTCACCTTCGAGGACCGTAACGCCTCGGACGCGTACCGCTTCCTCGCCCGCACCGGCGTCCACGCCCCGGCGGGTTCCTTCTACGCCCTGGAGGCCTCTCGCCACCTGGGGCTCGGCGACGACGGTGGCCTGCGCGTGGGGCTGTCCCCGTACAACGACACGGACGACGTCGAGCGCCTGCTGACGGGGCTGGCGGACTTCCTGCGCTGAGGGGGGACCGAGGAGCGGGCGGCCGCCGGAGGTCAGCGGCGGCTGATCGCCGCGAGCGCGTCCAACGCCTCGGCCAGCCCTGACGGATGGCGGGCACCGGGCGGCAACTGCCCGGCCCAGCCCGGTCCGGCGACCAGCACGACCGGCCGCCGGCGGGCGCCCCGTACGCCCCACTCGACGGACTCCACCCGCGCCGCCAGCGCCCGGCTCGCGGTGGACCGGGACTGGGCCCAGAGCACGACGGCGGCGGGCCCGGTGCGCCGCACCGCCTCCTCCATCGCCTCCACCGGCAGGGCCGCGCCGAACATCTTGACGGGCAGGCCCTGTTGGGCCAGTCCGGCGGTGAGCGCCTCCAGGGCCAGCGTATGGCTCTCGCCCGGGGTGCAGGCCAGGAGGGAGACCCCGGAGCCGGCCACGGGCGCGCGCTGCGAAGCCGCCCGGCGCAGAGCGCTGGAGACGTGCCAGGAAAGCAGGTGCTCGACCTCGATGTACCGTTCCCCCGCGGTCTCCCACTTACGGCCGACGGCGTGCAGCGTCGGCATGATGACCGACTCCCAGGCAACGAGCAGCCCGTACCGCCCGATCGCCGCGGCCAGCAGTTCGTCCATGGCGTGGGCGTCGAGCCGGACGGCCGCCCTCGCCAGACCGCGGCACTCCCTGCGGGCCCGGCCGATCGGGAGCGCTCCGGGGGCGTGGGAGGCGGGCTGCTCGACGCGGCCCTGCTTCTCGTCCGGCCGGGCGGGAGCCTCCGGGGAGGCCGCCGCCAGGGCCGCGCGGGCCGCTTCGGCCGGGGGGATGCCCGCGTTCGTCAGGCCGCACATGCGCTCCAGCAGCCGAATGTCGGCCGCCGTCCACCGCCGATGCCGGCCGCCCTCACGGGAGGCCGGGCCGATCCCGTAACGGCGGTCCCACGAACGCAGGGTCGTCGGCGCCACCCCCAGCAGCCGGGCCACCGCCCCGGTGGTCAGGCCACCGACGGCGGGGGCTCGGGTGAGCGTGGAGACCGCATCGTCCATACAGCCCACCATACGACGCAGAAACGATGCGTGTTGCCTGGTGTGCCGCCGCCCGGTTGCCTGGTGATCGGCGGGGCGGCGGGGGTGCCCGTAGGCGGCCCGTCCCGCGCGGCACGAGCAGTGGACCCGCGGCGGAGCGGAGAGGACGGACAGACATGACGGCACTCCTGAGCCCGGTCGGCACAGTGGCCGCGATGCCTGCCCTGGTCGAGGACCGGGCCGAGTCGGAACGGCTGGCCGCCGGGTTCGTACGCGGCGACGAGGACAGCTTCGCCCTCGTCTACCGCCGGTGGGGCGCGCTCGTGTACTCACTGGCCGCCCGGTCCCTGGGGGACGCCCGGGAGGCCGAGGACGTGGCGCAGCAGACGTTCCTCGCCGCGTGGCGGGGCCGCCACGGCTACCACGCGGTACGAGGACCGCTTCCGGGCTGGCTGGTCGGCATCGCCCGCCGCAAGATCGCGGACGCCCACGCGGCCCGGTCCCGGCGTACGGAGCTGGCCGCCGCCCACGCGGCGCGCGAGGGGGCCGGCGTCACCGGAACGGCCGAGCGGACGGAGGCCGCGCTGGACCGCGTGCTGGTGACGCAGGAGCTGCTCAAACTGCCCCCGGTCCAGCGGCACATTCTCCGCCTGGCCTTCTTCGACGACCTCACCCACGTCCAGATCGCCGAGCGGACCGGCCTGCCGCTCGGCACAGTGAAGAGTCACGCCCGGCGCGCGATATCGCGCATCCGGCGCTCCGTCGCGGAAAGCTCCACCTCGGTGGAGCAGGGGGCCGGGAGACGCGACGGAAGGTGACGGCCGCAGGAAGGGGGCGGACGGATCAGGGCCCGCCCGGGCTCCCGCAGCAGGCACGACAGGAGACGGCAATGAAACTGAGCGACGAACTCCCCGTGGACCACCGGCTCGCGACCGTGTACCGGATCGGAGCGGGGCTGTGCGGAGTCATCCTTCTGGTCTTCGGCATCCTCGGCTTCACCGACCAGCTCGGCTTCTTCGACACGAGCGGCTCTCAGGTGGCCGGGCTCTCCACCAACGGCCTGCTGAGCCTGATCTCCGTCGTCGTCGGCCTGGTGCTGATCGCCGGGGCGGGGATCGGCGGGAACGTCGCGTCGATGGTGAACATGACGGTCGGCGCGCTCTTCCTGCTCAGCGGGTTCGTCCACATCTTCATCCTGGACAAGGGCGCGAACGTTCTGGACTTCGGCATGTCCAACGTGATCTTCAGCTTCGTGATGGGGCTGCTGATCCTGACGTTCGGGATGTACGGCCGGGTCACCGGCGGGCTGCCGCACGACAACCCGTACTGGCGCAGCCGACACCCCGAGCAGGCCGCCCGTGAGGACGCGGCCCGGCGGAGTGCGACGGCCGAGCCGCCCCGGCTGACCGGGGGCGGCGTCGGTCAGACCTCGCGGTAGCGGGCGTTGAACCAGGAGAAGACCCCGAAGGCGACCAGGCCGAGGGCGATGACCACCAGGAGCCACGGACCGACGGGGGTCTCGGTGAACGAGCGCAGGGTGTCGTCCATCCCCTTGGACTCGTCGGGGTTGTGCTTGACCGCCGCGGCGACGGCGAAGCCGCCCGCCGTGGCGAAGACGGCACCACGCGCCGAGCCGCCGAACACTCCGGTGAAGTCGACCGCGCGGCGCACCTTCTGCGACATCTCGGCCATCTTGAGGTGCTTGTGGTATTTCCGCATGATGGCCCGGACCGCGATCCAGATACCGGCACAGGCGATCGCCACACCTCCGATGCCGACGATCCACTGGCCGCCGGGCCAGCCCAGCACCATGGCGGTGACGTCCTGGGACTGCTGGTCGGAGGAGCCGCCGCCACTGCCCGAGTCGCCCGCGGCGAAGGACAGGACGGAGTAGGCGACGAAACTGTAGAAGATGAACCGTCCCGCGGCCATGGCCCGCTTGGAGACCTTGCCGCCGTCGGGGCCGGCCGAGCCGAAGAGGGCCTCGGACAGCCGCCAGAGCGCCATGCCCACGAGCGCTATGCCCAGCAGCCACAATACGATCTTGCCGAACGGCTTCTCGGCTATCTCCGCGACAGCGCCGCCCCGGTCCGCCTGCTTGCCGCCGTCTCCGGAGAGCGCGATCTGCAGGGCGAGGGCGCCCACGAGGACGTAGATGACTCCGCGGGCCCCGAATCCCGCACGGGCTCCGGCCTCCATCGCGGTGCTGTTGGCGGCGCGCCTTGCCTGGCCGCGCCCCTGAGCTGCTACTGAACGGGTAGTCATGTCATGCCGATTGCCCCGGTCCGGCGGATCAACTCCTGCCGGGACGGGGCGGGGCCATGCGCCAGGGCCGTGGACTCCGCGTCGAGGGTCCCTTCACAGCATGCGTCCTGGGCAGATAATTCCGTCCGCACAGCCTCTGATAAATGCGCGAATAAGTACCTCATGGTCGACTTCCGGTCGATCGATCAGCAACTTCCGGTAGCGGGCGGTAAACTACCTCTCCTCGCGGCAGGCACCATTTACGAAATTATTGTGCGGCACGCCACTCCGCCGGTCCTGCCGCGTCGTTTCTGCATCGAAACTGGCCGTAACTGCACGTAGAAAAGGTGGTGGGCGCCAGGGCGGCCGCAGCGAACCTTCCCCTTGAGCATTTCTCGCAGCGCTTTTCCTGCCTCGCAAAATCACTCACCTAATTCCCTCTCCGGGGCTCCGCATTTGACCCGGAACTGCTTCTGTGGGCTACTGGTTCCACGGCTTCCTATGGCCGTACGGCGTGAATATCTCACCCCCACCCGCCGGAGGACATCATGACCATCACTCGTCTGCAGCGCACCGCCGCGGCCGCCGCCGCTCTCGCCCTCCCCGCCTCCCTGGCGTTCTTCGCGCCGCAGGCGCAGGCACAGGCCCCGGCGGAACCGTTCGGTCCGGCCTGCGCCTCCGTCCCGAAGGAAGGCGCGGGCAGCCTTGAGGGCATGGCGAAGGATCCGGTCGCCACCGCGGCGTCCAACAACCCCGAACTCTCCACCTTGGCCAGCGCCATAGAGAAGGCCGGCCTGGTGGACACACTCAACAACGCCGAGAACATCACGGTGTTCGCGCCGACGAACGCCGCCTTCGAGAAGATCCCGCAGGCCGACCTCAACGCACTGCTCAACGACAAGGAGGAGCTCACCAAGGTGCTGACGTACCACGTGGTGGGCGAGAAGCTGACGACGAAGCAGTTGGAGGACGGCACCTACAAGACCCTGCAGGGCACCGATCTCACGGTGAAGGGATCCGGCACCGACTTCACGGTGAACGACTCCTCGAAGATCGTCTGCGGCAATGTGCCGACGGCCAACGCCACGGTCAACCTGGTCGACACGGTGCTCATGCCGACGTCGTGACCGCGGCCGGGCCGCCGTCGTGACGGCGCCCGCGAAACCGTGGCCGGTGTCCGGACCGAGTGACGGTCCGGACACCGGTCACGGCCGCCCGTTCTATACGCTGAGTACGTGACCAGCGCCGACAGCCGACAGACCCGGAGCAGCGCCTCGGACTCCGCCGCGGCCCCGGAACCCGGACCCGCCGCCGGTCTCCAGGCGTTCGCGGTCGAGCTCCGCCGGATGAACGGCGAGATCAACCGGATGACCCACGGCTTCGCCGCGCACCAGCAGCTGCACCCCACGGACGTCACCGCCCTGGCGGCCATCCTCGACGCCCCCGCCCCCCTCACACCGGGCGCGCTGCGCGAGCACCTGGGGCTCACCTCGGGCGCGGTGACCGCCTGTCTCGACCGCCTGGAGCGGGCCGGTCACATCCGGCGGGCCCGTGAGAGCGCCGATCGCCGGGTGGTGCACGTCCACTACGAAGCGAGCGCCCGGATGGCCGCCCGTGAGTACTTCATGCCGCTCGCCGAGGCCACCGCGCGGGCGCGGGCGCGCTTCAGCGAGGCGGAGCTCACGACTGTCCTGCGCTTCCTCGCGGCGATGAACGAGGAGCTGTCCGAGGCTCCTGCCCCGCGTCGCTGAGCCCTTTCAGCGCACCGCCCGGGCTCCCTCCGGCGCGTCGCCGGGATTTTCCGCCGCCGGGTGCATCCATGAGGGGATGGCCCACCGAAGCTCTCCCGTACGCTCCCCGACCTCCTGTCCCTCTCGCCCCTCGAAGGAACCCGGACGACTCGCCCCGCGAACGCTGCGCTAATGTATTTCAACGATTGAGATTGTTCATCGTTGAGACACTCGTCGCACCCCGGGAGAGGCATGTACACCCCTGCACGGTCGGCCCGCCGGCTGATCCCTGTCGTCCTGCTGATCGCCTGGCTCGGCATCGGCGGCGGGCTCGGTCCGTACGCCGGCAAGCTCGGCGAGGTCGCGACCAACGACCAGGCGTCCTTCCTGCCCCAGAACGCCGAATCCACGCAAGTCGTCGACGCGCAGAAGGCGTTCCAGCAGAACGAGACCCTCCCGGCCATCCTCGTGTGGACGTCGAAGTACGAGGGCACCCCGGTGAGCGATGCCCAGCGCCAAGCCGCCACCGGCGCTCTCGCCTCGCTCGCGGGCACCGAGGGCGTCGTCGGAAAGGCCTCCCCCGCTCTGCCCTCCGAGGACGGCCTCGCACTCCAGGGCATCGTGCAGCTCAGCCCCGACCTCGGGGACGAACTGCCGACGGTGCTGGAGGAAGTCGAAAGAGCCGGGGCCGACGTACCGGACGCGACGGTGCAGCTGGCGGGTCCGGCCGCGAGCCAGGCCGACCTGTCCGACGCCTTCGCGGGCATCGACGGGCTGCTCCTCGGGGTGGCGCTGATCACCGTGCTGGTCATCCTGCTGCTCGTGTACCGCAGCGTGCTGCTCCCCTTCCTCATCATCCTGGGTGCGGTGTTCGCCCTCGGGCTGGCCTGCGCGATCGTCTATGTGCTCGCCGACCACGACATCGTGCGGGTGGACGGCCAGGTGCAGGGCATCCTGTCGATCCTGGTGATCGGCGCCGCGACGGACTACGCGCTGCTGCTCACCGCCCGGTTCCGGGAGGAGATCGCCGTCCAGGGCGACCGGTTCGCCGCGATGAGAATCGCGCTGCGTGAGTCCTTCGGCCCGATCACGGCCAGCGCCGCGACGGTGGCCGTGGGCCTGCTCGCCCTGCTGCTCAGCGACCTCACCAACAACCGGGCGCTCGGTCCGGTGGGCGCGATCGGCATCGTCTGCTCGGTCCTGAGCGCCCTCACCTTCCTGCCCGCCGCCCTGGTGCTGCTGGGCCGCAGGGCGTACTGGCCCGCGAAGCCCAAGCCTGCCGAGGACGGGACCGGCGGCCACGGCATCTGGAGCAAGGTCGCCGCGCTGGTCGACCGGGCTCCCCGCAAGGTCTGGGCGATCACCCTCGCCGTCCTGATCGTCTGTGCCGCCTTCGCGCCGACGCTCACGTCCAAGGGCGTGCCGCTGGACGAGATCTTCGTCAACGACGCCCCGTCGGTGGCCGCGCAGGAGACGCTGGGCGAGCACTTCCCCGGCGGCTCCGGCAATCCGGCGGTGATCATCGCGGCGGCCGGCAAGCTGAACGAGGTGAGCGAGGCCGCGACCCGTACCGACGGGGTGGCCTCGGTCGCGCCGGTGAGCGAGGGCGGCCGGCCCGGCGGCGAACCGCTGATCGTCGACGGCAAGGTCCGGATCGACGCGACCCTCAAGGACGCGGCCGACAGCGACGACGCCAAGGAGACGGTCGCCGACCTGCGTAAGGCAGTGCACGCCGTGCCGGGCTCGGACGCCCTGGTCGGCGGCTACACGGCCCAGCAGTACGACACCCAGCGCACGGCCGAGGACGACCGCATGGTGATCGTGCCGGTGGTGCTGGCGATCATCCTGGTGATCCTGGTCTTCCTGCTGCGGTCGCTGCTGATGCCGGTGCTGCTGGTGACGACGGTCGCGCTGAACTTCCTGGCCACGCTGGGGATCTCGTCGCTCGTCTTCACCCATGTGTTCGGCTTCAGCGGTACGGATTCCTCGGTGCCGCTGTACGGGTTCGTGTTCCTGGTCGCCCTCGGCGTCGACTACAACATCTTCCTGATGTCCCGGGTCCGCGAGGAGTCCCTGCGGCACGGCACCCGGGAGGGCATCCTGCGCGGGCTGACCACGACCGGAGGGGTCATCACGTCGGCCGGTGTCGTGCTCGCGGCCACCTTCGCCGCCCTGGGCGTCATCCCGCTGGCGTTCCTCGTCCAGATCGCCTTCATCGTCGCCTTCGGCGTCCTGCTCGACACCCTGGTCGTCCGCTCGCTCCTCGTTCCGGCACTGGTCAGGGACATCGGGCCGAAAGCCTGGTGGCCGGGTGCGCTGAGCCGCGAGGACGCGGACGGTCAGCGCGGGACGACTTCGGCGGCCGGGGGCCGATAGGCGCTCAGCGCCCAGATCACGAAGATGTCCACCCCGATCATGAGCACCGACCAGACCGGCGCGTACGGCAGGAAGAGGAACTGCGCGAACAGGGCGAGGGCGGCGAACACGATGCCGGCCACCCGGGCCCACCCGGCGCCCTTGAGGAGCCCGCCACCGGTGATCGTCGCACAGACGCCGACCACCAGGTGGATCCAGCCCCAGCTGGTGAGGCTGAACCGGTAGAGGTAGTCGCCGACGGTGCCGTAGACGTCGCTGTCGCCGAGGGCCGCGATGCCCTGCAGGGCCGCGACGACGCCCTGGCAGAGCATCAGCACCCCGGCGAACAGCACGCCTCCGGTGACCCAGGCGCTGTCCGGGTCGGGGGCGGGAGGAGGGCCGGCGGAGCCGTCGTACAGGCGGGGGTCCACACTCATCGGTCCGTCTCCTGCCGCTCGTCGGGCCGGCCCTTGGCCCGTTTGCCGACCACCGCGGCGGCGGCCACCGCGCTGCCCGCGAAGGCGAGGGCGACCATCCAGGGCCGGTCGAAGATGTGGCACGTGACGTGGTCCACGGAGTAGCGGCCGGGGCCGGCCAGACCGATGGCGGCGGCGGTGAAGCCGAGGAACGCCGGGTACTCGTAGCCGCCGCCCTGGGCGAAGAAGCCCGCCGGGGCGTGCACGGCCACCGCGCCGGCCATCGCTCCGGCGGCCGCGGCCCCGGCGGCAGGGGTGGCGAGCCCGAGGGCCAGCAGCACACCGCCGCCCGCCTCACCGAGTCCGGCGGCCACGGCGCTGTGCTTGGGCGGATGGAAGCCCATGGCCTCCATCGCGGCCGTGGTGCCCTGGATGCCTCCGCCGCCGAACCAGCCGGCCAGCTTCTGGCTGCCGTGGGCGGCGAGGACCGCGCCGGTGCCGACGCGCAGGGCGAGCATGCCGAGATCACGCCGGTTGACGCAGACCATGGGAACTCCCGGGGTGAGGGGTTTCGCTGTGGACCCCACTCTCGTCGGCCGACGCCGGAGGGGCCCGGCCGAGTACGCCGTACGGGGCAGGGGGCGGGCGCCACAAGGCCGGGCGGAGGCCGGGATGCGACGCAGATCATTGTGCAACTTGTTGCATAAGCGGCTCACGGTGGTCTACAACTGACGCGACGACCCCCGTGCGGAGGAGACCCGGATGAGCCTGTACCCGACCTTGCTGAGCCCGCTGGACCTCGGGTTCACCACCCTCCCCAACCGGGTGCTCATGGGCTCGATGCACATCGGCCTGGAGGAGGCCGAGCGCGGCTTCGAGCGGATGGCGGCCTTCTACGCGGAGCGCGCCCGGGGCGGCGTCGGCCTCATCGTCACCGGCGGCATCGCCCCCAGCGAACGGGCCTGCTCCTTCCCCGGCGGCGCGAAGATGACGACCGAGGCGGAGGCGGAGCAGCACCGCGAGATCACCTCGGCGGTGCACGCGGCGGGCGGCCGGATCGCGATGCAGATCCTGCACTTCGGCCGGTACGCGCACCACCCGGACCTGGTGGCACCGAGCGCGCTCAAGGCCCCCATCAGCGGCTTCACCCCCAACGCCCTGACCGACGCCGAGGTCGAGGAGACCATCGAGGAGTTCGTCCGGGCGGCGGAGCTGGCGCGGCACGCCGGGTACGACGGTGTCGAGATCATGGGCTCCGAGGGCTACCTCATCAACGAGTTCATCGTCTCCGCCACCAACCACCGCACCGATCGCTGGGGCGGCTCGTACGGGAACCGCATCCGGTTCCCCGTCGAGATCGTGCGCCGGGTCCGCGAGCGGGTCGGCAGCGACTTCATCCTGATCTACCGGCTCTCCATGCTGGACCTGGTGCCGGGCGGCTCCACGCTGGAGGAGGTCGTGACGCTGGCCGAGGAGATCGAGGCGGCGGGCGCGACGATCATCAACACCGGCATCGGCTGGCACGAGGCGCGCATCCCCACCATCGCCACCTCCGTGCCGCGCGCCGCCTTCACCTGGGTGACCGAGCGGGTGCGCGGAGCCGTCTCCGTGCCGCTGGTGACGAGCAACCGCATCAACACCCCCGAGGTCGCCGAAGAGATCCTCGCCTCGGGCCGGGCGGACATGGTCTCGATGGCCAGGCCCTTCCTCGCCGACCCGGAGTTCGTCGCCAAGGCGGCGGCGGGCCGGGCGGACGCCATCAACACCTGCATCGGCTGCAACCAGGCCTGCCTGGACCACGTCTTCAGCCTCCAGATCACCTCCTGCCTGGTCAATCCGCGCGCCTGCCACGAGACCGAGCTGGTCCTGAGCCCGACCCGGACCCGCAAACGCGTCGCTGTGGTCGGTGCCGGTCCGGCGGGTCTGGCCTGCTCGGTGACCGCGGCCGAACGGGGCCACGCGGTGACGCTGTTCGACACGGCGGACGAGGTCGGCGGCCAGCTGAACGTGGCCCGCCGGGTGCCGGGCAAGGAAGAGTTCAACGAGACGCTGCGCTACTTCCGTACCCGGCTGACGGAGCTGGACGTCGAGTTGCGCCTGTCCACCCGGGCGGACGCCGGAGCACTGGACGGGTTCGACGAGATCGTGCTCGCCACCGGCGTCGAGCCGCGCACCCCGGCGATCCCCGGCACGGACCATCCGAACGTCGTCAGCTACCTGGACGTCCTGCGGGACGGGGCGCCGGTCGGCGACCGGGTCGCGATCGTGGGCGCGGGCGGCATCGGCTTCGACGTCGCGGAGTTCCTCACCGACGGCGGAGACGCGGCGAGCCTGGACCCGGAGACGTTCTTCCGGCAGTGGGGCGTGGACACGGCCTACGAGGAGCGCGGCGGCCTGCGAGCCCCCGAGCGCCCCAAGACTCCCCGTACCGTCCACCTCGTCCAGCGCAAGACCACCAAGGTCGGCGCGGGCCTCGGCAAGACGACCGGCTGGATCCACCGCACCGAACTGCGCCACCGGGGCGTCGAGATGATCGCGGGCGCGTCCTACGACCTGATCGACGACGAGGGCCTCCACCTCACGGTCGACGGTGAGCGGCGGGTGCTGGCGGTGGACACCGTGGTGCTCTGCGCCGGCCAGGAGCCGCGCCGGGAGCTGTACGACGAGCTGCGCGCGACGGGCGGCCCGGTCCACCTGATCGGCGGTGCGGACGTGGCGGCCGAACTGGACGCGAAGCGGGCGATCCGCCAGGGCACGGAGCTGGCCGCGGCGCTGTGAGCGCTCGTCCACCGGGCAGCCGACGCTCGCCTGCGGCGGTATGAGCCCCCGTCCTTAGGATGCACGTCATGTCACTGCCGCATGCGATTCTCACCGCTCTGCTGGAGAAGCCGTCCTCGGGCCTGGAGCTGACCCGCAGGTTCGACCGGTCGATCGGCTACTTCTGGTCCTCCACGCACCAGCAGATCTATCGCGAGCTGGGGAAGTTGGAGCAGGCGGGACGGATCAGGGCCCTGCCGACGGCGGCTCCCGCCCGGGGGCAGAAGAAGGAGTACGAGGTGCTGCCCGCCGGTCGCGAGGAGCTGGCGGCCTGGGTGGCGCTCCGCGAGGACCCGCGCCCGGTCCGCGATCCGCTGCTCCTGCGGATGCGGGCGGCGGCGGTCGTCGGGGGGAACGGGATGCGGTCGGAGCTGCGCCGTCATCTCGCCCTGCACGAGCGGCAGTTGGCGGAGTACCGGGAGATCGAGGAGCGGGACTTCACCCCCGCACCCGAGGCCGACGCGGACCGGCTGCGCCATCTGGTGCTGCGGGGCGGTATCGACCTGGAGACGTTCTGGATCGGCTGGCTGACCCGCGCCATCGGCGAGCTGGACGACTGACCGTTACGGGTAGGGCCGCCCGCCCGCCGGTACGGCGAGGGGTTCCGCGCCCAGCGGCGTACTGTCCGCCCTCCGGGGGCTGCCGATGACGACCCGGGACGGAAGCGGATCCACCACCGGCCCAGGCGCTGCGGCGACCTCGCCCGGGTCCGTGCCGCCGCGCGCCTGGGCCCGGCTGAGCAGGACCACCCCGCGTACGGCGGCGGCCGTACCGAGCAGCGCCAGGACCAGGCTCACCGGCCCGCCCTCGAGGCGTTCGCCGAGGAGGGCCAGCCCGATCGCGGCGGCGGCGACCGGGTTGGCCAGCGTCACGACGGCGAGCGGTGCGCCGAGGCCGCCCCGGTAGGCGGTCTGGGACAGCAGCAGGCCGCCCATCGCGAAGGCGGAGACGAGCAGCGCCACCGTCAGCAGCCGCCAGCTGAACAGCGGGCCGACGGAGTGGTCGGTGACGGCGACCGTGAGGGTCTGGGTGAGCGCGGAGGCGACGCCCGAGGTGATGCCGGAGGCCGCCGCGTGCCGCAGCGGCCGGGCTCCGGGCCGGCTGAGCCCGGCGACGACCGCCATGGTGGCCGCGCCGACGCCGAGGGCCTGGGGAAGGGTGAGGGTCTCGTGCGGGGCGGAGCCGCCCGCCGTCAGGAGCAGTGCGCCGAGGCCGAGCAGGGTGAGGACCGTCCCGTACCACTCGACGCGCCCGACCCGGCGTCCGGCCGCGCGCGCCCCGAGCGGGACGGCGGCGACGAGCGTGAGCGCGCCGAGCGGCTGGACCAGGGTGAGCGGGCCGTACTTGAGGGCCGCGACATGGAGGAGCGCACCCCCGGCGTTGAGGCCGACCGACGACCACCAGGCTCCTCGGCCGAGCAGGCGCAGAACACCGGTGGAGGGCTCGGTACGCCCGGCCAGCCGGGACTGGGCGACGGCGGCGGCCGCGTAGGCGCCGGCGGAGACGAGGGAGAGCGCGACGGCGATCAGCGTGGCGTTCATCGGCCTGCCCCGGCTCCGGCCGGGGTGCGTGCGGGGTGCGCGGCACCGACGACGTACGGGTCCACTGCCGCCTCCGCACCGGAGACGGCGTACGCAGGTGCGTCCGCACTCTCGCCGGACACCGCCCCGCCGCCCGCCGCCCACGGCAGGCGCGCCGGTACGTTCCGGGCCGGGAGGGGCAGGCGCAGCGCGGCGAGCGCCACCGCCAGCAGCGCCACGACCACGATCGCGTCGAGCCAGTAGTGGTTGGCCGTGCCCACCACGACGAGCAGGGTGATCGCCGGGTGCAGCAGCCAGAGCGAGCGCCACCGGGAGCGGGTGGCGACGATGAGCCCGACGGCCACCATCACGGCCCAGCCGACGTGCAGCGAGGGCATCGCGGCGAACTGGTTCGCCATCGTGTCGGTCGCGGGCGTCGCCCCGTACACCGTCGGCCCGTAGACCTGGCCGGTGTCGACCAGTCCGGCGGCCGGGAGCATCCGCGGCGGGGCGAGCGGGAAGAGCAGGTGGAGCACCAGGGCTCCCCCGGTGAGAACGGCCAGGATGCGCCGTGACCAGAGGTAGTGGAGCGGGCGGCGCCAGTAGAGCCAGACCAGGAAGACAACCGTGGCGGGGAAGTGCACGGTGGCGTAGTAGGTGTTCGCCGCGTGGATCAGCGTCTGGCTGTGCAGCAGTACGCCCTGGACGCCGCCCTCACCCGGCAGGCGCAGGGCGCGTTCGAGGTCCCAGACGTTCCCGGCGTTGCCGAACGCCTCCTCGACATGGCCGTTGGCTGCTCTGCGGCCGAACTTGTAGGCCAGGAAGAGTCCGGCCACGAGAAGGAACTCGCGGACGAGGGGCGGTCGGGCACGTATGTCCGGCTCCTGGTCCGTGGGCTCGGTGCGGGCGTACGTCACCCGGTGCCCCCTTGGATGCGAAGCGGTGTCAGGACGGCATGGCGAATCCATGCCGAATCGATACGCCAGTGTACCGATACGTTGTCGTATCGGTACACTGGCGTATCGGTACACTGGCGTATCGGTACACTGGCGTATCGAGAACACCGCCGCAGGAGGGACCGTCCATGCCGTCGCCCGATTCCGTACCGGAGTCAGCCCTCGCCTCCCGCCGGTCGAAGATCACACCGGAACGGGCGCAGGAGCTCTACACGGCGGTGCTGGACCTGTTGCGGGAGAGCGGTTACGAGTCGCTGACCATGGAGGGCGTCGCCGCCCGCACCCGTTGCGGCAAGTCGACGCTGTACCGGCAGTGGGGATCGAAGCCGGAGCTGGTCGTCGCCGCACTGCACGGCACCCGGCGGATGCGGCTTCCGGACATCGACACCGGGACGCTCGCCGGGGACCTCCTGGAGGCGGCCCGGGCGATCGGCGAGGCTTCGGGGCGCGACACCCCGCTGATGCACGCGCTCAGCCACGCGGCGCTCCAGAACCCCGAGCTGCTGCGCGCCCTGCGCGAGGCGCTGATCGTGCCGGAGATCGCGGCGATCGACGCGATGGTCCGGCGGGCGCAGGCGCGCGGCGAGATCCCGGCGGACCTGCCGGGGGCGGAGTACGTGGCGGCCCAGCTGCTCGGCGTGATGCGCGCGCGGCCGCTGCTGGAGGGGCGGTACGCGGACGCCGCGTACCTCAGCAGGTTCGTCGAGAAGGCGATCCTGCCCGGACTGGGACTCACGGCGGGCGCGCCGGATCCTGACAGACGTGGGACCCGGGTGCGTCCGGAGTCCTGACAGGCGTGGACCGTCCGTCCCAGCGGATGGGGACGGCCCACCCGCGCCGCACCGTGGGGACGGGGGCGGCGCAACGCCCGGCCGGCCGGTGATCTCTTCGGAGCTCACCGGCCGCCCGTGGTTCCGGGCGCGATCGCCCCCTGTCGAACCTAACAAGCGATTGGTAGATTCCCTGGGGGCGCACCGAGAAGCCACCGGCGAGGGGCGGACCATGGAGCTGGGCGATCCGATCGACTTCACCGGACAGGCGGTGATCGTCACCGGCGGCACCCAGGGCATCGGCGCCGTCATCGCGGAGGCCTTCCTCGCCGCGGGCGCGGAGGTCATGGTCTGCGGCCGCACCGCGCCGACCACGCTGCCGTCGTCGGGCGGGCGGCACGCCACCTTCCGCTCCACGGACGTACGGGACCCGGCGGCGGCGGCTGGACTGGTGGCGGCGACGACCGAGCGGTTCGGCCGGCTCGACGTCCTCGTCAACAACGCGGGCGGCTCCCCCGACGCCGACGCGGCCAGCGTCTCCCCCCACTTCGTCGAGAGGATCGTCGCCCTCAATCTCCTCGCCCCCTTCTACGTGGCCCAGGCCGCGAATCTGGTCATGCGGGAGCAGTCGGAGGGCGGCGGAGTGATCAACATCGGCAGCGTCTCCGCCCACGACCCGCAGCCGGGCACCGCCGCCTACTCGGCCGCCAAGGCGGGGCTGCTCGGCCTCACCCGGGCTCTGGCCCTGGAGTGGGCGCCGAAGGTCCGGGTGAACCACATCACCGCCGGGCTCATCCGTACCGCGAGCGCCACCGCGCTGTACGGGGAGGACGACGGGACGGCAGTGGCGGGCATCGTCCCCATGGGCCGGCTGGCGGTTCCGGTGGACGTGGCGCGCGCCTGCCTCTGGCTGGCCGGCCCGCACTCCTCGTACGTCACCGGCGCGGACCTGGCCGTGCACGGCGGCGGCGAGATCCCCGCCAGACACCTGGCCCGCCGAGCATACCCACCCCCCTTTTCGTCACCTTGACTATTTACCCCTCACCCCTTATCGTCTCCATGACGAGATCAAGTTCGAGGGGGACCCCGTGGCCGACATCATCCGGCGCTTCGGCTGGCGCCATCTGCGCTCCGCGCCCACCGCGCACATCCGCCACCACAAGCGCGGCAAGCTCGCCCACGACGGGCGGGGACTCAGCTTCTGGTACCGGTCACTGTCGGCGGCGCTCTCCGAGGTGCCGGTCGACGACCGGGAGCTGGCCATGGCGTTCCACGCCCGTACGGCCGACTTCCAGGACGTCACCGTGCAGGCCACCGTCACCTACCGGGTCGACGACCCGGCCCTGGCGGCCGACCGGCTGGACTTCTCCGTGGACCCTGACACCGGCAGCTGGCGCAGCGCACCCCTGGAGCAGATCGCCACCCTGCTCACCGAGACCGCGCAGCAGCACACGCTGGACGTCCTGGCCCGCACCCCGCTCGCGCGGGCCCTGGTGGACGGAGTCGCCTCCGTACGCGAACGGGTCGCCGCCGGTCTCGCCGCCGAGCCGAGGCTCCCCGCCACCGGGATCGACGTTGTCGCCGTGCGCGTCGTCGCGATCCGTCCCGAAGCCGAGGTCGAGCGCGCCCTGCGCACCCCGGCGCGCGAGCAGATCCAGCAGGAGGCGGACCGAGCCACCTACGAACGGCGGGCCGTCGCCGTCGAGCGCGAGCGCACCATCGCCGAGAACGAGCTGGCCAGCCAGATCGAACTGGCCCGGCGCGAGGAGCAGTTGGTCGACCAGCGCGGCACCAACGCGCGCCGGGAAGCTGAGGAGAAGGCCGCGGCCGACGGCGTACGGACGGAGGCGGAGGCCTCCCGCAAGGTGCGCCTGGCCAGGGCGGACGCCGAGGCGGCGCGCGAGACGGGCTCGGCGCGCGCCGAGGCCCAGGCCGCCTGGCTGCGCGTACACGGCGAGGTCGATCCGGCCACGCTGCACGCCCTGGCGGCGACCCGGCTCGCGGAGAACGTGCCGCGGATCGAGAGCCTCACCCTCTCCCCCGACGTGCTCACCGGGCTCCTCGCCAGGCTCGGCCGCGCGGACGGCGGGGCGGGAGCGTGAGCCTGGCCCCGCGGGCGGTGCTCGTCCATCGCAGGACGGAGTACGAGGAGTTGCTCGCCCGGCACGGCACGCACGGGCAGGCCGCGTTCTTCCTGTCCAGCCGGGGCCGCTCGATCGACGAGGTCGCCCGGCGCCACGAACGTACGCAGCAGGCCCTGCGGGACGTGGCGGCCGCCGTGCCGCTCACCTGGCGCTCCACCCGGGTGGAGCGGGCGGACCTGGACCGGTTCCTGTTCGCGCCGGAGGACGTGGTGGTCGTGGTCGGCCAGGACGGGCTGGTCGCCAACGCCGCGAAGTACCTGTCCGGCCAGCCGGTGGTGGGCATCGACACCGACCCCGGGCGCAACCCCGGTGTCCTGGTCCGCCACAGCTGCGCCGACGCGGCCGCCCTGCTGCGCGCGGCGACGGCCGCCGGATCCACGGTGGACGCGTTGACCATGGTCGAGGCGGTCGCCGACGACACCCAGCGGCTGCTCGCGCTCAACGAGATCTACCTGGGCCCGCCCGGCCACCAGACGGCCCGCTACCGCCTGGGCCCCGACGGCGCCCCGGCCCCCGGCGAGGCCCAGGCATCCTCCGGAGTCCTCGTCGGCACGGGCACGGGCGCCACCGGCTGGCTGCGGTCCCTGTGGCTGGAGCGCGGCAGCACCACTCCGCTGCCCGCGCCGAGCGACCCGCGGCTCCTCTGGTTCGTCCGCGAGGCCTGGCCCTCACCGGTCACCGGCACGTCCCTGGTCTCCGGCGAACTGAACCGGGGGCAGGGCCTGCGGCTCACCGTGGAGTCGGACCGGATCGTCGTCTTCGGGGACGGGATGGAGTCGGACGCCCTGGAGCTGACCTGGGGTCAGAGCGTACGGCTGGGCGTCTCGGCGACCGCGCTGCGGCTGGTGGTCTGAGCGGGACCGGCTCCTGACACGCCCCACGACGTCGTTACGGTGTTCCGGAACCACCGGCCCGGCAGAAGCCCCGGAGAGCGGAGACCCAGCACCATGGCCACGGAAACCCCCGATTCCCTCACCGGCCGCGTCCGCAACACGCACCCGCCCACAGCGCAGGCGGCCCTCGGGGTCGGCGTGATCGTCGAGGACGGACAGGGACGCGTGCTTCTGGGGAGGCACCACAGCGGTACGTGGGAGCTGCCCGGCGGCAAGGTCGACCCGACGCACGAGTCGGTCGCGGCGGCCGCCGCGCGTGAGCTGCGCGAGGAGACGGGTCTCACCGTGGACGAGGGCGCGGTGGACGTCTTCGCGATGCTCCACGACGTGATCGGCGGGATCAACCGCATCAGCATGGCGGCCCTCGTCCGCCTGGGCTCCGGGGTCCCCGAGGTCACCGAGCCGCACCTGATCAGCGCCTGGCGGTGGACCATCCCCGAGGAACTGCCCACGCCGCTGTTCGACCCATCGGCGCAGATCCTGGCGGCCTGGCGCCCGGACCTCGACCTCACGCACCCGCCTGTCCACCTGCTGCGGGTCACCGGCGTCGCGGCCAAGGACTGACGGCCCGGGCCCTCCTTCCTCCTCCCACTGCCGACTACGGATGCGGAGAAACGGGACCAAGCGTATGAATGAGGGACTATACGCGCGAACGGAGTTGGCCTCATGGACGATTACCCGCTCCTGAACGTCTTTCTGACCATGCTGTACCTGTTCCTCTGGGTGATGTGGTTCTTCCTGCTGTTCAAGGTGGTGACGGATCTCTTCCGCGACCACACGCTGAACGGCTGGGCCAAGGCGGGCTGGCTGATCTTCGTGATCCTGCTGCCCTACCTGGGCGTGCTGGTCTACCTGATCGTCCGCGGCCGGAGCATGCACGAACGCGACGCCAAGGCGGTCAAGGATTCGGAGGCGGCCTTCCGGCAGTACGTGAGGGAGGCCGCGAGCGGCGAGGGCTCCGCCGGCTCCACCAGTCATGTGAGCGATCTGACGAAGCTCGCCGAGCTCAAGGACAAGGGCGCCCTCAGCCCCGAGGAGTACGAGCGGGCCAAGGCGAAACTCCTGGCCTGAGGCACCCGGATCATCCTTCCGGGAGCGTGGACACCGGCCCCGAGCAGGTCTTCGAGGGCCTCACCTCGCTGGCCGCGCGGGTGACCGGCCCCGGCGACCGTGAAGGGCGTCGGCGCGGCTCCGGCCGACCACCACGACGGCTGGGCCAGTGACGACACCTCCCTGCTCGCCCTGCGCGTACCTCCGTCCTCCTGACCCCGGGTCGCGGGCGGTCGACCACCGCCATCAGGTGTGATGCCGCGATCCAGGGGCACCCAGAAGCGCGGGCCGCCGGAAAGGGTGATCGTGGAAGCGCACCCCCGGCCCCCGACTTCTCGAGGGGCGATGGGCCCCTGGCGGCCTATGGCCGACGAGCGATGGAGCAAGGAGTGCCGCCGATGCATGATGCGATCCCCCTGCCGACGGGCGTCGAGGCGTCCGACGGCCGTGCCACACCTGCGGTCGGCGCCGGCGCCGACCCGCTCGCGGTCCGCCGTGCGGCGGACCGGTTCACCCGCTTCGTCGACGCCGTGACGGCAGGTACCGTCGAGGCGCCGTTGCCGGGCGGTGGCCGGACCTCCGCCCGGTTCGATGTGCTGTCCGCGGTGGCGGAGGACGATCTGTGCGCCGCCCGGCTGGCGGAGGGCCACCTCGACGCCGTGGCGATCCTGGCCGAGCTGGAGGACGGCGATCCGGTGGCGCCCGGCCAGTACTGGGGGGTGTGGGCAGCCGAACCACCGGGCTCCGGACTGACCGCGACCCGCGGACCGGACGGCTGGGTGCTCAACGGTCTCAAGCAGTACTGCTCCGGAGCGCACAGCTGCACCCACGCCCTGGTCACCGCCACGGCGGAGGACGGGCGACGGCTCTTCGCCGTCCGTACCGGCATCCCCGAAGCCGTCCGTACCACCGCCCCGGAAACGGAGGCGGGTGCGACGGGCCCGGGATGCCGGCCGGTGTCAGGCACCTGGCGGGCGATCGGCATGGCCGGCAGCGACAGCCCCGACATCCGCTTCACCGACGTTCCGGCCACCGCGGTCGGCGGGGTGGAGGCGTACCTGCGCCGCCCCGGCTTCCACCACGGCGGGGTCGGCGTGGCCGCGTGCTGGTACGGCGGTGCGCGGGCGGTGGCCCACGTGCTGTTCACCCGGGCGGAGCGGCGCGCCGACCCGTTCACCGACGCTCACGCCGGCGCGGTGGACCTGCGGCTGTACACGGCCGGTACGGTGCTGCGCCGGGCGGCCGAGGAGATCGACCTCGACCCGCTCGACAAGGCGGGGGCGGCCGGGCTGCGTGCGCTGCGGGTACGGGCCGTGGTGGCGGAGGTGTGCTCCGAGGTCCTGGACCACGTGGGCCGGGCGACCGGCGCGGGGCCCCTGTGCCGTGACGAGCGGCATGCGCGGGCCGTGACCGACCTGGGCGTCTACGTGCGCCAGCACCACGCGGAACGGGACCTGGCGGCTCTGGGCCGGCTGGTCGCACGCGGACCGGAGGAGGGCCGATGAGCACCCGGAGCCCCGAGGGCCACGCCGACGCCATTCAGGCACCGGGTACCGATGAGGCGCTCTGGCGCGCGTGGCACGGCTGGGACCGGCTTCCTGACTACGCGCTGCCGGAGGAGGGGCGGGTGGTGGTGGTCGCCGCCCATCCCGACGACGAGGTGCTGGGCGTGGGCGGCACCATCGCCCGGCTGGCCGCGGCCGGTCTCGCCGTGACGGTGGTGTCGGTAACCGATGGCGAGGGCTCCCACCCGGACTCTCTCGTCCTCTCCCCCGTGGAGCTCGCCGAGCTGCGGGCCCGGGAGCTGGAGGAGGCGCTGGCCGAGCTGGGTGCGGCAGGGGCGGAGGTCGTACGGCTGAGGCTGCCCGACACAGGGGTGGGCGATCACGAGGGCGCACTGGCCCGCGAACTGGCCACCCCGCTGTCCGGAGCGGCACTCTGCCTGGCGCCGTGGACCGAGGACGTGCACAGCGACCACGAGGCCGCCGGCCGCGCCGCCCTGGCCGCCGCACGGGCGGCCGCCGTGCCGTGCGCCCTTTATCCGGTCTGGATGTGGCACTGGGCCGAACCCGGCGACAGCAGGGTCCCGTGGGAACGGGCCGCCCGGATCGTCCTGCCGTCGGCGGCGCAGACCCTCAAGCGTGCCGCCGTCAGCCGGTTCGCCACGCAGATCCGGCCGCTCGGCCCCGCGCCGCAGGACGCCGCCGTACTGCCTCCGGAGGAGCTGACGCACCATCTGCGCGGCTGGGAGGTGGTCTTCGTATGAGCCGTCCCCGCACGCCGGCCACGTACTTCGACGCCATGTACCACTCGGCGGAGGACCCGTGGAGCCTGACCGAGCGGTGGTACGAGCGCCGCAAGTACGACCTGACCGTCGCGGCCCTGCCACTGCCCCGCTACCGCCGGGCGTTCGAACCCGGCTGCTCCGTCGGGGAACTGACCCGCCGACTGGCGGCCCGCTGCGACACCGTGCTCGCCTGCGACCGGGTGGAATCAGCCGTCGAGACCGCACGGCGGCGCACCGCCGAACTCCCCAACGTGTCGGTGCGGCACATGCTGCTGCCCGAGGAGTGGCCCGAGGGCTCCTTCGACCTGATCGTCCTCTCCGAACTCCTCTACTACCTGGACGAGATGACGCTCGGCACGGTGCTGGGGCGCACGGTGTCGGCCCTGGAGCCTGAGGGCACTCTGGTCACCGTCCACTGGAACCATCCGGTGGAGGAGCATCTGACCACCGGCGCCGGAATCGCGCGACGCGTCGCCGACCAGCCCGGCCTCGTCCTCCTCGCCGACCATCGTGAGGAGGACTTCGTCCTCCAGGTCCACCGGCGGACCACCGCGGACGGCGGACGGCCCCCCGGGGTCGCCACCCGCGAGGGACTGGTGTGAGCGCCGGTACCGTCGCCGTGGTCGTCCCCGCCCACGACGAGGAGGCGTTGCTGCCGGCGGCGCTCGCCGCGGTCGGCCGGGCGGCCCGCCACCCCGCTCTCGCCGCGACACGGGTCCTGACCGTCGTCGTGGCGGACGACTGCCGGGACCGTACGTCGGCGGTGGCCCGCAACACCGGGGCGCTCGTGGTCGACGCCGCCTTCCGCAACCCCGGCCGGGCCAGGGCCGCCGGTGTCCGCCATGCCCTGGCCCGGGCCGACGCCGCGGCGCCCGTCACCTGGATCGCGACGACCGACGCCGACAGCGTGGTCCCGCCCGACTGGCTGGTCCACCAGCTGGCCAGGGCCCGCGAAGGCTGGCAGGCGGTCGTCGGGACCGTGGTCCTGCCGCCCGCCTCGCCGCTGGCCGTGCCCCACCGGATCCGGTACGAAGCCACCCGGCCGCCGGCGGGAGCCCCCTGGGCGCACCCCCACGTCCACGGCGCCAACCTCGGGGTCGCCACCGCCGCCTACCTGGAGGTCGGCGGTTTCCCCGCACTGGCCACCGGCGAGGACCACGCCCTGGTCGAGGCCCTCGACCGCCGGGGCCACCGCGTACTGCGCACCGCCCGCTGCCCTGTCCTCACCTCGCCCCGGCTCCAGGCCCGCGCCCGCGGTGGCTTCGGCGACTACCTCGCCGCGATGCCCAGCCCCGCCGAGGCCTGAGCGGCCGGCAACAACGCCCTGGCCCTCGGCCGGTCCGCGCTCGCTCCGCACGAGCTGCACGGCCTGATCGCGGCCGCGCGGGTGGTGGCGGCGCGTCCCTGATGGCGATCGACGGTTCGTACGAGGCGTACACACCGCCCGTGCACGAGGCGCGGCCCCCGCAGGCTCGAAGGGTGTCGCGGAACGCATGCGGCGGCTGCTCGGCGCCCCCGACCGCCCCACACCGCCCCTCGGGCGGATCCAGGACCCGTACGGCTTCCGACCGGCTCGTCGTGGGCTGCGAACTCGTCTTCGCCGTCAGGGCGTTGCGCCAGCGCGACCTGCGGCACGCTCCCGGGCTGCCGGTCGGCCGCGCCTTGCAGCCGGCGGACTCGGTCCTCGACACGGAGCTGGCCGACCGGCCGCTGACGGACGACGTGAGGGCGGCCGCGGGACTGCTCGACCGGTTCACCAAGCTGTGGCTGAACCTCGGGTCGGGGACGGGAACGCCGCCGAGGCGGTAGCGCCGGCGAGTGGACTCAGCCGGCCCACAGCTGATCCCAGCCGGTCCCCAGAAATGATCAAGGGCCGGTTTCGGATTGCTCCGAAACCGGCCCTGACCTGCGACTGTCTCCAGTCGGGACGACAGGATTTGAACCTGCGACCCCTTGACCCCCAGTCAAGTGCGCTACCAAGCTGCGCCACGTCCCGATGCGTTTCCGCCAGGTTTCCCGGGGCGGCCGCGCAGGACGAACATTACCTCACTCCGAGGACCGGATCGACGTCCGTGCACTCTGGGCGCGGGCCGCCAGTCCTTCGGCTCCGCAGGCCATGGCCTGCTTCTGGGCCCGGGCCAGTTCGCGGTGCGAGCCGATCGCGATGCCGTAGTCGACGCGGGCGAGCGCGTGCTCGTAGGCGGAGGAGGACCTCTCCAGGTGACGGACCGCGTCGGCGAGGAGCTGCTCTGCCTCCTGCGGCGGGGCGAAGAGCGCGACGCAGCGCAGGGCTTCGCCGATGGCGGTGTCCGTGCCGAACCGCTCGGCGTGCACCCGGGCGCGGGCCGCGAGGTGGGCCGCACGGCCCGGGTCGTCCTCGGCCAGGGCACGGGCGAGGTCGCCGGCCCAGGGTGCCCAGATGCCGTTGAAGCGTTCGCGCGGCTCCAGGGCGGCACCCGCCGCTTCGAGTTCCGCGATCGCTCCCTCCTTGCGGCCCTCGGCCAGCAGCAGGCGGCCCAGGACGCACGGACCGTCCGGCAGCACCATGGCGCTGGGGTAGGGCGGTCCGAAGTGGTAGCGGTCGGCGATCTCGCGGGCCTCAGCGGTACGGCCCCGGGCCACCAGCGTGTCGATGAGCAGGCACGCCGCGTCCCAGTGGACGGGCAGGCCGGAGCCGACACGGTCGGCGAGCCGGAGCCCCTCGCGCAGGAAGCCCTCCGCCTCCGCGAGACGGCCGCGACGGCGGTGGACCATGCCGAGCAGGGTGTGCGCGAACGCCAGGTGGGCCCCGCTCCAGCCGGAGATCTCGAAGGCCCGCACCGCTTCGCCGAAGAGACTCTCGGCCCGGTCCAGCTGGTCGGTGAAGGCGTAGGTGATGCCGACCATGGTGGGCAGTTCGAAGCCCCACTCGGAGTCGGTCCAGCCGAGGCCGCGGGCGGGGCTGCCGTCGATCAGGGCGCGTTCGCACAGGTCGACGATGAGCTGGGCGTTCTCACCGCGCAGCATGGCGTCGAAGGCCCGCAGGGTGAGCAGCGCCCGCTCGGAGTTGTCGCGGCCCTTGAGGTGGTCGGCGTTGCGGGTGAGGCGCCGGGAGCGGGCCGGGCCGTCGTCCTCGTTGGCCTGCATGCCCTCCCACATGAAGTGCGCGGCCTGGAGGCGCATCAGGCCGGGGCCCGGTGCCGTACGGGCCGCCTCGGCGGCCAGGGAGAGAGCCGCGTCCTTCAACTGGTTGTTGTGGGCGAGCGCTGCGGCGAGCCGGAACGTCGCGTCGACCCGCAGGCCGTCGTCGAGCCCCGGCATGTCGAGGGCCGCCCGCAGGTGCTGCACGGTGGTGGGCGGGGAGCTGAGCAGGGTGGCGCAGCCGAGCTCGTACAGCAGGACCGCGCGGTCCTTGGGGCGGGGCGGCTCCTCGAGGGCGCGCTCCAGACAGCGCCTGGCCGCTTCCGGGGCGCCGACCGCGAGGTGCTGGCCCGCGGCTTCGCGGAGCTGGGCGACCAGCTCCTGGTCGTCGTCCGGGTGGACCTCCAGCAGGTGCCGGGAGGCCGCGGCGGCACCGAGGCCGGCCCGGGTGATGGCCCAGGCGGCGCGTCCGTGCATCGCGGTGCGGGTGGCCGGTGGGATGGAGCGGTAGACGGCGGTCGCGATCAGCGGGTGGACGAACTCCAGCGGATCGAAACCGCTCACGATACGGGCGTCGCGCAGCCGCGCCGTGCAGTCGGCGGCCTCCGCCGAACTCATCCCGGCGAGGGTGGCGGCCAGCTCCTGCGAGATGTCGGTGCCGAGCACGGCGGCGGCCCAGGCGAACCGGTTGGCGTTGGTGCCGAGCCGCTCCAGCCGGGCGACGAGCCCGCTGCCCCGGGCGGAGGCACCGAGCTCCCGCAGCTGCCCGGCCGATTCCTCGACCGGCGCCAGCTCCTGGTCCTGGACCTTGGCGACCAGCTCGACGGCCTCGTACGGGTTCCCGCCGGTGACGGCCCAGACCTCGCGGCAGAACGGGTCGTCGGCGTGTTCGCCGAGCGCCGCGCGGGCCAGTTCGGCGGTGGCGTCCGGGGTCAGCGCGCGCAGGGCGACCCGGGTGACCGCGCTGTGGCCGTCGGAACCGCGTTCCGCCTCGCGGTCGGCGACGTAGCTCGCGTTGCGTTCGGCCATCTCCTGCGGCCGGTACGCCTGGACGACGAGCAACGGCAGTTCACCGAGGCGGGCGGTGAACGAGGCCAGCCAGGACAGGGATTCGCCGTCCGCCCAGTGGGCGTCGTCCACCAGCAGCAGTAACGGCCGGTGGCTGAGGCGCGAGGCGAGTCGGGCGACGACGAAGTCGAGGCCGTCCCGGACACCCTGCGGGTCGGGCTGCGGGCCGCGGGGCTCGGCGAGTCCGAGCGCGGGTGCCGTGGTGTCGTACCAGTCGCCGAACAGGGCCCGGGTCTCGTCGGGCGGGAACTGGTCGAGGGCGGGCTGCAGCAACTGCCGTACGACGTGGAACGGTACGGAGGTGACGGTCTCGCCGCCCCGGGCGGACCAGATCGTGCAGCGGTCGGCGGCCATCGCCCGGATCTCGGCGAGCAGGGCGGTCTTCCCGAGCCCCGCCTCCCCGCTGAAGACCAGGAGCCCGCCGACGGCCTGCCCTCCGCACAGGTCGTCCACCGCCTTCGCGGCGGCGTCGAGTTCCGGTTCACGCTCGTACAACGGCCGGGACGGCTTCATGCCCACCCTTCCCCAAATGGCATGCAGTGACGACGGACGAGCCTAGTCGTGCGCGGGTGCTCACCGACAGGGTTCGGCCGATTCCTTGCAGGTGCGAGGCACAATCGAGTAGTGAACGAGACACACAGGGATCGCGACGCAGAAGGCCGGGCGCGCAACGCGCGCCCCCGGGACGGACTGGGCCGGCCGCTGCCCTACGGCACGCCCGGAGTCGAGCGGCAGCCCGAGGGCGTCGTCCGCACACCGCACGAGACGCTGCGGGAGGCCCAGCGGCTGCTGGACGCGGGGATGCCGTTCCACGCCCACGAGGTGTTCGAGGACGCCTGGAAGTCGGGGCCGGAGAGCGAGCGCGAACTGTGGCGGGGGCTCGCGCAGGTGGCCGTGGGGCTGACCCATGCCGCGCGCGGCAACACGGCGGGCGGGGCGCGCCTGCTGCGCCGGGGCGCGGGCGCGCTCTGCCCGTACGGCGAGGCGCGGCCGCACGGCATCGGGATCGGCGGGCTGGTCGACTGGGCCCAGGAGTTGGCCGGGCGTGTGGAGAGCGGCCCCACGGTGGACGCGGCGGCCGAGGCGCCCCGGCTGTTGGGGTAGCCCATGCGGCCCCCGCCGTCCGGGCAGGTGGCGGAACGCCTGGGTCCGGTAACGGGCCTGCCGTGCAGCCATTACGATCCGGCTCCATGAGCACTTCTGACCAGGACCAGGACCGGGACCAGCGCAAGGGCCAGGACCGGGAGACCGACACCCCGATAGCCGGGACCGCGGTGGCGGATCCGGCCGAGCACGCGCACGGTACCGGGGACAGCGAGGACACCGGTACCGCGGCCGCCTCCCGACCCGACACCGAGACCGAGTCCGGCACCGAATCCGCGCCGGAGCGGGAGTCGGAGCTGGAGTCGGAGCCCGGGCCCGAACTCGAGAAGAGATTGACGCCACGTCAGGCGCGGCGTCTGCGGATCGTTCTCTCCTCCGTGGGCATGGTCGCGATGGGTGTGGTCCTCGCCCTGCGGATCGCGAGCCGGTCGTCGGTGCTGGTGGTGGGTGTCTACGGGCTCGCGCTCATCCTGTGCGGCCTGGTGATCGAGCTCAGCAGGAACGGCCGGACCAGGCTCGGCAGCTGGCTGCTCGGGGTCGGCCTGGTGGCCGCCGTCGGTGCGGACTGGCTGCTGCTTCCCTGAGTTGCGTGGCTTCACGCGGTGCGGGTGGGACGGCTCCGGAAACAGCCTCCCCTCTGATCGATTGATCGTTTTAGCGGGCTTCTTGTCGAAATCTTGACCGTTTACGATCGCTCGATCAGGATTTCCGGTGCTGACCGAGTCCCCCACGAAGGGCCTGGCCTCCCCGTATGACGACCTTCCGCTCCCCTTCGTTCGAACTTCCCCCGGAGGACCGGGCGTCGAGCCCGTACACCGGGTACACCCGGGCGCACTGGGAGGCCGTCGCCGACGGGCTGCTGCACGCCGCCTGGCGGTGGGCAACCCCCGGCGGGGCGCTGCTCGACCTGCCCGGGCCCCCGTCGCACTCCGGCGTGCGCTCCGACGGGCTGGAGGGGTACGCGCGGACCTTCCTGGCGGCCGCCTTCCGGGTCGGCGGGGCCGAGGGGAAGGACCCGCAGGAATGGCTGGATCGGTACGCGCGGGGGCTCGCGTCCGGGACACGTACGCCGGGGCGGGACGACGCGGAGTCCTGGCCGGTCATCCTGGACCACCATGTACAGGGGCAGCCCATGGTGGAGTCCGCGTCCGTCGCGCTCGGGCTGCGGATCACCCGGCCCTGGCTCTGGGACCGGCTGGAGCCCGGCGTGCAGGACCGGGCGGAACAGTGGCTGCGAGGTGCGCTGCGGCATCTTCCGGCGGGCAACAACTGGTACCTCTTCCCGTACACGGTCGCCGGCTTCCTGGAGTCGGTGGGGCGCGGGGACGCGGAGACCGCCCGGGCACGGGAGCGGGCGCTGGAGCTGCTGGAGGGCTGGTACCGGGGCGACGGCTGGTACGCCGACGGGGACGGGCGTGCCTTCGACCACTACAACGGGTGGGCGCTGCACCTGTATCCGATGCTGGACGCCCATCTGGCGGGCGACGCGGGCGCGTCCGCGCACCACGGGGCGCGGCTGCGCGAACATCTGGAGAGCTTCTCGCTGATGTTCGGCGGCGACGGGGCCCCGCTGCACTTCGGGCGCTCGCTCACCTACCGCTTCGCCGCGAGCGCGGCTGTGAGTCTGGGCGCGGTCTCCGGGCACACCCCCCTCTCCCCCGGGGTGTCGCGACGGCTGGCCAACGGGTCGCTGCGGTACTTCCTGGAGCGGGGCGCGAGCGGCGGTGACGGGCTGCTGAGCCTCGGCTGGCACGGCCCCCACCCGGCGACCCTGCAGTCCTATTCCGGTCCCGCGTCGCCCTATTGGGCGTCGAAGGCGTTCGTCGGGCTGCTGGCCCCAGCCGGGCACCCGCTGTGGATGTCGGTGGAGGAGGCGGCTCCGAGCGAGCGCGCAGACCGGGTGCTGTCCGTACCGGCACCCGGGTTCCTGGTGCAGTCGACACGGGCGGACGGCGTGGTGCGGCTCCACAACCACGGCAGTGACCATGTCCGCCCGGACGAGGGCGAGCCCGCGGCCGGCACGGACCCGCACTACGCCCGGCTCGCCTACTCCACCGTGACCGGACCGACCTCGGCGGCGAACCCGGCGGACAACCACCTCTCCGTGACGGTCGGCGGGGTACGCAGCACCCGGCGCCGGATCCATCCGCTCGGGGCCGGACACGGCGACGGCTGGGGCTGGGCCGGCTCCTGGCACGTACCGGTGTTCCCGGCGGGCCCCTCCACCCTCCCCGGGCTCCGGGTGGAGAGCGTGACGGTGGCGCGGGGCCGCTACGAGCTGCGGGTGCACCGAGTGCTCGGTGCACCGGACGGGGCACGGGCCGAGCTGACCGGCTGGGCGACGGAGCCCGGGGGGCCGGTGTGCTCCCAGCTGCACGGGCTCCACGGCTGGGCGGCGCCGGAGGAGGTACGGGCCCCGCAAGGCACGGCGTTCACTCCCTGGGCGGTGCTGCCCCGGCTGGCCGCCGACCTGACGGGGCACGTGGTGCTGGTGGCCCTCGCGTCGCTCACTGCGGAGCCGGAGGCCGGGCCGTTGGAACCGGTCGTGGACACGGCGCACCTGCGAGCCGGGCCGGACGGTGACACGGTCGGGGTCGAAGTCGGCTGGGCGGAGGACGGGACGATGACGCGGATCGTCCTCGGACGGGGAGCGGTCACGGTGGATCATTCTTAGGTCGGACCACAGACCGGCCATCTGTCGGTACGGTCACCTGTCGGTACGGTCACTATGGGTGCGGTCCCCTGTCGGTACGGATCATGACCACCAGGGTGCGGGGGCCGTGCACACCCTCCACCCGTTCCAGTGCCGCGCGGCCGGTCGCGTCCGCGGGCGCGGCTGTGCGCCCGTTGTCGAGCAGCACCAGATGGAAGTCCTGAGGGCCGTCGCCGGGGGTCACTCCGGCATGTTCTTCCGCCGCAGATAGGCACAGGCGGCGGCCGCGAGGTGGGCCGGGAGGTTGTCGAGCTCCGGGTCGACGCCGGGGACGCGGTCCAGGAAGATCTGCCGGATCTCGTCCCGGTTGCGGTGGATCGCGGGCACCAGGATGTGGGAGGGCTTGTCATGGGCGAGCTGCACGATGAGTTCGGCGAGGTCGCTCTCGTACGACGTGATGCCGGCCGACTCCTTGCGGCGCAGTTGTCCGTTGCCCAGCTCCTGGTGGGCGGCGCGGGGGAAGGGCTCGTCGCCGCGTAGGTTGCCGGTGCCGTACGGGGGGGCGGGGCGGCGGGCGGGCATGTTGAGGAACGTGCTCATACGGCGGCGGCCTCCGTCAGGACGTCGGGCGTGGCGCGGGTGGCGGTGAGGAGGTCGCCGAGCTGCTCGTCATCAGCGTCAAGACCGTGGAGCGGCACCGCGCCGACCTCCTCCAGAGGCTCGGGCTGCGCGACCGCCTGGAGTTCACCCGGTACGCGATCCGCGCGGCCTGATCGAGCCGTGAGAGCCGGCCCCGGTCAGGCCCTCGCACGGCAGGCAGTTCATGTGATTCTCACCCTGCCCGCATAAAGTGCACCCGTGACCCAGATGACCCCGCCCGGCTGGCATCCAGACCCCGGGCATACAGGTAAAGGCCCCGATCAGGAACGCTGGTGGGACGGAGCGCAGTGGACGGGCCACGTCCGGCCGTCACCCGCCGCGGTCCGCCGCCGCGGAGTCCGTATCGGCGTCGGCGTGACCGTCGGCGCCGTGGTGCTCGCCGCGATCGGGGGCGGGATGTACCTGCTGCGCGAGGACGACGGCGGCCGGCCGGGCATCGCGGCCGCCTCGCCGTCCACGCCCCCGCCCGCCCCCGAGGGGTCCGGCGCGCCGGACGACGCCGGGGGGAGCGAAGGTGACAAGGACGGCGAGGACGACGGCGGCTCCCTGGACCCCGGCGAGCAGCTCCCGCCGACGGAGCCGGGCTACGCCACGGACCTGGCGGCCGGGATCAGTCTGCCGGTGCCCAAGGGGTGGACGGGCAAGTCGGCAGCGGTCGGCGCAGGTCTGACGACGGGTGAGCACGCCTGCCCCGGCGGCCCCGCCGAGACGTGTGTGCGTGGCGGGATCTTCTCGGCCCCCGCGGTGGCCCTGAAGCTCACGGCCGGGACGGCGGAGGAGGCGGCCAAGAAGGACATCGCCGTCAACGCCGAGCAGTCCTACGGCGGGGAGTCCTACGGGAAGATCACCTCGCACGAGGAGATCAGGTCCGGCGCGGTCACCGTGGCGGGGCAGAAGGGCTACGCGGTGCGGTGGAAGGTGGTCACGGAGAAGGGCGACGACGGTTACGTGGAATCGCTGGTGTTCCCCTCCCCCGCCTCCAAGAACATGCTCGTGGTGGTACGGTCCGGCTTCGACATCAACAAGGACGCGCCGAAGCTGTCCGTCCTGGACGAGATCGTCAAGGGCATCAAGGCCGCGTCGGGTGCGGGAGCGGGCAACGGCGGAGCCGCCTGATCCCCACCGCGTACGGGAGCCGGGCGGGACCACAGGGTCCGGCCCGGCTCCCGCCACGTTCAGCCGGTTTCCGGCCGCACTTCGGCCCGTGACGGGCGCCGGGTCGCTGACTCAGGCGGCCCCCGTCTCCACATGGCCCGCGAACCGGCGGAGGAAGCCCGGTTCGGCGTCGGCGGTGACGGACACGTCTTACCAGCGCTCACCCGCCCGCAGGTCGACCGTGCGGGAGACGGTGGCTCCCGGCCGCACGGTGACCGTCTGTTCCGCTCTCCCGTAGGCGTTGGCGATCGTCAGTGCGGCGTCCGTGGCACCGGAGTTGGTGAGCGTGAGGTCCAGGTTGCCGCTGGTGGCGTTGTGGCGGGCGGTGGCCGCGGTTCCGCCGATGGCGCCCGGGCTCCGGGACGTACGCAGGAAGCCGTTCGGGCCGTGCACGGTGGGGTCGTGGCTGCCGCCGGAGTAGGCGGAGTTCCAGCGGTCGGTCAGGGTCCTGCCCGCGCCCGCGGTGTACGTCCACGGGGCGTCGGTGCGGTTGGCGGAGGTGACGTAGAACTGCGCGCCGGCCGCCGTCCCCGGGCTGAACGTGAGCGCGATCTTCCCGGAGTCCGGGGCGACCGCACCGTCCACGTACGGCTCGTACGGGAGCGGCCGGCGCCCGGCGGGCTGACCGACAAGGGCACCAAGGGCAAGCGGGCCCGCAAGGTTCCCACCGTCGAGGAGATCCGCCCCCTCGTCACCCAGCGCATCCTGTCCGCCGGCCCCAACCCGGACGCCCGCCTGTTCACGGGCCCACGCGGCGGACGCATCTCCACCGCCGTCCTGCGCGACGCCACACACTGGGCGACGTGGTCACCAAGCTCGGCTACGAGCATCTGCGCCGCCACGACCTCCGACACACCGGACTGACCTGGTTCGCCGACGCCGGGGTCCAAGTACACGTCCTCCGCAGAATCGCCGGCCACGGTTCACTCACCACCACCCAGCGCTACCTTCACCCGGACGTCCACAAGATCACGGCCGCCGGAGCGGCGCTCTCTGCCCACTTCAACGTGCTGCGCGCACCGCGCTCACTGCCGAGCCCGATCGTCATGACCCGCTGACCCGCAGACCCGGTCAAGGACGCCGGACCTCCAGCTGGTCCCCAACTGGTCCCCAAAAATGATCAAGGGCCGGTTTCGGATTGCTCCGAAACCGGCCCTGACCTGCGACTGTCTCCAGTCGGGACGACAGGATTTGAACCTGCGACCCCTTGACCCCCAGTCAAGTGCGCTACCAAGCTGCGCCACGTCCCGGTGCCCGTCTGACCTGGGGTTTCCCCTGGCCGAACGCGCATGAGAACAATACCGCACTCGAGCAGATGGTCACGAACCCGTTTCCCACTTGACCTCAACCCTGGTTGAGGATGAACGGTCGGTGTCATGACGAACACGACCATCACATCCGTACGTGGGCTCCACGACTCGCCCGATTTCCCCGACGTCAACCGGCTGATCGCCCTCATGACCGGCGCCGAGAAGCACGCCCCCGCCGCGCATTCCACGACGGACGCCCTGTGGGTCCTCTACAACAGGGTGCTCCGTGTGACGCCCGCCACCGCCGACGACGCCGGGCGCGACCGCTTCCTCCTCTCCAAGGGGCATGGCCCCATGGCGTACTACGCCATACTGGCAGCTCACGGATTCTTCGACGAGAAGCTGCTGCGCGGCTTCGGGACGTACGACTCGCCCCTCGGCCACCACCCGGACCGACTGCTCGTCCCGGGTGCGGAGATCGGCAGCGGGTCGTTGGGGCACGGCCTGCCGCTGGCCGTCGGGACCGTCCTCGGGCTGCGGGCCCAAGGGCTCACCGATCCCCGGGTCTGGGTGCTGGTCGGCGACGCCGAGCTGGACGAGGGCAGCAACCACGAGGCCATCGCCCACGCCGGCCCGGCCGGACTCGACCAGCTGCACACACTGGTGATCGACAACGCCTCCGCAACCCACGGCTGGCCCGGCGGCATCGCCTCCCGGTTCGAGGCGGCGGGATGGTCGGCGGCGACGGTGGACGGCCGCGACCACGGAGCCCTGTACGCGGCCTTCACCGCGCCCCACCCCGGCCGGCCCCGGGCCGTCGTCGCCCGGGTCGAGCCCAAAGGCTGACGCCGCCGCCCGTCAACGCAGCTCAGGCCGGTCCGTCACCGGCGGATTCTCAGGAGGACCCCTTTCATGGACACCATGCGTGACCGCTTCATCGCCATCACCTCGCAGCTCCTGGCCGAGGAGCCCCGGCTGGCCGTCGTGCTCGCCGACATCAGCGCCGACGGCTTCGCCCCGGCCCGGCGGGCCCATCCGGACCGGGTGATCAACGTCGGGATCAGGGAGCAGCTGCTGATCGGAGCCGGGGCGGGAATGGCGCTGACCGGGATGCGGCCCATCGTGCACACCTTCGCCAGCTTCCTGGTGGAGCGGCCGTTCGAGCAGGTAAAGCTGGACTTCGGGCACCAGGGGGTGGGCGGAATCCTGGTCAGCGCCGGCGGCTCGTACGACTGGCCCGCCGGGGGCGTCACCCATATGGCGCCGGGCGACGTCGCGCTCCTGGACACCCTGGAGGGCTGGACGGTCCATGTGCCGGGCCACCCCGACGAGGCCGAGGCGCTGCTGCGGGAAGCGGTGGACGGCGACGACCGCGTGTACGTACGCCTCTCGCTCCAGGCGAACCGGGAAGCGCGACCCGTGGACGGCTCCACCGGCTCCACCGGGTTCTCCGTGGTGCGCGAGGGGCGAGGCGGAACCGTCGTCGCGGTCGGCCCGATGCTGGACAACGTCCTCGCGGCCACCGGCGGGCTGGACGTGAGCGTGCTGTACGCGACGACCGTGCGGCCGTTCGACGCGGCGGGCCTGCGCCGCGCCGTCGATGCCGGTCCGGGCGCCGATGTGGTGATCGTGGAGCCGTATCTGGCGGGCACCTCCACGGCCGCGGCGAACGAGGCGCTCATGGAGCTGCCGCACCGGGTCCTCGGCCTGGGGGTGGGGCGTGCAGAGCTTCGGCGGTACGGGCAGATGGAGGAGCACCTGGCGGCGCACGGGCTGGACGCGCGAGGGCTGCGGGAGCGGATCACCGGTTTTCTGCGGGGCTGAGGGTCAGGCACCGGAGGAGCGGCGGAACCCTCCCCTCCCCTCGGTGTGCTGGTAGAACATCTCCGCGTACTCCGCCATGCCCGGTGAGGGCGGCGGGGAAGACGGCGTGGCGACATCGGCGGCGTACCGCTCGACTCCCTCGATCGCCATGCCGCCGCCCGACCGGTCGACGAGCCGGACCGGATGACCCCGGCGGACCAGCTCCGCGGCCAGGGCCCTGCCGGCGGGTCCGGAGCCGAGGACGGTGTGGAGAGCGGGTTCGGTGGTCCTCGTGTGCCCCTTCAGGATGGGGCTGGCCGGGGCGGGCATCGGTCTCGCCCGGGTGGCGCGGGGGCGTTCACCCGGGATGGCGGGCATCTGGCGGCGCGGCGGTTACTGGCGTCCGGCGGCCCCGGCCGGCGTGTGTCTTCGCGGTGACCGACGTGATGGCGGTCGGTGCGCTGGCCGCGCCGCGCGAGGCGGGGGTGCGGATGCCAGAGGACATGTCGCCGGCGGGGTTCGACGACATCCCCGTCGTACGGGAGCTGTCGCCGCCACTGACCACTGTGGCGCTGTTGCTCACCGAGATGGCGAGCGCGTGATCGCCCTGGCCCTGCGCACACCGTGGGGGGCGGGGCGCTCGCGGGTGGTCCGGATCGACGGGGAGGTGGCGCTGCGGGCCAGCACGACTGCTCCGCCCGGGAGTTGAGGCCCCGCCGTGCGTCAGGGGTGGCGGTAGCCCTCCCGGTGGTCGATCTGGCGGACGAGCTCCTGAGCGAGGGACTTGATGGTGTCCAGGCCCGCGCGGCCCCAGGGGCGCGGCACGGTGTCGACGGCGCAGACGGTGCCCAGCGCGATGCCCGTGCGGTCGATGAGCGGGGCGCCGAGGTAGGAGCGGACGCCTATGTCGTCGACCACGGGATTGCCGGCGAACCGCGGGTAGTCGCAGACGTCGTCCAGGACGAGCGCTTTGCGCCGGACGACGACATGCGGGCAGTAGCCGTGGTCGCGGGCCATATAGCGGGCGCCGCGGTGGCCGCCCGCCGCGACGGCCCCGATGTGCTGGCCGCCGCGATGACCTGTCGGGGTGTGCAGCCCCGCGAAGAACTGCCGGTTCTCGTCGATGAAGTTGACCATCGAGAAGGGCGACGCGGTCACTTCGGCCACCTTGTCGGCGAAGGCGTCGAAGCTGTCGAACGAGGCGTCGGAGCGTTCACCGAGATCCAGCCTCCGCAGCCGCTCCGCGCGGGCCGGGCCGTCCCGGTCGGCGGGGGTCAGCAGCATCCGGCCGGTGGCGAAGGACGTCACTGGTGGGCTCCGAAGGCCTGGAGCGGGGCGGGCGCGGACGTGGCGTTGATCAGATGTTGCACGAGGGTGACCAGCGCCCCCGTACCGGAGCTGGCGATCCGGGCGTCGCACAGGACGACGGGCACCTCCGGTCCGAGGTCCAGGGCGGAACGCACCTCGTCGGGCTCGTAGCGGTAGGCGCCGTCGAACTCGTTGACCGCCACGATGAATCCGATGCCGCGCCGCTCGAAGAAGTCCACGGCGGCGAAGCACTCCGTCAGCCGCCGGGTGTCGGCGAGCACCACGGCGCCGAGCGCTCCTTGGGAGAGCTCGTCCCACATGAACCAGAACCGCTCCTGGCCCGGCGTCCCGAACAGGTACAGGACGTGCTGCTCGGAGAGGGTGATACGGCCGAAGTCCATGGCGACGGTGGTGGCTGTCTTGGACTCGACGCCGTCCAGGTTGTCGGTCCCCACGCTGACCTGGGTCAGCAGTTCCTCGGTGCTCAGCGGGGCGATTTCGCTGACCGCGCCGACGAAGGTCGTCTTGCCGACGCCGAATCCGCCCGCGACCAGGACCTTGAGGGCCACGGGGAAGAACTCGGCGGTTCCGGTGCGGTCAGAGCTGTCGTCGTAAACCATCGAGCACTGCCTCCAGCAGGGATCGGTCGGTGGGTGTGTCATGGAATGCGGGGGCGTGCGCGGTGACCGCGCCGCAGTCGACCAGGTCGGAGAGGAGGACCTTGGTGACGACCGCGGGCAGCCGGAGGTGTGCGGCGATCTCGGCGACGGACATGGGCCCCTCGCACAGCCCGAGGGCCACGGTGTGTTCGGGGCCGAGGGGGATGTCGGGTTCGATGCCCGTGGCCATGACCAGGGAGAGCAGATCGAATCCGGTGGACGGCCGGGTGCGGCCGTTGCTGACGGTGTACGGGCGGATCAGCCGGCCGGCCGCGTCGTCGAGCAGGGGCCCGTCCTGCGGGGCCGGCATCCTCACAGCCCCGGGGAGAACGGCGCCCCGGCCGGCTGCCGCAGCGGGGTCATCAGATAGGGACGGACGCTCTTGACCAGCATCGCCATCTCGTACCCGAGCACCGCGGCGTCCGCCTCGCGTCCGGCGAGGACGGCCAGACAGGTGCCGGACCCGGCGGTGGAGACGAACAGGAGCGTGGAGTCGAGTTCCACGACCACCTGCCGGACGTCGCCGTTGTCCCCGAAGCGGGCACCGGCGCTGCGGCCCAGGGAGTACAGCCCGGCGGCCAGGGCGGCCATGTGGTCGGCGCTGTCGGGGTCCATACCGTGGACGGATTTCACCAGCCCGTCGGCGGAGAGGAGCACCGCGCTGCGCGTATAGGGCACGCGTTGGACCAGTCCGCTCAGCAGCCAGTCCAGGTCCGAGACCTGACCGGCCTGCATGTCGCTCGGCATCGTGTCTACTCCTTGAAAGTCGTGTTTCTACGGGGTTCCGGCACTGCGTGGCCCGGCAGGAAGGGGTCGTGCCCGGTCTGCGGGCGGCCGAGCGGCGTGGGCGCTTCGGCGGCTCCGCGTACGGGGAGGGGGGCGAGGGTCTCCAGGGGGGCGTCGAGCGCGGTCCGCGCGGGGGTGGCCTCGCCGTTCCCGGTTGTGGTCCCTTCCTCGTGCGCCGCCTGGGCCTCGGCGAGGTCGACACCGCGCCGGAAGGCGGCCATGAGGCCCGGGTCGTGCAGGGCGTGCTCGTCCTCGACGCGGGGAACGGGTGCCTTCCGCAGTTGCGGGACGAGGTGTTCCTGGTTGGCCCGCTTGGGGAGTTCGGGGCGGGCGGCGGGCGGCGCGGGCCGGTCGACCCGCTCGGGGACGAAGGCCGCCGGTGCGGGGTGGCCGGCGTGCTCCGGCGTGAAGGCTGCCGGTGCCGGCCGGTCGGGGGCGGACGCGGCCGGCGCGGGCCGATCGACCCGCTCGGCGCGCAGCGGGAGGGGCGGCGCCTCGCCGCGGGGCCCCGGCGTGCGGCTCTCCGGTGCGGCGTGGGCGTGCGAGCCCGGCGCCTGGGCGTCGCGCGGGTGGCCGGCGGGCGCCTGGCCGGGGGGTGCGGGGACGGCCTGCGGCTGGGCGGCCGGTACCCGCGGAGGTGCGGGCGGGGCCGTCCGGCCGTCGTCGGCGGGCGGCCGGTGCACGGCTCCGGGCGGTGGTACGGGGGCGGCGCCGGGCGGGGCCGCGGTGTCCGGATCGGCCCCGAGGAGGGTCTGCGGCAGGACGAGGACCGCCTGCGTGCCGCCGTAGATGTTGCTGTGGAGGCGGACCGCGATGCCGTGGCGGCGGGCCAGGGCCGAGACGACGAACAGGCCGATCCGGCCGTCCTGGAGCAGATGGGCGACGTTGACCTGGTCGGGGTCGGAGAGCAGGGCGTTCATCCGGTTCCGCTCGTGGTCCGGCATCCCGAGGCCGCGGTCCTCCACCTCCAGCGCGAGACCGGCGGTGACGCGCTGGACGCGCAGCAGCACCTGGGTGTGCGGGGCGGAGAACACCGTGGCGTTCTCGACCAGTTCGGCCAGCAGGTGGATCACGTCGGCGACGGCGTGGCCGCGCAGGGTGCCGTCCATCGGCGGGACGAGCTTGACCCGGGGGTACTGCTCGACCTCCGCGATGGCCGAGCGCAGCACCTCGGTCATGGTGACCGGGTTGCTCCACTGACGCCGGGAGACGGCCCCGCCGAGGACGGCGAGGTTCTCCGCGTGGCGGCGGATGCGGGTGGCGAGGTGGTCGACGTGGAAGAGGCCCTTGAGCAGGTCGGGGTCCTCGACCTCGTGTTCCAGCTCGTCGAGGATCTGGATCTCTCGGTGGACCAGGGACTGGAGCCGCCGGGCGAGGTTGACGAAGACCTCGACCTTCTGTTCGTTGCCGGTGGAGCTGAAGAGCTGCGAGGCCTGGACGACGGCGGTGACCGCGGCGTCCTGGGCCCGCCCCATCTCCTGGGCGAGCAGGTCGAAGGCGTCGCCGTCGGGGGTGGGCGGCGGAGGGGGGCGCCGGGGGCCGACAGGTTCCCCGGCCCGGAGCTGCTCCATCACCCGCTGGAGTTCGGCCTGGCCCTGGGCGCTGGCGCGGCGGAGCGTCAACGCCCGGTCGAGCACGGCACCGGCCACCCGGTGGGCACCGAGGTAGGCGGCCGCGACGGCGGCGACGGCCAGGGCGGCCGATCCGCCGAGTGCGGCCCAGAGGCCCGGGGACGGGTCGACGGCACCGTCCCGGACGGTGAAGATGACGGCTGCCGCGCCGCTGAGCAGGGCGGCGATGGTGGGGAGCAGCGCGGTGCGCAGCAACTGGGGGCGTATGCGGCCCTCGGGGGTCGGCTGGGCGGCGCGCGGCCTGTTGGGGGCCGAGTGGGCGCGTGCGCCGGGGCGGCCGTGCCGCCCGCCCTCGCGGCGGTCCGGTCGCGCGGCGGGTGCGCGAAGTTGAGACATCAGCGTCCTCGGTACAGGGGGCACCAGGAACAGGCGTTCCTGTCGCCCCTGTCGGCGTTCATGCGGTGGCACCTACGGCGGTCGGTCGGTCGGGCTGGGGCATCGGTCGGGCGGACCCGAGAGCCGGGCTCCTCCCGTTGATCACCGAGCACACACGGTAGTCGCGACCCACCTGTGCGCGACGGGCAGTTGTCGAACTTGCCCGCCATCCGTCCCGCTCTGGTATGACCTCTCGCACGGACGCCCGATTACGCCGCATTGACACCAGGCACCCACCCCCGGATCCCGGACGGGACCACCTGGACGATGAACACATCGATGCGGCTACCATATGAGCGCCGCCTAGCTCGAAAGATAAACACGTGACTGTCAATGACGACTCGTTCACCAACTGGATGCACCGCGAGGAGATCGCGGAGTCGATGATCCCGATCATCGGGAAGCTGCACCGTGAGCAGGACGTGAACGTCCTGCTGCACAGCCGCTCCCTGGTGAACAAGTCGGTGGTCAGCATCCTCAAGACCCACCGCTTCGCCCGGCAGATCGCCGGTGAGGAACTCTCGGTCACCGAGACGATGCCGTTCCTGCGGGCGCTGACGACACTCGACCTCGGCCCCTCCCAGATCGACATAGGCATGCTGGCCGCGACGTTCCGCGCCGACGACCGCGGCCTGACGGTGGAGGAGTTCACCGCCGAGGCCGTCGCCGGCGCGACCGGCGCCAACAAGATCGAGCGCCGCGATTCGCGCGATGTCGTCCTCTACGGCTTCGGCCGCATCGGCCGCCTCATCGCCCGTCTCCTCATCGAGAAGGCCGGTTCCGGCAACGGACTGCGGCTGCGCGCCATCGTCGTACGCAAGGGCTCCGGCCAGGACATCGTCAAGCGCGCCTCACTGCTGCGGCGCGACTCGATCCACGGCCAGTTCTCCGGCACCATCACCGTCGACGAGGCGAACAGCAAGATCATCGCCAACGGCAACGAGATCAAGGTGATCTACTCGGACGACCCGACGGCGGTGGACTACACCGAGTACGGGATCAAGGACGCCATCCTGATCGACAACACCGGCAGGTGGCGCGACCGCGAGGGGCTCTCGAACCACCTGCGCCCCGGCATCGCCAAGGTCGTCCTGACCGCGCCGGGCAAGGGCGACGTCCCCAACATCGTCCACGGGGTCAACCACGACACGATCAAGGACGACGAGCAGATCCTGTCCTGCGCGTCCTGCACCACCAACGCGATCGTCCCGCCGCTCAAGGCGATGGCGGACGAGTACGGCGTCCTGCGCGGCCACGTGGAGACCGTCCACTCGTACACCAACGACCAGAACCTGCTGGACAATTACCACAGCTCCGACCGGCGCGGCCGCTCCGCGGCGCTCAACATGGTCATCACGGAGACCGGCGCCGCCTCCGCCGTGGCCAAGGCCCTGCCGGACCTGGACGCGCCGATCACCGGCAGTTCCATCCGCGTCCCGGTGCCGGACGTCTCGATCGCGATCCTGAGCCTGCGCCTGGGCCGGGAGACCAACCGCGAGGAGGTCCTCGACTACCTCCGCAACGTGTCGCTGGCCTCGCCGCTCAAACGCCAGATCGACTTCATCAGCGCCCCCGACGCGGTCTCCAGCGACTTCATCGGCTCGCGCCACGCCTCCATCGTCGACGCGGGCGCCACCAAGGTCGACGGCGACAACGCGATCCTCTACCTCTGGTACGACAACGAGTTCGGCTACTCGTGCCAGGTCATCCGGGTCGTCCAGCACGTCTCCGGCGTGGAGTACCCGACGTACCCGGCCCCGGCGGCCTGACCTCCGGGGGCCGCCCCCTCCGGAAGGAACGGAACGGCACCGCGGCACGGTCTCACGGGCCGGCACCCCTGCCCAGGGGTGCCGGCCCGCTCGTGTTCGACCGGGCCTTCAGGAAAAGGCGATCACCGAATGCCAGGCGACCCCGCCGTCACCGCTCCCCGGCCACATCGAGGTCCCGCCGCGCGACAGGCGCGCCGCCCTGGACCGCGTCCGGTGTCGCCGTACGCCACTGCGGGGCCGCCATCGAGGCGGAGACGGCTCGCCACCAGGGGTCCGCCGGGAGCGTTCCGCCGGGTTCGAAGGGTTCGCCCGGCCGGGGGAACGCCGCCGCCTGCTCGGCCTCCTCGGCGGCGTCCTTGGTCCACTCGGCGGGCTCGGCCCAGGCGTGCGGGGCGAGGTTGAAGGTGCCCCAGTGGATCGGCAGCATCACCCCGTGCGGGCGTCCGCCCTGGAGGTCCAGGTGGGCGCGCATCCCCTCGGCCGGGGTCATGTGGATGTCCGGCCAGTACTCCGAATAGGCACCGATCTGGATCATCGTGGCGTCGAAGGGGCCGTGCTCCGCGCCGATGTCCCGGAATCCGGGGAAGTAGCCGGTGTCCCCGCTGTGGTAGATGCGGTGTTGCGGTCCGGAGACGGCCCAGGAGGCCCACAGGGTGTGCTGGTTGTTCCGCAGGCCCCGGCCGCAGAAGTGGCGCGCGGGAGTGGCGGTGAGGCTGATCCCGTCGACCTTCGCGGTCTCGTTCCAGTCGAGCTCGCGCAGCCGGTCGGGAGCCACCCCCCAGCGCTCCAGATGGGCGCCTACCCCGAGCGGCACGGCGAAGGCGGTGTCCGTGCCCGCCAGCGCGCGAATCGTCGGCAGGTCGAGGTGGTCGTAGTGGTCGTGGGAGATCACCACCACGTCCACGGGGCCGAGCGTGGCCAGCGGCACCGGCACCGGATGCAGCCGCTTGGGTCCGGCGAAGGGGAACGGGGAGCACCGGTCACCCCAGACCGGGTCGAACAGGACGCGGCCGCCGTCGATCTCGGCGAGGACGCTGGAGTGACCCATCCAGGTCAGCCGCAGCCCCGTGGCGGGCGGTGCGGCCAGATCGGCGAGGGTGGTGGCATGAACCGGAACGGTGCCCGCCGGCGCCCTGCGGATCCGCTGCTCCTTCTGGAAGTAGACCTTGGCGAATTCCAGCCCGGACCCGGACGGCCTGGTCCGGGCTCCCAGCGGGTTCTGGAACACCCCGTCGGCGAAGTTCGGCGAGCTCAGAATGCGCTGCATGCGCGCTCCCGCCGGATCGGCTCCGAAGGGCTCGGTGCGCATCGAGCGAAGTTTCGTACGGAAGGGGACAAAGTAGTCGGCGCCGGTCACAACATCTCCTGGGGGAGTCGGTGTCGTCCCATTATCGTCGGACTGCCCGACAGGGCGAGAAGAGCGCGGTGAACGGAGCAGCGGTCCGGTGGCCGCTCAACCACGTGACTGTCCGTACGCGTGTTCGATATGCAGCGTGAGCACCACCCTGCGGTCCTCGACCATGGCCCGCCGGTAGTCCTCCCAGTCCGGGTGCTCACCGCGGACGTCGCGGTAGAGCGTGACCAGGGCCTCCACCGTGGCGTCGTCCCGTTCGGCGGCGGGCGGGGTCAGCTCGGCGGTGCCGTCCGCGACGGTCCAGGCCCAGCGGTCGTCGCTGGTGACGTGGTAGCTCGCGCGGGGGTCACGCCGCAGGTTGCGCGTCTTCGCCCGGCCCTCGGTGATCGACACCCGGATCACCTGCTCGTCGGGGTAATAGGCGTGGTTGACGTTGGACAGCTGGGGCCGTCCGTCCCGTCTGAGAGTGACCAGCACTCCCCCGTCGTGCTCGCCGACGAGGCGGAGCAGCGCTTCCTGTGCCGGTTCGAATGACGTCATGAACGGACCAACGTGCTTCTCTCCCCGAGGATTCCGGCTCGCCGCGCTGTCCGTGCGGGCGGACCGCGATCACGCGTCGCCGGACCACGGCATCGGCGTACCACTCCTGACCCGGAGCGCCCCGCACCACGCGTCCCGCCCCTGACCACAACCGATTGCACCGGAATGACTCGTCTAGGGTGGTCGCGTGGCAAGAGTCCGGTTGAACGTGGCGGAGCGGCGCGAGGAGATGCTGCGGGCGACGGTCGAACAGATCGAGATCCGCGGGGCCTCCTCCGTGCGGATCGCCGATGTGGCGTCCGCGCTGGGGGTGAGCAACGCGCTGGTGCTCTACCACTTCTCGACCAAGGAGAAGCCGGTCGCCGCCGCCTTCGGGTACGCGGCCGAGGCCGACCTCGCCCATCTGCGCAAGCTGCTGGCCCAGCGCACCTGCGCCGTACGGCGTCTGCGGGCAGCCGTGCGGTGGTACGCGCCGACCGGGCAGGCCAAGGGGTGGCGGCTGTGGATCGGGGGCTGGGCGGCCTCCTTGCGGGAGCCCGCCCTGCGCGAGGTCGCGGGAGACCTCGACCGGCGGTGGAAGGCGGAGCTGGCCGAGGTCATCGCGGAGGGCGCCGCCGCCGGTGAGTTCCGCTGCGAGGACCCGGAGTCGGCGGCCTGGCGGCTGACCGCCCTGCTGGACGGGCTGGCCGTGCAGATGACGTCGTACGCGGGTCCGCTCTCCCGGTCCACGATGCTGCGCTGGACCGACGACGCGCTCGCCCGCGAGCTGGGCCTCGACCACGCGGCGCTGACCGGCTGACACGTCAGGTCCGACGCATCAGGTCTGACGCACCGGGGCGTAGGCGGCGCCGTCCAGCCCGAACGTCCAGGCGACCCCGTCCTTGGCGGTCCGCGTCGCGGGCGGTACCCGGAGCCAGTAGGTGCGGTGCGTGCCGTCCGGCTCGGGGGTGGAGTTGACCACCTCGACCATCACCACGTCCTCGTCGCCCTCGAGTGCGATGCGCCAGAGGATGCCCGTCTCGTCGCGGTGGACGGGCTCGGCCCCCGACTCCGTGAGATAGCGGTCGTAGCCGTAGTGCTCCAGCATCACGCGGCGCAGCTCCGCGTTCTCCTCCTCCCGTATGCGCTGCGGGGTCAGGGTCGCCAGCTCCGCCAGGAAGGCGGCGGGCACCGGCATGCCGCGCCACGCGTACAGCGCGAACCCGTCCCGGTAGGCGAGCGCCGGTCCTTCCCCGTGGTCGAGCCGGCCCGCCTCGTCGCGGTGCAGGACCTCGGGCCGCTCGCTGATCACCACGGCCCTCTCGTACGGCCACCACCAGCCGGCGTTCCGGGCGACCTCGGCCAGGCCGGCGAGCCGGTCGCCGCGCCCCTCGAAGGCGGCGAGCCAGGCGGCGTCGTGCTGCCCGAGCACCGCGTCTAGCAGCACCAGCCGCACCGCGCCCTCGTCCTCCGGCTTCGGCGCCAGATCGGCGGCGACACCGGCCCGTATGCGCTCGGCGAGCGCGGCCGTGGTCTCCCAGAGCTGGGCCCCGGTGGCGGACCAGAGGGCGGACCAGCCGGCCGGGCCCAGCTCGTCGTACATCCGGCGGCGCTCCTCGGCCCACGGCCGGGTGCGGACCTCTTCGCGCACCGACCTTCCGGCGTCGGCCAGCTTCTCGACCGCCTCGACGGCCGCCCGGGGCGATTCGGCCCAGACGATCCGCTCGGGCTCGGCCAGTCCTGCGGTGCGGTAGGCGCGCCGCACGCCCTGCTCGGCGGCCGCCCGGTCCGCCGCGCCGGTCGCCGCCGCCACGTCCCGCCAGGAATTCACGTGCTGCATCGGTTGTCCCGTCCCCTGTTGTGCTCGGTTCATGTCGGTCTGTGTGCCGGTCGGATGCCGGTGTCCGTGCCCCGCCGGTCCGCGGGGCCGGGCGCGGTCAGTCCGCGACGATGCGGATCGCGCCGGGCGCGTACTCCCGCTGGCGCACCACCCGGAACCAGCCCTGCGGCAGCGCGATCGTGGCGTGCTCCTCGTGCACGACCCGCCCGCCCTCCGGGAGATGGAGCAGCATCGGTCCGAACGGTCCCGCCTCCCGGATCAGCCGGCCGGGCCCCTGCACGGCGTGCGCGTGCCCGGTCACCTCTCCCAGCGCGAGCACCAGCCGCCCCCGCCCGTCGCGCAGTTCGCCCGGAGCCTTCAGGAAGGGGGCGGGCACCGCCGACTCCTCCAGTGCCACGATCAGTACATCGCCCTGCCGGTACACAGACGTCTCCCCTCGGTCGCGGCACCCGCTGTGCCGGCCACGGGAAAAACGCTACGGGCAGGGTCTGACATTGATACTCGTAGCGGGTTCCGGTGGTCGTGGCTCAGGGTCTGACTGACGCCCTGCTGGGCTGTCCAACAGGACTTCCCTCAAGCTCCGGGCGGTCCCGGTCGCGGCGTTGTCAGTGCGGCTTGATAAACCTTGCGGACATCAGCCGTCACCAGGATCAGGAGCTCAGGGCCATGTACGGTGCGCAGCATCTGCACGAGTTCGGCGGCCTTCCGGCCGTCGACTTCCAGCACGCGACCGGCGGGGGCTCCCGGCCCGCCGCGGACGCCGTGGCCTGGCGCGTCTCCGTCGATCCGTACGACGACGACCGGGACCGGCCCTGGGCGGAGGAGTTCGCCGACTTCCTGGGCTCGGTCGACCCGGCCGGGGTCAAGGCCCTGATCATCGGCCAGTGGGGTGAGGCGTACGAGGAGAACTCCTCGGTCCCGATCGATCTGGTGATCGCCGCCACCGACCGGCTGACCTCGCTGGAGGCGGTGTTCGTCGGGGACCTGGAGGCGGAACAGGCCGAGATCACCTGGATCGAACAGTCCGATGTCACGGCGCTGTTGGCCGCCTTCCCCGCACTGACCGAGTTCGGGGTGCGGGGCGGCACCGGCCTGGTGTTCCCGCCGACCGAGCACGACCGGCTGCGGTCGCTGACCGTCCAGGCGGGCGGCCTGCCCGTGCAGGTGGTCCGCGGGGTGCTGGACAGCGAACTGCCCGCGCTGGAGCGGCTGGACCTCTGGCTCGGCGTGTCGGCCTACGAGGGCGACACCGAGGTGGCGGACCTCGCGCCGCTGCTCTCGGGCGCCCGGTTCCCCCGCCTGCTCCACCTGGGCCTGCGCAACAGCGAGGTGCAGAACGAGATCGCGGCGGCCCTGGCGTCGGCGCCGGTCGTCGCCCGGCTCAGGACGCTCGACCTGTCGAACGGGACGCTGGGGGACGAGGGAGCGGCCGCGCTCCTCGAAGGGCAGCCCCTCACCCACCTCGACGTGCTCGACCTCCACCACCACTTCCTCACCGGGCCGATGGAGGAGCGGGTCCGCTCGGCCCTCGAGCCGCACGGGGTGCGCGTCGACCTGTCCGAGCGGAACGAGCCGTGGGGCGGTCGCGGCATCGAGGGCCGCTACACCGCCGTGTCGGAGTGAGTGCCGTGACCCGTATCCGCATCCAGCACTTCGACGCATTCCACGGGCTCCCCGTCCATACTCCAGCCCCGTCGTCCGCGGCCCTGCCCGCCGCCGACGCGGTGGCCTGGCGGCTGGAGTGCGACTACGACGGGCAGAGGGACTTCGCCGTCCTGTGGGAGCAGTTCCTGGACACCGTGGACACAGCGCGGGTGAGGGCGCTCGTCATCGGCCCCTGGTGGCGTGAGGAGTACGCGCCGTTCGCCCCTGTGCGGGATCTGATGGTCGCCGACGCGGACCGCTTCCCGGCCCTGCGGGCACTCTTCCTCGCCGATGTGGTGGGCGAGGAGTGCGAGGTGTCGTGGCTGCGTATGTGCGACATCACGCCGGTGCTCGAAGCGCTGCCGCTGCTGGAGGAGTTCACGGTGCGGGGCTGCGGCCAGGAGGGCCTGGCCCTGCGGCCCATCCGTCATTCGGCGCTGAAGACGCTGCGCTTCGAGTCCGGCGGGCTGCCCGGCGATCTGGTGCGGGCGGTCGCCGCGAGCGAACTGCCCGCGCTGGAGCGGCTCGACCTGTGGTTCGGCAGCTCGTGGTACGGGGGCGATGCCACGCTCGCCGACCTCGGGCCGGTCCTGTCGGGCGGTACGTTCCCCCGGCTGCGCCACCTGGGCCTTCAGAACAGCGAGATCCAGGACGAGATCGCGGCGGCCGTGGCGTCCGCGCCGGTCGTCGCCCAGCTGGAGACCCTCGCGCTCTCCATGGGCACCCTCAGCGACACGGGCGGCGAAGCTTTGCTGAACGGGCAGCCCCTGAACCACCTCTCCACGCTCGACCTGCGCCACCACTACCTCACCGGCCCGGTGCTGGACCGGATCAGGGCCGCGTGCGCCCCGGCCGTGGTTGAGGGCGGCGAGGCCGAGGAGGACTACGCGGACCCGGACGAGGAACCGGAGCGCTATGTCGCCGTCAGCGAGTAGCCCCGGGAGCAAGGCGGCCCCGCGCTTCGCGGTCGTGGGCAATCCGGACAACCGCCGGGTCGCCTTCTTCCGGGAGGCCGTGCGGGCCGCCGGGCTGGAACCGGCCCGGGGGGTGTCCTGGCTCCAGGTGCTGCGCGGCGAGGCGGAGTTCGAGCCGGGCGAGACCGTCCGGATCGACTCGCCCGGCGAGGACGCGGAGGTGGAGCGGCTGCTGCGCGGGGTCGACGATCCGACCCGGGTGGAGGGGTCCGCGCGGTGGTACGCCGGGTTCCTCTCGGCGGTCGGCGAGGCGACGCGGGCCGCCTCGGCGGCCGGTGCCGAGCTGCTCACCTCCCCGGGCGACATCGCCGCGCTCTTCGACAAGCGGCTCTGCCACGCCCTGCTGGAGGGCGCGGAGGTGCCGGTGCCCGCCTCGCCCACGTCCGGGCCGCAGGCGGCCGAGGTGCGGGGCTGGTCCGACGTACGGGCGCTGCTGCGGGAGCACCGGATGCCCCGGGCGTTCGTGAAGCTCGCCCACGGCTCCTCCGCCTCGGGGGTGCTGGCGGTGGAGACCTCGGGACCCGGCCGGGTCAGGGCGAGCACCTCGGTGGAACGGGACGCCCGGGGGCGGCTGTTCAACTCGCTCCGGGTCCGCCGGTACACGACGGAGGCGGAGGTGGGCGCACTCGTGGACGCACTGGCCCCGGACGGGCTCCACATCGAGCGGTGGCTGCCGAAGGCGTCGCAGCGGGGGCGGGCCGCCGATCTGCGGATCGTGGTGGTCGCCGGCCGGGCCACCCACGCCGTCGTCCGCACGAGCCTCTCCCCCATGACCAACCTCCACCTCGGGGGCGCCCGCGGCGATCTCGACGAGGTCCGGGCCGCCGTGTCGGCGGTGGGCGGCTGCTGGCGTGAGGCGCTGGCGATCTGCGAGCGGGCCGCCGCCTGCTTCCCCGAGACGCTGTGCGTGGGCGTCGACCTGCTGCCCGCGGCCGGCTGGCGGCGCTTCGCCGTCGGTGAGGTCAACGCCTTCGGTGATCTGCTGCCCGGACTGACCGGTCTGCCGGGCAGCGGTGCCGAGGGACTGGACACCTACGCGGCGCAGGTCGCCGCCGAACTGGACCGAACGAGGAACGACCATGCCCGCACGTCTCCCTGACCACCCACGACCCGATATGGCCGAGGTCGTGGGCAGCCACGACATGCTGCTGGTCACCCTTGACACCCTGCGCCACGATGTCGCCGCCGAGCTGGTCGCCGCCGGGCGCATCCCGAACCTGGCCCGGCATCTGCCCGGCGGTGCGTGGGAGAAGCGGCACGCGCCGGGCAGCTTCACCTACGCCTCGCACCAGGCGATGTTCGCCGGGTTCCTGCCGACACCCGCCGCCCCCGGGCCGCACCCGCGGCTGTTCGCGGCGCGCTTCGCGGGCAGCGAGACGACAGCGGACGGCACCTTCGTCTTCGACACCCCGGACCTGGTGTCGGGTCTGGCCGCCGAGGGCTACCGCACGGTGTGCGTCGGCGGGGTCGGCTTCTTCAACCGGCAGGGCGCGCTGGGGTCGGTGCTGCCCGGCATGTTCCAGGAAAGCCACTGGGAGCCGGAGTTCGGTGTCGCGTCGCCGACCTCGTTCGAGGAGCAGGTGACCCGGGCCGAGAAGGTGGTGGCCGAACTCCCCGAGGAGCAGCGGCTCTTCCTCTTCGTCAACGTGTCCGCGCTGCACCAGCCGAACTGGTTCCACACGCCGGGCGCGACCCGCGAGGCGGGCGACTCCCGGGCCACGCACGCGGCCGCCCTGGAGTACGTCGACCGGCACATCGGCCGGCTCTTCGCCGCCGCGAGCAGCCGCCGCCGGTGTTTCGCCATCGTCTGCTCCGACCACGGCACCACCTACGGCGACGACGGCTACACCGGCCACCGGCTCGGCCACGAGGCCGTCTGGACCGTGCCGTACGCCCACTTCTTCCTCGAACCGCCCGCACCGTTCGAACCAGGGGCCTCCTGATGACCACCACCGTCGACGTTTCCGCACCGCCCGCCGTGAGGCCGTACGAGAGTTACGTGTACGCCTATCCGCACAAGACGGCCTACCGCCCCCTGGAGCACCGGCCCGAGCTGCGCAAGCTGTGGGCGGCAGAGCCCAAGGACGCCCTCTCCCTCTACCTCCACGTACCGTTCTGCGAGGTCCGGTGCGGCTTCTGCAACCTCTTCACCCGCATCGGCGCGCCCGAGGAGCTGACGACCCGCTATCTCGACGCCCTGGACCGGCAGGCCGTGGCCGTACGGGACGCGCTCGGCGACGCGGATCCCGTGCGATTCGCGGCGGCGGCGTTCGGCGGCGGGACGCCGACCTTCCTGACCGCGGGTGAGCTGGAGCGGCTCTGCGACATCGCGGAGAAGCGGATGGGTGCCGACCTGCTCGCGGTGCCGCTGTCGGTGGAGACCTCCCCGTCGACCGCGACGGCCGACCGCATGGCCGTGCTGGCCGACCGGGGTACGACGCGGGTCAGTATCGGCGTGCAGAGCTTCGTGGACGAGGAGGCCCGGGCCGCCGTCCGGCCGCAGCGCCGGGCCGAGGTGGAGGCCGCCCTCGGCCGGATCCGGGACGCCCGGATACCGGTGCTCAACATCGACCTGATCTACGGCATCGACGGCCAGACCGAGCGCAGCTGGCTCACCTCCCTGGACGCCGCGCTGGCCTGGCGGCCGGAGGAGCTGTATCTCTACCCGCTGTACGTCCGCCCGCTGACCGGCCTGCACCGCCTGGCCTCCGCGACCGGCCCCGACGCGGAGGCCGTGGATCAGGCCGCCTGGGACGAGCAGCGGCTGCGGCTCTACGCGGTGGGCCGGGACCATCTGCTGGCGCAGGGCTACGAGCAGGTGTCGATGCGGATGTTCCGGCGCGCCGACGCACCCCAGGGGGGCCCGGAGGACCATGCCTGCCAGACCGACGGCATGATCGGTCTCGGCTGCGGAGCCCGTTCCTACACGGCGGCCCTGCACTACTCCTTCGACTACGCGGTGAACATGGGAGAGATCCGGAGCATCATCGACGGCTTCACCACCACCGAGGACTTCTCCCGGGCCGAGGTGGGCAGGTACGTCGACGCGGCCGAGGCCCGCCGGCGCCACCTCCTCCAGTCACTGCTCCAGGCGGCCGGCCTGCCCCTGGGTGGCTACCGCGCCCGCTTCGGCACGGACCCCCGTGAGGACTTCCCCACCGAGTTGGAGCGGTTCGCTGACCGGGGCTGGCTGGACGCGCGGGCGCCCGAGGGCCTCCTGCGGCTCTCCCCGCTGGGGCTGGCGCACTCGGACGCGCTGGGTCCCGCGCTGTTCTCCCCCGGGGTGCGAGCCGCGATGGCCGCGTACGAGCGGAAGTGAGCGGGCCATGGACCTGACGATCCTCTACCGGGGCCCGCTGGCCTCGTGCGACTACGACTGTCCGTACTGCCCGTTCGCCAAACGACGTGACAGCAGAGCCCAGTTGACCGCGGACCGGGAGGCGCTGGAGCGGTTCACCGTGTGGGCGGCGGCGCAGACCGGCGACCGGCTCTCCGTGCTGTTCACGCCGTGGGGCGAGGGCCTGGTGCGCTCCTGGTACCGGCGCGCGCTGACCGAGCTGTCCCGGCTGCCGCACATCGGCCGGGTCGCCATCCAGACGAACCTCGGCGGCCGCACCACATGGCTGGCGGACGCCGACCCGGAGCGGATCGCGCTCTGGTGCACGTACCACCCGGGGCAGACCCCGTACGAGCGGTTCCTCGGCCGCTGCCGGGAGCTGTCCGCGCGCGGGATCCGCTACAGCGTGGGCGTGGTGGGGTTCGACGAGCACCTCGACGAGGCCCGGCGGCTCCGCGCCGCGCTGCCCGCCGAGGTCTACCTCTGGGTGAACGCCGCCGAGGGGCACACGTACACCGACGAGGAGGCGGAGCGGTGGACGGAACTGGACCCGCTCTTCCCCTACAGCCGGCATCCGCACCGCTCCGCGGGGCTGCCCTGCCGGACCGGCGAGTCGGTGATCTCCGTGGACGGCGACGGCACGGTGCGGCGCTGCCACTTCGTCGAGGCGGAGCTGGGCAACCTCTACGACGGCAGTTACCGCGCGGCGCTGGGCCCCCGCGCCTGCCCGCTGGCCGTGTGCGACTGCCACATCGGCTATGTACACCTGGAGACGCTGCCGCTGTACGACGTGTTCGCGGGCGGCGTCCTGGAGCGGATACCCGCGGGGTTCGGCGCGGGCCCGGCGCCGGACGGACCCGTGGCACCGGGCCCGTCCCGGCGTACGCTCCCCCTGCTGAGGGCCTGAAGACGGTCCTACAGCGGCAGCAGGTCCGGCCGCTTCGCCTCGACGTGGTCGCCGGACGACTCGCCGCGCAGCCGCCGGCCGATCCACGGCACGAGGTACTCCCGCGCCCACTGGATGTCGTCGCGCCGCTCGTCGAAGGGGCGGCGCTGGGCCTGCGGCGGCCAGGGCTGGTCCGGGTCGGCCGGCACGTGGTGGCCGAGGACCTGGGCGGCGCGCAGCGCGACGCGGGTGTGACCCTCGGGCGACAGGTGGAGCCGATCGGCGTCCCACGCGCGCCGGTCCTGGACCGAGCGCAGCGACCACAGGTCGAGCACGGGGCAGTGGTAGCGGTCGGCGATGGCCCTCAGGTGGACGTTGTACGTGGCGATCTTGCCGCGCATGTGGCGCGGCACCGGAACGCCACGGGTGTCGAACCCGGTGGTGACCATGACGGTGCCGACCGCCTCGGTCAGGTCCGCGACGGCCCGCTCGAAGCGCTCGGCTAGATCGTCGGGGTCGGTGCCGGGCCGGATGACGTCGTTGCCGCCCGCGCAGAAGCTGACCAGGTCGGGGGCCAGTTTCCTGGCGCGGGGGATCTGCTCCTCGACGATCTGGTCGAGGAGGCGTCCGCGTACGGCGAGGTTGGCGTAACGGAAATTGCCGTGCCGGGTCTCGTCCGGGTTCGTCGCCGCGTCGGGGGCGGGGAGCCGGTCGGCGAGCAGAACCGCGAACCGGTCCGCCCAGCCGACAAAGGCCCCGTCGGGGCCGGGGTCGCCGACGCCCTCCGTGAAGCTGTCCCCGATCGCCGCGTACGACCCGATGACGTTCTGCTGCTGGGTTCTCGAATCGTCTGCCACAAGCACGTATCCTGCACCGTTCATTGTGACCTACGCGACCGTAATACGGGGTTGACGGGTGGTGAGATAGACCACCCGGTCAGATTTCGGTAAAGCCGGAATAAGTGGAGGGGCGGTGCGCCGCCGCGCACCGCCCCTCGATCACTTCTTGTCCCCCTGGGTCAGAGGGAGACGCCGTGCTGGCGCAGGTAGGCGACCGGGTCGACGTCCGAGCCGTAGCTCGGGCCGGTGCGGACCTCGAAGTGGAGGTGCGGGCCGGTGGAGTTTCCGGTGGAGCCGGAGAGGCCGATCTGCTGGCCGCCGGTGACGGTCTGGCCGGCGGAGACGTTCAGCGAGGACTGGTGGGCGTACTGGGAGTACATGCCGTCCTCGTGCTTGATGACGACCTCGTTGCCGTACGAACCGCTCCAGCCGGCGGAGACCACGGTGCCCGGGCCGATGGCGCGGACGGGGGTGCCGGAGGCGGCCTGGAAGTCGGCGCCGGTGTGGTAGCCGCTGGACCAGCTGGAGCCGGAAGCGCGGTACTGGGTGGTGACGTTCGCGTTGTCCAGCGGGGCGGTCCAGCCGGAGCCGGTGGACTCGGAGGAGCCGGTCTGGGCGGAGGTGCCGGCCGACGCGGCGTCGGACTCGTCGGCCGAGATGGTGTCGGCCTTGGGGGCCTGCTCAGCCTTCTTCGGCGCGGCCTTGGGCGCGGCGGTCTTCGGGGCGGCCTTCGGCGTCGGGGCGGCCTTCCTGGCCTCCGAGGGGGCGGCGGAGCCGGACGCCTTGGCGCCGATGGTGAGCTTCATGCCCGGGAAGATCAGGCTGGGGTTCTCGCCGACGGTCGAGCGGTTGTCCTGGTACAGCTTCTGCCAGCCGCCCTTGACCTGGTGCTCGGTCGCGATCTTCGCGAGGTAGTCGCCGGAGACGACGGCGTACGTCTTCGGGGCGGCCTGCTTCGCCGCGGCGGGCGCGGTCTGCGGTGCGGCCTGGGGTGCGCTCTGCGCGGCGGCGGGCTTGACGGCGGGGGCAGCCTTGTCCGCGGCGTGGGCGCCGGTGGCGCCGATCAGCGGGAGGGCGAGTACGGCTCCGCCGGTGCCCGCGGCGACGACGCCGCGGTGGATCGGGCCGGACTTGGGACGACGGTGCTTACCCTTTGCGGGCATGGGGAAGTTCCTCTCCGGCGCCTGCGAGGTGAGCTGTCGGGTTCGGGCTGGAGATGCCCGGCCGCCGATCGGCGACTTCACCCCGAGCCGGTCCGGATCACTCCGGGCCGGCGGCTTACCTGGTTCCCCCGCTCCTGCCACACGTGAGTGGATGGGTGCGAATTCCGGGCGGCGGCAGGATTAGGCGGTCCGTCCGGATTGACGGCGACCGTAAACGAGTGAGGACGACGGGAACAAGCCGTCGGTTGCGCACCGGAATCATCGATTCACTTTCACTCCGGATTTCCCGTCACCCTCCGTGGATTACGGATCTTGGCTTTCCGTACGGATCCCGGGAAATCGCCCGAGCGGCGCCGCCACGGTCCGTCACGGATATGATCCCGCTCACCTACGAAATCCCATCTCCCCTATTAGTAGGGCATGTTCTACGAAATGCACCAATACGGACATGACGCGGAGGTCATCCCTGACGCCCTGTCAGCGGACCGCCGATTTTCCGGCGAATCGATGTCGTATCGTCACAGGGGCGCACTCGCCGGAGAGCCGCGCCGACGCCAGAGATTCCAGGAGCCACCGTGACGCAGCAGGTGCCGCAGGTCCCGCCGACCGAGACCGCACTGACCGGAGTCCGTAACTTCCGTGACGTGGGCGGGCTTCCCACCGAGGACGGGCGGCGCACCGCCTTCGGCCGGCTCTATCGCAGCGGCCACCTGGCGCACGCCACCGCCGAGGACGCGCTCTTCCTCGGCGGGCTCGGACTGCACACCGTCTTCGACTTCCGCAACTCCACCGACCACAAGCTCGACGGGTACGACATCGAGCTGGCCGGTGTCCGCAATGTCAACATTCCGCTCTCCGACCCGGCCGACGGAGCCGAGTTCTGGCGACTGGTCCGCGACGGGAACATCGAGCAGCTGCGCTCGATCCTGGCGAACGACAAGGGCACCGAGCGCATGATCCACATGTACCGCTCGACCATCGTGAACCGCACCGCCGAGCACAGCCGGGTGCTGCACGCGCTGGCACAGGACAGCGTGCCGGCCCTGATGCACTGCGCGGCGGGCAAGGACCGGGCGGGGCTGTCGATCGCGGTCTCGCTGCTCGCGGTCGGCGTCGAGCGCGAGGCGATCGAGGCGGACTACCTCAAGTCCGACGATCCCCACCGCCGGTACAAGGTGAAGCGCACGGACATGTCGGAGACCGGGATGTCCGCCGAGGTGATGGAGCTCCTCAACCCGCTCTTCGGCGCGCAGGCCACCTACCTCGCGGCGGCGTTCACGGCCATCGACGAGACGTGGGGCACGACCGAACGCTACCTGGCGGAGGGGCTGGGCGTCTCCCCCGAGACCAGGGAGCGGCTTCGCGAGCGGCTGCTCGACCGGAGCTGACGGCCTACTCGGCGCCCGCCACCATGAAGAGCAGGTAGAGGAAGGCCGCGATCACGTGGCCGACCACCAGGTAGGCGAAGAGGCGGATCACCAGACCGCGCGGCATCCGGCGCTCCTGCGAGTCCTTGGTGGTCCTCGGGCGCCTGGGGCTCAGCGGGTCGTAGTGCTCGGAATCGGACATGACGGTCCTCTCTGCCGGCCTCGCGGCCGGTGGAACGAAGGGGTCAGCGCGCGTGCGGCGCGTTGCCGAGGCAGAGCTCGGCCGCGGGGCTCTGCAACAGGGAGTGGACGAAGAGCAGCTCCGCCCCTGCCCGGTCCAGGGCCGCGATCCGGTGCGGTGTGAGCGAGTCGAAGTGGGCGCTGTCGCCGGGGTCCAGATCGTGCACGGTCTCCCCCAGGGCGACCCGCAGCCGCCCGCCGAGAACGTACAACCACTCCTCGCCGGGGTGCACCCGCACCAGATCGCCCTGGGCGCCGTACGGGACCCGGACCCTCAGCGCCTGCATGGCGCGGCCGGAGCCGCCCGCCCGGCGGTACATCCAGCCGCCCGCCTCGGCGCCCTCGAAGGCACCGCCGCGGATGACCGCCTCCCGCTCGGGCGGCTTCTCGCCCAGCAGCTCGGAGACCGTCGTACCGTAGATGCGGGCGAGGCCCAGCAGCATGGGCAGCGAGGGCTGCCTGCGGCCGGTCTCCAGCCGGGAGAGGTGGGCCGGGGAGAGTCCGGCCCGCTGGGCGGCTGTCTCCAGGGTGAGACCGCGGCCGCGGCGCAGATCGCGCAGTAGGGGGGCGACGCCGGGGAGCTCGTCGGCCGCCCCGGCGTCCGGAGGATTCATGTCCCTATTGGGCCAGGAACTTTCCTCCGAGGCAAATATATTGCCCGAGAGGCAAAAGTTCAGCGGTTGCCCACGGCCTGCTTGACCAGGGTCCGGCCGAAGTCCCACATCAGACCGCCGCCGCTGTGCGCGTCGTCCATGACCTCCGTGAACGCCGCCACGAAGCGGTCCACCTCGACCTCCCCGATGATCAGCGGCGGGATCAGCTTGATCACCTCCAGATGATCGCCGGAGACCTGGGTGAGGATGCGGTGCTTCTGGAGCAGCGGCACCACGACCATCTGGGCGAAGAGTCCCTTGCGGGCCGCCTGGAGCATGGTCCAGCGGCTGCGGAGTTTCAGCGAGGACGGGCGGCCGAACTCGATGCCGATCATCAGCCCGCGCCCGCGCACCTCGTGCAGCAGCTCGTAGCGGTCCACCAGCGCGGAGAGCCGTTCCCGCAGCAGATCACCGGTCCGCCGGGCGTTCGCGACGGTCTCCTCGTCCTCCATCACCGCGAGCACCGCGAGCCCCGCCGCCATCGCCTGGGCGTTGGAGCCGAAGCTCGCGGAGTGGACGAGGACCCGGTCCATCGAGGAGTAGACCTTACGGAAGATCCACTCCTTGCCGAGCGTCGCGCCGACCGGCACATAGCCGCCGGAGAGCGCCTTGGCGACGCAGACCAGGTCTGGCTCGACGCCGTCCTCGTGCTGGTAGGCGTAGAAGTCACCCGTCCTGCCCAGACCGGTCTGCACCTCGTCGGCGATCAGGAGCGCCTTGTGGCGGTGCAGCAGCTCCTGCGCCCCGCGGAGAAAGCCGGGCGGCGCGGCGTGCACGCCCTTGCCCTGGATCGGCTCCACGACCAGGGCCGCCACATCCCCGCGCTCCAGCTCCCGGCGCAGCGCGTCCAGGTCGCCGAGCGCGATCGGGGTGTCGGGCAGCAGCGGGGCGAAGCCGTCCCGGAAGCCGCTCTCGCCGTTGACCGAGAGGGAGCCGGTGGTCAGCCCGTGGAAGGCGTGGGTGCAGTAGAGGACGCGGGGCTTCCCGGTGGCGTACCGGGCGAACTTGAGCGCCGTCTCGACCGCTTCCGTACCGCTGTTCCCGAAGAAGACGCGGTCCAAATGCGGGCTGTGGCCGAGCAGCTTCTCGGCGAGGAGCCCGGGCAGCGGCTGGCAGTCGAAGCGGGTGAGGTCGGCGAGCTGGGCGTCGAGGACGTCGTGCAGGGCCTGACGGACGACGGGGTGGTGCCGGCCGATCCCCATCACGCCGAACCCGGCGAGCATGTCGAGGTAGTCGTTGCCCTCCGCGTCCCAGAAGTACGCGCCCTCGGCCCGCTCGTAGACCTTGTCGAAGCCGATGGTGTGCAGCATGCGCGGCAGCTGGTGGTTGAGGAGGCGCGCGTGCAGCTCGTACCGCTCGCCCCCGCGCTCCGCCAGGAGCCGTCCCAGGTCGAAGCCCTGGCGCCCGCCGTCCGTCATCGCCCGCTCTTCTCCTTGCGTTCCGTGGGTCGGTACGTGCCACCAGGGGGGCCGGGCGACCGGCCCCCCGCCGTCACGACGTCACCGGTTGCTGCTGATGGTCTCCCGGGCCGCGCGCAGGGATTCCTTCAGCGACCCCATGGTGGCGAGCACCGCCGTGGGTTCGTAGCCGCAGTGCGCCATGCAGTTGGCGCAGCGCGGGTCCTTGCCCCGGCCGTACTTCTCCCAGTCGGTCTCCTCGATGAGCTGACGGTACGTCGGTACGTAGCCGTCGCTCATCAGGTAGCAGGGGCGCTGCCAGCCGAAGAGCGAGTAGTTGGGGATCGCCCAGGCGGTGCACGGGAAGTCCGCCTTGCCCTCCAGGAAGTCCAGGAAGAGCGGTGAGTGGTTGAGCCGCCAGCGGGCCCGGTTGCCGCCCGCGAAGGCCTTCTTGAAGAGTTCGCGGGTCTGGTCGACGCCGAGGAAGTGCTCCTGGTCGGGCGCCTTCTCGTACGCGTAGGCGGGCGAGATCATCATCTCGTCGACCTTGAGGTCGTCGTTGAGGTAGTTGAGGACCTCGATGATGGTCTGCGGGGTGTCGGTGTTGAAGAAGGTGGAGTTGGTGGTGACGCGGAAGCCGCGCGCCTTGGCCTCCTTCATCGCGGCGACGGCCTCGTCGAAGACACCTTCCTTGGCAACCGACTCGTCGTGCCGCTGCCGCAGTCCGTCGATGTGCACGGCGAAGGCGAAGTAGGGCGACGGGGTGAACTTGTCGAGCTTCTTGCGCATGAGCATCGCGTTGGTGCAGAGGAAGACGTACTTCTTCCTCGCGACGAGCTGGCGCACGATCTCGTCGATCTGCGGATGCATCAGCGGCTCGCCGCCGGCGATGGAGACCATGGGGGCACCGGATTCGAGCACCGCGCCCACTGCCTGGGCGACCGGCATGCGCTGCTTCAGGACACCGGCCGGGTGCTGGATCTTCCCGCACCCCTCGCAGGCGAGGTTGCAGGCGAACAACGGCTCCAGCTCGACGATCAGCGGGAACTTCTCACGCTTGCGGAGCTTCTGTTCGAAGAGATACGTCGCGACCTTGATGGACTGACGGAGCGGCATGGCCATCTGGCTCACCTCCTGGGGAGCAGTAAGGATCGGTGCCATTCGTAAAAAGCCGGAAGGACGGCACGCAGAACACGGAAGGCCGATATTCCACCGCGGACCGTGCCGATACGGACGAGCTCATGCTCTGGAGCGTCCACGACCACCCGGACGGCCGCAACCGGGCGCGGCCCGTGGCACAGGGCCGTACGCAGTGTCGCGGCGGACTCCATGTCCACCGCGATGGCCCCGGTGGCCCGCAGCGCGGCCCGCTCGGGGCCGCGTACGACGTGGTCGGAGCCGGTCAAGGGGCCGGTGTGGACGGCTGAGCCGGGGGCGGCCCGAACCAGGGCGGCGACCAGTAGTCCGGTGCCGGTGCAGGGGGTGGCGCCGTCGGCGTCCCGGGTCTCCTCGGCGACGACGAGGTCTCCGGGGTGCATCCCGGGGGCGAGGCCGGCGCAGAAGCCGGAGGCGATGACGGCGGCGTCCGGTACGCCACCGGGGGCGAGGGCCGCCGCCACGGCCGCCTCCGCCGCCCGGGGGCCCATACCGGTCCGCAGGACCCGCACCGGGCCCCCGGGACGCTTGCCGCTGCGCAGGGCCAGCTGCTCGATGCCCAGAGCGCAGGCGACCAGCAGCGGCGCCTTGGAGGTGACGGCCCCCGGAGCGCCGGCCATCAGGCCCCCTGGGCAGCGCCCGTACGGTCGGCGAAGGGGTCGCCGTACACGTAGCGCCCGAGTGCCGTGAGGGGGAAGACCTGGCGGTAGAGGTGGTAGTTGATGGAGAAGTCCCAGGGGAAGCCGGTGCCGGTGAAATACGGCTCGTCCCAGGAGCCGTCGGCCTGCTGGGCCTCGGTCAGCCAGGTGACCCCGCGGGCGACGGCCCGGCTGTCGCGGCGGCCCGCGGCGAGCAGGGCGAGCAGGGCCCAGGCCGTCTGGGAGGCGGTGGACTCACCGTGCCCGATCCACTTCTCCTCCGTGTACGAGCGCAGGTCCTCGCCCCAGCCCCCGTCGTCGTTCTGCACGGACTCCAGCCAGGTCACCGCCCGGCGGATCGAGGGATGCGCGGCGGGCAGTCCGGCGGCGACCAGCGCGGGCACCACCGACCCGGTCCCGTACACGTAGTTGACGCCCCAGCGGCCGAACCAGGCGCCGCACGCCTCCTGTTCGGCGAGCAGCCACTCGATGCCCCGCCGGGTACGGGGGTGGCTGCCGAGCCCTTCGACGGCGAGCATCTCCACCACATGGCCGGTGACATCGGCCGAGGGCGGGTCGATGACCTCGCCGAAGTCGCAGAACGGCAGACGGTTGGGGAAGGGGCTGGTGTTGTCGGCGTCGAACGCGCCCCAGGCCCCGTTGCGGGACTGCATCCCGAGGTTCCAGCGCACCCCACGCTCGATGGCGGCCTCCAGCCGGGCGGGTTCGGGGTGGCGCACCCGGCGCAGCGCCAGGACGACTTCGGCGGTGTCGTCGATGTCCGGGTAGTTGTCGTTGTGGAACTCGAACGCCCAGCCTCCGGGAGCCAGTTCGGGTTTGCGCACGGACCAGTCGCCGGGCCGGGTGATCTCCTCGGCCAGCATCCAGTCGGCGGCCTTCACCAGCGCCGGGTGGTCGGGTCTGAGTCCGCCGTCGACCAGGGCGATGGTGGCCAGGCAGGTGTCCCAGACGGGCGACTGGCAGGCCTCGACCATCCGGGCGCCGTCCTCGCGGTGGACGGCGAACCGGTCCAGCGAGGCCAGGCCCGCCTTCATCACCGGGTGGTCGAGGTCGTAGCCGAGCAGGTGCAGGGCGATGATGGAGTAGACGGCCGGGGGCTGGATGCCGCCCCAGCAGCCGTCGTTCTCCTGGCGCTCGACGATCCACCGGGCGGCCACGTTCATCGCGATCCGGCGCAGCGGACGCGGGGCGACCTTGTGATAGAGGTGCAGCCCCTTGTCCAGTCGCTGGAACAGGCCGTCCCAACTGGCCGCCGGGGCAAGCTTCCTGGGCGGACTGGGCTCGGCGGGGTCGGTGTGCAGCTCGTCCAGGGCGAAGGGCGCGGGCCGCACGGGGCGCTGCGCGGAGACGATGGTCAGGGGAACGATGGTCTGGCGGGCCCAACAGCCGAAGTCATAGATGTTGAGCGGGACCCACTTGGGGAAGAACATGAGCTCGGGCGGGAGTTCGGGGAGGTCGTCCCACCTCCACCAGCCGAACAGAGCCAGCCAGATCCGGGTGAAGACGCGGGCGGCCGCGATGCCGCCCTGTTCCCTGATCCAGGCGGAGGCGCGGGCCATGTGCGGTTCGTCGGGGCGGTCCCCGGCCAACCGGAGGGCCACATAGGCCTCGATGGTGGCGGAGAGGTCGCTCGGTCCGCCGTAGAAGGTGTTCCAGGTGCCGTCACCGAGCTGTTCGCCCCGGATGAAGAGAGCGGCCGCGCGGGTGGTCTCCGGGTCCTGGATGGAGAGGAACTGGCGCAGGAGCAGGTCCTCGGCGTCCATCGTGACGTTGGTGGCCAGGTCGCCCTTCCACCAGCCCTGCTCGTCCTGTCTGCCGAGGAGGTGGGCCACGGAGCGTTCCGCGGCCCGCCGCGCGGCGGCGGTGACGTGGTCCGCGGCGGTGGTCGTATCGGCCGGATGCCTTGCCGGGGCCGCGGGAAGGTTCGCGGCCCCGGTTGATCCGTCGGTCGTCGCTGTCATGAGCTTCCCCTTACGTGCAGTGGTTTCTCTGCTGTGCTGGGGTCTCCGTCGCCCGGCGCCCTGGTCAGGGCGCCGGCCGGCGACTGCGAGTCATATGCGGGTGCTGATCACCGCTTCCGCACCACCACGAAGTCCGCGAGGGCGGTGAGCTGCGCCCGTACCTGATGCGGCATGTCGACACCGTGCAGCGCCTCGATGGCGACCGTGTGCTGACGGCGGGCTTCCTGTGCGGTCCACTCGCGGCCGCCGGCCTCCTCGATGAGCGCCGCGCGGGCGGCGAACTCCTCTTCGGAGAAGCTGTCGAAGTCGTTGCTCTTGGCATCGGCGGCGAGCAGTTCGCCGAGCCGCTCGGAGGCCGGTCCGCCCGCGGCCAGCGCGGCGACGACCGGAAGGGACTTCTTGCGCTGGCGCAGGTCGCTCCAGGTCTGCTTGCCGGTGGCCTCCGGGTCGCCCCAGATGCCGAGCAGGTCGTCGACGGCCTGGAAAGCCAGGCCCAGGTGGTAGCCGTAGGTCTCCAGGGTGTCGGCGGTGCGGTCGTCGGCGCCTCCGAGCACCGCGCCGATGGAGACGGCGCAGGCCAGCAGGGCGCCGGTCTTGTTGCCCTCCATCTCCAGGCACTCCTCGACGGTGACCCGCTCGCGGTGCTCGTAGGAGATGTCCTGGGCCTGCCCGTCGATGAGCTTGCGGGTGGCCGAGGTCAGCCGGCGGGCCGCTCGGCCCGCCTCGACCGTGCCGAGCTCCAGCAGGACGTCGTAGGCCAGCGCGAAGAGCGCGTCACCGACCAGGATCGCCTGGGCGGGGCCGTGCACCTTCCATACGGTGTCGCGGTGGCGGCGCTGCTCGTCGCCGTCCATCAGGTCGTCGTGCAGCAGCGAGAAGTTGTGCACGAGTTCGACGGCCACGGCGCCGGGGACGCCCGCCTCGGCGGGGGCGCCCGACGCTTCGGCCGACAGCAGGGCGAGCGCGGGGCGCACGGCCTTGCCGCCGTCGCCGTCCGAGGGCCGCCCCTCGGCGTCGATCCAGCCGAAGTGATAGGCCGCGACGGTGTCCATGGGCGGCGCCAGCCGGTCCACGGCAGCCCGCAGCACCGGCGCTGACAGGGCTCGTCCGCGCTCCAGAAGCGCGGTGACGTCCGTGGTCTGGTCCACGGTGTCGGAAGCCGGATTCGCCGGGGTCACTGACTCTCCTCTTGTTCCGGTCGTACTGCTCATGCCGCCTCCTGCAGCGGATGTCCATGGGGGCGGCCGAGGTCGTGGAGGGCCGCACCGGCGGCCTGGAAGCCGCTGCGCACGGCACCCTCCATCGTCGCGGGCCAGCCGGTGGCGGTCCAGGCGCCCGACAGCTGCAGTCCGGGCAGCCGGGTACGGGGACCGGGGCGCAGGGAGCCGACGCCCGGAGCGGGCGCGAAGGTGGCGGTCCGCTCACGGGTGACGAAGAAGTCCCGGACGCCCGCGCCGCGTGCGGCGGGCAGCAGCCGCTCCAGCTCGGGCAGGTAGCGCTCCCGCAGCTCGGCGACGGGCAGGTCGATCTCGTCCTGGACAGCGGACTGGGAGACCGCCAGATACTGCCCGGGGCCCTTCAGCCCCGAGGAGTGCGTACGGTCGAAGACCCACTGGACCGGGGAGCCGATCGCGGCGAAGAACGGGCGGCGCAGCACCTTGCGGTCGTAGACCACGTGCACGTTCAGGATGGGCGCGTTGTCGATGTCGAGGAGCAGGTCCGGCTCGTCGAGGGCGCCCGTGGGCAGCAGGTCGTGCGTCTCGTGCTGCGGTACGGCGAGGACGACGGTGTCGGCGGTGATCCGCTCCCCTGCCGTCTCGACGCTCCAGCGGCCGCCCTCGGTGCGGGTCAGGGACCCCACCTTGGCGCGCAGCTCGGTGCGGACGCCCGCTGTGTCCAGGGCCTTGCGGGCGAGGGTGTCGTGCAGCTCGCCGAGCGGCACGGTGGCCCAGCCGATGTCGGCGGCGCCGGGTTCGGAGAGCAGGCCGGTCCTGAAGACCTTGGCGGCGAGCGCCATGGAGGCGTTCGGCGCGGTGGCGTTGAGGGTGGCGACGCCGACGAGGTCCCAGAGCGCCTCGATGGCCCGCTCGGACTGGCCGTGCTGCCTGAGCCAGGTGGCGAAGTCGATGCGGTCGAGGGCCGGGTCGGCGGGGTCGAGGCGGCCGAGCGCGAGGGCGGCGCGGCCGACGTTCGCCTTCTCCACGAGAGAGAGGTGCGGGTACGCGGCGAGGCCGCCGGCCAGGTGCAGGGGTACGGGCAGGGCGGTGCGGCGCAGCCGTCCGAGGCGCGGTCCGGCGGCGCGACCGACGTCCAGGACAGGGACGTCCAGGCGGTCCTGGAGGGGGGCGAGGTGAGCGGCCTCGATGCGGTCGAGGAACCAGCGGTAGCCGGTGCAGCAGCGCAGGTAGACGTGCTGGCCGTTGTCGACGGTGAGGTCGCCGCGCTGGAAGGAGAAGGCGAGGCCGCCGAGGCGGGGCCGCCCCTCGAGCAGGGTCACGTCGAGCCCGGCATCCGCGAGGCGGAGGGCCGCCGTGATGCCGGCGAGTCCCCCACCGACCACGACCGTGACGGGGCGCGGGGTCTCGTCGCTCATGCCTGCCCCTCTCGCCGGGCCGTCACCGATCGCCGGTTCTTCCCGGAAGGAATCGTCGCAGTCGTGGACGCGTGGGGCCATCGGAGGGTTGACCGGGCGCCGAGCCCGCCGGAGCGCATCAGGCTCGCCCCCGGGAGGTCAGGCGCGAGATGTGGCGGGCGTCCAGGCCGGAGAGGCCGCGCACCGCCACGTACGCCTTCTCGTGGCCGGGGAGGGAGACCCGGCCGCGCAGCACGGCCTCCGGGTCGCGCTCGATCCGGTCCAGGAGGCGGCGGTAGATCCCGGCCATGGCGGCGACGCAGGCGCCGCTGCGGCGGTCGAGCATCGGCAGGAGGCGGTAACCCTCGGCGAACAGGGCCCGGGCCCGGCGCACCTCGAAGTGGATGAGGCCCGCGAAGTCGGAGCCGGGCGGCGGGGTGGTCCGGTGGAATCCGCCCGAGCAGCCGAACTTGGCCAGGTCGTCGGCGGGGAGGTAGGTGCGCCCGTTGGCGGCGTCCTCGCGGACGTCGCGCAGGATGTTGGTGAGCTGGAGGGCGAGGCCGAGGGTGTCGGCGTACTCCGAGGCCCGTTCGGCGCCGGGTGCGCCCGGTGCCGTACCGAAGACGCCGAGGCTGAGGCGTCCGATGGCCCCGGCGACACAGCGGCAGTAGGTCTTGAGGTCGTCCCAGGTCTCGTACGTGGCGCCGCGGACGTCCATCAGGACACCGTCGATCAGCTCGTCGAGGCCGTCGAGCGGGAGGGGGAAGCGGCGGGCGGCGTCGGAGAGGGCGACGGCCACCGGGTCGGTGTCGTCCTCCTCGACCTTGCCGTGCCTGATCCGGTCGAGCAGCTCGCGGGTGCTCTCCAGCCGGGTCCGCTTGGTCCCCGGGGCCAGCTCGCCGTCGCCGATGTCGTCGACGCGACGGGAGAAGGCGTACAGCGCCGACATCGCCTGCCGCTTCTCGTACGGCAGCAGCCTGATGCCGTAGGCGAAGTTCCGGGCCTGCTGTCCGGTGACGGCCTCGCAGTAACTGTACGCGGCCTGCACCGGCGGCGACATGTACGTCGTCTGTCCCTCCACGGTCCGGCTCACCTCTCTCTACGCGCTCTTCGCAGGACGACTGCGGCTTCGCGCAGCATGCTGGGCTTGGTGGGCTTGGGTGGCCCGGGCAGTACGTCGAATCCGGCGGCCGAGATCGCGGTGAGGGCGGAGCGCCCGCCGCCGACGAATCCGGCGAGGAGGAGCCCCAGTCTGCCGTTGACGCTACCCACCAGGGGGATGCCTTCATGCAGCAGCTCGCTCGCGCGTTCGGATTCGTACGCGATCAGGGCGCGGACCGAGGCGCCCGCGGACAGCCGGGCCAGGTCGGCCTCGGTGACCCGGAAGCGGTCCATGTCCTCGGCGGGCAGATAGATCCGGTCGCGTGCGAGGTCCTCGGCCACGTCCTGGAGGTGCTCGACGATCTGGAGCGCGGTGCAGACCGCGTCGGAGAGGCGTACACGCTCCGGGCTCGTGGTGCCGGTCAGGGCGAGGACCAGGCGGCCGACCGGGTTGGCGGAGAGCTCGCAGTAGGCGGCGAGCTCTCCGTAGGTGGCGTAGCGGCGGACCTTCTGGTCCTGCCGGTTGGCCTCGATCAGGCCGAGGAAGGGTTCGGGGGTGAGCGCGCGGCGGCGCACGGTGGGGCGCAGGGCACGCAGCAGGGGGTGGTGCGGCTCCTGGCCGGTGGTGGCGAAGACCCGGTGCAGGTCCCTCTCGAAGGCGTCGAGCAGGGCGAGCCGGTCGTCGCTCTGCTCCGGCTCCAGGCCCAGGTGGCGGGCGTCGGCTCCGCCGGGGGCGAGGTCGCCGTCGCCGATGTCGTCGACGAGCCGGGCGTAGCCGTAGACCGCCATCAGATCGTCGCGCCAGGCACGGGGCAGGAAGAAGGGGGCCACGGGGAAGTTCTCGTCCGCGGCCTTGCCGAGCGTGGCGTCGCCGGTGCGCGCCTGCGGGGTGGAGGTCACTGCGGACCGCCCGGCGCGGGGACGGCGAAACCACGTCGGAGCTGGAGATTTTCCGTCATTGCCGTCACATCTCCCGTTCTACACTGCTGACCCAAAACATCCCTTTTCGGACACGCCGCTCGTTCTTCCGAGTGCACTGCGGCACAGCGGGCGGAGCGCCGGGGGCGTATCGCCCCACTTGCCATGAATCAGCACCGCTCCAGCTTACGTTGTACAGCTCACAGGGGTGCGCCGGGGTGAAGCGCCCGAGGCGCGAACACCGCACCTCCCGTCAACCTTCCTCGTACGCCGGTGGATTGACGTCATCCGTCGGGAGGAGATCACCCCCCGAGGCGTACTGCGGGTGGTCTCCACCGCCTCGGCCGCCGTTCCCGGACACCGGTGTGGCCCCCACCGGGAGCGGTCCGGCGGAGGCCACACGGCTGGGAAACTACTTGCCCGTCTCGCGTTCGTACGCCTTGAGGACTTCCTCGGTGGGGCCGTCCATGAGGAGTTCGCCCTTCTCCAGCCAGAGCACCCGGTCGCAGGTGTCCCTGATCGACTTGTTGTTGTGGCTGACCAGGAAGACCGTGCCCGCCTCCTTGCGGAGTTCACGGATCCGCGCCTCGGAGCGGATCCGGAACTTGTGGTCACCGGTGGCCAGCGCCTCGTCGATCATGAGGACGTCGTGGTTCTTGGCGGCGGCGATGGAGAAGCGCAGGCGCGCCGCCATGCCGGAGGAGTACGTCCGCATCGGCAGGGTGATGAAGTCACCCTTCTCATTGATTCCGGAGAAGTCCACGATCTCGTCGTAGCGCTCGCGGATCTCTTCCCGCGTCATGCCCATGGCCAGGCCGCCCAGCACCACGTTGCGCTCACCCGTGAGGTCGCTCATCAGCGCCGCGTTCACGCCGAGCAGCGAGGGCTGGCCGTCCGTGTAGACGCGGCCGGACTCGGTCGGCAGCAGGCCGGCGATGGCCCGCAGCAGCGTCGACTTCCCGGAACCGTTGGTGCCGATGAGGCCGATGGCCTCGCCGCGGTAGGCGGTGAAGGAGACGCCGCGTACGGCGTGCACCTTTCTGACCCCGCGCGGCTCGCCCTTGCCGCGGCGCATCATGCGGCTCAGCGCGGCGGTGGCGCTGCCCCGGCCGCCGCCGGTGCCGTTGACCCGGTAGACGATGTGGACGTCATCGGCGATGACCGTGGGAATCCGTCCCTGCGTGTTGTCCTCAGCCACGGCCGTACCGTTCCTCTGCCTTCCAGAAGTACACGAATCCCACGACGCCCAGCAGGACGGCCCAGGCCAGGCCCACGGCCCAGACGTGGTCCGGCAGGTTCTCGGAGCCGTAACCGTCGATCAGGGCGAAGCGGACCAGGTCCATGTAGATGGCCGCCGGGTTGTACTGGAGCACGTCGGCGATCCACGCCGGCTTGCCCTCGAGCATCACCGGGATGGAGAACATGACGCCCGAGGCGTACATCCAGGTCCGCGTGATGAACGGCATCAGCTGCGCGAGGTCGGGGGTCTTGGAGCCGAGCCGTGCCATGACCAGGGCCAGGCCGGTGTTGAAGAAGAACTGGAGAACAAGAGCGGGGATCATCAGGAGCCAGGACAGCGATGGATAGCTGCCGAAGATGATGACGACCGAGACCAGCACGATCATCGAGAACATGAGCTGTTGGAGCTGCTGGATCGCGAAGGAGATGGGCAGCGAGGCCCGGGGGAAGTGGAGGGCCCGGACCAGTCCGAGGTTGCCGGAGATGGAGCGGACACCCGCCATCACCGAGCTCTGGGTGAAGGTGAAGACGAAGACGCCCGTGACCAGGAACGGCACGAAGACGTCCTCGGGAATCCCCTTCCTGGTCCCCAGGATCAGCCCGAAGATCAGGTAGTAGACGGCGGCGTTCAGCAGAGGGGTGACCACCTGCCACAGCTGGCCCAGTTTGGCCTGGCTGTACTGAGCGGTCAGCTTCGCCCGGGAGAAGGCCAGGATGAAGTGGCGCCGGCCCCAGAGCTGTCGCAGGTAGGCGAACAGCCCCGGCCGGGCGCCGCTCACGGTCAGGCCGTACTTCGCGGCCAGCTGGGCCGCGCCGAGGCCCTCGTCGGCGGACGGCGGGGCCCCGAGGGCCACCCCACCGTCGTGGGTCATGTCACTCACAAGTTGAAACTCTCGTCTTCACGCGCAGCCAGTCGCGGGCGCGGCTCAGGCGGACAGGTCCCGGAAAGAAAATACGCCTCATGGTCTCAGAGGAAAGCTTCTCAGATGACCGGAGGTCGTCCCAGCCTCGTCAGCCGCCACACCGTACGCCACTTCATCGGGCGGCGCGGTCCGCAGGGGGTCGCCCAACCTTCCCGGAACCCGCCGAACCACGCCTTCAGGGCGGGCGGCGACGGGCGCCTGACCAGGGTCAGCAGCAACCAGACCCCCAGGTAGAGGGGGACCAGCGGGGCGGGCAGGTTCCGGCGTGCCAGCCAGACCCGGTTACGGGCCACCATGCGGTGGTGGACGGCGTGCCGGGAAGGGGCCGTGGTGGGGTGGTGGAGCACCATGTCCGCGCGGTAGTCGATCATCCAGCCCGCGTCCAGCGCCCGCCAGGCGAGGTCCGTCTCCTCGTGGGCGTAGAAGAACTGCTCCGGCAGCGGGCCGGCCTCGGCGAGGACCCGGGTGCGTACGGCGTTGGCGCCGCCGAGGAAGGTCGTCACGCGCGAGGAGCGCATCGGGTCGGTCGCCCGGAGCCGGGGCACGTGGCGGCGCTGGGTGGCGCCCGTGTCCGGGTCGGTGATCCGGAAGGTGATGATGCCGAGCTTCCGGTCCGCCGCGAACGCCTGCCGGCAGAGCTCGGCGGTGTCCCGGTCCGGGAGCAGCCCGTCGTCGTCGAGGAAGAGGAGGGCGTCCACATCAGCGCCGGACGGGCCGAACGCCTCGATGCCGACGTTGCGGCCGCCGGGGATGCCGAGGTTCTCCGGCAGCTCCACGGTGCGTACGCCGGCCGGTACGGGCCCCACCGGGGCTCCGTTGCCGACCACCACGACCTCGATCCGGTCACCTTCCTGCGCGATGACCGAATCGAGGAGGGCGCGGAGTTCGTCGGGGCGGTCCCCCATGGTGATGACCACCGCGCCCAGTTTCATGGGAGAGGTCACTTCAGCCTGCTGGACGCCAGGACGGAGACCAGGTGCAGCAGGGTCTGCAGGAGCGCGATGCCGGCCAGGACGGCCGTGGCCAGGCGGGTGTAGAAGAGGTCGCCGCCGATCGTGTCCAGGATCGCCACCAGCAGGATCAGCAGCGAAGCCTCGATCCCGAGGATCAGCCGGTGGAACTTGAGCGCCCCGGCCGCCCGGCGGGCCAGCGCCATCCCGGAGGAGCGCGGCTCGGAGGCCGCCTCCTTCACCGGCGGCAGCCCGCCCTGGTGGCGGGCGACGCCGACCAGGTCCGTCTCGGCCTTGATCATGATCGCGCCGAGCGCGGCGAGGGTCCCCAGGAACGCCCAGAGCCAGTCGATCCGGCCCTCGCCCCAGATGTCGGCGGCGCGCAGGCCGAGGCCGACGAGCACCGCCGCGTCGCACAGGTAGGCGGCGACCCGGTCCAGGTAGACGCCGCTGAGCGAGTACTGCTTCTTCCAGCGGGCCAGCTCCCCGTCCACGCAGTCGAAGAGCAGGTAGAGCTGGACCATCAGCACGCCGAGCAGGGCGCCCGGTATGCCGGGCACCAGCAGGGCCGGGGCGGCCAGGACTCCGGCCAGCGTCATCACGTAGGTGACCTGGTTCGGGGTGACCCGGGTGTTCACCAGATAGCGGTCCACCCGCAGGGAGACCTCCCGCATGTACATGCGGCCGGCCCAGTGCTCACCGCTGCGCCGGTCCTTCACTCCCGGGGGGTGCACGACCGGACGGAGTTCAGCTACTGATGGTCGAGGCATAGTCGGCGTACGCGTCCCTGATCTGGTCGGTGGACAGGTTGAGGTGTTCCAGGACGGTGAAGCGTCCCGGCCTGGTCTGCGGCGCGTAGTCGACGGCCCGGACGAACTCGTCGACGGTGAACCCGATCTGCTCGGGCAGCACCGGCAGACCGTGGCGGCGCAAAGTTGATGCCATCAGGAGGGACTCCTGGCGGGCACCGCGCAGATGCATGGCGAAGCAGGCGCCGAGGCCCACCTGCTCGCCGTGGCTGGCCGCCCGCTGGGGGTACAGCAGGTCGAAGGCGTGGTTGATCTCGTGGCAGGCGCCGGAGGCGGGACGGGAGTCGCCCGCGACCGACATCGAGATGCCGGTCAGCACGAGTCCCTCGGCCAGCACCTTGAGGAAGGCGTCGTCGCCGACTCCACCGGGGTGGCGCAGCACGGCCTCGCCGGCCTGACGGGCCATGGCGGCCGCGAGACCGTCGATCTCCTCGTTGTTGACCTCGTGGGCCAGCTCCCAGTCGGCGACGCAGGAGATGTTCGAGACCGCGTCACCGATGCCGGAACGGACGTACCGGGCGGGCGCCTCACGGATCACGTCGAGGTCGATGACCACGGCGATCGGGGTGGGCACCCCGTAGGAGCCGCGTCCGTTGTCGTTGTCCAGCGTGGCGACCGGGGAGCACAGACCGTCGTGCGAGAGGTTCGTCGCGACGGCGACCATGGGCAGCCCGACCCGCGCCGCGGCGTACTTCGCCACGTCGATGATCTTGCCGCCGCCGAGGCCGACCACCGCGTCGTACCGGGTGCCCTTGATGCCGTCGGCGAGCTTCACCGCGGAGTCGATCGTGCCGTCGGCGACGGCGTACCAGTCGGCACCCGGCAGGACCGGGGCGAGCCTGTCCCGCAGGGCGCGCCCGGAGCCGTCGCTGATGGCGATGGCGAGCCTGCCCGAGGAGGAGATCCGCTGATCGGCCAGGAGACCCGCCAGATCGTCCATGGCGCCGCGCCGGATGTCGACGACGACCGGGGACGGAATGAGCCGGGTCAGTACTGGCACGCGATCTCCCGGCCCTTCCTCAGGTCGTCGTGGTTGTCGATCTCGACCCAGGGCACGGTGCCGATGGGGGCGACGTCGACAGTGAAGCCGCGGTTGACGAGCTCCTGGTAGCCGTCCTCGTAGTAGAGGTCGGGGTCGCGCTCGAAGGTGGTCTTCAGGGCGTCCGCGAGCTCCTCGGCGGCCTCGCCCTCGATGAGGGTGACGCCGATGTACTCGCCGGTGGCGGTGGCCGGGTCCATCAGTTTGGTGATGCGCGAGACGCCCTCGCCCTCCTCGGTGATGACCTTCATCTCCTCGTCGGCGAGGCTCTTCTCGGTGTCCAGGGCGAGGATGATCCTCCGGCCCTCGCCGCGGGCGTCCAGGAGGGTCTTCTCGACGGAGACCGGGTGCACGGTGTCGCCGTTGGCGAGGATCACGCCGCGCTTGATGACGTCACGGGCGCACCACAGGGAGTAGGCGTTGTTCCACTCCTCGGCCTTGTCGTTGTCGATGAGGGTGAGGGTGACGCCGTAGGTCGCTTCCAGCTCGGCCTTGCGGGCGTAGACGGCCTCCTTGCGGTAGCCGACGACGATCGCGACCTCGGTGAGTCCGACCTCGGCGAAGTTGGCGAGCGTGAGGTCGAGGACCGTCTTGTCGCCGTCGACCGGGACGAGCGCCTTGGGGAGCGTGTCCGTGAAGGGGCGCAGACGTCGTCCTGCACCGGCTGCCAGTACGAGGCCGATCATGCGAGTTCTCCTTCGTCGTGTACGGCGGGGGCCGAGGAGGACACCCAGAAGCGGATGGACTCCACGAGCACCACCAGAGCCACGGCCACCGCGAGGGCGGTGAGAGCCGTGGTGAAACCTGAGGTGCGGGTGAGTACGGCGGCGAGGACGGCCACCAGCGCGGTGCGGCCCTCGTGTCCACCGATCGTCCGCACCAGCCACTGGGGCGGAGCGCCGGTGGCTCCGCGGATGCGGTACACCGTGTCGTAGTGATGGTAGGCGACTGCCGAAACGAGCCCGAAGGCCGCCGGGACGGCGTGCGGGACGTCGCTGCGGGCCGCCAGCACGAGGATCGTGACGTACTCCGCGGCCCGGAAGAACGGCGGCACCAGCCAGTCGAGCGCCCGCCGGAGAGGGCGGGCGACGGCGAAGCCGGAGAGCAGGACGTGGACCGCCGCCGCGACGACGGTGAGCCAGCTGCCGTACGGGAGGAAGAGCGCGGCGCCGATCATCGCGAGGGTCCCGATGAGGGCGGCGGCCGGGGCCGTCAACGCTCCCTTCGGACCGCGGACGAGGGAGGCGACGGCCTGGGCCAGAGGGCCCGAGTCGGCGAGGTCCGCCAGCGCCCGTGCGGCGCGCTCGGTGCGTCTGGCCTTGCGGGTCACCGAGCGCAGGAGGCGGCCGACCATGGTGTAGCAGGCGGCCAGGGCGCAGCCGATGAGCAGGGCATAGAAGACGGTCCGGGGGGTCGTGAGCGCGGTGAGCACGGCGATCATGGCCCAGCGTTCACCGATCGGCAGAACGATCATGCGCCGCACCCACACCGTCCAGCCGACGTTGTCGAGCGCGTCGGAGAGGGCGGCGGTGGGGCTGGTGTTGGCGACCGAGTCGTGGTTGGCCTCGTTGAAGGAGAAGTCCACGACATGGCGGCAGGACTGGAGGACCATCGCGGCGAGCGCCAGGACCCATACGTCGTCACCGCCGCGGGCGGCGCCGATGGCGAGCCCGGCGTAATAGGCGTACTCCTTGGCCCGGTCGAACGTGGCATCCAGCCAGGCGCCCATCGTGGAGTACTGCAGCGAGTAGCGGGCGAGTTGCCCGTCGGCGCAGTCCAGGACGAAGGAGAGCAGGAGCAGGATCCCGGCGGCGACGTACCCGCCCCGGGTGCCGGTCGCCGCGCTGCCCGCCGCGATGAGCGCGGTGATCAGGGAGGCGGTGGTGACCTGGTTGGGGGTGAAGCCCCGGCGGGCGCACCAGCGGGCGATGTAGCGGGAGTAGGGGCTGATGCAGAAGGTGGTGAAGAAGCCGTCACGGGACTTGACCGCACTGCGCAGCCGTACCGCCTCGTCATCGACCGCGGCGACCCCGGCCACGGCCGCGGCCTCCTGCGCGGGATCGGTGGGGACGGCCGCGACGAGCGAACCGAGAGCGGGACGCTGCACTCCGATGCCCTCGGCCTCCAGCGCGACGGCGATGCGGCCGGGGACGGTGCGGTCCTCGGGTGCCGGGTCGGTGCCCGGGTCGACGACGGGGGCGCCCGCGCCGACCGCGGCCGTGGCGCGCTCCAGTGCGCGCACCAGGGCCGGCCGGGCCTGGGGCTGGGCGGTGAGCGCACCGGGAACGGTGGCGGCGGGGAAGCGCGGGTCGGTCAGCCCGAGCCGCAGCGCGTGGAGGTGGCCCACGAAGCGGGGGTCGACGAGGGCGACCCGACGGTCGGCCGGGACATCCGTGAGGAGTGCCGCGGCGTCACCGGCGTCGGCGGCACTCACCACGTCGAAGCCCAGGGCCCTGAGATCGTCGGTGAGCGACGACCCGGGTACCGGCGTACCGGTGAGGATGGCGGTCGACAGACGAACTCACTCCTTGGCACTGACGGTGGACGACACTCGGCAGCACGGCCACGAGGCGGGCCGGCGGCATGTCGGCTGAGGCTATCGGATGAACGGACGACCGGGTTCACCACCCGTTTGCGCGCTGTTCGGGTGGACGGGATCGTGCGGGCTCCGTCTTCGATCATCATCATCGATCGGCGCCCCGGCCCACAAACCCTCGGTCGGAGCGGGTGGGCCGGGCGCTTAGGCTGACGGTCATGACGTGGCTGATCACAGGCGGAGCGGGATACATCGGGTCACATGTGGCGCGGGCCATGGTGGCGGCGGGAGAGCGGGTCGTGGTGCTCGACGACCGCTCGACGGGTGTGGTGGGCCGGCTACCGGACGCCGTCACACTGGTGGAGGGCTCGGCCTCGGACCGGGCGCTGCTGGACCGGGTGCTCGCCGAGCACGCGGTGAGCGGTGTGGTGCACCTCGCGGCGAAGAAGCGGGTCGGCGAGTCCGTGGAGAGCCCCCTGCTGTACTACCGGGAGAACGTCGCCGGGCTGACCGTGCTGCTGGAGGCCGTGGTCGCGGCGGGCGTGCGGCGCTTCCTCTTCTCGTCGTCGGCGGCCGTCTACGGCGTACCGGACGTGGACCTCATCACCGAGGAGACGCCCTGCCTGCCGATCAACCCGTACGGCGAGACCAAGCTCGCCGGGGAGTGGCTCGTGCGGGCGACGGGCAAGGCGCACGGGATCTCCACCGCCTGTCTGCGGTACTTCAACGTGGCGGGCGCGGCCGAGCCGGGCCTGGCGGACACCGGGATCTTCAACATCGTCCCGATGGTCTTCGACCGGCTGACGCGCGGTGACGCGCCCCGGATCTTCGGCGACGACTACCCCACGCCCGACGGCACGTGTGTCCGTGACTACATCCACGTCGCCGACCTCGCCGAAGCCCACCTCGCCGTGGCGCGGAAGCTGGGTGTGCGCGAGGGCGGCGATCTGACGCTGAACGTCGGCCGGGGCGAGGGCGTGTCGGTACGGGAGCTGATCGACGTGATCCGCGAGGTGTCCGGGCACCCGGTGGAGCCGGTGGTGGAACCGCGCCGCCCGGGGGACGCGGCCAAGGCGGTGGCCTCGGACGCCCGGATGGTGCGGGAGCTGGGGTGGACGGCCCGCCGGGACGTCCGCTCGATGGTGGCGTCCGCCTGGGAGGGGTGGTGCCTGCGCCACCCCGAGGCGCGGGTGGACGCATCGTAATTGATCACGCCAGCGCTCTGACCTGCGGAACGTTTCCGCAGGTCAGAGCATATGACAACGGTGTTCAGTGCCGTGTTGCCCGATACCCCCCGCCCGTAGTTCACTGACGCCGTCGGGCGGTTTCGCCCGCACTGCCGCACGGACACGGGAGGCGTTTCGCATGGGGGCTGGCCACGATCACGGGCACACGCACGGCGGGCCGCCCCCGACGGGCACGGCGGCCGCCGCGTACCGGGGCAGGCTCCGGGTCGCTCTGGGGATCACCCTGAGCGTGATGGCCATGGAGATCGTCGGCGGTGTGCTCTCCGACTCGCTGGCCCTGATCGCGGACGCCGCCCATATGGCAACCGACGCTCTGGGGCTCGGGATGGCACTGCTCGCCATCCACTTCGCCAACCGGCCTGCCGGGCCGAACCGCACCTTCGGCTTCGCCCGCGCCGAGATCCTGGCGGCGCTCGCCAACTGTCTGCTGCTGCTGGGCGTCGGCGGCTTCCTGATCTTCGAGGCGGTCGACCGGTTCATCACCCCGGCCGAGACCAAGGGGGGCCTCGCCATCGCGTTCGCCACCGCCGGTCTGGTCGCCAATGTCGTCTCCCTCTCGCTGCTGATGCGCGGACAGAAGGAGAGCCTCAATGTGCGCGGCGCCTACCTGGAGGTGCTGGCGGACACCCTGGGGTCGCTCGCAGTGATCATCTCGGCGGGCATCATCATGGCGACCGGCTGGCAGGCCGCCGATCCGATCGCCTCCCTGGTGATCGGCCTGATGATCGTGCCCCGCACGGTGAAGCTGCTGCGGGAGACCCTGAACGTGCTGCTGGAGGCGGCGCCCAAAGGCGTGGACATGGCGGAGGTACGGGCACACATCACGGCCCTGCCCGGCGTCCTGGGCGTCCACGACCTGCACGCCTGGACGATCACCTCGGGGATGCCGGTGCTCTCCGCGCATGTGGTGGTGCGCCAGGAGATGCTCGACTCCATAGGGCACGAGAAGGTGCTGCACGAGCTGCAGGGCTGCCTCGGGGACCACTTCGACGTGGAGCACTGCACCTTCCAGCTGGAGCCGAGCGGGCACGCGGAGCACGAGGTGCATCTGTGCCACTGAGCCTTGTTCTGCGCCACTGAGCTTCGTTCTGCGCCACTGAGCCGGGCGTGGCGGCGGTGCTAGGGTGATGTCTCCGAGACGTTCGAGTCTCGCGGTGGACGGCCCCGGTTGACCGGGACCCTTTCGAGAGGAGCTGAGGTTGATGACGGTCGCGACGACGCCTTCCCGGCGCGGCAATCGGTCCTTCCTCATCTCCCGGGTTTCCGGCTAGGTCCACTTCTCCTCGGATCGGGTCGGAGCCCTCACACCCAAGGGTTCCCACGTTGACCGACCACATCGACGACGCCTCGCGCACCGAGGCGTTCTTCACCCTGCACCACCGTCTCCCCCGGCAGAGCCCCGGCTCCGACGCCACCACGCGCCGGCTGCTGGATCTGACCGGCCCCTTCCCCGACCGTCCACGCGTCCTGGACCTGGGCTGCGGTCCTGGCCGTGCCACCCTGCTGCTCGCCGCCGAGGCGGGCGCCGAGGTGACCGCGGTCGACCTGCACCAGCCGTTCCTGGACGAGCTGCGCGAGGCGGCCGGGGCGCGCGGCCTGGGCGACCGTATCCGTACGGTCCGGGCCGACATGGGCGACCTCACCGGCCCCGGCTTCCCGCCCGGCTCCTTCGACCTGATCTGGGCCGAGGGGTCGGCGTACTGCATCGGCTTCGCCACCGCCGTACGGGACTGGCAGCGGCTGCTCGCCCCGGGCGGCGCGATGATGATCTCCGAGTGCGTCTGGACCACCGACGCGCCCTCGGCGGTGGCGCGCGACTTCTGGGACCGCAACGGCTCCCTGCGCACCCTGCCGGAGACCACGGCGGCGGCCGTCGCCGCGGGCTGTACGGTCTCGGCGGTACTGCTCCAGCCCGACAGCGACTGGGACACGTACTACGTCCCGCTCGCCGAGCGCGTCGAGAGCGCCGACCCGGCGGCTCCCGGCGTGTCTCCCGGCATGGAGTGGGCGCTCGCGGCCACCCGTGAGGAGCTGGCGGTGCGGCGTGAGTACGGCGGTGAGTACGGCGGTGAGTACGGCTACGCCGCGTACGTGCTGCGCCCGGCCGATCCCCGCTGGACCACCCGGCCGGAGACGGCGGCGGACCGGGAGGCCGTGCACGCGGTCAACTCGGCCGCCTTCCCGACCCGGGACGAGGCCGACCTCGTGGACGCGCTGCGGGCCGACGCGGATGCCTGGCTGCCGGGTCTCTCGTACGTGGCCGAGGCACCGGACGGGTCCGTGGCGGCGTACGCGCTGCTGACCCGGTGCCGGGTCGGGGACGCCCCGGCGCTCGCGCTGGCCCCGGTGGCCACCTCTCCCGCCCATCAACGGCAGGGGGCCGGGCAGGCCGTGGTGCGGGCCGTACTCGATGAAGCCCGGGTACGCGGCGAAGCGCTCGTGGTGGTGCTCGGGCACCCCGACTACTACCCGCGCTTCGGCTTCGGACCGGCGTCCCGCCACGGGATCCGGCCGGGATTCGAGGTGCCGGACGAGGCGATGATGGCGCTGGTCCTGGACGATTCTGTTCCGGTTCCGGTGGGCATGATCCGTTATCCGGCGGCCTTCGGGGTCTGACACGCATGTCCGCCCCGCCGCGCCCGCAGGGCGCGGCGGGGCGGACATGCCCGGAACCGAAGTACGGACAAGCGGCTTTTGTACGGCAGACTTGGCCGGACTCGAGGGGTCCGGCGCACGAGGCCGGGGACCACAGACAAGGATGGGTATGCCGACCACACCAGCCACCGCGACGCACAGCTCGTCGAACGGCACCGCAGAAGCGATCATGCTCGAACTGGTCGACGAGAACGGCACCACCATCGGCACCGCGGAGAAGCTGGCGGCCCACCAGGCCCCCGGGCAGCTGCACCGCGCGTTCTCCGTCTTCCTCTTCGACGAGCGGGGACGGCTGCTGCTCCAGCGCAGGGCGCTCGGCAAGTACCACTCCCCCGGCGTCTGGTCGAACACCTGCTGCGGGCACCCCTACCCGGGCGAGGCCCCCTTCGCGGCGGCCGCCCGGCGTACGTACGAGGAGCTGGGGGTCGCGCCCTCACTCCTCGCCGAGGCGGGCACGGTCCGCTACAACCACCCGGACCCGGCCTCGGGCCTGGTGGAGCAGGAGTTCAACCACCTGTTCGTGGGAATGGCGCGGGAGGAGCTGAAGCCGGACCCGGAGGAGGTCGACGAGACGGCCTTCGTGACGGCGGCGGAGCTGGCGGAGCGGCATGCGCAGGCGCCGTTCTCGGCGTGGTTCATGACGGTGCTGGACGCGGCGCGTCCGGCGATCCGTGAGCTGACGGGTCCCCCCGCGGGCTGGTGATCCTCGCGCGGATCGCGTACGGGGCGGTCAGAGCTGCGTCTTCAACGGCAGCGCCGCCCAGATGATCTTGCCGCCGCTCGCGGTGTGCTCCACGTCGCAGGTGCCTCCCGCCTCCGCGGTGACCACCTTGACCAGCAGCAGCCCGCGGCCGCCCGTCTGCGCGTAGTCCGTCTCCAGCGCGGTGGGCCGGTAGGGGTGACTGTCCTCGACGGAGACTCTGACCCAGTCGGCACCGATGGCCACCTCGACCGCCAGCTCGGGCGAGAGCAGCGCCGCGTGCTTGACGGCGTTGGTGACCAGCTCCGAGACGATCAGCAGCAGCCCCTGGAGGATGTCCTCCTCGATCGGCACGCCCTGGCGGTCGAGAAGGTCGCGCACGGCGTGCCGGGCCTGGGGCACGGACACTTCCAGGGCGGGGGCGGTGAAACGCCACACCCCCTCGTACGACACGGGTTCGGCAGGGGCACTCCCGAGGCTCTCCATCGTCCGGCACCAGCTCTCACTCGCACTGCACTGACCGTCGAGTAAAGAGTGTTGGGAATGGCTTGGTCCGTACCGTGCCACTGATCGGAAATAGCCATGTATCGGCGCTATTTGACCGAAGGGGCGCGCTGGTGACGGGTGACGGACTACTTCCGCCCGTCTCCTGGGGCCTTGGGCGGACTGTGCGTAGCCGGGCCGGGTGCTTCGAGCCGATCCGAGACCATGCTGACGATGCGCCGGCCGCCGACCCCGATCGCGATGAGGCCGAGGCCGTCGAAGAGCAGGGCCAGCGAGAAGAAGACGCCGAGAACGTACAGGCTGCTGTGCGGCCAGTCGAACAGCACCAGCAGGCCGAGCAGCAGCCCGAAGGCGCCCTGCAGCAGCGTCCACCCCATCTGCGGACCGCGCACGACGACGCTGCCGACCAGCCGGAACACCCCGCCCGTCAGGAAGAGCAGCGCGGCGAACATGGTCAGCGCCTCGGCGGTGCCCTCCGGGTGGCGGATCACCACGACACCGGCGGCGAGGTTCAGCGCGGCGACCACTACGCCCAGCCAGAAGTAGTTGGTGCCGCGTGACTCGATCGCGTGCGCCAGAGCGACGATGCCACCGATCAGCAGCAGCCAGCCGAAGAGCAGCATCGAGGTGAGGGTGGCGACACCGGTGTAGATCAGGCCGACGATCCCCGCGATCACGAGCAGCGTGCCGAGGAGGGCGAGCCAGCTGAAGCTGCGGCTGAGCTTTCTGCCCTCGGTAGTGGTTTTGCTCTTACCGCCCTTGGTGCCGGGTCCGTGCTTCCTTCCCTCGGCGGTGGGTCCGTTCATCGACAGCTCCTTACGGTGCGTGTCCGCTTCGCGACCCCTTCTTGATCATAGGTTCGAACCCTGCGGATAGCATCCGGCGCATGGACCGTACGGAACCCCAGCTCCTCTGCTCCGTCGACGGCGCTGTCGCCACCGTCGTGATCAGCCACCTCGCCAAGCGCAACGCCATGACCGCCGCGATGTGGCGGAGTCTGCCGGAGATGTTGGAGCGGCTGGCCGCCGACCCGGCGGTCCGGGTGCTGGTGCTGACGGGCGCCGGTGACACCTTCTGCGCCGGGGCGGACATCTCCACGCTGCGCGAGAGTGCCGGGGACGCCCAGGTACTGGCGGTGGCGGCCGAGGAGGCGTTGGCCGCGTTCCCCCGGCCGACGCTCGCCACGGTGCGCGGCTACTGCGTGGGCGGCGGCAGCCAGCTCGCGGCCGCCTGCGATCTGCGGTTCGCCCAGGAGGGCGCCCTGTTCGGCGTCACCCCGGCCAAGCTCGGCATCGTCTACCCGTCCCCCTCCACCCGGCGGCTGGTCGCCCTCGTCGGCCCGGCCACGGCAAAGCATCTGCTCTTCTCCGGCGAACTGATCGACACGGAGAGGGCTTTGCGCACCGGGCTGGTGGACGAGGTACTGCCGGCCGGCGGACTGGACGAGCGGGTGGCGGCGTACGCGGAGTTACTGGCCTCGCGCTCCCAGCTGACGCAGGCGGCGGCCAAGGAGTTCGCGGCAGGGCGGCAGGACCGGGACGTGCACTGGGCCGGTCAGGCGCAGGGCAGCGGCGAGACCGCGGAGGGGGTCGCCGCCTTCCTGGAACGGCGTGCGCCGCGTTTCACCTACATCACCCCCGCGGAGGGCCCTACTGGGTGACGTGGCGGCTCCTCGCCCGCCACTCCTCGACCAGGGCCGCCGGCGCCTTCTCGGGGGACCCGCAGTCGTAGGGCGGCTGCGGGTCGTACTCGGTGAGCAGCTGCACCGAGCGCGCCGCGTCGTCGCCCGCGATCCGGCCGAGCAGGGTGAGGCCCATGTCGATGCCGGAGGAGACGCCGGCCGCGGTGACGTACTTGCCGTCGAACACCACCCGCTCCCCCGTCGGCTCGGCGCCGAACCCCTCCAGGAGCTCCAGCGCCAGCCAGTGCGAGGTGGCCCGCCTGCCCTTGAGCAGGCCGGCCGCCGCCAGCAGCAGGGAGCCGGTGCAGACGGAGGTCGTCCAGGTGGTGGTGGCGTCCACCGCGCGCAGCCAGCCGAGCAGCGCGGCGTTCTCCATCTGGTCTCCCTGCCCCGGACCGCCCGGCACGATCACGAGATCGGGTGACGGGACCTCGGCGAAGGTTTTCTGGGCGACGAGTGCGAGGCTGCCGCTGTCGTTGGCCACGGGGCCGGTCCGTTCGGCGACGAAGACGACCTCGGCGCCGGGGGCGCGGCTGAGGATCTCGTACGGTCCCGCCGCGTCCAGGGCGGTGAAGCGGTCGAAGAGGGTGATGGCGATCTGCACGGGCTGCCTTTCGGTGGACGGGGCGGGTCAGGTGGTGGACACCGGCGCACGGAAGCGGCGGCGGTACTCGGCGGGTGCCGTGGCGAGGGCTTTCACGAAGGCGCGGCGCATGGCTTCCGGCGTGCCGTAGCCGCTGGCGCGGGCGACCTGTTCGACGGAGTCGCAGGTGTCCTCCAGGAGCCGGCGGGCGTGCTCCAGTCGCACGCGGTCGACGTAGCGCCCCGGTGTCGTACCGGTCTCCGCCCTGAACGCGCGGGCGAAGTGCCGGGGCGAGAGGCGGGCGCGGGCGGCGAGGGCGTCCACGGCGAGGTCGGCGTCCGGGTGCCGGGTGATCCAGTGCTGGACCTCGCGCAGGGGCTCGCGCTGTGCGGTCTGGGCGCTGAGCTGGGCGCTGAACTGGGCCTGGTTGCCAGGGCGGCGCAGGAAGACCACGAGGTGGCGGGCGATGGTCAGGGCGAGGTCCCGGCCGTGGTCCTCCTCGACGAGGGCGAGTGCCAGGTCGATGCCCGCGGTGACGCCCGCCGAGGTGGCCAGCCGTCCGTCCCGTACGAAGATCGGGTCGGGGTCGACCTGGACGTCGGGGAAGTCGCGGGCGAGCTGCTCGCAGTAGTTCCAGTGGGTGGTGACCCGGTGGCCGTCCAGGAGGCCCGCCCCGGCCAGCAGCAGGGCCCCGGTGCACACGGAGACCAGCCGCTCCGCCCGCGGCCCGTGGGCCCGCAGCCAGGCGGTCAGATCCGGGTGGGCGGAGCGCGTGCCGTGCCCGCCGGGGACCAGCAGGGTGTGCGGTACGGGTGCGTCGGCCAGGCTGCTGTCGGGCATCAGGGTCAGCCCGCTGGTGGCCCGGACAGGGCCGCCGTCGAGGGAGGCGGTCCGCAGGTCGTAGGAGACGCCGGGTGCGCGGGAGGCTCCGGCGAAGACCTCCATCGGGCCGGTCGCGTCGAGGCTCTGGATGCCGTCGAAGAGGACGACGAGCACGGTTCGCTGGATCACATCTGCCATCCTGGGCGGCGGGCGGCGATGGCCACAATGACGAATACCCCACCTTTTCTGCCGTCGCACCGTTCCCCGCGCTCGACCGCTCCCCCGCCTTCCCGCCGTACCGACCAGTCGGTAACGTGCGGGTATGAGTACTCTTCCGGCCCGCGCGGAACGCCGCTGTCACAACGCCGTCAACCCGCTGCACTCGTGCCTCTTCTTCTCGCCCGATCTGGGCGCCGAGCTGGGAAAGCTCGGCGTCGAGGACCCGAGCGCCGTCTACTTCGCCACCCGGGCAGCGGCGTTCGGGCCCGTGGGGGCGGGCACCGTCACGGCGACCTTCTACAACTTCAACCCCGCCCTGGTGGCCCGGCACGTGCCCGCCGTCTGGTCCGTGGCCTCGCCCGAGCAGGTGCTCGGGGCCCGGCTGCGGGCGGCGGACGCGACGCTGCGGCGGCTGCTCGGCGAGGAGATCATCGCCTCCGACGAGATGGCGGAGGCGGCCCGGCTCGCGCTGCGCGCCACCGAGGCCTGCACCCCGCACGCCCGGCCGCTCTACGCGGCCCACGCGGGGCTGCCGGTGCCCGACGAACCGCACCTGGCGTTCTGGCACGCCGCGACCCTGCTGCGCGAGCACCGCGGCGACGCCCACCTCGCCGCGCTGCTCGCCGCCGGTCTGGACCCGGTGGAGTCGCTCGTCAGTCACACCGCGACCGGTAGGGGCATGGCGATCCGCTGGACCCTGTCCTCCCGCGGCTGGCGCCGCACCGACTGGGAGGCGGCGTCCGGCCGGCTGCGGGAGCGCGGTCTGCTCGTCGCGGGCGAGGAGCCGGCGCTGACCGAAGCGGGGACGGCGCTGCGTGCGGAGGTGGAGGAGGCGACGGACCGGATGGACAGGGCCCCGTACGAACACCTGGGCGCCGAAGGGGTGGTGCGGCTGACCGAGCTGGGGCGCGGCTTCCTGTTCACGGCCGCCGAGAACGGCGCTTTCCCGGCCGAGGCGACCGGGCCCTGACCCCTGCTGCCGCGCCGGAGTCCTCGAAGGCGGTGGCGGGGGCTCCGGGCGTGTTCACCGAGGTCGCGCGACATCGGCCCCGGCCACCCGGCACAATGCAGGCGAGGTAAGAACGTGCTCATCGCACCGCGAGCACGGCCAGCACAGCCAGTACGAGAAGGCGAGTCGGGAAAACCGTGACGACGTCCATCGAAGGCAGGATCGCCGAGGAGCTCGGCGTACGTGAGCGACAGGTCAGGGCGGCCGTCGAGCTGCTCGACGGCGGGTCCACCGTGCCGTTCATCGCGCGCTACCGCAAGGAGGCGACCGAATCGCTCGACGACGCGCAGCTGCGCACGCTGGAGGAGCGGCTGCGATATCTGCGGGAGCTGGAGGAGCGGCGTACCTCGATCCTCGACTCCGTCCGCGAACAGGGCAAGCTCGACACCGCGCTGGAGGCCGCGATCCGGGGTGCCGAGACCAAGGCGCGCCTGGAGGACATCTACCTGCCCTTCAAGCCCAAGCGGCGGACGAAGGCGCAGATCGCCCGGGAGGCGGGACTCGAACCGCTGGCGGACGGCCTGCTCGCCGACCCGTCGGTCGACCCCCTCGCCGCCGCTGCCGCGTTCGTGGACGGCGACAAGGGCGTGGCCGACGCGGCCGCGGCTCTGGAGGGCGCGCGCTCCATCCTCACCGAGCGGTTCTCCGAGGACGCCGACCTGACGGGTGAGCTGCGCGAGCGCATGTGGACCCGCGGCCGGCTGGCGGCGAAGGTACGGGAGGGCCAGGAGGAGGCGGGCGCCAAGTTCGCCGACTACTTCGACTTCGCGGAGCCGTTCACCGCGCTGCCCTCGCACCGGGTCCTCGCCATGCTGCGCGGCGAGAAGGAGAACGTGCTCGACCTGGTCCTGGAGCCGGAGGAGCCGGAGGCCGCCGAGCGCCCGGGCCCCTCGACGTACGAGAACATGATCGCCCGCCGCTTCGAGATCGCCGACCGGGGCCGGCCGGGCGACAAGTGGCTCCTCGACACCGTGCGTTGGGCGTGGCGGACCCGGATCCAGGTGCACCTCGGCATCGATCTGCGGCTGCGGCTTCGCACGGCGGCGGAGGACGAGGCGGTACGGGTCTTCGCCTCCAACCTGCGTGACCTGCTGCTCGCCGCCCCGGCCGGGACACGGGCCACCCTGGGCCTGGACCCCGGTTTCCGTACGGGGGTTAAGGTCGCGGTCGTCGACGCGACCGGCAAGGTGGTGGCCACCGATGTGATCCACCCGCACGTGCCCGCCAACAAGTGGGACCAGGCGCTGGCGAAGCTCGCGCACCTGGCGAAGGAGCACGCGGTCGACCTGATCGCGATCGGCAACGGCACGGCCTCCCGTGAGACGGACAAGCTCGCCGGTGAACTGATCGACAGGCACCCTGAGTTGAAGCTCACCAAGGTGATGGTCTCGGAGGCCGGCGCCTCGGTGTACTCCGCCTCCGCCTTCGCCTCGCAGGAACTCCCGGACATGGACGTGTCGTTGCGCGGCGCCGTGTCGATCGCGCGGCGGCTACAGGACCCGCTGGCCGAGCTGGTGAAGATCGACCCGAAGTCGATCGGCGTCGGCCAGTACCAGCACGACCTGTCCGAGGTGAAGCTCTCGCGTTCCCTGGACGCGGTCGTCGAGGACTGTGTGAACGGCGTCGGCGTGGACGTCAACACCGCCTCCGCACCACTGCTCTCGCGGGTCTCGGGGATCAGCTCGGGGCTCGCCGAGAACATCGTGACGCACCGCGACACCAACGGCCCCTTCCGCTCCCGCAAGGCGCTCAAGGACGTGGCGCGGCTCGGCCCGAAGGCGTACGAGCAGTGCGCGGGCTTCCTGCGGATCCGGGGCGGCGACGACCCGCTGGACGCCTCCAGCGTGCACCCCGAGGCGTACCCCGTGGTGCGGCGGATGGGGAAGACGGCGGGCGGCGAGGTCGCCTCGCTGATCGGCAACGCGGAGGCGCTGCGGTCGCTGCGCGCGGCGGACTTCGTGGACGACATGTTCGGTCTGCCGACTGTGACGGACATCCTCAAGGAGCTGGAGAAGCCGGGGCGCGACCCCCGGCCCGCGTTCCGTACGGCGACCTTCAAGGAGGGCGTCGAGAAGCTCGGCGACCTGGAGCCCGGCATGGTGCTGGAGGGCGTCGTCACGAACGTCGCGGCGTTCGGCGCGTTCGTGGACATCGGCGTCCACCAGGACGGCCTGGTGCATGTGTCGGCGCTGTCGAAGACGTTCGTGAAGGACCCGCGCGATGTCGTGAAGCCCGGGGACGTCGTGAAGGTCAAGGTCATGGACGTCGACGCGCAGCGCAAGCGGATCTCGTTGACACTGCGGCTGGACGACGCGCCGGGCGCGGGCGGCGGGCAGGGGCGTGGTCAGGGCCGCGGTGAGCGGGGCGCCCGTCCGCCGAAGCAGCGGCAGGGGCAGGGCGAGCAGGGGTCCGGTGGCGGGCAGAGCCGGCAGGGCGGTCAGGGCGGCGGCCGGGACCGGCGCGGTGGCTCCGGTGGCGGTGGGTCCCGGCAGGGCCAGGGTGCTCCGGCTCCGGCGAACAGCGCGATGGCCGATGCGCTGCGGCGGGCCGGGCTGACCGATCCGAAGCAGGGCGGCCGGGGGCGCTGAGCCCGGAGAGTCACGGGGGTGGGGGCGGGCCGCGGTGTGCGGCCCGCCCCCACCCCCGTACTGCTTCGCAGGCGCGCTCAGACTTCCTTGACCTGGCCGTCCGCCACTTCGATACGGCGCGTGGTGCGGACCGCTTCGAGCATCCGCCGGTCGTGGGTGACCAGCAGCAGGGTGCCCGTGTAGCTCTCCAGGGCTGCCTCCAACTGCTCGATGGCGGGCAGGTCCAGGTGGTTCGTCGGCTCGTCGAGTACCAGGAGGTTGACCCCGCGGCCCTGGAGCAGGGCGAGGGCGGCTCGGGTGCGTTCGCCCGGGGAGAGGCTGGTGGCCGGGCGCATCACATGGTCGGCGCGGAGGCCGAACTTGGCGAGCAGCGTGCGGACTTCGGCCGGTTCCGTGTCGGGCACGGCCGCACAGAACGCCTCCAGCAGCGACTGGGAGCCGAGGAAGAGCCGGCGGGCCTGGTCCACCTCGCCGACCACGACGCCCGAACCGAGCGTGGCGTGGCCGGAGTCGAGCGGGAGCCGCTCCAACAGGGCGGCGAGCAGGGTGGACTTGCCCGCTCCGTTGGCACCGGTGATGGCGACCCGGTCGGCCCAGTCGATCTGGAGCGAGGCGGGGCCGAAGGAGAAGTCGCCGCGCACCACTCGGGCCTCGCGCAGGGTCGCGACGACCGATCCGGACCGGGGGGCGGTGGCGATCTCCATCCGCAGCTCCCACTCCTTGCGCGGCTCCTCGACGGTGTCGAGGCGCTCGATCATGCGCTGGGTCTGCCGGGCCTTCGCCGCCTGCTTCTCGCTCGCCTCGCTGCGCGCGTTGCGGCCGAGCTTGTCGCCGTCGGTGGCCTTGCGGCGGGCGTTCTTGACGCCCTTGTCCATCCAGGAGCGCTGCATATGGCCGCGTGCTTCGAGGGCGGCCCTCTTGTCGGCGTATTCCTCGTACCCCTCGCGGGCGTGCCGGCGCGCGGTCTCACGCTCCTCCAGGTAGGCCGCGTAGCCACCGCCGTACAGGTTGATCTGCTGCTGGGCGAGATCGAGCTCCAGCACCTTGGTGACCGTGCGCATCAGGAACTCGCGGTCGTGGCTGATGACGACCGTCCCGGCCCGCAGCCCCGAGACGAAGCGCTCCAGGCGCTCCAGGCCGTCGAGGTCGAGGTCGTTGGTGGGCTCGTCCAGCAGGAAGACGTCGTAGCGGGAGAGGAGCAGGGAGGCGAGACCGGCGCGGGCCGCCTGGCCGCCGGAGAGGGCGGTCATGGGCAGGTCCAGGCTCACGGTGAGCCCCAGTTCGGAGGCGACCTGCGCGGCCCGCTCCTCCAGGTCCGCGCCGCCGAGGGCGAGCCAGCGCTCCAAGGTCTCGGAGTACGCGTCGTCCGCGCCCGGGGCCCCGGAGACCAGGCCCTCCGTCGCCTCGTCCATGGCGCGCTGGGCGTCGGCGACGCCGGTGCGGCGGGCCAGGAACGCGGCCACGGTCTCGCCCTCGCGCCGCTCGGGCTCCTGCGGGAGGTGGCCGACGGTGGCGGTGGGCGGGGAGAGCCGCAGCTCGCCCTCCTCCGGGCGGTCGACTCCGGCGAGCAGGCGGAGCAGGGACGATTTTCCGGCGCCGTTGACTCCGACGAGACCGATCACGTCTCCGGGGGCGACGACGAGGTCGAGTCCGGCGAAGAGTGTGCGGTCGCCGTGTCCGGCGGCGAGGTCCTTGGCGACGAGGGTGGCAGTCATCAGGGTGCCGATCCTAGTCGCCGATGGCCGGTGCCCTCCGCTGCCCTCTGCCCCCGACGTGGGAATTCCGTTAGCGTCCGGGCAGCGACAGGTGCATACGGACGTGACAGGAGTGACGGTGATGCCGGATGTGGCGGACGTGATCGTGGTGGGCGGCGGGGTCATCGGCCTCACCACCGCCGTGACGCTGGCGGAGCGCGGGCTGCGGGTGCGGGTCTGGTCGCGTGATCCGGCCGCAGCGACGACCTCGGCGGTGGCGGGGGCGCTGTGGTGGCCGTACCGCATCGAACCGGCCGAGCGGGTCGGTGCCTGGGCGCTGGAGACGCTCGCGGTGTACGAGGAGCTGGCGGCCGGGGCCGGTGGGACCGGCGTACGGCTGGTGGCGGGGGTGCACGGCGGTGAGCGGTTCGCGGCGCTGGGGCCGTGGGCGGCGGAGCTGAAGGGTGCGGTGGAGGTGGCTGCCGGGCTGCGATTGGTGCTGCCGCTGCTGGACATGCCGGTCCACCTGGCGTGGCTGGAGCAGCGGCTGGTGGCGGCGGGCGGCGCGGTGGAGCGGCGTGCGGTGGACGGGTTCGCGGAGGCGGCGGAGCGGAGCCCGGTGGTGGTGAACTGCACGGGGCTGGGGGCGCGCGAGCTGGTGCCGGACGCGGGTGTGCGGGCGGTGCGTGGGCAGCTGGTCGTGGTCGAGAACCCGGGGATCGCGGAGTGGTTCACCGCGGCGGACCCGGCGTCCGCCGCGACGACGTACTTCTTCCCGCAGCCGGCCGGTCTGGTGCTGGGCGGTACGGCCGAGGCGGACGACGAGCGCCGGGAGCCCGATGCGGTGACCGCACGGGAGATCGTGGCGCGGTGCGCGCGGGTGCGGCCGGAGATCGCCGGCGCCCGGGTGCTGGGGCACCGGGTGGGGCTGCGGCCGGTGCGGGAGGGCGGGGTGCGGATCGGGGCGGAGGCCCTGCCGGGCGGCGGTGTGCTGGTCCACAACTACGGTCACGGCGGTGCGGGGGTCACCGTGGCCTGGGGCTGCGCACGGACGGCGGCCGCCCTGGTGGGCTGAGCCGCCGCCGTACGTACGAAGGGTCCCCGGGATCAGTCCTGACGCTTCTCGGTCGGAACCTCCTTGTGGCGCTCCGTCGTGACCGTCGTGCCGGGGCCGATACGGATCTCGAAGTCGCCGTCGTACTTGGCGTGCCCCTCGATCACCGCGGACTCGACCGCCTCCACGCCGAACTCCTGGCGGACGATCTGCGGGTCCCTGCGCAGGTCCCGCATCAGGGCGACGCACATGCCGATCATCACGACGACGAAGGGGGCGGCGACGAGGATCGTGAGGTTCTGGAGCCCCTCCAACGCGTTCTCCTTGCCGTCACCGATGAGCAGCATGATCGCGGCCACGGCCCCGGTCACCACGCCCCAGAAGATGACGACCCACTTGCCGGGCTCCAGAACACCCTTCTGCGAGAGCGTGCCCATGACGATCGAGGCGGCGTCGGCACCGGAGACGAAGAAGATACCGACGAGGACCATCACCAGGATGCTCGTCACGGTGGCGATCGGGAACTCCTGGAGGACACCGAAGAGCTGCGCCTCGGGGGTGTCGGCGCCGGTGAGCTTGCCCGCCTCGTCCAGCTTCATGGCCGTGCCGCCGAAGACGGCGAACCAGATCAGGCTGACCGTGCTGGGCACCAGGATGACGCCGCCGACGAACTGGCGGATGGTGCGGCCGCGGCTGATGCGGGCGATGAACATGCCGACGAAGGGCGTCCAGGAGATCCACCAGGCCCAGTAGAAGACCGTCCAGCCGCCGAGCCAGTCGGCCACCTCGCCGCCGCCGGTCGCCTCGGTGCGCCCGGCGAGCTGTCCGAGGTCGCTGATGTAGGCGCCCAGCGAGGTGGGCACCAGGTCGAGCACGAAGATCGTGGGACCGACGATGAAGACGAACAGGACAAGGAACAGGGCCAGCACCATGTTGATGTTGGAGAGCCACTGGATGCCCTTCTCCACACCGGAGACCGCGGAGGCGACGAAGCCGACCGTCAGCACGGCGATGACGGCTACGAGGAGGCCGGTACCGGCCTTCTCCAGCCAGTTCAGCTCCTGGATCCCGCTGCCGATCTGGAGCGCGCCGAGGCCCAGCGAGGCCGCCGAGCCGAAAAGCGTCGCGAAGATGGCCAGGATGTCGATGAAGCGTCCGAAGCCTCCGTGCGCGTGGCGCTTGCCGATCAGCGGCTCGAAGACCGCGCTGATCGTCTGCCGCCTGCGCATCCGGTAGGCGCTGTAGGCGATGGCGAGGCCGACCACCGCGTAGATCGCCCAGGGGTGCAGCGTCCAGTGGAAGAGGGTGGTGGCCATCGCCGTCTGCATGGCCTCGGCCGAGTCGGCGGGGTCGGTGCCGGGCGGCGGGGTGCGGTAGTGGGCCAGGGGCTCGCTCACGCCCCAGAACATCAGCCCGATGCCCATACCGGCGCTGAACATCATCGCGACCCAGGAGATGGTCCGGAATTCCGGCGCCTCACCCTCCTGGCCGAGGCAGATCTTCCCGTAGCGGCTGATGGCCAGCCAGAGGGCGAAGATGACGAAGCCCGACGCGGCGAGCATGAAGGCCCAGCCACCGTTGTGGATCAGCCCCTCGAGCAGTTTGCCGGACGCCGTCTCCAGCGATGAGGTGGCGGTCGCGCCCCAGATGACGAACGCGAGGGTGAGGACCGCCGTGACGCCGAAGACCACCCGGTCGGTGGTCGGGGCCCGGGTGCTGAGAGGTTCGGGGGGAAGGTCAGCCGTGACCGACAGCTCCTCCCGGCCTCCAGCTGACTGGTCGTCCTGGGACACAAATGGCACCTTTCACCGAGTCTGAAAATCGCTCTTCGTAGGCAGTACCACACCCGCCCACGATCTCGAAGGGTCAACAAGCCGTATCAGCTTGACCAGATGTGAGGGAATAGGTCGCCTTCTGGTCGAGGAGCAGCGGAATCAGGCTCCTGGCCGACTGTCGCAGGGGCACATATGCGCCAGCTCCGTCCCGGTGGGACCGGACCCCGTGCAGGGCGAGCTCGTCCTTCACCCCGGCGTACTGGGCCGCGTCAAGCCGGTAGCCGCACGGCGGGTCGGCGAGGATCTCGCCGGGCTCGGCGGGATCGTTGTCCGCGCCACCCAGATGGACGGGGCCGCGGTCGGCGTACCCGGTCACACGCGAGAGCCCGGTGGCCGCACGGATGCGGGCGCGCTGCTCCTCGGTGAAGGCGAAGAGACCGCCGAGGGCCGTCCGCTGGGAGTGGACCCTGCGCCGGTGGTTGAGGGCCGGGTCACCCTTCTCCGCCTCGCTCAGGGCGTCGATGCGTGACTCGACGAGGAGGCCGACCGCGTGCTTCAGGCCGGAGGCGTTGCGCAGGATGCGCTCCTGGCCGTCACCGGCCGTCTGTCCGACGGGGTCGCCGGTGACCGGGTCGGTCCAGATGCCGTAGTGGCCGCTGCTGTAGCCGGCGCCGGTCGCGGCGGGCCGCACGTACTGCTCGGAGAGGGTCCGCGAGACGGCGTGGACGCCGCGCGCGACGTTCAGGTTGCGGGGCCACAGGACGAAGAGGTCCTTGTCGTAGTACGGGGGCGTGGCGCCGTACTCGTGCAAGTCGTAGATGACATCCGGCCGTTCGTCGCGCACGACGGCCGCGACCGCCCGGCCTTCCGCGGTCTCCAGGGCGATGTGGTCCCGGTTGATGTCGACGCCGTCGGCGTTGCCCCGGGTGTCGGCGGCGCGCCCGTCCGGGTTGGCGGTGGGCAGCACCAGGACCGTCGTACGGGAGAGGAAGGAGCGGGTGGCGCGGTCCTGGGCGAAGGCCAGGTCGCGCAGGGTGGTCAGACAGGCTTCACGCCCGGCGGGCTCGTCACCGTGCTGACTGCAGATCAGCAGGACCGTGGTGGCGGCGGGGCGCTGCTTCCCGATGCGTACGAGCTGGAGGGGGCGGCCCTCCTTCGTGGTCCCGATCCGGTCGACGGCGGCCCGGTCGCTCGCCCGGTCGACCGCCCCCAGGAAGGCCTGTTCCTCGCCCAGCCCGGTCCAGCGCGCCCCGTCGCTCGTCTCGAACCCGGTGCGCGGCGGGGGCGGCGCGGCCTCGGCGGGTGCGATGGCGAACGGGACGGCCAGCGCGCCCAGCACCGCTGCCACCACCGCACTCCGGCGCCGGACCGCCGGGCCTCGGCGCCGCGCGCCGGAGGGCGGGCGGCCGGGGTGCGCGACCGGTCCGAGCCACGGGTGCGGGCTGAGCATGCGGAGAGCGCGGGTGATGCGAGGGGTCATCAGCGGCTGCCTCCCGGAGGACGAGCGGGGTACCGGCGGGGTACGAGTGGCGGGCGCCGCGCGCCCGCCAGGTCCGTCGGTGCCGCGGACGTTACCCGGGTCAACTCCTGTGCAACAGGGGGCGATCACGGCGGGTCGTGGCGAGGGCATGGCGATCGTGTGACAGGGATGCCCGGATTCGACCGTCCTGCCCGGCGGGCTGCTCAGCCCCTTTCCTGACCGGTCGGAACCACCCCCCGCCCGGTTCCACGACCGGTAGGCGACACCACCGTCCCGACGACTTCGACACCTGGCTGTACCAGCCGGAGCGGCCGGCGTCCCGGAAGAAGATCGCGGCGACGAACAGGATTCACGACCACGGGGATCATGCCGATCACACCGGTCACGACCATCGCTGATCCGCTGCACATGCTCCATCGGGGCCCTCGGAGCGGTGAGGGTTCAGCCGTTCCTGAGGCCCCCGGTGACGTGCGCGGCGCGGGCCGCCCGTGCCCTCGGCAGATACCGCAGCCGCTCCGGGAGTGCGGGGACGACGACCCGCAGCACCGCGCAGAGCCGCCGCAGCCGCTTCTCCTGGGCCGCCGTCCACGGCAGGCCGATCGCCGCGCGGGCGTCCGGCGGCATGAGCCCGATGGTGACGAACCGCCGACCGCGGGCCAGCGGCGGCAGGAGCACCGGCCACAGCGCGCGCAGAACCGTCCGCAGCGGCCACGGGCCGCGGTCCGGCGGCGGTACGGGCTGGTCGACGTCGACCAGTTCGCGCACCACGGCCGTCGCCTCGATCTCCCCGGCGAGCATCTTCTCCCAGTACGGCCAGAACTCCTCGATCGTCTGCGGCATGTCCCGGTCGTGGATGCCGAGGATCCGGCCGACCTGGAGCCACTCCGCGTACAGGGCGCGTTCCTGCGCGGGGGTCATCGGCCGGATGAGATAGCGCGCAGCGTGCCGGTAGACGGGGAAGCCGGTGGCGTGCACCCAGGCGTAGTTGGCGGGCGTCAGCGCGTGGTACGAGCGGCCCCGGGTGTCCGTGCCCTGGATGGTGCGGTGCAGTCGGCGCAGCCTGCGGCCCTCCTCGGCGGCCTCCGCCCCGCCGTACACCCAGAGCTGGAGCGAGCGCAGGGAGCGTTCGCCGCGCCCCCAGGGGTCGGTGCGGAAGACGGAGTGCTCGTCGACGCCCGCACCGACGGCGGGGTGGGCGACCTGGAGGGTGAGGGCGGCGGGCAGCATCAGCAGAGCCCGGATGTCGCCGGAGAGGCTCCACAGGACCCCGCCGGGCGGGGGCGGCAGGGGCTCCTCGACGCCGCTCGCGCTGCTCATCCGGTGCTCCCGCACTCCTGGCGGGCCTGCGATGCGCTGCCCGTCCCTTCCCTCCATGATCCCTCGCAGGCGGGAAAAGCGTGGGGGCGGGGTCCGGGGCGGCCGGTGGCCCGCTCAGTCGTGGTCGTACACGGTCACGGGCACGCCTTCCTTGATCAGGCGCCCCTCGATGATCGCGCCATCACCTTGACGCCCTCACCCTGCGGCGCGGTGGCGTCCCCCCGTACATACGTCATCCCCGACATGGCTTAACCGTACGGCCCGGCGCTGACAACGGGCCGGGGTGGACGGCGGGGCCGCGGTGTCGGAGACTTTGGCAGAAGTGGTGAGACAGCAGCGCTGTCCGATACGAGCGTTCGACGGCGGGGAGCAGAGATGGCGACGGGGACCGACGAGCCCACGCTCACGGTGGACGAGTTGGCGGCGCGCGCCGGAGTCACCGTACGTACCGTGCGGTTCTACAGCACCCGGGGCCTGCTGCCGCCGCCGGCCATCGGGCCGCGCCGGGTCGGGCGGTACGGGGCCGACCACCTCTCCCGGCTGGCGCTGATCGAGGAGCTCCAGCACCAGGGCATGACGCTCGCCGCCATCGAACGCTATCTGGAGCAGCTGCCGCCGGACCTGAGCGCCCGCGATCTGGCGATCCACCGGGCGCTGGTGGCGTCCTGGGCGCCGGACACGGCGGAGGACCTGACGCGGGTGGAGCTGGAGAAGCGGGCGGGGCGGGCGCTGGCCGAGCCGGATGTGGACCGGCTGGTGGCGATGGGGGTACTGGTGCGGCCGGAGGGGGACGGCGGGGCGTACCGGGTGGACATCGGGTTGCTGCGGCTCGGGGTGGAGCTGCTGGACGTGCCGATCGCGCACGAGACGATCCTGGCGGCGCGGACCGTGCTGCTGGAGCACACACGCTCCGCGGCCCAGGAGATGACGCGGCTGTTCCGGGACGAGGTGTGGAACCCCTACCGGGAGCGCGAGGGTGATCCGGAGCATGTGGCGGCGATGAAGTCGCTGTCCGCTCACATGCAACCCATCGTGGTGCAGGCCCTGGTGACGGCCTTTCAGCGGTCACTGAAGGAGGAGCTGCGGAGCGCGTTCACCGCCGAGTGACGGTCGACGCGCTCCGGAGCGGCCTCAGTCGTGGAAGGTCTCGCCCTTCGCCGCCTTCTCCACGAGCAGCGCGGGCGGCAGGAACCGGTCGCCGTAACGCTCGGCGAGTTCCCGGGCGCGGGCCACGAAGCCGGGCAGGCCGCCCTCGTACCCGTTGATGTACTGGAGCACGCCGCCGGTCCACGGCGGGAAGCCGATGCCCATGATGGAGCCGATGTTGGCGTCGGCGACGGAGATCAGGACGTTCTCCTCCAGGCAGCGGACGCTGTCCAGGGCCTCGGAGAAGAGCATCCGCTCCTTCATGTCCTCGAAGGGCACTTCCGCGTCCGGCTTGGTGAAGTGCTCACGCAGTCCGGGCCAGAGGCCGACGCGCTTGCCCTCCTCGTCGTAGTCGTAGAAGCCCGCTCCCCCGCTGCGCCCCGGGCGCCCGAACTCGTCGACCATGCGGTCGATGACCTCGTCCGACGGGTGGCCGGGCCAGGTGCCGCCGGCCTCCTCCACCGCGCGCTTGGTCTCGTTGCGGATCTTGCGCGGCAGGGTCAGGGTCAGCTCGTCCATCAGGGAGAGCACCTTGGCCGGGTAGCCGGACTGGGCGGCGGCCTGTTCGATCGACGCGGGCTCCACACCCTCGCCGACCATGGCGACGCCCTCGTTGATGAACTGACCGATGACGCGCGAGGTGAAGAAGCCGCGTGAGTCGTTGACGACGACCGGCGTCTTCTTGATGCGCCGTACGAGGTCGAAGGCGCGGGCCAGCGCCTCGTCGCCGGTGCGCTCGCCCTTGATGATCTCGACCAGCGGCATCTTGTCGACCGGTGAGAAGAAGTGCAGGCCGATGAAGTCGGCCGGGCGGGACACTCCCTCGGCGAGGACCGTGATCGGGAGGGTGGAGGTGTTGGAGCAGAGCAGGGCGTCCGGCTCGATGACGTCCTGGATCTCCTGGAACACCTTGTGCTTGAGCGCGGTGTCCTCGAAGACGGCCTCGATCACCGCGTCGCAGCCCGCGAGGTCGGCCGCATCGCCGGTCGGGGTGATCCGGGCCAGCAGCTCGTCGCGCTTCGCCTCCGTCGTACGGCCCCGGGAGAGCGCCTTGGCGAGCAGCTTCTCGCTGTACGCCTTGCCCTTGGCGGCCGCCTCGGTGGAGACGTCCTTGAGGACGACCTCGATCCCGGCCTTGGCGCAGGAGTAGGCGATGCCCGCGCCCATCATCCCGGCACCGAGCACAGCGACCTTGCGGACGGGGCGCTCGGGGATGTCCTTGGGACGGTTGGCGCCGGAGTTGACGGCCTGGAGGTCGAAGAAGAACGCCTGGATCATGTTCTTGGAGACCTGGCCGGTGACCAGCTCGGTGAAGTACCGGGCCTCGATGGTCAGCGCGGTCTCGAAGTCGACCTGGGAGCCCTCGACGGCCGCCGCCAGGATGTTGCGCGGCGCGGGCATGGGCGCGCCCGCGATCTGCTTCTTCAGGTTGGCGGGGAACGCGGGGAGGTTGGCCGCGAACTTGGGGTTGGAGGGGGTGCCGCCGGGGATGCGGTAGCCCTTGACGTCCCACGGCTGCTGGGACTCGGGGTTGGCGTCGATGAACGCGCGGGCCTTGACCATCATCTCCTCGCGCGTGGCGGCGACTTCGTGGACGAGGCCGTTCTCCAGCGCGCGCTGCGGGGTGTACTGGGTGCCCTGGAGGAGCACCTTGAGCAGGGCGTCGGCGATGCCCATGAGGCGCACGGTACGGGTGACGCCGCCGCCCGCCGGGAGCAGCCCGAGGGTGACCTCGGGCAGGCCGATGCGGGAGCCGGGGGCGTCGAGGGCGACGCGGTGGTGGGAGGCGAGCGCGATCTCGTAACCGCCGCCGAGGGCCGCGCCGTTGATGGCTGCGACGACGGGCTTGCCGAGGGTTTCGATGCGGCGCAGCGAGCGCTTGATCGCGGTGCCGGTGTCGAAGGCGGCCTGGGCGTTCTCGGGGCCGACCTTGATCATGTCCTTGAGGTCGCCGCCCGCGAAGAAGGTCTTCTTCGCCGAGGTGTAGATGATGCCGCGGATGGAGTCCTTCTCGGCCTCGGCGCGGTCGGCGATGGCCGCGATGGAGTCCTTGAAGGCCTGGTTCATCGTGTTCGCGGACTGGTTCGGGTCGTCGAGGACGAGGGTGACGACGCCGGTCTCGTCCTGTTCCCAGCGGATGGTGGTGCTCTCGGTCATGTCGGTGTCTTCTCCGTAAGCAGGGGTGGCCGGGCCAGGGCCTGTCGTCGAACTGCCGCCGTCGCCCGGAGGGCGGCCGCGCGGAGGGCGGTGCGTGCGATCGCAAGGCGCTGGATTGGTCTTGTAGCGGAGCTACCAGGGCATTTCGGCAACGCCGCGAGCGTGCGTGCCAGGCGTCGCGCGGCAGGCGGCAGTTTGACTACAGGCCCTGGGGACGATCAGATGCGTTCGACGATCGTCGCGACGCCCATGCCGCCGCCGACGCAGAGGGTGACCAGGCCGAACCGCTGGTCGCGGCGCTCCAGTTCGTCGATGACGGTGCCGAGGATCATCGCGCCGGTCGCGCCGAGGGGGTGGCCGAGCGCGATGGCTCCGCCGTTGACGTTGACCTTGTCCAGGCTCAGACCCATGTCCTTGACGAAGCGCAGGACGACCCCGGCGAAGGCCTCGTTGATCTCGACGAGGTCGATGTCGTCGATGGTGAGCCCGGCCTTGGCGAGCGCCTTGCGGGTGGCGGGGGCGGGGCCGGTGAGCATGATCGTGGGCTCGGAGCCGGAGACGGCCGCGGAGACGATGCGGGCGCGCGGGGTGAGGCCGTAGCGCTCGCCGACCTCCTTGGAGCCGATGGCGACGAGGGCGGCGCCGTCGACGATGCCGGAGGAGTTGCCCGCGTGGTGGACGTGGTCGATCTTCTCGATCCAGTGGTACTTCTGGAGCGCCACCGCGTCGAAGCCGCCCATGTCGCCGATGGCGGCGAAGGAGGGCTTGAGGCCGGCGAGGGAGTCGGCGGTGGTGCCGGGGCGCAGGTGCTCGTCGTGATCGAGGACGACGAGGCCGTTGCGGTCCTTCACCGGGACGACGGAGCGGGCGAAGCGGCCGTCCTTCCAGGCCGCGGCGGCGCGCTCCTGGGAGAGGGCGGCGTACTCGTCGACGTCGCGGCGGCTGAAGCCCTCGATGGTGGCGATGAGGTCGGCGCCGATACCCTGCGGGGCGAAGCCGGTCTCGAAGCTGGTCATCGGGTCCATGGCCCAGGCGCCGCCGTCGGAGCCCATCGGCACCCGGGACATCGACTCGACGCCACCGGCGAGGACGAGGTCCTCCCAGCCCGAACGGACCTTGGCGGCGGCCAGGTTGACCGCTTCGAGGCCCGAGGCGCAGAAGCGGTTCTCCTGGACGCCGGCGACGGAGTCGGGAAGCCCGGCGGCGATGGCGGCGATGCGGGCGATGTCGGAGCCCTGGTCGCCGAGCGGGCTGACGACGCCGAGGACGATGTCGTCGATGGCGGCCGGGTCGAGGTCCGGAAAGCGGCCCTGGATCTCGTGGATGAGGCCGACGACCAGGTCGATCGGCTTGGTGCCGTGCAGGGCGCCGTTGGCCTTGCCGCGGCCGCGCGGGGTACGGATCGCGTCGTAGACGAATGCTTCGGTACTCAAGACAGCTGCCTTTCGAGGGTGGTGGAGAGGAAGGGCGAGGAGGTTCTCAGGCGAGCAGCGAGCGGCCGATGATCTCCTTCATGATCTCGGTCGTGCCGCCGTAGATGGTCTGGATACGGCCGTCGGTGAACGCCTTGGCGACCTTGTATTCGCTCATGTAGCCGTAGCCGCCGTGGAGTTGGAGGCAGCGGTCGACGACGCGCTTCTGCAGTTCGGTGGCCCACCACTTGGCCATGGAGGCGTGGACGGCGTCCAGGACGCCGTCGGAGTGGTCGACGATGCACCGGTCCAGGAAGCTCCGGGTGACGGCGCACTCGGTGGCCATCTCCGCGATCTCGAACCGGATGTGCTGGAGCTTGGAGAGCGGCCGCCCGAAGGCCTCGCGCTCCTTGACGTACTGGGTGGTGATCTCCAGCAGGTGTTCGGCGGCGGCGATCCCGGCGACAGCTATGCCCATGCGCTCCTGGGCCAGGTTGGTCATCAGGTGGATGAACGCGCCGTCCAGCTCACCGAGGAGGTTCTCCTTCGGGACGCGGACGTCGTTGAAGAACAACTCTGCGGTGTCCTGCGACTTCTGGCCGATCTTGTCGAGGTTGCGGCCTCGCTCGAAGCCCTCCGCACCCCGCTCGACGACGATCAACGAGAGCCCCTTGGCGCCGCCGTCGGGGGTGGTCTTGGCGACGACGATCACCAGGTCGGCGAGGATGCCGTTGGAGATGAACGTCTTCGAGCCGTTGAGCAGCCAGTGGTCGCCCTTGTCCTCGGCGGTGGTACGGATGGCCTGGAGGTCGGATCCCGCGCCCGGTTCGGTCATGGCGATGGCGGTGATGATCTCGCCGGAGCAGAAGCCGGGCAGCCAGCGCTGCTTCTGCTCCTCGGTGGCGAGGCCGGTCAGGTAGGGGCCGATGATGTCGTTGTGCAGGCCGATCGCGAGGCCCGGCACCCCGGCCCGGGTGAACTCCTCGGCGAGGACGGCGCTGTAGCGGAAGTCGGTGGAACCGCCGCCTCCGTACTCCTCGGGGACGGCGAGACCGAGCAGCCCGGCGCGCCCGGCGGCGAGCCAGGCGTCGCGGGAGACGATGCCGTCCTGCTCCCACTGCTCGTAGTACGGGAGCACCTCCTTGGCCAGGAAGGCCCGGACGGTGGCGCGGAACGCGTCGTGCTCCTCGGTGAAGATCTGGCGTTGCACGGGGCCTCCTAGTCGTGAGGGGTGGGCCGGAGCCCCGGTACGTCCCAGTCGGCGGCGACCGCGTCCGTGTCGGCGCCCGGCCGTGCGGGGCCGCTGCGGACGGAGACGGGGGTGGCGGAGAAGCGCGGGGCGGGGGCGGGCTGGGTGATGCCGCTGTGCTCGACGAAGGTGGAGCGGGCGGCGAGGTGCGGGTGGTGCGGCGCCTCACGGAGCGAGAGGACGGGGGCCACGCAGGCGTCGGTGCCGTCGAACACCTCGGTCCACTCCGCCCGCGTACGCGTCGCGAAGCGTTCGGCCAAGGCGGCGCGCAGCTCGTCCCAGCGGGCCGGCTCCCACCTGTCGGGGAAGGCGTCCGCCAGGCCGAGGAGGCCGATGAACTCGGCGTAGAACTGCCCCTCCAGCGGGCCGACCGCCATGTGGCCGCCGTCGGAGGTGGTGTAGGTGCCGTAGAAGGGGCAGCCGCCGTCCAGCAGGTTGGCGCCGCGCCGGTCCTGCCAGCTCCCGGCGGCCAGCATGCCGTGGATCATCGAGGCGAGGTGGGCGGCGCCGTCGACGATCGCCGCGTCCACCACCTGGCCGGCGCCGCCGGGGGTACGGGCGTGCTGCAGGGCGGCGAGGACCCCGACGACGAGGTAGAGCGAGCCGCCCGCGTAGTCGCCGACCAGGTTGGCGGGGACCACGGGCGGCTCGTCCGGCTTGCCGATCATGGAGAGGGTGCCGGTGAGCGCGAGGTACGCGACATCGTGCCCGGCCCGCTGCGCCAGCGGCCCGTCCTGGCCCCAGCCGGTCATCCGCCCGTAGACCAGCTTCGGGTTGCGGGCGAGGCAGGCGGCGGGTCCGACGCCGAGCCGTTCGGCGACGCCGGGGCGGTACCCCTCGATGAGGATGTCGGCGCGTTCGGCCAGGTCGAGGACGCGGTCGGCGCCGTCCTCGCCCTTGAGGTCGACGAGGACGGAGCGCTTGTTGCGGTTGGTGATGTCGTACGCGGGGTCGATGCCGAGGGCCGCTCCGCCGGGCCGGTCGACGCGTACCACGTCGGCTCCGAGGTCCGCCAGCAGCATGGCCGCGAACGGTCCGGGGCCGATCCCCGCCAGCTCGACGACCCGGATTCCTGTCAGCGGGCCGTGCCCGGTCCTTGCCATCCGCGAGCCCCCAGGAGTGTGACACAACCGATGTAACATCAATGATGCTAAGAACACGTCCCGCTCCGCACAACCCCCCTGGCCGAGCAAGCGCTTAGTTCTTTCCTCGATCCTCTCGCATCCCCGCCGGACGTTCCACGCCCACGCCCCGCCCGGCCGCAGACCCGCCGACCCCCTCCGCTAGCCTGCCTGCCACGTCTCCACCCGCCCCTCGCCCCCGGAGGTACTCGTGAACAGGCAGAACGGGGCCGCACGCCCCCTGGACGTCGTCCTTTTGGGTGCCACCGGGTTCGTGGGGGTGCTCACGTCGGAGTACCTGGCGGCACACGCCCCCGAAGGGCTGCGCTGGGGGCTGGCCGGCCGCAGCCGCACCAAGCTGGAACGGCTGCGCGAACGGCTCGCCGCTATCGAGCCGGGCTGCGCCGAGCTGCCGTTGCTGGAGACCGACGCGGACGACGAGGACGCCCTGCGTGAACTCGCCGGATCCGCACGGGTGGTGGCCACGACCGTGGGCCCGTACATCCTGTACGGCGAGAAGCTGGTCGCCGCCTGCGCCGAGGCCGGGACGGACTACCTGGACCTCACCGGCGAGGCGGAGTTCATCGACCTGACCTATGTGCGCCATGACGCGCGGGCCCGGGAGACGGGCGCCCGTATCGTGCACGCCTGCGGCTTCGACGCCGTACCCCATGACCTGGGGGCGTACTTCACGGTCAAGCAGCTGCCGGAGGGTGTGCCGCTGACCGTCGACGGCTTCGTCCGCAGCAACGCCGTCTTCTCCGGCGGTACGTTCGCCTCGGCGCTCACCGCGATGGGCCGCGGCCCGCAGATGCTGCTCGCCGCCCGGGAGCGGCGCCTGTACGAGCCCCGCCAGGTGGGGCGCCGGGTCCGCACCCCGGCTGGATCCCCGCACTTCAACGGGGCCACCGGCACCTGGGCGCTGCCGCTGCCTACCGTGGACCCCGCGGTCGTGGGCCGCTCCGCGCGGGCGCTCGAGCGGTACGGCCCCGACTTCCGCTACCGCCACTTCGCCTCGGTCAAGACCCTGCCGATGGCCCTCGGCGGGCCCGCGGCGGTCGGTGCGCTGGTCGCCGCGGCCCAGGTCAGGCCCGTACGCGAGTGGCTGATGGGGCGGTACGAGGCGGGGCAGGGGCCGGACGCGGAGCGCCGCAAGCGGAGCTGGTTCAGCGTCCGCTTCGTCGGGGAAGGCGGCGGCCGGCGGGTCTTCACCGAGGTGTCCGGCGGCGATCCGGGCTACGACGAGACGGCCAAGATCCTGGCCGAGTCGGCCCTCTGCCTCGCCCTGGACAACCTCCCGGAGACCTCCGGCCAGGTCACCACGGCGACGGCGATGGGCGATGCGCTGCTGGAGCGCCTGACGGCGGCGGGGCTGCGCTTCCGGGTGGCGGCGGTGCGGTGAGGGGCCGGGCGAAGGTCTAGAAGATCCAGTCGGCCAGCGTGTAGAGCATCGCGCCCAGCCAGACGAGGCCGACGACCCCGCCGAACGCCATACCGAGCGCCATGCGGCGCTGAGCGGGGTCGAGGGGCATGGGGCGGACAGCTGTGCGAGAAGTGTTCATGCTTTCAGCCTGCCCAGCACGATCGCTTTACGCCATCCGTACGGATACTCAGTCGAAATTGGCGGAGGGCGGTGGCCCTCAGGCGGTCGCTTCCCGCAGGGTCTGCCGACACAGCGCGTCCGCCCGGCGGGTGCTCTCCGGCTGGCGGAAGCGGCGGGCCAGGCGAAGGGTGTGGGCGCAGGCGTTGTCGAGGCTGATCCGGTGGCCGACGGAGACGAAGACCGGGTTGGTGTTCTCCTGGGTGCGCAGCGCCCGGCCCACCACCTCGTCGCCGTCCACCAGCGGGGAGAAGTCGCCGCGCCGGGGGCCGGGGGCCTCGTACGTGAAGGTGAAGGGGTTCTTGCCGACGCCGATCACGGGCAGAGCGGTGAGCACCCCCAGGTGGCTGGCGAGCCCGAAGCGGCGCGGGTGGGCGAGGCCGTACCCGTCGCAGATGACGACGCCGGGGTCGACGGTCAGCGACTCCAGGGCCTCCAGCACGGTGGGGATCTCACGGAAGGCCAGCAGCCCGGGGACGTACGGGAAGGTGATCGTGCCGACCGCGGTGGCCTCGTCCACGGTCTCCAGCGTCTCGGCGTCCAGCACCACGGCCGCCGCGACGACGACGTCCTTCTCCTCGTCGTACGCCACGTCGACCCCGGTCACCAGCCCGGTCCCGGGCGCCGGGCCCGGCTCGTCCAGCACCACGAGGCCGCGCAGGCGGTCCTGGATCGCCCGGCCCTCGGCTTCGTCTGCGGGGGTCTCATGGGCGGGGGTGGGCTGTGTCGTCATGACCAGCAGCTTAGGCGGTTCCCGGGCGCCCCGGTCCCGTAGCCTGGCGATCATGTTCGTACTCGAATTGACCTACACGGCTCCCGTCGAGCGCGCGGACGCGCTGATGAAGGAGCACATCGCCTGGCTCGACGAGCAGTACGCGGCAGGCGTCTTCATCGCGTCCGGCCGTAAGAACCCCCGGGACGGCGGGGTGATCCTCGCCGTCGGGGACGACCGGGAGCGGATCGAGGAGATCGCCGCGGCCGACCCCTTCGCCGCGCACGGGGTCTGCGCCTACCGGATCACCGAATTCATCGCGACCAGGACCGTACCCGAACTCGCTCCGTTCAAGCAGGAGTTGCCCAGCCAGTAGGTTGGGCGGACCACGCTCCCTCCAGCCGGGAACGCACGCCGTTCAGGGTGCGCGGCCGAGAACCGGGCAGGAGGGCAGGAGAGCGCGGAGGAGAGGCGGGGCGTGGGCGGTGACGCAGCTCACGCCACCCGCCGGTGCACGGATCGACGCGCTCCGTCGTCTACTCCAATGCCGGGAACCGTTCACCCAGCCGCGAGAGGGAGCAGGTCTTGTCCAGCGTTATCGAGCAGTCCGTGCAGGCCCGCATGGTCGCGTCCGCCCCGCGGATGGAAACCCTGCCGGCCACTCTGAGTTACGACCGCAAGGACCCCTTCGCCGTGCGGATGGCGTTCCCGGCCCCGGCGACCCTGGAGGGGACCGAGGTGTCCTGGGAGTTCTCCCGTGAGCTGCTGACGGCGGGGGTCGACACGCCCGCCGGGGAGGGGGACGTCCGGGTCAGGCCCTTCGGGTACGAGCGAACGGTGCTGGAGTTCCACGCGGCCGAGGGCATCGCCATGGTCCACGTACGCACGGCGGAGCTGCGCCACTTCCTGGAGCGGGCGCAGGAGCTGGTGCCGGTGGGTGACGAGTACCGCTATCTGGAGCTGGACCGGAACCTGACCGATCTGCTCGGTGGCGCCTGCTGAGCGGCGGCCCGCTGATCCCTTGAGCCGCGCGGCCACACAACCGCCGGCCACCGGCCGGAAAACCCGTTGCCGGGATATGCGCCCCGGTCCTACCTTCGTGACTGTTCCTGTCATCGTCGGATCGGAGAAGGACGTTGCTGATCTGAGGTCCCCCGCACCGTGCAGCGCCGCCACGCCTTTCGTGGCCAAAGGCGCCCGTGTGCGATCTCAGCTCCTCAGCCGTCCTCAGCTCAATTCCCCGACGTACACGGGAGATCTGTATGTCTACGTCCGACACCCATATCAGTTGTACCTCCCTCTCCTTCTCCTGGCCCGACGGCACCGAGGTCTTCTCCGACTTCGACCTCACCGTGGGCGCCGGACGCACCGGCCTCATCGGCCTCAACGGGTGCGGCAAATCGACCCTGTTGCGGCTGATCGCCAGTGAACTCGCCCCGCTGGAGGGCGAGATCAGGATCCGTGGCGGCCTCGGGTACCTGCCGCAGACCGTCACCCTGGCCACCGCGCTGCGGGTCGAGCAGGTACTGGGCATCGCCGACCGGCGGGCGGCGATCGACGCCGTCGAGGCCGGTGACGTACGCGAGGAGCTCTTCGCGGTGATCGACGACGACTGGGACGTGGAGCAGCGCGCCCACGCCGCCCTGAACGGGCTCGGGCTCGGCCACATCGGCCTGGACCGCGCGGTCGGGGAGATGTCCGGGGGCGAGTGCGTGCTCCTGCGGCTGGCCGCCCTGTTCCTGGCCCGCCCCGGGGTACTGCTGCTGGACGAGCCGACGAACAACCTGGACGCGGTCGCCCGCAAGCGGCTGTACGACGCGGTCGACTCCTGGACCGGGGCGCTGCTCGTGGTGAGCCACGACCGGGAGCTGCTGGAGCGGGTCGACCGGATCGCGGATCTGCGCGAGGGCTCGGTCACCTGGTACGGCGGAAACCTCTCGGCGTACGAGGAGGCGCTCGCCGTCGAGCAGGAGGCGGCGCAGCGGATGGTGCGGGCCGCCGAGTCGGATGTGCAGCGCCAGAAACGCGAACTGGCCGAAGCACGGATGAAGTTGGCCCGGCGCAGACGCTACGGCCAGAAGATGTGGGACACCAAGCGGGAGCCCAAGGTGGTGATGGGGCAGCGCAAACGGACCGCCCAGGAGTCGGCCGGCAAGCACCGTATCCTGCACACCGAGCGGCTGGCGGAGGCCAGCAAGCGGCTCGATGAGGCGGAGTCGGCGGTGCGCGAGGACGAGGAGATCCGGATCGAACTGCCGACGACACGGGTGCATCCGGGGAACGATGTGCTGCTCCTGCGTGATCCGGTGCCGCCCTACGGGCCGCCGCTGCGCGGCGAGTTGACGGTCAGCGGTCCCGAGCGGATCGCGCTGACCGGGCGCAACGGGGCGGGCAAGACGGCGTTGCTGCGGACGATCGCGGGTGAGCTCGCCCCGCTCTCGGGTGAGGCGACGACGCTTTTGCCTCTGGGCTTCCTCCCGCAGCGGCTGGACACGCTGGACGACACCCTGTCGGTGGCGGACAACGTGAAGCGATCGGCTCCCGGCCTGACGGACAACGACGTCCGGGCCCGGCTCGCGCGCTTCCTCTTCAAGGGGGGCTCCTCCGACCATCCGGCCGGAACGCTGTCGGGCGGGGAGCGCTTCCGGGCGACGCTGGCGATGCTGCTGCTGGCGGACCCGGCGCCCCGGCTGCTGTTGCTGGACGAGCCTACGAACAGCCTCGATCTGGCGAGCGTACGGCGGCTCACCGAGGCGCTGGAGGCGTACGAGGGGGCGCTGATCGTGGCGAGCCACGACGTTCCGTTCCTGGAGGCGATCGGGGTCACCCGGTGGCTGCGGCTGGACGGGGAGCTGCGGGACACGACTCCCGAGGAGGTGCGGGCAGGGCGGTGAGCGGCCTGGCGAGATCTCCGAAAAAAGGCGACAGAAGCTGTCGGGTATCCCGCCTAGCGTCGTCTGTATGGATCTCAGCACCGAGCGCGGCATCGTCATCACCGGAGCGCACGAGAACAATCTGCGCGACGTCTCCCTCACCCTGCCCAAGGGCCGGATCACCGTCTTCACCGGGGTCTCCGGTTCGGGGAAGTCGTCGGTCGTCTTCGACACGATCGCCGTGGAGTCCCAGCGGCAGCTGAACGAGACCTTCACCTCGTTCCTGCGGAACCGGCTGCCGAAGTACGAGCGGCCACGGGCCGAGTCCATCGAGGACCTGTCCGTGGCCGTCGTCATCGACCAGAAGCCGCTGGGCGGCAACATCCGCTCGACCGTGGGCACGGCGACGGACATCTGGTCGGTGATCCGCGTGCTGTTCTCCCGGTACGGAACGCCGAGCGCCGGCGGGGCCAGCGCGTACTCCTTCAACGACCCGGCCGGGATGTGCCGGGAGTGCGACGGGGTGGGGCGCACCGTCCGGCTCGACCTGGACCGGGCGGTGGACTGGTCGAAGTCGCTGAACGAGGGGGCGCTGCTGCTGCCCGGTCTCACGGTGGGCAGCTGGGAGTGGAGCCTGTACGGCGGGTCGGGACGGTTCGACAACGACCTGCCACTCTCCGAGTACGGCGAGCAGGACCGTCAACTCCTGCTGTACGGCTCCGGTTTCACCGTCCGGGTCGACATGCGGACGGCCTCGGCGGACATGCAGTTCGAGGGGGTGGTGACGCGGTTCGAGCGGCTCTACCTCAAGCGGGACACTGCATCGCTGTCGGACAAGCGGCGCGCGGCGGCCGACCGGTTCACCGCCGAGCGGGTCTGCAACTCCTGCGGCGGGGCACGGCTGAACGCGGCGGCGCTCGCCACCCGCGTCGACGGGCTCTCGCCCGCCGACTACGGGCGGATGGAGGTCGCCGATCTTGTCGGCGTCCTGGCCAGGATCGACGATCCCGTGGGCGGCCCGATCGCGGCGGCGGCCCGCGAGCGGCTGGAGCGGCTCGTGGGAATCGGGCTCGGCTATCTCAGCCTGGACCGGGAGACGACCACCCTCTCGGGCGGCGAGGGGCAGCGGCTCAAGATGGTCCGGCACCTGGGGAGTTCACTGACCGGGCTGACCTTCGTCTTCGACGAGCCGAGCGTCGGGCTGCACCCACGGGACGTCGGGCTGCTCGGTGATCTGCTGGTGCGGCTGCGCGACAAGGGCAACACCGTGCTGGTCGTCGAGCACGACCCGGATGTGATGGCGGTCGCGGACCACATCGTCGACATGGGCCCGCGCGCCGGGTCGGAGGGCGGGCACATCGTCTTCGAGGGACCGTTCGACCGGTTGCGCGAGGCGGACACGCTCACCGGCCGATGCCTGCGCCGACGGACCTCCGTCAAAGGCGAGTTCCGCTCCCCCACCGGGCAACTCCCCGTTCGGGGTGCCGATCTGCACAACCTCAAGAGCCTGGACGTGTCGTTCCCCACCGGGGTGCTGACCGTGGTGACGGGTGTGGCGGGTTCGGGCAAGTCAACGCTGGTCTCGGAGGTGTTCACGGCGGCCCACCCCCGAGCGGTGGTCATCGACCAGAGCGCCATCACCGCCTCCTCCCGCTCCACCCCGGCCTCGTACATCGGCGCACTGGACACCATCCGCAAGGTCTTCGCCCGGGAGAACGGCGTCGACGCCGGGCTGTTCAGCTTCAATTCCGCCGGTGCCTGCCCGGGTTGCTCGGGGCGCGGGGAGATCTCCACCGACCTGGCGTTCATGGACCCGGTCACCACCACCTGCCAGGAGTGCGAGGGCCGCCGGTTCCACGACGACGTACTCAAGCACCGGGTCGGCGGCCGGTCCATAGTCGACGTGCTGGAGATGACGGCGGCGCAGGCGGTCGGGCTGTTCGAGGACCGCGTACTGCTGCGGAAGCTGCGGACCCTCGACGAGGTCGGTCTCACCTACCTCACGCTCGGGCAGCCCCTCAGCACCCTGTCGGGAGGTGAGCGTCAGCGGATCAAGCTCGCCACCCAGCTGCACCGCACCTCCAGCGTGTACGTCCTGGACGAGCCGACGACCGGGCTGCACCCGGCCGACACGGGGGCGCTGGTGGATCTGCTGGACCGGCTCGTCGACGCGGGGAACACGGTGATCTGCGTGGAACACAACCTGGAGGTGCTCAAGCGGGCGGACTGGGTGATCGACCTCGGCCCGGACGGCGGGAAGAAGGGCGGCGAACTCGTCTTCGCGGGGACGCCGCAGGGCCTTCTGGCGGACCGCGCCTCGGTTACCGCCCGGTATCTGCGCCGGAACCTGGGCCTGCTTGAGGACCCCCGCTGACCTGCGAAGACCTGCTGAAGCCCGCGGAAGCCCGCCGAAGTCCGCCGCGAGCCGGATACATACGGTGCATAATCGGGTGCCCGCGGGGACGGGCTTGGCTTTGCCCTTAACGTCGCTTTAACCTACGGTCACGTAACCTACGAAGCCGTAGGTAATTCTCCCGTCCCCAGGAGCTCCCCGTGACGATCACCTCTCCCCACCTCGGCAGTTCGAAGGCGTGGACCGACGCCCAACTGCTGTACGCGCTGGAAGAGGTGGTGGAGAAGGAACTCAACCGCCATCTCAAGGTCGCCAAGGACTGGATGCCCCACGAGTACGTCCCCTTCTCCGACGGCCGGAACTTCCCCGGCGTCTTCGAGGACGGCGAGGCGTGGTCGGCGGACCAGTCCAAGGTCACCGACATCGGCAAGATCGCGCTCGTGGTGAACCTCCTCACCGAGGACAACCTCCCCAGCTACCACCACGAGATCGCCTCCCTCTTCGGCCGCGACGGCGCCTGGGGCACCTGGGTGCACCGCTGGACCGCCGAGGAGGGCCGCCACGGCATCGTGATGCGCGACTACCTGCTCACCTCGCGGGCCGTCGACCCGGACAAGCTGGAGCAGTTCCGCATGGCGCACATGGCGGAGGGCTTCGAGTCGGACAACCGGCACTCGATGCTGCACTCCGTCGCGTACGTAGCCTTCCAGGAGCTGGCCACCCGTGTCTCGCACCGCAACACCGGCCACCAGTCCGGTGACCCGGTCTGCGACCGGATGCTGGCCCGGATCGCGACCGACGAGAACCTGCACATGGTCTTCTACCGCAACCTCCTGGGCGCCGCCTTCGAGCTGGCCCCGGACCTCACCATGCAGTCCGTGCGTGACGTCGTCGTCAACTTCCGGATGCCGGGACACGGCATGCCCGGTTTCGAGCGGGCCGCCGCGCAGATGGCGATCGGCGAGATCTACAACATGCGCATCCACCACGACGACGTGCTCCAGCCGGTGCTGCGCTACCTGAAGGTCATGGACATCGACGGGCTCGGCCCGGAGGGCATGAAGGCGCAGGAGGAGCTCGGCATGTACATGGGCGGGCTGGACAGCGAGGCGTCGAAGTTCGACGAGAAGCTCGCCGCCCGCAAGGCGCGGATGATCGCACGCGGCCGCGCCTGACGCCGTCGCTCCGCCGCCCCGCCCGACCATCCGCCTGCCCGTCACTCCACTGCCGTGACCTCCGCGTACGCTGACGGTGGCCGGCGCACCGGCTGGACCGGACCGTGGCGCACCCAGCTGCGGATGCTGCGCCGGCATCCCTTCGGCGACGTACGCGACGTGGCGGCTTGCGGCTGGTCACCCTGCCCGTGCCGGGTGCGGTGCGGGCGGCGAACAGCTCGCGGAGCCGGGAGGGGCGGGCGTGGGCGGCGGCCCGGCCCGCCGCGTACAGCGCGACGCGGGCCCGGTCGTCCCCGGCGTGGGCGAGCAGGTCGGGCAGGGTGTCGGTCATGGGGGATCGTGCCGTGCCGGGTGACGCCCGCCGCAGGGGTTTACGGAGCGGGAGGCCGCCGACTACCTCAAAGCATCCGCCCGGGCGTCCGCGCCGATGAGTTCGGCGGCGCGCTCGGTGGGCGCCGTCAGTCCGTGGTTGATGAAGGGCGCCGGGGTGAGGATCACTCAAGGTCGGGGCGGTTCAGCCCTGTTCCCGCTCTTCCCTGCGCAGCCGTTCGCGCTCCTTCTCCGAGAGTCCGCCCCAGACGCCGAACCGCTCGTCGTTGGCGAGTGCGTACTCCAGGCAGGCCACGCGTCCCTCGCAGGCTCCGCAGAGCTGCTTGGCCTCGCGCGTCGAACTGCCTGGGGCCGGGAAGAAGAACTCGGGTCCGGCCTGCGCGCACAACGCGGTCTCCTGCCAGTCCAGCGCGTCCTCGGTCACCGTATTGATCAGCATGGGACCTACGGTGCCCCGGTCAGATAAACGGCTGATCAACGATTCATCAATCGTCCGGCGCGGGGCCGTGACAAGGCCCCGCCCCTCCCTCTCCTACTGCCTCGGCAGGGGCTTCATCACCGCGAAGACCGCCCCGAACGGATCGGTGACGTTGGCCATGGTGCCGACGCCCGGCACCTCCATCGCCGGCAGCGCCTCCGCCCCGCCGAGCCGCTTGGCGGCGTCCACCGTCGCCGTCACGTCCTCGACCGCGAAATACGGCATCCAGTGCGGGCCGCGCGCCGCCTCGGCCGGGACGTCGCCCATCGTGACCAGGCCGCCGAATGAGAGCTCCGGGCCCGTGCCGGCGGGGTGGACCGTCGTGTAGACGTACTCGGTGCCCTCCACCTCGAGCGCCTCGGTCTTCCAGCCGAAGACATCGCCGAAGAACCTGGCCGCCGCCGGGACGTCCGGGGTGTACAGCTCGGCCCAGAGGAGCGAGCCCGGCTGCTGGATCACGCCGAGGCCGGGGTTCTGCCGCGGCTGCCATACGCCGAAATATGCTCCGCCCGGGTCCGTGAAGCCGCCCATCCTGCCGTAGTCGAGGACGTCCATCGGCTCGAAGGCGGAGCGGCCGCCGGCCCGGGTCACCAGCTCGGCGGTGGCGCTGATGTCGGGCGAGTGGAAGTAGAGGGACCAGGCGCTGGAGGACTGCTCCTCGGGGACCGCCATGACACCGCCGACGGTGTGGCCGTCCAGGGTGAACATCCCGTACCCCCCGACCTCCGGGCCGCCGGGGGCGTGCTCCCAGCCGAGGAGACCGCCGTAGAAGGCGGCGGCCCCGTCGACGTCCGGCGTGCCGAGATCGACCCAGTTGGGTGCTCCGTCGGGAAAGGCGGGGTTGAGCATGGCGTGCTCCTTCAGCGGATCCCGTGGCCCCGCGCGCACGGCGGCGCGAGGCTGTTCCCTGTCCCGTCGAGTCTCGCACCGGCCACCGGCAACCGCAGTCCGCACGGGCCCGACCGGGGCTGCAACCCCGTCTCTCCGCAGGTCAGCGGCGTACCCCCAGGGCCGGGAGAACCGTCTCGGCGACGCGGTAGACCTCCTCCAGGAGCGGGATACCGAAGAGAATGACAGTGTCGCCGCCCAGCTCCTCCGGTGCTGCTCTCCCCGGCGGAACGGCGGCCGCCGCACCGTAGCGGACCGGGGGCGCCGGGGCTGTCGGTGCGCCAGGGGCTGTCGGTGGGCCGTGGGACGATGGCTGCGTACAGCGACGCCCCACCACCACCTGCCGGTCGCGGCGGACGACGGAGAGACCGGCAAGGCCCCTTCCGACGGCGGCGTACGGCGAGAAGACCACTTACCGACGGCGGCGAGAGCGACGATGACCGACACGGGGGCCGGGACCGCCCGCCCGGCGACCACGGGCCGTGCCGCCCGGGAGCTGCTGACCGAGGCGGAGGCCCTGCTGGCCCGGGCCCGCGCCGTGCGGGAGGACCACGCCCGAGCCGTCGAGGCCGTACGGGCCGTCCTCGACCCGCTCCTGGCCTCCCTGGCCGACCGGGAGCTGGCCGCCATCCCGGTCGCCCGGCTGAAGGACGTCACGGAGGGCCGGCTGCGCCTCGGCGCTCTCGAACAGGCCGGGTTCACGACCGTCGGGCAGGTCCACGGCACGCCCCGCTACGAGCTCCGTCTGATCCCCGGGGTCGGGGCGCACACCGCCGATCAGGCGCTGGCGGCCGCCGGGCAGATCGCCGACGCGGTGCGCGAGACCGTCTCCGTACGGATCGACATGGACGCCCCGGACGCCACGACGACCGCGCTGGTCGTCGCCCTGCACCGGCTGGTGGAAGCCGGTCCGGACGCACGGCGGGCGGTGGAGGCGGCCGGGCGGCTGGCCGAGCGGCTCGGTCCCCTGACGGTCTCCGCCGCACCGGCCGGGAGCCGGCTGCGGATGCTCTTCACCGGCGGGGAGGCGCGGGCCCGGGCGCTCGACGCCGTGGCCGCCCTGAGCGCGGCGGTCACGGAGGCGGCGGAGCAGGCGCTGCCGATGCTGTTCGGCCAGGTCTCGGTGGACCTGCTGCGGGCGCCGGAGTCGGCACCCGGGGCGTGGGTGGACTTCGAACTGCGGTCCGCCGAGTACTACAGCCTCCTGGCCGAGCTTTCGGGCAGCGGACCGGACCGGGACGCCGCCGAGGGGTTCCTGCCCGCCGGGATCGCGGACCGGGTGCGGGCGCTCCGGCTCGACGGTTCGCGGCTACGGGTCTCCCTGCGCGGCTACCAGTCGTTCGGGGCGCGCTTCGCACTGGCCCAGAAGCGAGTGGTCATCGGGGACGAGATGGGGCTGGGGAAGACCGTGCAGGCCATCGCCGCCCTCGCCCATCTCGCGGCGCGCGGCGAGAGCCACTTCCTGGTGGTGTGCCCGGCCAGCGTGCTGATCAACTGGAGCCGGGAGATCCGGGCCCGGTCCACCCTGCGCGCGCTGCCGGTGCACGGGGCGGAGCGGCTGGAGGCGTACGCGGAGTGGGCGGCGGGCGGCGGGGTCGCCCTCACCACGTTCGACGCGCTGCGCACCCTGCCCGAGGAAGCCACCGTCGCCCTCGCGATGCTGGTGGTGGACGAGGCGCACTTCGTGAAGAACCCCGCCACCCGGCGGGCGCAGGCGGTCGCCGTCTGGGCGGAGCGCGCGGACCACGTCCTGTTCCTCACCGGGACACCGATGGAGAACCGGGTGGAGGAGTTCCGGAGCCTGGTGCGTCAGCTCCGCCCGGATCTGGCCGATGCGGTGAGTACGACGCACGGCGCCGCCGGTTCGCAGGCCTTCCGGCGGGCGGTCGCCCCCGCCTATCTGCGCCGCAACCAGGTGGACGTACTGGCCGAACTCCCGGCCCTCGTGCACGTGGACGAGTGGGAGGAGTTCAGCGCCGGGGACCTGGAGGCGTACCGGGAAGCGGTGGCGTCGGGGCAGTTCATGCGGATGCGCCGGGCGGCGTACGCCATGCCCGCCGCCTCGGCCAAGCTGGAACGGCTGCGCGAACTGGTCGACGAGGCACGGGACAACGGGCTGAAGGTCGTGGTCTTCTCCTACTTCCGCGAGGTGCTGGCCACGGTCGGCGAGGCGCTGGGCCCGGGCGCGTTCGGGCCGGTCTCGGGAAGCCTGCCGGCCGCCCGGCGGCAGGAGCTGGTCGACGCCTTCTCCGCCGGGGACGGGCACGCGGTGCTGCTGAGCCAGATCCAGGCCGGGGGCACCGGACTGAACATGCAGGCCGCGTCGGTGGTCATCCTGTGCGAGCCGCAGATCAAGCCGACGCTGGAGCACCAGGCCGTCGCCCGCGCCCACCGGATGGGGCAGGTGCGCACGGTCCAGGTGCACCGGCTGCTGGCGGCGGACAGCGTCGACCAGCGCATGGTGGAGCTGCTGGCCCGCAAGGACCGGCTCTTCGACGCGTACGCCCGGCGCAGCGACCTCGCGGAGTCCGCGCCGGACGCCGTCGACGTGTCCGACGGTGAGCTGGCCCGGCGGATCGTCGAGGAGGAGCAGCAGCGGCTGGCCCGTCCGGAGTGAGGGCCGGTCAGTGCTGGTGCTCGGCCGCGCCCTTGTCCTCGGCGGCCTTCTTCTTCTCGGCCCCGCCTGCCACATGGTGGGGTTCGTACCCCGGGATCGTGCCGTCCGGCTTCTTGATCAGCAGCAGCCCGGCCATCCCCATGTCGGAGTGGCTCTGTACGTGGCAGTGGTACATCCAGGCGCCCGCGCCCACGCGTTCGCCCGCGATGAACTGGAGGCCGAAGGAGTCGGCGGGCCCGCAGATCTTGTTGTCGATGATCCGGCTGGGGTCGGCGGGGCCGGTCAGTATCCCGGTCCGGTTGTCCGCCCAGCGGTGACCGTGGATGTGGAAGGTGTGGTAGTACTCGCCATGGGTGATCATCACGATTTCGAGCCGATCGCCCACCGTGGCTTCGAAGTTGGTGCTGTTGTGCTCGGCCTTGTTGTTGATCGTCATGTCGTTGAAGACGATCGTGAACGTCTTGTCCGGCAGGATGTCGCCCTCGCGGCGCACGATGACCGGCCCGTAGAGCCCCTTGCGGATGCCGCCGGTGCCGTGGTCCGTGCCGACGACGTGGTCGTGGTAGTGCCAATAGCCCGCGCTGCCCGGCTCCCAGGTGCCGTCCTTGCGGCGGCCCGGGGCGTGGGTGCGCCAGGTGTACGTACGGGTGCCACCGGGCTCCACGTGGCTCTTGTTCATCCGGGTGCCGTCGTTGGCGATGTCGTAGTCGACACCGTGGACATGGAGGCTGGCGTCGAGGTCGGTGAGGTTCTCGAACTCGATATGGACCGTGTCGCCCTCGTCGAGCTCGATGAGGGGGCCGGGGATCGATGCCTTGCCCTTCTCGAAGCCGTAGCCGAGCTGACCGTTCGGCAGCTTCTCGGCGTACATCTTCAGTCGGCGCACCACTCCCCCGGCCGGGGCCGTGCGCGGCGGCTTCTCCGCCGAGCTGGCCTCCACCGTACCCGACGACAACGATGTCACACCGGTCGCTGCCGCGACCGCGCCGCCGACCAGCATCCGCCGGCTGAAGGCCCTTCGGTCCATGTCGAACTCCCCACTGCTTTGACGAGACTGGCGGAGGCGCGAGGGGCCTCGGTGCACCCCGGAACGGGCCACACCGTAACCGGGGCCCGACCGTTTATCCACACCCAGGACAAAGTTCGTGCGATTGCCGCCATAGCTATTGGCGGACCACGAAAAGAGGTCTAGCTTCGTGCGCTGTCGCAGTCGACACAGAGGTATCGCACTCAACACAGAGGTACCGAAGGAGAGTCAGCGACCCACAGTCACCGAGAGGTGCAGTGACCACGAAGGAGTGGGTGACCACATGCAGCGCGCAGCACATCACCGTTCCAGATCACGACGCGGCCTGGCGGCGGCCGCGGCGGCCGGCGCACTGACCGTCTCCATGCTGGGCAGCGGCGGCCCTGCCAACGCGGGTACGTCGCCGGACCGGGACCTGGTCGAGAAGATGGCGACAACGTTGTCCCTGCCGTCCCCGCCCGGCGCCAGGAACCAGGTGAAGGTGCTGGTCTTTCACGCGTCGGCGGGTGACGAGGCGCCGTACACGGACGCCGGGATCGCGGCGATCGAGAAGATCGGGCAGACGGGCCCGGCGGCCGGGCGGTTCGCCACCGTGGCCACCACCGACCCGAACGTCTTCACCAACGGCAAGCGGCTCGGCTCCTTCCACGCGGTGGTCTTCCTGACCGGCGGCGGCGACGTCCTGGACCCGGAGCAGGAAGCGGGTCTGGAGGCGTACATGGAGGCGGGCGGCGGCTTCCTCGGCATCCATGACGCGGCGCGCACGGAGCCGTACTCGGACTGGTTCACCGGCCTGGTGGGCGCCCGCCCGGCGGCCGGCAGCCCGACCACCGCGCAGCGGGCCACCGTCGAGATCGGCGACCGGGTCCACCCGGCCACCAAGAACCTGCCGCTGGAGTGGAAGCGCCCCGACAAGTGGCTGAACTGGACGAAGAACCCGTCCGGTGAGGTGCACACCGTGGCGCGCGTAAGGGAGTTGACGTACAAGCCGGGTGTGAGCGCCAACGGCTGGGACCACCCGGTCTCCTGGTGCCGCGACTACGACGGCGGCCGCTCCTTCTACACGGCGATGGGCGGTACGGCGGACAGCTTCGCCGAGACCGACTTCCGCGACCACTTGCGCGGCGCCCTCGCCTGGACGAACCGGACCTCGCAGGCCGACTGCAAGGCCACCATCACGTCCAACTACACGGCCGAGCGCCTCACCCAGCCCAACCAGCCGGGCCGGAACGACCAGATCGGTGAACCGCACGGGCTCGTCACCGCTCCGGACGGCAAGGTCTTCTACATCGGGCGCGGCGGCGCCGACAGCTCCGTCCCGGTCATCACGGACTGGAACAACCCCGACATCGGCAAGGGCAAGGGCGAGATCCACGTCTACGACCCGAAGACCAAGAGGGTCACCCTCGCCGGTGCGCTGGACGTCTTCGGCAACAAGGGCGGCGGCGGCGAGCTGGTGAAGGTCGAGGAGGGACTGCTCGGCATCGAGCTGGACCCGGGCTTCGCCTTCAACGGCTGGGTCTATCTGCACTACACCCCGCACGCGAAGATCGACCGCGACAAGCGCATGGCGGTCCGCCAGGTCTCCCGCTTCACCTTCGACTCTGCCGGCAGCAAGCTGGACCTGGCCTCGGAGAAGGTGCTGCTCGGCTGGCCGGTGCAGATCCACAGCTGCTGCCACGCGGGCGGCGGCATGGCGTGGGACTCGAAGGACAACCTGTACATCGCGACCGGTGACAACAACTCCTCGGGTTTCAGCAGCGGTTACTCCGGCAACAACCCGGAGCCCAACTTCAAGGGCGTCTCCTTCGCCGACGCCCGGCGCACCTCCGGCAACACCAACAACCTCAACGGGAAGATCCTGCGGATCCACCCCGAGGACGACGGTACGTACACCCTCCCCTCCGGCAACCTCTTCACCGGCAGGGAGCCGGACGAGGGCGGCGGAAAGACCCGGGGGGAGATCTATGTGATGGGCGTGCGCAACCCGGCCCGGATCTCCATCGACCCCTCGACCGACACGCTGTACGCCGGCTGGGTCGGCCCCGACGCGGGCTCGGCCTCCACCACCTGGGGCCCGGCGAAGTACGACACGTTCGCCGCGATCACCATGGCGGGCAACCACGGCTGGCCGTACTGCATGGGCAACAACCAGCCCTACCGCGACCGCAATCTGCCCGACCCGAGCAAGCCGCTGGGCTGGTACGACTGCAACGCCCCGAAGAACGAGTCGCCGAACAACGACGGCCTCGTCAAGCTGCCGCCGGTGACCCCGAACACCATCTGGTACTCACCGCAGGGAGGCGGGGTCGACTACCCGCGCGACGCCGACGGCGTCCCCAGCTACAAGGCCGAGGAGCAGAAGGAGCTGCTGCCCTGGCTCAAGGGCGGCGGTCAGGCGACCATGAACGGCCCCGTCTACCGCTACGACGCGCAGAGCGACTCGGCGGCCAAGTGGCCCGCGTACTGGGACGGCAAGTGGTTCGTCGGTGACTTCTACGACGACACACAGCCGCGCCACGCGGTGATCACCGACCCGAAGACGGTCGGCAGGGGCGGACTGCCCACGCACGCCGAGTCGTTGAAGAAGATCATCCCGGTCGGCGCCGACGGCATCCGCAACCTCATGGACTGGAAGTTCGCCCCGGACGGCTCCCTCTACGTCCTGGACTACGGGCGCGGCTTCTTCACCTCCGACTCCAAGTCCGCGCTGTGGCGCGTGACCTACAAGGGCGGCGCGGCAACTCCGGCCGTCAAGGACCTGGTTGGAAAGGCGGCAGCGCAGTGAGACAACCCCTGTACCTCGCCCGGCGACGGCACCGGCCGCGCAGTTCCTGGGTGGCCCTGATGGCCTTTCTGCTCATGGTCCTCGGGCTGACCTCGACGGCCGCGTACGGCAAGGGCGGCGACGGCCCCGGGGCGAAGGCCGCCGACCAGGTGCTGACCTGGACCGCGGCCGACCCGATCGACCGCTATCTGACCGCGCCGACGACAGCGGTGGCCGGCAAGGCGACCATCGTCTTCGAGAACAGCACGGCGACCGGCAACACCACGAGCATGCCGCACACGCTGACGTTCGGCGTGTCGGACCCGGAGTTCAACAGCGACGTCCAGCTGAACATCCTGGCCAACCCGGGTGACTCCGAGGGCGGCAAGCACAGCGTGGAGGTCACGCTGACGCCGGGCCGGTACTTCTACCACTGCACGATCCCCGGCCACGGCCAGATGCAGGGCATCCTGACCGTCACCGAGGGCAGCGGCGAGGACACCGAGGCCCCCGCGACCTCGGCGAAGGTCGACGGCGACAAGAACGGCGACGGCGCGTACATCGGCCAGGCCACGGTCACCGTGGAGGCGACCGACGAGGGCTCCGGCGTCGAAACCATCGAGTACGCACTCGGTGCCGACGGCGAGTGGCAGCCGTACACCGCGCCCGTCGTGGTGAACGAGGTCGGCGACCACACGGTCCGCTACCGGGCCACCGACAAGACGGGCAACGCTGCGGCGGAGAAGTCCGTCGACTTCGCGGTCGCCGCGCCGCCGACGGACGACGAGACGCCGCCGGAGACCTCGGCGACCGTCTCGGGTGAACAGGACCCCGAAGGCGCCTACTTGGGCATGGCCACGGTCACCGTGACCGCGTCCGACACCGGGTCCGGCGTCAACACCATCGAGTACGCGCTCGGCGCGGACGGTGAGTGGAAGCCGTACACCGCACCGGTGATGGTCCACGAGGTGGGCGAGCACACCGTCCGCTACCGGGCCACCGACCGGTCGGGGAACGTCGCGGACCAGAAGACCGTCGAGTTCGCCGTGGTGGAGCCGCCGTCGCAGGACAAGACGGCTCCGGAGACCTCGGTGAAGCTGGAGGGGAGCAAGAACTCCGACGGCGCGTTCATCACCAGCGCCAAGGCCACCGTAACCGCGACCGACGACGACTCGGGCGTGGACAAGGTGGAGTACTCGCTCGACGGCGGCCCCTACCTCGCGTACACCACGCCCGTGATCGTCGACCGGGTCGGCCACCACACGGTGGCTCACCGGGCTACGGACAAGGCGGGCAACACCTCCGAGGCGAAGAAGGTGTCGTTCACCATCGCCCAGGGCGGCGGGGTCCCGGCGCCGAACTGCGCGGAGTTCGACGAGCGGCACACCGTCTTCGTCGGCACGGTCGACACGGGCGTCCCGAACCGGATCACCCGCAACCGGTGCACGATCAACGAGCTGATCGAGGACGAGAAGGACTGGTCCTCCCACGCGCTGTTCCTCAAGCACGTGACGACGGTCCTCGACACGCTGAAGGCCGACGGCGTCATCGACCAGCGCGAGCGCAGGGCGATCAACCAGGCCGCCAAGCAGTCGGGCATCGGCAAGCCGGGCCAGTCCGAGGGGTACACCAAGCTCTTCGACGGTACTGCGGCCTCGTTCGCCAGGTGGAGCCACGTCGGCGGCGGGCAGTTCGGGCTGAACGAGGAGGAGGGCTCGATCACCAGCTCCACGACCGTGGGCGGCATGGGGATGCTCTGGTTCCCGACCCGCGCGTACGGGGACTTCTCGCTGAAGCTCCAGTGGCGGGACGACGCCCCCGGCTCCGGCAACGCCAACGGCGGGGTCTTCGTCCGCTTCCCGAAGGTGCACGACCACCCGGAGGAGTCACGTCCGGAGTGGGTCGCCATCAAGTACGGCCATGAGATCCAGGTCAACGACCGGCCGGACGGCGACATGTACAAGACGGGTTCCGTGTACGGATTCGACCGGGTGGGTCTCGGCGGCGCCGGGGTCACGCCCAAGGGCACCTGGAACGACTACGAGATCACGGTGGTGGACCAGCACTACGAGGTATACCGCAACGGTGTCCTCATCAACGAGTTCGACAACACCGGCGGCCAGCTCTTCGAGCCGCCGCGCGGCGACGACCCGGGGACCGACGGCCGGCGGTTCGCCTCCGGTTACATCGGGCTCCAGGTGCACGGAGTCACGGACGTCATCTCGTACCGCGACATCCGGATCAAGGAGCTGTAGACCGCGGAGAAGGTCTCAGGAGGCCGTGGCCGCATGCTCAGGCGTGCGGGCGCGGCCTCCTGGGTGCCGGTGGCGCCACACCCAGAAGACCGTGCAGGAGACCAGCGCCCAGGCGGCCAGCACCAGGTACGGGAAGAGGAACTGGTGGCCCTGGTAGTAGACGGCGGTGTGCTGGGCGTTGACGGAGGCGCCCGGCGGCAGCCAGCGGCCGATGTGCCCGAGGGCGGAGGGCAGCAGCGGCCAGGAGACCGCTCCGCCGGACGACGGGTTGCCGAGCAGCACCATGACGCCCCAGGTCGGAATCATCGCCCAGCGGCCCATCAGCGTGTTGAACATGGTGAAGACCATGCCCGAGGTGAACATCGTGAATGCCAGGATCAGCCAGGACTGGGTGAACGGCAGGTCGACCGCCCCGAGCCACCAGTCCACGGCCGCGGCGATGGCGAACCCGCCGAGCAGGGCGTACGCGGCGGTGAACGCGATGCGTTCCGCCGGGTTGAGGCCGTGGGCGTGGACGCTGAGCTGGATCGCGCCGAGGAAGCCCATGATGACGGCCGCCAGCGAGATGTAGAACAGGGCGAGCCCGCGCGGATCGCCCTTCTGGAGCGGCTTGACGTCCCGGACGGTGACCTCGGCCCCGGTGGCGTCACCGACCTCGAGACCCGCCTTGCCGAGCAGCTCGGCCACGGAGGCGCCGGACGCCCCGGCCACATCCAACGCCACCCCGTTGTCGGAGGCGCGGACGATGGCGAAGACCCTCTGTTCGTCCAGGGCGCGGCGGGCATCCGCGAGGTCGGGATACTCGCGCAGTTCGAGCGAGGCGTCGAGCGCCTTCTCCATCCCGGTGACGAACGCCTCCCCGCGCTCCACCTCCGGCTGGGTGACCAGGGCCGCCGGGATGCGGTGCGGGGTGGGGTTGGCCATCGCGTAGGTGTAGGAGCCGGCGAAGAGACCGGCCGCGGCGGCGACGATGAGGACGAGGACGGTCGCGGGGAGGAACGGGCTGTTCTTGTACGCCTCCCAGCGCTCGCGGAGGGTGAGCGGCCGGCCGTGGGCGCCGTGCCTCTGGCTGGTCCAACCCTTGCCGCCGCCCTCGCCCTCGCCGCCCCCGCTCACGCCATCTCGCCGTCGTCGTCGTGCCGGGCGCGGCTGGGCTGGACCCGCTTCGGTTCGCCGGGCATCTTCGGGTACTCCGGCGGGTACGGCAGGTCGCCGAGACCGCGCTCCGTCTCGTCCCGGTCGGCCAGCTCCAGCAGCCCGTCGAGCCGGAACGCCTCCTGGTCCATGTCGGCGTGGACGTCACCGACTTCGGCGTACCGGGCCGGGAGCGTGACGATGTCGAAGTCGCGCGGTTCGGCGTCGTCGATCTCCTCCCAGCGCAGGGGCGCGGAGACCGGGGCGTGGGAGAAGGGGCGTACGGAGTAGGCGGAGGCGATCGTGCGGTCGCGGGCTGTCTGGTTGAAGTCGACGAAGATCCGCTCGCCGCGCTCCTCCTTCCACCACGCCGTCGTCACCCGCCCGGGCATCCGGCGCTCCAGCTCGCGCCCGGCGGCGATGGCGGCGCGCCGGACCTCGGTGAAGGTCCAGGCGGGCTCGATGGGGACGAAGACGTGCATCCCGCGCCCGCCGGAGGTCTTGGGCCAGCCGCGTACGCCGTGGTCCTCCAGGACGGAGCGCAGCTCGTGGGCGGCGGTGACCGCGTCGGCGTAGTCGGTGCCGGGCTGGGGGTCCAGGTCGATGCGGAGTTCGTCCGGGTGGTCGGTGTCCCCGGCCCGGACCGGCCAGGGGTGGAAGGTGAGGGTGCCGAGGTTGGCGGCCCAGATCACGGCGGCGAGCTCGGTGGGGCAGAGCTCGTCGGCGGGGCGGCCGCTGGGGAAGGCGATACGGGCGGTGGGGATCCACTCGGGAAGGTTCTTCGGGGCGCGCTTCTGGTAGAAGAAGTCGCCCTCCACCCCGTCCACGAAGCGCTGGAGCGTGGTGGGCCGGTGGTTCAGGGCACGGGTGATCCCGGGGCCCACGGCCAAGAAGTACTCGGCCACGTCCCTCTTCGTGTAGCCCTTCGCCGGGAAGTACACCTTGTCCGGGTTGGACAGTCTCACCGCTCGTCCGCCCGCGTCCAGCTCCACCGCTGTTCCCATGACGGTCACCGTAGGCCGGTCGCACATATGCCGCATATCGGGAGACACGGGCAGGGAGCCGGTCCAGAATCGGGCCATGGACCTGCCGGTGATGCCGCCCGTGAAGCCGATGCTCGCCAAGTCGGTGTCCAAGATCCCGCCGGGCATGGGCTACGAGGCGAAGTGGGACGGCTTCCGGGCGATCGTCTACCGGGACGGCGACGAGGTGGAGATCGGCAGCCGTACGGGCAAGTCGCTGACCCGCTACTTCCCCGAGATGGTCGACGCCGTGAGGGAGAACCTGCCGCCGCGCTGCGTCATCGACGGGGAGCTCGTCATCGCGCACGAGGGGCGGCTGGACTTCGACCGGCTCAGCGAGCGCATCCATCCGGCGGACTCCCGGGTGCGGATGCTCGCAGAGAAGACCCCGGCGAGCCTGATCGCCTTCGACATCCTCGCGGTCGACGACGCCTCCCTCCTCTCCACCCCTCAGGTGGACCGGCGGGCCGTCCTGAAGGCCGCCCTCTCCGGCGCCTCCGCGCCCGTACTCCTCGCTCCTTCCACCACGGACGTCGAACTCGCCCAGGAGTGGTTCGAGCGGTACGAGGGCGCGGGACTCGACGGGATCGTGGCCAAGCCGCTGGATCTGCCGTACCGGCCCGACACCCGGGTGATGTACAAGATCAAGCACGAGCGGACCGCCGACGTCGTGGTGGCGGGGTACCGCGAGCACAAGAGCGGCCCCGTCGTCGGCTCGCTCCTGCTCGGCCTGTACGACACCGAGGGCGTGCTCCAGCACGTCGGCGTCTGCGCGGCCTTCCCGATGAAGCGGCGCGCCGAGCTCGCCGAGGAACTCGCCCCGCTGCGCACCGGCTTCCCCGACCACCCGTGGGGGGCGTGGGCGGACGCGGCGGCGCACGAGGCCTCGCGGCTGCCGGGGACGCAGAACCGCTGGTCGGGGAAGAAGGACCAGTCGTGGGTGCCGCTGCGCCCGGAGCGGGTCTGCGAGGTGGCGTACGACCACATGGAGGGCGACCGGTTCCGCCATACGACGCAGTTCCGACGGTGGCGCCCGGACCGGACCCCGGTCGGCTGCACCTACGCGCAGCTGGAGGAGGTCGTCTCCTACGACCTGGCCGAGGTGCTCGCCGGCCGCTGACCCGGCCGGGGGGCTTCCGCGTACATGAGCGGCCGCGACGGGGGAACCAGGCTGCGGGCGGGGGTGTACCGAGGAGAGCGGGGAACGAAACGATGACCGACGATCCTACGAGCGACCCGACGGAGCTGCTGAAGGGGCTGACCGTCGACGGACGGCGGCCCGAACAGCCGGTGCTGCTGGACGAGCGGGGCCGCCCGCTGGAGACCTGGCGGGAGAACTACCCGTACGAACGGCGGATGGGGCGCAGGGAGTACGAGAAGGAGAAGCGCATCCTCCAGATCGAGCTGCTGAAGCTGCAGCGCTGGGTGCGGGAGAGCGGGCAGCGGCTGGTGGTCCTGTGCGAGGGCCGCGACGCGGCGGGCAAGGGCGGGACGATCCAGCGGTTCACGGAGCGTCTCAACCCGCGTGGGGCACGCGTGGTCGCCCTGGAGAAACCGACCGAACGCGAGAGCGGGCAGTGGTACTTCCAGCGGTACGTGTCCCACCTTCCGACCGCCGGCGAGATCGTCTTCTTCGACCGCTCCTGGTACAACCGGGCCGGGGTGGAGCGGGTGATGGAGTTCTGTACGCCGGAGCAGCACGCACATTTCCTGAAGCAGGCTCCGCAGTTCGAGCGGATGCTCGTCGACGACGGCGTTCTGCTGGTGAAGTTCTGGTTCTCGGTCTCCCGCAACGAACAGCGGACCCGGTTCGCGATCCGGCAGGTCGACCCGGTACGCCAGTGGAAACTGTCGCCGACCGACCTGGCCTCTCTCGACCTCTGGGACGACTACACCGCGGCGAAGGTCGACATGTTCCGGGCCACCGACACCGCACACGCGCCGTGGACCGTGGTGAAGAGCAACGACAAGAAGCGCGGCCGTCTGGAGGCCATGCGCAGCCTGCTGTGGCGGTTCGACTACGACAGCAGGGACGACAAGGCCGTCGGCACCCCGGACCCGCTGATCATCGGGCCCGCGGACACGCTGCTGGAACCCGGTGAGGAACGGTCCGACCTCTCCCCCACCCCGCTGGCCACCCGAACACACGGGCCGGGGGACCACCCTGAGCAGACCTGACCGCGGAACTCCCCGGTCAGGCGGTGATTTCCTGCTCACCGGGCTGCCTATTCTTCTTCTCACACATTCCCTGAGAGCCGAAAGCAGACGGAATACCCCTCAGGTATTCACATTCGGTGCGGGCCGGTGAATCGCAGGAGTCGCTTCATGTATGGAGCCGTCGACAGGGGGAATGCGGTGGTTTCGACGGGAACAAGAAATCACCGACGGCACGGAAGGAGGTACGGGCGTGTACAGCACTCCTCCCGTACGTCCCGCGGACGGCTCGTCCGCGGACACGCCGCGGACCGCGGGCGAGGCGCGCGATGTCGTGACACGGCTGCTGGCGGCGGAGTTCGACGAGTTGTCGGAGGAGATCCTCTCGAACGTGGTCGTGGCGGACGCCCTGTTGGTCACCTCGGAGATCGTGACCAACGCACTGCGGCACGGAGGGGGCCTCACCGGCTTCTCGGCCCGGATCACCGAAGGCGGGCTCCGCCTCGTCGTCGACGACGCGGACCCCCGGCATCCCGTTCGCCAGGAGCCGCCCCCCGGGTCGGTCGGCGAGGGCGGTTACGGCTGGTCGCTGGTCCACCGGCTCACCAGGCAACTGTCCGTCACACCCCACGAGGGCGGCAAGCGCATCGTCGCCGTGGTGTCGCTGGTCTGATACGCCCCCGCGTCACCGGGCCCGCGGCACCCGGCCCGGTGACGGCGGCTCAGGGAGAGGGCGACGGGCGTCGGCCCCGGTGTTGTGCAGATGGGCCACGAGGTGCGGGGTGGGCACCTGCGCGCCGAGGAAGTCGACCCGCCAGCCCCGCAGCAGGCTCGTCTCCCCCTCTGTGCGAACGGCCGTTCCGGCCCGGTCGACGACGAGCACGGCGTACGGCGGCCGGCCCCAGTCGGCCGGACCGAACCGCTCCTTCGTGGACGTGCCGGTCTCTGTCTTGGGTGAACCCATGAGCGGGGACCCGCCTGTGGCGAGTCGCACCACCCTTCCGGTCGGAACGAACTGTTTCCCTCGGGGAGGGATCCCGAAGGGGGCCCGAAATATCAACCCGGTCCCGCACGCGTCCACCGTGCGGACCCCCTGGGACACAGGACGATCACGTCACTCTTTCGCTGCCTGCACATCGTCGGCTCAGGCGGCGGACCCGGCCTCCGGTGCGCACGGTTCACCGTCACCGTACTCTCCGGACCGGCTCCCGATGGCCGTCGAGGACCCGGGCGAGGTGGGGTCACCGCTCGGGCACCCCTGGTCGGTGGTTCCGGGGTCGGGGCTCGGGCCGGGGTCCGGGTCCGTCGGGCCGGGGTCGGTCGGGGTGGGGCCGGTCGGAGTGGGGCCGGGGTCGGTGGGACCCGGATCGGTCGGACCGGGGTCGGTGGGGTCAGGGCTGGGGCCGGGGTCCGTGGGGCCGGGGTCCGTGGGGCCGGGGTCCGTGGGGCCGGGGTCGGTCGGGGTCGGGCTCGGCGTGCCTGGTTCGGAGGGGCTCGGGCTCGGGGAGCCGGGCTTCGTGGGGCCGGGCGTGGGCTTGGGGCCGGGCGGGCGTGGGGGCCGCGGGCCGATGACGATGCCGCCGCCCTTTCCGGGCTTATCGGAGGGGCCGAAGCCGACGGGCGCCGTGGGCCGGTCGGTGCCGCCCGGTCCGGGGCTGGTGGGGAGGACCCCCCGGCCGTCGGCCACCGGGTGGGTCCCCTTGCGGTAGAACTCCAGCCACGACAACACCGTACGCAGATAGACGTCGGAGCGGTTGTAGCTGAGGATCGCCCGGTCCAGATCGGCTCGGACGCCCAGGTCACGGCCTCCGGCGCAGAGGTAGTGCCCGGCGGCGAGGGCGGCGTCGTAGATGTTGTCCGGGTCCTTGCGGCCGTCGCCGTTGCCGTCCATGGCCCAGTTCGCCCAGGTGGACGGGATGAACTGCATCGGCCCGACGGCCCGGTCGTACGTACGGTCGCCGTCGTGCACCCCGTTGTCGGTGTCCCGGATCAGCGCGAAGCCCACCCCGTCCAGGGCGGGCCCCAGGATCGGCGTGAGCGTCGTCCCCCGCGCGTCGACCCGGCCGCCCGCGGCCTGCCCTGACTCCACCTTGCCGATCGCCGCGAGCAGTTGCCACGGCAGCCGGCAGCCGGGGTCGCCGCGGCGTAAGGACCTCTCGGCGTTCCGGTACGCGGCGAGCACGGTCGCCGGGATGCCGGCCTCCGACCGGGCCCGGGCGAACAGCGGGAGGGACGGTTCCACCGCGGCCCGCGGCGGCTTCAGCGGCGCGGGCGGCTGCGGGCTCTCCAGCGGCGGCAGTTCGGTGTGGTACGCGTCGTCGCCCTCCACTTCGCTCCACACCACGTCGTCCGTGCCCGACGTGGCCCGCTCCTCGCGCGAGACCGCCACCGCGTCCCCGAAGCCGGGCGCCTGGGACGCGGTGAGCGCGGCCATCGCGGCGACCGCCGTGACCGTGCCGGTGAGCTGACGGCGTACCGTGCCGTTGAACTTCATAGCTGGTCCCCTCTCCCCGGCTGCCCGGGCCTGGCGGTTCAGCGGGTGAACGTGTCGATGGCGGCGATCCGCCAGGTGTCCCCGTGGCGGACGGCGTCCACGGCGAACATGGCCGCCGCGTAGGTGGTCTCCTCGTCCTTGCCGGTACGGGTGTTGCTCTGGTCGGCGAAGATCAACAGCCGGGCACGGTCGCCGTCCAGATACTCCACTCCGCTCGCCGTGACGGTCGTGGTGAGGACGAGCTTCTGCTGCGGCGCCTGTGCCCGTACCTCCGCGAGCATGTCCTTGTGCTGCTGCACGGCCCTGCCGGTCAGATGTGTCTTCGCGGCACGGTCGGAGCGGGTGGGCGAGGCGTAGTCGTACGAGAACACGGCACCGACCGCCTCGCCGATCCGGCCCTTCACCTCGCTGGTACGGGCGATGTCGGTGAGCGCGGTGTTCTGCCGCGCGGGCTCGTCGCGCAGGCTCGCGGCCGAGGTGAACGCCCAGGCGGCGAAGGCCCCGAGGAGAACGGTGAGAGCGCAGAGGAGGGCGGGGAGGCGGGGGCGGAGGCGTCCCCGTGGGGGCGTGGTTACGGCCTCCGATCCGGACCCGGGTTCGGGTTCGGGATCCCGGTCCTGCTCTCGCACCGGTTCCGTTTCCGGCTCCCGCAGGCCCGGTGGCGCGGTGGTCTCCTCCGTGGCCTCCTCATCCGATACCGGGGCCACCGCCGCGCGCGACGGAGAAGTGGCCAGTCTGCGGCGGCGATTGACCAGGTGGCGGGTCGTCGACATGGGGGTCCTCTCGGATACGGGGCGAGGGCGGCGGCAGCGGGTACGGAGCGCGGGTCAGCCGGCCGTGGAGCCGACGGGGGCCTGGCCGAGCGCGCTGAGCTTCCACCCCTCGGAGGTCCGGGTGAGGGTGCCGAGCATCCGGCTCTCCTTCACGGCCGGGTCGCCCTCGGGCGCGGTGACGGTGACCCGCAGCGCCACCATGACCCCGGCCCGGCCCGCCCGTTCGTCGAGTTCGGTCACCGCACCGGAGAGCACCTTCGCCGTGCTGACCGTCTTCGCCGCCACGATCTGCTCGGCGAACGCGTCACGGCCTTCGACGAGTTGGCGGTGCAGGTCGCCGGTGGTGGATTCCTCCCAGCTGTCGAGGCCCTTCTCCAGCGTGCGATGGTCCAGGGTGTTCATGTTCTGGACCGCCTGTTCCCCCGCCGCCAGCGCGTCGTCCCGCGCCTGCGCGTAGGAGGCCGCGTCGTCGTGGGCGGCGTCGTAGCGCTGCCAGCCGCCCCAGCCCGCCGCCCCGGCCGCGACGACTGCGAGCGCCGTCGCCGCGATCACCAGGGGGTTCCTCGTCGTCGCCCGTGCCATGTCGTGCCTCTCCCCTGCCGTCATATGGAGCTGATCTCGACGATCCGCCAGTGTTCGCCCCGCAGTTCGGCGGTGACGGACAGCTGGGCGGAGGCGGTCGTGGCGGGCCGGCCACGGCGTTCGTAGACCTGGTCGAGGAAGACCAGGAGGTGGGCGCCGGAACCGGTCAGCCGGGTCACCCCGGCCCGTACGACGTGGGTGGTCAGCGTCAGCTTCTGGTCGACGGCCTGCTTCTCGACCTGGCCGAACAGTGCGGCGTACTGCTGGAGGGCCTTGCCCGCGAGGACCTCTTGCGCCGCTTCCTTGGCGAGGGCGGTGGCGCCGGGGCCGTACGAGAAGATCCTGCCGAGCGCGTTGCTGACGTCGCCCGTGACCCGGGTGGTGGCCTCGGCGTCCGCGAGCGCGAGGTTGGCGGTGGCCGGGGTGTCGCGCAGTTCCCGCCCTTCGGCGAAGAGGAGCCCGCCGGCCGCGAGCAGGACGACGGCCAGGACGGCGCCGAGGACGCGGGGCAACCGGGAGCGGCGACCGGGCTCATCGGTGCCGTCCGGTTCGGCGTCGTCGATGTACTCCTCGTCCTCGACTGCCGTGCTCACCAACGCTGCTCGCCCGCTCATCCGCCGCCTCCCGCCGCCATCGCCGTGAGCGCCTTGACCTTCCAGCCGCCGCCCGTGCGGGCGAGCGTGGCCGTGAAGCGTTTGCGCTGGGTGCCGGGGGCACCCGTGCGCGGGGTGACCTCGACGTCCACGGTGGCGATCAGCTCCGCCGTGCCGGTGCGGTCGTCCAGGGCGGTGAGCGCCGCCGAGGTCACCTTGCCGTCGGCGGTGTCGCCCGCCGCCGTGAGCGTCTTCGCGTCGGCCGCCGAGGTCCGCTTCAGCTGGTCGTGGAGCGGCCCGGTGGAGGAGTCGCGCCACGCCCGCAGCCCGGCGGAGACGCTGGTGCCGTCCTTGCCGTCGAGGCTGTTCAGCGTGGCGAGGTGCCGCTTGCCCTGGGCCAGGGCCGCGTCGCGGGCCTTGGCGTAGGCGAGGGTGCGGTCGCCGCGCGCCTGGGCGTACGACCAGGTGCCGAGTCCGCAGACGAGGGCGGCGGCCAGCAGGACGGCCCAGCCGCCGAGATGTCGGGGGCGGAGCGTCATGAGCCACCGCCTCCCAGGCCCAGGAGTCCGGCCATGCCGGGGGCGGGAGGCGCGGCACGGGGTGGGGTGCCCAGCGCGCCGGGCAGCCGGTCCTTCGCGTCGGCGTCGGCTCCCTCCCCCAGAAGCATCGAGCCGGGTTTGGCGGGCGCCGGGACCGGGCCCCCCTTCGGGGCGTTGGCGCTGCCCCGGACGTTGGTACCCGTACCGGGAGAAGAGGCGCACCGGGCGGCGGAGTTGAGGGCAGGAGCGGGCGAGGTGTCGAGTCCGTTGCGGTACGTCGTGGCGCCGTACCCGGCGGTGCAGGGCAGCGGCTCGAAGAAGGTGACCGACATGCCGAACCGGGCCCCGTCCTCGTCGACCGCGCTCGCCCCTGCCGCCGCCACCGCGGGCAGCTTCACCAGCAGTTCCTCCAGGCCTCGTTGGCGGGTGACGGCGACCTGCGACGTGGTGAGCAGGTTGGCGACGACGACGCCGAAGGCGGGGTCGAGGTCGCGCAGCAGCCCGCTGATCTGTACGGCCGCGTCCGGGGTGGTCGCGATCAGCCGCCGCAGGTCGCCGTCGGCTCCCTTGAGTTCGGCGGCCAGCTCCTTGGCGCCGGAGGCGAACCCCCTGAGTGCCGCGCCCTGTTCGGCCTGGGTGCGCAGCACGGTCTCGCCGTCGGCCATCAGCCGGGTGGTCGTCGGCAGGGCCCGGTCGGCCGCGTCGATGAACTCGCCGCCGCTGTCCAGCAGCACCTGGAGGTCGTCGCCGCGCCCTTCGAAGGCGGTGCCGAACTCCTCGACGACCGTGCGCAGGTGCTCCAGGTCGACCGAGCTCGCGAAGTCGTTGACGCTGGTGAGGACTTCGGTGGGCGGAGCCGGGAGGGTGGTGTCGGCCGCGTCGATCACCGAACCGTCGCCCAGGTAGGGGCCGTGCGAGCGGGACGGGCGCAGGTCGACGTACTGCTCGCCGACCGCCGAGAGGTTGGCGACGACGGCCTGCAGGCTGTCCGGGATGGGCGGGGCGTCCTTCTCGATCCGCAGCTCGGCCTCCACCCCGTGGTCGGTCAGCTCGATGGGGCCGACCCGGCCGACCGAGACACCCCGGTAGGTGACGTTGGAGTGGGTGTAGAGGCCGCCCGTCTGCGGGAGTTGGACAGTGACCGTGTAGTAGCTGCGCAGCCCGACGTAGTGGCCGAGACCGGCGTACCGCACGCCGAGGTAGCCGAGGACCAGCACGGCGATCACGAGGAAGGCGATGTTCTTGAGCCGGATGGCGGGAGTGATCACGGGGTGCTCCCCTTCTCCGGTGCATCGGGAACCGACGTACGCGAAACCGCCGGCAGCGGGAGCGGCAGCGCGTTCCGGGCCGCCGCCGCGCCCTCCGCGCCCTCGCCGGGCGGCTCGTGCGGCGGCGGGGGCAGGGTCGGGTCGTCCGGGGTGAGCGCCGGGATGATCCGGGTGCCGGGCGCGGCAGTCACGTCCAGGTAGACGTTCAGGTAGTCGCCCTTCACCCCGCGCAGCACCTCGTCCGTGAACGGATAGGTCAGCGAGGCCTGGAGCGCGTCGGGAAGGTCCTTGCCGGAGTCGGCGAGCGCCTTCAGGGTCGGGGCGAGCGCCTTCAGGTCGGCGATCATGTCCGCCTTGCTCCTGTTGATCGTGTCGACGGCCACGGTGGAGAGGGTGTCCAGGGTGCGCAGCATGGTGAGCAGCGAGCCGCGTTGTTTCTCCAGGACCTTCAGTCCGGGGCTGAGCCCGGTGAGGACCGTTCCGACGTCCTGTTTACGGGTGGCAAGCGTGGCGGCGAGCCGGTTGACGCCGTCCAGGGCGCGGGTGATGTCGCCCTTGTTGCTGTCCAGGTTGGTGACGAGGGTGTCGACCCGGTTCAGCATCGAGCGGATCTGCGGTTCCTGGCCGGTGAGCGCCTTGTTCAGCTCGGTGGTGATGGTCTTGAGCTGGTTGATCCCGCCCCCGTTGAGCAGCATCGACAGGGCTCCGAAGACCTCTTCGACCTCCGGGTTGCGGTTCGTCCGGGTGAGCGGGATGCGGCCGCTCTCCGCCAGGGAGCCGCGCGCTGTGCCCTCGGCGGGCGGGGTGAGCTGGATGAACTTCTCGCCCAGGAGGCTGGACTGTTCGAGGCGGGCGTAGGCGTTGGCGGGGAGCTCGATGTCCCCGTTGACCCGCATGGTGACCCTGGCGCTCCAGCCGTCGGCGGCGAGGGCGATGCCGGTGACGCGCCCGACGGAGACGTCGTTGACCTTGACCGAGGACTGCGGTGCCAGGCTGAGGACGTCGCCGAACTCGGCGGTGATCTCGTACGGCTCGTCGCCGAGGTCGGCCCCGCCGGGCAGCGGGATCTGCTCGATGCCGGTAAAGACCGGACCGTCGGTACGGACCACGACCAGGGCGATCAGGGCGCCGGTGGCCAGTAGAGCCACCGCTCCGGTGGCCGCCCGGACGCCGGTGGTGCGCAGGGAACCGCTCATCGTCCCGCCCCCTTCTTGTCGTCCGGTTTCCGCTTCGCCGGCTGTTTCTCCGGGGTCCCGAAGACGGTCCCCACCTCCGGCAGCGGCAGGACGGGCAGCGCCTTCCGGCGGTTCGCGTCGACGGGTGCCAGCCCGGGCGGCGGGCCGGAGGCCGCGTCCGGCTCGACGAGGGGGCCGCCCATGGAGAGCTCGTTGAGATTGGCCCGGCCGTTGAGGGTCCGGTTGGCGGGGTCGTACGCGTTCAGGACGTTGCCCGCCGCCAGCGGCAGGGTGTCCATCGCCTCCGCCAGCGAGGCACGTTGGTCGACCAGGGCCTGGGTGATGGGGACCAGGGCATCCACGTTCTTCTTCAGCGCGCCCCGGTGCTTGGCGATGAACGTCTTCACCTGGCCGAGCGCGGCGCCCAGTTCCTTCAGTGCCGCGCTGAGGTTCTTCTTGTCGTCCGCGAGGAACGAGGTGACCGAGTTGAGCTGCTGCTCGGCGGTGCGGACCTCGCTGTCGTTCTCCTTGAGCATGGTGGTGAAGGACTGGAGGTAGGCGAGGGTGTCGAAGAGGTCGCCGCTGCTCCTGTCCAGGGTCTTGGCGGCCTTGCCGAACTGTTCGACGGAGTCCCCGATGGCCTTTCCGTTGCCGTCCAGGTTCTTCGCCCCGGTCTCCAGCAGCCGGGCCAGCGCCCCGTCGGCGTTGGCGCCGTTCGGGCCGAGGGCCGTGGTGATCTCGGTGATGGAGGCGTAGAGCTGGTCGACCTCCACGGGGGTGGCGTTGCGGGCGGCGGGGAGTTCGGCGCCGTCCGTAAGGAGCGGTCCGCCGTCGTAGGCGGGGGCGAGCTGGATGTACCGGTCGGCGACGAGGCTGGGGGCGACGACGACCGCGTGGGCGTCCTTGGGCACCTTGATGCCCGCGTCCAGGCGGAGGACGACCTCCACCTCCCTCCCCCGGGGGGTGACGGACTCGACCGTGCCGACCGGGACCCCGAGGATGCGCAGGTCGGACCCGGCGTAGACGCCCGTCGCCTGTTCGAAGTAGGCGGTGACGGTGGTCCGGGAGTCCTCCTCCAGGGCGCTGACCCCGGTGGTGGCGGCGACGGCGACGACCGCGAGTCCGGCGCCGATGCCGATGATGCGTGTGCGTCTCATGTCAGCGGCCGCCTTGCTTCGGTGGCATGCAGCCGGTCGCCGGGGGCGTGCCGGCGGGGAGGTAGTTCGGGGGCACGACTCCGCAGGCGTACGTGTCGAACCAGCGGCCGTTGCCCAGGGTGTTGCCGACGAGCCGGCTGTACGAGCCGGTCATGGCGAGCACCTTGTCCAGGCTCTTGCGGTTCTTCGCGAGGACGGCGGTGACCCGGCCGAGGGAGGCCAGGGTCGGCCCGAGCTGCCTGTCGTTGTCCTCGACGAGGCCGGTGAGCTGGGTGCCGAGGCTGCGGGTGCCGGTGAGCAGCAGGTGGATGGCGTCGCGGCGGGCCTGGATCTCGCCGAGCAGCAGGTTGCCGTCCTCCAGGAGGGTCTCGAAGCTGCTCGTCTTCCCCGCGAGGGTCTTCGTGAGGCGCTTGCTGCCCTGGAGCAGCGTTGCCAGCTGGGCGTCGCGCCGGGAGACCGTACGGGAGAGGGCGGAGAGCCCTTCCGCCGCGCTGCGGACGTGGGGCGGGGAGTCCTTGAAGGTGGCGGAGATCGTCTCGAAGCTCTTGGCGAGCTGCTCGGTGTCGATCTCCTCGATGGTCTCGCCGAGCCCGTCGAACGCCTGGGTGACGTCGTACGGGGAGGTCGTGCGGCTCGCGGTGATGCGGGAGCCGGGGTCCTGGGGCGCGTTGCCGAGGGGGTCGACGGCGAGGTACTTCTCGCCGAGGAGGGTCTTGAGGGCGATGCCCACGGTGGAGGCGTTGCCGATCCAGGCGTCCTTGACCTTGAAGTCGACCTTCACGCGGGGCCCGTCGAGGGAGACCCCCGTGACCTCACCGACCTTCACTCCGGCGATGCGCACCTCGTCGCCGTCGGAGAGCCCGGCGGATTCGGTGAAGTCGGCGCTGTACGTCGTACCGCCGCCGATGAAGGGCAGGGAGTCGGCGCGCCAGGCGGCGAGGGCCAGCAGCGTGAGGACGAGGAGTCCGACGAGGGAGACGGCGACCGGGTCGCGTTCCCGGATGGGGGTGAGGCTCATGCCAGGCACCTCGGCTGGGTGATGGCGATGCCGGTGGGGGGCGTGGAGCCGTCGTCGGTGGCCACCCCGCCGACCTTGGCCTCGCAGAGGTAGAGGTTGAGCCAGGAGCCGTAGGAGGTGAGGCGGCTGATCGCCTCCATCTTGGCCGGGGTCTTGTCCAGGAAGTTCTCGATCTGGGGCGTCCCCTTGTCCAACTGGTCGCTCAGTCGCCCCAGTTGGCGGATATTGTCCTTGAGCGGCTTCCGGCCGTCCTGGAAGAGGTCCGCGGTGACCGTGGTCAGGGCGCCCATCGCCGTCACGGCTTCACCGAGCGGTTTGCGGTCGCCGGAGAAGCCGGAGACGAGCTTCTCCAGGGTGACCACGAGGTCGTCGAATCCGGCCTCCCGGTCGTTGACCGTCGTGAGGACCGTGTTGAGATTCTTGATCACCTCGCCGATCACCTTGTCCTTCGCGGCGACGGTGCTGGTGAGGGAGCCCACGTGGCGCAGGATGGAGTCGACGGTGCCGCCCTCGCCCTGGAGGACCTGGACGATGGAGCCGGCGAGCTGGTTGACGTCGGGCGGGGACAACCCCTCGAAGAGTGGCTGGAAGCCGTTGAAGAGCTGGGTGAGGTCGAGGGCCGGGGTGGTGCGGGAGAGCGGGATGGTGGCCCCGGCCGCGAAGGTCCGGCCGACCGGCCCGGCGCCCCGGTCCAGGTCGACATAGCGCTGGCCGACCATGTTGAGGTACTTGATGGACGCCGTCACCGAGGCGGGGAGCGTGCGCCCCTTCCGTACGCCGAAGGTGACCTCGGCGACCCTGCGGTCCGCGACCCGTACGGACTCGACCTGGCCGACCTTCACCCCGGCGACGCGGACGCTGTCGCCGGGGATGAGCCCGGTGGCGTCGGTGAACCGCGCCTTGTACGTGGTGGTGTCGCCGACGCCCGTGTTGGCGATGGAGAGCCCGAGGACGGTGGTGGCGAGGACGGTCACCAGGACGAAGACGAGGGACTTGGTGAGCGATCCCGCGAGGGAGCGGCGTTTCACTTGAGCTTCACCTCCGCACCGCGGAAGGCCGGACCGATGAGCACGCTGCTCCAGTCGGGCAGGGTCTGCGGCTGGACTTTCAGTGAGGGAGCGACCAGCTCGTTGACGAGCTGGGACTCCTGCGGCGAGTTGGGCAGGCCGAGCGCGGTGTCCTGGGCGGCCTGGGGCGGGGCGGTGACGTCGGTGGCCCGGCGGTTGTCGGCGGTCGGAGCGCCGCCCTTGCCGACGTACGGCACCGAGTAGCAGCGCGGGCCGCCGGTGGCGCTGTAGACCGGGGTGTCCTTGCCGGGGACGTACTTCCCTCGCGAGGGAACGGACTTGACCGTCACGTGCAGGCCCGGCTCGTTCGTCCCCTTGCCGAGGGCCTTGTCCATGGCGGGCACGAAGCCGGCGACCGTACGCAGCGTGCAGGGGAACGAGTCGGCGTACTTCGCGAGGAGTTCGAGCGTGGGGCGGCCGGAGGAGGAGAGCCGGATGAGGTTCTCCTTGTTCTCCCGCAGGAAGGAGGCGACATCGCGCGCGGAGGCGGCGGTGGTGCCGTACAAGGCGGCGAGCCGCGCCTCCTGTTCGGCGAGGGTGCCGCTCGTGGTGGTGGCGTCGGTGAGGGCGTCGAGGACGTCCGGCGCCGCTTCGGCGTAGAGCGTGCTCACCTTGACGAGTTGCTTGATGTCCTCGTTGAGCGTGGGGAGTTGGGGGTTGAACTTCTTCAGGTGGGCGTCCAGCGTGGTCAGCGTCTCACCCAGCTTCTCGCCGCGTCCTTCGAGAGCCTGGGAGACGGCGCTCAGGGTGGCGGAGAGCTTCTCCGGCTTCACGGCGGTCAGCAGCGGCAGGACGTTGTCCAGCACCTCCTCCAGCTCGATGGCGTTGCTGGACCGGTCCTGCGGGATCACCGCACCGGCGCTCAGGGTGCGCGTGGAGGGGGTACGGGGCGGGACGAGGGCGACGAACCGCTGGCCGAAGAGGGTGGTGGGCAGCATCTGCGCGGTGACGTCGGCGGGGATCCGGCCCAGCTGGTCCGGGTCGATGGCCAGGGTGAGGCGGGCGCCCTCACCGTCGGTGGCGATGGACCTGACCTGCCCGATGACGACCCCGCGCAGCTTCACATCGGCGTTGTCGTGCATCTCGTTGCCGACCGGGCCGGTGCGGACGGTGACGGTGGCGTCGTCGGTGAAGTCCTTGTCGTACACCGAGACCGAGACCCAGATCAGGAGGGCGGGCACGAGCAGGAAGGCGACTCCCGCGACTCTGCGGCGGACGGTCTTCGCTCCGCGTGGACTCATCAGCCGGCCACCTTCACCGTCGTCGTGGCGCCCCAGATGGCGAGCGAGAGGAAGAAGTCGGTGACGCTGATGAGCACGATCGCGTTGCGCACCGACCGGCCGACGGCCACCCCCACTCCGGCGGGACCGCCGGTGGCGTGGAAGCCGTGGTAGCAGTGGGCGAGGATCACCAGCACGCTGAAGATCAGCACTTTGAGCACCGACAGCAGCACGTCGTCCGGGGAGAGGAAGAGATTGAAGTAGTGGTCGTAGGTGCCCGCCGACTGCCCGTTGAAGAAGATGGTGATGTAGCGGGAGGCGAGGTACGAGGAGAGCAGCCCGATCGCGTACAGCGGGATGATCGCCACGACCCCGGCGATGATCCGGGTGGTGACGAGGTACGGCATCGAGCGCACGCCCATCGCTTCGAGGGCGTCGACCTCCTCGTTGATCCGCATCGCGCCGAGCTGGGCGGTGAAGCCCGCGCCGACGGTGGCGGAGAGGGCGAGCCCGGCGACGAGGGGGGCGATCTCTCGGGTGTTGAAATAGGCGGAGATGAAGCCGGTGAACGCCGAGGTGCCGATCTGGTCGAGGGCCGCGTACCCCTGGAGGCCGACGACCGTGCCGGTGAAGAGGGTCATCGCGACCATCACGCCGATGGTGCCGCCGATGACGCCCAGGCCGCCGCTGCCGAAGGCGACCTCGGCCAGCAGCCGCTGCACCTCCTTGAGGTAGCGGCGCAGGGTGCGTGGGATCCAGATCAGTGCCCGTACGTAGAACGTGAGTTGGTCGCCCGATCGGTCGAGCCAGCTGAGCATCGCCATCGCTCAGCCCCCCTTCGCGGGGACGATCTGGAGATAGATCGCCGTGAGGACCATGTTCACGAAGAACAGGAGCATGAAGGTGATGACGACGGACTGGTTGACCGCGTCGCCGACACCTTTGGGGCCGCCGCGCGGGTTCAGGCCGCGGTGGGCGGCGACGATGCCCGCGATGAAGCCGAAGATCAGGGCCTTGAACTCGCTGACGTACAGGTCGGGCAGCTGGGCGAGGGCGGAGAAGCTCGCGAGGTAGGCACCCGGGGTACCGTCCTGCATGATCACGTTGAAGAAGTAGCCGCCGAGCGTGCCGACCACGGAGATCAGGCCGTTGAGCAGGACGGCGACGAGCATGGTGGCCAGGACGCGGGGGACGACGAGGCGCTGGATGGGCGAGACGCCCATGACCTCCATCGCGTCGAGCTCCTCGCGGATCTTGCGGGAGCCGAGGTCGGCGCAGATCGCGGAGCCCGCGGCGCCGGAGATGAGCAGCGCCACGATGATGGGGCTGGCCTGCTGGATCACGGCGAGGACGCTGGCGCCGCCGGTGAAGGACTGGGCGCCGAGCTGCTGGGTGAGCGAGCCGACCTGGAGGGCGATGACCGCACCGAACGGGATGGAGACGAGCGCGGCGGGCAGGATCGTGACGCTCGCGACGAACCAGAACTGCTCGATGAACTCGCGTAACTGGAAGGGCCTGCGGAAGATGGCGCGGCCCACGGCGATACCGAGCGCGAACAGCTTGCCGGTCTCCCGGAGCGGGGCGAGCAGCCGGCTGGGGCGCCGCCTTACGGGGGGCGGCATTGGGGTCCTGGCGAGGGCCGGCGGCGGGCTCTCGGGCGGCTCGGGCGGCCGCACCGGCATCGGGGCGGTCACGCTCTCGCACCCCCCGCGGCCGGGGCGTAGCTGTTGAGGATGGCCGTACGGGCGGCCTCCGGCAGCTGGCCCATCATCGCCATGACCCGTTCGCGGCGGCGCAGCGCCCCCTGGCGTACGGGCAGTCCGGGCGAGGGCTCCAGCTGCGGGACCACGGTCCGGGGCGCGGCGACCGTACGGGCTCCGCCGAGGGAGTCGCTGAGCTGCTGCTCGGCCGCGAGGGTGGCGGCGTCCTTCTCCTCGGACATCCCGATGGGGCCCTCGCGGCGTCCGGCGAGGAACTGCGAGACGACCGGGGTGTCGCTGGTGAGGAGCACCTCGCGCGGCCCGAAGGTGACGAGGTTGCGGCAGAACAGCATGCCCATGTTGTCGGGGACGGTCGCCGCGATGTCGAGGTTGTGGGTGACGATCAGCATCGTGGCGTCGATCTGCGCGTTGAGGTCGATCAGGAGCTGCGAGAGGTACGCGGTGCGCACCGGGTCGAGTCCGGAGTCCGGTTCGTCGCAGAGGATGATCTGCGGGTCCAGGACGAGGGCGCGGGCGAGGCCGGCGCGTTTGCGCATGCCGCCGGATATCTCGCCGGGGAGCTTCCCCTCGGCGCCGAGCAGTCCGACGATGTCGATCCGCTCCATGACGGTGCGGCGGATCTCGGATTCCTTCTTGCGGGTGTGCTCGCGCAGGGGGAAAGCGATGTTGTCGAAGAGGGACATCGAGCCGAAGAGCGCCCCGTCCTGGAACATGAGGCCGAATAGCTTACGCGTCTCCATGATGTCGCGCTCGGAGCTGTTCACCATGTCCACGCCGTTGATGAGGACGCGGCCCTGTTCCGGCTTCAGCAGTCCGATGATGGATTTCAGGAACACGGTCTTTCCGGTGCCGGAAGGGCCGAGCATGACACTCACTTCACCGGCGGGCAGGGTGAGGCTGACGTCCTGCCAGATGTTCTGCTTGCCGAAGGACTTCGTCAGGCCCTCGACGACTACTTCGATTCCCATCGGCCCTCCTTCGAAGTGGTGGTGACTTTGGTCATCTGTCAGCGCTCCGACTGTCGGAAAAACAAGCAGCTACGGAGGGGTTTCGGGCCGCTCACCCGGGACGCTACGGCTCGGTAACCTTAGTTCGCAATACTGGATACGCAACTTTCTGCGGCGTGATCGCGGCATCCGGATTACTTGTTTCCGAGTGAGTGGTCCGCGTGCCAAACCTGTTAATCGGTGATGAGTTCTCCGCGCGGCGGACGGCATCATTCCGTGCCGAACGGCCCTTTCGGCCGGGCGGCGCCGGAAGGGCTGCGCGGGTCGGTTCAGATCACCGGCGGTACGGTCACCGCTCGGGCTTCGGCACCTTCGGCGGGCAGTCGGGCCCGTCCGGGTTCGTCGCCACGCAGAGCGGGGCCTGCGTCATCTTGGTGTAGTTGTCGGCCTTCTTGCCGACGCTGGAGATGGCCGAGGTGAAGAGCGGGTCGAGGTCCTCGCCGACGCCGCACCCCTTGAACGGCGGGATGTGCGCGTATCCGGTCAGATTCCCGCCGGTCGCCACGAGGTAGCCGGCCGGTGGATAGCTCTGGCCGTACCCCTTGAGGACCTGCTCGAAGGGCCGTTCGGTGCGGCAGTTCGGGCCCACGTCCAGGGGGACGCCGTTCACCTTCACGTCGTACAGGCGCAGGGAGAGCTGCGCGGTGACCGTCGATTCCTCGGGGTAGGTCGGCGTGTTGGTGACCGTGTGTGTCTGGACGACGGCCGGTGGTCCCACCTGCTCCAGGACCATCGTGGCGGTCGTCGGCATGAACCCGTAGCTGAGGAAGGTCGCCTTCGTGGGCGGGAGCTGCCGCTTGCCCTCGTACTCGAACTCCACCTCGGAGGTGACGTCGACGGTCGAGGCGCAGGAGTCGTTGATGTACCGCTTGTTCAGGACGACCTTCATGAACGCGGGCCCGAGCGCAGCCGCCCCGTCCAGCTTCACGGCGTTGGCGTATCCGGCGGCGTACGTCTCCGCGGTGGTCATCACCCACTCGGGCGGGATCTCGATGGGGCAGCTTCCGGGGTCCTCGTCGTCGAGGGCTTCGAGCCGCGCCTCGGTGAGGTCGTCGATCCTGCGGTGGGCGTCCGGATCGAGTCCGGGGGCGGGACGGGCCGGCTTCCCGGGAGGTCCGGCCGCGTCATCCTCCCCGGGCACCGGGTCCTCCGGGCCGGGCGTGGGAGTAGCCGGGCCGGTGCTGTCGCGGACGCTGATCCGGGCGAGCGGGCGCTCCTCGTCGTCGGCGGGCTCGCAGACGACGGTGAGCTCGGAGGGCGTGGTCGGGGTGCCGTCCTCGGTGAAGGAGGCGAGGACGAGGCTGAGCGCGGCCGGCGCGATCGTCGCGCGTCCGGGGCTGCCGAACGCGACCGTGGGGACGTCGCCGGTGGCGGCGAGCACCACGCCGTCCTCGTCCTCACCTTCCGGCGGCAGGGGGACCGCGGGGGCTTCGAGCTGCTGCCAGGAGGCGTCGGCGGTGTGCTCGCCGACGGTGTTGCGTACGGTCAGCCCGGCGACGGCCGACAGGGTGGACGCCTCCAGTGCGGTGAACTGGGTCAGCGCCGATCGCGCCAGGCTCACGTCGACGGAGACGTCACCGGGACGGATCGTTTCCCCCGTCCGGGCCGAGACGGGGAGTACCGCCTTGACCGCGACGTCCGCCTCCTCCGGGCCGGAGGGGAACTGGCAGGTGTAGGGGATGGTGACTTCGGAGGTCTGATCGGCCGCCACCGATTCGACGCTCGGAATGAGCGCGGTGGCGACGACGAGCGCCCCGCCCACGGCGAGATGGAGGGGTCGTCTCGACGCGGCGCGTGCATCGACGGTCATGCGGATGGTGTCCTTCCGGCGCGCGTGGGCCCATCGGTTCGATGGCCGCCGCATGGGGTCCACTTCTCGGCAACGGCCTTTCGGGCGGACGCGGAACGATCCTCCTACCGATCGGTACGCTACGCACTCCTTCGGCCGCCTGGGAAGAGCCGGGAATTCCGAGTTTTCACCCGGCGCGATTCTTGGCAGGCGATGACAATTCCAGCCCGTGGAGTTGTCGGCGAGTGAGTGGAAAAGCGCGTAGGCGCCCGGCCGCCGAGGGCTCACGGCCGGGCACCACGCTCACGTACTGCGCATCAGGGGCGGCGGATCAGCCGCTGATGACCGGGGACTTTCCGGTGGCCGTGTTCTTGATGGTGTAGAGGCCCTGGAAGCTGGCGGTGGTGCCGACGATGCCGCAGCCGCCGCCGACCTTGTTGGCGATGGCCAGGGTGAGACCGCCGCCCGCCGTGTTCAGCGTGCCGTTGCTCCCGCCGGCGCTCGGGTTGTTGTACTTGGCCGCCACCTTGCCGGTGACGTCGAAGGTGCAGGGGCCCAGCAGGCTGCTCCCGGTGACCTTCGCCTTGATCGTCCGGATCTCACCGGTCACCTGGCCGGTGGAGTTGGTACCGGCGCCCGCCGTGTAGTCGAGACCCCAGATCTGCCACGGAGGCGTGGTGGTCACGGTCCACGTCGAGCTGAAGGGCCCGGTGCACGGCGAGTTGAACGAGATCGCCGAGATGGACGCGAGCTGCGCCGGGGAGCCGGCCACCGGGGACGTGGGGGCCGAGCCCGACGCCGCGGAGGTCGCACACTGGATCTTGTTGCCGTTGTTGTCGGTCAGGACGGTCACGCCGGCGCTGCCGGTGAAGGCGCCGGTCGGCGTGATGGTCCAGCTGGTCGGCGCGGCGACGGCCGACGGAACGGCCAGGGCGACGGATGCCACGGCGGCACCTATCGCGGTCAGTACACCGGATCGCTTGATCATGGAATGACTCCCTTTTCTTGTCCCGTTGGGGATACGAGTGGACGCGCTCCCGGGAAATCCGGGCGGCACGCTTCGAACTGGACTGGAGAAGGCGCGGCTCTTTTCTTCGGTCCGCCTTCTGTCAGGAGCGGTCGGGCGGCTGTCGCACCACCTCCTTCTGCCGGGTCCGCAATGCCCTCGGGGGAATGGAGGGCATCGGCCGCTACCGCACCGCGGAGTGCCAGAATTCCGAGAGCTTCTTGCCCTCGTCGGGCGCCAGGCCGGCCGGGTCGTAGGGGCTGCCGAAGTAGGTCGAGGTGTCGTTGAGCTTCACGCCGTTCTTCCCGGCGGCCGACGGCAGACCGGTCTTGAGGTTCACCGCCCAGTCCAGGAGTCCGGCCCCGCATCCGCTCGCCCCCGGGACGGCGAACGTGGCATCGCCCTGGTCGGCGCCGGCGAAGGTGTAACGGCCCATCTCGCCCTCGTCGTCCGGGGTTCCGTCGGCCGCGAACCGCTGGAGCGACAGGGTCGGCGCGTTCAGGTTCTGCGGCTTCAGGAGCACGGGATTCGCGGTGGTGCCGATGAAGCACTTGTCGCCGAGGAACGGGTTCTTGAGGTGGATGCGGACCGGAAGGGTGAGAATGGGCTCACCGGTGGAGAAGGCCGCCACCATGTTGAAGTCCCGCGGCGCACCCGCCGGTTCGATCGTGGCCGTGATCCGGTTGAGGTTGTTGTCCGTCAACTGGCGGCAGATCGCGGAGACGAAGGGGATGGCGCTGGGGCACATCAGCCCGAGCAGCCCGCCGGGGACCACGGCCGGGTCGGCGGTGAGCGCGCCCTCGGGGGGCGCCACCAGGGTGGTGGTGCCGTTGCTGTGCTGGATGACGCCGAGCTGCAGATCGCTGTTGCCGGTGGGGACCTGGCTCTTGCCGAGGGTGATGGAGCCGGTGACCGAGCTCGACGAGATACAGGTGGCGATATTCGTGATGCCGTCCGCCGCGAGCATGGCGGGCGCGTCCACCGGGCAGCGGTCGAACGGTGCCCAGTCGCCGTTGAGCTCGGTCGCCGCGGCGGCCGAGCCGGTGGAGAGCACGGCGCTGAAGGCGGTGAATGCCGCGAGCAGCCCTATGCGGGTGCGGTTGGAAACGGATCTCATGTCGTCCCCTCTTTCGGCCGCCGGTGTGCGGCCTCGTGCGCGAAGTTGACCGGTTCTCCGACGCATGCCCGCACCACGACGGATTCGTCGGCAGTGATGGAGCCGCGGGGTGGACCCGGGGGAGGAAGATCTGAGCGTCAAATTTCGGGCAGATTTCACGTCCGAATTGAACGAAGCGTGATGTTACTCGCGGGAAACACAGCGACACAATCCGTCCGTCCAAGAATTTTTTGGCGGCCCTGTTTTTGATCCGTAAATGAGTAACCGCGGGTCACCCCTTTATCAAGGAATGCGTATCCGGAGGCACCGGAATACCGGCCGGCCACCGGAACCCGGCCTCCCACGCCGGTCAGGAACGGCCCCGGCCGACGCCACGGCCCTGGTCGCGGACCTTGTCACCGAGCGAGCAGGCGGCCGAAATTCATTGTCCGAAAGCGCGCAGTACCGTCCGACCTGCGCGTAAGTCCCACCGCATGGACACGATGCGTGCCCCCTGCACCCCGATCTTGTCCAAGTGGTGTGCAGTGCCTCTTCCGTGGTCTATCTTTCGTCGCGGACTTGGTACACACCTGTCGGTTCGTGGGAGCGCTTTCCCCCACCGTCTCACCCCCACCACCGGGCGCCGAGAGCAGAGGGGACATGGCATGGCACACCTCATACAGCCGTTGGACACCGATGACCCCCTGGGGCCGCTCCCCCAGGAATTCGCCGCGATCATGCGGCCCGAACTCCCCAGCCTCATCAAGGAAATCGGCGTGGAGGTCACCCGCGCCTATCCGGAATACGCCCGTCTGCTGGACGGCCCGAACGGCCAGGCCATCCGGGTGGGCGTCGAGCAGAGCCTCGCCTCATTCGTCGACCTGGTGGCCGACCCCACCACCCCCACCACGCTGCGGGACGACATGTGCCGGCGGTTCGGGCGGTTCGAGGCGTACGAGGGGCGGACCATGGACACCCTCCAGGGCGCCTACCGACTCGGCGCCCGGGTGGCGCTGCGGCGGGCCAAGAAGGTGGGGCAGAGCTACCACCTCTCCCCCACGCTGATGCTCAGCTTCGCCGACGCGCTCTTCGCCTACGTCGACGAACTGGAATCACTGTCCCGCGAGGGTTTCCTGGAGGTCCAGTCGCAGTCCGGGGAGCAGAGCGAGGCGCTGCGCCGGCGCCTGCTCCACCTCATCCTGGCCGGGCGCCCCGCCCCCCGCGGCGCCATCGCCGACCTCTGCGAGCAGACCGGCTGGACGCTGCCCGACGAGGTCACCCTGGTCGCCGTCCGCGCCCCGGCCGCTCTCGACCGGCTCAGCGCCGACCGGGACCTCCTTCTCGATCTCAGCGACCCCCAGCCGCACTTACTCGTCCCCGGCCCGCTGAACGACGCGCGAAGATCCATGCTGGAACAGGCCCTCCCCGCCGGCCACGCGGCGATCGGGCTGACCGTCCCGACGGCCCTGGCCTGCGACTCGATCCGCTGGGCTCGCCGGGTGCTGGAGCTCGTCGACTCCGGCGTGATCGACGACGCCCCGCTGATCCGCTGCGAGGACCACCTCATCACCCTGTGGCTGCTCTCCGACCCCGCCCTGCTCGACCAGCTCGCCCAACGGGAACTGGCCGCCGTGGCGGGAATCAGCAACACCCGCCGTGAGCGGCTGATCGAGACGCTGCGGATCTGGCTCGACACCCGGGGCACGGCGGCCCAGATGGGCGAGCTGCTCGATGTGCACCCGCAGACCGTGCGCTACCGCATGCGCAGCCTGGAGACCATCTTCGGTGATCAACTCGTCGACCCGGAGAGCCGTTTCGCGACCGAGGCCGTGCTGCGTGCGCTGCGGCTGCGCGCCCGCTCGGCCGGCCTGTCCCCCTGATCCGGATCACGTCCGGCGCGACAGGTCAACTTACCCGTGCGTAAGGCGAAATAGACGGTCAGTCCCAAACGGTTGCGACACGGAGACGTATCCGACGAGAAACCCGGAACCGCGTCCCGTACACAAGGAGGAGTCTGCCGCTCATCCGGCGGCAGCACTCATGTACCGCCTCCTGGCCAACCATCCGAGAGGGAAAGCCCCATGACCGCCTCGCACCTCCTCGTCCCCGTGCCGATCCCGGACCGCGTCGCCGCACTGATCGGCTCGTGCATCCCGCCGCACATCCTGGAGGCGGAGTTCGAGGCCGACTGCGCGGCCCGTGAGGTCCGCAGGTTCCGGGGGCCCCGGCTGGGCATCGAGGACCAGGCCGACCGCGAGCAGGCCCTCGCCGAACTGGCCCGCGCCAACAAGGTCCTGGCCGCTCACCACCCCCGGCTGGCGGTGGGCCCCGGCTCGTTCTCGTAGCGCGGCTCCGGCTCTCCGGACCGCTTGCGGCACGCCGCCGATCCCGGCGCCCTACTCCAAAGTAGGTATCCTCTGGAGTAAGGCGCCGGGATCGCCAAGGACCTGTCCGCCCTCGTGGACGCGCGTCGGGGATAGTGAACGTCCGTCCCAGCGCTCACCCCGGAGAAGCCATGACCGCCCCCGCCGACTCCCGCCGTCCCGCCCTCCTCCTCGTCACCGACCTCGCCTACGAGGCGCGCGGGCGGCGCTACTGCGACGAGGACATCTTCCTGGCCGCCCGGCTGCGCGAGGAGTTCGACGTCGCGCTCTGCCACCCCCGGGACGCGGCCGCGCTGCTGGACCGCTTGGACCTCGCCCTCGTACGGAACAGCGGGCCCGTCCTGCACTACCAGGAGGCGTACGACGCGTTCCGCGCGCGGGCGCTGGAGCTGGGGGTGCCGGTCTACAACCCGCTGGACGGGCGGGGGGACATGGCGGGCAAGGGGTATCTGGTGGAGCTGAGCCGGGCCGGGTTCCCGGTGATCCCCACGGTGGACCGGACGGCGGATCTGGGGCTGCTGCCCGAGACCGGGGCGTACGCGGTCAAGCCGAAGCTGGGTGCGGACTCGGTGGGGCTGCGGTTCGTCGGCGGGGCGGAGGTCGCGGGCGAGCTGGAGCGGGAGGGCGAGGGGGTGCTGCTCGTGCAGCCCCGGGTCGACTTCCGCTACGAGGTGTCCTTCTACTTCGTCGACCACGACTTCCAGTACGCGCTGTACGCGCCGGACCCGGAGCGGCGGTGGGTGCTGGAGCCGTACGCGGCCGATGAGGCGGACCTGGCGTTCGCGCGGCGGTTCATCGAGTGGAACGCGCTCGACCACGGCATCCAGCGGGTCGACGCCTGCCGTACGGAGGAGGGCGAGCTGCTGCTCGTGGAGCTGGAGGACCTCAACCCGTACCTCTCGCTGGACCGGGTGGACGAGGACATCCGGGAGGCGTTCGTCGCGCGGCTGAAGAGGTCGCTGACCTCGCTGATCGGCTGACCCCCGTCCGGACTCTCCCCGCATGCGGGCGGTGGGGGCCGGTGTGAGGGTGCAGACGTGACCACTGCCAGCGAGCAAGCCCCCGCCGCGCAGAGTTCCGCCGCGCCGCCGCCCGTCATCGACCGGCGGCGGCGCAACATCATCTTCGCCACCATCGTGCTCGGCATGCTGCTGGCGGCGCTGGACCAGACGATCGTGGGCACGGCCCTGCCGACGATCGTCTCGGACCTGGGCGGTGCCGAGCACATGACGTGGGTGGTCACCGCGTATCTGCTCGCCGAGACGGTCGCCACCGTCCTGGTCGGCAAGTTCGGTGACCTGTTCGGACGGAAGCTGGTCTTCCAGATCTCCACGATCGTCTTCATCACCGGCTCGTTCCTCTGCGGTCTCGCATCGGACATGGTGATGCTGATCATCTGGCGCGGTATGCAGGGCGTCGGCGCGGGCGGCATCATGGTCACGTCTATGGCGCTGATCGCGGATGTGATCCCGCTGCGCGAGCGGGGCAAGTACCAGGGCGCGATCGGGGCGGTCTTCGGCATCTCGACGGTGATCGGACCGCTGCTCGGCGGACTCTTCACCGACCACCTGACCTGGCGCTGGGCGTTCTACGTCAACGTGCCCATCGCGATCGTGGTGGTGATCGCCGCCGCCCGCAACATCCCGTCGGTGAAGGCCGTGGGACGGCCGGTGATCGACTACGCCGGCATCGCGCTGGTCGCCGCCGGGGCGAGCGCGCTGATCCTCGCGACGAGCTGGGGCGGGAACGAGTACGCCTGGGGCTCGCCCGTGATCATCGGGCTGTTCCTCGCCGGGATCGCCGCGCTGGCGCTGTTCCGCCGGGTGGAGATGCGGGCCAAGGAGCCGATGCTGCCCATGCGGCTGTTCCAAAACCCGGTGTTCACCGTCTGCTCGATCCTCAGCTTCATCGTGGGCTTCGCGATGCTGGGCTCGATCATCTTCGTACCGACCTACCTCCAGTACGTGGACGGGGACTCGGCGACGCTCTCCGGCGTGCGGACCCTGCCCCTGGTGGCCGGTCTGCTGGTCGCCTCGATCTTCAGCGGCAACGTGGTCAGCAAGACGGGCCGCTACCGCGTCTTCCCCATCGTCGGGACGCTGGTGATGGCGGCCGGGCTGTTCCTCCTCTCCCGCATGGGGCCGGAGAGCGGGGTGTGGGTGGAGTCGCTCTACATGGTGGTGCTGGGGCTCGGGATCGGCCTCGCCATGCAGGTGCTGACGATCGCGGTGCAGAACACCGTCGACTACGCGGACCTGGGTACGGCGACCTCGGGCGTGACGTTCTTCCGTACGCTCGGCAGCGCCTTCGGCACAGCCGTGTTCGGGACGATCTACGCCAACGCACTGAAGCCGAACCTCACCGACGGGGTCGCCCGGGCGGTGGCGGCCGGCGGTGACCCGGCGGTCCTGGCCCGCGCCTCGGAGAGCCCGCAGGCCCTGCACGCGCTGCCCGCCGCCCAGGTGGCGCCGCTGGCCCAGGCGTACGCGCAGACGCTGCACACCGTGTTCCTCTGGACGGTACCGGTGGCGCTGATCGGCTTCGTCGTCGCGCTGTTCCTCAAGGAGGTGCAGCTGCGGGACTCGGCGCGGCTCGCGTCCACGGACATGGGTGAGGGCTTCGCCCAGCCCGGCAGCGGCGACTCCGAGAAGCTCCTGGAGTTCTCGGTGGCCGCGATCCTGCACGGCGCCGGTCCGGACACGGCCCGCCGGATCGTCACCGAGTCCGACACCCGGCTGGACATGGCGGGTGCCTGGGCGGTGATGCAGGTGGACCTCTTCACCCGGATGGTCGGCCACGCGGGGCTGCGGCTGATCGCGGCCCGGCACCGCCTGCCGCCGGAGGTGCTGGTCCCCGTCTTCGACCGGATGATCGAGGAGGGATACCTCACCGGGGACGGCCGCCTCTTCTCCCATACGGCGGCGGGCCGGCGCGAGGCGGCCGTGATCTCCGACGCCTGGGGCCGTTGGCTCAACGATCGGCTCGCGGAGGACGGGGCCCGGCCCGATGACGCCCAGCTCCGCATCGCCGTGGACATGATCGCGAAGCGGCTCCTGGCGGAGGATCTGGCCCAGGAGCTGTCCCCGGCACCCCATCCGGGCGGCTCCGCACGGGTGGGGGCACCGGCCTGAACCCTCGGGTCAGACGTGGTCCCAGGACCGGGGGCGGGTCTGCGCCTCCCACTCCGTACGGAGCAGGGCGAGGAGCGCGTTGTCGTGGCGGCGGCCCCGGTGCAGGCAGGAGGACCGGCGTACGCCCTCCTGCGTGAACCCCGCCCCCTTCAGGGTGGCGAGGGCCGCCGCGTTCTCGGTGTGGGTGACCGCTTCGAGGCGGTGCAGGGGCAGTTCGCCGAAGGCCAGGTCGGTCAGGGCGGCGAGAGCGGCGGCGGCGTGGCCCTTGCCGCGGTGCTCGGGGGCGAGCAGGAGGAAGGCCTCGGCGGTGCCGTCGGCGAAGTCCTGGCTGTGGAGGGCTGTGTGGCCGATGGGGGTGTCGTCCGCAAGCAGGATGAGGAAGTCGTCGCGGTCCCGGTCCTCGACGTAGGAGACGAGCCGTTCGTGGAGCTCGTGGAGCGGTCCGGGCCACACGCCGATCTCCCGGGCGGCGACCGGGTCGGCGCGCCAGTGCTGGATCAGCTCGGCGTCGCCGGGCTCCATGGAGGTGAAGGCCAGGCTCTCGCCGCGCCAGAATCGTTCCCGCGCGGCGTACGGCGCCGCCTCTTCGTCGTCGTTCATGCGCGGATCGTACGAGGCCTCCCGCCCTGGTGGGAAAGGGTTTACGGGGCCGTACCGCCGGCCCGGTCTCAGTCGACGAAGACCGCCGCCGCGTAGACCCAGGCGCCCTCGTGGCGCACGAAGCGGCTCTGCTCGTGGAGGGAGTCGGGGCGCCCGTCGTCGGCGTAGTGGGCGCGGAAGGTGACGGTTCCCGTGGTGTGGAAGGCGCTGCCCTCGGTGGTCTCCAGGATCTCCAGCGCTGTCCAGCGCATCGCGGGGTCGAAGTCGACGCCCGGCGGCCGGGTCTCGGGGTGCCAGGTGCGCAGCAGGTACGCCGCGTCCTGGACGACGAAGGCCGCGTACCGGGAGCGCATCAGGGTCTCGCAGGTCGGGGCGGCGGCGCTGCCGGAGTGGAAGCGGCCGCAGCACTCCCCGTACGTCGCGGTCAGCCCGCAGGGGCAGGGCGAGGCGGGGGTGATGCGCGGGGCCTGCGGGGCGGCGGGCTGCCGGGGGCGGGAGGTGCGTCGTGACATGGGTCCATTGTCACCCGGCCCGGCTCGGCGTCCCACCTCAGCGCCCCGCCGCGAACCGGCTGCGGTACTCCGTGGGCGTCAGCCCCGTACGGCGGCGCAGTTGCGTACGCAGGTTGGTCGCCGTGCCGAGGCCGCAGGTGCGGGCGATCACGTCGAGGCGGTCCTCGCCGCGCTCCATGAGGCGGCAGGCCAGGGTGGTCCGCTGCTCGGTCAGCCAGGCCAGCGGGGTGGTGCCGAGCTGGGCCCGGAATCGGCGGTGGAGAGTTGCGGGACTGACGGCCGCGCGGGCGGCGAGCGCGGACACGTCCAGGCCCTCGGTCAGGTGCTCGGTGGCCCAGTCCAGGAGCGGGGAGAGCGAGGCGTCGGCCACCTCGGGCAGCGGGTGCTCGATGAACTGGCGCTGGCCGCCGTCCCGGTGCGCCGGGTGGACCAGTCTCCTGCTGACGGCCGCCGCGATCTCGGCCCCGTGGTCGGCGCGGACGAGGTGAAGGGAGGTGTCCAGGGCGGCGGCGCTGCCCGCGGCGGTGATCACCTGCCCGTCGTCGACGAAGAGCACATCGGGCCGGAGGTCCACCTGCGGGTACCGGGCGGTGAACGCCTCCGCCCAGCGCCAGTGCGTGGTGGCGCGCCTGCCGTCCAGGACGCCCGCGGCGGCGAGCGTGAACGTCCCGGTGCAGAAGCTGACCAGCCGGGCGCCCCGCTCGGCGGCGCGCCGGATCGCCGCCAGGACCTCCGGGCCGGGATCCTCCAGCGGGTCGGGCCGGTTGGGGACGATGACGGTGTCGGCGCGGTCCACGGCGTCGAGCCCGCGGACGCCGGAGAGCTGGAAGAACCCCGCGTGCATCCGGACCGTGGGGGTGGGCGAGCAGAGCGCGAAGTCGTACCAGTCGACGGGCAGCTCGGGACGGCGCAGGCCGAAGAGCTCGGTCGCCACTCCCATTTCGAAGGGGTTCGAGCCGGCCGACACGATCATGACGACCCGGTGCGAGGATTCTTTCGCCATATGCGATTCGTAGCACTCACGGGCGCGGCGATCCAGTGTGGACCATGGGCACATGACCACGGACACGGCACGACCTGCCACCGAACCGATCCTGATCGACGATGCCCTCGGCTCCTTCGACGCGCTGTGGAGCCCGCGCGTCATGACCCGCGTCAACGACTACGACGTACGCGTCGCCAAGGTCCACGGCGAGCACGTCTGGCATGTGCACGAGAACACGGACGAGTTCTTCCTGGTGGTGGAGGGCGAGCTGGACATCGCCCTGCGCGAGGGGGACGGGCCGGACGAGCGGACCGTGACGCTCCCCCGGGGCGCGGTCTTCGTCGTGCCGCGCGGCACCTGGCACCGCCCGCACGCGGCGGACGGTGCCTCCCTGCTGCTCTTCGAGCCCTCCGGTACGTCGACGGTGGGCGATGCCCACGACCCCGTACCGGACCACGTGGACGCGACGACGGGCCACGCGCTCGGCCGGTGAGCCCGGTGAGACGGGGCCGGCTCAGGGCTTGCGGGCGACTCCCGCGTAGCCGGGGATCGGCTCGTCACCCGGTACGTCGATGACCTCGCCGAGCTCCGGCCGCCAGTCGGCGGAGAGCGAGACGCCCGGCTCGACGAGCTTCAGGCCGTCGAAGAAAGCGGTGAGCTCGGCGCGCGAGCGGGGGCGCAGGGTCATCCCGCGCTCCTTGTACATGGCCCGTGCCTGCGCGGCGCCCTCCGGGTTGAAGTCGCCGGTGGTGTGCGAGAGCACCAGGTAGCTGCCGGAGGGGAGCTGGTCGACGAGCTTGTCGACCAGCTCGGCCGCGCCGTCCTCGTCGTCGATGAAGTGCAGCAGGGCCAGCAGGGACAGCGCGATCGGCTTCTCGAAGTCCAGGACCTTGCCGGCCGCGGCCAGGATGGTCTCGGGCTTGCGGGCGTCGGCCTGGATGTACTCGGTGGCGCCCTCGGGGGTGGAGCGCAGCAGGGCCGCCGCGTGGGCGAGGACGATCGGGTCGTTGTCGCAGTAGACGATGCGCGCGTCGGGGGCGGCCCGCTGGGCGATCTGGTGGAGGTTCGGCTCGGTGGGTATGCCGGTGCCGATGTCCAGGAACTGGCGTACGCCGTTCTCGGCGAGCCAGCGGGTGGCCCGGTGCATGAAAGCCCGGTTGACCCGGGCCATGTCCCGGCCTCGGGCATCCAGTTGGAGCAGCTGGCGTGCCATCTGTTCGTCGACCGGGTAGTTGTCCTTGCCGCCGAGGAACCAGTCGTACATCCGGGCGGGATGCGGCTTGCTCGTGTCGATCTCGATGGCCTGAGGGTCTTGCCCGGTCATGGCGCACTCCATGGGTGGTGGTCGGCGATCAGGAAGAGGGACGGAACGGTGGTACTGGCTGGGACGAACCCAACTGCTCCGAGAGGCCGGGTCCTTCGGTGCGGGGACAGGATAAGCGGTGGCGCGTCAGGTAAGAAGGAAATCCGCCTGGCCCGCCTTGGCACCCTGGATGAACGCGGCGATCTCGCCGTTGGAGTAGATGAGCGCGGGGCCGTCCGGATCGGCGGACTGGCGCACCGCGACCCGGCCGTCCGCGAGCTTCATGGCCTCGATGCAGTTGCCGCCGTTGCCACCGCTCCAGGGCTTGTACCAGCCTTCGGAGCCGAGGTCGGCGGCCGGCATGCCGTTGTATATGTGGTTCATCACAGCTCCTTGCGGAAGTCCCGGAGGATTTCCTTCGTGCGTTGTGCACTTGCGGCCTGAGCCGCCATACGGTCCATGACTTCGAGGTAGGAGGCCACCTCGGGCCGGGCGTCGAAGTAGACCGCTCCGGTGAGGTACTCGCTGAAGACCATGTCCGGAAGTTCGGGGACGGCGAACCGGAAGAGGACGAACGGCCCGTAGGTGCCCGGGTGGTGGCCGCTCGCGAACTCCGCTATCTGAAGGGTGACATGGGGCAGCTCGGCGGATTCGAGCAGCTTGTCGATCTGGGCGCGCATCACCTGTGCGCCGCCCACCGGCCGCCGCAGGACGGTCTCGTCCATGATCACCCAGAGCCGGGGGGCGTCGTCCTTGGCGAGCAGCGACTGGCGCTCCATGCGCAGGGCCACATGGCGTTCGATGTCCTCGGGCCGGGTCTGACCGACGGCACCTGTGCGCATCACGGAGCGCGCGTAGTCCTCGGTCTGGAGCAGCCCGGGGACGAAGTGCGGCTCGTACATGCGCAGCAGGCTCGCGGCACCCTCCAGGCTGACGTACATGCTGAACCAGTCGGGCAGGACGTCGTGGAACCGCTGCCACCAGCCCGGCTTGTTCGCCTCCTCGGCCAGGTCGACGAAGGCCTCGACCTCGTCGTCGGCGATGCCGTAGGCCTTCAGCAGCAGCTGGACATAGGGGATCTTGAGGCCGACCTCGGCCGTCTCCATCCTGCGTATCGTCGCGGGAGCGACTCTGAGCACCTTCGCCGCCTGGTCACGGGTCAGGCCGACGCGCTCCCGCAGATCCTGCAGGCGCTTGCCGAGCACGACCTGGCCCACGGTCGGGGCGGACCGCGGTTCGCTCACTTCAGACCTCCCCATGCGCTGTTTTGCGAGCAGTGTGCCACGCGTGCGCCCCCAACGACACAGTCACTCTGAAATTTTCAGAGTGCCCCTTGCCAAGTGTTCGCGTCAGGGGGAGAGTTGGGTTTCGAACCAGTTCGCTCAGTCATGACCGCTCCTCTCACACCGGGGAACGAAGCGTGACGCAGCCCCCACTGTGAGGAATCGGTCGTGGCACCTGGCAGTGCGCTCATCCCCCGGCTCATGGACCTCAGCCCCGGGACGGAAGCGCTCCGTTACTGCTTCGCGCTGCCCGCGCACCCCGAGTCGGTGGCCGGTGCGCGGCAGCTGACCCGGGCCCGGCTGGAGAGCTGGAAGCTGAGCGGCGATGTGTACGACGCGGCCGTTCTCATCGTCTCCGAGCTGGTCACCAACGCGGTCGTGCACACCGCGAGCACCCGCGTGGTGTGCGAGCTGCGCTGTCTCGGCAGGCGGCTGCGGATAGCCGTGCAGGACCAGGGGCACCAGTCCGGCGGCCCACGCCTGCGCCGCTGTTCCGACGACGAGCACGGGCGGGGCCTGCTGCTGGTGGACACGATGAGCAGCTCGTGGGGGTCCCACGACGCCGGGGACGACTCGGGCCGCATCGTGTGGGCGGAGCTTGCGCACGGCGTGGAGCAGCCGTGCTGAGGAACGCGCTGTCCCGGCTGCGCGGCACACCGCGCCCGAGGGCCGCCGAGGAATCCCGGGGCGGCCGGGTCCAGTTGTCGCTGCCGCCCTCGATGTCGGCCAGCCTGGGCTGCGACGCGGTCGGCGTGCCCGCGCGGCACGGCTTCCGCCTGATGTCCCATCTCCCGCGCACCGGCTGCGTGTTCGCCGACGCGGACCGCTGGTGGTGGATCGTCCCGGCCGGCTCCGACCTGGATCTGGACTGGCCCGAGCAGGTGACGTACGCCCGGGACGCCGACGTCCCCGCCGTGCGCCCCCGCCTTATCCACTCGCCGGACAGCCTCACCCCGTACACCCCGCCGATCCCGCTCTTCCTCATGGTCTGCCAGGTGGCGGGCGTGGCCCCGAGCTGGGCCAGGAGCGTCGCCTCCGCCCCCTGAGGCTGACCCCTACGGCTTTTCGAGATAGGCGAGTTGCGGGTGGGCCTCGGTGTATCCGTCCACCAGGCGCCGCGCCACCGCGACGGAGTCGACCAGCGGATGCAGCGCGAAGGCCTGCACGGCCGCCGTCCTCGACCCGCTCTCCGCCGCCTCCAGCACCGCGCGCTCCACGGCCTTCACCGCGGTGACGAGACCGACGGCGTGGTACGGGAGCGGCGAAACGGCCACCGGGTGGGCCCCGTTGGCGTCGACGAGGCAGGGCACCTCCACCACGGCATCGGCGTCCAGCACCGAAAGGGCCGTGCGGTTGCGGACGTTGAGGATCAGCGAGGTGCGTTCGTTGCGGGCGACGGCCCGCATCAGCGCGAGAGCCACCTGTTCGTAGCCGCCGGACTCCAGGTCGCTCTCCTCCCGCTCCCCCGCCCCGGCGACGTCCCGGTTCTCCGCCATGTACGTGGCCTCGCGCTCGGCACGGGTGTGGTCCCAGGTGGACAGGGCCGGGGTGCCGGGGTGCCGCATCCGGGCGTAGAAGCGCTCCTGCTGGTCGCGGAGGAAGGCGCCCCGGGTCCGCTCGGCCTCCTGGTAGGAGCGGACGGACTCGCGGTTGAAGTAGTAGTAGTGCAGGTACTCGTTGGGGATCGCGCCCAGCGACCGGAGCAGTTCCGCGCCGAAGAGCCGGCCCTCCTCGAAGGAGCCCAGCAGCGCCGGGTCGGCCAGCAGCCGGGGCAGTTCGTCCCGCCCGTCGACGTACAGCCCCCGCACCCAGCCGAGGTGGTTGAGTCCGGCGTAGTCGATCCAGGCCCGGTCGGGGTCCGCCCCCAGGACCCGGGCGATACGGCGGCCGAGCCCGACCGGGGAGTCGCAGATGCCGATGACGCGGTCGCCGAGGTGGCGGGACATGGCCTCGGTGACCAGCCCGGCGGGGTTGGTGAAGTTGATGGTCCAGGCGTGCGGGGCGAGCCGGGCGATGCGCCGGGCCAGGTCGACGGCGACGGGGACGGTTCGCAGCCCGTACGCGATGCCTCCGGCGCCGACCGTCTCCTGCCCGAGCACGCCGAGGTCGAGGGCGACCCGCTCGTCGGCGGCCCGGCCGGCCAGACCGCCGACGCGGATCGCGGAGAAGACGAAGTCGGCGCCGCGCAAGGCCTGGTCGAGTTCGGTGGTGGCGACGACGGCGGGCGCGTCCGGAACGCCTCGCGCCTGCTCGTCGAGCACCCGGGCGACGGCGGTGAGCCGGTCGGCGTCGGTGTCGTACAGGGTGACCCGCAAGACGCGGCCCTCGGCCTGATCGCCGAGCAGGGCCCCGTACACGAGGGGCACCCGGAATCCGCCACCGCCAAGAATTGTCAGCTTCACGCTGCTCGATGGTACGGGGGTGGCTCGGCGCGGCCGTGGCGGCTCGCGTACGGCGAGGCCCCGGACCCGACGACGTACGGATCCGGGGCCACGGGACGCAGGGTCAGTAGCCGTTCCACCAGCGGGAGACCGCCTGCCAGAGCCGGGCGGGCGCGGCCGGGCGGCGCTGTCCCGGGAACACGGCCGCACCGGCGGCCGGCTCACCGGGCGCCGGGACGGGCGCGGGCACGTCCGAAGGGGCCGGGCGGGGCTGCGGTGCGGCGCCCGGGGCGTGGGCGGGCTGCATCCCCGCGAGGGAGTGCGCGGGCTCGGGGACGGGACGCGCGGGGGAGGAGATCTCCCAGTCACCCGTCGGACGGGCGGCGCGGGCCATCACCGACAGCGGGTCGGAGTCCAGCTTCTGCTGCGGGCTGGGGGCGAACTTCACCGGCAGCTCCACCAGGTGGCGGGACATGATGTTGCCCACCCAGCGCAGCTCGCCCTCCTCGACACCCAGCTCCAGGTCCGGCAGGCGCATCAGGAGGGCGTCGACACCCACGTCCGCGATCGCCCGGCCGATGTCCTGGCCGGGGCACTCGTGCGGGCCGCCACTGAACGCGAGGTGGGCGCGGTTGCCCTCCATGTTGGCGGTGAGGTCCGGGCGGACCGCGGGGTCGGTGTTGGCCGGGGCGATGCCGACGAGCAGGGCGTCGCCCGCCTTGATCTGCTGGCCGCCCAGCTCGGTGTCGCCGACCGCCCAGCGGCCGAAGACGGCGGTGAAGGGCGGCTCGTCCCAGAGGGTCTGCTCCACCGCTTCGGGCACGGTCATGTGGCCGCCGCTGAGCCGGGCGCGGAAGCGCGGGTCGGTGAGGACCATGCGCAGCACGTTGGCGATGAGGTTGGCGGTGGACTCGTACGCCGCGATGAGGATGAGGCGCAGGTGCTCCACGACCTCGATGTCGGTCATCGTGGCGGGGTGCTCGACGAGCCAGCTGGCGAAGTCGGGAGCCGGCTCCGCGCGGCGGCGCTCCACCAGCCGGGTCAGCACACCGACGATGTGGGCGTTGCTGGCCACGGCGGTCTCGGTGCCGCGGGTCATGTCACGGGCCGCCTGGACGAGCCGCTCGTCGTACTCCTCGGGCATCCCGAAGATCGCGCACATCACCATCATCGGCAGATGGTCCGCGAACTGGCTGACCAGGTCGGCGCTGCCCTTCTCGGAGAAGTCGTTGACCAGGCGGTTACTGAAGCGGTTGATGTGGCGGCGCACCCCGCGGGTGTCGATGCGCTCCATGCTGTCGGTGACCGCGCCGCGCTGCCGCTCGTGCTTGGCGCCGTCGGCGAAGACGCAGACGGGCTGCCAGGTGAAGATCGGGGCGAGCGGGTGGTCCGGGGCGACGGTGCCGTCCTGGAGGGCCCGCCAGCGCCGGGAGTCCCGGGAGAACTGGGAGGGGGTCCGGGTGAGGTGGAGGTTCTCGCTGTGGCCGAGGACGAGCCAGGCGGGTACGTCGCCGTGGAGCAGGACCGGGGCGACCGTGCCGTGTTCGGCGCGGAGCTTGGCGTAGAGGCCGGCAGGGTCGTTCTCCGCCTCGGGGCCGTACAGCCGGCGCAGGCCGCCGGGGCCGATGCCGAGGTTGTGGGCCGGGCACCGGGGCGGCGGGGCGGCGCCGGGCTCGTGGTGGAAGGGGGTTGTCACAGTGGCTCCAGGGATCAGGACGGCCAAGGGGCGGGCGCAGGTGGGCAGGGTGTACGAGGGTGGCGCGCGCCGGGGGAACGGCGCGCGCTCCCGGCCTCAAGACGGCCGGGAACCGTCCCGAGGCCGACGGGGCGTCAGGCGAGCGGGACGGCCAGGCTGTGCAGATAGCGCATGAGGGTCATCAGCACATCGCGGCTGGAGGCCCGCAGCCGGGCGTCGCAGTCGATCATCGGGACCTCGTCCGGCAGGTCGAGGGCTCTGCGCAGTGCCTCGACCGGGTGGTGCGGTGCGTCGGGGAAGGTGTTGACGGCCACCACGAACGGCACTCCGCGCTCCTCCAGTCGGCCGATCACGTCGAAGCTGACTTCGAGCCGCCGGGTGTCGATGAGGACGACGGCGCCGAGGGCTCCTTCGAAGAGGCCGTTCCACAGGAACCAGAAGCGTTCCTGGCCGGGGGTGCCGAAGAGGTAGAGGATCAGCTCCTCGCTGAGGCTGATCCGGCCGAAGTCCATGGCGACCGTGGTGGCGGTCTTCGTCTCCACCCCGGCGTTGTCGTCCACGCCGACGCCGGCCTGGGTCATGGTCTCTTCGGTCGTCAGGGGCCGGATCTCGCTGACCGAGCCGACCATGGTCGTCTTGCCGACGCCGAACCCGCCGACGATCACGACCTTCACCGCGGCGGTGGCCGTGGTGGGGAGGACGTCCTCGCTGCGGGGTCCGGTGATCGTGTCAGAGCTTCTGAAGTCCATGCATCACCGCTTCGAGAAGGGACCTGTCGGGGAGTGTGGCGCGGACGATCGGCGCACGCGACTCGATGAGTTCGGTCGCGAGGAGATCGCTCAGGAGCGAGGTGACCACGCTGAACGGCAGGCTGAGGTAGGCGGAGATCTCGGCGACCGATAACGGGGCCTGACAGAGCCGCAGGATCGCGGCCTGCTCCGGCTGGAACGTCGGCGAGGGCTCCGCCTGCGCGACGACCATCGTGACCAGGTCGAGCGCGGCGCGCTCGCTGTCATCGAGATCGCCGGTGATCACGTACAGCCGTTCCGGATCGCTGAGCGCCGGATCGGTCTTGCGGCGTTCTCGTCGGGGTCCGCTCATCCGGACTGCCCGCCGTGGCGGGGCGGACTGGTCAGGTGGGCGCCGATCCGCACGACCATGTCCCGCATCCGGGCGCCGACCAGACCGGCGTCGACGGTCTCGCCCGCCAGCACGGCGAGGTACGCGCCGGTCCCGGCCGCCATCAGGTAGAAGAACCCGCCGGTCACCTCGATGACGACGAGCTTCATCAAGCCGTCGCTGTAGGGGATCTCGGTGGCCACCGCGGCGGCCAGGCTCTGCAGCCCGGCGCAGGCCGCCGCCAGGCGGTCGGCGACATCGGGGTCGCCGCCGTGCATGGCGATGCGCAGCCCGTCCGAGGAGAGAACCACGATCTGGTGGATGCTCGGCACGTCGTCGGCCAGTTCCTTGAGCATCCAGTCCATGTTTCCCCGCTGCTGGATCACTTCAGGTCTCCCTTGTCCCACGCGTCATCGGAGTCTTCGCCGTGCTTCGGTTCCTGCGGTACGCCGTTGACGGCCTTGGTGAAGGCCTCCAGCCAGAGGCCGGGGGGCTTCTCGCCGCCGGACCCGCCCGGTCCGCCGGGTCCGCCGGGTCCGCCGTCCGGGTGTCCGCCCCGGCTGGGCAGGCCCCCGTTGACGAGGGCGGGCGGCGGGGGCTGCTGCGGCAGGTTGTGCGAGCCGAGCGGGGCGCGGCCCCGGCTGCGGCGCTGCGGCAGTCCGTTCTCGGTCCACTCGGTGACCACCGGGACGTCGTCCTCCATGGCCGCGGCGGGCGTGGCCGGACGGGCGGCCGCGGCGGGGGCCGGTGCGAGCACGGAGGGCACCGGTCCGGTGGCGGCGGGCTTGGGCTTGGACTTGCGCTTTCCGGGCGGCGGCACCACGTGCTGCAGCTGCGACATGTCCAGCGAGCTGGTGGGCCGCGAGGTGGCGCCGATGCCGTGGGCGATGCCCGGGGCGGGCCCTGTGGTGATCATGTCGCGCGGCACGATGAGGACCGCGCGGACACCGCCGTACGCCGACTGGCGCAGCGACACCTGGAGCTGGTACATCCGCGAGAGCCGTCCGACGACGGCCATGCCGAGCCGCGGGGTCTCCCCGAGGTCGTTCATGTTGATGCCCGCCTGAGCCTGGGCGAGCATGTTCTCGGCCCGGGCCCGGGCCTCCTCGCTGAGGCTGACGCCGCCGTCCTCGATCTCGATGGCGATGCCGGTCTGCACCTCGACCGCGGTGACGTGCACCCGGGTCTGGGGAGGTGAGTAGCGGGTCGCGTTGTCGAGGAGTTCGGCGCAGGCGTGGATGAGCGGCTCGACCGAGGTGCCGACGATGGCCACCTTGGCGATCGAGTGCAGATCGACGCGCTGGTACTCCAGGATGCGGGACATCGCGCCGCGCAGAACGCTGAACAGCGGCACGGGCTTGGGCCACTGGCGGCTGGGGCGGGCACCGCCGAGGACGGCGATGGAGTCGGCTAGCCGGCCGATCAGCGCGGTGCCGTGGTCGATGCGGAGCAGGTCGTCGAAGACCTCGGGGTTGCGCCCGTAGTGGTCCTCCATCTCCCGCAGCTCACTGGCCTGGCGGTGCACGATGGCCTGGACGCGGCGCGCGACGCTGACGAAGGCGCGCTGCGCGGAGTCACGCCGGGCCTCCTCGTTGTCGATGACTTCGAGGACCTGGTGGATCTGCTCACGCAGCGCCTTGGGCAGATGCCGGTTGGCGGCGTCCGCGTCGACGATGTCGCGCATGACCTCCTCGGGCGAATTGCCCACCCGCAGACGCCGGATGGCGGCGGGCATGACCTCCTTGGTGAGCCGCACGGTCTCGGAGTCGTGGCTGAGGATGCGGTGTTCCAGGTAGGCGATGCGCTGTTCGTACCCCGCGCGCTGGACGGCCATGGCGCGCCTGCGGCGGTGCAGCGCCACGGTGAGCACGGCGACCACGAGCGTGGCGATCGCGCCGCACACGGCGACTGGTATCCGCGCGGCCGGGACCACCAGGGCCGCGCCGACGGCGGTGGCGCCGGCCAGCAGGACCACGGGCGGCAGGACTACGCGGACGACGGGGACTTCTCTGTCGGTCGGCGGTGATTCAACACGGACCATCTAAAACCCTCTGGCGGTTGATTCCGGGATGTATACGCACGTGAGCGGAGACTCATGAACAAGTGCTCGAATTCGCATCAACTCGACTTCACTGCGCGTGAGCTTAGCCAGATCAGAACAGGGGATCGGCATATTCACCCAACCCCCTGCGGGAGCCCGTGAAGAGGAATACACTCGCCAGTTTCGCCACTCACCGCTGTGGAGCGTGCGCAAGGAGTTACGAAGGTTGAAAAGGGGCCGCGCCTCACCACTCATGTCCCGGCTGGCGGGACGAAGTTGAGCCAGGAGTAGGCGATACCCGGTCAATTCGCCTGGCCTATCGTTGATTTCGCCCCGCAGAACAAGACAGAGGCACAAATGACCGAACCGGATCGAAAGGAACAGATTCCTGACCACTCGGCGGGTGACCCGGAAAGTCGCTGTGCTGACGCGTATGCGGCCGCAGATTCCACGGACCCCCCGAGGGCGCCACGCGTGCGGTGCCGCAGCGAGGATCATGGCGGTCGGCACGGCCCCACGGTGGCGTCGGCGGGTACCCGGAGTGACGACAGGGAGCGGGCGGAAGCATGACGGCGACAGGTGACTACACGATCGCTTCGCTGGATACGGGGCTCCGCGCCATGCGGCTCTTCCTCACCCATGACACCCTCACCGTCACCGAGGCCGCCGAGCACCTCCGCGTCGGACGGTCCACCGCGCACCGGGTGCTGAGCACGCTGGAGAGCCGGGGGTTCGCGATCCGGGACACGTCGGGGCGCGGCTACGCGGCGGGCCCGGAGCTGGTGCGGCTGGGCCGGCCCGCCGGGTTCGGCCGCGCGGCCCGCGACCGGCTGGGGCCCGTGCTGGAGGACGCGGCCGGGCGGACCGGCGAGACGGTGTGGAGCGTGGCGCTCATGGGCGACCAGGTCATCGTCACCGACGGGCGTGAGTCGACCCATCCGGTGCGGGTGGCACTGGAGTTGGGGCGGACCGGCCCGGCCCACGCGGGCTCGGGCGGCCTGTTGCTGCTCTCCCGCATGACGGCGGACCAGGTGTGCGCGCTGTACCCGGACGAGGAGCTGGAAACGGTCACCCCGGCCACGCTCACCTCGCGGACGGCTCTGCTGGACGAGCTGGCGCTGATCCGCCGGAGGGGCCACGCGGTCAGCCGGGGGGCGTCCGTTCCGGGCATGACCACGGTCGCCGTCTCGCTGGCCGGGTCCAGCTGGCGGGACCGGCTCGCCCTGGTGGCCGCGGCTCCGGCCGACCGCTCGGGCGACGCCGCACTGGCCGAACGGGCCGAACGGCTGCGGGAGTCGGCCGCGCTGCTGGCACCCGCACCGCCGTCCTGACCCGGCTCGACCATGGACGTTCGAAGCCCTCAGCGTCGCGCTCCGCCGATCCGCCCCTCCAGCTGCACCAGCAACTCGCTTAGCCGGGAGCCGAGTTCACCACGGGCCCCGTCGTCGAGCCCCGAGAGCACCGCCCGCTCGTACGCGAGCTGCTGAGGCAGCAGCCGATCGACCAGGGCGCGGCCCTCGCCGGTGAGGCGGACGTGGGCGACCCGCCGGTCGCGCTCGTCGCCCCGGCGGTCCACCAGGCCGCGTTCCTGGAGGGCCCGCAGCCGCTTGGTGACGGCGGCACCCGAGGAGAAGGTCTCCCGGGCGAGCTCGCCCGGCGTGAGCTCCCGGGCGGTACGGCGTACGGCCCCGAGGAGGTCGAACTCGGGGCGGGTGAGTCCGGCGGAGCGCAGCGGGGCGTCCTCCGCCTGCTGGAGCAGCGCGGCGCAGCGGTTGATCCGGCCGATGATCTCCATCGGGCCGGTGTCGAGCTCGGGATCGACGGCCTGCCACTGCCGCACCACCAAGGCCACGATGTCGTCGGTCACGCCGCTCCGTTCGAAGGGGCAGGGGCCGCCGCACCGCGCCGCGTCTCCGGGGCGCGGTGCTGCGGGCCCTGCCGTTGTGCTGTCGCGGCGAGCGTACGGTGCCCGGCCCGCTCGGCCGCGAGAAGCCGCTGCTCGGGCAGGGCGCGCTGCCACCACTCCCCCGCCGCGATGTCGGCGGCCTCACGCAGTTCGACGAGGCGCGCGGTCAGGGCGCGGCGCGCCCGGTCGAGTCCGGCGGGGCCGGTCCGGGCCCGGTCGGCGTACGCCCTTTCGGCATCGGTCCGGGCCTGGGCGGCGGCTTCCAGGGCACGCTCGACGCGACCCGCCGCCCTCCGGTTGGTGACGAGCGCCGCCGCGAGGAACCCGGCGAGCGCGCCGAGGACGGTGTCCAGCACCCGGTCGCCGACCAGCTCCCCGGCCGGGTGGGTTCCGCCGAACTCCAGGACCAGGAGGGCCATCGGGGTGACAGCGACGGAGCCGAGCCAGTAGTTCCGGGTGATCAGGGCCTCGGCGGCGAAGCTGAAGAAGAGGCAGCACAGGACGAGCGCGAGCGGGCCGGTGCGGGAGAGCGGCAGGACCGCGGCGAAGACGAGGACGCCCAGGAGGTTGCCGAGGGTGCGCTGGAGGGTCCGGTTCCAGGTCAGGGTGGTGTTGGCCTGGTAGAGGGAGGCGGCGGTGACGATGGCCCAGTAGGGGCGGCCGACGCCGAGGGCGGCGCAGAGGTAGCCGGCGAGCGCGCACCCGATCAGCGTACGGGCGGCCACGGGCAGCAGGTGCGATCCGGGGCCGAGGCCGCGCAGCAGCGTGCGGCGGGCGTCACGGCGGCCGTCGGAGGCGCGCAGGGCGGCCCGCTCGGCGTCGATCCCGTACAGCTCGGCGGCCGTGCCGGGCGCGGGCGACGGTTCGGGGACGGGTCCCCGGGCGCGGGTCAGGGCGGCCCAGGCGCGCAGCCGGTCCGGGTCCGGATGCGAGGAGGCGCCGGCCGCCTCGGCTTGCACGACCAGCCGTTCCAGGGAGCGCCGTACGGGGGTGGGCCGGCCGCAGGCGAGCAGGCACTGCCAGGCGCCGTGCACGGCGGCGGCCGCGGTATGGCGCGTACGGGGCCCGGGTTCGGCCACGAGATCGGCGGCGGCTTCGAGGGCGCGGGCGACCGCGCGGCGCTCGGGCCCCTCACGGCGGAACAGCGCGGGCCCCACACAGACGAGCCAGGCCACCGCACCCGCGGCCAGGGTCAGGGCGAGGTGGGCCGGGACCTGGCCGAGGCGCTGCGGGGCGAACAGCGCGGCGGAGCTGACGAAGGCGAGGATCACATGGCCGGGCGGGCCGATCCGGACCGCGTCGCAGGCCACCTTCTGCGCGGCGGCGAGGAGTGCGCCGACCGCGACCAGCACGGCGGTGGAGTGCGTGAGCGAGGCGGTGACCAGCGCGACCGCGAGCCCGGCGGCCATGGAGAGCACGACGCCTGCCATGGTCCGGGCCCGCCGGGCGTACGGCAGGCCGTGGCCGTACAGCGCGCACAGCGAACCGGCCATCGTGTACATCACGAGGTCGAGCCGGCCGAGGGCCAGGAGCGCCAGATGCGGTACGGCGGAGGCGACGACGACGCTCAGCGCGGGTTTGAACCAGGTGTCCGAGGGTCGGCCGAGACGCAGCGGGGCGGCCAGGGCAAGGGGGCGGGCGAACGGCGGCCGGCTCCGGGTGGATGTATCGCTCACCCATATACGTTAACAGGTATTACACCTGTAAAAGATTCATCCTCTGTCGCGCCGCCCCGCCGTCCGGCACACTGTCCCGCGGAATCGGTGACCCATCTTCTTTGAATCTTCATGCACCTACTACGATGACGGGCCATGACCAGGGTGAGCGCTCGGACCGACCGGCAGCGGTGCCGCTCACGCGTGCCCGCCTCGCTGGGCTGGGTGTTCGCCCTGCTGTCCCTGCTCTTCTGCTGCTCGGTCACCACCCCGGCCGCCGCTGCCGTGCCGGTGGCGGTGGAGGCTCCGGGCCCGGCACCCGTACGGACGCTGACGCCGGTGCCCGGCCTGGCCGTCGAGCCGGTCGTCACGGCCGCCCCCGCCGACCGGGGGCTCGGGACCTCGTGCCACGGCGGCTCGACCCACTCGGCAGCCATCGTGCTCCCGGTGTCGTCCGCGCCCGTGGCGCTTCCCTCCCCCGTGGCCTTCGTGCCCGTCGCCCCGCTGAGCGGGGCGGCCGCCATCAGGGGGCCCTCCCACGACGGTGCCCACTCCGTCGATCAGCTGTGTCTTCAGGTCCAACGGATCTAGAGCCGGGTCCGCTCCCCCTCCGCGCCTCGTGCCGGGCCGGGAGCGGCTGCCCGTCCGCCCTGTTTCCCTTTGCTCTCCTGCACGACCGTCTGCATCCCCGCATCCGCTGAACGACGAGGACCTTCCATGGCTGCCGCCAAGAACCAGAACTCCCCCGCCAACGCCCGCCGCGCCAAGCTGGAGGAGGCCCGCCGCAAGGAGCGCGCCCGTGAGCGCCGGGGCCGCCTCATCACCATCGGCGCGTCGGTCGCCGTGGTCCTCGCGCTGGTCGCCGGAGGCGGCTACCTGGTGTACCAGGCGAACGAGAAGGAGAAGAAGGAGGAGCAGGCCAAGTCCTCCCCCGTCACCGGTGAGCGCAGCTGGGACGACCTGGGCCGGGAGCACGTGGCGACGAAGGTCGACTACCCGATGAACCCGCCCGTCGGCGGCGACCACAACCAGGTCTGGATGAACTGCAACGCGGACGTCTACACCGCCGAGATACCGAAGGAGAACGCCGTCCACTCCCTGGAGCACGGCGCCGTCTGGGTCACGTACAACGACGAGGCCCCGGAGGCGGACGTCAAGGCGCTCACGGAGAAGGTCAAGTCCACCCCCTACTCCTTCATCAGCCCGGTCAAGGACCAGAAGGAACCCCTCATGCTCAGCGCGTGGGGCAAGCAGGTGAAGGTCAAGAGCGCCTCCGACGCCCGCGTCGGGCAGTTCTTCACCAAGTACGTGCAGGGCCCGCAGACCCCTGAGCCGGGTGCCGCCTGCACCGGTGGGCTCGACAAGTGACCTCCGCGACGAACCCGCTCTCCTCCACCCGGCGGATGGTGCTCGCGGGCGCGGCCGTACTGCTGCTCGCGGTGGGTCTGGTGGCGATGATGGTGGTACGGCCGTCCGCGGCGTCCCCGTCCGCGAAGGCCGCGCTGTCCGCTCCGGCGGAGGAGTCGGCGGACGCGGGGTTCGCCCGGGACATGGCGATCCACCATCAGCAGGCGGTGGAGATGTCGTTCATCGTGCGGGACCGCACCGATGACGAGGACGTGCGGCGCCTGGCGTACGACATCATCAACACCCAGGCCAACCAGCGCGGCATGATGCTGGGCTGGCTGGAGATGTGGGGCCTGCCCAAGAGTTCGGCGAAGCCGCCGATGGCGTGGATGGGCCACACCGTCAAGCCGTCCGGTGACGGTTCGCTGATGCCGGGCATGGCCACCGACGCCGAGCTGGAGGCGCTGGAGGCCGCCGAGGGCAAGGGGGCCGAGGTGCTGTTCCTGCGGCTGATGACCGTGCACCACCGCGCCGGCGTGGACATGGCGCGGGCGGGGGCCGAAGCGGCGGGTACGGACGTCATCCGGAATCTGGCGCAGGGCATGGTCAGCGGCCAGCAGTCCGAGATCGGGCTGATGACGGACATGCTGAAGGCCCGCGGCGCCAAGCCGTGAGCACGGGCGGCCTCTTCAGGTTCCGGGGAGATCTCGGCACCTGAGGGGGCCGTCCGCCGCACTGCCCACCGTGTCCGGCATCGCATAGGCTCGGCGACGATATGAAGAGCATCCTCACTCCGCTGGGGCCCAAGGCCGACAAGGACACCGTGCGACGGCACAATCTGAGCCTGGTACTGCGAGCCGTGCGGGACGAGGGCGGGGAGGCGACCCGCGCCGGAGTCGCCGCGCGGGTCGGCCTGACCCGGGCCGCGGTCTCCTCGCTCGTCGAGCAGTTGATGGACAGCGGGTTCCTCACCGAGTCGGGCAAGACGTTCAGCGGGCAGGCCGGGCGCCCCGGCACCGCGCTCAAGGTGGCCCGCACCGGTCCCGCCGGGCTCGGTGTGGAGATCAACATCGATTACGTCTCGGTCTGCGTCGTCGACCTCGCGGGCACCGGCCGGGTCCGGCAGACCGAACACCTCGACAACCGGGGTGCGGCCGCCGAGGAGGTCCTCGCCCGCGCGGCCGCGATCGCCGCGCGGACCCTGGACTCGGCGCACGAGCAGGAGCTGCGGCCGGTGGGCGCCACGCTGGCGCTGCCCGGTCTGGTCTCCGGCGGAGCGGTACGCCAGGCCCCGAACCTCGGCTGGAACGAGGTTCCGGCGCAGGACCTGTTCGGCGACGCGCTCACCGCTCTGCGCCCCGGCCGTCCCGTGCTCCCGGTCGCCTCGGAGAACGAGGCCAATCTCGCGGCGCTGGCCGAGCTGTGGTTCGGCGGCCTCGGTGACGTACGCAGCTTCCTGTATCTGACCGGTGAGATCGGGGTCGGTGGCGCGCTGGTCCTGGGCGGCGAACTGCTGCGCGGGGCGCACGGGTTCGCCGGCGAGATCGGGCATGTGGTGGTGGACCCGGACGGGCCGGAGTGCCGGTGCGGGTCCCGCGGCTGCCTGGAGCAGTACGCCGGCCAGACGGCGTTGCTGCGGGCGGCGGGGGTCGAGGGGGCCGGGGGCGGTTCCGGTGTGCGGGAGCTGGAGCGGCGCGCGCGGGCCGGGGACGAGCGGGCGGTGGCGGCGGTCGCCGAGGCGGGGCGGATGCTGGGCCGGGTGGTGTCGGGTGCGGTGAACCTGGTCGACCCGGACGCGGTGGTGCTCGGCGGGATCTACCGGGGCCTGATGCCGTGGCTGTCGCCGCCCGCCGGCGAGGAGCTGACCGGCCGGGTGGTGTCGGGGCTCTGGTCCCCGGGCAGTGGTCGGCTCCGCGCGTCGTCGGTGGCGGGAGACGCGGCGCGGGGCGCGGCGGCGCTGGTGGTGCAGGACGTGCTGGACGACCCGGTGGCGTACGCGGAGCCGTCGGGGGGGTGAGGCGGGTGTGCGCGGGGCCCTCCAAGGGCCCCGCGCACACCCGTACCGTCAGCGCACCGCGAGCAGGTGGTCCATGGCCAGCTGGTCCAGGGCCTCGAAGGCCATGCCGCGTGTCGCGGCGGCGTCCACGTCGAACTCCTCGTACGCCGTGCGGTCGGCGAGCAGCTCCGCGAGGCCCTCGCCCGCGGTCGGGCGTGCCAGTTCGTCCAGGCGGGAGGCGCGCAGCGCCGCCCGTACCTCGGGGTCGGCGCGGAAGGCGGCCGCCCGCTCCTTGAGGATCAGGTAGTTGCGCATGCACCCGGCCGCCGAGGCCCAGACGCCGTCGTAGTCCTCGGTGCGCGGGGGCTTGAAGTCGAAGTGACGCGGGCCCTCGTAGCCGCTCTCCAGCAGGTCGACGAGCCAGAACGCCTGGCGCAGGTCGCCCGCGCCGAAGCGGAGGTCCTGGTCGTACTTGATCCCGGACTGGCCGTTGAGGTCGATGTGGAAGAGCTTGTCGGCCCACATGGCCTGGGCGATGCCGTGCGGGAAGTTGAGCCCGGCCATCTGCTCGTGCCCGGTCTCGGGGTTGACGCCGACCAGCTCGGGGCGCTCCAGGCGTTCGATGAAGGCGAGGGCGTGGCCGATGGTGGGCAGCAGGATGTCGCCGCGCGGCTCGTTCGGCTTGGGCTCGATGGCGAAGCGGAGGTCGTACCCCTGCTCGGTGACGTACTCGCCCAGCAGGTCGAAGGCCTCCTTCATCCGGTGCAGGGCGAGGCGTACGTCCTTGGCTCCGCCGGACTCCGCCCCCTCGCGGCCGCCCCAGGCGACGAAGGTGGTGGCGCCGAGCTCGACGGCGAGGTCGATGTTGCGCAGGGTCTTGCGGAGCGCGTAGCGGCGTACGTCGCGGTCGTTGGCGGTGAACCCGCCGTCCTTGAAGACCGGGTGGGTGAAAAGGTTCGTGGTGACCATGGGCACGACGAGCCCGCCGGCGTCGACGGCCTGCCGGAACCGTTTGACGATCGCCTCGCGCTCGGTGTCCGTGGAGCCGAAGGGGATCAGGTCGTCGTCGTGGAAGGTCACGCCCCAGGCGCCGAGCTCGGCGAGCCGCTGGACGGACTCGACGGGGTCGATGGCCGCGCGGGTGGCATCGCCGAAGGGGTCCCGGCCCTGCCAGCCCACGGTCCACAGGCCGAAGCTGAACTTGTCCTCGGGGGTGGGGGTGAAGCGTTCCGTCATCGTCGTCCGACCGCCTTCGCCTGCCGTCGGGAGCCGGGGTCAAAGACCCGGCGCCCCTATTTGTTCAGTGTCATGACTAATCATGCACGCGGCCTCCGCCCGGCGTAACCCCCTGGTCCATGGCACGTCCTCCGGAGGCCTGTTCGCCGGGCCGCCGATCACGTAATTTGTTCGCGGCAGAACCGAATAGGTGAATCCGCACTCCGAAAGAGGCCGCCCATGTCGTCACGTTCCGTCGTCATCGGCGTGGACAGCTCCACCCAGTCCACCAAGGCCGCCGTGATCGACGCCGTGACCGGCGAGCAGCTCGCGGTGGGACGCGCCCCGCACGTCGTCACCGGGGAGGCCGGCGCCCGGGAGAGCGACCCGGAGGTCTGGTGGCGGGCGCTGGGCGACGCGGTGGCGGCCGGGCTGAAGGAGTCGGGCCTGCCCGCCCGCTCGGTGACCGGGATCGCGGTGGCCGGACAGCAGCACGGGCTCGTCGTGATGGACCGCTCGGGCCGTCCGCTGCGGCCCGCGCTGCTGTGGAACGACACCCGATCCGCCCCGCAGGCCGCCGCCCTGACGGCCGAGCTCGGCGGACCGGACGCGTGGACCGCTCGGACCGGTTCGGTGCCGGTCGCCTCCATCACCGCCTCGAAGTGGCAGTGGCTGCGGGAGAACGACCCCGACGCGGCGAAGGCCGCCGCGGGCGTACGGCTGCCGCACGACTTCCTCACCGAGCGCCTCGCGGGCACCGCCGCGACCGACCCCGGGGACGCCTCCGGCACCGGCTGGTACGCCACCGCGACCGGCGCCTACGACCCGGAGCTGCTGGACCTCCTCGGCCTCGACCCGGCGCTCCTCCCCGAGGTCGCGCCCACCGGGGCCACCAGGATCGGGTCGCTCACCGACGCGGCGGCCGGGGCGCTCGGGCTGCCCGCCGGGATCGCGGTCGCGGCGGGGACCGGCGACAACATGAGCGCGGCCGTGGGCCTCGGGCTCGGTGGCGCCGGGCTGCTGGACCACCCGGCCCTCTCCCTCGGCACCTCGGGCGTCGTCTTCGCCGCCTCCCGCACCCGCTCCACCGCCCCGGCGCTCTCCGGTTTCGCCGCCGCCGACGGTACGTACCTCCCGCTGGCCTGCACCCTCAACTGCACGCTCGCCGTGGACAAGGTCGCCTCCCTGCTCGGCCTGCACCGCGAGGACACGGCCCCCGGTGGTGAAGCCGTACTGCTGCCCTACCTCGACGGCGAACGCACCCCCGACCTGCCCACCGCGTCCGGGCTCCTCACCGGCCTGCGCCACGACACCACCCCGCAGCAACTGCTGGGCGCCGCCTACGAGGGCGCGGCCGTCACCGTCCTGCGGGCCCTGGACACGCTGCTACGGGCCTGCGGCCTGGACCCCGACGCCCCCGAGGTCGCCGCCCGCCCGCTGCGGCTCATCGGCGGCGGCGCGCAGGGGCGGGGCTGGGTGGAGACGGTGCGCCGGCTCTCGGGGCGTCCGGTCGTCATCCCGGCGGGCGGCGAGCTGGTCGCCCTGGGCGCGGCCGCGCTCGCCGCGTCGGCCGCGGGCGGCGGGGACCCGGTGGCGCTGGCGACCTCCTGGGGCGCCGGCGGAACGGGCAGTCAACTCGACGCCGTCGAGCGGGATCTGGAGACCTGGCAGCGGGTCACCTCGGTGCTGGACCGCGCTTCGGAGCCGCTGCTGGGCGGCTGACAGGCAAGCAGGATCCGGTCGCCGACGACCCCGGTTGGGAATACGAACTGATTTTCCATAAGATCCGGCGATGATCACAAGAAATCGGCTGACGACCGGGGTGTGCATAGCGCTCGCCACCCTGGCCGCCGGGCTCGGCTCCGTGCTCCCCGCAGCCGCCGACGAACCACCGGCCACCCCCGCCCCCAAGGTCGAACTCGTCCTCGACGTCAGCGGCTCCATGCGTACCCGCGACATCGACGGCCAGTCCCGGATGAACGCCGCCAAGCAGGCGTTCAACGACGTCCTGGACGCGGTGCCCGAAGAGGTCCACCTCGGCATCCGCACCCTGGGCGCCGACTATCCGGGCGACGACCGCAAGGTCGGCTGCGAGGACACCAAGCAGCTCTACCCGGTCGGCCCGCTGGACCGCACCGAGGCCAAGACCGCCGTCGCCACCCTCGCCCCCACCGGCTGGACCCCGATCGGCCCGGCGCTGCTCGGCGCGGCCGACGACCTCGAAGGCGGCGAGGCCACCCGCCGGATCGTCCTCATCACGGACGGCGAGGACACCTGCGGCCCGCTCGACCCGTGCGAGGTGGCCCGCGAGATCGCCGCGCGGGGCACGCACCTGGTCATCGACACCCTCGGCCTGGTGCCCAACGCCAAGATCCGCCAGCAGCTCACCTGCATCGCCGAGGCCACCGGCGGCACGTACACCGCCGTCCAGCACAAGGACGAACTCTCGCGTCGAGTCAAGCAGTTGGTGGACCGGGCGGCCGAGCCGGTCGTCACCCCGGTGGCCACCGAGGGGGCGGGCAGCTGCTCCGCCGCGCCCAAGCTGGAGCCGGGCCTCTACACCGACCGCGAGAAGATCGGCGAGCACCGCTGGTACCGCGTCGATGTGCTGCCCGGTCAGGAGCTGCGCGCCTCGGTGAGCGTGGCGGCGGACCGCGCCGTCGACAACGACTACGGCCTCCTGCTGCGCGCGGTGACGGAGGCCGGACGCGAGATCGTCCGGGGCTCGGAATCCGGCACCGGACGTACGGACGTGATCTCGTCCGGTCTGCGCTACCCGAAGGCGGAGATCGAGGACGGCGGCGACGGCAGCGGCAAGCCCGCCGCCGAGACCGTCTGCCTCCAGCTCTCCAACGCCTTCTCCGCGCCCGCCTCGGTGAAGACCACGCCCGGTCTGCCGGTCGAGCTGACCGTGGACCTGGTGGCCGGACCCGACCAGGCGTCTGACGTCGCGGCCTTCGGCCTCGGCCGCGGCTGGTGGCTGCTCGGCGTCCTCGTCCTGACCGGACTGGTCGCGGGCCTGCTGACCGGCTGGCTCACGCGCTGGCGCATCGCCGTATGGAGGACCAACTGATGGTGACGACGACTTCCCGCCGCACCCGTGGCGCGCGGCGCGCGTTCGCCGGGTCGCTGCTCGCCGGGCTGACCTTGTTCACCTCGGCGGGCGCGGCCGTGGCCGACGACCCGTCGGCGAGCGCGAGCCCCGGTGACCAGGGCTCAGGCCCCACCGAGGCCGGCACCACCTTCCGCACGGCGACCGCGCTCCAGCAGGGGCAGACCGGCACCGCGCAGGCGTCGGCGGGCGACTATCTGTATTGGGTGTTCCCCGCCGACACCGGCCAGCGCGCCACCGTGAAGGCGACGGTGAAGCTCCCGGAGAGCGAGGCGGGGCGCTCGGGCTCCACCTGGCAGATCGACGTGTACGACGGGCTGCGCCGCCGCCAGGCGTGCCAGTACGGCCACCAGACCCGCAAGGCGGCGGCCGACGCGTCGGCGGTCGAGCTCTCCTGTGTGCTGCGCACCGTACGATCCTGGTCCGAGCCGTGGGCGAACGACCCGCTGCCCGGCAGCTACTACGTGCGGCTGACGGTCGTGAACCTCCCGGCCAACGACCTCGGGCTGCCGTTCGAGGCCGAGGTGCGGGCCGACACGGTGGACCAGGGCGGCGCCCATCACGTGGACGGCGCGCTCGCCGAGCCGCTGGTACCGGGCATCTCGGTGACCGGTGCGTCGGCCGCGCCCAAGACGTCGGCCGGTGAGCCGGAGGACGGCTGGGCCTCGGGCTGGTGGACGACCCGCTGGCTGTGGACGGTCGGCGGCGGCGTGCTCGCCGCGTTCGCGGCCGTGTTCGGCTTCTCGCTGACGCGGGGCCGGGGCCGCCCGGCGCACGTGCCGCACGGCGTCTGAGGGACATACGGCCGGGAGGCAGCCTCCCCGCCCCTCGAAGATCCTGAACGGGACCGCTTCGAGACGGGGAGGCACGGCCGGTGGGGCAGTGCTTCGCGGACAACCCGTGGGTGACCGTGTTCGCGGTGGTCACGCTCGGCGCGGCGATGGCCGGGGCCGTAGTGGCCCTGGCCGTCACGGCGGTCAGCGCTCGGGCGCGGCCCGCCGTTGCATCGACCGACATGACGGGATGGTCACATGAGAAGGAAGATCGACCGTCATCTCCTGTTCGAATCCGGCGGCCGCTGCGACTACGCTCGACAACTCGCGTACTCCACAAGGCTGATGACGGATCCCGTCCACGCCGGTCCGCCGCCCTGGCGGAGTGCCGGCCTCATCACGTTCGATGAGGTGCGAACGATCGCGCGCCGCCCGTGGCGCGCCCCAGGGAGCGGAGTCCTTTCGATGTCCACGCAGACCGGCCCGGCGCTCGGCACCCCGCCTCGCGGCCATGCTCTCGTACCGGGCCCCAAGGGGCTGCCGTTACTCGGGAACCTGCCGCAGTTCGCGAAGAACCCCCTCGCCTTCTTCGAACTCCTGCGGGGCCACGGGGACATGGTGCGGTGGAGGTTCGGGCGCAACCGGTGCGTGTTCATCTCCGACCCGGAGTGCATAGGCGAGCTGCTCACCGGGACCGAGCGCACCTTCGACCAGCCCTCGCTCGGCGTCGCGTTCCGGGCGGTGCTGGGCAACGGGCTCATCGTGGCGCGGGGCCGGGAATGGCGGCGTAAACGGTCGCTGGTGCAGCCCTCGGTACGGCCCAAACAGGTCAGGTCGTACGCGGCCACCATGGCGTCCTGTGCGGTGGAGCTGGCCGACGCCTGGTCGGACGGTGAACGCATCGACATCAAGCGGGAGATGGCGGCCCTGACACAGAAGATCGCGGTGCGCACCATCTTCGGCGTGGACACCCCGGCGGACTCGGAGGCGATGGGCCGGGCGATGGATGTGGCCCAGCTGGAGATCGGCAAGGAGTTCGCCGGGATCGGGGCGCTGCTGCCCGACTGGGTGCCGACGCCCGGCCGGGCGCGGATCAAGAAGGCGGCCGCGGTCATCGACTCCGAGGTGAGGCGGGTGGTGGCCCGGCACCGCGACGGGGGGACCGAACGCCCGGACCTGCTCAGCCGGTTGCTCACCGCGGTCGACGAGAGCGGCGAGCGGCTCAGCGACGAGGAGATCCGCGACGAGACGGTCACCCTGTACATCGGCGGCCATGAGACGACCAGTTCGACCCTGGTGTGGGCCTGGTACCTGCTCTCCCGCGATCCGCGGGTGCGGGCCGCGCTCACCGAGGAACTGGACCGGGTGCTCGGCGACCGGGAGCCGGGTTTCGAGGACTACGCCCAACTCACGTACACCCAGGCCGTGGTGAAGGAGACCCTGCGGCTGTATCCGACGATCTGGCTGATCACGGGCGTCGCGAGGGAGGGGGCCCGGCTCGGCGGTCTGCCGATAGAGGAGGGGACCCGGGTCTGGAGCAGCCAGTGGTCCACGCACCGCGACGCGCGGTGGTTCCCCGAGCCGGAGGAGTTCCGCCCGGAGCGCTGGGACGCGGAGAGCGGGGACGAGATCGCCGAATACGCCTGGTTCCCGTTCGGCGGCGGGCCCCGGGTATGCCTGGGGACCCGGTTCGCGATGGTCGAGTCGGTGCTCATCCTGGCCGTGCTGGCCCGGCGCTTCGAGCTGGACGTCGAGCCGGGCGTCATCGAGCCCGTACCGAGCCTGACGCTCCAGCCGGACCGGGATGTGTCGGCCACGGTGCGGGCACGGTAGGCATACAGCGAGCGGGACGGCTGCCGTGCGGTGCGCACGGCAGCCGTCCGTCCCGTCAGGCCTTCTCCAGCCACTTCTTCCAGACGTCCGGGTGGCGGTCGATCCAGCGCTTCGCCGCCTCCTCCGGGGTGAGCCGCTGCTGGGCGATCATCTCGGAGACCTCGTTCTGGTCCTTCTCCGACCACCGGAACTTCTTCAGGAACGAGGCCGCGTCGCCGCCGCGCTCCACGAAGTCCGCGTTGAGGAACTTCTGCAACGGCGTCGTCGGGTAGGCGCAGTCGATGTCCTCGGGGTCCTTGGCCGCGCACTCCTCGGTGTACTCGGGGAGCTTCACCTCGACCATCGGCACCTCGTTGAACAGCCACTGCGGCTGGTACCAGTAGCTCAAAAAGGGCTTCTGCTCCTTGGCGAACTGCTGGATCTGGGTGATCTGGGCCGCCTCGGAGCCGGCGAAGACCACCTTGTAGTCCAGGTTGAGGTTCTTCACCAGGGCCACGTCGTTGGTGACGTAGGAGGGTGAGCCGTCCATGAGCTGGCCCTTGCCGCCGCTCTCGGCGGTCTTCAGCTCGTCCGCGTACTTGTCGAGGTTCTTCCAGTCGGTGACGTCGGGGTGGTTGTCCGCCCAGTACTTCGGGACGTACCAGCCGATGTGTCCGGTGACCCCGAGGTCGCCGCCGCGGACGATGGTCTTCTTCTCGTCGACGTACAGCTTCTCCTGGTCCGGGTGGCCCCAGTCCTCCAGGATCGCGTCGACGCGGCCCTGGCTGAGGGCGTCCCAGGCGGGGACCTCGTCGGTCTGGACGAGGTCGACACGGTAGCCGAGCTTGTCCTTGAGCAGCTGCTCGGCCACGGCGACGTTCGCCTGGGCGCCGACCCAGGACTGGACGGAGAGGGTGACCGTCTTGACCCCGGCGGGGGCCGCGAACGGGGAGGACTGCTTGGTCATGTCGGCGGCGCCGCAGCCAGCCGTGGTGAGCAGGGCGGTGGCCGAGGCGAGCGCCACGAACAGGCGGGTGCGGGAGCGGTTCATCTCAGCTCTCCTGTCGCTGGCGGCGGGTGGTGGGCTGGGTGACCCGGTCGAGCATCAGGCCGAGGCAGACGATCGCGGCTCCGGCGACGAGCCCGGTGGCCAGGTCGCCCTGGGCGAGGCCGAGGACGACCTCGTAGCCGAGTGCGCCCGATCCGACGAGTCCGCCGATGATGACGACGGCGAGGACCAGGACCACGGCCTGGTTGACCGCGAGCAGCAAGGAGGGCCTGGCCAGGGGAAGCTGAACCTGGCGGAGCTGCTGGCCGGTCGTGGCGCCGAGCGAGCGGGCGCACTCCATCGCGGCCGGGTCGACGCCCCGCAGCCCCTGGGTGGTGATGCGGACCACGGCGGGCAGCGCGTAGACGATCGCCGCCGCTGCGGCGGGGGCGCGGCCGACGCCGAAGAGTGCGACGACGGGGATCAGGTAGACGAACTGCGGCATGGTCTGGAAGACGTCCAGGACCGGTCGCAGCAGCCGTTCCAGGCGTTCGCTGCGGGCCGCTCCGATCGCGATGCCGAAGCCCAGGACCAGGGTGACCGCCACGGCGGCGAGGACCTGGCTGAGGGTGTCCATCGACGGCTCCCACACGCCCAGGACACCGATCGCGGCCATGGCGAGGACGGCGGTGGCGGCGGTACGCCAGGTGCCTATGGTCCAGGCGAGGGCGGCGACGATGAGCAGCACCGACCACCAGGGCAGCCCGGTGAGCCCGCTGCGCAGCGGGTTGAGGACGCCGCTGGTGAAGTGGGAGGCCAGGTCGGCGGTGCCGCCGACGACGGGCACGCCGGTGTAGAGGTGGTCGACCATCCAGTCCTTGGCGGTGTTGACCGGTCCGGCGATCGCCACGGTGACGTCGTCGGGCCAGACCCGGCCGTCGGTGAGCCGTCCGACGAAGGCGACGGCGGCGATGACCACGGCGGCCAGGGTCCAGCCGCGCCGGCCGCGCAGGAGGGCCGGCCCGGCGGGCTCGGCGCCGATGCGGCGGCCCGCGGCCTCCGTCGTACGGTCCAGGACGACGGCCAGCAGCACGATCGGGATGCCGGCGGCGAGGGCGGCGCCCACGTCGACGGAGGACAGCGCCTGGTAGACCCGGTCGCCGAGGCCGCCGGCGCCGATCACCGAGGCGATGACGGCCATGGAGAGCGCCATCATGATGGTCTGGTTGAGCCCGAGGAGCAGCTCCCTGCGGGCCAGCGGCAGCCGGGCCGTGAGCAGCCGCTGCCGTCCGGTCGCACCGAGCGAGGCGACGGCCTCCATGACGCCGCCGTCCGCGCCGCGCAGGCCGAGCGCGGTGAGCCGCGCCATCGGCGGAGCCGCGTAGACGACGGTGGCGAGGACCGCTCCGGGCACGCCGATGCCGAAGACCAGCACCACGGGGAGCAGATACGCGAAGGCGGGCAGCACCTGCATGGTGTCCAGCACCGGGCGCAGCACGCGGAACGTTCGGTCGGAGAGCCCGGCGGCGAGGCCGAGGAGAAGTCCGAGGACGACGGAGGCGAGGACCGCGACGACCATCAGGGCGAGCGTCTGCATGGTCGGCACCCACATGCCGAGCAGCCCGCAGGCCAGGAACGACACGGCCGCGGTCAGCGCGAGTCTGATGCCCGCGGCCCGCCAGGCGACGGCGGCGGCCAGCACGGTGACTCCGGCCCAGCCGAGCGCCAGGAGCACCAGGTAGACGGCGCGTACGGAGAGCACGACGGCGTTGCTGATGTGGCCGAAGAAGTAGAGGAAGAGCGGGTGGTCGTCCCGGTTGGAGACGATCCAGTCGGTGACCTCGCCGAGCGGCGCCGAGAGGTCGGCGGTCAGCGCGTCCGGCCAGATGCCGCCGCCCCAGCGGCTGTGGACGAGGGGGACGAGGATGACGGCGGCGAGCGCGAGGAGCAGGAGCTTCCCGGCGGCCGGGCGTTCGCGGAGGGCGGCCAGCGGCCCCCGGCGCGCGCCCGCTTGGGCGGGGCGGCCGGGGGTGGCCTGGGCGGTGGCCATCAGACGGCCACCTCGCGGGGGCCGTCCGGAGCGTCGGGGGCGGTCGCCTTGTCGGGCCCGGTCGTGCCGGCCACGACATCCAGTAGGCACGCGTGGTCGACGACGCCCACGAGCCGGCCGCCGTCCATCACCCGGGCGATCGGGTCGCCGGAGCGGGAGACCGCCTCGATGGCCTCGTACACGGTGGCCTCGGGGCGCACGGCCGGGCCGCTCTCGCTCTCCCCGGCGAGCGCGGGGCGCATCGCGGTGGTGACGGTGAGGACCTGCTCGCGCGGCACGTCGCGGACGAACTCGGCGACGTAGTCGTCGGCGGGCGAGCCCACGATCTCCTCGGGCGTGCCGAGCTGGACGATCCCGCCGTCGCGCATGAGCGCGATCCGGGTGCCCAGGCGCAGCGCCTCGCTGAGGTCGTGGGTGATGAAGACCATGGTGCGGCCCTCCTCGCGGTGCAGCCGGACCACCTCGTCCTGCATCTCTCGGCGGATCAGCGGGTCCAGGGCGCTGAACGGCTCGTCGAAGAGGAGGACGGAGGGGTCGACGGCGAGCGCACGGGCGAGGCCGACGCGCTGCTGCTGGCCTCCGGAGAGCTGCGAGGGGCGGCGGTCCTCCAGCCCGGCGAGGCCGACCTTCTCCACCAACTCGGCTGCCTTGGCGCGGCGTTCGGCCTTTCCGAGGCCCTGGATCTCCAGGCCGTAGGCCACGTTGTCCAGCACCGTGCGGTGCGGCAGAAGGCCGAAGTGCTGGAAGACCATCGCGGCGCGGTGGCGGCGCAGTTCGCGTAGCCGGGAGCGGTCCATCGCGAGGACGTCCTCGCCGTCGATGGCGAGGGTGCCGCTGGTGGGCTCGATCAGCCGGGTCAGGCAGCGTACGAGGGTCGACTTACCGGAGCCCGACAGCCCCATGACGACGAAGACCTCCCCCTTGCGGACGTCGAAGGAGACATCGCGTACGGCGGCGGTGCAGCCGGTGGCCTCGCGCAGTTCGGCGGGCGGGAGGGAGGCGTGCTCGCTGCCGGGAATGCGGTCGGCCTTGGGGCCGAAGACCTTCCAGAGGTTGCGTACGGAGAACACGGCGTTCTCGTCGGCGACCTCAACTGTGGCCTCGGTGGCCTTGGTCGCGGTCATCGGGCATCACCTCCGGTGCTGGTACCGGTGACCGGGACGGCGTCACGCGCCTGGTCGGCAAGGAGTTCGGCGCACTTCTCGCCGACCATGAGGACTCCGATCATCGGGTTGACGGCGGGCATGGTCGGGAAGACGGACGCGTCGGCGATCCGGATGCCCTGGAGGCCACGGATGCGCAACTGCGGGTCCACGACGGCCTCCTGGTCGTCGGTGGCGCCCATCTTGCAGGTGCCCGCCGGGTGGTAGACGGTGTGGGCGACCTTGCGGGCGTACTCGCTGATCTCCTCGTCCGAGGTGACCTCGGGACCGGGGCAGACCTCGCGGGTGAGCCAGTGGGCCAGCGGTTCGGTGGCCGCGATCTCACGGGCGAGCTTGATGCCGTCGACGAGGGTGCGGCCGTCGTAGTCGTCCTCGTCGGTGAAGTACCGGAAGTCCAGGGCCGGCTTGACTTCGGGGTCGGCGCTCGTGAGGTAGAGGCGGCCCCGGCTGCGTGGCTTGGGGATGTTCGGCGTCATCGAGACCCCGTGCTCAGGCTTCTCGTAGCCGAGCCGCTCCGGGTTGTCGGTGAACGGGATCTGGTAGAAGTGGAACATCAGGTCCGGGCCCCGCGATCCGGGGTCGCGGCGGACGAAGAGTCCCGCGTCGGAGTCCATCGCGGAGTTCTCCGGGATGGGCCCGTCGGTCTCCCAGACGATGACGGACTCGGGGTGGTCGAGCAGGTTCTCGCCGACGCCCGGAAGGTCGTGGTGGACGTCGATGCCCAGCGCCTGGAGGTCCTCGCGCGGACCGATCCCGGAGTGCAGCAGCAGTCGCGGGGTGTCCACCGCGCCCGCGCAGACGATGACTTCGCGGGCGGCGCGCAGGAGGGTCTCCTCGCCGTCCTTCGTCCGGACGTGTACGCCGGTGGCGCGGGTGCCGTCGAACTCCAGCCGGTACGCCCAGGTCTCCAGCAGAATCCGGAGGTTGGGACGGTCACCGGCCTCGATGTGCGGGTGGAGGTAGGCGACCGAAGCCGAGGAGCGCTTGTTGTTCTCCGGGTGGTAGGCCAGGTCGAAGAAGCCGACGCCCTCGTGGAACGGCTTGCTGTTGAAGCTGTCCACGCGCGGGACCCCGGCCGCCGCCTGGGCGGCGTCGACGAAGTCGCGGGCGATGGCGTTGCGGTCCTTCTCGTCGACCGGGACGATGTTGTTGCGCAGCTTGGCGAAGTACGGGGCCATCGCGGCCGCGTCCCAGCCCTCGGCGCCCGCCTCGGCCCACTCGTCCCAGTCGCCGGGCAGCGGCTTGAAGCTGATGAGGGTGTTGTGCGAGGAGCAACCGCCGAGGACCCGGGCCCGGCTGTGCCGGATGTGGGAGTTGCCGCGCGGCTGCTCGGTGGTGGGGTAGTCGTAGTCGAGGTCGCCGCCGAGGAGGCCGAGCCAGCGGCGCAGGGTCAGCACGTCGTCGCGGTCGATGTCGGTGGGGCCGCCCTCGATGACCGTGACGGTGACGTCGGGGTTCTCGGTGAGCCGGGAGGCGATGACCGATCCGGCGGTGCCGCCGCCGACGATCACGTAGTCGGCCACGGGGCCTTCGGGGTCGGGGACTGCGGTGCTGCGGGGCGTGGGAGGCATCGGTCACTGCTCCTTCTGCAAGGTTCGTGCGTGTGCGTGGTGCTGCGAACAGCCGGGCGGGGCACCCGGGTTCAGTCGTTTCGGGACCCCCGCAGGGGTCAGCCGGCGAACCAGCGCTGGGGGCGCGGGTTGAGGTTCTGGTAGATGTGCTTGGACTCGCGGTACTCGGCGAGCCCCGTCGGGCCGAGCTCGCGGCCCGTACCGGACTTCCCGAAGCCGCCCCACTCGGCCTGCGGGAGGTAGGGGTGGTAGTCGTTGATCCAGACGGTGCCGTGGCGCAGCCGTCCGGCGACCCGGCGGGCCCGGCCCGCGTCCGTGGTCCACACGGCGCCGGCGAGGCCGTAGTCGGTGTCGTTGGCCAGCGTGATGGCTTCTTCCTCGGTACGGAAGGTCTCGACGGTGAGGATCGGGCCGAAGGTCTCCTCGCGCACCACCTTCATCTCCCGGTGGCAGCCGTCGAGGACGGTCGGCCGGTAGAAGTAGCCGCCTTCGGGGCGTACGTCGCTGGGCTCCGGGCGTTCGCCGCCGGCCCGGACGATCGCGCCCTCCTCGCGGGCGGAGGCGACGTACGCCTCGACCTTGGCGAGCTGCTGGGCGGAGACGAGGGGGCCGCACTCCACGCCGTCGAGGGTGCCCCGGCCGAGGCGGATGGCGTCGGCGCGGCGGGCCAGCTCGGTGACGAACCGCTCGCTGATCGTGTCCTGGATGATCAGGCGGGCCCCGGCGGAGCAGACCTGGCCGCTGTGGAAGAAGGCGGCGTTCAGGGCCTGGTCGACGGCGGTGTCGAAGCCGTCCTCGGTGGCGCAGGCGTCGGCGAAGACCACGTTGGGGTTCTTGCCGCCGAGCTCCAGGGCCACCTTCTTCACGGTGGGCGCGGCGGCCTGGGCCACCTTCGTACCGCTGGCGAGGCCGCCGGTGAAGGAGACCAGGTCCACGTCCGGGTGCTCGGAGAGCCGGGCGCCCACGGGGTCGCCCGCGCCGGTGACGAGGTTGGCGGCACCGTCGGGCAGGCCGGCCTCGGCGAGGAGCTTGATCAGGTGGACGGTGGAGAGGGGGGTGACCTCGCTGGGCTTGAGCACGAAGGTGTTGCCGGCGGCGAGGGCCGGGGCGATCTTCCAGCTGGCCTGGAGGAGGGGGTAGTTCCAGGGGGCGATCAGGGCGCAGACGCCGACGGGCTCGTGCACGACGATGCTGTGGACGTCGGGGTCGCCCGCGTCGACGACCCGGCCGCCGCTCTCGTTCATCACGAGGTCGGCGAAGTAGCGGAAGGCGTTCGTGACGTCGTCGACGTCGACCCGGCCCTCTTCGAGGGTCTTGCCGGTGTCGCGGCTCTCGGTGATCGCGATCTCCTCGCGGTCCCGCTGGAGCAGCTCGGCGACCCGGCGCAGCAGTCCGGCCCGCTCGGCGACGGGCTTGTGCGGCCAGGGGCCGTCGTCGAAGGCGCGCCGCGCCGCCGCGATCGCCGCATCGGTGTCCTCGGCGCCGCCCTCGGCGACGACGGCCAGGACGGTGGCGTCGGCGGGGTCGAGGATCTCGCGCGTCGCGCCTGATCCGGCGGCCCGCCAGATGCCGTCGATGTGGATGGTGCTGAGCGCCGACATGTCGTGTTCTGCCTTCCGTACCCGAAGTACCCTCGCCGGTTCGGCCGAGGGCGTTTTGTGCGGTGGACCGGGGTACGGCCACACCAGCGGTCGGGGCCCCTCCCCCGTCCGCCGGAATGTATGCCAAGAATTTCACTCTGGGTGACGCACCTCACTCGCGAGGCGCGTGCGGACACCTGTGGGCACCCCTCCAGGGGTGCGGCGTCGGGGTGCCTGTGGACGGCGCGCGGCGAACCGGTCCGGGGCTCCCCGGGTCTCAGCCCAGCAGCACCGGGAAGGCCGCCATGTCGTTCTGCGTCATCACCGGAAGCTTGGTGATCTCCGCGTCAGGGGCGGCGAGCCGCAGTCCGGGGAAGCGGGCGAACAGGGCGGGCAGGGCGACGGCCGCCTCCACGCGGGAGAGAGCGGCGCCGGGGCAGATGTGGGGGCCGTGGCCGAAGGTCATGTGGCGGTTGCGGGTGGCGCGGGTGATGTCGAAGGCGTCGGCGTCGTCGCCGTGCTGCTCGGTGTCGCGGCCGATGGCGCGGTAGGAGATGACGACGCCCTCACCCTGCTTGACCACGGTGTCGCCCACGGTGATGTCCTCGGTGGCGAACCGCATCAGGAGGTGGGTGGTGGGGGTGTCCCAGCGCAGAGTCTCCTCGATCACCGCGTCCCAGCCGACCTCGCCGGAGAGCACCTTCGCCAGTTGGTCCGGGTGGGAGAGCAGCGCGCGTACGGCGTTGAGGATGAGCCCGATGGTCGTCTCGTGCCCGGCGGCGACCATGGCCTTCAGGTTGCCCACCACCTCCTCCTCGGTGAGCGGCTCGCCGCCCTCCTCGGCCAGGATCAGCGCGCTGGTGAGGTCGTCCGTCGGGTGCGCGGTCTTCTCGCGTACGAGGTCGGTGTAGAAGACGTCGAGCTCGGCGAGGAGCGCGAGGCGCTCTTCCTGCGGGGTGAGCATGGAGAAGAACGCCTTGTACTGCCGGGTCAGCATCGCGTGCTGGGACTCGTCGACGCCCATCAGCAGGCCGACGACGCGCATCGGGAGCGGCTGGGCGAAGACGGCCTTCAGGTCGACGACCCCGTCCTCGCCCCGCGCCGCGTCGAGGTCGTCCAGTAGCTCGTCGGTGAACTTCTCGATGGTCGGGCGGATCGCTTCGAGCCGCCGGGGGGTGAGCGCCTGCGCGGTCTTGGTGCGCAGCCGACGATGCTCGGCCCCGTCCACGGTGAACATGGAGCGCCCGGCGTCGATCATGCCGATCAGCGGCCACGCGTGCGTGACCACCCCGCTCCGCCAGAGCCCCCAGACGTTGATGTCCTTCACCAACCGCGGGTCGACCAGGAGTTGACGCGCCTCGGCGTGCCGGGTGACGGTCCAGGCGGGGACCCCGAGCAGCTCGATCCGGGCGAGCACACCGGCGTCGCGCAGCCGCGCGGTCTCACCGTCCAGGTCCTGGACCATGGGGTCGATGGTGATGGTCCCGGCGTCCCGGTCGGCTTCCGCGGCTCCGGTGTGCGGGCATTTCACAACGCGTCTCCTGTCGTGCGAACGGGGGTGAAGCGGACGGGCAGCGCGGTCATCCCGCGCAGGAAGGCGGAGGGCCTGCGCACCAGCTCCGTCGCCGGGACGGCCAGTTCGAGGTCGGGCAGCCGGTCCAGCAGCACCTCGATGCCGGTACGGGCGATGATCTCGGCGATCTCCTGCGCGGGGAAGGGGCAGCGGTACTCGCCGTGGCTGAACGCCATGTGGGCGCTGTTGCCACCCCGCCCGGAGCGGACCGCCTGGTCCGTGACCTGCTGCCGGATGTGCGGATCGGCGTTGGCGGCGCCGAGGCCGAGGAGCAGCATGTCGCCGCGGGCGATGTTCTGCCCGCCGAGCCGGGCGTCGCGCGAGGCCCACCGGCCGGCCAGGATCTGGGTCGGGCCGTCCTCCCAGAGCACCTCGTTCATGGCTTCGGCGACGCTGTGCCGGCCGCCGGAGAGGGCGTCCGCGAACTGGTCCTCGGTGAGCATGAGCCGGGTGGAGTTGCTGATCCAGTCGGCGGTGGTCAGGTGCCCGGCGGCCGTGATGGCCATGAGGTCGAGCGCGTACTCCTCGTCGGTGAACGCTTCGGGGTGGGCGAGCATCCGTGAGGTGACGTCGTCCCCGGGGTGGGCCCGCTTGGCCGCGACGAGCCGGTGCATGTGCTCGCCGAAGCGCAGGTGGGCCTTCTGGGCGCCGGGCCCGCCGTCGGCCAGGTCCTTGAGCACCTGGGCGATGTCGGCGCCCTCGTCGTCGGGGAAGCCGACGAGCCGGGCGAGCACGAGGACGGGGAGCGGCTCGGCGAACTCGGCGACGAGGTCGGCGGTGCCCCGGCTGCACACGGCGTCGATGAGCCGGTCCGCCAGTTGCTCGCAGTGCTGCCGGATCTCGAAGGGGTCGGCCGCTTCGAGCGCCGGGACGACCATCTCCACATGGCGCCGGTGCTCGGCTCCGGCGGTGAAGTAGATGGACGGCATGGGAGTTCCCACCATGGGGAGCAGCGGCCAGTCCGCAGGGATGTTCTCCCACTGGTTCCACAGGGAGACGTCCCGGGGGTACAACTCCCCGTCGCTGGTGACCTGGTGGAGTTCCCGGTAGCCGATCACCAGCCAGGCGGGGAACCCGCCGGGCAGCTCGACCGGGACGACGGGGCCGTGGTCGCGCCGCATCGAGCGGTAGAGCACCTGGGGTTCGGTGTGGAAGGCGGGCCCGCTGAGCGGAACGGCTCCCTTGTCGTAGCCCATGGGGCAGCCATCACCTCCACCGGCCGGGGGCACGGGCGTGGCGGACGAGGGGTTCGTCATCGTACGGACTCCAGTAGCGACGGCTTCGCGCGTTGCGACCATACGATCAACGCGGCACCACTATAAGGAGGTTCCGTCAACCGGTGGGGCGGAATCACGCCCTTTCCCGCCCGCTCCCGCCCACTTCTCCATGCCGCTTCGATCACTCCCGTACGACATCTGCGCAGCTTTGATCACAAGTCCACACCGGACCCGTCGCCTCCGGATCAGCGCCGGTACGCCGTCCCCTCCCCGGTCCGGTACCCGCCCCCTCATCACCCGGTAGCCGACGTGCACGTCATGAACCTGCGCAAGAAGGTCGAGCCGGCTCCCCGGCGGCCGGTGCGCCTGCTCACCGTCTTCGGGGTCGGCTACAAGCTGACCGGCCCGGCGAAGGCCGCACGGCGTGCGTAGGGACCTGTCCTCCCGGGTGCCGTTGCGGCGGAGCCTGCTGGGGCGGCTGCTCGGCGTGTCGGCGCTGGTCGCCGCGTGTTCGGTGGCGGCCACCGCCTGGCTCGCCGTCCAGACGACCTCGGGCGCGATCAGACAGGAGCAGGGCCAGAACCTCACCGCCGACGCCCGGATCTGCGACACCCTGCTCGGCTACGCGGCCCGCCACCCGACCTGGGACGGGGTGGACGCGACCGTACGGGAGCTGGCCGAACAGTCGGGCCGGCGCGTGGCGCTGACCACGCGGAGCAGGCAGCCGCTGGCCGACTCCGCCACCGCGGCGACTTTGCCCGCGCTGCCGCCGGAGGCCTCGGCGGTGGTCGACCCGTTGTCCGTGGACACCGTGCTGGCCGCCCGGAGCACCGAGGGACAGGGCACGGCCGCGGACCGGGTCGACCCGCGTGCGGTGGGGCCGTTCCTGCTGCCGGCGGCCGAGCGCGCGGCGCTTCGGCGGACCGCCGACCGGCAGGCGGTGTGCCCGAACCGGGCGGGGATCGCCGCGGACGCGGTCGTCGGGCCGAGCGGCCGGCCCCGGGTGCAGATGGTGGGCAACGACCCCGAACGGGCGTTGGGTACCCGCTGCGATCCCTCGGACCTGGACAGCCCGACCCGTACGGAGAAGAAGGCGCTCACCGCGCTCAACGACCTGGCCGACGCCTGCCTGAAGCGCCAGGGCCGCGGCGAGGTGCGGCTGAACCAGGACCTCTCCTGGGGCGGGGCGGCCGCCGTGCCCGTGCCCGGCCCTGCTCCCCGGCCCGCTCCTGTGCCGAGCGACGCGCGCGAGGCGGGCCCCGCCCCGGCGGTCGAGCCGCCCCGGGAGTTCACCGGGGAGGACGACCGGGCCATCGCCTCGTGCGTGGGGACGGCACGCAGCGAACAGCTCAGCTCGTACGTGGCCTCCCCCGCGCTCCTGTTCATCGGGGACGAGGGCGGTGCCACGGTGCCCGGCTTCGACCTCTCCCCCGCCAACACCGCGAAGATCGCCGGTGCGGCGGCGCTGGTCCTGGCGCTGACCGTGGGCGCATCAGTGCTGGCGGGCGCCCGGCTGGTCCGCCCGCTGCACGCGCTGACCGGGGCCGCACAGCGGATGCGGGACGGTCAGGAGCACGCCTCCGTGCCGGTCTCGGGGGACGACGAGATCGGCCGGCTGACCGCCGCGTTCAACGACATGTCGGCGCACCGGGCGCGTCTGGAGGAGCAGCGCAAGGCCATGGTCAGCGATGTGGCCCATGAGCTGCGCACCCCGCACCCAGGTCACCATCCCCTCCCTCAAGATCAGCAGCTCGCTCATGCGCCTTGGGCTCAACGCGGACGGCACGGTCGAGGTCCCGCCCGCGGAGAAGGGCATGACGGCCGGCTGGTACACGGGCGGAGCCGTACCCGGCCGTCCTGATCGGCCGTCCTGATCGGCCACAACGACACCCGCTTCGGCCGGGCCGTCTTCCACGACCTCAGGGACATCCGCAAGGGCGCCGAGGTACGCGTCCGGAACGGCGACGGGAAGTCGCTGCGCTTCACCGTCACGGGCAAGGAGACCGTAGCCAAGAACGCGTTCCCCACCGAGCGGGTCTACGGTGCCACCAAGAGCAGCACGCTGCGGCTGGTGACCTGCGACGGCGCGTTCGACGCGGAGGGGCACCCCGTGGACAACCTCATCGTCTACGCCGCGCTGGGCTGATACGCCGAGCTGAACCGGGCGCGGTCGGGCGGGTCCATGGCCGAATCCTGATGGCATCCGACCGGACAGACTCACGGCATCCGATGTCTACCCGTGGGTAACTCCCGCTGCTTTGATGGGTGTCACCCGGTACGCCCCCACTCATTCAGCAGGAGACCTCGTGCCGCACTCCACGTTCCGCCGCCTTTCCGGCGTGGCCCTCTCCGCCGCGATCGCCGCCGTCCCGCTGGCCGTGAACACGCCCCAGGCCGCAGCGGCGACCACCGCCGACACCCCGTCGCTGCGGGTGCTCTCGTACAACGCGTTCATCTTCAGCAAGACCCTGTACCCCAACTGGGGCCAGGACCACCGGGCGGCAGAGATCCCGAAGACCTCGTTCTTCCGGGGCAACGACGTGGTCGTGATCCAGGAGGCCTTCGACAACGGGGCCTCCGACGCCCTGCTGCGGAACTCCGCCGCCCAGTACCCGTACCAGACCCCGGTGGTCGGCCGGAGCAAGAGCGGCTGGGACGCCACGAGCGGCTCGTACTCGGCGACGACCCCGGAGGACGGCGGCGTCACGATCCTGAGCAAGTGGCCGATCGTGCGCAAGGAGCAGTACGTCTTCAAGGACGCCTGCGGCGGCGACTGGTGGTCCAACAAGGGCTTCGCCTACACCGTGCTGAACGTCAACGGCACCCGTGTCCATGTCGTCGGCACCCACGCCCAGTCGACCGACCCCGGTTGTTCGGCGGGCGAGGCCGCCCGGATGCGCAGCCTCCAGTTCAAGGCGATGGACGCCTTCCTGGACGCCAAGAAGATCCCGGCCGCCGAACAGGTCATCGTGGCGGGCGACTTCAACGTGGACGGGCACTCCGCCGAGTACGCCTCCTTCCTCAAGGACGCGGACCTGACTGCGGCCGACACCAAGACGGGCCATCCGTACTCCTTCGACACCCGCGACAACTCGATCGCCGCCGAGCGCTACCCGAACGACCCCCGCGAGGACCTGGACCACGTCCTGCACCGCGCCGGCCACGCGAAGCCGTCGGGCTGGAAGAACGATGTGATCAAGGAGCAGAGCGCCCCCTGGACGGTCTCCAGCTGGGGCAAGAACTACACATACACGAACCTCTCCGACCACTACCCGGTGATCGGCTCCGCCAACTGACACCGCGGTCCGCCAACTGGCGCCCGCAGATGAAACGATCAGGACCCCAGCCCCGGCCGTGAAGGACCCGCTTCATGAGCACCGCCCCCCAGTCGTCGTTCCACCTCCTCCCCGGAAACCCCGACTCCCCGGTACTGCTGCACGTGCCGCACGGATCCCGGACGATTCCCGAGGAGGTACGCGGCGGAATCCTGCTGGACGACGGAGCTCTGGAGCGGGAACTCGACCACATCACCGACTCCCACACAGCCGAACTGGCCACCCGCGCGGCCGAGTCCTGCTCGGTTCGGCCCTGGCGTTACGTCAACGCCCTCTCCCGCCTGGTCGTCGACCCCGAACGCTTCCCGGACGACCGCGAGGAGATGCGCGCCGTGGGCATGGGCGCGGTCTACACACACACGACCCACCGCGAACGCCTGCGCGCCCCGGGCGCGGACCAACGCCCCCTGCTGGACCGCTACTTCCACCCGTACGCGCAGGCCATGACGGAGGCGGTCGACGCCCGGATCGCCGCCACGGGTCGCGCGGTGATCGTCGACGTCCACTCCTACCCGGCGGCGCCGCTCCCGTACGAACTCCACGGCACGGGCCCCCGCCCGCCCGTCTGCCTGGGCACCGACCCGTTCCACACCCCGCCGGAGCTAAGCGCCCTCGCGGAGGAGGCGTTCGCCGGTTTCGGCGGGACGGGCGTCGACAGCCCGTTCGCCGGAACGTACGTCCCGCTGAAGCACTACGGCACGGACCGCCGGGTCACGGCCCTGATGATCGAGATCCGCCGCGACACGTACATGACCGAGCCGGGCGGGCCCGCGGGACCTGGACTCGACGCGCTCGCGGGGGCGCTGGCGGAGCTGGTGGGGGCGGTCAGCCGGCCTTCTTCCAGTCCTGGCAGCCGGTGGACTTGAAAATCTCCCCGTTGTTGACGGTGACCCGCCCGCTGCCCCCCAGGTTGCCGTTGGCGATGACGGCGTCGAACTCTCCGCTGGAGTTCCTCGCGCGCTCCCAGTAGCAGCCGAAGGAGTCCCCCGGGCCGGCCGTCCTGTACGTACCGGCGCGCATCTCCTCCTCCACCAGGTATTCGCCGTCCCCTCCCACGGTGGTGGGCGGCCCCTTGGGCTTCGGCGGCTTCGGCGGTGACAGTGGCCGTCTTCGTGACGGTGACCTTCGGACCGGGCACCTCCACCTCCTGGTCACGGTCCTGGTCAGGGTGACCTTCGGGGTGCGACCGGCGTTCGAGGTCTCGGCCCGGGCCTCGTCGTCCGAGATGCAATGCCGACGCCCAGGAACAGGACGACGGCCCCGACGGGCCCGTGGGTCACCCAGGCCTTGCCTCGCGACGGCTTCCGCGGAGCAGGGGGCACGGGCGGAGTCCCTTGCGGAGGCGCTCCCCACGGCGTGGTGGGCCGGCCGTGCTGTTCGGGGTACTGGTGCTCGTCGGGCTGTTGCGGGTTCATGTGTGTGCTCCACCGCTCCACGCACGAGATCCCCAGCTGGTCGACGGCGCTCCTGGTGGGCCGCCCCTTCGAACAGCTCGCCGACGACACGCGTAACGAGACCCTGCTGGGCTACCGCTCGTCCTTGCACGGCACGAGGCCGGAGATGCTCGCGACCGACTCGGAGGCGGCGGAGCTGGACGGACTCGTGGAACGGGTGCGCGGCTGGCTCGACAACGGGATCGCCGCAGGTGAGATCGGATTGAGCGCCCGGTTCAACAAGAACGGCGACAAGACGGTGCAGCGACTCAGTCAGGCCGGGATCGCCGCGGCTCGGCTGCGGGGGGACACCGTCGCGGAGGCGGACGCCGTACAGGTCGGCACCATGCACGCGTTCAAGGGCCTGGAGTTCCGGTGCGTCGCGGTCATCGGCGTGGGTGCCGAGGCTCTGCCGTATCCGAAGGCGGTGACGCCGCTGGAGGTGGACCGCCTTCAGCACGCCGTCGATCTGCTGGCGGAACGCTGCCTGCTCTTCGTGGCCTGCACGCGGGCACGGGACGATCTATACGTGTCGTGGACCGGCGAACCGAGCGCTTTTCTGGTGGAGGCGGGGGTCGGGACGGAGAACATGCCGTCCCCGACGCCGTCAGAGGCCCCTTGAGCCCCTTGAGTAACAGTGCGTCTTCCGTTACGCACGATGCGTAGCTAAGCTCCCCCCCGTCCGGCTCGAACCGGGGGGAATATGTCAGAGGTGCTTTACGGCTGGCTGTTGGCCGCCGTGTCGGAATTCGGCCGTCAGACGAAGATCAAGTTATCCGGTGGCGGCAGCGCCGAGGCATCGATCCGTGGGCCGCTCGAAGTTCTGCTTCAGGCTGTGGGAAAGCGGCACGACCAACATGAGGTCACCTGGCATGACGAATACCGCCTGGCCGATCTCGGTGTTCGTCCCGACTATGCCGTACGCGCCGGCGGTGACCTGACGGGCTACATCGAGCTCAAGCGGCCCGGGCTGTCCGTCGACCCGGAAACGTTCGGCGGGAGGAACCGGGAACAGTGGGAGAAGCTCCGGAACCTGCCCAACCTGCTCTACTCCAACGGGACCGAGTGGCGCCTGTTCCGTGACGGTCGGCAACTGGGCGAAACCGTTCACTTCAAGGGCACTCTCGGGAGCGCGGGAGAGAAACTGGCGCCCGCTGATCCTGCCGCCTTCGACGCTCTGCTGAAGGTGTTTCTCCACTGGAAGCCGCCCCACATCTCCAACGTCTCCCGGTTGGTCCAGCATCTCGCCCCGCTCTGCCGACTCCTGCGATCAGCCGTCCTGGAACAACTCGCCGCTGAGGCCAAGTCGTCGGACCCCGACGACGACCTGCGCGCCAGGCCGTTCACCGGCCTCAAGAACGAGTGGCGGCGACTCCTCTTCCCCACCGCCGACGACGCGACCTTCGCCGACGGCTACGCGCAGGCGGTCACCTTCGCCCTGCTGCTCGCCCGGTCGGAGGACATCCTCCTCGAAGGGGTCGGCCTGCACGACGTCGGCCGGAGCCTCAATGCGGATCACGCGCTCATGGGCCGGGCGCTGCAGCTGCTCACCGACAACGTCAACGAACGCTTCAGCGTTACGCTCGACCTGCTGCAACGCACGATCGCCAAGGTGAACTGGCCGGCGATCAGAACCGGAAACCGGGATGCGTATCTGCATCTGTACGAACACTTCCTCACCGTGTACGACCCGGATCTGCGGCAGAAGAGCGGCTCGTACTACACCCCGTACCAGGTCGTGGAGGACATGGTGCGCCTCACCGAGGACGTGCTGTGCACGCGCCTGGACCAGCGGGCCGGATTCGGCGAGGAGGACGTACGCATCGTCGATCCGGCGATGGGCACGGGCACGTACCTGCACACCATCATCGACCGGGTGGCGGAGCAGGCCTCCGACCGTTCGGGCCCCGCCATGGCCTCCGACGCGATCTCCCGTCTCGCCTCACGCCTCTACGGCTTCGAGCTGCAGATGGGCCCCTTTGCCGTCGCCGAGCTGAGGACGTCGGACCTGCTGAAGCGTCACGGCTCGGCGCTGCCCGACGGTGGGCTCAGTCTCTTCGTCACGGACACCCTCGACAATCCGTTCGTCGAGGAGGAGCACCTGTCCTACGACGCACTGTCCGCCTCACGGCGCCGGGCGAACCGGATCAAGGCCAGCACCCCGGTGAACGTGGTCATCGGCAATCCCCCGTACGACGACAAGGCCGAGAACCGCGGAGGGTGGGTGGAGAAGCGCGGAGGGGGTCAGGAACCCCCGCTTCTGGACGGTTTCCGGCTGCCGGGCAACGGCCGCTATGAGCACGTACTCAAGAACATGTACGTCTACTTCTGGCGGTGGGCGACCTGGAAGGTCTTCGACGCCCACCAGAACGACCGGCATGGCGTCGTCTGCTTCATCAGCCCCTCCGGGTGGGCCACAGGACCGGGCGGCCGGGGAATGCGGAGCTACCTGCGGCGGACGTGTGACGAAGGCTGGATCATCAACCTTTCCCCCGAAGGGCACCGCGCCGAGGTCGCCACGCGCGTGTTCCCGGGCGTCGCCCAGCCGCTCGCGATCTGCATCTTCGTACGGAGGGCCGGGGAGGCGGTGGAGGGAGGCGACCGTCGGGCCCGCGTGCACTATCGCGCCGTCGCAGGTAGCCGCGACGAGAAGTTCCGGCAGTTGCGCGGCATCCGGCTGGACGACGAGGGGTGGAGGGAGACCCATTCAGAAGGAGTGGATCCGTTCACACCATCGACCCGCTCGGGCTGGCAGGACTTCCCCGCGCTGAGCGAACTTCTGCCCTGGAATACCCTGGGGATAACCGCGAACCGATCCTGGTCCAGCAATCCGTCGGCGGAGACTCTGCGACGGCGCTGGGCGAGGCTGGTGCGTGAGTCGGACCCGGCGACCAAGTCGGTGCTGTTCAAGGAGACCTGCGACCGCACCCTGACCAGCAGGACAGAACCGCTGCCCGGGGTGCCCACCCGCTCCGGCACGGTGAACGACGAGGCGGACACCCGTCCGGAGCTTGTACGCATCTCCCTCCGCAGCTTCGACCGGCAGTGGCTGATCTCGGACAACCGCGTACTCGACTACCCGCGGCCAAGTCTCTGGGCATCAGCGCAATCAGGCCACCAGCTCTTCCTCAACCAGCAGTCCTCGCACGAGATCGACTCCGGCCCGGCGGTCGTGGCCACCCACCTCCTGCCGGATACGCACCACTTCAACGGCCGAGGCGGCCGTGTCATGCCGCTCCTGCACCCCGACGGCTCACCCAACGTCGCCCCGGGCCTGTTGGCTCACCTCACGCGCGTCATGGGTGCGGGACCGGTGGGGGCGGCGGACCTGGCCGCGTACATTGCGGGCGTCACCGGACACAGCGGCTTCACCGAACGCTTCGCGGAGGAGCTGCTCACACCCGGCGTGCACCTGCCGCTGACCCGGGACCCTGATCTGTGGCACAGAGCGACGGCGCTGGGCACCGAAATCCTGTGGGCCTCGACCTACGGGCAACGATTCAGCGATCCGACGGCCGGGCGTCCCCTTGGCGAAGTCCGGTTCTCCTCGGGCGACGAGCGACAGGTCCGCTACCTGTCCAACATCGGCCGCGACGTCCCTGACCACGTGCGGTACGAGGCGGAGACTCAGACGTTACGTCTGGGCGAGGGCTCCTTCGCTCCCATACCGCCAGCCGTCTGGTCGTACCACGTCGGCGGGATGAAGGTCGTCAACAAGTGGTTCGGATACCGAAAGGCGAAACCGACCAGCAAGAGGACAAGCCCCTTGGACGATCTCCATGTGGAGAGTTGGCCGACCGAGTGGACGAAGGAGCTGGTGGAGCTGCTCTCCGTACTGCGCCGCATCACGGACCTGGCCCCGGCCCAGGGCGATCTCCTCACCGACATTCTGGCGGGGCCCGTTTCCACGCGTGAGGAACTGATCACGGCCGGTGTCATCTTCGCGAGGGAAGTCGACCGCAAGCCTCGCCATCGCCCGGTCGGCACGCTCTTCACCGACTCGGAGGAAACGTGACCCCGGCGCCGGCCCTCACGTTGTGCGCTGCGCCCCGCGAAGGGCCTCATCGAACGAGATCGAGCCCTGCGCGAGTCGACGTACTGCCCGTGTGAACTGCGGTGCTGACGCTTCGTTGGCTGCCGCGAACCGGGCCACCTCGCTCAGCCGGAGCTCAGACGACTCGTACAGACGCCGATAGTGAAGGGCCGCCCCCAGATCGGTCACCCCCCACTGATCGCCGCTCCGTTCCGTGAGTTTCAGCCAGGCGAGGAGGGCGGCATCAGCAGCGAACAGTTGCAGGTCGATGCCTCGTGCTGCTGCGGTTTCAGCGCTGTCGATGCTGTGGGACGGGTCGGTCAGACCGGCGGTGACCAATTCATCCAGGAGTTGCCACTGCGCATCGGTGAGGTCCACGTGGGGCAGAGGGACGGGAGAGTGCATGCCGTCATGCCTAGCACACCGGGGTGGAGTCCATCCGCGACGGTGCTGTCCGCCCGTCGCGTGGGCGGAGCCGCACCACCGCCGAGGCGCAGCCCCGCCCACGCCACCGCCGGTCAACCGCTCAGAAGAACACCCCGCACCGCAGCAGCACGTTCGCGTACGGCCGGGCCTCCCCCGTCCGTACGACCAGGCGGGCCGACTCCGTGCGGGCCTTCAGGTCGCCGTGCGGGATCAGTTCCAGGTCGGGGAAGCGGTCGTCCAGGAGGCGGGTGGCCTCCGGGTTGGCGTCGCGTACCTCCAGGGCCGCCGTCGCTCCCTCCACCACCAGCTCGTCGAGCAGGCCGTCCAGGACCTCGGCGAACGACGGGGTTCCGGCGCGGAAGGCGAGGTCGACCACGCGGGGGCCCGGCGGGATCGGCATGCCCGCGTCGCAGATCAACACGGTTTCGCCGTGGCCGAGTTCGGCGATGGCTCCGGCCAGGTGGCGGTTGAGGATGCCGGACTTCTTCACAGCGCGTCGACCTCCTCCAGCGTCGGGAAGGACGCCTGGGCGCCTCGCGACGTGACGGCCGCCGCCCCCACTCGTACCGCGAAGGCCGCCGCCTCCCGCAGGTCGTCGCCCCGGCCCAGGCGCCAGGCCAGGGCGGCGGTGAACGCGTCCCCGGCCCCCGTCGTGTCGACCGCCTCGACCCTTGGGCTGACCAGGTGGTTCAGGGAGTCCGTGCGGCTGTCGGCCACCAGCGCGCCCGCGGCGCCCAGGGTGATGACGACCGAGCGCGGGCCCAGCGCGAGCAGGGCCGGGGCCCAGTCGTCCGGGGACCCGCCCGCGGTCTCGCCGAGGATGTAGCGCGCCTCGTGCTCGTTGACCACCAGCGGATCGCAGGCGGCCAGCACCTCGTCGGGCAGCGGGGCGGGCGGGGACGGGTTGAGGACGAGGCGGGACCCGGGATCCAGGCGGCGCGCCGTCTCCGCGACCGTGTCCAGAGGGATCTCCAGCTGTACGGAGACCACCCGGGCGGCGGCCAGCAACGGGGCCGCCGCAGTCACGTCCTCGGGGGTCAGGCGGCCGTTGGCGCCCGGGGACACCACGATGCTGTTGTCGCCCGAGGGGTCGACGGTGATGAGCGCGACGCCGGTCGGGGCGCCGCCGACCAGGACGCCGTCGGTATCCACGCCCGCCACGCGCTGACTCTCCAGCAACAGCCGCCCGTGGTCGTCGTCGCCGACCCGGGCGAGCAGCGCCGTACGGGCTCCCAACCGGGCTGCGGCTACTGCCTGGTTGGCGCCCTTACCGCCCGGGTGAACGGCCAGGTCGGAGCCGAGCACCGTCTCACCGGGGGCGGGGCGGCGTTCGACGCCGATCACCAGGTCGGCGTTGGCCGAGCCGACGACCAGGAGGTCGTAACGGTCGTCGCCGGGGGCGTTGTCGGGCATGTCTCTGCTTCCTGCTTTCGTCGGTCGGTCGGGGCTACAGGGCGGGGTCAGGAGAAGTCGGCGACGTTCTCGCGGGTGACCACCTTGACCGGCACCTTCACCGTCTTCTCGACCTGCTCGCCCTTCGCCGCCTTGACGGCGTTCTGGACCGCGATCCTGCCCAGCTCGCTGGGCTGCTGGGCCACCGACGCGTACAGCGTCCCGGCCTCGACCGCCTTCAGGCCGTCCGGGGTGCCGTCGAAGCCGACGACCGACACGGACGTGCCGGCCCTGCTGCCGAGCGCCTTGACCGCGCCGAGCGCCATCTCGTCGTTCTCCGCGAAGACGCCGGTGATGCCCGGGTGGGACTGGACCAGGTTGGTCATGACGTCCAGGCCCTTGGTGCGGTCGAAGTCCGCGGGCTGCTTGGCGACCACCTTGATGTCCGGGTACGCCTTGAGCCCCTCGGTGAAGCCCGCTCCACGCTCGCGGCTGGCAGAAGTGCCGGCTGTGCCCTGGAGGATGACGATGCTGCCCTTGCCGCCGAGCTTGTCGGCGAGCGCGTCGGCGGCGAGTTTGCCGCCCGCCACGTTGTCGGAGGCGACGAGGGTGGCGGCGTCGGCCTTGTTCACGCCGCGGTCGGCGGCGATCACCGGGATGTCGGCCTTGTTGGCGCTGCGGACACCCGGGCCGACGGCGTCCGAGTCCACCGGGTTGACGATGATGGACGAGACTCCCGAACTAGTGAAGTTCTGGAGCTGGTTGGCCTGCTGGGAGGCGTCGTTCTGGGCGTCGGTGACGGTGAGGTCGATGCCCGCCTTCTCGGCCTCGGCCTGTGCGCCGTCCTTCATCTGCACGAAGAAGGGGTTGTTGAGCGTCGAGAGGGACATCCCGACCTTCGTCGCACCCCCGGACGAACCGGAGTTGAAGTAGGACACCCCGCCGACGACCACCGCCACGGCGAGGGCCGCTCCGGCGAACCTGAGCGCTCCCCTGCGCCCGGAGCCCGGTGCGCCAGGGGCCGTTCCGGCCGAGGAGACCGCGCCTGAACCGGCCTTGCGGCGCAGGGTGTCGAGCAGGACGGCGAGCGCGATGACGACGCCGATGACGACCTGCTGCCAGAACGCGGAGACCGAGAGGAGGTTGAGGCCGTTGCGGAGGACGGCGAGGATCAGCGCGCCGATCAGGGTGCCGGACGCCTTGCCGACGCCGCCGGCCAGGCTGGCGCCGCCGATGACGACCGCGGCGATGGCGTCGAGTTCGTACCCCTGGGCGGCCTGCGGCTGGGCGGAGACGAGGCGCGAGGCCAGGACGATGCCGGCGACGGCGGCGAAGAGGCCGGAGAGCGCGTAGATGACGATCTTCTGACGCTTGACGCGGAGACCCGAGAGCCGGGCCGCCTCCTCGTTGCCGCCGATCGCGTACATCGAGCGGCCGATGAAGGTACGGCCGAGGATGAGCGCGGTGATCAGGCCCATCGCGATCATCACGAGGACCGGTACGGGGAGCCAGCCGCCGAGCGTGTCGCCGAGCCGGGACACGGAGTCGGGGAAGGCGATCGGGCTGCCTTGCGAGATGACGAGCGATAGCCCGCGAGCGATCGACAGCATGGCCAGCGTCGCGATGAACGGCGGGAGTTTGCCGTACGAGATGAGGGCGCCGTTCACGAAGCCGCAGGCGATGCCCGTGACGATCGCGAGCACGACCGCGAGGACGACCGGGACGCCGGCGGACGTCGCCGACCAGGCCAGGACCGTCGCCGACAGGGCCGCCACCGAACCGACGGACAGGTCGATGCCCGCCGAGACGATGACGAAGGTGACGCCGAACGCGAGGATCGCGGTGACGGCCGCCTGCACGCCGACGTTCAGCAGGTTCTGGGTGGTCAGGAAGTCGCCGGAGAGCAGCGACATCGCCACCACCAGGACGACCAGGGCGCTGAGGGCGCCGTTGTCGAGCAGGACGCGGCGTATCACGGAGGTGCCACCCGCGCCCGTGTCACTCTTGAGTGTCTCAGTGGCCACGGGGGCCCTCCTCTTCTTCCTTCTTCGGTGCGGGGTGATTCTTCGATGCGTGGGGTTCGTGGGGTTCGTGCGTCACGACGGCGGAGACCGCGAGGGCCATGACGGCGTCCTGGGTGGCCTCGGCGGCGGGGAGTTCGCCGGCGATCCGGCCCTGGGCCATGACCAGCACCCGGTCGCTCATGCCGAGGACCTCGGGCAGGTCGCTGGAGATCATCAGGACGGCGTGGCCGGATGCGGTGAGCTCGTTGATGAGCTGATAGATCTCGACCTTGGCGCCGACGTCGATCCCCCGGGTGGGTTCATCGAGGATGAGCACCCGGGTGTCGGCCAGCAGCCACTTGCCGATGACGACCTTCTGCTGGTTGCCGCCGGAGAGGGTGCGAACGTGCTGGCCGAGGCCGGACATGCGGACGCCGAGCTGCTGAGCGATGCGGGCAGCCGCCGTACGCTGCCCCTTCAGGTCCACGAGCCCGGAGCGGGTCGCGGAACGCAGGGTGACCAGGCCGAGGTTCTCCTGCACGGAGGCGTCCAGGACGAGGCCCTGGCCCTTGCGGTCCTCCGGTACGAGGCCTATCCCGGCGCCCATCGCGGCCGGCACGTCGTGCCGGGTGAGACGTTCGCCGCGTACGTCGACGGTGCCCGCGTCGTACGGGTCCGCGCCGAAGACCGCGCGCGCCACCTCCGTACGACCGGCACCGACGAGTCCGGCGAGACCGACGACCTCACCGGCGTGCACGTCGAAACTGATGTCATGGAAGACCCCGCCCCGGGTGAGTCCCTGGACGGACAGCAACACCTCGCCCGTGTCGGGGCGTTCGCGCGGATACTGCTGCTCGATGCTGCGGCCGACCATGAGCCGGACGAGCTCGTCCTCGGGTGTCGAGGCGGGCACCTGGTCGACGCTGCGGCCGTCGCGGAGAACGGTGACGCGGTCACCGAGCGCGGCGATCTCCTCCAAGTGGTGGGTGATGAAGACGATCCCGACGCCGTCCGTGCGCAACTGCCGGACGATCGCGAAGAGTTTGTCGACCTCCTCGGAGGTCAGCACGGCGGTCGGCTCGTCCATGATCAGAACGCGTGCGTCGAGGCTGAGCGCTTTGGCGATCTCGACCATCTGGAGCCGGGCGATGCCCAGTTCGCGGACCTTGGCATCCGGGCGCACGTCGACGCCGACGCGGCGCAGCAGCTTCTCCGCGTCCGCCCGCATACGCCGGTGGTCGATGAGACCGAAGCGGCGCGGCTGACGGCCGAGGAAGATGTTCTCGGCCACCGTCAGATCGGGTACCAGGTTGAACTCCTGGTAGATGGTGGCGATGCCGAGCCCCTCGGCGTCCTGCGCGTCGTTGATGCGCACCTCACGGCCCTCGGCGAGGATCCGCCCGTGGTCGGGACGGTAGGCGCCGGAGAGCATCTTGATGAGGGTGCTCTTCCCGGCTCCGTTCTCGCCGAGCAGGACATGGACCTCGCCTCTGCGTAGGTCGAAGTCGACGTTGTCGAGAGCCACGACGCCGGGGAAGGTCTTGCGCAGACCCTCGATGCGCAGCAACTCGTCGGAGGATTGCACCAGTTGTTTCTCCGGTGCGGTCACCGGTCGCTCCTCTGGTCGGTCGCGTCCTGTCCGCACGAGCGGCGTACGACGAGACGGGCGGGCAGGGTGACGGACTGCGGGGTCCGTCCTTCGATCAGGTCGGCCAGCGCGCGTACGGCGGCGCGGGCCAGGTCCGCGGTCGGCTGGGCGATGGCGGTGATCGGCGGGGCCGTGTGGACGAACCACGGGATGTCGTCGAAGGCGGCGAGCGCGATGTCGTCGGGAACCCGCAGTCCCCGGGCCCGGATCGCGTCCAGCGCGCCGAGCGCCATCAGGTTGTCGGCGGCGAACACGACCTCGGGCGGCTCGTCCAGGGCGAGGAACCCCTCGGTGGCCCGCCGTCCGCTGGCGGCCTGGAAGTCACCCTGCCCGATGTAGGCGTCGGGGAGCGCGAGGCCGAGCTCACGCATCGCGTCCCGGAAGGCCTCGACGCGCTCGTTGCCGGTGGTGGTGGCCGCGGGCCCGGCGATGATCGCGAGCCTGCGGTGGCCGAGGCCGTACAGGTGCGCCACCAGGTCCTTGACCGCACCCGTACCGTCGGCCCGGACGACGGGCACGTCGATGCCGGGGATCCAGCGGTCCACGAAGACCATCGGCGTACCGCTCAGCGCGACCTCCCGCATCAGCGGGGAGCCGCCGTCGGCGGGCGAGACGAGCAGCCCGTCGATCCTTCGGTCGATGAGCGTGCGGATGTGGTGGTCCTGGAGGTCGGGCCGCTCGTCGGCGTTGCCGATGATGACGCTGTAGCCGAGCGCGCGGGCCTCCTCCTCGACGAAGCGGGCCAGCTCGGTGAAGTACGGATTGAGTACGTCACTGATGACCAGGCCGAGGGTGCGGGTCTGCGCGGTGCGCAGCGAGCGGGCCACGGCGTTGGGTCGGTAGCCGAGGACGTCGACGGCGGCGAGGACGCGGGTGCGCGCCTCTTCGCTGACGGACGGATGGCTGTTCAGCACCCGCGAGACCGTGGCGACGGAGACCCCCGCCTGGGCCGCGACATCTTTGATGCTCGCCATGTCCGGACCACCTCCTTGTGGTTTCCGTACACCTCGAAACCAGGGGGCGGACCGCTCGCACGACGCCGTGGAATCGATTACAGGGATGATTGGAATCGATTACATGGCTGAAAACAAGACCCCCCTCCGTGTCCGAGACCGGATCGTGACAGGAGGAGGGCGGGGGAGGGTTCAAACCGCCGGGCTACGCGCTCCGGGTCGGCAGCCAGGTGTCGACGACCTCGGCGACCAGGGCGGCGCCACGGCTGTTCTGGTGGATGTGGCGGTCGTGAGCAGAAGACCTCGGCGCCGCGAGATCGTGTCGAGGCTGTGGCGCAGCACGGCGGTCCGGAGGAGGACGCCGACTCCGGCCGCGGGCGTCGGCGCCCGGTACGGGATCGGCGGCGGGTCCGCCTGGCGTACCTCCTCGACCTGGCGTTCATGGAGCGGGAGGCAGGCCGCGTCGCCGGCGGTGGCGACCTCGGCGATCATCCGGCTTACGTCTGCGATGCCTGCGCGGGCGCTCCGTCGAGTTGTTGGCCGAGGACCGGGAGCGACAGCAGACTGATCGCCGCGTCGGTCTCCGTTCGCAGCCGTTCGACAACGGGTCCCAGGCACTGCTGGAACCAGCCGGCCGAGGGGCGCTCGGGGAGGTGTTTGCGCTTCGTGACCCGCTCGACGGGGTAGCCGGCGAGGCTCGCTCGGGCGTCGTTGGTCCCGATCAGCACGGTGATCACGTCGGGCGGGTCCGCGACGACGGGATCGAGGCGCCGCAACAGGTTGTAGGCGAAGTCGCCGTTGGCTCCGAAGCGGGCGATCGGCAGGTGGCCTGGAGGGTGGCGCCGTTCGAGGAGGTCCAGGTAGTCGACGCTGTGCTGCGCGCGGGTGAGGCAGTCGCCGAGGCACGCGACGCGTGTCGTCACGGCGCTGGCGGGCCGGGCGTACCGACGTGCTCGGTGGGGAGGGCGTCGGTCCGGGAACGGTGGTCGGTGCCGAGGCCGGCGGTGACGGCCAGGATGGACGCCGGCCCCGCCATGTCGACCGCGTGCCATGCCCCGGCCGGGTTGACGGTAGCCTCGCCCGGCCCGAGCACAACGCGCTCGGGCACCCCGTCCACGTCGCGGGTGACCGTCACGGACCCGGTGAGGCAGACGACCAGTTCGTCGCCGGCCGGGTGGCGCTCCCAGTGGTCGCCGGGGCCGTCGCCGTCGAAGATGGCCACCATCCGGCCCTCGCCACCGTCCGCCGCGACGGCGGCGCTGTATGCCTGGAGCACCTCAGGGTCCCAGGCGAAGCCCTCGACGGGTTTCGCTCGCGATCCCAGCCCGAGGTGCACGGGGGTTGTCCGCAGGTCGATGGCGTTGCGTTCGTGGTTGACGAGTCTCATGCGGACGATCGTCACAGGACGGCGTCCGGGCGGTCTTGAAGGAAAGGGAAGGAGACCGAAGGAAAGGAAGGGGGAACGGAAGTCCGCGCGGCAGGCAGCCGGTCGGTGACTAACCGGCCCCGAGGAGGACCTCACCGCGACGCCAGGCCGTCGGTGACCGGCCCGTGAACTCGCGCCAGTCCCGTACGAGATGGGCTTGGTCGGCGTAACCGGAGACGGTCGCCACATCGGCCCACGGGAGCGGGTCGTGTGCCGTCGCCAGGTCGTGCGCGTGCTCGAAGCGCAGAACGCGGGCGAAGGTCTTCGGTGACAGGCCCACCTCACCGCGGAACCGCTCGGTGAGGTACCGGCGGCTCCAGCCCAGCTCCGTGGCGACCGCCCCGACCTGGACGCGGCCCTGCGCCGCGACGAGGCGGCGCCACGCCTCGGCCACCTCGGGGCGCACCCGGGACAGGCGATCTCCGTCGCCACGGCCGACGGCTCGCAGGAGCAACTCGTCCAGCACGGCGAACCGCGCCGCCCATGTCGTCGCCGCTCTGAGCCGGTCGACCAGCTCGACGCCGAGCGCTCCGAGAAGCTCGTCGAGCGGGACCAGCCGGTGGGCGAGCGCGGCCGCGGGCAGGCCGTAGACGGCCCGGGCCCCGAGCGGTGTCAGCGACACCTGCACGCCGTGCTGGCGTCCGTCGTGGTGGATCGCGACGGACCGGCACATGAGACCGCCGGCCACGCTGCCGAACCGGGTGACCGGTGACCCGTCGTCGACGCCCGCCGCCATCTCCAGAGGGTCGGACAGGCTGATCACCGCGGTGAGCACACGGCCCGGCGGACCGCAGTGCACCCCGGCCGGGAATCCGCGCAGGTCGAAGCCGACATACGAGCGGACGTACCGCCGCAGGGCGGGCGCCGGGCGGGCATCGATTCGGGTTGCCGCATGGTCCCGCACGCTCGTCAGTGTACAAACCGGCGAGCCCGGCAAGATCAACTCCGCGGAACACCCAACAACAAAGCCGGTCAGAGCGACATTGTGTCGCTTTGACCGGCTCTATTTGGTCGGTTGACCATGGTGTCCGAGGGGGGACTTGAACCCCCACGCCCGATAAAGGGCACTAGCACCTCAAGCTAGCGCGTCTGCCATTCCGCCACCCGGACAGGGTGTCTGTCGTTCGCGGTGTGTTCCCCGCGGCGACATGGAAGACAATACCAGGGGTTCGACGCGCCCTTCACCTGCATATCCGGTGGTCAGTGCGGTGCGGCGGGCCGGTCGGCCGTGGCCTCCACGGTCCGTGGAGGCCACGGGGCTACCTTCGCGTCCATGAGTGATCGCGGCTACCGCCGGCCCCGTCCGCTGTCTCCCCTGCGCGAGCATCTGCGCGACACGTTCTGGTTCGCCCCGACCATGGGGTTCGTCTGTGTGTTCGTCCTGTGGCTGGCCGCGTCCGCCGTGGACGAGGAGATCGTCGCGGTTTTCCAGCGGGAGGAGGCCTACGACGAGCTCGGCAGCCTGATCTCCTTCGTCCAGGATGCGAAGACGATCGTCACCACGATCAGCTCGGCGATGATGACGTTCATCGGTGTGGTGTTCAGCATCTCGCTGGTCGCGGTGCAGATGGCCAGCGGGCAGCTCACGCCCCGGGTGGTGCGGATCTTCGTCCGGAGCCGGATCAGCAAGGTCACGCTGACGGTGTTCCTCGCGACGTTCCTGTTCTCGCTGCTGGTCCTGACCTCGTACGAGAGCGAGGCGGACCCGCGCCTGGTGGTCTCGGTTCCGCTGCTGCAGAGCATGCTCACGCTGGTGCTCGTCGGGCTGAGTCTGCTGCTGTTCGTCGTCTACGTCAGCTCCACGCTGCGGCTCATGCAGGTCGGGCCGGTCGTGGACAAGATCGCGCGCGATTCCTTCCGGGTGCTCGGCCGGATGCCCAGGGGGCCGGGCGGGCCCGAGGGGCTGGGGCCGGAGACCGGGCGGGTGGTGCACGAGGGGCGGGCCGGGGTGCTGCGGGACGTGAATACGGCGCGGCTCGTCCGGGCCGCGCGGCGGCAGGACGTGGTGCTGCGGCTGATCCCCCGGATCGGGGACTTCGTGGTGCCGGGGACTCCGGTGCTCGCCGTCCACGGCGGCGCCACCGTGCCGCCGCGTCGCCTGCTGCGGTACACGGTCTCCGTCGGGGTGGAGCGCACCCTGCACCAGGATCTGGCCTTCGGGTTGCGTCAGCTTGTCGACATCGCGCTGCGGGCCCTGTCGACGTCCGTGAACGATCCGACCACCGCCGTCCAGTGCCTGGACCGGATCGTGCAGTTCCTGGCGGCCGTGGTGCGCCTGCCGCTCGGGACCGTCCACCACCGGGACCGGTCGGGGCGGGTGCGGCTGGTGCAGGAGGGGCCGGCGTGGGAGGACCTGGTGGATCTCGGCTTCGAGGAGATCCGGTGGTGTGTGGCCGGAAGCCCTCAGGTGTCGCGTCGGCTGCTGGCGGGGCTGGACGATCTGTTGCTGCTCGCTCCGGAGGAGCGGAGGCCGCCGCTGGTACGGCATCGGGCCCTGCTCGTCCAGGCTGTGGAGCAGGCCGTTCCGGTGGCGGCCGACCGGGAGTTCGCCCTGCTGCCGGACCGGCAGGGCATCGGGTAGCCCCCGCCGGTCCCGCATGCGCGGCGCGTGTCAGTCGCCGCAGCGGCCCTCGCGCAGGGAGTGCAGGTGCTCGCTCGACTTCCGGGCGAAGGCGAGCGAGTCGACCGGGTTGTCGTGCTCGGCCTGCCAGTGGTGGTAGCTCCGGCCGTGGTGGGTCCGGTTGGTCACCTTGGAGAGGAACGTCTTGTAGTCGATGTCCCCGTCGCCCACGTCCGACATGCGGTAGCCGTCGCGCGTCGTGTCGTCGCGGACGCCGTCCTTGACGTGGAAGAGCGGGTAGCGGTTCGGGTGCTTCAGGACGTACTTCAGCGGGTCGAGCGGGGCCTTGGTGCCGTCCGCACGCTTGCTGAAGCGGAACTGGGCGCAGTACGCCCAGTAGATGTCCATCTCCAGGTAGACCAGGTCGGGATCGGTCTCGGCGAGCAGGACGTCGTAGAGGCGCACCTTCGGCTTGTCGGTGGCGAAGGAGAACTCCTCGGCATGGTTGTGCTGGTAGAACTTCATGCCGCGCTTACGGGCGGCGGCCCCGTACTTGTTGAAGTCGTCGGCCGCCCGCTTCCAGCCGTCGACCGTGGAGCCGTAGCGGAAGGGGCCCGAGGCCGTGCCGATGTGCTTGAGGCCGAGGGCCTGGGCATCGTCCAGGACCTTCTCCAGGTTCTGGGCGAAGGTGTAGGCGCCGGGGTTGTTGTCGTCGTAGTAGCCGACGTGGCTGCCGATCGGGTTGAGGCCGTGGTCCTTGGCCAGCCGCTTGAGCTGGGCCAGGGTGATGGGGCCGGCGGAGCCCTGGGTGTAGCCCGCGAGCTCGATCTCGTCGTAGCCGTACTTCTCCAGCTCGGCGAAGACGGGGGCGAAGCCGAGCGTCGAGATCTTGTCGCGGAGGCTGTAGAGCTGGATGCCGAGGCGGCCGGGGGGCAGGACGGGCCTGCCCCTACCGTGGCCGTGGCCCTTGCCGGGGCCCTGGGCCTGGTCCCGGCCGGCGGCCTGGGCGGTCGCCGTACCGATGATCGTGGCGGCGGTCGCTCCGGCGGCGACACCGAGGATGTTGCGGCGGCTCAGTCTGCGGGCGAGTTCGGCGTCCTTGGAGGTGCGGCTCATGTTCGGGTATCTCCCTTGCTGACCTGACGGGGTGAGTGGTGCGGTGCCGGGTACGTGACGGGGAATGTCAGTGCAGTCCGGCAAGCTGGAGGAGCAGGGACTTCACCTCGGTGGCCCTGACCCGGTCGGTGAACGCTTGGGGGGTGGAGCAGAGGATGAGCGGACCTTCGTCGTCGCTCTCGGGGAGGCGGCCGTGGCTGCCGCGAATAGGTGAGGGGTCCAGGGGGACGACCGCCATGCGGTAGCGCATCCCGAGCTTCTTGCGGGCGACCGCCGAGACGGCCTTGAGCCGTACGTAGGGGTCCTCGGGGTCCATGAAGAGCTCGACGGGGTCGTAGCCGGGCTTGCGGTGGATCTCGACGAGCTGGGCGAAGTCGGGGGCGCGGGCGTCGTCGAGCCAGTAGTAGTACGTGAACCAGGCGTCCTTCTCCGCCACGGCCACCAGCTCACCGGAGCGGGGGTGGTCCAGGTGGTGCGCCTTCTTGCCCTCGTCGTCCAGGAGCTGGTCGATGCCGGGCAGGTCCGCGAGTGCCGCCCAGGTCGCCTCCAGGTCCTCGGGGCGGCGTACGTAGATGTGGGCGAGCTGGTGGTCCGCGACGGCGAAGGCGCGCGAGGCCATCGTGTCCAGGTACTCCATGCCGTCCTGCGTGTGCACCTCCAGGAGGCCCGCCCGGCGCAGCGCCCGGTTGATGTCGACGGGGCGGCTGACGCGGGTGATGCCGTACTCGGAGAGCGCGACGACCGTACGGCCTTCGGCGCGGGCGTCGGCCAGCAGCGGGGCGATGGCCCGGTCCAGGTCGGCGGCGGCCCGGTGGGAGCGGGGGTCGTCGGGGCCGTAGCGCTGGAGGTCGTAGTCGAGGTGGGGCAGGTAGCAGAGGGCGAGGTCGGGGGTGCGGGTGGCGATGATGTGGCGGGTGGCGTCGATGATCCACCGGGAGGAGACCAGGTCGGCGCCGGGGCCCCAGAAGTGGAAGAGGGGGAACGTGCCGAGCTTGTCGGTCAGTTCGTCGTGCAGGGCGGGGGGCCGGGTGTAGCAGTCGGGTTCCTTGCGGCCGTCGGCGTAGTAGACCGGGCGCGGGGTGACGGTCCAGTCGGTGTCGGCGCCCATCGCGTACCACCAGCAGATGTTGGCGACGGTGTAGCCGGGGTGGGCGCGGCGGGCCGCGTCCCAGAGCTTGTCGCCCTCGACGAGCCCGTTGTGCTGGCGCCAGAGCAGGACGTCGCCGAGCTCGCGGAAGTACCAGCCGTTGGCGACGATGCCGTGTTCGGCGGGCATGGTGCCGGTGAGGAAGGTGGACTGGGCGGCGCAGGTGACTGCGGGCAGGACGGTCGAGAGGGGGGCCCGCGCGCCCTGCTTCCCGAGCGCCGTGAGGTTCGGCATGTGGGCGAGAAGCTGCGGGGTGAGGCCGACGACGTCGAGGACGAGGAGGGGGGTGGGGCCCGTTCCCGCCTGGTGTGAGCTGTCCGTGCTGTCCGTGGTCATGGCAGCTCCTTGAGGCCGAGGTCGACCAGGAGGTCGCGGGCGAGGGTGAGTTCGGCGGCGATGCCGTCGGCGAGTTGTGTGCGGGTGCGGGGCCGTAGTTCGGCGGGCAGCGCCTGCCAGGTGTACGTCTCCACCTCCAGGTGCCGGGTCAGCGGGACCGGTCCCCCGACGAGCCGGGCGAGCGTGGCGCGGAGCACGGGGAGCGTGGAGGTGAGCGGGGGTGCGGGCGGCGCGTGCAGCGGTACGTGGAAGTGGGCCCGCCAGGGGGTGGAGTCCGGGAGTGCCTCGCCGGCGACGGCCTCGTCCAGGTCGTCGGTGCCGCGCAGCCCGGCGGCCGTGCTCGTACGGGTCTGGTGCAGGAAGCGCGGCTCGGCGAAGGCGGCGAGCGCGGTGCGGACCTCGGGGAGGTGGGGGTGTTCGGCGTGCAGGGCGGCGGAGAGCTGGGACTTGACGACGGGGATGCCTGCCGCGGTCAGCGCGTCGAGCGCGGTGTCCGGGTCCTCGAAGGAGGTGGCGAGGTGGCAGGTGTCGACGCAGATGCCGATGCGCTCGTGGCCGACGTCGGTGAGCGGGGCGATGGCGTCGGCGGTGGTCTCCACCGTGCAGCCCGGCTCGGGTTCGAGGCCGATCCGGATCGACTTGCCGGTGAGTTCGGCGAGGGCGTCCAGGCGCTGGGCGAGCGTGGTGAGGGCGGCGCGTGCGGTGCGGGCCGCCCCGGGGTCGGTGGCGTACGGGGTGCGCCAGGCCAGCGGGAGCGTGGAGATGGTGCCCTCGGTGACGTCGTCGGGGAGCAGGGCGGCCAGGAGGCGGGCCAGGTCGGTGGTGTGGGCGAGGCGTTCGGGTTCGGTCCAGTCCGGCCGGTAGACCCGGTACTTGACCTCGTCGGCGCCGAATCCCTCGTACGGGAAGCCGTTGAGGGTGACCACTTCGAGGCCCCGGCTGTCGAGCTCGGCGCGGAGCGCGCGGAGTTCGGCGGGGTCGTTGATCAGGGCCCGGGCGGCGTCCCTGGCGAGCCAGAGGCCGATGCCGAGCCGGTCCCGGCCCAGGCGGCGACGGACCGGCTCGCAGTGGTCGCGGAGCTGGGCGCGGACCCCGTCCAGCGTCTCGGCCGGGTGGACGTTGGTGCAGTAGGAGAGGTGCATCGTCGAGCCGTCCGGGTGCCGGAAGCGCATGGCCTCACTCCCCGCCGCGCAGGATGGAGTTGCCCTCGTGCACGGCGTCGGGGGCGGGGACGTCCAGCTGGAGGCGGCCGCTCTGGCCGTAGAAGGCGACGGGGTTGCGCCACAGGACCTGGTCGACGTCGTCCTCGGTGAATCCGGCCTTCAGCATCGCGTCGGCGACCTTGCGGGTCTTGAGCGGGTCGCTCTTCCCCCAGTCGGCTGCGGAGTTGATGAGTACCTTCTCGGTGCCGTGGTTCTGGAGGATGGTGACCATGCGGTCCTCGTCCATCTTGGTGTCCGGGTAGATGGAGAACCCGGCCCAGCAGCCACTGTCAGTGGCGGCCTTTACGGTGGTCTCGTTGAGGTGGTCGAGCAGGACGTGCTCCGGGGGGAGGCGCGATTCGCGGATGACGTCGATGGTGCGGTGCAGACCGGCGAGCTTGTCGCGGTGCGGGGTGTGGACGAGGGCGGGGAGCCCGTGGTCGGCGGCGAGCTGGAGCTGGGCGGCGAGGGCGTGGTCCTCGGCCGGGGTCATGGAGTCGTAGCCGATCTCGCCGACGGCGACGACGGAGTCCTTCACCAGATAGCGGGGCAGCGCGTCCAGGACGGGGGCGCAGCGGGGGTCGTTCGCCTCCTTGGGGTTGAGGGCGAGGGTGCAGTGATGCGCGATGCCGTACTGGGAGGCGCGGAAGGGCTCCCAGCCGAGGAGCGCGTCGAAGTAGTCGAAGAAGCTGGCGGGCGAGGTGCGGGGCTGGCCGAGCCAGAAGGAGGGTTCGACGAGGGCGCGGACGCCCGCGTCGTACATCGCCTGGTAGTCGTCCGTGGTCCGGGACGTCATGTGGATGTGGGGGTCGAAGATGCGCATCAGGACTCCTCCGTGGGGGCGGCGGGGGCGATCTCGGTGAGGGCGAGTGCGGTGCGCAGGCCGACCGGGACGTCACGGCCGGCGGCGGTCCGCTCGGCGGCGAAGTCGCTGAGCATGCGGGCGAGTTCGGTGTCGCCCCGCGCCCGCTCGTCGAGCCGGGCGACGGCGTCCACCGGCACCCCGGTGAAGAGGCACTTCAGTACGGCGTGGCGCCAGGCGTGCGGATCGAGGTGGGCCGCGGCGTACGGGCCGACGGCGGCGGCCACCAGCCGGGTGTCGTTGGTGCGCAGGGCGTCCTCGACGAGCGGGAGAGCGGTGGAGCCGAGGTCGAGGCGGTGCAGGGTGAGCAGGACGGCGCGGCGTTCGGCGGCGGTGCCCCGTTCGTAGAGCCGGGTGACGGAGGGCAGCGGGGCGCGGGCCTCGATGAGCAGGAGGGAGCGTACGGAGTCGGCGTGGGCGGGTCCGCAGTGGCGGCCGGCGGTGGCGTAGCGGAGTTCCCAGGGAGGGGAGGCGTACGGGGAGGCCTCGGGGGCGCCGGCGCATGCGGGTTCGCGGGCCGCGGCGTCGTGGGCGGCCTCGGCCAGGGCCTCGTCGAGCCAGACACGGGCGGCGCCGTCGAGTTCGGCGTCGAGTTCCTTGCGGGACGTCAGCACGGTGCGCCTCCCTGCTTCGTCGTGGGCTGCTTCGTCATGGCCTTCTTCGCGGCGTCGCGCAGGAAGGCGATGGAGGTGCGGGCGAGTTCGGGGCCCGCGTGGGAGTGGCGGGGCAGTTCCACGACGGTGAGGCCCTGATAGTCAGCGGCGGCGAGGGCCGCGAGCACGGGCGGGAAGTCGATCTCGCCGTCACCGAACAGGAGGTGCTCGTGGACGCCGCGCCGCATGTCCTCGATCTGGACGTGCCGGAGCCAGGGGGCGGAGTCCTGGACGCACTGCACGGGGGACGCATCCTCCAGGCACTGGCAGTGGCCGATGTCGAGCGTGAGGCCGAGGGGGGCCGGGTCGCCGAGAAGGGCGCGGAGGTGGTGGAAGTCGGCGAGGGTGGCGAGGAGGTGACCGGGTTCGGGTTCGATCGCGAGGGGGATGCCCGACCGGTCGGCGGCGTCGAGTACGGGGGTGATCGCTTCGGTCAGGCGCTTCCAGACGGTGTCCGTGGAGGTGTCCGGCGGAGTGATGCCGCTGAAGCAGTGGACGGCGTGCGCGCCGAGTTCGGCAGCCACGTCCACGGCACGGACGAGCAGCGCGGTGCGCGCGGCCCGGGCGTCGGGGTCCGGGTCGAGGAGGGAGGGGCCGTGCTTGCGGCGCGGGTCCAGGACATAGCGGGCGCCGGTCTCGACGGTGACCCGGAGCCCGAGGGAGGTGAGCCGGCGGGCGGCCTTGCGGGTGCGTTCGGCGAGGTCCGGGGCCAGGGGGTCCAGGTGCATGTGGTCGAGCGTCAGGCCGACGCCCTCGTAGCCGAGGTCGGCGAGGAGTCCGAGGGCGTCGTCGAGGCGGAGGTCGGTGAGCCCGTTGGTGCCGTAGCCGAGGTGGAGGGTCATGTGGGGCTCACCTTCCGGGCGAGGGAGCGGGCCAGGGGGACGAGTGCCATGACGGCGAGGCCGGAGGCGGGTGCTCCGGCGCGGGTGGCGAGCGCCGCCTGGAGCGGGATCATGGCCCGGATCCCGCCGCCGACCGCCCGCTGGGTCAGGGGCGGAGACGGGTTGAGGGCGGCGTGCAGGAGGGGTGGCCCGGCGGTGCGGAGGTAGGCGCCGGTGAAGGCGGTGAGCAGGAGGGGGGTGAGGGCAGGGGCGGTGGGGTGGTCGGGGGCGGGGATGGTGAGGTGCTGGTGGCTCTCTCGGTACTCCCCCGGACCGGTCACTCCGAGGCCGCTGCCGCCGAGCCCGGGCGTGGTCGGCTCCCCCGGCCGCCTCCCCCGGTGGGCCGCGAGCACGATCGCGCCCAGCGTGGCCGTCGTGGCGAGGACCGCGAGCGGGACGGCGGTGGACCCGCCCTGTGCCTCGTGGCGGGACACGGCGGTGACGCCGTAGGTGTGCGCCCCGAGCACCAGGGCTGCGGGGAGCGCGGCGGCCAGGGCGCCGAGCGCCGGACGGGGCCGTGCGGCAACGTTGTCGGGCGCGGCGGTGAGCGGTACGGCCCCGCCGCGCGCCGGACGGGCGGTGCGCGGTCCGGGCCTCGGCCCCCTCCCGGCAGGCGCCGTCGCGGTCGCCGTCGCCCCCAGCAACAGATCCAGAGACCGCGCCGCCGCCATCGCCGCCGGTCCCGCCTTCGTGTGCTTGAGGTGGAGGTCGTAGGCCCAGACCGTGCCGGCCAGGCCCGTGGCGACCGCCAGGGCGGGGCGGCCGGCCCGCGCCGCGAGGACCAGGCCCGCCGCCGTCAGGACCCCGGCCGCCCCCAGGGCGGCCGGCGGGCTGATACGGCCCGAGGGGATCGGCCGGTGCGGGCGGTCGACGGCGTCCTCCTCCCGGTCCGCCCAGTCGTTGAGGGCCATCCCGGCCTCGTACAGGCAGAGGGAGGCGCCGATCGCGAGTGCAGTACCCCGGCCGGGGCTGCGGCCCACCGCCGCGGCCCCGGCCAGTCCGTCACCCGGCGCGGAGAACAGCGCGGAGACCCGGAACAGTTCGGTCCAGGCCCGCACCGTGTCCCCTCTCCCGCGACCGTGGGACGGCCCGTGCCTGTCCGGTACGGGTGCAGTCCCACCCGTACCGGACAGGCTGTCTTGGAGTACGTGGCCCCCGGCGTGGCCCCCAGTTCCCGAGGCCGCCCGCAGGCCCGCCGGAAGCGCCCCGAGCGCCGACAGGAGCCGCAGCCGCCACCTCACGCCTGGCCCCGCAGCCGCTCGGCGAAGCCCAGCAAGGTGGCGTACTGCTCGGCGAGCGCCGCCGAGGTGCCGCCGTCCGGGTCCTTGAAGTAGAACCCGAGCTCCGGCCGGGGGCCGCTGAGCCCCACTTCGTGGGACCGGGCGAGCAGCCGGGCCAGGTCCAGGACGAGCGGGGCCGCGAGGGCCGAGTCGCAGCCCTGCCAGATGGTCTGGAGAACCATGCGGGAGCCGAGGAAGCCGTCGAAGGCGATGTGGTCCCAGGCCGTCTTCCAGTCCCCCATCGCGGGCACGTCGTCGATGTGGACCTCGCCCTCGGGGGCGGTGCCGAACGTGTCGGTGAGGACACGTTCCTTGCCCGCGTTCTTGGCGGCGGCCGCGGCCGGGTCGGCCAGCGCCGCCCCGTCCCCGCCGCCCAGCAGATTCGACCCGGACCAGGCCCGTACGGGCAGGGCGCGCTGGAGGAACATCGGGGCGAGCACGGAACGGAGCAGCGTCTGGCCGGTCTTGCCGTCGCGTCCCGCGTGGGGAAGTCCGCAGTCGGCGACGGCCTCGGCGAGCGCGGGGGCCCGCAGCCCGGTGGAGGGGGTGAAGTTGGCGTAGGAGCAGCCGGCCCGGAGGGCGGCGGCCGCGTAGAGGGAGCTGGCGGGGAGCCGGGGGTCGTCGGGGCCGGGGGCCGGTTCCGTGGAGGAGACGTTGATGACGACCGTACGGGCCAGCTCGTGGCGGTGGGCGAAGTCGGTGAGGTCCGCGGCGAACGCGGCGATGAGTACCTGGTCGGTGCGGGTGTCGCCGGGGAGCGGGCCACCGGGGCGTATCTCGGCGTCGGCCGCGTCGAGTTCGGCGCGGACGGCGGTGGGGAGGCGGTAGGGCAGCACGCCGCCTTCGGCCAGCGCCTCGGCCCGTTTGGCGAGCGGGCAGTCCAGGGTGTCGTGGCCGCCGAAGACCAGCGAGGTCAGGGGCGGCAGGCCGCTGTCGGCGAAGGGGGGCGTCTCGGTGACCATGCCGGTGGGCGGGTGGAGGCCGGCCGCGATGGCCGCGCACCCCGCGGTCGCGGTGGTGGCGACGGAGCCGCGTGCTCCGATGAACCAGACGCCGGTACGGCGGCCTGGGCTGTCGGCGGTACGGCATGGACGCTCGTCACGGCCTTCACGATCGGCATGTGCGGTCACGGGCTGCCTCCCTGGGGGGATGAAGAGGTGGAGGACGACGGGCGGGGAAGGGGTCGGTGCCTCCCCCGCCCGTCGTCGGCAGAGGTGGCCGCCCTACGTCGAGGGCAGCTCCTTCAGCTGGATGTTGCGGAAGGACACCTGGTCTCCGGCTCCATGGTTCTGGAGGCCGATGTAGCCGTCCTTCAGGCTGCGGGCCGGGTCGGTGTTGGTGAAGTCGTTGATCTTCGCTCCGTTGAGGAAGATCTGCAGACGTTCGCCCTGGACCTTGATCTCGTAGCTGTTCCACTGGCCCGGCGGCCGCAGGACGCGGTCACGGGCCTTGATGTCGGCCGACTTGAATCCGTAGACGGCGCCCGTGGTGCGGTCGGCGGCGTCGGTGGCGTCGATCTGGATCTCGTAGCCGTTGTTCACGGCCGACCAGGGGTCGTCGGACTCCGGGAAGCCCACGAAGACACCGGAGTTGTCGTCGCCGGCCATCTTCCAGTCGAGCTTGAGCGAGTACGCCTTCAGCTCCTTGGCCTGGTAGGTGAGCAGGCCCATGCCGCCCTCGGAGTGCAGAGCGCCGTCACTGACGGAGAACCTGCCGGGTCCGGCCTGCTTCCAGCCTTCCAGCGTCTTGCCGTTGAAGATGGAGCGGTGATCCTTGTTCGGCTTGCAGTCGGCCTTGACCTGACCGGTGGCGTAGCGCAGGCCGCCCGACAGGTGTCGGCGGAAGGCCGGCTCCGCGTAGGACTCCTTGGTGTGGCCCAGTCCGGTGTAGAAGGAGCGGCCGCCCTGGTAGGTCTGGCACCAGGAGATCGGGTGGTCACCCTTCATGTTGCCGCCGGTGTAGGTGGTCTCGTCCAGGGTGGCCAACACCTTGGCCTTGTCCCGGGGGTTGGTGCGGTAGTTGTACCATTCGTCGGTGCGCTCCCACTCCCCGTCCAGATGCGCGGTGGCCGGATGGTCGTGGTCCTCGACGCGGATGATGGCGGGCTGGATCCGCGGGTGCGAGTCGAAGTAGGCGCCGACGAGGCCGCCGTAGAACTCCCAGTCGTACTCGGTGTCGGCGGCCGCGTGGATGCCGACGTAACCGCCGCCGGTGGCCACGTAGTTCTCGAACGCCTTCTGCTGTTCGGCGTTGAGGACGTCGCCGGTGGTGGAGAGGAAGGCGACGGCGTCGTAGCGGGCGAGGTTGCTGGTGGTGAACTGGGCCGCGGACTCGGTGGAGTCGACCGTGATGTTGGTGTCCTTGCCGATCTCCTTCAGCGCGGCGATGCCGGCGGGGATGGAGTCGTGGCGGAAGCCGGCGGTCCTGGAGAAGACCAGGACGCGTTTGGCGGTCTTGTCGACCGGGCTGCTGGAGAGTTCGAAGTCGTCGATGTCGTAGAGCGCGCCGTCGCCGCCCTTGAAGACGAGGAAGAGTTCGGCCTGCTTCCTGGGCGCTCCGCGCAGCGGGATGTCGATGTCCTGGAAGGTGTCCCAGCTGCCGGTCACCGGGACCGGGCCCGAGCCGAGGATCCTGCCGGTGGGCGATCCGGTGCGCACTTCGAGGAAGCCGCCCGAACCGGCCGACGAGATACGGGCGGTGAGCTTGGTGGTGCCGCCCAGGACGTAGGTCTTGAAGGAGATCCAGTCGTCGTTGTGGATGTCCCCGACGGTCTTTCCGCCGTGCGCGCTCGACTTGCTCGGGGTGGTGACGCCGGAGGAGTCGTCGAAGTGCTCGGCCTGGCGGTGCCTGGGCTGGAGCCGGGAGGTGTCCTTGCCGGTCAGCTTGGCCTGGCCGCCACCGCCGTTGTCGGTGTAGGAGGCCGAAATACCGCCGTAGATATTGGCGTTCGGGTCGTGTCCGCCCTCCATGGCGGTCTTGATGGTGCCTTCGCAGCCGTGCTCGGTGGTGATGTCGTGGCCGTGGCTGTCGTGGCCCAGGGTGAACTTGACCTCGACCCTGGTGCAGTCGATGTGCCCGTCCTCCGGGTCGCTGACGTTCACCTTGAACGGCACGGAGTCACCGAACTCGAAGAGCTGCCCGTCCTCGGGGAGCACCAGCTCCACGGTCGGGGCGGTGTTGCCGACGGTCACGTGGACGCTGGCGGAGCCGGTGCGACCGGTCGGGTCCTCGGCGGTGAGCGTCGCGACGTACGTACCGTTCTTCTTGTACGTGTATGTCGGGTTGGCGGCCGTCGAAGTGCCGCCGTCACCGAAGTCCCAGGCGTACGTGAGCGGGTCGCCGTCGCCGTCCGCGGTGCCGGCCGAGGAGAACTTCACCTTCAAGGGTGCGGTGCCGGACACCTTGTTGGCGGAGGCCTCCGCGATGGGTGAGCGGCCTCCGGTGGCGTTCTCGACGCGGTAGAGCGCGGAGTTCTCGTCGCCGCCGAACCAGGCGAGGCCGTAGTCCAGGACGTAGAGCGCCCCGTCCGGGCCGAAGGCCATGTCCATGATCTGCGTACCGGACCACGGCACGTCGTTGATGGACTGGACGGCGCCGTCCGCGTCCTGCTCGACGCGCTTGATCCAGCGGCGGCCGAACTCACCGGCGAAGAAGTCGCCGTCGTAGGCCTCGGGGAACTTGACCGGGGAGTCGAGGTCCGCGTCGTAGCGGTAGACCGGTCCGCCCATCGGGGACTCGGAGCCCGTACCGAACTCGGGCAGCGAGCCGCCGTCGTACGGGATCCAGGCGGCCTCGGCCGGCGGCAGGTCGACGAGGCCGGTGTTGTGCGGCGACTCGTTCTTCAGGTTCGCGCAGTCGAAGGCGGCGCCGGAGGTCTTGGTGGCGAAGTCGTAGTCGATGTACGGCTCGTTCTCGCCGACGCAGTAGGGCCAGCCGAAGTTGCCGGCCTTCGTCACCCGGGCGAACTCCACCTTCCCGGACGGCCCGCGCTTCGGGTCGGCCGAACCGGCGTCGGGGCCGTAGTCACCGACGTACACGATGCCGGTGGCCTGGTCGACGGAGAAGCGGAACGGGTTGCGGAAGCCCATCGCGTAGATCTCGGGGCGCGTCCTGTCCGTCCCGGGCTCGAACAGGTTGCCATCGGGGACGGTGTACGAGCCGTCCTCGGCGACCTTGATACGCAGGATCTTGCCGCGCAGGTCGTTGGTGTTGCCGGAGGTCCGCTGGGCGTCGAACGCCGGGTTGCGGTCGGTGCGTTCGTCGATCGGCGTGTAGCCGTCGGAGGCGAAGGGGTTGGTGTCGTCGCCGGTGGAGAGGTAGAGGTTCCCGTCCTTGTCGAAGTCGATGTCACCGCCGACGTGGCAGCAGATGCCGCGCGAGGTGGGGACGTCCAGGACCTTCTTCTCACTGGCCGTGTCGAGCGTGCCGTCCTCGTTGAGGACGAAGCGGGAGAGCCGGTTGACGCCGTCGAACTTCGCGAAGTCGGCGGTGGTCCCGGTCTCGGGGGCATCGCCCGCCGGGGTGTTCAACGGCGGTGCGTAGAACAGGTAGATGGCCCGGTTCTCGGCGAAGCCCGGGTCGACGCCGACGCCTTGGAGGCCTTCCTCGTCGTGCGTGTACACGGGGAGGGTGCCGGAGATCTGGGTGTTGCCGGCGCTGTCGGTGATCCGCAGCTCACCGCCGCGCGAGGTGTGCAGCACGCTGCGATCGGGAAGGACGGCGAGCGACATGGGCTCACCGGTCTCTTCCACCCCCTTGGCGAGGGTGACTTGCTGGAAGTCCTCCGCCACGGACTCCTCGTGGCCCGGGTAGCCTGGGTGGGCGGTGGCGCCGGGGGCGGAGCCGAGGGTCAGGGTCACGGCGGCGAGGAGGCCGCCGGTGAACAGCGCGAGCGATTTTCGGACGCGGGTCCGGGCCAGGAGCCGCTTTCTGGTTCGGTGCACGTAGGTCCTCCGGAGGGTGCCGGTTGTACGGGCGGGTGTAGCCGTGCCGTGCCGCGCGGGGACTGCCGCGCGTGCGCCACCGGAGACGGGAGCGACCCCGGTGACGCGAGTCATGTCGTGTACACGTGGTGGACGGTAGACCTCTTCGTCCGGGACGGAAAGCCCTTGTGCGGCAGCTGGGTTGAACTTCTGCTTCCGCCAGGACAAAGGAGATTTTGGGCAGGGCGAGGCAGCCCCGGGCGCCCTCACGAAGACGTCGCCCCGGGGCCTGCCCGCCCGGTGGCGCTATTCGCCGCCGCCGAAGGCCGCGTCGAAGGAGGCCGACGGCGGGTCGAAGTCGAACCGCTTGAGGCTGGCAAGCGCTTCCGGAGCGCCCGTCAGCCGGTCCATGCCCGCGTCCTCCCACTCCACGGAGATCGGGCCCTCGTAGCCGATGGACCGGAGCATCCGGAAGACGTCCTCCCAGGGCACGTCACCGTGGCCGGCGGAGACGAAGTCCCAGCCGCGCCGGGGGTCGCCCCACGGCAGGTGCGAGCCGAGGCGGCCGTTGCGGCCGTCCAGGCGCTTGCGGGCCTCCTTGCAGTCCACGTGGTAGATCCGGTCCCGGAAGTCGTAGAGGAAGTTGACCGGGTCGAGGTCCTGCCAGACGAAGTGGCTCGGGTCGAAGTTCAGCCCGAACGCGGGCCGGTGGTCGACCGCTTGGAGAGCGCGCTTGGTGGTCCAGTAGTCGTACGCGATCTCGCTCGGGTGCACCTCGTGGGCGAAGCGCACCCCCTCGGCGTCGAAGACGTCCAGGATCGGGTTCCAGCGCTCGGCGAAGTCGTCGTAGCCCCGCTCGATCATGTGCGGCGGGACCGGCGGGAACATGGCGACCAGGTGCCAGATCGAGGAGCCGGTGAAACCGATGACCGTGTCGACGCCGAAGGCGGCGGCCGCCCGGGCGGTGTCCGCGATCTCGGCGGCGGCCCGCTGCCGTACGCCTTCGGGCTCGCCGTCGCCCCAGATGCGGGCGGGCAGGATGCCCTGGTGGCGTTCGTCGATCGGGCTGTCGCAGACGGCCTGGCCGACGAGGTGGTTGGAGATGGCGAAGCACTTCAGCCCGTACTTGTCGAGCAGTTGGTGCCTGCTGTCCAGATAGCCGGAGTCGGCCAGCGCCTTGTCGACCTCGAAGTGGTCTCCCCAGCAGGCGAGTTCGAGGCCGTCGTAGCCGAAGTCCCGGGCGTGTTTGCAGACCTCCTCCAGCGGGAGGTCGGCCCACTGGCCGGTGAACAGGGTGAAGGGGCGGGGCATGGGTGACGACCTCCTAGGACGGGATGAGGGTGTGTACGGAGTTCTTGGCGGCGCTCTCCTCGACGGCGGCGAGCACCCGCTGGACCTGGAGGCCGTCCGCGAACGAGGGCCGGGGCGGGAGGCCTTCGGCGATCGTGCGGACCACGTCACGGGCCTGGTGGACGAAGGTGTGCTCGTACCCGAGGGCGTGGCCCGGCGGCCACCAGGCCTCCAGGTAGGGGTGTTCGGGTTCGGTGACCAGGACGCGGCGGAAGCCGGCGGTGGCGGCTGGTTCGGTGTGGTCGTGGAAGGACAGCTCGTTGAGCCGTTCCAGGTCGAACGCGAGCGAGCCCAGCTCGCCGTTGATCTCCAGCCGCAGCGCGTTCTTGCGTCCGGCCGCCATCCGGGTCGCCTCGAAGGAGGCCAGCGCCCCCGAGGCGAGGAGGCCGGTGAAGATCGCCGCGTCGTCCACCGTCACCTCGCCCCGAGCCACCGCGTCCGCACCGCCGAAGAGCCCGGCCGACGCACCGGAGAGCAGGGGCCGCTCCCGTACGAAGGTCTCGGCTACCGCCGACACCCCGGTCAGCAGCTCCCCCGCCAGGTACTGGGCGAGGTCCACGATGTGCGCCCCCAGGTCGCCCAGCGCACCCGACCCGGCGTGCTCGCGCTTGAGGCGCCAGGTGAGCGGGGAGGCCGGGTCGACCAGCCAGTCCTGGAGGTAGCTGGCGCGTATGTGGCGCAGGGTGCCGAGGCGGCCGTCCGCGATCAGCTGCTGGGCGAAGGTGATGGCGGGCACCTTGCGGTAGTTGAAGCCCACGATCGCCACCTGGCCCCGTGCCTGCGCCGCTTCGGCGGCGCGGACCATCGCCTCCGCCTCGGCGACCGTGTTGGCGAGCGGCTTCTCGCACAGCACGTGCTTGCCCGCCTCCAGGGCGGCGATGGCGATCTCCGCGTGGCTGTCGCCGGGCGTGCAGATGTCGATCAGCTGCACGTCGTCCCGGGCGATCAGCGCCCGCCAGTCGGTCTCCGCCGCCGCCCAGCCGTGCCGGGCGGCGGCGGCGTCGACCGCCGCACGGTCGCGTCCGCAGATCGCGGCGAGAGCCGGCCGCACCGGCAGGTCGAAGACGTGTCCCGCGGTGCGCCACCCCTGGGAGTGGGCGGCGCCCATGAACGCGTACCCGACCATGCCGACCCCGAGCGTCCCTCGCGCCTGTCGCGGCGGCGGTGTCGTGGCCACGGTCTGCGGTTCCGTCTCCTGCTCTTGACTACGGGCCATGCGGTCCTCCTCCTCGTCGGTGTGCGGTAGCGGGCCGGGGGACGCGCTCGCCGCGTCCCCCGGAGGCCCGGTCAGTTGAAGCCCGTAGGCAGGTACTGGTCGATGTTGTCCTTGGTCACGACGGCGGAGTACAGGGTCAGGGAGCTCGGGATCTCCATCTCGGAGAGGCCGCTGATGCCCTTGCTCTGGCCGAGCGCGCGCGCCAGGTCGATCGCGGACGCGGCCATCGTCGGCGGGTAGAGGACGGTCGCCTTGATGACCGAGTTGTCGGCCTTGATGGCGTCCATCGCGGACTTGGCGCCGGCGCCTCCGACCATGATGAACTCGTCGCGGCCCGCCTGCTGGATGGCGCGGAGCGCGCCCACGCCCTGGTCGTCGTCGTGGTTCCACAGGGCGTCGAACTGCTTCTGCGCCTGAAGGAGCTGGGCCATCTTCGCCTGGCCCGACTCGACGGTGAACTCGGCGGCCTGACGGGCCACCAGCTTGATGTTGGAGTAGTTCTTGAGCGCGTCGGCGAAGCCCTGGCTTCGCTGCTTGGTCAGCTCCAGGTTGTCGATGCCGGCGAGCTCGACGACCTTGGCGTTCGCCTTGCCCTTGAGCTGTTCGCCGATGTAGTGACCGGCGTTGAGGCCCATGCCGTAGTTGTCGCCGCCGACCCAACAGCGGTACGCCTGTGGGGAGGCGAAGATACGGTCCAGGTTGACGACGGGGATGCCCGCCCGCATCGCCTCCAGGCCGACCTGGGTGAGGGCCTTGCCGTCGGCGGGGAGGATGACGAGGACGTCGACCTTCTTGTTGATGAGGGTCTTGACCTGCCCGATCTGGGCGGCGGTGTCGTTGGAGCCCTCGGTGATCTCCAGCGTCACCTCGCTGTACTTCTCGGCCCGCGACTTGGCGTTCACGTTGATGGCGTTGAGCCAGCCGTGGTCGGCCTGCGGTCCGGCGAAGCCGATGGTGACGGGCTTGCCGGGTTTGTCGTCGGCGGCGGGCTGGCTGTTGCCGGCCGGCTGCGCGCTCTTCGGCTCGTTGCTGGTGCAGGCGGTGAGGAGGGCGCCCGTGGAGACGGCTGCGGCTCCGAACAGCAGCCCTCTGCGGCTGGTTTCTGGCATGGCGGTCTGACCCTTCATCCGGTGGGTGACGTGCGACGTGCGGCTCTTGAGGAAGGAGTTGCTCAGGTTTCGCCGCCGCGCAGGGTGCGGCGCTGGACGAGGACGGCGGCGACGATGATGGCGCCCTTGGCGATCTGCTGGACGTCGCTCTGGAGGTTGTTGAGCGCGAAGATGTTGGTGATCGTGGTGAAGATCAGGACGCCGAGGACGGAGCCGACGATGGTGCCGCGGCCGCCGCTGAGCAGGGTGCCGCCGATGATCGCGGCGGCGATGGCGTCGAGTTCGTACAGGTTGCCGTTGGTGTTCTGGCCGGAGCCGGAGAGCACGATCAGCATGAAGGCGGCGATGCCGCAACAGAGCCCGGAGAGCAGGTAGAGGTAGAGGCGCTGGCGGCGGACGTCGATCCCGGCGAGCCGGGCCGCCTCCGCGTTGCCGCCGACGGCGACCGTGCGGCGGCCGAAGGTGGTCCGGTTGAGGATCAGCCAGCCGATGACCGTGACCGCGGCGAACATGATGACCAGCGGCGGGATACCGAGGAAGTAGGAGTCCGGCAGGCCGAGGCTGAGGACCGGGTCGACGGTGACGATCTGGGTCCTGCCGTCGGTGATCATGAGGGCGAGTCCGCGCGCCGAGGCGAGCATGGCGAGCGTCGCGATGAACGGGACCATCCCGCCGTACGCGATGAGCACGCCGTTCACCAGTCCGGCGGCGAGGCCGACGACCACGGCGGTGAAGGCGATGCCCGCGAAGCCGTACTCCTGGGTGGCCAGGGTGGTCGCCCAGACCGAGGCGAGGGCGACCATCGCCCCGACGGAGAGGTCGATGCCGCCGCTGGTGATGACGAAGGTCATGCCGACGGTGACGACCCCGATGACGGAGGCCTGCGTCAGGATCAGCTGGAGGTTCCCGGTGTCCAGGAACGCGTCCGGTTCGGTGATGCCGCCGACCAGGACGAGGGCGGCGAGGACACCGAGCAGGGACAGGATCCGGACGTCGAGCCGCAGACCGAGTCCGGGCCGGCCGCCACCGCCCGTCTTCGAGGGGGGCGGGTCGGCGGGACCGGTGAGGGCCCCCTTGTCCGGCCCGTTGTGCTGCGCCGACGGGGCGGGCTGTGTCATGGCGTCGGGCTCCCTTCCATCACGAGGTCGAGTACGCGGTGCTCGTCGAGCTCCTGGGCGGGGGCCGTGTGGACGACCTGTCCCTCCCGGAGCACCAGCACCCGGTCGGCGAGGCCCAGGACTTCGGGCACTTCGCTGGAGACGAGCAGGACGGCGAGGCCTTCGTCGGCCAGCCGGCGGATCACGGCGTAGAGCTCGGCGCGGGCGCCGACGTCGACGCCGCGGGTGGGTTCGTCGAGCAGCAGGACCCGGCAGCCGCGCAGCAACCAGCGGGCGAGGACGGCCTTCTGCTGGTTGCCGCCGGAGAGGGTGCGGATCGGCGTGTCCGGGTTGTCCGGCCGCAGGGACAGCTCGCGGGTGGCCTGCTGCGCGGACCGACGTTCGCCGCCCCGGTCGATCCAGCCCACCCGGGCGAACCGGGAGAGCGAGGAGACGGAGACGTTACGGGTCACGGACTCGGTCATCAGCAGGGCCTGGGCCTTGCGCTCCTCGGGGGCGAGGCCGATTCCGGCGGCGACGGCGGCGCGGACGCTGCCCGGCCTGAGCTGCTTTCCGCCGACGGAGACGGTCCCGGTGCTCGCCTTGCGGGCGCCGTAGATCGTCTCCAGCATCTCCGAGCGGCCGGAGCCGACGAGACCGGCGAGGCCGACGATCTCACCGGGCCGCAGTTCGAGGTCGACGGGCGCGAACTCGCCCTTGCGGGACAGGCCTTGGACCCTAAGGACGGGTTCGGTGGTGTTCACGGCCGCCTCGTCCGGGCGCGGCGGGAAGACGTACTCGACATCACGGCCGGTCATCATGGCAACGATGTCGCGTGTCGGGGTGTCGGCGGCGGGGAGCCCGACCGCGACCGCCCGGCCGTCCTTCAGCACGGTGACCCGGTCGCCGATGCGGCGGATCTCCTCCAGCCGGTGCGAGATGTAGACGACGGCGACCCCGTCGGCGGTCAGGCTGTCGACGATCCGGAAGAGGTTGTCGACCTCGTCGGGGTCGAGCGCGGCCGAGGGCTCGTCCATCACGATGAGCCGTACGTCGTGGGAGAGCGCCCGCGCCATGGAGACGATCTGCTGCTGGGCGGCCGAGAGGGAGCCGACCGGCCGGGCGGGGTCGATCTCCGGGTGGCCGAGGCGGGCCAGCAGCGCCTTCGCGGCCGAACGCCCTTCCCCCGTACGGACGATGAAGCCCGCGCTGGTCGGCTCGTGGCCGAGGAAGACGTTCTCGGCGACGGACATCCCCTCCACCAGGTCGAGTTCCTGGTAGATCGTGGCAATTCCCAGGCGCATGGCGGCGATCGGGGACTTGAGGCGCGCGGGCTCGCCGCGCCAGGTGATCTCGCCGTCGTCGGGCTGGTGGGCCCCGGCGAGCACCTTGATGAGGGTGGACTTGCCCGCACCGTTCTGGCCGAGGAGGCAGTGGACCTCGCCGGCCTGGACCTCCAGGTCGACGCCGTCCAGGGCGCGTACGCCGGGGAAGGACTTGGTGATGCCGGACATGGTGAGCAGGGGTGGTTCTGGTGCCATGACGAAATCCCCTCGGCGAATGGAGTCCCCTGGCCTCGGCGGGTGCCGGGCGTTCGGGGAGGGCCGGTGAGCGGGCAGGGCGCAGGGCTGGAGGTGCCGTGGAGCCGGCGGCATCGCGAGCGGCTGCTGACAGGGGGTACGTGAGGCGTACCTGACCAGTGCGGTGGTGCGTACGGAACAGGAGAGGTCGTGCGTACGAAACGGGAAGCGGTGGTACGTACGGTGTCGGCTGCGGCGCGGGCGCCGCTCGCCGGCCCCGCGGTCAGGCCGGTGAGAAGAGGTGGTCGCTGATCAGGCGGGCCGCGCCGATCACTCCGGCGGTGGGGCCCAGCTCGCCCAGCACGATGGGGAGGTTGCCGGTGGCCAGGGGCAGGGACTGCCGGTAGACCTGGGTGCGGACACTGGCGAGGAGGTTGTGACCGAGGCCGGTGACCCCGCCGCCGATCACCACCAGACCGGGATTGAAGAAGCTGACCAGGCTCGCGATGACCTGGCCGAGCCGGTTGCCGCCTTCGCGGATGAGGTCGAGCGCTGCCGCGTCCCCGGCCGCCGCGGCGGCGGCCACATCGGCGGCGGTGAGGCGCCCGGCCGCCTCCAGCCGGACCGCGAGCTCGGGTGAGCGGCCCTCACGGGCGGCGTCCTCGGCGTCACGGGCCAGGGCGGCCCCGCTGAAGTGTGCTTCCAGGCAGCCCTTGTTGCCGCAGGCGCAGGCCCGGCCGTCCGGCTCCACCTGGATGTGTCCGATGTCCCCGGCGCTGCCCGTCGTACCCCGGTAGACCTCACCGCCGACGACGATCCCGCAGCCGATACCCGTACCGATCTTGACGCAAAGGAAGTCGCCCACGGAGCGGGCGACGCCCGCGTGCTGCTCCCCCATCGCCATGAGGTTCACGTCGTTGTCGACCATGACGGGGCAGCCCAGATCCTGACTGAGCGCCTCGCGGACCGGAAACCCGTCCCAGCCGGGCATGATCGGCGGCGCGACCGGCACGCCCTCGGGGAAGCGGACGGGGCCGGGGACCCCGATGCCCGCGCCGTCGAAGCCCTCGGCGAGGCCGGAGGCCCGGAGCTTGGCCGCCATGGCCAGGGCCTGCTCGAAGACCGCGACAGGGCCCTCGCGCACGTCCATCGGCTGGTTGAGGTGGCCCAGGACCTCCAACTCCGCGTTGGTGACGGCAACATCGATGGAGGTGGCGCCGATGTCGACCCCGAGGAAGCGCAGTTCGGGGGCGAGCCTGATGTTGTGCGAGCGGCGCCCGCCACGGGATGCGGCGAGCCCGTCGGCCACCACCAGGCCGGTCTCCAGCAGCCGGTCCACCTCGACGGCGAGCTTGGAGCGCGAGAGGTCGACCTGGTCACCCAGCTGGGCACGGGAGTTGGGGCCCCCGTCGCGCAGCAGCCGGAGCAGCCGCGCCTGATGCGCGTTCGCGGGTCGTGCCGTCATACGTCTCACGCGTCGCTCCCCGCCACATCCGGCCAGTCCGTCGGGCTTTCGAGGGGAACGTAGCAGCGCTTCCCCGGAGTGGGAAGAAGTTGCGCAGGAATCGGCCCCAACTTTCTCCACACTCAGGACAAAGCCTTGGCGGCAAGGCTCCGGAAGCACTCAGGGGCAGCGGATGACCTGTCCGGCGTACGAGAGGTTCCCGCCGAAACCGAAGAGCAGCACGGGTGCGCCGGAGGCGACCTCACCGCGCTCCACGAGCTTGGAGAGCGCCATCGGGATGGAGGCGGCGGAGGTGTTGCCGGAGTCGACCACGTCCCGCGCGATGACCGCGTTGACCGCGCCGATCTTCCGGGCCACCGGCTCGATGATCCGCAGGTTGGCCTGGTGCAGGACGACGGCGGCCAGGTCCTCCGGGGTGATGCCCGCCTTCTCGCAGACCTTGCGGGCGATCGGGGGCAGCTGGGTGGTGGCCCAGCGGTAGACGGACTGGCCCTCCTGCGCGAAGCGCGGCGGCGTGCCCTCGATCCGTACGGCGTTGCCCATCTGCGGCACCGATCCCCACAGCACCGGACCGATCCCGGGACCGCCCGGGGTGTCGGGGGCGGACGGGTCGGCGGTGACGACGGCGGCGCCCGCGCCGTCGCCGAGCAGGACGCAGGTGGTGCGGTCGGTCCAGTCGGCGATGTCGCCCATCTTGTCGGCGCCGATGACCAGCGCCCGGGTCGCCGCACCGGCCCTGATCGTGTGGTCGGCGACGGCCAGGGCGTGGGTGAAGCCCGAGCAGACCACGTTGATGTCCATCACGGCGGGTGACCCCATGCCGAGCCGAGCCGCGACCCGCGCCGACATGCTCGGGGAGCGGTCGATCGCGGTGGAGGTGGCCACCAGGACCAGATCGATGTCGGAGGGCTGGAGGCCGGCAGCGGCCAGCGCCTTGGCGCCGGCGTGCGCGGCCAATTCGTCGACCGGCTCGTCGGGGCCGCCCACGTGCCGGGTCTTGATGCCGACCCGGCTCGTGATCCACTCGTCGCTCGTGTCGACCATGGCCGCCAGATCGTCGTTGGTGAGCACCTTGGCGGGCTGATAGTGGCCGAGCGCCACGACACGTGAGCCGGTCATACGGGTTCCCATCGTTACGTAGGGCAGGAAACACCCAGTCTTGGTGGCTACCGTCCGGTACGGGGGCACGTGATCCCACAGGAATCCGGCCCACACGTTGGAGCATTGACAACAGCCTCACCTGCATGCTCCCCCGACCATCCGTTCGGGTGGACGACGCAGGGCGGTCGGAGACGGCGGTGACGACGTACCGCGTGTGCAGGACAATGACGGGGCCAGGCTCCGGCCCGACCCACGGCCGAAGCTCCGCAGACCGACAGAATCAGGTTCAGCCTCATGGGACGGGTCACCGAGCGCCGCCGCACCCTCCGTATCCGGGACGGGGCCGTCTCCTCCCGCGCCGACACGCTCGTCGCGGAGGAGCCCCTGGAGATCCGGCTGAACGGAAAGCCGCTGGCCATCACGATGCGCACGCCCGGTGACGACTTCGCGCTCGCCGCCGGGTTCCTGGTGAGCGAGGGTGTGATCGCCGAGGGCGATGAGGTCCAGTCGATCGTCTACTGCGCCGGGGCGACCGCCGAGGGCGTGAACACGTACAACGTGGTGGACGTGAAGCTCGCGCCCGGCGTCGTGGTCCCCGACATCACGCTGGAGCGGAACGTCTACACCACCTCCTCGTGCGGCCTGTGCGGCAAAGCCAGCCTGGACGCCGTACGCACCACCACCCGCCACCCCGTCGGTGACACTCCCCCGCTCCGCGTCACGCCCCAGCTGCTCGCCGTCCTCCCCGACCGGCTGCGGGCCGCGCAGAAGGTGTTCGACCGGACCGGAGGGCTGCACGCGGCGGCCCTCTTCTCGGAGGAGGGCGAGCTTTGGGACGTACGGGAGGACGTGGGGCGGCACAACGCGGTGGACAAGCTGGTGGGCCGGGCGCTGACGGACGGGCGGCTGCCGTTGTCGCGGGCGGTGCTGCTGGTCTCGGGGCGGGCCTCGTTCGAGCTGGCGCAGAAGGCGGTGATGGCCGGGATCCCGGTGCTCGCGGCGGTCTCGGCGCCGTCCTCGCTGGCGGTGGACCTGGCGGTGGAGAGCGGGCTGACCCTGGTGGGGTTCCTGCGGGGGCCGTCGATGAACGTGTACGCGGGTGAGCACCGGATCGCGCTGGAGGCGGGGGTCCGGCAGGGCTGAGGACCCGCCCCCGGACCCGTGACGCCTCTCAGCGGGCGGCGGTCGGCACGGGTTCCCGGTGCTGAGGCCGCTCCTCCGGTGCCTCCGGGTCCCGCGAGCGCCGCTTGGCGATGACCGCGCAGACCATCAGCTGCATCTGGTGGAAGAGCATCAGCGGCAGCACGGCGAGGCTCGCCTGCGCCCCGAACAGCACGCTCGCCATCGGCAGCCCCGCCGCCAGGCTCTTCTTCGACCCGGCGAACTGGATGGCGATCCGGTCCTCCCGGCCGAAGCCGAGCCGCCGTGCCCCGTGCCAGGTCAGCGCGAGCATCACGGCCAGCAGGACCGCCTCGGCCGCGAGCAGGGCGCCGAGCCGGGCCGGGGTGACCTGACTCCAGATGCCGGCGACCATGCCCTCGCTGAACGCGGTGTGGACGACCAGCAGGATCGAGCCGCGGTCCACCAGAGCGAGCACCTTCCTGTGACGGGTCAGGAAACCGCCGACCCAGCGGCGAAGGAGCTGTCCGGCGAGGAACGGTACGAGCAGCTGGAGCACGATCTCCAGCAGCGAGTCCGCCGAGAACCCGCCACCGGCCGAGCCGAGCAGGAGAGCGGCCAGCAGCGGCGTGAGGAAGATCCCGGTGAGGCTGGAGAAGGAGCCGGCGCAGATCGCGGCGGGGACGTTGCCCCGGGCGATCGAGGTGAAGGTGATCGAGGACTGGATCGTCGAGGGCACCAGGCACAGGAAGAGGAAGCCCGCCTGGAGCTCGGGCGTCAGCACGTACGGGACCAGCCCCCCGCTCGCCAGCCCCAGCAGTGGGAAGACGAGGAACGTGCAGGCCAGGACGGTGAGGTGGAGCCGCCAGTGCTTCAGCCCGTCGAGCACCTCGGCGGTGGAGAGCCGGGCCCCGTAGAGGAGGAAGAGCAGGGCGACCGCCCCGGTGGAGGCCCCGCCCGCCACGTCGGCGACCGTGCCGCGGGCGGGCAGCAGCGCGGCGAGGACGACCGTTCCGACCAGCGCCAGGATGTACGCGTCGACCGGCAGCCAGGACGGCAGGGTGAGGGTGCGGCGGCGGCTGCTCATGGGCTCCACGTGACTCTTCGTGACTCTTCGGGGTGCGTCGACGCGCTGGTGGGCCCGCCGGCGCCGGGTTCCTTGTACGTCCCACCATCCTGCCCCGCGCTCGGCGATCGGGAATCCCTCACACCGCTCTGACTGTCATCACGGAACACGATAGGAGCGGTTAGCGTGGTGGGCGTGGACCCCTCCTACGACCCCGCCCAGCTCCGTACCTTCCTCGCCGTCGCCCAGACCCTGAGCTTCACCCAGGCCGCCCGCCGCCTGGCAATCCGGCAGTCCACCGTCAGCCAGCACGTCCGGCGGCTGGAGGAGGCGACCGGGCGGCAGCTGTTCGCCCGGGACACCCACCGGGTCGACCTGACCGAGGACGGCGAGGCGATGCTCGGCTTCGCCCGGACCATCCTCGCGGCGCACGAGCGGGCTGCGGCGTTCTTCGCGGGCACCCGGCTGCGCGGCCGGCTCCGCTTCGGGGCCTCCGAGGACTTCGTGCTGACCCGGCTGCCGGAGATCCTGGAGTCGTTCCGCCGCGACCATCCGGAGGTCGAACTGGAACTCACCGTGGAGCTTTCCGGGACCCTGCACCGGCAGCTGGAGGCGGGCCGGCTGGACCTGGTGCTGGCCAAGCGGAGGACGGGCGACGCGCACGGCGAGCTGGTGTGGCAGGACGCGCTGGACTGGATCGGCGCCCCGCAGCTGCGGATCGACCCGGATCGCCCGGTGCCGCTCATCGTCTTCCCGCCGCCGGGGATCACCCGGGCCCGCGCCTTGGAGGTGCTGGAGGAGCACGGGCGGGCGTGGCGGATCGCCTGTACGAGTACGAGCCTGAGCGCCCTGGTCGCGGCGGCGCGGGCGGGTCTGGGCGTGATGGTGCACTCGCGGGGGCTTATCCCGCCCGGGCTCGTGCCGGTTCCGGCGCGGGCGGGGCTGCCGGAGCCGGGCGGCGTCGACTTCGTCCTGCTGCACGGGGACCCCCGGGGCGCGGCGCAGGAGGCGGCGGACGCGCTGGCGGCGGCGATCCTGGCGGGCGGGGACCGGCTGCACCGGGGTGGGGGATTATGACACGTGCCGGCCGGTAGCGGGGCACAACCCCTCGTACCGCCAGAGACCGGGAGTGATCACCTCGGTCGGATTCGGTGGAGATGTGACCGCGAGCCGCTTACGCCTCCGTCAGAAGTGCGCCCGAGCCTTGCCCATCTGGCCGGATTTCGACAGTTGACCTCTGCGAACGCCATGTTTCAAGCGGGGTTCGGCCCCTCCCGCCGGGCCACCGGTTGGGGTAGCGTCGCGGCGCTGTGCGGAGCGCCACGAGGAGCAGGTCATTGCGTGAATTCACTGTCCCACCCATGGCTGCGCCGCCTCAAGTCGGCGGTCTGGCCGATGCGGTCTTCGACTACGCGGAGGACGATCCGCGGCGGGTCGCGCTCAGCCGTAAGGACGCGGGCGGACAGTGGCGGGATGTGACCTCGGAGGCGTTCCGCGACGAGGTGCTGGCCCTGGCGAAAGGGCTGATCGCGCACGGGATCCGGTTCGGGGACCGGGTCGCCCTGATGTCCCGTACGCGGTACGAGTGGACGCTCTTCGACTTCGCGATCTGGTCGGTGGGTGCCCAGTCGGTGCCCATCTACCCGACCTCCTCCGCCGAGCAGGTCCACTGGATGCTGCACGACGCCGAAGTGGTGGCGGTGATGGTCGAGCACGAGGACCACGCGATGACCGTCGGCTCGGTGATCGACCGGCTGCCGCACCTCAAGCGGCTGTGGCAGCTGGACGCCGGTGCGGTGGACGAGCTGGTCGGCGCGGGCGGGATGGTCGACGACGAGGTGGTGCACCGGCACCGGCGCGCGGTGACGCCCGAGTCCGTGGCGACGGTGATCTACACCTCGGGCACGACGGGCCGCCCCAAGGGATGTGTGATCACGCACGCGAGCTTCATGTTCGAGAGCGACACGATGGTCGCCCGCTGGGAGCCGGTGTTCCACTCCAAGCCCGGAGACGAGGCGGCCACCCTGCTCTTCCTCCCGCTGGCGCACGTCTTCGGCCGGATGGTGGAGATCGCGGCGGTACGGGGACGGGTCAGACTCGGCCACCAGCCGGAGCTGTCGGCGAACGCCCTGATGCCGGACCTGATGACGTTGCGGCCCACCTTCATCCTGGCGGTGCCGTACATCTTCGAGAAGGTCTTCAACGGCGCCCGGCGCAAGGCCGAGGCGGAGGGCAGGGCCGGGCCGTTCGACAAGGCCGTGGACATCGCGGTCAACTACGCCGAGGCGCTGGAGCAGAAGGCCTTCGGCCTCGGCCCCGGGCCCTCGGCCGGACTGCGGATGCAGCACCAGTTCTTCGACAAGGTCGTCTACAAGAAGGTCCGTGACGCGATGGGCGGCCGGGTGCGGCACGCCATGTCGGGCGGCTCCGGGATGAACCGTCGGCTCGGACTGTTCTTCGCGGGCGCCGGGGTGACCGTCTTCGAGGGGTACGGGCTGACCGAGTCCACCGCGGCGGCCACCGCCAACCCGCCCGAGCGCACCCGGTACGGCACGGTCGGGCTGCCCATCCCCGGCACGTCGGTGCGCATCGCGGACGACGGCGAGGTGTGGGTGCACGGCCCCAACGTCTTCTCCGGCTACCTGAACAATCCGGCGGCGACCCGGGCCACGCTCCAGGACGGTTGGCTGGCCACCGGGGACCTCGGTTCGCTGGACGAGGACGGCTATCTCACGATCACCGGGCGCAAGAAGGAGATCCTGGTGACCTCCGGCGGCAAGAGCGTCTCGCCGGCGGGCCTCGAGGAGCGGGTGCGGGCCCATCCGCTGGTCGCCCAGTGCATCGTCGTCGGCAACGACCGCCCGCACATCGCGGCCCTGGTCACCGTCGACCAGGAGTCCGTCGACCACTGGCTCACCATGCAGGGCCGTACGCCGCTCGCACCCGCCGACCTGGTGCGCGATCCGGACCTGGAGATGGAGGTCCGGCGGGCGGTGGTGGCCGCCAACACGGCGGTGTCGCAGGCGGAGTCGATCCGTACGTTCCGGATACTGGCCCACCCCTTCACCGAGGAGCACGGGCTGTTGACGCCCTCGCTGAAGCTGAAGCGCAAGGCGATCGAGACGGCGTACGGGGCCGAGGTCGACGCGCTCTACCACTGATCGGCCCGCTCGTTCGGGGATACCGGGCCGGCCTGTTCGGCGACACCGGGCCCGCCGATTCTGGATCATGGGGCGGGAATGGCTGGGCGCGCCCGTTCGTTGTCCTCGGGAGTACCAACCGACAACGTTAGGATCGACCGCTCGTGAGCCAGGTCCCCTCCATCACCCTAAACAACGGCCTCGAAATGCCGCAGCTCGGTTTCGGTGTCTGGCAGGTGCCGGACGACGAGGCGGCGAAGGCGGTCGCGAAGGCCATCGAGTCCGGGTACCGGTCCATCGACACCGCCGCGATCTATCAGAACGAGAAGGGCACCGGCCGGGCCATCGCCGCCTCCGGTGTCGCCCGTGACGAGCTCTTCGTCACCACGAAGCTGTGGAACAGCGAGCAGGGCCACGACAGCACGCTGCGCGCCTTCGACGCCTCGCTGGACAAGCTCGGCCTGGACTACGTCGACCTGTATCTGATCCACTGGCCGGTGCCGGCAAAGGACGCGTACACCGACACCTACCGGGCGTTCGAGAAGATCTACGCCGACGGCCGCGCCAAGGCGATCGGTGTGTCGAACTTCCACCCCGAGCACCTGAAGCGGCTGCTGGACGAGACCTCCGTGGTCCCCGTCCTCAACCAGGTCGAGCTGCACCCCCAGCTCCAGCAGGCCGAGGCCCGCGCCTTCCACGCCGAGCACGGTATCGCCACCGAGGCCTGGTCGCCGCTGGGCCAGGGCAAGGGACTCCTGGAGGTGCCGACGGTCGTGGCCATCGCCCAGAAGCACGGCCGCACCCCCGCCCAGGCCGTCCTGCGCTGGCACCTGCAGACCGGCAACATCGTGATCCCGAAGTCCGTGACCCCGTCGCGGATCGAGGAGAATCTCGACGTCTTCGGTTTCGAGCTGGACGCCGATGACCTCGCCGCCTTCGCGGCCCTGGACGAGGGCAAGCGGCTCGGCCCGGACCCGGCGGAGTTCAACCTCGGCGCCTGAGCGTCAGGTTGGCCCGGCGCCCCCATCACGACCGCGGTCGGGGTGCCGCCGTCGGTCCGGTTCCGGCCGTCCGGCGTCCCGTCAGCAGTCCGTCCCACTCCGACTCCCCGGGGGAGACAAGATGAGCAGCGTTCCGGCGCCCGTAGTCGAGGCGGGCACGTACCGTCTGCGTAATGTCGGCAGCGGCCTGGTGCTGGAGGTGTACGGCGCGGCCAAGGGCAGTGGCGCCCGGGTGCAGCAGGGCAAGGACGACGGGACGGCCGCCCAGTGGTGGCAGCTGTCTCCCGTGCACGAGGGCGCGGCCCTCTACCACCTGGTCAACGCGCACAGCGGGAAGCGGCTGGACGTGGCCAACGCCCACACGGAGAACGGTGTCCGCATCCAGCAGTGGAAGGCCAACAACTTCGGCGCCCAGGAGTGGCTGATCGAGCAGCACCCGGAGGCGCCGGGGACGGTGACGCTGGTGAGCTTCATCAGCGGGCTCGTCATGGAGGTCGCCGACCGTTCGACCGAGGAGGGCGGAACGGTCCAGCAGTGGGAGGACACCGACTCCCCCTTCCAGTGGTGGCAGTTGGAGCCGGTGTCGTCCTGACGGAGACCGGGGGCGTGTCAGGCGCGGCGGCCGAGGTGGACCGTGCGGGCGGTGAGCAGGTAGACGTCGGACCGGTGATGGACCCCTTCCGGGTCCTCGGGGTCGAGCAGCCGTTCCAGTACGGCGCGGTCCTCGGCGTCGAGCAGTTCGCCGAAGACCTCGTACTCCCGGGTCAGCTTGGTGATCACATGGTCGCGGGCAGGCGCGGAGAGCGGGGCCGGCAGGTCCAGCAGGAAGCTGCGCGTGCCCTGCGGGGTCAGCCCGACCGCCGCGATCAGGGCGCTCCAGTCCTCGGTCTCCCGCCGGGCGTCCGGGAGTTCGGTCCGCATCCGGTCGAACCGGGCGGCGGCGGCCGCGTCCAGCCGGGCCTCCAGCCCGGGCCGCCCGACGCCGAGGTCCCGGGGCAGCCGCCGGGTGGGGAGCCCGCCCTCCAGGAGCGCCACGGTCCCACCGGGACGGAGGAGAGCGGCGAAGCCGGCGAGGGCGGCGCGCTGGTCGCCCATGTGGTGCAGGGAGTTACCGGCCCAGATGAGGTCGGCCTCACCCAACCGGGCTGCATCCTGCGGGAGTTCGGCTTCCAGGGTCCGTACGCGGTCGCTCAGGCCGAGTCGCCGGGCGCGGCCCCTCGTCCGCGCCAGGAGGGCGGGCGTGGGGTCGACGGCGACGACTTCCGCCTCGGGAAAGATCTCGGCCAGCAGACAGGTGACGACCCCGGGGCCGCTGCCGATGTCCAGTACCCGGCGCACCTTCGGCGCCGTCGGCAGGGCGGCGATCCAGCGGGCCGCCTCCCCGTACGGGCCGCTGTTGAGTTCTGCCTCCTGCTCCAGCATCGGGCCCATCACGTCCCAGTCGAACTCCGTGCCCGCACCCGCGGCGGGTGATCCGTGGAGGTGCGTGCGGGAGTGGGCGTGCGCGTCGTGGTGGCCGTGTCCGGCGTTGCTGTTCATGGTGCCACCCTCACCGGAGGCCGACGTCCGGGCAAGTCCTGTTGCCACTCCGGCAAGTTCCGCGCCTCTCCCGCCCCGCTGAACCGGAGCGGAACGCTCCGCCTCTTCCGGGCCGGATGGACAGCCCGGAGGCATCACCTGAACCGAGAATGACCGACGTATTGCCCGGGCGGCCCGGGGGCCATAACTTGCTTTTATGGAGCTGGAGTTGCGCCATCTGAGAACCGTCCGTGCCATAGCCGACACCGGCAGCCTCACCAAGGCCGCCGCCACGCTGGGCCTTGCCCAGCCCGCTCTCAGCGCCCAGTTGCGGCGGATCGAGAAGGCCCTGGGCGGCACACTCTTCGAGCGTGATCACACGGGTGCCCGCGCCACTCCGCTCGGCGAGCTGGTGCTGGAGCGGGCCCGGGTCGTGCTGCCCGCGGTGAGTGAACTCCAGGCGGAGGCGGTACGGTTCGCCAACGCCACCGGGCCGCTGGAGCGGTTCCGGCTCGGCGGTACGCACGGGCCGCTGCTCGGCGGTCTGGTCGACCGGATCGCCACGGCGCACCCGGCGGCCCCGGTCTCCACGTACACCGCGTGGTCCGTGGACGAGATCGCCGCCCTGACGATCGACGGGCGCCTGGACTTCGCGCTGATCGGCACGTGCGGCGAGAGCCCGCCGCCGCTGGCCGAGCGGCTCGTCTGGGAGGTGGTGGGGGTGGACCCGGTGTTCGTGATGCTGCCGGAGAACCATCCGCTGGCCGCCGAGGAGGAGCTGGACCTCGCCTCGCTGGCAGACCAGTGCTGGGCCGACGTTCCGGGGGACGGCTGTTTCGCCGACTGTTTCGCCACGGCCTGCGCGCGCGCCGGTTTCACCCCGGTGTCGGTCTACGAGACGGACACCTCCTCCGTCGTCCATCTGGTGCAGGTCGGGCGGGCGATCGGGCTGTGCCGGGCGACGTTCCCGCCGGTCCCCGGCGTGGTGGTCCGGCCGCTCTCCGGCGCACCGCTCAGCTGGCGGCACCTGCTGGGCTGGCACCCGCGCTCCCCCGCGGCGGACACCGCGGCGGTGGCGGTGGCCGGGCAGACCCGCGCGGCGTACGCGGAGGCCGTGTCACGCAGCCCCGTCTACGCACGGTGGCTCGCCAAGAATCCGCGGTTCGGGCTGGTGAGCTGAGCTCCGTGGCCAGGTGAGCCGACCCCGCCGTACCCGCTACCGCGCGCCGTGGGCCGGTGCGGCGGCCGCGACCCGGGTGGCCAGCTCCAGATCCTTCTCGGTGACCTTGCCGCCCGCGTCGTGCGTATGGACGGACAGGGCCACGGTGTTGTACCCGAGCGTCAGATCGGAGTGGTGGTCGAGCTCCTCCTGGATCTGCGCGATGTGCACGGTCAGCGCGGCGGCGGCGAAGTGCGACGGCAGCCGGTAGGTCCGGGTGATCCGATCCCCTTCGAGCGCCCAGCCGGGCAGCGCCTCCAGCCGGTGTTCGGTCTCGGTCTTCGACAGCGGTTCGGCGGACATGGAACGGCTCCCGTGGGTCTCGGAGGTCGGCGTGCGAACCGGTCGTTGCGGCCTCGGGGTCGTCGGTGGACCGGCCCGCCCGTGACGTTACGGTCTTCCCATGACGACTGTCTCCCCCGACACGGGGGTGGGGCCACTGCTGCGCGGCTGGCGGGAGCTGCGACGGATCAGCCAGCTGGATCTGGCGCTGCGCGCGGAGTCCTCGGCCCGCCACATCTCCTTCATCGAGACCGGCCGCTCGCGCCCCAGCGAGGACATGGTCCTGCGCCTGGCCGAGCAGCTGGACATCCCCGTCCGGGAACGCAACGCCCTTCTGGTGGTCGCCGGTTACGCGCCCCGCTACGCGCAGACCCCGCTCGACGACCCCGCGATGACCTCGGTGCGCGAGGGCCTGGACCGGCTGCTCGCGGGGTACGAGCCGTATCCCGCGCTCGTGGTCGACGGCACGTACGACGTGGTGGCGGTCAACCGGGGCATCGCCCTGCTCATGGAGGGGATCGCCGAGGAGCTCCTCACCCCGCCGCTGAACGCCATGCGGATCACGCTCCACCCGGCGGGGCTCGCGCCGCGCATCCTGAACCTGCCGGAGTGGCGGGCCGATCTGCTGGCGCAGATGGAGCGCCAGATCGCGCTCGTACGGTCGCCGGAGCTGCGGACGCTGTACGAGGAGGTGGCCGCCTACCCGGTGCCGGACCTCGCGGACCGGGGTGCCGACGGCAGGGGCGCGGACCGGGGCCGGGAGCGTACGCCCTCGTTCGCGCTGCCCCTGGTGATCGAGCACGGGGGCCAGGTGCTGTCGTTCATCGCCTCGATCGCGACGTTCAACACGCCGATGGACGTGACCGTGGCGGAGCTGGCCATCGAGACGTTCCTGCCCGCCGACCGCGAGACCGCGGCCTATCTGCACGAGCGCCTTCCGTGACCGTCCCCCCCTGCCCGGAGACCGGGGCCAGGGGGGCGGACGGGTGTCTCCTCGCGTACGGGGTCAGACGCGGGCCCCGTTGTCGAGCGGGTCGCGCCGGGGTGCGCGGGCGCGCCGGGAGCTCTTCCCCGGTACGGGCGGGGGTGCGCCGGTGGTGCGTTCCAGGACCAGGGCGCCCGGTACGGCGGTGAACACCGAGGACCAGGTGCCCACGACGATGCCGATGAGCAGGGCGAGCGCGAAGTCGGCCAGCGAGTCGCCGCCCAGTACCGCGAGGGCGACCAGGATGAACAGGGCGCCCATCCCGGTGTTCACCGTGCGGGGGACGGTCTGGAGCACCGCCCGGCGCGCGACGGTGGCCAGGGGTGTCTTCCGGTTCCCGGCCCACAGCTCCCGTACCCGGTCGAAGACCACCACCGAGTCGTTGACCGAGTAGCCGATGACGGTGAGCAGGGCGGCCAGGAAGATGCCGTCCACGGGCCGCCCCAGCCAGGCGAAGGCGCCCACGACGATGATCACGTCGTGCGCCATCGAGACCACCGCCCCCACGGCGAACGTCCAGCGGAACCGGACCGCCAGATAGGCGAGCTGCACGAGGACGGCGACCCCCAGGGCGATCAGCGCGTTGCGCCGCAGCTCGTCGCCGAGGCTCGGGCCGATCAGCTCGTCCCGCACCTTCGTGGTCTCACCGCCCTCGGTGGCCAGGGCGGTCCGCAGGGCGTACTCCCCGTCGTTGTCGAGTTTTCCGGTGCGTACGGAGATGTCGCCGTCGCCCGCCGTGGTGATCTCGGCGTCACCGAAGCCGGCCTCGGCGAGCGTGGAGCGGGCGGTCTCGACATCGACGGGCCGACTGGTGGAGTACTCCACGAGCCGGCCCCCGGTGAACTCCACCCCCAGGTCGACCCCGCGCACCACGATCCCCGCGACGGCGACGGCGACCAGCGCGGTGGAGACGACGAGCCACCGGACCGGCTTCCGGAAGAGCTGAGGGTCCTTGCGGGTCAGCCAGGTCCGTACGCCGCCCGGGCGCGCGATGCCGTTGACGCCCCGGTAGTCGCTGACGAAGCGCGAGCCCGCCGCGATCTCGGTGAGCGCGCGGGCGATGACCAGCGCGGAGAACATCGAGGCGATGACCCCGATGGCGAGGGTGACGCCGAAGCCCTTGACCGGGCCCGAGCCCAGGAAGAACAGCAGCCCGGCCGCGAGCAGCGTGGTGATGTTCGAGTCGGCGACGGCGCTGAACGCCTTCTGGAACCCGGTGGTCAGCGCCGAGCGGAGGGAGCGCGTCGGCCGGTCCTGGCACTCCTCCCTCGCCCGTTCGAAGACCAGGACGTTCGCGTCGACCGCCATCCCGATCGCCAGGACGAACCCGGCGAGGCCGGGAAGCGTGAGGGTGACGCCGAGGCCGACGAGTGCGGCGTACGAGATCACGCCGTACGCGGCGAGGGCGACGGCGGCCAGGGCACCGAAGAGGCGGTAGACGAAGGTGATGAAGAGCGCGGTGAGCGCGGCGCCGATCAGGGCCGCCCGGGCGCTGGCATCGATGGCGGCGGCACCGAGCGTCGGGCCGACGGTCCGCTGCTCGACGATCTCGACGGGGACGGGCAGGGCGCCGCCCTTGATGAGGAGGGCCAGGTCGCGGGCCTCCTTCGCGGTGAAGGAGCCGGTGATCTGGGTGCCGCCGGAGGGCAGTCCGGCCTGGCAGCCGACCGAGGGGTCCACCTGGGGCGAGGAGATGACCTTCTCGTCCAGGACGATGGCGACGCGCCGCCGCTCGTCCCCGGCGGGGTGGCAGGCGGCCTCTCCGGTCAGCTTGGTCCAGCCCTTGCCTGCGTCCTTGTGGAAGTCCAGCTTCACGGTCCAGCCGGCCGCCTGCTGGGCCTCGAAGAAGGCGGTGGCGTCCTTGACGCCCGCGCCGGAGAGGCGGGCGGGGCCGAGGTCGAGCCGCGTCCCCTGCTCGTCGGGGAGGATCAGCCGTTCGGTCTTCTTCTCGGACTCGGGCCTGGACTCGGGGTCGGTGCCGGGGGGCGCGGCGCCCTGGACGGCGTGGAAGCTGAGCTGGGCCGTGCGGCCGATGACGGCGGCGGCCTGGCGCGGGTCCTGGACGTCGGGCAGTTCGACGATGATGCGGTCCTCACCGGAGCGGGTGAGGACGGGTTCGGCGACCCCGAGGGAGTCGACGCGCTGGCGCAGGACCTCCAGGGTGCGGTCGGTGGTCTCCCGGTTCGCCTCGACGGTGGCGGAGTCCTCGGCCTGGAGCACCATACGGGTGCCGCCCTGGAGGTCGAGGCCGAGTCTGGGTGACATGGTCAGCGTGATGAAGACGGAGACGAGCAGCACGGCGGCAGCCAGAACCGCTCGCACCGTGGTGGCGCGAGTCATGGGAATCCTCCGGTGGGGCGTCGCGCCCTCACCTCAGTGAGGACGCGACGCCGGATCGGCAGAGCAGGGCCGGTGGCCGGTCGGGGGACCGGTACGCGTACCCGGAGGACCACGGACGCCGGGCAGCGCGCCCCGGCGTCCGGAGGACGTGGCGAAGGAGGCCGCGGTGACCCGCTCGACGTGGTCGCGCGGCACGACCGGGCCGGGCGGGCAGGGCAGCAGCCCCTCGTAGGAGGGCGGGGGCGCGTGGCCGGTGAGGTGGGCGCGGCTGATGGCTGCCCGGGGGGCCCGGGTGCTCGGGTCGGCGGCCGGCGACCGCTCGTGGAGGGTGTGGGGAGTGTGGGTGTACGGCCCGGTGGGGCTGGTCCGGGCGGTGGGCCGGTGGGGGCCGGGCTGCTGGTCCCGGGCGTGACGACCGCCCGCCCCGGGGCCGGTGGCGCTCGGGGCCGTGCGGGTGCGCCGCAGGTCGTGGTGGGGGCCACCGGGGTGGGCGGTGCGGTCGGTCCGCGGGGCGGGCGCCGGGGCGTTCGGCGTGTACGCGACGGTGGTCGCGAGGCTGTTGCGGGCGCCGGCGGGCAGCGCGGCCCCGGCGGGGGCGCCGCCGACCAGGGTGAGGACCGCGAGCACCAGCGCGGCCAGGACGCTCCGTGTCCGGTGCGCCTGTCCCTGCCGCACCGGGCACACGTTCCCCCGGGGCTCCCCCGGGTGCGGGGTCACCGTGCTCGGCCGGGCAGTGCGGAGGCGGACACCCCGTGGCGGAGCACGGAGCTGAGGATCTGTCCGGCGCCGCACACGACGGTGGTCGACGGATCCTCCGCCAGCCGCACGGGCGTGCCGAGGCACCGGGCGAGGCGTTCGGTGACATCAGGGCGCATCGCCCCGCCGCCGGCGAGCACCGGGCCCTTGCGGAGGGCGCCGCGGATCGCGCCGTGCCGGTCCTGCCGCCACATGGACTTCACCATGTCGAGGACCGCGGCCACGAGAGCGGTGGGCAGCGTCGCCGGGTCCAGGTCGCTGAGCCCGCTCTCGGCCTGCCGGGCGTCGGCGACCCGGCCGCCGACGAGGAGGGTGACCTCCGTGAGCTCGGCACCCATGTCGACGACGAGCAGCGGGCCGGCGTCGCGCGGCCCGGCGTACGCGGCGGCGGCCCGGGCGCTGCTGAGGACCAGGACGCGCGTCGTGCCGAGACCGGCGAGAAGCTCCCGCGCGGCGTTGCGGTGGACGGCACCGGCGAGGACGGGGTGGCTGAGGGCGATCACGCTGTCCGTGCGGTCGGGGCCCAGGGCGGCGTCGGCGATGCGGCCGAGCAGCCGCCCGCAGGACTCGGGGTCGACGATGCGCCCGCGCCGGACGGGCCGCTCGGCGTCCCCGTCGAGGGCGCGGCCGAGGTACAGGTCGGTGACCAGGCCGTGGCCGGGCATCCAGGCCCGGGTGCGGGAGCTGCCGAGGTCCAGGGCGAGTCCCCGGGCAGCCACGGTCCTGCCGCCGAGCCGGCGGTATCCGTGGCGCACCCGGAGCGCCCCGGGCTCACGCCCGGTTCCGGTCCCCTCGGCCCCGCTTCCGTCACGAAGCGGTCCGGGACCCTCGCCGGAGGGGCGGGGTCCCCCACCGAGCGGCCCGCGCCCTTCGCCGGACCGGCCCGGAGGCGGGACGGCACGACCGCGTCGCTGTCCGTCGTACGGAGAACGCATCGCCCCTCACCCCTGGCCGGCCGTCCGAAGCCGTCCACGCACCCATCGGCCCGCTGATAGCGAGGCATGGCCAAGCCCTCACTATGCAATACCGGTTGAGGGAAAGCCACTTCCCTCCCGATTCAAAGGCGCCCCCGAACCGGACTCAGACCTCGACGACCTCCCCGGCGTCCACGGCCTGCACGGCCTCAGCGACCTCCGCCGCGCGCACGGCCGCCGTCGGCTTCCCCTCCACCGCCGGGGCGGCCACGGCCGCCGTCTCCACACCAGCCACCGCAACGATCTCCACAGCCGCCTCGGCCTCGGGAACCTCCCCCGTCTCTCGCGTCAGGAAGTCGGCGATCAGCTCCGCGAACTCCTCCGGCGCCGCGATCCTGATGCCCAGCTCCTGCGCCTTGGTCCGCTTCGACCCGGCCTTCTCCCCCGCGACCAGCAGGCTGGTGCGCGCGGAGACGCTGGAGGAGGACTTCCCGCCCGCTCGCTCGATCAGCTCGTTCATCTGATTGCGCGACAGTTTTTCCAGGGCCCCGGTCATGGCCCCCGTGACCACCACCTTCATCCCTGCCAGCGGCAGCGTTGCACCGGTCCCGCCGTCCTCCTCCGTACCGGGCTCGGGCGGCGGGGTGGCCCCCGGCTCCGTCATCTTCACCCCGGCCCGGACGAGCTTCTCGATCACCGGGGCCAGCTCCACCAGCTCGGCGACGACCGCCGTGGCCTTCTCCTTGCCGATGCCGTCGACCCGCTGGAGCGACTCGGTGTCGGCGGCGACGATGTGGTCCATGGTCGCGAAGTACCGGGCGATCCTGCGGGACATGGAGCGCCCCGTCCCCCGTACACCCAGGGCGCAGAAGACCCGGGAGAGCGGGCGCGAGCGAGCGGTCTCGATGGCGGCGAGGAGATTGTCGGTGGAGGTCTCGCCCATCCGGTCCAGGGCGAGCAGCTGCTCCCGCTCCAGGGTGAACAGGTCGGCGAAGTCCGTGACGAGGCCCGCGTCGACGAGCTGGACGACCCGGGTGGTCCCGAGGCCCTCGATGTCGAGCTGGTCGCGGCCGGCGGCGTACGACACGGAGGCGACCAGACGGCAGTTACGGCCGCGGGTGCAGCGCCAGCGCTGCTCGCTCGTGTCGATCTCGGAACCGCACTGCGGGCAGCTCGCCGGGAATTCGATCGGCGTCTCGTCGCCGGTGCGCAGGTGCGCCACGGGGGCCTCGACGCGCGGGATGATGTCGCCCGCCTTGTAGACCATGACCTGGTCGCCCAGGCGCAGATCGCGGCGGGTGATGTCGGCCGGGTTGTGCAGGGTGGCGTAGCCGACGACGGATCCGTCGATCTCGACGGGCTCCAGGACGGCGCGCGGCGCGATGATCCCGGTGCGCCCCACGTTCCACTCGACGGAGAGCAGGCGGGTGATCTTCTCCACGGCGGGGAGCTTGTAGGCGATGGCCCAGCGCGGCGCCCGGGTGCCGGAACCGGCCTCACGCCGGTCGGCCGCGAGGTCCGCCTTGATCACGATGCCGTCGATGCCGAACGGCAACTCGGCGCGCAGCGAACCTATCTCGGCCACGCGCGCCTGCACCTCCGCCACGGTGGTCACCCGGGCCGGCGCCACCACCGTGGCCGCGGCCGTGTGCGCGCCGAGCCCGGCCACGTACGCGAGGAGCTCGCTGTGGGGCAGCTCGGTGAGGGTCTCGGCGAGCTCCCCGGAGCCGGCGAGCGGCAGGGCTCCGTAGGCGAAGAAGGTCGTCTCCACGCGGTACGCCCGGTCCTTGGCGCGCAGGGTGCCCGCCGCCCCGTTGCGCGGGTTGGCGAAGGGGGCGCCGCCGTGCTCCGTGCGGGTCGCGTTGCCCTGGTCGAACTGCTCGTTCGTCATGAGTATTTCGCCGCGCACCTCGATGGTGACCGGTGCGGCCAGCCGGTCGGGCAGTCCGACGACCGCCGGGGCCGCGTGCGAGACGTCCTCGCCCGCCGTGCCGTCGCCGCGGGTGATCAGCCGCTCCAGGCGGCCCTCCCGGTAACGGGCGGCGACCGCGAGGCCGTCGAGCTTCGGCTCCACGCTCCAGGCGGCGACCGGTCTGCCGATCCGCCGCTCCAGTGATGCCGTCCAGGTGGCGAACTGCTCGGCGGAGAACACGTTGTCCAGCGAGAGCATCGGCACCGTGTGCGGAACGTCCCCGACGGCGGCTCCGCCCGCCACCTTGCCGGTCGGTGATGACTCGTGTATCTCGTCGGGATGATCCGCCTCGTACGCGGCGATCCCCCGCGCCAGCCGGTCGTACGCGTCGTCGTCGAGCGTGCTCTCGCCCGTGGCGTAGTACGCGGCGGCGGCCTGGGAGGCCTCTTCGACCGCGGCGGCATAGGCGGCGGCATCGGCGAGCACGGCGGCTGAGTTCGTCATGGGGACCATCCTGCCGCCCACCACTGACATCGATGCTGATACTCGGGTACCGGTGGTCGAGGCCGCGCTCACCGAGCTGGAAACGCTCCCAGGGGCCGCGCGCGCCCTCTGCCGGCACACGCCCTGGGCTGCGGGTATGAAAGGGCTGCATGACAGCCGGAGTGGAGCCGCCCGTACGCCCGGTCCTGGAGGACGTGGCGGCCGTGGCCGGTGTCCCACGGGCCACCGTGTCCCGGGTGGTCAACGGAGCCACCACGGTGGACCCCGCCCTGCGCACCGTGGTCGGTGAGGCGGTGGCGACGACCGGGTACGTGCCCAACCGGGCGGCGCGTTCGCCGGTACCCGGCGCACCGAGCCGGTGGCCCTGGTACGGCGGCAGTCGGCCAGAGCCGGGGGTCGCGCACTCAGCCGGGTGTCTTTGGCAGCGGGATCTCGCGGAGCACCGGCGGGGTCCGCGCGTCCGGAGCCGGAACACCGACCCGCCCCTGACCGTCGACGGCCCCCTCCGCCGGGAACGGCTCGTCCGCCCGGGTGGCCCCCGTGAAGCCCTCCGTGCGCACCGGCACCTGGGGCCCGGAGAACTCCAGCAGCCAGCGGTTGAGCACCCGGTGCACCGCCTCCGCGCCCACCAGCCCGCCACCCGGCGGTGTCGGCGCGCCTTCGGCGCTCTCCGCGGCCACGATGTCCAGCGGGTCCGTCATCCCGCGCGGCCAGAGCAGGAACGGCCGGGTCTGCTCACCGCCGAGACCGCCGTGCGAGCCGATCTGCTCCTCGAAGGCGTGCACGGTGCCGGTGCCGGGGTCGTACATGGAGTTGACCATGATGTCGGCGACGTGCGGGAACGTGTCGGTGCGCCGTACGGCGGCGGCCGCACCGGTGCCGAAGACCGCGAGCGGGCCCTCGCCGTCGGCCAGTTCGGCGACGGGGATCTCGGTCCCGCCCGGCCCGAGCACCACGGAGCCGTGTCCCTCACTGCGTACGAGGAGGAAGCCGATCCCCGGATGGTTGGCCAGCGTGGAGAGCAGCGCCGGGTTGCGGCGGTCGATCTGTTCGCGCGATGCGCGCCCTTCGATGTCGGGGAAGGAGATCAGGCCGAGGTTGCCGGAGGCCAGCACGATCGGTTCGGAGCGCCTGGCCGCCTGCTCCGCCTCCGGTTCCACCTCCACAGGCGGGCGGTGCAGGGCGATCCGTACCGCGTCACGTGCCTCGGACGCGCTGTGCGTGCCGCGGGCCCGGCGGGGCACGGGGAGCCCGCACCCCGCCCGCACCAGGTCCTTGAGCGTCAGCCCGTACCTCCCGGCGAACGTCTCGCCGGGGCTCTGGCCGTGGTCGGAGAGGAGCACGATCCTGTACGTACGGGGGGTGTGGTCGGCGATCTTGGCGATGAGGGCGAGTGAGCGGTCGAGGCGCTGGAGGACCTTCTCGGCGTCGCGGCTGTGCGGGCCGGAGTGGTGGGCGACCTCGTCGTAGGCGACCAGGTCGGCGTAGACGGCGGTGCGTCCGGCGAACATGTCGCCGAGGACGGCGGCGACGACCACATCGCGCTCCACGACGGTGGCGAAGGCCCGGATGAAGGGGTAGAGGCCGCCGCGCTTGACCCGCGGGGCGGTCTTCCGGGCGCGGGCCCGGGTCGACTGGCCGATCTCGCGGCCGACCTCGGCGGCGAACGAGAGGGCGGTGCGGACGGCGTTGGCCGGGTCGGAGAAGTAGGCGAAGTACCCGGAGCGGGAGCGGCGGCCCTTGCCGCGCCGGGCGGCCATGGACAGGACCAGGGCGAGTTGTCCTGCGCCCCCGCTGAAGAGGTTGCCGCGGCTCGCGCCGTCGATGGTGAGCAGGCCGCCGTCCCGGGTGCGGGCGATGGCCCGGCGCTGCATCTCCAGCGCGCTGGCGGGACGGCTGGAGACCATGACGGTGCCGGTCTCCTTCTCGTACCAGCGGAAGGCGGGGACGTCGTGGTTGGAGCCGTGCAGGATGGCGAGCTGGCTGGCGCCGGTCTGGCTGGACCAGTCGGTGCGCCAGGGTGTGAGGCGGTGTCCGGAGGAGTCGCCGAGCCATCCGGCGACGGTCGGCATGAGCCCGTCGGCGGCCGCCTTCACCAGGACGTCGTGGCCGACGCCGTCGAGCTGGAGGAAGACGGTGCCGGGCGGCCCGTCGCGGTCGGGTCCCAGGACGTCCGGGGAGCCGCGCCGGCGGCGCCGGTCGGCGAGGCGGGAGAGCCTGCGGCGGTAGGCCTCGTCGTCGCGTACGGCGAGCGCGGTGGAGGTGGCGGAGGCGACGGCGGACATCACGGCGGCGACGACGACGGCGGTCTCCGGGGCGGCGTCCCCGCGCCCGTCCGGGATGAGGCGCAGCGCGATCAGCAGCAGCGAACCGTTGAGGAAGAAGACGAGTGCGCCGAGGACGAGCGCGGGGACGATGAGCAGGGACCGGACGAGGACGGGCCACACCAGCGCGGAGAGCAGGCCGAACGCGCCCGCGCCCCAGGCCGCCGTGAAGGCGGTACGGGTGATGGTGTCACCGTCGTCGGACTGGAGCTGGAAGTCGGGCAGGAGGCCGGCGAGGGCGAGCATGGTGAGGCTGGAGACCGCCCAGACCGCGACGACCCGCATCAGCGCGCCGCCCGCCCTACGCCATCGCGCCGTACCCCACCCCGGCGCACGCCGTCTCCGCTCGTCCACGCCGGTCCACCTCACGCCTTCTCCGCTGCGGACCCGCCCGTCAGGAGCCCGCTCCCCAGCTTTTCACAGCGTCGGGCCCGGTCAGGGGCCGTCGTGGGGAAGCGCCCGGGGCGCATAGGCTCGTAACGGCGGCGCTTGCCCCCGCGGGTGTGGGCGGGCCGCTCCGGGGCATGGGGTCGCGGAGGCCGAGCGAGGAGGCGGGACGTGCCGGTGGAGGTCACCTGGTGGGGTCATGCCACCTGCACCATCGAGGACTCCGGGGTACGGGTGTTGACCGACCCCCTGTTCGTACGGCGCTTCGCGCATCTGCGCCGCCGCCGGGGCGAGGTGCCGCCGCCGCAGGCCGCGCTCGCCGAGGTGGTGCTGGTCTCGCATCTGCACTCCGACCATCTGCATCTGCCCTCGCTCTCCCGGCTGGCCCCCGGCACCCGGCTGGTCGTGCCGAGCGGCGCGGTCGCGGCCGTACCCGGGCTGCGCACGCTGCTCCGGAAGCGCCGGCTGACCGTCACCGAGGTGCGGGCGGGCGAAGAGGTCCGGGTGGGCGAGGTGCGGGTGCGGGCGGTTCCGGCGCTCCACGACGGGCGGAGGCTGCCGGTCGGGCCGCGCAAGGTGCCCGCGCTGGGTTACGTGGTGGAGGGCGAGGCACGGACGTACTTCGCCGGGGACACCGGGCTCTACGACGAGATGGCGGAGGCGGTGGGCGCGGTGGACGTGGCGCTGCTGCCGGTGGGCGGCTGGGGCCCCTACCTCGGGCACGGCCATCTGGACCCGTCCCGCGCCGCCGAGGCGCTGACCCTCCTGGAGCCGCGCTCGGCGGTGCCGGTGCACTTCGGCACGTACTGGCCGATCGGTCTGGACGGGGTGCGGCCTCACGAGTTCCACGGGCCGGGCGACGAGTTCGTCCGGCAGGCGGGCATACGGGCGCCCGAGGTGGCGGTGCACCTGCTGTCGCACGGCGAGCGGGTCCGGCCGGAGGCCGGCCGGTGATCCCGGAGATCGAATCCGTGGTGGGGGCGCTGCCCACCGAGTCGACCCAGCAGGCCGTGGGCTACCCGACGCTGTTCCTCCTGGTGGCGCTGGGGTCGTTGGTGCCGGTGATCCCGACGGGGGCGCTGGTGAGTTCGGCGGCGGTGGTGGCGCTGCACCAGTCGTCACCGTTCTCGCTGCTCTTCGTCTTCGCGGTGGCCTCGGGGGCGGCGTTCCTGGGCGATGTCTGTCTCTACTGGCTGGGGCAGCGGGGGGTGCGCTCGAATCACGGGTCGAGGTGGCTGGAGGCGCTCACCCGCCGGGCCGCGCCGGAGCGGCTCGCGCAGGCGCAGGAGAAGCTGGACGAGCACGGCGGGACGGTGCTGGTCCTGTCCCGGCTGGTGCCGGCCGGGCGGATCCCGGTGATGCTGGCCTGTCTGCTGGGGAACATGCCGCTCAGGACCTTCGCCCGGGGCGATGTGCCGGCGTGCCTGGCGTGGGCGGCGACCTACCAGCTGATCGGGATCCTGGGCGGTTCGCTCTTCCCGGAGCCGTGGCAGGGCGTGGTGGCGGCGGTGGCGCTGACCGTGGTGATCAGCGGGGCTCCGGCGGTGTGGCGGAAGCTGCGCGCGTGGTTCGGCCGCGGGACGGGCGACGCGACGGGCTGATGCCGACGCGGGTTCACCGCAGCTCGCCGAAGGCTGCCGCGAACGTGCTCAGCGCCCGCTCGACATGCGGCAGCTCCAGCGGCTCCGCCGCCGTCAGGGACTCCCGCTGCTCCTCGGGCGTCGCCCCGAGCAGCGGTCCGGTGCCGAGGCGTACGCGCAGGGCTCCCAGCTCGTCACCGAAGCGATGGCCGCCCGGCGTCGGGGCGCCGAGCCGGTCGGTGAGGTACTCCTCCAGCTCCATGGAGTCCGTGACGTCAAGCTCCGCCAGCCGGGAGCGGAGCGGGCCGAGGTCCGCGTAGAGGTGGCGGCCCGCCTGCGGGGGGCGGGCCAGGGCGCCGGAGGAGAGGACCGCGCGGTGGGCGGCGGCGGCCACGTGGGCCTGGAGCCCGGCGGCCCGCCGGATCCGCTCGCGTACGGCCTCCGGCTCGCCGAGGGCGTGGGCGGCGGCGGGCGCGAGCGGACCGGCGACCAGGGCGCCCAGCGCGGTCAGGATGTCCAGCGTGCGGGCCCTGCGTACAGCTCCTCGCGCGGTCTCCGGGAAGCGGGCTACGGCGACCGGCCAGGCGGCGGGGGTGAAGGCGCCGCAGAGGTCGCTGATGACGGTGACGTCGTCGGGGCACATCTCGGCGGGGCTGAGCAGGACGGTGTCGCGGGGCCGGTGCACGGTGTCGCGCCAGGTCTCGTCGCTGATGATGTGCATGCCCTCGCCGACCGCCGCCTCGCAGGCCTCCCGCACCAGCTCGGGCGGGGCGACGGTGGCGGTGGGGTCGTCGGCGACGGAGAGCACCAGCAGTTTCGGCCGGCCGCCCTCGGCCCGTACCCGACGCACGGTCTCCAGCAGGGCGTACGGGTCGGGTACTCCCCCGCACTCGGCGGGCGTCGGCACCTGGTAGGCGGGCCGGCCGAGCAGCCGGGCCTGTGGCATCCAGGTGGCCGGGCAGGGGCGGGGCATGAGGACGTCGCCCCCGTGCGCGGCGATCAGCGCGAGGAGGAGCGGCTGGTCGCCGGGGGCGGCGACGATGTTCTCCGGGTCTCCGTTCAGCCCGCGCCGGGCCCAGTAGGCGCAGGCCGCCTCGCGCAGGCCGCGGCCGCCGCCGGGCGGGTCGGGGCGGGTGCGGTCCGCCGCGGCGGCGAGGACGGCGGCCAGTTCGGGGAGGACCGGGAGGTTTGGGTCGGGGGCGGGCGGCCCGTAGCGGACCGGCCCGTGGTCCTCGTGCATTCCGGCCTCCTCCGCCGCCACCGCCGCTTCTACGGCTCCGGGGCACGTCCTGGGCCCTTTATACGGAGGTTCGGAGCGGGCCGCGCGCCCAGTTGTGCAGCCGGGCGAGCCTGGGCCGTTGTGCCGGTGGTCGGCACCGCGTGGTGAGGCTCTCAGCGCGCCTGCTGGTTCATCGGCGGACGGCCGGGTATTCGCTGAGCCATGTCGCCCATGTCGTCACCGAACATCTCATCCGCCTCCCCCGCCGTCGGCCGGGTGCGGAACTGGCTGCAAGGACGGGACCTCGCCGTCTTCCACAGCGTCGCGGGCCGGCACTGGCCGGGCGCCGATCCCCTGCTGCCCCAGCTGAGCCGGAGCGCCAACCACGGGCTCCTCTGGTTCGGGACGGCGATCGGTATCGCGGCCCTCGGCTCCAGCGCGCGGTCCCGCAGGGCCGCCCTGCGCGGGGTCGCGTCGCTGGTCGTGGCCTCGGCGGCGATCAACACCGTCGGCAAGGGCGCGGTCCGCCGGCAGCGGCCGATACTCGATCATGTTCCGGCCATGCGGCAGCTGAAGCGGCAGCCGGTGACCACGTCCTTCCCTTCCGGCCACGCGGCCTCCGCCGCGGCCTTCGCCACCGGGGTCGCACTGGAGTCGAAGGGCTGGGGCGCGGTCGTCGCCCCCGTGGCGGTGGCGGTGGCCGCTTCCCGCGTCTACACGGGGGTCCACTATCCGAGCGATGTCCTGGCCGGGGCCGCCCTCGGCATAGGAGCCGCGTTCGCCCTGCGCGGGGTCGTCCCGACCCGGGGCCAGCTCCCGGCGCCCGGCCGCCCGCCCGCTGAGGCGCCCGCGCTGCCCGGTGGCAGAGGGCTCGTGGTGGTGGTGAACCAGGCCTCCGGCACGGCCACGGCGACCGCGTCGATGGTGCGCGAGGCGCTGCCGCAGGCGGAGGTCGTCGTGTGCGCGCCCGCCGACCTGTCCACCGCCATGGAGAAGGCGGCGGGCCGGGGCCAGGCGCTGGGGGTCTGCGGGGGCGACGGCACGGTGAATCTGGCGGCCTCCGTCGCGGCGACGCACGGGATGCCGCTGGCCGTCTTCCCCGGCGGGACGCTCAACCACTTCGCCTACGACCTGGGCATCGAGACGGTCCAGGAGGCGGCGGTGGCGCTCACGGCGGGCGACGCCATCCGGGTCGACCTGGGGCGGTTCCGCCCCGGCCCGAAGGGACCCGAGGGGGCGGACGGCTACTTCCTCAACGCCTTCAGCCTGGGCGCCTATCCGGAGCTCGTACGGACCCGGGAGCACTGGTCGCCCCGGATCGGCGGCTGGCCGGCCGGGGTGCTCGCCGCCCTCCACGTACTGCGCGGCCAGCGCCCCCTGGAGGCCGAACTCCAGGGCCGCAGACGCCCGTTGTGGCTGCTCTTCATCGGCAACGGCCTCTTCCAGCGGGTCGGCCCGGCGCCCGGCCGGCGCCACAACCTGGCGGACGGGCTGCTGGACGTGAGGGTGGTGCACGGTGGCCGGGGCCCGGGGCTGCGGATGCTGGCGGCGGCGGTGGCCGGGCCCCTGACCCGCTCCCCCGCGCACGCGGCGGTGCGGCGGCGCCGGGTGCGGATCGCCGGGCTGGCGCCGGGGACCCCGTACGCGTACGACGGAGAGGTGGCCCACTCCGGAACCGAGTTGCTGATCGACAAGCTGCCGGAGGCGCTGACGGTCTACTGCCCGATGCCCGTGTAGCACCAGGGCCAGATTTGCCCACATAACAAGACGCCCATCTCACCATCCGGCAGGGCGGCGTACGGTGGTCGCAGCGCGCGACCAGCGCACCGAGAGAGGACGCCGCCATGCCGAAGGAGACCGCCGTCTACACCCACGGCCACCACGAGTCGGTGCTGCGCTCGCACCGCTGGCGGACCGCCGCCAACTCGGCGGGCTACCTGGTGGGAGAACTCCGGCCCGGCATGGCGGTATTGGATGTCGGCTGCGGTCCGGGCACCATCACCGCCGACCTGGCCGCCCTGGTCGCGCCGGGCCGGGTGACGGCCGTCGACACCGGCCCCGGCATCCTGGAGCAGGCCGCCGCGGTGGCGGCCGAACGCGGGCTGGACAACGTCGGGTTCGCGGTCGCCGACGTCCACGCGCTGGACTTCCCCGACGACTCCTTCGACGTCGTCCACGCCCACCAGGTCCTCCAGCATGTGGGCGACCCGGTCCAGGCGCTGCGCGAGATGCGGCGCGTCTGCCGGCCCGGCGGGGTGGTCGCGGCGCGCGACAGCGACTACGCGGCGATGGCCTGGTACCCCGAGACGCCGGGGCTGTCGGAGTGGCAGGAGGTGTACCGCCGGGTGGCCCGCGCCAACGGGGGCGAGCCGGACGCCGGGCGGATGCTGGTCTCCTGGGCGCGGCAGGCCGGGTTCACCGACGTCACCCCTACCGCCGCGGCCTGGTGTTTCGCCACCCCGGAGACCCGCGCCTGGTGGAGCGGGCTGTGGGCGGACCGTACGACGGCCTCGGTCTACGCCGAACTGGCGGTACAGGGCGGCCACGCGAGCACCGAACAGCTGACGGCCATCGCGGCCACGTGGCGCGGCTGGGGCGAGGAGGGCGACGGCTGGTTCATGGTCCCGCACGGCGAGGTGCTCTGCCGGGGGTGACGGGCGTTGTGCTGCGGCGGTACGGCGATCTCAGGGCCGGTGCCACTCCATGACATGCCCGGTCGCCGCGAAACGTTCGTTCCCGGCGAGCTTCCCGGCCTTCGTCTCGACGACCACGAAGCCTGCGCTCTCATAGAGGGCGCGGGCGCTGTCGTTCCCGGCCAGGACTGTGCACTCGATCCGGGCCGGGTCGTCGGCTTCCAGCACATGGCGCAGCAGGGCCCGCCCGATGCCCTGCCGGTAGCGGGCGGGATCGACGTACAGCCAGGTCAGCTCGGCGTCCGCGACGGCGGCGAAACCGGCAACCACCGGCTGTGAGCACGCCCCGTCGGCCACCTCGGCCACCCACAGCCCACCGTCGAACAGTCCCTCCTCCTCATGCGTCTCCGCGAGCGTGAGGAAGGCCTCCACACCGACCGAACCACGCAACTCGTCCAGGCGCGCGGTGTCGTGGATGCGGGCGATGGCGTCCCAGTCCTCGGGCCCGTAGGGCCGCACGGACACTGCCGATGGCGTACGACGTCCCATGGGCGCGACCCTCGCACCGCCGCCCCCGCCCCGGCAACCGAATTCCGGCGGACCGGAGCGGGCCCGAATCGATCACACGCGCGGCGGACGCCAACTACCCTCGTAAGCATGGAGATCCTCGGAACCACGCTGCGTGTCTGCGTCGACGACCTGGAGGCCTCGGTCGCCTTCTACCAGGGGCTGACGGGCACCCCGGCCCAGCGCTTCGAGCGCGGTGGGGTGTCGGTCGCCGCGATCGGCTGCTTCCTGCTGATGAGCGGGCCCGAGTCGGAGCTGGAGGTGCTGCGGAAGGTGAGCGCGACCATCGCCGTGAAGGACGTCGACGAGGCGAACGCGGCGCTGACGCGAGCGGGCGCCCGGATCGTGGCGGGGCCGGTGCCGACCCCGGCGGGCCGCAATCTGATCGCGCTCCACCCGGACGGCTCGGTCTTCGAGTACGTCGACCGGAACGTGACGGCCTGACGTACCGGCGGGGACAGCCGCGTCAGGCCGGTGCGAGTGCTCCGACGACCAGGTCGGCGAGCAGGGCGCCCGCGGTACCGTCCGGGTCGGGGTCCGGGTCGTAGATGGTCACGTTGAGCCCGACGCAGCGCGGCGATGGGGTGGAGCGGGCGGTGGCGGCGGCGTTGAAGACCCCGTCGCCCTCCTGCCAGTCCCCGAGGTCGTAGCGGGGCGGCACCACGACCCCGCCTTCCAGCGCGCCGACGCGCCGCACGATCCGCTGCTCGCGCAGGGCGCCCGCCAGCTTGTGGCAGCCCGGGACGGCGCCGGGGGCGGGAGGCCGAAGGCCCAGGTTGGAGGGGCGTCGAGGACCACGATGGTACGCATGCGCGCCATCCTCGCCGCGGCTCCGCGCGGCCTCAAGGGGGTTTCGGCGGTTCTCGGAAAGGGGTCACGAGGCCGGTGCGGTGATCGCCCAGCGTTCGTGGTCGCGCCAGGCGCCGTCGATGTGGAGGAAATCGGGCGAGAACCCCTCCAGCCGGAATCCGGCCCGCCGGACCAGGGCGATGGAGGCCGCGTTGCCGGGCTGGATGTTGGCCTCCAGGCGGTGCAGGCCGAGCGGCCCGAAGGCCAGGTCCATGACGAGGCCGAGCGCCTCGCCCATCAGGCCGCGCCCGGCCGCGTGGGCGAAGGCCCCGTAACCGAGGGCGCCGCAGCGGAAGCCGCCGAGGACGATGTTGTTGATGTTGATGAACCCGGCGATGGCCCCGCCCGCCTCGCCTTGACCACCCGGGCCGCCCTCGCCGCGCTCGCAGACGAGGAACCCCTCGCGGCCCGGGTCGCGGGCGAGGACGTCGGCGTAGGCGGCGTAGGTGTCGGTCCGCTCCGGCGGGAAGAGCCAGGGACGGTGGTGGGCGCGGCTCTCCCGGGCGCGAGCCGTGAACTCCTCCGCGTCGGCCTCGGTGAAGCGGCGCAGGGCCGTTCGATGGCCTTCGGCGAGGTACGGGGCGGTCGGCGTCGGGTGATCGTTCGGATCGGGCATCGTCCCAGCGTACGACGGGTACGGGTGGCCGACGGGGAGACGGCCCCGCCCGCCCTCCGGCGTCACTTGCCCTTGCGGCGGAACAGGTAACCGCCGCAGACCAGCCCGATCAGGAACATCGCGAGCAGGGCCAGCCAGAGGGGCATGGTCACCTCGGGGATCAGCACCCGGATGGTGACCTTCTGGGTGTTCACACAGATGAACACGATGACCAGGGCGACCAGCACCGCGACGGCGATGCGCCCCGGGGTCCACAGTCCGGTGCCGCGGCCGCCGTCGCTCGTCACGTCCTTGGGACTCATGGTCCGGTCCTTCCGCCGCCCCCCGGGGTTCCCCAGCATGACGCGGCGCGGGGTCCGGGGGGCGGCGGTGCTGGACCGTTCGGGTGAACGCGGGCGCGGGACGGTCAGCCGGCCGGGACCACCGGGAGCTCCAGCACACCGGTGTCCTCGGGGGCGCTGACCACGGTGACGGGCTTGATGCCCCGGTTGCCGAAGTACGCGGTGTCGCTGGCGGCGATCACGAACTCCAGGCGGTGCCCCTTCTCGTACCGGTGGACGATGCCGGGCAGCTCGACCGTGAAGGGCCGGGTGACATCGGGGACCCTGACCGGCGAGACGAGGCGGTTCACCAGCTTCCTGGTGCCGTCGGGGGCCACGTCGTACACCTTGGCGAAGAGGACGAGCTTGTCGGAGGCGTCACCGCTGTCCTGGACCCGCTCCGCCTTCGGCGAGAGGACCTTCAGGGTGGCCTTCGGGGCGCCGACCACGTCGACGGGCGCGGTGAGCGGGGCGCTGCGCCAGCCGAGGTAGGTGCCCTTGGTGTCGTACGGCTTCGGGTCGGGCAGTCCGATCAGCGGGGCGATCGAGCTCTCCGAATGGCTTGTCGGCACCAGCCAGTTGGTGTACTGGCGGCTGCCGCGGACCACCTTGGAGCGGTTGTCCACGAGCTTGCCGTCGCCGGAGAGGTACATCTTCTGCGACAGGGCGGGCACGGCCGCGGCGGTCCCGTAACCGCTCTGCCAGGAGCGGTAGTAGGCGAACTCGGGTCCGGTCTCGGTCTCCGCCTTCTTCTGGAGGTACCGGTCGAACCAGGCGAGCACCCGTTGCCCGACGTAGCTGTTCTCCAGATCGCCTTCGCTCAGGTCGAGTTCGCCGGGGGCCTGGCCGCCGCTGTGGCCCCAGGACTGCCAGATCATCTTGGCGGTGGTGCCCTGCGCCTTGAGGGTCTTGTAGGTGGCGGTGGCCTCGTTGAGGTTGAAGAGGCTGTCGGCCTGACCCTGGACGATCAGGGTGGGGGCCTTGACCCGGTCGAGATAGGAGACGGGCGAGACGCTGCGGGCGTAGGTGAGCATCGCCCCGGCCTTGTCGGCCGGGTAGCGGCCGGAGTTGAGCAGGCGGATGGTCTCGCAGGCCTGGGCGGCGAAGTGCAGGCAGTCCAACCGGTTGAAGCGGGAGGGGTCCAGGCTCGGGTTGAGGAGCGGCTGGCCCTCGCCGATGAGGTAGAAGCCGTTGGTCCACTGCCACTTGAAGACGCCGGGGGTGTCGGAGGTGACGCCGGCGGCCGCCCCGGTGTTGTTGGGGGCGAGCGCGTAGGCGAGGTCGTTCCAGGTGATGAGGGGGACGAGGGCGTCGACGCGGGGGTCGGTGGAGGCGGTGGCGAGCTGGATGGCGCCGCCGTAGGAGCCGCCGATCATGCCGACCCGCGGGTCGCCCGCGCCGTCCTGGACGACGTAGTCCGCGCGGGTGCCGTCGTCCGCCGCGCGGGTGCCGCCGAGGAAGTCGAGGAGCCCGCTCGCGGCCCTTCCGTCGATGGCGGGGGCGTCCAGGGTGATCAGGCAGCCGGACTTGCCGAAGCCCAGGCCGGAGTAGACGAGGCCGACGTAGCCGCGGGCGGCGACGGCCTTGCCGATGGCGTCGGTCGACCCGTCGGACTTGCTGCCGCCGAAGCCGTTGGTGGCGAGGACGGCGGGGGCGGGGCTCTCCGCGTCGACGCCGGCGGGGCGGTAGAGGTCGGCGTCGACCACGCAGGAGCGGCCGCCCGCCTGGACGGTGAACTTCAGCGGGGTGACGGTGTACGGGGCGGCTTCGGCGTGGGCCGGGCCGGAGAGGACGAGGGGGGCAGCGAGGGAAGCGCCCGCGACCGCGACGAGCGGGTGGCGCAAACGGAAAACAGCACCTGACACGAAGACCTCCACACCGAGGACACCTTACCGACCGGTAAGTATTGGGCCGCGCTCATGCTGTGACACGTGTCATAGCCGTGTCCACGCTCAGGACAGCGGTTGTTGACGGACCTTCACATAGGGATGCCCGGGGTGAGAGGCCTGAAGTTCCCGGACCTAGAGGAGCGCGGGGGTCCCGACGGTCAGCGTGCAACGGCCGCCGTCCGCAGGTGCGTCGAGCACCGCGGGCACCCCCAGCGGGACCGTCAGCGCGGTCGGACCGTGACCGAACCCCAGCTCCTCGATCACGGGTATCCCCAGCGGGCCGAACCGGTCTGCCAGCACCGCGCGGATCCTCCCGTACGGTCCGCACTCCTGCCAGGAGCCGCAGACCACCCCGGACAGCCCCTCCAGGGCGCCGGAGCGCAGCAGCCGGGTGAGGATGCCGTCGAGGCGGTAGGGCTCCTCCCCGGTGTCCTCGATGACGAGCAGGCCGCCCCGGGCGCCGGTCCGGGCGTGCGGAGTGCCGGCGGTGGCCGCGAGCAGGCTGACGCAGCCCCCGTACAGAATCCCGCGCGCCCGCCCCGGGACCAGAGCGGCGGCCGTGTCCAGGCCGAGGGTCAGGACCGTCTCCGGCTCGAAGAGGGTGGCGCGCAGGTGTTCACGGGTGGCCGCGTCCTTCAGGAACGCCTCGGTGGCCACCATCGGGCCGTGCAGGGTGGAGAATCCGGCCCGCAGGGCGAACGCCTCGTGCAGCACGGTGATGTCGCTGTAGCCGACGAACACCTTGGGCCCGGTCGCCCTGATCGCCGCCCAGTCGAGCAGATCCACCATCCGGTGCGCCCCGTACCCGCCCCGGGCACAGAACACCGCGTCCACGGACGGATCGCACCAGGCCGCCTGGAGGTCGGCCGCCCGGCCCGCGTCGGCCCCCGCCAGGTAGTCCAACTCCGGGTGCACGTCGCGGACATGGGGGAACACGACGGGTTCCAGGCCCCAGTCGCGCAGCACCCCGAGCCCCGCCTCCAGCCGGTCGGCGGGGACCGGGCCGCTGGGGGCGACGACGGCGACGCGCGCGCCGGGGCGCAGCCGGGGCGGCCGGGTCAAGGGGGCCACCTGCGAGGGAACCACTGTCACTTCTTCAGCTCCAGCGGCGGCACATCGCTCCGGTCGATACCGAATGTCTGTACGTAGAGGGAGAGTTCGGCCTCCAGCGCCCGGATCAGGGTCTCCGCCCGCCGGAACCCGTGCCCCTCCCCCTCGAAGGCGATGTACGCGTGCGGCACGCCCCGCCCCGCGACGGCGGCCAGGAACCGGTCGCACTGGGAGGGAGGGCAGACCTGGTCGTCCAGCCCCTGGAGCAGCAGGAACGGGGCGGTGAGCCGGTCGGTGCCGTTGATCGGCGCGCGTTCGCGGTAGCGCTCGGGCACCTCGGCGGCCGGTCCGATCAGGGACTCCAGGTACTGCGACTCGAAGTCGTGCGTGCCCTCCGTCGACCAGCCCTCCAGGTCCAGGACCGGGTAGAGGATCGTGCCGCAGGCGTAGCGGTCGGTGCCGATGAGCGAGGCCGCGGTGGTCCAGCCGCCCGCGCTGCCGCCCCGGACCGCGAGCCGGCGGGGGTCGGCCGCGCCCTCGGCGACCAGGGCGTCGGCGACGGCCGCGCAGTCCGCCACGTCGACGACTCCCCACTGTTCGCGGAGCCGTTCGCGGTAGCGGCGGCCGTAGCCGGTGGAGCCGCCGTAGTTGACGACGGCGACCCCGATGCCGCGCGAGGTGAAGTAGGCGATCTCCAGGTCGAGGACGAGCGGCGCGTGGCCGGTGGGTCCGCCGTGCGCCGCGACGACATACGGGGGCAGTTCGCCCTCGGGCCCGGTGCGTTCGGGGCTGTGCGGCGGATAGATGTGGGCATGGATCTCGCGGCCGTCGGAGCCCGTGAACGTCCGGTCCTGCGGTGCGGGGAGGTAGGCCGGGTCGACGGCGTCGTGGTGGGCCGATCCGATGACGCGGGTGCGTCCGGTCGCCGTGTCCAGCTCCACGACCTCGTAGCCGGTGCGGGGGCTCGCCGCGATGCCGACGACCCGGCTGCCGTGCACGGCGAGGGTGTCGGCCCAGGTGGCCCAATGTCCGGGGACGTCGGCGAGTTCGCCGGTCTCCGGGTCGAGGATGCCGAGACGCTGGGAACCCCGGCCGTGCAGGACGGCGATCAGCCCGTTCTCCAGCGGGTGGAACCAGCGCAGCCCGATCTTCCACAGCGGCCCGCCGAACTCCTCGCCCCGGGGCGGCAGAAGACGGCTGCTGGGCACCACTCCCCCGGCGACGGCGTCGGGGCGGATGCGCTGGAGTTCCCACCAGTCGGCGAGGTCGGAGACGAACAGGAGGCTGCCGTCGCGGTCCCACTCGATCTGGCACACCGACTCGTCGACCTCGCCCACCAGGGGCCGTGCACCGGTGAATTCACCGGCCTCCGTGACCTCCGCCAGCATCACCACCGTGCCGTCCCACGGCATCCGGGGGTGGTCCCAGGCGATCCAGGCGGCCCGCCGCCCGTCGTGCGAGACGCGGGGTCCGGTGACGAACCGGTGGCTGCCGTCGGAGAGTTCCCGTACGGCGGAGCGGTCCTCGGCGGCGGAGCCGTCCAGCGGTACGGCCGCGATCACCCGGCGTACGTCGGTCGGCCGGGGGCCGGTGAACTCCTCCAGCACGCACCACACTTCGCCCTGCTCGCCGCGGTCCAGGCGCACCTGCGGGTCCACCCAGCGCAGCCCGCCGCCGACGTCCGAGAGCGGGGTGAGCGGCCGGGGCGCGTCCGGCCCGTCGGGGGCGTAGGCGTACAGCCGCTGGTCCGGGAAGTGGACGAAGACGACGAGCGGCCCGCCCTCCTCGCGCACCGCGCCGGCCCAGGGCTGTCCGCCGTACTCGATCACCCGGCTGCGCGGGTTCCACGGGGCGGGCAGCACGGGCTCCGTGGTGCCGTCCGGGCGGCGGCGCACCAGGGCGCGGCGGCCGCCCTCGGCCGGGCGCGGCTCGGTCCACCACACCTCGTCGCCGACGGTGGAGAGGTGGTCGGGGCGGCCGTCGTGCGAGGCGGCGAGGGCCGCGTCGATGGGCGAGGGCCAGGAGCCGTACGGGGCTTCGGGCACGGTGCTCACGGTGGAGGTCCCCCCAGGGTCCGGTCGAACGATACGGGTCAGAACACTGCTGGTCAGGCGGTGCGCAGGTAGTGGTCGAGGACGCGGACGCCGAAGTGGAGGGCGTCGACGGGGACGCGCTCGTCGACGCCGTGGAAGAGCGCCTGGTAGTCGAAGCCCGGGGGCAGCTTGAGCGGCGAGAAGCCGTAGCCGGTGATGCCGAGCCGGGAGAACTGCTTGGCGTCGGTGCCGCCCGACATGCAGTACGGGACGGTGTGCCCGTCGGGGTCGAACTTCTCGATGGCCGCGCGGAGTTTGGCGTACGTGGGTGAGTCGACCGGGGCCTGGAGGGCGACCTCGCGGTGGTCGTACTCCCAGGAGACGTCGGGGCCCGTCAGCCGGTCCAGGGTCTCGCGGAACTCGTCCTCGCCGCCGGGCACCGTACGTCCGTCGATGTAGGCGGTGGCGTGGCCGGGGATCACGTTGACCTTGTAACCGGCTTCCAGCATCGTCGGGTTGCTGCTGTTGCGGATGGTGTTCTCGACGAGGGCGGCGGCCGGGCCGAGCTTGGCCAGGAGCTGGGCGACATCGAAGCCGGGCTCGTCCAGGTCGGCGGTGATGCCGTGCAGGGCGGCGATCTCGGTGATCGCGGCGCGTACGGTCGGGGTGATCCGGATGGGCCACTCGTGCTGGCCGATGCGGGCGACGGCGGCGGCGAGCGCGCTCACCGCGTTGGCCCGGTTGACCTTGGACCCGTGCCCGGCCCGGCCCTCGGCGGTCAGCTTCAGCCAGCCGGTGCCGCGCTCGCCGGCCGCGATCGGGTAGAGGGAGAGGCCGTGCCCGGCGTGGAAGGTGAAGGCGCCGGACTCGCTGATGCCCTCCGTACACCCCTCGAAGAGGTCCGCGTGCCGCTCGGTGAGGAAGCCGGAGCCGTCCTCGGCGCTGGCCTCCTCGTCGGCGGTGTACGCGATGACGATGTCGCGCCGCGGCCGGAAGCCCTCGCGCGCCCATCCCCGGACGACGGCGAGGACCATCGCGTCCATGTTCTTCATGTCGACGGCCCCGCGGCCCCACACCACCCCGTCGCGGACCTCGCCGGAGAAGGGGTGCACGGACCAGTCGGAGGGCTCGGCGGGCACCACGTCCAGGTGGCCGTGGACGAGCAGCGCGTCGGCCGACGGGTCGGTGCCGGGGATCCGGGCGACGACGTTGGTCCGGCCGGGGGTGCGCTCCAGCATGACCGGTTCGAGACCGGCCCCGGCCAGCCGCTCGGCGGTGTACTCGGCGGCCGGGCGTTCCCGGCAGTCGCCGCCACCCCGGTTGGTGGTGTCGATCCGGATCAGTTCGGACGTGAACGTGACCACTTCGTCGAGGGCCTGCTCGTCCACGGGGCCGAGCGGGCCGGGGGCGTCAGCCATATTGTTCCTCCATGGCGGACGACACGATGGTCGTCACCGCCTTGAACGTGCGGATACCTTCGTACATCGTCCCGCTGGTGTAGGCGACGCGCCTCTCACCGCTGGGCGCGACGCCGGGCACCACGGTCGCCGCGGCCGCCAGATGCTCGGCGTCGAACTCCAGCTCCACGGTGTACGTCCCGCCGGTTACGGGGGTCTGGCGGACGGCGAGCGCGGTGGCGTCCCGCGCGGCCGTCCGGATGTCTGCCGCGGTACGGGCGGGGGTGCGGCACACCGCCGCGTACCGCGATACGTGGTCCTTGACGGCGACCTTGCGGGCCTCGGGGGCGTACCCCTCGGCGTCCACGCACGTCAGGTCGTCGCCGGTGACGAGGACGACGGGGACGCCGTACTCGGCAGTGACCTGGGCGTTCAGGAGGCCCTCACTGGCGCGGGCCCCGTTGAGCCAGACGCCGGTGATGGAGTTGGCGAGGTAGGTGTGGGCGAGGACCCCCTCCGTACCGGCCCCGGTGTGGTAGCCGACGAAGGCGATGCCGTCCACGTCTCCGTGCTGGATGCCCTCCACCATCGAGAGCGACTTGTGCCTGCCGGTGAGCATCTGGACCCGGTCGTCCAGCTGCTCCAGGAGCAGGTTCCGCATCGACCAGTGGGCCTCGTTGATGAGGACCTCGTCGGCGCCGCCGTCGTAGAAGCCGAGGGCGGCCGCGTTCACGTCGGAGGTGAACATCGGCCGGCAGCGCTCCCACTGCGGGGTGCCCGGCAGCACGTCGGCCGGCCAGGTCACTCCGGTGGCGCCTTCCATGTCGGCGCTGATGAGGATCTTCATGCCGCCACACCGTACGCCCCGGCGGCGGGCTGAGCCAGGGAGGGTGCCCTTGTCACCGCTCCGGTTCGCCGAAGGTCCCTCCGGTGGGCTTGTCGTCGGGGGCGGCCAGGCTGTCCCAGGCGGCCATGGCGCCGGCCACCGTCTGCTGGAGTCCGGGCAGGGCGACGCCGTCGCGGGACTGGATGGACAGACCGTTGAGCACGGCGCTGTAGAAGAGCGCGATGGCCGGTGCGTCCGCGTCGGGCCGTACGTCACCGTCCTCGATGCCCCGTTCCACGCGTTGGCGGATCAGGTCCCGGACCTCCGCGCGCATCCGGGCGAGGTGCAAGGCGACCGAGGAGTTCTCCCGTACGGGGATGGGGGCGGCGAGCACCGTGAGGCAGCCCGCCGGGGTGGCCGGGTCGGCGTAGGCGGCGGCGTTCTCCTGGAGCATCACGGTCACGGCCGCGCGGGCGGTGGGCTGCTCGTCGAGGGCACGGCGGGTGTACCGGCCCTCGGTCGCCGTGTAGAGGGTGACGGCCTCCCTGAACAGCTTCTCCTTGGATCCGTAGGCCGCGTAGATGCTGGGCGAGTTGATGCCCATGGCGGCGGTCAGATCGCTCATGGAGGTGGCCTGGTAGCCGCGTTCCCAGAACACCCCGAGCGCCTTGCGCAGTGCTTCGTCGCGGTCGAAGGCGCGTGGTCTGCCTCTGCCTGCCATGCCCGGCCACCTTTCTGTGTCGTGCATCAAATATATCCCTTGACCTGCCGAAGAGGCCCGTGCATTATTTATGTGTCAGGCGGCACAGAAACATCGGTGCTCCGCCCTCCCCTTCTGCGTCAGGAGACTTCGCATGTCCGCAACGTTCCACGGCAAGGTCGCGCTCGTCACCGGAGCCGGCTCCGGCATCGGCCGCCGCAGCGCCCGTGCCTTCGCCGAGCGCGGCGCCACGGTCGTCGTCGCCGATCTCAACGCCGAGAACGCCGCGCACACCGTCAAGCTGATCGAGCAGGAGGGTGGCACCGCGAGCGCCGTCACGGTCGACGTGACCGACTCCGACTCCGTGCGGGCGATGGTCGACGCCACGGTCGCCCGCCACGGCGGCCTGCACATCGCTCACAACAACGCCGGCATCTTCGCCGCGCTCGGCCCCGCCGGCGACATCGACGAGAAGCAGTGGCACACCCAGCTCGCGGTCAACCTCACCGGCGTCATGCTGTCGATGAAGTACGAGATCCAGCACATGCGCGAGCACGGCGGCGGCGCCATCGTGAACGCCGCCTCCAACATCGGCTACCACCTGCGCTACCCCGGCACCGGCGCGTACGCGGCCTCCAAGGCCGCCGTGTCGACCCTCACCCGGGCCGCCGCGCTCGACCACATCAAGGACGGCATCCGCATCAACGCGGTCAGCCCCGGCGCCTCCAACACCCCGATGACCTTCATGCCCGGCGAGAGCGAGGCCGACCGCGCTGCCCGGCTGAACGGCACCATCCCGCTCGGCCGCCTCGCCGAGACCGACGAGATCGTCGCCTCCGTGCTCTGGCTGGCCTCGGACGACTCCAGCTTCGTCGTCGGCCACGACCTGGTGACCGACGGCGGGGCCAGCGCCTGAGCCGTGCGGCTCCGCCCGCCCCTGCTCCGCAGCTGAGGCCGGCTCCGTCCCGTGGCAGCCCCGACGCCGTCCCGGCCCGCCGTTCCTGGCGGGCCGGGACGGCCGTGTCCACCCGACCAACGGGCCGGTAACCACGCCGCCCCACTCAGAGCAAGGCGTTCGATGCCTGTCGCAGACGATTCCCTCTCCGCCACCAGCACGGTTGCGCCGCCTCCCTCACCGGGCCGTTCGCAGGACGCGTTCGTGCTGCTGGCCGCCGTCCAGGTGGTCCTGGTGCTGGCGATCACCATGCTGTCCGTGGCCCTGCCCACGGTCAGGACCGAACTGGGCCTCTCCGTCGCCCAGCTGACGCTGGTCAGCGCGGCCTACGGACTGTCCTTCGGCGGTCTGCTGCTCCTCGGCGGCCGCATCGCCGACCTGTACGGACGCCGCCGCGTCTTCGTCGCCGGCACCGCGCTGTTCGGCCTGGCCTCCGCCGTCGGCGGTTTCGCCCCGGACGTGACGACCCTGCTGACGGCCCGCCTCGTCCAGGGCGCCGGCGCGGCTTTCGCCGCCCCCGCCGCCATGGCACTCGCCGTCTCGCTCCATCAGGCGCCGCGAGCCCGCGCCCGGGCCATGGGCATCTGGGGTGCGCTCGCCCCCCTGGGTGCCGCGGTCGGCACGCTCGTCTCCGGGGCCGCGATCGTGTGGTTCTCCTGGCGCTGGACCTTCCTCGTCCCCACCCTGGTGGCGGTGGTCGCCGTGCTGATGGCGCCCCGCCTGCTGCCCCGCGACACCGGCACACCGGCCGAGGGCAAGGTCGACGTGCTCGGCGCCGTCCTGGCCACGGCCGGCCTCTCTCTGCTCAGTTACGGCCTGGTCCACGCGGCCGAAACCTCCTGGACCTCGGCCGCCGTGACGGTACCGAGCGTTCTCGGCGTCGTCCTGCTCGCCGCCTTCGCGCTCGTCGAACGGCGGGCCCCCGACCCGCTGCTCCCGCCGGGCTTCCTCGTGTCGCGGCGCCGGGCGACCGCGTTGTGGGCGGTACTCATCGCCTCGGCCGGCACGGCGACCATGTTCTTCCTGCTCTCCCTCTACTTCCAGCAGGTGGCAGGCCTCTCTCCGCTGCGCACATCGGCGGCGTTCCTGCCGTTCACCGTGGTCCTGCTGGCCGTCGGACCGCTCGGCGGCCGCCTGGTCGCACGGCTCGGCTCCCGGACGGTCATCGCCACCGGGCTGCTGCTGGCCGCCGCCGGTCTCCTCCTCCTCGGCCGCCTCACCGACCACAGCCCGTACGCGGGCCCGGTCCTCGCCGGACTGCTGCTGCTGCCGGCCGGCATCGCCCTGGTCTTCTCCGCCGCCACCATCACCATGCTCAACGACGTTCCGGCGGAGCAGTCGGGTCTGGCCGGGGGTGTCGTCAACACCGCGCTGGAGACCGGACCGACGATCGGCCTCGCCGTACTGGCCTCACTAGCCGCCTCGCACACCGCCGGCCTCACCGGCGGGGCCACCGCCCGTACCGCGGCGGAGGCATCGGGCTACGCCTTCGCCTTCACCACCGCGGGCGTCGTCTTCGCGGTCTCCGCACTCGCCGCCGTCCTGCTCCTGCGCGGGCAGAGCAGGCACGACCTTCCCGCCGACCGTGCGTGAGCCGGCGCCGAGGAAGAGCAGCCGGCACCTCCCGCGGTCCCGATGACCGGCGGTCCGTCCAACCACGCGCGTCCGGCGTCAGCGACGCCCGTCGAAAGGGGAACGAAGATGGTCCGGGACACCGATGTCGCGGTGGTGGGCGGAGGCCCCGTGGGCATGCTGCTCGCGGCGGAGCTGGCCCTGCACGGGGTACGCACCACGGTGCTGGAGCGCCTGCCCACGCCGACCGGTGAGTCGAAGGCCGGAACCCTGCACGCCCGTACCGCCCAGACGCTGAACCGGCGCGGTCTGCTGGAGGCCGTCCAGCCCGGCCCGCACCGGGCTTCGGCACACCGGCACCGGCAGGTGCCCTTCCACTTCGGCGGCATCTTCGGCCTGGACCTCGCCCCTGTGGTGGAGGAGTTCCCCGCCATGCTGGGCAGCCCGCAGGCGTACGCGGAGAACGTCTTCGCCCGGCGCGCACAGCAGCTCGGCGCGGAGATCCGGCGGGGCCAGGACGTCACCGCCGTCGAGGACACGGGCGACGAGGTCAGGCTGACGGTGCGCGGTGTCGACGGCGAGTCGGTGCTGCGCGCGGGATGGGTGGTGGGCTGCGACGGGGTGCGCAGCACCGTACGGAAACAGGCGGGCATCCCGTTCTCCGGGACGCTGCCGACGATCTCCTGCCTGATGGGCGAGGTGGAGCTGGCGGAGCCGCACCGGGTACCCGCCGGCTGGCAGCGTACGGAACGCGGATGGACCATCTTCTGGGTCAACCCGTACGGGCGCAGCCGGATCGGAACGTACGACTTCCGCGGCCCGCACCCCGACCGGCACTCCCCGGTCACCCTCGACGAGTTGCGGGGTGAGGCGGAGCGGATCACCGGCGAGCGCGTGGCGATGTCCTCCCCGAAGTGGCTGACGCGGTTCAGCGATGCGGCGCTGCAGGCGGAGGAGTACCGCCGGGGCCGGATCCTGGTGGCCGGGGACGCCACGCATGTGCATTTCCCCGCCGGGGGCCAGGGGCTGAACACGGGTCTGCAGGACGCGGTCAACCTCGGCTGGAAGCTGGCCGCCGAGGTGAACGGCTGGGCGCCCGCAGGGCTGCTGGACACGTATCACAGCGAGCGGCACCCGGTGGCGGCCGAGGTGCTGTACAACGTGCGGGCCCAGGTGGCGCTGATGAACCCGGACCCTTCGGCCGACGCGCTGAGGCAGCTCTTCGGCGAACTCATGGAGATGAAGGAGGTCAACGCCTACCTCGCCGGGATGGTGAGCGGTACCCGTACCGTCTACGGCGTGGGGCGGCCCGACGACCCGATGGCCGGCCGGTTCGTCCATGACCTGGGCCTCAGGACCGAGCGGGGCCCGGTCCCCCTGTCCTCGCTGCTGCACGCGGGGCGCGGACTCCTGCTCGATACGGCGGGGCGCCCGGATCTGCGTGAGGTGGCGCGCCCCTGGGCGGACCGGGTGGATGTGGTCCCGGCCGCCGCCGAGGGCGAGGAGCTTCCCGCGGAGGCGGTCCTGCTGCGGCCGGACGGCTACGCGGCGTGGAGCGCTCAGGGCGGGACGGCGGATGCGCGGGACCTCGAAGCCGCGCTGCTGCGCTGGTTCGGAACCGTATAGATCCCGCTCGGACAATCCTCGACAGCACAGTTCGTCACGTGTGCTGCCCGTCACTTTCGACGACTTGACTAAGTATCCGGTCGAGATTGGCCGCCCCTTCCTGGGCGGATGCAACATGAGCGTGCGTTCTCACCCGGAGAACGGAGAGTTCACGGCCCGTCGCCCCCCACTTAACAGACTGCGCTCGTGCACGAAACCGCTCTTTCTCAAAGGATCAGCATGAAGTCTGTCAAGCGACGTGTCGTTCTTTCCGGTGCCGCAACCGTCGCGGCAGGAGCGGGAATCGCGGCGGCGACCGGTATCACCCGAGCACCGAACGCCGCCGCGGCGTCCGCCGCCGCCACCTTCAACGCGGTGACCGTCAAACCGGCCGACATCCAGTATCCGGAACTGATCAGCGGAATGAACCAGCGCTGGGTCAGCGCCCCCGACTACATTCGTGTCGTTTCCACCACCGAGCAGGTGACCGCCGCGGTTCAGGAGGCGGTGGACGCGGGGAAGCGCATATCGATCCAGGGGGGCGGCCACTGCTACACGGACTTCGTGCACAATCCCGAAGTCAAGGTCGTCATCAACATGACGGAGATGAGTGAGGTCTATTTCGACACGGCGCGCAACGCGTACGCCGTGGAGGCCGGTGCGACGCTCACCGAGGTCTACGAGACGCTGTTCAAGGTCTACGGGGTCACCGTTCCCGGCGGCATGTGCTTCTCCGTCGGTGTGGGCGGCCATGTGAGCGGCGGCGGCTACGGCCTGCTGTCCCGCAAGCTCGGTTCGATCATCGACTACCTGCACGCGGTCGAGGTCGTCACCGTGAACGCCGCCGGCAAGGCCCAGGCGGTGATCGCGACGCGCGCCGACAACGACCCCAACCGCGACCTGTGGTGGGCCCACACCGGCGGCGGAGGCGGCAACTTCGGCGTCGTCACCCGCTACTGGTTCCGCGACCCGAAGCCGACCAACAGCCGCCTGACGGTGCTGCCCAAGCCGCCGAAGACGGTCCTGGTCAACGCGGTGTCGATCCCCTGGAGCCAGCTCGACAAGGCCGGCTTCACCCGGCTGATCAAGAACTACGGCGCCTGGCACGAGGCGAACATGTCGCCCACCTCCCCCAACAAGGGCCTGTGCAGCTTCCTGCTGGCCAACCACAAGGTCAACGGGAACATCGGTCTGCTCACCGTCGTCGACGGCACGGAGCCGAACGCCGAGCAGATGCTCCAGGACTATCTGGCGGCCATCACGGCGGGCGTCGGTGCCACGGCCCGGCCGGTGAACGAGCCCATCGGCGAGCACATCGCCATGCCGGACCTCTTCCACCCCGTACGGCTGCCCTGGTTCACCGCGGTCCGGCTGCTGGGCACGAGCAACCCGACGCTGACCAACCCCACCCTGCGCGGCGAGTACAAGTCGGCGTACATGAAGAAGAACTTCACGGACGCGCAGGTCGGCTCGATGTGGACGCACCTGACGCGCACGGACTACGTCAACGACCAGGCGCTCATGGTGCTGCTGTCCTACGGCGGGCAGATCAACGCCGTCGCGTCGGACGCCACCGCGTCGGCGCAGCGCGACTCCGCCTTCAAGGTGCTCTTCGAGACGTTCTGGTCGGACGCCTCGGAGGACGCCCAGCACATCGGCTGGTGCCGTGACATCTACACCACCGTCTTCTCCTCGACCGGCGGCTATCCGGTGCCGGGGGCGCAGACCGACGGCTGCTATATCAACTACCCGGACGCCGACATCCGCAACCCGCAGGTGAACCAGTCCGGAGTGGCCTGGTCGACGCTCTACTACAAGGCCAACTACCCGCGTCTGCGGCAGATCAAGGCCAAGTACGACCCGAAGAACATCTTCCGGCACTCGCAGTCGATCGAACTGCCCGCCTGACGGCGCCGGCCGCTCGACCCTCGCATCCCGGGAAGGCCCGGTGCCGGCGCTGCGCGCGAGCACCGGGCCTTCCCCCCTTCTCCGACCTTGAGGAAATCACGATGACCACGCTCAGCTGGACCGTCCCGATGTACCTGCCGGAAACCCCGTCGGGAATACAGGTGAACAACGAGGAACTGTGGCATGCCATGGTCCACAAAGCGCAGGACCCGGCGAAGTACGTGCCGTACATCACGGGCTGTGAGGTCCTTGAGGTGTACGAGGACGGCCTGCTCCGGGAAATCACCTACGCGGACGGCAGGAGGGTCAGCGAGCGCGTCGTCTACGAGCCGCCCACGCGGATGACTTTCCAGGCGCACAACGATCCCGATGTCGCGGAAATCGTCAATGAGATCGGCACGGACGGCGACGGCCGGCCGACGTTCACGCTGCGGTTGACCTTGACCGGAGACGGTCAGCTCAAGGGGCAGAAGGATCCGGAATTTCTGCCGCACATCTCGAAGACGTTCTCCAGCTCGCTGCTGCCCATCGTCCACGGCGCGGTAAACGGAACCTGACGTATTCCCCTGAGCGGCATTGCCGCACCCGTCCCCCGGGACAGATAGTCACAGACGTCTCGACATTACGCGTTCTCAGCGAGAGGAAACCCCTTTATGTGCGGCCTGGCCGGATGGGTGAGTTACGGGCGTGACCTTCGGGAGTACACCCGGACCGCGTCGACCATGACGGAGACCATGGTGTGCCGTGGCCCGGACGCCGGCGGCCTGTGGAGCTCGCAGCACGCCGTTCTCGGCCACCGCCGCCTCTCGATCATCGATCTGGAGGGCGGCCGGCAGCCGATGGCCGTCGCCGAGGGCTCCGACGACCTGCCCGTCATCACGTACACCGGGGAGGTGTACAACTTCCAGGAACTGCGGCAGGAACTGCGCGGCCTGGGACACGAGTTCCGCACGTCGAGCGACACCGAGGTGGTCCTGCGCGCCTACCTCCAGTGGGGTGCCGGCTTCGCCGAGCGGCTCAACGGCATCTACGCCTTCGCCATCTGGGACCCGCGCTCCGAGGAACTGCTGCTGGTCCGCGACCGGATGGGCGTCAAACCGCTCTACTACCACCCCACCGAGGACGGGGTCATCTTCGGGTCCGAGCTCAAGGCGATCCTCGCCCACGAGGACGTCGAGGCGGTCATCGACGGCGAGGGCCTCCGGGAGATCTTCTCGATCGTCAAGACGCCCGGACACGGGGTGCTCAAGGGCATGTACGAGGTCCTGCCCGCCACGGTCATGCGGTTCTCCAAGGACGGCTCCTCCTCCCACCGGTACTGGGAACTGACGGCACGGGAGCACACCGACGACCTCGACACCACCATCGACACGGTCCGCGAGCTGCTCGAGGACATCGTGGAGCGTCAGCTGATCGCGGACGTCACGGTGGGCACGCTCCTCTCCGGCGGCCTCGACTCCAGCGCCATCACGGCGATCGCCGCCAAAGCGCTGGCGGACAAGGGCGTCACCGAGCCGATCCGGGCCTTCTCCGTCAACTTCACCGGCCACGAGGAGCGTTTCGAGGCGAACGTCCAGTGGGCCGACCCGGACACCCCGTACGCCATCGAGGTCGCCGAGCACGTCGGGGCCGAACACATCATCGTCGAGCTCGACAGCAACGACGTCCTGAACGACGAGGTGCGCCAGCAGGTGCTGCGCGCCCAGGACCTCCCGGTGTCCACGGGTGACATGGAGTACTCGCTGCTGCTGCTGTGCCGCGCGCTGAAGGAGCGTATGACGGTCGCTCTGTCCGGCGAGGCAGCCGACGAACTCTTCGGCGGGTACACCTGGTTCCACGACGAGGAGGCCGTCTCCCTCGACAGCTTCCCCTGGCACCACCCCTTCGAGAAGGCCGGCGGCATCGGCGCGCTGCACGACATCGGCCTGTGGGACCGGCTCGGGCTGACCGAGTACATCAAGCAGCGCTACACCGAGGCCCTCCAGCAGGTTCCCCGGCTGGCCGGGGAGACGGGCCACGAGGCCCGGATGCGTGAGCTGACCTTCCTGAACCTCACCCGCTGGGAGAACTTCCTGCTGGACCGCAAGGACCGCGTCAGCATGGCCGCGAGCCTGGAGGTGCGCGTTCCCTTCACCGACCACCGGCTGGTGGAGTACGTCTACAACACCCCGTGGGCGATGAAGAGCTTCGACGGCCGCGAGAAGAGCCTGCTGCGGGCGGCCATGCGGGGCGTCCTGCCCGACTCGGTCCTGGACCGCAAGAAGAACCCGTACCCCTCCACCCAGGACCTCACCTACGAGCTGGAGCTGCGCAAGCGCGTCGAGGCCATCATCACCGAGGGCGCCCCCGTCCTCGACCTGGTCGGCGAGGCGGACATCCGCAGGCTGCTCGACCGTCCCGAGGGCTCCTACGCCGTCGGGGGCCCGTGGAGTGCCCGCGCCGTCCTGGAGCGCCTGGTCGAGTTCAACACCTGGGTGAGCGACTACGACGTGAGGGTCGTGCTGTAACGCTCCGGCCGGCCGCCCGGCACGAGCCGGGACGTACGGACCGTCGGCCCGCACCTCCCACGTGCCGCATCACTCCTCACCGCGCCCGCCCGCAGCCGGACCCGTTCCGGCACGCCCTGCTGAGGGAACCGATGATTGACATTCAGTCCTCCATCCGATCCATACCCGCGCTGCAACAGCCCGACTGGAGCGCCCATCCCCGTCTCGGGGACGTACAGGCAGACCTCGAGCGGATGCCGGCCCTGGTGGATGCCGAGGCGGTACGCCGTCTGCGCTCCCTGCTCGCGGAAGCCGCCGCGGGTCATCTCCGGGTGATCCAGACCGGTGACTGCGCCGAGGACCCGGCCGAGGCCACCCCCGAGGACGTCACGCGCAAGAGCGCCCTGCTGGACCTGCTGGCCGGGGCGATGAAGCTCGCCTCGGGGAACTCGGTCGTACGGGTGGGGCGGCTGGCCGGCCAGTTCGGCAAGCCCCGCTCGTCCCCCACCGAGCTGGTGGACGGCGTCGAACTGCCGGTCTACCGCGGCCACATGGTCAACCGTCCGGAGCCCGACGCGGAGCTGCGCCACCCCGATCCGCGGCATCTGCTGACCGGCTACCGGGCCGCCAGCGACATCATGCACTACCTCGGCTGGCGCGGCACGGCGAGCCGCTCGGTGCTCGACGTCCCCGTGTGGACCAGCCACGAAGCACTGCTGCTCGACTACGAACTGCCGCTGCTGCGCCGCGAGCCCGACGGCTCTCTGCTGCTCACCTCGACCCACTGGCCGTGGGTCGGCGAGCGCACCCGGCAGCTGGACGGCGCCCACATCGCGCTGCTCGCCGCCGTCTCCAATCCCGTCGCGGTCAAGGTCGGGCCCACCATGACGCCGGACGAGCTGCTCGCCCTCTGCGACCGTCTCGACCCCCGGCGACACCCCGGCCGGCTCACGCTCATCGCGCGCATGGGCGCCGACAACGTGGCCGAGAGGCTGCCCGCCCTGGTCCGTGCGGTCCACCAGGCCGGCCACCCGGTGCTCTGGCTGTCGGACCCGATGCACGGCAACACCGTCACCAGCCCCGACGGTCTCAAGACCCGCATGGTGTCGACGGTGGTGCGTGAGGTCGAGAACTTCCAGAACGCCGTGTGCGCGAACGGCGGTGTCGCCGCCGGTCTCCACCTGGAGACCACCCCGGAGAAGGTCACCGAGTGTGTCCTGGACGCCTCGGAACTCCGCCGGGTCGGCGACAAGTACCTCAGCTTCTGCGATCCCCGCCTCAATCCCCAGCAGGCCATCGAGGTCGTCTCGGCGTGGCGGGGCTGAGTCCGGACCCGTCCGGCGACGCGCATCCATCACTTGTAGGAGGTACGAACGTGGAAGGCAGAGTTGCCCTGGTCACCGGGGCCGCCGGCGGCATCGGCGAGGCGGTCGTCCGGCTGCTGGCGGACCGCGGGGTGAAGGTCGCCGCCGTGGACCTGGTCCCCGAACGGCTGGCGGAGTCCGTGGAGAAGCTGCGGGCCGACGGGCTGGCCGTGACGGGTTTCGCAGCCGATGTCGCCTCCAGCGCCGAGGTGGAGGCCCTGGCGGAGCGGGTCGAACGTGACCTGGGCCCGGTGGACTATCTCGTCAACGCCGCGGGCGTGCTGCGTCTGGGCGCGGCACGGGACCTCACCGACCAGGACTGGACGGCCACCCTGGCGGTGAACACCAACGGTGTCTTCTTCACCTCCCGCGCCCTCGTCAACCGCATGATCCCCCGCCGGCGCGGCGCCATTGTGACCGTCGCCTCGAACGCGGCGGGCACCGCGCGTACGGAGATGGCCGCCTACGCGGCGTCCAAGGCTGCGGCGACAGCCTTCACCAAGTGCCTCGGTCTCGAGGTCGCCCAGTACAACATCCGCTGCAACCTGGTCGCTCCCGGTTCGACCGACACGCCCATGCTGCGCGGGATGCACACCGCCCAGACCGCGGCCAAGGCCTCCGTCGCGGGCAATCCCGACGCCTACCGGGTCGGCATTCCGCTGGGCAAGGTCGCCCGTCCCGAGGACGTGGCGCAGGCCGTGCTGTTCCTCCTGTCCGACCAGGCGGGCCACATCACCATGCACGACATGACCGTGGACGGCGGAGCCACCCTCGGTGTCTGACCACGAAAGGACCCCCAGCGCCATGCCCGGCATACCCCCTGTTGAGCCCTACCCCATGCCCGAAGCCGCGGATCTGCCGGTCAACACGGTGGACTGGCAGGTGGACCCCGAGCGGGCGGTGCTGCTGCTGCACGACATGCAGGAGTACTTCCTCCGGCCGTTCCCGCGCTCCGCCGCGCCGGGGGCCACGCTGGTGGGCAACGCCGTGCTGCTGCGCGAGCGGTGTGCCGCGCTGGGCATCCCGGTCGCCTACACCGCGCAGCCCGGCGGTATGACCCCGCAGGAGCGCGGCCTGCTGAAGGACTTCTGGGGCCCGGGGATGCGTCCCACCCCCGAGCACAAGCAGGTCGTGCGTCCCTTGGAGCCCGCCGAGGGCGACTGGGTCTTCACCAAGTGGCGCTACAGCGCCTTCTTCAAGTCCGATCTGCTGGAGCGCATGCGGTCCCACGGCCGTGACCAGCTCATCATCTGTGGCGTGTACGCACACGTCGGTGTGCTGATGACCGCGGTCGACGCGTTCACGAACGACATCCAGCCGTTCCTGGTGGCCGACGCGGTCGCCGACTTCTCGGCGGACTACCACCGCCTCGCCCTCGACTACGCGGCGCAGCGCGCCGCCCGGGTCGTGACCACCAAGTCCGTCCTGGTCGAACTCGATACGAACGAGTCAGCGCGTTGAGTACGGCCTCGGTGAAAGGAACCCCCATGGCCGGTCAGGACGCCGTGTCCGATGTCCTGTCGCGGATCCTCGACGGATCCGCGGGCGCGTTCGCCCTTCTGCACCGGCCCGAGTCGGCCGGACCCGACGTCCTGGAGCTGCTCCGGGGGGAGGTGGGACAGGCCGCAAACCTCGCCGACCTGCCCCTGGACGAGGACTCGGCGCCGGGTCAGGAGCTGCTCGCCCTCATTCCGTACCAGCAGATCACCGAGCGGGGTTACGCCGCGCACACCGACGACGCGCCCCTGCTGGCGATGAGGGTGCGTGAGCAGACCGTCCTGCCGCTCGGCGAGACCCTGCCGCTGCTGCCCGACGATCCGGTCAAGCTGGCCGACGGCCACTTCGACGTCGACGACGACGCCTATGCCGACATCGTGCGACGGGTGATCGCGGACGAGATCGGCACCGGTGAGGGCGCCAACTTCGTCATCAAGCGCTCCTTCACCGCGCAGCTGCCCGGTTTCGGTCCGCGCGCGGCGCTGTCGTTCTTCCGCCGACTCCTCGAGCGGGAGGCCGGGGCGTACTGGACCTTCCTCGTCCATACGGGCGACCGGACGTTCATCGGCGCCACCCCGGAGCGGCACATCAGCCTGCACGACGGTACGGCGGTGATGAATCCGATCAGCGGCACCTACCGCTACCCCGCGAACGGGCCGACGCTCGACGGCGTGCTGAAGTTCCTGGACGACCAGAAGGAAGCCGACGAGCTGTACATGGTCGTCGACGAGGAACTGAAGATGATGGGCCGGCTCTGCCCCGCGGGGGGTCGGGTGGCGGGCCCGTACCTCAAGGAAATGGCCCACCTGGCCCACACGGAGTACTTCATCGAGGGCCGTACGGAACGGGACGTGCGCGAGATCCTGCGCGAAACGCTCTTCGCACCGACCGTCACCGGCTCACCGCTGGAGAGCGCGGCCAAGGTGATCAGCCGTTACGAGCCCACCGGCCGGGGCTACTACAGCGGGGTCGTGGCCCTGATCGGGCGCGACGCCTCGGGCGGGCGCACCCTGGACTCCTCGATCCTGATCCGCACCGCCGAGATCGACGGTGCCGGGCAGATGAAGATCGGCGTCGGCGCGACCCTGGTACGCCACTCCGACCCGGTCTCCGAGGTGCACGAGACCCGCGCCAAGGCGGCCGGGCTGCTGGCCGCGCTGGGTGAGCAGGAGTCCAGCCGGTTCGGGGCGCACCCGGCCGTACTCGAAGCCCTCGGCGAGCGCAACGGCACCATCGCCGGCTTCTGGCTCAAGGGCGTCGTGGACCGGGACCGTGTGAAGAGCGCCCTGGCCGGGCGCAGCGTACTGGTGATCGACGCCGAGGACACCTTCACCTCGATGATCGCCCACCAGGTCCGCTCGCTGGGCTGTGAGGTGACGGTACGCCGCTTCGACGAGCCGTACGACATCGACGGCTACGACCTCCTCATCATGGGGCCGGGACCGGGAGATCCGCGGGAGACCAGCCACCCGAAGATCGCGCATCTGCGGGCGGCGGTCGCCCAGGTGCTGGACGAGCGGCGGCCGTTCCTCGCCGTGTGCCTGAGCCACCAGGTGCTGAGCACTCTGCTCGGCCTGCCTCTGGTGCGGCGCCTGGTCCCGAACCAGGGGGCCCAGCACGAGATCGATCTGTTCGGCCGGCGTGAGCGGGTGGGCTTCTACAACGCCTACGCCGCGCGCGCCGACCAGGACAGCTTCGAGCATCCGGTGCACGGGCGCATCGAGGTCAGCCGCAGCAGCTCGACCGGTGAGGTGCACGCCCTGCGCGCCGAACGCTTCGCGTCCATGCAGTTCCACGCCGAATCCGTGCTGACCCAGAACGGTCTGCGGATCTTCGGCACCCTGCTCGAGTCCTTGGCCGCCTCATGCGTGCGGTGATCGTGTGGTGGGACCTGGCGGCCTCCCGGCAGACCATCGAGTCCCTGCGCGACTTCCTTCGGGACGAGGCGGTGGAGAGGTTCTCGAAGATCCCCGGCCTTCGACTGAAGTTCTGGATCTCGGACGCGGACACCGGGCGCTGGGGGGCGGTGCTGCTGTGGGAGTCGGCCGAGGCCGCCTCCCGGCCGCTGCCGTCCCGGGCCGCCGAGCTCATCGGCTATCCGCCCACCGAGCGTCACGCCTTCGACGTGGAGGCCACCGTGGAGGGTGGGTTCACGCTCGCCGCCCTGGCCGGCCGCGGCCTGGCCCTCGACGACACGGCTCCGGGCTGAACCGCTGACACCGGGTCCCGCCCCGGCCGCGAGCAGGCGCGGTCGGGGCGGAACCGGGTTCCTGCCGGGGCCGGGGCCGGACAGGCGGTGCGTCCCGGGTGAATGCGGTCACCCGTCGTGAGCGCGCCGCTTGCTGGGCTATGCCGGGAACCTCTCCAGTGCACTGCCGAAACGGTCGACGGCCTCTGTGCGTCCGAAGAGTCCGGGCAGGCCGCCCGTGTGCCAGCAGACTGTCGTCCGACCGGGTGTGACGGTGCCGTCCTCGACCGCCGCGATGAGTCCGGCCATGGTCCTTGCGGTGTAGACAGGGTCCAGCGCGACACCTTCCGTGCGGGCCGCGAGCCGCGGAGCCTCCGCAGCGGATTCGGTGAGCCGGCCGTAGCCGGCACCGACCTGGTCGGAACGGATGCGAAGCCGGTCCCGCAGCCCGGAGCCGGTGAGTTCGCCGACCATGGCGGCCACAGCCGCGGCGGGCTCATCCATCGCACCGGTATCCACACCCAGGACACGGTCGGCGCCCAGCGCGGCGACCAACCCGGCCATGGTGCCGCCCGAGCCCAGCGCCACGACGGCCAGGTCCAGTGAGGGAACCTGGGAAAGCAGTTCCCTGCCGGCCTGCTCGTACCCCAGCGGTCCGCCTCGCATGGTTGGACTGGGGAGCCCCGACCGTGACCAGGGTATCGGCTCCGGCAGCCAGGGCTGTGCCGATCGTGTACTCGAGCTTGCGGACCTTGTGGGCCAACTCGCGAGAGAGACGGACGAGTCAGGGGTCACGCGAATCCTCCAACTGGCATCGTCCAAATGATCACAAGGATCACTCAGGGCAGATCGTACGGTGGCGCCACCGCCGACCTGACAAGCTCGTCCGCCTGCCGTGGCCACCTCCGGCGCGGAGAGGAAAGCTGGGGCGAGGACGCATCGCGACCACGGTCACCGGCAGCCTGTCCGGCGGCTTCGGCGTGGACATGGGCGAGATCTCGGACACCTTCATGACCCTCGCGGTGATCGCTCCGCTCGCCGACGGCCCCATCAGCATCCGCGGCACTCGACGACCCCGGCTGCGTCGCCAAGACCTGCCCCGGCTTCCACCAGGAACTGAACCGGCTCTTCCCGCAGCACGGCCCGGCAGCGACCGCAGGCCCGGCCGCCGGATGAGCAGGCGTCACCACCCGAACGAGAAAAGAGAGGGCAGATGAGCGACATGGCTCAGATAGTGGTCGCCGGCGGCGGCATCGGAGGGCTCGCCACGGCGCTGTCACTGGCCGGGCGAGGACACCGGGTGACGGTGCTGGAGCGCAGTGACACCTTCGCCGAGATCGGCGCGGGCATCCAGCTCGGCCCGAACGCCTTCCACGCCCTGGGCCGGCTGGGCGTGGCCGAGGGCGTACGCGACCGTGCGGTCTTCATCGACGAGTTGCGGTTCATGGACGGCACGACGGATCGGAAGATCGCCGCCATGTCGCTCACCGGCGCCTACCGCGAGCGGTTCGGCAACCCGTACGCGGTGGTGCACCGGGGCGACCTGTACCAGCCGCTGCTGGCCGGCTGCCAGGCGCTGGACGACGTCGAGCTGGTCGCCGGTGCCTCGGTCGCCCGGTACGAGCAGGACGCCTCGACCGTCACCGTGCACACCACGGACGGACGGACGTTCACGGGTGCGGCGCTGATCGGCGCCGACGGCATCCGCTCCACGGTGCGGGCGCAGATGCTCGGCGACGGCGAACCGCGCGTCTCGGGCCACACGATCTACCGTTCGGTCATCCCGATCGAGCGGGTGCCCGAGGAGCTCCGCTGGAACACCGTGACCCTGTGGGCCGGTCCTCGGTGGCACTTCGTGCACTACATCATCGGTGACGGCAAGTACCTCAACCTCGCCGTCACCCGGGACGACGGTGCCCGCGAGGCCGTGGCGGGCCGCCCCGCCGAACGCGACCATGTGCTGGGCCGGTTCCCCGGCCTCGGCAGCACGGCCCGACGCCTTCTGGAGCTCGGTGAGGGATGGCGCGAGTGGGTGCTGTGCGACCGCGATCCGGTCGACGACTGGACCGATGCCCGGGTCGCGCTGACGGGCGATGCCGCCCACCCGATGCTCCAGTACGCGGCCCAGGGGGCGTGCCAGGCTCTTGAGGACGCCGTGGTGCTGGGAGACCTGCTCGCCGATGCCGGCGGTGACGACATCGTGCAGCGCCTGGAGAAGTTCAACGCCGAACGCCGCGAGCGGACCGGCCGGGCCCAGCTGGTCGCCCGGGAGATGGGCACGCAGCTCTACCACCCGGCGGGCGACGCCGCCGCCGCGCGCAACACCATGCTCTCCTCGCTCTCCCAGGACGAGCTGCGGGACAAGGTGTCCTGGCTGCACGGGGAGCAGGACTTCGTCCGGTCACGCTGAGGCCGGCCGGGCCCGGGGGCACGTCACCGTCCGGGCCCGGCCGCCAGGTGCTCCGGCCACCTCTGTGACGGCCCGCCCGGACGGCCGGGCGACCGGCACGGCGGCGCGGCCGGGGCGGTGGTCGCAGGCGCATCCGCAGGTCCCGACGGGTGGCCTGTGCACCTCCTGCGGAGCCCGGCCGGACGGCGATGGTGTGCGGGTAGCCGCAGATGGCTGCCCGACCATGGTTGGAGCGTTGTGAACACGTCTGTCATCAAGGAACGAGACACCTTTGTCACGGTCCCGTTCGGTGAGCGGGCCCACCTGCCGTCCGGTGCCGCGCTGTCCGACGATGTCGTACGGGAACTGTGTGAGGCGCTGTTCTCGGCCTTTCACCGCAAGGACCAACGGCGAAGAGCCGAGCAGTACCTGCGGGGGCTGCTCACCGCGCAGGGCCGCAAGTCGATTCGCAACATCGCCGCGCAGGTGGGCGGCCAGGCCGCGGAGCAGAGCCTGCACCACTTCATCTCCAGTTCCACCTGGGACTGGCGGCCGATGCGGCGGGCGCTCGCCGCCTACCTGGAGCGGACCGCCTCTCCCCAGGCCCTGGTGGTGCGCTCGATGGACATACCGAAGGCGGGCGAGCACTCGGTGGGGGTGGACCGGCTGTTCGCCCCGCAGCTGGGTCATATGTTCCGTGGGCAGCAGGCGTTCGGCGTGTGGTTCGCCTCCGAGGAGGTCAGTGCCCCGGTCAACTGGCGTCTGCTGCTGCCCCACCAGTGGACCAGCGATCCCGCGCGTCGTGACCGCGCGGAAGTGCCGGAGGCCGCCCCGGCCGAAAGCGCGGAGGAGTGCGCCGTCGCCGTCGCGCTGGACAGCGCGCAGTACGGGGGCGGGCCGCGCCGGCCCGTCCTGCTCGACCTGCGGCGCGGCAGTCCGCAGGAGGCGATGGGCCGGCTCTTCGCGGTGGGGGCGCCCGTCCTGGCCCGCGTGAGCGCCTCCGCCCGGGTGAGCGTGGCCAACCGGGCGCTGCCCGGCTACGGGGCCGGTCCCCTGCCCGCCCAGCGGATCGTCGAGATGGTCACGGGGATGCGCCGACCGGTCCGGTGGCTGGACACGGCCGGGCAGTGGGCCGGGCGGACCTCGCTCGCCACGGCGGTCCCGGTCTCGTTCCCCGTACGGCCCGGTGTCCGCCCACGGCCCATGCTGCTGCTCGGGGAGTGGCAGGACCCGGCCCGGCCGCCCGTCCAGTTGTGGCTCACCGACATGACGCACCTGCCCACCGCGCAGCTGCTGCGCACCACCAAGCTGACCCGCCGGGTCGATCAGGATTTCGCCCGGATCGGCGTTCCGGCGGGGCTGCGCGATTTCGTCGGCAGGTCCTTCCGGGGGTGGCACCGCCACATCACCCTCGCCTCCGCGGCCCACGCGGCGGTGGCGCTGACGGCCGGAGACTACCCGATGGACCGCGCGGCCGGCCCGGCGTCCGCCTGACCCGCCGCGGTGTTCGGCTGCTGCTGGAGTACGTCCCGGGCCCGCAGCACCCGCAGGGCGAGCTGGACCTCGAGGGTACGGTCCGGCTGCGCCCACTCGGGGCCGAGGAGTTCGGAGATCCGCTCCAGCCGGCGCGAGACGGTGTTGGGGTGCACATGCAGGGCCTCGGCGGCATTGGTCGGGCTGCTGCCCGCCGCGAAGAACGCCTCCAGGGTGGCGACGAGGTCCGTCTGACGTTCCTGGTCGTGGCCGAGGACCGGGCCGATGGCCGACTCGATGAAGCTGTCCACGTCGTGGTCGTCGGACAGGAGCAGGCCGAGGAAGCCCAGGTCCCGCGCGGAGGCCACACTGCCCGCGCCGTTCAGAGCGGTCAGCACGTCCAGGCAGCGCACGGCCTCCTGGTGCATCCGGCGGATCTCCGCCGGACCTCGGCCGGGGCCCGCGGCACCGACCGAGACGGGGTGGCCGAGCAGCGGGGAGAGCTCGTCGGCGACCGCCCGGGCCACGGCGGAGGCGTCGTCGCCGGGCAGGAGCAGCAGGATGCAGCCGTCGTGCGCCGTCTTGAGACCGGACATCCGGTGGGCGTAGGAGGAGGCCCAGACCAGGGCACGGCCGTGCTCTCCGCCCTCCGGGCGTCCGACCACCAGGACATGGGGCGCGTCCAGGTCGAGGCCGATCCGGTGAGCGCGCTTCGCGAGGTGCCGCAGGCGGTGCGCGGAGCGGCTGGACGTGGCGAGCAGGTCGTCGAAGAGTTCGTCGCGTACGGGCCCCTCGGCCAGTGCCGTGCTGTGCTGGAGCAGGAGCTGGATCGCGAAGGCCTGGGCCGTGAGGTGCAGCAGGCGTTCGTCCTCGCCGACCAGTGCCGTGGCGGGGCGCAGGATCAGGAAGCCCAGGTCCTCCGCGCCGGCGATGACCGGGGCGACCCAGATGTTGCCGGAGGCGGCCACCGCGGTGCGCCGTGTGTGGGCGTCCAGAGCGGTCCTGGCCACGGCTTCCTCGTCGAGGTCCGGTATCTCCCCGCCGCCGGCCAGGAGGCGGCCGGCGGGATCGCGTAGCTGGAGGGTGCCGTCCAGCGCGTCCCCCGCCGCCTTGGCCACGGTGGTGAGGTCGGCTCCGGCGAGCAGCAGGCTCATGGTCCGGCTGTGGGCCTCGTTGAGCTGCTGGAGTCTGACCAGGCTGGTGCGGGTACGCAGACCGTCCAGTTCGAGCTCGTCGACCTCGCCCCGGGCCTGTTCGAGCCGTTCGGCCCGCTCGATGGCCACGGCGGCGAGCATGGCCAGTGAGCAGACCAGCCCGATCTCGTCGGGGCTGAAGTGGCGTATCGCGCGGGTGGCGCCGTACAGCACGCCGACGGGGCTGTTCCCGTTCAGCAGCGGTACGGCCATGAGGGCGTGCAGCCCCTCGGCGCGCACGACATCGGTCTCCTCGCGGGCCTCGATGCCGTCGCCGCCTGGATAGTCGGCCGTCCAGACGGGGGCGCCGGTGGTCAGGGCCCGGTGGCCGAGACCGCGACCGGGGCCGATGCGGAACTCGTTCGCGAGGGCGGTGGTCGACCCTTCCGACGTACGGGCGTACAGCGTGCCGTCCGCGTCCGTCAGCGCGACGCAGGTCATGTCGAAGTTGAGGAGCCGCTTGACCCTCCGGGTGATGACCCGCAGCAGCGCGTCGAGTTCGTAGGGGAAGGTCAGGTCGCGGGCGGTGTCGACCAGGTCGGCGAGGCCGTCCTCGCGCTGGCGGCGTCTTCCCTGTAACGCGTGGACACCGCGGGCCAGCGAGACGGCGCGTTCGAGGCGGGCGATGTCGTCCGGCGCTTCACCGGCCCGGCGCGCGCTCTGCAGTAGCTCCTCGAACCGGCTGGGCGGAGCCTCTTCGGCGAGCAGTTCCAGGACGGTGAGCAGATCCGCTCCACCGGTCCGCGCATTCGTCGTCACGTGCCGATCCCCCCGGTGGCCCCAGTCCCCTTGCCTGGCCGAAACTAGTTTGCCGATGAACTGCCAGTCAATCGGTTACCGGCGGTGATGGCGTCAGGTGGTGGCCGGGCCACCACGGCGGGATGTCGAACGGTGGCTGGAGACCGTACCCGGCCACGGTGGGTGTGTGGTCGGGGAGGGGGCATGCCCCCGAGACAGGACGTCCGGACGCCTCGGCGTCCGGACGTCCGGACATGTGCCGGGCCGGAGTCGTCAGACGGGGCTGGCACTCAGCCCGAACGGCTGCGGCATGCGGACGGGTGCCGCCGCAGGGCGGGGCACACGCGGCTGCGGTGTGCCCCGCCGCAGCCGCTTGTAGGCCTGGAGCACGCGGAAGGGATCGCCCGTACGGCGCAGTTCCGCCATGAGCCCTTCGTACAGCGGCTGACGGGCGCGGAACCGGGACAGGAGCAGCGACAGGTCGGCGTGCAGGGTGTGGTGCCGGCCGAGTTGCATCTCGGTGGCGATCCACTGGTCGAGGGCGCGCCGCCAGGACTGTTCGAGCTGCTCGGCGTGGCCGCGCAGGTGCGGTCCGTGCAGGACACCGGCGTACGGCCCGGCGGTCCACAGGCCCAGCGCGTCGCGCAGCCGGCCGGCCGCGGTCTCGAAGTCCTCGGTCTCCATGGCCCGGTAGCCCGCTCCCGCTGCCCGGGCGAACATCCAGGCGTCGCTCGTGCCGCCGCCGCTGTCGAGGCGGTAGCCGCCCGACCGGCCGGCCAGCACGGTGTCGGCGCTGCGTGGCTCCCGGTGGGTGGAGCCGTGGGGCACCTCCAGCGCGGCGCGGGAGAGGGCGGCGGAGATGAGGTCCCGCAGCTGGCGGATGTGGCGTTCCACGATGTCGGTGGCGTGCTGGGGCGGGTCGACGGGCCAGAGCTCCTCGACGAGGACGACCGTCGGGACCGTGTGGTCGGCCTGGGCCGCCAGCAGCGCGAGGACCTGCCGGACCTGCGCCTCCATCGGTGTGATCGGTATGCCTCCCTCTTCCACGGACAAGATCCCCAGCACCTTCATGTCCATTTTGCCCCCTGTGTACGACCGTCAGGGCATACGGCAGTACACCGCCGTTCCCCACGGCGCTGGTGCACTCCCCTGGCCCCCCACTACAGTTAATAATAGTGGTTTTTTTGTTTTTTGGTGAGGCTCAACCGCTGCTGGAGGACAAGGATCACCGGTACGGCCAGGTTCCTCGTGGCGATGAAGCCACGGAGTCGTGTTCCATCAGCAAAGGGGAATTGTGAAGCAGGCAAGGAGCGCGCGGACGCGCCAGGCTCTGATCGAAGCGGCGGCCGGGGAGTTCGACCGCCACGGGTACGCGGGCTCCTCGCTCGCCCAGATCAGCAAGGCGGCCGGCATCTCCATGGGCGCACTGACGTTCCACTTCTCGTCGAAGGAGGAGCTGGCGGCGACCGTCAGGAGCCGGGGGCACCACGCCACCACCGCGGTGGTGCACCAGGTGTCCGCCACCGAGGCCGCCCCCGCGCAAGCCGTGGTGCAGCTGACCCTGGCCCTGGCCAGGCTGCTGGAGGACGAGGCCGTGGTACGGGCTGCCGCGCGCCTGACGCAGGAGCAGCCGGGTGCCGCCACGGACTGGGACAGCGCCTGGGCACCGACGATCAGCGACTGGCTGCACGCACCGGGCGCGGGGGGCTCCGATCCCGGGGCGTTCTCGAGCCTCGCCACGCTGTTGGTGCTGGGCACGGAGGCCGAGATGCGGCGGCGCGCGACCGCTCCCGCGGCCGGGCACAGCCCGGTCCAACAGCTCTCCCGGGTATGGGAGTTGTCCCTGTCCGGCGCGGTCGCGCCGCACGGCGCGGGGACCGGTGACGGTGTGCCGGGCCGGCCCGCGTGCGGGCACGGCTGAGCGCGGCAAGCCGCCGGCACGCGTTGTGCCGCCGTCGCGCGACGGCGGCACAACGCGTCTTCCGTGAGGCTCAGATGGCGCTGCAACCCCCGTCGACAGCCATGGCGCTGCCGGTGATGAACGAGGCACGTGCGCTGAGGAGGAAAGCGGCCGCCTGGGCGACTTCGGCGGGGTCGGCCAGCCGGTGCTGGATGGCGCGTGCGGCAGCCGCCTGCTCCAGCTGCGGAACCTCCCGCATCACCGTCTCCATCAACTCGGTGCGCGTGCTCCCCACCATGAGGGCGTTCACCCTGATGCCGCGCTCTCCGTACTCCGCCGCCGCGGCCCGGGTCAAGCCCAGGACGGCGTGCTTGGCCGCGACGTAGGGAGCGATCGCGCCGGTGGCGAACAGGCCCGCAATGCTCGACGTGTTCACGATCGCGCCGCCGCCCTCCTGCCCCAGCATCACCGGTATCTGGTACTTGAGGCAGTTCCACACACCGCGGACGTTCGTATCCATGATGCGGTCGTAGACCGCGTCATCCGTTTCGTGCAGCGGGGTGCCGATCGAGCCCCATCCGGCGTTGTTGAAGGCCGCATCGAGCCGGCCGAAGGCGTCCACCGCACCGGCGACGGCCCGCTCGACGTCGCCGGCCGTCGTGACGTCGCCGGCCGTCACCAGCGCCCGGCCGCCACCGGCCTCGATCTCCTCGGCGAGCGCCGACAGCTTGTCCTTGCGGCGCGCCATCAGCACCACCGACGCACCCTCGGCGGCGAAAAGCCGGGCGGCCGCCGCACCTATGCCGCTGGAAGCTCCCGTGATCATGACGGTCCTGCCGTGCAGCAGGCCCTGCGTATCTCCCATTGACGTCCCCTTGCTCTCCATCAACCCCCCCGATCACGTAGCTGATCAGGAAATACGTGGGACACCGTAGCCGCGCCGCATGCCGTGCCGACCGGTCAGGACGGGCTGCGACCCGTACCGGCGCACGGCGTCACCGGCCCCTCCCCCGGTCCTCGCCGAACTCCAGCTTCTTCGCGGCGCTCGGCACGGCGATGCCGGGGAGCAGGACCCGCCACATCTCCTCGACGCGGTGCGGAAGGTCCGCGCGTCCCGACTCCATCTGGGCGTGCATCTGCGCGCCCGTACAGGTACTGACGACGAGACGGGCGATCGCCTCGATGTCGGCTCCGGCCCGCAGTTCACGCCTGCGCTCGGCGACCTGGAAGTCCGTGAGCAGTATCTGCGTCCACTGCTGGTGGGAGTTCTCCTCCGGCGGGACGAACTGCTCCTGGTCCATCACCAGCCGCGCTCCCGCGATCAGCACCGGGTCGTCCAGCAACTGGTAGGCCCAGGTCAGGGTCACATCGACAGCATGCTGCAGGCCCTGCGAGGCCTGCGGCGGAACGACGAGCTTCGGCTGCTCGGCGACGATCAGCCGGGCCAGCTCCTCCTTGGACTTGAAGTGGAAGTACACGGCACCCAGGGTCAGACCGGCCCGGTCGGCGATCTTCGTGACGCTGGCCCCGGCGAACCCGCACTCTCCGAAGACCTCCGCACCCGCGCGGATGAGGGCTGCACGGGTACGTACCGCTCTGTCCTGCTTCACGGTCCGCGTCACTTAGGCCCGCTCCCTCCATCGGTCTCGACAAGAAAAAAAGTATTCTCTACTTTATAGCTCTCAGGTGATGCGGCCGCACCTCCTGCAGTCCGTACGAAGTTCCAGGGGAGAGAACTCGTCATGGCACTCTGCACAGTCACCGAGAGACGCGGCACCACCGACGCACCGACCGGGGGGTTCGACCAGGGGTTGGCGCGCAAGACGGACTCCACGGAGGCTCTCGTCACCTCGTGGCGGAGAATCTCCGACACTACTCAGACGGTCACCGTACGGTGGCCCCAGCAGCACAGCTTCTACACAGAATCTGCGCACTACAGCCCTCTGTTGGTCATAGAGAGCCTGCGCCAGGCGCTGGCCGTGCTGACCCACACGGTGCACGACATCCCGCTCAGCCACCGGCTCGGGTGGGAGCACATACGCTCCACCGTCGACCCCGACGCCCTGGGGGTCGGTCCGACGTCCCCCTCCGTGGAACTCACCATCACCCACACCAAGGTGAAGCGGCGCCCCGGCGGCTCCGTCCACCTGGCCTCCCATGTCGAGGCCACCCGCGACGGCGTCGCGCTGGGGGAGGCCGAGCTGCTCTACACCACGCATCCGCCCGCCATCTACAACCGTCTGCGGGGGCGCTACGCGGACGCGCGACAGGCCTTCGCCCAGGCGCTCCCCCTCACACCGCCGGTGGCGCCCGCCCATGTGGGGCGCAGCAGTGCGCGGGATGTGGTGCTGTCCCCGACGAGCACCGCCCATCAATGGCAGCTGCGGGTCGACACCACGCACACCGTGCTGTTCGACCACCCGCACGACCACGTCCCCGGCATGGTGCTGCTGGAGGCGGCCGACCAGATCGCACGCGCCGAGGCCCAGCCGCAGGCCGCGATCCCGGTGGCCTTCGATACCACCTTCCACCGCTACGTCGAGTTCGACCGGCCCTGCATCCTCACGGCCGAGCCCGTCGAACCCGACGCCCAGGGCCGTGCGCGCGCCCTGGTCAGCGCTTCCCAGGCCGACCAGGTGGTCTTCCGGACCACCGTGACCACCGAGCCCAGCGGCACGCACTAGACAGCCGACGGCACCACCCCGAGCAGCCGCTTGCCGGCCGGTGTCCCCGGCGGGCAGGCGGCTGTCGCCACGCACACGCCTCGCCGTGAGCCATGGCCGTCGCCCGAGGACGTCAGCCGGTCCTGGCCTCGGCCAGCAGCTCCTCGATCCGGGTCAGCTCCTCCTCGGTGAACTCCAGGTTCCGCACGGCCTCCACGCTGTTCTCCAGCTGGGTGACGCTGCTCGCGCCGACCACGGCCGAGGTGAGGCGGCCGCCGCGCAGCACCCACGCCAGGGCCAGCTGGGCGAGGGACTGCCCGCGCTCCTTCGCCAGGGCGTCCAGGGCGCGCAGCCGCCCCACCAGCTGGGGCGTGAGGGCGTCGGACGTCAGGAAGGGGCTGTCGCCCGCCGCCCGGGAGCCGGCCGGGATGCCGTTCAGGTAGCGGTCGGTGAGGATGCCCTGCTCCAGCGGGGAGTAGGCGATGGAGCCGACGCCCAGCTCGTCCAGCGCGGTGAGCAGCCCGCCCTCGGGGCGGCGGTCGAGCATCGAGTAGCGCGGCTGGTGGATGAGCAGGGGCGTGCCCAGATCCTTGAGGATCGCGGCGGCCTCCCGGGTCTCCTCGGCGGAGTAGTTGGAGAGGCCGACGTAGAGGGCCTTGCCCTGGCGTACGGCGGTGTCGAGCGCGCCCATCGTCTCTTCGAGCGGGGTGTCGGGGTCGGGACGGTGGGAGTAGAAGATGTCGACGTACTCGACGCCCAGGCGCTTCAGGCTCTGGTCCAGGGAGGAGCGCAGGTACTTCCGCGAGCCCCACTCCCCGTACGGGCCGTCCCACATGTGGTAGCCGGCCTTGGTGGAGATGACGAGCTCGTCGCGCAGCTTCGCGAAGTCACCGGCGAGCGCACGACCCAGGGCGAGTTCGGCGGAGCCGGGCGGCGGGCCGTAGTTGTTGGCCAGGTCGAAGTGGGTGATGCCCAGGTCGAAGGCGCGGCGCAGGATGCGGCCCTGCTCGTCGGGGGTACGGTCCCCTCCGAAGTTGTGCCAGAGGCCGAGGGAGAGCGCGGGCAGCAGGAGGCCGCTGCGGCCGGTGCGCCGGTAGGGCATGGCGGAGTAGCGGTCGGCGGACGGCAGGTACATACGAGGGCTCCGCGGGGAGAGGGCCGGGGGACGGCCTCCAGGCTTCCGCAGATCGATCCAGCAGTCCAACAGGAGATTCCTCTCGGATTCATCACCTAGAGTCCTCAATCATGGAACTGCGTCAGCTGGAACACTTCGTCGCCGTCGCCGAGGAGCAGCACTTCACCCGCGCCGCCGAGCGCCTCGCCGTCTCCCAGTCCGGGCTCTCCGCCTCCGTACGGGCCCTGGAGCAGGAGCTGCGGACCCCGCTGTTCTCCCGCACCACGCGGACGGTCCGGCTCACCGAGGCGGGGCGGGCGCTGCTGGTGGAGGCGGAGCGAACGCTGGCGGGAGCGCGGGCGGCGCGGGACGCGGTCGATGCCGTACGGGGGCTGCTGCGCGGGACGCTGACCCTGGGCGTCGAGCAGTGCGTGGCGGGGGTGAGCCCGGCCCGGCTGCTGGCCGCGTTCCACCGGGAGCACCCGCAGATGGAGCTGCGGCTGCGCCAGGAGGGGACGAGCAGTCTGCTGGGCGGGGTGGCCGGGGGGCGCCTGGACCTCGCGTTCGCCGCCACGGTCAGCCCGGCGGAGTGGCGCGGGGAGCTGATGCCGCTGGCGCGGGAGGAGATGGTGGTGCTGTGCGCGGCGGGCCACCGGTTCGCCGGGCGGGCCCGGGTGGGGTGGGAGGAGCTGCCGGGTGAGTCGTTCATCGACTTCCACCCGGACTGGGGGCCCCGGCGTGCGGCGGACGAGGCGTTCGCGGCGGCGGGGGCCCGGCGGACGGTGGGCCTGGAGGTGAACGACGTGCACAGCCTGCTGGAGCTGGTGCAGGAGGGGCTGGGGATCGCGGTGGTGCCGCACCACTTCTCCCGCAAGCCGGAGGCGGCCCGGCTGACCGCGGTGGAGGTGGCGCCGGCGGGTGGCCGGCAGGCGGTGTACGAGAGCGTGGTGGTGCTTCCGGCGGCGCGGAGCCTGAGCCCGGGGGCGCGGGCGCTGATGCGGCTGGTGCGGGAGGACGCGGTGCGGGAGGCGGGGGTGGGCTGATCCCTTCGGAGGCTCAGCTCACCCCCGTACGCCTCAGTCCTCGTGGCCCAGTTGGAGGTCCCGTTCCGTGCGGCCGCCGCCCGCCACCTGGAGCACGGTCGCGACCGGCGGATACCCGGCGGCGATCACCGTGTACTCCCCGGACGACAGGTCCACGAACCGGAACGAACCGTCGGGCCCGGTGGTGAGGGTGTCCACCACGTTGCCCGCCGCGTCCAGCAGCGTGACCCGGGCGTCCTCGACCGGCCGGCCGCCGGTGGCCCGGACGACGCCGCGCAGCACGGCCCCGCCCGCCAGCTCGATGTCCTGCCGGGTCTCGCGGGCCGCCTGGACGCTGACCGGGAGGGCGGCGGGGCGGTAGGCGGGGGCGCTGGCGGCGAGGGTGTACTCGCCGGCGACCAGCTCGCTGATGACGTAGCCGCCCTCGCGCCCGGCGCGGGTGGAGGCGACGACCTCGCCGCGTACGTCGGTGAGGGTGACGGCCGCGTCCCGGACCGGCACCCCGTCGGCCGTCAGGACGGACCCGGCGAGCCGTCCGGCCCCACCGAGGACCACGTCCAGTTCTACGGGGCGGTCGCCCACGGTGACGCTGACGGCCTGTGGCTGGTGGCCGCCCGCCGCGGCGATGAGGACGTACCCTGCGGCGCCCGGGACGCTCAGCGCGTACCGCCCGTCCTCGCCGCTGGCCCCGCGCCCGACCTGCCGCCCCTGGACGTCGATGAGTGGGAGGGCGGCCCGCGCCACCTTCGTACCGTCCGGGTGCTGGACGCTGCCGCAGACGGGCACGCCGGAGAGGTAACCCACGCCGGGCTGGGCGGAGTTGGTGCGGGCGGCGGGGATCGGTGAGGGCTCGGTGGCCGCTTCGGGGCTGTGGTGGGACACCAGCGGTTTCTCCTTGAGGAAGAAGGCGAGGATCAGGCCGAGGACGAGCACCGGCACGAGGTAGAGGAAGATGCGCGGCATCGCGTCCACGTACGCCTGGATGTAGGCGTCGCGCAGCGCGGGCTCCATCGCGTGGACGATCTGCGGGGTGATCGACTCGGGCGCGGGCAGCGTGACGCCGCTGGGCAGCCGGAGGTCGAGGGCGTCGGAGAGCCGCCCGGCGAAGAGCGTGCCGAAGATGGCGGCGCCGACGCTGCCGCCGATCTGCCGGAAGTAGTTGTTGGCGCTGGTGGCGGTGCCGAGGTCGGCGGGGCGTACGGAGTTCTGCACGGCGAGCACGAGGACCGACAGGACCAGGCCGATGCCGGTGCCGAGGACGGCCTGCCAGAGGCTGTACTCCAGCCGGGAGGTGCCCCGCTCAAGACCCGAGAGCAGCCACATGCCGACGACGGAGACGGCGCTGCCCACGATGGGATAGACGCGGTAGCGGCCGGTACGGGTGATGAGCTGGCCGGAGACGATCGAGCCGCCGACGATGCCCAGCATCATCGGGAGCATCAGCAGCCCGGACTCGGTGGCGCTGGCCCCGTCCACCATCTGGAGATAGGTCGGCAGATAGCTGGCGGCACCGAAGAGCGCGATGCCGACGACGGCGCCGACCAGGCCGGTGATGTTGAAGACCGAATCGCGGAACAGCCGCAGCGGGATGATCGGTTCGGCCGCGCGGTGCTCGACGGCGACGAAGAGCAGCGTCGTGACGACGGCCCCCGCCGACAGGCCCAGGATGGTGCGCGAGCCCCAGGCGTACTCCGTTCCGCCCCAACTGGTCACCAGGACCAGGCAGGTGGAGGCGACGGCCAGCAACACGGCGCCCAGGACGTCGAGTCGGGGGCGTACGGCGGGCTTGGGGAGCTTCAGCACGACGGCGATCACGGCGAACGTGACCAGCCCGAACGGCACGTTGATGTAGAAGCACCAGCGCCAGGAGGCGTGGTCGGTGAAGAAGCCGCCGAGCAGCGGCCCGGCCACCGAGGCGAGGCCGAAGACCGCGCCGATGAGGCCCATGTAGCGGCCGCGCTCCCGGGTCGGGACGATGTCCGCGATGATCGCCTGGACGCCGATCATGAGACCGCCGCCACCGATGCCCTGGATCGCGCGGAAGGCGATCAGCTCGTCCATGGTCCGCGACCAGCCGGCCAGCGCGGAGCCGATGACGAAGACCACGATCGCGAACTGGAAGACGCCCTTGCGGCCGAAGAGGTCGCCGAGCTTTCCGTAGAGCGGCAGGACGATGGTGGAGGCGAGGAGGTAGGCGGTGACCGCCCAGGACATCTTCTCCAGGCCGTGCAGCTCACCGACGATCTTCGGCAGGGCGGTGGCGACGATCATCTGGTCGAGCGCCGCGAGCAGCAGGGTGAGCATCAGCCCGAGGAAGACCATGCGCACCCGGCGGGGGCTGATCTCCTCGGCCGCCGGGAGCGGGCCCAGGCCGGCAGGTGGCGGTGGTGGCGGCTCTCCCCCGAGAGCCGCCGTACCGTCCGGCTCGTCCTTCACCAGCGTGATACCGCCCACCACGTAACGCTCCCCTTCGTCGCACCTGCGCCGCCCTTTCTCGCATCGCGTGGCAAGGCGGGGCAAACGGGATGAGGGAGGCGCAGGGCGCGTACGAAGGGGTTATGGGCCGGTGGGAGCCGCTACGGCGCACAACCGGCCGCCCCGGAAAACCACCCGTTCCGGTGAGGCCGGCGGACCGGCGGGAGCCGGGCCGTTCGAGGGCCCGGCGTACGAGCGGGACCTACTTCTCGACCTCGGTGGCGAGGTTCTGGAGCAGCTCGTCGTAGATCCGGCCGAGCCCCTTGGGGGCGAAGGTGCGCTCGAAGAAGCCGCCGATGCCGCCCGCGCCGTCCCAGACGGAGGTGACGACGGCCTTGGACCTGCCCTCACCGGCGGGGGTGACGATCCAGGTGGTGACCATGGAGGAGTTGCGGTCCTTCTCGACGAGCTGGCCGTCGGTCGGCTCGGTGACCTCCAGCAGGCAGTCGCGGACGCGCTTGCTGGTCGCCTGGAGCCTCCAGTGGACGAGGGTGCCCTCGCCGTCGCCGCCCTCCCGGACCTCGTACTCGCTGAAGTGCGCGGTCAGCACCTTGCCGCGGACGTCCTTGTAGTCGGCCAGCGCGTCGAACACCGCCTCTGCGTCCGCCGCGATGATCCGCTCCGTGGTGGCCTCGACCTGCGCCATGGCTGTTCCTCCAGCAGTCCGTAATTCCGGGGGGTGAGCTGAGCCAACCACCTCGGGTGCGCCGTTCAAAATCGGGGTCGGCGGACCGGTCCGCACGATCAAGGGAACAAGTGTTCTATTCTGTGGCCAGTGCTACCGAGGAGGCGTCCATGCGCTGGGACAATCTGGTCGAAAACAGCCCCATGACCGGCAACAGCGCGCTCTTCGCCGCGGACGCGGTGACCACGCGCACCTTCGACACCCCGGAATTCCGGGGCATCACGTTCCACGAGATCCGGGCCCGTTCGATCCTGAACCGGGTGCCCGGGGCCTCGCGGATGCCGTTCGAATGGACGGTGAACCCCTACCGGGGCTGCTCGCACGCCTGCTTGTACTTCACTGCATGACCCTATTGAGCCCGGGAGGGCCGATGCTCAGCACTCCGAAAGCGGACAGGGCCTGGAAAGCCATGACAAAGTCATTCCCGGCTCCGGAGGCGCCAGGCCAGCATGCCGCCCCGAGCGAGGCGGAGAGGACGGCTTACACCGTGCTGCTGCGTGAACCGACTGCGCGCTCAGGCGGCGCCGACGCGAGTCAGTGGCTGCTGCTGCGCGACCGCACAGCGAAGCGCCTGTAACGACGCACCAGCAGCAGCCACTTCGGGAACACGTCAGTCGCCCAAGACGCCGTCGAGGCGGTCCTGCACCGGCCTGTACAGGCCGGTGCCGAACCAGCCCGCGGACCATCGCCCCGCGAGCCCCGGACAGCCCCTGCGGCTCCCGTGATGCTCACCGCGGCGCCTCCGTGTGGACGCTCAGGTCAGCGTTGGCCGCCTGTGTCGTCGTGCTCTTCGTCGACTGGGAGTGGCCGCCGGTCGCCCCCGGGGTTCTCGCTACAGATGACCGCGGAGGATGCTTCTCGGAAGTTGCACCTGAGCCGCTGTTCTGACGGCGCATCATATCGTGGGAAGGCCGGGTGACCGGCCCTCCCACCCGCAGATACGTCGGCGTCGCCGGCGGGGTCAGCCCATCCCCGGGAGCGGCTCGATCCGTACCGATCGCGGATCGAACGGCGCCCTGCCCGGACGGCCGGGCAGGAGCGTTACCGTGGCCAGCGTTACGACGACCGCGCGCTGCCGGTCCAGCGTCAGATCCTTCCAGGCCTTGATGGGATCTTCGGCGGTCACGATGTCCACCAGGATGCGCGACCGCTGCGGGTGCGCCATCTGCGTCTCGACGTCAGCCAGCCGGGCCTTGTTGAATGCCTTCCAGATCGCCTTCGAAGGCCGGCTCACCCCGGCCGCCCACTGACCCCTTACAAGAACTGGATCAGCCCTCTACTGGACACACCCCTTGGCAGCAAGCAGCGTTCCACGGAGACGGTGACGGGCGACGTGCTGATGGGCGTACGCCTGTATAACCCGTCGACCGGACGATTCCTGCAGTCGGACCCCGTGTACGGCGGCTCGGCGACGGCCTACGACTACGTCAACCAGGATCCGGTCAACAGCTACGACCTCAACGGGCAGCGACGCTGGGTGCGCAAGTGCGGCACCGATTGGGGCTGGAGGGGGTACTCCTTCTGGTGCAAGTTCTACGTCACCCGTTACCACACGGAGATCCTCAAGGACGACATCAGCACCATGGGGGCTGCGGGCGCAGCCGTCGCCGAGGCGTACATGTGCTCCAAGCTCATACACCCCGTGGCTGCCGGGGCATGCACGGCCTACGCCTGGGCTTACACCTGGTGGTCAGTCAACAACATCAACGCGGCTGTCAAGCGGGGAGGTTGTTTCACCTGGAAGTTCGGAGCCACCTTGGGCCACGGAGTCTACGGTTGGGCACGTCCCGGCAACGTGAGCAAGAAAAACAAGTACTGCAAGCGCAAGTAGCGAGTCGGTGACTTCCCAGCATTGACTTGACGGGTGCCGGTGGTGTCCACGACACCACCGGCACCCGACCCAACTGTCCACTGAATCGAAGGCGTCATGCTGAATCGTCCAGGCCTCCCTGCTGTTCCGCGCTCACCGGGCGCCGAGGTCACTTTCCGGCTGGGTACTCTCCAGATCGCGCTCCCCGTCCTTGTCGGCACGTTGGTCGGCAGCGGCCTGGTCTACGCGGCCTCGGCGGCAACTTCATCACCGATGCAACCCACCGAGCTCATCCAATGCCTTGTGGCTGCTGCGATTGCCACCGTGGTGATTCCTCTGCTGTCACGCCGCTACGGAGTGACAATCACTCGGGATGTCCTCATCGTCCTCGGAGACCGCCGCTCCCAGATAGCACGCGAGGACGTCCACGGAATCGAAGTACGAAGCACCCTGGGCGTACGGCAAGTATCGATAATTCTCAAGAGCGGTGGGCGAGCATCGCTGCGTGCTCCCATGTCACTCGCTGACCGACGCTTCGAGGAAAAAGTACGGATTCTCGATGACTGGTGCAGTGAGGGGCCCATAGCGGGCACTGATGAACCTCGGTGATCCCAAAAGGCATCGACCCCCGGCACTGCCCCCCGTTATGGTTTTCGCGGTCCTGCAATGGGGCCGCTGGCCTCCGGGCCCGGTATGACTGTGTCCCCTCTGTCGAACGGATGACCTGGGGGGTGAAGTTCCCCGTGATCCTGGACACTCGTTCGTTATCCCACGAGGGCGTGTTGATGCCGCTGCCTGGTCTCGGCCGGGGTGAGGTACCCGAAGATCTTGTGCTTGCGCAGGCGGCGGCGGTTGTAGAAGGTCTCGATGAAGGTGAAGACCTCGGCGCGGGCGGTGGCCCGGTCGGGCCAGGTCCGGATTCCGATCTCTTCCTTGAGCAGGGCCCAGAAACTCTCCGCAGCTGCGTTGTCGAAACACGATCCGGTGCGTCCGCAGCTCTGCCGCAGCCCCAACTCCTTTATTCGATAACTTAATTGCGCCGATGTGTACTCAACTGCCCCGAACAGTCGGCTGACCGACGCCACCTGCCCGCCCACGATCCGAAGGACCCCGGAGAACCCGGCAGTAGCGCCGGGACTCCGCCGCGCCCTGACAGCGAAAGCGTCCCGCCCGCCCAACAGTTGATGATCACGGACGCCGCATCGTCACAACCGAAAGAGTGAGACTGACAGCCCGTCGGCCGACTGGGCGCCGGGAACCCCGGGCTCGGGGTTCCCGGTCCCTGCCCGGACGGCCTCGAGCGGGGGTGTTAAGGCCAAATTTTGACCATAAGGTCTGTTTCAAGCTATTGGATCATTGTGCGACGTATGAGGTGGTCTGTTCTTGTGTAGGTTGCGGGTGTGTCGGTCGTGGAGCATCTGCGGTCGCGCACTTCGAGAGGCTTCCTCATGCGCTTCATGCGCACCCCTGCTCTTTCCCGGACTCTCCTGGTCTCCGTGATCGCTGTGGCCGGTCTCACCGCCGCCCCTGCCCTGGCTTCCGCGTCGGCCCGTGCCGAGACGGGCAGCGTCCGGGCTGTGGGCGGGTTCAGCCTCCTGGGTCTTCCGGGAGGTAATGGGGCTAACGGTGTGGGCACCGGTGGTGGGATCGGTGGTCTGGGCGGTACCGGTGGCGCGGCCGGTGCCAACGGGAACGGTGGCACCGGGGGTGACGGCGGCAACGCGAGCGGCAGCGCCAGTGTCGGTGGCGCGGGCGGTGCCGGCGGCGCCGGGGGTGCCAACGGCAATGGCGGTATCGGCGGTTCCGGGGGCGGGGCCGCCCTGGGCGGTACCGGGGGTAAGGGCGGTGTGGGCGGTGTGGGCAACGCGGGTTCCGGTATCGCCGGCGGCAAGGGCGGCGACGGGGGAGCGTCCACGGTCGGCGGCGGTCACAAGGGCGGTGCCGGCGGTGCGGGTGGCGCGGCCAGCCCGGTGTGTCCCGGCAAGCCCGGCGGCAACGGCACTGCCGCCACGTTCACTGCGGACGGCACCACCGGTGCCACCGGCGCCGCCGGAAACTCCACCCTTCCCTGCTGAACCGACCCTCACGGGGATTGCCGAGCCAGCTCCCGCAGGACGACACGCATCCCTCGGCGCCGCCCCGCCCCTGCAGACGCTGTAAGGGCGGGGCGGTTCCGTTCTGACGGCCCGGCCCGGAGGCTTGCCCGCCCGCACGGTATGCCTGACAACGAGATGCCTGGGTGCCGCGAAGTTTCGTCTCCCAGGGCCGGGATGGCGGCACTCCCCGCAGGGGCCGGTGTCCTGCGCATCCACCGCCGAGCCACGCATCTCGTAGGCGACGGCCGGCCCGATTCATGTTTCCCTGGCTCGGCAACGTGCCGGGGGAACCGCCCCCACCGTTCAGAGAAGACTGCCCTGCTCGCAGCCCTGCCCGGCGCCGTGACCTGGCCGCCTATGACGAGCTGAAAAGGGCTGTCCCACTGGAAACAGTCCGGAATTTCGCCGACTGCCTCCGGCCGTGTGGCACGGAAACCGGTTCGGGAAACGGATGTTCCCCATTTGGTTCCGCACCGGCCTGATGCAGTGACCCGCACTAACCCGCGCTTTACCCAAGTCTGAGGAAACCCCGTCATGAACAGGAACCAGACCACAGCGCTCCTCGCCCTGCCCACGCTCTTCGCCGGCGCAGCACTCCTGCTCGGCTCTCCCGCCGCGGCCTCCGCTCTCGCCTGCACTGCCGGGACCGCGGGCGTTGCCGGAGCCAACGGCAACTCCTCCCATCCCAACGGCTTTCCCGGCACCGCGGGCGGCCCCGCGACCGGAACCGGGGACTGCGCCGGCGGTGCGGGGGGTCCCGGCGGCAACGGTGTCCTGGGCGGGGCCGGCGGTAGGGGCGGCAACGGCGGTGCCGGCCTCGGCAGCGGTTCCGGTGGGGCAGGTGCTCTCGGCGGCAACGCCGGCCCCAACGGCGCCGCGGGTGGCAACGGCGGCACCGGCGCGGCCGGGGGCCTGACTGGCGCCGGCGGCGCGGGCGGAGCAGGCGGAGCGGGCACCCACGGGGGTGCGGGTGGCATCGGCGGCATCGGCGGCAACTCCGGGGCCAACGCCGGCGCAGGTGGCCGCGGCGGCCTCGGCGGCGCCGGGGGATCAGACGGGGGTGCGGGCGGCAACGCGGGCGACGGCGGCATCGGCCACGGCGGCGGTGCGGGCGGTAACGGTGGCCGCGGCGGCATCAACAGTTCTGGCAACGGCGGCAAGGCCGGCAAGGCCGGAAACGGCGGCAACGGCGGCAACGGCAGCTCCGGCGGTGCCTACCCGGGCGGTGCCGCGGGCATCGGCGGGGCGGGGGGCCTGAGCTCCGGAGGCATCCTCAACTTCGGCGGCAAGGGCGGCAACGGGGGCAACGGCGGCGCCAAGTCGGGCGCCAGCGCCGATGGCGCCTGCGGCAACGGCGGCGCCGGCGGCAACGCCACCGGGGGCCTCCTCTTCCGCGGCGGGACCGGCGGAACCGGCGGAACCTCCGGCCTGGGCAGCCCCTGCGCGAACGGGGCCAACGGAACACCGTGACCCGCCGCGACCGGTGCCCCGCGCCATCCCTCGGCCAAGGACACCCCGTGCGGGTCCCAGGGTGTAACGGCCGGGACCCGCACCACCTCGCCGCTGAGAGCCAGCTCGCCGGCTCTCAGCGGCGAAGCGTACCCAGATCTGGCATGCGCACGGACCGGGGCCAACGCTGAGAAGCGACGCCTGCTCCTCGACATCTCCGGCTGCACAGTTCCCGTCCCCGGCGCCGAAGCCCATCAGGACGTACGTGACGGTCGTCGGCCCGGCATCGCCCAACCGGTGCACTTGGGTCAGGCAGTGTCACCGATCCACAGGAACGGTCCTTCGCCATCAGCCTCGATGGGGCTGTAGAGCGCCCGGCCGCCGGCTCCGCACAAGCCCCGGTCCGTGATCAGGAGTGCACCTTCCGCCCGCTGCTCGCCGGACCAGCCGGTGACGTCGAGAAGCCGCCCGTCGAGGGGGCCGCCCACCAGGTCCACGAACGCCTGCCCCCGGGGTCGGCCCGCACTGCTCGTCATCGTATGCCGTACACCCGTCGTACATTCTTCCCGCTCATCCCCTAGCCTGGCCCCCCGCCCCAGCTACCCAGCAAACGAGTGCACGAGCGCAAGCTGGTGACGGAGCTCGGAGAGTGCGTGCCCGCGGGTGTGGCCCTGTACGAGCCGAGCCCCGGCGAGCGGCGCCGCCGGGACTGGTCGCCATCGTTTAGCGGATCGGCTCTGGGCCGACTGATGGTTTTCGCCGTCACGCCGTGGCCTTGTTCGTGACCGGATTCACCATCAGGAGGGCGGCGTGCACGACGGCCGCGATAGAAGCTGCCGGGTTGGGGGCTGCCGCGCGGTGTCCCGGGCGGGCACCCAGCCGACCAGGGGCCTTGACCCCGGATTTTGAACACGTCTATGCGGCTTGGGTCAGGGTAGTTGCAGCTGGCTGGAGGTCGTTCTCGTAGGCGATCGGGGACTGGTGGCCGAGGCGGGAGTGCCGGCGGCGGGTGTTGTATCGGGTCAGCCAGCGGAACGCGTCGAGCCTGGCCTCGCGCTCGCTCGACCAGGCTTTGCGGCCTTTGAGCGTCTCCCTCTTGAAGGCGGCGTTGAAGCTTTCTGCGGCGGCGTTGTCGGCGCTGGATCCGATCGCGCCCATGCTCTGCCGGACCCCGGCTGACCTGCAGATTTCAGCGAAGGCCCTGCTCGAATATTGACCGGATTCAACCGGTCGTTGCAACACCAGCTTGTTGAAGCAATTGTAGCTGGTCGTTGAACGCCTCGGCGGGTGTCTTCCAACCGAGCGTCTTGCGGGGTCTGTTGTTGAGAGTGTGAGCCACGGCCTCGACTTCCTCGGCGG